>NZ_CP098765.1:0-102246 GCF_023935825.1 Sphingomonas aerolata | reverse complement strand
GGAATTTGTAACGTTCATCCGCAAACGACGCGGTTCGCTTGACCATCCATGAAGGATCGTCGACGAACTGCTCCAGCAGCAGCAAGGCATTACGGGTAGCATCTATGGCGCCAATGTAGTTCGCCGACGGGGATGTTGCAGGATTTGCCACATTCTCGACGGAACGCCACGAATCCTCAGCCTGCAGGGCGGCTAGAAGAACGTACGCGGCTTCTTCAAAGATCTTCTCGACCCCGTTTACCGCCTTTTTGCGAACTCGGCGATCCTTATGCGGATAGTCGCCCAAAGCCTCACCCCCGCGTCCGCGTTCTGTCGCGAAAATCATCGGCAGATGCGCCACGAGTTTCAATGCCTTGGTCTGGTAGTGCGGAGTCGGTTTCTGCTCGGTCGTTCGAAGCAGGTCCAGATCGGCGATGACGACGGCCGACTCGTTTTTACCTAGTGGTCCGCTATGTTTGCTGCTGCCGAGCTGAAATACGCCGGGAGACTTGGAGCCGTACGGCGTGCGGATTGCTTCGGTGATCTTCCAGCCGTCCAGGCCGACGAAGGCGCTCTGGCCACACCCATATGGTGGGGACACCGCATTGCAGAATGCCGTTACCAAGCCTGTCGCGAGATACTGGTTTTGCCCGAATATGTGATAATCCGCGGAGCGGGCTGTCATCGCCGGGAGGACTACGAGCGTACGCTGAAGCTTCCTTCCCCGTGCAAGCTTGTCATGTGGATCACCGACTACCGTCAATGGATTCCGGTACGCGGTCCATCTGGCGAACTCGTAGATGTCGTTGCTGAGATATTCGAATGGCGCCAGGCTGCCCTTCGGAAGTTGATAGCGGCGCGCGAGATCGTGATTTTCCTCTATGACGCCGATGAAATTCGCGCTGCTCGCATGTGGAAACATTTCCGAGCAGATGAGCTCGAGCGTGAAGGTGCCGATGTCGAAGGGATCCGTCACACTTTCCAATTGCGGAGACCAGGACATGTTCAGAGGCGGTCTGATCAGTTCGCCGGCCGCCGCGGAAGGATATCGCTTCTGACGAACGAAATGCGCGGAATCGATCCCTTGCCCGTCCTTGCGTTCCACAGTTCGAAGGCACGACAGGAGAGCGGTGTGCGCCTCCCAGCGGTCGCGGCCGGCGGGTGCTGTTGCGAGGTCCGCCGTGACGAACGGCACCGGTGCATTCGGCAGATAGTTTCGGTCGATCTGGGTGCCCGATGGCACCCGGAACGTACCCGACCAGATGGTAACGGGCAGCGCCATCGCTCGAATGCGGCGCGCCAGCCAATTGACGGTTTCCGGGCGGACGCTGTATTCCGGGAGTACGATCCCTTCGACCTTGAACTGCTTACAAGCCTCGAGAACCTCTTTCAGGATCGCGCGCCGTCGAAACTCGGTCGTCGATACGAACACCCCGCCTTTTTTGATTTTTCCGTTGGCGGCAACGATGCTGCTCGCCGGGGCCAGCAAGCCTTCCAGTTTGCCGTCTCCGTCTCCAGGCGAGGAGTACGTCTCTGCAACGTCCCACTGCACGATCGCCAGTCGGCGTGCGGTCAGGCTCTTGTCCTTTCCTCGGGCTGTCCACGACGAGCGTTGAAATTCCCGAAGCGTTTCGAGCGGCGGAATTTCGAGGTCGTCCGTGTCCATCGGTTGCACTGACGCTGGCGCTGGAGCAGGCGTCGATCCTGCCGCGTCCATTTCGATATCCGCTGGTGGCTCCGCTCCGATCCCGATCGCGGGTGTTTCGGTGCGCTTCTGATCTGATGAGGACCCGCCCGAACCGGCATCGAATGGATCCCCTCCCTGAAATGATGGTGGGGAAGTCGCTGCCGTGTTTGGGTTCTCTCCATGCTCCCCAAAGACGGCATCGGCGAGTTGCCGCGAGATGAGGTGCATGCCGAGCACCTGATCTTCGCGCCTGCTCACCGAATAGCGGAAACGCATTCGGCTCCCCACGGAGTGGGCCTCGGTCGCCGTGCCTCGCTCCCCGCGCGAGTGGGCGATGTCGACCTGCCAGTCCGCCAGGCTCTGCGAGCTTCCGTCCGCCAGTCGCATGACCGCTCGATCGGATTGCGACTCGCCGGTGCGGGGGTTTGACCAAGATTCCTCGTCGGTCACGTCGAGACGAGCACATTCCGTCAGCTCGCGCAACACTGCGGCGAGATCGCTCGGCTTGTTTCGTCCCAACTCCTGGAATGCGCCCCACGGCCACTCCTCGTCTGTTTCCGGAGTTTCGCACGTGCTGGCGAAAAACCCGATGAGTTCGCAGAGTGCGGTCTTTGCTTGGGCGAGCCTGGTCGGATCCATGGGCCAGAGACGGGGTCTCAGGCGCTCTCCGTTCTGCCTCAAGGGCGCGACCTGAAGGAGAATGGCGACAAGAACCGCCCAGCCGGTCGGCGCGATGCGGTCGCGCAGCGCACCGAGGCCACCTTTGCGACCAAGCACGATCTGGCTGAACGTCTTGAGCAGCGTGCGCGCCTGGCCATCCAGGCTGAGATCGACATCGCTGCCGTCTGCATCGACGAGGATCACGTCGGGCCCGACGAGATCGCTCAGCCATGAAGGCTCGAGCCCACACTGCTCCAACTGTTCTATCGCTTCGCGCGGCAGGCCGCTGGTCAGTTCGAACGCCAGCGCACGGATGTCGGCCACGGCGGCGAGAATACCGACCCCGAGTGACAGGTTCACAAGGGGCGGAACAGCGCCGGCGGCAACGCCGGGGATGTGATCGGCGATCTTGGCGCTTATGGTTTGCCATGCTGCGGCACTTCGTCGGTATGGAAGCGTGGCGTCGATCGTGCCCGGCCAGAGTTTAACGGCTTCGGGAAGACTTCGCGTCAGTCGACGGGAGGAGCGGACCATGAGCGCCGCGGGCTGCCCGGGCGTTCCGAGATTGGCGTCCGAGTTGATCCTTTCGCTCATGTACATGCCCTCGGCCATCGCCGCGACAAGATAGGCGGCGTGGTTTGCGGGGGACGGGGAGGCGTCGAAGTGCTCGAGAAGGCTTAGTGCTCGTTCGACCCGGGTTGGTATTGGTTTCTCGGCGGTGACATCGCCGGCGCCCCATCGATCTGCGCCGGAAAGCTTGGGCAGCACTCGTACCACGATCGCCTCGCGGCGTTGGATGTCGCGGTGAAGTTTTGTGAGGGCGTCGGCATCGATGCCAGGCTCTTCATCTGTTGCCAGATTGGCGCGCTCGCAGACATCCCGAACGGCCCAGCCATACCGCCAGTAGTCTGCCCCGTCGAAGAAGACCTTCTTCGCGCCAAGCGAGGTGCCGGCGCGGACGAAAGCGAGGCTATCGACGCTGTCGCGCGATGCGTCCCAGCTGATGAGTTTAATGGCAGTGAGATCCGCAGCTTCCGACGCCATTCTGACGAAGAACGAGAACGCGGTGGGTACAGGTACGCGACCGTCCACAGTCATCAAGGATGCGGCGAACGCCGGAAAGCCCGCGCGGTAGACGGTGGCTATCGCGCCGGGGGTCCATTCTCGTTTTATCAGGAACAGAGGCGCATAGTCGCGCGGAAGATCTGAGACCCGCAGTCGAATCCCGGGGACGGACTGGGTGTCGGCGTCGGTCCAGTTCGTCCCGACCGGCGCGGCGTCTGCCCCTTCGGCGGTGGCCAGAAGCAATTTGTTCTCATCGCACCAAAGCATGATTCCAGAAGTCTCGAGCCCTGGCGGCGAGGGTAGCGGCACGGCGTTGGAGGTGTTTGCTATGAGGTGCATCAACCTGGGCCGCCGTGCTGCGACGTCCGCGAAGTTCGCGTAGGTGATGTTGACCAGTGTTGCTGCGGCATCGAGCTCGATGGCCTGCGTCGAATGGGAGACGTGAGAACCGGGGTCTGAGGGTGTCCACACCCGCATGATCAAGCTTGTCAGACTGGCGATCGGGCTGAGCTCTTCCGCGACTGCGGCGTCGTAGGGGATGGGTCCCTCGTCCGCCCCGTGGGATGCGACACGCTGAAGCGCGACGATCGTTCGGTTGAGGTTGGCAAAGGCGGCATCTGTCTTGGATTGTCCCTGCAGGATGCTTGGAGGTGCCGCCGGGGCGAACGCAGGATCGAATTTCACGAGTGAGAGGCGCAGTCCCTCCGGAAGTGGTTGCCTACCCCCTCCCGACCAAGTTTCGGAGAAATGCGGGCTGACCCGAGCGAAATCAAACGGCTTGGCCTTGTCTAGCAATCGCTGTGCCGCCAGGCATGCGATGATCGCCGTCTGGCATCTGATGTCGAACCGGTTGAGCAGAAGCGCGATCTTCGGACCGCCCAGCACATGCCTGGCGAGCGGCGTGAACACGTCGTCGAGAACATTTGCGGACAGCCGCAGCAGAATTGCCGCAACCTGCTCCGACGCTTCCTCGGCCAGTGTGTTCATGTGCGTGGATGATCGTAAGGCCCGATCCAGACCTTCGAGGCACGCCAGGCCGATATCGAGAGCTTTCTCACTGCCGGCCGAAAGCACCGTTTGGGGTTCGGCTTGTAGGAGCATGGACCAGAAGGCATCCGCGAGGGATTGCCCGTCGTCGACGTCAGGTCTGTTCGCGGCGAGACACCAAAGACGTCGATAGGCGCTGGCTCGATCGCTGAACCGTATGTCCGGGGCGCTGAGCGCCATGCCTAACCGGACAAGACTTGTGTCGGCGTTCGCGGGATCATCCAGCTCAGGATCGAAAAGTAGACCGAGGGCGGTTTTCCGGTCGATCTCGCCCGCATCCGCAAGGGGGTCCATCGCGTCTGTGTTAGGCAGGTCCGCAAGTGGTCCCGAAAAACCGAAACCGGCTCTGTTGTCAGTCAGCCAGGCCCGCGCCTCGGCGCGGGTCATCGGCGGCGGGGTCACATTCTTACGATTGAGCGTAAGCCCCTTCAGCGCGAGCCACGCCTCCACCTTTCGCCTCAAGGCGTTCGCCGTCTCGAGATCGCGACAGATCAGAACGACGTCGTCCACATACCGCGCATATGCAGCGGCACACCTTGGCGACGCGTCGTCGCTCGTACTTCCGCGATCGACCCTGGCCAGCTGATCGATCTCAGCTTCCATCATGTCGTCTAGGTCGAACAAGGCGATGTTCGCTAGATAGGCGGAAAGGTCGGGGCCCTGCGGAATGCCGAGCCGCTGGTCGTGAATCTTGGACTTGCCCGTTTCGGGATCGAGGTAGCTTAGGCCAAAGCTATGATTGAGGAGGAAACCGGTGACGGCTTCGGCACGGCCTGCCGTGCTGTGACCCGCATCTGGCCTTAGCATCGGAGCGAATTCAGGTGTGTCGTCATCTGCCGCGGGAAGAAGATTGAGCGCGTGCTCGAGCGGCCCCACCAATGCCCCCGAGACGACGTCCCGTCTGACGTTGTCGTAGAACCCGGTTATGTCGAGGCGGAGGATCTGCAAGTCCTCGTGTTCGAAGCGCTTGATCCTGTCATCAAGGAAATCGACGAAAGAGCGCCAGCATTCGAAGTAAGGGCGGAAGATGCCCTCGCGTCGTGGCGGGCGTTCCCCGTTCACGATGTCCATGTCGATTTGATATGCGAAGCTCAGGGAGGTGCGTTCGCCAGTGGATCCGGTCCGGTAGAGTGCCTTGGCGGCCCCACGTTCCGGTGCGTATCGGACAGCCGGGATCATCTCCGCGAAAGACTGGCAGTCGGGGCGATCCCTGAGCAGCTCTAGCATCACATATTGCTGGAGTAGGGCATCCTCCGCCACGGGGCCGGATTTGAGCCGGTAGCGGTCATCTCCCTTGGGGAGGGATCGGGATAGCAACGGCGCCGAAGGACCATCTCCGATTTGAAGCCTGGCCCTGTGGATGTGGAACAGGGGAGAAGCCGCGACCGTCAGCCGTTCCCATGCGTAGTCGTCCAGCGGATACTCTCGACGCGAGGTCGACGAACGCCCGAGCGTGAGCGCGGACAGCAGGTCTGCCCGATCGTCGGCTGGATCCCGATATCTTTTGAGCAGTTCGGCGGATTGGCTTGGCACGATGGCGTGCCCACCGTAGCCGCGCACCAGCGCCGTGAATTCGGCTAGGCCGTCACCCGCACTACCCGTGTCCAGCGGTGCGAGGATATTTGACCATAGTGCGCCAGGGATGGAGAGCGCGACCGCGCGCGCCTCCGCCGCGATTTTCAGTCGGCCGTACTTTTCCCATTCGATCGCGTGAGGATCAGCGCCCAAGCGGAAGGCCGCAAGAAAGGTCAGCGCCGGAAGCCGTGCGGCGGCAAGGGTTTGAAGAACCTCTGTTCTATCGAGCCCCTTCAGCCACGAGTCTGGATCGATCTTGGCTTCTCCGTCGCCGGCCGGCCAGATCACCTCCAGATCGAACGGGTGGGTTTGACCGAGTAAGGTCAGCAAGCTGATCGCAGCGTCGTACGTCCCACGCCGACCGGCGGCGTCACGATCGAACAGCAGGCGTAGCACGACCTGTCGTCCGGTATCCCGGGCGGACTGGATGACGCCGCTGAGGCTTGCCAGCTGGCCCGATGTGATCCTTGAACCCAGGACACCCGCCGCTAGGAGGCCGGCCGATCGCAACCGGAGAACGTCGAATATTCCCTCGACCAGGTAGATCTCGATGGGCCCCGCAGAGGCGTCTGTCGCGGTGGATCGGACGTGATGAGCAATGCTGTCGAGCCCGTACAACGTGCTTCGACGCGGAAAATCGTACGAGAATAGGTATTTTGGAACGTCGCCGCCCGTCGCACGGGCGGCGAAGCCTGCGGTCTCGCCGTGAACGTCCGTGATCTTGAAGACCAGCCGTCGCCCGCTAAAGAAACTCTTCAAGCTGGGGCCATAGAGCTCCGGCTCGTTGCCCTTTCTCTCACCCCGACGAAGAATGCCGGCTTGGACCAGTCGCTCTTCGATTGTCCTGTCAGCCTGAGCCTGTCTGGAAATCTCTCGAAGATCGACCACGGCTGCGTGTGATCGCTTGATGAAGTCAGCGTCGAAACCGCGATCAGCGGCGAAGGCGATGAGGCTTGGATCATCGACAGGCGCGTTCTCAACGAGCTCGGAGACGATCGCCGAGCCGCTGCGGCGATCCACGGGTGCGCGCCGCGATGACGCGATCTCCACCCCTTGGATGCTTGCGAGCCTCTGAACCGCTTCCCAGAAGCCTATCCGCTCGAAATTCTGGATGAGAGAAACAACATCGCCATGCGCGCTGCAGACGAAGCAATGGTAGTGATCTCGTTCGCCGCCTGCTGCGCCGCCCTTGTACAGGTTGAGGGATGGATCGCTGTCGTCGTGGAACGGGCAGATCGCACGAAGTGGCTGCCGCCCCCTGTTGTCAACCTGGATGCCCAGGGATTTTGCCACGATTTCGATGTCGGCGCGTTGAATGACACGCGCAACCTCGTCATTTACGCTTTTTGCAGCTCGCGCCAACTCTGTTCCCCATCCCCGTCGCCACCTCGAAGGGTGCTGCTCGAACCGTCATGACGCAAGGGGAGGGCTGGAACCAGTCGAAACGCCGAAGCCTGCCCAGCTGCCGCTTGATCGCCACTTCGCGATCTGGATGACGATCTTCGGGCGGATTGGCCGACGAAAACCAGCGAAGCGCTTTCGTTTGATCATTGCGCGTCGGGCGCGGCGTGGGTGTGCTTGTCGGATTTCTTCAATCCGACCGATCGCACCGTGGCACGCTTTGGCGGCTGCGGTCGGCGGCGCCGTGCGAATACGCCGAGATCGTGCAGAAGGGCAGGCCTACCGGATGGGCCGCGGATGACGATCGCGCCGCGCTGTTCGAGCAGCTTGGTCATTTGATTGAAATTGGACGGCGGCACGAAGAGTTCGAGGCTGGCGGAACTCGCGAGAAAACCACCATGTTTCCTCACCGTGCCAAGCAAGTCTTGGCGCGTCCAGATGCCGGGGGTCGAGGCCCGCATGCGCCGCTTCGATTCTCCGCGGAGATCGAGCAGCAGGTCGTTTTGTCGTGCCTTGGGAACGTGCAGCAAGTCGGACATCAGGTCGCGCAGGTCGGCCGCGAGCTGCTTCTCGGTCAGACTTCCCCAGATCGCCACCCTGCCTTCAGCGCTACTTTTCAATGTCGACTTGAGGGTAGATGGAAAGGCGTTCTTGTCGGAGGGCTCTTCAAAGTCGTTGACCAGAAGGCTGCGGGCGACGCCTTTCGCATCGGCGCTGGTTACAAGAAGATAGCGCGTCGCCGGATCGTCGAGATGGTGAAGCGCGGGTCGTCGCTTCTTGCCATGCTTGAGCAGCGCGCGAAAATCTTCGATCGACCAAGGTTCACCGCTTCGCCGCTTGACCTGGATGACGAGCTTGTAACCACCCGCCACGACCGCGCTCGGCTCGACACGCCCTGGAACATCCGGCGCGAGATCTGCTTCGAGGTCTTCCTCATTTGCGGGTTCGAGGATGAGCCGACTGGCCGCCTTGGTGATCAGAAGAAGTCGCAATGCCCCCAGGATCGACACGTCGACCTGGTAGTCATAGCCTGCCTGCGCTGCGGCAGCACCGGTAAGTGAGGTCTTGCCCGGCAACCTTGTCCTCCTGCTTCTTCACGACTGTTCGGACAACAACCCGCATGGCCATGCGGGAGAGGTGTCCTGGGCTTGGATCAAGGGGCGGGTGGCCGTGCACGGGCCGCCCGATACCCTGTTTCACCCGAGCTCGCTCCTACTCTCGGGCTTCCGATCCGGCTTCAACACGGAGGCATACAGCACCGGCCGCGGATCGTCCTCCATCGCGTTCATCTGCGCCTGCCAGTCCTCGCCGGGAAAGAAATGGGTGCCGTCGAACAGGTAGGCGCGCAGGATCCCGATCAGCACCCCATCCCGTGCCTTAGCCGCCGCAAAAATCTGGGCGCCAATCTCCGCGTAACGGCTTTGCACGGCCTCAAAGGCGAGATCCTGCACAATCTCGGTAAGCGCCAGCAGATCGACGGCGAAATGCGCGCGGTTCTGCAGACGCGATGCGAGAAAAGCGAGGTGGGCGCCGCCATCGATCGGCCGCATCACCAACGCTTCGCGGAGGAGCGCGCCCTCGGGCAGCGCTTCGGCCTTTCCGAAATGCGCGATCGCTTTGTTGCGAAGCGCCATCGCCTGGGCATGCACTGGGCGTGACGCGGGCGGAAGTTTCGAGCTGCCAAACCAGGGTTCGCGCTCCCCCTTTATGGGCGGCGTGTCGGTCGCACGGGCGTAGAGCACGATCGCTTGCGAGAAGAGCGTACCGACCATGATATTATGCTCGCCCTCGGAAAAATCGGCTCCGATGCCGATCTCTTTGGTGAGACGCCGAAGAAGCAGAAGCGCATCGCGAGCCCCGCGTAAATCCTCATGAGCAGAGGCGGTGTTTAGAGCGATCCGAACTGCTTCCGCCAGTGACGGATAGCCGCCATGCGCCTGCAGCGCGGGGAGGGCGGCCGCCAGATCGACGCGCGCTGCGGTTGTAGTCATGCCGACACCGTCGGCGCCATGTCGGCCTTTGCCCAGAAGACTTCGACTTTCGCGGCGATCTTCGGGAACAGGAAGTGCATCAGCGGCAAGGTGCGGGGCGTGGGGCGATAGGCCGGTCGAAGCGGGCAAGAGCCGCAGAGGCACCGGCAACACGGTCGCGCCACCTGTCCGTCTGGTCCTGGTCGGCGAGCGTCGCCGCGCGCTCGAATTGCTTCGTCGCGAACCCAACCGTCCCCGCGGATATGACGGAAGTAGAAGACGCGCTCCTCGGGTCGTGAGATCAGATAGACGGGGATCGAGCAGTTTGGGCAGAGGAAGTGCGGATCGCCGGCGTTCATCCACTCAACGATGCCTACCCGATCGCTGATCAGCGCCTGGTAAAGATGCGCGCCGATCCAGGCGCTTGCGTCAACATAACCGCCGGTATGTCGGTCAAGCAGCTCGCTGGTCGCGGGGGCGGCCACCGATCGCGCGGGCCCGAGCGGATCTAGAGGCGGCGTAGCTGACATCGTGGGAACGTATCAGGACCACGACGTTCGGCAAGCGCGGTCGTGCGCGGAGCCCAATCCGCTGTTTCAACTTCTTATCGACTGTAGGAGGTTCGACTAGAGTTTGGCCGCTAACAGGCTAGAGAAGATAGGGAGGGTCTTCATTGCGGGGCAAGTCGAAAAAGTCGAGGACGGGGTGGGCCAGACGTGACAGAGATAGCTGTTGCCAGCGAAAGACAGACGGCTATTCGGCTGCTCGCCTGCATACACGCGGCAGGCGAGACACAGAACGTCACCCAATATGGCAGCGATGTCATCGGTGTCCTACGCGCGCAGTCTCGCCTGCAAGCACTCGAATTCTGGATGCGGAATCCCGATTATCTTGCGAACGAGCTTTTGACTGAGTTCGAGACGTCGGGGGAGCGCGATCTGCTGAAAATCGCGCAGCGCATCTTCGACGATCGCGAGCCCGATTTGCGCCGCCTGCCGATGGTACGCTATTTGTTCGGGGCGTTCGAGCCATTGGACAATGCGCTGGCGATCCTGCGGGCGGCCGATCTTGTGCGGATAAAACGGGACGGCGTCCCTGGCGGCAAGATCCGGGAGCATCTCTATCTACTGACCGTGGCGGGCTGTGACGCCCTTGATCGCCTAGTGTCCATGGCGCCGGAACTCGCCTGGTATCGCGACCGTGCCGCCATTGTGGCGCGGGTGGCGGGCACGCAAGGCGGCAAGGCGCTCAAAGACCGGCAATATCTGCAAGCCGAATATGCGGGGACGGAACTTAGCCATGTCATCCAGCCGGTCACCGACCGCGTGCTGGCCCGTCTCGCTACAATCATGGAAGGGCTCGGGGGATGAACGGTAGTTGGCTGGAAACGGTCGCGGCGAAAGCCGAGATGCGGCCCGCGGAGGCCGAGTTTGCGCTACGCAAGAGAGGGATCGTGGCCGACAGGCCGTTGCGCCCGGCGCGAACCTTGACAGTCCGGCGCATTGCCTTTCGGGGCGAGAAGCGCGGAACCGCGCAGGGCCCGATCGACTTTGACTGGTCAGACCTGACCGCCGGCGTTTGGGCGGTAACGAGCCAACGCAATCTTCGTGGCAAGTCCACCGTGCTGGAGGTTCTGCTCTGGGCCCTGCGCGGTACGCCGAAGGGCCTGCAGGACGATGTGCGCCGGTGGCTCTCTTGGGTGTGCGTCGAATTCAAAGTCGACGATCAGGGCTATGTCATCGATTTTTCGGTCGAGGAACGCGTTCCACGCGGGAGCTTGGTGCGTCTTCGTGCATCGGGAGAACCGGACGAGCTCGATCGTTTCATGTCGGACGAAGGGTTTGAGGTAGCGATGGCACGCTTCATGATGCAGACGCTCGATCTCGACCCGATCACGGCAATGCAAGGCAAGGAAGACGAGCGCCAGGTTGTCGAACATGGCTGGGCCGCACTTTCGGGCGGTCTCTATTTTGGTGGCGACCACAAGCAATTGCTGGGCGACGTCCAGATGGCGGGCCTGCCAGCGCGCATGTTGCAAATGTATATCGGCATGCCTTGGGCAACGACAGTGATGCAGGCGGGTACGGCGAAACGCGAACTCGACCAGGAAACCGAGAAGGCGTCCAAGGCCGCGACCGCCGCGGCGAAGGATGCGCAAACAGCGCGCACTCGGATCGAGGGTGAGCTTGAGAAAGCGAAGAAGACCCTTGCCGGCTTTGCGCAGGAGACGGGCACCGCGGCTGAGCTCGAGCGGTTTGCCGGCGAGGTTGCCCGCCTTTCGCCGATCGCGCTTGATCTCATGCAGCGCCATGCCGGTGCCGAAGCCGATGCAACCGAGTTCGAGCGCCTTGCGACTGTCGACGAGCGGGCGGTGCGCGACCTGCGCGAGAACATCGTCGCGACGCAATTCTTCAACGGTCTTCAGCCAGTGTGCTGTCCGCGTTGCGAGACGCGCGTGTCGAGCGAGCGCCTGAAACTCGAAAGCAAGGACCTGAACTGCTCGCTCTGCGCCGAAGATATCCCGATCAACGAGATGGAGGGCGCCAGCGACGAGCTCGATGCGGTCGACCAGCGCTTCGCGGCCGCCAAGGCCGCCGCAACCCGCGCGCGTGTCGCGGCCAAGTCGCTCGCGGAAAAGTCGAAGGCCAGCAATGCCGAGTTTGAAAAGGCGCGGCAGGCGCTCGCGAAGGCAGCGAGCAGCGCGACGTTCGAGCAACGCCGCAAGGCGGAACTTGAGGTCGCGCGGTTGGAAGGGGCCTTGAAGGAGCGCCAGACGGTTGCCAAACCCGCGACCGTTCTGCCAGATGTCGCGCTCGTGAACGCTGCGCTGGCTGAAGCGAAGAAAGCCTATGACGCCGGACGCGGCGACATTCTCGATCGACTGAACACGGAGATCCTCGCGCTGGCGCGGCAGCTCGGCGTGCCTATGCTCGAAGAGGTCAACCTCAACACCAACGCGTCGTTGCGGCTGACCAAGGGTGGCGAACCGACGACATTCAGCGCTGTCACGGCCGGCGAACGGCTGCGGCTGCGCATCGCCACTGCCGTCGCCCTGCTCCGCGTCGGGCAGGAACGGGGGCTGGGCCGTCATCCCGGTCTTCTGATCGTCGATTCCCCGGCGGCCGAAGAGGTGAGTCCCGACGACCTGACCGCGGTCCTTAGCGAGCTTCAGACGATCGCGAAGCAAACCAAAGGGCTGCAAATCATCATCGGCAGCGCCAATGCGAGAGCGATCGTAGCGCAACTCGGCGAACAATGGTGCCGGTCGGCGATGGGCGACGATTATCTATGGTAACGGCGACGCCATCGTGCTGCCCGGCATGAGCGCGCTCGCGCTCCTTGAGGCGCGCCTCGCCGAGAGCCAGACTGTCGGGATCGCGGACCTCGGCGGCGTGGACGACATCCTCGCCGACGCCGACAGACTCCACGCCGCGCCTATTCTTGACGTCCTCGCCGACATGGTGGCCGCGGGGTCCAACGCCGAGCGCGGGAGGCTCCACGATTTCCTCGTCGGCGGGTTCGAGAGCGCCCGCGATCCGCAATCCTTTCGCGATGCTATCGACCGGCTGCTCCGCAGCGCCACATTGCGCGCGACCATGGCGCAGGCGCTCGTGCCGATCCTGACGCGCCGGGTTCAGGAGCGCGCCACGGAGCGCGAGGCGCTGATCGCCGCCTATGCGCTGGAAGGCCTGTTCCGCCTGGCGCTCGAAGGCGAAGTCAGCCGGCACCGGCCCCTGCTCGAGCTCGCCGATGTCGCGAGCGATGCGCCGGGCACTTATGCCCGGCATGCCGCAAAGCTTGGCGGCGCGGCCTTTCACCTCTGGGGCGGCGACGATCTGCTCTCTATGCTGCGCCGCCTGCTCGACAATGAGGAAGCCGAGGGCGAGGCAGCTTTTGAGCTCGGCCTCGCTCATCTTTCACGCGCGCTTGACGGTACTGACATGGAGACTATCCTTGCCTGCCTGGAAACCGCGCGCCTTTTCTTCGAGCGCGCCGCCCAGGTCGATAACGAGCGGGCGGATGCGCGAGCTTATCGATCCGCTATTGATCTGGTCACGGGCTTTGCGGCGAACCGTGACGCCGGGGAGATGCAGGATGCTCTCGCCGACCTCATGACAGCGGGGCGCGAGCGGGCAGCGGTGCTGAACGGCGGCGGCGTGGCAGCATGGCTCGCGCCTCGCCTCGATGAGGATCTTGAATGGTTCGAACTTGCTCGCAGGCTGCGGTATGCGGCTAGCAACCTCGCGCGTCCGAGTTGGGTCCAAGCGGCGGCAACGATGGATCAGATTCTCGCCATCTACAACGCTCGCTGCACGATCGCCCATGGCGACGGGCTGCGATCGCTTCTGCGGCCGCGGATCGAAGCATCGTTCGTGCGCGAGCGCGGGCTTGCCGCCCATCTCGACGATCTGCTGGCCGAAGCCGCGTGGCCCGATCCGCAGCGTGCGATTGCTGATGAACTGCGCGCTAGGCTCGATATGAACCATCGATCGGGTGCCGGGCCGGGAAAAGCCGGGGAGAATGAGCGATATCCGCTGCTCGCGCGCATTCTCCCCGCCGGCTCCGCTCTCGAGCAGTTTCCGGAAGCGATGGTGCGGTCGGTTGAGCAGGCGCTAGTCGACTACGCGATGCGTCCGCAGGCGGTTGCCAATCCGGTGATGCAGCGGACACTGGCGACGCTTCGTGCAGCCCTGTCGGCGAGCAGTGAGTACGAGGGCGCCGTGCGTGAGGCGTTCGATGCTGTGCTGCAGCAATTACTGGTTTTTTGCAGCGATCGGCAGAACGCGGAGATTCGAGACCTCGGTATGCGGGGCGAATATTTGCGCGCCGAACATCCCAGCGAGAGCGATCTCCAGCTCGATCTACGCGAATTCTTGGTCGGCAATTTGACCGGCGCGGACGTTCTGTCCGAAGTGCGCGGGGTTGCGACGGGCCGCACGGACCTGCGCGTAAGTTTCGGCGGACCGACGTTCATCATCGAGCTCAAGAGGCATGGCGGCCACCTTTGCCGAGAGGCCGCCAACCGCTATCGCGCGCAGGCGACAAGCTATCAAGCGTCCAACGTCCGCTTGGGGTTTTTGGGCGTGCTGGAAGTTGTCGATCGGACGGGACCAGTGCCAAGTCTCGAGGAATGTTTTTGGCACAGCGCTTATGTTCCGGACGGCGGTGACCTCACCCGCCACCTGATTGTCTTCAAGGTACCCGCGCGGCTTAAACCCCCGTCGAAATTGCGCTGAAGGAAGCGCAACTTAAATCGCCTGACAGCTGGCGGGCCAATTCTCGTCAATCGTTGATGGCATCCATGGAAGACCGGAACGTCTGCTTCTACCAGGAGCCGCTATTGAGGGAACATATCGGGAACGACTAATAAGTCCCAACCCAAGCCACGCCGAGCACTCGTCTGTGCGCACCGAAGCGGTCGTTCCCTCACATTACACGCGGCCGGTTTCGGGTGCCCGTTTAGCCGAGCTGAGCGGCTGAAATTGGGTCTCAGGACGGCAGGGGATCATAGCTCCGTGAACTGATCAAGAAGCCCCGGGTTGGTCGTGTGCCGGCGGCCTTCGGCGATGTCGTCGGCGGGATCATGACTTAGCGCGATCTTCACCTTGGCGCGCTGCAAGAGGAAGCTGCTGCGATACTTCTCGTTCATACCCTTTGCACCGACGACAGCCTCGTCGGCGAGCTTGAGGGCATCATCGAGCTTGTCCAGCTCCAGTTTTACCTGCGACAGATTATGGGCCAACCATATTCGGCCGCTCTGGTCATCGATCGATTCGAGAACGGCCTCTGCTTCCTGGTGACGGCCAAGCTTGTAGAGCGTCTCGCCCCACTTACGCTTCTGGTAATGATCGGGCGTCTTCAGCGCCTCATAGGCGCCGAGCGCGCGGTTCAGATATGCTGACCGGTCGCCGACTTCAGCTGCGAGCAACATGATCTCCCCGTAGCCGCCACGGCTCTGATCGTCGTCGAGCATCAGCGGCGTCGGTTCGGGCAGGCGTGCCAACACCTCGTCGACTCGCCTAGGTGCATGCCAGACCATAGCGCGGACGAAACTGGCGACTGAGTGGTAGCCTTGCGGGATGCCGATCGCGGCGCTGTACAGCGCCTCCGACAGAAACAGCTCCTCGTGCTGCTCAATCAGATCCCTTGCCCAGGTTGCGCGTGCGCCATTAAGCGCATCGCCCAATGCCATCATGAGTGATGGCGACACGCTGCCGCCGTCCAGCTTCGCGGCGATGATCTCCGATGCATATCGCCTCGCAGCCTCGTGCCCCTGCGGCTTGCGGCAGACGGACCGCAGCAGCTGGAGTTTCGCGTCGTTCAGCGGGTAGCTGACGACGACCTCCTCGAAAAGACGCTCCGCTTCGGAGTGCTGCCCGAGGATGCGGAGCGTCTTCGCGCGGTGGTGCTTGATCTCGGCGGCTTGGCGGGCATCGAGGTCGGCCATGACTGCGAGGTCGTCGTAGGATTTCAAGACCGTCCATAGCCATGTGATCGCGGCAGCGTCCCCCGACGCCTGCCGAAGACAGCGTCCCGTCGCTTCGATCGACTCCAGCACGACCAGGATGGCGACGTCGTTATCGGACGCGCTGAGCGACTTAAGTCGGCGCGCCTCTTCAAGCGGATCGGGTAGCAGGTGAACCGGGATCGCGCTGCCCATCCAGATCATCGCCAAGGCATACAGGAAGGCCGGCCGCCGGTCGCCATTGGCGACATTGCTAGTGATCTTATCCCTAAGCTGCGCGGCGATCAGGTGCAGGCCATGGCCGTCCTCGCGTATCTGCTGGATAATGTACGCCTCGAGACGACCATCGATTTTTCGCGAATTCTCCCCGGTGAGCCAGTTCAATGACTTCAAGGCTGTGAAGACGATGTCGTGAATGCGGATCGAAGCCGCGCCCTCGGGCGCCGTTAGCCCGTGGCGCTCGAATGCTCTCAACCTCAGCGGTCCCACGACGTGCCTGAAGAACGCTCGGTCGCAGTGCGTCTGGCCCGCCCACTGGAACATGCACAGCTCTTCCTCGAGCGCCGGTCGCAGCCGTCCGAGGATACGATCAGCCAACCGAGCCCCATCGGCCGGCAACATGGCGATGTTCTCGAAATCCTCGGCAAGCTCGGTCCATGGGACGCCTTCGCGCGCCGCCGCGTTCAGCATGACCAGACTGAGAGGGTGACCACCGACGGCGCGCCAGATCGTCTGAAACGCCTGCTCGGACGGCTTGGGGTCCAGGTTCTTGCCGAGCAGTTCGCGAGCCTGCCGCTCCTCCATCGTCGGCATGGCGAAAGCTCCTAACGACGGGTTCTGCCGAGTTATGAGGATCCGCGAGTCAGGACCGCACAGGGACGCTAGCCGGTCCACCGCGAGGTCCGGGTTGGCGTCGTCGATGACCAGGAACGTGCGGTTCCTCTGCAGTAGAGCGCTTACGTTACGCTCTGCGCCGCCGCGCCGGACCGGGACCGACGATAGCCGCTCGACGCTGTCGATCTCGCGACCGCTGACCCAGAACCGGTATTCGAAGCGGTCTTCGCTGCGCAGCAGGCACGCTGCCGCGGACTGCGACTTGCCGATACCGCCGATACCGCCGATCTCGAGACAGGTTTCCGTCACCAAGCGTCGGTCGAGTTCGGCATCGACCACTTCGTTCGCCACGTAGAGGGGGCTGACCGGCGGCGCGCGCAGCGACGCCGGATGGTCGTCGCGTATGTCGGCAAGAACGGGGAGATGACGGGCAAGGTCGTCGACCACGTCGTCCCGCAGCATCAGCGTATCGATGATGACTTCGGCGATGGACCGGCTGTCCATCAGATGAAGGCTCCGGCCTTTCATACGACCCTGCTTCAAGGCCGTGTTGACCATCTTCTCGATCACGCCCGTCTCTGCGCGCTGCGAACTCAGCAGATAGACGTCCTCTGCGAGAGGCGCCAATTTCAGGGTGTGGTCGAGATCGCCCCATGGCTTGGTCATCGCACCCGCGAAGTAGCCCTTCACGATCGAAGCCTCGACGACGACTCGGCCGTTCTCCGATACCGCGTCCAGCGCCCCGCCGACGGGACTACCGCCGACCGACGAGCCACGTTGCAAGAGCCTGACGTCTCGGAGCCGTTCGACGAGTACGACCGCGAACCGTTCGAAAGTCGATCCCGGTCCGATGATCGCGAGTGAATCGATCACGCGCTGGATGAGCAGACTTCGGGTCTGCGGGTTCATGACGGCGCTCCGGGTCTTAAATGGGGCGGAACCTGCGACATCCATCCGCCGACACGCCAAGGCCGCTCATAGCATGGCCTCGACGAGGCGCCAGATATCGCTTGCGACCGCGTCCGGCGACTGGTCCGCATCCACGACGTGGCAGCGTTCGGGCTCCTCGTGCGCCAGTGCGATCAGCGCACCTCGAATCGCGTCGAAATTCCGCGTAGCCTCCTCGGGGTCGAGGACACCGTCGCACCGTCTCGTCCGCCTCCCCCGAGCAACCTCCGGAGACAGGTCGAGTATGATCGTGAGGTCGGGAAACGTGGTCTCCACGACAACGTCACGAACAGACCGGAACAGCTGCTGAAGGTCAACGTCGGATACCGCCACCTGGAACGCGTATGTGGAGTCGATGAAGCGATCGGAGACGACCCACTGCCCATCGGCAAGTGCAGGCCGGACGACGCTGCGGACATGGTCGTAGCGCGCTGCGCTGATCAGCAGGAGCTGCTCAGCGGGAGCGAGCCGGCGGCCAGCCTGCGTCAGGATCTTGCGCACCTCCACACCTAATTGCCCCCCGTCCGGTTCCTTTGTCTGTAGCACTTCCCGGCCGGCGCTCTTAAGGCCTTCGACGAGAAGCTCGACCTGCTCGGTCTTTCCGCTACCGTCGATTCCCTCGATGCTTATGAACGGCACGCTCGCTCCTTCCAGTCAAACTCAAGCAAGACAGTGACATACGATGAAGCGCTCGAACACGGTCACTTTCGTATCCGCTGGCATGCTGTCGCCCAAGAAACGCGATCACATGCTCGCGCGCCGGCAACTCTATCTAAACTATGGCGCGTTGTCGCTGGCGACCATCCTTGATGCCACGGGCACCGAGACCATTCTCGTCCACGGCGAACATAGGGAACCTGCCGACGTGGTGCGCAGCCTCTTCGAGCAAGGGGCGCTTCCATCCAGGCTGCCAGTGATGGTCTCGATCCCCAGCTTCTATGCCCTGCCCTGGGCGCAGCTCTTCTGTAGGCTGGTGCGCGTTGCCGATCCGGAAGCCAGGATCATCGTGGGCGGACGCTGGGTTGTCGGGCCGGACCCCGACTGGCTTCAGACGAAGTTACCGGAAGCCAATCTGCTGGTCCCGGGACTCGCCGAACCTATCATCGCGACGCTGATCACGGAAACGCCCGACGTACGTCGGCTCCCTGCGCCGACGCCGGATGTCGCCCTCAATCATCCTCTCGTCGACGGATTCGAGCGCTATCAGCCAAGCATCGAGGCGTCGCGCGGGTGCGGGATGGGCTGTGCGTTCTGCGAGGAGAGGGACATCCGTCTTGAGAAGCTGCGCTCACCGGAGCAGATCGCGCGCGCGCTCGCGGCGGTGTCCGACCAGTACGGGGGAGGCGAGATACGCCCCTATTTCCAGGCATCGATGTTCGCTCCCAACGTCCATTGGGGCACCGGCCTAGCGGACGCGCTCCGCACCTCCGGCCTCAACGTGGCTTGGCGCACCGAAAGCCGCGTCGACGCACTCACGTCCGAGACGCTTGCCTGCCTTGCCGAGGCTGGCCTTAAGGTCCTCGATCTCGGCCTAGAGACGGCGTCGCCGACCCAGATCCTGAACATGCGGAAGTCGCGCGATCCGGACCGATACCTGGAGCGCGCTTCCACACTGCTGACGGCTTGCCGTGATCACGGCATTGCGGCCAAGGTGAACGTGCTGCTCTACGCTGGGGAGACCGCGAAAACCCTCGATGAGACGCGTTCGTTCCTCGACGATCATGCGAGCTCGATCGGCGGGGTCTCGGTCGGTCCGGTCGTTGCGTATGGTCCCCCGAAGATTGCTGATGACCTTCTGCTTGAGTGGTCGAGTTGCGGAGCTGCGCCGGTCGACCCAAGAAGTGCGACCGAGACTGGAATATCGATGATCCACCTCAGCCATGAATTCGACGCGAAATCCGCCGAGGTGGCGAGCCTAGAGCTGTCTCGCCGGTACATGGACGCCGATGCCTACTACAATCTGAAGAGCTTTTCCTATTACCCGCGCGACTATACGCGCCAGGACTTTAACCGGGACATCGCGGCAAGTGGCGCTTCCCAGTTGCCGTTTCGAGTGTCGACGGGGAAGGTAGGCTAGTGTTGATTGCTGAAAGCCGGGGCTGTGTCCTTACGTCGTCTCCAACGTCTTCTGCCGCCGCCCCCTTTGATGCCGTGCCTGACTTCGTTTGATCGACGTCGAGACGGCATGCGCAGGGATAGCAGCATCCGCCAGCAGAGTGTCGGCATCGCTCGCTAGGTATGCCACTAGGTTGATGTAGCTTCGGCGTTGAACGGTATCGCTCAAAATCATCTCAGCCGTGCCGAGCGCTACGAGAGGCGGTGATCGAGCCCACTGCCGGCCCGAATCGTGATTGTGACCGAGCTTGCCGGCAGCGGCCTGATGTTCTCGGTATCGAGATCGGCGCGCCGCGCTCGGTCACCAAGCGCGTCTATTAGAGTGCGGCATGCTGCGGGATCGCCGTCGATGATATCGCGGGTGCGCGCGACGCTCGAATTGTTCCCGGCGCCATCGATATTGCGCACGCCGCCAATATCATGCGTAACATGATCAAGCGCGCCGCGACGCTGGAAATGTGTCAGCAGGAACCATGAGAAGGGGTGCGTTCGCGCGAAGGCTGACTGATGAACTGACAAAGTATCCACCGGCGGATTTTTGGTTCCGCTAAGCCATATGCCAGCGTTGACGCCTGGTGTGTCGCGGACCGCGTCGCGCAGTGCGAGCCCCACTGCATAGTCAAATATCATCTCGCCGAATGCAAAGTTATGATGGGTGCGGATTGCAGTCCCGGCGCTCGCGGTGAAGCCGCTGACTGGCGGACAGTAGAAGATATATTTGACTGCCTCTTCGCCCAGTTCGGCAGCGAGGTCGCGCAGGCGCCGGTGCTGTTCTGCATCGCTGCTGTCAAAGCGTGACGTCATATCATAATTTCCAGACTTGGTTGGAAATAGGCGCTTTGCCTGCATGAGATAGGCTGCGGTCCAATTGAACCGCGAGTCCATTAGATTTTGGTATTCAAGCACAAGCCCGAAATCGGACTGTGAGACGTTGGCTTCGAAATGTGAGCTGTGCGGCCGCGTGTCGATCCGAACCTCCGCCTGCAGATCGTCGCCCATCTCAGCGAACGCCGCGTTGAGGTGATCGATATTGAAGCGGGGGAGTTCCTCACGACGCTGCGTCGTTGCATCCATCAGCGCGACGAACGACTGGGTTAGCGTAGTTTCGGTCGCAGGCGTCGGACGAAGCAATTGCCGGGAAAGGCAGAGATCGATGCCGTCCAGATAGCTTAGCAGCGGCGGATAATGTTGAGGTCCCAGCATCTTACCTGCTTACCATCGATAGTACCGCCTTGACGAGCCGGCTTGACGAGGCGATCCGCGGGACAATGCTTATCAAGAGCTTTCTCTGCAACACAAGTTTGCTGACCTTATGAGAGAGTGTCCGCTTCTGGGGAGCGGCTTAGCGCAACTGAACGACCGACAATGGGTCGAGGCGGAAGCCGTAGGGCATTGGTGCGTTCGCCCAAAAATGGGCATTCGGGATTGCATTGACACTTGCAACGATTCAACGTTCATTCTTCTTGCCTCATGGCGTAGGCCACGCCGACCCACCATGCGGGCGACCCGTATACTATGATAAGCATCAGCCCCCCGCCTCTTTATAAGTATCTCAGCTTGGCACCCGCACAGACGCCCCCCTGGCAAGACCGTTTAATGATGCTGCTACACGGAAACTGTTATCTTTCGAGCGCCGCCGACTTTAACGACCCTTTTGATTGCCTCCCGTATATTGAAGTGCCCAACGCTCAGCCGGCCTTGTTGGCTTGGAAGCAGGGCATGGCCCAACGTATAGGTGAGGCAATGTCTGGCGATGTTCCCGCTTGGTTCATCCAGGCGCAGGCGCAAACGACGCTGGATGCTCTCCCCATCCCCATCCTTCGGGAAAAGCTACGACAAGCGGCAGCGGCAAACGCGCAGGATATGGGCGTCTTCTGCTTAGCAGAGACGATCAACAACGTGCTGATGTGGAGTCATTACGGAGCAAACCACTATGGCATCGCATTACAATTCGACTTCCGGCAGGGAAACGCCGAACAGCTTTTGCCGATCTGGAAAGTCGATTATCAACCTGTTCGCCCGGTAATCGCTGACATGCATATCGCGATACAGGAGCGCCCACTTGCCGACGCGTTGGCAATCAAAGCTGACTTTTGGCGCTACGAGCAAGAGTGGCGGGTGATGAAGGCGGATAAGGCAAGGACAATCCTTCCATTCGACCGAAGCATCATCACCGGAATCGCCTTGGGAGCGAAATGCACCGCCGAAAACGAGAAGTTAATTCGCGAAATGATCGGTGATGACGTCATTTCGCTTTATCAAATGCGTGTCAGTGATCGCACATTTGACCTGACAATCGCGGCGCTTTGATGCGTGAAGGGCCTTCCACAACGTGTCACGCTTCAAAGCGGCCGATGCGGGCTCTACTAAAGTCGGACATTGGCGCGGCGGCGGAGGACACATCCGCCGCGCTGCCCCGCTCAGTCACTTTCCCCTTAGAGCGGAACTGGTTCAGGTAGATGGAATCCCCGGCGAACACACCGCTCAGAGCCTTCCTCGGGGATGTCGAAGCAATCATCACGGTGCGACGAAGTGCGACCGCAGCGCAATCGTCGACGACAGCCCCCGAGTTTACACCGCTCGACTTCCTGGACACGCGCGAGCGGAGCCTGTCGCGTATCCTCGCCTGGTTGCTCGATCCCGGCGGCTCGCACGCGCAAGGGGCCGCCTTCCTGATCGCGTTCACCGAGTGGCTTTGCCTTGATGATCAGTGGCGAGAACAGGCCGACAGGGCGAGGGTGATGCTCGAAGCGCCGATCAACGGATCTGGACGAGGAGGTTTCATCGACGTGCTCATCCGTCTGCCCGGACGGATGCTCGCTATCGAGAACAAGCCAAGAGCGGTCGATCAACCTGGTCAGATGAGCCGATACCTAGCCGATCTTGCAAGCCGGCGATTGGAAGCCCATTGCCTGATCTACCTATCTGGCCGTGGCGCAGGACCCTCCGAGCAAAGCATCCGTCGTAACGAACTAGCTCAGGCGACCTCTGCGGGCACGCTGCAGCTTCGCACCTTTGCTGAGCTACCTGACTGGCTGTCAGTGTGCGAGCAGCGGTGCCGGGCGCCATCCGTCAGCCACATGCTTCAGGGGACCAGCAAGTTCATCACGAGGGAGTATGCGGGGGTGAGCGATATCAAGGAGGCCGAAGAGATAGCAAAGACCGCGCGCTCTTCGACCGATCGACTGGAAGCTGCGCTAGCTACGATCGAAGCGGAGGCGACGATCAAGGGGGCAATCGTTGCAGACCTCGTCGCGGGGGTAAAGCAGGGGACGTCAGGCCGGAGAGGCTGGGGGCTGGTACGCCGCGACCTGGGGCCGACGCGCTGGAGCGCACTGGCGGTTCGTCTCGCGGCGAAAGGAACGATCGGCTTCGGCATATGCTTCGACATGACTGACCACCGCTGGTTGTTCTACGGGGTTACAAGCCTTGATGGACGATCTCTGCCACGAGGCGTCAAGCCGCTTTTGCAGAACTTGATAGGGTCAAAATCGGGTAGCGACACTTGGCCGGTCTGGAAGCAGGTCGGGCCGAATGATCGCTTCTTCCCCATGCAAAAGGAAGTCGGACGCGAGTTCTGGCACGCCGCGCAAGACGGCTCGATGTCACAGATGATCATCGACTTTGCAGTCGACGCCGAAGCAGCGCTGA
The DNA here is from genome assembly GCF_023935825.1 of Sphingomonas aerolata. Taxonomy (NCBI): domain Bacteria; kingdom Pseudomonadati; phylum Pseudomonadota; class Alphaproteobacteria; order Sphingomonadales; family Sphingomonadaceae; genus Sphingomonas; species Sphingomonas aerolata. Next base: position 78,848 of record NZ_CP098765.1, on the reverse strand, counting down.
AAAGCGCCAAGCTGCTGACCGCGGTTCGTAGTCGCGTCGCGGAGGAGGAATGACAAAGGCGCGCGATGCAGCAAGGGGAGTCAGGTAGGATCGTTGATGTCGCGATGGCTCGCCGGTCATCGCGCTGTCCGGCGGTAGCGTCCCATCTCTATGCTCAGTCGGCTAAAGCGATTTCCGCACAGAGTTGCAGGCCTAAGCATCCCGCTTAGTCATTACGCACCCAAGATCAGCGCAAGCTTGTCGTCGGCCGTCGTGTGGCATAACCTCTGAGTACGTCTTGGGGAGCAGAGCCATGTCGGACGGGCCTGAAGCTGAGCCGTATGACTGGCAGCGCGCCAAGGAGCTTCCGGCGAATTTCGCCGATCAAGCGGTTCGAAGCTACATATTTCTCAGTGTTGGCATGGGGTTCATCGCCCTTGCCCTTCCCATCCTGCTTGTTTTGGTCGGGGGATATGAAGGTCACTACTCCATCAGCTATTTCTATCATGTCAGTCCGCTGTGCCGCGATATTTTGGTAGGGTCGCTCTGCGCGACGGGCGCTTTCCTGTTCCTGTTCCGCGGCTTGTCGACGCTTGAGAACTGGCTTCTCAACATCGCCGGAGTCGCAGCGATCTCCATTGCCATTAACCCGATGTCGGCTCAGCAATGTGCAGGCGACCCGCTTCCAGCATCTCTGGCACTTAATGCTCACGCGCCTGCCTGGGTGCATGGTGTCAGCGCGCTGATCTTTTTCACGTCCATCGGGCTCGTTGCCATCTTCTTGTCAAAGCGACGCCTCGGCTCACTCATGTGGAAACCCAAGCGCCAGCGGTTCCAGGCAGCCTATACGGCCGCTGGGATGGCAATGATCCTGATGCCAGCCGCGGTGATCGCCACGCACTTCCTCTCCGCGGCACCAGATTGTCGAAACCCCTGGATCTTCTGGCTTGAGTGCTTCGGAATCTGGAGCTTCTCGGCCTACTGGTTTGTGAAGACAACTGAGTATCGCACGCTTCTAAGGATTCACTGACGGGGCGAAGCTCAACGCTGGCGGCTCGCACCCATCTCGATAGCGATGCGTCGCCTTCGCGACTATGCTATGGTTCGGCGGCGGTGCACGCGCTTCGATGTGTGACGCTTACTTTCGAGGCTGATTGATGTTCTTGCGCAGACTTACCCTCGAAAACATACGGTCCATCGAGGCGCTCACGCTGGACTTCTCGGGCGGACGCGAGGGACGGCAGTGGACGTATCTGCTAGGTGAGAATGGCACTGGCAAGAGCAGCGTGCTCAAGGCCATTGCGCTGGTCATGGCCGGAAGCGAGTCGATCTATGACCTCGTCAGAAACCCAGATGAGTGGATCAGACTTGGCAAGAATACCGCGCGGATCGCGGTCGATTTCGCAACCCAGGAAGGCGAGGTGCGCCACGCCGAAGTGACCTTCTCGCGCGGCGCCAAAGCCAGCGAGTTTATCAAGCGAAACACGGAGAGCCTTGAGCGGGTTGATCGTGCCGTTGCGAAGTCCGACCGCAACTATTTTGTGGTGGGCTACGGGGTCGTACGACATGCGCTCGGGCCCAGCGCTCGTGGTACCGCGCTGGAAGCGATGCCAAGATCCTTCGCATCGCGCACACGTGCCGTCTCGACCTTGTTCAATCTGGATACCGCGCTGGTTTCGCTCGAGAGCTGGGCGATGGATCTGGAGTATCGGCGCGGGCCCCAGGGTCTGAGTGCTGTCCGTAGCGCCCTTGACAAGCTCCTTCCGGACGTTCGCTTTTCCCGGATCGATCGTGAGGAACGCCGACTGCTGTTCGAGACGCCTGATGGCGAGCTGCCGCTCGGCGCTTTGTCCGATGGCTATCAGGCGATGGCTGCCTGGTGCGGTGACCTGCTGTTCCAAATCACGGAAAACTTCCAGGACTACCGCGATCCTCTCATGGCGCGCGGCCTGCTCCTGGTCGACGAAATCGACCTCCATCTTCACCCTGTGTGGCAGCGACGGCTTGTCTCCTTCATAAAGGAAACCTTGCCGAACGTGCAGGTGGTGGTCACAACCCACTCTCCGTTGACCATCCATCAGGCCGCCGAAGGGGAGCTCTTTGTCCTGCGGCGTGTGGGGCAGCGCGGGGCGGCGCTGTTCCCGTTCGAGGGCGCTCCCAATCGGCTCATGCTCCATCAGCTGTTGGCGAGCCCGCTGTTCGGCCTCGAGACGCTCGACTCTCCTCAGGTTGAGGAAGCAAGAGACGAGTTGCGCTCGTTGACGGGGGTCGGCGCTGATCCGGCGCCCTCATCCGTTGCCACTCGCGAGCGGATCGACGCTCTGAAGACTATTCTCAGCGATGTCCCCTCCTGGCGTGAGGCTCGTCCCGGCCTCGAACGCACTAACTTAGTGCTTGAGGAAGTGACCCGAGAACTGGCCCGGGTGACAGGACGCGACATCGGCGTTGAAGACGTCGCGCGCGGGCCCGATGATGGCCCGCTGTCTTCGACATGATCGGCCTTGTCCGCCGCCGCGAAGCGGCCGATATCCCTGCAGCTTTTAAAGGATCGCGGCTTCGCAATAAAGCGGAGAGGCTCGCTCGCCTCTTCTTCGAGGCGCAAGCGGCGGGCAAGTTCGAATTCGACTCGTCGCAGTGGAAGCCTGCCAAGGACGCGCTTAAACTCGATACCCATGGCAAGTGCGCTTACTGTGAGGCACCAACATCAGTGGTCGCTCACGGCGATGTTGAGCACTTTCGGCCCAAGTCGATCTACTGGTGGCTGGCATTTTTCTACGATAACTATCTGTTCAGTTGCCAGATCTGCAATCAGACCTTCAAAGGTGACAATTTCCCGCTCACGGGAGCTCGCGAGCAACCGCCGGCCATGCCTGCCTTGCTTCCAACCGGCGCTGCATTGACAGCGCTGGTCGATCTTCTGACGCACGATCCCCAGTCCGCCTCGGATGATGATCTTCGCCAGCGCTGGGCGGCTGAGGATGCGGACCTAGTCAACCCTTATATCGAGAACCCGGAGCCTCTCTTTCGCTACGAAGTGGATGTGAACAACGAGGAGGTGTGGATCCGGTCCGCGGGCGGTGCGCGGGCCGACCGCGCGATCGCGGCGTCCGAGAAATACCTCGGGCTTAACCGCGAAGAGCTGCGTCGCGAACGCTTCGTGATGTACGCCCCCCTTGCCGCTTTCGGACAGCTGCTTTCCATTTGCGGTCTGCCGGCAACCGCGCGCCAAATGAGCGAGGCCGAGGTCGTTCGTATGCAGGCAGCGTCCGAGCCCTTCGCCGGTATGCGTCGCTTTTTCGCGCGCAGTTGGGGGCTCCCGCCCGCTGCCTAGAACGCGTCCGGACTGCACATAGACGCAGCCCAGATATGCGCTAACGGCCCCAGTCCGTCAGCGCGCCGTTTGTGAGTACCGCTTGGGGTTGTTTTTGGGACAACTAACGACCGCCCGGCATGCGCTGATGCCGACTGTATTACTCCCGCTTCGGACATGAACGAATGGCCGAAGTTGGAAGGCGAGGGAAGGGGCGTGAACGTCCGGTTCTGGGTCAGGCCAGCCCTCGCTGTCAGAAGCCCAAAAAGTTTATAGCCAAACCCGCGGCGCAGTCGAACGGGGCGTGCTTGGGATGCTTGATCACCTCGCTTTAACGGGCAACGATTAGGCAGGTAGCTCGGAGACGATCGGCATGAAATTTCGCAGCAAGGCGACTGCAGCCTACAGAGAGTGGGCCCAGAATACCGTGTGGTTCCACCGCGCACTCTTTTACGCGCTGAACATTATGGTCATCGCGATTGGGTTTGCTGCCATAGTAGATATCCCCGTCGAGGTACTTTTAAGCGCTACCAAAAAGGCCGGACAAACCCCGCAGAACGGTCGGCAAGTCCTGTCACTCACCACACCCATGAAGTTCGCTATGTGCATCAGCTTGATGCTAGTCGCTGCAATCTCGGGCGGACTAGCAGGGTTGATGCGTTCCCTATATCGGGGCGGCATTTACGATAACTGGTGGTCGCTTCTGGGCTCGTTCGCGGCCTTTGCAGCGTTGGTTCTGTATATTGGACATGTGGTCCGCCAAATCACAAACGCGCTTAGCATTGTCGACGGTGATACATCGCTGGTTATTACTTTTCTAACCGCATGGTTACTGCTTCTTGGTTATGCAGCAAAAGTGCCGTGGGACGAATTCAGGGATAGATGCGCTGCCTACTACGAAGACAAATGGGACTTTAGACTTTACTGGGATGAGCAGGAACGCAGAAAGGCGACAGCGACAGCGCTGGCCCCAGCTTCAGCGGCAGCAGATCAGGAGACCCAGACCAAACCTCCTCAGGCTTATCCCGATACAACGGAGAACCATGCCTCGAACGTCGATCACCCAGGTGCCCAACTCGCCGTACCGATACACGGGGATTCTGATCCGGTTTAAAAATTTGCGACAGCCGCTCTTTAAGCGAAACGCGATCAGCCGAAGACCCGTAGAGCGGTATACCCATTTTTGGGAAGTCGTCCGCGACGCGCATGGGCCGCTATTGCAATTGCCTTTCCGTAAAGGGGCGGGCCGCTATCTCCTGTTTCAAGGTAACCAGCTACTCCGGTCGTCAGGATCTGTCTTCGAGCCAGATAAACAAATGGCAATAGTTGGGGAACTCGGGCGGGTCCTTGAAATTACCACTACTGGGTCGCCCTCTGTTGGTTAAGTTCGATTTTTAGACGTCTTGAATACTTGATGCTCAACAGACGTGTCAGCCAAGTTGTTTTAGTTTACCTGCAATCGTCAGCAGCGCGCGCAAACCCGCGGGTAACTGTCGTCGTCCGGAATAGTAAAGGTAGAAGCCTGGCCCGGTCGTCACCCACTTGGTCAGCACAAGGCGCAGGGTGCCGTCTGCGACATGCTTAGCGAACAGGGCTTCAAGACCGAACGTCAGCCCCGCGCCGTTCAGTGCCATTGCCAGCGTTGATCGGCTATCGTCGGCAGTCATTGCGCTTTTTATAGGCACATCGAAGTATCCGTCAGGCCCCTCGAGTTCCTAGCGGTAGATACTGTCGTCCCCAAGACGCACTCCAAGATACCGGTGCTGCTTCAACTCGTCCGGGTGTGTTGGTGTGCCATGTTCCTCGAGGTAACGGGGAGAAGCCGCGACAAGCCGCCATTGAAGGGAGAGATGTGGTTCCGCGTCACCGATCAACCGGTGTTCGCGGTCGCCGGGTTCTGGCAGCTGCCGAAGGGGCCGGGTTCACGATGGTGACCTGTGACCCCAGCACTCTCGTCGAGCCAATTCATCCCAAGGGCATGATTACGATCCTGGCGCCGGATGACATCGATACCTGGCTGCGCGGCAGCTATGATGAGATTGTCGCCCTGCAGCGGCCCTACGATCCAGCACAGATGACCGTCCGGGGCCCCGTATTCCCGACGCGCCGCAAGGAACGGTGATCCTTCGCCCCGGGGTTAGCGGGTTCGATCCTGCCCCGGTGATGTCGGCGCTTTGCTTGCGTCCGTAGCGCGGGCGAGGTCCGGGTCGAGCGTCCCGCCTGATCGGATACGCTCGGCGACGAGCTGGCGCGTCGATTGCCCGACAGTGCCAACCATACGGGCATTCTCGCCACGATCATGTGCCGCCTTTATGGCGGCGTCGACGATCGCCTGGGCGGGTGCGAGACGCGGATCGGCGTTGTTCTTCTCGGACGTGTTTTTCAGGAACAGCTCGGCAAGCCGTTGCTGACCCGGGGCATGGCCGGGAGGAAGAACCGGTCGCTCCAGCGCGCGGACCGCGCGCTGGAGCTGGGTCGGCTGCTGGGCATTGATCTGGACGCCGAGCGCCGCGCCGATCTCGCGCACACGCTCCAACGGCGTTTGCTGCTGGGTAATCACGGCATCGACCTGCCGGATGCCGAGATAGGTGAGAAGGTGCGATTGATAGACTGGCCCCTTGGCGTGGCGGACATAGGCGAGCTCGGTGCGCGCGTTCGCGATCGTCGCAGTCGGCGCACCGTCCTTTATCAATCCACGCAGGCGATCGGCCGCCTGCTGGCGGGCGGCCGGCAGATAGCGTTCCAGCTCGTCGCGCGCCTTGGTGAGCGTCACGCGGTAGCGCTGGCCTTCGGGCGGGGCGCGTTGCGGGAGCATGGCGATTCCGGCCGGACCGATCCGCGCTTCCGGCGCAAGGTCGCGACGAATGGCCGCAGCGGCGAGGACCGCGGCCATGCCCCGGTGATCGCCCGAAATGAAGCCGTGGCGGGACGCCTCCATCCAGGCCGTCTTATCGATCAACGCGATCCGGATTGGGTGGCCCGCGTCGCGCGCGAGTTGCGTCGCATGATGACGCATCGTGCGTCCATTTCCTTCGCGGAAGGGATGGATGGCATTGATCTCGTTAATGTGGTTGCCGAGGCGATCAAAAAACTCGTCTCGGGAAAGGCCGCGAAAGGCGTTCTTCGCCCCAACATCGGTGAATAGCTTGTCGAGTTCGCGGCCGATGTAGGGGACATGGGCGAAGCTCGACCCGCCCTTGGCGATATTGACCGTGCGATCCTGGCCCGCCCAATCGTAGAGGTCTTGAAACAGGTGCTTGTGGAGGGCGCGGTAGCCGTCTGCCGTAGGCGCGAAGGGGAGGCGCGCGGCTTCCGCGCCGCGCACCGCTGTAAAACGCTGCTCGGCCTTCGTCAGTAGGGCGTCGTCAGTGATCCCCAACCTGTTCCGGAGCGTATCGGTGCCGGGATAGGTGTAAGGATCGTTCGCCAAAGGATCAGGCAGCGATCTGATTTGACCCCGGCTGGTAAAGGCCGTGCAGCATCGTCACCATCATCGCCGGGGGCACGCCCTCGTCGAGCATCATGGCAAACATCGCATCGTCCTCGGCGTCGAGTGGCATATCCTCGATCGCAAGGTTCGCCTGCGATTCCGCGAAATCCTCGCGCCACAGGGCAATCTGCTCGGGCGTTCCGCGCTCGAAGTCCATCGAGCGGATGCATGTGCGCAGCGTATCAAGGTCGATCGAAGCCATCACGTCATCCTTTCCGGGTTTACCATACGCTTCCCAACGCGATTTCTCAACAAATCACTGCGCTACGCGATGCTCGGTACGGCACAACCCGTGCTCCGGCAGGCGCGGGTTGTGCCGCCTAACTGTCAGTATTCGCTCGCCAACATGATCGTCAGCACGCGCTTGGTCCGGGTTTCGTCCCACGGCACTTCGCTGCCGAACATCAGGTCGTTGTCGTAGCAGTCCACCTTCCAGAAGACGGTCTGTGCGATCGTCAGTACGTCCTCCGGTCGACCCTGCGTCCATCCGCCCGACGCGAGCCGATAGACCGCGCCGAAGTCATGCTCGCCATATGGATCATTGTCGCCGTCAAACTGCGAGAACTTTGTGATCGCCGCCAGAGCGGCGAAGCGATCCGCGTCGGGGAGTGCCTGAAAGCCCATCGTCACGTTGGCGATCGACATATGGCCGGGATTGATCCGGGCTGCATCATTAAGGCGACGGATGGCGTTGATCTGTTCGGTGGTCGGCATCGCTGATCCTCCTTCTGGCATGGGCCGCAAGGCCGCTCGGCCTCACGGCCCTGCCGTTCCGGCGAGGAACGGGATGGGGAGGGGGAGCGAGAATCTACCGCGGGCGCGGGCGAGCCGACCTAGCGCGGCCGGCGCTGCGCGCCGGGTGCCGTGCTTGGCGGATTACACGGGCGGTCGATTGTCGTTCGGGAACGGAAGGGCAGCGCCCTTGGCGTTCCCCGACGCTCCCGGCAACGGGAGCGTGTGCACATCATCGCGTCGGAGGCGCGGCCATCTTGCTGGCGACGAGCTGGAAGACATCGACCGGCATCCCCTCGGGGATCAGCAATCCGCCGATCGTTTGCTGCTGAGAGGCGTGGAGCTTGTCGCTTGTTTTCACATCCCGCAGCAGGATCGTCCCGTCACGCACCGCAGTGATATCCGGCCAACCGGCGCAGAAAGCATATGGATCGGTCGCGAAGCGCGTCGCGATACGCGGCAGCATCGGCCCTAGTGCACCGCGAAGCTGTCGGATCAGATCGACCGAGACACCGGGGTAACCCCATCCTATCCGTCGCGGACAGAGCCGAGCTGCGCGCGCTGCTCGACTACGCCAACCGATTTCACCACGACACGAATCCGGCATGGGAAACCGCGGCGATCAACGATCAGGAACTGGTGGGCTTTGCGACGCGCACGCTGCGCTTCGCGGCACGGAATTAGGCCGCCGAGATGTTATCTGGCGTCTACCCTTGGTTTAGAAGGTCCGGTCCCGCTGTTAACTGGTAGCGTTTTTCCGCAGCCTTCTGCTCGACCGAAATCTGCCAGCCCTGCTTTCGCAGCGTGACAAATGCCGAATGGACCGTATTGGGGCGCCAGCCTGTCTCCTCGGTCAGCTCGCGAATGGTCGCGCCGTCCGGGCGACCGAGAAGGCCAATAAAGGCCGCCTGCTTCGTCCCCACACGTGGCATCGTTTACCCGCCTTCGATCGGGAGCGGCTTTCCGCTAAACGCGATGAGGCAATCCGGCTCCGACGCGAACCAGGCGTAGCTACCCCATGCCAGGCTGCTGACGGTCTTCCGGAAGGGCTGGCCGCCGCGATCAAGATAGGCGGTGACAAACGCGACATGCTCGGGCGGAAAGCCGGCACCCTCGGAAATCTGCAGCAGGGCGGTCTTCCGGGCCTCGTTGACCGGCCCATCGGTATGCACGACCTCGACAAAAACGAGGAGGGGGTGGGCGGGGCCGAGATCGACGAGAACGATATCGGGCAGGCTCTTGTCGGCCGGGATCGTCAGACCGATGGCCTTCGCCAGTTCGTCGTCACGGGCGACAACCTTGTTGCCGCTCTCACTCAGCGCGATCACGCCCGGCTTTTGCAGGAACTTCGGCGCGAAAACCTCGATGACGGCCTTGGAAATGTCGGCGCTGGCGCCGGTGGACATGCGCCGCGTCTCGCCATTCGGGAACGTGACGAGTTCATATTCGCCGCCCCCGGCCGCACCCTTGCGGACGATGGCAATGCGGGCAAGGGCGCCCTTGTTCAGATGCTTTTCCCGCCATGCGGCGGCTTTGGCGGTGAAAGTGGCCTCGTCGAGGTCCGGGGCCATGAGCGCGGCGAAGTCACCCTGCAGCGCATAGCGGCCTGCTGGCGATGTGGTCGCGAGCCCGGGCCGCTCGATCACCGCGCCGTTGACAATGAGGGCATAGCGGATCGTGTCGTCGCGGATGGATTCGCGCGTGTTGACCGCATACCAGCGCCCCGGCACGTCGGCCTTGCTCGGGCGGATGGAATCCTTAGCCCACGCCAGGCGCGCATTGTCTTCCGTCTGCTCGGACTGCGCTGTCGTCATGCGCGTCACCTGGTCGGGGCGTATCCAGAGGTCGGTGCCTTCGATTGCGCCGGCGTAGATCATGACGAACATGGTCTTTGCGGAGATTTCCCAAATCGAATGGTCGCGGTTGGCCGATCCTTCCGGAAAGATGGTCGGCAGGCGCCCGTGAATGTCTTGCCAGGACAGGAGCGGGGGGAGGCTCATGCTTTGTCTAGCCCGTAAATGCTGCGCAGCGATTTCTCGATCGCGGTACGGGTCGCGCCCTTTTTGACTAGGCGCTCGATTGCCGCCATCGCCGAAACCGGGGGTAGGGGGATCGCCGCTAGCTCGAAGGCCGACACGGCGACACTGCCGCTGATACAGCGGAAAACCTGGTCGATCGTGTCGCTGTTGAGCACGGCGGCGACGGTCGCTGGCGAGACTTTCGGCGCGCCGATCGCACGCACCATGTTAAGATGGTTTTCGACGATGACGCCCCCATGCGTGTCGATGAACTCCTGCGGCAGCTCGGCCGCAATAAGGCGGCGCTGCTGCTCCTTGGCTGTGGTGCGTTGCACCAGCACGCAGCTCCGATTGACGATCAGCCAATCGTCGCCTTTCTCCAGCTTGAAGAACGGCGCGTGGTTTCGTCGATCAGCCCGGAAGATAAAGCGGCCATCCGCGGTCACGGCCTCCGCCCAGATGAGGGGATGCAGGCCGCGGCCGGCCCTAGCGCGCATCTGCGGCTTGAAGCGGTTCCAGACAAGCGGTCCGGTCGATACGCCGTAGCCCCAATCGGAAAGTCGGGAGGACTGGTTCTCGGCCGCGGTGATGAGCCCGACGTGAGCGGGCTCCCGCGGCGCCAGCCAGGGCGCGCCGGCATCGGCGGGCAGGCCGACCTTGCCGTTCTTGTTGAGCCGGGCCTGCCGCTCGTTATCGACGTTGAGGTAATGCACCTGAAAACGGGTGCGGTCGCCGCCCTTTTGATAGAGCGCCAGCAGCGTTTCCTGCAGCACGTCTTCAAACACGCCCTTACGCGCATGTACGAAGTCGATCGCGACAGGCGGCGCTTCCTTGGCCAGCAGCTTTCGTAAAGCGGCGTAATACTGCCCGCCTAGCACGCTCGTCGGAGTGAGATAGGCGATCACACCACCAGGACGCGCCCATCGCAGAGCGATATCGGTGAATACGCCATAGAGATTGGCGTGACCGTAAAGGCTGCGTGCGTATCGGACCCGCTGCGCGCTTGTCAGCTGCACCCTTCCATAAGGCGGATTGCCGACGACGAGGTCATAACTAGCACTCGGCTCCTCCTCGAGCGTGTCGCAGACCTTCACGAAAATTGGCACATCGCGGCCGCTCGCCTGAGACAAGTCCGCAAGCGCGATCTCGAGCGCGCCTTGCGAAAGGGAGGCTGCATGCGGGTCCAACTCCATGCCGGAAAGCCGTGTGCCAAGCTGCGCGAGGATGAAGGCCGGTTCGCTACCGGCGAGGCTATCGCGCATTCGGACCGCCGCCTCCAGCAGGAACGCGCCGCCTCCGCTTGCCGGATCAAGAACACGCGCTGTTTTCCAGTCAACGCCGCCCTCTGTTGCCAGATCAAGCAGGCGCTGGGTCAGTGCGGCCGGGGTATAGAAAGCGCCAAGCGCGCTGCGCTCCTTGCCTGGGAGCAGCGTCGTATAGAGGCTGGTAAGTGCATTACAGCCCTCGATCGCCGGCAGGCTGGCGGCAAGGCGTCCCATCGAGCGGGCGAGCTCTTGGGCTGTGTTGTCGAGCCTGCCCTTTACCGCAACAAAGGGAGGGCTCAATTTCAGCGCCGGCGCGGCTTCACCGGCAAACTCCTCGAGCGCGGCGCGTGCGAATAGCGCGGCTTGGTCTGTACGGCGCGCTTCGGGAATAGTCTCGGACCAGGCACGCGCGACAAAGCGGGCACGTGATAACTCGAGACGTATCGGCTCAAGGTCGGGAGCCTTGGGTGCCCGGCGCGCTTTGGGTTTGGATAACGCCGCGCTCATGCTGCCTGGGACGCTTGGCGCTTGGGTAGTGACATCAGGCTGCGTCCTCATTCTCTATCGATTTCGCCGCGTGTCCCACGTAGCCGCGCAAACTACGCCGGATAACCTGACTCATCGTCTCGTCTCGGCTATCAGCAACCTTCCGCGCGCGCTGCACGAGGGTTTTTGGAACCCGCACTGTCACCACAATATCGTCTGCCATATGCCTCTCCGGCGCACACCGTATGTTCTGGTATTGCCCTGTAATACGAGTTGCAAGCGAAATGGCTTGCAACTCTCCTTGCGCGGGTACGCCAGTTTTGAACTAGGATGGTCGGATGGATTACGCGGAAGAACAGGGTGGCATCGTGTACGTTCTCACCAACGATGCCATGCCCAATATGGTCAAGATAGGCCGGACATCAGGGGATGGGGTAGAACGGCGTGTAGCGGAGCTGAGCAGGGCCACAGGCATTCCTCTGCCTTTTAAGGTGGCCGTTGCCCGCACCGTTCACGATGCCCACGTAGTCGAACGCGCGCTGCATATCGCCTTCGGTCCCGATCGGGTGAATCCCGCGCGCGAATTCTTCAGCATCGCGCCGGAACGAGCCATAGCGATCATCAATGCATTTCCTGGACGGGATTTAACGCCACAAACCGAGCGCGCTGTCGAGCAGGCCGTGGAGGCGTCTGAGCCCGGCACGTTAGCCGCTGCCCAAGCATTCGAACGCAAACGACGTCCACCACTGAACTTCGTCGAGATGGGGGTGCCTGTCGGATCTACGTTGATCCACATAGCGACCAGCGAAACCGTAGAGGTTGTCGAGCCGAAGAAGGTGCGCTTGCGCGATGAGGTTGTCTCTCTGACTCGTGCGCAGCAGATTGTGTCTGGGGCAGAATATGCCGTCGCGCCCGGGCGGCACTGGTCCTTTGATAGCGTACCGATCAGCACGCTGTACGACGCCACCTACCCGATTGCAGATCCGGATAGCTGACGCCTGGGAGCTTCGCTGGGTTTGCGCGATTGATACGTGATTGAAGGAGTTCTACTTAGGCGAGACTCGCGGCTCTCGTATGGGATGACCGTTTCCCGAGAGGGTACTAACTACCAAGGCCGCCCCAAAGGGCGGTCTTGGCTTATGTGCCGACCGTCGGTTGTGCCACGTGGCACACCTCCGCACGATTGGCAGCTCTGATGTCAGGATCGGCGGAACCATGACCGTCGCTTGGCCGGCGCATCCCACTCGTAGTCGATGACGAGCTGACCTTCGGGGCGAAAAATGGCGACGCCGGACACGGCTCGTGTCGAGTTCTGGATGACATGGTTCCAGAGGTCGCCAGTAGCGACATCGGACGCGGGAATGTGGAAGTAGCCGGTCAGGATCACCGTTTCGTCGGGAGCAGGCTGGCAGCCTGTGAGCGCCAGAAACATAGGCAAGTCGAAGCCAAGCGCGGTCGCGGTATCGTCGACCTGAATGATGCCGCCTTGCGGCTTGCGATCGGCGAAGACGACAGCGGGGAGGGGGTGACGGAGGCACAGACGCCCAATCCGCTCGATTGGATCGTTGCTGGTGAAGGTGGTGGGCGTCTTGGCGAGCGGCTGCGTGTCGATGGCCGCGGCGCTGGGGGAGCGACCGGATTCCCGGTCCTCAAGGAATACCGGGCCGATCATGTTCTGCTCAGCTCGGGTATAGTCGAACGCTTCGAACGATACGGCTTTGAGGACGCGGCTAGCTTCGTCGTCGGGTAACGAGGTGAGTGGATATTCCCGCCACAGATCATTGTCGACGGGATGCTCGAGAAGGCATCGTCCCTCGGTTGCGAGAACGCGTTTGTTGGCTTCTCCAACACCTATGTCCTCGGCCATACGCCAGAACATCTCAGCCGCAAGATTGTGGATGGTGGCCTTGTCGAACTGCATCAATCGCGTTCCCTTTACCTATCGAATTACACCCGCCCGACCAGGGCGGCCCGCATCAGCCTAGCCGATCGTCACCCGGTAGGGCGGAACCCATCCGGGGTTCCGCGGAGCGGCGCGTCAGCGGCGCGCAGTAGAGCGCGGGCCGAAGGCAGGCCCCGCCTACTTCTTGATCGTCTCGACCGCGCATCCGTCCGGCACGGTCGCCCGTTCGATCGCGAGTTGCCGCATCGCTTCGTAGTCGACGCCCCACAGACCAGCACGCTGGACAGCGGCGTTTTTCATCAGGTCCACATAGGCACCGCCGGAATACATCCGATAGTCCACCGCATACCCTTGCGCGACCATCGACGCTCCCACGCTGGCCTTGTTCGCGGGAAAACGACACGACAGGTTCAACCGGCCATAGCTCTTCGGATCGGTCCGGCACTGGTTTTCGCGCCGCAACGCATAATCGAACATCGACGCCGAACAATCCAAGCCGCCGTCACGCGCTGCCAGACGCTGCAACGCATCGGTCGCGATCGCCTTGAGCTGGGGACGATCATCATCTGGCGCATCGATTCCGACGATCCGAACCCGCCCGTTGGGGAACTCGGCCGTATCGCCGTCTATGATCCGCGGTGTGGGCGAGGTGAGCCGGGTCCTGGTCGCCTCGGCAAGCTGCTCCTTGTTATGCGAAATCGAGTAGACCGCGACGATGACGAACGTCACGCCCATCATCCACTTCTGATGCCGGGGCACGCCCGGAAAGAGCTTCATATCGCGCGGATCTCGCGCAAGAGGTCGTTCCAGTCGCCGGCATGGGGCGGCAGCTTGCTGACGAGCTGACGGCCACCCGCCGTCAGGTGAGGGGTGGCGCGTGCGATAGCCCGGGCCGCCTCGGCCCCATGCTGGCTGTAGATCACGACGGTATGGATGCTCTCGGGGATCGCGACGGCCTGATACCGCTCGATCCCCAGGACGGGCCATACGAACAAGCCGGCGCCGAGCATGTTCATCACGCTCGCTGCGTCCTCGACGCCTTCGGCGAGGCGCAGCACGCCGTCTGGCGGGATGCCGCCCCATCGGACCGCCCCGCTGCCGGGGTTGCCGAGCATCCATTTGGGCTCCGGCATGCCGGCCTTGCCGCGGCCGTCCGGTGCCAGGAAGGTGCGGTGGATCGCGACGACGCCGGCGTCCTCCTCGATCGGCACGATCAATGCGGGCGCAAGCGCTTTCGCAGAACCGGCGCCGAACTGGCATCGCGGATCGAACCGGGCATTGATCCCGTCGGGGATGATCGCGCGCGAGCGCAGATAGCGATCGGCCAGCGAGCCGGCATAAGGTTCGGCGTGCCGCCACACCGCCAATGCGACCTTGTTGTGATCGGTCTTGCCCTCCTGACGCTGGCCCGGGTCGTGGTCGGAAGGCGCGAGGATCTTGCCCGAGCGCAGCGCCGTCATGATCGCATCGGCCGTACATCCTGCGAAGCAATGGAACAGCACGGCCCGCTCGCCGACGCGGATCGACAGGCTGGCGGTGCCATCGGCATGGGCGGGGCATCGGCACATAGCGAAGTCGCCCTGCCATTTCCCGCCTAGCTGGCGGACGATACGGTCCGCTTGGTCCTCGATTGTCGCTGTGCGACGGTAGGCCATCTCTGGACACTCCCTTCAGGCGACATGAAGCTATCGCAGGGTGGGACATGGTTCCAGCGAAAACATGGATAATCACTGTAACGGATTTGTAATGGAACTAGGGCTGATACTGGAACGCGAGCTGACTACCATGCGGCCACCAGGCGGCACGATCACTGACGTTCATGTCTGTCAGCATGAAACGGGCAAGTGGCACATCAATATCCGCGTGAGCTGGCGCGGCACAACGCTGTTCCACGTTGGTCTCTACGACAAGAAACGTATCCGACTGTATAAGAAAGCATCTTCGGCAATCCGCCATATCGTTATCGGGTATGGCTATGAGGGCACGATTGCTGTCCACCCATGCGCCGGCGTGCGCGATGAAGCGTCCTTCTAGCAGGGTAGGCCAATTCATTCAGAATGAACCTTTGTCGCTTTCTGGCTAGCGGGTGAACTAAATGTCATTTATCTTCGCTTTCACGAGTGGAGTGAAAACATGGCAAATCGCTTATGTTTATCCCGAGCCACGCGCGAACGCGTCGCGGCTACGATCCCACGATCGGCCGTCCGTGCAGCCGATCCGATCTGCGCGAGCGCGGTGCGGTAATGCCGCTTCCCGCCGCTGTCATCATGGGTCTCGCGGCGCAATGCGCGCCCGGTGTGGCACCTGCAACAATCGCGGCGATCGTCCAGACGGAAAGCCAGGGCAGAGAGCTGGCGATCAACGTCAACGGCCTCGGCCGCAAGGTCGCGCAGCCGACGAGTGTCGCACAAGCGATCGAGGTCGCGCGCTTCTATGTTGCGAAGGGCTATTCGGTCGATCTCGGCCTCGGGCAGATCAGCTCGCGGAACATGAAAGCCCTCGGGCTGACCTGGGACACGGTGTTCGAGCCCTGCACCAACATCGCCGCGGCCGGGGCGGTGATCTCCGGCAACTATCATAGCGTAAGCGCCGGGCTTCATCCCCAACGCGCGCTCCGCATCGCTCTCTCCATGTACAATACCGGGTCGCAGTCACGTGGCTTTTCCAATGGCTATGTCGGCCGGGTCGTCGGCAATGCCGGCTTCTCCGACGGCATCCAGCCCATGTCGGTCAGGATCGCCGCCTCGACGCCTCCCGATACCGGCAAGCCGGCGAGCGCGTCCGCGCAGCTCGCGGCGCTGGTGGCTGAAAACACGTCCGATGCGGAGCAGCCAGGGGCTGCGCCACCCCCACCGCCGCCATCGTGGGACGTGTTCGCGACGGCAGCATACGCGCGGGCTCGCGCAGGAGGAGAAGACCGATGAACCTCGTATCGCTCGGCGGCCCGGCGCTGGCCCTTCGATCCCATGTCATCGCCCGCATCGCGGCGATGACGCCCGGTCAGCGCAAGGCGGGGCATTTCCTGACAATGTTCGGCCTGGTCGCGCTGGCGTCGCTGATCTCGGCCGAACCAGCGTTCGCGCAAAGCAACCTCGAAGGGTTCGGCACGAAGGTTCTCGGACTGCTGAGCAACGGCTTGCTACGCACGATCGCGATTATCGCGCTCATCGCAGCCGGGCTTGGCTGGCTGACGGGCCGCGTCAACACAAGCGCGCTCGTCACCGTCGTCATTGGCATCGCGATCATCTTCTCGGCGCCGTGGATCGTCGACCAGATCGCCGGCTGACCTTGGAAGCGGGCCGCCCTCTGCGGCCCGCTTCCGCCGGTATCGAGTGGAGTTCGTAGCGTGGACGAGGATCGGGAGGTGATGGCACGCAATCCGCTGTTCCTGGCGGTGACGCGGCCTGCGCTGTTCGCCGGCATACCGATCGAGGCGGCGGTGTTCGTGCTGCTCTGCTCGGTCATCACGCTCATTGGGACATCGAACCCCGTCTACGGTCTCGTCGTCGCCGCGGTGATGTTCGGTTTGTCGCGCCTCGTCGTGCGGCACGACGTCAATGCCTTCCGGCTCATCTTCCTGTGGGGCCGCACCAAGGCGGCGAACCGCAACCGGGTGTTTTGGGGCGGGTCGAGCTACACCCCGCTCCCCCTCAACGGCATCAAGCGCAAGGGGTTCGGCCGCAATGGCTAAGACCAACCGCCTGTCCGAACAGGTGCCGATGAACGTCGCGCTGAAAGAGGTGCTGCCGACCAAGTTCCTGCCCTATGCGCGGCACGTCACCGACGAGGTGGTGGCGCTCGATTCCGGCGCGATCATGCTGACGTTCGAGCTGCAGGGCCGCGCCTTCGAGACGGCGGACGTGCGCGATCTGAACGACTGGCACGCGAAGCTCAACGTGATGCTCCGCAACCTCCACGACGATCGCCTGTCGATCTGGACGCACCTGATCCGGGCACGTGTCGAGCAATATCCGGGCGGCAACTTCCGCTCTCGCTTCGCGCGCGATCTGGACGCCGCCTATTTCGCGCGGATGAATCGCGAGCGGATGTTCATCAACCGCTTCTTCGTGACGCTGGTCCTGCGCCCCTCGATCCACGGTGCCGACAAGCTGGTCCAGCTTTTCAAGAACAAGGCGAGGGCGATTGCCGACGCCGATGCGATCGACGTCGACCTGTTGGAGGCGCTGGAGGACAAGGCACGCGATTTCGAGCGGCTGATGGACCGCCTGTCGCCGCGCCGGCTCGGTATCTACGGTCATAACGGCCTCAAGTTCTCCGAGACGATGGAAGTCGCGGAGATGGTGATGACCGGGCGGCATCGCCGCGTCCCCATCATCCGCGGCCATCTCGGGAGCGCGCTATACCGCCAACGGGTCATCTTCGGCGGTGAGACCGTCGAGGTGCGTGATGCCGACCGGAGCGCCTTCGGCGGCATCTTCGGCATCCGCGAGTATCCCGCGTTCACGACACCGCGCCAGTTCGAGTCCCTGCTGGCGGTCGATTTCAGCTTCGTGCTGACGCAATCCTTCACCTTCCTCGGCCGTGCTGCGGCGTCCGAGCGGTTCCGGCTGCGCCAGAAGCAGATGGAAAATGCCGACGACCGTGCAGTCAGTCAGATGCTCGATCTCGTCGATGCTGCGGACGATCTCATGTCCAATCGCTTCGTTCTGGGCGATCACCATTTCACGCTCGCGGTTTATGCGGAATCCCTGAAGGGGCTGCGCGACAATATGTCGATCGCGCGCGCAGCGCTGGCCGATACCGGCATGGTCGCGGCGCGCGAAGGGGCAGCGCTGGAAGCCGCCTATTGGAGCCAGCTCGTCGGCAATTTCGCATGGCGGGCGAGGCCGGCGCCGATCACGTCGCTTAATTTCGCGGCGTTCTCGCCCTTCCACACGTACCCGGCCGGGCTCGTGACCGGCAACCATTGGGGCGACGCGATCGCGCTGATGAAGACGAGCGCGCGCAGCCCCTATTTCTTCAGCTTCCATAAGCGGGACATCGGACACACGCTGATCGTCGGCCCGACCGGAGGCGGCAAGACGGTCATCGTCAACTTCCTGATGGCGCAGGCCGAGAAGACCGGGGCGCGACAAATCTTCATCGACAAGGATCGCGGCGCGCAGATCTTCGTGCTGGCGTCGGGCGGCACGTACCTGACGCTCGCAAACGGTGTCCCGACGGGCTTTGCGCCCCTCAAGGCGCTGGAGAACACCGCGGAAGATCGATCCTGGCTCTCGCTGTTCGTGCGCCAGCTCGTCAGGGCGGAAGGTCGCCCGATCACGGTCCAGGACGAGCGCCTGATCGACGAGGGGATCGCTTCCGTGATGCGTCTTCCCCGCGAGGATCGATCGTTCGACGCGCTCCGCACGATGCTCGGCATGGCGGATGCTGGTGGCGTCGGTGCGCGGCTCGAGAAGTGGACGTCGCGCGGTTCGATGGGCTGGGTTTTCGACAACCCGTCGGACGAGCTGACGCTGGATGCGCGGTTCATCGGCTTCGACATGACGGACTTCCTCGACAATGCCGAGGTCCGGGCGCCGCTTATGCTCTACCTGTTCCACCGGATCGACAAGCTGTTGACCGGCGAGCGCACGATCATCGCGATCGACGAGTTTTGGAAGGCTCTCCAGGACGAGGCGTTCCGGGGCTTCGCACAGGACGGTCTCAAGACATTCCGCAAGCGCAACGCGATGATGGTGTTCGCCACGCAATCCCCCGCGGACGCGCTCAAGAGCGATATCGCACACTCGATCCTCGAACAGGTCGCGACACAGATCATGCTGCCGAACCCGAAGGGATCGCGGCGCGATTACGTCGAAGGGTTCTCTCTGACCGACGCTGAATACCAGCTCATCCGCGAAGAGCTGTCGCCGGAGTCCCGCAAATTTCTCGTGAAACAGGGCCATGACAGTGTCGTGGTCGAATTGGACCTGACCGGCCTTGATGACGAGCTGGCGGTATTGTCCGGCCGTGCCGAGACGACGCCGATCGCCGTCGAGACCGCCGCGGAGTTCGGTCCCGATCCGGCGGCCTGGCTGCCGATCTTCCACCAACGTCGACGCCCAAGCTGAAGGAGGAGAAGGAACATGCGTAGCGCGAGAATGACCGCCCGCCTTTTGGTCGGGATCGCCCTATTGAGCACGAGTGCCGCGCACGCGCAGCTCGGCGGGATCGTGTTCGATCCGCGGGCTTTCGCTCAACAGTTGCAGCAGCTCGATCAGGCGCGGCAGCAGGTTCTAGCCGCCAAGACTCAAGTCGATCAGGGCCTGCAACAGATCGCGCAGGCGAAGCAGCTTTATCAGAGCGTCAACGATACGACCAACATCAGCAGCATCGCCAATAAACTAAAGACAGACGCTCTGCGGACCAGCAACGTATCGTCGTCGAACCTTGACGGCTTCACGAGCGGGAACCTCGATGTCGTGGGCGGCCTGCGCGGCAAGGCGAACGAAGTCTATCGGGACATCATGGGTCGTGTCCCGGCAGATGCGAGCGATACGAGCAGGTCGGCAGCGGAGCAAGGTGCGCGCGAGGCGGCCGTGACGACCGGTCTGGCCGGTAACGTCGGCGATTCCGTTACCAGCAGGCGGCAGGGTCTGGAGGAGCTGCGTAGCCGCTTGTCGACCGCCACCACGGCATCCGAGCGGGCCGATATGTCGGCTAGGCTACAGCTTGAGCAGGCTCAGATGATGAACGATCAGATGGCGTTGCAGGCGGTGGATATCCAGCGGCGCGCAAAAGCCGAGGCGGATTACCAACGTTACCTCGCGTTTCAACAAGGTGAAACGAGCAAGCTCCTCAAGGAAGCAGGAGCCAACCCATGATCGCTTCTCGCCTACTGATAATGACGTGTCTCGCTCTTGCCGCTTGCGGTTCAGAAGGATCATCTTCCCACGCCGGCGATCTACGTTCAGATTTTCCGCTGCAAACGACGGATTACTATGTCCAGAACGCCAGCGAGCTGGCGAAGATGGATGGCATCTGCACTGCGTGGAAGGGGTCACAACGACCGCCTTTATCTTGGCCATCTGTGGTGGTGAGCAACTGCAATAACGTCGACGCTGCTAAAGGCATCCTAGTCCGTAAATTCGAACAGGATAAATTGCTTAAAGAGGCCAGCAACTAAACGCCAGAACGTCTTGGGAGCGGTCAATGGGTTTCAACATCTATACGCAGACGTTCAATCTTTTGGACGGCGCTTTGGCGGGCGTTATCGCGACCTATGCTGGGATTGTTAGCTGGATCTCTGGGCCCCTGCGGGTCGGAGTGACGATCTATATCATACTTCTTGGTTTCGCTATTTTGCGTGGTGCCGTTGAGTACCCCTTCCGCGAGTTCGTCTACCGTGGGTTGAAATTGGCCGCACTCGTCTTTGCCGTAACCACACTTTATGGTGCTTCCGTCGGCCTTCTTGCGATGAATGGCCTACCGCGTGAGGTTGCAAACGCCGTTGGCGCGACGGATGTGAACGGCCTTGGTGGCTTTTTCGATGTTATTCTGAAGACATCGGCTCGCGCCATCGCTAAAATCGATCGAATAATCTATATACACACGCAGATGGCAGGAAATAACCTGCTTGGTATTCCTAATAATTGGGATGAGATAATCGCCAGCAAGATAATTGAAGAAATTATTATGCTAGCGGCGCTTCTTGCTTCGGCTATAGGTTTTTCTATTTGTGCATTTGCTCTGTTTGCATTGGCATTGCTTGCAGCGGTCGGGCCGCTCTTCGTCGCTGCACTCCTCTTCGACTCAACGCGCTCGTTCTTCTTTCAATGGCTCGGGAGCGTGGTGAATTACGTCATCCTCGTTGCCTTCGCGCTACTGGTGACCGTCTTCATTGCCAACGCTGCCAATACGTTCATTGATGCAATCACCACCGACGATTCCCTCATTTTGGCATCGGTGAAGGCCCTTGGTTTCTACGCACTAGGGTTTTTCTTCTTTCTGCAAATTCCGAGCATGGCGGCTGGGTTGGGCGGAGGCGGCGCATCGCTGGCGACGCAGTTCGCCAATGCGGCAACCGGCAACATCGCACCAATGGCTGGCCGCGCATGGTCGGGCGCGCCGCAGCGCGCGATGGACAGCTTCCGGCGCAGCCGCAGCAGCGGGTCCGGTAACGGCGGGGGTGGCGCTCGTGGCGGGTCACTAACCCGAACCAATTACTAGGAGCATCGGCATGAAGATCGCACCCTTCCTGGCCATCGTTGCCGGCGTCGCGATGACCCCGCCCCTGCCAGTGGCCGCAGCGAAGGAAAATAAGCTCCCTCGCTGCACCGGCAAGCATCCGCGACCGGCAAACCCCTACGGAACGGTCCTTCCGACCATTCCTGATAGGGGGCTGACGCCTGTGGCGCCGGCGAGCAGCGGAGGTGTGCCACGTGGCACACCTGGCCCGCACGGAGCCGCACCAGCCCCCTCGGCACCCTCGCCGACCACCAATCTCTTCCCGCCCGCCAGCGCGACGCCGAGCCCACAAGGGCCGACGTCCAGCAACGAGCGGGTGCCGGCGATCGGAGCGTCGCCGACCGCAAGCGCGGCCCTCCCGACCTCTTATGCGAGCTGCTGACAATGGCGATCGGCGTCAAAGACAACGACGAAGACCTCAAAAGCTATTTCGCGGAAGCGGAAGGCTGGGATCGTGACAGGTTCGTCACCGCTGCGCGCTCGCGGCGTGTTGCCTGGATCGTCGCCTCCGTGGCGATCGCGTTTGCGGCGATATGCGCTGCCGCGGTGTTGGCGCTCACGCCGTTGAAGACGGTCGTACCCTACGTCGTCACCGTCGATCGATCGACGGGTGCTACCGACGTCACTCAAGAGCTGCGCGGCGATAAGTCGATTACCTATGACGAGGCGATCCGGAAATACTTCCTGGCCGATTACGTCCGGGCGCGGGAGGGGTGGATTCCGCAGGCACGCGAAGAGTTCTTCCGCAAGGTGCTGGCGCTCTCAACGCGAGAGGAACAGGCGCGTTGGACGGCCTTCTACAAGAAGGACAACCCGGACTCTCCGCAAAATCAGCTCACCGCGAACGATGCGGTCTTTGTCGCGATCCGATCGGTCGCCTTCATATCACCGAACGTCGCGCAGGTTCGCTTCGTGAAGCGCCTCGAACGCGATCAACAGGTGATCGAGACGCCGGCCATCGCGACCATCACTTTCAATGTGCTGTCCAAGCCGGAAACGGAATCTGGACGCTA
This sequence comes from Sphingomonas aerolata, assembly GCF_023935825.1. NCBI lineage: Bacteria > Pseudomonadati > Pseudomonadota > Alphaproteobacteria > Sphingomonadales > Sphingomonadaceae > Sphingomonas > Sphingomonas aerolata. The sequence goes on along the minus strand of NZ_CP098765.1, from coordinate 56,462 downwards.
CGCCAACCCGCTCGGTTTCCAAGTGAAGTCCTACCGAGCCGATGCGGAGGTGCCGACACGATGAAGAGCATCCTGCTTATGGCCGCATCGCTGGGAGCGCTCGTGCCCGCGTCGGCATTTGCCGAACAGACGCCGCGGCAGCTCGGACCGGATCAGCGCATCCGCGAGGTCAACTATACCGACGGTAATGTCATCAAAATCCGCAGCGGCTTTCGTACCGCGACGCAGATCGAGTTCGCCCCTGGCGAGGTCATCAAGTTCGTCGCGATGGGCGACACGGTGTCATGGGAGGTCGCACCGGCAGACGATTCGCTGTTCGTGAAGCCCCGCGAACGGGCCGGGGTGACGAACCTCATCGTCGTGACGGAGTTTCAGGGCACGAAGCGCAACTACACCTTCGAGCTGACAGCCGTCGCCGGTGCGCGTGCGACGGGGACGTTCTTCAAGGTCCGGCTACGCTATCCCGAGTATGAGGCGCAGCAAGCGGTTCTTGCCACGCAACAAGCGCAGCTCGCGGCTGCGCTGGCGGCACAGAACGGCGCGGTCAAGGTGGCGCTCGACCTCGGTGTTCTCGAAGGCAAGCGCAACCTGAATTATAAAGTCGAGGGCTCCTCCGACATTCAACCGTCGGAGATCAGCGACAACGGTCAGTTCACCGTTTTGCGCTTCCCGAACCAGCGCGAAATCCCCGCGATCTTCACGGTGAATCCCGACGGAAGCGAGGCGACGGCCGCGTTCGATGTGCGTGATGAGTTCGTGGTCGTCCACGGCATCTACAAGCAAATGCGCCTTCGCAGGGGCAAGGTCGTCCTCTGCATCTACAACGAAAGCCCGAGCTTCTACGGCCGTGATCCCAAGACGGACACCGCATCCGAAGTCGTCGAGCGCACGACGGAGAAGTGACGTGAGCGATAAACGATTCGACGTCGACGCGACGCCCGAAGCAGGCGAGATCGACCGCTCCCCCGCTGCCGACCGCCCGAACCGCATCCCATCACTCAATGCGGCTCAATGGGACAACAGGAAGGTGCTGGTCGGCGCGGCGCTTGCTGGCGGAATCGTCTTCGCGGCCCTGACAGTCGTCACCGGAACCGGGAGTAACAAGGCACTGGAGGTGAAGAAGGCGCCTCCTGCGGTCGAGGCGCCTTACGATCCCAAGTCGGTGATCGCACCGACGCTCGCCACGGCACCTCGCGACCCGAACGCCCCGGTGCAGCTCACCGGAACGCAGGTTCCAGCGATCGGTCCCGACGGGCAGCCGATCACTCCGTATCCATCGACCGGAACGTCAGGCCAGCAAACCCGCGCGCAGTCTGAAGCCGAGCGGCGCGCGAATGAGGCCCGCCAACTCAGCGACAATGCCCGACGATCAACGCTGATCGCCTACAACGGCAACCAGAGCGGTCCGAATGGCGGCCGCACGCTCGGCGACAACACCGGGGACAGCGGCGACGCGGCACCGCAGGGCGGTAGCGCCACGTCGGCCACCCGGACCAACCTCGATACGCTCAAGCAAACGTCGGTGATCGGCACCGCCACGGCCCGCATGATCGGCAACCGCAACTATCTCGTCACCGCGGGCGCGATCATCCCCTGCGTTCTGCAAACGGCGATGGACAGCACCGTGCCGGGCTACACCACCTGCATCATCCCTCGCGATATCTACTCAGACAACGGTCGCGTCGTGTTGCTCGAGAAAGGCACGCGCGTTTTCGGCGAGTATCAGGGTGGTTTGCAACGCGGTCAGGGTCGGCTCTTCGCGATGTGGACGCGGGCAGTCACGCCACGGGGCGTCGCGATCGATATAGGTTCCCCGGCGTCCGACTCCCTCGGCCGCGCAGGCATCACCGGCAAAATCGATCGGTTCTTCTGGCAGCGGTTCGGTGCTGCTCTTCTGTTCAGCGTCCTCGATACGGGTGGACAGATTGCCGGGCAGGCCGTCAGCCCGGCCGGGTCGACCGTCTTCCGCACGCCCGGTGACACCACCTCGTCGGTCCTGCAGGATACACAGACGATCCGCCCCGTCGTACGGGTCAACCAAGGGTCCGAGCTGGCGATAACGGTCGCCAAGGATTTCGATTTTTCCCAGGTCTACGGGCTCGGTCTGAAGTGACCGCACCGGGCTTCCGCAACACGGCGATTCTCGATCATGCCGTACGCCCGCTTCGACGCTATCTCGACGAAGACGACGTGACGGAAGTCGTCATCAACGAACCTTCGATCATCGGCGTCGAACGGCATGGCGGATGGACCTGGGAGGAGGAGCCGGACCTTACCCTCGAAGCTCTCAACGGGCTGGCCCGCGCTGCCGCTGCATTCACGTCGCAGGACGTGACGCGCGAGACGCCGATCTGCTCGACGGTCTTCCCGACCGGCGAGCGCGTCCAGCTCGTCCTTCCCCCCGTAGTACCGGACGGCACCGTCTCGATTACGGTGCGCAAACCGTCGACGAAGACGATGACGATGGCGGATTTCGAGGCGAGCGGCCTATTCGCAGAAACCAAGGTCGCCACCAAAAGGGTCAGTCCGGTTGAGGAACGGCTGCTGGGCCTGCTCAACACCGGAAAGCACGTCGAGTTCTTCAACCTTGCCGTGCGAAGCCGGCTCAACATCCTGATCTCGGGCGCGACCGGCTCGGGAAAGACGACGTTTTCCAAGGGGCTCATCAAGCTCATTCCAGAGAATGAGCGGTTGCTGACGATCGAGGACACGCGCGAGCTTGTCGTGCCGCACAGGAACGTCGTTCACATGATCTACAGCAAGGATGGCACCGGCACCGCCAAGGTGACGGCAAAGGAGCTGCTGGAAAGCGCACTGCGCATGAGGCCCGATCGCATCCTGCTCCAAGAACTGCGCGACGGAACCGCCTTTTTCTACCTCCGCAACGTCAACAGCGGCCACCCAGGCTCGATCACCACCATACACGCGGATTCGGCCGAGCTTGCGTTCGAGCAACTGACGCTGCTGGTGAAAGAGAGCGAAGGCGGCGCCGACCTAGCCCGGGACGACATTCGCTCGCTCCTAAAAATCCTCGTCGACGTCGTGGTTCAGATGAAAAAGGTCGACGGCAAGTTCCGAATGACGGAGATCTACTACGATCCGGCAGGGCGTCATGCAGCCTAACCGGCGCGCACTCTTCGCCTTCGGCATTCCGGTTGCGCTCGTCGTCGCGTTCCTGATCGCCTCTGTCATCGCCTGGATATATCTTGGGCTTCCCAGTGCCAAGTTCGACCCGCTCAAGATGCCGGCGTTCTTCTGGTACTACCGGCACGATCCTATCGTGCTGAAGGCTTTCGGCGCCGGCATGGGGATCGGACTCTTCCTCGCGGCAATCACGATCTGGTGGTTCGCCAAACTCAAACCGCCCTTGCATGGTGCGGCGCGCTTCGCACGGGAGAGCGAGATCCGTCGCGCCGGGTTCCGTGCCGCGAACGGCATCGTCTTGGGTAAGAAAGGTGGCAAGTTCCTCACGTTCGGGGGAAGCGAGCATTGCATCGTCGAGGCCCCTACCCGTTCCGGCAAGGGCGTTGGCATCGTCATCCCCAACCTGCTGTCATGGCGGGAGTCCGTCGTCGTCCTCGACGTGAAGCGCGAGAATTGGGATGCGACGGCTGGCTTTCGCGAGAAGCACGGCCAAGCCGTCTACCTGTTCAACCCAACCGAACCGGACGGCCGAACCGCCCGCTACAATCCTCTCGGCTACATCGATCGCATCGATCCCGACGAAGTAATCATCGAGCTGCAGAAGATCGCGACGATGCTGTTCGTCGCGCCCGAACGCGGCGAGCCGTTCTGGACGGACTCGGCACGGACTGCCTTCGTCGGAGTGGGTGCCTATCTCGCAGTTTCCGATCGGTCGTTCACCATCGGCTCGATCTACCGCTTGATGACGACCGGCGACACGCGCGGGTTCTTCCGCCGCGTTCTTGAGGAGCGGCACGATCTGTCGCAAGGTTGCCGCAACGCCCTCGCCGACTTCACGTCCGGCGCCGACAACACATTCGCGGGCATCGTCCAGACCGTCACCTCAAAGCTAAGCCTGTGGCTCAACCCACGGGTCGACGCGGCGACGGAGACGAGCGATTTCGATCTGCGCGAGCTACGCACCACCCCTATGTCGGTATATCTTGGGGTATCGCCCGACGAGCTGGACCGCGTCGCGCCGCTCTACAATCTGCTGTTTCAACAGCTGATCGACCTTAACGTGCGCGAGCTGCCGGGCACGCAGACCCCGCTACAGGTTCTCGTCATCCTCGACGAGTTTGCACGCATCGGCCGGGCGCAGACGATCGCCAGCGCCTTCTCCTACGTTGCTGGCTACGGCATCCGACTTTTGCCAGTGATCCAGTCCAGGTCGCAGCTCCGCGCGGTTTATGGCGAGCATGTCGCCAACGAGATTGTCGCCAATTGCGGGGTAGAAGTCGCCTTCACGCCGAAGGAGCTGCGTGTCGCGAATGAGCTATCCGAGCGGATCGGATATGTCGGTCAGGAATCCGTCACGAAGTCGCTGACCATCCACGGCATCCTCGCCAATCGCTCCAAATCCATGTCGGATCAGCGCCGCGCCCTTCTGTTGCCGCAAGAGCTGATGCAATTCCCCGATACCGAACTGCTTCTGATGAGGGGCGGCATTCCCCCCATTCACGGCGACAAAATTCGGTATTTCGAGGATGCCCTATTCAGGAGCCGGCTAGCGCAGGCACCGGTGGTGGCTCCGATCCCGCAGAGGATCGATGACGCTGAGGAGCTGCCAGCTTGCGTCGAACCGACGTTCGACCAGCTCACTGACCCCGATCCGATGTCATTCGCGATGGATAGCGTCATCATCCAGGAGTTCCCCGACATGCTCATCGACGTGTCGACCGAGGAACGAGGCGACGAACTTGTAGGTGTGATCGAACAGGAGCGGTGAAATGGATAAGAAAACCGACACTGCCAGCGTCGAAGTCGATCGGCGCCGTCGAACGATGGAGGTGCCCTCCGATCTCGATTCGAGGTTTTTACGGGTCGGCAACAAGCTCTATCGGAGCCCACACGACAAAGAGCCGATGGCGACGATCACCCCCGATCGCATCAAGGCCAAAGATAAAGAGTCGCTGCCCGATCTTATCCGTCTGGCCAAAGAGAATGGGTGGACGTCGCTTCGGATCGATGGCGACGAAGGATTTAAGCGGGCAGCATATCTCGCGGCTACGGCGCAGGGGCTCAAGATCGACGGGTATCAGCCAGACGCTAAGACGAAGGCTGCAGCCGAACGCGAACAGGCTCGCCAACCTGGCGCGATGCCGACGAAGGCGCAGGCCGCTCGCACCGCAAACCAGGTTCGCGACGCCAAGGAGCAACCCGATCCCGGGCCCGATTTAGCCGAGCGATTTCGTCGACAGACGGATGTGCAAAATGCCAAAGACCCCGAGCTGCGTAAGGCGCAAAGCCACGTCGCACTGGCGATGGTCGCGGCGGCCAATCGCTTCCCGGGTGAGCATACCAAACAGCGTGAGTTCGTCGCAGAGCGCAAGGAGGAGGTCGCCGCCCGGATCGATCGGGGCGAGCGGATCGCCGGCGTCGAGGTCAAGCAGAAGCAGGATCAGCAGGTCCGCGATATGACCCAGGAAGTGATTTACGAGAAGTCGCGCTCGATCGGGGGCCGGTGATGGTGAGGTGTGCCACGTGGCACACCTTCCCAATCTGGACAGGAGAGGGCCAAGAGCCGCTCGCCCGTCAAAGATCAAACAATTACGACGATCTTGCCGATCTGCTCGTTGGATTTGAGAAATCGGGTTGCTTCCCGGATTTGGTCGAACGGGAATGTCCGCGACACGAGCGGGTCTAGCTTGCCGCTTTCCAGACCATCGGTGATGAAGGCTTTCGCCCGAGCAAGCGCGTCGTCATCGCTGACGATTTCGGTGTAGAGGTAGCCCTTGATCGTGAGGCTCTTGCCCAGCACCGCGAACTGCGGGAACGGCCCCTCGTCCGGGCTGAGAGCCCCATACTCCAGTAAGATGCCGCCCACAGCCATGACTTCGGCAAACTGGGCGATGGCAGGACCGCCGATCGGATCGAATACCACGCGGGCACCCTTGCCGCCGGTGATCTCCTTCACGCGCGCCGCCAACTCGCCTTCGGCGGTGGGGATCCACATGAAGCGCGCCGGCGTCGGTGAGCGCCTGCGCCTTGGCATTCGTACGGGTGGCCGCAATCACCGTTGCTCCGACGCTGCGAGCCACCTGGATCGCCGCGATGCCGACGCTGCTGGATGCGGCTGAAACAATCACGAAGTCCTTGGCGGTGACCTTCGCCTGATCGATGAGCGCGCCCCAGGCGGTGACATACTGCATCCAGGACGCGGCTGCCTTCTCGAATGAAAGGGCGGTGGGATGCTTCACGACATAGCGCGCCGGGATGTTGATGATCTCGCCGTAGGTGGACCAGCGCGACATATCGAGCGTGGGGATGACGCTGACGGCGTCGCCCTCCGCGAAGTCCGACACGTTGCTGCCCGTCGTCTTGACCGTGCATGCGGCCTCGTAGCCGAGCCGCGAGGGGAAGTCCGCTTCCTGCAGGTAAGCGCCGTTGCGGAACATCACCTCTGCGCGGTTCAGGCCTATGGCTCGGACCGCGATCTGCACCTCGTTGGCGGCAGGCGTAGAAACCTCAATGTCATCGATGCGCAGCACGTCTGCGGGGCCGTATTCGTGAAAGCGTACAACGCAAGTCATGGTCTGATCCTCTGGTAGATAGATGGCGATGATTGGAGCGGCGCAGTTTGTGCGACGGTTACATGTTGATCGCGCGAACGAGGCGGACGCCCCAGTCCTCGTCAGGGTTCGTGGTGCCGTCACCCAAGCGCTCCTGCATCACCGCAACCGCCAGGTCCCGGCGCTTAGGAAGCCGGTCCTTCTCTGCAGCGCCGAGAGCTGAGGGAATCTCGGCCAGGGTTAGGTCGGTGCAATAGACTGGCGCGCCGGCCTGCTGACGCCACGAGGCCGCGAGCGAGCCGGCATCGAAGGCATCCAGACCTGTATCGCTGACCAGCGCCATCGTGACCCGCCGATCGCGCTCGCGATCCGCTGCAACGGGAATGGCGATCCGGTCCGGTGTCCCTGCCGACTTACCCTTCTTCGCAAGCGACGCGGAGCCGATCGCATTCCATGCCTTTGCGATTGGGCGGCCAAGTTGCTCAGCCACCCAGAGGCTTTCGACCTGCCCGTCTTCGATCGCCTGGATTTTGGAGTCCCGGAACGGGTAATAGTTGGAGGTGTCGATCACGACCGTCTCGTCAGGCAGGCGAGCCACCAACGGTGCAATTCCGGCGATACGGTTGAGAGGTATCGAGAGGACGACGACCTCAACGTCGGTCAGCGCAACCTCCGTCGTCACGGCACGGGCGCCGGCTGACAGGAGCTCGGGATCGATCGTCTCGGGCCCGCGCGAGTTGGCCACCTTCACCTCATGGCCCGCCTCGCTCAACTTGGTGACGAGTGTCTTGCCGATGTGACCTGTTCCAAGAATGCCGATCTTCATGCGTCGTTCCTCTGCGATCGTTGCTTCGCACCGGGAACTATGGTCAGGTGCCATTATCAACAAGAGCCCACCTAAAAGTGGGTAACCCACTAAGAGGTAAGTGTCGCATGAAGCGTGACTGGCAGTGTGAGGACCCACAGCAGCAGCTTGTTTGGGCCGCCGCTACGAGCGAGGCGCTCCGCGTTTTGGAGGGCAAGTGGAAGATGGTAATCATTTTCCAGCTCTTTGCCGCAAGGGCACCACTGCGGTTTTCCGAACTCGAACGACGTGTCGAAGGGGTGAACCAGAAGATGCTAATTCAACAGCTCAAGGATTTGGAGAAGGACGGGATTGTGACCCGAACGATCTATCCGCAGGTTCCCCCCAGGGTCGAATACGCACTGAGTGAGATCGGTCTTGCGCTCGGACCATCGATCGAAGCTCTGATCGATTGGACCTTCATGCGGCGAGAAGCCACACCGCCAGCTTAGACCTACGAGGAGTCTGTTCTGCCAGCCTGGTTCTAGCTGACGCGTCGCACTAGCTGAGCGATCAGTGACTAACGCCGTCTGGTTGGCGGTGGAGGTGTGCCACGTGGCACACCTCGATCCAGTTGCGGGTCGGTTCTCGATCGATCCTGTGCTTCTCGGACGCGCTTCGTGGCATCGCGGAGCATCATGTCCGGCACCGTTTCGATGCCCGCACGCTCTTGGACGAACTTCCGGACGTCGCCGGCAAGCTGGCGGTCTTCAAGGTTGCCGGTGCGATCGAGGCGGTCGGCCGCGGCCTCGTAGCGCCGTTTGGTGTCCTGCCAGCGTGCCCGCGTATTAGTAGCGAGCGCTGGCTGCTGGGCCTTGCCGAGAGCGATTTGCATCGCCTCGCGCGCTTGCCACAGATCGGTATCGGTAGGTTGGCGGGACGCACCGTTGCGTATGCGCGCGCGCAACTGCGTCAGGGCCATGCTGGTGCCTGCCCTCCCCTGTCCGCGCGTATAGCGCGGCGTGGCCTCTGCCTCGACGCCGCGACTGCGCAGCGCTTCGGCGAACGCCTCGCGGAAACGAAACAGATCCTCGCGGCGTGGATCGAAGCGCTTGCGGTCCATTCCTTCCGCTTGAACCGTCAGATGAACATGCGGCCTGGGTGTGTCGGTGTGAAGAGCGAGTACGTAGTCGTGATTGTCACCGATCAATCGTTCGGCCGCTTCCCTGACGGACTCCCTTACCTTGTCGGGGTTGGTGCCTACTGGCATTGAGAACACCATCGCGACGGCCGAAACCGATGTCCCCTGCCGCCAATAAAGCGGGTCGGACCATTCGTCCGCGATCTGATGCGCATCATCTTTCGACGTGATCCGCTCGCCGTCCCGTGTCTCGATTGCGATGTCGCCGTGGCGGCCGATATAATCGAGATGGGCGGCCAGATGCTTTGCACCCTTCTTCCGCCCTGTAACCTTGACCAGCACCTCCGGTGTGCGGTGAACAACCCGCGCGAGAGTGGCCCGAACGGCCGAAGCTGTCGGTCCGACGTTATGTCGGGGGGCAAACGCCCCTGTGCCGTTGACGATGCTCTTGGCGTAACGCGCGTTCGGATCGCCCACGATGCGCGGCTTGAACCGCGGTTTCATCGCCTCCCACAGCTCATCCTCGCGCTCGCCGAAGGGCATCAGTCCGCGACCTCCCAATAGGCGGCGTCGCCACGAAGCGCGCCGCCTAGCGCGTTGACCTGTTCGGTAATCTCTTCGCGCATATCGGCAATGCGTCGCAGCTCCCGCTCGATCTGCAATCCGCTATCCGCCATTAGCGAGGCGTTACCCGCCTTCATTGCCTGATTGAGGTTTCGTCCGATGCGTTGAAGCTGCATCCGGATCGGGGCGAGCGCATCGCGCAAACCGTCGTCGACGTTGCCCTTCAATCCCAGATGACGTCGCACCAGTGCTTTGATCCAACGCGAACGGTCGACACCCCGATCGGCCGCTCGCCGATCGAGCAGCGCCAACTCAGCATCGGTGAAGCTGAGCGTCACACGGTTGCCGGCGCTGTCTTCGCGTGGCGCGATCCGAGGTGCGTCGATCACCTGCTTCAATGACTGCTGAAGCACGGTCCGCAGGAGCGCGCTGCGCCCTCCCCTTCCCTCTGCAACGGCATCGAAGGCAGCCAACAAGTCGCGATCGACACGCGCCGTCAGCATCGCGGTCGGCTTGGTTGGGGATGCAGGTTGCGCGGCTGCGGACATGCTCCGAAGGAGTAATGTAATACAGAAAACACAGCAATACCTATCCTGCCATTAAACATCCCTAACCATAATCCTTCTCGCAAGTGTGCCACGTGGCACACTCAATCAGTCTTGACTGAAGCGATTTCGCGGAAGGAAAGAAGGTGTGCGAATGCGCGCGAAGATAACCATCGACGCTCTCCGTTCAACGGCCGGCGATCAGCGCCAGCTGACGATCCGGGGCGTGTCTTCGCCGTCGAAGTGGAGCAGTGCTTCCACGACGATCGCACGCTGACCCTCCACCTCGATTGTCGGCCGCTCGATCTTCTGCTTGCCACCCTTCGCCTTTGAAGACCGGGGGGCAGGGGCACTGGTGCTAGAAACCAGCGTCGACGGGACCGGTGTCGCGTCCTGAGCGCGCTCGGCAAGCTCGTCCCTGATCTCGTCGGTTGATGGGGCGGGAGGATCGACCAGGGTCTCGTCGCTGGCTTTCTCGGGTTCGCCATCCGCGCCCGGTTGCACGACAGGCGGGGGGGCAGGAGACTCGGTCACCGCGCTGGTCTTCTTCGCTCGCACGTCGCGTGCCAGCCGTTCGCACGCCAATACCGTCATATCCTCGGTCGCCGTATTCGCGATAAACGTCCGGGTCGCTGCATCGTCCACCTTGGCTGCCTGGGTAAGGGCAACGGCGCTCCGCATCGAGATATCGGCAAGTAGCGCAGAAATGTAGTCGGGAGCACTTGCGAGGCCATGATACCGGGTCAGGAGCGTGCGGTTCCGGCCTGTCTGCCGCGCTAGATCTGCAAGCGTGCGGCCGGACGCAACCTCCTTGGCGACGAAGGCCACCACGTCGGCTGTCGACAGGTTTTCGCGCTGATCGTTCTCGATGAATTGGTCGATGCGGACCTGCGCGGGATCATCCGCCTTGGCGACGATCGCGCGAACCTTGATGCCGAGTTGCTTGCACGCGCGCCAGCGACGTTCGCCGAACTGGATGCGATAGCGCCCTTCCTCATCCTTCGGAGCGACCGTCACCGGTTGAAGCTGTCCTCGTGCTTCGATCGTCCCGGCCATCTCGTTGATCGTTGCCGGATCGATGTCGCGCCGGACGTTCTCGGGATCGGGATAGAGCTGATCCGGATCGAGGAGCAGAACGCGATCCGCGTCAGCAACCTCGGCCTTGTCACTGAAGACGTCGAAATTGTCGAAGTCCATTATCCGTTGCTCCCGATCCGGGTCATGGCTTCCTCGAGAAAGGCGCGCATCGCCGGCAGCGATCCTCGTACGTCCTTGTTCAAGCGCCACACTGGCACGCGCTCTTGAAGCGCCTGGCTGTAGTGTGCGCGATCGGGAAGGTAGCCTGTGAACAGGTTTTTGCCGACCTTTTCCCGGATCGCCGCGAGCATTTCCATCTGCGCGCGGTCGTTGGCCTTCACACGGTTGGCGACCAAGCCGGCGACATGGATCGGCTTTGTTCGACCGCGCTGGTTTACCGTAGCGATCGAATCCGACACCTGCTTAGTCGATGCCGGCCCGAACGGCCCCAGCTCGACGGGAATTATCAGCGAGTCCGCTACCATCAGCGCCGCGAAATTGATCCAGGACCAGGAGGGAGGCGTGTCGATGACGCAGAAATCGAACGCAGGACCAAGCTGCGGGAAGTTGGTCCGGATATTTCCAAGCGCCTTCGTGTAATCCGCGTCATACTCGCCGCCCATGCGGTTCGAATAGATCGACAGGCGAGGCGCGGAAGCGGGCGGCGAGTAGCGGGGCTCGAACAGAGGCTTGCACGTGCCAAGGCTCTCGAACTCTGCCAGCGCCGCGGTCGCGTTGCACTGGCGATCGAGATCGAGAAACAGAACGCGATGGCCGGCGTCCGCTAGTATCCATGCCAAATGGCAGGCGATCGTCGTCTTGCCCGCGCCGCCCTTTTCTACGTTGATGGCGATAGTCTTCACGTCCTACCAGCCACGATCCGACGAGTTGTTCCAATGGTCGTAGCCGCGGTAGTTGGAATCGGTGCGCGTGTTGCGCCGCGCCTCCTCGTCAGCCGTGTCGCCGCTCCAGACGCGCGGGTTCTCGCTGCGGCCCACGCCCGACAGCAGACCCCAGCCGAGGAATACGATAAACCCGATCGTTAGTAGGTGGTCTAACATGGCCTCAGCCTCCGTCGCCTTGATGAAAGGCCGATCCTGTAATAAGTGGTATCTAAATCCTCGTCAATATGAGATACCAACAATTCTATGACGACGAATGACTCTAGCAAGCTCGGCTCGGTCGGTCGCCCGCGAATTAATGCAGAGCAGACGATGGCCCGGTTTCCGCCGGGGACATTGGCCCGGATCAAGGCATTGCTGCGCCCGGGAGAAACGGTTGCCGATTTCATGCGCGAGTCCGTCGAGATGGAAATGCGGAGGCGAGAAGGGCCGCCGGTAGGCGGCCCCGACCGTACCTAGTCGCGGTCCTCCGAACCCTTGGCGAGGATCGCGAAGCCGTCGGCGATCAGCTCGACCGTATAGCGCTTGCCATCGGCCACATCGTAGGAGTTCTGCCGAACTCGGCCGGTGATATGGACGAGATCGCCCTTCTGCGATTTGGCGGCGCGCTCGATTAGCTTGCCGAATACCGTCACCTCGTTCCAGTGCGTGTCCGTCTCCCACTCGCCGTTCTCCTGCCGGTTGTAGTTGGCGGCGACGCTGACCTTCGTCACCTTGTCATGCTCGGTGATCTTGCCAACCCGCCCGATGATCCGAAACTCCGCGATGTTCTGCATGATCCTGTCCTTCGATCGATCAGGCTAATTCCTGATGGGAATTGAAGGGGAGCGCGGGCGCCGCGATCAAGCGAAAAAACGGAGGGTCCGCGGAGCGGAAACCGTAGGCAAAGCCGGTTATTCGCTTGATCGTAGAAGGCGGCGAGCGCCCATTTCCCATCACCCAGGAATAGCCGGGTGAAGGGCTCGGCCTTGGGCCATCGCGATCGGTGTGGGGTTTGGCTGGTGCTAGGATTTCGGTATGTGGCGACGATGGGCGCAGATCGGTTCGGCCTGCGGGGAAACCGAGTGTCGACAACGTGGAAAGGGGATGACGCCGGTGACTACCGCGCCGCCCTTGCTAGGAACTTGGCGCTACGGCCGCGATCATACCCGGAAAACGGCTCGACCAAGCATCAGCTCAACCATTTGGCGCAACAGAATACGCATGCTCCTTTCGGGAGCACCGCGCCGTAGGCGCGTCCCTCGGTCGGGCTTGGTAAAGGTGGTTTTGTTAAGTTTCCTGATCGGGTTCAGCGTTGCTTTGCCGGCAGGCATTAGAGCGTTGGCCGGCTAGGCCAACTCCGTACCGAACATAGAATAGATGAATCTAGGAGCGGTTGACCATTTTTTTGAGACTCTCGTTCCTCGATGCCGATGGCGAGGCGCATCATGATGCTACGGAGGCCGGCGTCGTTGATATCCTCGGCCACAACCTGGCGGGGCGAGCGCCATAGACGCATCGCCTCGATTTCTTCGATACGATCGGCATCCCGCTGCACCACGTCGTCGGGCAGCGGAGAAGGGCGAAAGCATCGCGGAAGGAAACCGACTAGGCGGTTCGGAAAACGCATCCGATAGACGTTGGACGTCTGTTCAAAGCGTGCTTTCGGGCGATCGGGTGTCGGTTCAATCGGGACGCATCGTCTCTGCTTGTCGAGCAACCCCATTTTAAGAAGGATCGACAAGCCGCGCCCGACGCTCGCACGCGACAATCCGGTGTGCGTCTCGATCCACTCCCATGTTGGGAAGACCTTGCCGGCGCAGGTGCGAGCGAGCTGCGTTAGCTGCTCGAACACCCGCACTGCTGCAGGCGTAATCAGCGTAACGAGGCGTTCGGCCTCAGTGAGCTGGCGCCCCTCGGTGCGGGCAAGGCGCCTGATGGCGTTCTTGCGTTTCAGCAGCTCCACGGCGTTGCGATACAGCCGGTCCGTCTCGCCCTTGCCGTAGCTGTAGAAAAAGTCGTCCTCGAACGTGCCAGCCTTACGGCTGTGAGGATGCACGTGCGCGCGCGTCGGGTTCGGTGCCCCCGATCGCGACCTGGCGCGCTCGTTTGTCGCTCGTTCGAGCGCCATGAAGCTCGCGCGCGCAATCGTAATAGCTCCCATCGTCCGTCCCCTCTTCGGAGGCCGGGACCAGGCAAAACAAGAACGTGGCGCGAAGCGCGCTCCCTTGAACCGAGGCTCGAGAACGGATATGAGAAGGGTGCGTATTGTCCCCAATGGGGTCCCGATCGATGCCGCCAAGCATCGCTCATCACGTTCCAGGGTGCCCGGCCTTCGTGCCGGGCATTCGTTTATGTGGTCACAGCCGATCCCTTTGATGCCCGTCGAATAATGCCGACAGCGCAACGGGATTTTGGCGCAAGCTGCGCTTGAACGAAATAGAAACAGTTCGTGCTTTCGCGGACTTATGCCAACAAAGGTTCGTGCTTTCGCGGACCTAGGCTAGTCCTTTTCGTGCTTTCGCGGACCGAAGTTCGTGCTTTCGCGGACGCTGCTTCGTGTTTTCTCGGACCGTTGCCGTCTCGAGATCGAATCAGTTGAACGCCATTCGTTACGCGGAAAGTAGGCTCGCCTTCGGTGTGATAGTCACAGTCGTCGAAGCTGTTGTTCGGCGTTTACCCGCTGCTGTCTCAACCGATGCTCCGTCATCCATGACGATGTGATAATCGGGCACGGTGTCCGCATCCGATATTCCCTTCATCACATGCCGGAAGTGCTTCAGCGAATTTTGGTAGCCGAGCTGCAGCCGCAAGTCGTCGAGGCCGACTTGGACCGATCCGTCTTTGCAGGTCGATCGAGCGACTTCGTAGAGTCGACGCTCGACCGGGCCGAGCTGGAAATAAAGCGGTGAGTAGTCCAGCACACGACGATCGCGCAGGATCGCGCGGTATAACCAATCGCACAGCCGTACCTTCACGCCCTTCAACCGCTTATCGCCACTTTTGGTCTTCGTATAATGAAGCTGCGCCTCCGACAGCCAGGAGAAGAAGCCCGACTGCCCCTCTCCACCAGCCTCGATATTTGTCTTGATCTGCGTGCCCTGCAGCCGCTCCAGAGCATCGGACAACCGCGTATAGGATCGCGCCGATCCACTTACCCCAGTGACGCGAAAAAGATCGTGGGCTGTAAAGTAGAAGTCCTGGGCCACTGCCTCACCGGCGTCGAGCTTTGCAACGAGCAAGCTGGCGATATAGAGTAAGACTTCCTTGTCGTAGATCGTGGCAACGCCGCGCGGACCAGGACCGATCTCGATCGATACCGTGTCGGTCTTGTAGATCAGCGACCGCTTCCAAGCCGTCTTGGTCAGCGCGAAGAACGGGTAAGCCATCAAAGACTGCTCGCCGCGGACCTCGGTCAGCAGCGGACTATCAAGGACGAACAGGTTGCCTTGTGAAGATGCTCCCTCCGTCATACCGCAACCTGTAGGGGCACCGAAAAAGACGGGGTCCGCGAAAGCACGAACGCTCGATCGCCCGGGTCCGCGAAAACACGAATGGCAGCATCGTTTCCCTCGTGAAAGGGGCCGCTGCCGACCCGATCGCCGTCAATCTTCGTGTTTTCGCGGACCAACCTTTGCGCGGTATCACCGGCGTCGCCTCGTCTCACAAATGATCGTTTTTGATGCGCCATCATGTGCGAACCTGTAGCAGTCGATGCGGGCGTCTCAAAACACTTTCGCGATTGAGCCGTATCATGATAGGCATCGGTTATGAGTTTTGAGAACGCTATATGCTGATCGGCTATGCGCGGGTGTCGACCCCAGAACAGGATTTAACTCCGCAGCTCGCAGCGCTGCACAGCGCCGGATGCGAGCGAACCTTCTCCGATAAGGCGAGCGGTGCAAAAGCCGATCGTGCCGGGTTGGCCGACGCGCTCTCGCATGCACGCACTGGCGACATACTCGTCGTGTGGAAGCTCGACCGGCTCGGCCGAACGATGAAGGGGCTAATCGACCTCTCGGCCGATCTCGCGGCGCGGGGAATCGGGCTCAGATCGATCACGGATGGAATCGACACCGCGGGCACGGCGGGCAAACTCGTTTTTCATATCATGGCAGCGATGGCTGAGATGGAGCGTGACTTAGTACGCGAACGCACCACAGCTGCGTTGATCGTCGCACGGCGTGAGGGCAGGGTGGGTGGCCGCAAGACAGTAATGACACCCAAGCGCCTCGAGGCCGCGCGAAAACTCCTAGCCTCTGGAATGACTGCTCGTGAAATTGCGCCGACAATCGGAGTATCGGTCGCGACGCTCTACCGCCACCTACCAGCTTCCACTCAAGAAGCGATCAGCGCGGAAGGGATGAACAACTGACATCTTGTACCAAAACTTCTGACACTGGATTGTGACGCTTGCAGCCCGCGTAGAAGCGTGAGCTTGCCTGCTGCGGCGAAACCGACCGAGACTGTTGAAAAACTCGGCAAGCAGGCAGTGCGTCTACCTCGCGCGTAATATGATTACTTGCAGGTAGCAGCTTTTGCACAAGGAGTTGCGACGGTCAGCAGAATACGAAAAGAATATTGCTCGAACCAATGCCCCCTTCCAAGCTAGAGCGACTTTTTCAACAGCCTCGACCGGTTCTGACACCAGAGACCACCAGACAGTGGCTTCGACTTCTAAAAAGGATGCGCCAGCCCTTGAGGCTTAACGGATCCGTATGATGCATCCCGCCTCAGAGCGCGATGAACGCAAGCCATCCAGGCGGATGAGCACAGTTTAGTTTGTTTCCTGATATGCTTAGTACAAGGTTATTGCATCAGGATATTATTGGAGTAGCCTTACTGCATTGTAAGGGGTTGGGGGGGGCGAGATGAGGTGCACGTTGTATGCCGTGGGAGTGCTTCTAGCTGGGTCAAGCCCGTTAGCCGCGCAGGTAGACCAATCTTCTGCCGTTGTCCCCCCAGTCACTTCGGAACTAAAGCCAGTTATAGCCTCCGAGATCAAGTCCGAGGTTAACGTTGCTCCAGCACCTGTTACCGGAAACAGTTCGCTGTCGTGCCCTAGCGATAAAACTGGCCTTACAGATGGGTGGCAGGTGTTTGCTTATACATTAGACAGAAACGCTGCGGTCTCTCTAAACCTTTATGCATCGGCTGATCTTGCTGCGTCTGATAAGGTAATTCTTTACCATTACATTTGGTACAAGGACTTAACGAATGATGACGGAAAGTTAATCGCCAGATGCGGAGCAGGTGTTTCTCTTAGTCTAAAAGCTTCTAAGCTTACCGCTGAAACCAAGCTCAACCTTCCTTCTCTGGCCGCATCTACTCAACTTGGCTTAACTGAGGTCGAGTATAAGCTGGGTACGTTTGGTATTTCAGGCTCTGCCATTGACAACGCTGCTCCACCCGCAGGCCTAGTTGGTCGCTTCGACGCAAATTCGTATGCGGCTCTAATAAGCGCTATCGATAAGGTTCAAGCAGCAGGCAAGGCCACAGATGCTACCGTCAAATTCACGCCCAAACTTGTGGCAATTCCCAGTAGTACTTCGTCTTCAGCAACAAGGAACATGCTTATTCAAGTTAGTGCCTTGCGCCATATTGCACGTGGGTGGACTTGTAGCAAATCAAAAGCAGCTATTACAGCGAGAGATTCTGACACCGATGATCTAGTGGATCAGTTCTATCGTTCTTACACGCGGCCTCTAGTTTGTAACGCTATAGGCGGTGGTCCGCGTAACAGCGATAAGTCAAAGGCTAAGAATGAATTAGCCTCCTATGAAATATCTGTAAACTGAACAACTTATGACTGGCGCCAATCTATAACAGGCGCTGCCATGAGTGGCCTGCTATCCTACGTCTAGCAGTGTCACAACCGAATATTTCTGACACAAAGGACCCACAACATGACATTCGACGGTCGTTTTGCACTACCCAACTTCGGAC
Source organism: Sphingomonas aerolata (assembly GCF_023935825.1). Lineage (NCBI taxonomy): Bacteria > Pseudomonadati > Pseudomonadota > Alphaproteobacteria > Sphingomonadales > Sphingomonadaceae > Sphingomonas > Sphingomonas aerolata. The sequence continues at coordinate 38,829 of NZ_CP098765.1, read as the reverse complement.
GTCCATTCAGGTTCGCCCGACACCTCGACCGGCGACGGCGGTAATGGCGAGAAGTGGGACGAAGCCACCGTTCGCGTGCAGCATATCGGACAACAGTTCTTGTCAGAAGCCGACGTTCAGCGCTTGCACGACCGGCATCGCAGAGCGGAAGAACCTAGGCCGTCAGCAGTCTGTCCGCTGTTGAGACCCCAGCTCGCATAGTGGCCGCGAGCGCTTTGACCCTCATTGGGGGGGGGGGGGGGGGGGGGGGGGGGGGGGGGGGGGGGAAGCGGGTTACCATTTTGGATTCGCGATCTCGAAAGCTGCCAAAGCGCCTTCTAGCAGTCGATTTTAATCGAGAAGTGCCGGGCTCGAGTGTTCGTCGCCCCTTCCCCAATACCGTTATGCGGTTGCAAGTCGTTCGACTTTTAGACAAGCCGTGGCATACGCTTGCGACGAGGTTGAATTGAACTTCTACGGCCACAATCCCGGGGGCGGGCGGCTCTACGGGCCCACTGCCTCTGGCATCCTCTACCTTTCTTCGCCGGCACACCGTGCGCGGAATCGACCCCACAAGAACCGGTGGAGCTGCACGGAGCCTGAGGAAAGCGATTGCTTCGAAGTGAGCGAAACACATGCTTGGCTCGATGCAGCAATGAATTGGTGGTGGGTTGGCGCGAACGGGAAAACAGTAATTGGAAAGAAGGGCGAACGGCTGGCATTTTTCCCCGTTCGATCCAACGGCTCGGACCCGGCTCATGGCTATCCGGTATCACTGCTCCAAGATCCCGATTATAGAATTCCTGATGCCTTGGTAGACATTTGGAAGAAAAACAAACTAATTGACGGAATCTCTGCTAAGCGAATCAAGGGGAGGAAAATATGATCCTCAAACGCCTTGTTATTCCGGGTAACTTTGTAGAAGCCCATCTCTACTTCGATTTTTTGTGGCTAATCGATTCGGAGGGAGCGATTAAAGCATTAGATCTTGCTGAATACATTGAAGCAAGATTGAATGGCGATGGCGGTGCTGCGCACAAGCTTTTTGCTAGAAATGATCGCCTTGTAACCAGCGGCAATTTCACTCGAGCAAGCGACCAGACGCCGGATGTACAGCGATTACTAGGTTCTTCTGAACCAATCGTCATGTCTAGCGGAGATGTTGACCGATTTTCTTATCACCATATTGCTCACCATCAGTTGGAGGAGCCGCTCGACGTTCGCTTCTATAATGGCCGCGCCTTCGTTGGCGTGCCTGGCGCCCTCGTTCAATTTCGAGCACCGGGCCGGCGTGATTTGTCAATTGAAGCTGCAAGAGGAAGCAAGGGCAAGCAGCTTAATGCTAGGCGGGTATTCGATGAGGGAACCCCTATTCATCTCCAATGTAGATTTGGGATTATTAATATAGCTTGTGGGGCAGAGGGCGGCTTTTATGGTCTAGGAGCACTTTCTAGCGATACTCGCTGGGAGGTACATCCCACGAAGATCGTCCAGACATCCTTTTATGCTGAGGTCAATGCTGCTGGTATCGGGCACGTTGGGTCCGCAGCACGGCTGCACTTAAGTGGCACAAGGATGCGGAATGTTGATGGCCCGATATCAAACGATGATCAGAGTGAACGCCGAGAAGTAGCTTCGGTTGATGATGAAGACATGGAGGCCATGGCAAGAGCCGATCGAATCACCCATGGCAAATCGGACGACGTTAGGGCTGAGAGAATGTACTTAACAACAAAGCAGGCGCTGGTCATCATGTCCGATGACAGTCTGCGGTTGTTTGCGTACGCTAAGGACGCAGAGTTCCTTCACACAGATGCGCGGGTAATAGAACTACCTTCGCCGGCCAGCAGAATATTGTCCACCACTACCACCTGTGGCAAGATAGTGACTGAGTGTGACGATGAGATTTGCGTGTTAGATAAATGGAAGTGGCACCGTATATTTGATGAACCTGTTTATTCGACTCGAGGCTACCCGTCATCGAAGTGGTATAGGCAGTTGCTTACCATAGTGGCTGAGGACCGGACCGAACTGGTTTTTATATGCGAGGAATAACGGTGTAAGGTGTGAGGGGTTTGAGGTCGACCTCGGTCGTGCAGCGGCCTCCTTCCAGAGAACGTCCTCGATACTGCGGAATGTCTGTTTGAATCCGCGGAGCCGCCCCGCGGGTTCGCTATCCGCTACCGATCGCTGCAGCACTCTAATCGTCTGCTTTCAAGAGGCGGCGAAATGGCTTGGAACGGCTGAGATGAGGGCACATATTTGACTGGCCGACCTCGCAACTTCGAATGGCAGCTCTTGACGGAAGCCGACGTTCAATTGAGAATCGCCGGATGTCCTGAGTTGGTCGCAAGCTACCGCATCGACGCACGAGCGGCTGCTCACCGACGACGGGAAAGTCTTTCGGACGGCTACGGAGTTCGCCGCCGCGATCGAGGCGGTCACCGCCTGAGGCCCGGCCTCACAGGCACGCCGTGTAGGCGGACGGGGTCAACCTTAGCCATGCGTAAGTGGCTCCGGCCGCTCCGCTCAGCGCCAGGATCAGGACGAACCAAAGCACCCGTCTGTGCCAGGTGATCCGCCCGCCCAGATCATCGAAAACGCCGACGAAGTCGTCTCGGACGGCTGCATAGTCGCACTCCAGTCGCGAATTCTGACCGTTTATCTCCTTCTCGATGGCAGTGAGCGTGTGCTGCTGGTTGCGGATCGCCAGCCATAGCAGTCCAACAAAGATCCAGGCTCCCAGCACCACGCCCGCGTTCGCCCAGAAGGCGAGGCCGCATCTCTCCGGGGTCTTAAGCTGGGATGCGACGACGATGGTGGCCACGGGGATGCCGAGCAGCTGACCCTGTATATCGACGAGAGTCTTATGGATCTTGCCGACGTACTCGAGGCGTGCCGTCTCGATCTCCTTGCGTATCTTGGAATACGAGAAGCTGGAGACGAAGAGCCTGTAGCCTTTCTCCACCTCGTCACAGAGCTGGTCGAGGTGGCTGATCAAATGGCGGAACCGTTCCGCACGCCGCAGGCTGCGAACCGACTGGATTACGGCGGCCGACACCAGCTCTGTCTTCTCGTCGCCGTGTAGCGGTTCGCCGAAGATGCGGCTCAGTTTGGCGGCATTTTCGACCAAGCCCTCCGACAAATCGGCAGACGAGAAGATGACCGGCACGACCGTCTTCTCGTCGTTGATGAAGACCAATTCACGCTGCAGGTCGCTGACGTAATTGGCGGCTTCCCGAAGCACTGCGGTAACGGTCAACAGCGATCTGTATCTGGCAAGCGCGACCGGAACGGCGGCGTCGCCTCGGGCAAAACGCTCGTCGATTACATAGTAGGCCGGAGGCTCGTTCCACGACGCATCGGGTGCGTTGAAGAGAGCATCGAGATCGCGAACGAGCAATCCAAGTCTGTGATTGGGCGCCCTGATTGTGATCGCGACGTGATCCCCGACCGTGACCGCTCCCGGGGCGACGAGCGCGATCTGTGTGAGATCGTAGAGCGCATCATCGGCTTCGATCGTTCGGATCGTTTCCGCCACGGCGTTGCTCGCCACGTGCAGGACGCCACCACCGGCGCCGTCGAAGACGGTATTGCGGTAGATCACGATGAGGTCGGCGAAGCCGATCTCAGCCATGACCCAGGCCTTCGGCCTGCAACTGCGAGATGAGGTCGTCAGGCAGTCCCGTCAGGGTGATGGTGTTTGCCTCCGGATCGTAGATCACCGCGCGGCTGCTCACCGCGTCGCGGTCGAACTCCACCTTCCACTGCTTGGTCCCGCCCTTGAAGCGCACGAGCGAGGCCAGCGAGCGCTTGTCCGGCACGAACCGGTCGCTCAGTGCGCGGTCGGTGTCCCCAAGATGGTCGGTAAGGCGCTTCGGATTGTTCGGCAGCAGTTCGTTCGCCAGCGTCTCGAATTCGAGCTCCTCGCGCTTGTTCGACGACCGCTCGCAGATGGCCTTGGCGCGAGCGAGGAACTCGTTGCCGTCCTTCTCCGACATCTTCTCGGCGGTGACGAAATCCTTGAGCGCCGTAACCAGGTTGGACGTGTCCACCCGTGCCTCTACGACGGAGTCGCAGCCGAGGAACAGGCGAAAGTATTCGGATACGTCGCCTTTCCCCTTGAGGAAGCTGATGTAACGCTCGGCACCCGCGGCCCAAGCGGTCAGGTTGATGCGGCCGGCGAACCGGAAGCCCTCGAGGTCGAGATGCTTCACGTCCTCCATCTCGTCCTGCGCCTTCAGGATCGCGCTCAGCTTGTCTGATACGATTGCGACGAGGAGGAAGTCCTTCTGGTCGCGCCGGAAGTGCTCGAAAAGAACGTGGCCGCCGGTCGACGCCGTGCGTGCCTGCGCCTGCTGACGGAGCGTCTCCATCATCCGCGTCGTCAGCCGAAGAAAATCCTTCTCCGGATCGCCAATGTAGTCTCGGATCTGCTCCTGCGTGGGATAGCCCTCGCTGGCCGTGAACTTGCCGTAGCTCTTCGACGCCCGCCGGTTGTAAAGGTCGTTTAGTTCGTCGACCACACGCTGCGTGGTGTCAGTGACCGGTAATGTCTTCGTCGCCGCCTTGATCTGGTAGATGCCATCCTTCCGCTCGAGGTCGTGAACGGCTAACGCGACAATCTCGTTCAAGCCCGTTCCCTCCGCACGATGTCTCGCTTAGCAGAGACCAGTTTAACGGAACACAGTAGCAACTTTGCGTTGCTGAGCGCAACGGCTTCCACATGGCCATGAGGCGACGACGGGGGTTTATTGTCTCATCGTGGCTGGGAGGGTACTCTACGGCGAGCGCTGACACACGCCGGTCGCTCGCTGATTAAGGATGACCTACCGGACTGTGCGGAACTGGATGGATGGTAGGCTCGAGCAACCGTTATGGGGCGCCTCGCTGCCGTCGGGCCAGGCCTGAACAAACGGCAGCTTCCGCCCAACGGGTGCCGAAAGTGGCCATTGCGTTGTCCACCAACGATGAGGACGCCACAGTGTCAAAACCGATCGAGGCTGTTGAAAAATACGCCTCAAAGGTCGGTACAATTGGGGGCGGAATGACACCACAAGGCAGCACGATCCCGTCCCAAAGGGATGGTCTGCCGAGACTGTGGGACCGTCTGTAATTGCCAATTGCCATCACGGCGAGTTGAGGTAGCTGTCTGTTACAACTGCAAAAAACGGAGCGACCTATGAAGCCGATCACATGGTTGCCGTGCATGGCGCTCCTCCTCGCTGCCGCGAGCGACGACAGGACTATATGTCGCAACGTGACTGGTGATCGCGACGGGCTGTTCCACACCTTCTGGCATGACAGTGGCGCAGGTTGCCTGACGCTCGCCCGTGATGGCAGCTATCAGGTACAATGGACGCTCGGACCACAAGGTAACCTAGTTGCGGGTCGTGGCTGGCGCCGTGGCTCTTCCGATCGTGTTGTAGGCTACCATGCCCGGCGCTTCGACCCTGGGTCGAACGGCTACCTGACCATGTATGGCTGGTCGAAAAACCCATTGGTTGAGTATTACGTAGTGGACAATTGGGGCGGTTTCACACCCCCTGGCCCCAACGCGATGCCTCTAGGCATTGTGCAAAGCGACGGTGGCACATACCGCATTTACCGCATGCGCCGGATCAAGCAGCCCTCGATCGCGGGCACCGCCACCTTTGATCAGTATTGGAGCGTTCGCACCGAACGACGCCCAGTCGGGCACGACAACATCATTACGTTTGCAAATCATGTCGATGCTTGGCGACGGGCTGGGATGACGCTTGGCTCACTCGATTATCAGGTATTGGCGACGGAGGGTTTCGGCAGCAAAGGCGCGTCAGCAGTAAGGCTACGGGATGAGCAGAATCGCCAGCGACCTTAACGCCTACAGTTCGAATTGGCGTCTGGCAGCGACATTAAGGCTTTCCCGGACAGGATCGACTTTCGGGAATGTCCGGAACTGGTGGATTACAGACTGTCCGCTTTTGGGGAAAATTGGAAAATAACCCTGTTTCATCTTCCTACCTTCCGGCAGCGAACAAGATCAAAGAATTGCCTGTCGAGAAAGGCGGTGTCTTTGGAACCTGCCGCGTCCCGGAAAAGCATATGAGCCGGAGCAGGTTCTCCCCGCTTCGGAACGTGATTGATAAGATTATAGGCGATATCGGTTCCGACATATTGCCTATTTCCGTATGGACGAGGCCCCCCATCGGGGCTTGGCGGCCGCCAACCTTTAGCGGTAACGTCTTCGGTAGAGGCAACATTTTGGAGCCCGTTCGATCCGCCGTTCCACGGCAGCCACCAAAAGGTTTTTCCTAAAGGTTTATACTGGACTGCTATCGCAATATGGCTTGGCCAATCTGGACCGCTCTCGACTGGGCGAAAGTGGGCAGTGACGCTTGGATTATGGCGCAAAACATACTGTGCCTGCTCAACCGGACAGGAAGCTATGGTAGCTGCCGCAAATGCCAACAAGCCAATCATTGTGACAGTCTCCGTCCCCTAGTCCTGTCTCATTGTAGCTGCTGAGTGAGTGTCAGCAATCGAGACTGCTATAACGACGGGTACGACCGGGTGTGGGCGATTGAGACCGAACGTGATGACGCCGAGCATTGGTCCAGATAAGCTGGCAGCAAATGTAACGAGAAGCCCGCGACCAATTTCCTTAGAAGCAGAGCGTTCCATCAGCGAAGTATGGGACAAGCCAGTGACTGAGACAACATCCACTTTCCTCTCCAACGCGGTCATTCCCTAAATTCGATCCAATAGCAGGAATCGCAGAAGCGTGCCGCTGGCGGTGATCGGCATCCGTTGAATGTTGGTATAGACGGCAGCCATGCGTTTTCTCATCCTCGTGCTCCTTCTCCTCGTCGGCTGTGGTGATGCGCGACCTGACAAAGAGAGAACCAACGGCTATGTCGTTCCGGCGAATGGTGATCCAACCAATTTCACTTGGAACGGCTATCCACGCCACAGGTTTGCGGCATGTGGCCGATACATAAAATTGTCGAAACCGTTTGAGGTCGTGCCGGGCGGTTTCAATGACCCGTTGGCTGTACCTCTCAGCTATCTTGAGGATCCTAAAACGCACGAGCGCGCACCGGAAGGTGTTGATGAAAGTCGGCGCATCTCTTTTGACTTTCCAGCTCGATACAGAGGAAACGGCATGTGGGAATGGCAAACGCCCATGAACACACAGGGCAAGGTGAAGCCCATTGCGTCCGCCAGCGCCCTACTGAAAGCCGCAAAAGAGAGAGGTGGCTCTTATGCCGATGAAGAAACCTACTTCCAAGGTGTCGTCAACCGACGGCCGGCTGCAATGACATGCACTATGGTCACGGTGCCTAATTCATGGTGCGATATAGAGGTTAAAATTAACGGCGATCAGCGGTTTAGCGCTCGCCTACCTCCGCATGCTGTAACAAAACTGGAAAGAGTTGTTGCGATCGGCACAAGTCTTTTTGCTAACCTAGCTAAGGAGTGTGGCCCCCATCCGCAGCTGCGATCCGCAGAGATCAGAATTTTCCCGTCTCGAAACGAGGCTGAGAAGTTTTTGTCAAAACAGCCTGTGTTGGCCCGCTGACGATATCGCAGACGACCGCTTCCTGCCTCTTCACCGTCCCCAAAAAGGAAGGTCGATCGAGAACGACGGTGCGCTGTGATGTTGGTGACGCCCACAAGGGTGCGCTTTCCCAAATCCTGTCGCCAATTGCCTTTTCCCAAAATGGTGTCGGATCGACGGGGGAAATAGGACGCTCCAACCTGTCGAGAAACACATGATTTACGACATCCCCGCTTTTCGCCTTCGCTGAATCATGCCGCCTTCGGCCATAACGTTCGACAAGTCCTGTCGCTTTGATAGGGTGTTCGAGAACGTGCTTCCGGGGGTTTGTCGTACATGCTGGTTGGATATATGCGGGTCTCGTCGGCCGATGACCGCCAAACGGTCGATCTTCAGCGGGACGCGCTAGTCGCAGCCGGCGTCGATCATCGTCATCTCCCATACCGACAAGGCATCCGGCGCACGCGACGATCGACCGGGACTGAAAACCTGCCTCGATTATCTGAACCCGGGCGACACGCTAATAGTATGGAAGCTCGACCGGCTTGGACGGTCGCTGCCGCACCTACTGGCGATCGTTACAGATCTGAAGATGCGCGGTATCGCGTTCCGCTCGCTAACCGAGCAGATGGATACGACCACGCCGCACGGCGAATTGCTGTTCTCTCTCTTTGGGGCACTTGCACAGTATGAGCGCGCGCTGACGCGCGAGCGCGTAATGGCCGGGCTTGCTGCAGCGAAGCGTCGCTGACGCAAGGGTGGCCGCCCGCCGATGATCGATACCGAAACCCTCGAACGGATTACGACCGCGCTGGATGGTGGGGCCAGCAAGGCGTCTGTCTGCCGTACCTTCAAGGTACCGCGCTCGACGCTAATCGGCACGCTGGTACGGATCGGCTGGACCGCACCCGCGAAGACCTGACCCGATCGCATCAAGCAATCTGTCTGAAGGACATACGGCTATCGAGAATAGGCTCCGCTGTGTCGCTTATCCCAAGTGATATGCTGCAATCACGGCACCAAACGACGGGTAACTCGTGCCTCATTATATGCGATGCGTCCCAAGATGGACCACCAAACGGCAATTTCGTAATCTTTCAGCAAACGGATCGCTTCGTCATTAAATATATGTTTATCTTGAACATCTCAGCGATTGAACCTAATTGCATGCCTCCCCAAAAGATACAGAGATTATAATGAAAGATGAGATCAACGCGGTCGAGTTGGCCGCTGAACTGACTGCTGCGTGGTTGGCCAATCCTAACACCCGCACGAATGCGGATGATGTGCCCGCGTTCTTGCGGTCAATGCATGCCGCTGTCGTGCAACTCTCGGGCGCTTCGACTTCGGCAAATACGGAAGAGCCCGCTCAGACATATGAGCCTGCTGTCACAGTGCGCAAGTCACTGGCGTCGCCCGATCACATCATTTCCTTGATCGACGGCAAGCCATACAAGACGTTACGGCGCCATCTATCGAGCAATAGCCTTACGCCTGAGGAATACCGAGCGCGCTATAATCTAAAGGCTGATTATCCCATGGTCGCACCTTCATACTCGGAAGCCCGGCGGACCATGGCAAAGTCGATCGGTTTGGGGCGTAAGCCTGGTCAGGCAGCCGAAAAGGCTACCAATGATTCTCCGAAGTCTCCCCGCAAGCCTCGCGCAACGAAGGTCACCGAGGAGGCATAAGTGAAACGGGGAGGCTAGCCCTCCCCGTTTCCGTTCGGCTTCGCTAAGTTTCGGACGTCTCGTATGTCGCTAGTTTTGCAACAGTAACTGACCGAAGGCGGCTTGTGTCCCGTCGCGAAAGGGGTCCCTTTTGCGACGAAAGGAACGCCCAGTTCCCGACATTAGCGGCTCACGCTATCGTCGCCGATTGCTGCCATACATTCAGCGCACAAAGCGGGATTAATCTGCTCTATGGACCAAGCCGTATTCGTTGAACTGGTGCGCAATTTGGTGGTCGAACCGGCTGCCAGTGACACCATCTCGCAGATTGCAAAGCCCTCGGGCAGGAACCTGTCAGAGGAAAGGAAGGGGCGTGCCGCCTGGTTCAATGGGCTATCAGCCGACCAACGCGCGAACGTAGAGTACGCGGTCGCCGATGCCGCGAGGGCTGCCGCATTCGGTCTTTTTTGCGTCCTTGACGGCGCGAGAGTGATCGAGAACGGGCCAAGCTGTGGACATCTTGAACTGCGCTACATTAACGCGGCGTCTGACACCTTACTCGCTTCCAGCGCGGCTGATTTCTCAACATCGCTACATGAGCTCATCTGATCGTTCGTAATCCACGATTGCGAAAGACCGCTTTAGCAGCCGGTTCCTGAAAGCGGCCCGTCCGCTTCCCTCTCCATCCCGGCCATTCGTGATGCAAAAATCCAAAGTTTTGCATCATCGCCGTTGCAGATGCGAACCGGCAGAAGAGGCTCAGGCGCATCCGCACTTTACTGGTTCAAGCTATCCAACTTTCGATACATTATCCTGACCAAACACCACGTTTCGATCGCATCACGCAATTAAAACCATATCCAAACATCCCCTCTGTAAAAAAAGACACCCGAACAATAGAAAGGCGTCCGTTTTTTGAGAATACAGGGCTGGTAAATGTGACGTAGGTTGCGTGTCCCCCACCGTCTTTTAACGGGCCTGACACCCCATGCCATGTACATGTAGGTTTAGACTTACTAGGACTATACAAATTCTGCCGTGCTATAAGCTCGTCAAACTTGCGCGGCGACGCTGCTAATTTGGCGCGGTAATCTGGAACAATTTCATCCAACGAAAGCGGGCGAGATTCGCCGCGAACATCGACTGGATATGCCAGCGCTTTGTGCTTTATTGCGGCAGTGTTCGCGGCTTGCAAGACAGCGCACGTGCGAGGTGCCGACGCGAACGTTCTAACAACCGGAAACGCTGGGTTCGACATTGTCGTCGCGGACAAAGCAAGCGACCCGTAGACGATCCCTGTGAAAGTGACTGGCATAGGAACTCCGGTCGAGCGACTATTCGCACTATATTGCTCGAAACCTGCTGGCCCGCAAACCACCACTTTTCACGGCTCTGATGCAGAACTCACAGGATATGCATCGCATAGAATGGCCAAACCTGCGGGTCTGCGATGTACGCCTCAATATTTTTGATCAAGCTGAGGACGTTATAAGATAAGCAAGAAGTGATCAGTTCTCGCCATTGCGTCCCCGCGCAAGAGGCCTCAAAAGTCGGAATAGCGCAGCATGAGAAGACCCGATGGTATCGTCGCATCGCCATAGCTGATTTACCTCAATCCTTTTCTCCATCGGCATGTTCGTCGGGCAGCCAGCACTGGCCGCACCAACGTCCGTCAAGATCTTGCCCGACGTGGTATGCGGGGTGGGCGAGGGCGACGAAATTCGCGTATGCGGATCGCGGATCAAGCGGCAAGGCATGCGTCGTCTTCACGAACTGGCCGTTTGCATCATCAAGAACCAAGCGGTTTCGAGCAGCGCTGCCGTTACAGCCTATGTCCTCACCGGAGACATGGCGCGATTCCGCTCCGTCTTCGCGTCGGACCGGGCATGCTCATCTGCTCGTGGTTTGCGGGTCACAGCCGCCCTGCTTGCCGGCGCGTTTGCCGAGGCGTTGCTCGACAGGCCGATGCTGGCGCGTTTAGCCACGGGGCAAGGCGGAGAGGCTCCCGCATCATCCGTGCTCCTGCCGACCGACACGCTGCTACACTGCGTTATGCGTACCCGGCGCGTTGAGGCAGCGACCTTCATCCGATCGCAGCTCTATTCCCGTCAGGAGCGGTCCGCCGCCACGGCGCTAAGTGATAAGCTTCAAGGTTGCTTGACGGCCGGGGATACGATCCGGACAAGTCTGCCACTCTTGCGGTCGATGACTGCGCTGACCGTTTTTGCAGAGAGAATGCCTTCGTGCCGAGCGAACTGCGACCCGGATCGAGCAGACGATTACATGATACGTATGAAGGTCAAGTAGTGTCGTCGGTTAAAGCGATGGAACCCCTTAAATGGAGAATATAGTGGGGCCTTGAATGTACTGCTACTATCGGCACGACTGATATCGATGGCGTTGTTTGCTTTAGTTCATACCCGAATTGGAAATATATCTCTTCCGCGGCTCAGCTAGGTATTTTGCCATGAACCAAACACACTGATAGTCCGGTGCTAGCTACGTGACCGGTTAGAGCGTTGCGGGGCTATTGATTTCTAGTCAGATTACTATTACGGTTATAGGCAAAGAAACATAGCCTGACTATAAGATTGAGTTATAGATGCTATCTCTATTTGTAGTTTCCACCTTTTGGTCTGTTGATAGCAATTACGCCGCTTGAGGGCGACGCGTAGTCTATATTCAGAGTCACTATTATAAAGGAATAAAGATGATAAAGAGGGCTATAGCGACCCTGCCACTTATCACATTTGCCTTTACCCCTGTTACTGCTTCTAATACGGGCTCTGGTTACATTAGCGCGATACACGCTATGCCAAATGGCGTAGTCATGTTTTCGCATGCCGCTGGCCGCGACGCGGTACCAAACTGCGTAAACGCGTCTACGTCTTCAAGATGGGCAATAAACGCGGCAACTGAATCCGGAAAATTACAACTCTCAGTACTCTTAAGTGCATACGGTGCCAATAAAAGGATTCATATCTTTGGAACGGGCTCGTGTACAGCTTGGGGTGACACTGAGACTGTCGAGTTCTTTGTGATTGACGGATAGGCCTAGAAAGTTGACGATGTTTTAATGCGGATATTGGCTAAGTAGCGCATACTAATATAGCAATAAGTCCAAATAGGTTATTTTTAATATTTTCACTCAGAACAGATCCTATGACAACTACTCTACCCTATAGGATTCAAAAAATGGTTCTTTGACTATAACTCCAGTTATAGTGCGAGGGGCTTAGTCGCAAAAATCTGATACTAGGTATTTCAAATGACAAAAGTTTGGCGCAGTTTATCTTTGATAGCCGCAGCCCTAATAGACTTAGTATCGGCCGTGCCAGCTGTTGCGAGCACGGTTCAGCCTAATTACATATCAGGAAACATAAAAGATATAACCTCCGTGCACGGAGCGTTGCTTATCAGAATGGATGATGATCGCGTTCCTACGCAGTGCCAACCATCAGGGTCGTTTTGGATGAGGATTGACCAAATTGACACAGCTATGATCAGCACAGTCCTAATGTACTGGGGGCAGGGTAAAACAGCCTTTACAATGTATATAGACAGTTGGACTGGGGGATATTGCACAATAGGTCAAGCTGACCCCATTAACTAAATCTTGTTACGGGTATCCTGGTAGACATTTTATCGTTGGTAGTTGTATTTTAAGGGAAGAACTGACTGGGTTATGAATCAGTCATTCTTATGACGCTACATCGATATATACTGGAACAGGTGCCCCGCTGTACGTCGGTAAGTTCCGACAGGCGTCGGCGCCGGTCAGTCCGCCATACCAGAAACCAGCCCGCTTACCTGCGTTGATCGCACCCGCGAGCTTAGACATCCACGCGAAACACACCGCCGGCTCTACGCCTTTCCATTTTTGGTTAAGATTACAGATCTGAAAAAAGTCTACGCGCCATGCCGTATAGACCAGGACGCTCCCGTCTGAATAGGTTAGCACCTTCAGTGGCGGCGTATCACCGCCGCAATAAACGTCAGCCGACGCCGGCGACGTTATGATCATCGCTCCGCCTAGCACAATACCGACAAATGACTCTTTGTTGCAAAATCGCATGAGTAGTTCCCTAATATAGACTCGTGAGACAAACCGAACGTACCAGAAGAACTACGGCTCAGGTAATCATTAATCAATCCCGCTAGACTGCTAGTGAGGGTACATAACTACAGCAATATAGCTTACGCTCATACCTAGCTTCGCGCCTACGTTGGATATCCTAGTTATTTGAGTTGATAGAATATTTATCACCAGACCCAAACAAGACATCATTCACACAAGGGGCCGTGATACCGCATAAATAATAGGATATTAACGCCCTATTTACAGACCTGCATCAACGCAAAGTTTCAATATCGGAATTGTTGGACGCGAGAGCATTTTAATTAGCTAGACTATCCCAATTGCTTGCCAGCCAACGGGATGTCTAGTCGGTTTCGAGCAAAGTAAGTCAAGACAATAAGATGAAACTATCCCAACGGAATAATCGTAAACCCATTTAGAGGGACAACCACAAAGCGCCTTGTCCCAGGGGCGCTCGCACCGGCACCTGAGTCTGTACCTCCATTTGGAGCCCCAATCACTTTGTAAGTCGTCCGGTTTCCGGCGGCATCGTATTCGATTGTTGTCTGAATATTGGATCCGTCGGTACTATTTGACGATCCCACGAGACGGCCTAACGCATCATATTGATATGTAGTAGTGGTCTGAGCTTGGGCCATTGCTGGCAGCGTTAGCATCACGATCGCAAATAGAGTCTTATTCACCAGCTGCCCCCAGTTAAGTTTGGGCTGGCGTAGGACAGATTACCACTCAGTTGCAATCCCTTCCTTCTCGCATAAGCTCATACGGTACGATATGTTACGCTGCGCAAAACCGAGGGATTTCCGCCTCCTCGGCTTCCTTCGCGCGTTAGTAAAAATGGGCTCAGCTATCGCACATTAGGTGATTCATCGTGACGCGATGAACGAGGCTGATACATCCGTGGACTGGACGAATGCCCTTGGAGTTTTCTTAGGTTGATTTAGAGCAGCGGGTGCCGTTGGCCAATCCGTTTTGGGTGATCGGTGTTCTGGTCAACGAGGCACTGACAGGCATCGGGCCGGAGTCGGAGGCGGTGTATCCGCGTATCGAGCGGCCTTAGCCGCGCCAGAGAAGCGGTTGCGGACGCTGCTGTTGCAGCAGTGCCATGGCATTCGCTCTGAGCGTCCGATGATCGAGCGGCTGGACGTCGACCTGTTATTCCACGGGTTCGTTGGGCTCGGCATCGACGATCATGTGTGGAATGCTCCGAGCTTTGCTGGACCGCGAGATCGTCACGCGCGTCCTGTCGGCGATCCTGGCGTCTGCAGGTGAAGCGCTTGCTGTTGACCTAGCACTTCTCCGTGGACGGCACGTCGATCGTGCCGGGATGCAGCATGAATGTCTCTTACTAAAACGAAGGAGCCGAAGCTGACGACCGCTCGCCGACGGCCCGGCAGGGCTGCTACCGCAAGATTGGCTTTCGTGGCATCAGGCGCAGCAACAATACCCATGCCTCGACCAGTGCCAGTGCTCCCGGCGCGCGCTTATAATCGTCACATCGACTGCCAGTTCTACCGCGGCCAGCGCCGCCCCGAATACGTCAGTCACACCATGCAGCAGTCGTGCCCACCACGGATTGATCGGTTTCGGGTGCGAATCATTTAGATGTGCCTGGCTGGCCAACGCCAGCACCTACACGCTCAATGGCCCGGTCAGCGCTCACTTGTCATCCCGGCAATTCAAACCGTTCGCTAACGCCGCCTCCAAAATACAGCCTTTGATCGAGCACAGACACGCTCGCCAACCTTCGTGGGCAGCTTTTAGTAATGCCGCAAAAGGGAAGTCCGTATCTAGGGCTTTTGGACATACCTTGTGCAACGAGATCCCGAAATACTTATTGTTGGTTATGCGGACTATAAGGACGAGATTCCTGACCTAGGGTCAGGACTCATTGGTCATAGCCAGAAGATGACGGTGGCCGCGAGCGCGACGGCAGAGAAGAAGACAGTTGGGCAGCGGTCGTAACGAGTGGCGACGCGGCGCCAATCCTTCAGACGGCCGAACATGATCTCGATGCGGCTGCGGCGCCGGTAGCGGCGCTTGTCGTATCTGACCGGCTCGTTGCGCGATCTGCGGCCCGGGATGCAGGGCTGGATGCCCTTGGCTTCCAGGGCGTCCCTGAACCAATCGGCGTCATAACCACGGTCGCCAAGCAGCCACTGTGCTTTCGGCAGATCGTCGAGCAAGGCTGCCGCGCCGGTGTAGTCGCTGACCTGCCCGGCGGTCATGAAGAAGCTCAAGGGCCGCCCATCCGCATCGCTGACGGCGTGCAGTTTGGTGTTCATGCCGCCTTTCGTGCGGCCGATCAGGCGGCCGAGATCCCCTTTTTTACTCGCAGACTTGATGCCGTGCGGTGTGCCTTCAGGTAGGTCGCGTCGATCATGACCGTTTTCGGTACGGCTTCCGCTGCCGCGAGCCCCTCCATCATGCGCAAGAAGACACCCCTCTCGCCCCACCGCTTCCAGCGATTGTAGAGCGTCTTGTGCGGCCCATAGTCCTTCGGCGCATCACACCAGCGTAGCCCGTTGCGATTGACGAAAACGATGCCGCTGAGCACCCGCCGATCATCGACCCGAGGCTTGCCATGGCTCTTGGGAAAGAACGGTTGCAGACGCGCCATCTGCTCATCCGTCAGCCAGTACAGGTCGCTCATCCACGCTCTCCTCACGGAGCCTGAATCAGATCGCGCCTCTCATATCAATGGGTCCTGACCCTAAGTAAAATACGGACTATTGAGTGTAAGCCTTAGACTCGTAGTTTTGATTATAGCCTCTACTCAAACAGTACATAGTATGGCATATGGGCTTCCCAGTTATGGTAACTCGTGCACGCAGTTGCGCCATCCGCCCCGCTATAATGGAGAAGGGCGGTTTTGTTTGTTGCGCGGAACGTCAAAAAGGCGCTGTACCAGGCAGCACATGCTTGTGGTGAGACACCACCAACCGTTGTCGACAGATTGCAAACCGATGTAATGCCGGCGTCCTGCACTGCAACAAATACACCTCCACCAGCGTCGGTAGCTAAGTAGCTCGCCGGATATGCTTTGCAGAGGAATGCGTCCGCAGGTGCCGAAATCGCCCAACCGACAAAACCGAGAGCACTCATGCTAACCTTCATTAAGTACCTAATCATTTTACGCGGATCTCACATTTGGTCTGAGGAAGCTTTTCTACAATGCTGTTTACGCCAGCTATTACAGCTCTCTCGTCTGATGACCCACTATTAGCAGGTGGACTTGATCGCGAACTTGACGGCCGTAACGTCGCGGGAAGTGATACGCAGGTCGGAACCTTTGTCATGCGGTTTATAAGGTCGGCTGGCGGGGCCGGGTAATTAGGTCGCAGTCCAGTCTCGCCCAGTAATAATGCTAGTGAGAAATAGTACACCATATCAACCATTTCAGATATTCGACCTCTCTAACAATACCCTATTAGCCATGGAATAGAGTCTAGATATTAATCAATCCTGCACCGTAAAGAACTCGACCGTCTCCGTGTCTGGCCATACAGTGCATCCGTGATTTCCATTTATGGTAACTTTTTTATGCATATTGTACGCGTTTAGTAAGATCGCGATCTGAGACTGCCCGCTAACGGTTGTTCCATCGAGAGCCCAGCGTGCATCCAGTCCAGGGGTTTGGCAGCCGGGTCGGGGCGTTCTACCACCAGACGAATTGAACAGAACGGCTCCGCCGCGGGTACCGATGATTACGGAAATGTATCCCCAATCGGCGTTAGACGCCTGCGCCACATTTGTCAGCAAAACTCCTGCGCCTAGCAAGATGCCGGACATAGTCTTTCTATACATCCCCATACCCCCTAACCCTTTAAAATATCCGACGACAAGACTTATACTATTGCAGTAGAAGAGACCGTGTCAGTGGAAGGCCGCATGGCCTATTTCGCAATACTCTCCGACTCTAGTTGTATAGATGGCCACGGTCTTACCGCTTATGTAAGCGGAGGTTAGCAACGACACCATTGCCTCGTAGTTGTCCCAGTTCTTATTGATATATGCCCATGTTGCGGCCGTGCCGCACATCGAAGTTCCGTCCATATACACGCGAAACCCGTAGTTTTGAGCATTGGTCACTTCCACGCCACTAATATTCCCACCCTTGGCGCCGTCCCAGGCAAATGACGCAGTCGAGCAAGACAGTATAATTGAAGCTGCCAAAGTCCAAAGATACCGTGTTAACATCTATAATCCTTTTAGAAAAGCGACATGTCTATAGTAATATGTAACCCCATGGCCGGCTATCGATCCGGTAACGACGACCCGGCATAAGGAACATATACGGACGGCTGTGCTGGAGCGGCAGGCGGTGGCGGGGAGGCCGGAAAAACAAGCACGTCACTGCCGATAGACGTTGACGTTGATTGTCCCACGGCCATTACTCCGTCTGCAATCGCGATTGAACTGAAGACTATGTAACACTCCATAGCGACGATTAGGCCACGACGTAGCGGCAGTCTACCCTGCAACATCAGAAAGCCGACACCGGCAACAGCGATAGTTGCTACGATCGTTGCAGTCTCCCGGTAACAAGCGATTACACCCAAGTAACAGCTGCTACGAGAGTCGCGCTGCTTCCGGGATCCGCCAGCGATAGCCTCAGGTGTTTAGTCCCGGGATCTGGTGGATCGGATCGACGATGAACCGCTCAGGCTCTGAAGTCCAGATTTTGGCGATGTATTAGTAAGGCGTGAGGCCGCTGAGCGTTTTGAGCCGGCGGGCGAAATTGTATGCCGCCATGATGTTGGCGAGGTGCACCCGCAATTGCTCGTGACTCTCGTAGTGAAAGCGTTTGACGGTCGCTTCCTTAATCGTGCGGTTCATCCGCTCGACCTGACCGTTGGTCCAAGGATGGTTCGGCTTGGTAAGCCGGTGCTCGATGTCATTGGCTTCGCAGATCATGGCTAAGCGCATCTGCCGTGACCAGGCGGTGTTCCGGTTACGCGGCTGCTCGGCGAACTGGATGCCGTTGTCGGTCAGGATCGTATGGATTCGGTACGGTACCGTTTTCAGCAGGTGTTCAAGGAACTCCCACGCTGTTTGCCTGTCAGCCTTGTCGACGAGCTGTGTGACCGCGAACTTACTCGTGCGGTCGATGCCGACGAACAGGTAGAGTTTGCCTTCGGCTGTCTGAACCTCGGCGATATCCATGTGAAAGAAGCCGATCGGGTAGCGCTTGAAGCGCTGTCGCTTTGGCTTGTCGCCCTCGATATCCGGCAGACGGGATATGCCGTGCCGCTGCAGGCAGCGGTGCAGCGCTGACCGTGTGAGATGCGGGATCGACGGCTGCAACGCGTAGAGGCAATCGTCGAGCGGCAGGAGTGTGTGGCGCCGGAATGCGACGACCGCTGCCTCCTCGGCTTCGGTCAGGGTCGTGGAGTGAGGGGCCTTCGGCCCGGTCTTTAAATCCTCAACCGTCGCTCGCTTACGCCACTTCGCCACCGTCTTCGGGTTGATCCCAAGCTCCCGGCTCAGCGTCGCGAGCGAAGCTTGTGATCGCTGTATTGCTGCTCTGACGGCGTGCGTGGTCGTGGCGCTCCCGTGACGTACCTGTCCCATATGGCTTCCTTCCATTCCAACGAAAGGATCGCACCATCAAACCGTGGGATTAGACACTAGTCCCGCATCTGTTGGATCGGGTCAACGATGAACCGGTCTGGTTCTGAAATCGAGATTTTGGCGATTAGAGCCCTTCGACAAGCTCAGGAGAGCCTTGCCTTCTGCTGTCTGAACCTCGGTGATATCAACGTGAGAAAGCCGATCGGGTAGCGCTTGAAGCGCTGTCGCTTTGGCTAGTCGCCCTTGATGTCCGGCATACGAGATATGCCGTACCGCTGCAGGCAGCGGTGCAGCGGTGCAGCGGTGCACCGGTGCACCGCTGACCGCGTCAGATGCAGGACCGAGAGCTGCAACGCATAGAGGCAATCATCGAGCAGGAGAAGTGTGTGGCGCCGGAATGCGCCGACCGCTGCCTCCTCCGCTTCGGTTAAGGTCGTGGAGTGAGGGGTCTTCGGCCCGGTCTTCAACTCCTCGACTGTTGCTCGCTTACCCCACTTCGCCACCGTCTTCGGGTTGATCCCGAGTTCCCGGCTCAGCGTCGAGAGCGAAGCTTGCGATAGCTGTATTGCTGTATTGCTCCTCTGACGGCGTGCGTAGCCGTGGAATTCTCGGGACGCACCTGTCCGACATGGCTTTCCGTTCTCACGAAAGAGTCGGACCATCAAACCAGGGGAGCAAACGGCTAGTAACGACAAAACTTTAAGATTGCCAAGTTTACAGCAGTCGTTAAACCACCGATATACATATGCTCGCCGTGATTCTTACAAGTAATAGTAGTCAGACTTTTCGTTGAGACGCTATTGTGACGTCAGCGTTACAGCTGTGATACGTGGATAATTCTGGTAGCAACCGGACAAAAGAAAATTAGTCGTCATGCGGCTTGCCTGCGCCGAGAGTATCATCGCTTGGACAGCAGCAACACGAACCGAGTCGTCGGGAAATATGTACCAGACTTGTCCTGCACATCCCTCGGCAGGCACATATGACTGAGCTAAGCTGATGAGCAGACCTGTATGCCCGGGATATGATTGGATTGATAACACTCTGCCACCAACGCTCGTATCTGCGCTTACGGGTTCAGTGAATAATAGCAGTGCCAATGCACTAGTTACACAAAGCAGATGCTTGAGTTTTAGCATAGCAATATCATCCCTGTCAATTTTATACTGATTATGACCATGGCGCTGGGATCCAAAGGGTGATCCAACCGGCATTCTGCCACTCAGCCGCTCAAGTAGAATAGCTGACCGGCCGTAGTGTTCGAAAGCCTTGTTGGAGAGCTTACACTCGCCCAATTGACCTACAGCATGCCATCTGCTACATTAATAACTGTATAGCTGTCGACTTAAGCCCGTGCTAGAAACCAAATTCTACTAGCCGGCAGTAACCACCAGCATCTTTGGAAATAACTAAAGTAGCTTTTTTCCCCTGGGCATAGCTGGTAATGATACTTGACGCGTACAATTCGTAGTTGTCAAAGTCTTTGTTTACATATGCCCAGAACCCCGGACAGTCGGATAGCTGATTTACCCCATTTTTAACTAACTGAACCCGGATACCAAAATTAGTACCGGCAGATAGGTAGACGTTAGATATTGCACCCTCCCTGGTACTCGATTGAGCAAAGGCAGTTGAGAATGGAATCAGCAAACCCAATACGACTATGGCAATTATAAGGCGCATCAAGAGTTTTCCTATTTTCAGTTAGCTATTTTACGCAGACAGGCTGAAATAGTGCTCATCACTATGATAATTGATACTACCTCACCCTCATGTTACTGTATAATTGCATATGCTATTAGTTTATATCCAACGCACGTTCTTCATTTTTCACTATAAATATATACTTTATACGTATTTCCGGCCTTGTCTATGATAACGCTGATGACAATCGACTCAGCGACATCGTGACGGGGGTGCGCCCGACATATCGCTACCGTGAGCATTATTGCATGCTTCTACGACAACAGGCGCAGCAAGTGGCGGCCCGCCATTAATATTCACTTCGAATCCGGAATGTGTCTGCAATGCTATCGAAATTGCGCGTATTCAATTTCACAGTACATGCCATTCTTCATAGTCAAGATTGTTACATTTTTGCCGTTAAGATATACCGAAGTCAGTAATGATACCATCGCATCATAGTTGTCTCTGTTTTTATTTAGATATGCCCACGCCTCAGATGTGCCGCACATTGGCGTTCCATCCATGTATATTCGAAAACCAAAGTTCTGTCCATTTGTAACAACATCTAGACCTACAATCTTGCCAGTCTTAGTACCATCCCAGGCAGCAGCAGGCACTGCGCACATTGCTAAGGAAAGCGATGCTAGAATTATATAACGTACCCTTTTAAGCATAGTTAATGCCTTTCAATGCTAGATGTGGAACTAATAGATGGCTATCGATGGCAAGATTTCGCCTATGCCTCATCGCGTCGGAACTGATGCTCCTGCATAGGGATCGTAGACGGATGGCTGTGGTGGGGTTGCTGGACGGGGCGGAAGCGGCAAAGGCTCAGTACCGGTGGTGCTTGTCATTTGCGTCGCAGATTGTCCCACCGACATAAGTCCTTCGGCGATCGCATTTGCTCCGAATATGACAAAGCATCCCATGACGACTACCACCCCGCGACGCAGCGGCAGGCGCCCTTGCAGCATAAGAAAGCCGATACCGGCAACAGCAATTGTAGCTATCACCGTAGCGGTGGTTCCAGTAATCAGGACTCGCACCCAAGTGACTGCTGCAACCAGTGACGCGCTATTGCCCGGATCGGCAAGCGATAGCCTTGGTTCCATCACGTGCAGACGACTTCGGTAACATGCCGACGACCGGCGACACGGGCAAGCTGCACAAACACACCAATTGATCCGCGAACATAGTCGAGCACATCCTGCCGCGTAAGGCGGGAGCCGCCTTGAAGAATAAGGAGCGCAATCTGCTCTACGGCGCCATCGGTGCTGTCGGCATGAACGGTCGTCATGGAGCCGGGATGTCCTGTGTTGATGGCACGCAGAAATGCAAAGGCCTCAGGCCCTCTTAACTCGCCAAGGATGATCCGATCTGGTCGCATCCGCAAGGATGCCGAAACGAGATCATCAGCTGTTACCTGTGCCTCTCCCAATACGCCGCGAGCGGCCAGCAAGCCTACGGAATTTGAGTGTCGGGTTTTGAGTTCAGGGGTGTCCTCGATCGTAATTAGCCGCTCTTCATCAGAGATTTCGCGGATCAAAGCATTGAGAAACGTCGTTTTGCCTGTGGACGTGCCCCCCGAGACTAAAATGTTCCGACGGCCTCGCACCGCGGCACGCAGGAGCCCAGGCAGATCACCTCGTGAGCGACATTCCTGTAGTTCATCCCGAAGGGCGCCACGGTCCCTAGAATTTTGAACTGCTCCATGAAATGCTCCCGCAGTTGCGTAATCATCAAGCGACATATCGGCCGACACATGCTTGCGGATAGCTAATGCCATGGCACCGCGTGCCGCCGGAGGGGCGACGACCTGAACCCGGGAGCCATCGGGCAAAGTCGCGGACAGCAATGGGTGTTCGCGATTGATACCCTGATGCGAGAAGGCAGCAATTTGGCTAACGAGACGGGCTAGCATGGCACTGTCGAGAGCGGTCACGTCATGCCGTTCAATAAGCCCGCCCAACGTCTCTGCCCAGATTTCGCCAGGCCGGTTCACATACAGGTCCGTCACGTCATCGCGCTTTAGCAAGAAGCCGATCGGTTCCAGGTGGTGGTGGAGATAGCGCCAGCTACCTTCGGTCATCGCACCGCTCCGGCTGACGTGAAGTCAAGATCGCGCGCGACGAAGACACTGACGCTTCGACCAGCGGGCACCCGCAGTGTTGGGGTAACATCAGCTGTACGTGCGGTTGCCGCATTCGAAACCGCGCTGGTCGTCCCCGGCAACGCCACAATGACGGACGACCGGCTGCTGCGCGCAGCCAGATTGACCCCAACGTCGAGAGCGGACTGGAGGATCGCACCGCTAAACCGTTCAAAGAAATGGCTGTTAACGTCTGCCTTTACGCCGCCACGTCCTACGGTGTCGGCTGCCGGAGATCCGATGGCGATCGTCACACCATCAGGACGGATAAGCCGAGACCAGAGAATGACGGCACGCTGCTGTCCGCGTGCCGTGTCGGCACCATATTCTCCAATAAGACGACTACCGCGCGGGATGAGGACTTGCGTCCCGTCAAAACCCCGCACGTCTTTCTGTACTAGAGCGCGAGCAAAGCCCGGGCTTGTTGAATCAAAGGCGGTTTCGAGAACCGCGGATATAAGCGTGCCTTGCGGAACCGTCGTTGACCTGTTGGCTAGCATTGCCGCACGCGCTCGCGTTGTCGATAAACTGGCGCGCCGCGTGCTGCTGTTCTTGCCGTCATCCCCCGTCTCGTCTTGCGTCTCAGCAGGGCTCGACTGCCCCGATGTATCAACGACAAGGGACTGGCCGCTGACATTGCGTGGCGGCGCATTGCGTAACACTGGCGAGGAGGCCGGTAGAGAGACGGACGGGTCTTGATAGTTAGGAGTATCAGGCTGGGCAACCGTAGCAGTCGCAAACGCCGGACTTGTCGTCACCGGCGAAGGTGGCGCCGCAACCCGGGGCTCGATCGAACCGAACGAGGGCGTATCAGCGAATTGCAATGGCTGCGGGGGCGGTGGGATATATAGCGGGGGAGGCGCCATACTGGTTGGCGTTCCGCTTATCGTAGGGGCAATGGCCGGGGCCGTTGCCGTTTGACGGCGTGCTTCCAGGACGCCGAATAAACCAAGCCCTGCGACAACGGCTAATCCCGTAACCACTGCACCGGACATCCCCGCGCGAGGTCGCTGAACGACAGGTAGTACATCCTGCTCTGTGGCCGACTTGTTCACTGTGCGAGGATCATGCTGGGGGCCTGACCCTAAGTCATGAGCCGTTTCGCCGATCGTCATTCCTTATTCTCCACGACCACCCGGTCGGCGCGAGCACGGTGGTTATCGACCCGGAAAACAAGACGGTCAAACACGCCATCGATCACGAATAGATTGTCGCGCATATTCCCGTTCATCAAGGTTTCGCGCCCATCTTCGTCGCGACTGTATACCGCAGGAAGCGGCCCATCCGCTGGCCAATCGATATAGGTTCGAATGCCGTCATCGTGGATAGTGCCAGGACGAAGCCCGCCATGGCCATGAAGACGGTATTTGCCAACTACCTTACCAGACTGAACACTCCCAGGCATACTCGGTCCCATCCCGATTAATGATGGGTAGGTGAAACGAATGGCGTAAGGTAAATCGCTGCTTACCTCTGCTACGCCGACCAAGTCGAAATTATAGGTCCGCACATCGGTTATGACGGTCATGTTGGTAGCAACGTCGGCTTGCAACGGCTTGACGAACAGCAAGTTTCCAGCCTTGTTCGCAATCACCTGCCAGGCGCTACTGTCACCAAGTGCTATGCTCGTGATGCGCTCGTCCGGAGCAAGTTCGACAGTAACTTGATAGCCGGGCGAGGCGCGGATTCGGACGACCTGATTGTTACGATACTCGATCGCCTGAATACGGTTGTCACCCGCGCCCCCCCAAGGGGGCATCTGCGCCGTAACGCATACTGACGCTGTCAGCAGAGCAAGACTCAACATATAGCGGACTTTGATCACGGTAGATTGCCACGCTGTGGATTGGCGGGCAGCCTATTAGGATCGAGCGCAAGCGGTACGACCGGAGCTGTCGGCATCTCCGGTTGGGGTAAGACTTCCTGGCTACGCCGATACCGCTGAACTTGAAAGCCAAGCGGATTGACGAAGCGATCGGCCATGCTGAGCGGTTCGCCGGAATAGCCATAGCGGATCATTGCGACCCAGGACTGGGGCGGCTGGACTTGACCACCAGTGTCCCGACGGCGGCTATCGTAACGCACCATGGCGCTCGTGTTACTCAGTGCAGTTACGCTTTTGACCTGTACGTCCACAATCGCGGATTGCGGGAGGCGGGCAAGCGGGCTGTCGGGGTTAGCTGCCTGCATCGACGCAACGTAGTCACTCCGCGCACGCCCTGCCGACCATAGCCCTACCTTACGGTAATCGGATTGCACGGTATCGCGGTCAAAGCCTTCGCGTGCGATAACGTATTGCACGAGAAAGGACTGGGTCAGCGCACGATCGCCTGACACCAACTGTGCATCAAGAGGCCGAAGAGCCTGAACGAAGCCGGTCTGTCGATCGACCATCAACGTATAAGGCACGACGGTTTTCAGCGGCATCAGCACGACGAGAGCTAGCGCCTGGCACAACGCCACTGCTGTCGCGCCACTTGCGACAATCCAGGCGACGCGTCGCGATTTGACCAGTCCATCACGCCGGTCCTGCGCCCAGCTTCCCCCTTGTTCGAAATACGCGGCATCGTCGGCCTTGGCGGTCTTCTTCATGATGTTTGATACCCAAGTATGACTTTGACGCAATTCCTTTCTACCACGTCACGTTCATCAATCTGGCTGCAAGCAACGACGCATGCGATCTTTGCTCCAATTGTAGCCGTCGATACTCTGCATATGCTGCCGTGGCGCATCACCATTAAACATACTACAAGACCGTTCCATTCCAAAGGCGCGCCCATATACTAGCCATCCAAAAGTCGTAGCCAAGGTTCGAAGCGCAAAACAGGATTCGAAATAGTTGACAATGGCCATGGTCGCCCCCGACGGCGTGCAACGCTTCGAAGCAAGTCGCAGGAAAAGATAAACCAACTTTCGCTTGTCCAAGTTGATGGACGTTGAGTTGGTGAATGTCTTATTGAATATATGACACCGTCGATACGTCCTCACCGTCACCCCAACGTAGACACGATCCCGCGCCATCTACCGTAACGATCCTGCCGCTAAGAAACGCAGCCATCAACATTGCGAACTGTGCCCTTCCGGCATCGCTTTTCTCGTCACGTATCATGAAATATTCGTACTTGGCACATGCCGGACGGTCACTGAGGGGCCCTTGGATAACGACGATTTGCAGACCGTCAGCCCGCGTTCTGAGGCTGGCGATTTTGCCCGTAGCAGTGCCAGCCACCGCTGGTGTCGCTGATATTGCTGCGACCACGGCCCAAATAATGCTCCGTCTAACCGACATGGTATTTCTCCGTATCTGGCGTTTTTTTGAGATGCACCTATGCCCTTGGAGGGTCAGACTATCGCATATAGCCATGCTGTATAACTTAGCTGTCGTGTCGCACCCTGCATTGTACCTCATGCCGGTCGATCTCGGTTAACGGAGCTGCCCGATACACGTCGCACTGTTCTCCGTTGAAAACTTTGACCTAGCGGTGTCCCTCTTGATCCATCTTGATCTGTGCGATTACCAGTTCGGGCAACGCTACCACTTACCGTTATTGCGCGTGACAGACCACCCGAACTAGCCTGCTCCTCACGGCGTTGCGTTGCTGTAATGCTGTCCGCGATTGCTGTTGCGCGTGACCTTGGCTCTGCTGCGGCAGATGCACTGGTCGCAGCCGGTCCCGTACGTTCTTGGCCTGCTATTGCAGGGACCGGTAAGGTTTGTATCAGTGTCCAACCGCTCATCGGCAGCCGTAGGCCAAAGGCGATCCAGGTAACGATGGCTAGCAGCCCAGCCGTTGCGATTGCAAAGATCGACGCTGTTGCCAGCATTGCAACCGGAACTCCTGGTATTGCAATGCCACTTGCACGCCGCGTCACAAGGTCGGCCAACCAAGGATCCAAAAGTGCAAGCTCAACGCCAAGTACAACCGCGACTGCAGCGCTGCCAAGCGTGGCGGCCAGTAGACCGCGCATCCATCCTTCCGCGATCCCGCGTGTTGCGGGAAATAGCAGGAAGGCAATAAAGAGAGGCCCAAGTGCCAGCAGGAGCCCCGCCGATAGCCGGACCAAGGCGAATGCGCCCAAGCTACCGACAAGGAACATGACCCTCGCCGCCCCCAAGGCAAAAACATCAAAGTTTGCGAATAGCGGCGGAGCAACACCATTGGCCTGCTCTACCTGCTCGCGGGAAGGTGTCCCGACACCGTAGATAGCAAGAATGCGAAACGAGCGATCCGCTGCGTCCATTTGACCTGCAAGTCCGCCGGTGGAACCTGGCAGCCCGGCGGGACGACCGATCTCGCCGGCAAGGTCGGCTGGGGCTCGCAGAACAACATCGAAAACGACAGTGCGATAGGCGGGCCAACTGGTGGCGAAAGCGAGTACCAGCCCGATTTTAACAAAGCTGAGCACACCTTCTCTGACGCCCGGAGTCTCACCGAACAGCATACGGTAGCCTATAAGCGCTATAAAGATTGTCAACAGCGCCGCCAGGAGCAGTGAGACGCTTGAGCCCGGGGAAGCGAGCGCCAAGAATCCCTGACTTCCAAGCGTTACTGCCTGACAATCCAAAAAGCCCAGTAGGCCCGACACGAAGCTGTCGGGTGCCGGAGAGACAGCACACGCCACGGCCATCAGGCGTGCTCCAGCAACCGTGGCAACCAAGCCTCCGGATCATCACCAACTTCTGCACGGATTTCGTCAAGCAAACGCACGGTGCGCTCACGACCTGACAAAATCATCAGCATCTCCGGCTCACCGGTCAGGTTCAGGCGTGCAACGACACTTTCGTTACCATGCTTTATCAAGAAACAGCGGGCTGTGTCAGGCAAAGAGCGGATCAGTTCGAACTCGTGAGTCGTAAGCCCAAAGCCATCAACATAGTCAGCCGCCTGCGCCTTTGGATTTGCCATGAAGATCTGGGTCGCCGCCTGCTCGATGATCGCACTGGCGATTTTGCTTTGTAGAGCGTCTTGCGCACTTTGCGTGGCAAAGCCGACGATGCCATTGCGCTTGCGGATTGTTTTTTCCCAATCCTTGATCCGCCGCACAAAAACATCATCGTCCAGCGCCTTCCAACCCTCATCGACGACGATGATTGCAGGGCTCCCGTCGAGCCGTTCTTCGACGCGGTGGAACAGGTACATCATCGCAGGCGTCCGGACGGTCGGATCATCTAAAATCTGTGTCATGTCGAAGCCGACCGCACGTGCCGAAAGATCGGTCGTATCGATTTCATTGTCGAACAACCACGCCCGTTCGCCGTTACCCCACCAGGGGGCCAAGCGTGACCAAAGATCGCCGGACTGGGGCCTGCGGTCACCGCGGAACAACTCAACGAGATGGCGCAGACGACGGAAGTCCGGGGAGGCCCCGAAACTGGCATCTACGGCATCACGTATCCGGGCCAATTCCTCGAGGTCCGCACCTCCCGCCAGAAGAGAAATCCAATCGATTAGGAACTGACGATTGGCAGGCTCATCCTCCAGCATCAGCGGGTTAAGGCCCGACGGGTGCCCGGGGCGCAACACATCGTAGCGTCCACCGATCGCGCGTATGAAGAGTTCGGCGCCACGATCCTTGTCGAAAAATACGATACGCGGGTCACTTTTCCGGGCCTGAGCGAGCAGAAAATTCAGAACGACCGTCTTGCCAGAGCCAGAGGGGCCGATGATCGTAAAGTTGCCAAGATCGCCTTGATGGAAATTGAAATAGTACGGGCCCGCAGCTGTCGTTTCGAGTAAAGACACCGCGTCCCCCCAATGGTTGCCGCTAGCCTTCCCGAGAGCAAAATTATGACCGCTGGCGAGCCCTGCGAAATTAGCGGTTGAGATGAGTCCGCGGCGCGCGATGTATTTGAAGTTGCCAGGGAACTGTGCCCAGAAGGCGGGCTCGAGCGCGATATCCTCGCGTACCGCAATGATGCCCAGTTCAGATAATGTCGCCTGAACCTCCGCAACGCCGGCATCGACCAGCGCTGGCGTTTCTCCGCGCACACCGATGGTCATATGATGCTCACCAAAAGCGGCGCGTCCTGCGGCAACGTCATCCTTGGCATCGGCCAGGTTGGCACGCAGGCTGACTGCTTCGTCCTCGGCTGAGCGCATACGCCGAAGCGCCAGATTCATCCGGGCAAGTGCTCCCTGACGATCCGTAAAGCCGAAGGACTGCGACAGGACGAGCTCGACAGGCAAGCGCAGCAGTTCGTCGAACATACCAGCGCTCGTTTGTCCTGGGTAATCCTTGATCGACACCAGGCCTAGAAAGTTACGGTCAGACGCTCCTGTACGCCCCAGTTCTACCGTCTCTTGGCCAAAGCTGATACGGCGGTATGGTAGGTAGTTTCCAACATCTTGCAGCGGCAAAAGAACTGGCCGCATTTCGCCATTGAGAAGATCAGATAGGAATTCCAGCGGCTCGGAGCAGCGCCCATCTTTTGTGTCATAAGTCGTAAGCAGCCGCGGACCATAACTGCCTAGTGCCGCTAACAGTGCTTCTCGAGCAGTATCAAGTTGTCGTAGGTCATGCGCCCCTGTGTCGGCAACACGATTGGCAAACGTGCTACGGACTTTGTCGATTAGGCCGACCTTGCCCTGTAAAGGACGCCGTACTAGCGTAAGATACAGATCGTTTACATAAAGTCGGCGACTTGCCAATCGCGCCTGCCAAGCAGCGTCCATCTGTGCAGAAAACGAGTCTGGAAAACTGCCCGGTAGCGAAACATCAACCCGTCGCCGTACGATATGGTGATAGACGGCGAAGTGCGAAGAGCCGATTGCCTGCAGCGTCGCATCGCGCAACCGCTTCCTGTAGTTCAGTTCGTCGGTATCGGCGGTTTCGAATAGGAGTCCACGCAAGTGAATGACCTGCATTAACAGGCCGTCACGTGTCTCTAGGGTGTGGCGGTCAACGTGCCGGGCAAATGGCAGGTGATGCCCTACCGGCTTCTCACGCTGAACGACCTTCGGATCGCGGGTCAAGGCTGATAAGAGTTGCATTGCCAGATCGCATAATTGCGCACGCGCGGGCAGCGACCGACTTTGGTAAGCCAGAGGTCAAAGAAGCGGGGTTCACGAACGCACAGCACCGCACCTCCCAGATGGATAATGACCGCAACTAAGAGCACCCAAATGGTTCGGAATACCAGAAATAGTTCGGTCGCTATCACTGCATTTGCAGTGAAATAGCTGTATGTGACGCCTGCAAACATCTGTGGACGCGTCAGCGCTACGAACAAATGGTCACGCTCAATATCGCTCACGAGTCAGCTGCCGGCCGTGGCGGCTGACTGAACACCCGCAACGATGCTCGCCGCACCGAAGAGAATGAAGCAGCCAAGAATAACAGTTGCGCCGTAGCGCCAGTTTATCCGGCCGGTCAGCATCATGAATCCAACGACTGCTACCGCGATCACCGCCACGACCGTTGCGACAGTGCCTAGTAACGTGCCCTCAAGCCAGCGTACGGCACCGACAATTACACCTGAACCAGCTGGATCTCCGCCAAACTCTTGGGCATACGCCGCCGTAATATTGATAGCAGCCGTCGACCCCAACCCGATCAGACGATTAATGATACGCAGTTTCACGGCAATCCCCTATACCGATTCCGACTAACCCGAAGCCCACCGTCGCCGCAAGTCGGTTCAGACGGCTAAAAGCGCTATTAATGGTCAGGGGTTAAAAAGCGTGGATTTTGAAGACGGTTGCGTGCTTTAGGCGTCCTACGAACTTTAGATGGCAACCCTGTTAAGGTGAATGGGAAGGTCGTAAAAACGGGCTGGACATTGCACTCATGTCGAGCGATGCCTCGCTGCGTCGGCACACTAAATTGGGAGCGATGAACGCTGGACTACTGCATCCGTGCGCTTTGCTGCCGCCACCTCGGCTGTGTCGCTACTTGCAATCAGTGAGGCTCCCGCCGAAACTGTTAACGGAATTGCGATGACGGGGGTCGAGAATAGAGTAATTCAAATATATGCATCGCCGGGATAGGCTTCTACTGGACGGATAACTTCTATCTTCTCTGGCCCTGGAGACGCAGGTCAATATGCTATGAGTGAATATATCGCAACGGGACTGGCTGATGGTATAGTTGTTTGCATGGTTATAAACCACTGCCGATAGTATGCAATCGATCGGTCTGGCATATTCTTCACGATAAAACATATGGCGGTGCGTTCGGTGCAAAAGTTAATATAGCTATAGTATTCGCAGACCGGTGGCAATCGCCACCTTCCTATTTTGTTGAAATAGTGTCGACGATATTGATATGCTTCAAGCCGGAAAAGACGGAATGAGCTTTCGGCATGGGCTAAGGGGGAAGTTAATGACTATTAACCATTTGAATAGCCGGGCTTCTTTAGCCATGCGCTGCTCGTTCGTCGCGCTAGCAATCGCAGGGATTGCGAGCACTAACCGTGCCAAAGCGCAAATCGCCCCACCCGAAATTAGTACGGTTGATGAAAACGGGGTCGATCTTTCGAATTCTGTGCCCAATCCCGATAGAGTGGGGGAAGATATAAGCATTGGATCGGGTCAGTTTCCAAACCGGTTGTCGCTTTCAAGGACTACAAGTTCAAAAGTGGCTGCCTTTGGGAGCGGCACCGGATCTGACCTAGATATCTTTGTGGGCGGCACCCAGGTGCTTACTATGTTACAGTCCGAGAAATATAATTTAGACGTTACGCTCGGCGGCATCCGACGGAGTTTTCGCTCCGATGGTGCCGCTGGCCAGAATGGAATAAAGTTGGATCCGCTCGATGGTGGCGGTGGATATGTGCTTAAGACAGCAGAGGGGGGATTATCCGTCTTCACGTATTACTCGTCAAAGGGCGATGAACTAAGGTTCATAGTTTCGCGCGGTTATGCTTGCGGGAACTACCCCGGCCGAACTGGGCAAGACGGAATAACCTGCGCCAGAATATCAAAGTGGACTGCTCCCAACGGAGTGACTGCAGATTTCTCGTATAACATCCGATCAGAGTCCTCACAGGATTTTGGCGCCACTGATCTAAGTCGTGTTTCCAATTCACTCGGGTTATCCTTGGCTTTCTCATATACAAAGTTTAAAGACTCGGGACGATATACAACACCGACATATGGTTTAACCTCTGTAGTGGCGTCGTCTAATCAACTCGGCACTTGCGCAGGATCCTCGTCGTGCTCCAGGTCGGTATCATACGGTTTCTCAGTTCCACCACCACTGAATAAAGACATTCTGGACAAGACCAATATTGTTTTAACTGGCTTTACAAATCCGAGGGGCGATACGGTTCAATATGTTTATAGTGGGTTGACCACTATGCACTTTCCGATACTGCAAGCTATCCGCAATCCGGCTAATCCGTCAGTGAATGCGATAAGTATCACTCGCGCTTCGACATCTGCGGAGCCGTTGAGACTAAGTGATAGCGCTGGAAACACCTGGAGCTATATCCGTTCAGTGGACGCAAACACAAAGAAGACAACGACTCAGCGCACTGACCCAATGGGGGGCGTGCGGACGTATGAGTTCGATGTGCAATCTCGGCTATTGTCTCTTAAAGATGAAAACTCACAGTTTACGCGTTTTGAGTATGATTCAAGTGGCCGAAGAACGAAGACTCTACTTCCAAGTGGCATAGTCGTGCTTACGGGGTACGATAGCCGTGGAAATATATTATCTACGACGACACAGGCGGCACCTGCAGGCTCGGCGCCTGACTTAGTGACCCGCGCCCAGTTCGCTGATAGTTGCTCTAATCCAAAAACATGTAATCAGCCCATTTCTACTACCGATCAAGCCGGTAATGTAACTGAATACACTTATGAGGGAAATCATGGCGGCCTGGCTACAATTCATTTGCCTGCTGCCTCGGACGGTGCGGTACGGGGACGTAAGCGCTTCACCTACGATGTAGTCTCTGGGGCGTATGCTTTGACCGGCACATCCACCTGTCTAACTCAGGCATCTTGCGTTGGTACCGCCGACGAGTCGAAAACTATCATAGCGTACGGAAATAATGGATTAGAGCCATTCCGGATCACATCTCAGTCTGGCGATGGTGCAACCCAGTCATCGACAAGCTACGTCTATGATGCGCTTGGAAATGTCACGGAGGAAGATGGCCCTTTACCCGGCATAGGCGATACAGTGTATAGGCGCTACGATCAGCTTGGGCGGCTCGTTGGTGTTATAGGCCCGGACCCGGATGGCAATGGCCCCCTCAATCGCGCAGCATCTCGTATCTCCTTTGATGCCAACGGCAATACGATGTCTCGTGAGATTGGATCAGTAGCCGGTGTAAACGAAGCCGACTGGCTGTCTTTTAGGACATATCAATCTATAGGCAGTCGTTACACTGTTAGCGATAAGAAGATCAGTGATGTTTTTTACGCGGGGCAGTCCGTCTTTCAAGTCAATCAATATAGCTACGATGCTAACGGTCGCCTTGACTGTGCGGCACTGCGTATGAACCCCTCCGAAATGGGAGGCCTTACAACGCCCGCGTGCAATCCGCAGCAAGCCGGAAGCTTTGGTGCAGATCGTATCACGAAATACTCTTATGATCTGATGGACCGAGTGACGAAGCTAACAAGCGGTTACGCCACGTCCCTTCCTGTGGATGAGGCAAGATATAGCTTTAATAGTGCGGGCCAGATTGATAGCGCGACGGATGCCAATGGTAATAGGACTGTGTATGCGTACGATGGTTTCGGGCGCCCTTTCACTACAACATTTCCCGACGGCACCTTCGAGCAGCTGAATTATAATGTATCTGGTAGGACGACAACAAAAAGGTTGCGTGACGGTAGCATCATTGAATATTATTACGACAGGTTAAACAGAGTCTCAAGGAAAGATCTGCCAAATGGGGAGGCCCCGATAAGCTACACCTATAACCTGTTGGGTAATATTACCGGCATGGTAGGTGCGGCGGCAATCTCTTACACGTGGGATGCACTCGGCCGTCTGCGGAGTGAGAATCAGCCATACGGCTCGGTTGCCTATCAATATAATGCCGCGGGAAGTCGTACACGAATGACGTGGCAGGACGGCTTCTTCGTGTCCTATGGTTATGATGACGCGAGCCGGTTGTCTAATATAACTGAAAACGGAGCTGTGCCCCTCGCTACATTTTTGTATGACGATTTAGGTAATCGTACGAGGCTGACCCGCGGAAACGGCGTCGTAACTACGTATAGCCTTGATCCGGTGTTCCGCCTTCAAAGCCTAACGAATGGCGTCTCTGGAAGTGGTGACGATCAAACCATTTCGTTTTCTTATAATCCGGCAGGCCAGATCTCATCTAGAAGCGAAGCGAACTCAGACTACGCCTACGCCGAATATTACAACGTGGCACGGCAATACCAAAAGAATGCTTTAAACCAATATACCAGCTCCGGACCCGTAGTTGTTGGGTACGATGCTCGGGGCAATCTTACATCATCCGGGCAAGTCACATATTCTTATACGTCTGAGAATGCGCTAACGTCTAGCAGTAGTGGTTTTATTGCGAGCTATGACTCCACCGGTCGTTTACTCGAGTATGGTCACGGGTTGTCGAGGCGCTTGATGTATGATGGAGGTCAAATTGTAGGCGAGTTTTCCGGGCCGTCGAGCTTGTTTAGTAAGAGATATGTCTTTGGCCCTGGCGATGACGAGCCCCTCGTTGAGTATGACGCATCAGGTGCGAAGACTTATTTAATAGCTGACGAGCGAGGATCTATTGTACGCCGGGCTGACGCTACTGGTGCTAGCATCGGCAAAAATCGATATGACAATTTCGGAATACCGGATACAAAGAACAACGGGCTTTTTCAGTATACTGGCCAAGCTTGGTTGCCGGAACTTGGGATGTCCTATTATAAAGCGCGTATGTATTCGCCTACACTTGGACGGTTTATACAGACTGATCCCATTGGATATGCGGATGGTATGAATGTGTACAGCTACGCCGGCGGCGACCCCATAAATGGAACCGATCCAACCGGGCTGGCTTGCGAGGGTGCTTACTGCCTTCCTCCGATAAGGTTCGAGGGGGGAACTCCGGCGTCTCCATCGATCGATAACCGTCCTAGCTACGGTCCATCGAACGGGGCGCGGTCGGACTTTGGGGGAAGAGATGCTTTGAATGCGTTCGCAAGAAATGCAGCACTCAACTTAAAAAGACCTACTGTCGCCTCTTCGCCGCAGAATCAGAAGCCCCCGATCTGCAATAAGACGCAGGCCACCGCGCAAATATTGGGTATGTCGGCTGCAAATGTAGGCACCAGGGCAACTAAAGCCGGTGATGGAATAGCCACGGCCGGAGGCCTGACCGCTGCTGGCAGTGCTGCGATGCTCAATCCTGCGGGGGTTCTTATCGGCGGTGAAATTGTTGCCGCAGGAGCAACTTTAGGCGCCGCTGGACGGTTGTTAACTGGAGTGGGCGGCGTCACAGCAATCGCTGGTGGAGCGTCGATAAGAAGCGTTGGAGAGAAAGTCCTTGTGAACATGGCTCCGCTAGGATTCTTATATAGAGATGCTGCGAATAGGTATCTCAACAAAGCCTTTGACTACTTGGGGGTCCCTGATCGTCCGGGATGCATAATCAAATGAAAAAGGCTCAATTTAAGATTGGCTGCTTGCCTTCGGTTTTGCTGATGATTGCGGGGCTGGTTATTATCTTTATCGCAACGTCATTGTCTGAGAACGGAAGCGATTATTCCGCTCTTGTCTATGCTGGCTTTATTGTTTCACTCGTAGGAATTGCGTTAACGTCCTTCGTGATCTGGGACTTCCTGCGTTCTAAGCTGGGCTTGAAGAAAAATGGTGGCCGATAGAAGCGGAGGCCGCCTCCGGGAGCGGCTCGTAACATAGGCGATCACCTGCTTCCCCCCGATCGCCACCCCCATCGTCCTGACGGGCTTGGGGATGGCGATCGTCGCCCCCTTGCGCATCAGCGTCTCGTCGATCCCGCCGACTTGACACTGCTGCGCCGCTCGATTGCGCCCACCGACCGTTCGCGGTCGTTGGTATAAATGATCGCGGAGGCCTTCGCGCAGGCGACGGCGACATAGGTGATGTTGGCGTCGACGTTGCTGCGGAACAACAGAGGTGAGCCATGACGTGCTCAAACGTCGCCCCTTGCGCGAGGTAGATTGTGCGAACTCAGCCCGGTCGGATGTGGCGGTCGGCGACGTTGGCCATGTCGAGAGCCTGGCGCTTGCCGCTCTTGGAGCGGACGACAAGAATGCCTTTATCGGGGTCGATCGCGACTACCTCGCCGTGCCCCGTTGAGCCGCCTGGCCTCGTAGTCGTTGCGGGTGAACTGCACCTTGTCGCCGGTGCGAGACCCTTGGTCGACCTCGGTGAAGGCATCGGCATTGGCGGCGCTGCCGCCACCGGGGGACCAGTGAGCGGCTGATCCTCGGGGTCCAGCAGCTGGACGGTGCCACCCTCTGCGTCGCCAGACCCGACGCGGTAGCCGGTGTTGCGACGCGGCGCGCCGTCCTCTGCATCCTTGCGGAAGATGACGACGGTGCCGGGGCGGTAACTGGCGGCGCGGGGCGTCGGTGAGGCCGCACGTTTCAAGTACGTGACGGTCATGGCGCGCTCGCCAGCGTGCCGTCGCGGACAAGCTCATCGCGCATGGCGTCGGTGAGCGCCTGGCGACCTTCGCGGGTTGGGTCGAGGACGAGCATGCGGGCGCGGTCCTTGGGCGCCAGGCGCGCGAAGTCGCGGGCAAGCGGCGCACGTCGTGGTCGGCGTGGCAGATCACCTCGCCACCCCCGTAGTCGAGGGCGGCGAACGCGGCCTCGGCGTTGCCGGCGAGCAGCGCCTCGACCGCGCGCCTGATGTCGGGGCTGAACTGGCGGACAATCTTGGCGAGCTTGGGCGTCTCCATGCCGGCGTCCTGCAACCGGCCAAAGGCGCGGCCGGCCGTGACGCTGACCAATTGCTACACGTCGCCGACCAGCACGACGCGCGCCCTCTGCATGGGCCTGGGCGAGCAGCGCCTCGCCGTCGTGGGCACTGAGCATGGGCGCTCCGTCGACAATCTAGATTTCGGCGTTGAAGCCGTGTCCTATGGTGTGCCACGTGGCACACGGCTTGTCTTTATGGGTATACCCTGAACGAACACACTACACTGAACAGTCTTCCCGTTCAATCAGGGTCATTTGCATAGAGATTGAACACTCCGTGCAAGCGGTCTAGAACCTGACTGAACAGATGGGGCTCCAATGACGTTTTTTGGTTACGCGCGCGTATCGACCTCCGAGCAGGATCTTGGGATACAGGAAACCGCGCTGCGGGCCGCTGGCTGCCAGACCATCCGATCGGAGAAGAAATCGGGCAGCGAGCGCGGCGCACGGACTGAATTGCAAGTCTTGCTCGACTTCCTTCGCAAGGGCGACACTCTGGTGGTGACCCGCATTGACCGGCTCGCTCGGTCGATGAAAGATCTGCAGGATATTGTGTATGAGCTTAAGGGCAGGGGGATCGCTCTCAAGGCGACAGAGCAACCGATAGATACAAGCACGGCAGCGGGAAAAGCATTTCTTGATATGCTCGGCGTATTTGCAGAGTTCGAGACGAACCTTCGACGCGAACGGCAACTTGAAGGTATCGAGGCAGCGAAGGCACGGGGCGTCTACAAAGGTGGCAAGCCGCGTATTGATCCCGACGCAGTACGTAAGTTGATCGCCGACGGTATAAAGCCCGCACACATCGCTCGCCAACTCGGCATCTCCCGAGGCACCGTCTACAAGTTCGTCCCCAGGGTGGATACGGTAGCAGCTTCCGAGACGTAGAACTGCATATCCGCCTTTCATGGTGGAAAGCGGCCCGGCCGCTTTGGAGCGCCAAGCCAGCGTAAGCAGACGTTCGTTCACGTAGCGCGATGACCTCAAGGTCTTCATGGCCCGCACCTGTTTGCCCAAGGCCGCGTGGGCTCGCGGTGCCGGCGAGGTCATCCGGCGAATCGTCGAGCTGGCCGTGCCGGTCAATTGGCCTATAGGTGTCGTACCACTTCCTGCGGGGGCGACCACATTGCCGGCACCCACCGGCCTGAGGTTCATCTGTTCCTTGCCGAATATCTTTGGAAGGCGGTTATCTCGCTCACGGACGGGATCGATCGCGAACCCAGGATCTCCGTCTTGAGGAACGCGATTTCGGTTTCAACTCTGGCTTCGTTGACGTCGATGCGCCACGCGCGCGGGCCAACGGCAGCGTCCGTGTTCCATCGGTAACCGCGCTGTTTGAGAACCTCCTTTGTCTCAAACGGCGCCCCTTCTGCAAAAATTCGCCAGGTTGGCTGACGCGCCACCTCCAGAAGCCTGTCGAGAACCGTTCGACCGCTGACGGGCAATGTCATGGTGGTCAGCGCAATGCCTGCATTGCAGTCGTCGACGGCGCGATGCGCGTCGAAGAAATATGAAAATCTCGAGAGCAGATCCGACAATCGACGGCCTTCGATGCCTTCCTCTTTCCATGGTACGTCGCACATCGTGCACGCCCACGGCTTTGCGGCGAACACTGGCGAGATCCGTTCCGCGAATGGGCGATCGAAAGCGGCGTTGTGCGCGATTATGATCGCGGCCTGCGCGGCGAACATCTCGATGGCGGAGACATCGAGTTTGTGACCCGCAACGTGGGCGTCCGTGAGTCCGGTTATGGCGGTTATCTCTGAAGGGATGGCTTCCGTTGGTTCGTTGAACTGATGAAGTGGTTCGCGAACGGCGACCACCCTGCCATCCGTTGTATATTCGAATGGCACCATCGCGAACTCGATCGGTTCGTTCAGCACGGGGTTCAGACCTGTGCTCTCGATGTCGAGGAAGATGCCGCACTTGGTTGGAGTGCCGAGGTTCTCCGCAAGCTGCCGAGGCAGATCGAGCCTGCGGAGCACACGGTATTTGCCGCTCGCCTCAAGCTCTCGCACGACGCTTTCAGGATCATCAATCATTTTCACCCCCTAGCACTAGTCCGTCAGCCGTTCAGCCCGCCTCGCGACGTGGGTCGTCCTCCATCGATGCGGGGACCGCGAGGACCGGCCGGTCAGATGTAAGCGCATCTTCTTCGCCTGCGGGCTGCGCCAGCGTCCGGGGATCCGGCTGCCAGCGATCGTCGACGTAGATCCAGTCCACGAGGACAGGTAGCGGCGAGACCGGGG
>NZ_CP098764.1:0-77112 GCF_023935825.1 Sphingomonas aerolata | reverse complement strand
TCACCAATAGCGGCACGGTCGGCGCAGAATCGCTTGTGTCGAACGCAGTCTACCAGGGCGTTTCGTCGGGAACATTGTCCTTCGACAACAGCGGCGCGATCGCCTCGTCGGGCGACTATTACACCGCAAGCCTGGAAGGCTATGGCCTCGACGGCCTCACCGCAACCAACAGCGGCACGATCACGGGCGGACTCGCGATATCGGCCACCACGGTTCTCGACCAGACCGCCCCCGTCACAATCGCGGTCGCCAATAGCGGCACGATCACGTCCGCCACTGGCACCGCGCTAGTGATCTCGACCGGCAGCGATTACTATTTCGGCGGCCCGAGCGCGGTCACGCTGACCAATGACGGTACCGTCACCGCCAGCGGAGAAGGCGGCGTTGCCGCGCGGCTGTACATGCAGGGCAGGTTCGGCTCGACGGTGAGCTCGACCTACGCGATCGCCAATACCGGAACGATCGAGGCGACCGGCAACGGCCTGACCCAGACCTATCAGGATTGGGACGGCACGCGCTACACCTATACCATTCCGGCGGCCGGCCTGCTGTTGGATACCGGGACCAATGTGACCGGGACGATCACCAACAGCGGGACGATCCAGGCGACCGGCACGTCCGCAGTCGCGCTGCTAGTATCGGGCACCGCGCTCGACCTGACCAACAGCGGCACGATCCGGGGCGGCACCGGCAGCGTGCTGGCGAACGGCTACCCGCTTGACGGCACCAGCCTGGCCGGTGCGATCCAGAGCTGGGCCGGCGCCGACGACCGGATCGTCAACACCGGTGCGATCTTCGGGTCGGTCGATCTCGGCGACGGCAACGACAGCATCGAGAACCGCGGCCGGATCGAGGGCAACGTCGCGCTCGGCGCGGGCGACGACAGCTTCCTCCAGCGCGCGGATGCGGTGCTGGTCGGCGCCGTCGATGCGGGCGAGGGGAATGACGGCCTGATCATCGATGCGACCGTGGGTGGCGCGGTCAATGGCGACCAGTTCGTCAATTTCGAGCGCTTCACACAGGTGGGCAGCGGCAATGTCGCCTATTCGGGGACTTTCCGCTTCGACACGATCGGCGTGTCGGGCGGCGATGTGACGGTCGCGGCCGGACAGGTCCTCACCAGCGCAGGCACGGTGACGATCACCGGCGGAGAGGCGGCCGAAGGCGTGACCAATGCGGGCACGATCGCCGGCAGCGTCGACCTGGGCGCGGGCGACGACCGCGTCGTCAACACCGGCACGATCCAGGGCGCCGTCCTGCTGGGCGCCGGCAATGACCGCTTCGTCGAAGGCACCGGCAGCAGCGTCGCGGGCGGCGTTGATGGCGGCGCGGGCGACGACCTGTATGGTGTCACGCTTGCCGGCAACCGCAGCGGCATCGGCCAGCGCAACAACTTCGAGCGCCTGAGCGTCGAGGGCAATGGTACGTTGGGCCTGACACTCGATCAGGGCTTCCAGTCGATCGCACTCGCCGGCACCGGCCTCAACCTCGCGCTGGGTGGCTTCGTCGTCGGCACCGTGACGGGCTCAGACGCGGCCGAGGCGCTGGCGGTCGACGGCGATGTCGCCATGGTCTCGCTTGGCGCCGGCAACGACGAACTGGCGCTCGGCGCGACGCGTGCAGGCGGGCTTTACATGGGCGGGGCAGGCTCCGACCTGTTGCGCTTCACCGCGAACGCACCGGTCACCCTGGCGGGCACGGCAACCGGCTTCGAGCGCATCGCGCTTGCAGGTGGCGCGCTGACCGTGACGGGAACGCTCGGGACCGCCGGCACTGCGCTGACGTTCGGCGACGATGCGCAGAGCGTCACCGTCGCACCGGGGGGCACGCTGGCCGGAACGATCGATCTCGGTGCGGGCAATGACGGCTTCCGCCTGACGGCAGGCGGTACGCTGCTCGGCACCGTCTCGGGTGGAGCCGGGACCGACACGGCGACGCTCGAACTGGCGGGCGACCGTACGCTCGGCGCCGACATGCTGCGCGACTTCGAGATCCTGAACGGCGAAGGCAGTGGCACGCTGACGC
This sequence comes from Sphingomonas aerolata, assembly GCF_023935825.1. NCBI lineage: Bacteria > Pseudomonadati > Pseudomonadota > Alphaproteobacteria > Sphingomonadales > Sphingomonadaceae > Sphingomonas > Sphingomonas aerolata. Next base: position 75,087 of record NZ_CP098764.1, on the reverse strand, counting down.
TGACGGGCGCTCAGACCTATGAGCGCGTCAATGCTGCGACCAACCTGACGATCGGCTCGGGGGCGTCGCTCACGGCTCCGGTCGTGTTCGGGGCAGCCGATAACCGCTTCACGGTCGCGGGCAGGTTCGCAGGCTCGGTCGATGGCGGGGCTGGTACGGACGCGATCCTGGTATCGGGCGGCAGCGCCGCGGCACCGGTCGCATTCGGCTCGATCGCGAATGTCGAGGCGTTCGGGATGACCGCAGGCTATGCGACGATCGCCGGCGATGCCTCGCTGAATAGTGTCGACATGGCGGGTGGTCGACTTGTCGGCCTGGCCGGATCGACGATCCGCGCGGCGCAGATCGCGGTACGCTCGGGCGCGACCTTCGGGTCGGCCGGGTCGGTGATCGGCAATATCGCGGTCGCCGGCACGCTCAGCCCTGGGGCTTCGCCGGGTACGATGACGGTGACGGGCAACGTCTCGCTTGCGAGCGGATCGGTGTCGCTGTTCGAGATCACGCCGACCGTGGCCGACAAGCTCGTGATCAACGGTGGGCTTTCGATCGCGTCGGGGTCGACGCTCCGCATCGTCGCGGAAGGTGCGATCCGGCCGGGCACGTCCTACGACCTGATCGTCGCAAGCGGCGGGATCAACGGTAGCTATACGACGATCGACAAGTCGGCGTCGTTGTTCGGCTTCGTCGTGCAGCGTGCCGACCGGATCCAGCTGCTCGGCCAGTTCCTCGGCGATCCCGCGTTCAACCCGCAGGTCGCGCGCAGCATCGACTATGCCAATGCCGCGATCCAGGTGCAGCCGGCGACCAGTACGCTGTTTGCCGCCTTGCCCGCACTGCTGACGGCGAGCGGCGCATCGAACAGCCAGGCGTTCGCGCAATTGACGCCCGAAGCCTATGCCTCGGCGACGCAGATGGGCGTCGACCAGACGCTGAGCCTGACCGACGTCGCACGCGGACCGGGCTTTGCGACCACCGACCGCGAGGACGTCGGCCTCTTCACCTTCGCGCAAGGGATTGCGCAGTGGCACACGCTCGGCGCCGATCGCGACGCGGGTACCGCGAAGGCCCGCAGCAGCGGTTACGGCTTCCTCGGCGGGATCGGCATCGGCAACCGTGACTGGTCGGTCGGCGCATTTGCGGGCTATCTCGACAGCCGCCAGCGGATCACTGACCTTGGCGCCGCGACCAGCACCGATGGTGTCGTCGCAGGCGTCCACGGCCGCTACACGGCAGGCAATATCCGGATCGGCGCGTCGATCCTGTATGATGGCGGCGATGCCCGTACCACGCGCGCACTGCCGGGGGCGAGCAGCGCAACCGGGCGCTATGGTCTACACAGCTGGGCGACCGACCTGTCGGTCGGCTATGCGCTAGCCATGGCGAATGACTGGACGCTGACCCCCAAGGTCGGCGTGACCTATCTGCGCACTACCCGAGACCGGGTGAGCGAGGCCGGCGGGCCGTTCGCCTTGACCGTGGCGCGCGACCGCCATGTCACGGGCTTTGCCGATGCCGGCGTGACGTTCGCGCGCAGCGAAGCGTCCGACGCCGCGTTCCGTCCCTATGTCGGGTTCGGCGCCCGCACCCGGATCGAAGGGAAGCGGGCCGATGCGGTCGCAGGCTATGCCGGTGCACCGCTGACGCTGACCGCGCTGGGCGCCCCGCGCGCACGGGTGACCGGTACGGCATCGGCCGGCGTCGCATACCGCCTGCCGAGCGGCGTCGAGCTGTTCTCGACGGTTGAAGCGCAGACTGGCCAGGACGACCACCGCGAGAGCATCGCAACGGGCGTGCGGCTGCGGTTCTGAAATAGAGGATGGCTACATGTCGATGTGTCGACATGTAGCCATTTACTTTCTGCCTACCGGGATCCAGCTTCAACTGCATAGCAGGGCCTCGCCACCGGCTGGGGCAGCAAGGAATGCGCATAGGCTCTTTGCAGGAGTCGCCTGACTGACCCCAACCAGGGCGGCGACGGTGTGCTGCGTATCGCCATCTGCGAGCCGCTGTAGCGCCTCGGCCTGCTGATGATGGGTAAGGGCCGCGCGATGACCGAACTTGACGGCCCCAGCCTTAGCTTGGAGCCCTGCCGCGCTCAGCGATACGATGGCGCTGCCAGCCAGCCGCGATCCCCGGCACGGCAATGATAACTTCGGCAACCTGCGAAGTGGTGTCGACCATCGGCTCGGTGACCGATCGAAAGCCCGCACCGACTTTTTCACCGCATACAGAATGTTTAGAAGATCGCGGGTGTTGCGGGCCAAGCGATCAGTCGACGTCACCATCAGCACGTTGCCGGCGTCGAGCGCGCCGAGCGCGCTTGAGCTGGGGCCACTCGACAGCCGTGCCGCTACCTTCTCGCGATAGATCTTGGTGCAACTGGCTGCATCGAGCTGCTGGGCCAGATCCTGCCGTTGGATGACACACGTGCGTAGTCGTAAATCATGCACTGATTGTGCATTAATTTATGCATGTGGAAGCGCTTGTAATTCGGCCATTTTGCGTATGATGCAAAACTTCTAAGTTTCGGACGTTGCGTATGTCCCACCTTTTGCGACGCTAAGCGCCCTCTCGCCGCGATCGTGTAAACGCTCACGCTTTCTGGCGGCGTTTCGTGGGCGTCAGCGGTCATTCGATGCGACCGGCCCCGGAACGTCCGAACTTGGTGCTCAGCTGCCGTCCATGACGTCGCTGGCCCGAAGCCATGGAAACTCGGTTGCGGCCTCCCGCTCCGCAGTAGTCGGCAAAACCCCGAGTGTTCTACACTGAGCGATATGACCGCGGGCGCGAAGATTAGAACGGAGCAGGCGGCTTATTCGTCATTGATACGCGTTGAATATCACCATCAATCCCTAGCACTACCTCTATTTCCCAGTAGCGTTTTCCAAGCCCGTCAGGTGCGTAGGCGAGCCGATATGGCTGCCATAGCTCGTTGTCGCTGCGCACCCTTTCGACACTCCACACGCTCTTGAACGGCACCTTCAAAAAGACGTCGAGCGGTGAAACCTTGGCCTCATCATAGGAGGCAATCGATCCCGCGAGTAATTCAAAAGACTCAAATTTACCGGCTTCTAAGTTACGTTGAGCCTCCTCCAACTTGGCAATAAGACTAACTGCATCTTGAGGGCTGAGTCCCGTTAATTGCCTCGTGCTTGGAGCTGGCACAGCCTGCCTCGCCTGTGCCCCACCAATAGCGGATTGCCCCGCCAGCCCTATAATAAGAGCAATGTGCCAGATTCGCATGGTTTGTCCTTGGGCGATCGGAGTTGCCCCGGTAACCGCATGGAGCCCGCTCAAATGCTATACCCCGAAGGGCTTGATGCGAAACCTGCGATTTTATCACGGATATCCGGCATGGTGGATTGCCGACGTTACCTTACGAGCGGGCTATTCCGCAGGCTGACGGTATTCGAGCGGAATAGGTTTGAAGATAGCAGCTGACGCGCATCCTAAAACCAAGCCAGTCAGGACTAACGGGCTGAAGGCAGCGCTGCCTCGGATCATCTCGATCGCACCGGTCACGGCAAGCCAAGTGACACCTAGCAGAAACAGCCTCGCGAAGAACATTCGGAGTCGTGGATGCATCCGATTTTTCAGCCGCGTGGTCCAACTCGACATCAACAGCTCCCGTTCTTGCAAGAACATGTCATACGCCGGCCACGTCCGCAATTAGGCGTAAGCGGAATAACCGGGATTGGTGGACAGCGGACGGGCGGCTTTTCAGACGCCCTCTAGCAAATGCCGCCGTCGCGAGCGGCACGGTTGTGTTCTACTTCGTGACGTTCACCGTGACTGTATCCGATACTAATTGGGCATAGCGGACTGGCTTGGACGGGAAGTTGAAGAGGAATACCCGGGCTCTCACTTTGTATCGGCCTGCTCCAGGGAAAATCGTTCTTGCGCTTTCGTGAGTGAAGATGCGGTAAGGCGATGTTACTGATATGGCGATCAGCTCCTCTATCTTAAGAGGAGGCGGGGGCGGTGAGCCTGCCATTGGTTCGGCAGGCGCGACTGGTTGCCCGTCTTCCGAGATGACTTCAAACGCAATGCCCCGTGTGGGTTGCAGAAACGGCGATACGGCAAAGTTATTGTCCTTTGCGATAAGGTCGACTTCGATGGGCGCATCGCCGCGCATGGACAAGGTAGCCGCATGCAAGCGGACCTCGATAGGGGGCTTTTCTCCTGCCCATGCTGCCTGAGCGGGAGGATTCCAGGTTGCCGCAGCCTGAAGGCCTATAAGCCAGAGCAGTGGCATACCGATATTCCTCTATCCGTCAGCACTATCATAGCGCCTATGAACGGATGACCGGTCCTGGGTATGCTGCACGACCCGTCAAGTGGCAACAACTGGGCCCTTCCCACCGGACCGGTTTTGGGGTCTGCTTATCCGCCAAGGAATGTCGCGACGTGGTGGAGAGCGGACGGTCCGCGTCCTGCAGTAGTGTAGCAGATCCAGAAGCCGCTACTTCAAAGAGCTTCCGATTGTTATTAAGATCGCAGCATGAGCGAAGATCCACTCTTTCCCCACCTACGAAAGGCTTGGCCGTTTGGTTGTCTTGCGGTCGGGCTTCTTGCGTCTGGCATCGGCGGTATTGTACTGCTGGGCAGCCTGTTGGGTACGTGCGATCCCTCAATCGGCTGTGCTGAAACTCATATTCTGGCCAGTCTGGGGTGGGTGCTATTGATCGCTTCATTATTCGCCGCACCAATATGGCTGGTCTGCGGGATTTTGAGGAGGCTGGTTCACCCTTCGGCTGGCGCATTTACGACCAACCTCCTTTTGACGTTCGTGGTGGTTCTTGCCGTAGTGCTCTCCTTCAGCCCTGCTGTCGACCTTCTATTCAGGATCGATAGGTGAGACCCTGATGATCCGCAGCAGATGTGAGCGAGTCCGCCCTTGACCCGCATCGGTCAGCGCATTTCTAACCTATAGCCATGTAAGCTACCATCAAGGCTGCGGCTTGCGCGTCTGTGTTTTGGCGTAAGCGGAATGGCCGAAATTGGGCGTTATCCACGTTCGCGCCGCCTCCGGACCGAATGGCCCATTGTGGCGGACGGCGCCCCTTCAAGTGCCATTCGGCCATTCTACCAAAGTACGTGATCTGTAATCACGCCGCACCTGACAAGAAGTCCCAGCGTCGCGCCGATCAAAAGAAGGGTCAGGTACATAGCAATGGCTCGTGTTCGGCTTCGACGATCCGTATGGTAGCTCATGCTTGAACACCTCGTAGCTGGCGCTGCCACCAAGTTGAACGGTCCAGTCAGCAACCGAGGTTAAGCGGAACTAAAGTGGACCGTGTAAATATTAGAGCTAACGTCGAGTAGATTGAAGTCAATGTATAGATATTCGGGCAAGTGAGGCTGACCACTTTATTGCGATTCCATAAGCCATACCGCAATGGTCATCTCGATCGACGCCTGTTCTGCTCCCGCACAATGTAATCCGTCATGGCGTATCGCTGCGACGCCGCCGAGACTTGCTCCTCGGTCGCATATAGGGCCTTTAGCAAAAGACGATCTGAATCTGTGAGGTTATTGGGCTTATCACGAGTGGTAGCGTCAAACAGCGACATGATTGATCCAATGTCGCTGCTGACACTGTGCTCAGGATTGGCAAGCACGACCATTGAGACGTAGGAGCTCAGCTGCTCCCACGTGACATCGCTGCACCGGGGCAAATCGATGATCACAAGTATTTGCTTTTTATCCTCTCGCGAAGGTTGGGAAAGCCGCGATGCCGCATCCAAGCGCTTTTCAGTAGCTCTGCCCATAGTCCATCGGACCGGACGAGGATCCGTCAGTTCGGCCCGGTTCCGCGAGCGAGCGAGACCGTACTTGGCCACGTTCCGAAACATATTTGGCTGACGACGCAGAAAGCGTCTTACCAGTGCATCCGCCTGATCTGAGATTATAATCTCGACATTCGACGGACATGATTTGCCTTCTATCGGCACACCGACCGTTCGCGCATTAGCTGCAACCGTTTCAGCGATATATTGCGCCTTGTCCGGCATGACGCCGCGGACAGTAACGCAAATCGACGTATTCCAGCGTGGAATTTGCGCATCGCTATCACCGGTCATCCGCTTGACCATGCCCGCCACTCGGGGCCTCCTAGTCGCGTTTACGATGATCTCTCTATCTGCAGATCCCGGCGCCGGCGGAGGTTCGATAGCCGTGACTGACGGCCGCTGCGTCAATGGTTCTGGCGTGCCTTGGAACATCAGTAGGGCAACTGGCAGGAGCATCAGCACTCTAATACCATCCCAACCACGGCGCTTATAACCCGCGTGCCACGATAGGACGCAACTGCTTACCTATCAAGTTTGAAGCGTTCTGAGCGGTGTTTGTAGCATCGATCGTCCCGCATCCGCGAACGTAAGTTGCTCCCTGTCTCGCGCTAGGCTGTCTCACGATGGAGGATTAAACGAGCGCCGGTGAGGTTCGAAGCTGTCAGCAGCAGTCAGATTTACCCGTTCTCCTGAGATCAGGCCCCGTGACCTTTTCAAAACTGCCTTTGGAGAATGACAATCGGGAGCCATCTTGGTGAATGAATGGCTGTTTTGAGAAACGAAGCTTACCCGCCACAGCGTCTGATTTTGGGCGGGAGCGGCTCGGCAGCTTTGACGCGCCGCGCCCTGTCGGAAAACACACGATAGTCGCCAATCGGGGTTAGCGACGGCGTTTTGCGACGATTGAGGGGTTCCCGTCCGAAAACACCTGTTTGTCGCACAGTCGTGATCACGAGTGGGTTTTCCGCACATTTGACCAATGAATGGCGTGTAGAAAATCGTGAACAGCGCGGTCGGCGTCAGCGATTTCCAATCTCGAGCGGTTCGAGAGTCAAATAAGCCCGAAGGTGCTCTTTGAGCGCCTTGAGGCGGCGAGAGACGGCCTGTCTGATTTTCACATCAATGATAGCCACACTGGACTTGGACGTGATGGTGGTTAACTTTTCGTTGAAATCATCAGTTAAATATTTAATAACCTTTGATGTCTCAAATTTCTCACCCGATTGCTCTCGCACATGCGCAGGGCTTGCAGGCAAGATAATTCGTAGAGGCAGCACCCTTGAAATGCCCATCGCCAATACACGAGTACGACGCATGGTTGGCATGGTTTTCGGGATTCGCCATTGGAGCTTTAGCCAATCGACCAATATATATTTGCTTACGCTAACGGACATTTGCCACTTCTGGCGTGCCGGATGAACCAGCTGCCGGAAATGGAATTCCAGAAATGACTTTAAAATCCCTCAATCTTTTGGGCTCCGCAGCTCTGGTCGCGGTCGCTGCGATGGGGTTTCCAGCCAGCGCCAGCGCCCAGACTGTTAACGACGAAATCCGCTGTGTGATGGTAAGCAATGCCCTGGTCGCCGGATCGAAGAACCCTCGAGGGCGCCAGATCGGGGCGTCGGTGGGTGCCTATTTTATGGGGCGGCTTGACTTCCGTCCGCCAGCCCAAGTCAAAGCCGCTCTTGTCCGGCAGAACCGACGAATCCCGGGCAAAGAAGCAGAGGCTGTAATGAACGCCTGCGCCGTTCGTGCCACCAAGGCCGAGGCGCGATTGAGGTCGCTTGCAAAATGACCTGTTAAAACCTGGCGGGACCGCGTCGTCCCGCTTAACGGCCCACCCCGCTGTTATAGTGCGAACTCGCCCGGGGGCTGATCGTTAGCCTCGTTAGCCTGCCGGGAAAACTTTGGCGGATCGTTCTTTATGTCCGATCACGAAGCTCGGCCTGCGCCCCTGTTCTTTTTGCAGGTCAGATAGCCAATACATGCCATCGAGGACACAACGGCCGAATTTGAGCGGCGCACAACGGCATGTCGATGTGCGTCGCTCGGTTGCGATTACGATGCAGTTTTGAATTGAGTACGCACCGCGATTTTGCGCGCTCGTCGCCGCATTGCCCCGCCGGCAAACCCGAACCCAAAGATCATCATCGACCACGTCGACGGCTCGGGGACACTAGGCGCAAACTGGCTGTAGATCGCCGCCGTCGACACCGACCCGTAGGCCAAGGCGTCCTTGCTCAGATTCCAGCCCATTGCGTCGTACGCCGCCAGATCAAGGCCGGTAACTTCGCCTGTTTGGCCATAACAGAAAGTCGGATCCATGATTCCGTTGCCCACGCTACAGGCTTCTGCGTCTTCCCAGTGAGACGCCTGTTGCCCGTCACCATTGTAACGACCCGTCGAAAACGTGTTGTCGAAGAGCGCGCTATTGCCGCCATTGATCGAGAAATACTTCATCCCCCCGACCGAGAGATCAAGTGACGGAGCGGACCCCAACAGGATGTCGGTTGGATCGGCGCTGTACCGGAACATGTCCAGAGCGCTGTAAATCGACGTATCGTTCAGGCTGTAACCCAAAGCACCCGACCCTGGGCCGTCGCCGATCCCGTAGACGTCAAGTAAGTCAACCCCCGAGACAAAGCCCAACGCATGACCGATCTCATGAATGGCCACCCCGATAAAGTCGAAGGTGTTTGCTGATATGCCGTCGGTTGGATTGAAGTCGAAACCAAAATCGCTGCTGAACGTCACGTTACCGTCGCGGGTCGTCGATGACAAACCGGTATCGCCGCCAATCGCCTTGATGACCGACGTATTCAGATACAATGTCCGGCTGCTTGTTGTCGCCCCATTGTTGTACGCCAGTTTACTCAAGTCATCGTTGGTCACACCGTCGACCGTCGTCGTACCGTTAGTGATGAAGCTCGCCGCGCCGTTGGTCAACGTCGGAAGCACGATGTTCTGATCGATATACGATCCGCTCTTTGTCGAATTGACCCCCGCTTCCCAGTTCGCGATCGAATAATCTGCTCGCGTGCTGCCGGTCGATCCGATGATGCCGGGTCCAAGCGCGGAAAAGCCGACCCCCAGATTGATGACGGCTGTATTGGTGAACATCGACCCCCAATAGGAAGCCGCAATCTGGAAGCCCATTTCCGATTTGGAACCAGTTACGCCGCCCAGATCGATGAGGTTAATCGTGGCAGCGCCTGCAGGAGCAGAGATGAGGGCAATCATCGCCGCGCCGTACCCGAAAAGACTTTTAGCCCGCATATTCACACCCCAAAAATATGTCCGAAGCGTCGTCCGCGGCGCTTATGATTAACAGCATGTTAACTCAATCCTGTTGACCGGCAGCGGCTTTGTCAACGCCCAAAACCACGTTTGAACGGTTGGGTCAGTTGTGTGATTTAAATGCATCGGCCATGCACAGAAGGGCGTGGTTTCGGCGCCATGAGAGGATAGACCAGCGACAATGCCCGCAACCATAAACTTGAAGTTGACGGCGAGGCTGGCGCAATTGAAAGCAGCGCTGAGCCGGCGTGATCGCGTGGCGACGAATCGCGCCGTGGTAACACTGCTTGATGAGCAAGCCCCAATCGGCGAGCATTGGAAGACAATTTCGCATCTAATGCAGGTCAGTGGCGAATATACGCTGGCACTTCGCGCAATCGATGCATTTATCGCTTCAGCCGCCAACCCGGCTATGGCGCGATATTCAAAGGTCGTGCTTCTGACACAGGCCCACCGGCAGCAGGATGCGCATGATCTATTGATCCAGCTTCCCGAAAATGTACCTGACCGCGCAGGCCATGCCTATGTTCTGGGCAACATTGCGCTGACGCTGGGGCATTCCGACGCCGCGCGCGGGCATCTTCTCAATGCGCTGGAACATCGCCCCGGGTGGGGACCGGCCTGGCTCTCGCTCGCCAGCACGGGAAATCTTGCAGAGGATAGGATGGCCGAACAAATGCTCGCCGAAGCTGCTGCCGCTGAACGCCAGGGTCCCGCCGACCTGGCCCGATATTGCTACGCACGTGGTAAGCTGCATGCCGACCGCAAGGATCCGGCAGCCGCGTTCTCGGCCTATTTGCGAGGTGCCGCGTTGCTGAAATCAGAGACACCGTATAGTCGTGACGCCAACGCCGCCAATGCACTTTCCGCGATGACGGGCTTCGATGCGGAATTCTTCAAGCGAATGCAAACGCATGCGACCGCCGATACCGACCGCCCGATTTTCGTCACGGGCCTGCCTCGGTCGGGGACAACGCTTGTTGAACATATACTTGCAAGCCACAGTCAGGTGCACGACGGCGGAGAACTCAACGTCATCCAGCATGTAGCCGTCACTGCCGGTGGCGTATCAGGCCACGCCATTGATCAATATCTCGCCGGGGGCGGCACGCTTATCGCGCTCGGCGACCTGTACCTGCATCTGCTGACGGAGCGCGCCGGATCTGCCGGACGGATCGTTGACAAAACCATCGATGCCAGTCGCTACCTAGGCCTAATCGCGACGATCTTCCCCAACGTCCCGCTCATCTGGATGCAGCGCGATCCACTGGATAACGCGTGGTCCTGCTTCCGTACCTTCTTCATTCACGGAGTCGGGTGGAGTTTCGATCTCGACGACATTGCGCACCATTTTGAACTCGAGGCAAAACTGATGGCCTTCTGGAAGCGACGGCTTGGTGACCGACTGTTGATCGTTCCCTTTGCCGACATGGTGGGGAAACCGGCACTCTGGACGTCGAACATTATTTCGCATTGCGGACTTGGCGAGGAAGATGCGGTGCATACGCCACATCTCACCAAGCGCCGCGTCAGTACCGCCAGCGGACTTCAGGTGCGTCGTCCTATAAATACGGATGGACTTGGCGTGGCCGAACCCTATCGCTCATTTTTGCGCCCTTTCACTGATGCGATCGCGAATTGTACCGGACCCATTGATGCAAGAGGCTCGATCTGAATCAGGCTATGTAAGGAGGCCGTAGATGAGCGACGTGTACTCGCCGACGCACAAGCAAGGCCGGCCCCGGCAAAATATTGCGGCTAAACATCTCCCACTGCCGCCCGAGCCAATTTGCGATTAGCTGGCCGAATGCCGGCCCAAGGCTCATTCGGCTCATGCAACGGGACACGACCGCTGCTCATCGGCGCGCAAGTGGTAGCCGGGGCCATCGATCTGCCGACTTTACGCCGTCTAGTCGCAGCGGCTTTCAGCAAGCCTCGGACGAGCTGAATATGCCAGAGCCACTTAATCGGAGGCAGGCGGTAGGGCTTGGGGCTGTCGTCGTGGCTGGCTGGGCAGTCGGGCAGGTGCTGCGTCGCACGGCTCCAATCGGTCGGGATGTTGGGGCGACCGCCGACCTGATCCTGACCAGTGGAAATTCACCCGAGCAAGGTCCAGCCGATGCGACGCTCCGGCTTGCCGTCTTCACCGATTACCGCTGCCCCGCCTGCCGTCATGCCTTCCACGCTTTGGAAGAGGCGGTGGAACGCGATAGCAAGGTTAGGGTCATCTATAAGGACTGGCCGATCTTCGGTCCACCGTCCGAACGTGCTGCGAGCATCGCGCTCGCCTGTGCCGAACAGGAAATCTATCCGGCCATTCATCGCCAACTGATGACCGACAGTCGTATAATCGACGACGACATGCTGCGAGACGCCGTTACCAGTGCTGGAGGGGACTGGCAGCGCGCGACGAAGTGGCTTGCTTTACATGCAGAAGTCGTCGCCGCGCGCTTGCGTGCAAACGGCCAAGAGGCCTATTCGATCGGTCTGACCGGCACCCCGGGCTATCTTGCCGGACGTATGCTGGCGATGGGAGCGATCGAGACAAGTGACTTTAAACGGCTGTTTGCGCGGGCGCGAGCGGACGGCTGATGATCGGGGAAGATGCAAACATGATCGAACGCCCTGTCGGAAGAAACACGTAAGTCGTAACATGCAGGATCGGCGATCGCGTCTTGAGACGATCAAGAGGCTGTCGTCGGAGGATATCCTTCTGTCGTGCACGAGTCAGTGACGACAGGTCGACCTTCTCAGATACGCTCCTGACCCAAGTATTTATGTCCGACATTTTGAGTGACGTAGATCCTTCCGCGACGAAAACGGTTGCCCGGATTTATGACGCGGGGTGTGCAACATGCTCGCCTAGCGGACGTTAATGGCCGTGTCTAAAGTGCACGGCGAACCAGGGAACGGCGCATGGAAGTAAACACCGAGGGCGAAGACACGGGCTCAGAACGACGTGAAATACACTTCCTTGCGGCCCTATTGGACGAGTTGATGCGAAAGATGCTCGCAGCCGGCGCTCTGACGCAAGCCGACTTAAACGAGATAGAATCAGCCGCAGCTAAGCGGGTCGGTGGGCAGCCGCGTGCTTGGTAGTTTCCGGCTTCTCCCAACACGGCAGTGATGATCTTTGCAAACTGTGACGAGGTATTCCCGATCAGCTTTGTGATCGAGCGAAAGTCTGCGCCAGCAGGTAGCTTAGATGGCGTAAAACACCTGTTTGTCGCATAGTCGTGATTACGACCGGGTTTTCCGCACACCCAATCGATGAATGACGATAAATGGTGGTCAACGGACCGGCTGCTTTCGGGAGGGCGGGTAGCGATAGCCGACCTTAAGCAGCTGCCGCCCTTCCCAAAAAGGGTCGGATTTCGGGAATGTCCGGGTTGACTGGAATCAGACGCTCCTTGCGGTTCGGCGGCTTAATTAGCGGGCAAGCGGTGCGCCGTAAAATTAGAGATGCTTTCGGCAGTGCCGGGATCGCGGTTGGCCAATACGACGATCGTGTAGCCGTTCTGCAAGAAGTGGAATAACGAACCGCTCATGCCGGGTGCTCCGCCACCGTGACCAATATACGGGCCGATCCCTGCCATTGATCCACCGAAATCAAAATGGGTAAAATGCCCGCCGCTAGTTTTCAATCCACCGTCTTTTAACCTCTGAAACGTTTCACGTCCCAGTAGCTGGTAGGAAGTCAGACCGTTAACAAACCTATTGAAATCACCTACTGTCGAATAGCCTCCTCCAGCGGAGGTGCCACTGAACGGAAGGGTATCATCCGCTCGCGAGATTTTAGTACCAGACCCCATATAACTCACGGCCCGACGAGGTAAGATTGAACGCTCAGGATCATTACCCGTCGACGTCATTCCTGCTGGCGCGAATACATATCGTCGGGTGTAGTCATCGTAGCTAAGCCCAGATACGGTCTCAACGATTCGACCCAGCAGGATGAAGCCATAGTTGCTATACGAGGAGCGGCTGCCGGGATCGAACTCTAACGCACGCGAACCATACAGCGCGACGTAATCCGTCAGAGTACGCAGCGAGCTTTTTCGTCTATCAAATTCCGGCCCAAAGATATCACCGGTTCCGCCCGTGTGTGTAAGGAGGTGAGCAACAGTGACCTTCGTGGCAACGTCCGGGTTTGGATAACCGGTCAAGTAGCGGCCAATGGGAGCATCCAAGTCAATCTTATTCTCTTGAACCAGTTGCATTATGGCTACGGCCGTGAACATCTTGCCCATCGAACCGAAGCGGAACTGCGTATTGAGAGTGTTTGGTTTGTGGTTCGTTCTATCCGCTAAACCATACGCCTTTTGAAAAAGTATGCGTCCCGAATGAGAAATCAGAACTGCGCCCGAAAAATGGTCTTTAGCCGCTTTGCCACCTACACGCTCTTCCACAGCTTTGACAAGCATACGAGACGTGAGCGGTTCTGGTCTCACGTAGCCAAGTGGTGCTTCGTCGGTTAGAAATGCGCCGACAAATTCAGGTTTTTCGGAGACGGTTGCATTTAGTCTAAACTGTGTAACGGCGAAAGAATCCGCGTTCCTATCAAAGACCCAAATGTATAGGTTGTTATTATCAACGGATTTTACACCGCATAGTTGAAGGTTGCTTAGAAAGCTCCTCATTTCCAACCACTCGGCCGGGCCACCGGGAATCTTTGGTCCTCCATCATTGATTAAGGCGATGAAATCGTCGTCATTCGCCGTTTTAGAAGCTTGAAACCAAGCTTCAGACATCCGTAGCGCGGAAACAATTGAGGGAGGTTGAGTTCCAGCAGTCGGTTCAACTCCGTTGCAGATTGGCAACGACGAAGATGGCTCCGAAGGGCTCGTAGAAGCTAACATCATCGCGAGAATAGGAAGGAGCATCCACCAGCCTTTTCGTTGTGGTTGGGTGTATCCTGATTGGTTTGAAGCTTCTGTGCCAGCGATTCCGACGATCGACGATCTATTGATCGGCCGGTTTTAGCGATAGCGGTCGAGCCGGCTTTCCCGAAAGCGAACGTAGATCGGGGAGTCTCGCCGCCTCGATCGCGCTGACGAACGCCTGCGAGTTTCGCTTTCCCAAGATCTGTTCCCAATTTCTCTTTCCCGAAATAGCCAATCGGAGACGGAGAAACGGGAAAGATCGCGCTGAACGAATGGCCGTTATTATTGGGCGCCCGGATCGCCAGCCTGAACGTCCGGGTTTGGGCGAAAGACGAATACCCGGAATTGGCGGGAAGCGGCCCGGCCCCTTTCGGAAGGACCGAGACGTTAGGGGAGCGACCTGACGGTCAAGACCGTCATGAAGGGTCGGCGCGCTCGACTAGGGCACCCCACCAACGACGGCCCCATCGAAGCCACAACAGAAATACAAGCGCTAACACGAGGAAGGGCGGCCCAAGTCCGGCTACGACCCAGAGCAGAGCGGCGAGCGTCAGGCCGATCGAGCCCAGCGCGGTATCGCCGGCATCGCGGAACCGGTCGATCAACCCCGTTCCCCGGCCGGTCCGATACGCGAAGGTCATCGGCGTGTTGGCCAGGCTCTCGCGCTGCGTCGCCGCTTGGGCCGCGGTGGCACGAACGGGTTCTGCAAGCGCCGCCTGCTGACGGAGAAGCTCGGTACGCTCGCGTGGCGAGAGGTCAAGGCGGGCGAGTTCCCGCGTGATGCGCGCACGGTCGCTGTCCAGATCGGCCTGTTGAAGGGTCGTGATGGCTGCCTCGGAGGCAACGTCGGTACCGCTGATGTCGGCGCCGGTTAGTGTCGCGCCCATGCTCTCGGCACGCTTGACACCGTCGCGGCCAAAGGTCCGGGCGATCGACGCCGCGACCTTGACCGCCAAGCTGGCGTTCACGTCGCCTTGGCGGTCAACGCTATAACGTAACCCTGTTATGCGACAGCGCGCGGTACCGAGGCTTTCGCACGCGCGGGCATGGTCCTCCTGCAGATCCCCTATGCGCGTCGAGGGCAAGACCAAGGAATAGCTGTAGTCGAATGCCACGCCGGCGATCGCGTTGCCGGCGACGTCGGGCTCCCCTGCGCTGCCCTCCGGGGCGCGGCTGCATCCGGCGAGCACGATCAGGGCAATGCCCGTAACAAGCAGCTTCATCGGTGCGCTCTCCCTGCAATTTTAATCACCATCGGATGCATGGGGATTTGCGTCAAGCATTGTTCTATCAAGTTAAGGCGCTCTGAAACCGATAACCTTAGCAGGGGCTCACGCTTAAGGACGTCTTGGCGACGCGTTGTTCGTGCTAGCGGCTGAGGCTGCCGAGCATGCTTGTCGGACGTCCGATCGCAGCCGGTCGACTTCCGAGTGAGCGGGGCGGCCCAGGAGCCTCAGAACGGCACGACTTGGTCGATTGCGGACCTTCGAATGGCCGTCGGCCGCTGCTACCAGAGGATATGGTCAGTTATCACGCCGAGCCTGACAAGGAAGCCTAGTGCCGCGCCAACGCAAAGAAGGGCCACGTATAGGGGCCGGTCCCGGCTAAGGGCGAAATGACACCCTAAGCCGAATGGTAGGCCGGTCGAGCCCGTCTAGACACGTGAATGGATCCGTCACTGTCATGGTTGGGTGACGAAACGGACCGGCCCCCGGGGGGCAATTAGCATGGCGGGGGGCGATCCGGCGCGGACGACAAACTGATCTAGCGGAACCGCATCGGTAGGTGCGGTTGCAGCAAAAACTTGGACGAGCCGGTGTCCATCGGTTGGAATAAGCGTCTTGGGAATGGACAACGGTTCGCCACCAAGATCGCCTAACCAGGAAGGACGGCCATAGCGATAGGTGCGTCGAGGGTGGACGACTTGCAGGTCAACCGCCCCGGCATATTGCCCGAGCACCAACGGCCGGTCGCCCTCGAACAGGATACCGTCGCTATTTTTCACGCGCGCGGCTGCCATATAATAAGACTGGCGAGTAGAGGCTTGCACCTCGGTCACGGTGGTCTGGTCGATTGTCAGCGGGTTGATGCCGGTCATTCGCTTTAGCCGTGCGGCCATCCACTCGATCTTGCCACCGTTATCTTCATCAAGCGCTGCCTCGGCAACGTGGCTGTGGCCTACATAGATCAGAAGCTTGGCTGTAGGCAGGCGCCGGTGGATTGCGGTAAGATTATCCGCCTCGGCCTGTTCTCGCGCTTCGATGCTTTGGCGTCGTGGGAGACGTCCCTTGGGCCGCTGTAGGCTGTTCTGTTCATATGACACCGGCTCGTAACCGATAGCGAGTGCGTTGCGCAGAAACGCGGCATATACCGGGTCACGAGTATAGAAGCCGGTGCTGATCCGGACGAAGCGATCGTGGGCGAGCCGTTCCACAAGGGTCGGCTTACCAGCATAAGGGGGTTCGTTGTCGAACGTCTCCGCCGCAAGCACCGAATAGCCCAACGGGCGCAGCGCCTGCGCGACCCGCCAGGCAAAGGCACGATCGCGCGGGTGGCTATGCGCTTCATTGAGGATCACGATGCCCGTGTCTCGCGCGCGGCGAACAATCTCCGCGATCGCGTCACGCCCGACTGAACCCGCGATTGCCTTGTCCCAATCGGTGTCAGCGGGTCTAGGCGGCCGAGACTTGTCGAGCGTTGCCAGATCAAGCTCGTTGGTGACCGCCGAGCTGACCTGCTCCCACATCTGGAACGCGTATTCGTCAGTGGCTTTACCGTGCGTATTGAACGCGGCAACGGCGAGTTTGTCGGTTGCTTCTAAATAGCGACCATTGTCGTACGCAGCCATTGCAGTAACCACCGGGCCACCGGGCTGGGGCACTTGCGCCCAAAGCGGCGTAGCAAAGACGATTGCCAGCCCTATAGCCACTCTCATTCGGCTGCTCCTCATAATCCCGATGCCGAAGATGGATCGTCTTCCAACGCACGTCTAGTCGGCATCAGTTTGTCTCGACCGGCCCCTGCTCGAAGCCCCTGCTGATAGGTCAATCAAAGGACTCCTTTGGCCAAGCTTCGGGTCAGTTCAAAGGGCGAGAAGTGTCTTAATGCCGCTCTCAATGATATCCGGAGGGTACCGCTTATTCCGCCGTTTCGATATCGGGAGCCGTCTCCATCCGCGCCCGCCCGACGATCGCAGCGACGGCGTTCTTGCTGAGACTGAGATCGCGGGCGATCCAGCGATAACCGCGGCTCTCGGGAATGAGCGCCAGCACTTTGGGTGCCAAGCGGTCGGACTTAGGGCGGTAGCCAACCTGCCGCCCAAACTTCCGGCCCCGCGCCCGTGCCGCGGCGAGTCCGGAGCGAACTCGCTCGCTCAGCATGTCGCGCTCGAACTGCGCGATGCCAGCCAGCATCGTTGCCATCATCCGGCCGTGCGGCGTATCGACCTCGAAGGTCATGCCGCACATCGCGACTACCGACAGGCAGCCCGACAGCGGGTTGGGCGCACATTCTGTTCACCGGCGAATACCTCTGGCCCAAGAGCACCACCGCTTAGGGTGTCATTTCGCCCCTAGCCAAACCGATCCCGTATACGGCGATGGCTCGTGTTCGGCTTCGACGGTCGGTCTGGTAGCTCATGTCTGATCGCTTCGTAGCAGCATCTGCGTAAAGGTGGACGATCAAACCGATGTCCGCGATTGGTGGTTAGCTGCCGCTCGCCGTTCGTGGCCCGAAGTAGATCACCGCCGCCCCAACAAGGCAGATTGCTGCCCCGAGGAGGTCCCAGCGGTCAGGCTTCGTGTCCTCAGCGAACCACAGCCACGCGACCGCCGATGCGATATAGACGCCGCCGTAAGCCGCATAGGACCTGCCTGCCTGATCCGATTGGGGAAGGGTTAGGAGGTACGCGAAAAGGCATAGCGAGAGGATGCCGGGAGCGATCCACAGCGCAGATTTCCCGAGCCGCAGCCATGCCCAGAAGGCGAAGCACCCGGCGATCTCAGCCAGAGCGGCTCCAATGAAGGCGAAAGCAGTCATTTTGAAGCTTTCGCAGAACCGACGAACGTCGGCAAATGGGCAGAAGCCGTCATTCGGTCCGCATTGCCCCGACAGCTCAAAGGCTGATTTCGCGCCGGGCCATTTCAGCAAAGGCATACTGCGCGATGGCCGTCTGGGATCTCTCTCTAAAAATGTCGGCAAGATCGAGCAGGTCCTCGTCTCCGAGTTCTATGATCGACATTTCAATCTGCAAGAGACGCTTCATGGCGCCCGCGTTCTGCGCTGCTTCCCGCTTCATCCGTATTTTCAGCATACGATGATCGTACCACCAATGGCATGCGTGTGGCCGATCCCCAAAACTCGGCGCCCTCGTGTCGTGAATGTTCTAAATTTCGCGACAGCATACCGATGCTTGTGTTCTCTCATAGACCGGTGTCGCTAAAATCTGTTGCATAATGCATTAGTTCCGATACAGTTGTGCGACATGTTGATTGGTTACGCCCGTGTGTCCACCGATGACCAGGATCTTCGGCTGCAACGCGCCGCGTTGAAGGAGGCCGGATGCAAGCGGACGTTCGAGGAGAAGATCTCGGGCGCAAAGCGTGACCGACCCCAGCTTGCCAAGATGATCGAGCAGCTGCGCGATGAAGACACGGTGGTGGTGACCAGGCTGGACCGGCTGGCACGCTCGACCCGCGACCTGCTCGATATTGCCGAGAAACTGAAGGAGGTAGGCTCCGGCTTGCGCTCGCTGGCCGAGCCCTGGGCAGATACGACCTCGCCTGCGGGTCGCATGGTGCTGACTGTGTTCGCTGGCATCGCCGAGTTTGAGCGCGAGTTGATCCACCAGCGCACCAGTAGCGGTCGGATGGCAGCGAAGGCGAGAGGAGTGCGCTTCGGGCGCCCGCCCAAGTTAACTGCCGAGCAGATTGCACTAGGCAAGCGGCTCGTGAGTGAAGGCACATCGGTGCGTGAAGCCGCCAAGCTGCTCAAATGTCATCATGCCACGCTCTACCGCGCGCTGGCTGCCGCGGCGCAGACCGGATGATGCCGTGCATGCCGCGTCCTAACGCACTGCGATCGGAAGCCTGATGCCGATCCGCCTCGAGCACGTGTTCCTCTATCCGATCGACTGGCCACAGATCTCACACCACGTCCGCTTCGTGCGCGCAGGGGGATGCTGCGAGCATTGTGGACGGCCGCATGGGCAGAAGGTGTTCCACCTCGGTGACGGCCGTTGGTGGGATCGCAGCCGGAGATACTGGCGCAACGGCAAGGGGCGGCGCACACGACGTCCGAACGAGAACATCCTGCTAGAAGGACGCTGGACCCCGGTGGTACTCGCCTGCGCGCACCTGAACCATGATCCCAGCGACAGCGCGCTCGATCAGCTCGCGGCGTTATGTCAGCGCTGCCACATGATCCATGACGGTCCCGAGCACCGTCGCCGGCGCTGGATGAACGCGCACTACCGACGCGCGCTGGGCGACCTTTTCCACGGACCCTACCCGCTGCTGGGTGCCGACTGGATCGGACCTACCCCCATCAGCATGCTCGATGACAGCCGGTCGCTATATGCAAACTTTTGACCACTGGCGTTGCTGAGCCGCAAGGCAACACCGAAAGCCTGCTCCGGCTTGCGATTGCTGCAGATGGGCTGTACATACAATATTGTAAACGCAGGAGTTGGTGTGTCGTTCGAATGGGATGACCGAAAAGCTGTATTCAACCTCGCCAAGCACGGTGTGTCATTCGAGCTGGCCAAGGAGGTTTGGAACGACCCTCTTCATGTCATTATCCCTGACCGCGTCGAGGGCGCCGAACAACGATGGCATGCACTGGGCTTGGTGGGACCGATTGTCGTGCTGGTCGTCGTACATAGCTATCCCGACGCCGGTGACGAGGATCGCATACGCATCATCAGCGCCCGCAAGGCAACAAAGCAGGAAAGGTACCGCTATGAGCAAGAAGGCGCTTAGCCCCGAATTACAAGATCAGCTCAACAATCTGGCAGCGATGCCAGACGATCAGATCGATACCAACGACATCCCGGAAGCTTTACCCGAAGCTTGGCTGCACGCGCGACAGCCCGGTCTGTACCGGCCGATCAAAAAGCCAGTTACACTTCGCCTTGATGCCGATGTGGTGGCCTGGTTCAAAGAACACGCACAGGGTCGTGGATATCAGACAGACATCAACCGCGTGCTACGCCGCTATGTGTCTGAGGCACAGGCCTGACGCAGGGTTTAGACACCCGGTAACCCGCAGACGAGCATGACATGAGCATAGGTGTAAAATTGGTGGATACGGTCTTACCCCGCACTACCGTACGCCTATCAATCGGCTGATTATGCAATGGTGCGTCATTCATTAGCTCTGATCCCACACCACGATCGTCAGCGTCTCGTCGGCCGAACACCTCGCAAGCTCATCCCGCTCAATCGTGATTTCGTGCGGTTTGCGCATTGGCACGTCCTCATCTGACGGCAGCTCATGACCAAACAGCAGCGGCACGATCGATCCCGCCGGTGCCGTGTAGATGTCGGGATAGCCACCCGACTTGACCCGACGCGCCGCGCCCGCCGCCACCAACTTATCCAGCCACCATGTTCCCATCGCGCCGACCTTCCAGTTAGCCAGCACTGCATCGCGGTCGTGCTTCAGCAGGTACTCTTCGGGCGTCATCCGGGTGACCGTAATCGACCAGCCAATCATAACCTGACTCCTGCTCTGACGCGTACTGTCGACGGCTACGCGCCCTCCTCAGCATCGATCTTGATAGTACACCGTGCTGTGTCGCGACTCTTGATAGCGACTTTCCGGCATTTTTTTATTTCCTCACTGTTCTTCTGAATGATGTTCCAGCCATCGACCATCACGTTCCAGTTTTTTGGCGAATCTGCGATTAGCAGACGCCGCCCCGCATCCCACATGGGCAAATGCAGCGTCCGCGCCGCCATGCGTTCGGGCCACTGCCAACCAGCCGGCGCGACCTCGCGCGCGACAAGGCCCGGT
Organism: Sphingomonas aerolata; assembly: GCF_023935825.1. Classification (NCBI taxonomy): domain Bacteria; kingdom Pseudomonadati; phylum Pseudomonadota; class Alphaproteobacteria; order Sphingomonadales; family Sphingomonadaceae; genus Sphingomonas; species Sphingomonas aerolata. The sequence continues at coordinate 54,101 of NZ_CP098764.1, read as the reverse complement.
AGGATAGCCCATGCGAGGATGCCAATCGTCACTCCGCCCAGCCCGAACCATAGCTGCCGGTTTTTCTGATCGTGCCTATTCCATGCCGAACCAGCGATGGCGCGCAAATCAGCCATAACGCGGGCCTTATCCTCGCCCGCCTTGGCGAACGCCGCCTGATCCTCGCGCCGGGCAACGCTGCCCGCTGCGGCAATCCGCTGCGCCATCTGCTCGGGCGTCATTGCCAGGGCCGGACTCCGCGCGATCACGTCGTTGATGACCGCAATCTGATCGGCCGTGGCGTCCACGCCCTGCTGCATCCGACCCAGCGTCTCGGAATAGTCAGGAACGTCGATATGCGCCCGCTCGGCTGCCAAACCTTCCACGGCGCGCCGCAACAAAGCCAGCTCACGGTCCTGGCGTTCTACCACAGCGCGCAACCGGTCGAACGCCTCTGCGGGATCACCGCCATCTTGAATATCGTCGTCCATCATCGCCTACCCACTCATGCCACGGTCGCGGTCACGCCCGATGCTGACCGACTGCGCCAGTTCCTGCCCGATCGACCGGCCCCACTCCATGCTCAACGCCAGTTCGGGAGCGCGTCGCGTCAACGCAGATTCGAGCTGCGGGTCTCGATGCAGCCCACCCGCGATGCCCTCCATCCGCTTACCCAGCTTCTCCGCGCCCTCACGGTCGCCAGCACGCTTCATGCTGGCGTGCGCTTCCTTCATACCCTGCCACTGTTCCACGAACCGGCCCGCGCGTTTTTCCGGGTCGGTGCGGACCTGGCGTTCCGCCTCCATCGCCTTGGCCGCGCCGGCCGTGTTGCCTTCGACCACATCTCGCGCGAGACGGGGATCGCGCTTGATCGCGCTGGCGAGGTCGCGCGCGCCATGCGGTCGCACCTGGTCGAGTGCGTCACCGGCTTTCGCCAGCGCCTGTTCCTGGTGCGCCAGCACCGGCAACCCCTTGTCCCGCATCCGGCCTATATCGGCTGCGGCACGTCCATAGCGTTCGATCGCGCGCGCCTGCGAAGGTGCCAGCGTCCGATCAGCCGCGACGCGCTCTGGCGACGTCGCTTTCTCGATCGCCGGTTTCGGCCGGAAGCCATCGAACATGCCCCGCGCCTTGTCGCGGACCTTCGCCACCACCTGGCGCGCGAGTTCCGGGAACCGGATCTCGCGCCGATCGGCGAACGCCCGCGCCTGATCATGCTGGGGGCGGGCGTAATCGCCCGCCATGTCCTTGCCCCGGTCGCGCGACAGGGCACGGACGAGCTGGCGCTGATCGGCGAAATCGTCGCGGCCATAGTGAAGCTGCACGTCATCACGGTGCCGCGACATGCCGACATAGGCGCTGTGGCGGTCCATGCCCGGGGTCGCGAGGACGTGCGCCTGATCGACCGTCACGCCCTGCGATTTGTGGAACGTCGCCGCATAGCCATGATCGACATGGGCGTAATCCTTCAAGTCGAACGCGACCCCGCGCCCGTCATCGAGCCGCACCGCCATGCCCTCGGGCGATACCCGCGCGATCGTCGCCAGCGTCCCGTTCTTGACCCCCATGCCGCGCTCGTTGCGAAGGAACATGATGCGGTCGCCGGTCGCGAACTGGCGCTCGCCGCGCTCGGCCTTCACCGTCACGTCGTCGCCAAGGTCGCCGCTCGCGCGCAACTGACCCCGCGCCTCGCCATTGAGGCTCTGCACCTCGGCGTTGGTGTGGGTGAGAATGATCCGGGTGCTTCCGGGTTCGGCCTGACGCGCGCGATCCCAACCGTTCACCAGCTCGCTCCGCGCCTGCTCGCGGGTGTCGGCCGCGTGGACCATGCCCTTGCCATCATAGGCGTGGATCGCCTCGCCGCTGCGCCCGGTCGCCAGCGCGCGCGTGGCGTCGCGCTGCCAGTCTTCGCGCTGCCGGCGTATCTCGGTGATCTCGGCCGCGCCGTGGCGTTCGGTGATGCTGCGGAACGCCGCACCCGCCTCGATCGCCTGCAACTGCTCGGGATCGCCGACCATCACGACCTTGGCCCCGGCGTCACGCGCCTGGCTCAACACGCGCTCCATCTGGCGCGAGCCAATCATGCCGGCCTCGTCCACCACCAGCACGTCCTTGGGACCTAACTGCTCACGTCCCTGCCCCCATGCGTGTTCAAGGCTCGCAATGGTACGGGACTGGATGCCGGACCCGCCCTCAAGGTTCTCGGCCGCGATGCCCGATAGCGCCGCGCCGCGCACCGTGTAGCCCTCCCGCTCCCACGCCTCGCGAGCGACGCCAAGCATCGCCGATTTACCCGAACCGGCATAGCCAACGACGGACGCCAGCCCTGCGTCGCCGGTGACGTGATCGAAAGCGTCGCGCTGCTCGCCGGACAGGACAAGGCCACGGCCCTCGGCCGCGCCGGTCGCCGCGTTACGATGCCGATCGGCGACGCCGTGCTCGCCCCGGCCCGCCAGCTCGTCGCCGGCGCGCTCAAGCCGGTTCTCCACCGCGATCATGTCGCGGGACGTGAACCGCTCTTGGTCGCGTCCGTCCTTCCCTAATGCGACCAGCTCGGGGCTGGCACGCACCGCCCCCATCACCTGGTCGAACTGCTCCTTGCCGTCGCTGTGCCGGAACGCGAACGTCGCAAGGTCCCGGACGGTGAACGTAGCCTGCTGCCGCGTGATCGCGTCCAGCGCGACATTGGGATCGGCGATGATCTTCGCGCCGTTCTCGCGGGCGATGCGCGTGTGATCCTCGATCCGCTCCGCCTCAAGTCCCTGCTCCGGCCTGCGCGATGCTGCGGGTCCGATCTTGTGCTGCGGCTCCAGCCCGATCCCCTGCGTCTCGTAACTGCGATGGTCGATGCGGCCCTCAAGCCCAAGCTCGGCCATGCGCTCGTTGACGTGCGCGCTCCACGCCTCGCGCCAGTCCTTTAAAAGCTCGGTCGAGTTCCAGTCGCGGTTCTTCTTCCCGAACCCCTCCGGCCCCACGTCGCGCATCGCAAGCATGACATGCGCGTGCGGCTTGGGCGTGCCGTCCTTCGCCTTGTCCCAATGCACGTTCAGGTCCGCGACCATGCCGCGTTTAACAAACTGCTCTTTGACGAAATCACGAGCGAGCGCGATGCCCTGCTTCTCATCCATCTCGCGCGGAATCGAGAACTCTACCTCACGAGCAAGCTGCGCGTCCTTACGCTTCTCGCCTGCCTCTACCTCGTTCCACAAGGTTGCGCGGTCGTTTAAACGCTCCGGCGCACCCTGCGGCAACATCACTTCGGAGTGGATGACGCCGGCCTTGTTACTAAAATTGTGATCACGGTTAAGCCGGTCGTCGTGCAGCTCGGATGCGGAGCGATAGGCGGCGCTCGCGATGGCGCTCGATCCGTTTGCACGGCTCACAACCTTGGCGGAGAAATGGTAGATCGCCATGACACTCCGCACACTGCCCTACTTAGCGCATGTCGGCAACGACGTATAAGCGCGCACTCACAATCTGCTTCGCTCCCTGTGGTTGACTTGGTGCCGCTTTTTGCTCGTTCTGGCTTTACCCATAGATCGGTCACGCTAAGATGCTGCTGGTCGATACGCGGAAGGGTAAAGGCAATGCGGAAGGTTCGCGATTACGATGCCGAACTGAAAGCGCTGGGTGACAAGGCCCGCGCGCTCAAGGCTAAACGGGTCGAACAGCTCGGCCAGCTCGTCGCCGCCACGGGTGCTGATGCACTCGATGCGGAAACACTCGCCGGCGTGCTGCTCGATGCGATCGGATCGAATGATGCGGGCGCGAAGGAGGTATGGCGCGCGAAGGGCGCAGCCTTCTTTCAACGGCGCGGGCGCAAAGGTGGCGGTGCTGCTGCAATCGACGGATCGGGCGCTGCGACTGAACCGGGCGGCGACGCTACGGGCGGAAGCAGCGGAACGGCGGACAGATAGCAGGGGCTGGGTCGTGCAACGCCGCGAACGCACACGCCATCTGATTGAACTGGGCGGACTGGTCCAGAAAGCCGGCTTGGTTGAGCTGACGGACGACGATCGCGCCACCCTTTACGGCGCGCTGCTCGATCTTGCCGGGCGTGGTCGCGGCGACGAAGCCGGCAACATGCTGGCGCTGTGGAAAAGACGCGGAAAACGCGCGTTCGATGCGGAGGCTGAAGGGAGCGAAGCGCAATGAGCGATTTCGATATCGAGGCAATCCGTCGGCAAGTCCGCGCGATGGATTTCGTACGCGGCACACCGGCGGAAATCGCCATGTGGCACGAGGACATGGCGGACTCGCGCGCTAACCTGGTCATCGAGGACATGATCCCGACGCCCAACGACGATGCGTTCTTCGCAATGATGCTGGACGAGGGCGTGCCCCCTCCCCTCGTCTCGCAAATCCTGCTCCGGCTGCTCGATCATCCCGACGCCGATCGCTCGTTGCCGATCACGCCCATCTCCGCCCCTGCCGTCGCGGGGATGGGTTCGGAAGCGGTTTGAGATGCCGGCGTTCGCCTATGCCCGATCTGGCACCGCCGATGTGGAACTGGCGGTGCAACTCGCCAGCCTGATCGACGCAGGCTGTTCTGATATTGAGATCGACCGGACGCATGGTCGTCACCCGCGCGATCTCCGACGACGTGCGGCGCTTCTCGAAACATTGGGCCCCGGCGACACGGTTATGGTCTACCGCCTCGACTGCCTCGCCGTTTCGGGCGTCGATCTCATCACGACAATGGCCCGCATCCGATCTCGAAACGCGGTGCTGCTGACAACTGCCTCGAACGGCCCGAACAGCTTCTGCGATGATACGATCGACGCGATCACATCGGCCTTCGATGCTTTGGCGAACGCCATGCCAAGCGACGATCGCCCCCCTCGCCCGGCCGGTCGATCCGCCATCCTCGGTCCCGCCGACTGGCCACAAGTACAGAGAGATTGCGAGGCCATGAGCGCGACCGCCGTGGCGAAACGGTACAAGGTCAGCCGATCGACGCTCTACAATTATATCGATCGGATGCGGCAGGGATCAGACATTGTGAAGCGGACGACGTAATGCCCAAAACCGGCAATAGGACCGAACAAATCGCGGCCTTCGACACCGGCCCCTTGCTGCGGACGGTGGATGATCTGGACGTGATGCGCGATCACCTCAAAGGCGATAATTTCAATGCATCGGAGATGCAGCACGACCTGCTGCGCCTGCACGGATTAGCCATGCGCTTCGTCAATGAGGGGCACACCGATCCGGTCATGGCCGAGGAAATGTTCGACCTAGCGGCGGACCTTGAATGTCGCATCCAAGACATGTCTGACGCGCTGGCGAGGATGCTTGTTCCGATCCGCACGCTGCAAGCATTGGAGCCGAGCGATCAGGAGAGACCGGGTTTTTGATGTGCTCACCTTTGCAGAACGCTATCATATTCTGATCTGAGATATTCCGAGCGTAACGACGCCACGGTCATTACGCTCCCGCTGGGGAAGTAGCATGGGCCTTGCGCGCGCCACCCGTAATCTCGCCCGCACCGCCCGTGCCAATCCGATGTGGGCCTTACTCGGCATCCTGCTCGCCCCTTTCCGGTTCGCCCGGCACATTATCGGCGTGGTCCTGTTCACGATGGTGCTGTTCGTGGCGCTATTCCTCCTGCTGATGCTGGCGATCTGGTACTTCGGCCTCGATAAGAACGGCGCTGTCGCTCAGTTTGGCGTGTTCGGGATCAGCGGTGCCGTAGTGCTGATCATGGTCTGGATGTTTGTCCTGCCCCTGCTTCGTCGGTTCGACTATAGTGACAGCGCCGACACGCATGGTTCGGCCCGCTTTGCCACAGCCGGGGAAGCCCAGGCGCTCAACGACGATCACGGCCTGCTGATCGGTCGCGACGTGAAGACCGGCAAGCAGATGCGCTATGCCGGTCCCGCCCATCTGCTGACGATCGCCCCTACCCGCACCGGCAAGGGTGTCGGCACGATCATCCCCAACCTGCTCGAATATCCGTTCGCGGTCGTCTGCATCGACCCTAAAGGCGAGAACGCCCGCATCGCCGCGCGCCAGCGCGGCAAGTTCGGCGCCGTCCATGTCCTTGATCCGTTCGGCGTCACCGGCTTGGCCTCGGCGGCGTTCAATCCGCTCGATCGCATCGACCCGCACGGCCTCGATCTCGCCGACGATTGCATGACCCTAGCCGATGCGCTGGTCCACGACGCACCCGGCGAGGCCGGCGACGCGCATTGGAACGAGGAAGCCAAGGCGCTGATCGCCGGCATCCTGCTCCACATCGTCACCACCGAACCTCCCGCCATTCGCACCCTGGACACACTGCGTGACCGGCTGACGCTCGCCCCGGCTACATTGGCGGCGCAGCTCGCCGCTATGCAGGCGCAAGGGGGGCTGGTCGGGCGAGCCGCCAACCGCCAGCTTGGCAAATCCGACCGCGAAGCGGCCGGCGTGCTGTCGGCCGCGCAGCGCCATACCCACTTTCTCGACTCCCCGCGCATGGGGACGGTGCTGGGCAGCTCGGATTTCACGTTCGCCGGGTTGAAGGATGCGCCAGCGACGGTGTTCCTCGTGCTGCCGCCCGATCGGCTCGCCAGCTATGCTCGCTGGCTGCGCTTGATGGTCGCGCAAGCCCTGACCGAGCTGGCGCGCGCACCGGGTCGCCCGCCTTGGCCAGTGCTGTTCCTGCTTGACGAGTTCGCGGCGCTCGGCCGGCTTGAACCGGTCGAACGCGCGATGGGGCTTATGGCGGGCTATGGCGTCCAGCTCTGGCCGATCCTCCAAGACGTCCACCAGCTCCGCGCGCTCTACGGGCAGCGCGCCGGCACTTTTCTATCGAACGCCGGCGTCCTCCAGGTGTTCGGGGTCAATGATCAGGACAGCGCCAAGCTCATCTCCGATCTGGCCGGGCAGGAAACCGTCGTGTTCGAGACGATGAGTCGCGCGATCGACACGGAGGAAAGCGGCCTCTCGTTCGGGCAACAGCATGTCGGCCGCGCCCTGCTCACCCCCGATGAAGTCCGCACACTCCGCCCCGATCGCCAACTCCTGTTCCTCGCCGGGCAGCGGCCGATCATCGCCGCCAAGCTGCGCTACTATGCTGATCGCGAGTTCGCCGGCCGGTTTGATCCGGCGTAATCGATCGCCGCTAAATCGATGATCTGCGAACCAATGGCCGGTATAAGATGGCGAGCCTCGCGATCAGCATCTCGAACAGCAGGCGATGAAACCCGGCGCACCGGCAATCCTGCGCTGGGGGCCTGTCTGGCGAGCGATCTACGCACGCTCGCTAGGCACCGTGCTTATCGTCCTGTTTCTGCTGTCGTTCGTTATGCAGTGGACCCAGAGCGCCGCTGTCGCCGCGCAGGAAGCGCGTGAGTATGGCGAAGTCGCACCTACCGTTTGGGGGTATCTCGGTGATCCGCAGCTCTGATTCGAGTCTTTCCAGAACTGGCAGAGCGAGTTCCTTTCGACGGCGGTCCTGGTCGTTCCTTAGGCGCTGACTCGATAGCGCCCATGCCGATAAGCATGCTCGATGGTAATCCCCCTCCTCATTCGTGCCGGCGATAGAAAGCGGCGATCGCAACTGCCGGACACGGCCACCTCAAAGCAGCAGCGAATTATTGAAATGTACGCCACTAAGGCGTACATAGGACCAAGAGCTAGAGGAGGTGTGCCATGCTTGGCTTCCAGGATCAGGTCGGCGCCGTTGACGAGCGCAGCAGCGAACGGATGAACTTCCGCACCAAGCCGCGCATCAAGCAGGCCATCCAGCAGGCTGCCGCGCTCTCGGGCGTGGACGACTCCGTCTTCACCATGAACGCGGCCTATCGTTCGGCAATGGAGACGATCGCGGCGCATGAGCGCACGAGCTTGCGGCCGATCGACCATGCCGGCTTCTTCGCCGCGCTCGACATACCGCCGGCCCCCACCGAGCGACTGCGAACCGCCTTTGCGCGCCATCGCGAGACGATCATCAGTCGGTGACCGCAGCCGAGACTGCAAAACGCATCGTTATCGAGCCGCTCGATCCTGCCAGGCATGATCGAGCGGCTTTCTCGTGTGGTATCGACCAGGTCAACAACTTCTTCCGTCGTACCGCCAACAAACTCACCAAGGCGGGCAACATCCGCACCTTTGTTATGACGGGGCCCGAGAACGAGCTGATTGGCTTCTACGCCACCAATGCCCACGCCATCGACTATACCAAATTGCCTGAGCGGTTCGCCCGCACCCGCCCTGCCCATGGGAGCATTCCGGCAGCCTATATCTCGATGATCGGCGTCGACAGCCGGTTCCAGGGACAGGGCTATGGCGGCGATCTGTTGGTCGATTGCCTCAAGCGGCTGGTCGTGGCGGCCGATGCGCTGGGGATCGCTGTCGTCATGCTCGACGTGCTGGACTGTGGCGACCCCGACACGGTGGCGAAGCGCGTGGCGCTCTATACCGGCTATGGTTTTGAGCCACTGGCGTCCAATGGCTTACGACTCTTCCTGCCGATCGCGACGGTTCGAACGCTTACGCAGTCATGAGCATGAGGGGTCGACAGGCGGCGCAGGGGACGTTGTTTATGGGTTTCGGCTCGACGACCATGTGCCTGCTGATCATCTGTTGCGTCTTTGGCGAGCAACCGATCCACAGCCTGATTTGGGTTCGCGGACCAAGGCTGGAAGCGCAGGCGGCTTCCCCTGAAACGCTTGCAGTCGGGGCGAGTAACTGCCTTCCCGAAATCCGCGTCCTACTAAGCTGGCATCTTCTGCCTCTTTGACGATGCCATTTGAAATCGTTTTGTAATGAACGTGATGCCAAGAAATCTGATCGCAACACATGCTGCTCCGTAACGCACGCTGGTTACGGAGCGCAAAGTCGAAATAAGTCTTTTAGTGAACGCGCTCTTTCATTTGAAGCTTTTTACCTATAAAGGTCTTATCAAAAGCTTCAAATGAGCGATTGGACCGGTTCATGAATGCCATCGTCAATCATATCGGGGAACTTGCAGACGCAGGCGAACGAATGATCGAACGCTTACGGCGTAAGGCATTCCTGCCCGAAACCCGCAAGGGACTCAACGTCCGCTTCGGGATCGCAGAGGCGGCGCAATTGCTACGCTGTTCGACCAACCGGATCCGCATGGCAGAGGACGACGGTCGCCTCCCCCCCGCCCCGGCGGGCGAAAACGGGCGCAGACTCGGCTATTCGGTGGAGAACTTGCTGCAAATGCGCGAGGTACTTGGCGCCTCTCCTGCCCGCGCGCCGCTTGATATTCCCGCAATCATCGCGGTGCAGAATTTTAAGGGCGGGGTCGGAAAGTCGACCGTCACCTGCCACCTCGCACATTATTTTGCGGTGCAGGGCTATCGTGTGCTGGTGGTCGATTGCGACAGCCAAGCGACAACGACGACGCTGTTCGGGTTCAATCCCCATTTCAATATTACACGAGAAGAGACGCTATACCCGTATCTGTCGATCGATCCGACCCAGGCCGATCTGCTTTATGCAGTCAAATCAACGCCGTGGCCCAACGTTGACCTGATTCCGTCGAACCTCGAGTTATTCGACGTCGAATATGAGCTCGCCGCGGCGGGATCGGATGGGCAGTCGGTACTCGCCGCACGCTTCCGCAAACTTAAGCAGGGGCTGGCCGACCTCGCGCGCAATTATGATGTGGTACTGCTGGATCCTCCCCCCGCGCTCGGGACGATCAGCCTTGCCGTGATGCAGGCGGCGAATGCGCTGCTCGTCCCGCTGGCCGCAACAACGCCGGATTTCTGTTCGACAGTGCAGTTCCTGTCGATGATGGACCAGGTGCTGCAGCAGCTCGCGCATGCCGGTATCGAGGTGGAATACGGCTTCCTACGGTTGATATGTTCAAAGTTCGACTCCAACGACCCGAGCCACGCAATGGTCCGCACGATCATGGAACAGAGCTTCGGCCCTGCCCTGCTTCCGGTACCCATCCTAGAATCCGCCGAGATCAGCCACGCCGCAATGCGTATGATGACGATCTATGAACTCGAACGCCCGATCGGCACGCCCAAGACGCACAAGCGTTGCCGCGCCAACCTCGATGAGGCGATGGGACAGATTGAGCAGCTCGTCCGCCAAGGCTGGGGCCGAGTGGAGCCCGCACGTGAGGAAGATCTACTCCATGTCGCGTGAACCAGAATTGTCGCTGTCCGACACATCAGCGTTCCAAATATGTCTAATGCGGGAGGTGCCGCATGGCGCGTAAGCAATCCGATTATCTCGCGGCCTTGCTAGCGGATGAGCCAGCCGAAACCGACGCGGGCGCCCCCCCTGCCCCGCCCATACCCGAACGGTCGCGCGGCACCACGCTGCTCAACCGAGAGACCGCGCTCGCGCGCGTGACAAGCGGCGAAGTGCGGCAAGTGACGCAGCTGCTGCTGGATCCCACGCGCGTGCGGATCTGGCCCGGCAATGCACGCAGCTACAAGCATTTGACTGAAGATGGCTGCCGCGAGCTGATCGATTCCATCATCGCCGAAGGCGGACAGAAAGTCCCAGCGGTGGTACGCCGTGTTGACGGCGATCCGGCTCATGACTTCGAAGTGATCGCGGGCACGCGACGCCACTGGTCGATCAGCTGGCTGCGTGCGCATTCCTATCCCGAAATGCAGTTTGTGGCGCAAGTTGCCAGCCTCGACGACGAAGCCGCGTTCCGGCTCGCGGACCTCGAGAACCGGGCGCGCAAGGACGTGTCCGATCTCGAACGCGCGCGCAATTATGCCGACGCGCTCAAGACGCATTACGGCAACCATCTGACGCGGATGGCGGAACGGCTCAAGGTGTCGAAGGGCTGGCTGTCGAAGATGGTCAAGGTTGCACAGATCCCCGATGCGGTGATCGCCGCCTTCGCTTCCCCGGCCGATGTCCAGCTCAAGCCCGCTTATGCGCTGGCGCAGGCGCTCGACGACAAGGCTGCAACTAAGGCGATCCAGGGCGCGGCGCGCGAGCTCGCGCGTGAGCAGACCGCGCGGCGCGATCGGGGTGCGGCCCCCTACCCTGCCGCAGACGTATTACGGCGGTTGCTCGACGCGCCGAACGATCCCGCCGACAGCGCTCCCCCGTTTACTTGGACCACGCCGCACGGCCGCCGCGGGCTCAGCGTCCAGTCGAGCAACCGCCAAGGCGTCACGATCCGGCTCCACGCCGGGTCGGGTGCGGAGACCGACGAGCTGGTCGACGCGCTGCGCCAAGCGCTCGCGCATCTGGAGGCCGAAGGCCGCGGGCTAAAACGGTGAACGTGTTTCCCCGGGGAAACAGGCCGCGGCGCACCCCGGTGCCGACGGTTGCCCCCACCGGCCCGACGGTGTTTCCCCGGGGAAACACCCGGAGCCTGACCAAGTGACCCGTGCCGATCGCCAGAACGTGTCCGAGCAGTTCGACCTGTTCCTCCCCTATCTCGCCGACATGCCGCTGCGCGACCAGCGCGAGATGATGGAACGCCCGTTCTTTAGCCTCGCCAAGTCGAAGCGCGTCAAGCCGATCGATTACAAGAGCCCCGACGGCAAACTGTGGGTGCATGTCTCGGGCAATCCCGATTACGGTATGGCGACGATCTGGGATGCCGATATCCTGATCTATTGCGCGAGCGTGCTCGCCGACATGGCCCGGCGCGGCATCAACGACGTGCCGCGCAAGCTCCATCTGATGCCCTACGACCTGCTCCGCGCGATCGGGCGACCGACGACGGGGCGCGCCTATGAGCTACTCGGGCAGGCGCTCGACCGGTTGGTGTCGACCACGATCAAGACCAACATTCGCGCCGAGAACCGCCGCGAGGCGACCTTCAGCTGGCTCGACGGCTGGACCCAGCTGGTCGACGAAAAGACCGAGCGATCGCGCGGCATGACGATCGAGTTATCGAACTGGTTCTGGGAAGGCGTGATGATGCAGGGCGGGGTGCTGTCGATCGACCGCGCCTATTTCGACCTGACCGGCGGACGCGAGCGCTGGCTGTACCGCGTAGCGCGCAAGCACGCTGGCGGGGCAGGGGAGGTCGGCTTCGCGATCGCCATGCCGACACTGTTCGAGAAATCGGGCGCAGAAGGGCAGTATCGTCGTTTCAAATTTGAGATCGCCAAGATCGTCGAACGCAACGAGCTTCCTGGCTATGCGCTCGCCTTGGAGACGCCGGCTGGCAAGCGCGAGCCATCGCTGCGGATGCAACGTCGCAGTGATGCCGAGCGCCCGGTGAAAACCGTGGCGGCGCACAAGGTGCGCGGCGCTAAGCCTGCACCAAGGCCAGCGTCAACCAATCCCGCTGCCACGGCTGACGATGCGACTGAAACGATTGACGTGACAGCATTGCTGCGACGGTCGCGCACCAGTCTGGCGACACGCGCGACCGCCGGCGAGATCACAGATGCGACGATGGCAACGCTGCGCGCAGAGTGCCCAGGCTGGGATTACCAGACGTTGCACGATGAGTTTCGCACATGGGTTGAGGCAGACAGCGCTCGCACGCCGGTGAGTTATCAGGCGGCGTTCATCGGCTTTGTCCGTCGCTATCATGAAAAGCACCGCCATGAACTTGGGCGCTAGGAGCTTTTTCGTCTTACGAACGGCCTTTGCCTCAGGAGGGCAGGAGATCCACACGTACGTCGAAACCGCTTAAACTGGCGCGACCGTTCCCGAAGTGTCGTGCTCACAAATGTCTTTCTCGCTCAACGCTCGGGTATCTATCCTAATTGAACGTCCCTTCAGACAAACCCCGGCGAACTGATTCAATTGCTCTCAAAAAACTATCCGATCGGCCGCGGCTTCGACACTCCAGGAACAGCGTTCGGTCTTTCAGGAACGCAAGGTCGATCCTTCAAGAACGCAGTCGTCGACACTCCAGGAACGGATCGACGACACATCCGGAACGCCGGTGCCGATCTAACTCACGGAGAACAAAGCGTTTAAGCCCGGTAGAAAGCCGCCTAACTCTTTAACATCAGTTATAAACCCTCTAACCAAGGAGTTTCTATGTCTTTGAGAAATGGATTTGGTCGTGCCTGTGTCTGCGCATGCACCATGCGACGTAGGTCACTCTCAGACCTGCTTCTAGATCGATAGCGAATGGTGTGAACTCGTGGTCGACAGCAAAAATCGTCCGATTGGGCCTCTGTGCATTATCCGGACACAGATTCACGGTAGCGGTTTGATGAGCAACGGCATGAGGCCGTTGGCGTCAAGATCGAGGTTATCGGACCAGACATAATCGCCGGTGAGATTGATGCGGTCCCAGCCAAGCGGTGAGAGACGGGACAGCATAGTCGGATCGATGGCGGTCCCCCGATGGCGCATTTCTTCAACGGCGCGACCGAGATAGCGGCAGTTGAACAGGATAATCGCGGCGGTGACGAGGTTGAGCGCGGCTGCGCGGGTCTGCTGGTTTTCCAAGCCACGATCGCGAAAACGGCCGAGCCGGTGGAAAGCAACGGCCCGGGCCAGGCTGTTGCGTGCCTCACCCTTGTTCAACTCGGCGGTGACGGTGCGACGCAGCTCCGGCTCGTCAAACCAGCGTAGCGTAAACAGGGTGCGCTCAATCCGCCCGACCTCACGCAGTGCCGCGGCAAGGCTGTTCTGCTGGCGGTAGGCGGACAGCTTCTTCAAGATCAACGATGGCGTGACGGTGCGGTCACGCATTGCGCCGATGACACGTTCGATATCCGGCCAGTGGTTGACGATCAGGTCCCGGTTGAGCCCGTGACCGAACAGTGGTGCGAGCCTGCCATAACGCTTCGGGGGTTCGAAGGCGTAGAGGCGTCGATCGGACAGCCGGGGGATGCGCGGTTCGAAGTCGAGCCCGAGCAGGTGCATGGTCGCGAACACGATGTCGGAAACGCCGCCCCCGTCGACGTGCAGCGCGGTCAGATTGGCGTTGCTATCATGCCCGAGAATGCCGTCGAGCGCATGGATGGCTTCCCCGGCCGTACCGGCGATCACAGTCTGGTAAAGTGGCGCGTACCGATCGGTGATGGTGGTGTAGATCTTGACCACGGGATCGCGCCCATAATGCGCATTCACCGTTCCGCCGGCCTCGCCCGGACCGCCTAGGTAAAAGGCCTGACCATCTGCCGAAGCCCGGTGCCCCTGCCCGAACCAGGCGGCGATCGGCTCGGCATGGATGGCATCGGTCAGACAGGCAAGCGCCGCGCGAAAGGTTTCCTCGCGCATGTGCCATGTCTGCATGCGCAGGAGCGCGCGGCGTGATCCTGCGCCGCATACCTCGGCCATGCGTGACAACCCTAGATTGGTCGCTTCGGCAATCAGGGTGGCGAGGAAGGCGCGCTCGTCAGCAGGTGGCAACCCGGTTGAAACGTGACCGAAATGTCGGGTGAAGCCGGTCCAGCGTTCGACCTGCGACAGCACGTCGGTGATACGGGTAGCAGGCAGCATGCCGTAACAGGCGGGCGTCAGGTGCCGCCCCTCATCTCGCCCACCGTCATCACCCTTCTGCTCTTTGGGGAAGCGTAATCTCTCCCCGGCGAACAGGGCGGCATCACGCCCGTCCAGATTCCGGGCTACGCCGCGCAAGGCGCTATCGAGTTGCGCAGCGCGCTTATCGAGCCATGCATGTGGATCGCCGAGCGAGAACGGCGGTTGGAGCGTCGCGCCTGGCGATGGCGCAAGCAACACGTCCAGTGACCGGTGCATCCGCGACGTCGGCACCCATATATCGCCCGATGCCAGCGCATTGGCGAGCGCGCCGTAAGTCGCCATCTCCCAATGCGTCCGGTCGATCTTTCCTGCAACCACGACATGGCGTTGCCAGCGCCGCTCGACATGACCGAGCGGAACGTCGGCGGGAAGCGGTTTGCGCCAGTCGCCATCGAGATCCGACAGGACCGTCATCGCATTGCGCAATGTCGCCGTTCCGGCCCGGCCGTGGAAATCGAGCGCTTGCAGGAACTGCGGTCCTGCCCGCTTGAAGGTCCGGTACTCGGCTGCAATCTCACTCAGCACGTCATCCCTGTGAGGTGCGGCTGTACGACGGATGATCGCCGCATCGGCATCGAGCATGTCGAGAGACAGGATATCCCTGAGGGCCGCGCCGATATCTTCACCAGCGCGTGCTGCCCGGCTGACCGTTTCCAGCACCGTGGCGATGCGCATCAGCCGGTCGCGTCCCTCGCGTCCCGAGACCGCGACCCGTTGTTCAAGGCGTTTGCGAGCACGAAGGTGAGCGCGTCCCATCAAGGCGCCGAACATGGCGATCGCCGCGTCGGTAAGCGTGGCCTCCAACTCACGCAGCGTGGCAAGCAGTATGACCCGTCTGCGGGCAGGTCGCATCTGTTGGAAAGCCTGGGCGGTATAGCGCACACCTTCGCGAGCGAATTGCGTCAGGCGTGGTTCGTGCCGGGGATCGATTGGAACACGGGAAATGCCGGTCCAGCGGATTAGCGCGACCTTCTCGAGGATTTCGGCGAGCGAGGCAGACGCGACGCGAGGCTCCGGTTCGCGCAGCCAGGAAAAGCGGCTTTGTCGGTCATGCACCTTGTCATCCACCAGCGTGTCGAGACGTTGTCGCATCTCTGTATCGAGTGTGTCGTCGACCGCGGCGACCAGATCGGTTTCCGCCCGAAGCATCGCCTCGGCCGCCATCCGCTCCACAACGCTGATACCGGGGATGACGATACGCCGGGTGCGTAGTTCGCCCAGCAGTCGGTCGAGCAGAATGCGCCCGTCAACGATGGGCATGGCTTCGGTCGCCAGCCACGCGGTCATCGAAGTGCGAACTGGCTGGCTCAGATCGGTAAAACCAAACCGGGCTTTGATGGCGGCAAGCTGATCGTAGCGGGTCGGTGTGCGCCGCGCGAAGTCGGCGATGACGCCCGCATCAACCCCAACCTGGTCGGCGATATGGTCGAGCATGATCGCAGGCAACAGCTCGCCGGCGCGCAGATGTCGTCCTGGATAGCGCAGGCAGCAGAGTTGCAGGGCATAGCTCAGCCGGGTCGCTGGAGTGCGTGCGATACCGATCGCCGACATGTCTTCGGCGTGGAGGCCATGATGTCGCACAACCATCGTTTCGGTATCGGGCAGCGCCAGCAGTGCGGCGCGATGCCGCTCGGTCATTGGAATACGTGCGGGCATGTTTCATCCTCCAAAAACCTCTTGCCTTTTGCTTGCTTAATGAAAGAGGATTGTGAAAGGTGGAAGGCAGCGGAAATCCGTGTCTGGTGATCCCACCTCCGGATACGGCCGTTTGTGAAAGAGACCGATGACCGGCGACCCCTACCTGATCGGCTATGCCCGTGTGTCCAAGGGCGACGACCAATCGAATGCTGCGCAACGCCGCGCGCTCGACGCAGCTGGCTGTAAGCGGGTGTTCGAGGAGACCGCCAGCGGCGGGCGGTGGGATCGGCCAAAGCTTCTGGAGATGATCGGCCAGTTGCGCGAGGGCGACGTGGTGATTGTCTGGAAACTAGACCGGTTGTCGCGCAGCCTGAAGGACATGCTGCACATCATGGAGCGGATCGAGCTGGCGGGGGCTGGCTTCTGCTCGCTGACCGAAGCGATCGATACGACCACGGCCGCAGGACGCATGATGATGCAGATGGTCGGCAGCTTCGCCGAGTTCGAACGCGCGATGATCCGCGAGCGCACCAGCGCTGGTCTCGCACAAGCTCGAGCAGAGGGACGGATTGGCGGACGTCGGCGCAAGCTTGCTGAAAAACAACGACAAGAGATTGGTGAATCCGTTGTCTCCGGACGTAAGTCCGGCGCTGAGATGGCTCGCCTTTACGGTGTCAGCGAGCCAACAGTCTCGCGGATCGTAGCAGCGTACCGGCAACAAGAAGGAAGGTAATACGAAACGCGGCCATCACTTGCTCGGTGTTATCAAATCGTGGCTAGGCAAATCGGCTTTGCTGTACGTTCTTAACCCGCTGCGGAGAAATTGGCCGAACGTCGACGAACTGGCGGACGTCGCCGGCAACCATTGGGCTTGCGTCTTGTAGAATTGTGGATTCCCGGATCTCATAACGCGAACGTATAGATCGATGATCGAGGCTGCATCAGCTACTTGGCCGAAGTGGTTGATCTAAAATGGCCTAAGCCTATGAGATTGGGCTGATATTTTGCGCGCTTTAAGATTTCGTTAATCTTTTCATGAAAAACAAATGAAGCTAACTCATGATAGCCATATGGCACAATATGGGTTATAATAAAGTCATCACACAGCGCATGCGCACTGTGATAAATAGGAGAATTGCGGGTGCGTAGTTTTTCCAAGTTTAGTCGATTGCCTGCTGTCATTGCCACATCATGTGGCATCATATCGACCGCCATCTTTACACTATCGCCAGCCTATTCAGCGCTACCGAACCAGAAGACAGTCGCTGCGCGATCGCCGGCGCCTACCGCTCCGGGTGCCACTAATCAGATCGCCGACATCGCTGCGCGATTACGCCAGAACAGTGCGACGCCTTGTAGCACGCAAATCAACGCGGCTGGTGCGGCAGTTCTTGCAGGAGCCATCCAGTTCGACACGCTATCGAACTGGAATCCCAAAGGCGGTAGCCAGCGCAGTGTTAACGTTGCCGTCGCGCAGCGTTACCCCGCTGGCGAAACGATCCCGTCGGGCGTCAGCGCGATCGTCGCCACGCCGGTTTCGCCGGGACGATGCGACATGGTTGCAGTGCAGGTCGTGCCAAGTCCGTTGTCATGCGATGCAGTGCGCAGCGCAATGGCGCCCCGTGCTCAGGCGCGCGGTCAACTGGTCGGCGTGAGTGTCATGCAGCAGGGACCGACCGAAACGCTTCTGGTTCCTACTGGTACCAAAACATGTGTCGTTGTCGACCTGACCACCACCTACGCACAATAGCTGCCTGATGCGATCGCTGCGCCGCTAGCGGGCGCATCACTCCAGATGACTACCCAAACTCGCCTGCACCTTTTGCAGTGTAGCGCGCGCAGATCGAACGCGCCCGCCTGAATCCCAATTGTACCGTCAAAAAGCCCGACACCGAACGCTAACAAAGCCTTTGTCGATCGTCGGAGCCTCTTCAGCACCACTCTTCACTTCGAATTGGAGGCAACTGATGAAAATCGAACACCGCAGCCTTATTATAAGCCGGGACAATCGTCTTGCACGACGTCGGCGCTCGGCTTTGCTGGGCATATCCCAACCCAAGCAGACTGAAACGCACTGCATGGTCAATCCGACCAATGCCCCCGCGTTACGTCTGCATCATATCGCAGCCGAGCTGCCAGTCGGCATTGTCGGTGGCCGAGCCGAGATTATCGCAAAGGCGCTTTACACGAACCTGCCCGTCTCAGCCATGCTAGCCGTTGGCGCGTTCGGGATGGGGCTCATGCACCCCACGAGTGCCACCGCCAACACCTATAATGGCACGACGGCGTGCACGGCGGGTGCGGACACGGGGCCTGATGGTATTGCACGCCCCGCCCAGACTGACCCGGTCGACGGCAGCGGCACCTATTCAAGCGTGCTTGGATGCAGCGCCGACGGGGGAAACCATTTTGGTGTGACGGCCTTGGGTGCCTTTTCCTCAACGACGGGCGATGGTGGAGTTGCCGTCGGGTATGGGGCTAGCGCGTCGACACGCGCAACGGCTACTGGCCTTACGGCGGTCGCCTCGGGATCGAACTCGGTTGCGATCGGTAGTCGTGACACGGTCGCCCAGGGCGGGGCCAATGCCCCTGTCGCCGTCGCCGGGGCGACTGCGTCGGGTATCCGTGCCGTGGCAGTTGGTTCGGGATCGAGAGCCGCAGCCAACTCGGCAATTGCTATCGGCGACTCAGCGACCGCTGCAAGCACCAACAATATCGCGATCGGCACGGGCGCCAGTGCGACGAACGCTGCGGTCAACTTTAACGCGGTCGCGATCGGCGAGAATGCGACATCGACCGGGGGCACAGCTTTAGGCAGCGCGAGCCGTGCCGTTGAAGCCTCGACGGCGCTCGGCTCAGGTGCGAAGGCTACTATTCAAAATTCGATCGCGATCGGCGTGCGCGATGATTTCCAGACGATCGCGTCAGGCGACGGATCCATCGCGGTAGGAAGCGCTGTCACTGCTACTGGGCTGACTTCGATCGCGATCGGACGTCAATCCACATCAACCGCCAACGGCGCAATCGCGCTGGGGCAGGGCGCCAATGCGAGCGGTATCGGTGCCTTGGCGCTGGGTGGTGCCACCCGTGGCTTCCTCTCTCCGGGCGCATCGCAGGCAACCGGTGCGTACGGCGTTGCGCTTGGTGGAGGCGACGGGAGCACGGTCGGCGGTGTCGTCCAGAGCGGCGCGCGCGCGGTGGGCGCCAACAGCGTCGCGATCGGTACCGCAAGCGTCGCCAATTCCCAGAGCAGCACGGCTATCGGCTACAACAACCAGGTGACCGGTGCCCGGTCGGGCGCTTTCGGTACCGGCAACGTCGTCACCGGCACCGCCTCATACGCGGTCGGCGACCCCAACATCATCAACGGCGACGGCACGTTCGTAACCGGCAACGACAACACGGTGAACGGGCCGAACACAGCCGGCAACGGCAACCGTATCAACGTCCACGGCTCCAACAACATATTGGCAAGTACCGGCAATGCGTCGGGCTCTGCCGTGTTCGGCAATACCAATACTGTGAATGCGCAGAACGCGATTGTCGCGGGCAACGGTAGCACGGTGACTGGTGCAAGTGGCATCGTCGTCGGCGGTGGCAGCAGCGCCACGGCCGCCAACGCACTCGCACTTGGCAACGCGGCCACTGCAAGCGGCACGAACGGCGCCGCAATTGGTCTCAATGCCATCGCATCGGGCACATCTTCCGCGGCGCTGGGCCTGACGGCGACGGCATCGGGCGCGAACGCACTTGCCTTCGGCAGCAACGCCCAGGCAAGCGGCGGTGGCGCGACCGCGATCGGCCAGAACACGAACGCTAGTGCGCAGGCCGCGGTTGCGATTGGTACACTTGCACAATCATCCGGCCTCCTTGGTCTGGCAATCGGCAGCGGATCCATCGTTACCGGGGACTACGGGATCGCGATCGGCTCCGATGCCCAGGCGCCCGGCACGTTCGGTGTCGCGATCGGCAATACGGCAAGGGCTCTCTATGACAACTCGTTAGCGCTCGGTGCAGGTTCTCGGACCGGTACTGCGCCTCCTACGGGTGTCGGTTACGCCACTGGTACTGCTGCCCCGACCTCAGAGGTGTCCATTGGTAGAGCTGGTGCCGAACGCCGAATTACCAACGTTTCCGCGGGCTCCGCTGCGACGGATGGTGTCAACGTCAGTCAGCTAACGGGCGTGCAGAACCAGTTCGCCGGGGTCATCGGCGGTACCGTCAATCCCGATGGCACCTACACCGGGCCCACCTACGCCACGACGGGCGGGACGACCGCGACAACGGTGCAAGGTGCCTTCGATAACTACAACACCGCCATCACCAACGTTGCCGCTGTCGCAAACCGCGGCTTCGACGTCACCACTGCCCAGACGGGCACGGGTACGGTGACGGGTACCGCAATTGCCAACGTCGCACCGGGCACCCGGCAGACGATCACGGCGGGTAACAACATCGCGATTGCCCAGAATGGGACGGATCTGACGATCGCCACCAATCCGAACCTGGTGGCCGACAGCCTGACGACCGGCGGTACGGTGATCAACGCAGCCGGCTTCACCAACGGTGCCACCACGCTGGGCGCAACAGGGCTGACCATAGCAGGCGGCCCCAGCGTCACCACCGCCGGGATCAACGCTGGTAATCAGGTGATCGCCAATGTCGCGGCCGGCGTTGCGACAACGGATGCCGTCAATCTGGGCCAGCTCCAGGCGATCGGTGCCGTTGCCGACAACTCCGTGCAGTATGACGATGCCGCCAAGACTCGAACGACGCTTGCAGGCGTCGCTTCGACCGACGGTGGCGTGACGGGCGGCACGACGGTCGGCAACCTCCATCAGGGTGAGCTGAGTGCTACCTCGACCGAGGCGGTCAATGGCGCGCAGCTGTTCGCGACCAACCAGCAGGTTGCGGCGAATACCGGCGCCATCGCCGGCAACACCACGGCGATCACCAACCTCGGCAACAGCATCGCCAGCGGCACGATCGGACCGGTCCAGCAGAGCGGGACCGCTAACCGGCTGGCGCTGGTCGCTCCCGGCAGTACGGGCGCTGCACCTGGCGCGCTCCAGACACTCGGCAACCTTGCTGCGGGTACCGCTGCCACCGACGCGGTCAACGTCAGCCAGCTGACGGGCGTGCAGAACCAGTTCGCCGGGGTCATCGGCGGTACCGTCAATCCCGATGGTACCTATACCGGCCCGACCTACACCACGACGGGCGGCACGACCGCGACCACGGTGCAGGGCGCGTTCGACAACTATAATACAGCGCTCACCAACACGGCAGCAGTCGCAAATCGCGGCTTCGATGTGACCACTGCGCAGACCGGGACGGGGACCGTCACGGGTACTGTTGTGGCCAACGTTGCGCCGGGCACCCGACAGACGATCACCGCCGGCAATAACATCGCGATTGCCCAGAACGGAACCGACCTGACGATCGCCACCAACCCGAACCTGGTGGCCGACAGCCTGACAACCGGCGGTACGGTGATCAACACAGCCGGCTTCACCAACGGTGCCACCACGTTGGGCGCGACCGGCCTGACTATCGCAGGCGGTCCCAGCGTCACCACCGCCGGGATCAACGCCGGCAACCAGGTGATCGCCAATGTCGCGGCTGGTGTTGCGACAACGGATGCCGTTAATCTTGGGCAGCTCCAGGCGATCGGTGCCGTTGCTGACAACTCGGTGCAGTATGATGACGCGGCCAAGACCCGGACGACACTTGCAGGCGTTGCCTCGACCGACGGTGGCGTGACGGGCGGCACGACGATCAGCAACCTCCATCAGGGCGAGCTGACCGCCACCTCGACCGACGCAGTCAACGGTGCACAGCTGTTCGCCACCAACCAGCAGGTTACGGCAAACACCGGCGCCATCGCTGGCAACACCACGGCGATCACCAACCTGGGCAACAACCTTGCAAACGGTACGATCGGCCCCGTCCAGCAGAGCGGCACCGCTAACCGGCTGGCGCTGGTCGCGCCGGGCAGCACCGGCGCTGCACCTGGTGCGCTCCAGACACTCGGCAACCTTGCCGCGGGTACCGCTGCTACCGACGCGGTCAACGTCAGCCAGCTGACGGGCGTGCAGAACCAGTTCGCCGGGGTCATCGGCGGTACCGTCAATCCCGATGGTACCTATACCGGCCCGACCTACACCACGACGGGCGGCACGACCGCGACCACGGTGCAGGGCGCGTTCGACAACTATAATACAGCGCTCACCAACACGGCAGCAGTCGCAAATCGCGGCTTCGATGTGACCACTGCGCAGACCGGGACGGGGACCGTCACGGGTACTGTTGTGGCCAACGTTGCGCCGGGCACCCGACAGACGATCACCGCCGGCAATAACATCGCGATTGCCCAGAACGGAACCGACCTGACGATCGCCACCAACCCGAACCTGGTGGCCGACAGCCTGACAACCGGCGGTACGGTGATCAACACAGCCGGCTTCACCAACGGTGCCACCACGTTGGGCGCGACCGGCCTGACTATCGCAGGCGGTCCCAGCGTCACCACCGCCGGGATCAACGCCGGTGGCAAGGCGGTAACGAACGTTGCGGCCGGGGCGGTTGCGGCGGGTTCGACCGATGCGGTGAATGGCTCGCAGCTTGCCGCTACCAATAGCAGCATCTCGGCACTGACGACTATCGTTGGCGGCAGCACCATCGGGGCCGTTCAACGCCCTGGGACCGGAGACCGGCTCAACCTCGTAGCCGCCGGCGCTTCGGGTGCCGCACCTGGCCCTGCCCAGACGCTGGCGAATGTCGCAGCCGGTCTGCTGGCGGCTGGTTCGACCGAGGCGGTCAATGGCACTCAGCTCGCCGCCACCAACCTCGCGTTGACAACGCTCGGTCAGAACGCAGTCCAATATGACGATGCGGCGCGTACGGGCGTTACCCTCAACAGCGGTGGATCCGCCGTCGCCCTTCACAATGTCGGGGCGGGCACCTTAGCGACCGATGCCGTCAACGTAGGGCAGCTCGGTTCGGGGCTGGCGAGCACGTTGGCAGCCGCGAACGCTTACACCGACGTTCGGGTCGACGCCGTGAACTTCGACCTGCAAACTTACAAGCGGGATGCCAACGCCGGTACGGCCGGGGCGCTCGCATCAGCAGCGCTGCCGCAGGCCTTTGAACCGGGCAAAAGCCTCGTTGCAGGGGGCGTCGGTACCTATCGCGGTCAGGCTGCCTTCGCGGTGGGCGTGTCGCGGATCCTCGATGATGGCCACACCATTCTAAAGGCCGGCGTCAACCGCGATACGCGGGGCAACAGCGGTGCCAACGCAGGCATTGGCTATCAGTTCTGATCGGCAGTTCTGATCACCGCGGGTCGCATAAAGCGACCCGCGCCTTCAGCGGAGAACCATCATGAAGCAATACATCGCGCTCACCCTTGCCGTGATCGCACTGGCAAGCGTCGTCGTACCGACTGGCGCGGCCCTTTCCCAAGTGCCCCCTGTTCCAGCGTTGTCGTCGCGACCGCTCGTGGATGCCGACGCGTTCAAGGACAAACGTGCGTACGACCAGAAAAAAGGGATCGTCATTCAACCGATGATCGCGAGAATGATAGTGCCGGGCATGGACAAGGACGCGGTCTACCGCATCGTTGGCACCCCTCATTTCGGCGAGACCATCACGCGTACATTTAACTATATACTGAACCTGACGGCTACTGGGCACGAGCCGATGCGCTGTCGCATGCAGGTGGTCTTCGGGACACCCCGGCAGGGACCGCTCACCAGCCGTCGGCCGATCGTCGTGCGGGTCGTTTGGCAGACGTCGGCCTGCGCTGACCGTGTCGCCGCTGCATGATGCCCGTCCGGAAAGATCGCGGCCTGATCCGACGCGGCAGGCCGAGTGTCGTGGGCGTGCGCCAACCCTCGTGCCGCATCGTTGTCGCGCTTCTGGCGGCATCGGTTCCGGTCAGTGTCGCCCAAGCCTCGCCGGTCGACGCACATGTCTACGCAGAAGACACGGCGCGAGAAGTAGCGGTTTTAGTAAAGCCGGGTGCTGCCGTGATCGTCGATGCACCGGATGGGTATTATCAGATGGCCGTAGTCGCCCAGCTCGAGGCTAAAGGTTTTTTGGTTACTACCAAGTCGGTAAAGGGCGGAACACCGGTCCGCTTCTTGCTGGCCGACGCCGGGCGGGGTGGGGCGGCGAGAGTGGATCTCGTCGTTGGTACCACGACACTCTGGCGGACCTACGAACGCGTAAGCGGAAAGCCTTCTGGGGTATGGACTAAGCAGACGGTGACGCCGCTGTCGGTTGATCAGACCCTGGATGAACCCGGTCAGCTTTATCAGCTTGGCCGTACAGTGGAGCATCAGTCAACCGACCGTGCGATGCAGTATTACCGGCTTGCGGCAGCGTTGGGCCATCAGGACGCCAACCTGCGCCTCGGGTTGATCCTAATCGCGAACGGCAAGCCACAGGAAGGCATCCGCTTTATCACCGTCGCGTCGAATACCGGGAATGCGCAGGCTGAGTACGTCCTCGGCCTTGCGTACCTTAACGGCACCGGGATCACGAAGGAACCAACTCGAGGTCGAGCGTTGCTCCGCAAGGCGGCTGATGCCGGTATAGTAGCGGCCAGTCAGGCTCTAGGACGCAACGTCGCCGGCAGATAAAACATTGCAATTGATATGACGCCGAAACAGCCTAAAATTCTGATGACGATAGAGTTATTTAGAAACACTTTCAACTCTGCTAATATTAAAATGTAACAATGAGGTTCTATCATGCCAGCCTCAAATATTGCATATATGCGGGCGTATCATGAGCGGCGATATCGGCAGGAGCAACACGCACTATTGCAAGCCCGCTCCGAACAGTCCGCGAGTGCGCATATGAAGTTACTAGATCTCCATTTATCGGTGCTTTTTGATCTCATGCAGAAACAGCCATCTCTTGATCTTTCTTCGACGATTACGGAACCCAACCTGCCATAACCAAAGCATAGATATCTACGGCGAGATCGTAACTAATCTTTACTTTGAAGATCAGACGCCGGACCGAAATGCCCGATTGGTCAGCGTATGCCTAGACAGCTGTACGTTGCCCTGCATGCTAGCGCTAATCAGACCAAGCGCACAACTTCACGCGCAGCTTACATACCTACGTGCGGATGCAGGCTACCGTGAATCTGTGTCCGGATAATGCACAGGGGCCATTGCAGCGTACGCAATTTCTAGCGGATGGAAGGCCACCCGCGATCCAGCAGGTGATGCCCAACCGGCGAGGACATACCCGCCCCGTGAGCCCTTTATGGCCGTCACGCATGCATCGTGCGGCGATAGTCGCAACCGCGTTCCGCATTAGGGCAGCACGGTTGGTCTCGGGCTGTTCGCAACTATCATAATGATCGTCCTACCCTAGGTTGGTAGCCGCCTTTTCTGCATCGGGTGCATTCGTGAGCGGCTACCCTAATCGTGTCGCATGGCGCGCCACCCTTGGGCCTTAAGGTATTCGAGATTCCCATCGATAGAGTTGCAGGCGAGTTCCGTTCCCGTCATTTGCGGAGCTCTCCGCCAATAGGGACAAGCGTCACCGAGTTAGCGAACAGCCATAAACTGGCGGGGATGAGAAGCACGGCCCCAGCGATCGACCCGCTGAGCGCGATCCAGCCTCCACGGCGCCGTAGATATCATCGCGCCACACATTTAACAGCCTCAGCAATACACTGTCGTCGCATTCCAAAAGCGCCTTCAGGCCGGCGTAGAACGTTCTTTCAAGCTTCATCGCCCCTGCATCGAACGAGAATATCAGACGGCCATTAGAATGCCCAACAAAGCCCTCAGCGGGGTTGAATAGGGGAGGGCAGGGGCCATGCCTAGTTCCGGGCTTGTCGGGTCAGCCGCTCAAACGGATGCCGCTTGCATCCAGTATGCACCAGAGTCCCGAACGCATCGATGGCGATTGCGCGGGTAATCGGAGGGGGAGCGTAGAGGAGATCGGTAGCAGGGAGCAGCCGGGCGTACGATGCGACGCTGACACTGCGCGCGTTATAGCATCGGCACAATGCTGGAAACGGTCAGCCGTCTAGGGCGTTCCGGTGAAGATGTCGGCGCGGGCCTCGGGGATATCATGTCTCTCTACGTCCCTGATGCAGATGCGGCAATCATGAGACCCCGCTATAACCTGTCCGGCGTCGTGACGTTTGTCACTTGGTCTACACGGATGGGCCGCGCAGTCACGTTGCTGCTCCTTGCAAGCGCAGTCAGCTCACACGTGCGGGACAGCCCCGATAATCGAGCTCCAGAAGCCGCATGATCCTGTAGGGAGCATTCGCGCTGACAACGTCGGCGCGTCCAGGGTTTTCCGCGTGTTATTCGTTTGTAAGTACCGGCTGGTTGCTCATGGTGGCTTGACCCGGTCCTTAGACAAAGCGCGTCTGATAGTTACCCAATATTAATAGAATCGGTTAGTGGTTCTGAACCATTTTGAGCTTCACGCTCCGAACGATCGATCGCTTCACCCAGCTGAGCAAGAATTTTGCCCAGCTGGCCATCGACGGTAATCTGCGCAAGCTCCCGACAGGACAGCGTGTCCAGCATTGCAGCGGTTTGAACCGCATGATCGGCGTGATGCTGGACAACGTCATCCGGCAACGGCGCAGGACGCATCCAGCGGGGGAGATAGGATCGGACGCTGCCAGGCAGCAGAGGCCGATAGGCATTGGATGTCTGAACGTATCGCGGCCCCGGTCCCTCGGTCTTCACGCGATTGAAACGCCGCTGACGCACCAGAAAGCCGATCGCTTCGAGGATCACGAGCGCGCGGCCAACGGTTGCACGACCAAGCCCCGTCGCCTCGGCAAGATAATCGTAGGAAGGATAGACGCGGCCGCGGTTCAACCGCGCAAGCGTGAGAATTTCCTCAAAGACCCGGACGGCGCTGCCGGTCAGCTTTGCGATACCTCGCTCAACGGCCGTGAGCGTTCGCTCCCCCGATCGCGCATCACGGCGCAAACGTCGCGCAGCATCGAGGGTCTTACGTGCGATATGCAGCAAACGGTCGGTTTCTCCCTTGGCCGGCACCGTCCAGAAAGCCTCCTCGAAGCTGCCCGCCTCCAAGCTGTCGCGTAACACAGGTGCGCTCGTCCGGTGCGGCGCACCCGATCGCCCCCCGGATCGCCCTGCCAAACGCTCATGCGTCAGCCGGCCAAACGCCTTAAGCGCGGCGTCGCCTATCGTTATAGTCCCCATCGTCCGTTCCCTTTTTTAGGGTGGCGGAAACAGGCAAAAGTCAGCCGTGGCACGAAACGCGCATCCTTGAATTCAATCTGAAAAGCGCGTATTTAGGGATCGTTGTTGAGGCGATCGTTTGTGCTTGCCGGCACGAACCTAGTATGTGCTTTCGGGATGCCCGGCCTTTGTGCCGGGTTTCCTTTTATCCGCTCACAGCCATTCCTTCGTCATCGATGCCAAGGGCAAGATAGGGCAGGGTGCCGATCTGAGCGACGTGTGCATCCTGCACCAGCGTAGGCGCTGCGCGCGATGCGTCTCAGAAACGTCGGCACTTGTCCTCCCTTGCCAATGATCTTTACGACCACGTCCTCGCTCATCGGATCCGCAAGAAACCGGATTCGACGAACGATGACCGCCGTTAGGCCATCCTTGCGGTTTATGGGGGCGGGGCAAAGCGCCAAGGTTCGTGCTTTCACACGGAAAACTCGGGAAATGTTCGTGCTATTACACGGAAAACTCTTGCCGGGTCCGGTAGCTTAGCCGGGCAGGCCAAAGGGTATCGCGTTTGCGTTCGTGCTATTACACGGAAAACCTCGTGCTAGCATGCAAACGAATTACGCGTCCGTGCCGTCGTCTAGGATTTCGAGCTCTCTTTTGGGTCGAAAACCGATGGTCGTGTGCAACCGTGGCCGACCACCACGTCCCGAGGGAATTTTCGTTTCGGCCACATCGAGAGTATATTCGGGTAGACTATCCCGTTCGGACACGTCGCGAAGCTGCTTCTTGAAATATTCGAGGCCACGTCGGTCCGAAGCGCAGCCTACGCGCGCCGCGAGCTCGCCAATATCAAGTGTGAATCCGTCGTCCTTGCAGTTGAACTTTGCGAGTTCGTATAGACGCCGCTCGATGGGACCAAGCTTGAAGAAGTCATGATGGTATGCAGCGATCCGCTGATCGGTCAGGATCGCACGATACAGCCAATCGCACACCATGACTTCGACCCATTTTACCCGGCGCTCGCCCGTCGATGTCTTGATGTACTTGATGTCAGCCTTGAGCAGCCAGGAAAAGGAGCTGTCCGATCCTTCGCCGCCGGTTTCGATATTGGTGATAATCTGCGTGCCTTGCAGCCTATTCAGTGAGGCCTTGAGCGACGTATAGGACCGTGCCGACGCGTTCGTACCGGTGACGCGGAAGAGATCATTGGCGGTAAACGTCATGATCCGGTCGGCTTTTTCGCCTTTTTCGGCCCGCTCCGCCATCAGACTGGCGATATAGAGCAGGATCTCCTTGTCATAGATCGTTGCGACGCCGGTCTTGCTCGGATTGATCTCAATCCGGGCTTCGCCCGATTCAAAGACCATCGGCGTCATATGGGCCTTTTTCGACAGGGCGAAGAACGGAAATTCAGCCACGGTCCGCTCGCCCTGCACATCGCCGTACAGCGGGCTATGCACCGAAAACAGATCGCCCTGAAAAACCGCAACGTCGCTCATGATCCCAAACTCGCCTTTATCAGCGATCAACCTGTGTCGGTGCCTCACGCTTGTCCAACGGAAAGGGGGTTTTCCGTGTGATAGCACGAACATTGGCTGGGTTGGATCGTGGCACTAGACATATGGACAGCCCGCCTCCGGGAAAACGCTCCGATTTCAGGAATATGGTACCGCGATTGGTTTCGCCGTTCGTGATTTTACGAGGAAAACGCCGAGCAATGGCAAGGACCATACGGTGTGAAGATACGGCTTCGTGCTATCACACGGAAAACCCGAAACCCATCCTATGACGCGACCGTTTTGCGAGCAGGCGGCACGCGTATTTAAAATGTCTGCCACGGGTCAATTTGCGATAATTGATCCCTCGGTCAGTGTACCGGCATATCGGGCCCTAGAAGTCCACATGTAGACACATCGACCCGCGGAGCTTCGATATCTATGGTTATCGGATCCTTAGAGGAACCGCTGACCTGCATGATCCTTGAAGAGATCCGCATTCCGTACATAGTCAGCAAGAACCTGCACCGATTTATGTCGGCTAACTTCCTGAAGTTTGAAGATCGTCGCGCCTTGCGATGCACCCTCGGTAAGAAATCCCGCGCGTAAGGAATGCCCCGCAAATTGTTTCGGATCATAGCCCGCAGCGGCAGCATGATGCTGGACCAGGCGGGCAATCGCACGATCCGACATGGCGGCAGGGGTAAGCGCATCGAGCCGCGACAGGCGTCGAAAAAGCGGTCCTTCAATATGGCCGGCCGCAGCCATCCAGGCGAGAAGGAGCGCCTTCGGTCGAATACGCGAGCCTTCAGGAATGGCGATAACGATGCCTTGCCGGGTCTGATCGGTCTTCGAATGGGCGATAGTCAGTCTAAGCCCCTCGGGTACGACCCCGACATTTTCGACCTGAAGCGCGACGATTTCGGACCGCCGCAACGCTGCGGCCATCCCGATCGCCAGGATCGCGCGATCGCGCAAAGCCCGCAGACCTTCACCGTCGATCGCGGCCAGCATGTTGCGCAGCGCAGCCGCGTCTGCAGGACGCTTCTGTCGTTTGGCACCGCCGTGTTCCGCGCGAATGCCGGCCAGTACTTCAGCCAGACGACCCGCGGTCGGCATCGCAGTCGGTGCCGGATACCCGCCAGCGCGATGATGATGTCCGATGGCTGCCACCCGGCGGTTGATCGTCGACGGGTTGAGCCCGGCCGTCGCCTGGTCGCTGGCGAAGACCGCGACGATGTCAGGCGTTGCCGGCAGCGATACCAATCCGTGCTGCGTGCACCAGGCGGTGAAGATCGCCCAGTCGGAATCATAAGCGCGCCGCGTCGCACCGGCGCGGGCCGCTTTCGCGTACGCGGCCGCTCGCTCGATCTTTTCATGCAGGACCGCGGGCAACATCGGTTCATCCGAGCCCACGGTAACAAGCGCTGTTCGCGGCAATGTGAGGTCCGGATCGAACGGCATTGCTCCAAGAGTGCGGGAAGCGACCATATAAGAGCGTGTGCCACGCTCGATTTCGCCACGCCATCTTTATGTCCGAGAAATGCACTTATCGGACACGAAGGTAACTCACGATAAGGGACATTATCAGAAATGACTGACATATTCTAAATTACATATTAGCGTTTAGCGCCTGCAGTCTTAGTTTCCTGACCAGCTGCGTCAAACGATGAGGTCGCATTAGCCTGAGGATTGTAATAACGGTCCACGCGATTACGAAGACGGTTTTGGACGCGGTTTGTGATACGGCTCTGAAATCGGTCAAGCGGGGCAGCTTTGGGCGCGGCTTGCGCACGTGTTTGCCGCTGTCCAACTTGTCCGTTAGTAGTGGTAACAGTTTGACCAGCCTGCTGACCAACCGATGCGGCCTGACTTTCGGCCTGACCAGTATACTCTTCCGCAGCAACCGGGCTGACCGCTATCAGACACCAGAGGATCAACCCGCACCAGCCCCTCATGAGGCGGGCTTCAGTCGCACTTGGTCAATTTGACCCGAAATACCCCCAACAGCATCGGACGCACGGACGAACAGCGTCAGCATTTGTACCGGGCAATCAGCGGGCACTGAAAACATACCGGAGAACCGTCCCTTTGCCGTTACCGAAGCTGGTACGGCAACTCTCCCCAGCTCCTGTCCACGCCAACAGCTCAATGACCAATAGGGCGTAGAGTCCGAAGGCTGGTCGATACCCCTGGATAATCCATCGATTTGATACCGCCCAGGCGGCAGAAATTGCATCTGCCGCACGACGCTTCCCCCGACACTTGAAGGGGCCGCGAAATCCAGATAGCTCTTGCCTGCCTCGATGTCGATTGAGGCAGACACACTCGCGTCGTTCGTGACCACCCAATCGAACGGCGTCGGGGCTTCAAGATGCATTGCAAATTGCGGATCGCGCGAGCTCCGGCGATCGAGCGAAGGCCGTAGTCTGGAATAGTAATCCCACGCCAAGATGGTGTCGTTGGCTTGGATGAGCCGCGTAATCGCTGCGCGTTCATCATCCGCTGGAACAGTGATACGGGATCGATGTAGGTCAGCGAACAGCGAGACCACCGACTTGGGGTCGACGCCGGCATTTGCGACATAGGTCACGAACTCACCGCCCCATTGCGGCCGCTTGGCGAGCATCATCACCAAGTTTCGACGCACTTCGTCTTCGGAAATCGCGCCGCTTAAGACCGGGAACAAGACATCGGGTGCCGCTTTCGACGTTCGCAATGCAACATCATATTCGTGCAATGTTCGAGGTATGTCGCCGCGAGCGATTGCATCTTCTATAGTCCATAGCTGGACCTGCAGATCGCGCCGCGACAAGGTGTTCGCATAGTCGAACAGCAAACGCGCCCTGGCCGTATCGTCGTGCAACTGCGCCTGCAGTCCAAGTACCGTGATGGCCCGCACCGCCGTCGGATCCTGCAATAGGGCCTGCTTCGCCAATCGAATGACATCGGATCTCGTGCCCGCCGATCGATCCGCTGCGATTTTCGTCATGGCCAGTGTTGCCGTGATCCGGCCATTTCCTGGTGCAAGCTTATTAGCGAAAACTGGATTTGTATTTTGGGCCGTCAGCGCAAGGCTGTATGCCACGGACTGATAGCCTAGGGCAAAAGCCAACAGCGTGAGTCCGCCGCGCACAGCCCAGTTGCCTGGCGACCGGCGGAACGAAGGACTGTGCCGCTTTGCCACGATCATGCTGCGGTTTTGCTATCGCGGCCGTAACCGTAACCATATTCATAGCCGTAACCGAAATGCGCCTTGCGGGCGTCGAACTTGGTCAAGACGCTGCCCAGGACGTGTGCATTGGCGCTGGCCAGGCGGCCTAGGGCCGTCTTAACTAGGGTGGCCCGGATACCGTGCGATTCCACCGTATAGATGACGCCTTCGACGCGGCTCGCGATCAGCGGGGCATCGGCAAGGCCCATTACCGGCGGACTGTCGATCAGAACGTGGTCGTAATTCTCGAGCAACCGCTCAATCAGCAACTCAAGGCGATTGCCAGTGAGCAACTCAGCCGCGTTAGGCGGGATCGGGCCGGCTGACATAGCGGTAAAGCCCAGCTCGCTCATGGCGAACGTCATGGTCGAGATATCGTCGTCGCCGGTCAAGAAATTGCTCAAGCCACGATCGTGGCTCACGCCACCAAAGTGATGGACCGAAGGAGAACGCATGTCGCCGTCGAGAAGAATGACGCGGCGGCCGGCACGGGCAAGGCTCGTCGCCAATGCAAGCGCCGTGGTGGACTTCCCTTCGGCAGGCCGCGTCGACGTGATGGCGAAGGATCGTGGCACACCGTGCTCGGTCGTAAAGGCAAGGTTCGTCTGGATTGCTAGATACGCATCGACAATTTCCGACTTTCGGTCCTTGAGCGCGTCTTGCGGCGTCTTCCCCTCGACCTTGGGCACCGTACCGAGCAATGCCAGCCCAAGCTGCCGTTCCACCTCGCCAGGATCCGCGATAGCCTCGTCGATCTGCTCAAGGGCAAGCGCTAAACCCGCACCCAGCAGAAGACCGGCCAGCACCGAGGCCGCCAGATTAAGGATGAGACGCGGGCTAGAGGGCTTCTGAGGAATGTCGGCGGGGTCAACAATCGAAACATTGTTGACCCCTACGCCACCGGCGACACCGATTTCCTTGAAACGCTGAAGCAGGCCATCATACAGGGCGCGATTGGTATCCACCTCCTGCTGATAGATGTTGTACTGGATCGAGCGACGGCGCAAATCGAGATAACTCGCCTTCAGCTGGTTCACCTTCTGCAGCAGCGCGTTTTCACGCTGCTGCGCTTCCCGGTAGTCTGCGGCTAGCGAACCGGAAACACGGCCTTCTTCGCGTGCGATCGAGCGATCCAGCTGGTCAATTTGCGACTGGAGGGCCTGCGCGGCGGGATAGCCGGGCTCGAAGCGGACCATCAACTGCTGATATTCCGCGGCCAGCTCTGCCCGACGCTGCCGCAGATTGTTGATTGCCACGTTACGCAGCGCCTCGGTCGATGCACCCGCACGACCGGCCTGTGCATTACGCGCCTCCGCCTGGATGCGATCCGCCGTCGCCTGGCTCAACACCGCGTTCAGCGCAGCAAGATCGTCGGCAACGATCGATCGCTCGGAGGTAACACGGTTGTCGCCCGTCGTCTGGGATGGAAGATTGATTATCTGCTGCGCCGAGGCATAGCCGACCAGCTGACGCTGCGACGCATCAAGCCTTTCCTTATAATCGGCCAATTGGCGTTGAAGGAGATTGCGCCCGTAAGACGTCGCCTGAACCTTGCGCTCAAGATTAGTCTGAATGAAGTTTTCCGCCCAGGCGTTGACGATCTTGGCGGACAGATCGGCACTCGGACTAGTAAGATGCAGGTCGACCAGTCGCGAAAGCCGTGTAGGATCGACGCTCAATCGCTTCAGGAGAACCTCGCCTG
This sequence comes from Sphingomonas aerolata, assembly GCF_023935825.1. Taxonomy (NCBI): domain Bacteria; kingdom Pseudomonadati; phylum Pseudomonadota; class Alphaproteobacteria; order Sphingomonadales; family Sphingomonadaceae; genus Sphingomonas; species Sphingomonas aerolata. The sequence continues at coordinate 20,465 of NZ_CP098764.1, read as the reverse complement.
CAACACGCTGTCGCTCAGCGCGGCCCGATGCCGGATAGCGGCCATTAGTCAACTGAAATGCAGGTTCATCGCTAACGGCTCCAAAGATCTCGTAGAATTTGGGATCGTCGACAAGACGCAGTTGCGACGCTACCCGTTCAGACAGCGAACGGGACTGCAGCAATCCATATTGGGTCTGATAGAATTCCTGATCCGCGACGCTCGCTTCGCGATCGACCCCCTGAATGTTCGTGACCTTGTCGGCCTCTCGCGAAATTTCAATAGTCGCGGTGGCGGTATACTTGGGAGTCATCAATAATGTGATGATCAAGCCTAAAAGCACACAGGCAATCACCGAGCCAATGATGACGTAGCGCCAACGTAACGCGATACGCAAATACTGTCGCAAGAGTGGCAGGCGTCCACTTCCCGCCACAGCAGGATCAGCCGGTGTGGTGAAATTGGCCCGGGGAGAAAGCGTATTCATGTCGACCAACAACCTTAATTCACGATCGCGATGAGCGGCGCGGCAAGCAGTGGTGCGAGCGACACGAAATCACGGAACAGGCGACGCTGCGGGCTATCGCCCACCACGATCACATCATTGGCATAGATTGCAGGGTCGTCATAAGCGCCACGACGAATGGCATCGATATTGTAGAGCCCGGCCATCTTGCGTCCATTTACCGTCCGCAGGATAACGACGTCATCCTGACGCGCAAATTCAGACAATCCTTTTGCGGAGGCAATCGCGCGCAAAAGGGTCATCTGGTTGGTGACGGGATAGAGGCCCGGTTCGACGACCTGACCATCGATTGTCGCCACCTGGCTGACAGAACTCTTGATGTTGACCGTAACGTCGGGGCTCCGAACATATCGCCCACGCAGTGCAGCCTCGACAGCGCTAGCAAGCTCGCTGGCGGTCTTCCCGCGGGCGTCGATAGTTCCAACAAGAGGCATAGAAATGCGCCCGCTGGCGTCAACCTGCATCTCGCGGTTCAATTCGGGAACGTTGAACACGTCGACCTGAATGGTGTCGAGCGGCCCGATCAACGACGGCCGGTCCCCCGCCGTTAGGTCGCCACGCATCGGAGCGGGCAGCGTTGCATCATTCTCGACGACGGAAAGCCGGGAGGTGGATTGCAACGGTTCACGTTCAGCACACGCCGACAGTGAAACGGTCAGCAACAAGGCAGCACAGATGATACGCATGCGGTATGTAAAGGTCCTGATCGTCAAGCAGCCGACCCGCTATAGAAGCGGGCGTACGTCCGGTAAAGCCAAGCCTGCGCGTTACGCTCTGGCCATATCAGATGCTCCCTTGGACAGCCAAACCGCAGCGAGAACAAGTAGCGCCATGATCGTTGGCGTTCTTGCAGGATAATCAAGAATGCTGGCCAAGAAGATAAGCAATATCATTGCGGACCCCAGTCGTCCCGTCAGCCGCACCCGATTTTCCTTACCGCGCCAGACCCGAAAGCTCGCCCATACCCACCAGCTAATGCTAGCGACCAGTAGAATTAGGCCGGCCACGCCTGTATCGAGCACAATCTCCAGAAAGTCGTTATGCGCATGATTAAAATAGGTCGGCTTCAACAATTCAAATGGCTCGTGCATCCTGAATAGAGGATCAAATCCGCCCAATCCGCTGCCAACGGGAAAATAAATTCGGATCATCTCGATGACGACGGGCAGGCCCCGCCGACGCATATCTTGGCCGGCATCCATGGCCATGGCCCGGTCGATGGATACTGCGCGGTCAGCTGCGATGCTTAGAAGCACAATAACAACTATGATGGCCACGACGCCGGCGATCAAAGCCGGAAACAGCCATTTGGGACCTCGGTGCAGCATCTGGCGGACCCGTCGCCATGTGAGGCCAAAACCGATGACCAAGGCCAAGACGCCAAGGAACAGGCCGGCACGCGAGCCAGTGGCAAGGATGGTCAGCGTGAACACCAGAATGAGGCCTAGCGCGACCACCATCCGCCATATGACTCCCGAGCGATTACCAAATGCCCATACGGGGGCAATCAGACAGCCAAAGGCCAGCACTAACGCGTAATGGTTGCGGTTAGCAAAGATGCCGCTCACCTGCCCGGGCGTATCGTTGATGAGCGGATTGTTGAAGGCCGCCCCAGCGAACTGGGCCAGACCCGGCAAGGTCGCAACGGCAACAAAGGCCAGAAGCATACCCGGCAGCCACGTCGCCTCTCGCTCGTCTATCCCCATGATCAGAATAAGAAACGCGAATGGTACGACCAGCGAAGCAGCGGCATTATACGCCGCCCCCGGCACGATCGCCAAGGGACGCCAAGGCTGGCTCTCGCCCGCGAGCAGGGCGGCGCGTTCAAATATCGCCCGGCCCGGAAGAGTCTGCCACACCCCCGGCGGCAACGGCACCAGCTGGAGCAACGCCAGCCCCAATGCCGCAAGCATCAGTGCCGCAACGGGCCTCACGTCGCGGATGGACGGCCGCTTCATCATGAGCAATGCCCCGACCAGCACCAGCCAGGCGGTCGCACGCACCAGCACTTGGCCAAGTGAGTCGGGTCGCGATGCCCCTCCCGCCAGCCACAAGACACCAAGTAGCGCGGCGAGTGCGAGCACTGAGCCACTGATGCTGACGGACGTTCCTGAACGATAGGGTATACGCATAGGGTTGCGCCTCTACGCTAATAGCGATCCAAACGAAACCACCGCAACGGTCGCGCGATTGCAATCCCCCAATCGCATCGCTACCAGCGCGGGTATTCATGATACGTCCTTCTATGCGGCTAAGACGCTCGACATGCCGCTTCACCGCCTAACAATAGTCGTCACCTAATCTTCTGTTCTGGAGTAACCATCTTGGACCGGCCGTTCATTCACCAGACTGCCGACGTGGCCAGTCAAGCTATAGGTGCAGGCACCAAGGTATGGCAGTTCTGCGTAGTTCTAGCTGGTGCAAAAATTGGCACGAACGGCAACATCTGTTCGCACTGTTTCATCGAGAATAACGTTATGGTGGGCGATAACGTCACCGTAAAGTGCGGCGTTCAGCTTTGGGACGGCATTACGTTGGAAGACGATGTCTTTATCGGTCCCAATGTCACTTTCACTAATGACCTACATCCGCGATCAAAGCGCTATCCTGATAGTTTTGCGCGTACACTTGTGCGCGAGGGCGCTTCGATCGGAGCCAATGCGACTATCCTGCCGGGCGTGACGATCGGCAAGCACGCACTCGTCGGTGCGGGCGCTGTCGTTACGCGGTCCGTATCCGATTATGCCATCGTGGTCGGGAACCCCGCCACGATCATCGGCTACACGAATACCGATGCGCGCCCCGCGACAAGCTCCCGCCGCGAGCCTAGCGCCGCGACCGAAAGCATCGTTCCCGGCGTTACACTGCATGAGTTGCGCGTAGCGGCAGATCTGCGTGGCAAGTTGAGCGTCGCCGAATTCGGGATGGACATCCCGTTCGAGCCGAAGCGGTACTTCGTCGTTTATGACGTACCAAGCCGCGAAACACGTGGCGAACATGCTCACAAGAAATGCCACCAGTTTTTGATCTGCTTACGAGGTCAATGCGTCGCGGTAGCCGATGACGGGGTTTCTCGGCAAGAGTTCTTGCTCGATCGCAAAAACAAGGGGTTGTACATGCCACCTATGATATGGGGCACGCAGTATCAATACTCCTCGGATGCAATATTGCTCGTATTTGCCTCGGATCATTACGACTCTGAAGACTACATCCGCGAATACGATCAGTTTCTCAGTTTGATAGGACCAGAATCGTGACCCAAGAAGTGTCCTTCCTTGATATGAAAGCAAATCTCGCTACGCATCGCGAGGACCTCTTGCAAGCTGCCGCGAACGTCTTGGACTCCGGATGGCTTGTTCTGGGCCGCGAGACGGCGACGTTCGAGCAGGAATATGCCGATTATTGCGGCACGAAGCGTTGCGTCGGGGTCGCCAACGGCCTCGATGCCTTGTCGCTGGCATTGCGGGCACTCGACATCGGTCCTGGCGATGAAGTGATTGTTCCGGCCAACACCTATATCGCGACCTGGCTGGCCGTTAGCCATGTCGGCGCCACGCCAGTCCCGGTGGAACCTGTCGAAGCGACCTATAATATGGATCCCGCGTTAATCGAGGCTGCGATCACGCCGCGCACACGGGCCATTCTGCCGGTCCACCTCTATGGGCAAGCCGCCGATATCCCCGCCATTGAAAATATTGCGGAACGCCATGGCTTGGCTGTTCTTGAGGACGGCGCGCAGGCACATGGGGCTAAATACCATGGGATGCAGATCGGCACCGGCAACTCATTGGTCGCGTGGAGCTTCTATCCCGGAAAAAATTTGGGAGCGATCGGCGATGGCGGCGGGGTGACGACTGGCGATCCGGCAATCGCCGACAAGCTGGCGATGCTGCGGAACTATGGTTCGCGAGTCAAATACCACAACGAGGTTATCGGCTATAATAGCCGCCTGGACGAGTTGCAGGCTGCTATGCTGCGAGTCAAGCTTCGCGCGCTTGACGCCGAGAATGCCCGACGCAAGGAGATCGCCACTCGGTATCTCGATGGTTTGCGCGGCGCGAATGTTATCCTACCTATGGTGCCCGATTGGGCTGATCCGGTTTGGCACCTATTCGTCGTCCGCCATACCGATCGTGATGGCCTAGCCGCGCGTCTGAAGGCAGACGGTATCGCGACCATGATCCATTATCCCGTGCCACCCCATCTGCAGCCTGCCTATCGTGACGCTGGGATTGCCGAAGGCAGTTTCCCGCTGACCGAGCGTATCCATCGCGAGGTCTTAAGCTTGCCCATTGGACCGGCCCTGTCAGATGAAGAGGTTGAACGGGTGATAGACGCGGTACATCGTCACGCCTGAGCCCATTCGATGTCGCTATTGAAGACTAGCGCCCTGAACGGCATTGCGGTCATTGTTCGCACGGGCACCTCGCTCGTGCTGAACAAGGTACTGGCTATCTATGTCGGCCCGGCCGGGTACGCACTGATCGGTCAGTTTCAGAACGCCCTCACGATGGTGATTACCTTTGCGACCGGGGCAACGGGCAATGGGGTGGTCAAGCTGACCGCTGAATATACTACGGATGTTGAGCGGCAACGCAGGATGTGGCGCACGGCGGGGCTTCTGGTCTTCGTGACGTCGCTCGTCGGCGCCGCGTTGATCTTAGTGTTCCGAGACACACTGGCGTCGACTTTCCTACACAACATCGAATATTCGGGGGTCTTCGTTTGGCTGGCGATATGCCTTCCCCTCATCGCAAGCAATGCGCTGCTGCTCGCGATCATGAATGGGAAGAAGGAAATTCGCCGCTTCGTCGTCAGCAACATCGGCGGCTCGATCGTCTCGCTGCTGGTAACGGGCACTCTTGCGTGGCAGTTTGGCCTGTACGGTGCCTTGGTCGCACTGAGTGTGAATCAAGGCATTCTCTTATTAGTCACGTTGCAGCAGGCGCTTGGCACCGACTGGTTCGATCGGCACTCGCTCGTCGGCTCGATCGACAGCAAGGAAGCGCGCCGGCTGGCAAGTTTCGTTGTCATGGCCGCCACCACGGCTGTCGTGTCGCCCCTCAGCCAGATACTCGTGCGAAGCACGCTGGTCGATCGCTTCGGCCTGATTTATGCGGGCTATTGGGATGCTATGTGGCGCATCAGCGCGCTCTATCTCACACTCATCACTACGACCCTGTCGCTATATTATCTGCCCCGGATCGCCGAGATTCGGCAGTGGCCCGAAATGCGGCGCGAACTCCTTCTGGTCTATCGCACCGTGCTGCCGCTGGTGATCGTCGCGTCAATCGTCATCTTTCTGGCTCGCGACCTTATCATCTCACTCCTGTTCGCCAGCGATTTCCGCCCGATGCGCGTCCTTTTTGCGTGGCAGATGGCCGGGGATGTCGTGAAGATCGGGTCTTGGCTTTTAGCATTCCTAATGATTGGGCGCGGCTTGGTAAAAAGTTTTATCACGACCGAGATCATCGCGGGCCTCATGTTCTGGCTGGCAACGATCGTCTGCACCCAGCTGTTTGGCTTTAAGGGGGTCGCGATCGCTCATTTGGTGACATATAGCACCTACGCCGTAATTGTTGCTGCCCTTACCATCTCAACACCCGGGCGGCGCATGGCCATGTTTTCGCCCGATACACAGGACTCGGCATGAAGATCCTCATTCCGATGGCAGCCTTCGGAACAGCCGGAGGCGCTCGCGTCCTGTCTCAGCTAGCTAATGCCTGGATTGATGCGGGGCATGAGGTCGACATGCTGGTGCCCAGCACCGCAGGACGCCCGTATTTTCCGACCAAGGCGCGCATTTTGCGGACAAATCTTCGCGGCGCCGTCGAGGTCAAGGCCGAACCCGAATACCCTGAACAATCCGGACTTCACAACAATTTTGCATTGCGCGCCGGCCTTGCGCGGATTGGCAATCGCTATGACGTGATCCTGGCCAATCACAACCTAACCGCTTGGGCCGTGGCGCTGGCCGGGGTGCCGCGCCATGCGCGGTTCTATTACATCCAGGCCTATGAACCGACTTTCTGTATCGATCCTTTCGCGCCGGGACGCTACGTCCTTGCCCGACTGTCCTACAACCTGCCTTTGACACAGATCGTCAATGCACCATCCTATCCAGGCCTCGAAGATCGACCCGTGGTATCATGCGGCATCGACCTGCCTACCTTCCATCGCCGCAAAGACCCGGTCCACTTCCGCAAGGATGCGCCCATCGTGTTGGGGACCATTGGGCGCACGGAACCTTGGAAAGGCACGCGATACGTCCTCGAGGCGTTCGAGCAGCTTCATTCCCACGACTCTCGCTATCGCCTTCGCGTCGCGTTTGGAAATCTTCCGGAAGGCTGGAGCCATCCTGCAGCAGAAGTCGTCATGCCGCGTGGCGATGCGGAACTGGCCGCTTTTTATCGATCGCTCGATATCATGGTTGCCGGTACCTATGGGCTGAACGACAGCCCCCATTATCCCGTATTGGAAGCCATGGCCAGCGGCGTACCGGCGGTCAGCACCGGTTACAGGCCAGCCAATGAAAGCAACTCCTGGGTATATCCGGCTCGCGACACGGCCAAGCTGATCAAGGTGATTGCCGGTATCGAGCATGATACCGATATGCACGAAAAAGTCGACCGCGCCCGGATTGCCGCCGAAGCGTTTGGCTGGCCTGTCGTGGCAAGGGATATGGAACGTCAGTTTTCCGACACCTTGCAACGGTATGGGCGCCAGGTGAAACAGGAAACCCAATCATGACCGGGCTTGCCAATTCTACGGCGAATACCCCCTACCGCAATGCAAAGAATGATATGCCAGAGCGTTTCCTGCTCGTCATCATCATCATCGTGGGATCATTAATTTCCGGATTCAAGCTTGCCGGTCCAGCCCCCGATTATCGCAATTATCAGTCCCAGTATCTGATTGACTCGATCTCGCCGCTGTCCTTCATATGGCAGGGTAGTGATCCGCTATACCATACTATATCGCATTTTACTGCGGTGATAGGATTACCGTTTGAGGCATTTGTAGCATTGTTGGCGGCCTGTACATGTACCCTTAAAGTAATATCTTTGTCTAAAACAGACGGCAACCGTCTAGTATTACTGGCCCTGTACGGATCTTACCTATTCTGGCTTCACGATTACGTTCAGGTTCGCATTGCACTGGCTTTATCTATTGGATTGTACGGAGTTTACGCCGAAACCAAATTAAGATACGTCTTTCTATTGATCGCAGCGCTAATTCACAGTTCATTTGTTATAATTGTTGCTGCTTATATCCTGATATTTGTCGGAACCCGGCGACCCGTCGTTGCGATTATAGCAGTAATTATATTTACAGCTGTGCTTTTTTCGCAAGACATATTTACCCAGAGCATACAACGCGTAAACGAATATCAAGATCTGACGGCGCAGGGTAAGTTTAATGAAATTAACATTTTCAGCTTGATGCCGATTGTCATGATCGCATCATTAGCTTTTGCCGCTCTCAACTTCCGGCGTTTGGAAGGGCGTTACCAGGAACTAATATTTTCGGCAATTGGGCTGATCTCGTTCTATGCGCTGAGCGGAACGCCGGTGTTCGCATTTCGGATGATGGAATTGTTCATGCCATTTTATCTGGTACTGATGTCGAGACTATGGCCTAGTAGCAATGTCATCAAGATTCTGGCCGTAATTTACGCCGTCGTTGGCTTGCGAGCAGTATTTTTCTCAATAGACCCGCTGATTGGTGGAAATGTGGTAGCATGACACCCCTTCCCCTTTCCATCTGCGTTGTACTTTATCGGGCACAGGAGGTATCCGAGCGATTTGCCGCCGAATTGCGTCAGTCGCTGGCTCCTTTTTCTGATTTTGAAATCCTGTTCTACGACAACTCACCAACCAATGAGCTTTATTCGATCGCCGGAGAGGATTGTTACATACATGATCCTTCGAACCCCGGATTTTCCTATGCGAACAACCAACTGATCCTTATGGCGCGCCATAAGGCGATTCTACTTCTCAATCCTGATGTATTTGGCCTTACTCCTTCGTTCTGGACGTCTCTGATACCGGAACTTCCTAAAGATCGCGTCCTGTTCATCAAGTTGCTGAACGCCGATGGAAGCCACCAGGATTGTGTCGGCCAGCCCGTAGGCTTGAGCCGGGCACTGCGGCGTCAACCGAACTATGCCAATGTGGTTTCACCAACGCCGATCGGTGCCGGGATCATGGCCTTCATGCTTACGACGCGCGCCGTCTTTGCGAAGGTGGGCCTGCTTGACTGTGATTATCCGCTCTACGGAGAAGATATGGACTGGAGCCATCGTGCGAACCGGCATGGCATACCAGTCATTTACGATCCCCGCTTTTCCCTTACCCATCTCGGTGGCGTTTCAGCCGGGGACCGCTGGTCGCGGTCGCAATCCCTGATCCGCAAATATCGTGCCGACGGCATTTTCATTCACAAACACACCCGGGGCGTGCACGCGCTTGCACTCAAGATGCTGAACAGTCTCAAAATATTGCAGGCGCGCTTACGTTGAAAAAGTTGGTTTTCATTGTCGTGCCCTCGCTCAAGATCACGGGCGGCACCAAGGAAATTGTCACACTATCCCGTGACATAGCGGCGGCTGGTGGTGAGGCCCGCGTCATCGCCATGTGGCGAACGAAGGACGAAATATCCTGCCATCCGCTGCCGGTCGACTATCTCAGTTCGGCCGCAATCAGCCCCAAGCAGGTGATTGCGGGTATGCCGGGGGTTCTGGGACGCTTCCTGAAAATGAAGAAACACCATAGTGCCGCCCAGTGGATGTTGAGCCACTATGTTACCTATGCCTTGGCGCCCTTCATTGGCGGCAACAGGCTCTGGTTTTTTGTCCAGGACTTGGAATGGACGTTCGCACCGCCCCGCTTTCGCGGGATATTGCGCCGGCTCATCCTGTCGACGCTGACACGCGGCCGAACGCTGGCGGCGAACTCTTATCTCGCCTCCGCACTCACTCATCATGGCGTGAGGGTGGCCGCAACTATTCCGATATGGGCCTCGCCAGACTTTCAAGGTGCCCTCGATGGCCGCCGCGACATCGACATCATACTCGTGATGCGCCGGGGGGCGCATAAGCGTGTCGATATTGCGGAGCGGATACTGAGCCTCAAGCGCCAGTCCCATCCGCATCTGCGCATGGCTGTTATCACACCGAACGACGAGTTTGCCGAGGCATTTCGGGGTGACGCAAGCGTCGATATTTTCCTGCGCCCGACAGTAGGAGAAATGCGTGCGATCTACGAACGCGCTCGGGTTTTCCTCCTGCTATCAGAGCATGAAGGCTTCGGCCTCCCCCCCCTCGAGGCGATGGGAGCGGGTTGCGTACCGCTTTGCCGCGATGCAGGGGGTGTACGCGCATATATGCGAGGCGAGCTTGCTGAAAATATACTTCCCCTCACCCTGCCTGCCGAAGATATTCTGGAGCACGCGATGGCGCTGGCACATAACGAAAATTGTCTCGCCCGTCTTCGTATGACGGCTCGCAAGATTTTTGATGATGGATTGGAACGGGTCGCGCAGAGACCGTCCGATCTTTCCGCAAGTGGAATCCTCTGATGTCGCCTCTCGTCACCATTTCGATCGTCAGCCACGGCCAGGGACGCCTGATCAGTCATCTGCTACGGGATCTTACAAAGACTGACCTGTCGCGGACTGTCATCGTTTTAGTCATTAACATTCCAGAGCCGCTTGACTTTCTTAATCAATTTGCAAATCTGCCTATCACGGTCGTAAAGAACGACTTACCCAAGGGATTCGGTGCAAATCACAACAAAGCCTTTACGCTTTGCGCCTCACCTTATTTCTGTGTCGTCAATCCCGACATCCGTCTGAACGGCAATCCCGTCGCCGAGCTGATGTCGGCATTTGACGAGCAGGTCGGCGCGTGTGGCCCGCTGGTGATCGATAGCGAAGGGCAGATGCAGGACAGCGCGCGTCGCTCGCCAACTTTTACACGCTTGTTCAAGCGCGCGGTGCTGCGGCGTCGTACGTCGGACTACAATCCGCGCTCGGAGCCGATCGCGGTCGACTGGATTGCCGGTATGTTCATCATGTTCCGCAGCAAGGCTTATCGAACCCTTGGCGGCTTTGACGAACGCTATTTCATGTACATGGAGGACGCCGATATTGGTTGTCGTCTTCGGAGGCATGGCTGGACGGTGAGGCTGGTGCCTAGCGTGCGGGTCGTTCACGATGCTCAGCGCGCCAGCCATCGCAGCCTTCGCTATCTTCGCTGGCATGTCCGGAGCGTCACCCGCTACCTGACTGGCTTCTGACTTCCGCTTCGGGCATGAGGCGCGGCATGTGGCGAACATTGATCAGTCGGCGACAGGCTTTAACAAACCTGTCGATTGCCAGTACAGCCTCCATGGCAGCCGCGACTTCCGCCGGAAGCTCGCCTTCCGATCGACCTGTGGACAAGGACGGCCGCCTCGACGTGACGGCATTCATGACGCCGGCCATGCTGGATGACGTGCGCGCGGGGACCTTGTCCGTCGATTGCGCACCCGCGTTCCAGAGGGCGATCGATGCCGCATCGGCGCGGGATCGTTCCACATTAATGGCCGGGCAACGCCTCTATGTTCCGGGGGGGCGATATCTTATTGGGAGCCCCCTGAAATATGTCTGGCGCGACGACGAGGGCGTTGCGGACGACGGCGACATGCGTCGCCTGACGATGGAAGGCGACGGTAGTGCAAACGTAGTCTTGTTCTATGCCGGTCCAGCCACCGGTTCAGCCTTTGAGGTTCGCGCGCACAAGGCGGCGCGGGGTGATGCTCCGTCACTAAGGCTTGCAATCTCGGGCTTGCGCTTGCGGCGATCCCAGGATTTTCATCGCACGGGCACCGGGTTGAAACTGAATGGCGTCGAAGGGGTCATGCTTAACGACGTGGAGATATCTGGTTTCAATACGAACATAGACGCAGTCGACACTTTGCGGTTCGATGCCAACAACGCCCATATCCTGGGGGGAAGTATTGGGATTAACGCACGCGGTCAAAGCTTTACAAGCCCAAATGTCTATACGTTTAATGCCTGCAATCTCAGCGGCAATGGTGACACTGCTGCTCGTTTTGAGGGCGGGTGCAATATCGCATTTCGATCCTGTTGCTTCGAGGGCAACGGATCGGCGGCCAGTAAGGGTGCCGCCATTCTATTCCGCGACGGACCCGCGCAGGGGGGGGCGTCAACGCATATCGATAGCTGCTACTTCGAGAATAATCTCGTCAGCGCCGAGGTGGTCTTTGATTGGACCACGGCGGACAGCGGCACTGTGAAATTAACTGCTTGTACCTTTCAGCGGACCGATACCGATCGTGTTTCGCCTCATATCGCGTTCCGATCGCTCAAGGGATCGTTGCTGGCTCACATCGACAGCTGCGCATTCAAGAGTTTCGGCGCCTATCGCCCCTCCTCGGCCAGACCTGCCATCGTTACATCGGGTGATCGAAGCGATCTGACTTTCACGGCATGTTACTTTCAAAACTCGGTAGAAGCGCCACCCTTGCGCAACGGAAGTGGACGCCTGATTGCTGGCGGGGGGTGGGCGGCATGAACAATATTGGTGAATGTTGAGGATAAGTTTAAGTAGTTTGATCAATATCATGTACTGATCTTTTTATTTTTATGTCTATTAAAATATAGAATGCGTTTGGTGCTAACAGCAACAGACATTAGATTTAAAGAGTAACATATGAGTGTCACGATCCGCCTGCAAGACCACCGTCGATCAAAGATAGGATACCAGCTTGGTGGGGGGATCCTACTTGCCATCGTTGTGCCGACAGTCATTCGCTATTTTTTTATGGCGGACCAGGAGGGTCTGTACCAGCTGTTGTTTACGATGGTGTGCAGCTTTTTCGCGATGCTGCTTGGCGTCTGGATTTCCCACAGCATCAATACCTATCCGGGAGTTGAGTCGACATCCTATGTCGTACCGGCTATCTCAACGGCTTATGCCATCCTGTTGCTCGTGCTGATCGCAGGTCGTTTTCCATACAATAGAGCGGTTCTGCTCTCGGGATGGGGCGTTAGTATAGTCTGGTTTTTTGTTATCTATTCGTCGGTGCAGCGGCGCCAGACTTTACGCGTCGGTATCGTGCCTCCCTGCGATGCTAACGCTCTGCAGGGTGTGAAAGGCGTAACGACCTTTTTGCTGGAAACCCCTGAGCATTTGCCCGCCGCGGTGGATGCGGTCATGGCGGATTTGCGTATCCCGCCATCCGAGTGGGACGCGGCACTGGCCGATTACGCCCTCAGCGGCATTCCGGTTTATCACCTCAAGCATCTCAAGGAGTCGCTTACCGGCCGCGTCGAGTTGGAGCATATCTCCGAAAGCAATTTCGGATCCCTCTCGCCCCGCCTGTCGGTGATGGTCACGAAACGCATTGCGGACTTCCTGCTCGCCCTTAGCGTCGGCGTTGTCCTTCTACCTTTTCTGATCGCTGTCGGTCTGGCGATCAGAACGACATCTCCCGGCCCCGCCTTGTTCAGGCAAAAGCGGATGGGCCATCGCGGCAATTCCTTCCTCGTCTATAAATTTCGAACAATGACCGTGGAAGACCCATCGATCGAAGCACGCAGCGCCGCAATGACGCAAGATGGTGACAAGCGCATTACTTCAATCGGTCAATTTCTTCGCCGAACCAGAATCGATGAACTTCCCCAGATTATCAATATTCTTAGGGGTGAGATGAGCTGGATCGGCCCGCGCCCGGAAGCACTTGTCCTGTCACAATGGTATGAAAATGAAATACCGTTCTACCGCTACAGGCATATCATTCTTCCTGGCTTGACAGGATGGGCTCAGGTCAACCAAGGCCACGTTACCAACGTCGAGGACGTGACGGAAAAGCTATATTATGACTTCTACTATATTAAATATTTTTCTGTTTGGCTAGACTTGCTTATTATCATAAAGACCGTCCGAACAATTATTTCTGGACATGGCGCGCGCTGATCCTGACCCAACTCCGACGGGTTCGATAGCCGTCATAGGTAAGCCCCTTGCACCGTTGTCATCTTCTATTAATGGCCTGATCATGCTCACATCTCCCGTCCGATTGTTAACGCCAAAGCGTTTCGGTGATAGTCGTGGCTGGTTCACCGAGGTATACTCGGAGCCTGCCTTCGAGAAGCTCGGCATCACCTGCCGCTTTGTGCAAGACAATCACTCGCTTTCTGTACCGCAGTTCACGCTGCGCGGCCTTCATTTCCAGACGCCTCCCCGCGGACAGGACAAGCTGGTCCGGTGCATACGCGGTCGAATCTGGGACGTCGCGGTCGACATCCGGCGTGGCTCCCCCACCTATGGCCAATGGGTCGGGGCCGAATTGTCGGCCGAGAACGGGCATCAGCTGTTTATTCCTATTGGCTTTGCGCACGGTTTTCTCACGCTCGAGCCCGACTCCGAAGTGACTTACAAATGCTCAGACATCTACGCGCCTGAGGCTGACGGTGGTATCCATTGGGACAGCGTCGGCATCGACTGGCCTATCCCAGCCGATATCACCCCGAAACTCAGTGCCAAGGATTGTGTTCAGCCGATCCTTTCCGCGTTTGACAGCCCTTTTGAATATGACGGCAAACCGCTCGCCTGAAGGATCACATCATCATGCGTATCTTCGTTACCGGCGGGGCCGGGTTCATCGGCTCGGCGCTCGTCCGGCATCTTATTGAAAACACGGCCCATGAGGTCCTGAACTTTGACAAGCTGACCTATGCGGGCACGCTCTCGACAGTCGAGCGGGTCGCCGACAGCGATCGCTATCACTTCGTCCAAGGTGACATCTGCGACGCCGAGGCCGTGCGTGCCGCGATCGCCGAATTCCGTCCAGACGTCATCACGCATCTGGCCGCCGAAAGCCATGTCGACCGCTCGATCGATGGACCCGGCGCCTTCGTGCAAACCAATGTGATTGGCACCTATGTGATGCTCGCCGAGGCGCGCAGCTATTGGCTGAGCCTGGACGACAAAGCGAGGGCGGCCTTCCGCTTCCACCATATCTCCACCGACGAAGTGTACGGCTCGCTCGGCGAGACGGGGCTGTTCACCGAAGAGACCCCGTACGATCCCCGTTCGCCCTATTCGGCGTCGAAGGCGGGGTCGGACCATCTTGTCAGCGCCTGGGGCCACACCTTTGGCCTGCCTGTGCTGATTACCAACTGCTCGAACAATTACGGGCCGTATCACTTCCCCGAAAAGCTGATCCCTCTGATGATCGTCAAGGCGCTCGCGGGCGCCGACCTGCCCGTCTACGGCAAGGGCGACCAGATCCGCGACTGGCTGTATGTCGAGGATCATGTCCGCGCACTGCACGCGGTGTTCGAAAAGGGCGAGCCCGGCCGGACCTACAATGTCGGCGGAAACAACGAGAAGCAGAATCTCGAGGTCGTGAAGACCGTCTGCACGATCCTTGATCGCCTCCGCCCGCGCGCCGACGGCCAGCCTTATGCGACGCAGATCACCTATGTCGCCGACCGCCCCGGCCACGACAAGCGCTATGCGATAGACGCTACCCGGATCAAGGACGAGCTCGGCTGGGAGCCCGCCGAGACGTTCGAGACGGGCATCGAGAAGACCGTCGCGTGGTATCTCGACAATCAGGACTGGTGGCAGGCGATCGTCGCCGAGCACAAGGCCGACCAACGTCGCGGGCTTTCGGTATGAGCGATGCTTCCGCAGCTGGCGGTCTGAAGCGGATCCTCGTCACCGGCGGCAACGGCCAGCTCGGCACGGAGCTCAAGCGCTATGTTTGGCCCGAAGGCTGGGCAGTCACCGCGATCGACATCGACGAACTCGACCTGCGCGATACCGCGGCGATCGCCGCGATGGTCGCGGGCGGCCATGACGGCGAGCCCTGGGCCGCGGTGATCTCCGCCGGCGCCTATACTGCGGTCGACAAGGCGGAAAGCGACATCGTCACCGCCTGGGCAGTCAACGCAATGGCCCCCGCGGCATTCGCGGAGGCCTGCGCCAAGGCCGGCATCCCCATCGTCCAGGTCTCAACCGATTACGTCTTCGACGGTGCCCGCGATGGCGCGTGGGAGGTCACCGATCCGGTCGCGCCGCTCGGCGTCTATGGCGCATCCAAGCTTAGCGGCGAGCTCGCTGTACGGACCTCGGGTGTGCGCCACGCGATCGTCCGGACCGCCTGGGTGGTCAGCGCGCACGGCAACAACTTCGTCAAGACGATGCTCCGCGTCGGCGCGACCAACCCGCGCCTGCGCGTGGTCGACGACCAGCATGGCAGCCCGACGTCCGCGACCGATCTCGCCGCTGCGCTCGCGACGATCGCGATGCGGCTCGTCGAGGATCCCGCCGCCCCCACCGGCGTCTATCACTTCAGCAACGCCGGCGCGGTCACCTGGGCCGGCTTCGCACGCGAGATCTTCGCACAGAGCATCGCGCGCGGTGGTGCCAGCGCCGAGGTCGAGGGCATCCCGACCAGCGACTATCCGACCCCTGCGACGCGCCCGGCAAACTCGCTGCTCAGCCATGACGCGATCACGCGCGACTACGGCATCCATCCACCAGCGTGGCAGACCGCGCTCGGCAATATCCTCGACGAACTGCTCGGGGCCCCCAAGAAGGACATTTCCCAATGAAGGGCATCATTCTCGCCGGCGGTTCGGGCACGCGGCTTCATCCGGCGACGCTCGCCGTGAACAAGCAGCTGCTGCCGGTCTATGACAAGCCGATGATCTATTATCCGCTGTCAGTTCTGATGCTCGCGGGCATCCGCGACATCCTGATCATCTCGAGCCCCGAATATATCGACAATTACCGTCGCCTGTTCGAGGACGGGTCCGCGTTCGGCCTCGCCATCTCCTACGCCGAACAGCCCCGCCCTGAGGGCCTCGCCCAGGCGTTCACGATCGGCGCGGACTTCATCGGCGACGACGATGTCGCGCTCGTGCTCGGCGACAACATCTTCTTCGGCGCGCACCTGACCGATCTGCTGGCGAGCGCGGTCGCGCGCAAGAGCGGCGCGACGGTGTTCTCCTACCGCGTCGACGATCCCGAGCGCTACGGCGTCGTCGAGTTCGGCGAGGGCGGCAAGGCCGTCAGCCTCGAGGAAAAGCCCGCAAAGCCCAAGTCGCATCACGCGGTCACGGGCCTGTATTTCTACGACAACCGCGTCGTGCAATTCGCCCGCGACCTGAAGCCCTCTGCCAGAGGCGAGCTCGAGATCACCGATCTCAACCGTATTTACATGGAGGCGGGCGACCTGTTCGTCGAACAGATGGGCCGCGGTTACGCCTGGCTCGACACCGGCACGCACGACTCTCTGCTCGAAGCCAGCGAGTTCGTCCGCACCATCCAGCACCGCCAGGGGATTCAGGTTGCCTGCCTGGAAGAGATCGCGTTTCACCAAGGCTTCATAACTACGGCCCAAGCTCGCGAGGCGGGCGAGCGGTTTAAAAAGACGAATTATGGGCGTGCTATATTGAACGCCGTCGATGGGGTTTAATTCAGTAACAATGATGCGGTGAAGCGTCTAATCTTGTACTATATAAAGTGCCTTTTAATGGCTTAATTAATATCGGCATATTATTATAACTATATTTTATAGAATATGGTTAAAATAGCTCTTGGGTGATCGACATGCAGAGGGGGTCAAGCTAACTTACCCTAGGTAAATGGCGGGGGAATGCATGAAGGTCGGGGAAATCACGTTGCGTAAGCGGCGCGTGCGTATGTGTGCGTTACAGACAAGCGCAATCGTGGCGACGTTTTTTGTGGCAGGCCCAGCATTTGCACAATGCGCGCCGGATCCCACAGTCACCAATGGCACGACGACCTGCATAGGTACTGACCCCGATGGGCTCTCGGTCGCAACCGGCAATAGTCGCATCGTGATTGCAAGCGAAGCGACCGTGCGCCCCGGCAGTGGCGCTGCCGCGATCATCAGTCGGGCCAGTAATGCGTCCTTCGACGTCAATGGTCTGGTCGACGGCGGGGCGGGCAAGGCCGGTCTGTTCGTAACCACCGGCATGCCGTTCACGACGATATGTACGGATCCCTATGCGGGCGCTTCGGCCAATTACTGCGTCATCGGCTCCACCCTGACCAACTATCCGTCGGCCAGTGCGATGGTGACGGTTGCGGCGGGCGGCACGGTGACGGGCGCGCAGGGGATCCTGCTCCAGCGCGATGCCAGCAACACCAATGGCTATATCTCGGCCTCGATCGATAATGCCGGGACGATCAGCGGCACCGCAGGCCCCGCGGTGGTTGCGAACCAGACGGGCTTTGGCTCGCTCTCGGTCACCAACCGCGCGACCGGGACGATCGGCGGTATCGCCGGCACGGTCTCCTACGTCACGAACGCCGGAACGATCGACGGAGGCGGCAATGCCGCGCTTGCCTCGACGGTGTCCGGGATGAACGTCGTCAACACCGGCCGGATCGTGTCGAGCGGCTCGGCCGCGACGCTGAGCGATACCGGCAGCTATCTCTACGTCAGCAACGCGACAGGCGCGGTGATCGGAGGCAGCACGACCGCGATCCGCACCAGCGGTGTGCTGTCGCTGACCAATGTGGGCACGATCAACGGATCGGTGGTCTCGACCGTCGGGTCGGGAACGAGCAGCACGATCGATACGCGCCAAGGCGTGATCAACGGCGATCTGGTGCTGGGCGCGGGCAACGACACGCTCCGCGCGCGGTATGACGCCGCGACCGGCCGGATCGCATCGATCACCGGAACGGTCGACGGCGGAGCGGGGAGCGATACGCTGGCGTTCGGCGTCGATGCCGATGCGGTGTTCACCCGTGCGGTGCTGCCGACCAATTTCGAGCTGTTCGGCTTCGACCTGAGCAACAATGCGGTCGCGACGCTGGCCGCGGGCTTCACGTCTGGTACGGGTGTATCGGTCAGCGGCACGGGCGCGCTCGTCAACCAGGCCGCGCTGGTGACCAACGGGCAGGCCGTGATCGCGGCATTCTCGTCCTATGGTCTCGACTTCACCAACCAGGGGTCGATCACCGCATCGCTCAGCGGCACCGGCCTGTTTGCCGTGGGCACGCCGGCGACGGTAACCAACTCGGGCACGATCACCGCCAATGGCGGCTCGGGCGTGCAGGCCTATACGACGCTGACCAACAGCGGCGTGATAACGGCAACGGGGACCGGCGCTGCGGTCGTCTATGGCACGCTGGCCAATAGCGGGACGATTCGTTCGACCGCGGGCATCGGCGCGACGATTTCCGGCGGGGGTTTCAGCGGATCAACCAACGACGGGACGATCATCGGCGCGACCACCGGCGTGTCGCTGTCGAGCGGACGACTGGTCAACACGGGTACGATAACAGGCGGTACCACGGGCGTTTTGCTGGGATACGGCACGACGCTGATCAACGCCGCGTCGGGCACGATCACGGGCGGGACCGCGGCGGTGAGCGGCACCGGATCGTCCGTCGCAATCGTCAACGCCGGCCAGATCGCCGGTACGGTGAACCTCGTTTCACCCTACAGCTTCGATTCGAGCAACGATGTGTTCGTCGACGCGGGCGGCACCGTGACCGGCGCGATCCGGCTGGGTGGCGGTGACGATATGCTCGTCGTCGACCTGGTGAGCACAGGCACGCGACCGCTGGCGGGGGCGATCGGCGGGGTCGATGCGGGCGCCGGCTATGATACGCTGCGCTACCGGGTCAATGCCGATGCCAGCGCGGCGCTGGCACTGACCGGCGGGTTCGAGGGGCTCGCCTATGAGCTGACCGACGCCGCGGCGCTGACGCTGACCGCCGCGACGCCGTTTGCCACCACGATCGGGCTGACCGGCAACGGATCGGTGACGCTGAACGGGACGATCTCGGCGACCGATCGCACGCTGATCGATACCGGGATCCTGACGGTCGACCAGCTGACCATGGGCACCGCCGGACCGGCACAGGCGCTGACGATCACCAACGCCGGCACGCTGGCGCTGACCACGACCACGCAGACCAACTTCTATTCGACGCTGGCGGCGATCGCCGCAGGCACCGCCGACGTCACCAACAGCGGCACGATCACCGTCGCCAATGCGGCCGGCCGCTATTATCCGGCAGTCGCGATCCGCGGCGGGAACAGTGTTACCAACAGCGGCACGATCACCCTGAGCGGAGGCGGCACGGCGATCAGCGGTGCGCGCGACATCGTCAATTCGGGCACGATCACGGATATTTCCGGCACGGATATTTCCGGCACCGGTGCGGGCGCAATCGGCGTGACGGCCTTCACCACACTGGCCAACAGCGGCACGATCCGGGTCGACGGTACCGCCGTGCAGGGCAGCTATTATTATAGCCCCGTGCAGATCACCAACAGCGGCACGATCGAGAGCCGCAAGGCGACCGCCGTCACGCTGGGCTATGGCAGCGTACTGACCAACGAGACGACCGGGACGATCAGCGGGCTGACCGCGATCGACCTCTCGAGCGGCGGGACGATCGTCAACCGCGGCACGATCATCGGCGATGTCGCGGCGACGTCGCCCTACGCCTATTCGAGCGCCGTCTACGTCGCGGATGGCGGCATGGTCACCGGCAACGTGACCTTCGGGTCGAGCACCGACATGTTTCTTCAGACCGGCGCTACGACCGGGGTGAGCGGGACGATCGATGGCGGCGCCGGCTTCGACATCTTCGGCTGGTCGCGCAACGCCAGCGACAGCATCGCGCTCGACCAGCGGACGGGGATCAATTTCGAAGCCGATTACGTCGAGGCGCTCGGCACCGACACCCGCGTGACGTTGACCGCGGCGAACCCTGTCACAAATGACCTGTACCTCCGGGGCGACGGCACGATCGTCAACGAGGCGACCATCGATGGCGCCGCGTGGACCTATCTTCCGATCAGCACGGCCGGGCTGGCCCAGACCAACGGACTGGCCGCGTTCGTCAACCGGGGCACGATCTCGGGTGGCGTGAGCGGCGCGGTCTACGCCT
>NZ_CP098763.1:0-38945 GCF_023935825.1 Sphingomonas aerolata | reverse complement strand
TGCGTTTCTCGCCTGCCTCCACCTCGTTCCACAAGGTCGTGCGGTCGTTTAAACGCTCCGGTGCGCCCTGTGGCAACATCACTTCGGAGTGGATCACGCCTGCCTTGTTGCTGAAGTCGTGATTCCGGTTCAACCGATCGTCGTGCAGCTCGGATGCGGAGCGATAGGCGGCGCTCGCGACGGCGCTCGATCCGTTCGCGCGGCTCACAACCTTGGCGGAGAAATGGTAGATCGCCATGACGCCCTGCTTATTGCACTTCTGAGCGCACGTCGGCAACGACGTATAAGCGCGCACTCATCCTCCGCTTCGCTCCTCCTGATTGACTTGGTGCTGCGTTCTGCTCGTTCTGGCTTTACCCATATGCTCGGCGCGCTAAGATGTTGATGAGCGATACGCGGAAGGGTAAAGGCGATGCGGAAGGTTCGCGATTACGATGCCGAGCTGAAGGCACTGGGTGACAAGGCCCGCGCGCTCAAGGCAAAGCGGGTCGAACAGCTTGGCCAGCTCGTCGTTGCGACCGGGGCCGATGCGCTTGATCCGGAAACCCTCGCCGGGGTGCTGCTCGATGCGATCGGATCAAAGGATGCGGGCGCGAAGGAGGCATGGCGCGCGAAGGGCGCGGCCTTCTTTCAACGACGTGGGCGCAAAGGTGGCGGCGCTGCTGCAATCGACGGATCGGGCACTGCGACTGAACCAGGCGGCGACGCTGCGGGCGGAAGCGGCGGAACGGCGAACGGATAGCAGGGGCTGGGTCGTGCAACGTCGCGAACGAACACGCCATCTGATTGAACTGGGCGGGCTGGTCCAGAAAGCCGGGCTGGTCGAGCTGACCGACGACGATCGCGCCACGCTCTACGGCGCGCTGCTCGATCTCGCCGGGCGTGGTCGCGGCGACGATGCTGGCGACGTGCTGGCGCTATGGAAGCGGCGCGGCAAGCGGGCGTTCGACGCGGAAGCGGAAGGGAGCGAAGCGCAATGAGCGATTTCGATATCGAGACGATCCGTGCCCAAGTCCGCGCGATGAATTTCGTGCGCGGCACGCCGGCGGAAATCGCGATGTGGCATGAGGACATGGCGGACTCGCGCGCCAACCTGGTCATCGAGGACATGATCCCGACGCCCAACGACGATGCGTTCTTCGCGATGATGCTTGACGAGGGCGTGCCCCCTCCCCTTGTATCGCAAATCCTGCTCCGGCTGCTCGATCATCCCGACTCCGACCGGTCCTTGCCGGTCACGCCGATGGAAGCGCACTGATGCCGAGGCGACGGATCAGCCCGCTGTTCGCGGTCTTCGTCGCCTTCGTGGTGCTGATGGCGAGCAACGCCTGGCTCAAGGGCATCTTCGGCTATGGTGAGATTGCGACCGACATTCCGTTCCTGCTGGCCGGCGCGATCCTGTTCCTGGCTTGGCGCTTCAACCGGCGCGCCGCCAACCAGCGGAGCGATCTGCTCGGCTCCGCTCGTTTCGGCGACCGAACCGACGTGCGAAAGCTGGAGGCGAACGGAGATCTCCTGATTGGCCGCTCGGCGAAGTCAGGCAAGCTGCTGCATTACGACGGCGCGGCGCATCTGCTAACGATGGCACCCACCCGGTCGGGCAAGGGCGTCGGCACGATCATTCCCAACCTGCTGCTGCTCGATCGCTCGGTGATCTGCATCGACCCCAAGGGTGAGAATGCCCGCGTCACCGCCCGTGCGCGTGCCGCCAAGGGCAAGGTCTGGTGCCTCGATCCGTTCGGCGTGTCGGGTCAGCCGCCTGCCCGCTACAATCCGCTCGACCGGCTCGATCCCGCCAGCCTCGATCTCGCGGAAGATGCCAACACCCTCGCCGACGCCCTAGTGCATGACGCGCCGGGGCAATCGGGCGAAGCGCATTGGAACGAGGAAGCCAAGGCGCTGATCGCGGGGCTGATCCTGCATACCGTCGTCCACGAACCCGCCGACGCCCGAGTGCTGGCGACGGTGCGCGACAAGCTGACGCTCGCCCCTGCCGGCTTTGCCGCTTTGCTGGCCAAAATGCAGGACAGCGCCGGCGCCGGTGGCCTGATCGCCCGCGCCGCCAACCGCCAGCTCGGCAAGTCCGATCGCGAAGCCGCTGGCGTGCTGTCCTCGGCACAGCGCCATACCCACTTTCTCGACAGCCCTCGCATCGTCGCCAGCACCGCCGCGTCGGATTTCACCTTCGCGGGGCTGAAGGACACGACCGCCACCGTGTTCCTGTGCCTGCCGCCCGATCGGCTCGACACCTATGCGCGCTGGCTGCGGCTGCTGGTGAGCCAGGCCGTCACCGACATGGCGCGGTCCACCGCCCGTCCTGCCCGGCCCGTGCTGTTCCTGCTGGACGAGTTCGCCGCGCTCGGCCGTCTCGAACCGGTTGAACGCGCGATGGGCCTGATGGCGGGCTATGGCCTCCAGCTCTGGCCGATCCTCCAGGACATGCACCAGCTTAAGGCCACCTATGGCGAGCGCGCCGGCACCTTCATGTCCAACGCCGGCGTGATCCAGACGTTCGGGGTCAACGATCATGCCACCGCCGACATGCTCTCGCGCACGATCGGCGACACCACGATCGAATATGATACCGTCAGCACGTCGCGCGGCACCGGCTGGGGCGAAAACCGCGCTGGTCCCTCGGAGAGTGTCAGCGGGCACGTCTCCGCTCGCCGGCTCGCCACACCGGACGAAATCATGCGAATGCGGCCCGATCAGCTTCTGCTGCTCCGCCAGGGCGAAAACCCGCTCGCGGTCGAGAAAATCCGCTACTACGATCAACGCGAGTTCACTGGCCTGTTCGATCCTGCGTGACGATGTGCGAAAGGTGAGTTTTGGGGTAGCGCCTCACCTTCCGAAGGTGACGGAGCTGGTGATCGGATTGACGATCTACGAAACCGATCGCGAAGGAGCTGATTTAAGCACCAACAGCGAGGTTCGGTGCTGCAAGGGTGCGGATCGTGGCAAAGCCCTCTTCCCTGCCCTCATGGCGCTCTTGGTCGGCTCTGGCGTAGTATCTGGTCGCCAGCTTGCCTTTCTTCTTTTTCCGCTAAGCACGCGGCGTTTGCGCCGCTCTGGTGACAGCGCAGCTGGCACCAGACGAATAGTGCATCGGCCATTAGGCCGATTCCATTTGCCTATTCTGACGGTGGTTATCCACAGGCTCGCCACCCCAAAGCTCACCTTTCGCCGTTCAGATTCTCTAATTCTTCTGATTCAAGATTCAGAGCCCTGAAAGGTCCGTATTTCTGCCGAAAAATGCCTCCAATAGTGAGCGTTGGGGTCGATTCGCGTGAGTTTCGGGGTAGCATGCGGTGAGCTTTGGGGTCGGTAAAAGTGAGTGTTCGGGCAGGGTCCAGTGAGTGTTGGGGTACCCCAATGGTTGGGTTAAAAGGATCGGTGAGTTTTGGGGTATCCGCCTCTCTGCTCCACGGGGGAGCTGAAACATTTGCCTAGCTCACTTTTCGTGATTAGGGTGAGTTGGTAAGTTCCTCTAGCTCACCGTTGGTCAAGCCTATGTCGCAACCTGCCGTGGTCGATATGACATTCCGCACGCTGGCCCAGAAGGGACGTGGAAATCCTTTTGATCCCGCCAACTACGGTGAAATCGTCAAGCCCGGCGAGTTGGTCGATATTGTAGAGCTAAGCCCCCTCACCCTCGCGGATCGCCGTATCTACAACCTGCTGATCGCCAATGCCTGGGAACGCATTGGCGAGCCGATCATCCATCGCATTGCGAAATCCGGACTGAAAGGGACGCACCAAGGCAACGAGCGCATAGAGAGTTCACTGCTGCGCCTCATGGGCACCATCGCGATCGTCACGATCCGCAAGGATGGCAAGAGCTACAAGCGCCGTGTCCAGCTGCTCGGCCCAAGTGATGAAAGCCTCGAAAAAGACGGCTTCCTTCACTATCGTATCCCAGAAGAGCTAATCGAGATACTGCGGAACAGTCAGGTTTATGCCCGTCTCAAGACGCAGGTAATGTATTGCTTCGAGTCAAAATACGCACTTTGTCTCTATGAAATGATCGAGCGGCGCATTGGTCTCGAATACAAACAGAAAGAGGAGTTTACGATCGAAGAGCTGCGCGGCCTGCTTAACGTGCCTGAAGGTAAACTCGAACGCTTCGCTGATATGAACAAATATTGTCTGAAGGTGGCTGTCGAGGA
The DNA here is from genome assembly GCF_023935825.1 of Sphingomonas aerolata. Classification (NCBI taxonomy): domain Bacteria; kingdom Pseudomonadati; phylum Pseudomonadota; class Alphaproteobacteria; order Sphingomonadales; family Sphingomonadaceae; genus Sphingomonas; species Sphingomonas aerolata. The sequence goes on along the minus strand of NZ_CP098763.1, from coordinate 34,779 downwards.
AATTAACAAGCTTTGCCCCTTCTATGTCGATTTCACGCCGATCAAGAACGGGCGCAAGGTCGAACGGGTGGCACTCCACTGGTTCCCAAAAACGTCCAGCGGCAAGCGCGACGCACAGAACCTGATCGACCAGCACAGCATTGTACGACGGGCAAAGCTGCGCGGCGGAATTCCCGAACTGCCCGTGCTGGTAGATTTCAGCGCGTCGGCCCAAAGGTGAGCCGCTACCCCAAAACTCACCGATAGGCTTTGCTACCAACCTCTACATGCCAGACACGTGTTCACGTTCCATCGTGTTCTCGTGTTCTCGTGCTATCATGTTCACATGCCAACAAGTGGGCTGGCGGATTCCGGGGTGCCCGTTACAGATGCCGGGCATTCACCCAGCCCTTGCATGTTCCACTCGGGACGGATCATTCGGATCGCCCCCTCTTCGGGGTCGGTACATAGAACGGACCCAGATATACGTTAAGCGCCCTCATCCGGGTTCAGGCGGCGCAAATCACCCGTTTGTCGCGCATCTGCGATGGCGACAGGGTTTTCCGTCATCCCTAGTACCTAGCGACGACTTTTGGGACAAAGCCGTCGTAGCAAGTCCAGTCACATCGCGACGATCTACGGGAAAGGCTGTCTGGCGCTCGGCGCCTTTCGCGCGACGGCATGGTGATCGCTCCACCGCCGTCTAGAAAGGGATAGGCTATCGAAAGAGTCTGGGTGACATCGCCCAGCAAAACGATCGATTTCGCTACTGATTTCATCATGGTAGGCCGCTTGCATGACCGCATCCGATCGCGCCGAACAGAATCTGATCCTCCGCTGTCCGGAGCCGCTCAATGCGGAAACGCCCCCGGATAAACTGATCACGTCCTTCCTGACGCCGCAGGCGAACTTCTACATCCGCAGTCACGGACCAACGCCGGAGCTGGCCGACGATCATCGTATAGCGCTGGACGGCTTAGTCGACCGCCCGCGCTCCTACACGGTTGCCGAACTTCAAACGGCATTTGCGACCCGGACAGTGACCGCGACCATGCAGTGCGCCGGCAATCGTCGGGCACATCTTCAAGACGTGGAAAAGACTTCGGGCGATCCCTGGGACGTGGGCGCGATTGGCAATGCGGCGTGGACCGGCGTCGCACTGTGCGACGTGCTCGCCGCAGCCGGCATCCAGGACGGCGCGTCGTTCGTCGGCACTACGGGGGCCGACAACGTGGATGTCGATGGTGAGACGGCACCGTTCGGTGCCTCGATCTCGATCGCCAAGGCGCTAGAGCCCGACGTGCTGATCGTCTGGGCCATGAATGGCGAGGCGCTGGCCCCCGAACATGGCGCACCGCTGCGGCTCGTCGTGCCGGGTTATGCGGGCGTTCGTAGCGCCAAGTGGCTGACGCGCATCGAGGTGCGCGATCGCCCGTCCGATGCGCCGATCCAGGCTAAGGACTACAAGCTCTTTCCGGCGTCGGTAGCGAAGGAGGACGCAGACTGGGATCGGGGTCTGACTATCGAGGAGATGCCGCTCAATGCTGCGATCTGCGCGCCGGTGGACGGCGCGCATGTCAGCGCCGGCGCGTGCGAAATCGCGGGTTATGCGGTCGCCTTCGGCCGAGCGGTCACCCGCGTCGAGGTCTCCGTCAATGGCGGCACCGACTGGCTGCAGGCGGAACTGACTGCAAAACCCGATGCGCCTTGGAGCTGGACGCAGTGGCACGTCACGGTCGATCTGTCTCCCGGACTCCACGTCCTGATCGTGCGCGCCGTTGACGGTGCCGGGCAGATGCAGCCCGAACGGCCCGAGCCGATCTGGAACTTCGCCGGCTATCTCTCGACTGCCTGGCATCGCATCGCCGTTACCGCTGGCTGATGGACGCGCCGCACGACGCCGATCGGGCCCATGCGAAGCTGGCGGAGAGCGCGAGCAAGCTGAAGGACAGCGCAGTCCAGCAGGTGGACAGCGCCGACCGTCGCACAGAGCTTGCCGCGGACCGCACAATCCTCGCCGGCGAACGCACCTATGCTGCCTGGGTGCGTACCGGACTGGCGGCGCTCGCTTCCGGTATCGGCGCGCGCGCGCTGCTCAAGGACGTCGTGTTCCCGTGGCTGGCGACGGCGACCGGGACCATGCTGATCTTGTTCAGCGCCTTTTGCTTCGCCGCTGCGGTGTGGCGAGAGATGGGCGCAGGCGCCCCGCCGCCACGACCGGACATCAAGCGCCTGCCAGCGACGTTGCTCCTAGTGATGAACGGGTTTCTTATGCTCGTGTCACTGGCCGCGCTCGTCGGCATCTGGACGGCACGCTCGTAGCAGCCATCCCTAGGTTTGCTGCGAACCGATCAGACCCCGCAGCGCATCCGCGGCTTTCGTGCGGTATCGCCCCCTTGTGACGAAGCCCGAAAACGACGTGGGCCAAAGCCGATCGGTCCCGCATGCAGCGTACCCGGGGTCGGTACATATAACGGGCTCAGATAGACGCTGCCGACTGGCCGGTCCGAGCATTTGCCCGACCAACATGCCCATTGACGGTTGGGGCAAACGTCTAATAGATCGACTTTGGCAATGGATTTCTGCCGGGCAATTTGGCCGAACCGCTCTGATAAGAGCTGATGATTCCTACTTGGCGCCTTCAGGCAGCAAGGAGGAATTGTGCGCGCTACCTTTCGCAATCTCGTCGGCACGCTGAATGTCGCGGCATTCATGCGCGATCGTCACGACCATGCGATCTCTGTCCTGCGCTGGGCGCTGATCTTGCTGCCCATGGCGGCACTCGTCGGGACGCTATGTGCGGCGTTCCTGCTGAGTCTCGATACCGTTACGCGACTGCGGTTTGCATCGCCTTGGCTGCTCTATCTGCTACCGGTGGGCGGGTTCGTTGTCGGATTCCTCTACCATGTCACCGGGCGCACAGTGGAAGGCGGCAACAATCTGATCGTCGAGCAGATCCACGAGCCTGGCGGCGGGGTGCCTCTGCGGATGGCGCCGCTCATCTTCTTCGGCACAGTGGTGACGCATCTTTTCGGTGGCTCGGCCGGACGTGAGGGCACCGCCGTCCAATTGGGTGGAAGCCTTGCCAGCGGTTTCGGCCGCGCGCTCCGCCTCGATGCGGGCGGCACGCGCATCCTGTTGATGACGGGTATCGCAGCCGGGTTCGGCGCGGTCTTCGGCACGCCGATCGCAGGCGCGGTCTTCGCGCTCGAAGTGCTGGCGATCGGCCGCGTTGAATATTCCGCGCTAGTGCCTTGCCTCGTTGCAGCGCTAGTCGGCGATTGGACGTGCCTCGCCTGGGGTATCCATCACGGTGTCTACCCGATCGGTGCGTTGATACCGGTCGATGCGCTGCTCGTGACGAAGGCGGGTATTGCGGGGATCATATTCGGATTGGTCGGTTTGGCCTTCGCCGAAGCCAACCACGTGGTCGGGGGATGTCTGAAGCGGATCGTCCCCTATGGTCCGCTACGTCCAGTGATCGGCGGGGTCGTCGTTATCGCGCTCGTCTTCCTGTTCGGCACGCGCGACTATCTAGGCCTGGGTGTCCTGGCAGCGAGGCCCGAGAGCCTTACCATCGCCAGCTTCTTCGGACCAGACACGCATCCGTGGAGTTGGGCGATCAAGCTGCTGTTTACTGTCGTCACGCTCGGTGCGGGTTTCAAAGGCGGTGAAGTCACGCCGTTGTTCTTCATCGGCGCGGCGCTCGGTAACGCGCTGGCGCCTTTCTTGGACGTACCGACGGGCCTGTTCGCCGCGATCGGCTTTGTTGCGGTCTTTGCCGGGGCTGCCAATACCCCGCTCGCCTGCACCTTCATGGGGATTGAACTGTTTGGCGCCAGCTATGCGGTGCCGATCGCCGTCGCCTGTTTCGTGGCCTATCTCTGCTCGGGCCACAATGGCATCTACCTGTCGCAGCGCGTTGCGATACCCAAGGTGCCCGCGAACGGCCTCGCGCCCAATGCAACACTGCGCGAGACACGTACACGCCGCACAGCACTTCGCGCGCAGAACCGCGTGTCGTGAGTGATGTGCTTAGCCTGATCCCCCCGATACGTCGGGCGCAGCCTTCGGATCGGGGTCTTGCGCCTTGCCCTTCGCGGCGCCCGGCTGCTTTGCGCTCATGGCGGTCAGATAAGCGACGATCGCCGGCACGTCAGCCTGTGCAACAGGAGCCTTGTAGACCTCGCGCATCTTGGTGACCTCCGCGGTCCACTGATCGGAGGAGAGTGGCGGCTGGTTCAGCGCCATGCTCGCCGAATGACACGAGGTGCAGTTGGCGTTGATGACGTCGGCATGCGGGCCGGCGGGATATTGCCCTTCGTCGGTCGGGAGATCGACCGAGGTGGACGCCAGCGAGAAGCCGCGCGCCGAAACGCTTGGCGGCGGTGGTGCGGTCGGGGCGGCAGGCGGCGGGGCGATGCGGCTGTTCGGGGCACCGATCGCGAGTAGAAGAACGACGGTCGCGCCGACGAACCCGAACGACAGCGTGCCGATGGAAGGCGTTTTCATGGGGGAGCGCTCCTCAGCCGACGACGATGTTGGTGGTTTCGATGTTGCCGCGCATGAACCCGCCCGGGTTCCAGATCGGCGTCATCGGCTGCGCGATGCCGGCGGTGTTCCAGCAGCGCGACATCAGTCTGGTCGGGCCCGCATGGCTGAGCGGCACCTGCGCATCCCAGCGGCGGAAACTGTATTTGCCGTGATCGGGGCCAAGCGTCGTCTTGTACCAGCTCTTGCCGTTGTCGGTCGACACATCGACCTTGGCGACGCCGCAATCGCCGCCCATCGCGATGCCGCCCAGCGGGATTGACCGGTCAAACGCGATCGCCTGCCCTTCGTCGAGGCTCGTGACCCAACTGCGCGGGATCATCTTGTTGATCGGGACGGCCGGGAAATCCTTCTGGCCAGGCCGCACGTTCGCGCCTGGAGTGTCAGGGATCTTGTACGCCTTGGCCATCCAGTAACCGTCGTCGGGCGCGGCAAGCACCTCGATGTCGTTCAGCATCTTGACCCAATAGGTCGAATACCAGCCGGGTACGATCAGCCGGACCGGGAAGCCGTTGAGGAGCGGCATCTGTTCACCGTTCATCCCGAAGGCGAGCATCACTTCGCCGTCGCGTGCGTGGTCGATCGACAGCGACTTCGCAAAATCCGGTCCACCCGCGACCACCGGCTGGTCGAGCGCACCGAACCGCACCGCGACCGCGCCCGGCTTCACGCCGGCGATATCGAGCACGTCGCGCAGGCGCACGCCGAGCCATTTGGCGTTGCCCATCGCCCCGTGACGCCACTGCGCACCGGCAACAGGGGGCTGGAACAGCGCACGCGAATTGCCCGAGCATTGGTTGATCGCCGCCAGCTCGACGCGTGGCAACTTCAGCAGTTGCGCGAGCGAGATCGACAGCGGCCGCGTGACCGCGCCGTGCACCTTGATCCGGAACGCCTCGACATCGATCGCGGTCGGAATGTCGGCCCAGTGCCAGCGGACGAAGAACTGGTCGTTCGGTGTGAAGACGTCGCCATTGAACACGCTCATCGGCGTTTCCAGCAGCGGCGGGTGGATCCGCTGGAGGATCATGCTGCCCTTGCCGGGGAACGCACTGGTTATCGGCCGTTCCGATGGGCCACCCGGAAGATGCAGGTCGACCATGCTCTGCGCCAGCGCGGGTGCGGCGATCAGCGCGCCGCTGCCGATCGCAGCCTCTGCGAGAAAGCGACGGCGGTTCGTCGCCTGCGCCAGTTTCATATCCAGGCTGTCCACCAGCATTCTCCCTTCGATGTCATGCTCTTATGCGCGATCCGTCCGACGGTCTGCCCGGTACGGGTCGATCGGATGGGCCGGTTCGATCCGGCAGGACGATCAGTTCGGCCCATCAATTGGCTTGGGCGATGCAGGGCGACACGAACAGGTTTCCGCGCCAGCCGCCTGCGACCGTCTTGGCGCCGACCAGCAGCCACATCGCTGCGAGCGCGATGGTGAGGATGGTGCCGACGATCCCGAAAAAGCCGAGCTGGAGCGTCGTGCCGAGCTTGAAGGTGGCGACAGTGTAGACGCCGAGCGGGAAGGTGTAGCCCCACCAGCCAAGGTTGAACGGGATACCCGCGCGCCAGTAGCGGATCGTGATCAGCGTCGCGAGCGCCAGCCACCACAGGCCGAAGCCCCAGAGCAACAGCCCGGCGATCGTGCCGATCCCCTGCGCTACCGCGCCGATCTGGCCGAGGCCGTTGGCGGCGAGGATCGCGGGCGCGTCGCTACCGAGCACCAGCATCCCGAGCGCACCGGTGCCGATCGGACCGAGCGCGAGCCAGCTCGAGGCGGCCATGCTCTCGTGCGGCAGCTTGTGGAGAGCCATCCGCAGGATCAGGATCGCGAGAATGCCGAACGCGACCGGCACCGAATAGGCCCACAGGACATAGGAGGTCGCCAGCACCACGAACTGATGATGGGCGTCGGCCAGATGCGGTGCGAGCAGGCCTCCGCTCGCGCCTGCGACCTCGGCCGCGACCACTGGCAGGAGCCACACCGCGGTCATGCCGTCGAGCGAATGTTCGTGCCGGGTAAACATGAGGTAGGGGATCGCTACACCGCAGGCGAGCGACATCGCGACGTCGATCCACCACAATGTCTCGGCGATCGGGATCACGCCGGCGCCGAACCGCGGCAGGCCGAACGCCAGGAACCCGTTGATGATCGTCGCGAGGCCCATCGGGATCGTACCGATGAACATCGATACGGTGTTGTGCCCGAAGATCCGCCGCGCCTCGTGCCCGAACATCGTCCAGCGCGCGGTGTAGAGCCCGGCGAACAGCGTGAAGAGCGCGATGTTGAAATACCACAATGCCTCGCCGACCGGGTGCAGCGACGTGCCGACGCCCGGCACCTGCGGTAAGGCCAGCGCCAGGATACCGGTGCCCATGGTCGCGGCGAACCAGTTGGGCGTGAACTGCCGGATCATCTCGCGCGGTGAGTCGAGCCGGCTGAGCGGCTTCAGGCCATCAAGAACGGGTTTCAGATCGGCGGTCACTTGCCAGTCTCCTTGATGAGATCGGTCAGCGCATCGGCCGCCCGGGTACGATAGCGCTCTATGTGCCGCAGCGCGTAGAACGGACGCCGCGGCAGACCGAGCGGCAGATCGTGCAACGTTCCGGCCGCGATTGCAGGTGCGACGACATGCTGCGACAGGACCGCGACGCCTGCGCCAGCCTCGACCGCGCTACGTACCGCCTCGTTCGACGGCAGGGTCAGCGCGGTGGTGAGGTCCGACGGATCGACGCCGCGCTGGCGCAACACCTCCTCGAACGACGAGCGCGTGCCCGATCCCTGTTCGCGGACGATCCAGCGCGCGGCGCGGATCCAGTCCTCGTCGATCGTGTCGGCTGCGCGATCGCTTACCAGCACCATGCGGTCGTTCGCGACCGTCCAATGCGCGAGCGCGGGCTCGTCGATCACACCCTCGACGAAGCCGAGCTCGACCGCACCGTCGAGCACGCGCGCCGCGGCCCCCTCGGTGTTGTCGATCGCCAGTTCGATTGAGATCGCGGGGTAGCGCGCATGGAACGCCGCCAGCTGGCGGGGCAGCCAATAGCCTGCGATCGTCTGGCTTGCGACCAGCCGCAGTGTGCCGCGCTCCAGTCCTGCATATTCGGCCAGTGCAAGTTCCGCGCTGGCGGCACGGCCAAGCACTGCGCGCGCGTCGACCAGAAACATGCGGCCCGCTTCGGACAGTTCGATCCCGCGGCCGACCCGGTGGAACAGCGGCACGCCGTGCCGAGCTTCTAGCGCGGCGATGGCAGCGCTTGCGGCTGACTGCGTCACATTGAGCGCTTCGGCAGCGCGCGTCATGTGCTCGCGCTCTGCGACACCGACGAAAATCCTGAGTTGTTCGAGGGTCATGCCCGATCTCCTTGCCCCAATGATAGGGAAAGGAGATCAATCGCACCAACCAAAGATTACAGTCATTCCAATCAGATATACCGATCGTTCATTTCAGAATGTCGATAACCGCCTCACGTTCATCGACCAGTTCGGCAATCGTGCGATCGAGCATCGATCGCTGGAACGGATCGAGGGTCAGGCCTTCGATACGCGCATACCCACCGCTCATGCAGTGCACCGGCACGCCGCACACCAGTCCTTGCGGGATACCGTAGGAGCCATCTGACACCACGCCCATCGACACCCAATTATCGCCTGCGCCGTGCACCCAGTCGCGCAGATGGTCGATCGCTGCATTTGCGGCCGACGCGGCCGAGGACGCACCCCGTGCTTCGATGATCGCGGTTCCGCGCTGCGCAACGGTGGGGATCAGGGTTTCGCGGTACCAGGCCTCGTTTCCGATACGGTCGGCAAGCTTTTGGCCATCGAGTTCGGCATTCCCCCAGTCGGCAAACATCGTCGGCGAATGGTTTCCCCAGACGACGAGCTTTGTAATCGCATCGACACCTACACCCGCCTTGGCCGCAAGCTGTCCCTGCGCGCGGTTGTGATCGAGGCGGATCATCGACGTGATGTTTTCGGCAGGAAAACCCGGTGCGCTTTGCGCAAGAATCCAGGCATTTGTGTTGGCGGGATTGCCGACGACCAGGATCTTGGCGTCACGTTTGGCCACTGCGTCCAATGCTGCGCCCTGCGTCTTGAAGATCGCTGCGTTGGCAGCGAGCAAATCACGGCGCTCCATGCCCTTTGAGCGGGGACGAGACCCAACCAGCATGGCCGCATCGATGTCCTTGAAAGCCACCATCGGATCATCAGTAATGATCACACCTGCCAGTAGCGGGAACGCGCAATCCTCCAGTTCCATGACCACGCCGCGTACGGCGTCCATAGCCTGCGGCACGTCGAGCAGTTGAAGGATAACGGGCTGGTCCGGTCCGAACACGTCACCCTGCGCAACCCGGAAGAGCAGCGAATAGCAAATTTGTCCTGCGGCACCGCTGATCGCGATCCTGACGGGGGGCTTGGTCATTTTAGAAAGGGCTTTCCTTGGGAAATTACAGACGGTGTAAGACCGATCAACGCGCCGCCACGGCAAGCGCCGCATCGCGCCCGGATGGCACCAGATTGGCGAGACCTTTTCCTGATCGCACGGCACCAGGAACGTAGATCAGGCTTTGCGCATCCGTACTGATAGGGATTGTCGACACGGTGGTGTACGTCAGCGTGTCGATCCCAGCGACCTTGTTGGTTCCGGCCAGGCTGGCATAGATTCTCGTACCATCGCCCGACGGCCAAACCGCACTTGGAGCCGCTTGTAGCGGGACGGTTGCCACAGCCTCCAGGCTGTCGGTTCTATAGACCTTGATTGCAGGTTGATCGCCGCCAATGCTGACATAGGCAAAGGAATCGTCCGCGCGCTGGGCGAAGTTGACCGCGCCCGTTGCTGGACCAGTGTTTATCACTTCGCGTACCGCAAACGGCGGTTTGGCAGCAAAAACCGTGGTCGTGCCGCTCTCGCGGCGTGTTGCCCAAATCTGTTTGCCATCTGGCGAGACCGCGATTGCTCCCTCACCTGCACCGTTGCTGGCAACGTGTCCGACGACGCGCCGATGCTCGACGTCGACAACCAGGATGGACGGCCTTTCAGTAAGCGATACAAAGGCATAGCGTCCGTTTGGCGACAGGATGGTCGCGCCCGCTCCGCCACTTGCTGGTACGCGGGTGATCTCCCGCGCGGTCTTAGGATCCACGACTGCGATGGCATGTTCATCGCCGAGCGAAACCCAGAGTTCGTGCCCATTGGGCGTAAACGCGACGGCGGTAGGCGACGTCTGGAACACGGTCCGGCCTCGTTCCGTGTTCGTGGCCAGATCTACGAGCGTCACACTGTGCTGCGCTAATGCCGATACCGCCAGGGTCCGCCCGTCACGCGTTGCAGCCAGGTGCTGGACTTTGGGGCTGGAAAAGCTGGGCTCAGCTATCGCGCTTTTGGTGAGGTCGATGCGTCCCAGTTCGTTGCCCGCTGCAGGATCGATGACAACGATCTTTGTCGATGTCGGGTCAGACACATAGATCCGGTCATGATGACTAAGGTCGATATCAGCCTTCGACCACGGTGCCTGAACCGCCTTGATATCGCAGGGAAAGTCGTCCGCCGCAGGTGCAGCCCAATAGGCCTGAGCGATCGCCGGGACTGGGGCTACGGAGGCCAACATCGCGGCAACCAGAACGATCGCAGCTTTCATCGTTTGATCCTTATCGCGGATCCGGCGGGTGATCGTGCCAGTCCGATGCCGCTAGATCGACCGATATCTCCCCTGCGTCCAACGCATGGTAGCGATGGTTTCAATACGAAAACGCGATCATAGATTGTCTACCGTTCTTTTTAGATGATCAGAACAACCATGCTTATGCGTTGGATCGATGGCTGCGCCGCGATCATTTACGCTGTCACGCTCGGCATTCATCGCTCGCGTGTCATAAATGGGAATACTAAAGGCATGACGATGAAATCTCGCACGGCCTTGCTAACGGCGATAGCCGTGTCCGTATCGACGGGTGCGTTAGCGCAAACGGACGGTTTCGCGTCCGCAATGGATGCGGCGATGGCGCGGATGCACGGCGCGATGATGACCGGTTATTCAAGCGATCCCGATCGCGACTTCGCAAGAATGATGATCCCGCATCATCAGGGTGCGATCGACATGGCCGAAGTCGAACTGCGGTTCGGCAAGGATGAACGCCTGCGCCGGCTCGCCCAGGGAATCATCGTCGAACAGCGTCAGGAAATCGCGGTGATGCAGGGCATCCTATCCGAAGGCGGCGCGTTGCTGCCTCACACCGAACCGACCGCGACCGGTCACCCCCATCACGGAGACCGTCCATGAAGCGTTTCACCCTAACCGCCTGCGCCGCCTTGTGTTTCTCGGGCCCTGCGTTTGCCCAGCAAGTGCCGAACGCGACCCCCGACGTCCCCGTCAGCGCGCAGGACCGGTTCTACACCTCGGACCAGTTCTCCAACACCGTGTCGGTGATCGATCCGTCGACCAACACGCTGCTCGGCGTGATAAAACTCGGCGACCAGACCCCCGCGAACCTCAGCCCGCTCTACAAGGGACAGCTGCTCGTCCACGGCATGGGCTTCTCGCCTGATCGCAAGACGCTGGCGGCGATCTCGATCGGCTCGAACTCGGTGACGTTCATCGACACTGCGACCAATGCCGTGAAGCATACGACCTATGTGGGCCGATCGCCGCACGAAGCGTTCTTCCGCCCCGACGGTCGCGAAGTCTGGGTCGCGGTGCGCGGCGAGGATTATATCCAGGTGCTCGACGGCAAGACCTTCGCGCCGACTACGCGCATCCCCGTTCCTAATGGCCCCGGCATGACGATCTTCTCGCCGAACGGGAAATACGGTTACGTCTGTTCGAGCTTTTCTCCCGAGACCGTTGTGATCGACACCGCCTCGAAGAAGATCGTCGGTCGCGTCAAGCAGGCGAGCCCGTTCTGCCCCGACATCGCCGCGACGCCCGACGGCAAGCAGGTCTGGTTGACGCTGAAAGACGTCGGCAAAGTCATGGTGTTCGACGCCAAGCCACCCTTCGCAGTGCTCAAGACGTTCGACACAGGCGCGATCACCAACCACGTCAACATCGCCCGCACCAAGGCTGGCCAGTTCGCCTATGTGACGGTCGGCACCGAGAACGTCGTCAAGGTGTTCCGCACCACCGACTTCGCGCAGGTCGCGAACATCCCGGTCGGCGCGCTCCCGCACGGCCTTTGGCCGTCGGGCGACGGTACGCGGATGTATGTCGGGCTGGAGAACGCCGACGCAGTCGCGGCGATCGATACCGCCAGCAACACCGTTATCGCGACGATTCCGATCGGTCAGGGGCCCCAAGGCGTGGCCTACGTTCCCGGCGCGGTGCCGGTAGGCGATGGCCGTGCAAACCTGATGCCGCTCGCCCAGGCCGGCATGAAGATCCAGCTGACTCTTTCCGGGACTGGGCGCAGCCAGGTCACGCTGTTCGATCAGGGCCAAGTCCAGATTTTGCAGGCGGCGGTTGCGGGCCTCAGTCCAAAGATGCCCTATGTCCTTGGGCTATCCTCCCGCGCTGATGGCAGCGGCGTGATCCAGCCTCTGGCGAAGTTCATGACCAATCCGGCGGGCGGCGCGATAGTCAACACGCTCGGACCGCTCCGCCAGATCGTCAGCGACGCAAAAGGCGACATGCGCCGTTACCTCGTCATTGCTCCGGGCGACCCGATGATGCCGGGCGCCGTCGTTCAGGTGCAAAAATGAGGATTCCGGTGAAACCTGCGATCTCTTGTCCGTATCCGGTATCTTGGTCATGACGCTGGTATAGGCTGCCGCAGCGTTTTGAGACTGTCGGAAAACACATGCTTTCGGACAGGGTGCGCTCCGGCCTTGGGTCGTGGCGCCAACAGGATGGCAGAGTGTGCGACAAACCCTGTCGCTTTGGTCAGCTGTACGGAAACCCGAATCTGGGGGTTTGCTGACACCCGATCGCGTTAGCGTACATCTGGGTCCGTTCTATGTGCAGACCCCTCTTCAAAGCTGCGCGTCACCGCTCCCCGAACGGGTGCTTGCCGTACTGGCGCATGAGAAGGTCGATTGCCTCGCCCATCAAGGCCTGAAGGGTAGTTCCGTTCTCGGCCGCCAGCACATTTAAGCCTCGGCTAACTTCCGGACTAAAGTATGCGCTGACAGCCTTCTTGCCCTGCCGCGCCGCCGATCGCACCGACGCCGAGCCCTCAATGGCTGGGGTCGAGACGCTCGGCTCCACCTTCGCGCGTTCTGCACGCTGCTGCCTCATGGCGCCAAATTTGCTCATGTCAGCCTCGCTTCTTTCTGCCCTGCTTACTTGTGGGCAAGTTCACACGTTCGCTTGTCCACGTCCATAGCGCGGCGATCTCCTCCGCCGCCTTACCGTCAGGCTCCGCCTCTATCGCGGTTTTCCCTTGCGCCGTGCTGTGGTGATAGATCGCGCGCATCGTGAGCATGACGGGCGCGACCGGCACACCCATACCCTCAACGCCTTCGCTGCCCTCAATCAGCTCCCGCGCGTCTCTGTAAGTAGTTGGCGCGCGCTGAGGACCGCCCATGAAGAGCACGAAGGCCGGCTTGCCTGCTGCCTTCACCAGCTCGGCCGTCGTTTCAACGGCTGACAAGTCGAACGCTTGGGGACGACAAGGAATAAGGATCAGGTCCGCAGCCTTGCACGCCTCGCGCGCCATGATGTCCGCGTGTGGGGGCGTATCGATAATGACTAGGTCCGCGCCTAGATCGGCTGCTTGCTGCACCTTGCGCGGAAGGAGGGTGGGGGAGGCACAATCTACGACCTCAGGGTCCGCGCCGCCTCGCCAGTGGTTCCATTGGCTAGCGGTCGCTTGCGGGTCCGCGTCGAGGATCAGCGCGGAGAGGCCCGCACTGGTGGCGGCACCGGCAAGGTGGATGGCAAGCGTGGTCTTACCCGCTCCGCCCTTCTGGCTGATGATAGATATGGTCTTCATGTAGCCCCTGCACGTGTTCGCGTGTGAACATGATGGATAGCACACAAGTGAGCAAGATAACAATCTCACTTGTGAACTGATAGCCTTCGTGGCCTGTAGCAGCGTGGTTGGGTGGTCGTAAGCTGCACCCGAGGTTCGCGGCATAAGGGAGCATACGTGACAGGAATATCAGGGGGGTCAGGATCAGGCGGCTGGACGTGGGTGCAGGGCTTCGGAACGGCCTTTGCGGGCGTGCTTGCCTACCTTGGCGCGCGTTTTGGCGCGCAGGCCGGGAAGGAGAACGCAGACAAGGCCATCTTCGTCCAGATCGTCACCAGCGAGCGCGCGGTATGGCGAGAAGCAATGCGAGGGCTGGTTGTAGAGTTAACGGCCGAGGTGCGGCGTGGTGCAGTTAGCCCTGCCAAGCCGGTGAATTGGCGAAAGGTACATGCCGCGCGCGCTGGTATCGTACTCCGCCTAAACCCGGCCTGCCGCGACGTAGGGACTGAGGACAAACATGCCCTGGATCGCGCGCTCTTCCGCGCAGTCGAGGAGCTAGTGAGTGCGCGGCATACTCCAAAGCCCGATTGGCTCAAAAAGGCGGATACGGTCGAGAAAGCAGCCCAACGGCTCATCAAGAAGGAATGGGACAAGTCGAAGAAGGAGGCTCGCACAGGCAGGCTTGAAGAATGAGGCTGTGAGGGCCGCAGGATAGCAACTGTCGACTGTCTCAAATGTTCTAAGTTTCGCAACAGAGCCCTTAGAGCTCGTGTTCTCTCATGTGCTGATGTCGCAAAAGTCGGTTGCAAAATACTTTTATTACGATACAATTTTGCAACATGCTGATTGGCTATGCTCGTGTGTCCACCGATGACCAAGATCTCCGGCTGCAACGCGCCGCGTTGAAGGAGGCCGGATGCAAGCGGACGTTCGAGGAGAAGATCTCGGGCGCGAAGCGTGACCGGCCCGAGCTGGCCAAGATGATCGAGCAGCTGCGCGACGACGACACGGTGGTAGTGACGCGGCTCGACCGACTGGCGCGCTCGACGCGCGACCTGCTGGACATCGCCGAGAAGCTGAAGGAGGCTGGTTCCGGCCTGCGCTCGCTGGCCGAGCCCTGGGCCGACACGACCTCGCCAGCTGGTCGCATGGTGCTGACCGTGTTCGCCGGCATCGCTGAGTTCGAGCGTGAGCTGATCCACCAGCGCACCAGCAGCGGACGAGTGGCGGCTAAGGCGAGGGGAGTCCGCTTTGGCCGTCCGCCAAAGCTCACCCCCGATCAGATCACGCTCGGCGAACGATTGATAAGCGAAGGCACATCGGTGCGCGAAGCCGCCAAGCTGCTCAAATGCCACCATGCCACACTCTACCGGGCGCTGACCGCAGCGACGGTGGCTTTATAATGCGGTGGACTGCGCAGCCTGACACTTCGGCAGGGAAGGCCTGATGCCTATCCGGCCCGAGCACGTGTTCTTGTACCCGATCGACTGGGTGCAGCTATCACACCAGGTACGCTTCGTGCGGGCGGGGGGACACTGCGAGCATTGTGGACGTCCCCACAGGCAGAAGGTCTTCCACCTAGGCGACGGACGGTGGTGGGATCGGAACCGGCAATGCTGGCGCAATGGCCGGGGCCGGCGCGTGCGACGGCCTACGGAAAACATTCTGGTACAAGGCCGGTGGACACCGGTGGTCCTGGCCTGTGCGCACCTTAACCATGATCCGAGCGACAGTGCGCTTCACCAGCTCGCAGCGCTCTGCCAACGCTGCCACATGCTCCACGATGGCCCGGAGCATCGACGCCGGCGCTGGATGAACGCGCACTATCGGCGTGCGCTGGGTGATCTGTTCTACGGTCCATACCCCAAGCTGGGAGGCGACTGGATTACGCCCACCCCGCTCAGCATGCTCGACGATCACCGCAGTGGAACGTCTTCCCGTTGACACTCGTTTCACTTATTGCGTTTACAACTCGCAGTCACTAGATGGCTTCCGCCCTGGGAGATGAAACATGGCCGCCGTGGCCTTCAATATCGACGAGGCCTACGAGCCTACTGCACACGAGATCGAGGCGGCCGGTAACGCCGCGCGTGCACTGTCGAGGGTAGATTCCAGCCGCCCTATTCACCTGACTGTAGAAGGGGCAGGTGAGGACGTTATCAGCCTGCCGTCTGGTGTGTTCAACAGCATCGTCAAGATGCTAGTTGAGATCGGCAACGGTCATGCCGTCACTGTCGTGCCGGTACAGGCAGAGCTTACAACTAGCCAAGCAGCCGACCTGCTCAACATGTCGCGTCCACACCTCATTAAGCTCTTAGAACGCGGTGATCTGCCGTTCCGGATGGTCGGCACGCATCGTAAGCTGCTCGGACGCGACGTGCTGACCTACCGCAGCCGCATGGATGCGGCCCGGCATGAGGCCCTGCAGGAAATGGCGGATCTGGATCAGGAAGCTGGCCTCTTCGACGATCACACGCCTCTCGATCGTCCCTGATGCTGGTCGGCCGCTACACCGTCCTGCTCGATGCCAACGTCATGCACCCCTCCATCGTGCGGGGTGCGCTTTTGTGGTTCGCCGCCAGCCGGCTGTTCCGGCCGCTCTGGAGCGAGGCCATCCTGGCCGAGTGGGAGGAAAGCTTAAGGCGACGGTTTGCCGATCTGGCAGCTGACCATTTCCAACGCCAGCGGACCTACATGGACAGCTTCGGAGAGGCGCTGGTGGAAGGCTACGAACCGCTGATGCCTGCCCTGACACTGCCTGATCCCAAGGACGTCCATGTTCTTGCCGCAGCGATTCACGGCAGAGCCGACGCGATTGTCACGTACAACCTCAAGGATTTTCCGGTCGAAGCAGCCGCCCGCCACGGTATCGAGGTGAAGCATCCCGACGACATCATCGTTAATGTCATCGACCTCGATACGGCCAAGGCGCTGACCGCAATCGGAAACCAACGCCGTCAGTTTCACAATCCCGCTGTCACCGCCGAAGATTACCTCGACCGCTTTCGGAAAAGCGATTTGGTCCAAGCAAGCCACCGACTGCAACCCCTTGTCGAGCTATTCTGAATGAGGGTTCTGACACCAGTAAGCGCTTGAAAGGCGGCGACCTATCTCAAGCGTCAGAACCGTTCGAGACTGTTGAAAAACTCGGCGAGCAGGCAGTGCGGCCACCTTGCGCGTCATATGATTGCTTGCAGGCACCCTATTTTCCTCAAAGGATTACGAAGGTCGGCATAATAAGAGAAGAATGTTGCTCGGACCACCGCCTCTTCCAAGCCGAAGTGACTTTTTCAACAGTCTCGTTCGGTTTTGACACCTCAGGTTCCAAGACTGCGATAGTGCTTGGAGGAATCGGGAACATCGCTAGTCAGGTTGCTGATGAGCGGCGAACCAGTCGCAATGACGCGTAAGAGGGCGGTTTCCGCATTTTGGCCCCCTGGACACGCATATCTTGATACCGTGCTGTATCAGCCATTCGTGCGCGTGCCGTTTAAATCGAGGCGCGTTCTGCGTTGGCTGACGCGAAATCTTGAATTTTGCATCACCGCCTTTGTTTCCACGGGCTAAAACTCCGTGATAGGCAGCATGGGATTAAAGGGGGAAGCTCTTGAAAAGCCTACGTGTCGAACTTGAGCACTGCTACGGGATTCGAAATCTCAAAGCCGATATCAGCTTTGAGAAATGCCCCGCTGTCGCGATTTACGCGCCAAACGGAGCCATGAAGTCTTCGTTCGCCCAGACGTTTCAGGACATCGCCGAGGACACGCCTTCCAAGGATCGGATCTTCCCGGCACGGGTATCAACGCGGAAGGTCACAGATGACCAAGGAGCGGCCCTCCAACCTGTGTCGGTCCTAGTCGTTCGGCCTTATGATGAGGTCCTGGGACATACCGCAAAGACGTCCACACTTCTAGTGAATGCCGCACTACGAAAAGAGTATGAGCAGCTTCACCTCGAAATAGATAAGTCTCGGCATGCCCTAGTTACGGCGCTGAAACAGCAATCCGGCTCAAAGAAGGATATTGAGCAAGAACTAGCTTCTACGTTCACGGCTTCTGGCGATCTGTTTACGGCACTAAATCGCATATATGACGAGGTTTTGGCTCAAAAATCGGCTCCGTTCTTCGATGTCAAATATGATCTAATATTTGACGATAAGGTTCAGGCAATTCTTGGCACCAAAGACTTTAAGACTGTAATTGAAGATTATATGAAGCGGTACAATGAGTTATTGTCCGCATCTACGTACTTCAAAAAAGGTACTTTTACTTACTACAACGCCTCTATTGTTGCTAAGACATTAATTGATAATGGCTTTTTCAAAGCCAATCATTCCATCAGCCTTAATGCGGGCGAGTCCGTCACTATATGCGATGAAAAGGGCTTAGAAGACGTAATTGCTAAAGAAAAAGAGGGGATCTCACACGATCCCGCTCTTCGCAAAAAGTTTACTGACCTCGAAAAGCTATTGTACAAGAACACTACGGTCCGTGATTTTAACGAATACCTCTCTGAGCGGGAGGATATACTTCCTTCTCTTTCTAACATGGCTCAGTTTAAAGAAGAGGTATGGAAGGGATACCTAGCAACTCACGTAGGTCTATTCACTGAATTGGTCGAAAAGTATCGTGACGCGGAAAAGAGAAAGTCTGAGATTGAGGATCAGGCCAGCAAGGAAAGAACCGACTGGGAAGAGGTCATTGATATTTTCAATACCCGCTTCTTCGTACCCTTCAAGCTAGAGGCGAAAAACCGGACGTCGGTCATGCTTGGTCAGGAGCCAATCTTAAAGCTCGGTTTTACGTTCGAAGACAACGGTGAGCAAGCTCAGGTGGATCGTGATTCACTTCTCCAGGCATTAAGCACTGGAGAAAAGAAAGCTCTTTATGTCCTAAACATCATATTTGATGTGCGAGCGCGCCACAAAGCAGGCCAGACTACCTTGATGGTAGTAGATGATATTGCGGACTCTTTCGATTATCGAAACAAGTATGCCATTATACAGTACCTTAAAGATATATCTGAATACGATAATTTTTTCCAAATCATATTAACGCACAACTTTGACTTCTTTAGAACAATTCAAAGCCGCTTTGTGACCTATAAAAATTGCTTTATGGTTTCAAAGGACTCCTCAGGCGTCTCGCTTGTGCCCGCAGCGGGCATAAAGAACATTTTTGTAAATGACTGGAAACCAAATTTTGCATCAGACGCACTGAAGCGGATAGCTTCCATTCCATTCATGCGGAATCTTGTTGAGTTCACCAAAGGTGAAGACGACCCATACTTTAAGCTTTTGACTTCACTTCTTCATATTCGCCCGGATTCTGATACGATAACCGAGCAGGATTTGTATGATGTCTATAACAGCCTGTTTGGTACTGCTGAGACTCCGTCAGATGGAGGACAGGGTAAGGTTCTAGATTTGATCGAAACCGAGTGCGCCTCCTGCCTTGCCGCACCGGCGGGTGTTAACTTTGAGAACAAAATCGTCTTGTCCATCGCGGTTCGTTTGAAAGCTGAACGGATCATGATTGATAGAATCAACGATCCTGATTTTTTAAACGCAATAAAGGGAAGTCAAACCTCTGTTCTTCTTAGAAAGTTCAAAAAGAAATTTCCCGATAAAATCGCAGATGCAATCATCCTCGATCGGGTGTCTCTTATGACGCCAGAGAATATCCATCTTAACTCATTTATGTATGAGCCTATACTCGACATGTCAGATGAGCACCTCCGCCAGCTTTACGCTGATCTTACAAAGATATCCTGATGCTGCCGTCATCACGCTAACCCCCTTGGGCTAGCTCAAACCGTTATATCCGCTATGCTGGATGTATGGATAACGATTCGGCTATCAGCGCGTTGAACGCGCTTGCGCAAAGCACTCGCCTTAATACCTTCCGCCTGCTGGTGCGGCACGAACCGAACGGTTTGGCCGCGGGCGATATCGCTCGGCAACTCGACGTGCCGCAAAATACCATGTCCGCGCACCTCGGCATTCTCGCCCGGGCCGGCATCGTGCGTTCCGAACGGCGAAGCCGATCGATCATCTACCGCGCCGATCTGGACGGGCTGCGCGCACTGACCCTGTTCCTCGTCAAAGACTGCTGCGCCGGCTCACCCGAACTATGTGCGCCACTCCTGGCCGAACTCACCCCATGCTGCTGAAAGGACGTCCCGTGGCCGTCGATATCGTGATCTATCACAACCCCGAGTGCGGCACGTCGCGCAACACGCTGGCGATGATCCGCAATGCCGGCATTGAGCCGCACGTCATCGAATATCTGAAAACCCCACCCTCGCGCGCGCTGCTGATCGAACTGATCGACCGCGCCGGGATCACGCCCCGCGATCTGCTGCGCGAGAAGGGCACGCCCTATGCTGAGCTGGGCCTTCGTGACACCACGCTGTCAGACGACGCGCTGGTGGACGCGATGATGGCGCATCCGGTCCTCATCAACCGACCGCTCGTCGTCTCGCCGCTCGGCGTGAAGCTGTGCCGACCGTCCGAAGCGGTCCTTGATCTGCTGCCCGGGCCGCAACAGGAGGCGTTCGCCAAGGAAGACGGCCAACAGGTCGTAGACGCTTCGGGTCAGCGCATCGCCTGATGCTGCTCGCGCTCGCTATCTTCGTCGTCACGATCGCGCTCGTCATCTGGCAGCCCAAGGGCCTGGGCATCGGCTGGAGCGCGCTAGGCGGCGCGGCCGTCGCGCTGCTCGTCGGGGTCGTTTCGCTCTCTGACGTGCCTGTGGTGTGGGGCATCGTCTGGAACGCGACCGCGACGTTCGTCGCGATCATCATCGTCAGCCTGTTGCTCGATGAAGCCGGGTTCTTCGAATGGGCGGCGCTCCACGTCGCACGCTGGGGCGGGGGGCATGGTCGCCGCCTGTTCGTGCTAATCGTGCTGCTCGGCGCGGCGGTGTCGGCGCTGTTCGCCAATGATGGCGCCGCGCTGATCCTGACGCCGATCGTTATCGCGATGCTGCGTGCCCTGGGATACAAGGACAAGGCGACGCTGGCGTTCGTGATGGCGGCGGGATTCATCGCTGATACCGCCAGTCTGCCGCTGATCGTCTCCAACCTCGTCAACATCGTGTCGGCCGACTTCTTCCGGATCGGCTTTGCCGATTACGCCTCGGTGATGGTGCCGGTCGATCTGGCGTCGATCGCCGCGACACTGGTTGCGCTGCTGCTGTTCTTCCGGCGCGACATACCGGCAAGCTACGATGTGGCGCAGCTCCGCACGCCCGGTGATGCGATCCGCGACCGTGCCACGTTCAAGGCGGGCTGGGTCGTTCTTGCTCTACTGCTTGCCGGCTTCTTTCTGCTCGAACCCCTCGGCGTGCCGGTCAGCGCCGTGGCCGCTGCCGGCGCAGTCCTCCTGCTCATCATCGCCGCGCGCGGTCACGTCATCCAGACGCGCAAGGTGCTGGCCGGCGCGCCGTGGCAGGTCGTGATCTTCTCGCTCGGCATGTACCTGGTCGTCTATGGCCTCCGCAATGCGGGCCTGACTGACCACCTTGCCAGCCTGCTCGATCGTACCGCGCAAGGCGGTGTGTGGGGTGCAGCGTTCGGGACCGGGATCATCGCCGCGCTGCTCTCGTCGGTGATGAACAACATGCCGACCGTGCTAGTAGGCGCGCTGTCGATCGACGCGACGCACGCCACGGGCGCGATCAAGGAAGCGATGATCTACGCCAACGTAATCGGGTGCGACCTCGGACCGAAGATCACGCCGATCGGTTCGCTCGCGACACTGCTCTGGCTGCATGTCCTCGGGCAAAAGGGCATCCGGATTGGCTGGGGCTATTACTTCAAGGTTGGTGCGACACTAACGATCCCGGTGCTGCTGGTAACGCTCGCGGCACTCGCGATCAGGATCAGCATGGTATGACGGCACTCGTCTATCTTGCCGCGTCGCTTGCGGAAATCGCAGGGTGCTTTGCCTTTTGGGCATGGTTGCGGCTGGACAAATCGCCTCTGTGGCTGGCTCCGGGCGTGGTCTCACTTATGCTGTTCGCCTGGCTACTGACACGCGTGGATAGCGACGCAGCGGGGAGGGCCTATGCTGCCTATGGCGGCGTCTACATCTGCGCATCGCTGATCTGGCTCTGGGCTGTCGAAGGGGTAAGGCCCGATCGCTGGGACGCGGGTGGAGCTGCACTTTGCCTGATCGGCACCTGTATCATTCTGCTTGGCCCAAGGACCGCCTGATGCCGCTCCGCACTCTCTCCGATCCTGATAATCTGCCCGCGCTTGATCGGCGCTATGCGCTCGATCGTCCTGCCCTTGGGCTGGGCGCTGGTGATCCACCTCCGCGCATACTGTTGCTCTACGGCTCCCTGCGGGAGCGATCCTTTTCGCGGCTATGCGTCGAGGAAGCTGCTCGCCTGCTGCAATTCTTCGGCTGCGAAACGCGGATCTTCGATCCTTCGACGTTGCCGTTGCCCGATCAGGTGACGGGGGACGACCACCCGGCCGTTCACGAGCTGCGCGAACTGTCGATGTGGTCGGAGGGGCATGTGTGGTGCAGCCCCGAGCGGCATGGCCAGATTACTGGCATCATGAAGCTGCAAGTCGATCACCTGCCGCTGTCGATGGGCGGCATGCGCCCAACGCAAGGCCGCACGCTTGCCGTCATGCAGGTGTCGGCGGGATCGCAGTCGTTCAACAGCGTGAACACCCTGCGCGTCCTCGGCCGTTGGATGCGAATGGTGACGATCCCCAACCAATCCAGCGTAGCCAAGGCGTTTGCGGAGTTTGACGACGCCGGTCGGATGAAGCCGTCCAGTTATTACGATCGGATCGTGGATGTGATGGAGGAGCTGGTGCGCTTCACGGTCCTGCTACGCCCGCACACCACGCAGCTTGTCGATCGCTATTCCGAGCGAAAGGAGGCAGGTATGCCGATCGATAGCGCCACGGACCTTTCGAGCATCGCAACCTCACCAACGTATCGGAAAGGCCAGTAAAGTCCGCTTAGTGTGGCAAACCGCTCCTGCGACATTGTGCATCACTGAGTGTGCTTCTAGATGCATCCAATGAAACGCCGGGCTCGCCCACTGTCCAAGATATTGCATTCCATGGCGTTTTTCGTCCTGGCCGTGATGTTGCTGGTCCGGCTTGGCCCGCTCTGCGAGACGATGGCGATGGCCGCGCCTCCGGCTGCGTCCGCGATGATGGACTGCGCCAGCAAATCAGCAGGCGCTCCCATCAAAAAGGCGCCTGCGTCGGCTTGCGCTATACCGTGCGTTGCAGTTGCCGGCGAAACCGTCGAACATATCGAGCTGGTTCCGTCCTCCCGTCTATCGCCATGGCCAGCTCCACAGACGGGCCTTTTAGGCGTGGCATACGCTCCGGCCACACCCCCTCCGCAAACCGTGTGAAATTGAACATCATCACACGTAAGTTTCGGAGAATATCATGACCAAGTTTAAGCTCATCAGCGCTGCCTTCGCCCTCACTCTGTCGACTGGCGCATTCGCCGCTGTCGCCAATTGCTGCGCCGACATGGCGTGCTGCAAGGACGGTGCGGACTGCTGCAAGGATGGCGCAAAAGCCAAGGCCGCGGACTGCTGCGATCATGCTAAGGGCGGCATGAAGCACGGCTGAAGCTGGATAGGGGCGGGCAACCGCCCCTATTTTTCTAGTCTACGTCTACTCGGCGCGGCACGCCGTCCCGCCACGGTCGCTGCGACGAGCGGAGAGTTACCTTCAGGGTTGAGGCTCTCCCCCGAACCGCATCCATCGTTCGTCCCATCTCGCGCGCGATTACCGCCAGAGTCTGCTTGGCCTCGATACGCCGACGAAGCTCGGCGTCATCATTATCGGTCCAAGACGTTCCACGTCGAGCGGTCAGCCCAATACCTCCTCGATCAGGAGCAGGCCCAAAAACCCGATGAAAAACATCGCGCTGATAAGCGGAGTGTCCGGCTTCTCGTGTGCCTCAACCAACAGCTCTTCCGTCACGAGGTAGAGCAGCGCCATCAGACCGAAACTGAGAAACCCGGCGATCACGACGGGCGGAAACGTCGCAACGGGAGTCGCTATCGCCGCACCGATCGGCAGCAACAAGGCGATCCCCATCGTAATCGCGATGATCCGCGCCTTGGACTTGATCGTCTCGCCCAACTCGGTCGTCACGGTCAGTCCGAGAAACAGCACCTCCAACGTCAACGCGATCGTCAGCAACACGCCGGCCTTCCCGCCAGCGACGAACGCCAACCCGAGAACAAGCCCGTCGATCAGGATATCCACTGCGACCGCGCCCAACATAGCGATCGGGCCACTGGCGCGACCCTCAAGAGCTTTGAGCGACAGCATCACGAGAATGCCAAGCGCGCCGCCTGTGAATGTCGCGATCGGTGAACCTTCGTGCATCACCTGGGGCAAGATCTCGGCTGCCGCTGCGGCGAACACGACGCCTGCCGCCAAGTGCTGCATAGCGCTTACGAAGGCATCACTTGGCCGTCTCGATACCGCGAATAGCGAGCCGATCAGTACGGCGACGACGGGAATGAGCGTGAAGGCAACGGCCTGCATAGCTTAAGCCCTCACGCTGTCATGATTCAAAGGCGGCAGTTCGATGTGTCCCCCTGATGGGGCTGGCAGCTCGCGCCGTCCGAAACGAGCGTAGAGCGTCGGCAGCACGAACAAGGTGAGCAAGGTTGCGGATATCAGGCCACCAATGACGACGGTCGCCAGCGGCTTTTGCACCTCGGCTCCAGCACCATGACCAAGTGCCATCGGCACAAAGCCAAGCGATGCGACGAGCGCCGTCATCGCAACCGGCCGGAGCCGCGCCAGAGCGCCTTGATGCGCCGCTACCGCACGATCCATGCCTTGCCGCATCAGATCATGGATGGACGACACCATGACCAGCCCGTTGAGAACCGCGACACCCGATAGCGCGATGAAGCCGACTGCCGCTGAAATGGAGAACGGCATGCCTCTTAGCACCAGCGCAAGGATACCTCCGACCAACGCCAGCGGAACGCCGGTAAACACGATCAACGCATCCCTGACGGAACCAAGCGCGCCGTAGAGCAGGAACATGATGACCACGAAGCAGATCGGCACCACAACGCTGAGCCGATCGCGGGCAGATGCCAGGTTCTCGAACTGACCGCCCCATTCGAGATACGTGCCGGGCGGCAATTTCACCTGAGCGTCGATGGCTGACCGGGCATCAGCCACGACACCCGCCACGTCTCGATCGCGCACGTTGGCCTGCACCACGACACGCCGCTTGCCGTTCTCGCGACTGATCTGGTTGGGACCATCGACCACGGCGATATCCGCCACAGTCGATAGCGGTACGAAGCCGCCACTGCCGGTCGGCACCGGCACCTGAGCAACCGCCGTCAAATCGGATCGTGAGCTTTCTGCCATCCGGATCACGACGGGGAAGCGACGATCGCCTTCAAAGATCACGCCAGCCTGTCGGCCGCCAATGGCTGCGGCAACCGTGTCCTGCACGTCACCGGCCGTTACCCCGACGCGGGACATGGCGGTACGGTTCGGCCGGATATCGAGCATCGGCAAACCTTCGGTTTGTTCGACCCGCACGTCTGCTGCACCCCGCGTCTTTCGAAGGATGCCGGCGATCCGATCTGCGGTCGCGTTCATCTCGCCAAAGTCATCGCCGAATACCTTGATCGCGATATCGCCGCGCACGCCTGCAATCAGCTCGTTGAATCGCATCTGGATTGGCTGGGTGATCTCATAGGCGTTGCCCGGCAGGGTGGAGAGGCGCTTTTCCAGCCGCTCCACCAGCTCTTCCTTGGACAGGCCGGGGTCGGGCCACTCCTTCTTCGGCTTCAAGATGACAAACGTGTCAGTCGCGTTAGGCGGCATTGGGTCCGATGCGATTTCGGACGTGCCGGTGCGGGAGAAGGCGAAACGGACCTCAGGGGCCTTGGCGAGTGCCTTTTCCACCTGGAATTGCATTGTCTGGCTCTGATCGACCGATGTGCCGGGGATGCGAACTGCCTGCACGAGAATGTTGCCCTCATCGAGCTGCGGCAAGAACTCTTGCCCCAATGTCGTGAAAGCTGCCCCGGCAAGCGCCAGCGCACCGATCGCAACGCCGATGGTAAGGGTGGGCCGGCGCATCGCCGCATCAAGTCCCGGCTCATAGCGCTGCCGGAGGAACGTGACGACGCGGCTTTCCTTCTCCTCGACCCGCTTGCTGAGCCAGATCGCAATCGCTGCCGGTATGAAGGTCAGCGACAGGATGAAGGCGAACACCAAAGCAATGATGACGGTGAGCGCCATCGGCTCGAACATCTTGCCTTCGACACCCGTGAAGGTGAGCAACGGCGCATAGACCAAGATGATAATAGCCTGCCCGTACACCGATGGGCGGATCATCTCGCGCGCCGATGCCGCGACAATCCCGAGACGTTGCTCGATCGTCAGCACGTCATCGCGACCATGCTGCGCCTCGCCCAAACGCCGTAATGCGTTCTCCACGATAATGACCGCGCCATCCACGATCAGACCAAAGTCGAGCGCACCAAGGCTCATCAGATTGGCCGAAACGCCCGCCTCCAACATGCCGATGCTGGTCAGCAGCATCGTAATCGGAATGACGCAGGCCGCGATCAGCGCCGCACGGAAATTGCCAAGCAGCGCAAACAGGACGACGATCACCAGCACCGCACCTTCGGCAAGGTTGCGGGCAACCGTCGAAATTGTGGAGTTCACAAGCTCGGTCCGGTTCATCACCGGCTTCACAACCACATCGACCGGCAACGAGCGGCCGATCTGCGTCAGCCGTTCGGCAACGCCAGTCGATACCGTGCGGCTATTTTCCCCGATCCGCATGACCGCGGTCCCGACGACAACCTCATGGCCGTTTTCCGACGCCGATCCCATGCGCAGCCCTTGTCCGGTGCGAACGGTCGCGATCTGGTTGAGCAGGATCGGAACGCTCTCGCGGGTGGCAACGACGGTACGGGCCAGCTCGTCGGCGTTGCGGACACGCCCATCCGATCGAACCGCCAGCCCTTCGCCGTTGCGGTTGACCACGCCCGCGCCCGCGCTGGTATTGCTGCGCTGAAGGGCGGTCGTTAGATCCTGAAGCGTTAGCCGCATCGCTGCCATGCGCTGTACGTCTGGAACGACGAGATATTCCTTGGTGTAGCCACCAAGGGAGTCGACGCCGGCAAGCCCGGCCGTGCTTTTTAGCTGCGGCGTGACGATCCAATCCTGCACAGTGCGCAGGTAGGTCGCCTTGTCGGCGTCACTGACGAGGTGATCCCCCTCGGGGGTGATATAGCTGGCATCGCGTTGCAGGCCGGGTTCGCCGTTGCGGTGATGGACCTGATCCAGCTCGCGATATTCGACCGTCCACATGAAGATATCGCCAAGGCCCGTGGCGATCGGCCCCATCTCGGGGTTCACACCTTCGGGAAGGTCTTCCTCAGCGGTTCGCAGGCGTTCCGCGACCTGCGCCCGCGCAAAGTAGATATCGGTCTTCTCGGTGAACACCGCTGTGATCTGGGCAAAGCCATTGCGGCTTAGCGATCGAGTATAATCAAGGCCGGGAATGCCAGCGAGCGCGGTTTCGACCGTGAACGCAACCTGCTTCTCGATCTGATCGGGAGAGAGGGCAGGAGCAACGACGTTGATCTGCACCTGGTTGTTGGTGATGTCGGGTACGGCGTCGATCGGAAGCTGACGCAGCGCGCCAATTCCGAGCAATGCAGCCGCGATGGTGAGAAGCAGGACGAGCCAGCGCTTCTCGACGGATAGGGTGACGATGCGACCGATCATGGCTCAGTCCTCATCCCCGCCCGCGCCCTTGCCGAGTTCGGCCTTGAGCGTGAAGCTGTTGGTGGAAGCGATGCGCTCCGAGCCGGTAAGGCCTGCCGTTACAGTGACCTGCCCGCCATTGGTGCGGCCAAGCGTCACCGGGATTGCCCGGAAACCTGTCGCGGTGCGGACGAACACGAACGACTTGTCCTCGATCATCTGCACTGCGGCCGATGGCACGGCGACGGTGCGGTCCCCGGTCGCAGGAACGAGGATCGATACGTTGACCGTCTCGCCGACGCGCCATGTGCTGCCGGCGTTGTCGAGGGTGGCGATCACCGGCACCAATCGGGTCGTCTCATCCAGAATGGGGGACACGAACGTCACGCGCCCCTCCTGACGCCGCCCCGGTGCCGTCACTTCGACACGCACGCCGGGTTTCACCCGACCGGCATCGGTGGGGACGAGGGAGGTGGTGACAGTGACCTTCGACAGATTGGCGACACGGAACAGCTCTGCATCGGCCGCGACTGCCTGCCCGAGGGTGGCCGATCGCGCGATGACCTGGCCGGCGATCGGCGAGCGAACCGCGATGCGGTTAAGCGCACCGCCCCCACTACCCGTCGCTGACAACTGCTGCTGTGCCAGGCGAAGGGCAATGCTGGCCTCCGTCGCGGCCGTTCGCGCCGCGACCAGATCCTGCTCCGGTGAAACCCGTTCCGCGAATAGGCGCTGTTCGCGGCGAAGGTTGGATTGGGCGAGTGCGGACCGCGCACGCGCGGCCTCCACTTCCGCTTTCAACGATGCCGCTTCCCGGCTCTCGATGATAGCCAGCGGGTCGCCCCGGCTGACTGACTGCCCGAGATTGCGGGTGAGGGAAACGAGCCGACCGCCTACGGAGGTGGATACAACCTGCACCCCTTGAGGATCACCCTCGATCGTCGCCGATAGCTCGATCGCTCCGGCCACGCCGCCTACTGTGGGACGCGTAACCTCTATCCCGGCATCCGCGATCTGCTGCGCGGACAGGGTGACGATATCCTTTGGACCCTCCTTGGCTTCGCCCGCTTCGGCACCTTCCGTCTTCTCGGCTCCGGCTTTCTCACCGGCCTCGCTGGTGCCACCCCCGCCGCATCCGGCAAGGAGGATAGCTAGGGTCACAGGCGCGAGCACCCGCATGATGGTTTTCGTCATTGATTGGTTTCCTCGGGCGAGGGCGCTGCGACAACGAGCCGTTCGAGGCGTGCCTTGGCGTCGTGATAGGTGGCGAGCGCATCGATCGCGGCGGTTCGTGTTTCGGACAGGGTACGTTCTGCATCGAGCAAATCGAGCTGCCCGAACTTGCCTTCCCGGTAGCCGATCCGGGCAATCCGAGCGGCTTCGCTCGCCGATGCCAGTGCCGGCCCGCTGGCGTTACGAGCGGTCGTCGCGGCATTCGCGACGTTGGCCTGTGCGCTTGCGATATCCTGAGCGGTATCCAGCTCAGCCGCGCGACGTAGCGCCTGCGCCTGATCGGTCTGCGCCCGCGCCTGCGCCACTGCCGCTTTGCCGTTGTTGAACAGCGGAAACGGGATCGACAGCCCGAACACCGCTGCCACGTCGTTCGTAGCCTCAAGCCGGCGTGCGCTGGCGCTCAGTGTCACGTCGGGGATACGCTGTGATCTCGCAAGCCGCACCTGTGCCTCTGCCGTGGTCACGTCCGCGCGTGTTGCCGCCAATGCCAGCGTCCCGGCGGTCTCGATCGGCCGCGCTGGACCAAAGCCCTCGACGCGGCCGAACCACGCCAAGTCCAACGGTCCTGTGAGAGGTTGTCCGATCCTTCGGGCCAGATTGCTCCGCGCGACCTCGGCAAGCCGCTCCGAGCGCTCCACAGCCGTCTCCGCGTTGATCCGCAATACATCGGCACGCTGCTGTTCGAGCGGCGATGCTCGCCCCGCTTGAACGCGGACGCCAGCAGCACGCGAAGCCTCACGGGCGATACCGGCCTGCTCGCGCGCGGTCACAAGTCGGCGTTCCGCTGCCGTCGCCTCGATGTAGAGCTGAGTGACGGCAAGCCGTAGATCAGCCTCGGCCAGCGCCGTACCTATCCGCGCTCGATTACCAATCGCGTCCGCGACGGCGATCCGTGCCGATCGTTTGCCACCCAACTCGATCGGTAGTGCCAGACCTGCCGTTGTCTCCGCGCTGCGAAGACCGCGATATTGACCGCTGCCGGCAATGTTCTCGGTCTCGGCGACGATCGACGGGTTCGGCCGGTAGCCAGCAACCGTCCGGCCTGCCTCTGCTGCCCGGACGCCTGCTGTGGCAGCCTCAAGGCTGGGAGCGGTCGCTCCGGCAAGTGAAAGCGCCTGCTCAAGGGTGAGCGGGGGACTGGTCGATGTTGGATCGGCTGACTGCGCCTGTGCGATCGACGCGCACGACGCCGCGACCAATAAGGCCGCAATAAAACGGTGCATGGGTAATGGACTCCTGACGAACCTTGGGCGTCCGCACGGGCTTTCCGGCGGAATTAGGCGTCGATCAGGCTTGGGGAGGACGTAGGGCTGGGTCCGACGCTACCGGGGCCTTGGGCGCATTGCGCCACACCGATGCAGTCATACGAACGCTACTGGCTGATCCGGTTGAATCGGACGCGATCGGCACGCCGACATGATGGCCGTGGCAACCGCCATGATGGTGAGGATACGCCTTGTCGGCGTCTGCCGGCACCTGGTCGGCATCGCCGTCGCAATGATCGAGGGAGCTGACCGCTGTGGTATCAACGCACGTCACGCCTTCGGTTGCGTGCGCAACTGATCCAAGCCCGAGCATAAGCACGAGCATGAAACTGAGGAACAGGGCGGAAAGGCGGTGCATCGGCCCGCGCCTTAGCAGCTTACCGACTGCCATGTAACGACCGCTGGTAAGTAGCGGGGGCGGATAAAGGCTCGCCGTGCATTTCGGCGCGTGCCTGCCGCATGATCTGAACACCGCCGGATATTCCCAACACAGCCATCAAAGCGGCGACGGCAAGATCAGGCCACGCGCTGTTTAGGCCGAACACTCCGCCTGCGGCCAGTACGACGGCGATGTTGCCGATCGCGTCATTGCGCGAGCAAATCCATACCGATCTCATGTTCGCATCACCACTTCGGAAGCGGTACAGCATGACCGCGACCACAAGGTTCGCGATCAGCGCCGCGATGCCAACCATGCCCATAATCTCGGCATGGGGCGTTGCGTCGTGGAGCGCCCCCCATCCCGCCGCGAACAGGACATAGATGCCTAGCAAAGCAAGCGTCGCCCCCTTCAACATCGCAGCGCGTGCACGCCAGGCCATCGCCATCCCGGCAACTCCAAGGCTGATTGCGTAGTTCGCCGTATCCCCAAAAAAGTCGAGCGCGTCGGCTTGGAGTGCCTTCGATCCACCCGTGATGCCGGCAATGATTTCGATAACGAACATGCCGCCATTGATGGCGAGCGCAATCCATAGCGCTCGGCGCCACTTGGGGTCGTTGAGAGTACCCGCCTTGTCGGACGCGCAGCTTGTGCAGGCCATGTTCGCCACCTCGATAGAATCGATCTGACAGCCTATATGCACCCTCTAGTCGCTAGAGGGTCAAGCGCTGTGTCTGAGAAACTGACGATCGGAAAACTGGCCGGTGCGACCGGCACCAAGGTCGAGACGATCCGCTACTATGAGCAGATTGGCTTGCTGCCGGCTCCTGAGCGATCGGCGGGAAACTATCGGACCTATGAGGGCGCGCATCTACGCCGCCTTTCCTTCATCCGTCGTGCGCGCGATCTTGGCTTCTCGATCGACCAAGTACGCGAGTTGATGGGGCTTGCCGATCACCGCGATCGGTCGTGCATCGCTGTCGATGTCGTTGCCAACCAACACCGCGACGCGATCAGACGCAAAATTGCAGACCTCACCGCGCTTGCTGGTGAACTCGACGCGTTGATAGATTCCTGTAGCCGCAACACCGTCGCCGACTGCCGGATCATCGAAGCACTTGCCCCTTCCGCATAGCGCATCGCTGCTGTCCGGTGGAATGATCGGCTTGCACCGCTTGGGCACTTCAATCCGTGGAGCTGACGATCGCACTTCTTGCCGCCCCGTCATCCTGACTGATCTCGATGGTACAGCGCACCGTCTTCTTAGTCCTCACAGCTATCTTGTAGCAGGCTTGCACAGCCTTGCGATTTGCGGTGATGATCCGATCGGCTGCCGCGATGTTAGCGAAAGCCTCCGGCCCAGCAGCTCGCATGAGGCGCTGCCCTGCTTCCCATTTCGGTAGGTCGAGCGTGCGCGCTGCCATCCACTCGGGCACCTGCCACTTCGCCGGGAGCTCGCGCGCGATGATCCCCGGCACGATCGTCCATAGCAGCGCCCCGCCCAGGCACGCTCCCGCACCGACCTGCCACAAGGTACGGCGCTGCTCGTCCGCACGGCGGGCCGAACCGCCGATACCGTGCAAAGCGGTCGTCGCCTTGTCCATCTTCTCACCGGCGGTCGCGATCATGCGCCGATCCTCGTCGCGGGCATGGCCGCCAGCCGCGACGATCCGGTCGGCGACATAGCGCGGCGCGACATTGTCCTCGGCCGTTTTCGCCAGCACGCCGACATTTTGCATGGTCGCGTTGAGCGCCTTCGCCATTTTCCCCAGCGTCTCGCTGTAATCGGGTATCTCCGGCACCTCGGCGCGCTCCGCGGACAGCCGCTCGACGGCGCGGCGCAACAGCGCAAGCTCACCGCGGACACCTTCAAACGCCTCCGCTGCGGCGTCCAGTTCGTGATCGTCACCCATGCACTTCTTCCCCTTTACTGCATGAAACCACAAACCGGATCGTACCCGAAAGCACGAACCGTCACCGGCTCATCCCCCGATCCCGGTCGCGCCCACGATCGAGCGACGACGACAGCGCATCGCCGATCGACCGCTCGCTTTCCTGCTTCAGCGCCAGGTCGGGTGCATGGCGACGCAGTGCGGATTCGAGCTGCGGGTCGCGGTGCAGCCCGCCCGCCACCTTCTCCATCCGCTCACGCAACCGCTCGGCACCGGCACTGTCGCCGGCCCGCTCCATTCCTGCCCGCGCCTGCTGCATTTTCTGCCAGCCTTCCACGAACCGCTCGGCACGCGCGTCCGGGTCTAGCCGCACACGCTTCTCGTCGGCCATCGCGCGTGTCGCGCCAACTGTGTTGCCGCCCGACACCTGCTCGATAAGCTTCGGATCACGCGCAAGCGCCGATGCAAGGTCGCGCGCGGCATGGGGACGGGTCGCGTCCAGCCTCTCGCCAGCCTTCTGCAAAGCGCTCTCCTGATGCGGCAGCACCGGCAGACCCTTGTTGCGCATCCGGCCGATATCGCCCGCGGCACGTGCATAGCGTTCGATCGCCTTGGCCTGAGAGACGTCCAAGGTGGTGTTAATCGGCCCCCCCTGGCTGCGATCACGGGCGGTGTTAATCAGACCCCCCTGGCCGTGATCGCGGGCAGTGTTAATCGCCCCCTCTTTCGCGACAGCCGGCTTTGGCCGGAAACCGGCAAACATGCCCTTGGCCTTGTCGCGCACCTTCTCGACCATCTGGCGTGCGAGTTCCGGGAACCGGATCTCGCGCCGATCGGCGAACGCCCGCGCCTGATCCTGCTCGGGCTTAGCGTAATCGCCCGCCATGTCCTTGCCGCGATCACGCGAGAGCGCGCGGACGAGCTGGCGCTGGTCGCTGAAGTCGTCGCGGCCATAGTGGAGCTGCACGTCGTCACGATGACGCGACATGCCGACATAGGCGCTGTGCCGGTCCATGCCGGGGGTGGCGAGGACGTGCGCGCGATCGACCGTCACGCCCTGCGATTTATGGAACGTCGCCGCATAGCCATGATCGACATGGGCATAGTCCTTGGTGTCGAACGCGACGCCGCGCCCGTCATCGAGGCGCACCGCCATGCCCTCGGACGATACCCGCTCGATCGTCGCCAGCGTGCCGTTCTTCACCCCCATGCCGCGCTCGTTGCGCAGGAACATGATGCGGTCGCCCGTCGCGAACTGCCGCTCACCGCGCTCGGCCTTCACCGTCACGTCGTCGCCAAGGTCGCCGGATGCGCGCAACCGGTTGCGCGCCTCGCCATTGAGGCTCTGCACTTCGGCGTTGGTGTGGGTGAGGATGATCCGGGTCTTGCCCGGCTCGGTCTGGCGTGCGCGATCCCAACCGTCCACCAGCTCGCCCCGCGCCTCGTCACGGTTGTCGGCGACGTGGACCATGCCCTTGCTGTCATAGGCATGGATCGCCTCGCCGGTGCGCCCGGTCGCCAGCGCACGCGTGGCGTCGCGCTGCCAGTCCTCGCGCTGCCGGCGTATCTCGGTGATCTCGGCCGCGCCGTGGCGCTCGGTGACGCTGCGAAAGGCCGCGCCGGCCTCGATCGCCTGCAACTGCTCGGGGTCGCCGACCATCACGACCTTGGCCCCGGCATCGCGTGCTTGGGACAGCACCCGCTCCATCTGACGCGAGCCGATCATGCCGGCCTCGTCCACCACCAACACGTCCCTTGGGCCTAGCTGTTCACGCCCCCGCCCCCATGCGTGTTCAAGGCTGGCGATGGTGCGGGACTGGATGCCGGACCCGCCCTCAAGGTTCTCGGCCGCGATGCCTGACAACGCCGCGCCGCGCACCGTGTAGCCCTGCCCCTCCCAAGCCTCGCGCGCGACGCCCAGCATCGCCGATTTACCGCTGCCGGCATAGCCGACGACGGACGCCAGCCCACTGTTGCCGGTGACGTGATCGAAGGCGTCGCGCTGCTCGCTCGACAGGACAAGCCCTCGGCCCTCGGCTGCGTCGATCGCGGCGTCACGATGCCGATCGACGATGCCATGCGCGGCGCGGCCCGCCAGCTCGTCGCTCGCGCGCTCAAGCCGGTTCTCCACCGCGATCATGTCGCGGCTGGTGAACCGCTCCTGGTCGCGCCCGTCCTTCCCCAATGCGACCAGCTCGGGGCTGGCGCGCACCGCCCCCATCACCTGGTCGAACTGCTCCTTGCCGTCGCTGTGCCGGAAGGCGAACGTCGCCAGGTCGCGAGTGGTGAACGTGGCCTGCTGCCGCGTGATCGCGTCCAGCGCGACATTGGGATCGGCGATGATCTTCTCGCCGTTCTCACGAGCGATGCGCGTGTGATCCTCGATCCGCTCCGCCTCAAGCCCCTGCTCCGGACGACGCGATGCGGCCGGGCCGATCTTGTGCTGCGGTTCCAGCCCGATCCCCTGCGCCTCGTAACTGCGGTGGTCGATGCGACCCTCAAGCCCAAGCTCGGCCATGCGCTCATTAACGTGGGCGCTCCACGCCTCGCGCCAGTCCTTCAAAAGCTCGGTCGAGTTCCAGTCGCGGTTCTTCTTCCCGAACCCCTCCGGCCCCACGTCGCGCATCGCAAGCATGACATGCGCGTGCGGCTTGGGCGTGCCGTCCTTCGCCTTGTCCCAATGCACGTTCAGATCCGCGACCATCCCGCGATCGACAAACTGCTGCTTCACGAAATCGCGCGCTAGCTGGACGCCCTGTTTCTCATTCATCTCGCGCGGAATCGAGAACTCCACCTCGCGGGCAAGCTGCGCGTCCT
>NZ_CP098762.1:2775000-3991634 GCF_023935825.1 Sphingomonas aerolata | reverse complement strand
AAATCCTACGACAGCCCCAAAGCGAAAGCTTCGGGGCTGTCGTCGTTTGCGGTGTCCTTCGCCGGTCGCGACAGACCACGCGACAAAAATGCCGAACCGGCCGTGCCGGTGCGGGTGTTCGTTTGTGGAATCCCGGCATCAGGATAATGCTGCCGCACGGCGCGCGCGCTATCGTCGGTATCGCTTGATTGCGGGCCCCAGGGGGGCAGATGATGCTCCGGATCGGTGAAGGGCCACACGATCCCGGTGCGTGGGGCAGGCCGGTGACCGACCTGCCCCTGTGCTCGTTCAGAAGCGCATCGTCCCGCCGAAGGCGACGGTGCGGCCGCTGACGGTGTTGGTCATCACCCGCTTTGCGGTGCCGTCGGCATATTGGACGATCGGCTCGTCGGTGATGTTGATCACGTCGAGCGTCAGCTTGAACCGCGGTGTCAGATTGACATAGGCCGAGGCGTCGAGGTTCGTGGTGCCCTTGATATATTCGCCGATATTGCCGTTGCCGCCATCGCCCCAGCGATAGCGCGACCGGGTCGCGATCGAGCCGCGCGCGCCCCAGCGATCGGTGTCGTAATAGAGCGTCGCGTTCGACGAGAATTTCGACAATGTCGGCAGCGGCAGGCGAACCGGCACCCCCGCATAGAAGACGTCGGTCGACCCGCTGGCGACCGTGACGTTGCCGAGCACGCCGAGCTTGTCGAACGGTGCGGGCAGGAAGTCGAAGTCGCGCTTCGCGGCGACCTCGATCCCCTTGATCGACGCGCCGGGGCCGTTGATCGGGCGCGTATAGTTTACCAGCACCGCAGGGTCGACGCCGACGGGCAGCAGCGCCGCGGGATAGCCGGTCGAGGCATAGGACACGAGCCGCGTTTCCGACGTGATGTACGAGTCCATGTGCTTGTAGAAGGCACCGATTGCGAGCGATCCGCGCGTGCCGTCATAATATTCGAGCGAGGTTTCGATCGAATCGGCGATGAACGGCTTCAGATTGGGATTGCCGGCGGCGATCGTGCCGCCGAACGAGGCGAGGTTGAGCGTCCCGGCCGCGCGCATGTCGCTGAGCGCAGGGCGGCTCAGATTGCGATTGCCGCTCAGCCGGAAGACGATCGACCGGCTGAGGTCGAAGGCAAGGTTCGCCGCGGGCAGGAAACCATCATAGCGGTTGGTCACGCTGACCGGGACGAGTGCGCTGCCGACCAGCGCGGTCCCCGCGGATCCGAGATCGGTATGGTAATAGCGCACGCCGACATTGGCGCGCAGGCCGATCGCGCCGAGCCGGGTGGCGAGGTCATATTGCAGATAGGCGCCATAGGTCCGTTCGGTCAGGTCATAGGCGGTGCCCGCGACGGTGCTGTTCGCGTCGACGGTCATGCTCTGACCGAGCAGCGCATAGGTGCCGGCGACGTCGCCGATGACATAGGGGGCGAGCGTGCTGTCGGTCAGGACGCTGGTCGGGACGTCGGGCACGCCCGGCTTGTTCTCGTAGCTGGGCGCGACCTTGCGCTGCCAGCCACCATTGGTGAAGCGCTTGAACCCCGCACCCGCCTTGATCGTCGACCCCGTGGCGACGGTCCAGGCAAGCTCGGCCTTGCTGTTGTAGAATTCGCTCTCGATCCGGTCGGCGCGGGTCTCAAGGCCCTGCAAATCCCATTGCGACGCGTCGGTGGTGTCGAAGCCATAGTCGGTCCGCGGCGACGCGGTGTTAAGCCCCGAAAAGGAATAGCTCTTGCCGACCGCCTCGAGATAGACCTGAGCATAGCGCGACGCGAAGGTCGATCGCGACCAGCCGCCCAGGACGTTGAGCGTCAGGTTGCTGGCGAGATCGGTATGCGCGTTGAGCGCGGCCTGCCAGAAGGTCGTCTGGTCATGCGTCACCTTGGATTCGGTGCGCATGTCGACGCGGTCGAACGACGCGCCGACGATGTCGTTGAAATCGTCGAAGGTGACGCCGGTCAGCAGCTGCGTGCCGGTCACGTTGTTCGCGGCGACACCGTTGGTCCCCGCGGCGCCGATCACGCCCGAGCGGCGGTCGTTGTTCAGCCGGCCATAGAGCAGGTCGAGCGAGACATCGGTGCGGTCGTCGGGATGATATTGGAGCGCGGTGGTGACGCCGAGCCGTTCGCGCTTGTTGAAGAAGGTGGCGTAAGTCTGCGCACGGCTGTTCCAGACGCGCGCGGCACCCGTCGCACCCACCAGGAGCGCGCGGTCCGCCGCGGAGACGGCGGGCCCGACATTGGCCGCGCCGAAATTGATCTGCGACCAGTTCCAGTTGCGATAGCCGAACTCGACGGTCTCGGCGGTGCTGTACGCGACCGAGGCGAGGACGCCGAAATCTCCCCAGCGGTCTGATATCAGACCGACGAGGCGCGGTGTGACGGTCTTGGTATATTGGTTCGCCTGGCCGCGGGCGGAGGCGACGACGGTGAGCCCGTCATAGTCGAACGGCTTGGCGGTGTGCAGCCCGACGGTGCCGCCGATGCCGCCCTCGTCCTGCTGCGCCGCATAGGATTTCTCGACGACCACCTTGTTGAACAGCTCGGACGCGAAGATGCTGTAGTCGAACGCACGCGATCGGCTGACCGACGAGCGGCTGTCCAGCCCCGACGAGGTATTGGTGAGCACCTCCATGCCGTTCAGCTGCGTGCGGGTGAAATCCGCGCCCAGGCCGCGTAGCGAGATCTGGCGACCCTCGCCGCTGTCGCGGGTGATCGCGACGCCGGGGATGCGCTGGAGCGCCTCGGCGAGGTTCTGGTCGGGAAACGCGGCGATGTCCTGCGCCAGGATCACCTCCTGCGACCCGGTTGCGGCCTTCTTGATCTGCTGCGCCTTGGCGACGCTCTGGCGGTAGCCCCGGACGACGATGTCGGCACCGTCATCGGCGAGGGGGTCAGGCTGCGTGGCCTGCGCGATCGCCTGGGCTTCGGTCCCACCGAGCGCCGCGGCAGGAACGTATGCCGTCGTCACAGGCCCCATGTGCCGCGCGACGGTGACCGTGCCGCCGACGATCCTGCCGTCGACCGCGCTGCCCGCGGTGATCCGCGCGAGCGCCTGTTCCGCGGTCATCCGCCCGCGCAGGCGCTGGCTGCGTGCGCCCTGTAGCAGCGACGGCGACGTCGCGAGCTGCAGCCCGGTCAGCCGCGAGAAGGCGAGGAGCGCGTCGGCGAGACCCTGTGCGGGAACGTCGAAGCTGAACTGGCGTGGTGCCGGTGGTGCGGTCTGCGCAATCGCAGGCGCGCAGACAAAGCCGGACAGTGCGACGGACGCGAGCAGACGCCGCGCCAGACGAATTCTATGAAACATGATTTCCCCCCGAGATGGTTCGAGGACAAGACGGGCAGGCGCCCGGAAACCCGACAAAGTATTTGGTTTCAGTTATATGACACTGAAGTCTGATGCAGGTCGGTGTGTATACTGACGGTGGCGCTGCGCAATTTGGGGGATCGGGCGGCGTCCGCGCGAACTCCTTGGCGCACCCTCTCCGAAATTGTCACAAACGCGGCCTAGGTCGCCGGGATCAACAACCCGGACGAGCCATGCCCGCGACGCTTCCCCAGATCGACACCCGCGCGGGCGAGCCCGCGGTCGAGGACTGGCGCGCGATCGCGGCGACTCTGAGCCGCTATGTCCGCGCGCGGACCAGCCGCGTCGATGTCGTCGAGGACGTCGTGCAGGAGACGCTGTCGCGGCTGGTGCACCAGGGGCGCGTGCAGAAGCTCGTCAGCATCTATGCGCTGGGCTTCCGGATCGCCGCGAACCTGCTGGTCGACCATCATCGCAGGGACCGCCGCTATGTCGCCGAACGCGCGGAGGAGCCCGTCAGCCAGGCGCCCCTGCCGGACCGCGTGCTGGTCGGCCGCGAGGCGGTCGCGATCCTCCGGGAGGCGCTCGACGCCATGCCGCCGCTGCGCCGCGACGTGCTTGTCCGCCGCCGTTTGCAGGGGCAAAGCTGCGCGGCGATAGCGAGGGATCTGGGGTTGAGCCCGAAGGCAGTCGAGAAACACATCACACGCGGCCTGGCAGACCTTCACAAGGCGATGCCGGGAGAGGCGATCGCGTGCGGACGCGGGCGATGAGCCGCGAAAGCCAGATCGCCGAGGACGCGGCCGCCTGGATCGACCGGCTCAACCAGCCGGCGTTCGATGCCGCGGCGGGGCCGGATTTCGATGCGTGGATGGCAGCGTCGCCGCGGCACCGCGCGGTCTTCGCCGAGATGCAGGCGCTCTGGCAATCGGAGGCGCTGGTCGAGGCGCTCGGGACCGCGGCGTGCGCCCCTGCGGCCGCGATCCCGCCGGCCCCGCGGATCGATGGCGCGCGTCGCGGTCGGCGATCGGCGCCGCGACTGGCCGCTGCTGCCTGCGCGATGCTGGTCGCGATTCTCCTGCTCGTGCCGATGCTGGCGACGACGCGCTATCGCACCGGCCCTGGCGAGAGCCGCACCGTCGTGCTCGCGGACGGGTCGCGTGTCGATCTGAGCGGCGACACCGAGCTGCGCGTGCGGATCCTGCCGTGGCACCGCGGTGCCGAGCTCGTCCGCGGCGAGGCCTATTTCGACATCCGCCACGAACGCAGCCGGATGTTCCGGGTCGCGAGCGGCACCACGTCCGTCCGCGTGCTGGGCACCGCGTTCAACGTCGATCGCCAGTCGCCGACGCGCACCGCGGTGGTCGTCTACCGCGGTGCGGTCGAGGTCGGCGTCGCCGGGGAAGCGGATCTGGTGCTGCACAAGGGCGACGGCGCACGCGTCGTCGACGGGCAGGTCACGGCGCAACCGCGCATCGCGGCGAGCGCGCCCGAGTGGAAGTCGGGGTGGTTCGAGGCGTCCGACGTTCCGCTCGCGGTGCTGATCGGCAAGGTTCAGCGTTACTCGGCGCGGCCGATCCTGTTGGAGGATCGCGGCCTGCAGGCGCTTCCGATCAGCGGCCGCTTCCATATTTCCGATACCGACCGCGCATTGCAGGCGGTGCAGGCGGCCTATCAGGTCGATGTCGCTTACGGGAAAGACGCGATCGCCATCCGCCCGGCGGGTGAGCGCGGGAATCCGTAGGATCGCCGCCGCCCGTTCTTTTGTCTGTCGGGTTTTGCCCCGCTGCTCCGTCTTTCCGGCATAGCAGGTCGCGCTGCGACGCCGGTCGGGCGCTGCAGGCGCGCGCTGCCGCAGGGAGTGTCCTTATGGCTCAGTTCGATCGCCGCAATCTGGTCAAGGCCGGCCTCTCGCTCGCAATGCTGGGCGGGGCGGGGGCGCCGCGGTTGCTGGCGAAGGCGACGTTCACGCGCGATCCGTTCACGCTCGGTGTCGCCTCCGGAGACCCCTGGCCCGACGGGTTCGTGATCTGGACCCGGCTGGCGCCCGAGCCGCAGACCCCGGACGGCGGCATGCCGCCGCATGATGTTCCGGTCCGCTGGGACATCGCCGAGGACCCCGGTTTCCGCAAGATCGTCCGGACGGGATCGGCGGTCGCCGACGCGGCGCTTGCGCATTCGGTCCATGTCGAGGTCGACGGGCTGCGATCGCACCGCCCCTATTGGTATCGCTTCCTCGTCCAGGGTGCCGGATCGAGCCCGGTGGGGACCGCGCGCACCGCGCCTGCGGCGGGCGCGTCGCTCGACCGGCTGCGGCTGGCGATGCTGGGGTGCCAGGATTTCGAGACGGGCTTCTTCACTGCCTATGCGCATGTCGCGCGCGAGCCCGATCTCGACGCGGTCTTCCATTATGGCGACTATATCTACGAGATGGCGACCCGGACCGAGCCCAGTCCGCGCAAGCACCTCGGCACCGAGACCTATACGCTCGACCAGTATCGCCGCCGCTATGCGCAGTACAAGGCGGATCCCGACCTGCAGGCGGCGCATGCGGCGGTCGCGTTCATCATGTCGTTCGACGATCACGAAATCGACGACAACTGGGCGGGCGAATTCGACAAGGACGGCAACCCGCCGCCGGTGTTCGCCGCGCGCAAGGCCGCGGCGTTGCAGGCCTGGTACGAGCACGTCCCCGTCCGCCGCGCGCAACGGCCCGGGACCGGGCGCGCCTATCGCCGGTTCGATTACGGCACGCTGGCGCGGATGCACGTGCTCGACACGCGCTCGGCCCGCAGCGATCAGCTCTGCGAGCGGCCCGGGATCGCGCGGGGCGAACTCGACGCCTGCGTGCCCGTCGACCAACCGGGGCGCACGATGCTGGGGGCGGCGCAGGAGCGCTGGCTCGACGACGGGCTCGCCAATGACGCCCGGTGGAACTTCATCGCGCAACAGGTGCTGTTCATGCCCTATGACGCGCGCAAGGACGGCGCGACGACGCCGGTGGTCGGCAAGGACAATTGGAACGGCTATCCGCTCGCGCGGCAGCGGCTCGTCGACGGCATCGCGCGGCGCGGGCTGACCAATGTCGTGATCGGCAGCGGCGACCTGCACCAGAATGTCGTCGGTTCGGTCCCGCGCGACGCGAACGACCTTGGCGGTCCCGCGATCGCGACCGAGTTCCTCGCGACCTCGATCTCGTCGGGCGGCACCGGCGGTGCGCGCTATGCGGGCGAGACGCGCGCGCTCGACCATAATCCGAACGTCAGCCTGCTCAACAACCAGCGCGGCTATCAGCTGTTCACCGTGACGCCGGACCGCTGGCTTGCCGAGGTGAAGGTGATGGATCAGGTCGATCGGCCGGGCGGGTCGATCTCCACCTTCGCCAAGTTCGTGGTGGACCCGAAACGGCCCGGGCCACAGCCGGCCTGACGCAGTTGCGCGACCCCGTGCCGACGCTCAGGGGTTCTCGATCGAGGCCTGCGTGTCCGTATGCGGCGCCTCGAACGTCGCCCATTCGCCTTCGCCATCCGGGTCGGGCCGGGGCGGCGGCCCCGCAATGCCGTCGTGATCGGGACGGTCGCCGGTGCGCGCGCGGTGGAGATGGACCTTGGCGATCATGTTCGCCGAAATCGGTGCGGTGATGAACAGGAACAGCGAGATCAGCAGCTCGTGCGCGGTCCAGACGCCGAGCCGGACCTGGAAGAACACGACCGACGCCAGCAACAGCCCGCCGAGCCCCAGCGTCGTCGCCTTGGTCGGGCCGTGCAGCCGCTCCATCGTCGAGGGCAGGCGGACCAGCCCCCAGCTGCCGATCAGCACGAATGCCGCGCCGAGCAGGATCAGCCCGGCGACGACGATCTCGACGAGGCCGCTCATTCGACGATGTCCCCGCGCAGGAGGAACTTGCAATAGGCGATGGTGCTGACGAAGCCGACCATCGCGAGCAGCAGCGCGGCCTCGAAATAGGTGTCGTTGCCGCCCATCATGCCGATCACGACGATCACCGCGATCACGTTGATCACCATGGTGTCGAGCGCGAGGATCCGGTCGGCGAGTGCTGGCCCGCGGTACAGCCGCCAGCCGTTGAGCAGCAGCGCGAGCGCGATGGCGATGGCGGCGATCTGCAACGCGGTGGCGATCATGCGAAGATCCTTAGCAGCGGCGCTTCGTAACGGGTCTTGATCCGCGCGATCTCGGCGGCCGCGTCCGCGACGTCGAGCGCGTGGACCAGCAGGAAGCGCCCGTCGGCGGACACGTCGGACGAGACCGTCCCCGGCGTCAGGCTGATCGTCGCGGCGAGCACGGTGATCGCCTCGGGCGACGACAGTGCGACCGGAACGACCAGCCAGCGCGAGCGGAGATCGCGGTTGCGCCGGAACAGGATCAGCCGCGCGACCTCGAAATTGGCGACGACGATGTCGTAGAGCACGAGGCCGACATAGCCGAGCAGCGCGCGGCCGAAGCGGACGCGCGGCCGATCGGGCCAGAACGGCTCGGTGAACTTGGGCAGGACGATCCCGAAGACCAGGCCAAGCAGGATCCCGCCGACCGTGATGCTGTTCGCCATCAGCAGCCAGACGACGACCAGCATCGCGGTCAGCGCGGGGTGGGGGAGGAGGCGCTTGATCATCGCGTCGCCTCCGTCAGGACCGCCGCCGCATAGCGATCGGGGGCATAGATCTGCGCGGCGGTCGCCTGTGCCTGCGCGGTGGCCCAGCCGGCGCCGAGCGTCAGCAGCGCGAGCAGCGCGAGCAGCGTCGCGGGCGCGATCAGTTCGGCGCGCGACCGGTCCGCGCCTGCGATCGGGTCGGCATCGTCGGCCGCCTTCCAGAACAGCGTGCTGCCGCTGCGGGCAAAGCCGATCACGCCGATCAGCGTGGTGCCCAGCACCGTCGCCCAGATCAGCGGCCATGGCGCGGCAGAGACGCTGGTCTGGAGGATGAACAGCTTGGCGACGAACCCCGACAGCGGCGGCAGGCCGACCGCGGCGATCGTTGCGGCGAGGAACAGCAGCCCCGTCGCCTGCTGCCCCGCAAAGCGCGGGCTGGGGACGATCGCGTCGCCATATTGGCCGCGGCGGCGCAGCGTCACGTCGGCGACGAGGAACAGCGCCGCGCCCGCCAGCGTCGCGTGGACGAGGTAGAACAACGCGGCGGCGGTCGTCGCCTCAGTCCAGCACGATACCGCGAGCAGCAGCGTCCCGGTCGAGCCGAGGATCGCGAACGCCGCCTGTTCGCGCATCGCGCGCGCCGCCAGCACGCCGACAAAGCCGGTGATCGCGGTCAGCACGGCGGCGGGCAGCAGCCAGGGCGCCGGCACCCAGGCGGCGGCGCCCGCGGCATCGCCGAAGATCAGCGGCACGACCCGGATCATCGCATAGACGCCGACCTTGGTCATGATCGCGAACAGCGCAGCGACGACCGGCGCGGTCGCGGCATAGGTGCGCGGCAGCCACAGATGCAGCGGCACGACCGCCGCCTTCAGCGCGAACACCGCGAGCAGCAACAGCCCGGCGAGCCGGATCAGCCCCTGGTCCGCCGCGCCCAGTGCGGCGATGCGCTGGCCAAGATCGGCCATGTTGAGCGTGCCGGTCAGCCCGTAGAGCAGCCCCAGCGCGATCAGGAACAGAGCCGAGCCGACGATGTTGACGACGACATAGGCGACCCCCGCCTTCAGCCGCGCCGCGCCCTGGCCGTGGAGCATCAGCCCGTAGGAGGCGATCAGCAGCACTTCGAAGAACACGAACAGGTTGAACAGGTCCCCGGTCAGGAACGCGCCGTTCAGCCCGAGCAGCTGGAACTGGAACAGGGGATGGAAATGCCAGCCCTTGCGGTCGACCGCGGTGACGACCGCGTGGAGCATCACCACCAGCGCGAGCACCGCCGCGAGCACCAGCATCATGGCGGACAGCCGGTCGAGCACCAGCACGATCCCGAACGGGGCGGGCCAGCCGCCGAGCGGATAAGCGCGGATCGCGTCGTCCTGCGCGATGCCGAACAGCGCGAGCGCGACGACCAGCATCGCGACGCAGCCGGCGAGCGACAGCGCGACGCCGACATGGCGCCGCCGCCGCATCACCATCAGCGTCAGCGGCGCGATGATCGCAGGGATCACGACCGGCGCGATCACGAGATGGTCGAGCAGCGTCATGCGCGATCCTCTTCCGGGCCGGGGACGGCGTCGGCGATGCCGTCGACCTGGTCCGATCCGCTTTCGAGGAAACTGCGCAGCGACAGGATGACGACCAGCGCGGTCATCCCGAAGGTGATCACGATCGCGGTCAGCACCAGCGCCTGGGGCAGCGGATCGGCATGGTCGGTCACGCCCTTGGCGAACAGCGGCGGGCGGTCGACGACGAGCCGGCCGATCGCGAACAGGAACAGGTTCACGGCGTAGGACAGCAAGGTCAGCCCGAGCACGACCTGAAAGGTACGCCCGCGCAGCGCGAGATAGACGCCGCCTGCGGTCAGCACCGCGATTCCGCTGGCGATCAGGAATTCCAGACTCATGCCGATGTGTCCTCCTCGGCCTGATCGCGGTTGCGCGCCGCG
This sequence comes from Sphingomonas aerolata, assembly GCF_023935825.1. Taxonomy (NCBI): domain Bacteria; kingdom Pseudomonadati; phylum Pseudomonadota; class Alphaproteobacteria; order Sphingomonadales; family Sphingomonadaceae; genus Sphingomonas; species Sphingomonas aerolata. Next base: position 3,981,786 of record NZ_CP098762.1, on the reverse strand, counting down.
CGCTGCGCGACGTGGCTGAGCTGGGCGAGCGCCATCATCACCGCGCCGACGACGACGCAGGCGACGCCCGTATCGAAAAACATCGCGGTCGCCAGCTCGACTTCGCCGATCAGCGGAATGTGGAAATAGCCGAAGCTGCTCGTCAGGAACCGCGCGCCGAAGACGAGCGAGCCGAGCCCCGTCGCGGTCGCGATCAGCACGCCGACCGCGATCAGCGGATGCTCGCCGATCCGGCGGCGGTCGTCGGTCCAGTCGAAGCCCGAGGCGAGATATTGCAGCAGGATCGCGATCGAGACGACCAGCGCGGCGATGAACCCGCCGCCGGGCTGGTTATGCCCGCGCAGGAAGATGTAGAGGCCGACCAGCAGCGCGAGCGGCAGCAGCAGCCGCGTCGCCATCACGAACATCATCGGGTGGCGCTCGGGCGAATGCGGCATGTCGTGCCGCCATTCGAGCAGCCGCCGCCCCGCCGTGCCGCGCGCCGCGGGCTCGAGCAGCGCATAGATGGCCAGCCCTGCGATCCCGAGCACGATGATCTCGCCCAAGGTGTCGAATGCGCGGAAATCGACCAGGGTCACGTTGACGACATTGGTCCCGCCGCCGCCCGGATAGCTGTTCGCCCAGTGGAAGGACGAGACCGTGTCGCGCAGGTCGCGCGTCATCACCGCCCAGGCCGCCCAGCCGGTGCCGATCCCAGCGACCGCCGCCAGCAGCGCATCGCGGCTGCGGCGCGGCAGGCTGGAGAGTTGCGGCGGAACCTTGGGCAGCAGGTGCAGCGCGAGCAGCATCAGCAGGATCGTCACGACCTCGACCGCGATCTGGGTCAGCGCGAGGTCGGGGGCGGAGAGGTGGACGAAGGCGAGCGCGATGACGAGGCCGATGACACTGATGAAGACCAGCGCGAGGAAGCGCTGGCGTTGCATCACCACGACGATGCCGGTCGCGACGACCAGCGCGAACCAGGCGACGACCGCGACCGGCGACGCGGGCAGCGTCGCGCGCGTCCCCGCGGGCAGCCCGCCGGGCGTCAGCGCGGCATCGATCCCGAACGCTATCGCCACCACGAACAGCATGAAGAGATAGCGTTGCAGCGACGGCGCGTGGATTGCGAGCGAGGCGTCGCGGCTGCGCGCGACGATCGCCGCCATCGCGCCATCGAACAGCCGCTTGGCATCGAGCGCCGGCCGGCCGTCCAGCCAGCGCGCGACCGGCGCGCGGCGCCACAGCAGCAGCGCACCGATCACGACCGCGAGCGCACTCATCCCCAGGGCGGGGTTGATCCCGTGCCACAGCGCCAGATCGAGCGCGGGCGGGCTGCCACCGATCACCGCCCCCGTCGCGGCGCGCACCAGCGGCCCGGCGATCGTCATCGGGAACAGCCCGAAACCGAGCGCGGCGAGCACGAGCACGATCGACGGTCCGATCATCGCCATGCCGGGATCATGCGGCGCGGCGACATCCCCCGTCGCGCGACGCCCGAAAAACTGTGCGGTGGCGTAGCGCAGCGAATAGGCGACCGACAGCGTCGCCGCGATCGTCGCGAGCAGGGGCACGAGCCAGGACCGGCCATCGTGCGCGGCATGCAGGCTTTGTTCGAGCATCATCTCCTTGGAGATGAACCCGCCGAGCGGCGGCAACCCCGCCATCGCCGCGACCGCCAGCGTGCCGAGCGTCGCGGTCAGCGGCATCAGTGCGGCGAGCCCGCCGAGGCGACGGATGTCGCGCGTCCCCGTCTCGTGATCGACGATGCCCGCGTTCATGAACAGCGCCGCCTTGAACGCGGCGTGGTTGAGGATGTGGAACACCGCTGCCGCGGCGGCGGCGGGCGTGCCGAAGCCGAGCAGCATCACCATCAGCCCGAGCTGGCTGATCGTCGAATAGGCGAGGATCGCCTTCAGATCATTGCGGAACAGCGCGACGCCCGCGCCGAACAGCATCGTCACGAGCCCGGTCGAGGCGACCAGATAGAACCACAAGTCGCTGCCCGCGAGCACCGGCCACAACCGGGCAAGCAGGAAGACGCCTGCCTTCACCATCGTCGCGGAATGGAGATAGGCGCTGACCGGCGTCGGCGCGGCCATCGCGTGCGGCAGCCAGAAATGGAACGGGAATTGTGCCGACTTGGTGAACGCGCCGAGCAGGACGAGCGTCAGGATCGCAGGATAGAGCGGCGACGCCTGGACGACGGCGCCACGCGTCAGGATCGTCGCGAGCTCATAGGATCCCGCCGCCTGGCCGAGCAGCAGCATCCCCGCGATCAGCGCCAGCCCGCCGCCGCCCGTCACCGCGAGCGCCATCCGCGCGCCCTGCCGCGCGTCGGCCCGGTCGCGCCAGAAGCCGATCAGCAGGAACGACGACAGGCTGGTCAGTTCCCAGAATATCAGCATCAGCAAGATGTTGTTCGACAGCGCAATGCCGATCATCGCGCCCTGGAACAGCATCAGGAACGACAGGAACCGCGCGGTCGGCTCGGCCTTGGCGAGATAGCCCTGCGCATAGATCACGACGAGCAGGCCGATGCCGAGGATCAGCCCGGCGAACAGCAGCCCGAGCGGATCGAGCCACAGGCTGAGATCGAGCCCGAGCGCCGGGATCCACGCGATCCGCGCGGTCAGCGGTGTTCCCGCGAGGACCGCGGGCGCGGCCAGAAGGAGCAGCGCGAGCCCCGCCGCGCTCGCACCGGCGGCGATTCCGACATGCATGCGACGGCCGCCACGTGCGCCGAGCGCCAGCATCAGCGCCGCCGCGAACGGCAGCGCCATCAGGAGCATCAGGGGCATGGCAGATCGTTTCCCGGCGACGTCACGAGACTTGCCATCGCACGATATGGCTTCCGGGTCGACCGGACTACGCCCAGCGGCCCTGACGATATCCCGGGGGCATCGACCCGCGATGCGCGTTGATGCCGCATCGGGAGCCTCGCGTCCCAGAATAGCGGAGCGACCATGCGCACGATCGACTTCAGTTCCTGGCAGACCACGTTGCTGACGTTGTTCGGGCTCGCGCTGGTGACGGCGATCGGCGTCGGCATCCGCCTCGTCACGATGATGACGATCCAGCAGCGCCGCGAACGGATCAACCGGCAGATCAACGAACGGCTGCGCACGCTGATCGCGGCCTACAAGACCTTGGGCGGCTCGTTCACGGGCACGCTGACGGTCGACCCCGCGCATCGCCGCGATCTGCGTCGCCGGGGCGAGGCGGTCCCTGACGATGCGGCGGATGTCGCGATCGACACGGGATCGGACCGCGGCCGGCGGATCCGCGACGCGGTCGAGGCGGCGCTGTCGGACATCATCCTGCTCGGCACCGACGAGCAGGTCCGGCTGGCGGCGCAGGCCGCGGGCGAACTCGCGGCGGGCCGGCCGGTCCCGACGCACGCGCTGGTCGTGTCACTGCGCGATTTCGTGCGCGCCGCGCTCGATCTCGCGCCCGTCCCGACCGACCTGGTCCTGCCCGCGCAGGGCCCGACGCGGCCGGCCGCCGGCGGCGGACGCGGCAAGGGCGACGGCGCCTCAGCCGCCCGGGGGTCGGGCGGCGGCGGCGGCGGACAGGGCGGCAGCGGCGGAGGCGGCGACATGGTTGCCGCGGGGGAGGACGCTCCTGCTCACGGTACCCGCGCGTAACGCCGTTACGGCCCGACCTCTGCCCCATAAGCGCGCGTGAACAGATCGAGCGCGCGCGCCGCCTGCCGCCGCGCTTCCTCGGGACCGGGCATGCCGACCACCCCCCAGAGCCGCAGATTCTGTTGTGTCTGGGCGAGGAGCAGCAGGTGCATCGCCGCCTGCACCGGATCATCGGCGCGCAGGTCGCCGGCGTCCATCCGGCCGCGCAGATAGAGTGAAAGCTGCTCGATCACGATCTGCGGGCCGCGGGCATAGAAGATGCGACCGATCTCGGGAAACCGCCCGCCTTCGCCGACGATCAGCCGGTGCAGCCGTATGCTGTCGGGGTGCAGCAGCTTGGCCTGGAAGCGTTCGAGGAAGTCGAGCAGCGTCGTCGCACAGTCGCGCCCCGGGCGCAGCGCATCCTCGAGGCTCTGGCGGAAGTTCGACGTGACATCGTCGAGTACCGCGCTGAACAGATCCTCCTTGGAGGGGAAATAGGCCCAGAGCGTCCCCTTCGACCCGCCGAGCTGCACGGCGATCGTCGACATCGAGGTGGCGGCATAGCCATGGTCCAGAAACGCCTCGCGCGCGGTCGCCACGATCGTCTCGCGACGGGCTTCGCGGTTCAGATCGCGGCGGGTTTTCGGCTCGGGCATAGTCGTACTATACGGTACGATTATTTATTGACAAGTCCACGACCCGGGACCATCTGCCGAGCGTACGCAGGAGTACGATGATTCAATGCGACTGATTCGATTCGCCGGCTGCACTGCAATCGCAGCCGGGCTTGCCGGCTGCGCGGTGCCCGATCTGGGGCCGCCGCCCGTCCTGGCATCCGCGGACACCTATGCATCGCGCAACAGCCTCGCGTCGAACGGCCCGGCGTCGAATGCGGCGTGGCCGGCGGCGCAGTGGTGGCGGGGTTACGGCGATGCGCAGCTCGATACGCTGATCACCGAGGCGCTGGCGGGTTCGCCCGACATCGCGATCGCGGCGGCCCGCGTGCGGACCGCGCGCGGTGCGGTCCAGCAGGCGGGTGCCGCCAACCAGCCGCGGCTCGACGCCGAGGGCACGGTCGGGCTCAACAAGCAGAGCTACAATAACGGCATCCCCGCGGAGTTCATCCCGAAGGGCTGGAACGACACGGGCCGGCTGGCGCTCGACGCAGGCCTCGATCTCGACCTGTTCGGGCGCAACCGCGCGGCGCTGGTCGCGGCGACGTCGGAGGCCGAGGCGGCGCGGCTCGATGGCGAGCAGGCGGCGCTGACGCTCGCGACCGATATCGCCGCGCGCTATGCCGATCTCGCGCGGCTCTATGCCGAACAGGACGTGCTGCAGCGGGCGAATGCGGTGCGCAGCGCGAGCGAGCGGCTGGTGAACGAGCGTGTCGCGATCGGGCTTGATACGCAAGCCGAGCTCAAACAGGCGCGCTCTGCGGTGCCGGCGTCGCGGGTCGACCTGGCCAGCAACGCCGAACAGATCGCGCTCGCCAAGAACGCGATCGCCGCGCTGATTGGCGCCGGGCCCGATCGCGCACTGACGATCACCCGGCCGGCGGTGCCCGTGCTCACCACCGAACTCCCCGCCGACGCGGCGATCGGCCTGATCGGCCGGCGTCCCGACGTCGCCGCCGCGCGCGCGCGCGCCGAAGCGGCGGCGAGCCGGATCAAGGTCGCCCGCGCCGATTTCTACCCCAATCTCAGCCTGTCGGGGCTGATCGGGCTGCAATCGCTCGGCCTCGACAACCTGTTCAAGGGCGGATCGAGCATCGGCAATGTCGGCCCGGCGATCAGCCTGCCGATCTTTCGCGGCGGCGCGCTGCAGGGCCAGTATCGGCAGGCGCGGGGCCAGTATGACGAAGCGGTCGGCAGCTATGACCGCATCGTGATCAACGCGCTGCGCGAGGTCGCGGATGTCGTGACCAGCCGGCGCCAGGTGGCGGCGCAGATGCGCGATGCGCGCGCGTCGCTGGTCGATGCCGAAGGCGCGTATCAGGTCGCGCAGCTGCGCTATCGCGGCGGCCTGTCGACCTTTCTCAACGTGCTGAGCGCCGAGGAAGCGGTGCTGACCGCGCGGCGTTCGGTCGCGGCGATCGATTCGCGCCGGTTCGCGCTCGACGTGCAGTTGGTGCGCGCGCTCGGCGGCGGCTTCCAACCCCTTATCCAGACCAGCGGGACACGATGATGGACACCCCATCCCACGACAGCGACCAGACTCCCGCCGAGGAGCCCAAGGCCGACGCCAAGGTCGACACCGCCAACCCGGGCAAGCGCAAACGGCTGCTGCTGATCTTCGCGGCCGTGCTGGTCGTGATCGCCATCCTGTATTTCGTCTATGACTCGCTCGTGCTGTCGAAACGCGTGACGACCGACAACGCCTATGTCGCGGCGGAAACCGCGCAGGTCATGCCGCTGGTCAGCGGGCAGGTGATCGCGGTCACGGTGAGCAACACGCAGACCGTCAAGCGCGGGCAGGTGTTGATGCGGCTCGACGATGCCGACCTGCAGATCGCGGTCGCGCAGGCCGAAGCCGATCTGGCAGGCGCCGAGCGCCGCTATGGCCAGACCGCGGCGACGGGCGATGCGCTCCAGGCGCAGGCCAATGCGCGCGGTGCCGATATCGGTGCCGCCCGCGCGCAGCTGCTGCTCGCCCAGGGCAATCTCGACCGCGCGCAGATCGATTATCAGCGTCGCCAGGCGCTGGTCGCGGCGGGCGCGGTATCGGGTGACGAGGTGACCGCGGCGACGAACGCGCTGCGCACCGCGCGTGCCAATGTCGCGATCGCGCAGGCGGGGATCGCGCAGGCGACCGCGACGCGCGCCTCCGCGCTCGAGGATCGCGCCGCCAACACCGCGCTGACCCGCGGCACCACGCGCGACAACGCCCCCGAGGTCCTCGCCGCGCGCGCCAAGCTGCGCCAGGCCCGGCTCGACCTGTCGCGTGCGGTCGTGCGTGCGCCGATCGACGGCGTGATCTCGCAGCGCAACGTCCAGATCGGCCAGCGGCTCGCGCCCGGTACCGCGGCGATGGTGATCGTGCCCGTCGACCAGCTCTATGTCGACGCGAACTACAAGGAGGGCCAGCTGCAGCATGTCCGCGTCGGCCAGCATGCCACGCTGATCTCCGATCTGCACGGCGACGACGTCGTCTATCACGGCCGCGTCGTCGGACTTGCCGGCGGGACCGGCGCGTCGTCCGCGCTGATCCCCGCGCAGAACGCGACCGGCAACTGGATCAAGGTGGTCCAGCGTCTGCCGGTCCGTATCGCGCTCGACCCCAAGGAGCTGCGCGATCATCCGTTGCGCGTCGGGCTGTCGATGGACGCCGAGATCGACATCTCGGGCGATCGCTAGGAGCGGATCGATGGCCGCCGACACGTCCGCGCCGGTGCTGACCGGCCCGCGCCTCATCCTTGCGGGCTTCGTGCTGGCGCTGACCAACTTCATGGTGGTGCTCGACACGACCATCGCCAATGTGTCGGTGCCGCATATCTCGGGCGGGCTCGGCGTGTCGCCGACCCAGGGGACCTGGGTCGTCACCTCCTATTCGGTCGCCGAGGCGATCTGCGTGCCGCTGACCGGGTGGCTGGTCCGGCGGTTCGGCACGATCCGCGTCTTCATGGCGGCGATGATCGGCTTTGCGGTCTTCTCGGCGCTGTGCGGTCTTGCCTCGTCGCTCGGCGCGATGGTCGCGTTCCGGATCGGGCAGGGCTTCTGCGGCGGCCCGCTGATGCCGCTGACCCAGACGCTGCTGCTGACGATCTTCCCCCCGCAGAAGCGCGCGGCGGCGATGGGCGCCTGGGCGATGACGACGGTCACCGCGCCGATCCTTGGGCCGATCCTGGGCGGGACGATCAGCGACAACTGGTCCTGGCCGTGGATCTTCTACATCAACCTGCCGATCGCGATCTTCTGCATCGTCGGCGTGTTCACGCTGCTGCGCAAATCGGAGACCAAGACCGAGATCGTGCCGATCGACCGCTTCGGCCTGTTCCTGATGGTCGTGTGGATCGCGGCGCTGCAGATCATGCTCGATCTCGGGCGCGAGCATGACTGGCTGGGGTCGAGCTTCATCGTCGGCTGCGCGATCGTCGCGGCGATCGGCTTCGTCACCTTCCTGATCTGGGAGCTGACCGCGGGCAATCCGATCGTCGACCTGCGCGTGTTCCGGCACCGGGGCTTCACCGTCGCGGTGACCGCGCTCGCCTTCAGCTTCGGGACGTTCTTCGCCTCGGTCGTGATCATCCCGCAATGGCTGCAGTCGACGATGGGCTATACCGCGAGCGATGCGGGCTATGTGACCGCGTTCAACGGCGTGCTCGCGGTGATCTTCTCGCCGATCGTCGCCAAGCTGAGCAACAAGGTCGATCCGCGCGCGCTGGTGTGTTTCGGGATATTCTGGCTCGGGCTGACGTCGGTGCTGCGAACCTTCTGGTTCAGCGGCGCGGATTTCTGGATCCTGGCGGCGCCGCAGCTCGTCCAGGGGCTGGGCATGCCGTTCTTCTTCATCCCGCTGACGATCATCGCGCTGGGCGCGGTCGATCCCGAGGAAACCGCGTCGGCGGCGGGCGTGATGAGCTTCCTGCGCACGCTGGCGGCGGCGATCGGCACCTCGATCGGCAGTACCATGTGGCAGAACAACGCGCAGACGAACCGCGCCGAGCTGACCAACATCCTCAACAATGGCGATCAGGTGATCGCCAACGCGCAGCAGCACGGACTGAGCGCGGAACAGGGGCGCGGGCTGATCGAGCGGGTGGTCGAGCAGGAAAGCTTCGCGCTGGCGACGAACCACCTGTTCGCCTTTGCCGCGCTGATCTTCTTCGTGTCCGCCGCGATCATCTGGCTGGCGCCGCGGCCCGCCCGGCCGGTCGACCCCGCCGCCGCGCACTGATCCGGTGGTGAGAAGACGGGGGGCACCGCGGCGCCCCCCGTCCGGTCTCAGTATTTCACGCGCAGACGCGTATAGTAGAAGCCGCCGTTGAAGCCGAACGGCCCGCCGTTGCGCGGATAGACCTGGCCGTCCGACGTGCCGCCGGTCAGCGGATAGATCTGCACCGTCGAGGTCGGCTTGAGCCGGTCGGGATGCTCGTCGGTGAAGTTCTGCGCGCCGACCGCAACCGTGAAATGCTCGGCGAAGGTGTAGCTGAGTTCCAGATCGGTGACGAACTTGCCGCTGAACACCTGGTTCGGCACGCCGTTGGTCTGGCCGTAATCCTGCGCGCTGGTGAACGAGCTGTAGTAATTCTCGCGCACGTTCAGGCTCAGATTGTCGAGCGTCCAGCCGGCATTGAAGACGACGCGGTGCTTTGGCGCCAGATTTTCCGCGTCGATCAGCTGCGCGGTGCCGACCACCCGGGCATCGAACTCGGTAACCTTGGTGTCGTTGTAGTTATACGCCAGCGAGAAGTTCAGCTCCGCCTCGCTGAACCGCGTGCGGTAGGTGCCGACGACGTCGATGCCCTGGGTGCGCGTCTTGAAGCCGTTGGTGAAATACTGGACCTGGCCGCCGACACCGACCGGCAGCAGCGCCGGCTGCGCGGCAAGGTCCGCCGCGGTGACGATGAAGGGCGAGGTCAGGCCGATCCGGTTGCGCAGGTTGATCCGGTAGCCATCGACCGTGACCGTCATTCCGCGGACCGGTTCGAGGATGAAGCCGAGGCCGTAATTGGTCGACTTTTCCGGGGTCAGGTTGCTCGCGCCATAATATTGCGCGACCGCGGTGTTGGTCGGGTAGGTGCCCGCCTGGAACGCGACGCCGTTGTTGAACGAGGTCGTGACGATCGAGACGTTCGACTGGCCCGGCGACGGTGCGTGGAAGCCCGTGCCGAAGCTGCCGCGGACCGAGAAGGCGTCGGCGAACTTGTACAACGCGTTCACCTTGCCGACCCAGGCATCGCCGAACGTGTTGTAATGTTCGTACCGGCCCGCCGCGCCGACCGTCAGCGCGTCGGTCAGGTCGGTTTCGAGCCCGACATAGGCGGCATAGGCCTTCTGGCTGAACTTGCCTGCGGTGGCGGGGCTGGTGCCGGCATAGCCGCTCGCGCCGACGCCCTGCGCCGCGGTCGTGCCGGAGGCGACGTACACGCCCGGCGCGGTCTGGGTGAAGAGCTGTTGCGCGATCGCATAGGGGCCGGCGGCATAGGATTGCGTGTCGCCCGCAGTCTGTTCGTAGGTTTCCTTGCGGAACTCCCCGCCCGCCGAGATGGTCAGCGGCGCGGCGAGACCGAGGTCGGCGGCATAGGTGAAGTCGGCGTTGAAGTTGGTTTCCTTCTGGATCAGGTCGCCAAAGTCGAAGCTGGTCTGCGTCGCCGGGCCGTAGGAGAAATTGGCCGAGTCATACATCGACAGCGACAGCTTGTTGCGCGCCAGCGTGCCCGACAGGTCGTAGCTGAAGGCGCCGGACGTGCCCTTGTAGCCGAGCACCCCGTACACTTCCTGCGTCTTGCCGACGAAGCGCGGCGTGAAGCCGGCGGGATAGAGCGTGCCGAAGCGGAAGGTGTTGCCGTCGCGCACGAAGCCGCCGCTCGGGCAGGTCGCGTTGCCGGCGGGGCAGGGGGTGAGGAAGAAGGTGTTGTTGAACGCGCCGTTCGCGCCCTGATTGCGGACCACGCCGTTCGTGTCGACCGCGGTGCTCGACACCGAGGCGCGGTAGTTGAAGCTCTGATTGCCCTTGCTCTGCGCATAATTGGCAAAGACGTAGATCTTGCTGCTGTCGGTGACGTTGATCGCCGAGTTGTAGACCGACTTGAAGCCGTGCGAGGGGGAATTGCCCCAGATCTGCACGGGCAGCGGATAATTGGGGAGCTGGTTCGCGAGCGCCGGGAAATTCTGCGCGAAATTGGCGGCCGAGGGGCGGGTGCGGCCGCGGCTGGTCTGGCCCTCGTCGACATATTCGCCGGTGACGTTGATGAAGCCCCAGTCGCCCTTCACGCCCGCATTGCCCGCGATCTGATAGCTTTCGCCGTCGCCCGCATAATATTGGCCCGCCCGACCGACCAGTTCGATCCCCTGATCCTCACGCAGGCCATAGTTGAGCACGCCGGCGATCGCGTCGGAGCCATATTGCGCGGTCGCGCCTTCGCGCAGCACCTGCAGATTGCCGATCGCGAGCGACGGGATCGCCGAGATGTCGGGCCCCTGCGCGCCGCGGCCGAGCCCGGTGTCGCTGCCGCCATAGACCTGGACCAGCGCGGAGCGGTTATAGCGTTTGCCGTTGATCATCACGAGCACCTGATCGCCCGACAGGCCGCGCAGCGATGGCGAGCGGACGAAGGTCGAGGCGTCCGAGATCGAATTCTGGCCGGCGTAGAAGGACGGCACGATATTCTTGAGCGCGTCGATCATGTTGGCGGCGGGCTGCGACGTCAGTTCGGCCGAACTGATCACATCGACCGGCGACGGCGACGTGGCGAGCGTGCGATCGGTCCGGCGCGTGCCCAGCACGACGATGTCGTTCGACGGCTCGGGGGTGGCGCTGGCGGCGTCGGGTACGCTTTCCTGCACGGCGCTGGCCGGTGCGGGTGTGGGTGTGGCGCCATCCTGGCCGCTGCCGGGCGTCGCTGCGAAGGCGGCGGACCCGGCAAGAAGTGCGACCGCCAGTGCGACGGTCGAGGTCGTGTATCTGATCATCCTAAGCCCCCTTTGAAAAGTGGCTCTCAGGATCCTCCCCCATCATCGCCGTTCCAGACCGCCGATTCCCCTTGGCGCGCCTGCGGAAATTGCCCTGTCACACGCAAGGACGGCCGCCTGTCCGGCTTCGTCCTTGACCTGTCTTGGCAACAAACGGCCATAGCGGTCCCGTCTTTGCAACCGAAAATACGCACGACTTTCATATGGACGTCATAATGTTGCAGAATTGACGCAATCGATTGTCCCGGTTCCAGCCAGCAAGGGGCGGCGGACGTGGCAGGCGGGGCACCGCCACCGGGGCCAAAGCCGGGTCGCGGCGGATCGGCGGCGTGCGACCGGCGGAACCCGAAACGCGGCGGGTGCGGCAGCTTTCGGGTTCCGCGCAGCGCTCAGCACGCTAAGCAGCGGACAAGGGGAACTTATCGTGTCAATTTCAGTGTCTCATCGCCTCGCCGGGATCCTTGCCGCGGTCACCAGCCTGGGCGCGTGCGTCCCCGCGGGTCGCCAGCCGATGCGTCCCGCACCGCCGCCGCTGACCGTCACGACCGTGGCGCCGGCGCCCCGGCCATCGGCGCCGACGCGGCCGTCGACCAGGCCCCAGCCCGCGGCGGACCTGCTCAACGCGGTCCAGGCGCTCGGCGCGAGCTTCAAGGGACAGGTCGGCATCACCGTGCGCGACATCGACGAGGGCTGGGTGGTGGCCTGGGACGGTGACACGCGGCGTCCGCAGCAAAGCGTCAGCAAGCTGTGGGTGGCGATCGCGGTGATGGACGCCGTCGACCGCGGGCAGATGGCGCTGTCCGACCGCGTCACGCTGACGCGTGCCGACCTGACGCTGTTCCACCAGCCGATCCGCGCGCTGATCGGCGCGGACGGCTATACGACGACGATCGAAGAGCTGTTGCGCGGCGCGATGACGCGCAGCGACAATACCTGCAACGACGTGCTGCTGTGGCGCGTCGGCGGGCCCGCGGCGATCAACCGGATGCTTGACGCCAAGGGTGTCGAGGGTGTGACCTTCGGCCCGGGTGAACGGGTGCTGCAGGCGAAGACCGCGGGGCTCGAATGGCGGCCCGAATGGGCGGGGGGCTGGGGCTTTCTCCAGGCGCGCGCGGCGATGACCTACGAGGCGCGGGCGAAGGCGCTGAACCGCTATCTCGCGGCGCCATACGACGGTGCGTCCGCCAATGGCGTGACGCTCGGCCTGTCGCTGCTCGCGCAGGGCAAGCTGCTGAGCGCGCGTTCGACCGCGTCGCTGCTGACGCTGATGCGGTCGAGCAAGACCGGGCCGCTGCGGCTGAAATCGGGGCTGCGGCCGGGCTGGTCGCTCGCGCACAAGACCGGCACCGGGCAGGACCTGGGCAGCCTGTCGACCGGCTATAACGATATCGGGCTGCTCGTCGCGCCGAACGGCCATCGCTATGCGGTCGCGGTGATGATCGCCAGCACGCGCGAGCCAATTCCGGTGCGGATGCGGCTGATGGGCGACGTGACCCGGGCCGTCGTCGCCTCGGCGAGCAATTGATCGTGCCGGCCGGGCAAGGGGCCCTATCAAGCCGTTTCGGTTATAACTTTCTTTAATAAATTCATGCAATTGGGGGTAACGTCCTGAGAGCAAAGATCGTGGTCCCCCTTTTCAATCTTCATTTCGAGCATTCGGGGTCGCTGGTCGCCGTCGCTATTGGAATCTGCCTTACCGCGAGCTGGTCGGTGGCGATGCTCGCGATCGATCTCGACCGGACCGCGGCAGAGCCCGGCGAACCGCTCGGCTGGCGGCATGCCGCGCTCGCACTCGCCGCGGGGCTCGGCGTCTGGGCGACGCATTTCATCGCGATCCTCGCCTATCGTCCCGACCTTCTGCTCCGCTACGACGTGCCGATCACGATCCTGTCCGCGCTGGTCGGCATCGCGCTGGTTGGCGTGCCGCTGGTCGCGGTCACCCGCCTGCCCCGCCGCGTCGCGCGGATCGCCGCGGCGACGATCGCGGGGGCGGGCATCTGGTGCATGCATGCGGTCGGGCTGACGGGCATGACCGATTGCGTCCACGTGTTTTCCTGGCCGACGAACATCACCGGGCTGGTGCTCGGGACGGTGCTGATGGCGACGTGGCAGCTCCACCGCGGCTGGGCGCGGTCGCGCACCGCCGCCTGCATGCTGTTCGCGCTCGCGATCTGCACGACGCATTTCGTCGCGCTGTCGGGCGATATCGTGATCGGCAGCATCGGCGACGTCCGCGGCAGCCTGTTGTCGCCAGGCCTCGTCGCCGCCTGCATGGCGTTTGGCGTGTCGGTCACCTGCCTCGCCAGCCTGCTGACCTTCGAGCGGTTCAGGACGACGCGCGAGGAAGAGGGGCACACGCTGAGAGCGGTGCTGGAAAGCATGTCGGACGGGCTGGTGTTCATCGACGGCAATGCCCGGTTGCAGCATTTCAACCACCGGTTCCTCGAGATGTACGCGATCCCGGACGGGGCGATCGCGCCGGGCATGACGATCACCGCCTGTATCGACATCGTCGCGCGTCATCGCGGCTGGCGGCCCGAGCGGCGCGCCGAGATCCGCGCGGCGATGCAGCAATGGATCCGGACCGACGCGACGTTCGACCGCGAATGGGCGATGGACGATGGCTGCGTCTATCGGATGCAGTGCCGTCCGATGCAGTCAAAGGGCGTGGTGCTGACCTTCAACGACGTCAGCGCGGAGCGGCAGGCGCTGCGCAACCTGACGCACCTGGCCTATCACGACCCGCTGACCGGGCTGGGGAATCGCCGGTCGCTGCGCGAGCAGAAGGAGGCGCGGATCCGGATCGGCGCGCCCTTCTCGCTGCTGATGATCGACCTCGACGATTTCAAGCGGATCAACGATGCCTTTGGTCACGCGGTCGGCGACCAGCTGCTGGTCCATGTCGCGGCCGAGCTGACGCGGCTGCTGCCCCAGGACAGCTTCATCGCGCGGATGGGCGGCGACGAGCTCGCGATCCTCGCCAGCGAGACGGGTGACGCGGCGGCGGCGCTCGCCGATTCGATCGTCGCGCAATTGAGCGGCGCGGTCGTCATCAACGGCTGCCGGCTGCTGCCGAGCTGCAGCATCGGCATTTCCCACTTTTCGGGCGCCTGTTCCGCCGACGACCTGATGAAGCGCGCGGACATGGCGCTGTACGAGGCCAAGCGGCTCGGGCGGCGGCGCGCGCAGGCCTATCTGCCCGGGCTCGCCGAACGGCTCGCCGAACGTCAGGGGATCGTCGACGACCTGCACGAAGCGGTCCAGACGGGCGGCTTCGCACTCGCCTTCCAGCCGGTCGTCGATCTGCTGACCGGGGGCACGACGGGCTATGAGGCGCTGATCCGCTGGAACCACCCGGTGCGCGGCTGGATCCCGCCGGGCGTCTTCATCCCGATCGCCGAGCAATGCGGGCTGGTCGAGGATATCGGCCGCTGGGTGATGATGGAGGCGTGCCGCCACCTCGCGGGCTGGTCGCCGCATCTCAACGTCGCGATCAACATCTCCGCCGCGCAGCTGAAGTCGGAAGGGCTGCTCCACAGCCTGACGCAGGCGATCCTGATCCACGGCGTCGCCCCCGAGCGGGTCGAGATCGAGATCACCGAGACCGCGCTGATCGACGATGCGGGCCGAACCGCGGTGATGCTCGACCGGATCCGCAAGCTCGGCATCAAGGTGTCGCTCGACGATTTCGGCACCGGTCAATCGTCGCTCGCGCATCTGCGCGACTTCCGTTTCGACCGGATCAAGATCGACCGCAGCTTCGTCGCCGAGGCGGCGAATGATCCGCGCTGCATGGCGGTGCTGCGCGCGACCGTCGCGATCGGCAAGGAACTGGGCGTGCTGACGCATGCCGAGGGGGTCGAGACGCGCGAACAGCTCAACGTGCTGCACGATATCGGCTGCGACGTGGCGCAGGGCTATCTGCTCGGGCGGCCGGTCGTGCCGTTCACCGATGCGACGGCGGACTTTGCCGAGCTGCCGGGGGACACGATCATCGGCGCACCCGGCGACACCGACCCGCGATCCTCGGGGGTGGCGGTTACCCGGCTCGCCGCCTGAGCGTCAGACCAGCGGCGGCCCGAACACCGACCAGCCGGTCCGGTGCGCGATCATCTCGAGCGCGCGGATGCCGAGGATGCTGTTGCCGTGCTGGTCGAGATTGGGCGACCAGACCGCGATCGCCGCCCGGTCCGGCACGATCGCGAGAATGCCGCCGCCGACGCCGCTCTTGGCGGGCAAGCCTACCCGCACCGCAAAATCTCCCGACCCGTCATAATGACCGCAGGTGATCATCAGGCCGAGCACCGTGCGGTGGCGCTTGGCGACCGCGTCGGCCTCCGGGTCATCGGGCGTCCGCCGCGTCGCCGCGAGATACGCGCCCGCCTTGGCAAGGCCACGACAATCGAGCGCGATCGCACAGTTGCGGACATAGGCGGCCATCACCGCATCGGGATCGGCATGGAGATTGCCGTGATGCCGCATGAAGCTCATCATCGCGCGGTTGAGATCGCCACCCTCCTGCTCGGACGCCATCACGTCCTCGTCGAACGTGACGCCATCGGACCCGGTCTCGCGCCCGATCAGCCGGGCGACCGCCGGATCGTCGCCGTCCTCGGGCCGGTGTTCGACCAGGATATCGACGACCGCCAGCGCGCCTGCGTTGATGAACGGGTTGCGCGGCACGCCCTTGGTCCGCTCGAGATCGACGATCGAGTTGAACGGGTCGCCCGACGGCTCCTTCCCGACGCGTGCAAAGACGTCGTCGCCGATCGCCGCGAGCGCGAGGTCGAGCGCGAACAGCTTCGAGATGCTCTGGATCGGGAATGCCGTCGTCGCCGCGCCCGCGGTCAGCAGCGTGCCCGACGTCAGCGCGACCGCGATGCCGATCGGCCCGGGCGCGGCCTCCTCCTTGCGGTCCGCCGATGCCTCGATCCGCGCGGCGTCGTCGGTGATCTCGGCGGCGATCTCGGTGATGATCTGCGCGATCGTGCTGGGCATGCGGCTCTCCTGGTGAACAGGGTTAACTCGCAGGCGGCGCGCATGATCCGTGGGCAGGGGCGCGGCGCCCTAGTCCAGCCGCGTCGACGTCCGCGCCGCCTGTCCCGCGGTCAGCAGGTCGCCGATCGCGCCCGCGGGGCCGGTCGCGGACAGCGCGGTCATTGCAGAGTCGAGCCGCGCCGGGTCGAAGCCTCCGACCGGCGCGGTCAGCATCGCGAACACCGGCGCGGTCGGCAGCGGCGCGAAGGCGCGGGCATAGCGCCGGTTGAGCCGCGCCAGCGCGGCCTCCTGTCCGAGCATCGCATGGGCGATCGCCTGGCGCAGGACGATCGCCTGGCCCTCCGCGGACAGGCCGCCGCGCGCTCCGGGGGCGGGCAGCAGCGCGGTGCCGCTGGCGGCTAAGCCCGACCAGTCGCGCGCGTGCCAGTCGAATTCGGCGCGGATCGGCGTCGCGTCGCGGATGTCGGCGAGCGTCGCTACCGCTTCGGCGTGGCGGCCGAGCAGTTCGAGCGCAACCGCCTGGAGGCGGCGGCGCTCGTCCTGGATCGCATCGGGATAGGGAATCATCGCGGTTTCGCGCAGCACGCGGACCGCGGCGTCGGGCGCGCCCGCCAGGATCCGCAGCGTCGCGACGCGGATCGACAAGGGGCCCTGTTCGACGTCGCGCTGCGTGGTGGACAGCCGGCGTTCGAGCAGTTCGGCGGCGCGGCGATAGAGCCCGGCCTGTTGCAGCCGGTCGGCGAGCATCCACACCACGCGGTCGCCGTCCGCCCCCGTCGGCATCAGGTCGCGGTAATCCCAGAGCAGACCGGCGGCGGTGCCGAGCGGCATGGTCGATTGCGGCGCCACCAGTGCGACGAGATGCGCCTGGACGGTCGCCGACAGCGGGGCGGCGTCGGCGCCGATATTGCCATAGCGCAGCAGCGCGGCGGCGGCCGCCAGCAATGCGGGTTCGTCGCCGCGGCGGGTGGCGAGGCTCATCGCCAGCGTCAGCCCGCGGCGTTCGACCATGCCCCCCCGCCAGCGGAACA
Organism: Sphingomonas aerolata; assembly: GCF_023935825.1. Taxonomy (NCBI): domain Bacteria; kingdom Pseudomonadati; phylum Pseudomonadota; class Alphaproteobacteria; order Sphingomonadales; family Sphingomonadaceae; genus Sphingomonas; species Sphingomonas aerolata. The sequence continues at coordinate 3,964,518 of NZ_CP098762.1, read as the reverse complement.
GCAGCGCCGCCAGACGCCGCGCCGCGGCCGGCGGGGCGAGCATGCGCGCGGCCAGATCGGTCTCGATCGTCCCGAGCGTGGCCGCGGCGCGCTGTTCGGGATCGCCGGTGCGTGCGGCCAGATCGAACCATCGACGGCTCGTCGTGGCGGCGCCGAGCGCGCGGTCGGCCTCGCCGTGCAACACCGCGGTCGCCGGGAGGCGATCGAGCCAGTCGCGCGCCGGGCCGGGCCTCCCTGCGTCGATCGCGGCGCGCGCGGCAGCGAGGATGAAGGGGCGGCGCGCCTTGGCGCCACGCGCGTTCAGCGCGGGCATCGCACAGCCGAGGACGCCCAGCGCCGGCGCCGCACGACCCGCCTCCGCCAGGATCCGCATCCGCCACAGACAGGTCTCGGGATCGGTCGCGAGCGCAGGGTCGTCGAGCGCCGCGATCGCCGGATCGGTCCGCCCGAGGCGCCCGAGCGCGACGCCGCGCGCGCGCCGCCACGCGGCGACCTTTGCAAGTCCGGTATCGTCGGCCGCCATCACGTCGAGCACGCCGAGCGCCTCGCCGGCGCGGTCGCGCGCGATCAGGGCGACCGCATAGCGCCAGCGTGTCGCCTGCCGTGTCGCGGGCGTGGCGGTCGCGAGCGCCGCCCAGGCCGCCTGCTCGCTCATCGCGGTCCAGGCGGCGCGCGCCGGCGGCAGCGGCTGCGCGGCGAGCTCGGCGGCAAAGGGTACAGGCGCCGGGCGGGCGGGGGCGGGTGGCGACGGTTGCGCGGGCGTCGTGCTTGGGTGCGGCGTGCTCGGGTGCGGCGCGCTCGGATGCGACGGTTCGGCAGCACGTGCGGCATGCGGTCCGGCCAGCCCCGCGCCGATCGCCAGCGCGATGGCGAGGCGGATCATGCGAAGGCCAGCGTCACCGCGACCGCGGCAGCGGCGGCGGCGCCAAGGAACAGCAGCGCGAACACGATCGTCGCGACCCTGTTGCCTGCAGCGGCATGATGACCATCGACTGGTCCGGTGGTCGGCATCGGCGCGATCGCCGTCGCATCGCCGCGCCGACGGGCGTCCGTCTCGGCACCGTTCGCGACGATCCTGACGCGCGCGGGTTTCTGATCGTGGCTCACTTGCGCTCCATCCCTCCGCTATCCTCCTATTATAGAGGCAAAGACCTGCGGATCGTCGGCATCGGCCGGCATTCGGGGCGACGTCCCGACGAAACCACGAACCGGAGCCCGAGCGATGCGCACCCGCCCTTCACCCAAGCAGATCGCGCTGCTGATCGCGGCGCTGCTGACCGCGCCGGTCGTGGCGCCGGGCGCGGCGGCGTCCGAAGGGGGCGGGGCGGAAGGAGGCGGGGCGGAAGGTGAACCCGTAAGGCCGTCGCCGCTGTTCGTGATGCTCGATCCACTCGACGTGCCAATTGTCGAGGGCGATCGCGCGGACGGGCGGCTGAAGGTCAAGCTCGTGCTCCAGGCCGCGGATGTCGCGGGCGCGGGGGCGATCGAGACGCGTCGGCCCGAACTGCGCGAGGCGGCGCTGGTCGCGTCGATCGAATTTGCGCGGTTGCATGCCTCCGCGTCGACGCCGGTCGATGCACGACGACTGGCGCAGGACGTCTCCACGGCCCTGCGCCGGGTCGATCCGACGATCGCGGCGGTGTTGCTGGTCGAGGTGGCGGCGCGCCGCGCCTGATCGCGCTGGCGTCCGCGCGCTGCGCCGAACCCCGGCCCGGCGTATCTCAGGCGTTGGCGTTCAGGCCGTGCCGCGTCGCGCGGGGGCGGGTCGGCAGCGGGGTGACGTCGGCCACGCGCTCGGGCCTGCCGGCGCGACGGCAGGCGAAGTCTTCGATCCGCGCGCCGGTGATCCGCGGCGACAGCAGTAGCAGCGCGATGCAGTCGGCGATGTCGGGATCATGCTCGCTGCCGATCGTCTCGACGACGTCGTCGAGCGTCATGCCCGGCGCGGTCAGCGCACAGGCCGCCGCGGCGGACCACAGCGCATGCGGGTCGGTGACCGAGAGCGACAGCGAAACGCGGTAGTCCATGACCTCATCCTCTCCGGCCGTTCGTGGCTGGCCCGCCCGCCGGTTCGCTCGACCCTAGTCGAACCGGCCCGCACGGCTATTAAGGGATTACCCGTATCCAGGCGCCCCGCCGCTTGAAAACAGGCATTAAAAAACCGGGGTGGCCGATCGGCCACCCCGGTTTCCACGACCCCCCGCCGATGTGCTTGGGGGACTTGGCGGGATCGTGTCTCGTACCGGCTTACCGGAACAGCGAGGTGATCGTCTGCGGTGCCTGGTTGGCGATCGACAGCGCCTGAACGCCAAGCTGCTGCTTGACCTGCAGTGCCTGCAGCTTCGCCGATTCCTTGGCCAGATCCGCGTCGACCAGCTTGCCGACGCCGCTTTCGATCGCGTCCGACAGCTTGCTGGTGAACGTCATCTGTGCGTCGATCTTGCGCGACCCCGAGCCGAGATCGCTCAGCTTGGTGTTGAGCGAGCTGCCCAGCGTGTCCAGGGTATCGACCATCGCCTTGGCCTTGGCAGCCGTGTCGATTTCCGAATCCTGGCCGAGCACGCCGGTACCCACGCCCGCGGACGCGGTTTCCGTCGCCGGCAGGTCGATTTCCTGGTTGGCGATGGAGAGCGTATCGGGATCGTAGGTGTCGGTGCCGGTTGCCTTGTTGGTCAGCGACTGCAACGCACTCACGGTGCCGCCGCCGGTCTTGAGCAGGTTCGTACCGTTGAACTCGGACGAATCGACGATCGTGCTGATCTGGTCGCGAAGGGCGGTGAAGTCCTTGTTGTACGCAGCGCGGCTCTCGTCGCTGATGCCATCGTCCGACGCCTGCTTGGCGAGCGTCTTCATCTGGTTGACGACGTCCGAGATCTGCTCTGCGCCTGCGACCGCAACGTCGGCCACGCTCTTCGCCCGGCTGAGCGAGGAGTTGACCGCCTTGAGGCCACCCAGATCGCCGCGAAGGCCCTGGGCAATCGTGAAGGCTGCCGAATCGTCCTTGGTCGATGCGACGTTCAGGCCGCTGTTGATGCGGCTCTGGACGACGGACAGACCCTTGCTGGTCTCGTTGAGGGCCTGAAGGGCCGCCATCGCGCCAACATTGGTGTTAACGGACATTCCCATGATATTCTTCCTTCTGGAATAGTCGGTCGCTTCTGCGTCCTTGAGCCGTACGGCGGCTCGCCGACGGAGCGGTCAGATCCGACCCGCTCCTTATTCTGGGAAGAAATCCGGATAGTTGGTCGCGCTGCGCGGATTATTTGCAGCGTGGGCACGCGCCTCAGAACGGAAAGACGGCGTCGTAGATCTGCTGGCCCCAGCGTGCCTGCTGCGCCTGCGTCAGCTGGCCGCGGCCCCGTGCCTCGGCGATCTGCGTGTGGCGGATGCTGTTGTCGCGGCTGATATCCTGCGGGCGCACCATGCCGGTCACGATCAGCTCGCGCAGCTCGTAATTGACGCGGATCTCCTGGCGGCCGCGGATCATCAGATTGCCGTTGGGCAGCACGTCGGTGACGATCGCCGACATCGTCATGCTGATTGTTTCCGACCGGCTGATATTGCCCGATCCGTTGAACTGCGACTTCGAATTGCCGGCGATCAGCGGATCGGGCGTCGCGACGCCGAGCCCGAGTGCTGCGGTCAGCCCCGCATTCTCGGAGCCGCCGCGCGTGCGTGCGGTCGTGTTGCCGACCTCGGCGCGGTCCTGAACGTTGATCCGCACGGTCAGGATGTCGCCCTTGCGCGCGGCGCGCTGGTCGCCGAGAAACGCACCAGCGCCCGCGCGGAACAGCGATGCGTCGGGGGGCGCCAGGGCCAGTGGCGGCGCAGCCGGGCGACGGCTCGGCTGGCCGAGCGAATCCTCGGTCAGCGGGGTGTCGACCGCGGTCATCTCGCTGAGTTTCGGCGCCTTGCCGATCGTCTTGAGCTGGCCGATCGTGCCGCAGCCCGACAGGGCGGTCGCGCCGGCGAGGATCAGGAACATTGTCGCGGGTCTGGTCATCGCATGTCTCCTCATTGCGCGGCGACGCGGACGCTGCCCGCGCCCGTGACGACGCCGTCGACGCTGTGGTTGGTGGACAGCGCGACGACGCGGACGACATCGCCCATGCCGCCCGCCGCCAGCGCCCGCGCGGCGGTAGTGATCGCAAACCCGCGACCCTGGAGCGACAGCGTCACCGCCTCGCCGCGACGCACCAGCCGGGGCGCGACGAGATCGCCGGCGCGGACCATCGTGCCCGCGGGCAGCGCGCGCACCGCCTCGCGTCCGCTCGCCGTGTCGGCCGCCAGCACGCCGCGCGCGGCGACCGCGGCCCGCGGCTGCAGCTCGAAATCGGTCGCGCTCAGGATGTCGCCGCGCGCGATCGCGCGGGTGAGCACCGCGACGGGCGTCTCGGCGGGATCCGCCGCCTGCGCCGGGAGCGCAGCCCCCGATGCCAGCAGGGTCGCGACGGCGATCGTCAGGCGGCTCACCGGAGCTGGCTCGAGGTGGCGAGCATCTCGTCCGCGGTCTTCACCACGCGGCTGTTCATCTCATAGGCGCGCTGCGCGGTGATCAGCGCGGTGATCTCGGACACCGGATTGACGTTCGACGCCTCGACAAAGCCCTGCAGCGTGTCGCCAAAGCCCGGCTGGCCCGGCGAAGCGACGGTCGGCTGCCCCGACGAGGCGGTTTCGAGAAAGAGGTTGCCGCCCTGCGCCTCGAGCCCTGCCTCGTTGACGAAGGTCGCGAGCTGGATCTGGCCGACGGTCTGCAGCGCGGGATCGTTGGCGAGCTTGACCTGGACCTCGCCGGTCTTCGAGATCGCGACGTCGACCGCCTCGGGCGGAATGACGATCGCGGGTTCGACGCGAAAGCCGTCCGCGGTGACCAGCTCGCCCTGTTCGGACAGCTGGAACGATCCGTCGCGGGTGAAGCCGATCTGCCCCGAGGGCAACGTCACCTGGAAATAGCCGCGTCCCTGGATCGCGATGTCATAGCGGTTGCCGGTCTGGTTCGGCGCACCCTGTTCGGTGATGCGGTAGACGCCGCCGGTCTTCACGCCCGCGCCGATCTGGATCCCGGTCGGCACCTTGGCCTGGCCGTCGCCGCCTGCCGCCGAACCCGGGCGCGTCTCCTGCTGATAGAGCAGGTCCTGGAACGCCGCGCGCTGGCGCTTGAACCCGGTGGTGTTCATGTTGGCGAACGTCAACACGCCGGGCTATGCGCGCGAGACGGTCGCGTTGCAGACGGGGGTCACCGCAGGCCGCGTCAACGGCGTGGTCGTCGGCGAACCCGGCCGCGTCGCGGACAAGTTCCTCGAGGCGACCGTCTATGGCCGCAGCGGCGATGCGGGCCGTGCGGAGGTCGAGGCGGGCTATCTCGACCGGTTGCAGTCGCTGCTCGGCGCGACCGGGTCCGAATCCGCGCTGCCCGCGCGGCTCGACGCGATCGCTGCGACCGCGACCGCGATGGCGGGCGCCAATGGCGGGTCCGCGGTCACCGCGCCCTTTGTCGGCATGGTCGAGGACGCGATCGGATCGATGCGCCAGCTCGGTCGCGACGTCGACGTGCTGCGCGGCGATATCGAGGGCGAGGTCGGCGACACGGTCGAGCGGGTCAACGCGCTGCTGCGCACGGTCGACACGCTCAATGATTCGATCTCGCGGCTGCAGGGGCTGGGGCGCAGCGCGTCGGGCCCCGCCGACCGCCGCACCACCGCGCTCGAGGAGCTCAGCGCGCTGATCGGCATCACCGCGCGCGAACAGCCGAGCGGGCGGGTGACGATCGATACCGCCTCGGGCGTCCCGCTGCTCGACCAGCGGCTGCGCCAGCTCTCCTATCCCGCCAGCGGGGTGGGCAGCGCGCAGCCGGTCTATCCGACGATCGACGTGCGGTTCGCCGAGGCGGACGGCACGCTCGGCGCGGCGACCGGTACGACGCTCGACACCCCGGCCATGGGCGGGCGGCTCGGCGGGCTGCTCGACCTGCGCGACCGGCAGTTGCCGGCGTTCTCGGCGCGGGTCGAGACGCTGTTCGCAGGACTCGCGCGGACGATCAACGCCGCGTCCAACACCGGGTCGGCGGTGCCGCCGCCCGCGACGCTCACCGGCCGCGCGACCGCGCTGACCGGTGGCGACCGGCTGGGGTTCACCGGCGCGGCGCTGATCGCGGTGACGCGCTCGGACGGCACGATGGTCGCCGGCACCACGCTCGACTTCGACGCGCTCGGCGCGGCAGCAACCGTCGACGATGCGATCGCGGCGATCAATACCGGCCTGGGCGGTGCGGCGATCGCGTCGTTCGCCAACGGCACGCTCACCATCGCCGCGACCGGCGCAGGGACCGGCGTCGCGGTCGCGCAGGACGCGGCACGCCCAAGCGCGCGGGCCGGGATCGGCCTGTCGCACTATTTCGGGCTGAACGACATCGTCCGCAGCGACACAAGCATGCTCGTGCCCTCGGGGTTCACCACCGCCGATCCGCATCGCTTCGCCGCCGGCGAGGCGGTGGATTTCGCCTTGCGCGATTCGTCGGGCCGGCTGGTCGCGCGCTATGCACTGACGGGGGCGACGGGGCCGAGCTATGGCGACCTGATCGACGAGCTCAACGCCAGTCCGCTCGGCGGTTATGGCCAGTTCGCGCTCGACGATGTCGGGCGCCTGCGGTTCTCGGCCACCCGCGCCGAATCGGGGGCGATGCTCTCGGTCCTGTCCGACACGACCGACCGCGGCGGCACCGGACGCGGCTTTGCGGCGATCACCGGGCTGGGCGCGGCGGGGGCGGGGCTCGACAGCGCGGGGGTCCGCCGCGACGTGCTCGCCGATCCGACCCGCCTTCCGCTCGCACGGCTCCAGCCCGTAGCGGTGGGGACGAAGGCGCTGGGACCGAGCGACCGGCGTGGCGCGACCGCGCTGGTCGACGCGCTGGCGAGCGCGGTCGATCTCGGCGATGCGGGGACGATGACGATCGCGCGCTTCTCCGCGGTCGTGCTGGGCGATGCGGGATCCGCCGCGTCGCGCGCCACCGATCGTGCGGACCAGATGGGCGCACGCCGCGACGACGCGATCAACCGCCGCGACAGCGTCTCGGGCGTCAATATCGACGAGGAGCTCGGCCAGATGGTCGTGCTCCAGAACAGCTATGCCGCCGCCGCGCGCGTCATGACCACCGCGAGCGAGATGTACGACACGCTCCTCGGCATGATCAGATAGGACCAGCATCGATGACCCGCATCGCCACCATCCCGCTCCAGCGGACGCTGACCGACGCGGTCCAGAAGGCGCAGCAGCGGCTCGCGCAGACGCAGCTGCAGCTCAATTCGGGCAAGAAGGCGAAGGATCTCGCCGATCTCGGCAGCGCCGCGGTCCGCACTTTGTCCGCGCGCAGTGCGCTGTCGATGCAGGCGGCGCAGAGTGCGGCGACGACCCGGCTCGGCACGATCTTGTCGCTGTACGAGGCCAATATCACCGCGATCGACACGATCGCCGGCGACCTCCGGACACAGCTGATGACCGCGGTCGGCACCGGCGCGACGCCCGCGCTCGGCAGCGCGATCGAGAGCGCCTTCAGCCAGTTCCGCTCCGCGCTCAACGCGACCGATGGCAGCGAGCCGCTGTTCGCCGGCGCGCAGGGCGACGCGATCCCGTTCAAGCCCGCGACGCTGGCCGAGACCGCGGGCACGACGACGCAGGCCGCATTCGGCAATGACGACGTCCGCGCCTCGGCGTCGATCGGCGGCGGCGCGACGCTGACCTATGGCGTCACCGCGAGCGAGCTCGGCGATGGCGTGCTCGCCGCGTTCCGGACGCTGGCCGAAGCCGGACCGATCGGCGCCACCCCCAGCGCAGGCCAGGCCGCGGCGCTCAAGACCGCGATCGCGCAGCTTGACGCCGCCTTGCCGCAGGTCCGCGGGCTCAACGCCACCAACGGCCTTCGCCAGGCGCAGATCGAGACGCTCGGCGCGCGCGCGGCCGATCGCGCCGCGCTGCTCGAGAAGATCGTCTCGGACAATGAGGATGCGGATTACGGCCAGATCTCGATGGACCTGATGCAGCGCAAGACGATGCTCGAGGCGAGCTATTCGGTGTTCGGCAAGGTCGCCGGGCTCAGCCTCGTCGCTTATCTGCGCTGACGTCCACGGTCCGGGCATCCGGCGCCGCAGCGGTTGCGCCTGCTGCCCGCGCGAATTACGGCGGGCTTTTCCCGTTCGGTCCGGAGACCTCCCCTTGAGCACGCCTACCTATGACGTCGTCGCGATCGGCAATGCCATCGTCGACATTCTGAGCACCGCCGACGACGCCTTCATCGCCGAGATCGGTGTCGCCAAGGGCTCGATGCAGCTGATGTTCTCGTCGGAAGAAGCCGATGCGCTCTACGCCAAGATGGGGCCGGGCATGGAAATCTCGGGCGGGTCGGCCGCCAACACCGTCGCCGGCGTCGCGGCGCTCGGCGGCAAGTGCGGTTTCATCGGCCAGGTCGCCGACGACCAGCTCGGCCAGGTCTTCGCGCATGACGTGCGCAGCATCGGCATCGAGTTCGCGACCCCGGTCCGCGCCGGCGACCCGACCACCGGCCGCTGCCTGATCTTCGTGACGCCCGATGGCCAGCGGACGATGAACACCTTCCTCGGCGCAGGGCAGTTCCTCCCCGCCGCGGCGATCGACACCGCGATGATCGCCGACAGCGCGATCCTGTATCTCGAGGGCTATCTCTGGGATCCCGAAGAGCCGCGCGCCGCAATGCGCGCCGCGATCGATTGCGCGCGTGGCGCCGGCCGCAAGGTCGCGTTCACGCTCAGCGACGTGTTCTGCATCTCGCGCCACGGCGGCGATTTCCGCCAGCTGCTGTCGGACGGGCTGATCGACATCCTGTTCGCCAATGAGAGCGAGCTCGCGGCGCTTGCCGAGACCGAGGATTTCGACGCGGCGGTCGCGAAGATCTCGGCCCAGGTCCCGACGCTGGTCGTCACCCGCGGCGAACACGGTGCCTGCGCGATCCAGACCGGCACGCGCGCCGAAGTGAAGGCCGAGCCGATCGCCAAGGTCGTCGACACGACCGGTGCGGGCGACCTGTTCGCGGCGGGCTTCCTCCACGGCCAGGCACAGGGCCACGACCTCCACGCCTCGCTCAAGCTCGGTGCGGTCTGCGCAGCCGAGATCATCAGCCATGTCGGCGCCCGCCCGATGGTCGACATGAAGGCGCTCGCCGCCAAGCATATCGGCTGACGAACCGAACCGTCATTCCCGCGCAGGCGAGAACCCATACTGGCGGGCCGCGCGATAGACTCGCAAACGCTGGAGGAAAGGGATCCCCGCCTTCGCGGGGATGACGGTCCGGCAGCAGGCACAAAAAAAGGGCCGCGGGAGTTTCCTCCCGCGGCCCTTTTGCTGCGTCCCGTCTCAGTGGCTGCCCGGGGGCGCCATGTCGATCGGCTCGCCGCCATCGGCCATGCCGCGCCCGAGATAGCTCTTGCGGTAGCCATAGAGGAAATAGATCACGAGGCCGACCGCGCCCCAGATCGGCAGCACCGCCATCGCCTCGTAGGGAAGCGAGAAGTACAGCCCGATGCAGCCGACGATCGTCAGCGGCGCGACGATCCAGGCCGCCGGCGTGCGGAACGGACGGTGCCGGTTCGGCTCGCGCTTGCGCAGGATCAGCAGTGCGATCGCGACCATCATGAACGCGTAGAGCGTGCCCGCATTGGCGATGTCCGCGAGCTGCCCGACCGGCAGGAACGCGGCGGCGAACGCGACGAACACGCCGGTGATCGCGGTGACGATATGCGGCGTCTTCCACTTCGGATGCACGCGGCTCAGCACTTCGGGCAGCAGGCCGTCGCGGCTCATCACGAAGAAGATGCGCGTCTGGCCGAACATCAGGATCAGGATCACCGACGGCAGCGCGAGACCGGCGGCATAGCCCATCCAGTTGCCGACATTGGCATAGCCGACCTGACGCAGGACATGCGCCAGCGCCTCGTTCGAACAGACCAGCGCCTGCGCGTTGGCGGGGATCAGGCAGGCGCGGGCGAGCTCGGCCGACCCGGTGGTGAACGGCACGCCGTCGGCGCCGAACAGCGGCTGTCCGCCGATCGTGCCGATCGCGCCCGCTGCGACCAGCATGTAGAACACGGTGCAGATGCCGAGCGAGGCGATCAACCCGATCGGCACGTTGCGCTGCGGATCCTTGGTCTCCTCGGCCGCGGTCGAGACCGCGTCGAAGCCGACATAGGCGAAGAAGATCGTCGCCGCCGCGCCGACCACGCCCAGCCCGTTGCTGCCGAGGATGCCGGTGGGGAGGAACGGCTCGAAATTGCTGCCATGCGTCTTGGGCAGCGTCAGCGCGACGAACGCGGTCAGCGCGACGACCTTGATCGTCACCAGCACCGCGTTGACGCGCGCGCTCTCGGTCGTGCCGATCATCAGCAGCCAGGTGATCAGCAGCGAGATGACGACCGCGGGCAGGTTGATGAACCCGCCCGGCATGTACGGCCCGTGCGACAGCCAGGTCGGGAGTGTTATCCCGAACGTCTCGTGCAATATCGAGCCCGCGAAATAGCCGGACCAGCCGACCGACACGGCGCTCGCGGCCACCGCATATTCGAGGATCAGCGCCCAGCCGACCGTCCAGGCGAGCAGCTCGCCCATGACCGAATAGGTGTAGGTATAGGCGGAGCCCGCGACCGGGGCCATCGCCGCGATCTCGGCATAGCAGAGCGCGGCGACGACGCAGACCGCGCCGGCGACGACGAAGCTCAGGATCATGCCCGGCCCGGCCTTCTGCGCGGCGGCGGAGGTCAGCACGAAGATACCCGTGCCGATCACGCAACCGATGCCGAGCATGGTTAGCTGGAACGCGCCCAGCGATCGGTGGAGCGATTTCTTCTCCGCCGTCGCCAGAATGGCGTCCAGTGACTTAACGCGACCAAAAATCAATTCGGTTCCCCCCGGGGGTTGTGAGGGCCGGTTCACTGGCCCCCTTGCTCAAGCCGGGAAGCCTAATGGCAATTTTATTACGCGCAATCCTTTAGTGGCGGAAAGCCGCGCTATCCGGCCAGCATCGGGCCAAGCGGACGCCCGCCGAAGACATGAACGTGCAGATGCGGCACCTCCTGATGCCCGTGCTGGCCGATGTTCGCGAGCAGGCGATAGCCCGGCTCGACCAGCCCCGCGGCGCGCGCGACCGTCCCGACCGCGCGGATGAACCCGGCGATCTCCGCATCGCCCGCACGCGCGGAGAAATCGTCCCACGAGACATAGGCGCCCTTGGGGATCACCAGCAGATGCGTCGGCGCCTGCGGATTGATGTCGTGGAACGCGATCGCGAAGTCGTCGTCATAGACGCGGTTCGACGGAATCTCGCCGCGCAGGATCTTCGCGAAGATGTTCTGGTCGTCATAAGGCTGGGTGGCGTCGATCGGCATGGGGCTTGCTCCTTTCGGGGCATCCTACCAACCTTCGTCATCCCCGCGAAGGCGGGGATCCATATCCTCGGCGGATCGCGATCCATCCGCGTGGCCAGCCAGTCCGGGTTCCCGCCTCCGCGGGAATGACGGAGGTGGCGGATCAGGCAGTCCGCGCAGCCTTCTCGACCAACCCGCCGACCCCTTCACGGCGCTCAAGCTCGGCCCGCACATCGTCGAGGCTCAGCCCCGCGTCGGCCAGCAGCACCGCGAGATGGAACATCAGGTCGGCGGCCTCGGGGACGATGCTCGCCTCGTCGCCCGAACAGGCCGCGATCACCGTCTCGACCGCTTCCTCGCCGAGCTTCTGCGCGATCTTGGGGCGGCCGCGCGCGAACAGGCTGGCGGTGTAGGAGGTGTCGGCGGGCGAATCGCGACGCGCGCGGATGGTCGCCTCCAGGCGGTCGAAAACGGGGTCTGCCATGCCGCGCGTGCTGACGCAGGCGCGCGGGCGGGTCAATCCTTTGCGCGCGGCGGCCGCTTCAGGAACCGCTTGCGTAGCGCGCGGCGGACCAGCCAGACGCCGATCGCGGCGACCGCGAACAGCGCGATGTCCGACGTCTCGGGGCCGGTGCGCGGATGCACCACGCCGCTATGCCCCGACTGCACCGCGACCAGCGGCAGCGTCGCCATGCCGGTCAGGCCGACCGCAAGGGGGTCCGCACCGGGATCCCCGCAGCCGCCAGCGCGGCGTGCGCGTCGCCGATCGACGCCTGGCCGAAATGGAAGATCGATGCGGCCAGCACCGCGCTCGCATGCCCGTCGCGGATCCCGGCGACCAGATCGTCGAGTCCGCCGACCCCGCCGCTCGCCACGACCGGCACCGCCACGCGGTCGGCGATCGCGCGGATCAGGTCGAGGTCATAGCCGCTGCGCGTGCCGTCGCGGTCCATCGAGGTGACGAGCAGTTCCCCGGCGCCGAGCTCGGCGAGCCTCACCGCATGCGCGATCGCGTCGATCCCGGTCGCGCGCCGGCCGCCATGCGTGAACACCTCCCAGCCTTCGCCCGAGCGCCGCGCATCGACGCTCGCGACGCAGCACTGGCTGCCGAAACGTTCGGCGATATCGGCGACGAGCTCCGGCCGCTCGACCGCGGCGGAATTGACCGCGACCTTGTCCGCGCCCGCCAGCAACAGCGCGCGCGCATCGTCCGCGGTCCGCACGCCGCCGCCGACCGTCAGCGGCATGAAGCACACCGCCGCGGTCCGCCGCACGACGTCGAGGATCGTGCCCCGGCCCTCATGGCTCGCGCCGATGTCGAGGAAGCACAATTCGTCCGCGCCGGCGGCGTCATAGGCACGCGCCTGCTCGACCGGATCGCCCGCGTCGCGCAGCTCGACGAAGTTCACGCCCTTCACGACGCGGCCATCGGCGACGTCGAGACACGGGATGACTCGGGCGCGGACGGTCATGCGGGGTCTCGAAGAAGGGGTTCACGCGGAGACGCGGAGACGCGGAGACGCGGCGAAGCCGCTAAGATTGATTCACGCGAAGGCGCAAAGGCGCGAAGAGAAAGCAGACTTCCTCCTCTGCCTTTCTCGCTCTTCGCGCCTTCGCGCCTTCGCGTGAACCCATATCTGCCTGCGGCGCCAAAAGACTCTCCGCGTCTCCGCGTCTCCGCGTGAACCCTCATGCCGCCTTCGCCACGCTCAACGCCGCCGCGAGATCGAGCCGCCCGTCGTACAACGCCCGCCCCGTGATCACGCCCTCGACCCCATCACGCACATGCAAGGCGAGAACGTGGATCTCGGCGATCCCCTTGACCCCGCCGCTCGCGATCACCGGAATGTCGACCGATCGCGCAAGGTCGACCGTCGCCTCGACGTTGCAGCCCTTCAGCATCCCGTCGCGCCCGACATCGGTGAACAGCAGCGACGCCACCCCCGCATCCTCGAACCGCCGCGCGAGATCGACCGCGCTGGTGGTCGAGACGTCGGCCCAGCCCTTGGTCGCGACCATGCCGTCCTTCGCATCGACCGCGACGACGATGCCGCCGGGGAAATCCTTCGCCACGCCGCGCACGAAGTCGGGATCCTCGAGCGCCGCGGTGCCGATCACGACCCGCGACACGCCCAGATCGAACCAGCCCTCGACATTGGCACGCGTGCGGATCCCGCCGCCAAGCTGCACATGCCCCGGAAACTGCGAAACGATCGCGCGCACCGCGTCGCCATTGACCGAAGCCCCTGCAAACGCGCCGTCGAGATCGACGACGTGCAGATGCTCGGCGCCTGCGTTCGCGAACAGCATCGCCTGCGCCGCGGGATCGTCGCCATAGACGGTCGCGCGGTCCATATCGCCCTCGGCGAGGCGGACGACCTGCCCGGCCTTGAGGTCGATCGCGGGGAAAACGATAAGGCTCACGGCCGCCACTCCAGAAAACGTTCGAGCAAGGCCAGACCGTAGCGCTGGCTCTTCTCAGGATGAAATTGCACGCCGATCATCGTGTCGCGACCAATCGCCGCGGTGACGGGACCGGCGTGATTGGTAGTTGCGAGCACGTCGGCGCCTTCAAACGCGAAGCTGTGCAGGAAATACGCCTCGCCCGGTTCGATCAGCGGATGCGCGGTGGCCGGCACGACGTCGTTCCAGCCCATATGCGGCACCTTCGCGTCCATCGTCCCCGGCTCGAGCCGCCGCACGCGCCCTGGCACCCAGCCGAGCCCGGCATGCGTCCCCATCTCCTCGCCCGCGTCCGCCATCAGCTGCATGCCGACGCAGATGCCGAGGAACGGAGCGCCCTCGTCGCGCACGCGCCGGTTCAGCGCCTCGACCATCCCCGGCACCGCGCGCAACGCCGCCGCGCACGCCCCGTAAGCGCCGACGCCGGGCAGCACGATCCGCTCGGCCTTCGCGACGACGTCCGCATCGGCGGTAACGATCAGGTCGCTACAGCCCGCGGTGCGCAGCGCGTTCTCGACCGAATGCAGGTTCCCCGCGCCGTAATCGATCAGCGCGAGCGTCACAGCATCCCCTTGGTCGACGGGATCGCGTCGGCCTTGCGCGGGTCGATCTCGATCGCGGTGCGCAGCGCGCGCGCGACGCCCTTGAACGCGGCCTCGGCGATATGGTGGTTGTTGGTGCCGTACAGCGTCTCGACGTGCAGCGTGATGCCCGCGGCCTGCGCGAAGCTGTGGAAGAAATGCTCGAACATCTCGGTGTCCATGCCGCCCAGCCGCGTCTGCGAGAACAGGTCCTTCCAGACGAGCCAGGGCCGCCCGGAAATGTCGAGCGCAACCCGCGTGAGAGTCTCGTCCATCGGCGACAGCGCGTCGCCGTAGCGCGTGATGCCCCGCTTGTCGCCGAGCGCCTGCGCGAACGCCTGGCCGATCGCGATGCCGGTATCCTCGACGGTGTGATGCTCGTCGATATGCAGGTCGCCCTTGGTGCGGACGTGCAAGTCGATCAGCGAATGGCGCGAGAGCTGTTCGAGCATGTGATCGAAGAAGCCGACGCCGGTCTCGACGTCGTAAACGCCGGTCCCGTCGAGGTTGATGGTGACGTCGATCGCCGTCTCGGCGGTGGAGCGGGAAATCGTGGCGGTGCGCATGCCACCTCCCATAACGTGCGCCACGACGCATGCAATCTTGACCGCCATCCGAATACCGCTACCCAAGGGGAATGAGCGATGGACTGCCCGATAGCCTGATTCCGTACGACGAGATCGTGCAAGAAGCCCTGCGTGCCGTCGTCGGCCGCGTGCTCGGTTCCGTGTCGGAGGCCGGCGGGCTTCCCGGCGAGCATCATTTCTATATCACCTTCAAGACGCAGGCGCCCGGCGTCGACATCCCCAAGCGGCTGATCGAACGCTTCCCGGACGAGATGACGATCGTCATGCAGAACCGCTACTGGGACCTCGTCGTCGACGACGAGCGCTTCTCGATCGGCCTGTCGTTCAACCAGGTCCCGTCGAAGCTGGTCATCCCCTATTCGGCGATCACCGCATTCCAGGATCCCGCGGTCAGCTTCGAACTGCGCTTCCAGGCGCAGGAAGGCGCAGACGAGTCGCTCGGCGAGCATGACCCGGCCGAGAATGACGGCCCGACCGCGGTGCCGATCGAAGACGGCTCGAACGTCGTCGCCGTGGATTTCAAGCGGAAGAAATGAGCTGGAGCGAGGCGATCAGGCAAAGCTGATCGCCGGTCGCACAGCGACGCGAACGGCCGGCCGACGCGCACCGCGCGGTCGACGACATGGGATTTACTCCCATGTCGGCCTTCTGCTCTACGCCGCCATACCGGAACAAGCCCGGCATGACGGCGTAGGTAGGTTATGACCAACACCCGCACAGAAACCGACTCGATCGGCCCGATCCAAGTCCCCGCCCAGGCCTATTGGGGCGCGCAGACCGAGCGATCGGTCGAGAATTTCCCGTTCGGTACCCGCGAACGCATGCCGATCGAGATCGTCCACGCCCTCGCGCTCGTCAAACAGGCCGCCGCCCGCGTAAACCGCACGCACGGCCTCGACGCCACAATCGCCGACGCGATCGACGCCGCCGCGCAGGAAGTCATCGACGGCACGCTCGACGACCAGTTCCCGCTTGTCATCTGGCAGACCGGCAGCGGCACCCAGTCGAACATGAACGTCAACGAGGTGATCGCCGGCCGCGCCAACGAGCTGCTCACCGGAACGCGCGGCGGCAAGTCGCCGGTCCATCCCAACGACCATGTCAACATGAGCCAGTCGTCGAACGACAGCTTCCCGACCGCGCTCCACATCGCCGCCTCGCTCGCCGTGACGCGCCGGCTCTTTCCCGCGCTCGACCGGCTGCGGACCGCGCTGCAGGCGAAGGCGGATGCGTGGGACGACATCGTCAAGATCGGCCGCACGCACCTGCAGGACGCGACCCCGCTGACGCTCGGGCAGGAATTCGGCGCCTATGCCAATCAGGTCTATCGCTGTGGCCGCCGGATCGAGCCGGGCGTCACCAACGGCACCAACCGGCTCGCGCAGGGCGGCACCGCGGTCGGCACCGGGCTCAACGCGCCCAGGGGGTTCGCCGCGGATTTCTGCAAGGCGGTCTCCGACCTGACCGGCCATCCGTTCATCCCCGCCGAGAACAGCTTCGAGGCGCTCGCCTCGAACGACCCGCTCGTCCATCTGTCGGGCACGCTCAACACGCTCGCGGTCGCGCTGACCAAGATCGCCAACGACATCCGCCTGCTGGGCAGCGGCCCGCGCTGCGGCTTCGGCGAGATCGACCTGCCCGCCAACGAGCCCGGCAGCTCGATCATGCCCGGCAAGGTCAACCCCACCCAGTGTGAGATGCTGACGATGGTCGCCGGCCAGGTGATGGGCAACCACGTCGCGGCCACGATCGGCGGGATGCAGGGGCATCTCGAACTGAACGTCTTCAAGCCGCTGATCGGCGCGAACGTGCTCCGCTCGATCGACCTGCTCGCGACCGCGATGGAGGGTTTCGCGGAGCGCTGCGTCGACGGCATCGAACCCAATCGCGACCGCATCGCCGACCTGCTCGACCGCTCGCTGATGCTCGTCACCGCGCTCGCCCCCGAGATCGGCTATGACGCGGCCGCGAAGATCGCCAAGCACGCGCATGCCGAGGGACTGACGCTGAAAGAGGCGGGCCTCGCACTCGGGCTGGTCGATGCGGAGACCTTCGACCGAGTCGTGCGGCCCGAGTCGATGCTCGGCCGCTAACCGACCCACCCCGTCATCCTGACGAAAGTCAGGATCCAGGATTACTCAGCGAGACGATCGTGGCTCTGGGTCCTGACTTTCGTCAGGATGACGGATGGTGGTGAGGCGGGGAACCCAAACGCGGTTCGCGCGCTAACCCGCCACACGCGAAGGAGAAATTACGTGGGCGCAACGACCATAGGCGCGCTGATCGGCGCAGGCATCGACTCGCTCAGCGGCGATGACGGCAATGCGGACGGCGCGATTATCGGTGCGGTCACCGCCAACGTGCTCAAGATCGTCGTGCCGCTGGCCGTGACCTACGCGATCGGCTGGGCGGTGCTGCGCGGTGCAGCGGAACTCAAGGACCAGGTTTTCGGAGAGGTTAAGTCATGATCGGGCGTATTATCAGTGCATTGGTTGGCCGCGAAATGGGCCGTCGCGACGGTTCGGGCGGCGCATCTGGCGCGGTCAAGGGCGTGGTCGCGATGAGCGTGCTGCGTCGCATGGGGCCGCTCGGCATGATCCTCGGCGGAGGCTATGCGGCCAAGAAGGCCTATGACCGCAACCGGGCGCGCAAGTCGGGCTACTGATCCGCCGCCAGAATGACACGCGCGGGCTGTGCATGGGTTGACGCCCATGCGCAGTCCGCGGCAAGGGCGCGCATGCCCCACACACTTCCGTCCGACCCGCATGGTTTTCGTCGCCGCGGCGTTCTGTTCGTCCTGTCCTCGCCATCGGGCGCCGGCAAGTCGACGATCGCGCGCCGATTGCTCGCCGACGAGCATGAGCTGGAGATGTCGGTCTCGGTGACGACCCGTGCGATGCGACCGGGCGAAGTCGACGGCAAGGACTATCATTTCACCGATCTCGAGGGCTTTCGCGACATGGTCGCGAAGGACGAGTTCCTCGAATGGGCGCATGTCTTCAACCATCGCTACGGCACCCCGCGCGCGCAGGTCGAGGAGATGCTCGCCGCCGGCAAGGACGTGCTGTTCGACATCGACTGGCAGGGCGCGCAGCAGCTGTTCCAGATCGCGGGCGGCGACGTCGTCCGCGTCTTCATCTTCCCGCCGTCGATGGAGGAACTCCACCGCCGCCTCACCAGCCGCGGCACCGACTCGACCGAAGTGATCGACGCGCGCATGTCGCGCGCCGCGAACGAGGTCAGCCACTGGGACGGCTATGATTACGTCCTGGTCAATGACGACGTCGACAGCTGCATCCGCGGCGTGAAGACGATCCTCGCCGCCGAACGCCTCAAGCGCTCGCGCCAGACCGGCCTGATCGGCTTCATCCGCCGCCTGACGCGCTGACCCCCCGTCATCCTGGATCGGGTCCAGGATGACGAAAGCCTACAGCATCGCCAGAAACGCGACGCCGCGCGCGAATTCTTGGCGCTTGAGCTCGCGCAGCTGCGCCGCCTGCCAGTCCTCGCCCCACATCTCGATCGACCAGTCCTCGTCGATCCCCGCCGCCGCCCAGGCCGCATCGCCGTCGATCTCTCCCTCGACCAGCGCCAGCCCGATCACCAGCGACCCCGTCAGCGTGACGACCGGCGACAGCCCGGCGAGGTGGAAATCGTCATGCGCCGCGACCGCCTCGTGCAGCCGCGCGATCGTCGCGGGGGCCTGTGCGACGTGCATCACCCCCGCCGTCACCGCGAACGTCACGTCGTACCGCGCACGCGCCCAGTCGAGCAGCGGGTCCCAGCGTGCCGCCTGCCGCTCGACCAGCGGCGGCGGCCCGTCCGCGCGGTAGCAGAGCAGGTCGCTCTCGCCATAGGCTGCTAGCCGTGCGGCGAACTGCGCCGGATCGTTCGCGATCGGATCGGTCGCGGCGTTGGCAAGGCCGGTCAGCGGCATCGTCCGCGGATCGATCGTCTCGCCGACGCTGCGCCATTCCTCCGCCACCGCCTGCGCGAGCGCATCGGTCGGCAGCGCGAGCGGCCGACGCCCGGGCGTGCGGACCGGCTTGCCGTCGAGCGTCACCACGCGATCCGCATCGATCGCGACGTCTGTCCAGAATCTCTTCATGCGTCCTGTCCGGTCATTCGGTGGGCGTGCGCCAGCGCTGCGCCAGGCTGCGCGGCACGATCGCGATCATCGCCATCGCCGACAGCACGATCGCGGTGCCGAGGATCTTCGGCCCCCAGCTATAGGCGCGCGCGATCAGCACCAGTCCGAGCACCGCGCCCGCCACCCCGGCAAGTCGCACGCCGACCAGCACGAACCAGCGCCGCTGCGCCAGGCGATCGGCCTCCGTCACGATGCGCTCACCAGATGATGCAGCGCCGGCACCGTCTCGGCGACGACGTCCGCGCCGGCCTCCGCCAGCTCGTCGACCGCGTGATAGCCCCAGGTGACGCCGACCGCGCGTGCGCCCGCCGCGCGTGCCATCGCCATGTCATAGCTCGTATCGCCGATCATCGCGGTCGTGGCGGGGGTCGCGCCCGCCTCCCTGATCGCCGCGAACAGCATCGCCGGGTCGGGTTTGGAGGGATGCCGGTCCGCGGTCTGCAGCGTCACGAACCGGTCGGCGATGCCGTGCGCGGCGAGGACATGCGCGAGCCCGCGGTCCGACTTGCCCGTTGCGACGCCCAGCCTCCAGCCATCGTCGGCGAGCGTCGCCAGCACGTCGGCGATCCCCTCGAACAGCGGCTCCTCGATCAGCTCGCCGCTCGTCCGCATCGCATGGAAGGCTGCCTTGTAGTCGGTCGCGAGCGTGCGGTGCAGCGCCTCGTCGCCCTGCGGCACCAGGATCTGCATCGCCTCGACCAGGCTGAGCCCGACGATCCGCCGAATCGCGGCGCGCGGCGGCGGGACGAGCCCGGCCGTCTCGAACGCCCGCTCGCACGCGACGCAGATATTCGCCTGACTGTCGACGAGCGTCCCGTCGCAATCGAACACGGCGAGGCGGATCATGAGATTTTCCAGCGCATCCCCGTCTCGTAGATCAGCCGGGCGAACGAGGGAACGCCAAACCGGAACGCGCATCGTCATGTTCCCCCGCAAAGGCGGGGGACTGACGTTAAGCAGAGCTGCCGATCATGCCCCCTGGACCCCCGCCCCCGCGGGGGAACGGGCAGGGGGCACCACCACCACCACCACCCCGGCGAAGGCCGGGGTCCAGTTGGGGGACGTTGCTGACGAAGCGCAGCACCCGATTACTGCAACCTCCCCAACTGGACCCCCGCCCCCGCGGGGGAACGGGAGGGCACCCAACAATCACCACCACCCCGGCGAAGGCCGGGGCCCAGTTGGGGGACGGTGCTAACGGCGCACAGCACCCGGCTACTGCAACCTCCCCAACTGGACCCCGGCCTTCGCCGGGGTGGTAGTGGATATGGGCGAGACCACCCCGCTAGATTACCGCGACCCCGGCCCACTCCTAGGCCCACTCGGCTTCCCCCCCGGACGACCGCGGCCACCAGGCTTGCCACCCTCGACCCGCGGCCCACTCCTGGGCGCGCCGAACTTCGACCCCGCGCCGGTCCGCGAACCACCCGTCTTCGGCCCCGCAGGCTTGCCCGCTGTTGTCTTCTCCTCGACCACACCGCGCCCGCGCCGTTCGCCGCGGCGCTCCTTGCGCACCGACTTCGCATGCGCCCGCGCGCGCGACTTGATCTCCTCGCGCGACGGCGCGGTCTTCTCGTCGAGCACCAGCGCGTCGCCGAGCGACTCCTCGAAGCCCAGCTGCTTCAGGCTTTCCGCGAAATGCGTCGGCAGTTCGGCGGTCACGTCGATCGACCCGCCATCGGGATGGTCCACCTTGATGCGGCGCGCATGGAGATGCATCTTGCGCGAGATCCCGCCGGTCAGGAACGCCGCCGCGCCGCCATATTTGCCGTCGCCGACGATCGGATGGCCGATCGCCGCCATGTGGACGCGCAGCTGGTGGGTGCGGCCGGTAAAGGGCTGCAGCTCGACCCAGGCGGCGCGGTTGCCCGCGCGCTCGATCACGCGGTACCGGGTCCGCGCGGGCGCGCCCTCGGCCTCGTCGACATGCATCTTCTCGCCGCCGGTGCCGGGCTGCTTGCCGATCGGCAGCTCGATCATGCCGTCCTCGATCGACGGCACGTCGACCACCAGCGCCCAATAGACTTTTCGCGCGGTGCGGCCCGAAAACGCCTTGGCGAAGAACGCCGCTGCGCGCGACGTCCGCGCCACCAGCAGCGCGCCCGACGTATCCTTGTCGAGCCGGTGGACCAGCTTCGGCCGGCCCTCATTGTCATACTGGAGCCCATCGAGCAGCCCGTCGACATGCTGCGTCGTCTTGGTGCCGCCCTGCGTCGCCAGACCCGGCGGCTTGTTCAGCACGAACGCCTGGAAATCCTTGTGGATGACCATCGCCTGCGCGGCTTCGGTCTCCTCGTCCGACAGGATCACCCGCTCGCGCACGCGCCGCGGCGCGTCGACGTCGGCGGTGGCCTTGTCCGCCTCGGGCGGTGGCACGCGCAGCATCTGGCCCGCCGCGATCCGGTCGCCCGGCGTCGCACGCGCGCCGTCGACGCGCAGCTGGCCGGTCCGCGCCCACATCGCCACCGTCGTGAAGCTCGTCTCGGGCAGGTGCCGTTTGAACCACCGGTCCAGCCGGATGCCATCATCGTCGAACCCGACGTTGAACTCGCGGAAATTCGTATCGCTATCGTGTTTGCCCGCAGTCATGCGACGGCCCTTACTGCGGAGAGACCCGCGAACAACGCGGCGATCGAACCGATCACCGACACCAGAACATAGCCGAGCGCGAGGCCCGGCGCGCCACGCTCGATCATCGTGACGACGTCGAGCGAGAAGGAGGAAAAGGTCGTGAACCCGCCGAGCACGCCGACGCCCAGCAGCAGCCGCCAGCCTTCGGGCGCCGAATGGCGCGCAAGCACGCCGACCAGCACGCCCATCAGCAGCCCGCCGACAAGGTTCACCGCCAGCGTGCCGAACGGATAGCCGGCACCGAGCAGCGCGGTCATCGCGCGCCCGGTCAGATAGCGCGCGCCGGATCCGACCGCGCCACCGACCATGACATAGAGAAGGGGAGACATGCCCGCGCCCTAGCGCGAATCGCGGAAAACGGAAAGCCGCGCTTGACGGGCATGCGCGGCGCTTGCCCGCAGACCTGGTCGCGGTGTTCAGCGCCCGGCGTTGGAGACCAGATCGACGTCGCTGACGCCACCCATGCGCGGCGTGACATACACCTTATAGGCATCGCCGCCGCGCAGCCCGCCGAGCACGTGCCGCCGGCCGTCGCTGCGGTGGTCGGCCGAATAGCCCGCGTCGGCGGTGCGCGTATAATAGAAGTCGAGCAGCCGCTGCGGCGTCGCCCGACTCGAAAAATGCACGACGCGCAGCCGGCAGCCGGCCTGGTCGGAACCCGCCGCCTCCGTCAGCTGCGCATCGGGATAGAGCGGCAGGTCGGCGGGCAGGCGATTCGCCCACAGCGCGGAATAGCCGATCGTCCGCGCGCACGCCGCCGCGTTGGGAAACGTCTGCCGCTCGGCCAGCGCGCCCAGCGTCAGCGCCGCGTCGGCCGTGCGGCAGGCGGGACAGTCGCCGCCAGCGGCGGGCGCGCGCTTCAGCGTACGCGGATCGACCGTATCGGCGCGGCGGCCCGCTTCCTCGCTCGGCATCGCTCCGCCCATCGGTTCGGGTGGCGGGCGGATCGCGTCGTCGTTCGACGACTGGGTCAGCGTCGGGTCGACCATGATCTGACCCGCGAGCGCGGCGTTCAGCGCCGGGTCGCCCGCATTGCCGGTGCCAGGGTCCGCCTCCAGGTTCGTCGGGTCCTGCTGATCGACCGCGGGCTCGCCGCACGCGATCAGCGCGAGCGGCAGGGCAAGCGCGAGGGCGGGCAGGCGGATCATGCGGGCGGAACGGGTCATCACCCGCCATCAATGCCGGAACGCGGATGAAGAAAGCGTTGTCGCGGTATGCGCGACCGGCCGGCCCGCGATCTTGCCTGCGACCTGCCGAGACGCCATGTTTGGGTCATGCTCAACCTCGTCTCGATCCTCATCGGCCTCGTCACCCTCGCACTGGGTCTCGTCGCCTTCTTCCCGCTGCTCGGCTGGATGAACTGGCTGGTCATCCCGATCGGCATCGTCGGCGCTGCGGTGGGTGCACTGTCGTCGAGCAATGCCGGGCGCAATCTGAACATCGTGCTGATCATCATCTTCACGCTGCGGCTGATGCTCGGCGGCGGCATCATCTGATCACAGGAGTCTTGGGGTCAGCGGCAGCGGATCCGGCCGCGATCGACCGACCGGCCGGGCAGCGCGCCGCCGCGCGTATCGACCAGCGTGCCGATCAGCCGTGACTCACCGCGTGCGATGACGTTGCCGAGCACGCCGCCGGCCAGCCCGCCGGTGATCAGCCCGGTCGTCCCGTCCTCGCGGCGGCAATAATAGCGGCCATCGGCGCCGCGATACAGCCGATCCGCCCGGCTCAGCCGGCGCACCGCATAATAGCGGCCATCGCGAAAATACCGGTCCGCGAAATAGCCGCGCTGCCCCGGTTCGGGGCGATCATGATCATAGGCGCGGTACCGCTGCCAGTCGCCGGCGTCGCGTCGTGCGCCACCGGCGATCGTCTGTGCACCGGCCGCGGCGGCACCGGCGACCCCCGCCTCGAGCCCCGCACCGAGCAGGACGAGGGCGACGGTCGCGGCGATCCGCATGCCGGCGCGTCGATCAGGCAAGTGTGTGGTCGAGCGTGATGTCGGCGTTCAGCACCTTCGACACCGGGCAGTTCGCCTTGGCATCCGCCGCGATCGTCGCGAACTCGTCGGCCGAGATGCCCTCGACCTTCGCATTCAGCGTCAGCGCCGACTTGGTGATCTTGAACCCGTCGCCATCCTTGTCGAGCGTCACCTTCGCGCTCGTCTCGAGCGTACCCGCCTCATAGCCCTTGGCCGCGAGCGCGAAGCTCAGCGCCATGGTGAAGCAGCTCGCATGCGCGGCGGCGATCAGTTCTTCGGGGTTGGTGCCGGGCTCGTTCTCGAACCGCGTGTTGAAGCCGTAAGGCGAGTCGGACAGGACGCCCGACTGCGTCGAGACATGGCCCTTGCCGCTCTTGCCGAGGCCTTCATAGCTGGCCGAACCGCTGCGTGTCGTCATTTTCGGATCCTTCGAAACATGAAAAAGGGCGCCGCGGTTTCCCGCGACGCCCTCCTTCAACGCATCAGTCCGCAATGCGGTGCGTGGTTTAGCGGCAACGACGATTATTGTTGCTCGTGCCCTTGTCGATCGCGCGACCGGCCAGGCCACCCAGGACCGCGCCGCCGAGCGTGCCGACCGTGCGGTCGCCGCGCGTGTCGACCGTGCGGCCGAGGAGCGCGCCACCGACGCCGCCGATGATCGTGCCGGTCGTGCCGTTGCTCTTCTTGCAATAGGTCCGGCCGTCGCGACCGCGCCATTCGCGCTTGCCGCGCTGCGCATCCGCTGCCGAGATCGGCACCGCGAGCGTCGGCACGACGAGGGCGGTCGCGCTGAGTGCCATGATCAACTTACGCATAAAATCTACTCCCGTTTGTAATGATCTGTGTCCGTAACGGCCGGCGTTTACCCCCGGTTGCATGAACCCAAAACAACGTCGCGTTCATCTTCGCTCCGGGCATCCTGGGTCGTGCAGGCACAGCAATCTGTCCCCGTTATCCACAGCAAGTTATCCACAGGCTGTGCACAAAAGGATAAGAACCGGCAAAATCGCCCCCCGCACACGGGCTGCCCGGGGACTTTTCCCCGTTATCCACAAAATATTATCCCCGCCTGTGGATAAGTTCGGCATCAGTCGGGAAATCGCGCAAAATCCGGTTGCGGCTGCTCCCTCGCTTGTGTCGCGCGCCACAGCGGCTAGGCCGGGGGGATGCTGCCCGCCACGATCCTGTCGCCCGACGTCCTCCCCGCCGCCGCGCGCTGGCTCGATCTCGCCGGGCTCGCGGTGTTCGCCGCCTCGGGCGCGCTCGCCGCGGCCAAGCGCGGGCAGACCGTCGTCACCGCGATCTTCTTCGGGCTGATCACCGGGGTCGGCGGGGGCACGGTGCGCGACCTGCTGATCGATGCGCCGGTCTTCTGGGTGCACGACGCGCGCGCCGCCAGCATGTGCCTGATCGTCGCGCTGGTGATCTGGATCACGCCCGAACGCTGGTGGCGCGACGAGGCGCTGGGCTGGTTCGATGCGATCGGGCTGGCCGCCTATGCGGTGTTCGGTGCGGCCAAGGCGCTCGGTTACGGCGTGCCGCCCGTGCCCGCGGTGCTGATGGGGGTGATGAGCGCCTGCTTCGGCGGGATCATCCGCGACGTGCTCGCGGGCGAACCCTCGATCCTGATGCGCCCCGAACTCTATGTCACCGCGGCGGCGCTCGCCGCGGCGAGCTATGTCGGGCTGGTGCTGCTGGGGGTGCCGATCGGCTGGTCCGCGGTCGTCGCGGCGAGCGCGGGGTTCAGCCTGCGCGCCGCCGCGATCCGCTTCCACCTCGCGCTGCCCGCCTACCGCGCACGCCGCTAGTCCGCAGTCAGCCGCGCACGACGCCGACCTCGGCAAAGCGGCGCGGCTCGACCGGTGGCACCGCCGCGTCGTTCAGCGCGCATTGCCAATGGCCGACATCGATCCACTGGCCGTTCTTGTACCCGACCGCGCGATAGACGCCCGCGCGGCGGAACCCGACCGATTCGTGCAGCCGGATCGATCCGTCATTGGGCAGCGCGATCACCCCGATCGCCTGGGTGAAGCCTTGCGCGCGCAGCGTGTCGATCAGCGCCTCGTACAACAGCCGCCCCGCACCCTGGCGCTGCGCCGCATCCGCGACATAGACTGTGGTCTCGACGACGAAGCGATAGGCGGCGCGCTCGCGGAACCGTCCGGCATAGCCGAACGCGATCACCCCGCCCGCATCCCCCACCGTCGCGACCAGCCAGGGATAGAGCCCGTCCGACGCCGCCATCCGCGTCCGCATCTGCCGCGTGTCGGGCGCCTCGGTTTCGAACGAGACCGTCCCCACCAGCACGTGCGGCGCATAGATGGCGGCGATCGCGGCGGCGTCCTCGGGCTGCGCCGCCCGGATCGTGATGGCCCCGGCCGTCCCGATCGCGGGCGACGCGCCCGGCATTACAGGCCGATCCGCGCGAGCAGCAGGTCGAGCAGCCTTGCGTCGCCGCCGTCGCCGGCACTCGGGCCGATGCCGCCGCATTCGAGGCAGCGTGCCTGGATCGAGCCCGAGGTCGCCAGCCGCTTCATGTCGCCGACCGCGCGCGCGACCATCTGGCGGCGGTCGAGCGCGATCCGGCCGAACGCGTCGCTGCCGGTCGTGGTGTCGTCGTCGCCCGTGTCGAAACCGGCGGCGAGCTGGGCAAGGACGCCCGGCGGCTTTTCGAGATACTCGGCATGGATCTTGGCGGGATCGAGCTTGGCGCGGCGGGCGGCCTCGGCGATCGCGTCCTTCAGCGTGCCGAACCGGTCGACCAGCCCGATCTGGCGCGCGGTGCCGCCATCCCAGACGCGGCCCTGGCCGATCGCGTCGACCCGCGCGGGGCTCAGCTTGCGCGACGCAGCGACGCGCGCGATGAACTGGCGATAGCCATTCTCGATCCCCGCCTGGATCAGCGTGTCGAACATCGGCGTCGTGCCGGCGGTGATGTCGGGCTGCCCCGACAGCGGCGTCGTCTTCACGCCGTCGGTGGTGACGCCGATCTTGGCGAGCGCGGTCTCGAACGTCGGGATGATCCCGAAGATGCCGATCGACCCGGTGATCGTGCCGGGCTCGGCGAAGATCACGTCGGCGGGCGTCGACACCCAGTATCCGCCCGATGCGGCGAGCCCGCCCATCGACACGACCACCGGCAGGCCCTTCTTCTTGGCCTCGAGGATCGCGAGCCGGATCCGTTCGGACGCGAGCACCGATCCGCCCGGCGAATCGACGCGCACGACCAGCGCCTTGAGGTTCTTCTTGGCGAGCCCGTCGAGCATCGCCTTCTCGATCGTCTTGCCCGCCGCGGTGCCGGGGCCGCCTTCGCCGTCGACGATGTCGCCCGCCACGGTCAGCACGCCGATCGCGTCGCCGCCGGTCGGCAGGGGATTGGCCTTGACCCAGGAATCATAGGTGATGGTGTTGAAACTGCCCGCAGGCTTGCTCGTGTCGGCGCCGGCGATCGCGGCGACGCGCTTGCCGAACGCGGTCCGGTCGCCGAGCTTGTCGACGATCCCTGCGCGCAGGTTCGCGGTCGCGATGTCGCCATTGGCGGCGAGCACCAGTGCGTCGGGGCGGGCGAGGAACTGCGCGATCTGCGCCTTGGGGCGGGCCTTGGCGACCGCTTCGCGCCACTGGTCGAACAGCGTGCCGTACAGCGCCTGGCTCGCCGCGCGCGCATCGTCGCTCTGGTCGGTGCGCGTATAGGGCTCGACGAACGACTTGTAGCGGCCGACGCGGTAGACATGCGTCGTGATCCCCAGTTTGTCGATCAGCCCCTTATAGTAAAGCTGGTTGCCGCCCGGCCCCATGAACAGCGTGCCGCCCAGCGGATTGACCCAGACCTCGCTCGCATTGGCCGCCAGCCGGTAGCTGCCGTCGGTATAGGCGGTGGCATAGGCCAGCACCGGCTTCTTGGCGGCGCGGACGCGCGCGATCGCATCGCCGATCTCGCCCAGCGCGGCGGGATAGGCCCCGGTAAAGCCGTCGAGATCGAGCACCAGCGCCTTCACCCGGCCATCGGTCCGCGCGGTATCGATCGCGCGCACCACGTCGCGCAGGCGGAACTGCTTCGGCGTATTCTGTCCCGACAGCGCGGCAAAGGCGGCGGGTTCGGCGGGCTGCTCGACGATCGAGCCGTTCAGGTCGAGCACCAGTGCCCCGTCCTTGATCGCCTTGGTCCCCGGCCGCGCATTGAGCGCCGCGAAGACCAGACCGAAGAACAGCAGCATCGCGATCAGGACGAGTGCGTCCTTGATCCCGACCAACAGCTTCCATGCGCCGCGTACCAGCTTCACCTGCGTCTCCTCATACCGGCACGGCCGGTTGGTGCGATGCCGGCAACGCCGGTTCACATCGACGATAGCCGCGTGTGTCATGCGGGAGCAATACGCTTCTCCGTTTCGCCCAGCGGTCGCCCGCCGGCGCTGCGCCGCGCGCGCCGGCAACCGCTCCGCCGCCACGGCCCCGCGCGCACCGCCACCCCAGCCAGTCATCCTGACGAAAGTCAGGACCCAGAGCCAAACAGGACAGCGCCCCGCAACCCTGGATCCTGACCTGCGTCAGGATGACGAGTGGAAAGGGCAGGGCCGCCAACCCCGCCGCAACGCTCTCCAAACAACCCGCCGCCCCGATCACACCGCACCGCTCCCGCACTTCCGTCATCCTGACGAAAGTCAGGATCCAGAGCCAAACAGGACAGCGCCCTGCAACCCTGGATCCTGACCTGCGTCAGGCTGACGAGCGGAAAGCGCAGGGCCGCCAACCCCGCCCGCCGCAACCGCCCCGCACAAACCGCCGCCCCATCACGCCGCACCGCCACCCCAATCCCGTCATCCTGACGAAAGTCAGGATCCAGAGCCAAGCAGGGCAGCGCCGCGCAACCCTGGGTCCTGACGTTCGTCAGGATGACGAGGGCGGAGGCGGAGACGCTCAACCCCGATCCTTCCCAAGACGGCTACGGCATTGGCCAGTCAGCCCCGCCAGCCCGCCCGCGCCCCGCCGCGCCCCCCGCAAGCCCCCCGCACAGATCTCAGGTGTCCCACGCCGCAAATCCCGCTAGGGGCGGCCGGGTGATCGAACCCGTTCCCATCGCCACCGGCCCGGCGCCCGCCGATGCCCGCGCCGAGTTTCGCGCGCTGCTGCGGCTCGCCACGCCGCTGGTCGGGGCGAACCTGATCCAGATGGCGGTGTCCGCGGTCGATGTGATCTTCGTCGCGCGGCTCGGCACGGTCGATCTTGCCGCCGCGACGCTCGGCGTGTTCGTCTTCAACCTGCTGATGTTCGCGCTGATCGGGCTGACCAGCGCGGCGGCGCCGCTGATCGCCGCCGAACTCGGCCGCCGCGCGCATGCGGTGCGCGAGGTCCGGCGCAGCGTGCGGATGGCGCTGTGGCTCGGCATCCTCGGCTCGCTCCCCGTCATCCTGATCCTCACGCAGGGCGAAACGCTGATGCGGCTCGCCGGCCAGGACCCGGAGGTCGCGCGCCGCGCCGGCCGGTTCATGACGATCATCGCCTTTGCGCTGCTGCCCGGCGTGCTCGCGGGCGTCATGCGCACCGCGGCGGCGGCGCTCGGCCGGCCGGGCTGGGCGTTTCTCGTCACCGGGCTGTCGCTGCTCGTCGGGATCGCGGGCAACTGGCTGCTGGTGTTCGGCAATCTCGGCTTTCCCGCGCTCGGGCTGGAGGGCTCGGCGCTCGCCAGCGTCGCCAGCCTCGGCGTGATGATGATCGCGTACGGCGTGATCCTGACGACCGACCGGCGGCTGCGGCGCTTCCACCTGTTCGGCCGCTGGTGGCGGACCGAATGGTCGCGCTTCCACGAGATCGTCCGGCTCGGCACGCCGATCATGCTGACCTGGATCTTCGAAGGCGCGCTGTTCGGCGGCGCGGCGCTGCTGATGGGGCTGATCGGCGTCGCGGAGGTCGCGGCGCATGCGATCGCGCTCAACATCGCCGCGGTCGCGTTTCAGGTGCCGTTCGGCGTCGCGCAGGCGGCGACGATCCGCGTCGGCATGGCGTACGGCGCGCAGGACCGGGTCTGGATCACCCGCGCGGGCAATGTCGCGCTGGTCGTCGGGATCGGCTTCATGGCGGCCAGCGCGCTGCTGATCTGGGCGGTGCCGCGGCTGATGATCGGCGTCTATGTCGATCCCGACCTGCCGCAGAACGCGGTCGTCGTCGCGCTCGCGCTGCGGTTTCTCGGCGTCGCCGCGGTGTTCCAGCTCGTCGACGGCGCGCAGGCGGTCGCGGCGGGCGTGCTGCGCGGGTTGCAGGATACCCGGACGCCGATGCTGATCGCGCTGTTCGGCTATTGGGTGATCGGCTTCGGCACCGCGATCCTGCTCGGCTTCCGCACGCCGCTTGCGGGCGAGGGGGTGTGGTGGGGGCTGTTCGCAGGGCTCGCGGTCGTGTCGGTGCTGCTGCTGTGGCGCTGGTCGCGACGTGATCGGCTGGGGCTCGTCCTGACCCGCGGAATGTAACGATTGACGCGATTTTCGTTTGGACGCCCGTTGACGATGCCGGGGACGCGGCACATATGACGGCTGTTGGCACTCGATATCGTCGAGTGCCAGAAATCTGTCACAAACCTAAAGGACATGGATCCCATGAACTTTCGTCCGTTGCACGACCGCGTGCTGGTGAAGCGCCTCGAAGCCGAAGAGAAGACGGCTGGCGGCATCATCATCCCCGACACCGCCAAGGAAAAGCCGCAGGAAGGCGAAGTCGTCGCCATCGGCACCGGGACCCGCGCCGAGAACGGCACGA
Source organism: Sphingomonas aerolata (assembly GCF_023935825.1). Classification (NCBI taxonomy): domain Bacteria; kingdom Pseudomonadati; phylum Pseudomonadota; class Alphaproteobacteria; order Sphingomonadales; family Sphingomonadaceae; genus Sphingomonas; species Sphingomonas aerolata. The sequence goes on along the minus strand of NZ_CP098762.1, from coordinate 3,933,991 downwards.
TCACCCCGCTCGACGTCAAGGCTGGCGACAAGATCCTGTTCGGCAAGTGGTCGGGCACCGAGGTCAAGGTCGACGGCGAAGATCTGCTGATCATGAAGGAATCGGACATTCTGGGCATCGTCGGCTGACGCCGACGTGGCCTGGATCGCCCTTTAGGGCTGGTCCGGACCGCGCTCAAAAATACCGTTTTCGTCTCAACATTCACAACATTCGTTTGAAAGGGTAGCTGACATGGCTTCCAAGGACGTAAAATTCGGTCGTGACGCGCGCGAGCGCATCCTCCGCGGCGTCGACATCCTCGCCGACGCGGTCAAGGTGACCCTGGGGCCCAAGGGCCGCAACGTCGTCATCGACAAGAGCTTCGGCGCACCGCGCATCACCAAGGACGGCGTCACCGTCGCCAAGGAGATCGAGCTCAAGGACAAGTTCGAGAACATGGGCGCGCAGATGCTGCGCGAAGTGGCCTCGAAGACCAACGACATCGCCGGTGACGGCACGACCACCGCGACGGTCCTGGCGCAGGCCATCGTCCGCGAGGGCATGAAGTCGGTCGCAGCGGGCATGAACCCGATGGATCTGAAGCGCGGCATCGATCTCGCCGTCGTCAAGGTCGTCGAGGACGTCAAGGCGCGTTCGAAGCCGGTTTCGGGTTCGAAGGAAGTGGCGCAGGTCGGCATCATCTCGGCCAATGGCGACCGTGAAGTCGGCGAGAAGATCGCCGAAGCCATGGAGAAGGTCGGCAAGGAAGGCGTGATCACCGTCGAGGAGGCCAAGGGTCTCGAATTCGAGCTCGACGTCGTCGAAGGCATGCAGTTCGACCGCGGCTATCTCTCGCCCTACTTCATCACCAACCCCGAGAAGATGACCGTCGAGCTTCAGGATCCCTACATCCTGATCCACGAGAAGAAGCTCTCGAACCTGCAGGCGATGCTCCCGATCCTGGAAGCCGTCGTTCAGTCGGGTCGTCCGCTCCTGATCATCGCCGAGGACATCGAGGGTGAGGCACTCGCCACGCTCGTCGTCAACAAGCTGCGCGGCGGCCTGAAGGTCGCAGCGGTCAAGGCACCCGGCTTCGGCGATCGTCGCAAGGCGATGCTCGAGGACATCGCGATCCTGACCAAGGGCGAGATGATCTCGGAAGACCTCGGCATCAAGCTCGAGACCGTCACGCTCGGCATGCTCGGCACCGCCAAGCGCGTCACGATCGACAAGGACAACACCGTCATCGTCGACGGTGCCGGCGATCACGAGACGATCAAGGGCCGTACCGAAGCGATCCGTCGCCAGATCGAGAACACCACCAGCGACTATGACAAGGAGAAGCTCCAGGAGCGTCTTGCCAAGCTCGCCGGCGGCGTTGCCGTGATCAAGGTCGGCGGTTCGTCGGAAGTCGAAGTCAAGGAGCGCAAGGACCGCGTCGACGACGCGCTGCACGCAACCCGCGCAGCCGTCGAAGAGGGCATCGTCCCCGGTGGTGGTACGGCGCTGCTGTACGCGACCAAGGTGCTCGACGGCCTGACCGGTGCGAACGAGGACCAGACGCGCGGTATCGACATCGTCCGCAAGTCGCTGACCGCTCTTGTTCGCCAGATCGCGCAGAATGCGGGTCATGACGGTGCGGTGGTTTCGGGCAAGCTGCTCGACGGCAACGACTCGAACATCGGCTTCAACGCCGCGACCGACACCTACGAGAACCTGGTGGAAGCCGGCGTGATCGATCCGACCAAGGTCGTCCGCACCGCGCTGCAGAACGCGGCATCGGTCGCAGGCCTGCTGATCACGACCGAAGCGGCCGTGAGCGAAATGGCCGAAGACAAGCCCGCCATGCCCATGGGCGGCGGCATGGGCGGCATGGGCGGCATGGACTTCTGATCCGAAGGGCGGCCGTAGCCAGATTGGCTACGGACTCGCCCAAGGACGGCCGGCGGGCTGGCGGCGAAAGCCACCAGTCCCGTCCGACGAAAGCAGCGGCTTCGCCGCTGCTCGGTTCCAAGCCAAACACCACCCAAAGCAAAAGGGCCGGGGAGCAATCCCCGGCCCTTTGTCCGTTCTCACTATTGACGAAAAAGCCTCAGCGGTTCTTCATCGCCGCGATCAGCTTCTTCACTTCCTGGCTGCGACCCCGCGGCATGATCAGCACGTCGTTGCCGCTCGCCACCACGATCAGGTCCTCGACCCCGACGAGCGCCACCTTGACGCCGTCGCTGCGCACCAGACAGTTCTTCGTGTCGATCGCCAGCACGCTGCCGTCGCCATCGCCGCGATGCGCATTGCCGTCCGCGTCGCGCGCGCTGATCGCATGCAGCGCGTCCCAGCTGCCGACATCGTTCCACCCCATCGCCACCGGCACTACCGCAACGCGGTCGGCCTTTTCCATCACCGCATAGTCGATCGAATCATCGGGCGATGCGGCAAAGGCCTCGGCGTCGGGATAGACGCGCGTGCCTTCGCGACGGGCGAGCTTCATCGCATCGGTCGTCGCGACCAGGATGCCGGGATCATGCTGCGCAAGGGCAGCGAGATAGGCATCGGCGCGGAACAGGAAGATGCCGCCGTTCCAGGCATGATCGCCCGAAGCCAGCATCGCCTCCGCCTTGTCGAGCGGCGGCTTCTCGACGAAGCGCGCGACGCGGTGGACACCCGCGGCCAGCTCCTCGCCGACCTGGATCCAGCCATAGCCGGTTTCAGGCGCGTCAGGGGCGATGCCGAACGTTACCAGCCAGCCCTGCGCGACCATCGGCAGCGCCGCGGCGATCGCGGCGTGGAAGGCGGGCAGGTCGGCGATGACGTGATCGGACGGCATGACGAGCATCGCGTCGCCGCTGCCGGCACCGGTCTCGCCCGCGGCGATCGCCGCCAGTGCGATCGCGGGCGCGGTGTTGCGGCCCATCGGCTCGAGGATCAGCGCCTGTGCCTCGGCGCCTGCGTCTGCCAGCTGCGCTTCGACCAGATCGGCATGCGCGGCGTTGGCGACGACGATCGGCGCGGCGAAGCGTTCGCCCTGCGCGCGGCCTGCGGTCAGCTGCAACATGGTTTGGTCCGCGGTCAGCGCGAGCATCTGCTTGGGCATTTCGGGACGCGACATCGGCCACAGCCGGGTGCCGGAACCGCCGGACAGAATCACGGGTATAATCGTTCGAACTGTCATGCGACCTCCACTCGGGAGACCGTATAACGACCAATCCGGGACTTCCAATCGCAAACCACCCCGCCAGCGCGCGGTCTTCAGCCTTTGTTTGCGAATTGGTGCAAAGAGACAGCTAGGTGTCGGGTGCGTTTACAGTCACCCTGTCGGGATCCCGCCGAACGATGATCAGGCTCTTTAAACACTACGTCCCCTATGCGGTGCTGCTGCTCGGCATCGTCGACGCCGTGCTGCTGGTCGTTGCAGGGGAGATCGGCTGGGTGGTCCGCGCGCATCAGATCGGCATGGCGGTCGAGCCGATCCACACGCGCGTGCTCCAGCTCGCGACCTTCGCCGCGGCGTTGCAGATCGCGCTGGTCGCGGTCGGCGCCTATGGCGTCGCCTCCTTCCTCTCGCTGCGGTTCGCCGCCGCGCGGCTCGCGGTCGCCTTCTCGCTCGGCGTGATCTTCCAGTCGCTGATCTTCTTCCTGGTCCCCGCGCTCACCTTCTGGCGGTCGAACCTGCTCTATGCGACGCTGATCGCCGCAGTCCTGCTGGTGACGGTCCGCGCAGTGCTCGGCCGCGCTCTGGGCGGCGACACGTTCAAGCGACGGGTCGTCGTGCTCGGCGCGGGCCATCGTGCCGCACGCATCCTCGCGCTCTCGCAACAGCCCGGGATCAACTTCGTCGCAGCGGGCTTCGTCGCGATGGGCGAGGCGGAGGCGGTGGTCGACGGCGCAGTTCCGCGCGCCGACATTCCGAACCTGGCGGCGCATATCGTCGACCTGAACGCAGGCGAGGTCGTCCTCGCGCTCGAAGAACGGCGCAACGCGCTGCCGCTCAAGGATCTGCTCCGTGTCCGCACGACCGGCGTCCAGGTCATCGAGATTTCGACCTTTCTCGAACGCGAGACCGGGCGGATCGATCTTAACAGCGTGAACCCGTCTTGGCTGATCTTTTCCGACGGTTTCGCCAGTGGCCGGATGCTGTCGAGCGTGTTCAAGCGCGCGTTCGACATCGTCGCCAGCCTGATCCTGCTCGCGGCCACGCTGCCGGTCATCCTGGTCACCGCGCTTGCGATCAAGCTCGAGTCGCGTGGCCCCGCCTTTTATCGTCAGCGGCGCGTCGGCCTCTACAATCAGGGGTTCGACATCCTGAAGCTCCGTTCGATGCGGCAGGATGCCGAGGTCGCGGGCAAGGCGGTCTGGGCGGCGGAGGACGATCCCCGGATCACGCGGATCGGCCGCTTCATCCGCAAGGTCCGCATCGACGAACTGCCACAGACCTGGACCGTGCTCCGCGGCGAGATGAGCTTTGTCGGTCCGCGCCCCGAACGGCCGCAATTCGTCGACGAACTCGAAACTCAGCTGCCCTATTATGCCGAGCGCCACATGGTGAAGCCGGGCATCACGGGCTGGGCGCAGATCAACTATCCTTACGGCGCATCGATCGAGGATGCGCGGCACAAGCTCGAATATGATCTCTATTACGCCAAGAATTATTCGCCCTTCCTCGACATGCTGATCCTCTTGCAGACGCTCCGGGTCGTCCTTTGGCCAACTGGCGCGCGCTGAACGTGGCATGATCGCGCTGCTGATCCTGTGGACGCACGCACTGGCCGCGCTGTTGTTCGGCGCGCTCGTGTTCAGGCAGGCGCAGCGGCCGGCCGGCGGCTGGTCGAACGCGGCCTTTGTCGGCCCGCTTATCCTGACGACGCTCTGGGCGCTGGCCGTGTCGGGCATAGACTTTCGCGATGTCAGCACCCGGATCGCCGAAAGTGCACGTACCATCGCCTGGCTCGGATTCATGTTCGCGCTCGTACGCAGGGAACGCACCGGCAATCGTGCGCTGGGTGCTGTCTATGGCACCGTCGTGGCAATCGCAGTGATCAGCGCGCTGCTCGCGGTCGTTGAACTGGTACCGATGGACGCCGATGCGCAGGCACAGACCGAGTCGGCGCGGCTGGTGTTCGGGATGATGGTGGCGATCAGCGCCCTGGTGCTGGTCCATCATCTGCATCAGGCAGCACGGGCCTCGCCCGACGCGGCGTGGCACGGCGGACGGCTGGTCGTGGTCGCGGTCACGATCATGTGGAGCGTCGATCTGCTGCTGGCTGTCAGCGCCTATGTCGCGCCGCGCTGGACGCCTGTGATCGTTGCCGTACGCGGTGTCGCGATGATCGGCATGGCGCTGCTCCTGCTCGTCGCGGTCACCCGTCGCGGCGACTGGACGTTCGCGGTGTCGCGGCGCGTCGCCACCCGGTCGCTCGGCGCGGTCGCGGTGATCAGCTATGTCGGGATCACCGCCGTCGCGACCAGCGTCGCCGACGCCTATGGCGGCGATCATGCGCGGCTGATCCAGACCGCGATCATCTGCGGTGCAACCGCCGCGCTGTTCGGGCTGCTGGCGACGTCGTCGCTGCGCGCATGGGCGAAGGTGAAGATCGCCAAGCACCTCTTTCGCCATCGCTATGATTATCGCGCAGAGTGGCAGCGTTTCACCGAGACGCTGGGCGCACCGGGCGACGGCGCCGCGCCGCTCGACGGGCGCATCGTGAAGGCGGTGGCGGACCTGACCGACAGCCCGGGCGGTCTCTTGCTCGTCCCCGACGGCCTCGGCATGAGCAGCGCCGCCGCCTGGAACTGGGAGATGGCAACGGCGCCGGCACCAATGTCGGATCGGGCGCTGGCCGAGCGTCTTCGTCTCAGCCCGCGGATCATCGAACTCGACCCCGTACGACGCGGCACGGCCCCGGCGGAGGAAATTGCGAGCGTGCCGCACTGGCTCAGCGCGTACCCCGCCGCCTGGGCGATCGTGCCTCTGGTGCATGGCGGTGCACTGGTTGGCGCGATCATTCTCGCCCGTCCGCCGGTCGATCGCGCGCTGGACTGGGAGGATTTCGACCTGTTGCGGGTCGCGGGCCGGCAGGCGGCGAGCTACCTCGCCGAAGACCGTGCGCATGCAGCGCTCGCGGACGCGCAGCGGTTCGACGAATTCAACCGCCGCTTCGCGTTCATCCTGCACGATATCAAGAACCTCGTCAGCCAGTTGACGCTGGTCGCGCGCAACGCAGAGCGTCACGCCGACAATCCGGCGTTCCGCGTCGACATGGTCGCCACTCTTCAGGACTCAGTCGATCGCATGAACGCGCTGCTCGGCCGGCTTTCACAAACGCACGCAGCCCCCGGCGAGCCGTTCCAGCCGGTCGATGTCGCAGCGCTGGTCAACCGCGTCGTCGGCGCGCGTCGCGCACAGCATCCGATCGCGGCACAGGCGACCGGACAGGTGCTCGCCCGGGCGCAGCTGGCACGGCTCGAACAGGTGCTGGGCCATCTGATCCAGAACGGGATCGAAGCGAGCGACCGCGACGCTCCGATCGTCGTCGCGGTTGCGGCGAACGGCGCGACCATCGCGATCGACGTGATCGACCAGGGGTGCGGGATGAGCCCGGGCTTCGTCCGCCATCAGCTGTTCCGGCCGTTCGCCTCGTCAAAGCCGCTGGGGTTCGGGATCGGCGCGTTCGAGGCACTGCAACTGGTCGAGGCGATGGGCGGGTCGCTCGATGTCTTCAGTCGGGAAGGTGAGGGGACGCGGTTCCGCATATCGTTGCCGGCGGCCGATGCGATGGAGGCGGCGGCATGAGCGCATCGGCATCCCCTGTGGAGGCGCGCCCGGTGCTTCTGATCGTCGAGGACGATCTCGGGCTGCAGCGACAGCTGCGCTGGGCGTATGAGGGCTATGAGATCGTCGTCGCCAGCGACCGCGCCACCGCGATCGAAGCGATCCGGGCGCACGAACCCGCCGTCGTCACGCTCGATCTCGGCCTGCCACCCGATCCCGATGGCGTCACCGAAGGCTTTGCGACGCTGCGCGAAATCCTCGCGCTGAAACCCGATACCAAAGTGATCATCGCGTCCGGGCACGGCGCCCGCGAAAGCGCGCTGAGCGCGATCGCGGAGGGGGCGTGGGATTTCTATGCCAAACCGATCGATATCGACGTGCTCGGGATGATCGTCGCACGTGCGTTCCACGTCCATGGCCTCGAGGCGGAGAACCGGCGGCTTGCGGCGCGGGTAGCAGCGAGCGGGACGGGATTTGGCGGCGTGATCGCTGCCTCGCCCGAAATGGCGCTGGTGACGCGGACGCTCGAACGGGTCGCGCCCGCCAATGTGGCGGTGATGCTGCTGGGCGCGAGCGGCACGGGCAAGGAAGTGCTCGCGCGCGGCATCCATGATGCGTCGCCGCGCGCGCGGGGCAGGTTCGTCGCGATCAACTGCGCGGCAATTCCCGAGACGTTGCTCGAAAGTGAACTGTTCGGTCATGAAAAGGGGGCGTTCACCGGCGCGATCAAGACCACCGAGGGCAAGATCGAACAGGCGGCGGGTGGCACGCTGTTCCTCGACGAGATCGGCGACGTGCCGCTGACGCTGCAGGTCAAACTGTTGCGGTTCCTGCAGGAACGGGTGATCGAGCGGGTCGGCGGCCGCAAGGCGATCCCGGTCGACACGCGGATCGTCTGCGCGACGCATCAGGATGTCGACGCGATGGTCGCGACGGGACGTTTTCGTGAGGATCTCTATTATCGGCTGGCGGAAATCGTCGTGCGGATCCCTTCGCTGGCCGAGCGCAGCGGCGACGCGGGGCTGCTCGCGCGGCATTTTCTGGCGAAGTACGCCAGGACGATGAATGCCGGCGTGACCGGCCTCGCCCCCGATGCGCGCGCGGCGATCGATGGCTGGAGCTGGCCGGGCAATGTCCGCGAGCTCGAAAACCGGATCAAGCGCGCGGTGATCATGGCCGACGGCAAGCTGATTACCGCTGCCGATCTCGACCTCGGCGGTACCGCCGACACGGCCGACGGGCTGAACCTGCGGGCGGCGAGGGAGGTGGCGGATCGCAAGGCCATCCGTCGCGCGTTGAGCCGTGCCGGGGGCAATATCTCGAGCGCCTCCAGGCTGCTCGGGATCAGCCGGCCGACGCTGTACGATCTGCTGAAAAGCTACGATCTCCATGCGTGACCCGCGATATCCGCTGTTGCGCCGCGGACGCGCGCGCCGGCGCCGGCGTGTGTTCACGCGGAGCCATGCCCGTCTGCTGGCGATCGGGCTGCTCGTGCTGGCCGTCGCGGGGACGGCGACGCTGCTGACGCTGCGGCGCGATCCCCCCGATGCGCGACGCTTGCTCCGCGACGCGCGGATCACGTTGCAGTCGGGCAATTACAGCGCGGCCCGGTCCAATGCGCAGGCGGCGATCGCGGCGGCGCCGTCGAACGGGCCTGCGCATGTCGTCCTTGCACGCGCCCTGCTCGAACTGGGAGACGGGCTCGCAGCCGAGGCCGAACTGACCCGCGCGCGCGATACCGGCATTGCGATCGCCACGCTCTACCCGTTCCAGGCGCAGGCGCGGCTGCTCCAGAATGATCCGGTCGGTGCGATCGAGGCGGCCGACCGCGCCGCACCGCGCCAGGCCGCCTATGCCCGCCGCATCCGCGCCGCGGCGCTGGCGCTGCTTGGTAACGGCGCTGCGGCCCGCGCCGATCTTGGCCGGCTGGTGGCAGAGCAGCCGCGCGACGGGCGCAGCTGGACCGCGCTGGGCCGCGTGGCGCTGGCTATGGGCGATGTCGGTACCGCCGCGGATGCTGCGACGCGTGCGGTCGCGCTGTTGCCGGATGAGCCCGCGGCGCTGACGTTGCAGGGCGAGATTGTCCGACGGCGCTACGGCCTAGTCGCAGCACTCCCCTGGTTCGAACGCGCGCTTGCACGCGATGCCTATTATCATCCGGCGCTGATCGAATATGCCGCCACGCTCGGCGATGCCGGGCGATATCGCGCCATGCTGGCGGCGACGCGACGCGCGCAGCGGGCTCGACCCGGCAGCCCGCAGGCGCTGTATCTCCAGGCGGTGCTCGCGGCGCGCGCGGGCCGGACCGATCTCGCGCGCGGGTTGCTCCAGAAGACCGGCGGGGCGATCGACAGCCTGCCCGGCGCGATCCTGCTCAGCGGTGCGCTCGACTATACCGAGGGGCGGTTCGAACAGGCCGGCGCGATGTGGCGTGGCCTCGCGCGGCAACAGCCGCTCAATGTCAGCATGCGCCGGCTGTTGGGGGCCGCACTGCTGCGGTCGGGTGATCCGCGCGGCGCGCAGGAGGTGCTGAGGCCGATCGTCACCCGTGATGACGCCGACAGCTATGCGCTCGTGCTTTTCGCGCGTGCGGCGGCCGCGACCGCAACGACGGACCGGGAGCACGATGCTGTGGCGCAGGATCTCGATCGCGCCAACCGGGGTGCCACCGGGATGGCGACGGCCTTCGCGATCGACGATCAGGTCGGCACGCTCGACGCCGCGATCCTGCAGGCCCCGGGGGATCCGGGCGCGCTGCTGGCGGCGATCCGTGGCCGGATTCAGGCGCGCGCGCCGGGTGATGCGCTTGCCCGCGCGCGCAGCCTTGCGCGGGCAAGCCCCGGCGCGCCCGCCGCCCAGTCGACGCTGGGCGACACCTTCGCGGTGGCGGGACGTTACGCGGACGCTGCACCGCTCTATGCGCGCGCCGCGGATCTCAGCTTCGACGAACCGACGATGCTGCGCCTGGTCGATGCTCTGAGCCGGGTCTCGCGACAGCGCCAGGCATCGACCGCGCTGGCCCTGTATCTTTCGCAAAATCCGCAGAGCCTGACCGGCCAGCGCATCCTTGGCCATTGGCACGTGATGGCGGGCAACTGGACCGCGGCGATCGAGACGCTCGAAGCGGTGCGCAGGCGGATCGGCAATCGTGACGCGGGGCTGCTGACAGATCTCGCGCGCGCCTATGCCGGGGCGGCGCCGCGTGACGGCGCAGATACGGCAGCGCTTCGCTATGCGCGCGCCGCCCATGCGCTTGCGCCGATGAATGCAGCGGCGACCGACGCCTATGGCATCGCGCTGGCGGGCGTGGGCAAGCTGGACGGTGCGCGGCAGGTGCTGACCAAGGCGGTGGCGCTGGCCCCCGGGGATCGCGCCATCGCCAGCCATCTCGCCCAGCTCCGTTAGACCTTGTCGCACGGCGGCGGTGTCGTCATGACCGCGCGATGACCGACCCGCTCGACAGGATCGCCGCCGCCCTCGAACGCCTCTCGCCGCCGCCGCCGCCAGTAGCGGACTGTCTGGCGTTTCCCGCCTATGTGTGGCGCAACCGGGCGCTTGTCCCGATCCGCGGTTTCGCCCCGCTGCCGCTCGATCTGCTTATAGGTATCGATCGGCAGAAGCACCTGCTGCTGGACATGGTCCGGCGGGTCGCCCACGGCCACGCGGCGCATGACGTGCTGCTATGGGGCGCGCGCGGTACCGGTAAATCGGCGCTGGTGAAAAGCGTCGTCGCCGCGGTCCAGGCCGAACAGCGCGATGTCGCGCTGATCGAGATCGCCGACATGACCGCGCTGCCGGACCTGTTCGCGATGCTGGCACCTGTGGATCGCGCCTTCATCGTCTTCGTCGACGATCTCGGCATCGATACTCCGTCCGAGGCGCGTGTGCTGAGATCCGTGCTCGAAGGCGGTGCAGAGCCACGTCCCGCCAATGTGCGTCTGGCCGTGACGGCGAACCGCCGGCATCTGGCGCCACGCGATATGGCCGAACAGGAAAGCGCCATCAATCCACGCGATTCGATCGACGACCAACTGGCGCTGGCGGATCGGTTCGGACTCAGTCTGGGGTTTCATGCCGTCGATCAGGACGGCTATCTGGCGATCGTCGCGGGCTATGCGGCGCTACACGATCTGCCATTTCGGCCCGACGAGGCCCTGACATGGGCAACGCAGCGGGGAAGTCGTTCCGGGCGTGTTGGCTGGCAGTATATCGTTGATCTAGCGGGGCGGTCCCGGCGCGCGATCAGCAAATAACGTAAAAAGGGCCGGCGCCGAAGCGCCGACCCACAGAACAGCTTAGTTGCTGTCCGAATCGTTGTCGTTGTCGTCCTTGACGATGGCGACAACGCCAATCGCAACGACGCCAGCTGCGATCAGGCCGGCGATCACGCCAGCGCCTGCAGCCTTGTTCTTGCCGGTCGTTGCCGAACCGACGCGTGCCTTCGAAACCGACAGGCTCGACGCAGGGTTGGCAGGCGCAGCAACGGCTGCAACCGACGTGGACATCATAGCGATAGCGAGCGCGCTACCGGTCAGGTTCTTCAGCTTCATAAGACTCTCCAAAACGTACAATGGCGGGATGCTGCAACGCAGTAACATGTGTCAAGTTCCAAATGGTTCGGAACGGTTTAGCCGCCGCTATTCGCCAACCTGCTCAGCCAGTTCGAGCCAGCGGAGTTCCGCAGCCTCCTTTTCGGCGCGCGCCGCCTCGATCGCGGCGGTCAGCCTGGCGAAGGTCGCATTGTCGCGCATGTACAGGTTCGGCGCAGCAAGCTTTGCGGCATCGCTCGCGATCTGGGCGTCAAGCGCCTCGATCCGCTTGGGGAGCAATTCATAATCGCGCTGATCCTTGTAGGTCAGTTTCGCGCGCGGCGCGGGGGCCGGCGGCGCGGTCGCGGCAACCTTCTTCGAGGCCCGCTTGCCGCTGGTCTGGGTCGCACGGCGCTTTTCCCAGTCCTCATATCCGCCGGCGACGACATCGACGGTCCCGGACCCGTCGAGCCCGAGCGTGATCGTCACGGTCCGGTCGAGAAAGTCGCGATCATGGCTGACGATCAGGACGGTGCCGTCATAATCGCCGATCACCTCCTGCAACAGGTCGAGCGTTTCGAGGTCGAGATCGTTGGTCGGCTCGTCGAGCACGAGCAGGTTCGACGGCTTGGCGAATTCGCGCGCGAGCAGCAGCCGCGATCGCTCGCCACCCGATAGCGACCCGATCTTGGCGTCCACCATGTTCGGGTCGAACAGGAATTCCTTGAGATACCCGTGGATGTGCTTGCGCACACCAAGCACGTCGATCCATTCGCCGCCATCGACGACGACCTCGCGGACCGTCTTTTCAGGCGCCATTAGGCTGCGCTGCTGGTCGATCACGACCGCGTCGAGCGTCTGGGCGAGCTTGATCGAGCCGCTGTCGGGCTGGATCTCGCCGGTCAGCAGCTTCAACAGCGTCGACTTGCCCGCGCCGTTGCGACCGACGATACCGATCCGGTCGCCGCGCGTGACGCGCAGCGTCAGGTCGCCGATGATTGTCCGGTCCCCATACGCCTTGGTGACGTTCTTGGCGTCGATCACCACCTTCGACTTGGTGTCGTCGCTGCCCGTCACGAGATTGGCCGAACCCTGCGGCCCGATCATGGAGGCGCGTTCGGCGCGCATCTCGTGCAGCTTGGTCAGGCGTCCTTGGTTGCGCTTGCGCCGCCCGGTGACGCCGCGAAGCAGCCAATGCTCTTCCAGCTTCAGGCGTGCGTCGAGCTTCTCGGCCTGGCGCTGTTCCTCGGCATAGACCTGTTCGGTCCACGCCTCGAATCCGCCGAAACCGATCTCCGCACGCCGGATCGCGCCGCGGTCGAGCCACAGGGTCTGCTTGGTGAGACGCGTCAGGAAGGTACGGTCATGGCTGATAACGACGAACGCGCCGCGGAAGCGCTTGAGCCAGTCCTCGATCCATTCGATCGCGCCGATGTCGAGATGGTTGGTCGGCTCGTCGAGCAGCAGCACGTCGGGGTCCTGCGCCAGCGCACGGACGATCGCCGCGCGGCGGCGCTCGCCACCCGACGCGGATGCGGCTTCACGCGACAGATCGATGCCGAGCTGGTCGGCGATCGAGTCGGCTTCGTAGCTGACCGGCGCATCGTCGCCGCCCATCACGTAATCGCGCAGGGTCGCAAAGCCGCGCAGGTCGGGCTCCTGCTCGAGGATGACGACCCGGGTGCTCGGGACGATCGTCCGGCGGCCCTCATCGCCCTCGATGCTGCCGCCGAGCAGCTTGAGCAGGGTCGTCTTGCCTGCGCCGTTGCGGCCGATCAGCGCGAGGCGATCGCGCGGACCGATATGGATGTCAAGGTTGCGAAAAAGCCATCCAGAACCCTGGACAAGGCCGAGGCCTTCGAATGCGAGAATAGGTGCTGCCATGTCCGGGTCACCTAGGGTCGCCGGGTGATGCAGGCAAGTTACACTATGCTGTCGTCCTGCTGTCGCCCTCATTCACAGGCTGTTCAATGCGCCGGGCCTATGCCACCTCCATGAAGATGCTGCTGTTCCTGACCGCTTTTGCTGCTTTCCCGGTGCTGACGGGCGTCGCCGTCGCGCAGGCGCCCGATCAGCGGCATGGCGACCAGCGATCCGCCTTCGAAGCCCGCAAGACGGGGCGGTCCCTGTCGTTGCGCGAAATCGAGGCGCGGGTGATCCCGACGATGCGCGGCTCGCAGTATATTGGCTTCGACTATGATTCGGGCAGCGCCATTTACACGCTCAAGTTCCTGCGCGATGGAACCGTGATCTGGGTCGATGTCGACGGCCGGACTGGCCAGATCGTCGGCCGCACCGACCGGTAACCCGGTAGCGGGCAATTCAAGCGAGAGGATTATCATGCGCGTTCTGATCGTCGAGGACGAGCCGAATCTTGGGGCTCAGCTCAAGAATACCCTCGAGGGCGCCGGCTATGCGATCGACCTCGCAGTCGATGGCGAGGAGGGGCATTTCCTGGGTTCGACCGAGAATTACGATGCCGTCGTGCTCGACCTTGGCCTGCCCGAGATCGACGGCCTTACCGTGCTCGACCGCTGGCGCAAGGAGGGCAAGGTCATGCCCGTCCTGGTGCTGACCGCGCGCGACAGCTGGTCCGACAAGGTCGCCGGGCTCGACGCGGGCGCAGACGACTATGTCGCCAAGCCTTTCCAGAGCGAGGAACTCATCGCGCGCCTGCGGGCGCTCATCCGCCGTGCGAGCGGCAATGCCTCTTCCGAACTGACTGCTGGCGACATCCGCCTTGACACGCGCAGCGGCAAGGTGACGCGTGCGGGCGAGCCGGTGAAGCTGACCGCGCAGGAATATAAGCTGCTGAGCTATCTGCTGCACCACAAGGGCAAGGTCGTCAGCCGAACCGAGCTGATCGAGCATATCTACGATCAGGATTTCGATCGCGATTCAAACACGATCGAGGTGTTCGTGACGCGTATTCGCAAGAAGCTGGGTCAGGACGTGATCACCACGATCCGCGGGCTGGGCTACAGCCTCGAAGATCCGGACGCCTGATCCCAATCTATGACCGCGTCGACATTATCAGATGGGCCAATTCGTGTGCCCGCGGCGGTGAAGGGATCGCTTTCAAGGCGGATGATCCTGATCGCAGCGGTGTGGATTGGCCTCTTGTTGAGCGGCGGCGGGTATGCGCTCGACCGGGTACTGGCCCAGGCGGTGACGCGCAATTTCGATGACCAGCTCGAATACGTCCTGCGTTCGTTGCTCAATTCTTCGGAAATCGGGCCCGACGGCGAGGTGCTATTCTCGCGCGAGGCGGTCGCCGACCAGCGGTTCCTCGAGCCAGGGTCGGGCCTCTATTATCAAGTTGCGGGAAGGGGCGCCGCCGACCTAGACTACACCTCGCGATCGCTATGGGATCGTCGGCTGGCGTTCGGATCGGCGCATGACGATCGCAATGTTCACTTTTACGACAGCACGCAGTTTCCGGATGAAAAGCTGCGGATCGTCGAGCGTGACGCGGTTATTCCGGGATCAAAGGTTCGCTGGCGGTTTCAGGTTGCGCAGAGTCGCTACGGTCTTGACGCGCAGATCACTACCCTGCGACGTACGCTGGTTCGCAGCTTTGCACTGCTCGCGCTCGGGCTCATCGTACTGGCTGCGCTCCAGACCTTCTACGGCCTCTGGCCGTTGCGTCGCGTTCGCGAGGAAATCGGCCGGATGCGCGCGGGCCAGTCCAACCGGGTGGGCAGTGCGATGCCGATCGAGGTCGCGCCGATGGTCGAGGAACTGAACGCGCTGATCGAACATAACGAACGCCAGGCCGAGGAAGCGCGACGGCATGCGGGCAATCTCGCGCATGCGCTGAAAACCCCGCTGACCGTGATCATGAACGCCGCGACCGCGCAATCGGACGATCTGGCGGATACCGTCATTCGTGAAGCGCGGACGATGCGGCGCCAGGTCGATCATCACCTCGCGCGTGCGCGTGCGGTCGGCCGGCGCGGTTCGGCGCATAGCCGGGCCGATGTCTGGCCGAGCCTCGAATCGGTCGAGCGTGCAGTCGCCCGGCTGTATCGGCATGTCCGCATCGACATCACCGGCGACAAGACGCTCAAGGTTCATGTCGAACGCCAGGATCTCGACGAGATGCTCGGCAATCTGATCGAGAACGCCGCCAAATATGGCGGTGGCAGCGTCTTCGTGACGGTCGGCGCGCAGGCCGGGTTCGTCGAGTTCCTGGTCGAAGACGACGGCGTCGGCATTCCCGAGGAACAGCGCGTCCGCATCTTCGACCGCGGCGTCCGGCTCGATACGGGCAAGCCGGGTACGGGTCTCGGGCTCGCGATCGTCCGCGACGTCGCCGAGATCTACGAGGGCACAGTCGGGCTCGAGGAGAGCGAGGACCTCGGCGGACTTATGGTCCGCCTGAGGTTGCCCGCCGCGAGCTGATCAGGCCGCGATCTTCAACTCCTGCATCACGTCGGCGGTGATCGACAGGCTCCGCTTGCGCGCTTCGTGATCGAAGATCGCACTCGTCACCATCACCTCGTCGACGCCGGTGCGCTCGACGAACGCGGCGATCCCGCGCGCGACCTTGGCCGGGCTGCCCACGGCCGAGCATTGCAGGACATGGTCGAGAATCTGGTTGCCCTGCGCGCCGAGCGATTCGCGATAACCCGCGACCGGCGGCGGCAACTGGCGCGGATTGCCGGTGCGGAGCGCGACGAACGACTGTTGCTGCGAACTGGCGAGCAGTTCGGCCTCGGCATCGGTATCCGCGGCAAAGACGTTGAACCCTGCCATGACGTGCGGCTTTGCCAGCCGCGCGGAGGGGCGGAAATCGCGACGATAGATGGCGAGGGCCGCATCGAGCGCATCGGGCGCGAAATGCGAAGCGAAGGCATAGGGCAGGCCGAGTGCGGCGGCGAGCTGCGCACCGAAGGTGCTCGAGCCGAGAATCCACATCTCGACATCCGCGCCCGCGCCCGGCGTCGCGACGATTCCGGTCTGGCCGTCATTGGCGAAATAGCTCTGCAACTCCATCACGTCCTGCGGGAAGGCGTTGGCGTCGGTTTCGAGCGTGCGGCGCATCGCGCGGGCCACCCGCTGGTCCGAACCGGGCGCGCGGCCGAGGCCGAGGTCGATCCGGCCCGGGAACAGCGCGTCGAGCGTCCCGAACTGCTCGGCGATCACCAGCGGTGCGTGGTTCGGGAGCATGATCCCGCCCGATCCGACGCGGATCGTACTGGTCGCGGCGGCGATATGCGCGATCACGACGGCGGTCGCAGCAGAGGCGATACCGGTCATGCCGTGATGTTCGGCAACCCAGTAACGCTGGAATCCGACGCTCTCGGCATGCCGCGCGAGGTCGGCCGCGTTGGCGAGCGATTGTGAAACGGTGCCGCCTTGGACGACGGGGACGAGATCGAGCAGGGAATAGCGTGTCATGCATTGGATATAGGTACCGAGCGGTAGCTTATCCAGTGTCCGGCAAATTTGCTGCCGGGGGGCCCGCGCGATCCGACCGCGCCGGCTTGTCCCTGCGCGCGGCGATGCCTAGAGGTTCGCTCCGATGCTTGCCCGACTTGACCATGTCCGCAACTGGATCTTCGATCTGGACAATACGCTGTATCCGGCGAGCGCCGATCTGTTTTCGCAGGTCGACGCACGGATGACCGGGTTCATCCAGGACCTGCTCGGGCTCGAGCATGACGAGGCGCGGCGCGTGCAGAAGGGCTATTTCCACAATCACGGCACGACGCTGTCGGGGTTGATGACCGAGCATCACGTCGATCCGCACGCGTTCCTCGCGCATGTCCATGACATCGAGATGGACGTGCTGGAGCATGACGCGCCGCTGGTCGCGGCGATCGCCAAGCTGCCCGGGCGCAAGCTGATCTTCACCAATGGCGACACGCCCTATGCTCTGAAGATCCTCGACCGTCTCGGGCTTGGCGCGAGTTTCGAGGCGATCCACGACATCCATGCGATGGACCTGATGCCCAAGCCGCATGCATCGGCCTATGCAGGCTTTTGTACCGCGTTCGACATCGACCCCGCGCAATCGCTGTTCGTCGACGACATGGTCCGCAATCTGCTGCCCGCCAAGGCGATCGGCATGACGACGGTGTGGGTCGACAACGGGTCCGAACAGTCGCCGGGCGCGGAACGCGACCATATCGATTTCACCATCCCGGTGCTCGCGCCGTGGCTGGAAACCATCCTGGAGACATCATGAGCAACCTGCAGACGATCATCGACGCCGCCTGGGACGACCGGGCAAATCTCGGTCTGGAGACGAAGGGCGAGATCCGCGATGCGGTCGACAGCGCGCTGGCGATGCTCGATGCGGGTACCGCGCGGGTCGCGGAGCCCGCCGGCGACGGGTGGCAGGTCAATCAGTGGCTGAAGAAAGCCGTGCTGCTGTCGTTCCGCCTCAACGACAATGTCGTGATCGACGGCGGATCGGGCGGCGCACCCGCGTTCGACAAGGTGCCGTCGAAGTTCGCGGGCTGGGGCGAGGCAGAGTTCCGCGCGGCCGGCATCCGCGTCGTTCCCGGTGCGGTCGCGCGCCGCGGCAGCTTCATCGCCAAGGGCGCGATCCTGATGCCGAGCTTCGTCAATATCGGCGCCTATGTCGGTGAGGGCACGATGGTCGACGCCTGGGCGACCGTCGGATCCTGCGCGCAGATCGGCAAGAACGTCCATCTGTCGGGCGGT
Organism: Sphingomonas aerolata; assembly: GCF_023935825.1. Classification (NCBI taxonomy): domain Bacteria; kingdom Pseudomonadati; phylum Pseudomonadota; class Alphaproteobacteria; order Sphingomonadales; family Sphingomonadaceae; genus Sphingomonas; species Sphingomonas aerolata. The sequence continues at coordinate 3,916,042 of NZ_CP098762.1, read as the reverse complement.
GCCGGCATCGGCGGCGTACTCGAGCCGCTTCAGGCGGACCCCGTGATCATCGGCGACGGCGCATTCATCGGCGCGCGTGCCGAGGTCGCCGAGGGCGTGCGCGTCGGCGAGGGCGCGGTGCTGTCGATGGGCGTGTATCTCGGCGCTTCGACCAAGATCATCGACCGCGCGACCGGCGAAGTCTTCAAGGGTGAAGTGCCGCCCTATGCGGTCGTCGTGCCGGGCTCGATCGGCGGCGGGGAGGGCAAGCCCGCGCTCTACTGTGCCGTGATCGTCAAGCGCGTCGACGCCCAGACGCGGTCGAAGACGAGCATCAACGACCTGCTGCGCGACTAGACCGGTTGCGGTGATGGTCGCGCAGACACTGCTCGCGATCGTCGCTGTCTACATGCTGGCGATCCTGTGGCGGGGGCGGACGTTTCGCGTTCGCCTGCCGACACGACCGGGCCGTAGCCCCGCAAGGCGCATGACGGACTGGGCGGTCGGGTTGGCGGTGTCGCTCGGCCTGCCCGCGCTGGTTGGCCTTGTCCTGCTGGGCCAGAACCCGCTCGCGGCGGCGCAGCCGGCGGCAATCGCGCTGGTGCCGGACGACTGGCCGCGCCTGCCGATCGCGCCACTGATCCTCGGCATGGCGCTTGGCACGCTCGCGAACGCGGCGATCACGCATGCCTTGTGGCGCCGCGGCCGGCGCGCGTTCCAGATCGGCACCTTCCCCGATGTCCTGCCGAAGACGCGGGAGGACATTCTCCCGGCCATCGCCCTCGCGATCAGTGCCGGGATCAGCGAAGAACTGTTCTTCCGCCTGTTCCTCCCGCTGCTGATCGCGCTGGTGTCCGGGAGCGCGCTGGCGGGGACAATCATCGCCGCCTTATGCTTTGGCGGGGTGCACCGCTATCAGGGGTGGCGCGGCGTCGTCGCGACGACGCTGTCGGGCGTGGCGCTGTCCGTGCTCTACGGCCTGACGAACAGCGTATGGATGGCGATCGCGTTTCACATCGCGATCGACCTCAACGCGCTGGTCGTGCGGCCGATGGCGCGCGGGGCGTGGCGCGCCTAGTTCTTCATCCGCCAACCGGTCTTGAAGATCAACGCGATCACGACGAGGCAGGCGACGAGGAACGCCGCGGTCACCGCGAGGCTGATGCCGACCGCGACATCACCCTGCCCGAAGAAGCTCCAGCGAAACCCGCTGATCAGATAGACGACCGGGTTGGCCAGGCTGAGCGTGCGCCAGGGCTGGGGCAGCATGTCGATCGAGTAGAAGGCGCCACCCAGAAACGTCAGTGGCGTGATCAGCAGCGCGGGGACGAAGTTCAGCTGTTCGAAGCCGTTCGCCCACACGCCGATGATGAAGCCGAACAGGCTGAACGCGACGGCCGTCAGGATCAGGAAGGCGAACATCGCGAACGGATGCGCGATATGCAGCGGCACGAAACAGGCGGCGGTCGCCAGGATGATCAGGCCGATGATCACCGACTTGGTGGTCGCCGCCCCGACATAGCCGATCACCATCTCCATCGCGGACACGGGCGCGGAGAGCAGTTCGTAGATCGTGCCGGTAAATTTCGGGAAGTAGATGCCGATCGATGCATTCGCGATGCTCTGCGTCAGCAGCGACAGCATGATCAGGCCGGGGACGATGAAGCTGCCATAGCCGACGCCGCCGACCTCCTGCATCCGGCTGCCGATCGCGCCGCCGAAGACGATGAAATAGAGCGACGTCGTGAGGACGGGGGTGACGAGGCTCTGCCACAGCGTGCGCAGGGCCCGAGCCATTTCGAAGCGATAGATCGCCCAGACGCCGTGCCAGTTGAGGAAGGGGGTGTTCATGCGCGCTCTCCGACGAGATCGACGAAGATGTCCTCGAGGCTCGACTTGCTGGTTTCGAGATCCTTGAAGCCGATGCCGAGTTCGGCAAGCTTGCGCAGGAGCGAGGGGATGCCGGTATGGTCCGCCTGTGCGTCGAACACATAGCGCAGGCGCTTGCCTTCGTCCTGCAGCGATACGTCCCATTCGGCCAGCTCGGGCGGGATCGCGGTCATCGGCTCCTGCAACGCCAGATCGAGCTCGCGCTTGCCGAGCTGTTTCATCAGCGATGCCTTGTCGTCGACGAGCAGCAGCTTGCCCTTGTTGATCACGCCGACGCGGTCGGCCATCTCCTCGGCCTCCTCGATATAATGCGTGGTTAGGATGATCGTCGTGCCGCCCTCGCGCAGGCGGTGGACGAGCTTCCACATGTCGCGGCGCAGCGCGACGTCGACGCCCGCGGTGGGTTCGTCAAGGAACAGGATCTCGGGCTCGTGGCTCAGCGCCTTGGCGATCAGGACGCGGCGCTTCATCCCCCCCGACAGTTCCATGATCTTGGCATGGCGCTTGTCCCAGAGCGACAGGTCACGCAGCACCTGTTCGATATAGGCGCTGTGGCCCGAGCGACCGAAGAGGCGGCGGCTGAAGGTGACGGTGGCGAGCACCGTCTCGAACATGTCGACGTTCAGTTCCTGCGGGACCAGACCAATGCGGCTGCGCGCCTGTTTATAGTCGTGGATCGCATCGAAGCCCGCTACGGTGATCGTTCCTGCACTGGGCGTGACGATCCCGCAGATGATGCTGATCAGCGTGGTCTTGCCCGCCCCATTGGGCCCGAGCAGCGCGAAGATCTCGCCCTTGCGGATGTCCAGATCGACGGGGTGGAGTGCGGTGGTACCGCTTTTGTAGGTCTTCGTGACGCCCGCAACGGACAGGATCGGTTCGGTCATTGGGGCCCCTTTTAAGTGAGGGGAAGATGGGGGCGGTGGGGTCATATTGATAGGGGCCGTCAGCCCCCATTGCCGTCATCCTGGGCTCGACCCAGGATCCAGAGCCACACGCGTCCCGGTTGTGGCTCTGGATCCTGACTTTCGTCAGGATGACGGGCGTTAGCTCACCCGGGCGGCGGCGACCGCCTTTTGCAGGTCTTCGAGCGGCAGTGCACCGGACAGGATGCGGTCGCCGACCACCCAGCTCGGCGTGCCCGTCATGCCGAGCTTGGCCGCGGTTTCCATGTTCTTGCCGATCTCGGCATCGGCGGTCTTGGTGAAGCCGGCCGGATTGATGTCGACCCCGGCCTTCGCCGCCGCCGCCGCGATCGTCGCGTCACTGACCCGACCGCCGGCGTAGAGCGCGTCGTGGAAGGCTGCGAACTTGCCCTGTTGGGCGGCCGCGAGGCTCGCGCGGGCAGCGACGCGGCTGTCCGCGCTGAGGATCGGCAATTCGCGGAAGACGACGCGGACCTTGGGGTCTGCGGCGATCAGCTTTGCGATCATCGGCAGGCTCGCGCGGCAATACCCGCAATTATAATCGAAATATTCGACGAGCGTGACGTCGCCCTTGGGGTTGCCCGCCCAGGCGCTGCCGAACGGCGTGACGATCGCGTCGCGGTTGGCAGCGACCGTCTTGCCCGACTCGCGGTCGCGCAGTTTCTCCATCGCTTCGGGCAGGATCTCGGGATGCGCGAGCATGTAGTCGTGGACGATCGCCTCGACCTGTGCGCGCTCGACGCCACCGCCCTGGCGATCATAGCCCCACACCGCGAATCCGCCCAGGACCGCCCCGACCGCCGCGATGGCGGGCAACATCATCTTGTTCATCGGCGCCGCTTATACTGCTTGGGATTGTCGTCCATCTCGTTCTGCGCGGCCATCGCGATATCCTGCGCGCGGATCCAGTCGGGGGTGTTGGCGGGGATGTTGGCGAGCGCATATTGCGCGCTGGCCGATGCGGTCCGCATGTCGCCGCCCATGCTCGCGCGCTCGGCGGTGGCGAGCGCCGCACGCGCGGTATCGCCGGTCAGTTCGTAGACGGTGCCGAGTTGCATCCAGGCGAACGGGTTCTGATCGTCGCGGCCGACCGCGGTGCGCAGGACCTTCGTGGCCTCGGGATAATTCGCCTTGTTCTCGGTCGCGATCAGCGCGTGGCCGAACGTCGTGGCGATCAGCGGATTGTTGCGCGAGCCTTCGGTCGCCTCGCGCAACGGAACGAGCGACTCGACCGGCCTGCCCGCCTCGAGCAGGATCTGGCCCTTGATCTCGAGAAAATAGGGATCGTCGGGCCTGGCCTTCACCAGCGCGTCCGCCTCGGCATCGGCTTTGTCGGGATAGCCCGATTTATGATAGGCATAGGCCCGGGCGTAGTGCGCATAGATCGACTGGTCGCTCGGCGGATAGCTTTGTAGCGTGCGCGGCGCGGGCAGGACATAACCGGCAAGCTTGGCCTTCACGCGGCGGAAGCGTTCCTCGAGCGCAGCATCAGGCTTGTTCGCCCAGGCGGGCGACGCCTGGAGATCGGCGGTCAGTGCCGAGACACGCTCGCCAGACAGCGGATGCGACTGCATGAACGGGTCGATATTGGCGGTGCCGAAGCGATATTCCTGCTGCTGCAGCTTCTTGAAAAAGCTCAGCATGCCGCGGCCGGTGACGTTGGCCTCCCGCAGATATTTGGCGCCGCTCGCATCCGCGGTGGATTCCTGCGTGCGGCTGAACGCCAGATAATTGCCCATCGCGGCCTGTTGTCCGGCCGCCATGATTCCCGCGCCCGCCTCGCCGCTGCCCGCCGCCATCGCCGCCAGGCCGAGCACCATCGAGAGCAGGTACATGCCCATCGCGGGTTTGGTGCCGCGATCGGAGAGCACGACATGGCCGTCTGCGATGTGGCCGAGTTCGTGCGCGATCACGCCCTGGACTTCGTTCGCATTGTCCGCCGCCTGGAGCAGGCCCGAATGGACATAGACGGTCTGGCCGCCCGCGACGAACGCATTGATCGAATCGTCGTTGATCAGCACGACCTTGACGTCGCGCGGCGACAGGCCCGCCGCCGTGATCAGCGGGCCGGACATTTCGGCGAACATCGTTTCGGTTTCCGCATCGCGGAGGATCGACTGCGCCTGCGCGGGTTGCGCCCAGAGCAGGAGGGTGGCGGTCAGGGCCGCGACGAAGCGCTTCATATCGCGCAGTATCGTCGATCGGCGGCGGGGGAGCAATGGCGGGGACGACGAGGTGCACGGCGCCGACGCCCGATGGTAAACCACAGGACCCGGCCCAAGCCGCGAACCGCGGGGCAACGGGTCCGAGCGCGCCGAAATGAAAACGGGCGCGACCTTTCGATCGCGCCCGTCTCATCGGCTATGCTCCGGCGTCAGCCGAAGGTGCGCTGCCACCAGCCACGGCGCGGCGCGCCATCGGGGTCGTCGTTCGTGCCCGGCGCGTCGGCGTCCTGCGGCTGGACCTCGACCTGCGGCGGCGTGGTCTCGACCGGCGCGGCGAGCACCTCGCTGGTCGGGGCGGCATCGCCGGCCTCGATCACCGCGGCCTTGCGCGGCCGACCACGCGGCTTGGCGACCTTGGCAGGGGCCTCCTCGACGGCTGCGGGCTCGACCGCCGTATCGCTCGCCTTGCGACGCGCGCGCTTGGGCTTTGGCGCGGACGCCTCCAGCGTCTCGGCAGGCGTAGCGCCGACCTCGTCCATCGTCGCATCGGCAACCGCCTCGCGACGGCGCCGTGCAGGCTTGCGCGCCGGCTCTGCCGCGACCGGATCGGGAGCGGCCTGTTCCTGCGGCTCGGGCGTGACGGGCACTTCGGATACGACCGGTTCTGGTGCCATGGTCGTCTCGTCGGCCGTCTCGACCGGACGCGGCTTGCGACCCCGACGCGACTTGGGCGCCGTTTCGGCGACCGGGTCAGCGTTGATCGTCGCGGCGGCCGCGCGGGCGCGCGGGCGACGACGCATCTTGGGAGCCTCGGCGACCGGCGCGGACGGCGCCTCCTCGAACACCGGCTCGGCCTCGGACGTCTCGACCGGCGCAAATGCCTCCGGCTCGGGCGCCTCGGCGATCAGTGCCGCGGTGTCGATGCTGCTGACGGCAATCGACTCGCCCGTCTCGGTGCCGGTCTGCTCGCCGCCCTGCTCGTTGCGCCGACCACCGCGACGTCCGCGACGTCCGCGACGACGACGGCCTTCGCCTTCGACGCCATTGGCCTGTTCGGCCGGAGTCGTACCCTCGATCTCCTCGCCACCGCCGACTTCGACGATCTCGCCGACGCCCTCGTCGATTTCCTCGACATTGGTGTCGACGTCCTCGAACGTGCCATCCTCGTTCGTACCACCGACGGCGCCGTCCTCACCCGGGCGTGCCCGGCCCCGACGACCGCGGCGGCGACGGCGCTTCTTGCCGCCCTCGCCATCGGCATCGCGGCCTTCACGCGGCGCGGTCTGCTCACGACCGCCTTCACGGCCCCCCTCACGACGACGCGGCTGTTCGGCCTCGGCCTCTTCGACCTCGTCCTCCTCGATCTCGTCCTCGATCTCCTCGGGAAGATCGTCCTCGTCCTCTTCGATGATCTGGACGAACTTCGGCGGATGCGCGGGCGGCGGGCCACTGGCCTCGACCGTCATGTGCGCGCCTTCCTCGTCCTGGCCGGGGATGATCTCGACGATCACGCCGTAGCGATCCTCGATCTCGGCGATGTCGGCACGCTTGCGGTTCAGGATGTAGACAGCCGCTTCCTGGCTCGCGCGCAGCGTCAGCAGCGAACCACGGCCGCGGGCGGCCTCGTCCTCGATGAGGCGGAGCGCGGAGATGCCCGAAGACGAGGCGGTGCGGACCAGGCCGGTGCCCTCGCAATGCGGGCAGGCGCGCGTCGACGCTTCGAGCACGCCGGTGCGCAGCCGCTGGCGGCTCATTTCCATGAGGCCGAACGACGAGATGCGGCCGATCTGGATGCGCGCACGATCGTTCTTCAGCGCCTCCTTCATCGCCTTCTCGACCTTACGGACATTGGAATTGTTATCCATGTCGATGAAGTCGATGACGACGAGCCCGGCCATGTCGCGCAGGCGCAGCTGGCGGCCGATTTCCTGTGCGGCCTCGAGGTTGGTCGCGGTCGCGGTCTGCTCGATGCTGTGTTCGCGCGTCGAGCGGCCCGAGTTGATGTCGATCGAAACAAGCGCCTCGGTCGGGTTGATGACCAGATAGCCGCCCGACTTCAGCTGGACGACCGGATGGTACATCGCCGACAGCTGGTCCTCGACGCCCGCGCGCTGGAACAGCGGCACGGGGTCGGCGTAATGCTTGATGCGCCGGGCGTGCGTCGGCATCAGCAGGCGCATGAACTCGCGCGCCTGGCGATAGCCGTCCTCGCCCTCGACGATGACCTCTTCGATTTCCTTGTTGTAGATGTCGCGGATCGCGCGCTTGATCAGGTCGCTGTCGCCGTAGACGAGCGCGGGCGCCGACGCCTTCAGCGTCGCTTCGCGGATCCCGTCCCACAGACGGGCGAGGTAATCGAAGTCGCGCTTGATCTCGACCTTGCTGCGCTGCAGCCCCGCGGTGCGGACAATGCAGCCCATCGACGGCGGCAGCTGCATGTCGGCCATGATCGACTTCAGGCGCTTGCGATCGCCCGCGTTGCTGATCTTGCGTGAGATGCCGCCGCCGTGGCTGGTATTGGGCATCAGCACGCAGTAGCGGCCCGCCAGCGACAGGTACGTGGTCAGCGCTGCGCCCTTGTTGCCGCGCTCTTCCTTGACGACCTGGACGAGCAGCACCTGGCGGCGATGGATCACGTCCTGGATCTTGTAGCGGCGGCGCAGGTTCATGCGACGCTCGCGCAGATCCTCGACCGCGGCCTCGTCGCCGTTCGGCTTGCGCTTGCGACGCGGGGCCTCGCCGGTCTCTTCGCCGCCTTCGAGCTCCTCGGCGACGTCGGGATCTACCCCGCCATCGTCCTCGAAGCGCTCGATATCGTCCTCGTCGTCACCCTCTTCGTCGTCCGAGTCATAATCGGCGCGCAGGGCGGCCTCCTCGGCGGCATGCTCGGCCTCTTCGCGGAGCAGCGCGTCGCGGTCTTCCTTGGGGATCTGGTAGTAATCGGGATGGATCTCGCTGAACGCGAGGAAGCCGTGGCGATTGCCGCCGTAATCGATGAACGCCGCCTGGAGCGACGGCTCGACCCGCGTGACCTTGGCGAGGTAGATGTTGCCCTTGAGCTGCTTGCGCTCGGCGCTTTCGAAATCGAATTCCTCGATCCGGTTACCCTTGACGACGGCGATCCGGGTTTCTTCCCGGTGGCGTGCGTCGATCAGCATACGCGTTGTCATAATAGATTCTCCGCGCGCGCGCCGGGCCTGATGGCAGCCGTCGCGCGCTTGATGGTGGTGCGGTCGGACACGGACGCCCTGACTCGCGGAAGGTATGCGAAACTGCCTCTGCTCGACGCGCATGCCGCGGGAACTCACCCTGCGGCGCCCGCACGACCGCGATCCCGTCGGCGAAGGCCGATCGGTGAGCGGGGCGGGGGGAATGCGTCATTCGAGCGTCAACCTGAAATTGCCGCGCCGTCGAGGATCCGAAGGCGGGCGTTGAGACCGGCGCGTCGCTGGCAAACTCTAGCGACGCACGGGTGCACGGCAGGACTAGCACCGCATTGCAGATCCCGCAACTGGCCCGGCGCGGGGCCGTCCGAAGCCTTGAAACCTGCCATTTTCACAGGCTGAATTTCCGGGCGGCGATCTGTCCGGCAGCCGCGCCGGCAGCCACGGATATGGGAAAACCAAGGCAAACAGGCTATTAACCCTGCTCCGCAAGATCCTCTTGCGGGGGCGTAGCGTAGGCGTCTCGTTTCGGTCGGGCTCGACCGATCCAGGGAGTGTAGAATGGCTTTTCGCTGGACCGGCAGCGCGGTCGCACGGCATGGACACAGGATGGTTGCGATCATCGCCCTGCTGCTCGGCTGGCTGTCCGGCGTTCCGGCGCTGGCGGCGTCCGTACAGAGCATCGCGATCGGCAGAACGCAGATCGTGATCCGCTTCGATGCACCGGTCGGCAGCGGCGCGAGCCAGATCCTGACCGGGCAACGGCAGATCGCGGTCGATATCGCGAACGCGACGCCCGGCGGAACCGCGAAGCCGGGCGGCGTCGTGACCCGCATCACGCAGCGGCGGCATGATGGGTCCGGGCTGAGAATGCTGTTCGACCTGTCCGAGCCGGTGATCGTGGCCGATGGCGGGTTCGATTCGCAGGGACGCGAGCTGACGCTGGCCTTGCGCCGCGTCGACGATGCGGCCTTTACGCAGGCCAGTATCGCCGGCCCGCTGAATTTCTTCCCGTTCCATTTCGCCGCGCGGCCGGCGCCGCGGTACAAGGTGTCGATCCCGGTGCCGGCCCGCGCGCGCGGGATCGCGCTGCCGCGGGTCGAGGGCGACGACATGCGTCCGCTGGTGGTGATCGACGCCGGGCATGGCGGTGTCGATCCCGGCGCGATCGGCCCCGACGGGCTGCGCGAGAAGGACGTGACCCTCAAGGTCGCCAAGGCGATCCGTGACGCGCTGCTCGCTTCGGGCCGGGTGCGCGTCGCGCTGACGCGGAGCGACGACCGGTTCCTCGTGCTGCGCGAGCGGTACGGCGTCGCACGACGGTTGAAGGGGGACCTGTTCATCTCGGTCCACTGCGACAGTACCGGATCCGAAGGCGCGAGCGGCGCGACGGCCTATACGCTGTCAGAGGTTGCGTCCGACAAGGAGGCGGCGCGGCTAGCCGCGCGTGAGAACAAGGCGGATGTGATCTCCGGGGTGAATCTCGGCGAGGCGCCTGCCGACGTGTCGTCGATCCTGATCGACCTGACGCAGCGCGAGACGATGAACGCGTCCGCCACGTTCGCGCGGTTGCTGGGACGCGAGGCCAAGCCGTTGATGCCGCTCAAGCCGAACTTCCACCGCATGGCGTCGCTGATGGTGCTCAAGGCGCCCGACATGCCCTCGATCCTGTTCGAGACGGGCTATATCTCGAACCCGCAGGACGCGGCGTTTCTCGACAGTGACGAGGGGCGGCAGCGGATCGCGGAGAGCGTGACGCGCGCGGTCACGGTGCATTTCGCGCGGCGGATGGTGGCGCGCTGATCCGGCCGGTTGCGCTCACGGCAAGAGCGCGGCATCCTGACGGCTAGGACCCCGGCGGAGGCCGAGGCCGGGTTGGAGGACGTTCCGACTGGGCTTCGGCCTCCGCCGGGGCACGTGTTTCTGGTTAGGACGATCTGATGACCGACGCGACGCGGGGCGTATCCGAGACCGGGCCCGAGACGAGTATGCGCGAGCTTACCTTTCGCGGGGTCGTGCTCGGCGCGATCATCACGCTGCTGTTTACCGCAGCCAATGTGTATCTCGGACTGAAGATCGGGCTGACCTTCGCGACGTCGATCCCCGCTGCGGTGATCTCGATGGCGGTGCTGCGGCTGTTCAAGGATTCGACGATCCTCGAGAACAACATCGTCCAGACGATCGCGTCCGCGGCGGGTACGCTGGCGGCGATCATCTTCGTGCTGCCCGGCCTGGTGATGATCGGGTGGTGGCAGGGGTTTCCGTTCTTCACCACCGCGGCGATCACGATGTTCGGCGGCGTGCTCGGCGTGCTGTTCTCGGTCCCGCTGCGCCGTGCGCTCGTCGTCGACACGGTGCTGCCCTATCCGGAGGGCCGCGCGGCCGCCGAAGTGCTGAAAGTCGGCGCGGGCAGCCGCGAGGGCGGCGAGGAGAGCGCGCGTGGGCTCGGTATCATCGTCGTCAACGCGCTGGTGTCGGCCGGGTTCGCGATCCTGACGCAGACCAAGCTGGTCGCTGCCGAGGCCGCGACGTGGTTCCGCGTCGGCGCAGGTGCGACCGGAATTTCGGGCGGGCTGTCGTTCGCGCTGCTGGGTGCGGGGCATCTGGTCGGGATCTCGGTCGGGATGGCAATGTTTACGGGCGTGGTGATCGGCTGGTGGATCCTGCTGCCGATCCTGACCTCGGCGGGGAGCGTGACCGGCACCGCGGAAGTGATCGCGACGACCGTGTTCCGTTCGGACGTGCGGTTCTTCGGTGCAGGCGTGATCGGCGTCGCGGCGATCTGGACCTTGCTCAAGATCGCAGGGCCCGTGGTCGGCGGCGTACGATCGGCGCTGGCGGCGTCGGCAGCCAAGCGCGGCGGCGAAGTGCTGGCACTCGAGGAGCGCGACATCCCGATCGGGATCGTCGGGATCGCGTCGCTGGCGATGCTCGTGCCGATCGGGATCCTGCTGTGGACCGTCCTCCAGGGCGGGCCACTTGAGGCGTCGGCGATCGGGCTGATCGCGGGGAGTCTTGCGTTCATCCTGGTCATCGGCCTCGTGATCGCGGCGGTGTGCGGCTATATGGCGGGGCTGATCGGCGCGTCGAATTCACCCGTATCGGGCATCGGCATCCTCGCGATCCTCGCCGCATCGATCCTGCTGGTGTCGTGGTTCGGCCGTGCGGTCGAGCCGGGGACGACGCAGGCGCTGGTCGCCTACGGCCTGATCGTGACGGGCGTGGTGTTCGGCATCGCGACGATCTCGAACGACAATCTCCAGGATCTGAAGACCGGGCAGCTGGTCGGTGCGACGCCGTGGAAGCAGCAGGTCGCGCTGCTGATCGGCGTGGTGTTCGGGTCGATCGTCGTGCCGCCGGTGCTCAACCTGCTCGGCAGCACGCTTGGCTTTGCCGGCGCGCCGGGGGCCGGGCCCAATGCGCTGGCGGCACCGCAGGCGGCGCTGATCTCGGCGCTCGCCAAGGGCGTGCTGGGGGGCAATCTCAACTGGGCGATGATCGGCTATGGCGCGATGACCGGTGTTGCGGTGATCGCGCTCGACGAACTGCTGGGCAAGGCGGGCAAACTGCGGTTGCCGCCGCTGGGCGTCGGGCTGGGCGTGTATCTGCCCATGGCGGTGACGTTGCCGGTCACGATCGGCGCGGTGGTCGGCTATGCCTATGACCGCTGGGCCGACCGCGCGCGCGATCCCGAGCTTGCCAGGCGGATGGGCGTGCTGACCGCGACGGGGATGATCGTCGGCGAGTCGCTATGGGGCGTGGGGTTCGCCGGGATCGTCTATCTCACCAACCAGGAGACGCCGCTGGCGCTGGTCGGGGAGGGGTTCGTGCCCATCGCGCTGGTCGGCGGGACCCTGCTGTTCGCGCTGCTGACCTGGGTGATGTACCGGCGGACGATGGCGGCATCGCGGTAGGAGGCCGGTTCCCCGCGAAGGCGGGGACCCAGGCTGGGCTCCCGCCTTTGCGGGAGGCCAGGGAGGGGAACGGCCTGCGTGGTTGAGCGCACTTCCCCGGCGAAGGCCGGGGCCCAGTTGGGAAGGTCGACGTTACGGAGCGCGGTCCGTCATTATCTCCGTATCCCAACTGGGCCCCGGCCTTCGCCGGGGTTGTAGGGGGGCTCACTTCATCGCGGCGAGCATGTCCGTGATCTTGACGAAGGCGAAGCCGATCGAGCTGTCGGCGATCCCGTAAGGCAGGAACAGCGCATCGCCGTGGCGCAGCGCGCCGCAGCTGTAGACGACGTTGGGGACATAGCCCTCGCGATCCTGATCCTTGGCGGCGAGGATCGGCTGCTGCGTGCGGCCGATCACCTTGGACGGGTCGTCCTTGTCGAGCAGCACTGCACCGATCGAATATTTGCGCATCGCGCCGACGCCGTGCGTGAGCAGCAACCAGCCCTCGTCGAGTTCGATCGGCGGGCCGCAATTGCCGATCTGGACGAGCTCCCACGGATAGAGCGGCGTCAGGATCTTCTCGCCGTCGTCCCAGTCGGTCAGCGTGTCCGACTTCAGCAGGAACAGGTTCTCGCCGTCCTGCCGGCCGATCATCATATACTGGCCGTTCACCTTGCGCGGGAACAGCGCCATGCCCTTGTTGCGCGCGGCGGGGCCAGTCATCGGGACGAGATCGAACGCGCGGAAATCGCGTGTCCGCATCAGCTCGGACTGGATGACCGAACCGTTATAAGCGGTGTAGGTGCCGATCCATTCATAGTCGCCATTGTCGTGCTGGAAGCGGACGATGCGCAGATCCTCCAGCCCCTTCGACTGCGCCTGGGTGATCGGGAAGATCACAGTGCCGCTGAGCGTGCTGTCGCGGTGACGATAGACGGTGACGGGGCCCTGCGGCATCTCGTCCTCGCCGCTGCCGACCGCGTCGGTCGCGGTGGCGAAGGGCGGCTCGGGCGCGAGCTTCATCAGGTTCTGGTCGGTGATGATGCCTTCGCGGAACGCGACCGACGAGATGTGACCCTCGCCGACCGCGCGCATCGACATCAGGATGCGTAGGCTGCCCGGCGGCATGCCCGACTGGTCGAAATGCGGCACCGCGCTGGGGTTCATCAGCGCGGCAGCGGCATAACTGTATTCATGACAGAAATAGGCGCCGATCAGCTGGCGCTTCTCGTCGCCGATATCCGCGCCGTTAAGCCCGAGCATGTCCTCGATCTGGTCGTAGCGCGTCATGAAGACGCGCCGCGTCTGCCAGTGCCGCGCCTCGAAATCCTTCAGCACCACCTCGAGCTGGATCCGCGCCTCAGCGCTCGTCATCTCGAGGACTTCGCCGACCAGTCGCTCGGTACGACTGGGTGCGCCGGCATTGCCGGCCCAGGCGATATGAAAGGGCCGGACGACGACCCGTGACGGGTCGGCGTGCAACCGCAGCTGGTGGGTAAACAGGTCCATCGTGCTTATGCCTCGCGTGCCGTTCCACCTTGGGACGCCGACGCTAGCGAGGCTATGCGACGACGCGCGAGGCTCCTGCCACGCTTTGGGCTGCGTTTGATACCCCCGAAATCGCACAATTGGCCAATTGCAGCGCCAAAATCGACTCTGCACCCTGGTTGCGGTTCAATCCCGTCGGCATCAATCCATCGAAACAGCCGCCATCGGCGATGCTTGCGAGCGGCAGATTGAGGTCATTCCCGCCCAGGAACCAGCGATAGGCGCGTTCGGCTTCGTCACGCCAGCGCAGGTCGCCCGTCGCCTCGAACGCCGCCATGCAGGCATCGACGGTGGCCTGTGCCTCCAGCGGCTGTTGGTCGAACTGCAGCGGATCCTCATAGGAGCGTCCGAAGCTTTCCGTGCCAACCGCACGGAAGCGACCCTCGGGCGAGGTCTGCTTGGCGACGATCCATTCGAGTGTCGCCAGACCGCAATCGATCAGGTCCTGGCGGCCGAGCGCCTGGCCCGCACGGATGAGCGCCTGTGGCAGGCGCGCATTGTCATAGGCGAGGACGATCTCGAACCACTGCCACTCGGGACGCCGCGTCTTCTCGAGCAGTGCCAGATGGACATCGGGGAACTTTGCCAGGATCGACAGCGAGAGCTGATGCCCGGGGCTGGCCTCGAGCATCGCCGCCGCGCCGAGCATCGCAAAGGCCTGAGCGCGCAGGCTGCCGAGCTCGAGTGCACAGGATGCGGTCGAGTCATACATCGCCGTCGCCCAGTCGCGATGCTTGGCCAGCTGTGCATCGCGTGCGGTGATGCCGAGCGCCCAGACGGTGCGACCGTTCGAATCCTCGGACCCGACATCCTCGCACCAAGTTCGGTCGAAGCTCATGAAGTTGCGGAAGCGACGCTCGTCGGGGTTCCAGGCATATTGTACGAACGACGCATAGATCGTCGTCCACTTGTCACGCTGGACCTCATCCATGTCCGGCATCGCACTCATCAGCATGAGCGCACGGCAATTGTCGTCGATGCAATAGCCATGCCGGCGATCGGGGATTGAGTAGATCGAATGCTGGAGCATGCCCGTCGAATCACTCATCCGTTCGACGGCCGCGAAGTCAGGCGCAAGCGGCTTCAACGGGGGCGAAGGCTTGGCCAGACGAAAAGGGCGTGCCGCGACCACCGCGCGGATCTCTGCCATCGATGTTTCGGCAAGCTGTGGCCAGATCATCGTACGACCACGCGCATAGGCGCGTTCCGCCAGGCGATGACGGTCACGATCGCTCGACAGCAGCATGTCGATTTCGCGCGCAAAGGCAGCGACATCACCGAACGGGACAAGGACGCCATGCCCATCGGCGAGGATCTCGGTCGCATGGACGTACGGGGTCGAGATGACAGGCTTGCCGACGCCGATGGCGTAGCTGAGCGTGCCCGAGGTGATCTGCGCCGGGTTGGTGTAGGGCGTCACATAGATATCTGCCGCCTGCAGATAGCTCAGCAACTCGTCATGTTCGACGAACGCGTCGATGAAGGCGACATTGCCCGCCACGCCACGGGCTTCGGTCAGCGCCTTGAGACGATCACGATACGCCTCGCCCTGATGCGCGACGAGATTGGGGTGCGTCGCGCCGAGCACGACGTAAAGAAGATTGGGATGACGTTCGATGACCGCGGGCAGCGCCTCGATCACTGTTTCGATACCCTTGTTCGGTGCGAGGAGCCCGAAGGTCAGCACGACCTTGCGGCCTTCCCAGCCGAATTGCGCCTTCAGCGTGTCGGGTTCGACGAGGTCGCGATCGGGCACGCCGTGCGGGATCATCACGATCTGCCGCGGGCTGGCGCCATAAACGCGCTGGAGGATGTCGCGGCCACGCTCCGCCATCACGATGACGCGCGCGGCACGGCGCAACAGGCCCTCCATGACGCGGCGTTCGTCGGGATTGGGACGTTCGAGGATCGTGTGCAACGCAACGACGACCGGCAGCGTCGTGCGGTCGAGCAGCGCGAGCAGATAGTCCCCGGCCGGGCCACCGTAGATGCCGTATTCGTGCTGAACCCAGATTGCCTGGGCGCCGCTCGCATCAATCTTGCGCGCGGCATCCAGATAGGCGGTCAGGTCAGTTTCGGGGATCGTTCCAACGACTTCCGGCGGATACTCGTACAGGCCAGGATGATCATCCATCGCATAGACGTCGACCGCGACCTCGGGAAAGCGCGCCCGCATCGCGGTGAACACATCCGTCGTATATGTCGCGATACCGCACCGCCTCGGCAAAAAATTGCCAATGAGTGCCAGCCGCGTGATCTTGGTCCCGTCCGCCGGTAACGCCATACCCTGTCCTTTGTCTGAGCGCGCATAACAGGCTAACCCGGCATCGCGCTCACCCCCAACGGCTGACAAGGTATGAAAGTTGCATTAATATTGCACTGCAACACACGCTTTGATGTTAAACTTTATCAATCTTGCTGCATGCGGTGACGGCGTCAGCCACGCCCGCGATACGGGGCGACGCCCTGATCGGGCAGCCAGAGATCGGCAGGGGGCGCCGACGACTGCCAGAAGACGTCGATCGGGATCCCGCCGCGCGGATACCAATAGCCCCCGATCCGCAGCCAGACCGGCTTCATTTCGTCGAACAGCCGCTCGCCGATGCCGACCGTGCAGTCCTCGTGGAAGCCGGCATGGTTGCGAAAGCTGCCCAGGAACAGCTTGAGCGACTTGGATTCGACGATCGTCTCGCCGGGGACGTAATCGATGACGAGATGCGCGAAATCAGGCTGGCCGGTGACCGGGCAGAGCGAGGTGAATTCGGGCACCGCGAACCGCACCAGATAGGTCCGGCCGACGCGCGGGTTGGGCACGTAATCGAGCACGGCCTCTTCGGGCGAGGCGGGGAGGGCGCTGTTCTGGCCCAGATATAACGGGTTTGTAGGAGCGGTCATGGTCCGCCATGTAGGATGCGATGCGCTCCAAGAAAACCACGCTCGTGCCGATCCTCGGCGACCAGCTCTCGCTGCAGATCGCTTCTCTGAACGGGGCCGACCCGGCGGCGACGATCGTGCTGATGATGGAGGTCGCCGACGAGACGACCTATGTCCGCCATCATCGCCGGAAAATCGCCTATATTCTGTCGGCGATGCGGCATCACGCCGAGGCACTGCGCGAGGCGGGCTGGACCGTCGACTACGTCACGCTCGACGATCCGGAGTCGACCGGCAGCTTCACCGGCGAGGTCGCGCGCGCGATCGGGCGGCATCATCCGGCGCGAATCATCGTCACCGAAGCGGGCGAGTGGCGCGTTGCAGGCATGCTGGACGCGTGGGAAACGCTGTTCGGCCTGCCGGTCGAAATCCGCGCCGACGACCGCTTCCTCGCCAGCCATGCCGAGTTCGAGGCCTGGGCGGAGGGGCGCAAGCAGTTGCGGATGGAGTATTTCTACCGCGAGATGCGCCGCCGCACCGGGTTGCTGATGGATGGCGACAAGCCCGAGGGGGGCGAGTGGAATTACGATGCGGAGAACCGCAAGCCCGCCAAGGCCGACCTGCTGATGCCGCGCCCGCTCTCCTTTGCCCCCGATGCGATCACGACCGCGGTGCTCGCGATGGTCGCGGCGCGGTTCGGCGAGCATCCAGGCAGCCTCGATGCGTTCGACTTCGCGACGACGCGTGAGGACGCGCTCAAGCAGCAGCGGCATTTTCTCAAGCACGCGCTGCCGCGGTTCGGGGATTATCAGGATGCGATGCTGACCGACCAGCCGTTCCTGTGGCACGCGGTGCTGTCGCCCTATATCAATTCGGGGCTGCTCGATCCGGTCGATCTGTGCCGTGCGGTCGAGGCGGAATATGCCGCCGGGCGTGTGCCGCTCAACTGTGCCGAGGGGTTCATCCGCCAGATCATCGGCTGGCGCGAATATATGCGCGGCATCTACTGGCGCGAGGGGCCGGATTATGTCGAGCGCAACTTCCTGGATGCGAGGCGAGACCTGCCCGGCTTCTACTGGACTGGCGAGACCGACATGCACTGCCTGTCGCAGGCGATCGGGCAGACGCTCGACCATGCCTATGCGCATCACATCCAGCGGCTGATGGTGACGGGCAATTTCGCGCTGCTGATCGGCGCGGACCCCAAGCAGGTCCATGAATGGTATCTGGAGGTCTATGCCGATGCGTATGAATGGGTCGAGCTGCCCAATACGCTGGGGATGAGCCAGTTCGCGGATGGCGGGTTGCTCGGGTCGAAGCCCTATGCGGCGTCGGGGGCGTATATCAACCGGATGTCGGATTATTGCGTGCATTGCCGCTATGACGTGAAACAGCGCGTCGGCCCCGACGCCTGCCCGTTCAACGCGCTCTACTGGGATTTCCTGGTGCGCAACGCGGAGAAGCTTGATCGCAACCCGCGACTGGCGATGCCGTATCGCAACTGGGCTAAGATGAAACCGGCGGACCAAGACGCGACGCTTACACAGGCAAAGGAATTTCTGGCGCGGCTCGACGGCTGAGCGCTACATTCGCCGTCAGGACGGGTGTAACGCCGTCGATAGGAGCAGGCGGATGCCGCATTTCGGCGATTACCAGAACGCGATCTACAACGCCGGTCTGAGCGGCGTGATCCCGAAGCTGCCGGTCGATTACGCGACGCTCGAACAGCGCGCGAGCGCGGCGATGCCGCCATCGGTGCTGGGCTATGTCCAGGGCGGCTGCGGCGACGAATTTACGCAGGACAACAATGCACATGCGTTCCACCACTGGGGCATGACGCCGCGGATGATGGTCGATTGCAGCAGGCGCGACCTGTCGATCGACCTGTTCGGGATGCGGCTGCCGAGCCCGATCTTCATGGCGCCGGTCGGGGTGATCGGGATCTGCACGCAGGACGGTCACGGCGACCTCGCCGCCGCGCGCGCCTCGGCCGAGACGGGGGTGCCGCTGATGGCGTCGACGCTGTCGAACGATCCTCTCGAAAGCGTGGCGGGGGCGCTGGGCGAGACGCCGGGGTTCTTCCAGCTCTACACACCCAAGGACAAGGCGCTGGCCGAGAGCCTGGTGCGCCGCGCCGAGGCGGCGGGGTATAAGGGGATCGTCGTCACGCTCGACACCTGGGTGACGGGATGGCGGCCGCGCGACCTGAACGTCGCGAACTTCCCGCAGCTGCGCGGCGCGGTACTGATGAACTATTTCTCCGATCCGGTCTTTCGCGCGATGCTCGCCAGGCCGCCCGAGGAGGATGGCGCAGCGGCAGTGCGGCAATGGGCCGGCGTGTTCGGCAAGGTGCTGACCTGGGACGACATGGCGTGGCTGCGCTCGCTCACTACGCTGCCGCTGATCCTGAAGGGGATCTGCCATCCCGACGACGCACGCCGCGCGATCGATGCAGGAGCGGATGCGATCTATTGTTCGAACCATGGCGGGCGCCAGGCCAATGGCGGGATCGCGGCGATCGACATGCTGCCGGATGTGGTCGCCGCAGCGGGCGACGTGCCCGTGCTGTTCGATTCAGGGATCCGGTCGGGCAGCGACGTGGTGAAGGCGATCGCGCTCGGCGCGCGTGCCGTGGGCGTCGGGCGGCCCTATGCGTATGGCCTCGCGCTCGATGGCGCGGCGGGGGCGGCGCACGTGCTGCGGTGCCTGCTGGCGGAGGCGGACCTGCTGATGGCGGTGAATGGCTGGCCGACGATCGCCGATGTGCGCGCGGCGGGCGCGGTGCGGATCTAGCGCGGTACGGCGAGGAACGGCGCGAGCGCATCCCAGGCGGGCTGCTTGGCGGCGCGGCCGATCGTGTGGAGCGGGCTGCTCGAGGGCAGCGCGACGATCTGCGGGCCGAGCGTGCCAAGCCCCTGTCTGAGGCCGAGCTTCAACGCGGTGGCGCCGTTGAACGCGATCGCGCGGAGATCGGGCAGGCGCGCGACCAGCTCGGCGACCGCGTTGTCCTGCGCATCGAGGATCGCGGCGTCGGTGCTGCCGACGCGCTGCGCCGACCCGATCACGTCCCACAGCGCGACGCGCGCATCGCGCAACGCGACCAGCCGCTCGTCATAGGCCAGCGCGACCAGATCGCGCGCCACCACGCCCGACATCAGCGCCCAGAACTGGTTCTGCGGATGCGCATAATAGCGAGCTTCGGCAAGCGAACGGTCGCCGGGCAGGCTGCCCAGGACGAGCAGCCGCGCATCGTTGGCGGCCACGGGCGGGAAGGAGGATTTGCGCGTCATCGTGCCCGACGACGTGGCGATTGCGCGCGATCGTGCAAGCATTCTATGCAGACGCGCATGAAGATCCTGCTGTCCGCAAGCCTCGCCGTGCTCGCTCTTGCAAGCGCCCCCGCCACCGCCCGCCAGCTGACCATCGACGATGTCGTCATGCTGTCGCGCGTGTCCTCGCCCGCCGTGTCGAAGGACGGCCGCTGGCTGGTGTGGGAACAGCGCGAGACCGATCTCGCCGCCGATCGCGGCCGGTTCGACCTGTGGCGGCTCGACCTGACGCGCAAGGGTGCGAAACCCGAGCCGCTGATCGCCGAAGCCGATGTGAACGAGACCGGCGCGCAATTCTCCGCCGATGGCGCGACCGTCTATTACCAGTCGGACAAGGGCGGCAGCGACGCGGTCTGGTCGATCGGGATCGCCGGCGGCACGCCGCGCAAGCTGACGAACTTCGAGGGCGGCTTCGGCGGGTTCAAGGTCGCACCGACCGGCGACAAGCTGGTGATCTGGGCCGACCGCAAGCCCGGCGCGCCGAGCCTTGCACCCGCGATCGTCAAGAAGGACCCGAATGCCGGGGCGGGGCGGACCTATGACCAGCTGTTCGTGCGGCACTGGGACACATGGTCGAACGGCGACCGGTCGCAGCTGTTCGTGCTGCCGCTGACGGCCACGGGCGCAGCCGGCGACGGCGTCGCGGTGACGGGCGGCCTGATCGGCGATGCGCCGTCAAAGCCGTTCGGCGGTGGCGAGGAAGTGTCGTGGAGCGCGGACGGCAGAACGCTGTATTTCGCACTGCGCGAGGCGGGGCGGATCGAGGCAATTTCGACCAATCTCGACATCTTCTCGGTCCCCGCGGACGGCTCCGCGGCACCGGTCAACCTGACGGCGGCGAACTCCGGCATGGACAATCTGCCGACGGTGTCGCCTGACGGCCGCACGCTCGCCTGGTTCGCAATGGCGCGCGCCGGGTTCGAAGCGGATCGGCAGGTGCTGATGACGCGCGACCTGGCGAGCGGTCAGGTCCGCGCGGTGACGCAGGGCTGGGATCGCTCGGTCGCGTCGATCGCGTGGAGCCCCGACAGCAAGCGGATCTACGTCACCGCGGACGACACGCAGGAGACTCCGGTGTTCGCGGTCGACCCTGCCACGGGCGCAGTGACGCGACTGACGCAGGAGGGCCATGTCGGCGCGGTCGTGCCGACGCCCAAGGGCGTCGTCGTCGCGATCAGCAGCCTGACCGCGCCCGATGATTTCTATGCGCTGGCGGTGAAGGGCAAGCGGATGCCGAAGCCGGAGCGGCTGACCTCGGTCAACGCGGCAAAGCTCGCGGGCATCGACATGCCGACTGTCACGCGGTTCAACTTCAAGGGCGCGAACGACGACATCGTCTGGGGCTATGCGGTGAAGCCGTATGGCAGCCCGGCCTCGACCCAGAATGGCAAGGTCCCGGTCGCCTATATGGTGCACGGCGGGCCGCAGGGGTCGAGCAACAACAGCTGGTCCTATCGCTGGAACCCGGCGGTGTTCGCGGGCGCGGGCTACGGGCTGGTCGCGGTCGATTTCCACGGGTCGACGGGGTACGGCCAGGCCTTCACCGACGCGATCAGCAACAATTGGGGCGGCTGGCCGCTCGAGGATCTGCAAAAGGGGCTGGCGGCGGCGACCGCCAAGTTCGGCTGGCTCGATGGTGACCGCGCCTGTGCGCTCGGCGCGTCGTACGGCGGCTATATGATGAACTGGATCGAGGGGAAGTGGCCCGACCGGTTCAAGTGCATCGTCCAGCATGACGGCGTCTTCGATGCGCGCGCGATGGCGTACGAGACCGAGGAGCTGTGGTTCGACGAGTGGGAGCATGGCGGCAAGACCTATTACGAGGATCCCGCCGCGTTCGAGAAATGGAACCCGGTCAACTTCGTCGCCAACTGGAAGACGCCGATGCTGGTGATCACCGGCGAGAAAGATTTCCGCATCCCCTATACGCAGGGGCTCGCGAGCTTCACCGCGTTGCAGCGGCGGGGGATTCCGTCACGGTTGCTGGTCAACCCGAACGAGAATCACTGGGTGCTGAAGCCGAAGAACAGCCTGCAATGGTATGGCGAGGTGATCGGCTGGATGGACAAGTGGACGGCGAAATAAGGATGCGCTGACCCTATCCGTCATCCTGACGAAAGTCAGGACCCAGAGCCACGAACGTCAGCGCCCGTTACCCTAGGTCCTGACTTTCGTCAGGATGACGGGTGGGGGTGGCTCAGTGCGCCTTGGGCTTCTTCACCGCGTGGAGGCCAAGTGCTATCGCGCCGCCGAGGATCAGGCCAACTACGCCCGACAATGCGGCGTTGACCACCCAGTTCACCACGCCCTTGGCGACCGGCACCGCGGCGGCGGCGCCCGCGGCGGCATCGTGGATGAAGTGCGGGATCGTCGTCAGTCCGAAATCCTCGATCCCGTGGACGATGATCTGCCCGCCGACCCAGACCATCGCCGCGGTGCCGACGACCGACAGCACCGACATGACGACCGGCATGCCCTTGACCAGGCCGCGTCCGAACGCCTGGACCGCGGGGCTTTTCCGCTCGGTCAGATGCAGGCCGATATCGTCCATCTTCACGATCAGCGCGACGACGCCGTAGACGAGGATCGTGATCGCGACGCCGACCAGCGCAAGCACGATCGCCTGTTCCCAGATCGGTTCGGCGGCGACGTCCGACAGCGCGATCACCATGATCTCCGCCGACAGGATGAAGTCGGTGCGGATCGCGCCAGAGACCTTCTGGTCCTCGAGCGTCTTCGGATCGATCGGGGCGGTGGCTTCGGCTTCGGCATGGCCGCCGCCGAGCGCTTCGAGGATCTTTTCCGCACCCTCGAAGCAGAGATAGGTCCCGCCGATCATCAGCAACGGGGTCAGCGCCCAAGGCGCGAACGCACTGAGCGCGAGTGCTGCGGGGAGGATGAAGAGCAGCTTGTTGCGGAACGAGCCGAGCGCGATCTTGCCGATCATCGGCAATTCGCGCTTGGGCGAGAACCCGACCATGTAGCGCGGCGTGACCGCGGCATCGTCGACCACCACGCCGATCGCCTTGCTGCCCGCCTTGCCGGTCGCAGCACCGATATCGTCGAGGCTGGCCGCGGCGAGCTTGGTGATCCCGGCAATGTCGTCGAGCAGTGCGACCAGTCCTGTGGGCATCGATGGGTCCTTCGCGTGATCGGTAAGAGGCGGCAATAGCCGGTCCGCGGTAACGTGACAGCGATGTCATGCAACGGGTTTCGACCTTGCGCAAAGTGCGTGACGCGCGGAATGGTTGCGCGGTGACGCACATCACGACGGGATCGAGCATGACAGACGACTTCATCACCAACCTGCCCAAGGCCGAACTGCATCTGCATATCGAGGGCAGCCTCGAGCCCGAGCTGATGTTCGCGCTTGCCGAACGCAACAAGGTCGCGATCCCGTTCAAGAGCGTCGAGGACGTGCGCGCGGCCTACAGCTTCACCAACCTTCAGACCTTTCTCGACATCTATTATGCGGGCGCGGCCGTGCTGAAGACCGAGGAGGATTTCCACGATCTGGCGCTCGCCTATTTCGACCGGGTCGCCCAGGACGGCGTGGTCCATGCCGAGATCTTCTTCGATCCGCAGACGCATACGCATCGCGGTATCCCGTTCGACGTCGTCGCCAACGGCCTGTTCGCCGGGATCGATGCCGCGCGAGCGAAGCACGGGATGAGCATCGGGCTGATCATGAGCTATCTGCGGCATCTCGACGAGGAGGATGCGTTCAGGACGTTCGAACAGGCCGAGCCCTGGCTCGACCAGATGATCGGCGTCGGGCTCGATTCGTCCGAGATGGGGCATCCGCCGTCGAAGTTCGCGCGCGTGTTCGAAGCATCGGCGGAAGCCGGGCTGCTGCTGTGCGCGCATGCCGGCGAGGAGGGCCCGCCCGCCTATATCCACGAGGCGCTCGACATCCTGCGCGTCGACCGGATCGATCACGGCAACCGTGCGCTCGAGGATCCGGTGCTGGTCGCGCGGCTCGCGCGCGAGGCGATGACGCTGACCGTGTGCCCGCTGTCGAACGTCGCGCTGCGCAACGTCGACCGGATCGAGGACCATCCGATCGACCGGATGCTCGACCTTGGCCTGCGCGCGACGATCCATTCGGACGATCCCGCCTATTTCGGCGGCTATATCGGCGAAAATTACCGCCAGACTGCGCGCGCGCGCAATTTGTCGCGCGGGCAGATCGTGACGCTGGCGCGCAACAGCTTCCTCGGCAGCTTCCTCGATGACGAGGCGATCGCCGGGCATCTGGCGACCCTCGAGGCCTATGTGACCGCGCATCCGTGATCCGGCGCTTTCTATCGATCTTCGAGCCGTTCATCCTGATGCTGCTCGGCACCGTCGTGCTGGCGAGCCTGGTGCCGGCGCGGGGACAGGCGGCGACGATCGTCGGCTATGTCGCCGACGTCGCAATCTTCCTGCTGTTCTTCCTGCACGGCGCGAAACTGTCGCGCGCGGCGATCTGGGACGGGTTGCGCAACTGGCCGCTTCACCTCGCCGTGCTGGGGGTGACGTTTGTTGCCTTCCCTGCGCTCGGGCTCGGGCTGACTGCGCTGCCCTTCGTCGACGCGCGGATGGCGACGGGCGTGCTGTTCCTGACGCTGCTGCCCTCGACGGTCCAGTCGTCGATCGCCTTTACCGCGATCGCGCGCGGCAATGTCGCGGCCGCGGTTTGCAGCGCATCCTTTTCCAACCTGCTCGGCATACTGATCACCCCCGCGCTGGTCGCGCTGCTGATGCGGAACGCAGGCAATGCCGGCGGGATGTCGATCGAAAGCGTCGAGACGATCATCGTCCAGCTGCTCGTGCCGTTCGTGGCGGGGCATGTGCTGCGGCCCTGGATCGGCGCATGGGTGACGCGGCGCAAGGCGATGCTGACGATCGTCGATCGCGGGTCAATCCTGCTCGTCGTCTATGGCGCGTTCGGGGCGGCGGTGGTCGAGGGCCTGTGGAGCCGGGTGTCGCTCGGCGATCTGCTCCTGATCGGGCTGCTCTCCTGTGCCCTGCTGGCCATCGTGCTGGCGCTGACGCTGACGATCGCGCGGCTGATGCGGTTGCCGCGCGAGGATGCGATCGTGTTGCTGTTCTGTGGTTCGAAGAAGAGCCTGGCGTCGGGGGTGCCGATGGCCGGCGTGCTGTTCCCTGCGGCGCAGGTCGGTGTGATCCTGTTGCCGCTGATGCTGTTCCACCAGATCCAGCTGATCGCCTGTGCGGTGATCGCGCGCCGCTATGCAGACCGGGCGGATGCGCGCGTGGAGGCGATGGCACCGGTGGCGTAACTGCCTTGGTTGATTTGCTTTTCCGCGCGCGAAACGACATGGTCGCGGCTTGAGGGAAAGGCCCAGCATCTGTGACTGATACCGCGTTGGACCTTACGGCCTGCGATCGGGAGCCCATACACATTCCCGGCGCGATCCAGCCGCACGGGCTGTTGCTCGTCGCCGATGCGGCGAGCCTGCGCGTCGTTGCGGGCGCGGGCGATATCGAAACGCGGCTGACCCCCGACTGGCTGGGCGCGGACCTCGCGACGCTGATCGGGCAGGACGTCGCCGCGCTGCTGGCGGAGCGGTCGGGGCGCGGCAGCATGATCGGCGCCGCGGTCGGCACGCTGGTCGCGGGTACCAGCGAGCAGTTCCACATGGTCCTGCATGCGAGCGAGGAATACGTCCTCGTCGAGCTCGAGCCCGCCACGACGGCGCCGTCGAGCGCCGCGACTGTGCTCGGCTGGCTTGATTCGATGGCGACCGCGTTCGAGCGGTCGGGCAGTTTCCAGGCGCTGTGCGAACAGGCGGCGGTCGCGTTCCGGACGCTGACCGGGTTCGACCGCGTCATGGTCTATCGCTTTCTCGACGATGAATCCGGACGCGTGATGGCCGAGGATCGCGACCCTGCGCTGCACAGTTTTCTCAACCATCATTTTCCTGCGACCGACATCCCGAAACAGGCGCGCGCGCTGTATGTCCGTAACCGGACGCGCGCGATCCCGCATGCGGTCTATACACCCGCGATCCTGCGCCCTGCTGGGTTCGAGAGGCTCGACCTGAGCGACGTCGCGCTGCGCAGCGTGTCGCCGATCCATCTGCGCTACATGACCAACATGGGCGTCGCGGCGTCCGCGTCGATCTCGATCGTCAAGGACGGGCTGTTGTGGGGGATGATCGCCTGCCACAGCATGACGCCGCGGACGCTGGCGCCCGATGTTCGCGCGACCGCGAGCACGCTGGCGAGTAGCCTCGCCCGACAGATCCGCGCGAAGGAGGAGGCCGAGGGATACCGCGAACGCCTGCGGCTGCGGTCGGTGGAAGACGTCGTCGTGCTCAAGATGGCCACCGAGGGCAGCGCGCAGCGGACCGCGGCGGCGGTCGGCGACGACCTGCGCCGGATGCTGGCGAGCGACGGCTTCGCGCTCGTCCAGCACGGCGCGGTGCAGCGCGACGGCCAGTGTCCGGACGACAGAGACGTACTGGACCTGGTCGAGTGGATCCGCAGCCGCGGGACAGGCGACATCGTTGCAACGCATGCGCTGTCGACGCTCTACCCGCCTGCGGAACGCTATCGGTCAAAGGCGAGCGGGCTGCTTGCCATGCCGCTGATCGACGAGGGCGCGGTGCTGTTGTGGTTCCGCGCCGAGCGGATCACCGAGATCGAATGGGCAGGCAATCCGCATAAGGCGACGTCGGGCGATCCCGCCGAACAGCTGACGCCGCGCACGTCGTTCGCGTCATGGACCGAAGAGGTGCGTGGCGAATCGCGGCGCTGGTCGCTCGAGGAGATCGAGGCCGGCTATCGCCTGCGTCGGATGTTCCACGACAGCTATGCGAGCAACCGGATGCGCGCGCTCAACCGCGAATTGCAGCGGACGCTGGCCGAAAAGGACGTGCTGATCGAGCAGAAGGACGTCCTGATGAAGGAGGTCAATCACCGTGTGCAGAACAGCCTGCAGATGGTCTCCGCGTTTCTCGCACTGCAGGCCAAGGCGGCAGGCGACGCCAATGTCACCGCGCATCTTGCCGAGGCGCAGGCACGGCTGTCTGCGGTCGCGCTGGTGCACCGGCGGCTGTACCGCGACGATCAGGTCCAGTCGGTCGACCTAGCACGCTATCTCGAGGAACTGGCGGGCGACATGAAGGGGACGCTGGGGCAGGACTGGGGCGCGCAGATGCGGCTCGACCTGGCACCGGTGCTGATGCCGACCGACCGCGCGGTCAATGTCGGGCTGATCCTGACCGAGCTCGTCATCAACGCGAGCAAATATGCCTATGGCGGGCAGCCGGGGCCGATCCTGATCGCGCTAGAGCAATATCGCAACCAGATCCGGCTGATCGTCGCGGACAAGGGCGTTGGTCAGACCGGCACGCGCGTCGGGTTCGGCAGCCGGATGATGAACGCGGTGGTCGGGCGGCTGTCGGGATCGATCGCGCAGCATGACAACATGCCTGGGCTGCGCGTGATCATGACCGCCCCGATCGAGGATTGAGGCTCAGCGTGCGGCGGCGGCGCGGCGGTACAGGTCGAAGGTCGCACGCGCGCCGGTGATGGCCTGGTCGATCCACCTGTCTGTTCCAACAAGCGTCGCGGCGCGGTCGAGTGCACCGAGCAGCTCGCGCCATTCGCCCGACAGATGGCGCGCACCGAGATAGGCGGTCGGCAGCCCGTCGGGCACGGTACGCGCGAGCATGATGCCGCCGAGCCGTGATCCCTCCACGACATAGAGCGCGCCCCAGGCCGCCGCGTCGCCCGCGGGCAGCGCGAAGGGCAGCGGTGGCGGCATCGCCTCGTCCAGCGCCCCGAGGTCGGCGGCGAGGAGGGGCGTGCGGGGGCGGAAGTGCGGCAGGCCCGGGACGGCTGCCAGCGCGTCCTCCGCTGCGGGAAGTGCGCGCGCGTGCGCATGGAGGAAGGCGCGGTAGCTGTCGGGCGCGGCGAGGTCGAAGTCGCCATAGGCGGCGTCGACGCGGTCGTGATCGCCGCCGGTCGCGCTGCGCAGCGCGGCGACGATCGAGCGTGGCGGGTCGTTCAGCAGCATCGGCCACCGCCCTTGCCGCCGTAGCGCGCCTGTTCGCGGTCACGGAAGAACGCCGCGGGATCCATCGCCGCATGGCCGGGGTGATGCTCGGCCATATGGCGCAGATAGGCGGCGTAGGAGGGCTGGCCGACCATCATCAGCGCGGTCTCCCGCGCGCGTGCCAGCAGGTGGCGGATGCGCGGCGTCATTCCGCCGGGACCAGCATGGGCGGAACCTCGGTCACGGTCGGGCGATCGACCTTCAGCGCCGCGCGGCAGCTGCGGATGCCGAAGGCGAGGATCGACACGACGACGCCGAGGAACAGCGCGATCAGCGCCGCGTCGATCCGGTCGTTGAAGATGATCCGCTGCATCTCTGCCATCGTCTTGGCAGGCGCGAGGATCTCGCCGCGCGCCGCAGCGTCCGCGAACTTGGACGCATGCGCGAGGAAGCCGACCTTCGGATCGCTCGAGAACAGCTTCAGCAGCCCCGCGGTGATCGTGCATAGGCACAACCACGCGGCGGGCAGGATCGTCACCCAGGCATAACGCTGGCGCTTCATCCGGAACAGCACAACCGTGGCGAGGATCAGCGCGACCGCGGCGAGCATCTGGTTCGAGATGCCGAACAGCGGCCATAAGGTGTTCACCCCGCCGAGTGGATCGGTGACGCCTTGGTAGAGGAAGAAGCCCCAGGCGGTCACGCACAGCGCGGTCGCGACGATGCCCGGGCCGATCGCCGAGGCATTGCGGAACGACGGCACCGCGAGCCCGATCAGGTCCTGCAGCATGAAGCGGCCGGCGCGGGTGCCGGCATCAACCGCGGTCAGGATGAACAGCGCCTCGAACAGGATCGCGAAGTGGTACCAGAACGCCTTCATCGCCTGACCACCGATCAGGTTACTGAAAATCTCCGCCATCGCGACCGCCAGCGTCGGCGCACCGCCGGTGCGGCTGATGATGGTCGTCTCGCCGACGTCGCGCGCGGCCTGCGCCAGCGCTTCTGGCGTGATTGCAAAGCCCATATTGGTGACCGCGGCCGCCGCCGACGCTGCGTCCGTACCGAGCACCGCAGCGGGGCTGTTCATCGCGAAATAGATGCCGGGATCGAGGATCGTCGCGCCGACCAGCGCCATGATCGCGACAAAGCTTTCCATCAGCATCGCACCATAGCCGATAAAGGGCGCGTCACCCTCGCTGGCGATCAGCTTGGGGGTGGTGCCGCTGGCGATCAGCGCGTGGAAGCCAGAGACTGCACCACAGGCGATCGTGATGAAGAGGAACGGGAACAGCCCGCCCGACCAGACCGGACCGCTGCCGTCGATGAACTTGGTGAGCGCGGGCATGCGCAGCGGCGGTGCGACGACCGCGATACCGATCGCCAGCGCGACGATCGCGCCGATCTTCAGGAAGGTCGACAGGTAATCCCGCGGCGCGAGCAGCAGCCAGACCGGCAGCACCGACGCGACCGCGCCGTAGCCGACCATCAGGATGCACAGCTGGACCGGGGTCAGCGTGAAGACCGGGCCCCAGAAGGCGGACTCGGCGACCTGGCCGCCATAGACGATCGCGAGCAGCAGCCCGATGACGCCGAGGATCGAGACCTCGCCGATGCGGCCCGGACGGATCCAGCGCGTGTAGATCCCCATCGCGAAGGCGAGCGGGATCGTCGCGGCGACGGTGAACAGCCCCCAGGGACTGCCCGCGAGCGCGCGGACGACGATCAGCGCGAGCACCGCGAGGATGATGACCATGATCGCAAAGGCACCGATCAGCGCGATCGTGCCCGCGACCGCACCCATTTCCATGCGGATCAGTTCGCCGAGCGACCGCCCGTCGCGGCGCATCGAGATGAACAGGATCATGAAGTCCTGCACCGCGCCCGCCAGCACGACGCCGGCGAGGATCCAGAGCGTGCCGGGGAGATAGCCCATCTGCGCGGCGAGCACCGGCCCGACCAGCGGTCCGGCTCCGGCGATCGCGGCGAAATGGTGGCCGAACAGGACGTTGCGGTCGGTCGCGACATAATCGAGCCCGTCCGCGCGGCGGATTGCGGGGGTCGGCCGCGTCGCATCGAGCTGCATGACGTTGCGCGCGATATAGCGGGCGTAGAAGCGATAGGCGATCAGGTTGACCGAGACCGATGCGGCGACGATCCACAGCGCGTTGACATGCTCGCCGCGCTGGAACGCGACCACCGCGAGCGCGCACGCCCCGAGCAGGCTCATCGCGCCCCAGCCGATCTTTTCGCGTAACGTCATGCGGTTGCTCCCCCGTCCGGTCCTTCTACCAGCCATCGCGGATTTGGCAGGGGAGCGCTAGGGGGAGGCGCACCTCAGACCTGCGAGTGGTGGCCCTTCAACTCGTCGCCGACGATCCGCACGACATGCAGCACGTTGGTCGAGCCCGGCGTCCGGAACGGCACGCCCGCGAGCACGATCACGCGGTCGCCCGCCTTCGCCATGCCGTGGCGCAGCGCCATGCGCTTCGACTTGGCGACCATGTCCTCGAACGATTCGACGTCGCGGGTGTGGACCGCATGCGTGCCCCACAACAGGCCGAGACGGCGCGCGGTGTCCTGGCTCGGCGTCAGCACCAGCAGCGGCACCGAGGGCCGCTCGCGCGCGATCCGACGCGCGGTCGAGCCCGAGGTGGTGAAGCAGATGATCGCGACCGCGGACACCGTCGCGGCGATGTTCTTCGCCGCCTCGGCCAGCGCGTCGGCCGTCGTCGGATCGGGCTTCATCACGGTGAAGTGCATGCGGTCGCCGTGCTCCGGGTCCGCCTCGACCGACACGCCGATCGCGTCCATCATCGCGACCGATTCGACCGGCCATGCACCCGCGGCGCTTTCCGCCGAGAGCATGATCGCATCGGCACCGTCATAGACCGCGGTCGCGACGTCCGAGACCTCGGCGCGCGTCGGCGAGGGCGAGGTGATCATCGATTCGAGCATCTGAGTCGCGACCACGACCGGGCGGCCCATGCGACGCGACACCTCGACGATGCGCTTCTGCAGCGGCGGCACCGCCTGCGGGGGCATTTCAACGCCGAGATCGCCGCGCGCGACCATCACGCCGTCGCACGCCTCGACGATCTCCTCGAGCCGCTCGATCGCGGCGGGCTTCTCGATCTTTGCGAGCAGCGCGGCCTTGCCGCCGATCAGCTTGCGCGCCTCCCACAGATCCTCGGGACGCTGGACGAACGACAGCGCGATCCAGTCGACGCCCTGGTCGACCGCGAAGTCGAGATCGCTGCGGTCCTTCTCGGTCAGCGCGGCCATAGGCAGCACGACGTCGGGGACGTTCAGCCCCTTGTTGTTCGACAGCGCACCGCCGACCTCGACGCGCGTCGTGATCTCGCGCGGGCTGTGCGACACGACGCGCAGGACGAGCTTGCCGTCGTCGAGCAGCAGGCGCGCGCCCGGCTCGATCGCGGCGAAGATCTCATCATGCGGTAGCTCGACGCGGGTCGCATCGCCCGGCGTCGTGTCGCGGTCGAGCACGAAGGTCGAGCCGGTTTCGAGCACGGTGCGGCCGCCGTCGAACTTGCCGACGCGCAGCTTGGGACCCTGGAGATCGGCGAGGATCGTCGAGGGACGACGATATTGCTTCTCCAGCGCGCGAATCGCCTGGATCACCGCGATCTTCGACTGCTGGTCGCCGTGGCTCATGTTGATGCGGAACGCGTCGGCGCCGGTGCGGAACAGCGTCGCGATCATCTCGGGCGTGCTGCTGGCAGGGCCTAGCGTCGCGAGGATGCGGACTTTGCGCGAGCGGGGTGCGATGGCCATGGTCATGCGTTGCGTTTCCTGGGGGAGGTCTTTGCCGCCACGGGCCTTAAACCCTATCTCGGTGGGATCAACTACGGAGCATACGAATGAACCACGATAGCGACACGCTGGACACACTCGACGATGCCGTAGCGGCGCAGGCCTTTCGCCGGCTGATCCGCCACCTGCGCCACCGCGACGATGCGCAGAATATCGACCTGATGGGTCTGGCGGGATTCTGCCGCAACTGCCTGTCCGACTGGGTCGAGGAGGCCGGTGGTCTCGACAAGGATGCGGCGCGCGAGGCGGTGTACGGCATGCCCTATTCGCAGTGGAAGGCGCAGCATCAGGGCGACGCCACGCCCGAGCAGCTCGAGCGGATGAAGGCCAGCGTCGCCAAGAATGCGGTCGTCTGACCCGGGGTCGCTTGAGCCGCGAACGGTTACCGCCTAGACGCGGCGCCGCACTTGCAGCGGCGCGATTCATCGGCGGTCCTTGGGACCCCGGACGCCGCATGCGGGTCTGTGTTTCGAGCGAATGGGGACGAGTATCATGACGGACGAACGCCAACATGGCATGGGCGGCGGCGCGGTCGCAGCGGACGAACTGCGCCTGCTGATCGAGCGCGCCGAGCGTCTCGAAGAAGAGAAGAAGGGTATCGCGGACGACATCAAGGACGTGATGGCCGAGGCCAAGGGCCGTGGCTACGACCCCAAGGCGATCCGCAAGATCCTGTCGATCCGCAAGAAGAAGAAGGAAGAATATCAGGAGGAGGAGGCGATCCTCGAGGTGTACCTTCAGGCTCTGGGGATGATCTGACGATCGGTCTCTGCGCGGTGTCTTCCTCGCGATGCGTCATCGACGCCGGGGTGGACGCCGCGTCAACGTCGACGCGGTACCGGTGAGCCATGCCCGGATCGATCGCTGCGGCGTCATTTCTGTTTCTGGTGATCAACGCGGTCACGGTCGCCGCGTTCGCGCTGGACAAGCGCCGATCGCGCGGCGGCGCATGGCGCATCCCCGAATCCCGTTTGCTCTGGTTCGCAGCGTTCGGTGGCAGCCCCGGCGCCTTCTGGGCGCGCCGTCGTTTTCGCCACAAGACCCGCAAGCAGCCGTTCGTCGGCCGGCTGCAGATGATCGCGATCGTGCAGATTGGCGTGGTCGCCGGACTGATCTTCGCTTTCGCGTTCTAGTTAAGCCGCCTCTGCCGGCAGTGTCGTCCAGCCGAGTCCCGGGATCGTGATCGAGCGCTTGCCCGCCAGGTCGGTGCGGCAGACGATCAGGTTGCGGCTTTCGATATAGCCGATCAGGCGCTTCACGCGGCCGAGCGAGCTGGTGCCGTAGGTTGCGGCGATGCGCGCGTCTGAGGGGCAGGGTTCGCCCTCACGCGCGGCGCGCGCGACCAGCAGGAACGCGCCGAGCATGTCGTCGGGCAGCCCGCTCGCGACGTCGAGCGCGGCGGTCCACGCCTCGTCGGTCATGTCGAAGATCCCGGCGCGTGCGCAACTCAGCCGGCGGACGAAGCCCGGCAGATCGAGCGGGGGCTTGGCGAGGCCGCCCATCCGGCATCGCACCTGGAAATCCTGGAACAGCACCGAGGGCGGGCGCAGCGTCGATTCGGGATCCTCGACGATCGCGCGGAACACGTCGGCATAGACCGCCTCGACCTCGTCATCGGTCTTCTCGGGCGGCGGGGCAGCGGCGGTGCGCGGCTCGGGCGGGCGGGCGATACCGTCGAGCAGTTCTTCCGCCGGGACGCGCCGCGGCCGCGAATCGAAGAGCAGGCCGAGTTCGGGCGCGTCGACCACCGGCTCGGACAGCAGGTCCTGCAGGTCCATCGGCGCGGCACTCGGCAGCGGGGTGAGCTTGGGGCTGCCGCTGCGTGCCGAGGTCGCGACGTCGCCGATCTTCACGGTGATCGGCCGCCGCGAGACCGCGGGGCCGAGCGCCATGAACGTGCCGCGCTGGAGGTCGCGGATCGCCTCCGCCTGACGCCGCTCCATGCCGAGCAGATCAGCGGCGCGTGCCATGTCGATGTCGAGGAAGGTGCGGCCCATCAGGAAGTTCGAGGCCTCCGCCGCAACGTTCTTCGCGAGCTTCGCCAGACGCTGCGTCGCGATCACGCCGGCGAGACCACGCTTGCGGCCGCGACACATCAGGTTGGTCATCGCCGCGAGCGAGGCACGGCGGACCTCTTCGGACACCTCGCCGCCGGTGACGGGCGCGAACATCTGCGCCTCGTCGACGACCACGAGCACCGGATACCAATGCTCGCGCGGCGCATCGAACAGCGCAGAGAGGAACGACGCGGCACAGCGCATCTGCCCCTCGACCTCGAGTCCCTCGAGGCTGAGCACCGCGGACGTCCGGTGTTCGCGCAACCGCGTGGCGATGCGCGCGATCTCGCGTTCGCTATAATCGCCCGCCTCGATCACGACATGGCCATGCGGGCCCGCGAGCGTCACGAAATCGCCCTCGGGATCGATCACGATCTGCTGGACATGCCCCGCCGACCGTTCGAGCAGGCGGCGCAGCAGATGCGATTTTCCCGATCCCGAATTGCCCTGCACCAGCAGGCGCGTGGCGAGAAGTTCCTCCAGGTCGACGCCGACGGCCGTACCATTGCCGTCGGTGCCCATATTCACGCTAACCGTCATGCCGCGCGTTTGGCAGGTGCGGGCGCATCGGGGCAAGGAGTCTTTCGCGGGTCTCGTCGCAAGCGCGGTTTTGCGCGCTGGCTTAATCCGCAATCGCGGTTACGCCTTTCGCCATGGCTACATCCTCTCCGCTCGACGATCTCTCGCACCGCCTGCTCGGCAAGTCCCCCGGCGAGCTCAACGACGAGCAGCGCCGCGTGCTCGCGGGGATCGAGGCGGGGACCACGGTCAGTCGCGACGCCGCCGACCTGGCCGACGAACGCGCGACGTTCGGCGAGCGGCTCTCGGACCGGGTTGCGGCGGTCGGCGGGTCGTGGGGGTTCATCATCGCGTTCACTGCGGTGCTGCTCGGCTGGATGATCCTCAATTCGGACATCCTCACGCATTTCAACGCGGCGTTCGATCCCTATCCCTACATCTTCCTCAACCTGCTGCTGTCGACGGTCGCGGCGATCCAGGCGCCGATCATCATGATGAGCCAGAACCGGCAATCGGCGAAGGACCGGCTCGCCGCGAGCCTCGATTACGAGACCAATCTGCGCGCCGAGCTGGACATTTTGCGCGTGCATCACAAGATCGACCATCTGGTGCTCGCGCGGCTCGACGCGATTGAGGCGAAAATCGATGCTCTGGCGAAATCGGGTGCCGGAGCCTAAGAGCGGCGCATCAGCTATAGAGGCACAGATGGCAGGCCATTCCAAATATAAGAACATCATGCATCGCAAGGGTGCGCAGGACAAGAAGCGCTCGTCGGCGTTCAGCAAGCTCAGCCGGGAAATCACGGTTGCGGCCAAGATGGGCCTGCCCGATGTCGACATGAACCCGCGCCTGCGCGCGGCGGTGAACGCGGCCAAGGCGGCGTCGCTGCCCAAGGAGAACATCCAGCGCTCGATCGACAAGGCGAGCCGCGGCGATGCCGAGAATTACGAAGAGATCCGCTATGAGGGTTTCGGCCCGGGCGGCGTGTCGCTGATCATTGAGGCGTTGACCGACAACCGCAACCGTACCGCAACCAACGTGCGCGTCGCGGTCGGCAAGAATGGCGGTAACCTGGGTGCCGGCGGGTCGGTGAGCCATGCGTTCGACCGCGTCGGGCTCATTTCCTATCCGGCGAGCGCGGGCGATGCCGACACGGTGTTCGAGGCTGCACTCGAGGCGGGGGCCGAGGACGTGACGTCGAGCGAGGACGGGCACGAGGTCTGGACCGCGCAGGGCGATCTGCACGAAGTCGCCAAGGCGCTCGAGGCGAAGCTCGGCGAGGCCGAGGGCGCGAAGCTCGCCTGGCGGCCGCAGACCATGGTCGCGGTCGATGCGGACGATGCGGCGACGTTGTTCAAGCTGATCGACGCGCTCGACGATGACGACGACGTGCAGACGGTGTGGGGCAATTACGAGATCTCGGATGAGATCATGGAGACGCTGGGTTGATTCGTTGGGGCTGAGATGAAGAAGGTGTTTTCACGCGGAGACGCGGAGGCGCGGAGAGTTGCCCTGCGCGGGTTCGTTTTCCGCGTCAGCGGCCTATCGCCGATCGGCCAGCCCGACGGCGTGAAGGTCGCGCTGACGCGCGACGGTCGCAAAATGCGCACCCCCTCCGCGTCTCCGCGCCTCCGCGTGAACCCACCTTATTCCCTATGATTATTCTAGGACTCGACCCCGGCCTCGGCACCACGGGCTGGGGCGTCATCCGTGCGGACGGTAACCGGCTGAGCCATATCGCCAATGGCCAGATCAGGACCGATCCCTCGATGGCACTGCCGCGGCGGCTGACGGCGTTGTATTCGGCCTTGCTCGACGTGATCCGCGCCGAGCGGCCCGATGGCGCCGCGGTCGAAGAAGTGCTCGGCAACACCAATGCGCAGTCGACGCTGAAGCTGGGGCAGGCGCGCGGCGTGGTGCTGCTCGCGGCGGCGGGGGCGGGGCTGCATATCGGCGAATATCACCCCTCGACCGTCAAGAAAGGCGTCGTCGGCACCGGCGGCGCGGACAAGAAACAGATCCAGGCGATGATGGCGGTGTTGCTGCCCGGCGCGAAACTCGCCGGCCCCGATGCCGCCGACGCGCTGGCGGTGGCGATTACGCACGCGCATCATGTCGCGAGCGCGGCGGCGCTGTCGCGACGCACGGGAGTAGGCGCATGATCGTCCATCTGAAGGGCCGGCTCGATTCGACCGGGATCGACCATGCGGTGATCGATGTCGGCGGGGTCGGCTATCTGGTCGGCGCGTCGGCGCGCACGCTGTCGGCACTCGGGCCGATCGGCGAGGCCTGCACCGTCTTCACCGAACTGCTGGTGGGCGAGGATTTCCAGCGGCTCGTCGGATTTTCGAGTGCGGACGAGCGCGACTGGTTCCGGTTGCTGACCGCGGTGCAGGGCGTCGGCGCGCGGGTTGCGCTCGCGATCCTGTCCGCGCTCGAACCCGTCGACCTGTCGCGCGCGATCGCCAGCGGCGACAAGGCGATGGTCGCGCGCGCGAACGGCGTCGGGCCGAAGCTCGCCCAGCGCATCGTCATGGAATTGAAGGACAAGGTCGGCGGGATCGCGCTCGGGCTCGGGCCCGCGGTGGTCAATGCGGCGCCGGGCGCGTCGGCGGATGCGGTGTCGGCGATGCTCAACCTGGGGTTCCGGCCTGCCGAGGCGAGCGTCGCGGTGGCGGCGGCGGACGAGGAACTGGGGCCGGGCGCGACGCTCGACGCGCTCGTCCGGCTGGCGCTGCGCAAGGCGTCGAAGCCCTAGTCTCAGTCGGTCTTCGGCCGTTTCGCGGACCGGCGGGGCGCGGGGCCGGGGCCGAACGCGTCGAGCGCGTCGGCATTGGTGCGGCCCCAGTCGTAGAGCAGGTTGACCGGCTCGACGAACCGCCTGCCGAGCGGCGTCAGACTATATTCGACCGCGGGGGGCATCGTCGCGAGTACGTCGCGCAGGATCAGCCCGCTGCCTTCCATGTCGCGCAGCGTCTGCGTCAGCATCTTCTTCGAGATGCCGGGCAGGCTGCGGTGGAGGACGCCAGTACGCGCGCCGCCCTCGTGCCGCGCGTCGAGCGTGTGGAGGACCATACTCGTCCATTTGGTCGCGAACAGGTCGAGCACCCGGCGCGGTGCGCAATCCTCGCGCCAGTCGTCGGCCACGGGGGCGGGATCGTGATCGGGGGGCGTTGTCATGCTGGGTTCCTGAACGTCGCTGGGTCCCGGAAGGTGCCCGGGGCCCCGAATGGTGCCGTCTAGAACGCGTCGCGGGCGATGCCTAGCTACTGCGTTCAAGCGAAACGGAGAATGACGATGGCCCGGACGGCATTGGTGGTTGGCACGAGCGGTATTGTCGGCAGCGCGACGGCGGCGCTGCTGATCGAACAGGGATGGACGGTCCATGGCCTCGCGCGGCGTCCGTCCGACCAGCCCGGCGTGCACCCGGTCGCCGCCGACCTGACCGACGCTGCGGGCACCGCCGCCGCGCTGAAGGATCTGGCGCCCGACGCGGTGTTCGTCTCGACCTGGTCGCGCCAGGCGACCGAGGCGGAGAATATCCGCGTCAACGGCGCGATGGTCCGCAACCTGCTCGACGGCCTGCGTCCCGCCAAGTCGGTGCGGCATGTCGCGCTGGTGACGGGCCTGAAGCATTATCTCGGGCCGTTCGAGGCATATGGTAAGGGCGTGCTGCCGCAGACGCCGTTCCGCGAGGAGCAGGGACGGCTCGAGGTCGAGAATTTCTATTATGCGCAGGAGGACGAGGTGTTCGCCGCGGCCGAACGCGACGGCTTCAGCTGGAGCGTGCACCGTCCGCACACGGTGATCGGCAAGGCGGTCGGCAATGCGATGAACATGGGGACGACGCTGGCGGCCTATGCGACCCTGTGCCGCGAGACCGGGCGGCCGTTCCGCTTTCCGGGATCGGCGGCGCAGTGGAACGGGCTGACCGACATGACCGATGCGCGTCAGCTCGCGGCGCAGCTCGTCTGGGCGACGACGACGCCCGAGGCGGCGAACCAGGACTTCAA
Source organism: Sphingomonas aerolata (assembly GCF_023935825.1). Classification (NCBI taxonomy): domain Bacteria; kingdom Pseudomonadati; phylum Pseudomonadota; class Alphaproteobacteria; order Sphingomonadales; family Sphingomonadaceae; genus Sphingomonas; species Sphingomonas aerolata. Next base: position 3,877,846 of record NZ_CP098762.1, on the reverse strand, counting down.
CATCGTCAATGGCGACGTATTCCGCTGGAGCTGGATGTGGTCGCGGATCGCAGAATGGTTCGGGATCGAGGCGGCGCCGTTCGACGGCACGATCGTCCCGCTCGAGGAGCAGATGGCCGATGACGCGGTCGTGTGGCAGCGGATCGCCGAGCGCGAGGGGCTGGTCGAGGCCGATCTCACGCGCCTCGCATCGCCGTGGCACACCGATGCCGATCTTGGTCGGCCGATCGAGGTCGTCACCGACATGGGCAAGAGCCGGCGGATGGGCTTTACGCGCTATCAGCCGACCGACGACGCGTTCTTCGACCTGTTCGCGCAGCTCCGCGCGGACCGGCTGATCCCGTGAATCTGATAGACCGGTCGGGCGGGACGCGCGCGACGGGGTGACAGGGGCGGGCGTGAACGGGTAGGGAACGGGCTTGATGACCGATGCCGAACGCCTGCTCACGCCAGCCCGCCGCCCCGAGGACGTGGATGCGGCGCTGCGCCCCAAGAATCTCGACGAATTCGTCGGGCAGAAGGCCGCGCGCGAGAATCTGCGGATCTTCATCCAGGCGGCCAAGGCACGCGGCGATGCGCTCGACCATGTGCTGTTCTTCGGGCCGCCGGGGCTCGGCAAGACCACGCTTGCGCAGATCGTCGCGCGCGAGATGGGGGTGGGGTTCCGCGCCACCTCGGGCCCGGTGATCGCCAAGTCGGGCGACCTTGCCGCGCTGCTGACTAATCTCGAGGATGGCGACGTGCTGTTCATCGACGAGATCCACCGGCTGCAGCCCGCGGTCGAGGAGGTGCTGTATCCGGCGATGGAGGACCGCGCGCTCGACCTGATGATCGGCGAGGGGCCATCCGCGCGCAGTGTGCGGATCGACCTGCCGCGCTTTACTTTGGTCGGCGCGACGACGCGACAGGGCCTGCTGACGACGCCGCTGCGCGATCGCTTCGGCATCCCGGTGCGGCTGCAATTCTATACTGTCGATGAGCTCGAACGCGTGGTGACGCGTGCGGCCGGACTGCTCGGGCTCGCGATTTCGAAGGACGGGGCGATGGAGGTGGCGCGGCGCGCACGCGGCACGCCGCGGATCGCCGGGCGCCTGCTCCGCCGGGTTCGCGACTTTGCCGACGTCGCGGGCGCCGAGATCGTCGATGCGCGCACCGCCGACGCCGCGCTCAACCGGCTCGAGGTCGATGCGCTGGGGCTCGACGCGATGGACCGGCGCTATCTGATGATGATCGCCGACATTTATCGCGGCGGTCCGGTCGGGGTCGAGACGCTGGCAGCGGGCCTCAGCGAACCGCGCGACACCATCGAAGAGGTGATCGAGCCCTATCTGATCCAGCTCGGCCTCGTTGCACGGACCGCGCGCGGGCGGTGCATGAACGCGGGCGGCTGGAAGCATCTCGGACTCAACCCGCCGGTTGGGAGCCAGGACGGGCTGTTCGACGTTTGAGGCGGGGCATGCAGCAATGACGATCGACCGGGCTTGCGCAGAAGAATACTTTTGTTGCGTGGCACCCAAGCGCTTGATCTGGTAGCTCCTCCCCATGCCCGTTTCGGCCGCCGCCTCCGCCCGCGAGATCCTCACCAGCCTTCACGACGTGATGGCCGCGCGCACGACTGCGCAAGCCAAGCTCAATTCGGTCGTCGGCATCATCGCCGCGGCGATCGATAGCGAGGTCTGTTCGATCTACCTCCTGCGCGAAGGCGTGCTCGAGCTCTTCGCGACGCGCGGCCTTGCGCAGGAGGCGGTGCACGTCACCAAGCTGGCGCTGGGCGAGGGGCTGGTCGGCACGATCGCGCAGCAGGTCGAGGTGCTCAATCTCGACGAGGCGGCGAGCCATCCCGATTTCGCCTACAAGCCCGAGACCGGCGAGGAGCGCTATCACAGCTTTGCCGGGGTTCCGATCATCCGGCGCGAACGCGCGGTCGGCGTTCTTGCGGTGCAGCATGCCGAAACGCGCAAATATCAGGACGTCGAGATCGAGGCGCTGCAGACCGTCGCGATGGTGCTGAGCGAGCTGATCGCCAATGCCGGGCTGATCGACACTGCGGGCGGCGGGTCGGATCGCCCGCAATCGACCGCGGCCATGCGGATCCCGGGGCAGAAGCTGGTCGACGGGATGGGCGCGGGCTTTGCCGTGTTCCACCAGCCGCGCATCCATATCGAGCATACCGTCGCCGAGGACACCGATGCCGAGCGGCACCGGGTCTATGCCGCGTTCGACAAGATGCGCGAAGGCATCGAGCGGATGACGCGCGAGGCCGAGTTCGGCGTCGGCGGCGAGCATGAGGAGGTCCTCGAGACCTACAAGATGTTCGCCTATGACGAGGGCTGGGCACGGCGGATCAACGAGGCGATCGATTCCGGGCTGACCGCCGAGGCGGCGATCGAGCGCGTCCAGCAGCGCACCCGCCAGCGGATGCGGCAGATCGACGATCCGCTGCTCGCCGACCGGATGCACGATCTGGAGGATCTGGCGAACCGCCTGCTGCGGATCGTGTCGGGCCAGATGGGCACCGCCGCGCAGATGGGGCTTAGGCAGGACACGATCCTGATCGCGCGCAATTTGGGGCCAGCCGAGCTGCTCGAATATGACAAGCGCCGGTTGAAGGGCGTGATCCTCGAGGAGGGATCGCTGACCGCGCACGTGACGATCGTCGCGCGGGCAATGGGCGTGCCGGTGCTCGGCCGTGTTCGCGACGTCCGGCGGCTGATCGCCGAGGGCGACCTGCTGCTGCTCGACAGCGCCGACGCCAATGTCTTCGCGCGGCCCTCCGCGGCGATGGAGGAGGCGTTCGAGGCGCGGCTTGCGCTGCGGCAGAAGCGCAGGGCGGCGTTCGCGGCGTTGCGCGACGTGCCGCCGATCACGAAGGATGGCCACCGGCTGACGCTGATGGTCAATGCCGGGCTGCGCGACGATGCGGCCGCGCTCGACATCACCGGCGCGGACGGGATCGGCCTGTTCAGGACCGAATTCCAGTTTCTCGTATCCGCGACGCTGCCGCAGCGCGAGCGCCAGCAGCGGCTGTACCGCGAGGTGCTGGAGGTGGCGGGCGATCGGCCGGTGATCTTCCGGACCGTCGATATCGGTGGCGACAAGGCGCTGCCCTATCTCAACAAGGCCGCCGCGGATGAGGAAAATCCGGCGATGGGCTGGCGCGCGCTGCGGCTGGGGCTCGAACGCGACGGGCTGATGAAGGTGCAGGCGCGCGCGCTGCTGGAAGCGGCGGCGGGGCGGACGCTCAACGTCATGTTCCCGATGGTCAGCGAACCCTGGGAGTTCGACGAGGCCAAGGCGCTGTTCGAGGCGCAGCGGAGCTGGCTGGCGGGGCGCGGGCGCAAGCTGCCGACGACGATCCGCTATGGCGCGATGCTCGAGGTGCCAGCGCTTGCCGAGATGCTCGACATCCTGCTGCCCAAGATCCAGTTCCTGTCGGTCGGTACCAACGACCTGACACAGTTCCTGTTTGCCGCCGACCGCGCCAATCCCAAGCTCGCCGAGCGCTATGACTGGCTGAGCCCGTCGATCCTGCGGTTCCTCGCCCGGCTTGTCGAGCCCGCGCGTGCCGCCGGTGTCGATCTCGGCGTGTGCGGCGAGATGGGCGGGCGGCCGCTCGAGGCGATGGCGCTGGCGGGGATCGGGATCGACCGGCTGTCGATCACCCCGGCGGCGGTCGGGCCGATCAAGGCGATGGCGCGCTCGCTCGATCTGGCGGCGATCACCGCGAAGATGACGGCCTTGCTCGCCGATCCACCGCGCGACATGCGTGCCGTGCTGACCGACTGGGCAACGGAAAACGGCGTCGAGCTCGCCTGACGCGCGGGTTTCGCTAGGGCCTTCGCGTTGACATGGGTTATTGGCTCTGGAACATGACCCGCCTTGATGGGCGCGCGCTACAGCCCATAATCGGAGACAAGAATGGACGACGTCGCAACCGGGCAGATCCCTCCGCCCGCCTCGCCCGAACGGGCCGGCGATATCCTGCGTGCAACGCGCGAGGCACAGGGGCTGACGATCGCCGATGTCGGGGGCCGGACGCGCGTGCCGCTGCGGCATCTCGAGGCGATCGAGGCGTCTGATTACGCGACTTTGCCGTCGTCGACCTATGCGGTCGGGTTCGCCAAGGCCTATGCGCGCGCGGTCGGCGCGGACGAGGTCCGGGTGGCCAATCTCGTGCGCGCCGAGCTTGGCAAGATCGTGCGCCGCACGCCCGAATACGAACCCTATGAAATGTCCGATCCGTCGCGGGTACCGTCGCGCGGCGTGGCGGTGATCGCGCTCGGCATCGCGCTGGCCGTGCTGATCCTGGTCGGCATCTGGTACGGGACCGACCTGTTCCGTGGCGGCGCGACCACGTCCGGGTCTGCGGCGGGATCGGTGGCGACGGTCGCCGAAGTGCCCAGCCCGACGCCGGCCTCCCCCGCAGCGACGCCCGCGGCGCCGGCGCTGGAGACCGGGCAGGTCACGCTTGCCGCGACCGACGAGGTGTGGATGCGCGTCTATGATGCCGACAACAAGACGCTGTATCTGGGGACGATGAAGGCCGGCGACCGGTTCGACGTGCCGCGCGACGCGAAGGATCCGATGATCAACGTCGGTCGCCCGGACAAGCTGACGGTCACGCTCAACGGCTCGAACGTGCCGCCGCTGGGAACCGGCGAACGCGCGATCAAGGACGTCCGCGTCGGCGCCCCGGCGATTGCCGCACGGCTGAACGGCGCGCCTGCCGCGAGCGGTGGCGATGCCGTCGCCGAGGGGGTACCGGGCAATGCATCGGGAACGCCTTAAGGCTGGCGACAGGAATGATGTTGCAGCTATATCGCTCGTCTTATCCAGTGCCCCGGGGGGTATAGCCCATGCATAAGTCCATCATCGTCGGCATTCTGCTTGCCGGTGCATCGCTGCCCGTCGCGGCATCCGCACAGTCGAACGTCGAAGGTCGTGTCGGCAAGCTCGAAAGCGAGATGCGCGCGGTCCAGCGCAAGGTGTTCCCGGGCGGGGCAGGGCAGCTGCTGCAGCCCGAGGTGACGGGTCCGCAGACGACCGCAGGCCCCGGTCCTGGCACGCCCGCCACCAGCGCGGTCGCCGATCTGGCGCAGCGCGTGACCTCGCTCGAACAGCAGATTGCGTCGATGACCGGGCAGGTCGAGCAGACCGAGTACAAGATCCGCCAGCTGCAGGAGCAGTTCGACGCGTATCGGCGTGCAACCGACGACCGGATGAAGCTGATCGAGGCCGCCCGGACGAACAGCGCGCCCGGTGCCGCCGGAACGGCCGTCGAGGGCACGGGGGGGCCGGACGAGGACGCCGGGCCGCCGGCGCGGCCATCGGGGGCCACCGCCGCCGCGCGGCCAGCAAACGCAGTCGAGAAGCCGTCGACCGGCAATCCGGCCGAGGACGAGTATCTCTACGGCTATCGGCTGTGGGCGGCCAAGAGCTATGCCGAGGCGCAGACGCAGCTGAAGAAGGTGGTCGCGACCTATCCGAAGGACCGGCGCGCGAGCTATGCACAGAATCTGCTCGGCCGCGCCTATCTCGACGAGGGCAAGCCGAGCCTCGCGTCGATGGCATTCTACGACAATTACAAGAAGATGCCCGATGGTGAGCGGGCGTCCGAAAGCCTCTATTATCTCGGCCAGTCGCTGACCAAGCTGAACAAGTCCGCCGATGCGTGCAAGGTGTATGACGAGCTCAACGACGTCTATGGCGCCAAGCTCTCACGCGACATGACCGCCAAGGTCGCTGCCGGACGAGCCACCGCCAAGTGCAAGTGAGCGCAGATCGCGGCGTGTGGTGGCCGGCAGGATGAGCGATCCTGTCCTCACCGAGGAGGCCCAGCGTTTTGCAGCGGAGGTTGCAAGGCTTGGCGCGGGGCTGACATCGCCCGTGCTCGCGGTGTCGGGCGGACCCGACAGCATGGCGATGCTGACGCTCGCGCAGGAATCGCTCGGGACTGGTTTCACCGTGGCCAGCGTCGACCATCGTCTGCGCCCCGAAGCCGCGGGCGAATCGGCGATGGTGGCGGCGCATTGCGCGACGTTCGGCATCCGCCACGCGACGCTGGCACCGACCGAGCCGATCACCGGGGCGAGCATTCAGGCGCAGGCGCGCACCGTCCGCTATGCGCTGCTCGCGGACCATGCGCGCGCGATCGGTGCGGGATGCGTGCTCACCGCGCACCATGCCGACGACCAGGCCGAGACGTTCCTGATGCGCGCCGCGCGCGGATCGGGACTGGCGGGGCTGGCGGGCGTGCGCGCCCGGACCGAGGTCGCGGGCATCCCCGTCATCCGGCCGCTGCTCGACTGGCGCCGGGCGGAGCTTCGCGCGATCGTCCGCCGCGCCGAGGTGCCGTTCTTCGACGATCCGTCGAACCACGACGATCGGCATGACCGCACGCGGTTTCGTCGGCTGCTCGGCGCGAACGAATGGCTAGGCACGCCCAATCTGGCGCGCGCGGCTGCGGCACTGGCGGAGGCGGATGCCGATGTCCGCGCGGCGGTCGAATGGCTCTGGGCCGACCGCGCGAAGGTCGCGGCGGGCGAGGTCCGGCTGACCGTCGGCGACGTGCCGCGCGAGTTGTTGCGTCGCATGGTCCGGCGCGCGATTGGCGTGGTGCGCGATGCGGTCACGGACGCCGCCCGCGACGGTGCCGGGCAGGACGCGGCCGCCACGATCGAGGGCGACTGGAGCGCGGCGGTCAATATCGAACGGCTGCTCGATGCGCTGATCGCGGGCAAGCGCGCGACTCAGGCGGGGGTGATCGCATCGCCCCGCGCGGGCGTCTGGCGCTTCCGCCCCGCGCCGCCGCGTCGCTCGGGGTAGATTCGTCCCGCGCGGACACATTGATTGCTGCCAAGTCGCGGCTTGTTCCATTGCCATTAACCTGCGCGCGCTTATCTTGTAGGTTCGAAAGGTATCCGGCACCCATGAACGACAATGACAATCGAGGGGACAACCGCGGCAACAAGCCACAGGGCCCCGAAAATGGCAGCCCGTGGATGAAGAGCCTGCTCATATGGGTCGGCATTCTCGTCGCGCTGGCGCTGTTCGTGACCATGTTCGATGGCCGCACCGCGACCTCGAGCGGCAACACGATCGCCTATTCGGCGTTCCTCGACAAGGTCGACGAGGGCACCGTCAAGGACGTGAACATCTCGCGCGACATCATCTCGGGTACGTTGTCGAGCGGCGAGAAGTTCAAGGCCTATCCGATCCAGGACGCGACGCTGGTTCCCAAGCTGCGCGAAAAGGGCGTGGCGATCAGCGCGAAGCCTGAGGAAGGGCCGTCGATGCTGGCGCTGCTCCTCTATCAGTCGCTGCCGTTCCTGCTGTTCCTCGGCATCGCGTTTTTCGTCCTGAAGCAGATGCAGAAGAATTCCGGCTCTGGCGCGATGGGCTTCGGCAAGAGCCGCGCGAAGATGCTGACGCAGAAGGAAGGCAAGGTCACCTTTGCCGACGTCGCGGGCATCGACGAGGCGCGTGAGGAACTGGAAGAGATCGTCGAGTTCCTGAAGGATCCGACCAAGTTCGCCCGCCTCGGCGGCAAGATCCCCAAGGGCGCATTGCTGGTCGGCTCGCCGGGTACCGGCAAGACGCTGCTCGCCCGCGCGATCGCTGGCGAGGCGGGTGTGCCGTTCTTCACGATCTCGGGTTCCGATTTCGTCGAGATGTTCGTCGGCGTCGGCGCGAGCCGCGTGCGCGACATGTTCGAGCAGGCCAAGAAGTCCGCGCCGTGCATCGTCTTCATCGACGAGATCGATGCGGTCGGTCGTCATCGTGGCGCCGGTCTCGGTAACGGCAATGACGAGCGCGAGCAGACGCTGAACCAGTTGTTGGTCGAGATGGACGGCTTCGAGGCGAACGAAGGCATCATCATCATCGCCGCGACCAACCGTCCCGATGTGCTCGATCCCGCACTGCTGCGTCCGGGCCGCTTCGATCGTCAGGTCGTCGTGCCCCGCCCGGATATCGAGGGCCGGATCAAGATCCTCGAAGTGCACATGAAGAAGGTGCCGCTGGCACCGGACGTCGATGCCCGCGTCATTGCGCGCGGTACGCCGGGCTTCTCGGGCGCGGATCTCGCCAACCTCGTCAACGAGGCGGCGCTGCATGCGGCGCGCAAGGGCAAGCGCCTGGTGGCGATGGCCGAGTTCGAGGAGGCCAAGGACAAGGTCATGATGGGCGCTGAGCGTCGCTCCATGGTCATGACCGACGACGAGAAGCGGATGACCGCCTATCACGAGGCCGGCCATGCCGTCGTCGCGATGCACGAGGCCGCGTCGGATCCGATCCACAAGGCGACGATCATTCCGCGCGGTCGTGCGCTGGGCATGGTCATGCGTCTGCCCGAGCGTGACAGCTACAGCTATCACCGCGACAAGATGTATGCGAACCTTGCGGTATCGATGGGCGGCCGCGTCGCCGAGGAAGTCATCTTCGGCTACGACAAGGTCTCGTCGGGCGCGAGCGGCGACATCCAGTACGCCACGGGTTTGGCGCGCGACATGGTCACGCGCTGGGGCATGTCGGACAAGGTCGGGCCGCTCGAATATGGCGAGCCCGAGGGTGAATCGTTCCTCGGTTACTCGTCGAGCCGTCCGTCGCGCATGTCGAACCAGACCGCGCAGCTGATCGACGACGAGATCAAGCGGATCGTCGAAGGCGGTCTCGACCGCGCCAAGCAGGTGCTGAGCGATCATGTCGACCAGCTCCACACGGTTGCGGGCGCGCTGCTCGAATATGAGACGCTGACGGGTGACGAGATCAAGCAGCTGATCGCGGGCGAAGATCTCGACCGGCCGGATCCGGGTGCGAAGGCTAGCCTCGTACCAAAGGCGGGGACGTCGATCCCCAAGACCCGGCGACCCAATGGGCCGTTCGGAACGCCGACCCCGCTAGGCGCCTGATCCGGTTCAGCGGCTAGTCAGCTAAATGCCTCCATGGGCGGTCTTTTCTTCGGAAAGGCCGCCCATGTCGTATGTGCTTCCCAAGGCCGTGATCGCGGCGATACTCGTGGGTGGGATGGCGGTGCCCGCGTCCGCGGCGATGACCGTGGGGACGTTTCTCGCCCGCGCCAATGCGCTCCGCGACCAGGGGCCAATGGCATTGATGTCGCCCGACTTCCCGGCACTGAAGGCGGAGGCGAAGGCCGCGACGACGCAGTTGAAGGCCGAGGGGGCGGCACGTGCGGCGGCAGGCAAGCCGCCGATCGCCTGCGTCCCCGAGGGCGAGTCGGTGGGAATCATGGACATGCTCGACGGCCTGTCGGATTTGCCGGCGAGTTATCAGAAGCGGCCGTTGAAGGACGGCTATGCGCGCGTGCTGGCAAACTTATACCCGTGTCGGTGAGCGAGTGAGCCGGACGCGGGGAGGGGCTCATCGAGGCGAAGCCGAGCAACCGCTGGCGGCCAGGTCTACTCCGTCAGACCGCGCAGCAGGATCAGCACGACGAACGCGATCAGCACGGTGAACGCGAAGGTGAGCAGCGCGATGGTACGCCAGCCCGCAGAAACCTTGCCGAGCGTATAGGCGCCGCGAAGCTGCGCGAACATGTGGGCCGGCGGGACGAGCAACGCCGCCATGACGATCCACCCGCTTGCCAGCCCCGCCATGCCGCCGAGCATCAGCGCGATCACCAGCAGCATCATGAACGCCAGCGAATAGGTCACGAAGATCGCGTGGTCGTAGAGATGGTGCTTGCGGCGCCACAGGAACAGCAGCGCCATGAACGGCACCGACAGCGGGATCAGCCCCCAGCTATATTTATACGCGCTCGACTGGAGCTTGTAGATCATCAGCCCGGGATTCGCGTTCGCCTTGGCGATGCCGCGGTCGAGCAGTGGCCAGCCGGTCTTCTTCACGTCGGTGAAGGTGAAGTCGTCCGTGTCGCGTCTGGCCGTGCCGCTTGCGCTCGTCAGCGCGCGGATGCTGCCGCGCAGGACGAGTGCCTGCGTATCGAGATCGGCGGTCGACTGACCTGTGCGCACCGCGATCGCGCGGTCCCGCTCGATGCGGGCAAGGTCGCCACGGGCCTCGTCCAGCCCGCGTGCGAGTTCGGCGCGGTCGCGCGTCGTGGGGGCGGCGATCTGCTCGGTTATCTCGCCACCGACCACACCGATCGTCGCGAACATCAGGAAGACGGTGAACAGGAACAGCGCGAGCGGCGAGACGAACCGCGCGCGCTCGCCGTTGACGTAGCGCCGGGTGAGTGTGCCGGGATGCAGGACGAGCAGCGGCAGCGTGCGCCAGATCTTGCCCTCGAAATGGAACACGCCATGCGCAATCTCATGCCCGATCGCGCCGAGCGACCGGTGGACATGCGCGGCCTGACCACAGGCATGGCAGTGCGCGCCGATCAGCGCGGTGCCGCAATTGAGACAGAGCGCGCCCGTTGCATGCGTCCTGCCGATTGCGGTCGATTCGCCAGCACATGGTTCGAACGCGCGTCCGACCAATGCCCCCGTGGCGATGTCCGCCGTTGCCCCCATGTCCCCGTTCATAACGCAAGCGTAACGCAGCCCGGGCGTTGGCGCGAGTCGGTTTGGCGTGATAGTCGGATGGCATGACCGACCTTCCCGACGCCGAGACGCACCCTGAAACCCTGATCGCCGACATGGGCGCGCGCGCGCGTGTCGCATCAGGCGTTCTCGCGGCGCTGCCGACTCCGCGCAAGGCCGCAGGCCTGGTGTCTGCGGCGGCGGCACTACGCGACGCGGCGGCGACGATCGAGGCGGCGAACCGCGAGGATATGGCGCGCGCGGCCGCCGCGGGGTTGTCGGGGGCGCTGCTCGATCGGTTGCGGCTCGATCCCGGGCGGATCGCGGCGATGGCGGACGGCGTCGCCGCGGTCGCCGCGCTGGCCGATCCGGTCGGCCAGATCATGGATTCGCGCGCGCGTCCCAATGGCCTCGTCCTCAGCCGGGTCCGCGTACCGATCGGCGTGATCGGGATCATCTATGAAAGCCGGCCCAACGTGACCGCTGACGCTGCCGCGTTGTGCGTGATGGCAGGCAATGCCGCGATCCTGCGCGGCGGATCGGAAGCCGTCGCAAGCAATCGCGCGATTCACGCCGCGTTGATCGAGGGCCTCGCCGTGGGCGGGGTCCCCGCAGACGCGGTGCAGCTGGTCCCGACCACCGACCGCGCGGCGGTGGGGGCGATGCTCACGGCGGACGGCGCGATCGACCTGATCATCCCGCGCGGCGGCAAGAGCCTGGTCGCGCGCGTCCAGGCCGAGGCGCGCGTGCCGGTGCTCGCGCATCTCGACGGGATCAATCATGTCTATGTCGATGCATCCGCCGATCCCGCGATGGCGGCGGCGGTGGTGGTCGATGCGAAGATGCGCCGGACCGGCATTTGCGGCGCGATGGAGACGCTGCTGATCGACCGCGGCTATGATGGCGCGGCGTCGTTGATCCGCCATCTGGCCGATACAGGCTGTGTCGTGCGGGGCGATGCGGCTGCGATCGCGCTGGTGCCCGAAATCGCGGCGGCGGACGCGGCGGACTGGGATACCGAATATCTCGATGCAATCGCCTCGGTCGCGATCGTCGACGGGCTGGACGGCGCGGTCGCGCATATCGCGCGGCACGGGTCGCACCATACCGATGCGATCGTCGCGGCCGATGCGGACGTCGCCGAGCGGTTTCTCGCGCAGGTCGACAGCGCGATCGTGCTGTGGAACGCCTCGACCCAGTTTGCCGATGGCGGCGAATTCGGGCTGGGCGCGGAGATCGGCATCGCCACCGGGCGGCTCCACGCGCGCGGGCCCGTCGCACTGGAGGGGCTGACGACCTACAAGTGGATCGGGCGCGGCACGGGGCAGGTGCGCGGGTGAGGTGTCGGGCCGATCGGCGTCGCGCGTGACGCCATGACCCGCGTCGGTATTCTCGGCGGTTCGTTCAACCCGGCGCATCGGGGGCACCGCGCGATCACGCTGTCGGCGATCGAGGCGCTCGCGCTCGACGAGGCGTGGTGGCTCGTCTCGCCGGGCAATCCGCTCAAGGAGGCGGCGCGCGACATGGCGCCGCTGGCGGCGCGGCTCGCCTCGGCGCGACAAATGGCGCGGCGCGCCCCGATCCGCGCCACCGATATCGAGACCCGGCTCCACACCCGCTACACGCTCGACACGATCCGCAAGCTCAGGCGGCGTCATCCGAAGATCCGCTTCATCTGGCTGATGGGTGCGGACAATCTCGCCGACTTCCACCGGTGGAAGAACTGGCGCGCGATCGCCCGCGAGGTTCCGATTGCGGTAATCGCTCGGCCGGGATATGACGGGCGCGCCCTCGCGGCCCCCGCGATGGGTTGGCTGCGGCGCTTCCAACGGCGCACAGACCATGCGAAGAGCTGGACGACGTGGAGATTGCCGGCCCTTGTGCTGTTGCGCTTCCGACCCGACCCGACCTCCGCAACCGGCCTGCGCGCCGAAAATCCCGACTGGTTCCAGCATGTTGCCGGGCCGGTAACCTGACCCAGGAGCTGACTTGGCCACTTCCCCTACTGCCCCTCGCGCGACCGACCCCGAAGAGGTTGAGGCGCTGCATCGCCTGATCCTCGCGTCGCTCGACGACGACCAGGCGGTCGAGACCATCTCGATCCCGCTCGCGGGCAAGACGAGCATCGCCGATTACATGGTGATCGCCAGCGGCCGTTCGACCCGCCAGGTCGCCTCGATGGCACAGAAGCTGGCCGAGCGTATCAAGGCCGAGTTCAAGCGTCCGGTGAAGATCGAGGGGCTGCCGACCGCGGACTGGGTCCTGATCGACGCCACGGACATCATCGTCCACCTGTTCCGCCCCGAAGTCCGCAGCTTCTACAATCTCGAGCGGATGTGGGCGTTCGGCGATGCGCCGACGCCGCCGACTGCTCCGTTCGCCGACCTGTCCGACCAAGACTGATCCGGGTGCGCGGGCGATGCTGCTGCATATCGTCGCCCGCGGCCGGATCGGGCGATCGCCCGAAGCCGAACTCGTCGATCGCTATCTGAAGCGGATCGCATGGCCGACCAAGGTATCCGAGCTTCCCGACACGGGCGGGCGGATTCCCCCGGTCGGCGACCAGACCCGGCGGATCCTGCTCGATGAAAAGGGCGACGTGCTGTCGTCGATGGCGTTCGCGCGCGTGCTCGAGCGGTGGCGTGACGACGGCGTGCGCGAGGCCCGGTTCATGATCGGTGCGGCCGACGGCTTCGACGACGCCGCGCGCGACGAGGCCGACCTGCTGGTCTCCTTCGGCCGCGCGACCTGGCCGCATCTGCTCGCGCGGGCGATGCTCGCCGAACAGCTCTTCCGTGCGACGAGCATCCTGGCCAACCACCCGTATCACCGCGAAGGCTGATCGTGCGGATCACCGCGTCATCGCGCCTGTCATCGGCGGTGCTGTTGCTGTTCGCGGCAGTCGCGCTTGGTCTTGCCGCCACCCCGCGCGCGAGTGCGGCAGCGACACCGCAGCAGCGACTGATCGAGGCAAGACGCGGCGCGCGGATCGCGGCGATACGTGCCGAACGTCTGGCCGCCGCCGCGTCGCAGGAGCGCGACGCCGCCGAGCGCGCCAAGGCCGAAGCGCGCGCGATGGCCGCAAGGATCGACGCGACCCGCGCCGATATCGCCGCCGCGCGAATCCGCCTCGCGATCCTCGAACAGCTGCTCACCGAACAGCGCGCGGCCCTGGGCGTCGTCCAGTCCCCGATCGCGCGGTTGCTGGCGGCGCTGCAATCGCTCGCGCGGCGGCCGACGATCGTCGCGGTCGCGCAGCCCGGATCGGTCGACGATCTCGTCCATGTCCGTGCGGTTCTGGGCACCGCCCTGCCTGCGGTCCGGCTGCGGGCCGACGCTGTGCGCACCGCGCTCCAGCGGACCCGGCGCCTGCAGACGGGCGCAGCGCAGGCGGCACGCGCGCTGCGCGACGGACGGATCCGGCTCGAGGCACAACGCGTCGCGCTCGCCAAACTCGAAGCGACGCATCGCCGTCGCAGCCAGGCACTGGGGCGCGGCGCGATCGGCGAATCCGATCGCGCGATCGCGCTGGGCGAGCGCGCGCGCGACCTGGTCGACAGCCTCGCCGAGTCGGGTAGCGCGGAGGCTACCGCGCTCGACTTGGCGGCGCTGGCGGGGCCGGTGCCGCGCCCGCTTGCCCCCGGCAGCATTCCCGCCGCCCGTGTCCGCGGTGCCTATCGCCTGCCCGTACGCGGCCGGCTCGTCACGGGCTTCGACGCGGTGTCCGATGTGGGCGTGCGATCGCGCGGCCTGACCTTCGCAGTCGCGCCGGACGCGCGCGTGGTCGCGCCGGCGGCGGGCATCGTCCGTTACGCGCGGGCGTTTCGCGGCTACGGCCGGATCGTGATCCTCGATCATGGCGATGGCTGGACGACGCTGTTGACCGGGCTTGCCGAAACCGGGGTGAGACCGGGCGCGCGGGTCGCCGCCGGATCGCGGATCGGGACCGCGCCGGGGGGCGAGGATCCGCTGATCACGGTCGAGCTTCGGCGGCGCGGGCGACCCGTCGACGCGGCCGCGTTGATCGGCTAATCAACGACGAACCGGTCCAGCGTCCATTCGCCAGACCGCGAAGACCGTCGCGGCTTTGCTCCGCGCGCACTATACCGCTACGCTGTGCCTTCCCCCGGTTTCAGGACCTTAGATGCCACGTCCGATCCTTACCGCTACCGCCATCCTCGGCGCGCTGACCCTCGTGCCGCTGGCCACCTCGGCGATGGCGGCGGTCGATACCGACACGTATCGCGAGTTCGACCAGTTTCTCGACGTCTTCAACCGCGTGAAGGCGGAATATGTCGACAAGGTCGATGACAAGACGCTGATCAAGGGCGCGATCCAGGGCATGCTCGCAAGCCTCGACCCGCATTCGAGCTATGTCGATGCGCTGGATTACGAGAATTTGCGGATCATGACCGAGGGCAATTATGGCGGCCTCGGCCTGACGGTGCAGATGGAGGACGGCGCGATCAAGGTCGTCACCCCGCAGGAAGACTCGCCCGCCGCGCGCGCGGGCGTCAAGTCGGGCGATTACATTACGCATATCAACGGCAAGCTGATCTACGGCGATTCGCTCGACGAGGCGGTCGCGCAGATGCGCGGCAAGCCCGGCAGCAAGATCACGCTGGGGCTCGTCCGGCCGGGCCGCGACAAGCCGCTCGACGTGTCGATGCTGCGCGAGATCATCGTTCAGAAGCCGGTGAAATGGGAAGTCCGCGGCGATGTCGGTTATATCAACATCAACACCTTCAGCGAGAATACCGGCGCGGACACGCGCGCGGCGATCATGGCGATCGACAAGTCGCTGGGGCACCGTCCGCTCGGCTATGTCGTCGATCTGCGTCAGAATGGCGGGGGGCTGCTGACCCAGGCGATCGCGGTCAGCGACGCGTTCCTCGATCACGGCGAGATCGTGTCGCAGCGCGGCCGCGAGAAGACGGATATCGAGCGCTACTACGCCAAGCCCGGCGACGACGCGCATGGCCTGCCGGTTGTCGTGCTGACCGATCCGGGGACCGCTTCGGCCTCCGAGATCGTCGCCGGTGCGCTGCAGGATCACCACCGCGCGCTGATCATGGGCGAACGCACCTTCGGAAAGGGCTCGGTCCAGACCGTGCTCCAGCTCGGCCCCGAGACCGCGTTGCGCCTGACGACCGCGCGCTACTTCACGCCGTCGGGCCGGTCGGTCCAGGAGGGCGGGATCGAACCCGATATCCGCGTGCCGCAGATCAGCGATCCCGATCACAAGGCGCGCCCGGTGTTCCGCGAGGCCGACCTGCGTCGTCACCTGATCAACGAGGTGAAGGCCGACAATGCCGTGCTCGAGGAAGATACCAAGGACGATCCGCGCTTCTCGGCGACGCCCGAGGCGCTGAAGAAGCAGGGGGTCGAGGACTTCCAGCTTTATTATGCGCTGAAGACGGTCGCCCGGCTCGGCGGCGCCGCGCAGGTCGCCGCCGCGACCAAGGCACCCGTCAAGTGAGCGTACGCCGCGGGCTGGGGATGACCAAGAACGAGGAGATCGCCCGGTCGATCGCGCTCGTGCTGCCGCTGCTGCTGTTGCTGGGGGCGCTCGGGTCGCAATATCTGGGCGGGCTTTATCCGTGCGAGATGTGCCACTGGCAGCGCTGGCCGCATTATTCGGCGGTGTTGCTCGCGGCGGCGACGTTCGTGGTGCCGCAGCGCTCGCTGCGCGCCTCGCTGGTGCTCGTCGCGGCATTGCTGATCGGGATCAGCGGCGCGATCGGGCTGTTCCATGCCGGGGTCGAATATCACTGGTGGAACGGCATCACCGCCTGCACCACGACGGTGTCGATGGCGGGCACGACGCCGGCCGAACGGCTCGCCGCGATCATGAACGCGCCGATGGTGCGCTGTGATTCGGCGCAGTGGTCGCTGGCGGGGATTTCGCTCGCCGGGTTCAACGCGATCTTTTCCCTGGGCGGCGCGATCACCATCTTCGTGCTGATGAGGAAGACACGATGACCACCGCGACCCCGATCCCGACCGTCCCGCGCGGCACCGGCTGGAAGCCGGGCGATCGCAAGCACCCGAGCGAGGCGATGGTCCGCGTCGACCAGGCCGGCGAATATGGCGCGATCCGCATCTATGCGGGGCAGCTCGCGGTGCTGGGCGACCGGCACCCGTCGTCGCGCCTGATCCATCACATGGCGCAGCAGGAGGAGCGTCACCGCGCGTTCTTCGACCGGATGATTGTTGAGCGGCGTGTGCGGCCGACTGTGCTGCAGCCGATCTGGAAGGTCGCGGGTTTCGCGCTTGGCGCGGTCACTGCCGCGATCAGCCCGCGTGCCGCGATGGCCTGCACCGCGGCGGTCGAGACCGAGATCGACAAGCATTATGCCGAACAGCTCGTCGCACTGGGCGACAGCGATCCCGAACTGAGCGCGGCGATCCTCGATTTCCAGGCCGAGGAGCTGGAGCACAAGGCGACCGCGATCGCTGCCGGGGCGGAGGAAACCCCCGGCTATCCGGTGATGAGCGCGCTGATCCGGCTGGGCTGCAAGGTCGCGATCGCGACCGCGAAACGGATCTGACCGCGGCGCCGGCCGTTGGGACTGAAACGCGTGGCGTTGCGGCGTTCAGCCTAGGGCCACCGACGATCGCCGATCCTGTCGGCCAACAGATACGGATTATGGGAGTGGTGCGTATGAGGATGATGATGGCGGCGGCCTTGCTGGTCGCCGGTCCGGTGGCGGCGCAGACGGTGACGTCGGGTGCGGCCATCCCGGCCAAGCCCGGTGCCCCCGCAGCCAAGCCAGCGTCCGCGCCGGGTGAGGTGTCGCGCAGCGCGCCGGTCAACGGCGTGCTCACGCTGTTCGGCAACGAGCGCTGTCCGACCAATGCACAGGGCGAGGAAATCGTCATCTGCGTGCGTCGCAGCGCGCAGGAGCAATATCGCGTCCCCAAGGAGTTGCGCGAATTCGCCGTGACGCCCGAAAATGAGAGTTGGGCGGCCAAGGCGCAGGGCACGCTTGGCACCGGTGTCGGTGCGAACAGCATCGGCAGCTGCTCGACCGTCGGCCCTGGCGGCGCAACCGGATGCTTCGGCCAGCGCGTTCGCGAAGCGCGCCGGGAAAACAAGGAGCGTGCAGCCGAGGTGCCCGTCCTCCCCTAGGCTGCCGCGACCGGTTTGCGTGCAGGGCGCGAACCCGTCGATGCTGTTGCGTCGTCAAAGACAACCGCATAGCGTCGGCGCGTCCGCGTGACTGGCGCCGAGTGGATCACCACGGGGAAGCGCGGACGGTTCCGCCGCGCGCCTGGGCAGCCCCTCTGGACGGAGCCTGTGCCATGCGCGACCCTCTTCGTATCGCCTTCCTGCTGTTTCCCAACGTCACCCAGCTCGACCTCACCGGTCCTGCCCAGATCCTGTCGCGGCTTGGCGAGGCGCAGGTCGATCTTGTCTGGAAGACGCGCGATCCGGTGCCAACCGACGCCGGGTTTTCGATCCTTCCGACCGCGATCTTTGCCGAGGTGCCGTACGCGGACATCCTTTGCGTCCCGGGAGGCTTCGGACTCAACGACGTCATCGCCGACGACGAAGCGATGGCATGGGTGGGGGCCGTCGGGGCAGGCGCGACATGGGTCACCAGTGTCTGCACCGGCTCGTTGATCCTCGGTGCCGCGGGATTGCTCGACGGGTACCGCGCGGGGTGCCACTGGGCTCAGCGTGACATGTTGCCGCTCTTCGGTGCGATCCCCGTCGACGCGCGCACCGTGGTCGATCGGAACCGAGTCACCGGCGGCGGTGTGACGGCGGGCATCGACTTTGCGCTGACGCTGATCGCGCTGATCCGCGGCGAGGCGCATGCACGCATGGTGCAATTGGCGCTCGAATATGATCCCCAGCCACCGTTTGACAGCGGCTCACCCGCACAGGCCGGTCCGGAGATCGTCGCCGCGTACCAGCGCCGTGTGCAGGCGTTGGCACCGACGCGTGACGAAGACCTGCGCGCGCTTGCCCGGCGTCGTGGTTACGGGTGACGCTTCAGCCCGCGGACACGGTGCCAGATATAGAAGCCGACCAGCGCGATCAGGACGATGCCGATCAGCAGGTCCGCGCTGTGGAAGGCGGCCTTCACGCGCGGGTCGCTGTCCCATTTGTCGCCGAGCTTCATGCCGACCCATGCAAGCCCGAAGCACCACGGCCAGGAGCCGATGAAGGTGTAGAGGTGGAAGGGCACGAGCTTCATCCGCGCGACACCCGCCGGAAAGGCGATGAACGAGCGGATGACGGGGAGCAGGCGCCCGATCAGCACCGCCATGCTGCCCCAGCGCGCGAAGAACCGGTCTGCTGCATCGAGCTCGCCCGGGCCGATCAGGACATAGCGACCCCAGCGCTCGGCCATCGGTCGACCGCCACGCTTGCCGACCTCATAGGCGACGATCGAGCCGAGATTGCACCCGATCGCGCCCGCGGTGGCGGCGAGGTACAGGTCGAACCGGCCGGTCGACACCAGATAGCCGGCGAACGGCATGATGATCTCGGATGGAAGCGGAATACACGCGCTTTCGATCGCCATGAGGATCGCGATTCCGACATAGCCGCCGGACGAGATCACCCAGATCGTGAAGGTGGCCAGCACGGCCAGAATCTTTTCGAACATGGCGCGGGGATTTGCGCGATGCGGCGCGCGAAGGGAAGGGCCAATCGGTTCGCCTAGGCCAGCCGCGCGCCGGCCATCCGCAGATCCTCGACGAATCGCGCATATTCCTCGTCGGCCTGAACCTTGTCCGGCAGGCGCAGCAGGTAACTGGGATGGACGGTGATCCATGCCTCGCCGCCGCCGGGAAGCTGCAGCGCGCGGCCGCGTTCCTTGCCGATCGTCATCACCTTGCCGAACAGTGATCGCGCTGCGGTGGCGCCGAGCGCGACCGTCACCTTGGGCGCGACGAGCATCTGCTCTTGCTCGATCCACCACCGGCAGGCCTCGATCTCCCCGGCGCCGGGCTTGGCGTGGATGCGCCGCTTGCCGCGCTGTTCGAACTTGAAGTGCTTGACCGCGTTGGTGACATAGGCGCGGCTGCGGTCGAGTCCCGCCTCCGCCATCGCGCGGTCGAACATCTGACCGGCGGGGCCGACGAACGGCCGCCCGGCAAGATCCTCCTGGTCGCCCGGCTGTTCGCCGACGAACATCAGCGGCGCGTCGATCGGCCCCTCGCCGAACACGGTCTGGGTCGCGGGCTTGTAGAGCGGGCAGCGGGTACAGCCCGCGGCCTCGTCACGCAGCGCCTCCCAGGCGATCATGCTGTTGCCACCGACGACGTCGCGGGCGCGCTCGATCATGCCGCTCTCGCGCGCCTGTGCGGTGGCGATCATGCCGGGGACGAGATCGGTTTCGGGCATGTTCTTCCAATATTTGCGGGGCATTTCCTTCAACATCGCGCCGATCTTGACGCGCGCGGGGTTGAAGGTGCTGGCGTAATAGGTCTTCCAGACCTCTTCGGTCGGATCGCCCTCGGGTGCGTCGGTTTTCTTGGCGCCTGGCCCTTCGCTGAGCATCGTCCCGTCCCAGTGGATCGCGACCTCGGGGGTCAGGATCGACCAGCGCATGCTCGCGAAGCGATTGACGAAGAAGGCGGCGTTGGCGCGGACGATGTGGTGATCGGGTTCGAACCAGGCGACGAACCGGGTTTCGCCCTCCTCCTCGACCTCGCGGAAGCGCAGGAACGCGCGCATCTTGTGGATGTCGCGGCGGACGTCCTTCGCAATCCGGTCAAGCCGTCGCACGAGAGGATCGGCCCGATCCTCGATCAGCTTGGGTTCGCGGCGCAGGCGGTGGAGCAGCGTGTAGAGCAACGCGAACCGCTCCGGATCGCTGCCGAGGATGACGCTGCGGGCAAGATCAAGGAACGCGCGCGGGACCGAGACGGTCGCGGAGGCAGCCCGCGGCGCGGATGCTGCAGGAGGATCCGGTGGCACCGTCCCGAACAGGTCGGCGGGGGCACTGCCGACCTGCCACACGACATCGTCGGGTGGCACGTCACCGGCCATCAGGCCGCGCGCTGCATCGCGCCAGCCATCGAAATCGTCCGGTTCGGCAAGGGTTGCGACGCGCATCGCCGGTTCTACGCCGGGTAGCGGCGCTTGTTCCGCCGCGCTTGTATCTCGACCCCGGCGGATCGCCGTCCTATTTTATGGTGATGACCCAACAGACCTCAGCCCCGGAACCCGCTCGTCCGCTGATCGGGCGCGATACACGCCTGTGCATGTCCTTGTCCGCGCGACCGGGCAATTTCGGGACCCGGTTCCATAATCGGCTCTATGCGCTGACCGGGCTCGACTATGTCTACAAGGCGTTCTCGACCCGCGACCTGGAGGGCGCGGTACGCGGTATCCGGGCGCTCGACATCCGCGGCTGCGCGATCTCGATGCCGTTCAAGGAGGCGGTGATCGCGCTGCTCGATGGACTCGCGCCCTCGGCTGCGGCGATCGACAGCGTCAACACGATCGTGAACGACGATGGCGTGCTGACCGGGCACAACACGGATTATGCCGCGGTCGCCGCGCTGATCGCGGATATCGACCCGGCAACGCGGTTCGTGCTGCGCGGGTCGGGCGGGATGGCGAAGGCGGTCGCCGCGGCGTTGCGCGACACGGGCTTTCGCGACGGCGTGATCGTCGCGCGCAACGAACCCGCCGGGCGTGCGCTCGCCGATCTCTATGGCTTCGCATGGGCCGCGGATCTTCACACCGAAGAGCAGGCGGACCTGCTGATCAACGTCACGCCGATGGGGATGACCGGTACCGATGCGGATGCGCTCGCCTTTCCGCCGGCGATGATCACGACAAGCGCCATTGCGTTCGACGTCGTGCAATATCCCCCGGAAACGCCGTTCCTGCGCGCCGCAGCAGCGGCGGGGAAACGCTGCATCACCGGCACCGAGGTCGCGATCCTTCAGGCGCTCGAGCAGTTCGTGCTCTACACCGGCGTCCGCCCGACCGACGCGCAGGTCGCCGACGCCGCCGCCTTCGCGCGGGCGCACGGCTGAGCTCCGGCGGCGATTTACCCTTGTGATCGGGCAGGGGCGGCACGAGATATGCTGCACTGCACCATTCACGGGGCCGGGCGTCAAGGCGTCGGGCGCGCATGACGGGACGATCGATGGCCAGGCTTTCGGAAACACTCGCGCAACTGGCGCAGGCGCAACGCGCCGCGGCGGCGCGCTTCGCCGAGCAGCCGGAGGGCGAGGACTCGCGCCTGCGCCCGCTCGAATCATTCGGCGCGAATCCCGGCGCGTTGCGCGCGTTGACCTATGTCCCCGACGCGACGTCCGACCGGCGGATGCCGCTGATCGTCGTTCTCCATGGCTGCACGCAAACCGCCACGGGGTATGACCGGGGGGCAGGCTGGTCCGATCTTGCCGACCGGCACGGGTTCGCCGTGCTCTATCCCGAGCAGCAGCGCGCGAATAACGGCAATCTGTGCTTCAACTGGTTCGACGCCGAGGACATTCGCCGCGGTGGCGGTGAGGCGCAGTCGATCCGGTCGATGATCGCCACGATGGTTCGTGACGTCGCGATCGATCCCGACCGCATCTATGTGACGGGATTGTCGGCCGGCGGCGCGATGGCTGGCGTGATGCTCGCCACCTATCCCGAGCTGTTCGCTGCCGGGGCGATCATCGCAGGTCTTCCCTATGGCACCGCGACTTCGATGTCGCAGGCGTTCGACCGGATGCGCGGGCGGGGCCTGCCCGCCGATTCCGCGCTGGCCGCACTGGTCGACGGCGCGGCGCCGGCCGGCGGACGCGTGCCGCGCGTCTCGGTCTGGCACGGCGATGTCGATGCGACCGTGGTGCCCGCCAATGCCGATGCGATCGTCGCACAGTGGCGCGGCGTGCACGGGCTCGCCTACGCACCCGACGAGGTCGAACAGGTCGAAGGCCATGCCCATCGCCTCTGGCGTGACGCACAGGGCCGTGCCGCGGTCGAGGAGTATCGGATCCGCGGGCTGGGTCACGGCACACCGCTGGCCACGACGGGCGCCGACGGTCTCGGCCAGCCGGGTCCGCACATGCTGGAGGCGGGGATCTCGTCGACGTTGCACAGCGCCGCGTTCTTCGGGCTGATCGAGCGCCCATCGGCGCGCGCGGCGGCAACCCGCGCGAAGCCGAAGCCCGCATCGCCCCGTCCGCATCCATGGAGTCACAGTCCGGGCCGATCGCAGGTCGGCGACATGATCAACGGTGCGCTCCGCGCTGCGGGGCTGCTGCGCTAGCCACGGGAGCGGATCCGGCGATGGTGCGGGCGGCCGGCGCAGGTCGTGGCGCCAAGGATCGATCGAGATCCGCGCCAACCGCGAAGGCGGCAGCTTGCGGGGCGGCAATCCACTGTTATACCTTGGTATAACAGTCGTCGTATTCCGGGGAAAAATCCATGTCGTTGAAGCTCTTGGCCCTAGCTGGCGTCGCCACCGCCGCGCTTGTCGCGCCGGTTGGCGCGCAGGTCGCAAAGCCGGCGCCGGTCGCCACGCTCGTCACCTCGGTCGATATTCCCTATCAGCAGTTCACGCTGAAGAACGGGTTGCGCGTAATCGTGCACACCGATCGCAAGGCGCCGGTCGTGGCGGTGTCGGTCTGGTATGATGTCGGGTCGAAGCACGAGCCGCAGGGCCGCACGGGCTTTGCGCATCTTTTCGAGCATCTGATGTTCAACGGCAGCGAGAATGCGCCGGGCGATTTCTTCGCGCCGCTGAAGGAGGTCGGGGCGACCGACTTCAACGGCACGACCTCGTTCGACCGGACCAATTATTTCGAGACCGTTCCCGCCGCCGCGCTCGAGCGCGCGCTGTTCCTCGAGAGCGACCGGATGGGGCATCTGACCGGCGCGATCACGCAGGGCGTGCTCGACGAGCAGCGCGGCGTCGTCCAGAACGAGAAGCGCCAGGGCGACAACCAGCCATACGGCCTCGTCCAGTACAAGCTGTTCGGCGGGCTCTTCCCCGCGGACACGCCCTATGGCCACACCCCGATCGGGTCGATGGCGGATCTCGACCGCGCCAGCCTTGCCGATGTGAAGGACTGGTTCCGCTCGCATTACGGGCCCAACAATGCGGTGCTGGTGCTCGCGGGCGACGTCGATGCCGCGACCGCGCGGCCGCTGGTCGAGAAATATTTCGGCGATATCAAGACGGGCCCCAAGTCGGTCCTGCCGACCGTTACCGTGCCCACGCTCGCCGCGCCGGTGAACGAGGTGATGAAGGACCGCGTCGCCGCGGTGATGATCACCAAGAACTGGGCGGTACCGGGGATGCTTGATCCCGATGCCGCGGCGCTCGACGTCGGTGGTACGGTCTTGGGCGGGCTCGCCTCGTCGCGGCTAGACAATGCGCTGGTCCGCAAGGAGAAACTCGCGGTCAACGTGTCGGCCGGCTATAGCGACATGGCGCAGATCGGCATGTTCACGATCCGCGCGATCGTGCGGCCGGGCGTCGATCCCGCGGTCGTGTCGAAGCGGCTCGACGAGATCCTTGCCGACTTCCTGAAGACCGGACCGACCGCGGACGAGATCCAGCGCGTCCAGACACAGGCGGTTGCGGGCCGTATCCGCGGCTATGAATCGGTCGGCGGGTTCGGCGGCAAGGCGGTCGCGCTGGCGGGCGGCGCGCTCTATGCGAACGACCCGGGCCACTACAAGAAGGAGCTGGCGGCGATCGCGGCGCAAACGCCGGCGAGCGTCAAGGCCGCCGCGACGCGCTGGCTGACGCGCCCCGCCTATACGCTGACCGTGGTCGACGGCGAGCGCGACAAATATGAAGAGGCGGTCGTACCGCCTGCGGTCGCGGTGAAGCCCGCGGCCGAGACGCCGGTCAAGGGCACGCGCGCCGGCGGTATCCCCGCGGTCGGCACGCTGACCGGGCTTGCTTTCCCCGCGGTCGAGCGCGCGCGGCTGTCGAACGGGATCGAGCTCGTCTATGCGCGTCGCGACGCGGTGCCGATCACGCAGGCGGTGCTGAGCTTCGACGCGGGCTATGCCGCCGATGTCGCGGACAAGCTCGGCACGCAGCAGCTGACGCTGAGCGTGATGGACGAGGGGACGCGGACGCTCGACGGGATCGCGCTGGCCGAGGCGCGCGAGCGGCTGGGCGCGTCGATCGGGACGGGCACCTCGCTCGACCGGACGACGCTGTCGATGAGCGTGCCGAGCGCGAACCTGACGCCCGCGGTCGCGCTGTTCGCGGATATCGCACGCAATCCGGCCTTTGCGGACGAGGAGGTCGGCCGGGTCCGCAACCAGCAGCTGGCCGGCATCCAGCAGGAACTGACCAGCCCTCAAGGGCTGGGCAACCGCGTGATCGGCAAGCTGATCAACGGCGATACCCCTTACGGCAAGGCGCAGGGTGGCGGTGATCCGAAGGCGGTCGCCGCGTTGACGCGCGCCGACCTGATCGCGTTCCAGCAGGCGTGGCTGCGCCCCGACAAGGCGAAGATCTTCGTCGTCAGCGACCGCCCGCTCGCCGAGGTCAGGGCGGTGCTCGACCGCGGCTTCGGCGACTGGACGGCGCAGGGGCCGGCGGGGGTCAAGAGCTTCCCGACGACGCGTACGCCGCTGACACCGAAGATCGTGCTGGTCGACCGGCCCAACAGCCCGCAGTCGTTGATTCTCGCGGGCCAGCGGACCGGGTTGAAGGGCAGCGACGACATGCTCGTGTTCAACACCGCGAACGATGCGCTGGGCGGTAGCTTCCTCAGCCGGATCAACATGGACCTGCGCGAGGAGAAGCACTGGTCCTATGGCGCAGGCGGGCGGTTCCAGACGGCCGCGTTCGATGCGCCCTATGGCATTTCGGCCGGGGTGCAGGCGGACAAGACCGGCCCGTCGATCACCGCGCTGCAGCAGGACGTGACGCAGTTCGTGACGACCAAGCCGATGACGAAGACCGAATTCGGGCTGGCGATCGACGGCGGGATTCGCGCGCTGCCCGGCAGCTTCGAGACGTCGGGCGCGGTGCTCGGCGCGATGCAGCAGAATGATTTGTTGAAGCGCCCCGACGATTATTACGCGACGATCACGCGACGCTACGGCGCGCTGACCCTGCCGCAGCTGAACACCGCAATCGCGGGCGTGATCGACGTGAAGAAATTCACCTGGGTAGTCGTCGGCGATGCCAAGACGGTCAAGCCGCAGCTTGACAGCCTGGGGTTGCCGGTCGAGGTCGTGAGCGCGGCTTCGGTCGCGGGGCTGCCGGTGGTTCCGGTGACGCCGCTTGCGGCCAAGGCCAAGTAATCGAAGGAGAGAATAGCATGGCAAATGTCGATGGCAGCTGGGATTGCGTCGTGAAGTCGCCACTGGGCGATCAGAAGATGACGCTGACCGTGAACAGCGCGGACACCAGCTTTTCGGGCGCGGTGTCGGGTGCGATGGGCGGCATGGATGTGACTGGCGAGGTCGATGGCGACACGCTGAGCTGGAAGCAGGCGATGACCGTGCCGATGCCGATGACGCTCGACTGCAAGGCGACCGTCGATGGCGACACGATGACCGGCACCGTCGGTGCGGGCGCCTTTGGCAGCTTCCCGCTGTCGGGAACGCGCACCGCTTGATCGCCTCTGGCATCATGACGTGACGAAAAACGGCCCGTCTTCCCGGTGGAAGGCGGGCCGTTTGCATTTCGGAGAGTGGGATGAGTTTGAAGATCCATCGCCGTGCGGTGCTTGCGGGCACGATGCTGGGCGGCGCGGCATCGCTGTTGCCGGCGCTCGCGCAGGCGGCCGACACGCCCGCGACGTGGCTGTCGCGACTGTTCGACCAGCTCGTCCAGGCGCAGTTGCGGCGCAGTCCCGAGAGTGCGACCTCGCTCGGGCTCGACACCGGCGCCAATGCCGATCTGCGCGCGAAGCTGTCGGATCCGTCGGCGGCGGGGATCGCCGCGGCGAAGGCACAGACCAGGGCCGAGCTGGCGCAGCTTGCAGCGATCGACCGCGCCGGGCTGTCGCCGGCGGAGCGGATCGACCTCGACTGCGTGGTCTATACGCGGCGGTCGGCGGCGGCGGTGCAGGCGTTCGATTTCGGTGGCACGTCCTATGGCCCCAGCCCCTATGTCGTGTCGCAGCTGTCGGGTGCGTATCAGTCGGTGCCCGATTTCCTCGACACCAAGCACCGGATCGAGACGAAGGGCGATGCCGACGCCTATCTGCAACGGCTCCAGGCGTTTGCCGGACAGATCGACGCGAACACCGCGCGCATGCGGCATGACGCGGGCGTCGGCGTTGTCGCCCCCGACTTCATCCTCGACCTCGCGCTCGACCAGATGAGCAAGACGCGCCAGCCCGCGAGCGAGGCGCTGGTCGTGCAGAGTCTCGTCCGGCGCGCGGCGGCCAAGGGGCTGGGCGAAAGCTATGGCCGCGATGCCGCGCGAATCTATGACGCGGCGGTGCTGCCCGCGCTCGACCGGCAGATTGCCGCGACCCGCGACCTCCGCCGGACCGCGACTCACGATGCGGGCGTGTGGAAGCTGAAGGAGGGTGCCGCCTTCTATCCCGCCGCATTGCACGCAACGACGACGACCAATTTGTCGCCCGACGAGGTGCACAGGTTCGGGCTCGACCAGGCGAAGATGCTGTCGGCGCAGCTCGATACGCTGTTGCGCAAACAGGGGTACAGCAAGGGCAGCATCGGCGCGCGGATGGCCGCGCTCTACAAGAATCCCGACCAGCTCTATCCGAACACCGATGCGGGCAAGCGCGAGGCGATCGCCTATTGCAACGACCGGCTTACGGCGATCCGCGCGAAATTGCCCAGCGTGTTCGAGCGGATGCCGCCTTACGGGTTCGAGGTGCGGCGCGTGCCTGCGCAGACCGAGGCCGGTGCCGCCGCGGCGTTCGCACAGCCACCGGCGATCGACGGCTCGCGGCCGGGGCTGGTCTATTTCAACCTGAAGGACAGCGCCGACTGGCCCAAATTCTGCCTCGCGACGACGGTCTATCATGAGGGACTGCCGGGGCATCAGATGGAGAGCGGGCTTGCGCTGTCGAACACGCGGCTGCCGCTGATCCGCAAGATGACGAGCTTTTCGGGCTATGGCGAGGGGTGGGCGCTCTATGCCGAACAGCTCGCGGACGAGATCGGTATGTATGACGACGATCCGCTCGGGCGGCTTGGCTATCTGAAGTTCCAGCTGTTCCGCGCGAACCGCTGCGTCGTCGATACCGGCATCCATCATCTGCGCTGGACCCGCGAACAGGCGATCCGCCATTTCATCGACGCGGAAGGCGAGGCGGAGGGCTTCGCGACGCGCGAGGTCGAGCGCTATTGCGTCAATCCCGGGCAGGCGGCGAGCTACAAGCTTGGCCATTCGGTGTTCGTCGATATCCGCGAGCGCGCCAAGGCGAAGATGGGCAATGCGTTCGACCTCAAGGCCTATCATGCGGCGGTGCTCGCTTATGGTCGCGTGCCGCTCGATATGCTGCGCGAGATCGGCGATGCCTGGATCGCGAAGGGCTGAGCGAAGGGCGCGCTGAGCGGGGGCCGCGTAACTCTACGTAATCGCCCGTTAAAGCCTGACCGTGCAAGGGGAGGGGGATGCCGAGTGCTCCCCCTCGATGACGCGTGCCGTCCGCCCCAGGCCCGATCCGGTCATCAGCGTCGTCATGCCGGTGTATAATGGCGCAGCCTTGTTGCCCGCCACGCTCGACAGCCTCGCCGCGCAGTCTTTCACCGATTTCGAGGTGATCGTCGTCGACGACTGCTCGACCGACGCGACCCGCGCCTGCGTTGCGGGCTGGTCCGATCCGCGCGTCAGGCTGGTGGCGATGCCGGTCAATGGCGGCCCCGTGCTGGCGCGCAACGCCGGGGTCGCTGCAGCGCGAGGCCGCTATATCGCCGCGCTTGATGCCGATGATCTCTGTCGCCCCGACCGCTTCGCCCGCCAGGTCGCGTATCTGGAGGCGAACCCTGCGACCGTGCTGCTCGGGACGGCGGCGGACCTGCTGATCGACGGCGACATCAGGCCTTCCGACCATGCCGCGATCACCACGCCCATGCTCATCGACTGGCTGACAGGAATCGAGAACCCGCTGATCTGGTCATCGGTCATGATCCGGGCCGACGCGGCGCGGCGGCTCGATCCGTTCATGCGGCCCGAGCGGCTCTATGCGGAGGATTTCGACCTGTATCAGCGGATCCGCCGGTTTGGCGCGATCGCACGCCTCGACGAGCCGCTGATGGTGTACCGCGTGCACGCGGGCGGGGTCTCGAAACGGTTTACCGAGCGGATGGAGACCGTGGCCGCGGCGATTCTGGCCGAGCGGCATGCGGATCTGTTCGGCGAACAGGTGGACCGGATCGCAGCGCTGATCGTGGCGCACATCCTGGCACGGCGCCCGGTGCCTGATCTCGCGGCGTTGACGGCGCTAGGCTCCGCATTGGGGGCGATCCAGGCCGAGTTTCTCGCGCGGCATCGCTGTTCCGGGGCTGATCGCCGGCTGATCCGGTGGGAAACCGCGCGGCGCTGGCGCGGTGTCGGGCGGGCCGGCCTGCGCGCGGGGACTTTGGGGGTCGCCGACCTTCTTGCCGCACGGCCGGCGCATCTCGGGCTTGGCTATGCCGGGCTGCCCGCGCTGTTATGGTCCGGGGCGATCGGCGGCGTACGCCGCGCGATTCGCCAACCGGCGCGCGCGCCTTAGACCTTCGCGGCGAAGATCATCCGGCCCTGACCCAGGCGTGCAAACACCTGATCGAGATCCTTCTCGCCGACCGCGAAGCAGCCCTGGCTGCGGCCGAGCATGCCGTGCGACGCGATCATGTCCTTGTTCGCATACCAGGCCGAATGGACGACGATCGCCCGACCGAGTGCGTTGTTGTTGGTGCGATCGAGCCCGATCAGCCGCTGCGACCGACCATGTTTGCCGACATAATAATCGTCGGTCACGAAGGCGCCTTCCGACGACGCATTCGAGCCGAACGCGTTCGAGAAACGCTCGAGATAGCCGGTATGCGCCGGGTCCGAACCGCTGCCGTGCGACACGAGCAGCGACGTGCTGCGGCCGCTGGCAAGGTCGACGAAGTGGAACCGCGGCTGCGACGACGAGGCGGTGAAGTCGGCGATCGCGATCCGGTCATGATGCGGGATCCGGCTGCCGTTGCGACCCAGCGCGGCCATCGCCTGGCGCAGCAATTCAGGGCGCACGACGCGCGACGACGAAATCGGCATCGCCGGCGAACGCGGCAATGGTGGCTGAGTCATCGGCTTCAAATCGCGTGCCGTAAGACGTTGCGTTGCAGATACCGCACTCGGAACTGCAAGTGCACCGGCCAATACAAGACCGTTCTTTAGAATGGCACGACGATCTCGCCGTGCGCCCTGTTCATCGTACATCGAAATTCCCGAAAAACCCCAATCCCGTGACCCTCTCTATAGCGTAGAAATGATGAACATTCCTCAACCATTTCCACCAGTTGTCGTGATGTTCCTTCTGTCCGCCCCGGGAAGGAGGCGGTTCGTCGTAGGCGTGTGCGAGGCGAGGTGACTCTCCGGCTGGCCAGCGGCGTCGGAGCGGGTTGCCATATCAGGCGACACGATCGGTCCTGACGTGGCACATCCGATGCGCGGTCTTCGGGCGCTTCTATGGGAAGTACGGGCGCGCATCGTCGTGCGCGCACGGTTCAGCGCGGGGGCGTTTCGCCCGTAGCGGCAATTGGCAGGCCGAGTTCGACGAGTCGCGAGCGGAAGCTGGCGGCATCGGTAAAGAGCACCGATTCGATCCCGAGCGCGCGTGCGGCGGCGATATTGGCCGAATTGTCGTCGACGAACACCGTCTCGTCCGCACGCACACCGAATCGATCGAGCGCGAGCCGATAGATGGCGGGGTCGGGCTTCACGATCTTCTCGTCGCCCGACACGACGATGTCGCGGAAGCGGTCGAACATCGCCGATTCGCGCGCGCGAAACGGCGGCCAGAATTCGTGGCTGAAATTCGTGATCGCGAACAGCGGTACGTCGGCTGCGTCGAGATCGCGGACGAGTTCGTGCATCCCCGAAATCGCCGGGCCGATACTCTCGTTGAAGCGCGGGCCCCAGACGGCGATCAGGTCGGCATGCTGCGGATGCAACGCGGCCAGCTCCGCCGAGGTGTCGGCGAAGTCGCGGCCAGCATCATGCTGGAAATGCCAGTCGATCGTGACGACATCGCGCAGGAACGCGTCGAGCGCCCGATCGTCATCGATCAGGCGCTCGTACAGGATCCGGGGATCCCAATCGTACAGGACACGACCGACGTCAAAAATGACGCTGGTCTTCAGGGGTTTAGCCCTGGCGTGCCTTGAAGCGACGGTTGGTCTTGTTGATGACGTAGGTACGGCCACGACGACGGATCACGCGGTTATCGCGGTGACGATCCTTGAGCGACTTCAGGGAATTGCGGATCTTCATGATCGATTCGCTTCTTTTCAAATCTAGGTGTGCGGAAAGACGGGATCGCCTAATGGCGGGGTGTGTCCAAGTCAAGCAACAGACGCACTCGTTCCGGCCGGGAACCCTCCCGGCTGGTCCAAGCGTTACTGTAGCGCAACATTCTAAGGAAGTCCCGATGGCGGTTCGTTCGATCATGGTTCTCGCGCTGGCGGGCGCATCCCTCACAGCCTGCGCGACCGGTCCGTCGCTGCCGCCGACCGAGGTCTTGCGCTATCACCTCGGCGAGCCACTCGACCGCGGCACGATCGCGGTCCAGCCGTTGACCGCGGGCGCGCCTGCGAGCCTCGAGTTCAAGAGCTATGCCGCCGCCGTGCAGGGCCAGCTGATCAAGGTCGGGTACAACCCGCCCGCGCCGGGTGCCAAGCCGATGCTGATCGCGACCGTCGCCTTTACGCGCACCACGCAGGCAGGGCCGCCCAAGCGGTCGCCGTTCAGCGTCGGGATCGGCGGCGGTGGCTTCAGCGGCGGCCGGGGCGGCGGCGGTGTGGGGCTTGGCGGCGGGGTCGGCTTCCCGATTGGTGGGGGCGGCCGCGACGCGATCCTGGTCACCGAAATGGCGGTGACGATCAAGCGGTCGCTCGACCAGTCGCCGGTCTGGGAGGGGCGCGCGCAGACCTTCGCCGACGCGAGGAAGCCCGATGCGACGAGCCAGATCCAGGCCGAAAAGCTCGCCAGCGCGCTGTTCGCGGGGTTCCCCGGCGAGTCCGGTCGCACTATCCAGGTGAAATGAACGATCGCCCGATGACCGCCGCCGCCGCCGCCGCCACGCCTCTTGCCATCAACGCCGCCTTCGATGGCGGCAATATCCGCCTCGTGCGGGTCGATGGCGACCGGATCGACCTGGAAATCGTCAAGGACCGCGACTCCGACTATTTCCAGTGGTTCTCCTTCCGCGTGGCGGGGGCGGCGGGCCGGACGCTGACCTACCGGATCCTGAATGCCGGTAGTTCGGCCTATCCGTTCGGCTGGCCCGGTTACAAGGCGCGGGCGAGCACCGATCGGCAGGCGTGGCGGATGATCGAAACGCGCTACGCCGATGGCGTGCTCGAATTCGATTTCACCGCCGATACCGACCTCGCCTGGTTCGCCTATTTCGCGCCGTACACGATGGAGATGCATGCGGCGCTGGTCGCGCGGACCGCCCTGCTGCCGGGCGTCACGCACCGCGAGCTTGGCCAGTCGCTCGACGGGCAGGCGATCGATGCCTTCACGATCGGCACCGGGCCCAAGCAGGTCTGGATCTATGGCCGCCAGCATCCCGGCGAATCGATGACCGAATGGTGGATGGAAGGCGCGCTGGAGCGGCTGACCGATTCGGCCGACCCGGTGACCGCGACGCTGCTGGAAAAGGCGACGTTCCACGTCGTGCCGAACATGAACCCCGACGGCACGTACCGCGGGCATCTGCGCACCAATGCAGCGGGGGTGAACCTCAACCGCGAATGGGCGACGCCGAGCGCGGAAAAGAGCCCCGAAGTCTTGTGCGTTCGCAACGCGATGGACGTGACCGGCGTCGACCTCGCGATGGACATTCATGGCGACGAGGCGATCCCGGCAAACTTCATTGCGGGCTATGAGGGCATTCCGTCCTGGACCGATGCGCATGGCGAGAAATTCTACGATTATGGCCGCCGTCTCGCGGCGCATACGCCCGATTTCCAGACCGAGAAGGGCTATCCCAAATCCGCGCCCGGCACCGCCAACCTGTCGATGTCGACCAACCAGCTTGCCGAGCGCTTCGGCGCGGTGTCGATGACGCTCGAGATGCCGTTCAAGGATCACGACGCGAATCCCGATGCCGAATATGGCTGGTCGCCGGAGCGGTCGAAGCAGCTTGCGCATGCCATGCTCGAGACGCTCGCGGATGTAATCGACGCGATCTGATCCCTAACCGTCAGCCTGACTTTCATCAGTATGACGGTTAGGGGGCGATCGCCGCATTTCCATTTCGTCCCTCGCCATTGCAGGAGCCCGCATGCCCAAACTCGTCCTGATCCGCCACGGCCAGTCCAGCTGGAACCTCGAAAACCGTTTCACCGGCTGGTGGGACGTCGACATGACCGCCAAGGGCGAGGCCGAGGCCAAGGCCGCCGGCGAGCTGATGGCGGCCAAGGGGCTCGATTTCGACCAGACCTTCGTCAGCCTGCAGACGCGCGCGATCAAGACGCTGAACATCGCGCTCGAGGCGATGGGGCGGCTGTGGCTGCCGGTCGAGAAGGACTGGCGGCTGAACGAGCGGCATTATGGCGGGCTCACCGGGCTCGACAAGGCCGAGACCGCGGCCAAGCACGGCGACGCGCAGGTGCATATCTGGCGCCGCAGCTTCGACGTGCCGCCGCCCCCGCTCGAGGATGGCAGCGAGTTCGACCTGTCGAAGGACCGGCGGTATGACGGCATCACTATTCCGAAGGCCGAAAGCCTGAAGGACACGATCGATCGCGTGCTGCCCTATTGGGACGCGCGGATCGCGCCGGCGCTGAAGGATGGGCAGCGCGTGCTGATCTCGGCACACGGCAATTCGCTGCGTGCGCTGGTCAAGCACCTGTCCAACATCCCGGACGACGAGATCACGAGCCTCGAGATCCCGACCGGCCAGCCGATCGTGTACGAACTGGACGCGGACCTGAACGCGACCGATCGTTATTATCTGAGCGAGCGCTGAGGCACGCAAAGCCGTCATCCTGACGAAAGTCAGGATCCAGAGCCCAAAGGGCCGCGTGCTCGTGGCTCTGGATCCTGGGTCTAGCCCAGGATGACGGGGAGTTGCCCTAGCCCGTGCCCATCGCTAGGCACGGCGCTCCTTGGATCTGGGGGCCACCGTGGCATTAGTCGGCATCATCATGGGCAGCACCTCCGACTGGGAGACGATGCGCCACACCGCCGAGACGCTCGATGCGCTCGGTGTCGCGTACGAGACCAGGGTCGTGTCCGCGCATCGTACGCCGCAGCGGCTTTACGACTATGCGACCACCGCCGCCGATCGGGGCCTGAAGGTCGTGATCGCGGGCGCGGGCGGCGCGGCGCATCTGCCCGGCATGGCGGCCTCGATGACGCACCTGCCGGTGCTCGGCGTGCCGGTCGAATCCAAGGCGCTGAAGGGCATGGATAGCCTGCTGTCGATCGTCCAGATGCCCGGCGGCATCCCGGTCGGCACGCTGGCGATCGGCAAGCCGGGTGCGATCAACGCGGGGCTGCTCGCCGCGGCGATCCTCGCGACCGCCGACGACGCGTTGGCCGAGCGGCTGAAAGCCTGGCGCGCCGCGCAGACCGACTCCGTCGCCACCGACCCAGCCTGAAAGACGCCGACATGACGCCGCTTCCCCCCGGATCGACCATCGGCATCCTTGGCGGAGGTCAGCTCGGCCGGATGCTTGCCACCGCCGCGGCGCAGCTCGGCTATCACACGCATGTGCTCGCCCCCGACCAGGAAAGCGTCGCCGCGCAGTCCGCCTCGACGATGACGCGCGCCGATTATCACAACCGGATCGTGCTCGCCGATTTCGCCGACGCCTGCGACGTGGTGACCTATGAATTCGAGAATATCGCGGTCGAGCCGGTCGAATGGCTCGCCGACCGCGTGCCCGTGCATCCGAGCCCGCGCGCCTTGCGCGTGGCGCAGGAGCGGATCGGTGAGAAGCGCTTCGTCGAGAGCGTTGGCGGACGGCCCGCGAAATGGGCGGCGGTCGACAGTCTCGCGAGCCTGCATGAGGGGCTGGCGCGGGTCGGAACGCCCGCGGTGCTCAAGACGGCGCGGTTCGGCTATGACGGCAAGGGGCAGGTGAAGATTGACGCGCCCGAGGGTGCGCAGGACGCCTGGGATGCAATCGGCGGCCCCGCGGTGCTCGAGGCGTTCGTGCCGTTCGAGCATGAATTCTCGATCTTGATCGCGCGCGGGCTGGATGGCAGCATCGTCCGCTACGCGCCGCCGCTCAACCTCCACCGCGATGCGATCCTGCGGTACTCTACCGTGCCCGCGCCCGCCGCCGTGCTGGCGCAGACGGACGAGGCGGCGGCGCTCGCCGAGCGGATCGCGACCGAGCTCGACTATGTCGGCGTGCTGGCGTGCGAATTCTTCGTCGGCGCGGACGGCCCGGTGTTCAACGAGATGGCGCCGCGCGTGCATAATTCGGGGCACTGGACGATCGAGGGCGCCGAATGCTCGCAGTTCGAGAACCATATCCGCGCGATCTGCGGCCTGCCGCTCGGCGCGCCGACGCTGACCGGGCGCGAGGCGACGATGGAGAACCTGATCGGCAGCGACGTGGATCGCTGGCGGGATCTGCTCGCCGAACCGGGCGCGCATCTCCACCTCTACGGCAAGGGGACGGCGCGGCCCGGCCGCAAGATGGGTCACGTCACGCGGGTGCGGCGCTAGGCGCGGCACCCGCTGCGCGTCACTTCGCCGGGGGCTTGCCCGCAAGATCCTGCATTGCGTGCGCCAGTTCGATCCACATCGCGCCTTCGGGGATGACATATTCATTCTCGCCCCAGAAGAACGGCCAGTCCTCGTGATTTTCGGGGAAATCGGGCTTCACGATCAGGACGCCCGGTACCACGCCGCCGGCGATGAACGAGAAGTCAGCGCGGTTGTTGCCGTAGGCGACCTCCTTGGATCGTGTCCCGACGCCCGACACGAACGAGATGTCCGAACCGGGGTGATGCCCCAGCAGGAACTCCGCACCGCGGAACACCGGATCGGCGGGCATGATCTCGGGAAACGCCTTGTGCAGCGCATAGGCGTTTAGCGCACCCGCGATCACCGTGCCGCTTCCGGCCCAACCGCCCGTCGTGATCGGCACGCCGAACGGGTTTGCCGCGGCCGCCTTGACCGTCGCCGCCGCATAGGCGCGGACCGCGGGGATCATGCCCTCGCGATAGCTTTGCGGCATGAGCGGGATCGCGGCGACGGCGTCGCGCAGGTTGAACGCGAAGCGCCGCTCCATCGCCGGCCATAGCGTCTGGACCGCGGTGGCATAGCGCGGGTCGCGGGTCGTGCGCAGCAACTCGACAGCGGCGGCAAACCGCTCCGAGTCGAGCGGGCCACCGGTGGTGTTGCCATGCTGGTACAGGTCGGGGGCATGCGTCTGCTCCTCCGCCCAGATGCGCGTCGCGATTCCCAGCGCCGTCTTGGCCAGCGTCGGATCGGCTTCGCCAAGAGAGCGCGATGCGGCGGCAAGCGCGGCGATCGAGCCATAGTTGAGCGCCGACGCCTTGGTCGTGAAGGCCCAGCGATCGTCGGGCGTCCCGCTGCGGCCACCGCGTTCCTCGCCGAGCTTCAGCGCCGGATCATGGATCAGCCCGTCGGTCTTGGTCGATGCGTCGCCGAGATGCGTATATTGCGCGACGTCGGGCTCGACGATGCCGTGGATCGCATGGCCGACCGCATCGAACTGGGCAACCAGCTGGAGCGTGCCATGGCGGATCTGCTGGAGCAGATCGGGCGTGCCGTCGGGGACGTGGATCTCGGTCCGGCGGCGGGTCCAGTCGACCGCGGTCGTGTCGCGCGTCGGGCGCCACCGTTCCCAGGTGTCGACCAGCGACCGGACGACCTGATATTGCGACTGGGTACGGATGTCGAAATCGCCCGCGTCGAACCAGCCGCCGACCGCGAGACCGGGGATGTGCTCCCCCGGCTTGTACTTCGTATCGGTGGTCGGCCCCTGCGCGTACAGGTCGATATGCTCGTGGTTCAGCGGCGCCTGGCGCGCATCGTCACGATGCGCGTCGCCATGCCACACGCGATAGCCCTCGTTCACGTACATGTGATCCATCGCGACGGGGAAGTAGACGTCGAGGGTCGGATGCCATGCGCCTGCATAGACGTCGTCGGCGATGCGGAACGGCGCGGTGCGCGTCGCGCCATATTCGAGCATGTAGAGCCCGGGCTGGCGGACGTCGCTGAAATCGAGCTGCCGGTAGCTGTAGCGCAGATAGTCGCCCCAGCGGGTCGCCGGTGCGGTCTTGACCGTGGTCGTGCTGCCATCGGCGCCGACCCGCAGCAGGCGCGCCGGTGCCGTCGTGCGATCGTTGCGATCGAGCTCGATCGTCGCGACCTTGCGTGCGCCGGGGGCATAGCCGAGCTGCGAATGCGCGATCACGGGCGCGCGTAGCCAGCCCGGGACGCTGTTCGGCTGGACCTCCCATTCGAGCACGGTGCCGGTCCGCCCGGCGGGGAGGAGCGAGCGGAGCACGAACCAGCCATTCTGCGCCTGAGTACGACCGTCGAACAGCTGCACCGGCGCGCTCGACCGGATCGTCACGCGGCGGGCGGGATCCTCCGGCGCGAGGACGAAGCGGGTGCCCTGCGCGATGGCGTTCGGCTCTGCGCCAGGCCCCTCGGCGCGACCGCTCGCCGCATTGCGCTGTGGCGTCGCGGTCATCGTGTCGGCGGGGTGCAGCGGGAAGACGCCGCTGCGATCGTCGGCGATATAGCCGTGGTGGAAATAGGCGGCGGGGAGGAATTCGAGGTTGAATCCCGCCTTGCCCGCGAGCGCTGCGGGGACCGGCGCGTCGAGGATCACCGCCAGCGCGACGGCCGCGCCCTTGGTCGAGGAGCGGATCCGGTATCGCCAGTTATAATCGGGATATTCGAGCGTGACGGTGACGGTGCCGGCAGCGCGATCGACCTGCCGGTCGACAAAACGGGCGGTTGCATCCCATTGCCCCGGCGTGGCGGACAGGCGCACATCGCCATTGGTTGCGATCCGTTCGCCCTGCTGGATGATCTCGACGCCGCTGATCTTCGAATCGGCGAACAGCCCGTCATACCAGTTCGAGAAGACCAGCACGTTGACGGCCGGCGCCTCGTAATAGCCCGCCTCGCCAAGCGTCGGTGCGGCCGGATCCGGGCGCGCGGCCCGACCTGTGCGGGCAGCGGCTATGC
The DNA here is from genome assembly GCF_023935825.1 of Sphingomonas aerolata. Taxonomy (NCBI): domain Bacteria; kingdom Pseudomonadati; phylum Pseudomonadota; class Alphaproteobacteria; order Sphingomonadales; family Sphingomonadaceae; genus Sphingomonas; species Sphingomonas aerolata. Next base: position 3,840,035 of record NZ_CP098762.1, on the reverse strand, counting down.
GTGGTCGTGCGGTGGCATCCTGTGGGGCTGCGGCGTCGCGTGCTAGTGCACGCGCCACGTCGGGCGTTGCGGTCGAAACCAGTGTCCCCAGCAGGCAAAACCAAGCTGTTCCCGTCATATACCCTCTCCCACGTCCCAATGTCGCCGGTCGCTGACCGGTCATTCTTACTCAGACTATAGCGCTAACTTTCGACGGCGCTACCATGTCATCAGGCCTTGGAAAGCCAGCCGATACGCGGCTGGACATGATAGCGGTATCGACTTACGTTCCCGCCTTACGAGCAGGGCAGGCATCGGGCGAAGGCGCCGGTGGATCGACCCGATGCCGTGGCGGAGGGAGAGAGATGACGGGGCTCATCACCGATCGAAGTCGCGCATCGCGGGGATCGCTTGTGCACTGGGCATGCGTGCCGTTGCTGGCAGGCCTGTCGCCCGGCACGGCGGCGGAGCCCTTGGCGACGCCGGGTTCGAACGCAATCACCGCCGTGGCGGATCCCCAGACTGCGGCCAGACCGATACCACCCGCGCTGGCGCCATATTTCACGGCGGTGTCGAACGCGGCGACGACGCCCGACCGCGACGGCTTTCTGCGCCGCTGGTTATTGCTCGAACCGATCGCGAAACCCAATCGCACGAACACCGGCTTTACCGCCACCTATGTCCGGCAGGCCTTGACCGCATCTTTGCCAGGGTCGCCGGCCGCAATCCCGAGGGACGGGCAGGTCGAAAAGGCCGCCGCTCCACTGCGCTGGCATGCACTTGGTTCAAAGGGGTTCGACGTCAAGCTGTTCGACTTCGCCAAGGCACTGGGGGCGCCGACCTATGGCGTGATATTCTGGGCGGTGACGATCGTCGACAGCCCCCGCGAGCAGCGCGACGTCCGCCTGGCGGTCGGTTCGAATGCGGCATCGATCTGGTGGCTGAACGGCACCGAGGCGGTCGGGCTGTTCAACGACCGTCGCATGGTGATGGACGACGTGCTGTCGGATCGCCTGACGCTGCGCAAGGGACGCAACGTCATCCGCGGCGCGGTGATCAACGGCCCCGGGCTGAGCAGCTTCTGCGTCCGCTTCGTCGACGAAGCCGGCCGTCCGATCACCGATCTGACGACCCATGTTCGATAGCCCCCGTCGCGCTACCGCGGATCGGCAACAGGGAGGGACCCGGATGCGGTGTGGACTGATCGCGGTGTGCCTGGGGTTTGCGGGCGCAGCGCCCGCCGCCGCGCAACTGGCGGGCGAACCCTTCATTCACGATCCCTCGACCGTCACGCTGTCGGACGGGAAATATTACACGTTCGGCACCCGCGGCGGCGGGCTGGTGTCCGACGACGGCTGGACCTGGCGTGGCGGCCCCGAGCGGCCGGGCGGCGGGGTGGCGCCCGACGTCATCCAGATCGGCGACCGCTATTACGTCGCCTATGCGGTCGGCGGCGGGGGCATGGGGGGCGGCCACGCCAGCCAGGTCAAGATGATGTGGACGCTGTCGCTCGATCCCGCATCGCCGCGCTTCAAGTTCCACGACATCGGCGTCGTCGCGTCGAGCGACGGGGTCGAGACCGCGGATGCGATCGATCCTGCGTTTCTCTACGCCAAGGGCCGGCTGTGGCTGACCTACGGCACCTATTTCGGCCCGATCCGGATGATCGAACTCGACCCGAAGACGGGACTGCGCATGGCGGGCAACGTGCCCGTCGACGTGGCGATCGACATGGAGGCCACCGCGATGCTGTATCGCGACGGCTATTATTATCTGCTGGGCACGCATGGCACGTGCTGCGACGGGCCCAATTCGACCTATCATATCCGCGTAGGCCGCTCCCGCAGCCCGCTTGGCCCGTATGTCGATCATATGGGGATCCCGCTGTTGCGGGGCGGCGGCAAGATGGTCGTCAGCGCGCGCGGCCGCCGCATCGGACCGGGGCATTTCGGACGGATCGCGCTCGCCGGCGGGGTCGAGAAACTGTCGCTGCATTATGAAGCCGACATGGATCGCAGCGGTCGGAGCGTCCTTGCGATCGAACCCCTGCGGTGGACGGACGGCTGGCCGGTCGTGGGCGAGACGGTGGCGCCAGGCACCTATGAGATCGCCTCCGAGCGCAGCGGCTATGCCCTGAGTCTGGCGACCGATATCGTCCGCATTCCGTTCGACGTCCGCCGCAGTTTCATGGCCGCCGCGACCGATCCGGTCGGGCCGATCCCCGACCAGACGCTGGCACAGGATGCTGCCGACTGGCCACGCGGGCGGATCCGGGTGGATCTGGCGGACTATCTGGTGCGGCCGCATCAGTTGTGGACGATTACGCCGGTGCCCGCGGCGGGGGGCTATTTCGGCGCCCCCTATTACCGGATCGCGATCGCAGGCACGTCGCGCATGCTCGCCGCCACCCCGAACGGGGAGGTCGAGACGATCACCGCCGCCACCGCAGGCGCCGAGCCCATATGGCAGATCGATCAGCTCACCGACGGCAGTTACCGGATCAAACCGAAAGCCGTGCCGGGCGACGAGCGCGATCTGGCGCTGGTCGCGATCGGTGCGAGCACGCCGACGCTTGCGGCATTCGATCCGGCAAGCCCGGCGGGACGGTGGACGTTCAAGCGCCCCTGACACGGCCGTCGGTCGCCGAGCGGAGTTGACGGATGCGTAGAGTCGACTACTCCTACTATTAACTTCAAAAGACGGGGCCTCGCCAAGGGGCCGAAAGGGAGAGCATGAACCGGATCAGTCCTCGCCTCGCACGGTCGTGCGCCATCCGCCCTCGTCGCGTGGGACGCATCACCGCCGCGTCGCTGCTCGCGCCGCTGATCCTTGCCGGCACGGCGCTCTCCGGCGGCGCCGCAGCGCAGACCCTGTCGGCGGAGACGGCCAGTGCGACATTGCAGGCCGACAAGCCCGGCCCACAGATCCACCGCGACGTGTTCGGGCAGTTTGCCGAGCATCTCGGTCATGGCATCTATGGCGGCATCTGGGTCGGCAAGAACTCGCGAATTCCCAATGACGGCGGCTATCGGCGCGACGTGCTCGCGGCGATGAAGGCGATCAACGTGCCGATGGTGCGCTGGCCCGGTGGCTGTTTTGCCGACGAATATCACTGGCGTGACGGGATCGGCGCGACCAAGGCGCGGCCGACCAAGGTCAATACCAACTGGGGCGGCGTCAACGAGGATAACAGCTTCGGCACGCACGAATATTTCGGGCTGATGGACCGGCTGGGCGGCAGCACCTATGTCTCGGCCAATGTCGGCAGCGCGCCGCCTGCCGAGACCGCGCAATGGGTCGAATACATGACCGCGCCGCAGGGTACCACGGTGCTGGCCAAGGAGCGCGAGCGCAACGGTCACGCCGCGCCGTGGAAGATCCAGTATCTCGGCATCGGCAACGAACTATGGGGCTGCGGCGGCAACATGCGTGCGGAATATGCCGCCGATCTGACCAACCGCTATGCCCAGTTCGCCAAGTCCGCCAACGGCCCGATGCTCAAGATCGCGAGCGGCCCGAGCGATTCCAACTATGAATGGACCGAGGCGATGATGCGCATCGCCGGCAAGAATATCGACGGGCTCGCGCTGCATTATTACACGCGTCCGCGCGACAAGAACTGGGCCGACAAGGGGCCAGCGCTGGGCTTTGCCGAGCGCGAATGGGCAAGCACCATGGCGCACACGCTGCAGATGGAGGAGTTCATCACCAAGCATTCGGCGATCATGGACAAATATGATCCCGCCAAGCGCGTGATGCTCGCGGTCGACGAATGGGGGACATGGTATGACCCGACGCCGGGCAGCAATCCGGGCTTTCTCGAGCAACAGAATTCGGTGCGCGATGCGGTCGTCGCGGGGCTTAACATCAACATCTTCGCGCGCCATGCCGACCGGGTGAAGATGGCGGCGATCGCGCAGATGGTGAACGTGCTGCAGGCGATGCTGCTGACCGACGGCGCCAGGATGGTGAAGACGCCGACCTATTGGGTGTTCGACCTGTACAAGCCGTGGCAGGGCGCGACGTCGTTGCCAATCACGCTGACCTCGCCTTGGTATCACAAGGACGAGGTGGCGGTGCCCGCGGTCAGCGCGTCCGCGGTGCGTGACGCGGCGGGGCAAGTGCATGTCGCGCTGGTCAACCTCGACCCCAATCGGGCGATGCCGGTCTCGGTCGCGATGACGGGGTTGCAGGCGACCCAGGCGAGCGGCCGGATCGTCACCGGTCCGACGATGGACGCGCATAACAGCTTCGATTCGCCGGATGCGGTGACCCCGCAGCCCTTTGCCGATGCCCGGATCGCGGGCGGGACGCTCAGCGTGACCGTCCCGGCAAAGTCGGTGCTGGTGCTCGATCTGCGCTGACCGGCCGGCCGGGCATGACGTGTTCGGCAGTGACGATGGATGGGGGATGCGATGCGGAGTCGTGGTGGAACGTGGCTGTTGGGTGCGGCGCTGGGGCTGGCATCGATCGGGAGTACGGGCGCGCAGGTGAAGACCCCGGCGCCCGCGGTCGTGGCAGGCGCGAAGGCCGTCACGGTCGAGCGCATCACCGTCCATTCCCCCGCCATCACCGGCAATCTGGAGGGGAATAGTCCCGACCGCGCGGTCATCGTCATCCTCCCGCCCGGCTACCGGACCAGTCCGGGCAAACGCTATCCCGTGGTCTATGCGCTGCACGGCTATTCGATCGGCGTGGAGCAATGGATCGGCGAGATCCATGTGCCGCAGACCATCGAGGGGGCGTTCGCCAGGGGCGTCCGCGAAATGATCGTCGTGCTGCCCGACAGCAAGACGGTGCACAACGGCTCCTTCTATTCGCGGTCAGTGACGGTGGGCGATTTCGAGCGCTTCGTCGCGCACGACCTGGTGGCCTATGTCGACGCACATTACCGGACGATCGCGGATCGGCGCAGTCGCGGCCTCGCGGGGCATTCGATGGGCGGCTATGGCACCGCACGGATCGGGATGAAGCATGCCGATATTTTCGGCGCGCTTTACATGATGAGCCCCTGCTGCCTGTCGACGCGCGCGCTGGGCACCCCCGATGCGGCGATCGAGGCCACGATCCGGGCGCTGAAGTCGCCTGCGGACGGCGCGACGCTGCCCTGGGGCGTACGGGCGCAACTCGCGACCGCCGCCGCCTGGTCGCCCAATCCCAAGGCCCCGCCGCTCTATCTCGACCTGCCGGTCAAGGACGGCCAGCCCCAGCCCGACGTGACCGCGCGCTGGGCCGCCAACGCCCCGCTCGCCATGCTCGACCAATATGCCGGCGACCTGCGCCGCTATGCCGCGATCGGGATCGACGTGGGCGACCGCGACGGATTGAAGGACGACGCGGTCAAATTCCACGAGGCGCTCGACCGCTACGGCATCGCCAACCGCTTCGCCCTCTATCCGGGCGATCATACCAGTGGCGTCGCGGGACGCGTGCAGGACCAGATGATGCCGTTCTTCGCGCGCGCGCTGGCGTTCGGCAAATGAAGGCGGGATCGGCAATCGCCGCAGCCCTGCTCTTCGCGACCGCGGCCTCGGCGCAGGTCTGGCGATCGGATCAGGGCGATGGCAGCTACCGCAACCCGGTGCTCTATGCGGACTATCCGGATCCCGACATCATCCGCGTCGGCCGCGACTATTATTTCGCGTCGACGACCTTTGCGAACACGCCGGGGATTACGATCCTGCACAGTCGCGACCTGGTGAACTGGACGATCACGTCGCATCTGGTGGCGCGTCTCGAGGGTCGGCCGCAATATGACCTGGTCGGCGGCAATGCCTATCGCAAGGGGCTCTATGCCTCGAGCCTGCGCTATCACGCGGGCACCTATTATCTGGCGAACACGCCGGTCGGGCAGAATACGCGAATCTGGTATGCCAGCGACGTGCGCGGCCCGTGGCGCTACCATGAGCTCGATCGCCAGGCGTTCGATCCCGGCCTGTTCATCGAGCCCGACGGCCGCGCCTATCTCGCCACCGCGAGCACCGCCGACGGGACGATCACGCTACTGACGCTAGACCGTGCGCTCGCGCACGTCACGGCATCACGCAAGATCCATTATATCAAGGGGGCCGAAGGGTCGAAGCTGCTGCGGCGTGGCGATTATTACTATCTGTTCAACGCGCTGCCGCCCCGGCTCGCGCTCTCCGTATCGCGGTCGCACAGCCTGTTCGGGCCGTGGGAAACCCGCGACCAGATCGACGACACGACCGGTGGGCATCAGGGTGCGCTGGTCGATCTGCCGGACGGGCGCTGGTTCGGGTTCGTGATGGAGGATAGCGGCGCGATCGGGCGGATGACCAATATCAGCCCGGTCTTCTGGCGCGACGACTGGCCGATCTGGGGGACGCCCGCCGTGCCAGGCCGCGTGCCGCGTCAGGCGGCCAAGCCGATCGCGGGCCATCGCTTTGCCGAGCCCGCGACGTCGGACGATTTCGGCGGGCGGCGGCTCGGGCTGCAATGGCAGTGGAACCATAATCCCGACCCGGACCGCTGGTCGCTTGCCGCACGCCCCGGCTGGCTGCGATTGCGCCCGACCGTGGCGGAACGCTTCTGGTCCGCGCGCAACACGCTGACGCAAAAGGGGCAGGGGCCCGCGAGCCGCGGCGAGGTGAAGCTGGATATCGGCCATCTGGCGCCCGGCGATCGCTGCGGTTTCGGCACGCTGGGACAGATCAGCGCGAACCTGACCGTGACGCGCGACGCGAACCGCCGGGCACGGGTCGCGATGGAAGTGACGACCGACCGGGTCGAGGGCGCGCAGACCGAAACGCGTGCCACCACCGACCTGCCGCAGGGTAATACACTGTGGCTGCGCACCGACATGGATTTCACGACGAGCCGGGGCCGGGTCGCCTATAGCGCGGACGGTGTTCGCTGGACCGGGCTCGGCGGTGACTTCCCGCTCGCCTTCGCATGGCAGACGGGCACGTTCCAAGGTGAGCAGTTCGCGCTGTTCTGCTACGCGCCCGCCCGCAGCGAGGGCTGGATCGACATCGACAGCTTCCGCCTTTCGCGACTGACACCGTCGGGCGGCGCGCCACGATAGGCGAAGGCCGGTCGCAGCCTATCGCAGCAGCGCCGCCTCCGCCCAGGCGACGGGCTGCGTCGCGGTCGAGGTGCTGCCGCGGGCGACGAGTTCGACGATCCGCACGCCCTTGATGTCCGCGCGCAGCGGCGCGGCGGCCATGCCGAACGCCATCGCCGGGGAGGTCGCGAGCAGGCGCCCGTCGCCCCAGACCTCGAACGTGATCGTGCCTGCCTTGGGGGTGCCAGAATCGTTGACGCCGACCTTCGTTGCGAAGCGCGTGAACCCGGCGTTGCGCACCTCGAGACGCGACTGGCCGAGCACGCCGAGCCCCGTGTCGAAGTCCGTCCCGGCGATCCGCAGCAGCTTGCCATAGGGGGCCCGGTCCGCCTCGGCCCCGCCCCAGCCGCCATATTGCGGATGCTCGCCAGGCCCGTGCGTGCCGATCCAGGGGGTGATCGAATGGTGGATGGTTGGATCGGCCTGGGGCGACGCCACCCCGTCGACCGCCGGATTGACGCGTCCGGTCTGCTCGGAAAGATAGAGCCCGTCGGCAAGGCGCCGTATGCCCGCGGCGCGGAACACGCGCGTCTCGTGCGGGGCCAGCGACAGGGCCATATCCTTGCGGAAGCTGCTGTCCGCCTTGCTCCACAGGTCGCGCAACCGGACATCGGTATCGGGGCGCAGCTTGAGATGCTCGGCGGTCAGCGTTGCCTTGGCGGGCTGCGCGGTCCGGTTGACGACCGCGACGCCCTTGCTGCCGTCGGCCAGCGTCTTGACGAGGATCTGCACCTCGTCCGAGTCATAGGCGAGCACCGCCTGGTTGCCGGCCGGGTCCTGGTTCAGCGCGACGATGTCGGCATTGCCGAAGATCGCGAGCAGATCGGGCGTCAGCTTGCGCAGGTCATAGCCGATGATCAGCGGCGAGGTCAGCATCGCCCAGAGCGTGAAATGCGCCCGCGCCTCGACGAGATGGCTGCGATCGAAATCGCCCGACCCGACGAACAGCATGTCGGCGTCGTTCCACGACCCGGGATGCGCATAGAGCGCACGGTGCGTCACGGTGTCCATGTTGGTCAGCATGCGCGGCCAGAGCGGCTGGATGTCGTCGCTGGTGCGCGAGGTGTTGCCGACGTCCTTGCCCCAGGCGCGCACGTCGCCCGCGCCCCAGAGACACAGCGAATAGACATAGGGCCGTCCCGCCGCCTCGGCGCGGATCGCCGCCCCGACATCTTCGTAGAGACGGCGGATACCCGCGACGTCGGACTGACCAAGCGACTGCATGTCGACCAGCGGCGGCAGCGCGCGATACATGCCCGATCGCACGCGCGGCGCGTCCGCGGGCAGCCCCCGGATACCGCAGGCATCGACCTTGATGAAATCGAAATTCCAGTCGCGGAAATAGGTCTTCATGTCCTGATCGACATGGCCGTAGAGCCCGACTTCGCGTTCGGCGACGCTGCCTTCGGGCTGGTTCTTGAAATCCGGGGTGTAGATCTGGCCGCAGCTGTTGCGGCCGATGTCCGAATAGATCCCGGCCTTCAGCCCCATCGCGTGGAGCCGGTCGGTGAGCGGGCGGAAGCTGGTGTCGGCGCCGGTCGCCGCAGACGGGAAATGGCTGGTGCGGATGATCATCCGCCCGTCGGGCTGGCGGCGCTTCAGCCACCAGCCATCGTCGATATTGACGTAGCGATAGCCGAGTGTTGCCAGCTTCGTGTCGACCAGCGCCTGCGCGGAGGCGAGCACCTTCTCCTCGTCGACATCGCTGTTGAACGCGTTCCACGAATTCCAGCCCATCGGCGGGACGGGGGCGTGGCCATCCGCGTTCGCGCTCCACCGGCCGGTCGCCGCAAGCGGATCGCGCGGGGCGGCGTAGGCGGGCGAGGCGGGGGCACCGGCGAATGCGAGCGCGGTGCCGAGCAGCAGGGCCGAGCGGGCGATCATAGTGGCAACGCCGCGGAGGCGCGCGTGGTGAAGCTTGTCGTCGCGCCCGGAACGCCGGTGCCGGGCTGGCCCGACCCCAGCGTCACGCGGTACGTGCCGGCAGCGACTGATCGCGTGCCGTCGAGCGCGACCGAACTCAGGTCGCGCGGCGACAGGTCGAAGCTGAGCATGCGGGCTTCTCCGGGGTTGAGGTCGACGCGGCGAAATCCGCGCAGTGCGATCCGCGGCGTGCCGGGCCGGTCGGGGAAATCGAGGTAGAGCTGCGCGACTTCGGCGCCTGCGCGCTTGCCGATATTGCGGAGCCGCGCGGTGACACGGATGCCGGTCTCCGCGCCGCCCGGCGCAGGTTCGACCCGGATCGCGTCATAGGCGAAGCGCGTGTAGCTGAGCCCCGCCCCGAACGGATAGACCGGCGTGCCGGTGAAATAGCGATAGGTACGTCCGGCCATCGCATAGTCGCCGAACGGCGGCAGATCCGCGACGCTGCGGTAGAAGGTCAGCGGCAGCCGGCCCGACGGATTGGTCCGGCCGGTCAGGATATTCGCCGCGGCGAGCCCGCCCTGTTCGCCCGGATACCAGGCCTCGAGGATGGCGGCGGCATGATCCCTGGCCCAGGCGAGATTGATCGGGCTGCCGTTCATCGCGACCAGCACGATCGGCTTGCCCGCGGCGCGTGCCTGTTCGAGCATCGCGATCTGGTCGGCGGGAAGGTCGAGCGTGGTCTTGTCGCCGCCGGCAAAGCCCGGAACGCTGACGCCGGTTTCCTCGGCTTCGAGATCGGATGTGAGGCCGACGACCGCGACGACGATGTCGGCGGCCGCAGCGGCGCGTTTCAGCGCGGCGGTCGGATCGTCCGATACGCGTTTCCAGACGAGATCGCCGCCACCGCCGTCGATCTCGATGCGGTAGCGTCGCCCGGCGGTGAGCGTGAGCGTCTTCATTCCGGGCAGATCGTTCCAGCGGGCCTTGCGACGGTCCGACACGACCACCCCGTCGACTTCCAGCACGCCGCCCGCGCCCGACAGGCCGAGGCGATAGCTGCCGGTTTCGGGGGGGATGAGGAATCCGGTCCGGATTGTACGGTGCACTTCGGCGACCCCGGCCAGCGCGAGCTGACGGTCGCCGACATCGGGTTCGATCCGGGTCACGACGGGGGTGTCCCGATAGCGCACCGCCGCGACGATCGCGTCGCGCGTGCCGGGGGCAAAAGCGATCGGCAGCGGAGTGACCGGGTTGTAATAGCGCGCGAGCACGCCCGGCTTGCCGTCGGGGGTCTGCAGCGCGGTGGTCGGAACGCGGTCGCCGTCGGTGACTGATTCGCCGAACGGGACCAGCGTGATCCGCTCGGCGCCGAGCGTCGTGCGCAGACCTTCGAGGATCGAGACCGGCGGTCCCGACAAGGGCGATGCGTAATTGCCGCGCAACACGCGTGTCGCGTCGCCCAGCGGCCCGATCACCGCGACCTTCGTCCCGGCGCGCAGCGGCAGGACGCCGTCATTCTTCAGCAATACCATCGACCGTTCGGCTGCAGTCAGCGCGAGCCGGCGATGTTCGGCGGCTCCGACCGCGTCGACCGGTACCGCCGCGGGCGCGCCGGCCAGACCGGGCAGATCGCCAGTGCGGTAGCGCGCCGCGAACAGGCGGACGAGGCTGCGATCGATATCGGCCTGGGTGACGAGGTCGTGCTGCAACGCGGTGCGATAGCGGGCGTCGAGCCCCGCCGTGTCGCTCAGCGTATCGCCGCTGCATTCATTGTCGACACCCGCGCGCAGCGCCGCGGCGACCGCGGCCGCGCCGTCAGGGGCATATTTGTGGTTGTCGGCAATGTCCTTCACCGCGTCGCAATCGGACACGACATAGCCCGAAAACCCCCAGGCGCCGCGCAGATGCGTCTTGAGCAGCGGGTCACTGGCACAGGCGGGCTGGCCATCGATGCGGTTATAGGCGCACATGACCGACCCCGCCTGTCCGTCGACGATTGCCGCGCGGAACGCCGGCAGGAACGTATCCTCAAGGTCGTGCGCGGAGACATAGACATTGGCTTGGTGTCGCGTGGCTTCCGGCCCGCTGTGGACGGCGAAATGCTTCGGCGTGGCGATGACGTGCGGGCGCTCGGGATCGGGGCCCTGCAGGCCACGGACGAAGGCGACGCCCATCGCGGCGGTCAGGACTGGATCCTCGCCATAGGTTTCCTGGCCGCGCCCCCAGCGCGGATCGCGGAAGATGTTGATGTTGGGGGACCAGCTGTCGAGCCCGGTGCCGATATGCCCGACCCGCCCGGTTTCGCGCGCCAGCGTGTGGAGCCCGCGGACCTCGGTGCTGATTGCGCCTGCCACCGCCTGGACGAGCGGCGCATCGAAGCTGGCGGCCAGACCGATCGGCTCGGGAAAATTGGTCGTCGCGATCGGCCCCAGCGCGCCGTGGAGCGATTCCGTCCACCAGTTATAGGCCGGAATGTCGAGCCGCGGGATTGCGGGCGCGACGTTGAGCAGTTGCGGCAGCTTCTCGTCCGCGCGCAGCTGCGCGACGAGCGCGGTTGCCATGACCGTGGCCTGGTCGGGCGCGGTCGGGCTGGTCTGCGCAGCGACCGGGGCCGCGACGAGCGCGATTGCAAGCGCAAGCGACGGGCCGATCGCCGCGCGCCGGGTGGGCATCATAGTCGTGCGCATCATCGTATTCCCCATGGTCGCAGGATGCCGCAGCGGTCGCATCACGATATCGGTGTTTCGAACGGGCCAACGGGCAGCCCCGCATCGTCGACCAGGTTGATCGCGGGCGCGTCCGACCAGGCATAGCGGACCCGCGTGACGGGCTGGCCGTCGCCGGGCAGCGTCACCTGCGAGCCGACGACCGTGCCGGATGCGTAGCGACAGCTTGCGGCGGCGGCACCGCACAGCTCGAACCCGATCGCCTCGCGTGCGCTCTTTGCGTGCAGCGCGCCGGTCACGCCGGAAAAGTCGAGCGCGACGCCACCACCGGCGGCACGCTGCGCACGGGCGAGGGCCGGGCCCGAGGGTGCGATCCGTTCGCCATAGACCGTCGCCCGCATGACCTGGGCAAGGCGTTGCCCCACCGCATGTTTTTCACCCGGATGGATGTCGAGCGCATCGCCGATGTCGAGCGTGACCGCGACGCCGGCGTGGCGATCCGCGGCGGCGACGCGACGTTGTGCATCGCGCACGGTGGCCCAGCCGCTCTCGCCTGGCGCAAAGGACGGTGCGCCGTAGCCAGCGAGCTGGGCGATGGCGAAGCCGGCCTGCGGGCTGCCGAGACGCGTGCGCCAGTCGGCGATCAGCGCGGTGAGACGCTGATCATAGCCCGGTATGCCGGTGTCGGACTCGCCCTGATACCAGGCGATCCCGGCGACGCGCGTCCGACCGAGCGGCGCGATCATCGCATTGTAGAGCGTCCCGGCGCCGTTGATGTCGTCCCACGGCACCCGGGGGGCGGAACCCGCGATCCGCTGTGCCTTCGCATAGCGCCAGCCGTCGCCGAGCGGCACGCTGCTCCCGTCCCCGAAGGTGATCCGCATCGTGTCCGCAGGACCGGTCATCCCGCCATAGGCATAGACGTCGTCGTCGTTGACGGTGATGACGTTGCGCCCGGCCTTCAGCGTGCCGACGGGCAGCGCATAGACGCGCGATTGTGCGGCGAGGCTGCTGCCACCGACACCGACTCCGTTCACCCAGGTCCGGTCGGCATCGTCGATCGTCCCCAGCACGAGCGTGGCGGGACCGCGCGCCTGTTCGGCGGTGATCTCGACGCTGCGCTGATACCACAGCATGCCGTTGTAGCTGGCGAGGTCGGCGATGCCCCAGGTCTCGAAATTGGTCATCGCGGGCACCGCCTGCCAGTCGAGCGCTGCGCCGGGCCGCCACGGCTCGCGGCCGACGGCGTCGCCCGATCCGGTCCGCCACCATGTCTCCCACAGCGTCATCGCACGCCGGTTCGCCGCCGCGAAATCGCGCGCATAGAGCGCCAGCAGATCCGCCTGGTCGCCGAGCCCCGCCTGCCGCAGCGCGGGATCGCTCATCCACGCGCTGATCCGCGACCCGCCCCAGCTCGAATGGATCGCGCCGATCGGTACGGCCGCGCTCCGCCGGAGCGCCTGCGCCATATAGAAGCAGGCCGCGGAGAAGGCGGGCTGGCTCGTCGGGCCGGCGACGGTCCAGCGCACCGCATCGTCGAGCCGCGCGACGGGCGTCGCGGCGGCGCGCTTCGGGATGGTCAGCAGGCGCAGGCTGGGGTCGACGGGTGCATGCGCGTCGGGGATCAGGTCCTGCGCCTCGCTGACCGCCAGTTCCATGTTGCTCTGGCCGGAGCAGAGATAGACATCGCCGATCAACACATCGTGCAGCACCGCCGCACCGCTCTGCGCCGCGATCGTCAGATCATAGGGACCGCCGGCGTCGAGCGCGGGCAGCTCCGCGGCGAAGCGGCCGGCCCGGTCCGCCTTTGCCGTGACCGAACGCCCCGCGAGCGTAATCATCACCGTCTCCCCCGCCGCGGCGTCGCCGGACAGCGCGATCGGCTGACCCCGCTGGATCACCGCGTGATCGGTCAGCACGCCGTCGAGGCGCGGGGCGGCCAGCGCGGCGGACGCGCTGCTGGCGAGAAGGACGGCGAAGGCGAGACGCACGGGCAGGCGTTGCATGATTCGATGGATCCTCTGGCAGGTCAGACGGGCTGGAGCCCGGAGCGAACGAAACGGTGGATACGATCGCGGTGGTGAGGCGGGCTGGCCACCAGACGGTGTGTCGGGGCGTCGTTTTCGATCGAGCCGGGCATCACCGCCGTGCGTGCGCAGAGGCTGACGACTATGTCGTTACCCGCCCCGTCTATTGCGGGCAGGGGTAGCGTGTTGCTCTGAATGGCAATGTCTTGCGCGAAGGCGGGCAGCGCGCAGGTCAGCGCGGCAACGCTGATCACGTGCGCGATTGCAGGGCCACGGCGGGCGAGCGTCGGGTTTCGGGCCGCAACGGTGGAAGCAGCAGACGTCGTCGAGCCCATCCTTGCCTCCCCTCATGGGTCGCATTGCCTCATCGTGCGTGAGGCATGGGCGACCGAATTGCATGTCTCCGACTTCAGAAGGAGATGTGCAATTTAGCATCTGCGATAGCGCTCACACTAGCCCGGATGTCGGGCTTTGCAAGTATTTGTCCGAGTGAAGTCAAAACGGCTCACAAATGCCGGAGCGCCATGCGATCTGGAGCATGATTGACAAGCCTATGGGCTGAATGGCCGCCCGGGCGAGGCTGGACCATGAACGGCATGATGCGGCGGCTGAACGCGCGTGGGCGCCTGCCGCAACATACGGTTCGGCGTTGCAATATCAGAGGAAAAATGGTGCCCGGAGACGGGGTCGAACCGCCGACACTGCGATTTTCAGTCGCATGCTCTACCAACTGAGCTATCCGGGCATCGTCCGATCGGGATCGGATGAAGGGCCGATCGTGCGATCGGAAGGGCGCGTTTAGTCGGGCTCTTCACCGCTGTCTAGCCCCGTTTGCGATATTGCGCGGCCGGGGATGCGATAGCCTTCGCCGAGCCATTGCAACAGGTCGCGGTCGCGGTGCCGGCTCGAGCAAAAGGGGGCGTAGTCGGGGACCGCGGGCTGGCCGCAGATCGGGCATTTCACGGCGGGCATCAGCGGCTCTCCAGATCGTGGACGACGCCCGTACGACGGGCGAGCGTCGCCAGCCAGTCGGGGTGCGCCATGAGGCGGGCATGGACCGCGGCGGGCAGCGCATGGCGCCGCGGGGCGGTCGGCGGGGTGCGCTCGAGCGTGCGCAACGCGGCGCGGGCGGCGGCGCCGACGGGATCGGCGCGGAGGATCTCGGGGATCGAGGCGCGGGCGCGCGGGCGGATGATCTGCAGGAAGCCGAAGCCGTTGACCGCGGTGCGCTCGAACGGGGGCGGCAGCGTCGCGTCGATCGCGGCGGCGACGGCGTTGCGCTGCGCCTTGCCGGCGATGGTGGGGAAGTCGACGCCGATCGAGCCGCCGATCCCGTGGCGGCGGATCGCGCGCGCGATGGCGTGCGCGGCGGCGACCGCCAGCGGGTCGAGCGGGGGGGCGCCGTCGACATCGAACAGCGTCATCGCAGGCGTCGGGGACAGCCGAAGCGCACCGAGCGGGAAGACGATCTCGCCGCTCATCGCCTCGTCGAGCAGTTCGGACCAGCCCGCGGCCTCCAGCGCGTCGGGCTCGTGCGCGCGCGGGGCGTGGATCGGCAGGCCGGTTGCGACGAGACGGTCGTACAGCGTCGGCGCGGCGCAGGGCGGACGATCGGTGGCGTTCGCCTTGGCGAGCTTGGCGCGGCCGGCCTCGGGCAGGGCCTCGCGGACGATCTCGACGGTCAGGCTGGCGCCCTGCGTGATGCCGGGCGGCAGATGGCTGACCAGCGCCTCGCCGCCGTCGAGCACAACGCGGCCGCGCCCGCCGCCCAGCGCCTCGACGAGACGTGCGCGTGCGACATGGCCGACGCGCAGCGCCACGTCGTCGCGCTCGATCAGTGCCTCGACGATCTGGTCATTCTCGACCAGCGCGGCGCGGTCTTCGCCGATGCCGGCTTCGTAGAGCCAGACGGGACCGGGTTCAGGCAAGCGCGAGGCCGGCGGTCTTCAGCAGCGCGCGGGTTTCGAAGAGCGGGAGCCCCACAACCCCCGAATGGCTGCCCGAGAGAAAGCGCACGAACGCCTCCGCGCGGCCCTGGATCGCATAGCCGCCCGCCTTGCCCAGCCCTTCGCCGCACGCGATGTAGTCGTCAATCTCGTCGCTCGACAGCGGCTTGAACGCGACGATCGTGTCGGCGAGGCGGGTGCGGACGGTGCCGGCGGCGTCGATCACGCAAACCGCGGACAGGCAGCGATGACGTCGCCCGGACAATTTGCCGAGCAGGTCGCGCTGGATGTCAGCCGTATCGGCGGGCGGCAGGATGCGGCGGCCGAGCGCGATGGTGGTATCGCCGGCGATGACGATCTCACCCGCGACGCGATCGACCGCGCATGCCTTCTCGACCGCGAGACGCAGCGCATAAGCGCGCGGCACTTCGGCCCGGTGCGGGCTTTCGTCGATATCGGGGGACGCCACGCGCGACGGCACGACGCCGAGCCGCGCCAGCAGGTCGCGGCGGCGGGGCGAGGAGGAGGCTAGGACGAGCACAATTGCCTCGATCTTGCTGCACGACCGCGGACGACCCGCGGCCAGCGCTTATTTGAAGCGGTAGGTGATGCGACCCTTGGTCAGATCATACGGGGTGAGCTCACACAGCACCTCGTCGCCGACCAGCACGCGGATGCGGTTCTTGCGCATCTTGCCGGCGGTGTGACCGAGAATCTCGTGGTCGTTTTCGAGCTGTACCCGGAACATCGCGTTGGGGAGGAGTTCCACCACGCGGCCGCGCATCTCGAGCAGTTCTTCCTTGGCCAAATATAATCTCTGAATTGGGGGAATTTCGGGACGAGCGCCCTTACCGCAGGTTCGCGAAAAAGGAAAGCACGCCCGAAAGGCGCGCATGGCCCTTATGCCCATACGCGCCCGTCAGACCTGGATGTCGGTGCTCGCCGCGTCCGAAACAAGGGCGCGTCACAGCAGCCCGGGCTGTGTGCCCGTGGCTTCGCGCGCGGCGCGGCGGAAGGCGGCGCGGTCGACATTGGGGATCCGCGGCCGCTTGCCCTGGAACAGGTCGGCGAGCGTCAGGATCTGAAGTCGCGGGAACGTCTCGTCGACGCCCGCGCGATAGATGCCGACCGCAGCGGCGCGGCGCTCCATCTCGCGCGTGGGCCTGGCGTTCATGATCAGCACGCCGATCGGCGCCTTTTCGCGCGCGATCGTCGCGGCGAGCGTCTCGACCATCGTCACATCGGGATTGAGCCCACCCTTGACCGAGACGATCGCACGGTGCGTGACCATCTTCCCCGCAGCGACATCGTGATCGTTGAAATAGATGAGCCCGTCGATCCCGCCATCCGCGCCCTTCTTGCGGCCGCCAAAAGGGAGCGCATCGACCAGCGACACCGCCCACCACTGAAACTGGTATTTGTCGCGCAGCGCCAGATCGCGTGCGGAGGCGAGGTCCTTGGGGGTGCCTTCGATCGTGAAGGTGACGCGGGGAAACGCGTCCTTCATGCGTTTTTCGATCAGCGAAATGGCGAGATGCGTGATGTCGATCCCGATCCATTGCCGGCCCATTTTCTGCGCGGCATGGACCGCCGTGCCGCAGCCACAGAACGGATCGAGCACCACGTCGCCTTCGTTCGACGACGCGCCGATGATGCGTTCGAGCAGGGCCACCGGCTTCTGGGTCGGATAGCCGAGACGCTCCCGCGACACCGGGGCGATGATAGGAATGTCCCATACGTCGTTCATCGCGACGCCTGGCGACGTGCCGCTTTCCTGCGTGGGATTGCGGGTTCCGTCGGGAGCGAAGGTCACTTTCTGCATCGCCCCGCGCCAACGTTTGATCGAACTCGCCGACGGGGGCATCGTCAGAACGTTGAACAGATTGCCCGTTTCGGTCTTACTGTAGAACAGCAGGCAGTCGTGCATCCGTTGAAAGCGGTGGGAGACCGTCGGCCAGCGCCGATAGCTCCAGATGATCTCGTTCTGAAACTGCCGTTTGCCGAACGTCGCGTCGAGAAGTTTCAGATAGTGGCTCGCGGTCGGGTCGCAGTGGAGATAGAGGCTGCCGGTCGGTTTCAGGACGCGGTGCAGTTCGAGCAGCCGGACCGCCATCATCGCCAGATACGCCATCATGTCGTTGTCGCCGAGAAACCCGCGCATCGCGTTGAGCAGGTCGAACGCCTTGGTGTTGCCGCTGCGCGCGACCTGGTCGAAGGCCTCCTCGGCGCTGTCATTCCAGTGCCAGCTGTCCTCGAACGCCTCGATCTGCGCGTTCGAGGCGCGGCCGTCGGGTTCCTTGAACAGGATGCCGTAGGTCGCGTTCGAATTGAACGGCGGGTCGAGATAGATCAGGTCGACGCTCTCGTCGGCGATCTCCTTGCGGAGGACGGCGAGATTGTCGCCATAGAAGAGGTGGTTTTCGGGGCGGTTGCGCATCGGGGCAGGATGCGGGGGCGCAAGCCGGTCCGTCCAAGCCAGATGCATCCGCGGGACGGTCTATCGGGTCCGTTACGGCGGTATCGGCGGGGGAATGTTACGGAGGGGGCAACGCCTGCCGCCCCCTCCGTCAGGCTGCGCCTGCCACCTCCCCCTTGCGGGGGAGGATCGTCGAGTCAGCCCACCCCGCCGCCGGCCAGCGCGGCGAGCAGCAGCAGCGCGACGATGTTGGTGATCTTGATCATCGGGTTCACCGCGGGGCCCGCGGTGTCCTTGTAGGGATCGCCGACGGTGTCGCCGGTCACCGCGGCCTTGTGCGCCTCGGATCCCTTGCCGCCGTGATTGCCGTCCTCGATATATTTCTTGGCATTGTCCCAGGCGCCGCCGCCGCTCGTCATCGAGATCGCGACGAACAGCCCCGAGACGATCACGCCGAGCAGCATCGCGCCGAGCGCGGCGAAGCCCGAGGCCTGGCCGGCGACCGCGGTGATGATGAAATAGACCGCGATCGGCGACAGCACCGGCAGCAGCGAGGGCACGATCATCTCGCGGATCGCCGCCTTCGTCACGAGATCGACGGTGCGCGCATAATTGGGGCGGCTGGTGCCGAGCATGATGCCGGGATTGTCGCGGAACTGCGCGCGGACCTCCTCGACGACCGCGCCCGCCGCGCGACCGACCGCGGTCATCCCGAACGCGCCGAACAGATAGGGGAGCAGCGCGCCGAGCAGCAGCCCGACGATGACATACGGATTGCTGAGGCTGAAATCGACCGTGACCTGCGGGAAATAGGTTGCGAGGTCAGTGGTATAGGCGCCGAACAGGACGAGCGCGGCGAGCCCGGCCGAGCCGATCGCATAGCCCTTGGTCACCGCCTTGGTGGTGTTGCCGACCGCGTCGAGCGCATCGGTCTTTTGTCGGACGTCGTCGGGCAGGCCCGCCATCTCGGCGATCCCGCCGGCATTGTCGGTGACCGGGCCGTACGCGTCGAGCGCGACGACCATGCCCGCCTGGGCGAGCATCGCGGTGGCGGCAAAGGCGATGCCGATGATCCCGGCGAGCTGGTAGGCGACGATCACCGCGACGACGATGACAAGGGTGGGCAGCGCGGTCGATTCGAGGCTGATCGCAAGGCCCTGGATGACGTTGGTGCCGTGGCCGGTCTCGGATGCCTTGGCGATCGACTGGACCGGGCGGTGGTTGGTGCCGGTATAATATTCGGTGATCCACACGATCAGCCCGGTGACGACCAGCCCGATCATCATCGACCAGAACAGGTCCATGCCGGTGAAGCTCTGCGTCAGCGAGGGCGCGGCCCGGGTGGTCAGGTCGTCGGTCGCGGGATCGAGATAGCCCGCGCCGCCGATCACGCGGTGGAGGTCGCCGAGCACGTACTGCGTGGCGAGGTAGATGGCGGGAATCGACAGGATCGTCGAGGTGAAGAAGCCCTTGTAGAGCGCGCCCATGATGCTGCCGCCGCCGAGCCGGACCATGTAGGTGCCGATGATCGAGGTGACGATGCACACGCCGCCGACCAGCAGCGGGAGCGTCATCAGACGCATCAGCTCGGCGCCGCTCGCCTGGATCAGCAGCGCGATCGAGATCATCGTGACGCCCAGGGTGACGACGTACGTCTCGAACAGGTCGGCGGCCATGCCGGCGCAATCGCCGACATTGTCGCCGACATTATCGGCGATGACCGCGGGGTTGCGGGGGTCGTCCTCGGGAATGCCCGCTTCGACCTTGCCGACCAGATCCGCGCCGACGTCGGCTGCCTTGGTGAAGATGCCGCCGCCGAGCCGCGCGAAGATCGAGATCAGCGAGGCCCCGAAGGCGAGCGCGGTCAGTGCCTCGACGATGATCCGGTCGTTGGGCGCGTGACCCGCGGGACCGGTCAGGTACCAGAAGAAGGCGCTGATCGCGAGCAGCCCGAGCCCTGCGACGAGCATGCCGGTGACCGCGCCAGAGCGGAACGCCATGGTCAGCCCGGCCTGGAGCGAGGTGCGTGCGGCCTCTGCGGTGCGGACGTTCGCGCGGACCGAGATGTTCATGCCGACATAGCCCGCAACGCCCGACAGCACCGCGCCGATGACGAAGCCGATCGTCGAGATGACACCGAGCGTGGCGAGCAGGATGACGGCGACGATGACGCCGACGATCGCGATGGTCGTGTACTGGCGGCCGAGATAGGCCTTTGCGCCCTCCTGGATGGCGGCGGCGATGTCCTGCATCTTCGCGTTGCCGGGGGATGCGGCGAGCACCTGCCGACTGGTGACGAAGCCATATAGGACGGCGATGACGCCGCAGATCATGGCCAGATAGACGGTCGTCATACGGCACTATCCCTTTTTTCAGTTCCTCCCCGGTCTCGGCTTTGCCGAGTCCCGATTGGTCGAGCCTATCAGTGCGGGAACATTGCGCAAGTTATGCGGAGGGGCGGTGTTCGTAGCCAAGGCTGGCGGGCAGCGCGACCGGCTCGCCCGAGTTGTGGAGCGCCAGTCCGGCGCCGGGCGCGAAACTGCCGATCCGGGTGGCGTGGGTCACGAAGTCTTTCGGTGCGGCGAACAGCAGTTGATAATCGTCGCCTGCGGTCGCCGCCGCGATCCGATCGCCCGAAAAGGCGCGATAGGCGGGCGACAGCGGAATGCTGGCGAGGTCGATCGCCACCGCGAGCCCGCTCGCACGCGCCATTCGCCCGGCGTCGATCAGGAGGCCGTCGGACACGTCCATCATCGCATGGACGTGTGGCGCGAGGATGCGGCCGTCGGCGAGGCGGGGCTGCGGGCGCCGGTATGCGGCGAGCAGTTCGGGGGGGCCATCCTTGCCGCGCGCGATGGCGAGGCCAGCGCCCGCGTCGCCGATCGTGCCGGTGACGTAGAGCGCATCGCCCGCCTTCGCGCCGGCGCGGGTGGGGGCGGCGGCGTCGCTGCCGAAGGCGGTGACGGTGAGGATGCGGGGCGCACCTCGGGGGAGGGTGACCGTGTCGCCGCCGATCAGCCGCGTGTCATGGGCCGTAAGGATGTCGGCGAGGCCTTCGAGGAACGCGCGGTCCCATGCGTCGTCGCCGAGGGGGTAATTGAGCAGGATGCCCTCGGGGACCGCGCCCTTGGCGGCGAGATCGGAGAGGTTGGTCGCGACGAGCTTCCACGCGACATCCTGCGCGGGGTCGGTGGGGAGGAAATGCAGGCCCTCGACCAGCGTGTCGGTGGTGACGACGAGGGGCCCCGCATCGAGCAGCGCGGTGTCGTCGTTCAGGCCGCGCGCCGCGGGGTGGAGCGGGAGGCGGCGCAGCGCGGCGATGAACTCGGCTTCGGTCATGTCCTCCGCCAATACAGCAGCGTCATCCTGACGAAAGTCAGGACCCAGAGTAACGAACGCTCCGTCCTGTTACTCTGGGTCCTGGGTCAAGCCCAGGATGACGATAGATTACGCCCGGACCTCTTTCGCGATGCCGTCGAGCAGGCCGTTGACGAAGCCCGATTCGCGCTTGTCGTAAAAGGCGTGCGCGACGTCGACATATTCGCTGATCACCGCGGCGACCGGCACGTCCCTGCGCGCCAGCAGCTCGTAGGTGCCGACGCGGATGATCGCCTTCATCGGCTTGTCGAGGCGGGCGAGCGTCCAGCCCTTGGCGAGCTTGCCCTCGATCAGCAGGTCGATCTCGCCGCTGCGGGCATTCGCGCCAGTCACGAGGTCGTCGAAGAAATCGACGTCCGCCTCGGCATATTCGACGTCTTCGATCGTCGCGCCGAGCCGGTGCTGATGGAATTCATTGAGCAGGACGGGCATCGCGGTACCCTCCATCTCATGCTGGTAGGTCGCCTGGACGGCGGCGAGTCGCGCGGCGGCGCGTGCCTTGGTGCGGGGAGCGGTTCTGGACATAAGCGGTTGCCTGTACGCGCGGGGGGCTTGCGTGTCAGCCCTTCGCGTTTCTTACGCGTGGGGGGAGTGAAGAAGATTGGTTCGCGCGGAGGCGCGGAGGCGCGGAGGTGTCGACCTTACCGCGCAGCGGCCCTCCAATAACCCGCTGGTGAGGATCGGGGCGGCTGCGCCGCGTACAACATCTCCGCGCCTCCGCGCCTCCGCGCGAACAAAAATCAGTGGTTGAGGCGAAGCCGCAACGCCACCGATTTTGCGTGGGCCGGCAAACCCTCGGCGTTGGCGAGTGCGACGGTCGCGGGGCCGAGTTCACGCAAGGCGGCTTCGTCGAGCGCGAGGAAGCTGGTGCGCTTCATGAAGTCGAGCACCGACAAGCCGGATGCGAATCGCGCGCGGCGGCCGGTGGGCAGGACGTGGTTCGGGCCGGCGACGTAATCGCCGATCGCCTCGGGGGTGTAGCGGCCGAGGAACACCGAGCCTGCGTGGCGGACGTGGTCGAAAAAGCCCTGCGGGTCGGGGATGGCGAGCTGGAGGTGCTCGGCGGCGAGCCGGTCGACCAGCGGGATCGCGTCCGCCAGCGTGTCGACGACGATGATCGCGCCGTTCGCATCCCAGGCGACGCGCGCGACCGCCTCGGTGGCGAGCGCGCTGAGCTGGCGGTCGACCGCGTCGGCGACCTTGTCGGCGAACGCCGCGTCGTCGGTGAACAGGATCGACTGCGTCGTGGTGTCGTGCTCGGCCTGGCTGAGCAGGTCGGCGGCGGTCCATTCGGGGTCGTTGAGCGCATCCGCGACGACGACGATTTCGGAGGGCCCTGCGACCATGTCGATGCCGACGACGCCGTAAACCTGGCGCTTGGCCTCGGCGACCCACGCGTTGCCGGGGCCGGTGATGACGTCGACGGGCGCGATCCGGCCGGCGCCGTAAGCGAGCGCGGCGACGGCCTGCGCACCACCGACACGCCAGACCTCGTCGACGCCCGCGAGATGCGCGGCGGCGAGGACGAGCGGGTTGATCTGGCCGTCGGGGGTCGGCGTGACCATCGCGAGACGACCGACGCCTGCCACCTTGGCGGGGATCGCGTTCATCAGCAGCGACGAGGGATAGGCGGCGCGGCCCCCGGGGACGTAGATGCCCGCAGCGTCGACCGGCAGCCAGCGTGCGCCGAGCCGGACACCCGCCGAGTCGACCGAGTCGCTGTCGGTCGGGCGCTGTTTCTCGTGATAGGCGCGGATCCGCGTCGCGGCGAGTTCGAGCGCGGTGCGCAGCTCGGGCTCGAGCGCGTCGAACGCGGCCTTGCAGTCGGCGGCGTCGATCTGCCAGCCGGTCGTCTCGAGGTCGTGGCGGTCGTGCTTCTGCGTCAGGTCGCGCAGCGCGGTCTCGCCGTCGCGGCGGACGGACGCGATGATCGCGGCGACGTCCTGCGTGACGCCGGCGTCCGATTCGCGGCGGTCCTCGACGAGCGCCGTGAAGCGGTCGGCGAAGTCGGCGTCGGTGGTGGAAAGGCGGATCATGCGGCCTGCTCCTGCTCGACGGCACGGCGGAACGCCTCGACCAGCGGCACCACGCGTGCGCGCGTCTTCATCGCGGCGCGGTTGACGACCAGGCGGCTGGTGACGTCCATGATCCGCTCGACCTCGACCAGGCCGTTTTCCTTGAGCGTGCGGCCCGACGAGACGAGGTCGACGATGCGCGGCGCGAGGCCGAGCGTCGGGGCGAGCTCCATCGCGCCGTTCAGCTTCACGCATTCGGCCTGGACGCCGCGGGCGGCGAAATGCGCGGCGGTGACGTGCGGATATTTGGTCGCGACGCGGACATGGCTCCACCCGCGCGGATCGTCCTTGGCCGCCATTGCGGTCGGCTCGGCGACCGACAGGCGACAATGGCCGATGCCGAGATCGACCGGGGCATAGAGTTCGGAATAGCCGAATTCGGCGATCACGTCCGAGCCGACGATGCCGAGCTGCGCCGCGCCGTGCGCGACGAAGGTCGCGACATCGAACGCGCGGACGCGGATCAGCGAGATGTCGGGGTCGTTGGTCGCGAAGCGGAGCGCGCGGCTGTCCTCGTCCGAAAACGCCGCTTCGGGATGGATGCCGGCGCGGGCGAGCAGCGGCAAAGCCTCGGCTAGGATACGTCCCTTCGGGACGGCGATGATGATCTGGGAGTCTGGCACGCGCCGGGCTTTACGATCGGGCTGGGGAGGGTGCAACCGGATCGCCCCGATCGCCACAACAATACGGCCCGGGATCGCTCCCGGGCCGTCGTGGCGCCTTAGTAGAAGAAGCCGTTGTTGACCTGTGCGACGCGACCGTTGCGCGTGTCGACCAGGACGACGTCGCGGCCATAGCGGACCCAGCGCTGATAGCCGAAGCCTGGGCGGGGCAGGCGATAGGTCTGGTAGTCGTTGATCCAGTAGTTGCGGCCATAATATTGCGGCGCGAACCGGTGGCCGACGTTGATCGGGCGATAACGATAGCCGCGCGGGCCGACATAGGCCGGACGACGATAGACGTTGGCGTGGCTGCGGCGATAGTCGCGCCAGTCCTCGCGGCGCTCCTGACGGTCTTCGCGCAACTCGCGGCGGGCATCGCGGACGTCGCCGCGGTCGCCGAAACGGCGCGCCTGCTGAAGTTCGCGCTGGCTCTGACGCACTTCACGGTCGCTGCGGCGGACTTCGCCATAGCTCTGCGCGGTGGCGAACGTGGGAACCAAGGTGGCGGCGGCTACGGCCGCGAGGATCAACTTACGCATGACTGCTCTCCTGTCTTCGTCGCCGTATCAAACGGCATGACAGGAGATTTGCTCCCCGGCCGCTGAACGGTTTCAGAATGCGGTGGTCAGGATTCAGACAGGTGGCATCTACGCCTTCCACCACTTTCGTCAGGATGACGAGGAGTGGGCGGTCAGATCCCCCAGCGGCGCATCGCGGCGATCACCGCGTCGGGTTTTTCCCAGGGGACGAAATGGCCCGCATCGACCTTCTCGATCGTCAGCTCGGGGACATAGTCGGCGAGGTCGAGCTGGCTTGGCAGCAGCGCGGTGTCGCGCATGCCCCAGATCACCAGCACCGGCATCTTCATCGGCGGGAAGGGCGCGTCGAGAAAGGCGGGGCGGGGCGGGGTCTCGTCCATCGCGGGGACGACGATCGCGCTGGCGCGGTACCAGTTGAGCATCGCGGTCATCGCGCCGGGCTGCGACCATTCGTCGAGATAGGCGGCCTTGTCCTTGCCCGCGATCGCCTGCGTCACGTGATGCGCGAAGGTCGAGCCGAGGAATTTCTCGAGGCCCGTGCCGGTGAGGCCCTGGTCGATACTCGTGTCGCGGAACCGGCGGATATACTGGCTCGCCTTGCGCTGTTCGGGGTCGTCGAAGATCGTCCGCTGGAAGACGAGCGGGTGGGGCGCGTTGACGATCACCAGCCGTTCGATCCGGTCGGGATGCTGGAGCGCGGCCATCCAGGCGACCGCGCCGCCCCAGTCATGCCCGACCAGCGTGAAGCGGTCGATCTTGAGCTGATCGGCGAGCGCGAGCAGGTCGGCGACGATCTTGTCGGGGGTGTAATTGGCGACGCCCTCGGGCTTCGACGAGCGCGCATAGCCGCGCTGGTCGGGGGCGATGACATAATGGTCGCGCGCGAGGTCGGGGGCGATGTGGCGCCAGGTGCGGTGCGATTCGGGAAAGCCGTGGAGGAGGATGACGGGCGGATGCGCCGGATCGCCGCTGATCGCGACGTCGAGGTCGACGCCGGTGGAAAGTCGGAGGCTCTGCAGCTCGGTCATGTCTCTCTCCCGCGTGGTGCCCCGGATCTGGCCGGGGGTCGATATGGTCTGCACCGATAGGGGGAGTGTGCGGTACCGCGCAGGGCGGGACAAGGGCCGGATCCATTTTGCGATCCTCCCCCTGGCGGGGGAGGATTTACCTGAGGGTCAGGGGTAGCTGACCGTCTTGGGTATCGCGGGTATCTCGATCCGTTCCTTCTCATCGCCCGGGACCTGCGGGAAATTGCCCGCATTCCAGTCGCGTTTCGCCTGTTCGATCCGGTCGCGGTTCGAGCTGACGAAGTTCCACCAGACGTGGCGCGGCGTCGTGAACGCATCGCCGCCGCACAGCATCGCCCGCCCGCCGCTCGCCGATCGCAGCGTCGCCGCGATGCCGGGGCGCAGGACGTAGAGCACCTGCGGCTCGAGCGGCACGCCCTCCAGCGTCGCCTCGCCCATGGCGAGATAGACCGCGCGCTCCTCCGCCGCCGCGTCGATCGGCACGCTCGCACCCGGGTCGAGCGCGATGTCGGCGTAGATCGTGCCCGAATAGGTCGTGGTCGGCGCGCTCTGGCCCCAGAGACTCCCCATGATGATCCGCGAGCGCGCGCCATGCGCCTCGATCACCGGCAGCTGCGCCTTGGTGACGTGTTCGAACGCGGGATCGATCTCCTCGACCGCCTCGGGCAGCGCCAGCCAGGTCTGGATACCCGACAGGTTCGGCCCGCCGGCGCGCTCGTCACCGGGCGAGCGTTCGGAATGGACGATGCCGTGACCCGCGGTCATCAGATTGACCGCGCCGGGCTCGATCCGTGCCTTCGTGCCGAGCGAGTCGCGGTGGTCGATCGCGCCGTCGAACAGATAGGTGACGGTCGACAGGTTAATGTGCGGATGCGGGCGCACGTCGATGCCCGTACCGACCTCGAGATGCGCGGGGCCCATCTGGTCGAAGAACAGGAACGGGCCGACCATCGTCCGGTCCTTGTTCGGCAAGGTGCGGTGGACCTTGAAGCCGCCCAGATCATGCGTCGAGGGCAGGATGGTCTGGAGGACGAAATCATCCAGCATGGCGTGTCTCCGTGGCGTCGAGGAGTTCGACGAGGTCCGCTGGATAGAGGACTTCGTCATGCCCCGCGATGTCGTTTCGGGAAAACCAGCGGTGACCGACGAGCAGCTTGCGCTCCTGATCGGTGAGCCCGCCCGCCGCCACGTCGCACGTATCGACGTCGACGCGGAAATAGCGTTCGTCGGCGGTCACCTCGACGCCCTCGAAGGTGCGGAAGTC
Source organism: Sphingomonas aerolata (assembly GCF_023935825.1). Taxonomy (NCBI): domain Bacteria; kingdom Pseudomonadati; phylum Pseudomonadota; class Alphaproteobacteria; order Sphingomonadales; family Sphingomonadaceae; genus Sphingomonas; species Sphingomonas aerolata. The sequence continues at coordinate 3,813,105 of NZ_CP098762.1, read as the reverse complement.
GACGACGCGGCGCGCGACCTCGGGGCCGCAATCCATGTCGAGCCCGACCTCTTCCCAAAGCTCGCGACGGGCGGCGGCGGCGTAGCTTTCTCCCGGATCGACCGCACCGCCCGGCGTGCACCAGAGCGGCGGGCGATCGTCGGGGGTGAAGCGGAACATCAGCACGCGGTCCTGCGCGTCGACGAGCAGGATGCGCGCGGCGGGGCGCGGGGTTCTCACGCGGCGTCGAGTTCGGGATAGTGGCGGAAGATGCCGTCGGTGTTGAACGCGATCCGCCGGTCGCTGTTCAGATAGGCCCTGATCGCGGGGATCTCGGCGACCTGGTCGCGGATGCGGGTCAGGTTGGGATAATCGGGTTCGAGCGTGCGCATCCGCTGCGGGAACATGTAGCGCAGCCCCTCGACGATCTGGAACAGCGAGGTGTCGGCATAGGTCCAGCGGTGGTCGATCAGCCATTCGCCCGGATTGGCCTGTGCCGCATCGTCGAAGTGACCGAGGAATTTGGGGAGCCGCTCCTCGCGGAACTGCTTCGCGGCGCGCGCGGCCTCGGGCTTCTGGTCGGCGTAATAGTCCATCATCGCGACCGGGTGGTGGACGTTGTGCACCTCCGCGACGAGATCGGCGAACGTCAGCTGGAGCTGGTTGAGCCACAGCCGATCGGCCATGTTCGACGGCGCGAGGTCGTGGCGTTCGCCCAGATACATCAGGATGTTGGCGACCTGTGCGATCACCAGACCATTGAGTTCGAGATAGGGCGGCGCGAAGGGCGTGCGGCCGGTGCGGTCGTTCAGATCGGCCATCAGCGCCTCGGCACCGCGATCGTGCGCCGCATCCGTATAGGGAATCTCGCCGCCTTCGAGCGCAAGCCGGACGAATTCGCCGCGGCCCTGAAGGCCGGGCCAGTACCAGAGCGTATAGGCCATCATGCCTCTCCGGGCGCACGCGCCTTTATCGCGAGCGCGTGGATCTGTGTGCTGAGCAGTTCGGCGAGCGCGTGGTTCACGAGGCGCTGCCGGGCGACGCGGTTAAGCCCTTGGAACGCCGGTGCTTCCACCTCGACACGAAAATGCGTCTCGCCGGTGCCGTCGTCCCCCATATGTCCGGCATGCAGCGCGCTCTCGTTGACGACGGTCAGATGGGTCGGGGCGAGCGCGGCGGTGAGGCGCGCGGTGATCTGGTCCTGTACGGAGCCGGTGGCGAGGTCTGTCATCCGACCTATATAGCCCGTTTTGGATAGACGGGGAGCCGGTGACGCAAGACGCGAGAAAAGAGCGCAAGGACCGGCCCAGCCCCCGTTTCCACGGGCGCGTGGAGGGCAGCGGGCGTGTGTGCATGTGGCCGGGCTGTGCCGAACCCGGCGAATTCCGCGCGCCGCCGCTCGAGGGGCCGAGCGATGGCGGGCCGCCGCAGTTCCGCTGGTTCTGCCTCGAGCATGTCCGCGCGTTCAACGCAGGCTATAATTATTTCGACGGGATGACCGCGGACGAGATCCACCATGCGCAGCGGCCGATGGCGGGATGGGAACGCGAGACGCGGGCCTTTGCGCATGGCGGCGGCGACACGCCGCCCAAATGGGCAGACTTTGCTGACCCAATCGACGCGATCGGCGCGCGGTTCGGCGAGCGGATGGCGGCTGCGCGCAAGGATGGTCGCGTGCTGTCCGATGGCGAGCGGCGGTCGCTGCGCGTGCTGGGGCTGGGGACGGACACCGACCGCACCGCGTTGCGCAAACGCTATAGCGAACTGGTGCGGCGCTATCATCCCGATCGCAACGGCGGGGACCGGGCGCATGAATCGGAGCTGCAGAAGGTCATCGCCGCCTATCAGCATCTGAAGGGTGCCGCGGCGTTCGCCTGACGGGTCAGGAGGCGGGGAAGCTTGCCCCCTCCTTGGTGCCATGCGCCGTCTCGCGGTCATAGGCGACATGATAGGCGTCGAGCCCGGCCAGTGCTGCCCGTGCGGCAGCGTCCGCGGTCCGGCAGGTTGCCCGCCGGATCGCGGCCAGGATATCGCCGCGGTGGCGGTAGGTGTAGCGGACATGCCCCGCCTCGTGCCGGGCGAGCGCCGCGACGTAGCGGTCCCAATCCGCGCGCTCCGCGGCGGTCAGCCGGGCGGTCGCGGCGAGTTGCGGCATGCGCACCGTTGCCTTGTATCGGATCGTCGTCGCCGCAAGATCGCAGCCGCCGTGTCTGGTTCGCGGCCAGGACCAGCGCAGGTCCCAGCTGCTCAGCGCATCGACCCGGCGGCCGTCATGCGCATCGGTCGGTCGGGCGGCGTCGATCGCCCGGCGGACCGCCATCGCATCGCCGCCATCGACCGGGTAATAGTCGATCGTCACGTCCGGTATTCCGGCAAACGCGGCGTTAGCCTGCGCGCTCGACTGGCTGGTGAGCCCCGCGATCGCGAGCAGCGCGACGAGGGGCCGGATCGGCAGGGCGTGGTCACGCATCGGCCCAGCGACGGAGCAGATTGTGATAGACGCCGGTCAGTCGGATCGTCGCCGGGTCGGCCATCCCTTGCGCCGCGGCGACCGCCTGTACGCCCTGATCGAGATCGAACAGGATGCGGCGCGCGCCGTCGTCGCGGACCATCGACTGCAGCCAGAAGAACGAGGCGGTCCGCACGCCGCGCGTCACCGGCGTCACCCGGTGCAGGCTGGAGGCGGGATAGACCACCATGTGCCCGGCGGGCAGCTTGACCGATTGCGGGCCGAACTGATCCTCGATCACCAGTTCGCCGCCGTCATAGTCGGCGGGGTCTTCGAGAAAGAGCGTTGCCGACAGGTCGCTGCGGATCCGGAAATCGCTGCCGCGGCGGATACGGATCGCGGTGTCGACGTGCAGCCCGAAATCCTGCCCGCCGGCATAGCGGTTGAACAGCGGCGGGAAGACCTTCAGCGGCAGCGCGGCGGCGATGAACAGCGCCGACTGCCCCAGCGCGTCGAGGATCATGCCGCCGGCGTCCCTCGCCGCGGCGGACTCCTCGGGCAATTGCTCGTTGCGCTTGGCGAGCGCGCTTTGCGTGCCCGAGGTCGCGTTGCCGTCGACCCACTCGGCCGCGTCGATCAGCGTACGGACCCGCGCGACGCCGGCGGAATCGAGCACGTCCGGAATCGCGATCAGCACTGTGCGCCCTCCCGCAACGCCGCGACGCCGCGCGTGCGGAACGCCGCGATGTCGCTGGCCGCGAGAAACGCCTGCGCCTTCGTCACGAACGCGGCGTTGCCCCGCGCGCCGGCCTGTTCGAGCCAGCCGAGCGCGGCGTCGATCTCGCCCGCCGCACCGAGCATCCGCGCATGGTTGAAACAGCCGCGGAAATCGCCGCCCTCTGCCGCACTCGCATAGCAGGCCGCGGCACGCGCGAGGTCGCGGGGGCAGGCCCAGCCATCCTCGGCGAAGCTGCCGACGAAGTTGATCGCCTTCGCGCTTGCAAGCCCTGTGTTCATCGCGGCAACCTTCTCCAGCAGGGCGAGCGCGGCCGGCCTGTCCTCGGGCACGCCGTCGCCCAGCGCCAGCAGCGTCGCGTAATTGTACATCGCCCAGTCGAGCCCGCGCGCAGCCGCGACCCGGTAGCATTCGGCCGCGCGCGCCTTGTCGACCGGCGTGCCCCAGCCGAGATCGTAGCAGCGCCCGACCATGTTGAGCGCCATCACGTGATGCTGCGCCGCCGCCCTGATGAACCAGGCCAGGGCAGCAGCCGGATCGGCCGCGACGCCGGTCCCGTCGAGCAGCATCTGCCCGTAGACCGCCTGTGCCTCCGCCACGCCGGCGTCTGCCGCCTCGCGCACGAACGCCGCGCGCTCTTCCGGACTACCGGAGAGGCGCGCGGCGATGGCGTCGGGCGAAAGTGTGTCTAGCGCCGTCACTCTGGCCCTCAGAACCGCAGGTTGACCGTGCCGAACACCGTACGGCCCGCAGCGAGCGTGGCATAGTGGCTGGCATAGGTCTGCGAGAAATAGGTCTTGTTGGTCAGGTTCTGCGCGTTGACGCTGAGGTCGATCATGTCGGTCAGCTTGTAGCTGGCCCGTGCATCGAACCGCCAGTAACCGGGCGTGCTGCGGGTGAGGACCTTGGTCGCGGGGGTTACGGTGACGACGCCCGCCGCAGTCTGTCGCGCGCTGCGATTGTCCGCATAGCCGCCGATCTGTTCGTCCATGTACAGCGCGGTGCCGCCGATCTGCAGCCGCTTCGTCACGTCGACACTGGTCGTCGCGGTGAAGCTGTTCTTCGCAGTCTGCGGCACCTGCTTGCCGGTGTTGACCGACACGACGCCGGTGGTCCGCGCAGGCTGGACGACGGTCGTCACCCCGTTCGCGGTCGTCGTGATCGCGGGGGCGGTCAGCGTCGTGAAGCCGCCGTCGATGATCTTCGGGTCGAGATGCGTGAACCCGCCGAACACCGTCCAGCCGGGCAGGATCGTCCCGCTGACGTTGAACTCGAACCCGCGGATCCGTGTCTCGCCGATGAACGATGCGGTGTTCGTGTCGTCGAGCACGCGCGCGTTGGAAATCTCCGTCTGGAACACCGCCGCGCCGAGCTGGAGCTTCTCGCCGAACAGGCTGGCCTTGGCGCCGACCTCGTACGACTTGGTCTTTTGCGGCTTCAACAGCCCGAGCACTGCGGCGGTGATCGCGTTATCCTCGCGGCCTTCGCCGAGCAGGCTGTTGGGCGGCGTCGCGGCGGTCGCGTAGCTCGCATAGAGGCTGGTCTCGGGGGTCGGCTTGAAGACGAGCCCTGCCTGCCAGTTGAAGAGGTTGTCGACGCGCGTGAGCTTCGTCTGCGTTGCGCCCGGCAGCGTGATCGTCGATTCGAACCGGTCGTAGCGCGCGCCGAGGTTGAGGATCAGCGCCGGGATCAGCGTGATCGAATCGAACGCGTAGACCGCCTTGGTATTCGCGTCGTTCTGCGTTTCCGTGGACAGCGCGCCCCGTGCGATCGGGGTCTGCGTCGTCGACGTGTCGCTCGCGTAATTGACCCAGGGCGCATAGGGATCCGGATTGAACAGGCTGACGCAATAGGAGCGCGCGATCGTCGCCGTGTTGCAGCGTGGCGAGATCGTCGAGCCGTTGGCCGACACGAACGTGCCGCGCCGCGTCTTTTCCCACGAAAGCTCGGTGCCGAGCGAGAAGCTGTGCTCGATACCGCCGGTATTGAATTTGCCGTACAGGTCGGTCTGGTCGACGATGCTCTCGCTATAGCCGTAGCGCGTGTTGCCGCGCGTCCAGACATAGCCGCCATTGGTCACGTTAGCGCCCGTATTGGTCGCGGTGGTGCCATAGACATTGCCCTGGCTGTCGTCGGGGAGGGTGAAGATGAAGCTTTGCGTGCTGTGCGTGTAGCGTGCGGTGTTGCGCAGCGTGATGCCGCCGAAATCATGCTCGACGCGGATCGTCGCCTGGTTGGTGTCGGCGTCGCGGAAGTCGCGCGCGGCCAGCCCGTAGAAGTTTTTCCGGGAGACAAAGCCGGTCTGCCCGCCCGCGGTCGTCACGGTACCGAGCGCGGGCCGTGTCGTGACGCTGCCGGTGCCGGGGTGATTGTTGATCGTGTAGAGATAGGGGATGCCGCTGTCGGGCAGTTCGCTGCTTTCCATGTGATAGAAGCTCGCGGTCAGCCGGGTCGGCGTGCCGAGCCCGATCGCGACGGAGGGCGCCACGCCCCAGCGCTTCTGCCAGATCGCATCGCGACCCGCGACATCCTGGTCGTGCCACATGCCCTGGACCCGGAACGCCGCGGTGTCGGAGATCTTGAGGTTCAGGTCGCCGGTGACCCGCTTATAGTCCGCCTCGCCATAGCTGCCGCTGAGCGATCCGAACGTGTCGAGCACGGGCAGGCGCGACAGGATGTTGATCGTGCCGCCCGCCGAGCCGCGGCCGCCGAGCGTCGAATCGGACCCGCGGACGATCTGGACCGATTCGACCGCGAACACCTCACGCGTCTGCGAGGCGAGGTCGCGGACACCGTCGACGAAGATGCTGCCCTGGCTGTCGAACCCGCGGATGAAGGGGCGGTCGCCGATCGGATTGCCGCCCTCCGCGGCGCCGAAGGTGATGCCGGGCACGGTGCGCAGCGCATCCGCAAGGCTGTTCGATCCGGTCTGTTCGATCACCTCCTTGGGCAGGACGATGATCGAGCGCGGGGTATCGACCAGCGGCGCGACCTGTTTCGGGCCGGCATCGCGTTCGCGGTGGCCGTTGACCAGGATCTCGTCACGGTGCTGCACGTCGGCCGTATCCATCGGGGTGGCCTTGGGCGTCGCCGTCGTCCGGTCGGCATCGGCGGCGAGCGCCGGCGCGGTCGTGAAGGCACCGATGCAGGACAGGGCCAGGAAGGCGGGCATCGTGGCAGGACGCGGCGCGACGCCCCGCGGCGAAACAGTCGACATAGTGAAACCCCTTTTGCTCTTGGAGTATCGCTATTGAGAGTCGTTCGCACTGTCAATGCTAATGCGACTGGTTCTCAAGTCGACTCGTCGAACAACCAGCTCCGCAAGGCGCTGGCGAGGTTCGGGGGTGCGTCCGCGACGATGCGCAGCGCGTCGATCTCGGCTACCAGCGCGGACAGCGGCAGGCCGAGCCGGACCGCCTCGCGCTCCAGCGCCTGCCAGAAGATCGGTTCGAGGCTGATCGACGTCTGGTGACCGGCTATCGTGATCGACCGCTTCACGGGGCCTGCAAACCCGCCGCGCGGGGGGGCGATCACGCGCGCGGTGGCCGAATGGCCGTCACTCGGTGTCGAAGAGCGATGCGAGCTGTTCGATGATCGTCCCGCCGAGCTGTTCGACGTCCATGATCGTGACCGCGCGTGCATAATAGCGCGTCACGTCGTGGCCGATGCCGATCGCGACGAGCTCGACCGGCGACCTGGTCTCGATCCAGCCGATCACCTGACGCAGATGGCGTTCGAGATAGGATCCCGAATTCACGCTGAGCGTCGAATCATCGACCGGCGCGCCGTCGCTGATCACCATCAGGATGCGGCGTTCCTCGGGCCGTGCGACGAGCCGGGCATGCGCCCACATCAGCGCCTCGCCGTCGATATTCTCCTTCAGCAACCCCTCGCGCATCATCAGCCCGAGCGAGTTGCGGGCGCGCCGCCACGGTTCGTCGGCACGCTTGTAGACGATGTGGCGGATGTCGTTGAGACGGCCGGGCTGGGGCGGGCGACCCGCCGCGAGCCAGGTCTCGCGCGACTGGCCGCCCTTCCAGGCGCGCGTGGTGAAGCCGAGGATCTCGGTCTTCACGCCGCAGCGTTCGAGCGTGCGCGCGAGGATGTCCGCGCTGATCGCCGCGATCGAGATCGGGCGTCCGCGCATCGACCCCGAATTGTCGATCAGCAAAGTGACGACGGTGTCGCGGAAATCGGTCTCGCGCTCGGCCTTGTAGCTGAGCGACAGCGTGGGGTTGACGATCACGCGGGCGAGGCGCGCCGCGTCGAGGATACCTTCCTCCTGATCGAAATCCCAGGACCGCGACTGCTGCGCCATCAGCCGGCGTTGCAGGCGGTTGGCGAGTTTCGAGACCGCGGATTGCAGATGGACGAGCTGCTGGTCGAGATAGCCGCGCAGTCGTGCCAGTTCCTCGGCATCGCACAGCTCGGTCGCGGCGATCACCTCGTCGAACTGCGTCGTCCACGGCTTGTAGTCGAACGCGGTGCCCATGTCCGCCATCGGCCGGTTGGGACGGACGGGCTGCATGCCCTCCTCGCCGTCATCGCCGGGCTCGCCGTCGATGTCGTCCATCGACTCGTCGCTCTGCTCTTGGCCGTCGCTTTCCTCGTTCTGCTGCTCGGACTGTTCGCCGCGCGCCTCGACTTCGCCCTGGCCGTCCTCGCCCTGGTCGTCGCCTTCGTCGCCCTCGTCCTGCTGCTGCTCGTCGGTGCCCTCATCCTCGGAGCCGCCCTCTTCGCTCTCCTCGGGGACCTGGTCCGCCTGGACGAGCTCGAGCTCGGCGAGCATCTTGCGCGCCAGGCCCTGGAACGTCTTCTGGTCGTCGATCGCATAGGCCAGCGCGTCGAGATCGGTCTTCTGCTCGATCCACTCACGCACCAGCGCGAGACCGGGTGCAGCAACCGCGGGCGATTCCTGCCCGGTGAGCCGCTCGCGCACCATCAGCCCGAGCGCGGTCGACAACGGCACCTCGTCGCGGTTGCGCGCGCGCGTGATCGGGTCGGCGCGCAGCCGGACGTCGAGCGCCATGGCGAGGTTGTCGCTGATCCCGGCATAGCCGCGCGACCCCAGCGCCTCGACGCGCGCGGTCTCGACCGCGTCGAACACCGCACGCGCGACCGCCTCGACCGGCGCGGCACGGTTATGCAGCGCAATGTCGTGATGCTTCAGCTGAAGCGCGAAGCCGTCAGCGAACCCGCGCGCTTCCGCGACCTGTTCGGGGGGCAGCGCGCGCGCGGGCATCGGCACCTTGATGTGCTTGCCCGACTGCGCCGGCGCGTCCGCGGTGAAGGCGAGCTCGACCTCGGGCTCCTCCGCGATCGCGCGCGCGGTGCCGGCGAGAACCGCCTTGAACCGGTCGAGGGGCGTTTCGTTCGCCAAGGCCTCAGGCCTTGCCCATCACGCTCTCGGGCAGGTCCTTGCCGAACACGCGCTGGTAATATTCCGCGACCAGCGACCGTTCTGCCTCGTCGCACTTGTTGAGGAACGACAGGCGGAACGCGAAGCCGACGTCGCCGAAGATCAGCGCGTTCTGCGCCCAGGTGATCACGGTACGCGGGCTCATCACGGTCGAGATGTCGCCGTTGACGAAGCCCTTGCGGGTCATGTCGGCGACGCGGACCATGTTCTCGACGACCTTCTTGCCATCGGGCTTGTCATATTCGCCCGACTTGGCGAGCACGATCTGCGCCTCGACCTTGGCGGGGAGGTAGTTGAGCGTGACGACGATGTTCCAGCGGTCCATCTGACCCTGGTTGATCTGCTGCGTGCCGTGATACAGCCCGCTGGTGTCGCCGAGGCCGACCGTGTTGGCGGTCGCGAACAGGCGGAACCAGGGGTTCGGGCGGATCACGCGGTTCTGGTCGAGCAGCGTCAGCTTGCCCTCGGTCTCGAGCACGCGCTGGATCACGAACATCACGTCGGGACGCCCTGCGTCATATTCGTCGAACACGAGCGCGGTCGGGGTCTGCAGCGCCCAGGGGAGCAGGCCCTCGCGGAACTCGGTGATCTGCTGACCGTCCTTCAGGACGATCGCGTCGCGGCCGATCAGGTCGATGCGGCTGATATGCGCATCGAGGTTGATCCGGATGCACGGCCATTTCAGGCGCGCCGCGACCTGTTCGATATGCGTCGACTTGCCGGTGCCGTGATAGCCCTGGACCATCACGCGGCGATTATGCGCAAAGCCCGCGAGGACCGCGAGCGTGGTGTCCGCGTCGAAGACATAGGCGGGGTCGAGATCGGGGACGCGCTCGTCCGCCTCGGAGAAGGCGGGCACCTCCATGTCGGAATCGATCCCGAACATCTCGCGCACCTTCACCATGCGGTCGGGGGCGTCGAGAATCGTCGTCTCGCGGCTGTCGGGTTGGGTATTGGGGATATCGGTCATGCTGGCCTCGTGTTCCCGGTAGCTCTAGGCCAAGCGCGGGTGAATACTCAACCGCGACGTACGCGATTGTCGGGAAGACATCATCGAACCGCCGGACGCGCGATGGGTTCCCGCCCCGCCGGGAATGTGGCGGGGCAGGGCTTCGGTTTGCGCCTATCGGCCGAGCAGGACGCGCGCCTGGCTGGCGATCTGCGCGAGCATCGCGGCGTTCGGGACGGCGGCGTGGCGTGCGCGGTCGATCACCGCCTTGAACTGCGCGACGCGGGTGGCATTGCTCGCCAGCCACGTGTCGACCGCGCCCTGCGGATCCCTGGCTCCGCACCGTGCGAGGAACTCCAGCCGCAACTGCTGGAAATCGCGCGCCAGTCCGGCGATGAGCAGCCGTTCCCAGGGATCCGACGGCGTGATCCGCGCGGCATTGGCCTGTGCCCAGTCGAGCCCGAGCGCCTGTCCGAGATGCGTGAAGGCGCGGGTCAGCACCGCCTCGTCGAGCGCGAGGCGCTCGCCGAGATCGGCGAGCCCGACCGCACCGTCGAGCTCGAACAGCCGGACCACCTTGATCGCGAGGTCGTGCGGGGCACCCGCGGTTTCGAGCTGCGCGGCGATGCGGTCGCTCTGCGCGCTCGCCTCCTCGAGCAGCAGCGCCTTGGTCTGGCCATCGAGATGCGTGATCCCCTTGGCGAGCCGCGCGAGCACGGCACCGGGCATCGTGCCGGGGGCGGACACGCGCAGCAGATCCGCGATCTGCGAGCGCGTGGCGACCGCCACCTCGTCGAACAGCGCGATGCGTGCGGCCTCGGGCATCGGTCGTGATTCGATGTCCGCCCAGAGCGAGGGCAGGTCGAACAGCCGTTCGGCGACGACGAACATCGCCGCGATATCGCCCATCGCCGCGCCTTCCTCCTCGGCCAGCTCGAACGGGTGGAGCACGCCGAGCCGGTTGACGATGCGGTTGGCGAGCTTGGTCGCGACGATCTGGCCGCGCAGCCGGTGGTCGTCGATCGCCTGCGCGAAATGCTCGCGCATCGCGGCCGGGAAGGCGGCGTGAAGATCGGGTTTCAGCGCGGGGTCGTCGCCGAGCCCGGCATGCTCGATCGAATCCTGCAGCGCGAGCTTTGCGGTGGCGAGCAGCACCGCGAGTTCCGGACGCGTCAGGCCATGGCCGTCGAGCCCGCGGCGGAGCAGGTCGTCATTGGCGGCCAGCCCCTCGACCGCGCGATCGAGCCGTCCGCTGCCCTCGAAGATCTCGATGACGCGGACATAGCTCGGCATCGAGCCCGGCCCGCCGCCGCCGCCGGTCGCGCCGCCAAGGCCGCCGGGGCCCGCCAGCGCGCCCGCGCCCTCGGCGATCGACAATGCGAGCGTCTGGAGCCGGTTGTCCTCGAGCACGAGATGCGCGACGTCGTCGGTCATGCTGGCGAGCAGCGCGTTGCGGTCCTCATAGCCCAGACGCCCCTCGATCATCTCGCGGTTGAGCGCGATCTTGATGTTGACCTCGTTATCCGAGCAGTCGACGCCCGCCGAATTGTCGATGAAGTCGGTGTTGATCCGCCCGCCGCGCTCGGAAAACGCGATGCGGGCGGCCTGCGTGACACCGAGATTGGCACCTTCGCCGATCGCGGTGACGCGCAGATCCTCGGCATTGATGCGCAGCCGGTCGTTGGCAGGATCGCCGACCTGGACGTTGTTCTCGGATGCCGCCTTCACATAGGTGCCGATGCCGCCGAACCAGAGCAGGTCGGCGGGCGCCTTCAGGATCGCGGAGATCAGCGCGCCGGGTTCGATCTCGTCGACCGCGATGCCGAGCACGGCCTGCGCCTGGGGCGAGAGACGGATGACCTTGGCGGTGCGCGGATAGACGCCGCCGCCTTCGGAGATCAGCGCGGTGTCGTAATCCGCCCAGCTCGACCGGGGGAGCGCGAACATGCGCGCGCGCTCGTCCCAGCTTGCGGCGGGATCGGGGTTCGGATCGATGAAGATGTGGCGATGGTCGAACGCCGCGACGATCTTGAGCGACTTCGACAGCAGCATGCCGTTGCCGAACACGTCGCCCGACATGTCGCCGCAGCCGACGACGGTGATCGGATCGTTCTGCACGTCGATGCCGCGCTCGGCGAAGTGACGCTGGACCGAGACCCAGGCGCCCTTGGCAGTGATGCCCATCGCCTTGTGGTCATAGCCGACCGAGCCGCCGCTCGCGAACGCGTCGCCCAGCCAGAAGTCACGCTCGAGCGCGAGCGCGTTGGCGACGTCGCTGAACGTCGCGGTGCCCTTGTCCGCGGCGACGACGAAATAGGGATCCTCGCCGTCGAGGATCGCGACACCCTTCGGATGGACGACCTTGCCCTCGACGATGTTGTCGGTGATCGACAGCAAAGTGCGGATGAAGATGCGGTAGCTCTCGGTCCCTTCCGCCAGCCACGCGTCGCGGTTCGACGGGGCGGGAAGCTGTTTGGGATAGAAGCCGCCCTTTGCGCCGGTCGGCACGATCACCGCGTTCTTGACGCGCTGCGCCTTCATCAGCCCGAGAATCTCGGTGCGGAAGTCGTCGCGCCGGTCGGACCAGCGCAGCCCGCCGCGCGCGACCGGGCCGGCGCGCAGATGGATGCCCTCGATCCGCGGGCTGTACACCCAGATCTCGCGCCATGGCACGGGCGCGGGGAGGCCGGGGATCAGGTGGCTGTCGAGCTTGAACGCAAGCGCCTCGGCCGCGGCGGGCGTGAAGGCGTTGGTGCGCAGCGTCGCGCCGACCAGGCTATGATAGGCGCGCAGGATGCGGTCGTCGTCGATCGCGGTCACAGCATCGAGTCCCGCTTCGATCGTCGCATCGGCGTCGGCGGGATGCCCGGCATCGGCCGGATCATGCGCGGCGGCGAAGCGCGCGATCAGCGCGGTCGCGACTCTCGGCGCGCGGCGCAGCGCGTCGACCACCGTCGTCAGGCCGTAGGGCAGTCCCGCCTGGCGCAGATAGCGGAACCAGGCGCGGAACAGCACGACCGCCTGCGGGCTCATGCCGACCTCGACGATCAGCCGGTTGAACGCATCGTTCTCGGCCGCGCCTTCGAGCACCGCGGCGATCGCGCGCTCGAGCGTCGCGGCGTCGGCCTGCGCGACCGCATCGTTCGCCTCGAGCACGAAGTCGTGCACGAAGGGATCGCTGTCCTCCTGCAGCCGGGTCGGCAATTCGCCGATCACGCGGAAGCCGAAATTCTCGAGCACCGGCACGGCATCGGACAGCGGCAGCGCGCCGCCCAGCTTGTAGATCTTGAGCTGGCGGTCTTCGCCGGGCGCGCTGGAGATCAGGCGCACGCCGCGCGAGCCCGACCCGTCGAGCGCGGCGAGCCGCTGGATGTCCTCGGCGGCTTCGGCCGGGCTGCTGAGGTTGCGGTAGTTTTGCGGGAAGGCGGCGGCCCAGCGCAGCGCGAGGCGGGCGGCGCGCGGCGACGGCAATGTCTCGACCAGCGCGGCCTCGACGTCGGACACCCAGCCGCGGACCATCCGCTGCAGCCTGAGCGCGAGCGGCGCGACGTCGGGTACGCGGCCTTCGCCGCGCAGGTCGAGCGTGTAGCGCAGCATCGCGGTCTCGCCGTCCTCGAGCGCGATCGACCAGTTCAGCACGGTGGCATTCGCGGCCTCGGCGAGCATCTCGCCGATCGCGGTGCGGCGGCCGGTCGTGACGTCGTCGCGCGGCAGCCAGACGAAGCCGAACAGATGGCGGCCGAGCGGCGATGCGACAAGAACCAGCGCGGGACGCGGTCGGTCGGCCAGGCTCATCGCGGTCAGCGCGAGTTCCTCGAGCGCGTCGGGCGCGAACGCGATGACGAGATCATGGGGCAGGGCGGTGAATGCGTGGGTCAGCGCCTTGCCCGCATGGCCGCGGGGATCGAAGCCGAACTTCGCCTTCATCGCGGCAAGTCGCGTGCGCAGGATCGGCACGTCGCGCGGCATCGTCGCCAGCGCCGCGCTGGTCCACAGACCGCTGTAGATCGACAGCCCCGCGATCGTCTCGCCCTCGATCACCGGGACCACGACCAGATCGAGCGGGACGGCGCGGTGGACGGTCGAGATCAGGTTCGACTTCAGCAGCAGCGGTGCGAGATTGCCCGCCTCGAACCACTGGATCGCGAGTGCGCGCGAGGCCTCCGCCAGGATCGGCACGGCATGCGGATTGCGCGCGATGCCGAGCGCGGCGCCGCCGCTGCCGTCGCGGTGCCAGACCTGATGCCCGAGCAACGTCAGATGCCCGTCGAGGAACCAGCGCAGCAGCGCCGCGCCTTCTGCATCGGGGCCGTCGCTGTGAAGCAGCGCGATATCGGTCGCCATCGCGCCCTGCATCGCGCGCCAGTCCTTCACCGCCGCGCGCACATCGGCGAGCACGCCGGTCAGTTCCTCGATCAGCCCGCGCCGATCGCGGGCGTCGGCGCGCTCCATCTCGAGATAGATCATCGATTCGGCGGGGCCGGTGTCGCCGATCGCCTGGAGCACGCCGTCCGGGCTGCGCGTCGTGTGAACGACCGGATGGATGATGCGATCGATCGCGATGTCCTGCGCGGCGATCGCCGCGGAAATCGAATCGACCAGGAATGGCATGTCGTCGTTGACGATCGCCAGCCGCATGCGGCGGCGCGTGTCATCGGCGCTGATCGGTTCGAGCGCGATGGCGGGCGCGCCATCGTCGCGGCGAAGCGCCGTGGCGACGACGAAAGCCGCGGCGTGCGCCGCCTCCGTCGTGCCGAAGTCCTTGAGTTCGCCCGGAAGCGCGCGTTCGGTCAACCGGGCGGCGAGCGCGTCGGTCAGCGTCGTGGAAAGATCAGCCATGACCGCGCCTATGCGCCGGGTAGGATACGACCTCAAGGCTTGTGGCAGGTGCGAACACCGCTGTTGCGGTGCAGCATTCGGATGTGCGTCGGCGCGGCGCGAACACGGTTTTCGCCTACCCGATCGCGGCCATCGCCTGCGCGGTGAGGGCCGCGTCGTCGGTGATCGTGCCGATGATGTCGAGCCCGCCATCCACCCCCGCGCGGGCGACGAGCAGGACGATCGCGCCGGGCTCCGCATCGGTCCGGAGCACGACATGCGCGAGCGTGTCGGGTGCCGGGCCATCGGTCGGGCCGGTCGCCGCTATGGGGTCGGCGAATTCAGCGCTCGGCCCGTCGGCCCAGATCGGCGCGCCCGGCGAGGTGGCGGGCGCGTGCCCGGTCGACGCCAGCGACGTACCAAGACCCGGCATCGTCGGCGCGTGGCGGGCATAGGCGGTGAGCCCGGACGCGGGCACCGGTGCCGCACGAACCGCCGCCTCGAGCTCGGCGGCGAGCGTCGCCTGCATCCGGTCGTCGGCGAGTTCCTTCCAGTTGATCACGCCGTACAGGAAATCGATGCCCTCGTCGCTCGACGAGAACGGCATGAGGATGCCGCGGTACAGCGTCGTTCGCCCGCGGCTGTTGACGAATTCGGCCTCGAACCCGATCGGCGCGCGATTCGCGATGATCTGCAGATAATGGTCGGTCAGCCGCGACAGCAGCGACCGGCTCGGCACGTCGGCGATCGACGTGATCGGCCCGACCAGCCCGCATTCCTCACGCAGCTTGGCGCCGAGATAGGCGATTCGCGGATCATCGATCGTCATCACCGCCGCGGCATCCCGATCCGCACCCGTGCCCGGATCGGTGCGGAAGTCGAGCAGCACGCTGTGCGGTCCGAAATCGGCGATCGAGCCCGGATCGAGGTCCGCAATCGTCGGATAGGGGCGTCCCCTCAGCAGCGACACCCAGTGATTATAGGCGCGGACATGCATCCGGCGTTCGTCCCCGCCCAGATCGAACATCACGTCGTTGACGCCCGCGTCGGTCGCCCCGCCGGGAAGCCCCGTCCCGGCCTCGTCGATCTCGCCGTATTCGCCGTCCGGCTCGCGTCGCATGCCCATACCGAAAACTTCCCCGTTCACTTACGGCTGCTTGTGCACGCTGCTTGGTAAACGGCACGTAAATGTGGGTTAGCGCTTGTCACGGCAAATTTCCCCTGTTAAGCGCCGCCCCCTCGACCGGAGATATCCGTCGTCGGGCCGCTTTAGCTCAGCTGGTAGAGCATCGCATTCGTAATGCGGGGGTCACAGGTTCGAGTCCTGTAAGCGGCACCACCTTAAATCAGTGAAATGCTTGAACTTTATTGGCGACTTGTCGCCTAAAGCTTCGAGAGATCTGCGGTTTGGTATCGCGGTGGTATCGCAAGCCCACGTTCCGGTCGACTAGTCCGCCGCCGCCAGGTTGGACGGCTGTCCTTTCACGTCCCCCCGGCATCGTATGATTCGCAACGCGGCCACCCCCGTGAGCCGACTGCCTCGCGCAGCAGTGCCGCGCCACAACACACGTCGGGCCGGACGCCTACCTTTTCGATGCCTTCGCAAACGCCCGCTTTCGGCTTGCGCGCTTGCCCTACGACAGCGTCGTCACACGAATCGTTGTTCACTTTCTGTTCTTGCGCTCTAAAGGGCTGGCCGGAAAAGGAATCGTCCCATGAGCATCTTGAGGCTCCACGAAATACCGTTCGCGTTAGTGCCGCGCGAGGTCCCGTTCTTCCTGTGTCACACGCCGGCCGGATTCCCGTCACCGGCGCAGGATGACATGGAGGAGCCGATCGATCTCGGTGCCTGGCTCGTCGAGCACCCCGCTGCGAGCTACATCATGCGGGTCGAAGGGCGATCGATGGCGGGCGCTGGCATCAACGACGGTGACCTGATAGTCGTCAATCGCGCAAAGCAACCCAAAGCCGGTGCGATCGTCGTCGCCTTGGTGCACGGCGAGCGGACGTTGAAACGGCTTCGGCATATGGATGGGCGGCACTGGCTCGTGCCCGAGGCTGAGGGCTTCCCGCACATCCTTGTCGACGAATATGTCGAGATCTGGGGCGTCGTCGTCGGCGTGGCGCGCAAGGTGCCATGAGCGCGCCCATCGCGCTGATCGACTGCAACAACTACTACGTCAGCTGCGAACGGGCGTTTGATAGCAGCCTCGTTGGGGTGCCGGTCATCGTCCTGTCGAACAATGACGGGTGCGCGATTGCCCGCTCGGCCGAAGCAAAGGCGCTCGGCATCAAGATGGGCGATCCGATCCACCATTTGCGCGATGTCGTCCGCCGGCACGGTATCCGCGTCCTCTCCTCGAACTACACGCTGTATGGTGACATGCAGCGCCGCGTCATCGCCGCCTGTGAACCCTTCGCGCGTGACTTCGAGATCTATTCGATCGACGAGACCTTTCTGGATCTTGCAGGCTTCGAGGGCAGGGACCTCGTCGACCACGCGCATGCGATGCGGGAGCAGGTTCGTCTGTGGACGACGATACCGACCTGCGTAGGCATTGCTGAAACCAAAACGCTGGCCAAGCTGGCGAATGCTGCGGCCAAGAAGGACGCCCGGTTGGAGGGCGTCGCCGACCTGCGTGACGAGGCCGTTCGCCGACAAATCATGGACGATTTCTCAGTCGGAGATGTTTGGGGCGTCGGCGGCGCCACCGCGAGAAAGCTGACCGGGCTCGGCATCCACACCGCCGGCGCGCTGCGCGACATGCCGATGAAACAGGCGCGCGCCGTCGGCACAGTTGTGCTCGAGCGGCTGGTCGCCGAACTACGCGGTGTGCCCTCGGACGCTGTCGAGTCCGTCGCGCCCCGCCGGAAGGGTATGGCGGTCACCCGCTCGTTCGGCACGCCGGTGTGTGACTTTGATCGGATGATGGGTGCCTTGTCACAATATGCGTTGCGGGCCGGCGAGAAGCTGCGGATGCACGGACTGGTCGCGGGGCGGCTTACCGCCTTCTTTCATACCAACCGGAACAGGCCGGACCGACCACAATATGGTGGGTCGCGCACGGTCGTGCTCCACCCCATGTCGAGCGACAGCTTTGAATTGATCGCAGCAGCAAGACGTGCAGCGGAGAGGGCGTGGCGCGACGGTTATGCCTATACCAAGGCCGGTATCCTGCTCGACGACCTCCTGCCCGAGGACGAGCGACCGCGAACTTTGTTCGAGGCGGATACGGTGAAGCGCGACCGCCTAATGGGCGCGCTCGACGCGATCAACGGCAAGTTCGGCACCTGGACGGCGGTGACCGCAACGCAGGGCTTTAAACGGGAGTGGAAGCTGCGGTCGGAAATGCGGTCGCCGGCTTGGACGACCAAGATTGCCGACGTCCCGGCGGTCCGCGCATGACGTCAAAAGGGCGAACGCAGTATTGCGATACACCGTCACGGTTTTCCGTTCGCTAACGCCCACTTTCAGACACGCAAAGTCGGTTTGCCGCTTCCCGAAACATGCCGTTCGTTCATAAGGTGCCGCAAGGGGGAGAGGCAATCATGCTTCAGCGCATCATCTCGATTGCAAACGTTGGCCGGTTCCGAAATTCGGCCAGCACGCCAAATCCGGCATTTGCTCGGCAGACGTTAGTCTTTGCGCCTAACGGCTATGGCAAAACGACATTGTGCGCGGTTTTCCGATCACTGGAACGCGGCGAGCCGCAGCAGCTGCTTGCCCGGCGAACGCTAGGTGCGCAGGCGCCGGCGACGGTGAACTTCTTTTGGAATGGGGCGCAGCGTCAGTTTCAGAACGGCACGTGGCCTAATGCCGAGCCTGGGCTTGCCATTTTTGACGGTACATTCGTTACGGAGAACGTGCATTCTGGCGACGTCGTCGACGTCGCCAACCGCCGCAATCTCTACCGCGTTATCGTCGGACGTGACGGTGTCGATCTAGCGGCTCGGGAGGCAGCGCTGGCCGATGCGGGCCGCACCATACAGGGGCAGCTTACGCCGGCGGAAAAGGCCGTTACGGATATGGCGGCAGGCCTGACAGCCCGCGCGTTTTATGCGCTGCCGGTAGATGCCGACGTCGAGACAAAGCTAACCACAGAACGTGCCGTTTTTGAAGCCCTGAAAGAGTCGGCGGCAATCCGTGATCGAGCGCAACTTGCCACTGCAAATGATCCGGTATGGCCTGCTAACTTGGAAGCAATTCTCTCGGGGACGCTGGAAGGGATCGGCGCAGAAGCGGAGGAACATATTGCTCGTCATATCGTCCAACATGGTATGGAACAGGGCGGCCAAGCTTGGCTGGCGCGCGGTGTTCAGTATGCCGAACAGGATGACTGCCCTTTCTGTGGGCGGGATGGTCTGGCCGCGCTTGATCTGGTTCAAGCATTCCGAGCGATATTTGGACGCGCCTATCGCGACCTGCGCCAGAATGTGACCGAGCTTGCCAGCACCGTCGACGTGGCCTTTGGTCCGACGGCCGTTAGCGCGCTACGTACCCTTGAAGCTCGGAACAGCGCTACGTTCGAGTTTTGGGGACGACATTGTGCGTTGCCAGCACTGACGGCTTTGGAGCCTGTCGCGCTCGCCCTAAACACCGTTCATGTGCGGCTGCGGGCGTTGATCAATACGAAGGCTGGTCGGCTGCTAGACGAAGTGGTCGAGATTGCAGAATCAGAAGCATTGCGCGTCATTGTTGCAACAGCCGCGCAGGACGTAGCAAGCTATAATGCGGCCGTTACAACCTCTAATGAGGTGATCGTCGCGACGAAGGCGGCTACCGCCGGCGGCGATCTGGGGGCCGTTCAAAATCGGATTGCTGGTCTCGAACGGATCGCCCGTCGCCACTCACCTGAAGGGATTGCTCGCTGCGCTGATTGGCAGGCGCTCGATACCGAAAAGCGCCGGATCACCCGTGATAAAGCAGCGGTGCGCACCGAACTCGAAACGCATTGCGACCAAGTGGTGCAGCCGTATGAGGACCGGATCAACCGCTTCCTCGGGTTGTTCAACGCCGGCTTTTCAATCAGCCGGGTTGGTCATGCTTATCCGGGTGGTTTAGCTACATCATCCTACGTTTTGCGGATCAGCAACGTGGAAGTGCCGCTCGGGGATGGGCGCACGCCCGAAGGCGAGCCGTGCTTCAAGAACACGCTCAGTGCCGGCGATCGAACCACGCTCGCTTTGGCCTTCTTCCTCGCCGATTTGGAGCGCGACCCTGATATCGCCAATCGGATCGTTGTGTTCGATGACCCCTTTAACAGCCAGGACGCCTTCCGCCGGCGGCAGACGATTTATGAAATCATGGCCGTTGCCAGACGCGGCGCGCAGATCATCGTCCTGTCGCATGATCCCGTGTTTTTGAAGGCGCTTTGGCAGAAGTGTCTGCCGGCCGATCGCGCAGCGATCCAGGTGAACTATCATCCGTCCTCCGGGTCGAAGATCATGGGCTTCGACCTCGACAGCGCGTGCCAAGGCCGTGCCGCAGCTGAGCTAGATGCGCTGCTGGCTTTCCGCGCAAATGGCGCTGGCGATTTGCGAGAAATCATTAAAAAGCTGCGGATTGTGCTGGAAACGCATTACCGCTGCACCTTTACCGGGTATTTTGGTCCGAACGACAACCTTGGCGAAATCATCCGTAAGACCCGCGAGGGCGGTGATCAGCACCCGGCAGCAACGCAGGTGGACGAGCTGGACCGGATTAATGACTACACGGCGGACTATCACCACGGCGAGGATGCACGCGGCGAACAGGAGCCGTTCCTTGATCGGGATGAACTGACTGGCTTCGTTAATCAGACGATCCGCCTTGCCAATGCGATGCCGGCTTAGAGCTACAAACCCATTGAGCGCTGCAAACCCGAAATTCCGGTTTCCGCTATGAGTTCCTTCGTTGGAGCGTCATCTCGCCAGAAGCCGCGACCTTTAGCCAGTCGTCTGCAAAGCCCGAACGATTTGCCGACTATCCTTCGATGGGGGAAGACCAAAGAAACGGGAATATTCCCGGCTGAACTGTGTAGGGCTTTCATACCCGACACCGAATGCAACCGACGTCGTATTCCCCTCACCGGCGATCAGCAGGGACCGGGCATGCAACAACCTGATCCGTTTTTGATACTGGAGCGGACTGAGCGCCGTCACGGCCTTGAAGTGGCGATGGAACGCTGAAATGCTAAGCGCTGCCATGGACGCCAGTGCCTCCACTCTGAGCGGGACTGTGAAGTTTTCGCGTATCCAGCGGATCGTGACGCCGATCCGGGACAAGGCGGTACCAGGTGCGGCGATATCGCGCAGCATCCAGCCGTGCGGACCTTGCAGAACGCGGTAGAGCAGTTCGCGCTCATAGGCCGGCGCAAGTGCGGGTATGTCGTCAGGGCGGTCCATCAGGCGCAGCATACGGACCCAAGCGTCGAGCAGCTCGTCGGTGACGGGTGCAACCGAAAAGCCTGAGCTATAGAGCTCGCCTCCCGCAGGTTTAGGCATATCAGCCAGCAGGTTCGCTACGATTGAGGGTTCGAGCGTCAGGCTGACTGCCAGATATGGATCGCCGGTATCGCTAGGATGTACGGACCCGACCGCAGGAAGGTCGACGGACATCACGAAATAGGTCGCCGGATCATATTGGAAGGTGCGTGCTCCTACCGTCATCGTCTTGGAGCCCGTCAGAATGAGGTTGATCATCGGACTGTAGACGGCCGCCAGGTTATGCTGGGGAATCTCGCCCTGGACCATAGCAACGCGCGGTATGCCGGTTGGCGTAGCCCGGTTCTGGGCGCGCGCAGCTAGCTGGCGGAGCTCTTCTAGATTGGCGTTCATATTGCGCTGGTACCTGATCAAACCGCGTTGACCTACCACCAAGCAGGATCAGGCAGGTTTGGAAGAGGATCGGATAGGCACGAGATGGCGGGCGTGCCCATCTGAGGTGCAGGCAGCAGCGGCCGGATAACGTGGCGTTGCGGCGAATGCCTTCACCAAAATGGAGTTACCGACGTGGCAAAACTGATGATCTACGGCGCAGCCGGATACACCGGAAAGATGGCCGCCACGAACGCCCAAAAAGCAGGCGTCGAACTCGTTCTCGCTGGTCGAGAGCAGGACAAGGCAAAGTTCGTCGCATTGGCTGGCGAGCTGGGTGTGGAATACCGCCTCTTTGCAGTGGACGATCTGCTAGCGTCAAAGGCTGCGCTTTCGGACATCAACGTCCTGCTGAATTGCGCTGGGCCATTCATGCTCACGGCCGAGCCGCTGATGAAGGCCTGCATTGAGGCAGGCGTTCATTATCTCGATATCGCTGCCGAGCTGGACAGCTACCAATTGGCCGAAACGCTGGATCAGGCTGCAACCGCTGCAGGCGTGATGCTTCTCCCAGGCAGCGGTGGCAGCGTTGCGATGCTCGGGTCGCTTGTTGGCCATGCCGCAAAGCGTGTCAGCAAGCCCCATAGCGTCAGCATCGCCATGCACGTGGCAGGCGGCTTTTCCCGCGGTTCGGCCATCTCAGCCAGCGACAACGTCAACACCGGCCTGCTGCATCGGGTCGATGGAAAGCTGATCAGCCGCAGCCCACAGGATGTTCGCGATTTTGATTTCGGCAATGGTCCTGCGTCCTCGTTCCCGGTGACCTTGCCAGATCTGATCACGATCTGGCGCGCCACGGACATCCCGAACATCGAGACGTTCGTGTACCTGACCGACGGTGCGTTTCCGGAAGGCGACCTTGCCGCCATGCCTGACGGCCCGACGGTCGATGAGCGCGAGGCCAATCGCTACCACGCAGCGGTCGAAGTGACCGGCGAGGACGGAACGGTGGTCCGTTCGATCTTGGAGACGGTCAACGGCTATACGTTCACGACCATCGCTGCAGCCGAAGCGGCGCGCCGCGTGCTGAATGGCGAGGCACGCCCGGGATTCCAAACGCCGGCTGGCCTCTTCGGCGCTGGCTTTGCCGAGACGATTGCCGACACGACTATCATCGATCTGTAAGCGATATCAGCGAGCAGCATCGGACAGGGCATACCCCCGTCCGATGCTGCTCCGCGTCTATTCGGCCGCGACCAGTTCGACGCTATCAATCGTCGCCTCGACCCGGAAGCGGGCAGCGTCCCGTCCTGGCGGCATACCGAACATACGCGCATATTCGCGGCTGAACTGTGACGCGCTTTCATAGCCAACTTCGTAAGCGATCTTGGCAACGTCGTGAGTTTCGAACAGCAGGAGCCGTCGTGCCTTCAACAGGCGAAGCCGCTTCTGATACTGGATCGGGGCCATCGACGTCACCGCCTTGAAGTGGCGATAGAACGCAGCGACGCTCATGCCGGTCATACCGGCCAACGGTTCCGAATGGATCGTTTCCGCAAAATTATCGCGGATCCAGTCGATCGCAGGCCGGACCTGCGCAAGCCGGCTTTCCGCACATGCGACCTCCCGTAGCTTGTCGCCCTGGGGCCCAATCAGCACGCGAAAGAGAATTTCCCGCTCGATCATCGCGGCCAGGATAGGTGCCTCGCTCGGGCGGTCGATCAGCCTCATCATGCGCAGCCAGGCATCGATCAGCTCAGGCGTAGCTGTCGAAACGGCGAAGCCGCTCGGGTTCGGCGTTGTCCCGGTACCGTGCATCTCTGCCATGAGATTGGCGATGATCGTCGGATCGAGCTTCAGGCTGACGGCAAGATAAGGTTGGCTCGTCCCTTCCGACTGGACCTCGCCGGTTGCGGGAACGTGGACGGGCACGACGAAGTAGGTCGCTTCATCGAAGCGCAGATTCTGGTCGCCGATCGACAGACTTTTCGAGCCCTGGAGGACAAGGTGGAGCATCGGCTCATAGACCTGGTCGGCACAGCCCTCCGATCGCACCATTGATACGCGGGGGAGCCCCGTGTCCGTCCACCGGCTTCCGGCGCGCATCACGATGCTGCGCAGCTCGTCCATTACATTTTCCATGGAACACACATGGCCCGGCGAGGACGGCGAACAACCCGCTTTGAGAAGATTAGGCAGGAATGAGAGAATAAGCGGCATGGGGTCTGTGCCCCGCCCCGCCATATCGGAAAGGCGAACGAGGGGCTTTCTGCCTCTCGCATCAGATCCCTCGATCGAGAAAGACAGTCCCATGAAACTCAGCAACAAAGTCGCCATCGTCACAGGTGCTTCAAGCGGCATTGGTGCAGGCATCGCCAGGGCATTCGGTGCCGAGGGCGCGGTCGTCATCGTGAATTACAATTCAAGTAAGAGCGGCGCCGACGCCGTCGTCGCATCAATCGAGACGGCTGGTGGTTCGGCGTTTGCCGTGCAGGCGGACATGTCGAAATCGGCCGACGTCACGCGCCTGTTCGACCGGGTCATCGTCGATCACGGCAAGGTCGACGTCCTCGTCAACAATGCCGGCGTTGCGGTCTTCGAGATGGTCGCTGACCTGACTGAGGACGCGTTCCACAAGCAGTTCAACGTCAACGTGCTGGGCTACTTCCTCGCAACGCGCGAAGCGGTGAAGCACTTTGGTGATGCAGGCGGCAGCATCGTCAACATCAGCTCGATCCTGAGCACACATCCTTCGGCCGGCGCCAGCGTGTATTCGGCTACAAAGGCAGCGGTCGACAACATGACCTATGGCCTCGCCCGTGAGCTCGGTCCCCGCAAGATCCGGGTGAACGCCATCATGCCGGGCTATACCAACACGCCTGCCACCGACGGCAACTTCGGCGGGGATATCGGCGTGCGGCTCTTGGCCGAGACACCGCTTGGTCGCGTCGGCGAACCTGAGGACATCGCTCCAACGGCGGTCTTCCTGGCCTCGGATGACTCACATTGGGTCAGCGGCGAGTCCATCCGTGTCACAGGCGGCGCTCGCGGCCTGTAAGGCCTTGGATTGAGGGCATAGCACCTCGATCTGGATGCCGTCGGCCGACTAGGGCCGACGGCATCATCCGCGCTCATATTGGGCGCCCGCCTGCAGTCAGGCACTCGGAAAGATGCACATGCCAAGCTCAACTCGCGGAGGTAACCCTCCCGCGTCGCGCCAGCGCGCGTTCGCACTCTGGATCGTCCTGGCGGCCCAACTCATGCTCGCCATGGATTTTCTGATCGTCGTCGTCGCCCTGCCGCGGATCCAGCTGGATCTGGGTTTCAGCCCTGCTGCCCTGACCTGGGTACCAAACGCATTCGGTCTGGCATTTGGCGGCCTGTTACTGCTTGGCGGGCGGCTTGGGGATATCATTGGTCAGGTCCGTGCATTCAGGGTGGGGCTCACGATATTCGTCGTGGCCTCCCTGGTCGGCGGTCTTGCACAAGCCCCCACGATCCTGATCACAGCGCGTGTCGTTCAAGGTATCGGCGCAGCGCTGGCCGCGCCAAGCGTTCTGGCTCTGGTCATGGTGATGGCGCGCGACGACGCGGAGCGCGCGCGGGGACTGTCGCTGTTCACCGCCGTCTCGTCGATCGGCGCGTCTGCCGGCCTGATCCTCGGTGGGATCCTCACCGACTTTCTCTCATGGCGCTGGGCGCTGTTCATCAACGTGCCGGTCGGCTTATTCGTGGTGATCGCGATCGGCCGACTTGTGGCAGAAACCCATCCGAAGCCCGCCCGTCTCGATCTGTCCGGAGCGCTTACTGCGACGGTTGGATCGGTAGCGCTGGTCTACGGGTTCATCAGTGCTGCGGATCATGGATGGATCGCAGCCGGCACGCTGGGGTCCTTCCTTGCGGCGACAGTCCTACTCGTAGCCTTCTTCCGGATCGAGGAACGTCACGCAGCGCCGCTCCTGGACTTGAGCTTGCTGCGTAACCGCGCTCGGCTCGGCGGGCTGGCGGTGATGGCCTTGATCGTCGGCGTTCACTTCGCCGTGCTCTTCATGCTGGTGCAGTATCTTCAGCGCGTGTTGGGCTGGACCCCGCTGGGCGCAGGTCTCGGATACATGCCCCTCACGATTACGGTCTACGCGATGAGCCATTTCGCGCCCCGTCTGATCGTCAGATTTGGCGCTCGCGGGCTCATGGTTGCAGGCAGCGCGATCGTCGCTATCAGCCTTGTTGGATTTGCGTTGCTGGACAACAGCAGCAGCTATTTCCCGGCTGTCCTCGTCCCGCTGTTGATCCATGCGGTGGGTGTCGCACTTATCTTCGCGCCGGGTACCGTTGCGATCATGGAAGGCGTCCCGGAAGAACACGCCGGTACGGCGTCTGGGCTACTGCAGATGGACCAGCAGATCGGTGGGGCGCTGGGGATTGCGGTGATGACGGCGATCTACGCGTTCTCGAGCGTGCCCGGCACCTTTGCTGTAGGCCTGCCCGAAGCATTCATGGGCGGTGCCATCCTTGCTGTTCTGGCAGCGATCGTCGCTTGGCGAGCGGTGGGTTCATCGGTCGAGGGTCTCGCCACGTCATCGGGGCCAACCCCTGTTATACGGTCGTGACCATCATGCCTTCCGGAGCGAGGTTCGAATGAGCGTTCTTCCATCCCTGCTGGCGTTCGGCCTGGCCGCCACGCTGCTGACGATTACCCCAGGTCTCGATACAGCGATGGTCCTGCGGAGTGTGGTAGCGGGCGGACCGCGTCAGGCTATCGCAACGGCAATAGGTATTGGTCTCGGCTGCCTGGCCTGGGGTGCGGCCGTCGCATTGGGTCTGGGGATCGTGCTGACGGCGTCGACGCTGGCCTATACGATCCTGAAATGGGCTGGCGCGGCCTACTTGCTGCGGCTCGGGATAAACCTGCTGTTCCGCCCGAGAAGCAGAATGACAGCCGAGACGGCTAGCCCGGTCGTTCCCCTCAGCCGTAACGCCGCGATGCGCCGCGGCTTTCTCACGAACCTGCTCAATCCGAAGATCGGCGTGTTCTATGTCACTTTCCTGCCGCAGTTTGTACCGGCCGGCTCGAACGTTGCGCTCTTCTCTTTCGCGCTTGCCTGCATTCACGTCACGCTCGGCACGGCCTGGTTCACCATTATGATCGCGGCAACCGCCCCGCTCAACCGGCAGATGCGTCGGCCCGCGGTCGTTCGGATGCTCGACAGGATGACGGGCGGGGTCTTCATTGGATTTGGGGTGAAGCTCGCATTATCCTCACGATAGCGCGAGCTTCACGGCATTCTGCAACGACCTGATCAGATGACGTAGCCGCCAGCGACTTCAATCGTCTGTGCATTGATCCAGCCACTGTCGCCTGACAAAAGGCTGGCAACGACGCGACCGACATCGTCGGGCTCACCCACGCGACCAAGCGCCGTCTGACCAGCAAGGAGCGCTTCGAACTCATCGTTCAGCCCACCACCTAGCTCAGTCCGGATCGGTCCAGGCGATACCGCGTTGGCGCGGATGCGGCGGTCGCCGAACTCCTTCGCCATGTAGCGGGTCAGAACCTCAAGCCCGCCCTTGAACGCGGCATAGGGTGCTACGCCTGCGGTCGCGACACGGGTCGTCGCGCTCGTCAGGTTCACGATCGATCCGCCGTCGGCCATCAACGGCAACAATGTCTGTGTGAGGAAGAACGGGCCCTTGAGGTGGACTGCGAACAGTCCGTCGAACTCGGCCTCGGTGACGCCGGTGATCGGTTTAAAAAGTCCGTAGCCCGCATTGTTCACAAGGTGATTGAACTCGGTGCGGTTCCACGTTGCAGCAAGAGCCACTGCGACAGCTTCCTTGAACGCCGGGAATGAACGCGTGTCCGAGACGTCGAGCTTCAGTGCAATGGCCCGGCCTCGGTTCGCCTCGATTTCGCGCACAACTGCGTCTGCGCCTTCGGGATGACTGTTGTAGGTTAAGATGACTCCGCTACCCCGTGCTGCGCACTGCAGCGCGGCACTGCGCCCGAGGCCGCGGCTTCCGCCGGTGATGATTGCGATGGTCATATGTCGTCTCCGCTTGGTGCTGAAGACGGTCTACGGTTCCCTGCCTTTGCTGGCTGCTAGCGTTCCTGTCACAAACCTGCCTATTTCTGCTTCAACCACGGTCGTCTTGCGAATTTTTGAAACGGCAACTTTTTGGGAAAAGCTGAAGCTCCGCGATGTCGGCTACCGTCACGCGCCTTCCCGAAAGCTGCCGTTCCGCTCCCCACCAGGTCGCGACGTTCGCGCTGCCGATCGGCAACAATCCGAAGCGGCCAGTCCGCATTCGCCCACACTCGGACGTTCAGGCCGGTGATCCGGGCTCCCAATAACGGCCACTCGTTAAGCGCAATCTCTAACTGCTTTTCCGTTCCCCGACTGGCCATTTCGGGAATGAGCAATCGGGAACAGGTTTTGCGAAAAGGGGGGCGGACGGCTCTCGGCGTGACCGCCCGCGCGACTGTCCTGCCAATGGGTTCCCAATCGAGAAAACGATGCGGACGACCAAATGAGGTGCTATCTTATCGCCCGAAGGAGTCCTCTCATGAGCATCGTGGTCGTTTCGGTGATCTCCGTTCTGGTGATTTGTGCTTTAGCTTACCGAGCCGATGCCTCGTTCCACAGCGAAGACCGGCTGCCGATGCAATGGTGGGTCACAGATGAAGTAACCTGGTCGGCACCTCGGCGCCTCGCCCTTGCCTTCATGCCGGCATTGGCAATTGTCTCACTTGGCTTCATTACGATCATGGCGCTCAACGTCCCGGCCCGACCCGGGCAAGAAGGCCTCGTGCTTCCTACGGCGATCGGGATGGGCGCGGTGCTTGTCGCGGTGCAGCTTCTGCACTTTTGGCTCATCGCAAGAACGCTGCACCGGCAGATCCCTTAACGGCGTCGCCTGCCAGCAGACCAATCGTCCCATCTTCGGATTGTTTTGGGGAAAGGCGGCAGTCGTCCCGTGTCGGCTATCGCTGCTACCTCACCGGAAGCGGACCGCCTGCATTCCACCAAAATCCGCCATTTCGCTATCATCCATTAGGCGTTCATTCGTGGTTTTCTCGAGCATTCTCAATGAAAGGGGTTCCTTGACAGAACGCTATCCCTGTTGCCACTTCGACGAAAAATAGGGAGGGCAACTATGCTACGTGCGTTAACGGCAGTGGGTCTTGTAGGAGTTGGGCTTGGGCTTGGCGTTCCCGCAGAGGCCGCAAAAATCGTATTTTCTGGACAAGGCAGCGTAGACGCTTCCCAGGGAGCTTTGGTCAGGAACGCTGCGGCCTCGAACGGGTCTCCGTTCCGTTTTACCTTCACGCTTGATACGACCGCTCTTACTTTCTTAGAAGGTGGCGACCAGGACGCGTTCTACGACCTGCCAGTGACGGATTTTTCGGCAACGATTGGGAATTACGCCTTTACCCTGTCGGGAGCGCCGGGTTTTGAACCCCTGCTATCGATTAGCCGCGGTTTCACCTTTTTTGGTCAACCGTTCAGCGAACCGGTGCTGGTTACGACGTTCAACTTCGCTAGCGCGCGCAGTACAGGATCGTCGCTCGAAACGCCGTTCGCGACAGGGGCAGGCGCTTTCGGGGCACTAGCGATCAATGCGTTCTTCCGCGCGGAGAATGGCGAAAGCGGTCTGGGGCTGGACGAACTTAAAGATCCACGCAACGCGGACCGGCTCGGCTTTAGTTATACCACTCTCGATCCCAACACTCGCCAGAGGGGCACTATCTTAGGCGCGTACAGCGGTAGCTTTTCCACATCCGCAGTCCCCGAGCCCGCCACTTGGGCAATGATGCTCGTCGGCCTAGGCATGGTCGGCGGAGCAGTTCGCTACCGTCGTCGCACCACGACAACGACCTACGCCTGACGGGTTGCGAATCTCAAAGGGTGAGACGAAGCCGTCAGCCGAAGGCTGGCGGCTTTGTCATTTCTGCTCTCCACCACGTCGCGACATTCGGACTACCGATTGAGATCGGCCCAAAGCGGCCATTCCGCTTCCGCCCAAACCCGGACGTTCAGGCTGGCGATCCGGGCTCCCGATAACGGCCATTCGTTGAGCGCGATCTTTCCCGTTTCTGCGTCTTCGAAAGGCTATTTCGGGAAAGAGCAATCGGGAACAGATTCTGGGAAAGCCGGTGCCCCGGACGGCTCTCGGCGCGATTGCCCGGGCGACTGTCCCGCGATGGGTTCCCAATCGGGAAAGCGGGTTATTTTGTGGCAGCCTGCGAACGGGAAAGGCAGTGTCAGCTGTTTGTCGGCACCGATGGGGCTGGCCTGTCCGAGCGTTCGCAGGCTTGAACAGTAACCCGCTGGATGACTGCCGACAGGACAATTAAGGCCGGTAGAACGAGCAGACTGGCCTCGGGTCCGGTGGTACCACCCGTCAGTAGCGGCGAGCCGTTGACGGTGGCGGAAAGCAAGCTAGCTGGGGATTTACCCCCACTGTTGTGAAACCCAAAGACGAAGCTTTGGCTGAAATTCCAAGAGGCGTGGAAGCCGAGCGCGAACCAGAGAGAGCCTGTCCTCAGCAGGCTGTACGACAATGCCAAGCCAAGCAGTCCGGCAGCGATGATGCCAAGCACCGTCTCGCCTTCGTTTCCGACATGCCCGTACATGAACCAAGCACTGCTAAGAAGGGCGGTCGGCCAGAAGGAGATCGCACGAGAAACTTGCACGAAGGCATAGCCGCGATGCAGACCTTCCTCACCTGCGGCTTGAGCCAGCCACAACATTGCGGAAATAATTAAACCCGAGAACGCTGCCGACAAGGTGGGGGCGACAATGGCAAACGTGACGGCACCGAACACCCACATCACACCTGCGATGGCCGCGAGCAGACTGAAGCCGGTCGCAAGCCCCCAACCTGTGAGCCTTGGTGCGCTGCCGCATGCCCATGCCGAAAGCTGAACCGGCTCCTTGAAGAACCTGAGAACCATTGCGGTCGGGAAAATAACTACCCCAAGCAGCAATAATACTGTCCGCACTGTCCCTGTCACTGCGCCGCCTTGCGCGAGTTCAAGGAGCGATGCGCCGAGTAGGCGCTTTGCCACAGCCGAGACTAGAAGCGCGCCGACGAGTGCCAGGGCCAGGTAGGTCACTGCCTTTCCAAAGGCGGTTAGCCTTGAGCGGGAACCTGGCCGAGTTGCTAAAAACGAATTGGTTACCATCGGCCCCCCCCTACCGGATCATGCTAGCTGCGTGTACTACTACACCGCCACACGCAGCCCTCAATGACACGAATTGGCCGTATGTCGCTCTTTCACGATTCCCGATCCTTTTTGAGAAATGCGGCAGCTCCGGGCAATGTCCGCTATTGCCAGCCGCCTGCCAAAAGCGGCCTGTCCGCTGACCACCAAACCCAGTCGTTCCGCCTACGCCCAGATCCATCTCAATGATCAGACACGTGCACGTATCATAACAGCTAGACGGGCCGGCCCAATTTAGTAGCTACGTTACTGTGCACCTTTTCCGCTGTGCGGGTGGACGAGGATGTGATTTACGCCTAGCCTTGGTCCGAGTTCTCGGAGTCTTTAGCGATGCTGATAGCGCGTTGGTTAGTGGCATGCGGCCTGTTAGCCACCGCACCCCTGTCCGCTCAAGTTACGACCCCTCCTGCCGCAAAAGAGACATCGGGGCGTGATATTGTTGTCACCGGCAGCCGTACTTTGGATTATAAGAGGCACGTCGACGAATGCCTTGCAACGCATTGCTCGCCTGACAGGGACATTGCCGCTACGCTTGCTCTCGCTCAAGCGCAGTTCGAAGCGGGGACATATGATGCGGCACGCGCATCCCTGTTGGCAGCAAGGCGTCGCAATGCACGGTTTGCAAAGCAATACCCGGTGGCGGTTGCTAATCTGCACCATGCTAATAGCGTGATGGCAGCGCATCTCGGCCTAGCCGACAGCGAGCTGTCCAGTGCTCTCGACACGATCAGCGCGATGAAGGCGGGCATGGCTGAAGACGATCCACGTGTGTTCCTGGAGCGGATCGAGCTTGGCGATGCCTATGCTCGCGCTGGCCGGTTTATAGGAAGCGAGAAGCAGTATGCAGGCATTGCCCGACGCGCTCACAAGCTCGGCCTCATTGAGATTGAGGGCCTTGCTCTTTTACGGGTAGCTACGCTCAAAACCCGCCTTGCCGAACAAAATCACACGGTTTTCGGCTTCGCGGCACGCCGGGCTATCGATGCGTTGATCGCGAGGCGCGAACCGGCGTTGCAGCCTTATCAAGTAGCCGGCCGGCAACTGAGTTTTCTGCTCGCTGCCCAGACGACCCCCGGGCCCGAGCTCGATCGCCTGATTGAACGATATCCAAGGCAACCCGCTGGAGCGCCTGCGTTGTTATTATACGCCCCCGCAGTTGCGCTGACCGCGTCTTCCCGGGGATCAGGTAACCGCTTCGCCCCGAACTCCAACCCTGCTGCCATGTTTAACACCGAAATGCCGCCGGTGGCGATGGGCAGCTATGTCGGACAATGGATCGATGTGGCCTTCGCGATCGGCACTGACGGGCGGATCAGTGACGCGCACATCTCGCGGCATGGCGATCATGTAGCGTTGAAGGGGGGGTGGGCCGAGCAGGTGGTCCGTTCCGTATCGGTTCGTCGCTATGCCCCGCAAGTGCAGCCAAGCTATGGACGCGAACGCTATACCTTCACCGCGAACATGGTTGCGGTAACGGGGTCGCGCCTGATGGCCCGCGATCCAACCCTGCGCTTGGTTCGCGCGGATCTTGGCCCAGAGACAACTGCATCAATGACGGCGCCCAATCTCAAGCCGGCGTCCTGAAATCCTATTGCTCTTCATCCAACGATTTTTTTCGAAATGCAGCGCCGCCGAAGCGCCCGGTTACCTGAAGTTTTCAATCGGAAAGCCTAGCCGTCGTAGTCACGTCCGATTTGGCATTACGCGACGCAAGCCCACAAGTTTTGCATCAACCAGAAAACGGCAGGAGCCGGCGCGACCGTTGATGGGAAAAGCCGATGCATTTGAGACGCTCGTTCGATGATCGGTTTTTCCAGGTTCGCCCCCCCCCCCCCCTCCCCCAAGGGTCAATCTGCTTTCCATCAGTTCCGGACATCCGTGATGCAGGACTCAAGAATCTTGCATCGACACTAGTATCCGACCTCCAGCGTGGCGACTGTCAGCCGGCCTTTGACTTTGCCAACCAACGTCACATTGCCGCCCGGTGAATCAGGACTGTTCATCGCCATGATAGCGATGGACATCATTTGAGCCGTAAAGAGAGGCTGGAAGGTCGTTGCTCCTGGCGCTGTGATGATGGTGGTCTTTGCCTCATCATCGGCCCACGCGCCGTAGCCCCAAGCTGACCCGATGAAGCGTAGTGAGCGGCCGGGGGGTGGCGACGGAAAAGACGGTTCATTGGCATTCCGCTGTCCATCACATCTCGATTTGCTCAACCGGCCATTGGAGAGTGTGCCTCCCTCATAATTGGCTTGGAGCACGTAGCAGCGGCCGTCGCTCAATGAGAGGGTGACTGGCAAAAAACCGGGCGACCATGCCGCAACGACATGTGTCTTGCTCGTTTCGGCTATCGCAAATGCGCCAACGACCTTGGCATGGCCCACAGCCGAGCCGCGCAAGTAGAGTGGATCGACGTGGATCAGGCTCCACAATGCCGCGTCAGGGATCCGGGTTAAGGGCGGCGCATCAGGGTCTGAGGGCACCGCGACACCCGGTCGTGACCCGCCGCCACTGTATCCAGCAGGTGGGACGAACTGCGCATGAGCGCTGATCGCTGCAGCTGCTATCGTCATACCCGAGATCACGCGGATACATACTGATGCCTTATTCTTCATCTGTAACTCCCTGACCCGCATAGCTTACGACCTTCCCGGCAAAGAGCGAGCTCGCATGCCAATCACCAGCGCGATGCAAAAATCACGGATTCCGCATCATGCGAAGAACGACAGGAAACCGCGGGCTCCGGCGATGCAAGACACTGATGCATCCGGGATACCCGTTCGGTTGGTTTCTTGGGGTGAAGCCTTCAAAGCCGAAGGTCCGCATTCCACCAAAAATTGCCATTCCGACGCGGTGAACGGCACCGAGAAGGCGCCAGCCACCGCGTCGTGTTTAAGCGGCGATAGAAGCTGCCGGCGAGATAAAAGGCGCAATAACTCTCATGGCCTGTTCAACGTAAAGCGTCTTTTCGCCTACCGGTGCGACGTAGTGCATCGCTTCCTCGGCATCGCGCAGCGAAGCGCCACGGGCGATTACCCACGCCGCCAGGTATTGCGAGGCCATACAGCCTCCGGCCGTCGCCACGTTGCCGTGTGCGACAAAGGGAGCATCGATCACCTCGACGCCCGCCTCGATCACCCAGGGCTTGGTTGTCAGGTCGGTGCAGGCAGGAAGATCGCCAATCAATCCCAGCTTTGCGAGCAAGAGGGTGCCCGAACACTGCGCGCCGATCAGTTGGCGGGATGGATCAAGGCTGATCCGGGACAGCAGGTCATTATCAGTCGCGATTTCGCGGCTCCTGATCCCGCTTCCAATTATCACGGCATCCGCTTCGGCAGCGAACTCCAAGGGTTTCTGACGCTTGACCGTGACGCCGTTCATGGACGTCACGGAATCAGTCGGCGAGGTGATGTGCGCGGTCCAGCCATGTGCCCCCATCCGGTTCAGTATTCCTGCTGCGATAAACGAGTCGAGCTCGTTGAACCCTTCGAATGTCAAAACCGCAATTTGCATGAACACCCCCCCTGCGAATGTCGAAAGTCGGATGTAGCTGGAACCGGAGAAAAGGACACAGCAGATATAAGCCACTCCTCGTTAACGGAGGCCGGTCTGTTCCCTTACTGATCCCGAACGTTCGAGCCTATCGCGCCGAATGACCGATTCCGCCCACACCTAGACATTCAGGCTGGCGATCCGGGTACCTAACCAAAGCCATTCGTTAGATGCGATCTTTCCTACCTATGTCGCTCATTACCTACCCAGCGTTTGTACAGGACAGTCCTGTGCGCGGCGTCAGGGACGCGGCGGTGGTGACATTTACGAACGTAGCTCAGAGCCAAGTCGTTTCTATCGCCTTCGGACGAAGACTCTGGCAGCGAGACTAGATGAACCGCCTCGCCTTCCTCGCTCTCGCTGGTGCGGGCCTCTTCTGGGGCCTCGGCTTGCCGCATCCGCAAAGCACGCTCTCTGTCGCGCTTGAGACGTTGACGTTCCTGGTCTTTGGCCTGCCGTTCGGCGATCAGGTCGTCGCAGTAAGCCTGAATGTGAGCGTCATTTACGTTGGCGAATGGCGGGTGTGCGATCAGGGCGGCGAGGACCTTTCCATAGCAACGCTCGATCTCGGCATCACCACGGGAGGTTCGACCTTTGATGAAGATCAATCGGCCTCCGGCTGCCTCAAACGCATTGTAGGCGGCAGCAATTCGGGCGTCGGCGTGAAGTCGGGCGTATCCAACTTTCGCGCAAGCCTCCTTCGCGGGGCATGCATTGCATCGCGTAGGCTGGCGCCCATTTTTCCCGGAGCGGGTCTGATCGCCGCCATGGACAAGAAGTGCGGTTGGCGATCCGAAGCACGGTCGGAGCACTGGAACTCGCATGCGGGTGACGTTTCCCGCGAGGTCGACGCTAACGTCCGCTCTTCCTGCATTAGCTGGTTTTGGCAGCATCACTCGCCCGCCATCATGCTCCCAGGGCCTTCGACCTCCCCAGTGAATGTGCTGCTCCCGCGACGTAAGGTTGTGCAGGCGATGGATGTTCTCGACGGACATGATGACAGACTTCCATTGTAGGCATTTTCAATGGGCAGCCACTATGTGATGCGTGCGTGCCTTACAACACACGCTTGGCGTTTATCGCCTCTTCGATGGCGCCCTCCTCCTCCTTCGACAGGCCGTCCCTTGCTAACAGTGGAACATGACGGCGCAGCAGTTCGATGGCCCGAACTTCATGGACTGTGAGCCAGCGGCGTTCCGCGTGAGGGTCTGCGGCCACCTCCCGGATCACACGCATCTGCTCTGGCGCAAGCTGTTCGATAGGACGACATGCGATGGCCTCGATGGACTGAACAAGATGAGTGGATTCAAGATCAGCGTCGTCACCGCGGAGTGAGGTTGACCAGTCAATGTCAGGGTAGCGTTGCTTAAGCACAGCGGCCAAAAACGCCTTCGCGTCCAGGTTAAGGTGCTTGGCAAACTGTGCGGCGCGCTCGACCGGGATTGGAACCCGACCGAGCGCCATATGGCTCAAGACAACGCTCTGCTTGTAGCCAAGCGCCTTTGCGATTTCGCGCTGGCTGATCCCCTGCACTTGGGCAGTGCGACGCAGGCCACTGCTGAACATGTGGGCAGCCTGGGTATCTCGATAATCAGCAATCCCTCGGGTCAAAGCCTTCTACCTCACTCATTGCACCGAACGAACGCGCTCGACATTTCATGCTGCATGCCCTATAGCACACATCATGAAAACAGCGTACCACATTTTGGCATCCAAACTGCGCAAGGCGGCGCGGAATGGCACGCGGGTTACTTTCGATCCCGCTCAAGTGCAGCTGCTGATGTCGCCTCAAATCTACAAGGCGATTGCTCGCCTGGAACTGGAAGAACTCACCGCACCATGCAGACAGGACAACCAGCCGCTCGGACCCCAAGAGCGGGCAGCACTTCCCGCCATGAGCTCGGCCCCTACTGGCTTTGGTATCGCGCAGATCGAGACGACTGGGCCATCTGCTGGTACGAAAACGGAGCAGGCGGAAATGGACGTCGGACTCGCCGCAGGTCGCTTGGCATCGGCGGCGGTGATGCAAGTAAGCCGCCTAAAGCGGCACAAGACGCACTAGCCGAGCATTACCTTGGATCGCAGAAGCCTGTGCAGGCCGCGATCGCCAGCGTCTACGTTGAAAAGTTGATGGCGGACTGGCTGGTGGAGCACGCAGCACCGAACCTTTCAGACCCGGGCCGCTACGCGAACGGCGTGACCCATTGGATCGCGTTCTTTCAGCACGAGCGAACTGGCGGCCGCCTCTTGGGGCCGCCAACGGTGGCCGACATTACGTCTGCTCTCGTGAAACGCTTCCACGCGTGGCGACGCCTCCAGGGCGTCGGAGGCCACACCATCTCGCGCGACACCGCGGCGTTACGGCAGCCCTTGAATTGGGCCTGGAAGCACAACCTGATCGCATCTGTGCCGTTCATTCCCGATGTGAAAAGCAAGGCTGAACCGCGTGAGCTCGTCTAGGGCAAGGTTGGCCAAGGTGACTCACGCCCTTCCGCAAATACGTAGAAGCTTCGCATATCGGACATTGACCTGTCTCGTGATAGCGCGGAGAGCATCTTCGCGGCGGTCAACGGGGATCTAAAGGCTATCTGGAACATCGACGTTTGAAGGTCATCGCATCTCTTGGGCGAGTTGCCGTCGTTGTGGTTCTCGGCCTCGTTTTCCTGTCGGTATACGAACAGCCAGGAAGTGACGGCTGGTTCTTTAGTGCATCTGAGAAAGGCATGTGCCGCCTCGGCATCGCTAGGATGAGGTGGACGCACGGTTAAACAGCATCAGATAAGGGGAAGATCGTGAAGCCCGAAGACATAATGGCAGCGATTGAGATCGAGCGAAAGCTTGTCGAGATCCTCAGCGCCGAAGCGAAGCTGGGCGTTCATAGCTCGATCCTCAACGCCTACCATGGCTACGTGGCGGCGAACGCTCGCCTGGAGGCGCTGATACAGATCCTTGGCACCCAGCCACCGCGCACAACGGAGTAGGTTGCATGAAAATTAAGCGGCTCATCAAGGAACTAGACGCGATCGCCAAGGAGCACGGCAACCTCCCAGTCCACTTCCGCGTGGCCGCGATCAAATCGACGACGGTGGAGGATGTTTCTCCGCGCAGAGACGGCCCCGTGGCGGACCCATACGTGCTCCTCTCTGGCTCGAAAGGCTGATGAAGCCACCGGCAGCCCGTCAAACAGCGTGCGATACCAGATCATCGATCAAAGAACGAACCGCAGACGATGAGCGATAGACATGTATTGGCTAACCTGGAGCTGACCGACACGAGAGCACAAGCACAAGCACAAGCACAAGCACAAGCACAAGCACTCGCTAAGGCGTGCGCAGCCAGTGACAACGCGGCGATCATCAACATCGGCGGGACGTTCCAGCAGGCGCTCGTCGACCCCACCACGCCCATCCTGCTCCAAATCAGGTGGGAGGGCCAAGCAGTCACCAGCCAACACGACGCGGCCGACTGCATCAAGTGCGAGGTCGAAAAGTTCCATACCGATAGCAACGTCGAGTTGTGCCTCGGATGTCCCCAGCAGTTTCCCCCGACCCATGCACACCTCAGGCTCGCCGCATAATGTGCGGCCACACGAAGAGCCGCATCATCACGGCATGCCTCGCATTAGCCGCCGCCCTTGCCGGCTGCACAGATCCCCAAACCCAAGCAGAGGAGGACCATGGGTTAGTACAGGCGGAGATCGTGCGTCAGCTCGGCCCGAACCAGCCATTTGGGACACCACGGATCATCAATGCCCATCGGAGCGAGACCAAGCCCGACACGATTTGTGGCTATTGGGACAAATACGTGAGTAGCGATCGCCGAACCTGGATGCCATTCGCGGTCAGCACGACGGGGTCAATCAGCACCATCTATAGCGTAGGCGACGGCTGGATCGACCAAAGCGTAAACGAGATCGGCCAAGCGCAGAACATCTACGACGAGTGTGGCATTGACCATCTACACTTGGTGACGAAGGCGAAAAATTAAACTTTCGACTTCGAACGTTACCGTAAATTAGCGAATGCACCAAATTCACAAACAAGCTGGCGTTGGTTTGTGCTGATGCCATCTACAATCTAATAGGTACCGAAAGAGTATACCCTCGCGGTACTATGCGGTGAGACGCAAGAACCCAGGCCGGTCTGTCTCAAATGGGTTGCCCCGATCATTTTGGGGCACCATGGTCGAACGTCTAGGGTCTATTGAGGCGGGTGACGTCGATGTTGGTTGGTTATGGTCGAGTAAGCAGTGCGGGGCAGTCGCTGGAGGTTCAGCTCGAGTCCCTTGGTGCCGCAGGTTGCAGCAAGGTCTTTTCCGAGAAGCGGAGCGGCACCAGCGTGACGGGACGCGACGAACTCGCCGAAGCTCTGGACTTCGTTCGTGAGGGTGACACGCTCGTCGTCACTCGTCTGGACCGCCTTGCGCGATCAGCCGCTGACCTGCACGCGATCGTCGCCCGTTTGTCCACGAAGGGGGTAGGGTTCCGTTGCCTTCAGCAGGGCGGCCTCGATACGGACACCTCCACGGGCAAGCTACTGCTCACGGTGCTCGCATCAATCGCCGAGTTCGAAACAGACATCCGCAAGGAGCGGCAGCGGGAAGGGATAGACCGCGCAAAGGTTGCCGGTGTCTACAAGGGCCGCAAGCCTTCCGTGGACGTTGGCCAGGTTCGGGCTCTCCATGCTGCGGGGATCGGGCCGAGCGATATTGCAAGGCAATTGGGCATCGGTCGGGCGAGCGTCTATCGTGCGATGTCCGACTAACGTTGATGACCGCAGACTGCCTAGTTCGTGGCTGTGGTGGGGATCAGCAACCTCCTTCGGTCCTTCCCGCCCGTTGCTTTTAGCTCACGATGTTTAACGCGCCGGTAA
The DNA here is from genome assembly GCF_023935825.1 of Sphingomonas aerolata. Classification (NCBI taxonomy): domain Bacteria; kingdom Pseudomonadati; phylum Pseudomonadota; class Alphaproteobacteria; order Sphingomonadales; family Sphingomonadaceae; genus Sphingomonas; species Sphingomonas aerolata. The sequence continues at coordinate 3,774,311 of NZ_CP098762.1, read as the reverse complement.
CTGAACGGCGGGCCGCACCGAGGATGACTCGCCATAGCGGGCATCGTCCCCAGTTTGCTCGGCAGGATACGGCTGCGATCGCATATATGGAGAAGTCCTAGGTGCACCTTTGGTGCCTCACCCGGATGGTGCCAATCAGCCGCCCTTCTCTTGGTCTGCGCCATCCACAGCCGCTGCCAACGCCGAAATGCGGCACGGGTCGCCCCTATGGTCCGCAGTATCATTTTATGGCGCACTATCCGGAGCGTCGTCGTCGTCGCCGCGGAACGACAAATTGTCCGCAGCATCATCAACGTCGGGGTCGTCTTTAGTCAGCGAGTCCGGCGCGTCGTCAACGGCGTCAAGACCCTCGGCATTGGTGCCGTCGGAAGCCACGCCCTCCTCGGTCTCCATGTTGCCCTCGACGTAAGGTTCGCCGGTCGTCTCGCGCTCGATGTCGGTGTTCGGGTCGGTCGGCATGGTATGCTCCTAGCGTTACCCATCTTCAACGCGCTGGGACGACGATTGAGCCGGACCTGTCTCACGCCCACGAGCGTGAGCTCGCATGCTCTAATCATTCCACTGGCCAGGCTGCCAACGGGTAGCTTGTGACCGGGCGCTCAACGATCTGCACGGCAGGCAAAATGCCATGCCGTTGTGCGCTTTCCAGTAGGCCGCGCATGTTCGCTCTGCCAACGGGGTTCGCGCTGTGTAGGATAACCAGACGAAGTCGATGGAGCGTGTCTGGCCGGTCCATCGCCTCCTCAAGTAACAGGCGCATGCAGTGCTGGCCAGTCGGAAGCTCTCTGCCTGCCTGATCGTACCCTAGATCATGATCGAATGAGATAACAGACAGCTCATTGCTTTCTAGTATTTTTCCGAAATGCGAGGCATCGCGCGCCACTAACCAGTCCCCGGGGGGTGGTTGCCGCTCGTCGTCGAGAAATAGCTTCTTGAAAATAACAAAAGTCCGATAATTTGAGAATTTATATTGTGATAGATTGCGTAAACTAATCTAATTTACATCACGTATCTTTGATAGTAAAGTATTGTACAGCATGGATGGTCTGTTTAGCATCACAGGCGTCACAGCTCATCTCGAAATATGGGTTACTATTGTGGAATTGCCGCCGTAGGGCCTGACTTACGCGACACGAGGATCAAGGTGCGCCCCTCGACGCGCTATGATTTCAACTCTGACAAGAAATTCATGCCGAGAACGTCAGTATCTCCTAGCGCCGGTGTTATCATCACGTTCAGTTGGCGGGCCCCGATTCCACCAAGGCGCAGTGTATCGACGGTGCCGGCTTTGGCGCGCACGTCGCCGTTCGCCGTCGCCGGCATTTTCTGATGGGCAACCGCGCGCGCAACCGGGGTGAGCCCAAGACGCTGATCGAACGGCTCGGTGGCGGCTGGCTCACCGACAAGCCGATGGACAATCGCTTCAACCCAGTTGAGCTCGTGTTCCGCGGTCGAGCCTATGTGATCCGACGCGAAGCTGGTGTGATCGGGCTTGACGTCATGAGCTGAGACCTGCTCGGCAAAGGAGCGCGTACCCGATCACGAATGTCCGCGACCTGAAGCGCTGGCGACCGCGGTTGGAGGCCCCGGAAGGCCGTTGCCTGATCCCGCTCACCGAGTTCTGTGAATGGATGCCTGGCACACATGACGTTGGCGGCGGGAAGCCGATCAAGGGCGAGATGTGGTTTGACGTGCTGGATCAGGACGCTTGCAGGCTGGCAGCTTTCCCGCCCGATAGCTGCTTTCCCGCCCGATAGCTGCGCGCCGGCTTTCGGGCACGATGGACGCCCCCGAAGGAGCTGAACGCCAAGAGATGGTGGGGAACGGACAGGCAGCTTTCAGGAGGCAGTTGGCGATAGCTGCCCTTCTCGAAAAGGATGGTGAAGCGGGAAGGCAACGGCTTTTTCGCAACCCATCGAATTTTAGGAAAGTCCCTACGATACGGCTGCTAGGCTTCGGGCGCGCTCCATGTCCTTGGGCCGGCCAAAAGCAGTGAGCATGAGTTGTAGCTCCACCCTTTCGGGAATGAAGACGGCCAAACCGTCAACCTCAACTGGCTGTCGCGTCGCTGGTCGCACCGGCAACCATGCTTCTCCTGATCGACGGTGGAAGTCTGCCATGAACTCAACAGGCAATGCAGTCCCGGTCCAAGTGCCGAAGATGCTCGACCGGAACGCCGCGTGCGGCGATCCTGACCCGAGCTCAATGCCGATTGCCGGCAGGATGCGTTGAGCGTCAGCAACGCTCAACAGCACGTCCACGTCAGCCACATGGCCGGGATCGACCCTGTGAAGGGCAACCGCTGCGCTCCCGATGATCCACCAAGGATCATGTGCTTCGGCCATCACCTTGCCGATCGCGTTCAAGGACACCGAGAGGGCCGGACCAACTGTCATTAGCCTTTCATAGCGCCGGTCATCCCGGAAAGGATGGTATTTCGGGAATCGTTGAGCGGCAGCAAATTCGATCAGAGCTGAACGCCTTTGGCCGTCCAAGTCGCCATCTCGCCATCCGCTATGGTCAGCGATACGCGCCAAGTGTCGGTGCGCCGTAGGACATAGACATGCTCCCACTCGGCCGCCGGAGTGTCGTCGGCGCCCATCATGCGATAGGCCATTCGCGCCTGCGCAACGCCCGGGAACAGCTCGTCGGCGGACAGCAGAGCACCTTCCGGCCGCACGACGCCCTGGGCCCGATAGAAACCGAACAGCGTGGCGCAATGGTCGCGGAACGCGGAGCGCGGCATAGCGAAGTTGCCGGTAGGGGTGGGGAACAGCCCAACTTCGTCCCATAGCTCGCTTAACGTGTCGGCGTCCTCGCGCGCGAAGGCATCGACGTAGCGGCCGAAGAAGTCTGTGATTTCGTCGTGAAAGGGCATGTCAGTCCTAGCAAGTGGTCGGGATGGTTGAAGGCGCTCGATCAAGCCGCGAGCGGCTGGACCAAGCGGAAGTTCGCCTCCGCGAGTTGCGCCTTCACGATGTCGTTCAAGGCCATGGTTGGATTGGCCTCGGCGAGCATCCCAATCTTCATCCAGAACTCGGCCTGGGCATTGATCGACCGGCACATGACGGCGCTGGCGCGGCGGGCTTCCTCGTGCAGTTGATCGTCGATCTTAACCAAGCCCATAACTCGATCCCCATACTCCAAATATACGCTTCGTATATGTATCGTATATTCGAGGGTCAATAGCTGTTGGGCCTGCCTGGCCCGGCCCGATGCCCCGCTTTTCCGCAGAGCAATGGCGGCCAAGAAGGGATCGGCGTTCTCGGAATCGATGGTTGATTAAGAAAGCGCACCGCGCTGACTCCGAACCGTTCCGCCAGTCGTCGGCACGATAGCCTGCCTTTAATAGTTGCAACGATACGGCCCGCAAATCACGCGATAAAGCCCGGCCCATCCATACCAGCCTCTTTCGCCAGCACAGATCGTGAATCAGAAACGACCGCCGTGTAGATCCCCGATGATCCAGCTCGGTTGAAAAGCGCTCTGGTGAAGATCTACAATTAATTCCTGAGGTTAACCACCGTGCAACCCTTTCCATTCCAGTAAATCACAAGCGATAAAATAAGGCGGATGTGATGCGCGGCACGAAGGCGGGCCTCCTACGATCGGCGGCATTGAGCTGCGGGTTGTTTCTCGGTGCATGCGGCAGCAGCGGCGGTGGCATCAATTCGACACCGACGCCGCCTGACGCATCCGTCCCGCCAACCACGCCAGCGCCTGTTCCTACACCAACGCCCACACCGACACCGACACCAACGCCCCCTCCGACACCGACTCCGACACCGACACCGACACCCGCTCCGGCAGCGACAAATTACGACACACGCGAATATCGTGCGACGGTGGGTGCGGTGTCGATGAATGCGCTCGCAGCCTATAATAGGGGTGCGACCGGCCTGGGCATCGGCGTCGGCGTCATCGACAGCGGCATCGACCTGCAAAGCGAGGAGTTCGGTAGCCGTATCTCCACCGCCTCGACCGGGGTCGCCGGCAACACATCGATCGACGACGAGGGAGGGCACGGCACCGCCGTTGCCTTCACCCTCGCAGGGAGGCGCAATGGCACCGGCACGCACGGCGTCGCGTTCGATTCAACGCTAATCGTGTTGCGCGCGGATCGCCCTGGCACCTGCGTCGGCGGCACCACGGACGACGCCGAATCGGGCTGCAAGTTCTTCACCGATGCGATCACCCGCGGCGTCGATACCGCGCGGACAGCAGGTGCGAAGGTCATCAATATCTCGCTTGGCGGATCGGCGATGCCGCAAAGCCTGAAGGATGCAGTCGGCCGTGCGACGCTGGCCGGGATCATCGTGGTGATCGCGGCAGGCAACGACGGTACCGACAATCCCGACCCCTTCACCAATGTCGCCAATGACAGCATCGCCCGCAACATGGTGATCATCGCGGGTTCGGTCGGTGCAGGCGACACGCTGTCCACGTTCAGTGACAAGGCTGGCACGGGCGCTGCACATTTTCTCACCGCAGTCGGCGAGCGGGTCCCCGCACCGGACAATAACGGGGCTAATTTCCTCTGGTCGGGAACGTCGTTCGCCGCCCCGCAAATCTCCGGCGCCGTCGCTTTGCTCGCACAGGCGTTCCCCAATCTTAGTGGCGCGCAGATCGTCGACATCCTGTTCAAGAGCGCGCGCGATGCCGGCGCGGCAGGAGTCGACGCGATCTATGGCAATGGCGTGCTCGACCTGACGCGCGCATTCCAGCCGCTCGGGACGACGTCGGTCGCGGGGTCGAGATCTGCGATCTCGATGGTCACCAACGGCATGCTGTCGGCACCGATGGGCGATGCCGCGCAGGGGTCGCTGGGCGCGGTCGTCCTCGACGGCTACGCCCGTGCCTTCGCGACCGATCTTGCCCCGACGATCGGCCGCAGTGCACCGTCGCCAACGTTGGGCGGCATGCTCCAATCAAGGACCCGGGCGGTTGCCGTGGCACGTGGCGGCATGACCGCGTCGATGACGTTGGTGCCGAAGTCCCGTGGTTTCGGATCAGGTAGCACAGACAATGATGATAGGCGGTTGATCCTGACCAGGGCCGACGTCTATCCAAACGTTGGTCCGAATAGCGGGTTCGACGCCGGGCAATCGCGCGCGATTGCCGCAACGATGACGCAACGGCTTGGCGAGACGCTGTCGTTCGGGCTCGGCGTTGCGCAGGGATCGAGTGCAATAACCGCGCAGCTGACGGACCAGCATGAACCGGCGTTTCTCGTTGCCACCATGTCGGGCCTCGGCTTCGACAGCAGCGCGCGGGCGTCGAGCGCGGTGCGGCAGCGTTTTGGCGGGTTCGGCGTGACTGCGGGGATTGAAACCGGCGATGTGCTGTCGCGCCGCGAGGCAGATGGATTTGCGCGTACCGGCTGGCGGCGGTCGGGCTATGAGCGCGTCGCTATCGGTGTCGATCGGCAATTCGGCGCGGTGTCGACGTATGTCTCGGCTACCCGGATGAGCGAGCAGAATACGTTTCTAGGTGCGAGACTCGATGCCGGGCTAGGCGCTGCGCGAGCAGCGAGCTGGTTTGCCGATGCCAAGGCGCGGCTCGACGGCGGCGATGGCTGGTCGGTCGGCGGCTCGTTTCGCCAAGGCTGGTCCAGCACGCATATCCGCGGCGGTCTCAACGGCGGCGGCATGCTCCATACCCGAGCATTCGCAGCCGATATCGGCAAGGCGGGCCTGTTCGGGACTGACAGCATCGGCCTGCGCATCGCCAAGCCCCTGCGGGTCACAAGGGGCGGGATCGATCTCGCGCTGCCGACCGACTATGACTATGCGACCAGCCAGGTAACCGGCTGGACCACGCAGCACCTTAACCTCACGCCAAGTGGCCGCGAGCTCGATATCGAGGCCCGGTACGGCCTGCCCGCGTTCGGTGGCGGCCTTGAAACCAATCTCTTCCTGCGCCGCGACCCCGGCAATTTTGCGAATATTCAGACCGACTATGGTCTGGCGGTACGCTTCAACCGCGGATTTTGACACTCGGGGCAGCTGGACTGTCGGTCATGAATGACGCGGTTGGATTGGCTGTCCTGGTCGTAAGACAGTTACCAAGCCTTGGACGGGATCTCAGTGATCCAAGGAAGAGGGTAACGGAAGCAGCAAGGGGTCGGTTCCGGCTGAGGGCGAATTGACACTTTACGCGGGGTAGCCGGGATTGGAGGAGATATCGGACCGTCCGCCATTTGGCAGCTCGACGGCGTCAGCAGTCGTTTGGTCGATCGCCGGGCCGAATGTCGCTCTGTGGTGGTGCGCCGACGGGCGGCTTTCGGGAGTGGGTAACTGAATCTGCCACCGTAGCGGTTCGCCTATTTCGTTTCTCGCAGCCGCGCTCGCCCCGCCGTTCATGCGTACCGTAACCCGCGTTCATGACGGCGATGGCCCGCTTTGGTGTTCGAACGGGATTAAGGTTCGTGTAGCCGGCGTCCAAGCCCCCGATTTTGAAAGCGCTGCACCTTGTCGTCGGCCCGATGCTCGACGGGTGAATTATACCTGCAACAACCGTGCTGCCGGGCGTTCACAACGCATTGTGTCGAACCTAACGCTGGGCGAGCGCTTGGTCTGCCAGCCGCAGGGGAAAAGCTACAGTCGTGTCGTCGCCCGTTGCACATTGCCCGATGGTCGCTCGCTCTCATGTGCGGTTCTGGCCGCCGGCGCCGCAGTCCGATGGGACAGCTATTGGCGGCGGTATCGAATGGGCGACTGTCGCTAAGCATTCATATCGCCATCGTCGCAAGCTTGGTATCGCAGTGGTATCGCAGATTGCAAAATTGGGGCCCCCGAAGGTCCGATCACGTCACTCAAACGACGTATTTCTGCGGTTTTCTAGTGAACAGAGCGCATTCGTAATGCGGGGGTCACAGGTTCGAGTCCTGTAAGCGGCACCATACTACAAAGGTGCGGTCGAGCAGGGCGAATTTTAAGATTTGCTCGCGTTGCGCTTGACTTGTAGGATAATGTTGCTCAGATGTTCTCGCCGCAGCGATAGGCGGGGGATGGCATGGTCCAGACATCAGGCACGGTAAGCGGACCGCACTTTCACGGTGGCTACGGACGGGCATGGTGCCATCGGCGCTAGGTCCTGACGGTCTCGAACTCAAATTCAATCCATGGCATGATCCGGCGGACGGCCGGTTTACATTTGCAGGCGCGGGGCGCCATGATGGATCGACCCAAACCGATACGACGAGCGCCAGAAACGATTGTGCGCGTTCTGGGAGCGGTCGCGCTCCAAGCCCAGGGGATAATCATACATCGCGGACCGCAAAACCGCCAAAGGCTGAAACGCCCCGCGCCCGATCGCTCACGGGCGACAACCCGAAATCGGTAGAACGCAGGTCGGCCAAGGTGCAGTCCACGTGGATCCCGGGAGCGCGGCCCGGTGGTCAGCCGAACCCCGTCGCCGAATTCGTTGGTGGCGTCGGTCAGGGACTTTATGATGTTGGGGAAGGAACCGCGGCGGGAGTCCATGCTGCGCTAACAACAAATCCGGTAACGACTGTTCGCAACGCCGGCCGTGGCATCGCGGCCATGATCGACACCGCAATCGCTGCTGAGGATGCCCCAGCCCATATCCAGGCCTCCCGCGCGGCAAGCGCCGTTGCCAACGCCTCGGCGCGGGACATCGGTCGCGCCGCAGAAAAGGTTGCTGGGAACGTCGCGCTGACGGTAGCGCCGGGGGCGGCGCTCTCCAAGGCTGCCGCATTGCGTCGACTCGCTATCGCGAGGCCGCGTATAACCTTTGACCCGCCGCAAATCGGCTGGGTCAAGGAGACGACCAAGTCAAAAATGCCTTGGAAACCCTATAACGATTCGACGCCCGGCGCGCGCGCCGGTCAGGCGCCAACGTTGATGCGGACGATGCCCAACGGTTCTAAGCGGCCGGTGAAGTTTGACGGCATTCAGGGCGATTATATGGTCGACCGAAAATGGGCTGTCGTAAACAGGCCTCGTTCGCGGGCCCAGATTTTGCGGCAGTCGGAGGTATTGGCACAACACCGTCTGATCGGGACGTGGGAGGTCCCTACGCCTGTCGAGAAAACCAAAGCACTGAAACTGCTCAAGCAGATGAGCATCACGAACATCCACGTAAGGGTTGTGAAGCCATGATCGCTATGCAGGTTGCAGAAATTATCGCGGAGTATGCCGTGTTCCTCGAACTGACCGACGACGAGGAACTTAACCCTGACACCGCCGTGAAGATGATGGAAGCCTTAGCTAGCCATCTTCAAGAGATGGACAAGGGATTTCTCCGTGAGCTCGTGAACGCGTTTCCGATCATAGCGGAAGAATATAGTGGCGAGGCGCAAGAGGTGGTGCGCAACATATATTATGGCTACTATCTTGAAGAGGCTCTTGCAGTTGACGACCCGGTCAAGCTGGCTAGATTGGAAGCGTTGCGCGACGCGAGGGGCTGAGCGGCCGTCGCTGTGACCCATGAAACCTTCTAAATCCCACTTCGTAGCGCCGCGGTTGCGCGCGAGCGTCGTGAGGCTGTGGCGCAATAGGTAGGAGCGCCACTCGCGGCCCTCGGCAGTCCGAGCTTCGTAAGCAAGGTGTCCCAGGCCCGGTCGACATCCTGCACCGCTCGCCCGTGATAATTGACCAGCCAGCCGAGGCCGGCGCGGTTCCCCAATTTGATTTACGTGAGGTCGCGTATTCGGCCCATAGCCGGCGATCGAGCGTCGGGAGGACGGGCGGCAAAGCTCGATGCTTCTTGTTTTGCGTCCTGCCCTGCAGGTTCAGGTCGATCGTTGGTACACCTGGCCACCACTGCGGACTGCCGCGTTGCCATAGCGGAGTGGTGACGTTAGGAGACAACATATCATCGCATATGAGGAAGTCTCTTGGCACGCTGGACGATGCGGACTGTGACACGATTATCGGGCGGGGCTGTGCCGCTTCGGCTGCGGCACACGCTTGGCGCGATCGGGATGATGGCAGGGTCGCCAGCGGTTGCGCAGGCCGTCGAGGAGCCAGCGGAGCGGAACGAGATCGTCGTGCTGGGGACCCGGACATCGCGGGACGCGACGCTTTCCTCCGATCGCGCGACCGAAGTCATGTCGCAATCGAGCCGGTCGCTCGAACAGGACATCCTGCGGGCGGCGGGGACGTACCGGTTGAGCGACGCGCTGGAATTGGTGAGCGGCAGCAGCCAGCAGAATAATCGCGGGGGCTTTGCCGACAATTTCGCGATCCGCGGCTTCCTGAGCACCGCCGATGGCGGCGGCGAATATTATACCGATGGCTTCATCGCCAATCGCGGCAGCGCCCCCGCGCGGGACCCCGCGACGATCGAGCGCATCGAGATCCTCAAGGGCCCTGCCGGCGCCGTCTTCGGCGATATCGATCCCGCCGGACGGGTCAATATGGTCAGCAAGACGCCGCGCTTTGCATCACAGGCGTCGGCGACGCTGAACTATGGTTCGTTCGACACGCGCCGCATCGAACTCGACGCGACGGGGCCGCTGACCGGGACGCTCGCCGCGCGGATCGTGGTCGCGACCGAAGACAGCGACGGGTACCGCGATTTCGTGACGGTGAAGCGCCGCGTCGTGTCCCCGTCGCTGACCTTCCGGCCGAGCGACGCCGTACGGCTCACCTATCTCGCCCAGCATATCGTCTATGACGCGCCGTTCGATCGCGGTGTGGCGGCGGTCGATGGCGATCCGCTCGCGCTGCCGGCGTCGCGGTTCCTTGGCGAACCCTCGAACGGGCCGACGCGCGCACGCGACACCCGCCATCAGTTGACCGGCGAAGCGCGGCTGGGCGGGACATGGTCGCTCGTCGGCGGCGTTGCCTATCGGACCGGCACGTTGCGGGGCTTTTCGGCGGATCCGTCGCGCCTCGTCGACGGACACACGCTGTGGCGGCAGCGCCGCGAACGGGGTTACGAAGTCGAGGATCTGTCCGCGCGTCTCGAAGTGCGCGGCGAAGTGCAGGCGCTGGGGCTTCATCGTCCGAGCCTGGGCATCAAGGGCTACACGCTCGACTATCTCGAACTGCTGAACCGGCGAAATCCGACCGCCGCCAATCCCTATGCGATCGACGTCTTCAACCCCGTCTACGGCGAGACACAGGCCCTGCCGCTTCTGCCCAGTATCGATCAGCGCGAAACGCGGCGCGTGGTGTCGCTCTACGCGCAGGACGCCTGGGCGGTGACCGATCGGCTCGATCTCGTCGGTGGCGTCCGCCTCGACGCCTATCGGCAGCAGCTCGCGCGCAATCTCGTCAAGGCGACGACCGTGTCCAGGGGGCGCCCCGTCAACTTCCGCCTGGGTGCGCGCTATGCCGTCAGCGACGCGCTCTCGGTCCACACCAACTGGGGTGAGTCGTTCCAGCTGAATTCCGGCAGCGGCGCGGGGGGTGTCGCGTTCGCCCCCGAACAGGGGCATGGCTACGAGATCGGCGCGGCGGGCCGCTGGCGCGGTATCGATGTCGGCCTCACGTGGTTCGATATCAAAAAGAGCAACGTCCTCACGACGGATCCGAACGACGCCAATTTCCTGGCGCCGGTGGGATCGCTGACGAGCCGCGGCGTCGAATTCGATGCCTCGCTGCGGCTTGCCGCGGGGTGGCAGGCGGTGGTGAACTATGCCTGGACCCGGGCGCGCACCGACGATCGGTCGTTCGCCACGCCGCTGGCGCTGAACGTCCCCGATCATTCGACGACGGCCTTCATCGTGCACCGCTTCGATCCCGGCACCGGCCGGGACTGGCAGATCAGCGGCGGCGTCGCCTATGTCAGCAAGCGGTCCGGCGCGACCGACGCCAGCGGGCTCATGCTGCCCGACTATATTAAGGTGAAGGCGTCCGCCGACATTCCGCTATCGAGTTCGCTGACGGTCCGCGCCGAGGTCGATAACCTGTTCGACGAGCGCTACGCGCAAAGCTCGTACAATTCGGTCTGGATCTATCCAGGCGCGCCACGCACCGTGCGCGCGTCGCTGCGAGCGGAATTCTGAATGGCGATAATGACGGACCAGACGCGCGCTGCCGCACCCGATCGCGATATCCCGCGCAGGCGACTGGAGAGCATCGACGCGGTGCGCGGGATCGTGATGATCCTGATGCTGCTAGACCATCTGCGCGAGACATGGCTTGTCCTCGTTCCCATGCCCGATCCGGTGGATGCGAACACGGTCATGCCGGCACTCGCGATCGCGCGCTTCGCCGCCAGCTTCTGCGCGCCGATCTTCGTCGCGCTGACCGGCCTTTCCGCCTATCTCTTCGGCGTCAGCCACACGCCGCGCGAAACCGCCGCCTTCCTGGCAAAGCGCGGCGTGCTGCTGATGGCGATCGACGTGCTGTACCTCTCACCGCTTTATTGGGGGGTGGTGCCGCAGCCGACCTTCTGGCTGCAGGTGATCTGGTGCCTCGGCCTGTGCATGATCCTGCTCGCCGGGCTGATAGGGCTCCCCCGGCCGGCACGGATCACACTGGGACTGGTGCTGGTGTGTGGCCACAATCTGCTCGATCCCGTTCGGCTGCACCAGGGGGACACGCTGTTTCCGGTCTGGGCGTTGCTGCACCAGCGCGACGTCATCGCCCTGCCGTTCGGGTTCCTGGCCAGGACGACCTATCCGATCCTTCCGTGGCTGGGGGTCATGCTGCTCGGTCACGCGATCGGGCCGTGGTTTGACCGCATGGTCGAATCCGCGCAGCGCTGGCGATATCTGACGCGGCTCGGCATCGGGATGATCGTCGGCTTCATCACGCTGCGCGCGTTCAACCTCTATGGCGACGCGCCCCGGCATGTGGTCGACAACAGCCCGCTGCGGACGGCGATCAGCTTCCTGTCGATGACGAAATATCCGCCGTCGCTCCTGTTCCTGCTGCCGACCCTGGGCGGCGGAGCGCTGCTGCTGGCGCAATGCGAGCGACTGGCGAGCTCACGGCTTGTCTCCGGTCTGGCCGTCTTTGGCGCCGCACCGATGTTCTTCTATCTGTTTCATCTCACCATGCTGCGCATCCTCTATCACGCGGCGCTGGCGTGGTGGGGGCCGACCGACGGCGCGGTCTTCATGGTCGATGGCTATGCCTGGGTGCTCATATGGTACGTCGCCCTGATCATGCCGTTTGCGCTTCCGACGATGTGGTTCGCACGGTTGAAGCAGCGTCGTCGGGATATTGCGTGGCTGCGGTTTTTCTGATGGCAGGTCCGCATCGGTGCGGTGACGACGCGATCACGCGGCCCCCGCCGGGCATGCCGCAGCTCAGGCGGCGTGTCTGACGGCCATCGCGACGATATATTCGATCACCTGTTCGGGGATCGGGTTGGCGACCTCCAGCCCGAATCCCCCGAGATAGGACCACGCCACCCAACCGGGATATTGGGCGAGCCCGGGTATGTCGAGCGAGAGAAACCGACCGATCGTGACGCCATATTCGGACTGGATATTGAAACCCCGGGACGAGACATTCTGAACGATCGCCGCGTGTGTGTCGCCGAAGCCGGTGACGATCGTCACGGGGAGGCTGATCGCACGACGCGTGCAATTGCGTCGATCGAGCAGATCGTGGCTGATGTCGCTGGCGAGGCGGCGGTAGGTCTTCATACGCCACATCTAGGCCATCAACCCTAATGCCGCGTTAAGCACGCGTCGCTCGCGTCAAAAGGCGGCGAACCCGCAATCCGCGTCCTCGTCGATACCAACCGGGGCGGGGGGCGTGGTGGTCGCCGATGGAGACGAGCGCAGGCGCGTGTCGCCCTGTAGGTCCGGTCGTTCGATCATCTGCCGAAATGCCCCGGCGCCACGCTGCGCGCCCTCGATGCGGAATTTCGCCGCCTGGTCCGACAGCGCTGCGACTTCGGCGGTCAGGTTGCGCGCCGCCGCGGAGGTCTGTTCGACCATCGCCGCATTCTGCTGCGTTGCCTGGTCCATCGCACCGACCGCCATGCTGACCTCGGTAATCGCGCTCGACTGAGCACGATTGTCGTCCGCGATCCCGGCGAGCAGCGTGTGCACGCCGCGCACATCCGTCGAGATCGCCGACAGCGCACCATCGACCCGCTGCACGCGTTCCACCGCGGTGCCGATATCGGCCTGCGTCGCGGTCAGCTGGTCGCGCGCGCGTCCGGCTTCCTCCTCGGCTCGCATGGCGAGCGCGGACACGAGGTCGGCGACGACCGCAAACCCACGGCCCGCCTCGCCGGCACGCCCTGCCTCGACCGCGGCATTCATCGCCAGCACGCGCGTCTGGAACGCGATCTTGTCGAGTCCTTCGATCACGCTGTCGATCCCGGTCGCGCTTTCGCTGACCCGGGTCATCGCCTGGACCGCCTCGTCCGCGATCCTGCGCCCGTCCGCCACGGTGGTGATCGCGCCGTCCGCCCGCTCGACGGTCTGGCCCGCGGCGACCGCCGTAGCCTTGAGGCGCTGATCCATCTGCGCGATCGCGGCCGCGGTCTGCTCGAGGCTGGCCGCGTTGCTTTCGGTGCGCCGGGCGAGATCCTCGCTGGCCTGCGCGATCTCCTGTGATCCGGTCCGGATCATCATCGCCCCTTGCGCGACCGATCCGATCAGCCCGCGCAGGCTGGCGAGCGCGCTGTTGAAGTTGCTCTTGAGCCCGGTGAACGGCGCATGCAGGTCCGCGACCACCTCGGCAGTCAGATCGCCCTGCGCCAGCGCGGTGAGGCCGGTGCCCAGGCTGTCGACGATCAGCGCGGCCTGTGCCTGTTTCGCGGCCTCGGCCTCCTGAAGCTGGTTGCGGAACGCCAGCATCGCCTTCGCCATGTCGCCCAGTTCATCGCTGCGATCCGCGCCGGTCACCTCGGCGGCGAGATTGCCGTCGCCGAGTGCGCGCATCGTGCCGGCAAGGACCACGATCGGCTGCACGACCCGGCGCTGTGCGACCATCACGAACGCCAGCGTTCCGGCAATGCCGACCGCCAGCGTGATGGCGAGCAGGATCATCGCGATCGTGCCGAGCTGCTCCGCTTTCTCGGCGGACCGTGTCGAATTCGTCTCGATCGCATCCGACGCCGTGCCCATCGACACTTCGAGCACGCGGAACTGATCGAAGAACCCGGGCAGCATCGCACGCGCGGCGACCGGATCGCGGCCGACGCGATCGATGACCTGCGTCGCGACGCGGACATAGGCTTCCATCGGCGCCGCCAGCCTGGACGTTACCGCGGCGACCGCGGCGTCGCCGGTGTACGCCGAATCCGCTGCGATCCCTTCGCGCAGGGCGACGAGATGCTCGCGGAAATCCTTCTGGATATCATCCGGCTTGATCGCGCTGCCGGGCTCCGCCGCCTGGAATGTGGCGAGCACGTCGCTGCGGATCGCGTCGTGCATCATGTCCGCGCCCTGGTGATTGGAAAGCAGCGTCGTCGCATCGGTCAGGCGGTGCAGCGCGGCGCTCTGCATCCACGCCGCGCCGATGCCGGTCACACCGCAGAGCAGCATCAGTCCGAACAGGACCATGCCCGCCATCCGGATCATACGGGTCAGCGACATCGCATCACGCGACCGGGACTTCGTCATCATAGTTTTGCTGGCCTGTTCCGTACTGGGACACATTTCGACTTCTATAATAGGCGGGAATGCAGTGCTCGGAGGTGGCGCGTGGATATTATGACGGTGCCTCGACTGGTCGGACCCGCCCTATTACTGTCCGCGGCCTGGACGTTACCTGCCTGGGGGCAGTCCGGCCCGCCAGAAGTCGTGCAAGACCCCCCGCCACGGGCCGTCGCGATCACGGGACGCTATGTCGTCGATCTCATGGGCAACGTCGCTGGCGGCGACGCGCGGGGCGCGCGGGTGCTCGATAATTTCGAGGTCACGGCCGATGGCGACCTCGCCCGGCTGGCCGGCTGGCGCGGCGCGCGCGCGCATCTCCATGTACTCAGCAATCAGGGGGGATCGATCAATGCGCTGGCGGGGACGGTGCAGGGCGTCGACAATATCGAGGTCGCTGACAGCCGCGTGAAGCTGTACGAGGCGTGGGTCGAACAGGATCTTGCGGGTGGGCGCGCCGCGCTGCTGGTCGGGCTGTCCGATCTGAACGTCGACTTCTACCAGAATGATTCCGCGGGCATGCTGGTCGCGCCGGCGTTCGGCATCGGCTCGGAGCTCGCGGCGACGGGGCCCAACGGGCCCTCGATCTTCCCCTCGACCGCGCTGACGATGCGACTGAAGACGTCCATCGGCACATCTGGCTATTTCCACGCTGCCGTCGTGAATGCGAGGGCAGGGGTGTTGGGCGATACGACGGGGATCGACCTCGGAATGCACGACGGCGCGCTTCTGATCGCGGAGGCCGGGACACGCGCCAACGGCAAGCTTGCGTTCGGTGCGTGGCGATACACACGGCAGCAGGACGACATGCGGGCGTGCGACGGCAACGGCGATCCGGTCAAACGGACGGCGATCGGCGCCTATGTGCTGGTCGATCAGCGGCTGGTCGGTGACGACGGCCGGGGCATTGATCTGTTCCTGCGCGCGGGCATATCGGACGGGAAGACGACGCCGTTTCGCGGCGGTTTTCAAACCGGGCTGCTCGCACGCGGCCTCGTTCCCGGACGGCCCGACGGGCAATTCTCGATCGGCGTCGCGCAGGGCCTGTTATCGCAGGCTCTCCGTCAGACGGTGCGCGATGCGGGCGATCGCGCCGATGCCGCGGAGACGGGCATCGAGATCACCTATCAGGATCGGGCGGCGCCCTTCCTCGCGGTCCAGCCCGACGTGCAATATGTTCGCCGCGCCTATGCCGGCGCAGGCCGCCGGTCGGCGTTCGTGGTCGGGCTGCGGCTGATCGCCGAATTTTCACGTCGCTGACGGTCAGCCTCATCGCGGCTCCTGCGGGTCCCCGGGGACTGGCGTTGCCGTGAGCAACGGCCAGCCGCGTCCGATCCGCGCAGCTCGCTCAGGCGGCCTGTGAGTGAAGCGCGTGCATGCGAGAGACGAAGGGAAGCGTTTCGACGAACGGCACGGGGCGGCTGAAATAATAGCCCTGCGCGCTGTCGCACTTCTCAGCGACCAGGATATTCAACTGGTCGAGCGTCTCGACCCCCTCGGCGGTCGACAGGATCCCGAGGCTCCCGCAGAGCCCCGTCACCGCACGCACGATCGCCAGGCTGTCGCTGTTGGTGCCGAGATCGCGGACGAACGACTGATCGATCTTGACCCGGTCGAACGGGAAATTGCGGATATGGCTCAGCGACGAATAGCCCGTGCCGAAATCATCGAGCGAGATGAGCACGCCCAGTTGCTTGATGTCACGCAACTGTTTCAGGACGCTCGCCGTGTCGTCGAGCATCGCGCTTTCGGTGATCTCCAGTTCCAGGCGACGCGGATCGAGGCCGCTGACACGCAGCGCGTGTGCGACGACCGCCGGCAGCGTCCCCGACTTGAACTGCAGCGCCGAGAGATTGACCGCGATCTTGACGCTGTCCGGCCAGCATGCCGCATCCCGACAGGCGCGCGTCAGGACGAATTCGCCGACCGCGCCGATCAGCCCGATCTCCTCGCACACGCTGATGAATTCGTTCGAGCGCGTCGACCTCGACCATGGTGACGCCGATGCTCGCGCCGATCTGGATATGGTGACCACCAATCTCAAAGGGTTGCGTCAGTGCCTCGATGATGCGGCGGCACAGTTGCTCGATCGCATGGTCCGACGTGACATGCTGGACGAGGACCGAGAATTCGTCGCCGCCCAGCCGGGTCACGACGTCATGATGACGGACCAGCGTGACGAGACGCGATGCCACCGCGACGAGCAGCGCGTCGCCGACCGGGTGGCCGAGCGTGTCGTTGACGAGCTTGAACCGGTCGAGGTCGAGACACAGCATCGCGCAACGATCACCGCTGCGGGCGTTGCGCATCATCTCGTCGAGCCGTTCGCGCAGCATGGTACGGTTGGGAAGATCGGTCAGGGCATCGTGCCGCGCCAGATGCGCGAGGCGCGCGGACGCGTTGCGCGCTTCGGTGACGTCGGCAACGGTGTCGAGAAAGCCGCCATCGACCAGCCGGGTGCGCTCGATCGTGATGGTCCGTCCATCCGGCCAGCGCTGTTCGATCCTCGCGCCATAGGCGGAGGCCGCGCCGTCATATTCCTCGACCAGTCGACGATGCTCGTCGGCCGTGCTGACCGACAGACAGGGACTGTTGCTCAGCAGCTGGTCGAGCGTCAGGCCGGGAACGGCATGATCGAGCCCGTAGATGTCGAGGAACCGCTGATTGGTCAGCACCAGCCGCCGGGACGCATCGAACAACGCGAGCCCCTGGTTCATGTTGTCGAGCGCGGCCTTGAACCGCAAATTCTGAAGCGCGCTTTCCGCCAGCGCGACCTCCAGTTCCTGCGCCATCAGGCGGTTCGCGCGATCCGATCGCCGCCGGTCGACATCGGTTTCGGCATAGGTCGCCGACACCAGCGCGAGCAGGCGATCCGTGTCGATCCCGCCGTCGGGCCGTCGCGCGCGTTCCGCCTGGCGTGCCGCGATCCGGTGGAGCACCGGCGGCTCGGTAGTGATCGGGGGCGGGGGCTTCACGCACATTCCCCGATCAGCGTGATCGTCATCGTCTGATTGTGGAGGCACGGCACCGCGGTCTGATTTTGCGGCGCGATCTCGCCATAGGAATAGAAACCCGCCAGCGCGATGTCCGGGCCGAGCGCGGCGGCGACCGCGGCGATTTCCTCTTCGGTGCGCTGGCCCATCAGCAGCCGCCGCCCTACACAGCTGATCGCGAGGCAGGCAGAGGGTGACGTACCCCATGCGGTCGTCTGCTCGAGCGCGTGGTGCGCCGCGGTCGAGGCGCCGTTGATCAGCTCGTCGAACATCCCGCGCATCAGCCGTGCCTTCCACCCCTGCGGCATGTCGCCGGCAAAGGTCAGCGTCCCGGCGTCACGGTCGATGGCGAGCAATGTGCGGACGACGCGAACATCGGGGTGGGCGGGATCCCAGATCTCGAGAGGATAGAGCAGCCCCGATGCAGGCAGATCCACCGCCTCCTCACCGAGATAGCGCTCGTACAGTGCGAGCGCCGGCTCGCCGTCGAGTCCGCGCAGTACCGATCCCGCCGCATCGTTGATCGTGCGTACGGGGCCGAAGGGCTGCCAGCCTCCCGCGCTGCCATGCGCGAACCGGACATGGTCGCCGTAGAAGCCGATGGCGGCGACGACGTCTGCGTGGTGATCGGATCGACGGGTATGCCGATCCTTAACGCTGTCGGCACGTCGTTGATTGCTGTCACCGCCTTCGGCCTGACGACCGCTGCTAATTATGCATTCTCCGGGCTGGTCGACTGGCCGCTTGCCTTCGTCTTCATTGGCGGCGGGGTCGTCGGCGGGTTGATCGGCACACGCATCGCCAAGCGCCTTGGCTCGGGCGGAACGCTTACCACCGTCTTCGCGGTGCTGATCTTCGTCGTGGCAGCTTACATGCTCTGGAAGAGCGCAGGCGCGTTTCTCTGATGGGAAGCGCGATTGCCATCGGACCGCTCATGATGGCGGTCGAACGCGGACTGGCGGTGCTATGCATCGTCGTGTTCCTGGGGCTGACAACCTTGGCAGGGCGGTTCCGCTTCCCGCGGGTGTCCACGGTCGCCACCAGTGCCATCGTCGCTGGACTGGTGGCGGCGCGGATCGGCTATGTCGCGGCACATTGGGCGAGCTATGCTGAGGCCCCGCTATCTATTTTCGCTGTATGGCAGGGCGGCTTCTCCGCCATCGCCGGCATCATTGGTGCTTCGGCCATGCTGGCCTTCCAACTCGGCCGAACACGCGCCTTGGCGGTGGGCTGGGGAGCATTGGCAATAGCGGGTGGACTGTGGTTCACGCTCCAGGCGCTTATCCCGCCCGTGACCTACGGCCCCTTCCCCTATCATCTAACGTTGACGACGCCGTCCGGCGCTCCTCTCCCGCTTGCGCGCTTCCAGGGCCGCCCCTTCGTGGTCAATCTATGGGCGACATGGTGCGGGCCGTGCCGGCGCGAGCTGCCAATGCTCGACGCCGCGGCAACGCGCAATCGGGATGTGCCGATCCTGCTCGCCGATCAGGGTGAGGCACCAGCAATCGTCACCGGATTTCTTACCCGTGAAGGCATCGGCGTGAACAATGTCGCGCTGGATCCTTCCCGTGGGCTTTTCCAAGCCTTCGAAATGGCTGGTTATCCCGCAACCGCCTTCGTCGCTGCGGACGGCACGATCGTGCAGCTTCAGCTCGGCGAGCTGTCGCGCGCCGCCCTCGCCGATGGGATCGATATGGCAAGGAAACACCGATGAACCGACGCAACCTTCTCTCTCGCAGCTTTCTGGCCTTGCTCGCCGTCGCCGTGCCGACAATGCCAGCAGTCGCGCAGCAACCCGATCTGTCGCGCAAGGCGGTCGTGGACGATCCCGTTGCTCCGAAGCGTGCCGGCTTAGCCTATGACGTCACCGTTGTTGAGTTTTTCGACTACAACTGCCCCTATTGCCGGCGAATGGAGCCGGTGCTGAACGCGCTCGTCGCGGCCGACCCTAAGGTTCGGATCGTCTATCGCGACTGGCCGATTTTCGGCCCTGCATCCCGGGAGGCCGCACGGGCTGCGGACGCAAGCCAATGGCAGGGCAAACATGCCGCCTTTCATGAGACGCTGCTGACCTCGCCCGCACGGCTCGATAGCGCCGGGGTCAAGGCCGCTGCCGCGAAAGCCAAGGTGGACTGGCCACGTCTGCAACGCGACCTGAAGACGCGCGGTGCAGAAATCGATGCGTTCCTCGCACGCACCAACGCTATCGCTCAAGCGATCGGGTTCAACGGAACACCGGCGCTGATCGTCGGCTCACAAGTGGTGGCCGGCGCGGTTGATCTGCCGACGCTACGCCGGCTTGTCGCAACGGCGCGCAGCAAGCCTCAGGCTCGCTGAACATGCCAGAGCCGCTCAATCGCAGGCAGGCAGTCGGGCTTGGGGCCGTCGTCGTGACTAGTTGGGCAGTCGGACAGATGCTGCGACGCACAGCGCCGATCGGTCGCGACGTTGGTCCGACCGCTGACCTGATTCTGGCGGGCAGCGGTTCGCCTGAATACGGCCCTGCCAATGCCACGCTGCGACTTGCCGTGTTCACCGATTATCGTTGCCCGGCCTGTCGTCACGCCTTTTCCGCACTGGAAGAGGCGGTGCGACGCGATGGCAAGGTTCGGGTCATCTACAAGGACTGGCCGATCTTCGGTCCGCCGTCCGAACGCGCCGCGAGCGTTGCGCTCGCCTGTGTCGAACAGGGCATCTACCCGGCCGTTCATCGCCAGCTGATGACCGACAGTCGTTTGATCGACGACGACATGCTGAGGGACATTGTCACCGGCGCTAGCGGGGACTGGCTGCGCGCGACGACCTGGCTTGCTTCGCATGCACAGGCTGTCGCAGCGCGTCTGCGCGCGAACGGCCAAGAGGCCTATTCGATCGGTTTGGCCGGCACCCCGGGCTTTCTTGCCGGACGCATGCTGGTGATGGGCGCAATCGAAGCGGGTGATTTCGAACGGTTGTTCGCGCGGGCGCGGACGGAAAGCTAACAGAGCGAGAGGACGAAAACATGATCGAGTATAAGCACGATGGTATGACCGTTGCGTCGCTCCATGACGAACGCACTGGTAGCTTCCAATATGTTGTCGTCGACGACACTACGAAAACGGCCGCGATCATCGATCCAGTCCTGGATTTTGACCCGCGCGCTGGTGCGACTGCGACCCGCAACGCCGATCTGATCCTCGACTATGTACGCGAGAAGGGGCTGACCGTCGAATGGGTGCTCGACACCCACCCACACGCCGATCATTTTTCAGCCGTTCCGTACCTCGCCGGCAAGACCGGTGGCAAAACCGCGATCGGCAACAAGATCGTGGAAGTGCAGAAGCTGTGGCGGGACATCTACTGCCTGCCCGATCTCGCCGTCGACGGCAGCCAGTGGGACCGGTTGTTTGCGGATGGCGAGCGTTTCCGGATCGGTACGCTAGACGCTCAAGTCATGCTGTCCCCGGGCCATACGCTCGCCTCGATCACTTATGTCGTCGGTGACGCCGCGTTCGTTCACGACACGCTGATGGTCCCCGATAGCGGCACAAGCCGGGCAGACTTCCCGGGTGGTGATGCTCATGCGCTGTGGCGCTCGATCCGCGCCATCCTCGATCTGCCACCCGAAACCGCAACCTATGTCGGGCATGACTATGGCAAGGATGGCCGGGACGTACTCGGTCACTCGACCGTCGCCGATCAGCGTCGCGACAACATTCATGTTCACGATGGCATCGACGAAGCCGAGTTCGTCGCAACCCGTGAGAAACGCGACGCATCGCTCCCACTACCCGACCTGATGCTCACCGCGCTTCAGGTGAACATACGTGGCGGCCGACTGCCAGATGCCGACGAATGTGGGACGGCGTTTCTCAAAGTGCCTTTGAACCGGTTTGGGCCTGCTGTCTTGTAACTTGGGCCAAGCTAGAGCGGCTTAAATTTTCGGTGTCAGGATCGACCGAGACCAGACGTGCCGGCTTTGGATGCTCCGCACCTAAACGCTTGCAGGTCGTAGACATTGGTCAAGTTCGAGACACTTTAGGCTTTTGGAACGGAACTAGGGCTAGTCACAGACGATAATTCTGCCATCTTTCTCAGATGATAATTCTGTACAGCGTACTTGCGGTCGTCTGGGGCCTCCCAATTGCTATCATACTGGCAACCTCAGTCGGCTATGGCGTTTCCCCTCGCTTCGCTGAATTTATGCGAACACATCTAGGGTTCTGACAACAGCATCACGTGCCGTGAGCCGGTTATCGATAATGCACGAAGACATCGGCTGTCTGTTTTTGCGTCGACTTGGGAAACAGCCGTTCTGGCTGTACCGCGGAAACGCTCAGTCCGCCTGCCGGAGCTGTAGAGCAGACTGTTCAGACCCACGGATCGGCGTTTGGGGCGGGCAGGTCTGCGCAGGCAGCAACGTGGCAATTCTTGCTCGAGTTAAAAACGGCCTGTATCACCGCGAGATTGCAGTTCTGAAATGCGCTTGCGACGTAGACGGCTCTCTGCGAGGCAGACCTAAGAGCCCGCTGACCCAAGACAGTGAGAGCTCGGCATCCCGCTCGCGACATCAAGCGTGTCACACAAGCGGGCGGGGTGCTTTACGAATATTCAACTATCAAGTGTGTAGCCAAAAACTGAGGCTATGGCCTTCAGTACCGCGTACCTTTTTAGCGCCTCGCCATGTTTTTTCGCACAGCCACGCCGGGCGCTTTCGCTTGATCGAACTAGCGCGTGTGGCCATTAACACCTTCTTTACCATAAGGTTGTATCAACAATCGTCTTGAAGAAATTCGTCGAGCGCTTGTGCATTGATGATGATTATCAATGAGGTGCAGCATGAATGCCTCCCACCGATCGAACTTCCCTGTGGCTCACTCTGCGGCCCACACTATGGTTAGTCGGTACGGGGTGGATGCTGCGTTCGTCGCCCAGCGCGAAGTCGATGCCAAGATTGAGCGCGGAGACCTCCAGGGGGCACTCGAACTTGATCAAGTACGCCGTGAACTTCTGGATCTCATCATAGATATAGAGCCTCCTGCGCATTACTGACCTACCGACGAATGAATTCGTGAAATTGTCCAATTCTCTTTTGCGCGCCGGGTGTTTGAGCGAACACCTGCTCGCTGGCGACGGCGGGACGAATTAGCGAGGCATGGCAGGCGGACTACAACACCGTGCGTGTCAACAGCACTCCTGCCAGGATGGCACTCGGCAACTCTACGACCCGCCCCGCCACGGGCATTTGGAAAACGCGCGAAGTTATCCGCGGCCGGGCAACATCCGCAGCGTCAAAGAGCAAGCGGACCGTGGTGCCGAAGAAGCGGCAAAGTCGGGCTTACTCAGTAAGCGCCAAAGTGCCGGCGAGACGCCTGCTAAATGCAGCGAATTCCAAGCTTGTGACCATTGGTCCTCAGTCGATTGCACACTCGGGTCGCAGCTAGGCTAGGGTGAGGCGGAGGTTCTGGCTGACGGTCCATATCGCAGGCCACTCGCCTGGAACGTCGCTTCTAGCCTAAAGATGAGGGTGGTCTGCCCTACTCTCACCACGATCCGTTTATGCGAACGGCTACGGGGGCTTTGATACATCACCACTCGAGCAGAGAGTAAGAAACCCGCCAATTCCAGTTAATGCGGCTTTCACCGTATGGAATTACAATTACGAAATAGAGTTCCTGCATAAGTCTCCTTGTCGAAAGACAAACACTTTTAACGCGGGGGGTTCATATGCGCTACTGGCCTATCGGTAAGCCCATCAGGGCTTAATAGTGTCAACAGCCTGAGCAGCTATCATCTTACTGCCGCATTTTGCAGGGGATAGCGCAATGCGTCACTGAAACAGTGGTAAGGCTCGCAGAGGCTGCTGACTGATACCTTTGTTTTTAACCTAACATATCTAATACGCGATATTGGAATACCGCAAAGCTCGATAACTGCTAAGCTCGAAAATGCCCGGCTTTCCAAGCCGGGCATCTTTTTGCCGTCAAGACCTGGTCATGTCCTTTACCGGCATCTCAAAAGTAAAGGCCCGAGGAACAAGCCCAAGCACTTTTACGGCCTTTCGCATTGCTTCGTTATGCGTCGATATCGTGAAGTGGATTTCCGTGAACCACCCGTTTAGGTGAGTCTTCCGAAACCGCGAAAGTACGGCAGCAAAGGCTGCAGGAGCAGTAGGCGAACCCCAGGCAAACGTGATTGTGAGCGTTCGATCATCATGGTCCTCGCCCCAATTAATACCGCCAACGCAAGTTCCGCTTTCATCAAAAGCCAGAATTGCGGGATGGTCCCATTTGCATGGTGGATATCTCAGCCAACCATTGCGCTGATGGTCGACACCCGCGGCGTAAGCAGCCCTCAGGCCTTCCTTGCTATGTGCGAGTTTGGTAACATGCTCCAAGCGTAGACTCATGTTATAGTTCTCCGCCCACGCTTGAACATCATGACCCCAAAATGGCGCACACCGGTGGCCATTACCAGTCCCAGCCGCGTACGTGGCTCTGCGTGGCTGTAGATCGATGGATGCCGATACCAGGACGTGTGCTCGGTACCTGACGGCGTCCATTCAGGCGCGTTCGCGATCTCGGGGTTTGAGCTGTTGGGCGCAGTATGGGCCATCCCGCTTGCCCAATTATCGATCGACAGCGCCCACCGCGCCACATGGACTCTTCGGCAAACCCATTGCGCCGGCGGTTAAACAAAAACAGCCGCCAACCTCGAGAGGTTGACGGCTGCCTTCACACAGATGGCCACTGGGACCAGCTGTGAAATAGGCTTAGGCGAATGCGATCTTCGCCTGGCGACGACGAACGCGCATCGATGCGCCAATCCCGCCGATACCGAACAGCATGATTGCCCAGGTACCAGCCTCGGGAACTGCTGCCGTCGGCTCGAAGGTCGCGGTGCCGGCATAGGAGCCGTTGCCACGCGACGTGCCGTTCACGACGATCTGGTTCGGCACACCCGATGCGATCGAGACGTCGTTGAGCTCGAAGAACTCGGCGTTGCCGACAATGGTCTTCGTGGCTGCGACGCCGTTGATGAACACCGACAGGATGTCGAGATCGGTCGAGCTCGTCAGCCGCGTGGTGTTCGTGCTCAGCGTGCCGCTAGCCAGACCGGTCTGATCTATAATGAAGTTGAAGGTATCCTGGAAGGTGCCGGCCGCGATGCCCGAACGGCCGAAATCTGCCGAAACGGTACCATCGTTGATATCGCCGCGAACGGTGAATTCCGGATCGTTCGGGGTGAAGTCAACTGCATGAGCCGCTGGGGCCATCGCGAAGGCGGATGCGAATGCCATGGTCGAAAAGAATAGACGCTTCATGTTGGTTTCCTCGAGTTTGTCCTTAACGAAAGGATAACGGGGGCCATGGCGACACGCAAACCGCTCTATCGCAAAATCCAGCTATGACCTTGATAATGTCGATTTTCGGGAAAATCGTGCTTTTTCCGTCACAGACGATGCTACGGAAACCGCTCCCGTAGGCTTTGGGCAAAACTTTCCCTGCAAAAAGACCGGCTCAAGACGACCCCTGCGGGAATCGAACCCGTGCTTCAGGCGTGGAGCCGTAATTCGCTTCATTTTCAATGATGCTTGCCTGAAACCGCCTCAAAATCGGCGTCATGTTCAGCAATGGGTTGCGGCGCAGGGGCCATCAGCGATGGTATACTGACGAGTTTGCTGAAGCGGCCTGAGCGTTACCGCAACTAAGCTAGTGCGGCGTTTTCCGTGTCAAAGCACGAACGTGCGGCTTTGACCACTCCACCTCTCCTCATCGAGATGGGGCTGTCAGGTTCGCCGCGGATCGTCATGTCGTGGCTTAGTGCTCGGAACGATCCGCTGCCACTGGCCGCTGATTGCCTACGGGAGAACCAGTATGCTGCGCACCTCGAGGCCTGAAGTTCTGAACGTCTCAGCAGACGAGGGGGCGGGCTGTTCGATGGGCCCGGCCTTGCTCTCAAACTCGACATCGAAGCGGCGTAAGCGTCGCCCGATCAGTTGCTCTCCAGATGCGCCTTGGCCCGTCAGCAGCGGACAGTGATTAGGCAAGTGCCCCACTCGGGCCCATCCTCGTCGGGGTGAAGCGCTTGCGACATAGCCAACGCACAGAAAAAGGCCGCTTTCAGTCGCCCAGGGAAGGGGTGACACTTTCGATAGGTCTCTATCGATTGGCCGGGCGTTAATACGGGTGCTGTCCTGCAAATACAAACCAGTTTTTGGTTGATCAAAATTTCAGAACTGTTTGACCCGCCTCGACCATATAGTCGGAGCGGGGACATAGGTGCCAAATTTATCAAAACTACTGCTGCTTTAGGAACTGGGGCTGGCGCAATCGCGGCCACCCCTCGCGTTGGAGATGTCGGCCTTACAACTGCAGGCAGTCGTTCCGAAGTGCCAGCGCTGCAAGGCTTTTAGTTTAGGCGCAGTCGCTTGCGGTATGCTCGCCCAGTCCTGCTGCACAGAAATCCGGAAATCCAGACATTTCTTAGGTTCGGGGCAAGCCGTTCTTCGTGCGGGCAGTCAGATAGTTTGCCGTCGATAGTCTGGCCCGCGACCCGACCAGCTTCGAAAGTTTGCTCCATAATTCGATCAATGCCTTGCATGGCAAAGGAGGTAGAACCCGACCCCTTTCTACCGAGCGAACAAAGTTCCTTTCTACCGAATGAACTAAGCCCCAAACACCGGCCCTATCCTCATCTGGATAGAACGCGCGGGGGAATCGTACACCGGTCGATCCGCAGGCCGAGCCAAGCGGGGTGGCGGGCGTTTCGGAACATCGGGGACGGGGTTGGGTAGGAACGCGACCTGCAAAGCGGATCCGGATGTAGGCTCCGCTTCCGTGCATTGCCTGAAAAACGGCGACTGTTTGGCTTTCCTTCATCCGCTTGCCGATCAGCAGCGCGCGCTCGGCGCTGACATAGCCCAGATACATGCCGCGGTCACTGACGATGGCAGCGGCATTATCGTCGGGCCGGTTGGCCAACCTTAAACGCAACTCGACCACGGGGCTAAGCGCACTGGCCATACTGCCATAGCAAGTGTGTCATAAAGAGAATTGCGAAGGCGCGGCGGGCCTTTGCATCACGTTAAATCGAAAGTCTAAAATGCTATGATTTAACGGAGTTTTAGGCGTGCTGACGGACGACGGCCCCATGAACACCCATCGCGGCCCTGTGGCTAGTGCCGGCAAAGACCGGCTTGATCGTCGGTATTCGAACCGAACGGCGATGAGTCTTCCAGCCGTGCTCATCACACTCTTGCAGATGAGCATCCGGCTATCATTCAAAACGTGTCAACTCTGGGGTTCAAGCTTCGCTCGGAATACAGAGTTACGGTCGGACGGTTTGTTTCGCTCGATATACCGGGGCTCACTGTCTACTCGGGATGGGTCGCGTGGTCGTATCTTGACCTATTTGGGCTTGATGTGGCTAACGCCATTCCGGAGCCGGTCATCGAGTACATCATCGCGATGGCGTTACAGGCCAGCGAGGGCTCTCGCTCCGAAGTCGAGCGCCGAAACCTCGACATTTGATGGCCCGGTCAGCCCCCATAAATAATCGAGATGTCTGGATACAGGCGGGCGCCATCCTTGCAGAACACGGCGAACATACACCAGATTATATCGTCGATCAGATGGTCGCTGCCATCGGCGACCCCATCGCCGTAAAGGATTGGTACCGCATTGCCGCTGCAGTCGATGTTATTAAAGGCACTTGGGCATCTACTGCAAATTGCTGATCTCGAAATACGCTTCGGATGGTCGCAGATGTCGCACAATCCCGGTGAGGGAGGCCGTCACACTCTGGCTCTGGCCGATCTCGTTATCTTGCTACGCACCCTCCCAGAACATGACGAGCGGCCAGCGCTCGGGGCAATGATGCCAGAGGCACCGCAGGGCTAGGCGCACCGCTGGCGTGTCCACGCGACCGCTGACAGTCTCACTGAGCGTGGCTCACAGAACCTGGACCGCCAGATTGATTATGAGTCGTGTTTGATGATGCATTTGCCACGGCACCTATCAGGAACAGGCTTGTAAGGAGTCGATGTGACGGGACGGTGTCGCCTATGCACGAGCAATGATGAGGACGCGATGATCGAACACGTCGCGGCCTATATGTCAGGCAGCCGGATAGAGCGGCTCGAGGGTCGGGCGCCATGGAAAGAGGCCAGCGCTACTTGGAAGGCCGCGTTTAGAGAAATGGCTGTCGCTGCTTGGCAGGCACTCACGCTGCCAGCGGTATTTGGATCCGGTTACTTAACCCGACCGACGGACACTATCCTCCTGAGGATTCACTTGTCAGCCATTAACTATTTCTTAACCAGAAAAAACCGAGAATGTGTCAGCGAGCGGAGTCATTTCGATCGACATGACTTAGTGCGATACGATCCGAGGGCTCTATGCAGATCATTATTTATATCAGCAGAGCCAAGCAGAACTTTACGTCAGGTGATTTGGCCGACCTTCGCGACCTCGCTGATGCCGGAAACCGTTCTGAAGATATTACTGGTCTTCTCCTATCTGACGGTGCCCGCTTCATACAAGCGCTGGAGGGAGACGCTGCCGCAGTGCAGGCTGTGATGGATCGGATTGCTAAAGATTCGCGTCACGATAATATTAGCTACTTTAGGCCTATTACGACCAATTGTCGCCAATTCAGAAAATGGACAACCGAATATTTAGCTGAGAGAGACCTTGGCGAAGAAAGGGGATTCCTTGATCGTGTGATGAGACATGTCGCATATGTTGAATGCGACTCGATAAAAGCGGTTTTTATTGGATTTGCCGCTCTTTCACTAAGTCGGCGATTGACATTCTAAATCCGACTCATGCAGTCCCTTGTTATCAGAAGGGCATATCTGATCTGTGGCTGTGAACGACATAAGAAGGTCAACTAGACCAGTTCTTGGGGTCCGAGGCTGTGCCCTTGATGATCCGGTTCTTCCGGTGCGGGCGGCGGCAAGCGCCCGAAGACCGCGCGGCCTAGGGCGGCTGCATCGGGGCGCGCAGACTCGACGACGAGCCGATCAATGAACCTGACCGAAAAGCGCTAACTGCCTTGGGACGAGGCGCTGCTGGACTATTATCGCACGTTCAGCCGCTCAGCTCGAGGCGTAGCTCGACAGCGTCGCCAGACGAGCAGAGCATACACGCCATACGCCGGTTGCTCTTTGCTATTGCGTTCGCTTGGGAAGTCAAAGCTGGCTGTGGCAGTCGTCAGTTCGTCCATTGGAAAGGTACGCCCCTAGAAGAGTGGCCAGCGCTCGCCGCCAACCGAGTTTGCGCGGCTGCCACTACCGTTCGCCATGTATTTTACCCCACCAGTAGCAGCGACATACGCTGCACGACTTGCCTGCTGAAAGTGGAGCACCTGCTGCCGGGGCACTGATGCGGCGTTTGGGTTGCCGAATGGCTGCTTTCAGATAGCGGATCTCCAACCCCAGCGTCTGACCCTGGGCGTACATCTGCCCGGCCGCTTTTGAGCGCCGACTGTCCGCCATGCAGTGTCGGAAAATCCACGATATTCGCCAATCGGGGTTGGCGACGGCGTTTTGCGGCGATCGGGAGGCTGCCGTCCGAAAT
The DNA here is from genome assembly GCF_023935825.1 of Sphingomonas aerolata. Taxonomy (NCBI): domain Bacteria; kingdom Pseudomonadati; phylum Pseudomonadota; class Alphaproteobacteria; order Sphingomonadales; family Sphingomonadaceae; genus Sphingomonas; species Sphingomonas aerolata. Next base: position 3,745,218 of record NZ_CP098762.1, on the reverse strand, counting down.
CACCTGTTGTTGCACAGTTGTCATTACGACCGGGCTTTCCACACATTTGACTAGGGTATGACGATCATGGGAAGAATTACGGCCCGACCGCTTTAGGGACGCTCAGATTGCGCGAGTGGCCGTTTGTTCACCTCGAATTGCGGGCGTACGCGCGCGTATTTCGGCTATCAATGCTCATAAATAGCCAATCCCGTAGCAGACATTATGACAGTGGCCTCTGAGACCTGTGAGTCGACGCCGAAAGTGGAACCCTGGTAGATCTTTGCGAAGCCATTGAGTCTGCGTCGAAGCTTTACAGGGGCTGGTATACCAAACAGCGCTGATCGGCACTCCTGTATTAGTGCGGGGCATCTAATTATATGACCGCGTCGCGATATCTGCGGCGTTTAGTAGCTTGACCTGATCGTCAAAGCGCAGAATCGTAGTCGGGCGCTGTCCGACCTCGACGACTTGCAAGACTTCGGTCACGACGACTTCCGTAAGGTTTTCAAATGCAGGATGACCAGAGAGACGTCCTACGGGGCGTCCGACGGCCGCAGCAGCGACTTCAGGCGACAACTCCATGCCCGGAAGGGATATGCTGGCGTTCTTACCCGTAATAACAGTCATGCGTCTCGAGCCGTACGGCATCGGCAGCAGGATCGTTAGCGATAGGTGACCGTCAACAAGACGCACCTCGCTTATCTCGATCGCATTCGTACGCGGAACTGCTCGCACGACGGCGAACTTCTCCGGGTCCACCCCGTGGTAACGCAATATCGCGGCAGAACAATTGCTAATCGTAACGGCCACTGGCCGATCCGCTGGTTGCCGATCCTCAGTCGGAACACGTGCAGTCATATCAGGAAAACCGGTTTTATCATTTGTGCTCCGGCGTATTTATGTCGGTACTGACGGCCTATACTTTTGGAATGCTTTAGATTTGGTTGTACTTACGTGAGCGTAGGAATGCGGTGGATGAACCACAGCCGCCAATGGTTTTCATTTATCTATGCCATCAAGTATTCTTAATCAGACTTTAACCATCTATGGGGCAGGCATGCGGGGCCGTAAGGGATGATACTAGATTATGGATAACCTTCTGATAACGACGTCCGCCGAATCGGATAAGGTAGCGAATGCGGCTGATGAAATAGAGAAAGCTGTCTGGTCCCGTATGGGATTTCTAAACTTCTCAGAGCCGTTCGTTCATTACTTTGATCTGATGGAGCGATATCCGGAATATCAAATTGCCGTCATCGATCGTGATCGTGACTATGTTGTGGCAACTGGCAACCTCATCCCGATGTTTTACGACGATCCGTCTAACTTGCCGGAGCGTGGCTGGGATTGGGCGCTTCAGTGCGCTGCCGAAACGACTAGCTGTGCACCGAACATGGTGGTGGGCCTCTCTGTTTCCGTACCGGACGCACATCGTAATCGTGGGTTGGCCCGCGTGGTGCTCGGTGCGATGCGCAACCTTGTAGAGAGCAAGGGCCTGGGCAAGCCGTTTCTCCCAGTGCGGCCGACCATGCTTGAGCAGCATCTCGATATGGATATCGCGGACTACGCAATATTGCGGCGGGAGGATGGTCGGCTCTACGATCCATGGTTGCGAAGTCATGAGAGGGCGGGGGGGCGCATGGTCAGTCTTTGCCGCAAATCCATGGTCATCGAGAAACCGGTCGGTTTTTGGGAGGCGTGGTCGGGTCAGCTTTACGAACGGTCCGGGAACTACCCTATCGCGGGCGGGCTGGCGCCTGTGGCGATCGATCTCGAGAGAGGGATGGGAAGCTATGTGGAGCCGAACGTCTGGTATAATTGATCGGCGCAGGCCGAGCCTGACCTCCATCGCGGTTCGAAAGCCTGCGACCACGCAGGCGCGCTCAATCATCCGTTATCAACTAAGCAATGCGGACTAGACAAGATCCCATTCCTTCTGGAGCACGGGATACGGGACGGGAAGAACAGGACCTAGAAGCGTCGCGTAAGTGCTAGTCCCGCGGTGCGCGCAAGGATCGGGCCCCACAGAGTGGCTGGCGAGATCCCTCCGCCGTTGTCGGCACCGGCGTAGCACAGCGAGTTCGTCACGTTGCGGACGTAGCTTTCCAAACTCCATTCTGCATTACCGGCATATCCCAGCCGCACGTCGCCTCGGGCGCAGACAGGCACCCGCCCAAAGCCCCGGTCGTCGAACGAGCCCCGTGCGCGGCTGGCGTAGAACGCCTCGCTCTGCACGTACAATTCGCCGTTTCGAAGTGGCGTTTGTAGGCGCAAAATCGCGCTCGTGGTTAGCGTAGGATTGCCTAGACCACCGCAGTCGGAAAGCGTGCAGCCGCGATCGCCGGTCTTAACCGTACGCGTCCAGGCGCCGGTGAGCGCCAGACTGACGTGACGGCCAAACCGCAGCGCCGCCTCCGCCTCAATGCCGGTGCCCCGGACCCTACCGATATTGATGACCTGCGTACTGCGGAGCACCGGATCGAAGACGTTGGCCTGCAGGTCGTTGTAGATGTAGTGAAAAGCCGTAATGGCGGCGGTGCCGCGACCGTCAGGAAGTCGGCCTTTCACGCCCAGCTCAACGCTGCGGACCGTTTCCTTACCATAGTCGTCGGGCTTTGTGCCGGCGGGAACGAGATCGTAATCATCAAGCGGTTCGGAGGCGACGAGGCTGAACGTTCCAAACCCTCCCGCCTTCATGGCCTTGGTAGCGCTTAGATAGATCGTCCAGTCATGGTTTGGGGCCCAACGTGCGTAGACGCGCGGCGAAACGCCGTCCCAAGCCTGTGCCGCCCGGACGTAACCGCCAGTGTAGTAGGTCGAGAGCCAAACATTTCCCAACGTGCTCGCGACTTGCGGCACGTCGAGATCGAACCGCTTGTGATCCCACGTGTAGCGAGCACCTGCTCCGATCGTGAAATCCGGGCTGGCCTTCCAATCCACCGCCCCGTAGGCCGAGATACCCCAGTTGGCCGCTTTGGCGCGGTTCACGTCGGTCAGAATGCCGTCCGCCGCAGGTACAAAGACCCGATCGCTGCCATAGATGTCCGCCACCAACTGGTTGCAGTCCGGATATCCATAGCCTGGGCCGCAGACGATCTTCTCCGATATGCCGTTGGTATAACTGCCTTTCACGCGCTCATGGTAAGCCGAAATGCCTGCCGCCCATTGCAGCGGACCTTTGCCCGTCGAGACGGCGGTGAACTCCTGACTGGCATAGTCGCCGTGCTGTCTGACGCCGAACGAATCGATGACCAAGGGTGTGCCGTCGTAGTCCTCAAGATACCGATAGCGATGAGCACGTAGTCCGGTCAGCGAGGCAAGCGTCACCGAGCCTGCATCGTGATCGATCCGTAGGGTTAGCGATCCGACACGGCTGTGGTCACGCAGCTTCGATAGATCACTGTCGACGTCCCGCCGACCGCCCCGGATCTCCAGTTGTGGATTCAGTTCGCGTAGCAGGTCAATCACCGCCGCATCGTTGATCCTAGCGCGATGCGGTGTGCCGCCAAGTTCGCGGTCGTCATATTCACCCGTAAGCCGTACCGTCGTGTCATTGCCCCGATGAAGCAGTGATACACGAGTTGCGGCCACGTCGCGGGATCCCAATTGTTTCGCATTGGGGAAGCTCGCATTTTGTGACGATCCTCTCTCGGTTTCCCGATCAACGGCCGCGCGAAGCGCCCAACCATCGCCTAAAGCGGCGTTGTAAGCCCCCTGAACCTCAAAGCGGTGCCTAGTGCCCGCACGGATCGTCACGTAGCCTTCGGCCGCGTCCGGTTCGGGCGCCTTGGTGACGATTGCCAGAGCTCCGGAAATCGCATTGCGACCGAACAGGAACACCTGCGGCCCGCGTAGCGCCTCAACGCGTTCCAAATCATAGGCGGTGGTGATCACCGAACCTGTCCGACCTTGGTGAACGCCGTCTCGAAAAATTCCAATCGAGGGGTCGCCACCAAGCCCGTAGTCGTTTGAAACGATGCCGCGAATGGCGATGCCGTCGACGAAGTTGTTCTCTGCGAAGCCGGAAAAACCGGGCGTGAACCGTATAACTGCCTTGGTATCACCCAAATCCGCTGCGTCGAAGCCTTTTCCGGACAAGGAAGTGATCGCGGCCGGTACGTCTATTTGACGCTCCGATCGACGCTGTGCGGTCACGATGATGTCCCTTGGTTCGTCGACGTCAATTCGTGATGTGGGAAGCTGGGCTGATGACGTGGTCGAGACCGATCCCGTCAACATCGCACCTGCCACCAGTCGCGAGAGCAAGATTTGTGAGATACGAATTGCTATTTCGCCACGCGCAGCGACGCTACCGGATCGACGGTGAACCCCTGGGATACAAGTGTGTTCAATTCTCGTACATGGTCAGTTGCTTTGATAGGTGGAAGCGCTCGCCCGTAGAGCCACCCCTGGAACTGATAGCAACCGAGCGCCTGAAGAATCCGCGCTTCGCTAAGGTACTCGACGCCTTCGGCCACCACTTCGATGCCGAGTGCACGGCCAACGTCGATGACGGCTTTCACCAAGGAAGCAGAGCGCGGGTCCTGCAGCTTGCCGTCGCAGATGAAGCTGCGGTCTATCTTAAGTTTGTCGAAGGTAAAGTCTTGGAGGTAGCTCAGGCTTGAATAGCCCGTTCCAAAGTCGTCGAGACTGATCTTGAAGCCCATAGCTCGAATGGCGTCAAAGGTTTTCCGGGTATCGGCAGTTGAATTCAGAAGGAGACCCTCCGTTATCTCGAACATTATGTGCGCAGGGTCAGCGCCGCTTATGCGTAGTTCGCGACTAAGGGTGTTGATCAGGCCAGCGGTGCTGATCTGCAGCGGTGACAGGTTGATAGAAACCCATAGCCCCGGCCACCGCAGGGAATCACGGAAGGCCTGTGAGATGATCCAGTCCCCAAGTATGGGCATCAGTCCCGCTCGCTCGGCAATCGGGATGAATTCTGCTGGCGGCATCGCTGCCGCATCGTCCGCCGGCCAGCGCAGCAGGGCTTCCATGCCGCAGACGCAGGCGCTGCGGATATCGACGATGGGTTGGTAGTGGAGTTCGAAGCGGCTGGCTTCAAGCGCATCCTGAATCCGCGTTTCACGTTCCTTCCGCACAACGATCTGGTCGTGCATGCCGCGGTGATACACTGCGCAACGCGCGCGGCCGCCGTCCTTGGCCTCGTACAGGCCAATATCAGCGTTGCGCAGCAACTCGCTGCTTCCGCGGCCGTGATCTGGTGCAATCGCAATACCGACCGATACGCCAATGCGTGATGGCTTTCCTGCGAGATCGAAAGGCTCTGCGAAAGCGCGTTGTATGCGATTTCCAAAGTCCTCTACCGATAGCCACTTTTCCGCATGCACCAGAGCAAACTCGTCGCCGCCGAAGCGCGAGACGAGAACACTGTCCGGGAAACCATTTCGCAATCGTTTGGCGACGGTCTTGATGAGAACATCGCCGACCTCGTGGCCCCATGTGTCATTGACGGTCTTGAAGTTATCGATGTCGCAAAATGCTACCATTGCGGGATTTGAGTCAATCAGGTGGGGAGCAAGCAATTTGTTGAAGTGTTGCATGAAGAGACGACGATTGGGAAGCGAAGATAGCGGATCAAAGTTGGCAAGGAAACTGGCCTCTCGCTCTTTGTCGATCAGCGAGATTGTCATTTTCTGCATTCGGCGGAATGTTGCGACTAGCAGAAATGCGGCGATCGCGGTAACGATGACGAAGAGCGGCAAGACGTATTGTAAGAGGATCCGGCCTGGTCGGCGGGAGGCCCATACAAGTTGGACGATCGGTTGGCCCTTATCATCTGTTAAAATATATGTGCCCGAATATTTATGCGAGGACGTTAGCGGTCTTACATGAAGCCCGTTGATCAGCAACGTGTCGGCATAGGTCTGAATGCGCTGCTCATTGATTTTGACGGCGCTGACGATCAAATGCGGCCGCTGCCGCAAGACCACACGTTCAGTGACTGGCACGATCGTCATGACCGTTAGTATCACAGCCTCGCCGGCATCCCCGATGATATGCGAACTCCAACGGCCACGCGAGTTGCTGCCGAGGGAGCCAGGGTACGCTCCACGATGTGTCTCAATGTTCGCGTCGCGTATTCGGCGACCGTCCTCTTTGCCGCTGCGCACGATCCTGACCAGTTCTGCTAATTCGCCGCCGTAAGGTCGAAGCGAAGAGGGGGGAAGCTGCCGACCGCCTTCGTAACCGTAGACTGGCTTGTTATCCTGATCGAGTATCCAGACGGCATCGTGTCCGTTCACCTTGCTGAGATATTGACCGATTTCATTGTTAAACCAGTCAACATCCATAACCGATGTCGTGGTCTTCTCGGCTGCGACGTCCCAAAATGCGATACTCTGAATTTCGTTTAAGGCTTCCACCACGTCTTGGCTGACAGCATTGTCAATTAGCTGCCTTTGCGTGTTCATTGCATCGGAATTCATTGAGAGTCCGGCAAGCAAGATCGCAAGGATCCCGGCGAGAGCCAGGCATAACACGACGCTTGCAACGGTTGCAGTGGGCTTCACATGACGGGGCATACTGATCGTTGGAGGAACGTATGTCATACCCGATCGGCCTTCTCGTCTGCCTCCCCTAGAAATCATAGGCCAATAGTGTTTTAGCATCGTTTGAGCCTATGGTTAGCATATGCTTTACAGGCGGTTAAGAGGCATGTGCGGTCTGAACCGCGTGCCCGAGCCAATCAAGTGGTTGACCGATAACGGCAACTGCTACACCTCTCGCAACACACGTGCGTTCGCGGTTGCTGACAACGCCGATCTACGAGATGCAGAAGTGCGCGGCAGCGTTAGCAGAGCGTTCAGCAGACTGGACTATGGCGGCGGCATGCCCATCACCGATCCAGACAATCGCGCCGAACTGATCGAAACCATCCATCAGCCTTGGAAGGCAACGCTAGGCGAATGCCTGCGTCGCTGGAACGGACTTGATCCACTTAGGCGCACGCAAAGCTATCTGGTGATTGAGAAGAACAGCGGTAATAGGCTGACGCTGAATGCAGCTATGATCGCTATCATGGCTGAACGCCTGGTGGCTTGACGCCTATCGGGCGGGTCGCTCAGCGAGATTTGGCTCTCGCCGCACGATCGTCATCGGGAACCTTCACTATTTCCCGAGCGACCGTGCCGGATCCACTCCGCTTGGCAGCGCGCGGTGCCGAGGACACGATCGCCGGCATCCGTGCCCGGCTCATCGCGAAATCTTCAGCCAATAGATGATGTGTAGGTTGATAAGCCCCGGTTTCTCAATATGCAGCCAGAGAATTGGAGATGCAGGTGTCATATTTGCTTTCAGAAGCCGACACGCAAGCGGCCAAACGCCTATTAGGCGGCGCAAAATACACGATAAACGCCAGTAGGGGTTGGCGACGGCGTTTTGCGACGGTCGGGAGGCTGCCGTCTGAAATCACCAGTTTGTCGCACAACGATATTTACGACCGGGTTTTTCACACATCTGATCGCCAAATGACGATAACGGGGGAGGAAGGCAGCCCGTCCGTTATTGGAAGTGCATGTGGCGTTAGCGGATGCCGCCTGTTGGTGGGGCCGTTACTAAGGTTCGTATTTCTCAGATAGTGGTATGGTGGCGGTCGGCGTCGATAAGGCTTCTACGCTACCGTCCTCGCCCACCGGCCTTCGAGGCTGGGTGATGGAATGAGGCTCGCTGGCCGCGGCATGCTAGGCGGTGGTGCAAACACACCGTTCGCCAAGTAGTTGATGGCATTAACGACACCTGCATGGGAGAAAGGTTTGGCAATCACTCCATGCGCACCGGAGAAATCCGCCGGTATCTTCGAGACGTTGGCCGTGACGAAAACGATCAGCGCGTCCGGCCAGTGCGTCCGTATGTAACGACACACGTCCAGGCCGCTCGAGCCATGCGCTAGATGAATATCAACAAACGCGAGCTGCGGATTGAGATCGTCGGGTAGCGCCTCAACGTCATGGAGGCTGGCCGCCTCAGCCAGAACGCGATGTCCACTATCCTCGACCATCGCCTCCATATCCATTGCGAGGAGCATTTCGTCCTCAACAATCAAAACTTGCATTGTATTGGTCATGATCGCGCTTCGGTCTGAGGAAACGTGATCGTCACGCATGTTCCAGGCATATTGTTGCGCCAAGTAGCCTCCGCGCGAGCTTGGCGCGCAAGACGAGTAATCAGCGACGTGCCAATGCTCTTGCTGCGGGCGGCTGAAGGCATGCCCGGGCCGTCATCGCATATTTGGATGGTCCCATAGTCGTTACCTCCTTCGACAACGAGACTGAGGTGACCCGACCGGCCATCTGTGAAGGCGTGCTTGACGGCATTCGTTAGAATCTCGTTGAGGATCAGCCCGAGCGCGGATGCATTGGCTGCATCCACGAACAGAGGCTGAGCCTTAACGTCCAACGTGATGTCGCTACGACCGCTTGACCCGACCACATCCGATACCAGGCTTTGCGCGAAGCTACCTATATCGAACCGTGCGATGTCGGAGGATTGGTAGAGCTGGCGATGGACCACCGCGAGGGCATCGACACGTTCGAGCATGGAATCCAGCTTCGATGCCACGGAAAAATCGTCGATAGTGCGAACCTGAAGGCGCAACAGCGATCCGATCATCGTAAGGTTGTTTTTAACCCGATGATCGACCTCATGAAGAAGGATGGTCTTGGCATCCAGCGCGGCGCGCAGATCGGCGGTACGACGCTCGACCTCGCGTTCGACCAGCAGCTTCTGATCATTGATAATATTTTGAGCCTCGACACGATCGCTAACGTCAAGCTGTGATGCGAAGAAAAAGCGGACGATCCCCTCGTTATCCCTGACTGGCGACAGATACAGCGCGTTCCAGAACGTCGTTCCGTCCTTGCGATAATTCAGCAGATCGACGTCAACGGCTTGCCCGACCCTGATGGCTTCGCGGACTTTATCGATTGTCGCAGGGTCGGTTTCGGGGCCTTGTAGAAAGCGGCAGTTTCGTCCGAGGATCTCGTCACGGGAATAACCCGTCAACTCCTGAAACGCGACGTTGCAAAACACGATCGGGTTATCATCGCGGGCCGGGTCGGTGATGACCATCGGCATCCGTGTAGCGCGAACGGCTGCCGCAAAGGGGTCGCCTCGGCCATGCTCGTAATCCAGTACGTCAGTTAGATGCCAGTCGTCACGTTGTTTCAAAGCTACCTCCAGCGAAGGCCGGAAGGCTCCACGCATGCGTGAACGTCGTTTACAGGAATATCGTTCCATTAGAGCCAGATCGCAGGCGACATTTCTTGTCGCGATCGTTGATTGTGGCATGGCGATTGTGCATTCTCGACATTGGATGCTCGCCGGGAACGGGCTAGTTTTCGATGCGGCGGATCGTTTTCGCCTGTCGCACGGCAATGCCCGTAGCGCGCTGATAAGATAACGGAAGGTATGCCCCTTGCCGTTGTGCAAGGAACTCCAGGCTCAATGTCGAAACAGTCCGAGGCAGACCAGACGATGCCCTTAAGCGGTTCCGGCCATGCCAGCGAGCACGAAGCGGAAACCCGGTTTCGGAATATGGCCGACCATGCCCCGGTCATGATGTGGGTTACAGAGCCAGATGGCTACTGCAGCTATCTCAATAAGCGTTGGTATGAGTTTACGGGGCAAACCGAGGAAGAAGCGCTCGGTCTGGGCTGGACGGCAGCGACTCATCCGGATGACCAGAAGCTAGCCGAGGACACTTTCCTTGCTGCGGTCGCCGTTCAAGGTCCGTTTCGCGTCGAGTATCGGCTGCGCCGTGCCGATGGCGTGTATCGGTGGGCAATTGACGCTGCCGCGCCGCGCTTCGCCGATGACGGAAGCTTTCTTGGTCATGTCGGCTCAGTCATCGACATCGACGAGCGTCGAGAGGCAGAAGACAAGCTGGCACTCAACGAAGAGCGACTTCGTCTCGCACTTGAGGTTGCGGAGATCGGGCAGTGGCATGTCGATACCGACACCGGAATTATGTTCTGGCCACCGCGAGTGAAAGCGATGTTCGGTATTTCGCCCGATGTTCCGGTGACGCTGGCAGACTATTCCAACGGCGTGCATCCGGATGATCGGGAAAAGACCCTTGCAGCTTACGAAGCAGCCTCCGACCCCCGGAATCGTCCTCTTTACGATGTCGAATATCGAACGATCGGCAGGGAAGACGGCGTCGTTAGGTGGGTGGCCGCAAAAGGCCGTGGTTTGTTCGATGCCGAGGGCACATGTTATCGCATGATCGGCACGGCTGTCGACATCACGTCGCGCAAGGCTGACGAGTTGCGGCTTCGCGAGCTAAACGAGTCTCTTGAAGCGCAGGTGGCCGAACGCACGGCCGATCGTAACCGTATGTGGCTGCTTTCGACGGACCTGATGTTGGTCACTCGGTTTGACGCGACGGTCACAGCCGTGAATCCTGCGTGGACGACCCTTCTTGGCTGGGCCGAAAGTGAATTGGTCGAGAGGCGCTTTATCGATCTCGTCCACCCGGAAGATGTAGCAACCACGCTGCATGAAGTGGAAAAGCTGTCCGAAGGGCGGACCACCATGCGGTTTGAAAACCGATATCGACGTAAGGACGGCACTTATCACTGGCTGTCATGGACCGCCGTGCCCGGTGAAGGTTTAATCCATGCCGTCGCCCGCGACATATCAGGCGAGAAGGAGCAGGCCGAAGCACTGAAGCTGGCTGAGGATGCCCTGCGCCAAGCACAGAAGATGGAAGCGATCGGGCAACTTACTGGTGGGGTTGCTCACGACTTCAACAACCTCCTCACCGTGATACGGGGGTCGGTCGATCTGCTGCGGCGTCCGAACCTTACGGCCGAACGGCGCGACCGATATATCGCCGCAATCGGCGATACTGCTGATCGGGCCGCGAAGCTGACGGGTCAGTTGCTGGCCTTTGCGCGCCGCCAGGCGCTGATGCCGGAGCTGTTTGACGTAGGTCAGAGTATTCTGGACGTGGCCACGATGGTACGGACTCTAGCGGGGGGGCGTATTGAATTAGAATTGAAATCCCCAAAAGAGCCGTTGCTGGTCAAGGCTGACCGAAGCCAGTTCGACACCGCGATCGTTAATCTCGCGATTAACGCGCGTGACGCCATGAATGGCGAGGGAGTGCTTACAATCGCTTTAGGCGCCGTTTCAGGTTTGCCTGCACGTCGAGCGCATGAGGCGGTTGCTGGCGACTTCGTCGCTGTGGCGGTGACGGATGAAGGGACCGGTATTGCTCAAGAGAATCTCAACCGTATCTTTGAACCCTTCTTCACGACCAAGGGGGCCGGGCACGGCACGGGACTTGGTCTGAGCCAGGTCATCGGTTTTGCCAAGCAGTCCGGCGGCGATATCAGGGTGGAGAGTGAGTTTGGAAAGGGAAGTACCTTCACACTCTATCTTCCACGGATGCTGACAGACGCCGGAAGACAGGACGAGCCGTTGGCTGAGGAGAGCATAGACGGACGCGGCATCTGCGTACTCATCGTCGAAGACAATGCTGACGTCGGAGACTTTGCGACCAGCGCGTTGCAGGACTTGGGCTATGCCAGCGTCCTCGCCCGGGACGCAGAAAAGGCCCTCGCTGAATTGGAAAAGGACGCTGAAAAGTTTGATGTCTTATTCACTGATGTAGTCATGCCCGGAGTAAGCGGCGTTGAATTGGCAGAGCGCGTTCGACGTCACTACCCGGATCTACCGATAATTCTTACGAGCGGCTACAGCCATGTTCTTGCAGAAAACGGTGCGCATGGGTTCGAGCTTTTGCATAAGCCCTACTCCCTGGAGCAGCTTTCCCACATTTTACATAAGGCTATTCGCCGGGGAGCGACAAACTTACAAACGTGATCGATTAGTATACAAGACACATTTTTGTCTATGTGCTGATATACGACGACATTGTTTCAGGGCGTAACGCCCCGCCTTAAATTGTATTGGTTGGGGGCCGACACGGAACGGCGGGCAACATGGTCAAGCGAACGCCCACCGCTGCAAGCCCGCTTTCCCAAAAACCGTTCCCAAAACGTTTTCCGAAATGGCGCCGGTACATAGAACGGACCCAGATATACGCCAGCGCCGTCAGCCCATTGCAAGCGTCCGAAATCACCTGTTTCTCACACATTCGTGACGGCAACCGGGGTTTTCCATCATCTGGTTGCTCGATGACTTGAATTGGGGACTTTCCTGCCCGTCTGCTTTTCCCGTCGGTACCTGATGTCAAAACCGTTCGAGACTGTTGAAAAAGGGCTGGTTGCGAAGGGGCTGAAGGCAACGATTGCGAAGTTGGGCCATGGTGTTTGCCGGTCAGCCGCGTTCGCAAGCGGATAGGTGCATTCTTGAACGGTAACACGGGCCTGTTTGATCACACCCGTTGCGACGGCAACGGTTGGTGAGGGTGATACGAAATACAAAGGTTCTTTTTTACAAATACTCGCCGATAGATGCTGATCCTGTTCTAAGTCTCCAAAATAATGTATTGCTCGCTAGCACAATAGACCGACTCGGTTTAATCAGCATGGAGGTGACTCGTGTTTGAAGCGGCGCCGATCTCGTCAGTTGATCAACTGCGTAATGCGGTCCCAGTTTTCTACTGGAACTTCGTCGCGCTGGAGATGAATCGCCTAACGCACAGCTTGAGCGGTCCGCAAACGGGGCCAACAATGAGTTCGCGTGCGCTCGGTCTCTTTCACCTAGCGATTCATGATGCGTGGTTCGGCCTGCAGACCTCGCCGACATTCCCGCCCTATCTCGGCATGTCATTGCCCGTCTTGCCGACTGGTGGCGGATCGCTCGGCCTTACCGCTCAAGAGGTGGCCATTGGCGGCGCTGCCGTGACGGTTCTGGACGCGCTCTACCGGAGCGCAGGCGCTGGCATTTCCGTGCTCGCCAGGGACCAGCTCGTGTCGGCGCTCGATAAGATGATAACCGACGTGCCATTCCAGCTAAACGCACTCGATCCCGCATTCGCGTTTGGACAGGAAGTAGCTGGCAGGATTCTCACGCTGCTCGCCGTTCAACCGGGGCAGATCGGTGCCGGACAAGGTCATTATAAGCCTCGTACCGATCGCTATTATTTTCGCGATGAACCGGTCAACCCGGTCAGGCTCCCCGTCATCGACCCCGACCATCCGGATCGGGGCGACAAGCCAATGCGAATATACCACGGGCCATTTTATGGTACGACCGTCGCGACCTTCTCGGTGACGAACGAGGACGCTCTAATCCTGGCACCCCCACCTAAAGATGAGCCTGCAAACTCCGGGCCGGAGCGTGCCGAGTATCGCGCGGCTCTGCGCGAGGTAAAACGACTTGGAGGGGCGGCCCATGCCGCTGGCACGACGCGGACGCCGAACCAGACGGTCGCGGCCTATTTTTGGGCCTATGACGGCGCCAACCTGATCGGGACACCACCACGCCTATACAACCAGATTGTCCGAACCATCGCCTGGGAACGCCGCGGCATGCAGGCCGACCCGGCGCTGCAGGTGGACGAGTTCGTCCGGGTCTTCGCGCTCGCGAACACGGCGATGGCTGATGCCGGCAAGTTCTCGTGGCGCGAGAAGTACCGGTACGAGTTCTGGCGCCCACTGTCGGGGGTCCGCGAGCATGACGCCATCCAAGGTCCCGAGTGGGACGACGCCGCGGGGACCTTGTCGAGCGAACAGCCGGTGAGCGAGCCAACCGACGGTATGCGCGATGGCGACCCGTTTTGGGAGGCGTTAGGTGCACCCGAGACTAACACTGACAAGATCGCGTTCAAGCCGCCCTTTCCGGCCTACCCCTCGGGTCATGCAACGTTTGGTGCCGCCTGCTTCCAGATCGTCCGGCTGTTCTACAAAGACCGCAACAACCTATCCTTTGGCGACCATGACTGCGATGAGATCGGCTTCTCGTTCGTCTCAGACGAACTCGATGGTTACAGTCGCGACCTTCACCAGGCCTATAACGCCGCGCGCCCGATCGCCGATCAGCCGGGAACGATCCGCACCCGGATCTCGCGATCGTTCCCCAGCCTGTGGCACGCAATTTTCGAAAACTCGCTCAGTCGTATTTTTCTCGGCGTCCACTGGCGTTTCGATGCGTTCCGCGCCTCCGATGCGCTTAGCAACCCGACCGGGAATAATGCCAAGTATAAGGATCCTTGCCGGATCAACTATGATCTGACGGCAGGCGAAATGGTGGGAGGTGTGCCGCTCGGCCTGTCCATCGCAGACCAAATCTGGGCGGCAAACATGTCCCCTGGACCTGCAGTGGCTGAGTCGATCGCGAAAATCACACCAGTAATGGCCCGTGTTATACCACCAACACCCCGGGTGGAGTCGTCTAACACCAATATCAGGTGAGGCACTCGAGTAGGAATGCCTGATGGCCTAGAACGATCTCCGCCGTTAATGAACGCCTAGTTCTCTCACCAGACCAGGCGTTGTCCTGAGACGCATATTTTAGCCAAGCTTGAATGGACTTATAACGGCAACCTTGCGATTCCCCTGCCATATCTCAAGTCCGCAACGATTGATGTGATCGGCAGCTTCAGCAATCGATTGTTCGTCGTGCAGCGCTGAGAGGTCCGCCCCTCTTACGATTTCGCCAGAACTTCCCAGCTCATAAATTCTATATCGCATACCATGTCCCCCACCCCAAGCCTGCCGGTAAACGGTAAACAGGGTGTTAATGCCCCCAGCAATCGGGTGACATACCAATGAGCCGCAGCTGGCTTAGTTTTGGTCGACGAACCTTCGCTTCTGTTGTGCCTCCATCAGCTCGGCCACGTATTCGCCGAGCGTGCAATACCGAGGATGGTGGCGGTGTGTGGTTGTAAACCGATGGATGTCGATACAAGACTTTGTGTTCAGTAACTAATAGGGATGATTAAAACGGGTTTGCGATCTAGGGCCTTTTACCATCGAGCGCAGTACCGTCTGACTCGCTTTAGAGTTCACCGATCAATGGCGTTCATTGCGTAGACCCGAGCTTGCTAAGTCTCAAATAGAAACACCCGCCAACCTCGAAAGGATGGCGGGTGTTTTAAGATAGATGGACACTGGGAACAACTATCAAATGTGCTTAGGCGTATGCGACCTTTGCCTGGCGACGGCGAACACGCATCGATGCACCGATCCCGCCAATACCGAACAACATGATCGCCCAGGTACCTGCCTCGGGAACTGCCGAAGGCTCAAAGGTTGCTGTGCCAGCATAGGACCCGTTGCCACGCGACATGCCGTTCACCACGATCTGATTCGGCGCACCCGAAGCAATAGCCAGGTTGTTGATCTCGAAAAATTCAGCATTGCCCACAATGGTCTTCGTCGCTGCGAAGCCATTGATAAACACCGACAGTATGTCGAGGTCGGTAGAGCTCGTCAGCCGCGTGGTGTTCGTGCTCAACGTACCGCTAGCCAGACCGGCCTGATCAATGACGAAATTGAAGGTATCTTGGAATGCGCCCATCCCGATGCCCGAACGACCGAAATCTGCCGAAACGGTACCATTCGTGATGTCACCGCTGACCGTGAACTCCGGGTCGCCAGGAGTGTAATCAATTGCGTGAGCCGCTGGGGCCATCGCGAACGCTGATACAAATGCCATAGTCGAACAAAGTAGACGCTTCATGACGGCCTCCTTCACTTTATGCCAAACAAAAGTATAATGGAGGTCATGACGACTCACAAACCGATATATTGCTGAAATTAGCCGTTAGCCCAATGATGTCTATTTTCGGGACAGCTGTGTCTTTTCAATCACAGGCGGCGCTGACTTGAACGCGCCACGAACGCTGATCGTCGGCATGCAGGTGGTAGCCGAGGCGATCGATCTGCCGACTTTACGCCATCTTGTCTCAGCAGCTTTTGGCCAGCCTTGGACGCGCTGAACATGCCAGAGCCACTTAATCGGAGGCAGGCGGTAGGGCTTGGGGCTGTCGTGGTGGCTGGCTGGGCAGTCGGGCAGGTGCTGCGTCGCACGGCTCCAATCGGTCGGGGTGTTGGGCCGACCGCCGACCTGATCCTGACCAGTGGAAATTCACCCGAGCAAGGTCCAGCCGATGCGACGCTCCGGCTTGCCGTCTTCACCGATTACCGCTGCCCCGCCTGCCGTCATGCCTTCCACGCTTTGGAAGAGGCGGTGGAACGCGATGGAAAGGTTAGGGTCGTCTATAAGGACTGGCCGATCTTCGGTCCACCGTCCGAACGTGCTGCGAGCATCGCGCTCGCCTGTGCCGAACAGGGGATCTATCCGGCCATTCATCGCCAACTGATGACCGACAGTCGTATAATCGACGACGACATGCTGCGAGACGTCGTTACCAGTGCCGGAGGGGACTGGCAGCGCGCGACGACGTGGCTTGCTTTACATGCAGAAGCCGTCGCCGCGCGCCTACGTGCAAACGGTCAAGAGGCCTATTCGATCGGTCTGACCGGCACCCCGGGCTATCTCGCCGGACGTATGCTGGCGATGGGAGCGATCGAGACAAGTGACTTTAAACGACTGTTTGCGCGGGCGCGAGCGGACGGCTGATGATCCGGGAGGATGTAAACATGATCGAACGCCCTGTCGGAAAAAACACGTAAGTCGTCACAGGCAGGATCGGCGATCGCGTCTTGAGACGATCAAGAGGCTGTCGTCGGAGGATATCCTTCTGTCGTGCACCAGTCAGTGACGACAGGTCGAACTTCTCAGATACACTCCTAAACCACGTATTTATGTCCGACGTTTTGCGTGACGTAGATCCTTCCGCGACGAGAACGTTTGCCCGGATTTATGACGCGGGGTGTGCAACATGCTCGCCTGGCGGACGTTAATGGCCGTGTCTAAAGTGCACGGCTAACCAAGGAACGGCGCATGGAAGTGAACACTGAGGGCGAAGACACGGGCTCAGAACGACGTGAAATACACTTCCTTGCGGCCCTATTGGACGAGTTGATGCGAAAGATGCTCGCAACCGGCGCTCTGACGCAAGCCGACTTAAACGAAATAGAATCGGCCGCAGCTAAGCGGGTCGGTGGGCAGCCGCGTGCTTGGTAGTTTCCGGCTTTTCCACCACGGCAGTGACGACCTTTGAAAACCGTGACGAGGCATCCCTCATCAGTTTTGTGATCTGGTGAAAGCCCGCGCCGGCTGGTAGCTTGATGACGCAAAACGCCTCAGACCGTCCGAAAACGTCATGGCGGATTCCAGCGTGGCAGCCGGATTGAAACTATCGATGTGAATGAAGCTTTGCCGAAAAGATTGACCGGCTAATTAAACATCTAGCCTTACTTCTCTAGAATGCAGGTACCGAGTACTAAAGTCAGCTATGCTTTGTAGCCGATTCCAATTGACAAAACGAATATTTTTCCCATCTCGTGCTATCAAACCATCTCGGGTCAAAAGCTGAAGCGTTCTGTTTATGTGAACAGCGGTAAGCCCAAGAGCATCACCAAGCTGCTCCTGTGTCAGTGTAAGTTCAAAAGATCGATTGTTGATCTTATCTGTGCCGCCAGTTCTAACGGCAAACTCGCAGAGGAAATGCGCGAGCCGGGCGCGGGCGTCTCGTCTGCCTATGTTCAATATCAGTTCGCGAAGGATGGACGCTTCGGTCAACATGATCCTGCTTATGGCATGACGTACAACCACAAACTCGTCTGAGATGGACTTTAACAGATCGCTTTGTACGATGACTGTTTTGGATCTAGTAAGTGCTTGGATATTGTAATCTGGCGTATCCAGGTAAAGACTTTCCAGTCCTAACATATCCCCGGGCATCTTGATCGAAAGAATCTGGCGGTCGCCATTGCGACTTGTTTTCTGGTAAACAAGCAAGCCTGACGCCAGTACGCCGCACTTGTTGGCAAAAGCGCCCTCCCGAACGAAAAAGCTTCCTGGATGCAACTGCTTGTCCACATAAGGCATCCGTAGGATTGCTTCAATTGCCTTGTCCGGGATACGAGCGCATTCGCCTAGCTTCTCCACAATCCGGGCGAGTGGATTTTCGTCAGGCCGAGGCATTTATTTTGTCCTGCTTATCGAACGACCACAGCTTTTCGGCGGATATGAATGGGGGATCACAAGCCCACCTTAGCATTATTAACCTAAGGTAGGAAAGGCACGCGCCGAGACTTTGTCATCTAGCCGGATTGGTTTCAACACTTGGCCTTTGTGAGGATTGTCATAGCCGGAAGGTGGTGGAACAAGGCTGATACGCCCTAAGGTCACGACTCATTGATCAGAGCCAGGAGATGACGGTGGCGGCGAGCGCGATAGCGGAAAAGAAGACGGTCGGGCATCGATCGTAGCGGGTAGCGACGCGGCGCCAGTCCTTGAGACGACCGAACATAATCCCGATACGGCTCCGACTTTGGTAGCGGCGCTTGTCATATTTGACGGGGATGATCCGGGATTTTCGCCCCGGAATGCAGGGCCTTATGCCCTTTGCCTGCAGGGCGTCCCTGTACCAGTCTGCGTCATAGCCTCGGTCGGCCAGCATCCACTGCGCCTTGGGTAAATCCTCAAGCAACGCGGCAGCGCCGGTGTAGTCGCTCACCTGGCCTCAAGCCGCGCCATCTGCTCGCCGGTCAGCCAGTACAGGTCACTCATCCTCGGTCTCCTCACGGAGCCTGAATCAGATCGAGCCGCTCAAAGCAATGGGTCCTGACCCTAACGGCCAGTCTCGGTGCCAGACGAGGCGGCTTTACAACCAAGATCGAAGCCGTCATCATCGAAGCGCAAGAATACAGTTGCAAGGGACGGCCCATGATGAACAAGTGGCCAGTTTCCGCGAGAAAATTACGCCCTGAATAACTCGTTTTGGGCGGCTGAAGAAGGAGCGCTTCCTGGCGTCCGCTCGCTACTCCTGAACGGTACGAAGTCCTAGTTAGCCGAACTCCACGACATGAGCGGCTTCGGGCGCTCGCCTGCCTCTTCGTCTTTAATTAGGCGCTGCGAGGTCGAATCGCGTCGGATCGCCGTGACGTCAAATGAGAACCGAGCTTGAAGCTTCAACAAAGTGTCGCGGGTCGCCTTCGAGGCGATGCCCAGTTCTAACAGCAGCAATAAAATGGCGAGGTCAAATAGCAAGGGATGCCCGACTTGGAAAGCCGGGCATCTTTTCGAGTTTAGCATTTCTCCGTCTTATCATTCTTCGAGTAAGGCGTTACAGGAACACTTTAATCTGAATATGACAATTCCAGAGGCTGTTGTTTCAATTAGACCCTGACGGGCTTACCGATAGGCCAGTAGCGCATATTAACCCCCGAGTTAAATACAAATACGTCTTTTGACATAAATGCTTATGACGTTAATCTGTTCAGTGATCGTCACCGCATTAGGTTTAAAGCACGTTAACCGACAACAACGGATTTGCGCGCTTTAGAGGTATTGATATACGAACCGGTCAAAGGACTAGATATTGTAAACGGAAGACTAACTTATCGCGGAGCTGGCGTGTGTAGTCTGATTAGGCAAGGGTAGAGTTGCCATCGACAAGGTCGCCGATCAAGCGCCTGGGCCCATGCAACCACTTTCCATGCGGGCCCGCGGCGATGCCGGTCAGGATGGCTTCATCTGTTATCGCGCCCGCCAGCAGGATTGCGCCAGCTGCAAACTGCGGCAATGTCGCAAGCCCAACATACCTGCTCGCAAGGTCAATTGCTTCAGTAATGAAGGCGCGCATGACCTGGACCTCCCCGTCGCCAGCAGAAGAAGATCTAGATGCTGTTTGCGCATCTCAAGCGCATTCCAAAACTGGATCGGTTGCGCCTGCGATGCCGGGTCGCGTTAGCCGAATCGCGCAGTACTATCATCGGACGGGTTGGTAGGCTTGAGACGTAGCTCGACCAAGTTACCCGACGTGCAAAGAACGCATTTCATTCGCCTATGCAGATCGTTTGCCTGAGTCGGTCAAACGCGCATAGTCTCGAGGCGATGACGACACTGCCCCTACATCCCGACGTGATCGAATTCCTTTACCGTCAGAGCCTGCGGGAGACATATCTTCAATCAGATGGCTTGGCGCTAAAGGCGATGGTGGAAGCGCTGCTTGCTGAACCCGCCCGTCGCAACCTCAAGATATGATGACCGCCCGCCAAGTCTGGTTGAAGGCAATGACGATCGTCGAGGCGCGTAGAACCGTTGCGACCGCGCCTATGGTCGATACCTTGTTGGAAATTGTAAGCGATGAGGCTGATCTACATGATTGGGCGCGTATCGCGTCTGCGGTTGACACAATTAACAACGGTTAGATGCAATAACGCGAGCGGACGTCAAGCTGGCTATAGCCACTATTATAGTTTACAGGCCGTAAGAGAATGTCACGTAGGGCATGCCAGTCGGGAAAGCCGTAGGCTGGATTACACCATTTTTTCTATCGTTCGATAGCGCATAACGCATCATATTGAGCGTTAACGCAACATCTTCATCGAAGTCGGTCAGCGTTTGCTAATATCGATGTTAGCCCATCGCGTTTCTGCCTGGGTGCGCCACCAGCAGGCCCCACGGACTTATTATCGTCATGGTGCTACGCTAACGCCCCTGTTGGATAAATCGACTGGACAGCAACATCTGCTAACATCTGAACAATTTGGACGTTTCTTTTTACCGTAGCGGTTGCGATACCGCTTTACGCAAACTTGACCGTCTTTCAGGTTGGCTCTCCCATAATGGGCTCGAAAGAATAGTGATGCTTGAATATCGCGTATATGTTATTGGTAACGATGGTAGGATTATCGAGCGCATCGATCTAGAGTGTCCAAATGATGCAAAGGCCGTTTCGGACGGAAAGACCTACGCCCGAAAACACGATGTCGAGATATGGTGCGGCCAGAGGGTCGTTACCGTTCTGCATCCTCTAACCTGATTCAGAATGTCGAACGATTTCCCCTGCAAACTTCTGAGGTAAAGAGTCATTAGCGGGCTGAATGGGTGTCGTGTATGAGCCAAGCTTTCCTTCTCGAATGACTCCGTCGGGTGCTTGGTCGTGCCAGCGAACCAATAGAGAGCCATTTTTTCTCAGTTCGAGGTCATAGGGATGATTTCGAATCGCCTTTGGATCGATGCCTAACTCCCGGGCAACACGAGCGTGCTGATCTTCTGTTTCCTCGTTTGGCATAATCTGTCTCAGCGCCCCGCCTCTGTTTCAATACTGACGCGACAAACCTTCCAAGGATAGAGATTGATCCCGCCGATTTTTTCCAAAACGGAATTAGCGCTGAACGGTTGGCCCTACTCGACCAGACGAAGACGACGCGTCAGCGGTTGCCCTTCGGGGTTCCACAAGTTTTCCGGATCGCTATCCGTACGAATCGATTAAAGCGCGGGTAATTTGCTCGTTGGCGTAAGCCCGTCACCACGTCAAAACCTTAAAAAGGTAAAGTGCATTTGGAAAGGGGTGAGCGTTTACCCCGTCGCCTTACGCGGCCGATATCTCGTAACCTAACCGACAACAGCAATCTTTTTAAGCTACGGACAGGTGAACGGAGTGCCCGAGCCGATCGAGTGGCTTACCGACAACGGCAGCTGCTACACCGGTCGCGGCACACGCGCCTTCGCCCGAGACATCGGGTTGATCGCGTGTACGATCCCGGTCAGCAGTCCTCAATCGAGGCATGGCTAAGGCGTTCGTTCGCACTCTCAAGCGCGATTACGTCCGTGTGAACCCCAGGCCGAATGCGCAGAGCGTCATCGACCAACTGCCTGGCTGGTTTGCCCATTATAACGAGGTGCATCTGCACCGCGCTTTGCGCTATCGATCACCACGCGAGTTCATTGCGAAACCTGCGAGGCGCTGTCAGAGCTTTAGGGGACGAAAACACCGAGATAGAAACCTTGCCGCTGCTCACCTCACTCTTATAGCCGGTTAAGTCTAAACGACTTGCCGTTGACCAACTGACTACGGTCTCGACCGTGGTCGCGATCAGCTCTCTATGTTACGACCTGCCAAAGGGCCTCAATGGGTCTGAGTCATAGTTAAGACTCGGTGCCTATTGTTTTCGCTGGGGGACAGGTTCCAGATGAGCGAGGAAAGTCGTTTGCACCGCGCTGCGGCTCACATCGAGGCCACTGCGCGCAAGGAGCCTTCCCCAGGCCGTGATGATCGGGCGGCCGCGCCAGTCTTCGACGCCTTCGGGCAGTCTTCCGAGCGATATGCCTATCTGGTCGAGTTCGGCCCGATTATCCCCTGGATAGCACTCCCGAATGGCACGATAGTGGATGTGGGACCGCGCGGGCTTCAGAAGCTTGGGTTCGCGACGCACGAGGTGTTGCGCGCACAGTGGCGAAGCGCAATCCACAAAGCCGACCGTAAGGTTCTCCAGCAGGCGTGGCGTAACGCGAATGAGGGCGACTGTGCCCTGGAGATTGAATGTCGCATCCGTCTGGCGGATGGGCAATACCGCTGGTTCCACGTCCGCGCCACCGCGCTACGGGATCCATACGGCCAAATCCTACGGTGGTGCGGCACCGCCGAGGATTGCGACGAGAGGCGTTGCGCGACGGACAAGTTGCGCGCCAGCGAGGAACGTTACCGCCTCGCGACCAAGGCGACGAACGACGTGGTATGGGACTGGGACTTCAATACGGGTCAGTTGACCTGGGGCGAAGCGATGTGCAGCCAGTTGGGCCATGTTCTCAGCCCCGAAACAAACCACGGGGATTGGTGGAAGGCGCAGATTCATACCGACGACCGAGCGCGCGTTTCTGCCAGCATCGAAGAGGTAATAAGCACCGGTTCAAGCGAGCGATGGCGGGAGTGCTATCGTTTCCGACGCGGTGATGGACGGTATGCGGACATCGTCGACTGCGGGTTCGTGGTGACAGACGAGAATGGCAAAGCCACCCGCATGGTCGGGGCGATGATGGATATGACCGAACGCAACCGCGCCGCGGCTGCGCTTCACCTGAGCGAGGAGCGCTATCGCTATACAATTGAATTGTGCGAGCAGATCGCTTGGACCGCTTCGCATGACGGCACGTTAATTGAGGTCGGGTCGGCATGGTCGCGACTGACCGGGCGCCCGCTTGAGGAAGCGCTCGGGACACGTTTATTGCGCTCCGTCCACTTTGACGACGTGACCCGGCTCCGGAGCCACTGGAAGCAAAGCATCGCGACCGGTCAGCCGCTCAACTGTATCTATCGCCTGATGCTGCAGGACGGGTCGTTCAGGTGGATGCGCTCGCGCGGTGCCCCTTTGCGCAACGACACCGGCGTTATTTCACGCTGGTATGGCACGACCGAAGACGTCCATGAGCAGCGTCTGGCGGAATTGGATGTGGCGTGGCGCGCGAGCCATGACGTGCTGACCGGTCTCGCCAACCGCGCCACGTTCCAGAAATGCCTCGAGGGCGCATTGCAGCGCGCTACATCGCGGGGCGGTCCGTCGGCAGTGATCATTTTTGACATCGATCGGTTCAAACTCATCAATGACCGATACGGCCACGCAGCTGGCGACACTGTACTACGCTGGATCGCGGAACGATTGACGGTCCTTGAGTGCGGCACGCCGGCGCGGCTTGGCGGCGACGAGTTTGCTGTGCTGCTTCAGGCCGCTGATCAAGTGGGGGTTGAACAGCAGGCGCATGACATAGTCTCCGCGCTACACGGTGTAGTAGAGGTGGACGATATCCGGATCGAATGTCAGGTGAGCGCAGGGCTTGCGATTTACCCCTTGCATGGCCCCACGGCCGAGGAGCTGCTCCGGAGCGCTGACCTCGCGCTGTACGATGCCAAGGCCAGTGGTCGAAATTGCTTGCGCCCATTCAGGCCAGAACTGCGCGCTGAGCTCCAGCGCCAGGTGTCCATGCTCGCTGTAGGTCGTGAGGCGCTAAGCGCCGAGTGGATTAGGCCCTTCTACCAGCCCAAGGTAGATCTTATCACAGGTAAGGTCGTTGGCTTCGAGGCATTGCTGCGCTGGGATCATCCCACGCGGGGGGTACAGACGCCTGACACACTGGCAGCCGCCTTCGACGACCGCGATCTTGGATGTCAGATTAGCGCGTTCATGCAGCGCCAGGTGATCAGTGACATGCGACATTGGTTGCAATCGGGGGTGGCATTCGGCCATGTCGCGCTGAACGCCTCTGGGGTAGACCTACGCCGCCCCGGCTTTGCCGACGAGCTACTGGGGCGTCTGGCGGCCGCGGGCGTACCTGCTGCCATGGTGGAGATCGAGATTGTCGAGTCAGTGTTTCTCGGTCGGGACCTCGACATCGTGGAGGAGGCCTTCGCCATCTTAAGCCGGGCGGGTATTTCTCTTTCCCTCGACGACTTCGGTACTGGCTACGCCTCGCTGTCGCATCTCCAACGCTTTCCAATGTCGGTTTTGAAGATCGACCGGTCCTTCGTTACGCCTCTACTGGCGGACTGCAGCGACGCGCCGATCGTGAACGCCGTGATTGGCCTCGCGACGGGTTTTCGAATGAAAACCGTGGCTGAAGGTATCGAGACGGCAGAACAGGCGCTTTTGCTACGCCGTGCCGGTTGCGATATCGGACAAGGCTTCTTCTTCAGCCCTGCACGGCCAGCGGCCGACATCCCCGAACTTACACGACGTCGTTTTTTCACAGTGCCTATCCGGTGTAGCGGCGCTTAATTGCTGACACGATCGGCTTTCAGGGCCTGCTGCTCTGAGTCAGTTATTCCTCCACCCTCGTTGCAAGGCAACCACGTCTATTTTATGGAAGGCAGACGAGGTATGGAAGATCCTTTGGTCTTGGGGTCGCAACGTACTGATAAAGGGTCGTTACACAGCGTAGCCAACTTCATTCATTTGATCGATCACCTACGTTTAGGAATAACTTATTGCTCAACGACCAAGCAAGCCCAATATCGACGGTATATTTTCTACAGAGCGATCTGCTGCTAGGTGCTATCGAGGATACGTAAATTTAAAGATAATCAGATTTTTTGATACGCTCTGGATATTCATCCCTCGCACGCCATCGGATATTGCGTCTGAGACAACGGTTTAGCGCCATCGCGCATTTGACTTATTAAGCCAAGCGCGATTGATTCCGGCCTGCGCTTTTTGCGTCGTATAACGCCACGTCGGCACGCTTGAGAATACCATTGCAGGTATCCTCGCCCACGGTTGAGGCAATGCCAAGGCTGACGGTAACCATTGGTTGTGCGGCATCCTGCGACGCTTGAACGTTGGAGCGGACGCGCTCAGCGATCTGCAACGCCCAGCTTGCGTCGGTATCGGGCAGGATGATGACGAATTCCTCCCCGCCATAGCGACCGATAAGGTCGGTGTTCCGCAGCCCCTCGGCGGCGGCCGACGCGACGCGTTTAAGAACCTCGTCGCCAATATCATGCCCGTAGTGATCGTTGACCAATTTGAAATGGTCAATGTCGAACAAAACGATCGATAGCTTGGCTCCTCCGGCGGCGACGCCCTTCAATCTGGCATCGAGATATTCTACAATTCGCCGCCGGTTCGCGAGACCGGTCAAAGCATCGGTTGAGGCGAGTAACATCGCAGCCTCAGCACTCTGGTCGGCTGTGTCGCGAGCATCTCTTAAGATCTGTCGCGCCTCGATTTGCTCTGTGACATCGCGGATCAAACCGAAGAGTCCGATCGCATCGTCTCTCGACGAGTAAACGCGCTCACCTTGCGTCTCGACGTGCCGGACAGAGCCGTCGGAACGTACCAGCCGGGCTTCGAATGCAAACGGCTGACCATCCGTGAGTGCGCGCGTTACAGCCTCCGATACACGCCGCCGGTCACCTGGATGATACAAATCGATGGCCTGATCGAGTGCTGGGGGCTGGCCGTCCGGCAGGCCGTGAATGCGGAATACCTCAGGCGACCAGAAGATCGCCTGATTGGAGGGATTGATACGCCAATGCCCGATATGCGCGGCCGCCTCAGCTTGATCGAGCAAACGGACACGTTCCGAAAGATTGATCCTTAAACGATCGCGAGCGGCAAGAAGTGTTGCCATCGGGAGCGCGGAAATGATTAGCGACAAAAGGTAGAACTGAAAAAACAGAATACGCGATTCATGCGACGCACGGATCAGGAAGATAGGTCCCGAGCCCAACCAAAGCGCAAGAGATCCGAGCACCACAACGACGATAATGCTGATGACCCCGCCGAGCATGCCGCCGCGCAGGACTGCGATCACGATGACCATCATAGGGACAAAAAGCATTGGAAACTGGCTTTGGTAAAACGTTACGCCGGTCGCGACGAACGTCAGCACCACGATGCCGATCAAATTCAGCGACTCGCGTACCGACACCGCTTGCTTCGCTGACGCCGCTACTTCAAATATGGCAAACAGCAGCGGCGTCACGAGCAACATGCCTAGCCATACCGTGCTAAGCCAAGCTAACGTGAATTCGCGGCTTGGCTGGGGAGAAATGCAGGCGGCCACTCCTGCACCTACCGACGCGGCGATCAACGTTGCGATGAAGAACGTGGACAAGCCTGATGGATCGATAAAAGATACCCGCCGCCCTGCTCGCCGGCGCAATATCAGCGTGGCAACCATCGCCTCGATCCCGTTTGCCGCAGTAAATCCAGCAGCGACGCCGAATCCTGCTCCATCAAGAAGGTTTGCCGCCAGGCTCGCAACGATAGCAGCTATAGCGAACCGCCAAACCGCGCGCCGGGGCACGATTAGCAACGTTGCTAATAGAATGCCGCTCGGCGGCCAGATTGCAGCTATTCCGTGAGACCCCCGCGCCTCGATCAGCGACAACACGGCGAAGGCAAAATAGGCGATGCCGAGCAGCGCTGGACCGAGCGGCGAATAGCCTAACCGTGCAAACATTCGGCGCATGGTGATCATGTAGCCGAAAATGATTAACGGCACCGCTTATCAATTTAGATTATGGTCGGATCATCGCGTAAAGCGGCAAACAAAGCTGCCCCGTGTCGACATCCATCGTTCGGTAGAGGGCTGTAGACGCGCTCGGCAACTTTGCGTTGTACATCTGCCCTCAAGCGCGATCGGCTGATGGGCGTTCTCAACGAGCTTAATACCCGCTTCGGAAAATTGGCCGCCCCAACGGCGTCGCACGGGTTCAAGCGGCAGTGGAAAATACGATCTGAGATGAAGTCGGCCGCCTGGACACCTGATATCCCTGAAGTGCCGCAAGTTCGAGCAGGGTAAGCTGGTGAGCGATCGCCGATGCGGGTTTCGCGCGCAAGGCGGCCGCCCCGTTTCTATGACCCAAATGTGTCAGCTGCGGCTCTCGGAGCCTCCAGAGCCGACGCCGACCACGGACTAAGCGTTCAAGGGGGGGTGCCAGCTTGGGTTGGGCGCCGATCCATCGACAGTGTTGCGTTGGAGCTATAGCCGCCTCGGAACACCGCTTGATTTGAATATATCGCTGATATGATAGTTACTGCCTATCGGAGACTCCGCCGTGATTCAGTCAGATACATCTGTAGCAAAAAGATACGCTTATTCATATGTTCGCTTCAGCAGCCCCGAGCAGATGAGCGGCGATAGCATCAGGCGCCAGACGGCGCTGGCTGTTTCTTATGCCGATGAGTTCTCCCTCATTCTCGACGATCGCCTTACTTACAGAGACTATGGTATATCCGGTTTCCGGGGTCAGAACTCTGCGTCAGGGCGCCTTGGAGATTTCCTTGGGGCAGTTTCTCTAGGAATCGTACCACAAGGCAGCCTTTTGCTTGTCGAGAATCTCGACCGACTAAGTCGAGAAAGCGCCTTGAATGCTCAGAGTCTGCTGACACAGATTGTTCTTGCTGGGATAACGATTGTCACACTATCCGATCGGCGAACTTACTCGATCGATGAGTTACGTCGAGACCCGATGGGCTTAATATACGCGCTGATAAACTTTATTCGTGCGAACGAAGAAAGTGAGTTAAAGTCATTTAGGGGGAAGGCAAGTTGGAGCGCGAAAAGGGCGATCGCAGAGTCCGAGCCGATCACATCCAGCTGTCCGAGATGGCTTTCACTTAATAAGAATGACAAGACATTTTCAATAATACCAGCGAGGGCAAAGGTAGTCAGAGATATATTTTCACTTGCTCAAAAGGGCGTATCAAATACTAAAATAGCAGAAACGTTTAACCGCCATAAGGTGCCAGCTTGGAAGTCAGATAGTCTCTGGACGCGCGACAAAGTGGGTTGGATTGCCAGATCAAGCGCGGTCATAGGAACCTTTATTCCTCATGTCATAGAATGGAAAGACGGGAGGCAGACACGCGTCCCTTGTCCGCCTATACGTCGATACTATCCTGCTATCATATCAGTAGACACGTTTCAGCAAGTACAGACCGGTCGCCTGACCAGCAATTGGGCTGGCCATGGAAGTATTGGCTATATTCTTAATCAAATTGCAGTGTGTGAAAATTGCGGCAGTTTGATGATTATTAGTCCATCAGCCCCGAATGGCCCGAGCATGATATGCTCGGCATCCGTAGCTGGAACAGCAGCCCATTATGCGCCCATCGCCTATGGCCCCGTTGATGCCGCTCTTCGCCAAGGCCTATCCGCAATTTTCACTGCCTGCGACATTAGCGCACCTGGATATGGCCGAAGCAGGCGCCTTTCTGTAGCTCAAAACAATGTCGATCGAGCCAGGCGCGAGCTTCTCGCGGTCAGCCTTAGCTCATCTCATACCGATTTATTGGAAGAGATGCGCCATACCCTTTATCTATTAGAGCAGGATTTATTAGATAAGGCGGATATGTATCAACACTCTGCGACTAGCAAACTAGAAAAAAAGCTATCTGAGGCCATCGGATGCCTTTCGACAGGTCGCCATGATAAAAAGTCGTCCATTGCCATAAACAAAGTAATAAGAATCATATTCTCTAAGGTAGTTGTCCGTTCCGAAACAGGGCACATTGATTTATACCATGATGACGGAAAGGCCCAGCGTATAAATATATAGCGTAATACTACTATAGATTTAACCAACTACAACACCTCTAAGACATAAAATAATTATATATTGGCAATCTTGCAGGGTAGCCTCTCTAAATGCTGGCTTCATTACAACTAAAATCTCTATAATATGCTATCAATAAATGCTCTATTGAATAGATATTACTTTTCTATTATATACATTAATACAGACAATACACTTTGATAGTTTGTACAAATCACGAGTCGTTAAGGGCCAGCTATTTCATTATAGGTCTATAGATATTTCAGGAGAAGTGGGTATGTCGTCTTTTTTACATGAGCAGAACCAGATTTCTCAATGGCTTAAGGAAGAAGCGATTGCGAGAGCTGCATCGACCAAAACCATAGATCCCATTGAGCGAGATCGATATCATATTCGTGCAGAGCATTATGCTGACTACGCCTGGAGTCTCGCAGAGGCGAATGATCACGCATTTATTGCTTCGGAAATCTGGCATTCAAATTCACACAGGGCGGTGAAAATTGCAGCATAAGACGAGGTCCAGCTCACGTGAGCTTGACGTTGTATGGCCTTGGTGCGGCTAAGTGGTAAAAGGACTTAGCTGTTGTATATCCTTGGCATCGCAGCGTTATTCAAGGAGGGCCTTGATTGATTACGCGTTTAGTACAGAAGTAGTTTTTCATCGTAAATAATTTTCCTAAATCGCAAACCTTAGTGGATCATAGAATGACTGATGAAAATATCCAGCTGAACGCTGTCGAGCTTGCCATCGAATTGACAATTGCGTGGCTGTCTAATTCTAATACCCGAACATCCGCCGATGAGGTTCCAGCGTTTCTCGTCCGGATGCATTCGAGCGTTCAGTCTCTGATGAGCAGCGCGGAAGAAACAGACGGTCCTGCTGCTGGCGTGCAGGATTACTCACCCGCAGTTTCGACGCGAAAGTCTTTGGCGAACCCCGACTTTATCGTCAGCATGGTTAATGGAAAGGCGTATAAAACTCTACGTCGCCACCTTTCAAAGCATGGCATGACGCCAGAGGAATATCGCCTGCGGTATAACCTGAAGAACGATTATCCTATGGTTGCTCCGACCTATTCTGAAGTGCGCCGTGCGATGGCCCACAGGATTGGCCTGGGCAGCGTCCGCAAGGGCGATGGCACGTCACCGAAGGCTCCGGCAAAACCGAAAAAGCCAAAAGCGGTACCCTCCGAGTGAGTCTGAGCTGGCCTCCTCATAGGGGCCAGGTTTTGTCGCGCAGTACAACCAAGACACTTAACGTATGATTCCCGTTTAGCCTCCCCATCGTTAACCTGGAGCATGGCTTGCACGATTTAGCAGGATACTATCCATCCGAGAGTTCGAGTTACCTACTTTAACGTTTGTGTATGCAGGAAATCGGCCCAGCCGCTGTTGACCGATTGGTGCAGCTACGCCCTATCGAAAAACACATGATTTACGACATCCCCGGTTTTCACCTTCGCCGAATCAAAGCCGCCTTCGGTCATAACGTTCGACAAACCCGGTCGCTTTGATAGGGTGTTCGAGAACGTGCTTTCGGGGGTTTGTCGTACATGCTGGTTGGATATATGCGGGTCTCGTCGGCCGATGACCGCCAAACGGTCGATCTTCAGCGGGACGCGCTAGTCGCAGCCGGTGTCGATCATCGTCATCTCCATACCGACAAGGCATCCGGCGCACGCGACGATCGGCCGGGACTGAAAGCCTGCCTCGATTATCTGAACCCGGGCGACACGCTGATAGTATGGAAGCTCGACCGGCTTGGACGGTCGCTGCCGCACCTACTGGCGATCGTTACAGATCTGAAGACGCGCGGTATCGCTTTCCGCTCGCTAACCGAGCAGATGGATACGACCACGCCGCACGGCGAATTGCTCTTCTCCCTCTTCGGCGCACTCGCACAGTATGAGCGCGCACTGACGCGCGAGCGCGTAATGGCTGGGCTTGCTGCGGCAAAGCGTCGCGGACGCCAGGGTGGCCGCCCGCCGATGATCGATACCGAAACCCTCGAACGGATTACAACCGCGCTGGATGGTGGGGCCAGCAAGGCATCTGTCTGCCGAACCTTCAAGGTACCGCGCTCGACGCTAATCGGCACCCTGGTCCGGATCGGCTGGACCGCACCTGCGAAGACCTAACTCGCATCAAGCAGTCTGTCCGAAGAACACACGGCAATCGAGAATAAGCTCTGCAAGGTCGCTCATCCCACGCGATATGCCGTAATCACGGCGCCAAACGACGGGCAACTCGTGCCTCATCATATGCGGTGCGTCCCAAGATGGACCATTGATCGGCAATTTCGTGAGCTTTCGGCAAACGGATCGCTTCCTCGTTAAATATCTGTTTATCTTGAACTTCGAAGCGGTTGAACCTAATTGCATGCCCCCCCCCAAGATACAGAGATTATAATGAACGATGACATCAACGCGGTCGAGTTGGCCGCTGAACTGACCGCTGCGTGGTTGGCCAATCCTAACACCCGCACGAATGCCGAGGATGTGCCTGAATTTTTGCGGTCAATGCATGCCGCTGTCGATCAACTGTCAGGCACAGCTACTTCAGCAGCCCCGGAAGAAGCTACTCAATCTTATGAACCTGCTGTCACGGTGCGTAAGTCGCTGGCGTCGCCCGACCACATTATTTCGATGATCGACGGCAAGTCATACAAGACGTTACGCCGCCATCTGTCGAGCAATAGCCTTACGCCCGAGGAATACCGAGCACGCTACAACCTGAAGGCCGATTATCCCATGGTCGCACCATCGTACTCGGAAGCACGGCGGACCATGGCAAAGTCGATTGGTTTGGGGCGTAAACCTGGTCAGACAGCCGAAAAGGCTACTGATCATTCTCCTAAGGCTCCCCGCAAACCTCGCGCAACCAAGGTAGCCGAGGAGGCATAAACGAAAGCGGGGAGGCGAGCCCTCCCCGTTTCCGTTCGGCTTCGCCAAGTTTCGGACGTCTCGTATGTCGCGACTTTTGCGACGCCGGCGCGCTTGCATCATGCCGCTCTTAGACCTGCCCCATTCCGAGAAACGATAGTCATCGGGACCACGATCGACCTTCCGATAATCGTATAGACCTGGAGCAATGGTCTGGATGGATCAGGAACCTAATGCCCCGCATCAGTCGTTACGCTCCAGTATCAAATGTCGCGCTACGATGGCGCGATGATAGGGGAACATAATGGCCGATCCACACAACAAGGACGGGGCTCCTCCGCGCTCGATTCATATCGAGAAGAAAAAAGTTAACTGGCTTGCCTGGATTGCGCTTGCCGCAGGTGTTTTGGCGCTGCTGTTTACACTCAGCCGTTGCGGGCATGACGAGACAGTCGCAGTTGCACCGACACCCAGTTCGTCGCCGACCGAAGTCGTTGCAACGACCCCAGGCGCGTCGTCGGCTACAGCGCTTTCGGGCACCTCAGGCCTTGGTGGTTACCTCAATGGTACCGAAGCTGCGCCGCGGACATTCCAGTTCGAACAACTGGCTTTTGATACGGCTAAGAGCACGTTGCGTGCCGGCGACGCACAGGAAGTGGCGACCATTGCTACTGTCCTCAAGCAGTATGCAAACACACGCGTCCGCATCGCAGGCTATGCCGACGCTCGGGGGCCGGCAGCGGCTAACGTTGCTCTTGGCAAGGCGCGCGCCGACGCGGTCAAGGCGGCCTTGGTTGCGCAGGGTATCGATGCCGCTCGCATCGAAACCGTGTCTGGCGGTGAGACCGATCCGGTCGACACCAACGCTACAACTGCCGGTCAGGCTGAGAATCGCCGCACCGAACTGGTCGTAACCTCGCGCTAATGCACTGACACATCTGGAGACAATCATGACCCGTACCATCACCGCCTTATTCGATGACCGTAACGACGCCGAAGCGGCCCAGGAACGCCTAAAGCAGTCACGCGTGGATGCCGATCACATCCGCATCCATGACAAGACCAGCGACGGCTACAATGAAACCACGCGCTCGACGCACGAGGATCGCGGCATTTGGGCGTCGATCAAGAATGCATTTCTGCCTGACCATGACCGCCACATATACGAAGAGGGCGTGCGTCGTGGCGGCTTCCTTCTGACCGCAGACGTCGATGACGATGCCGTCGGTGAGGCCGTCCGCGTCCTGGAAGAAGCAAACACGGTCGATATCGATGAACGTGCCGAATCCTGGCGTTCGTCGGGTTGGAACTACGAGCCAGCCGAGGCAGCGGCTACCGCTGCCAGCTATGGTCTCGATGCTTCGCCGGATCGGGCATTTGCAACGTCTGGTGACGATGTACCACCTGCTAACACGTCATCGATCTACGGCCGTCGAGATCTAGACCGTGGTTCGTCGCGGGTACGCTCGTACGGCAACGACCACAGCATTAGTAGCAAGGCGAAGGGCATGGCTGACGAGGCGCTTGGTAACGTCAAGCAGGCAACCGGCAGCGTGTTTGGAAACGAGAACCTGAAACACGACGGTATCGAGCAGGAACGTCGTGGTGAGAGTGAGCAGGGCAAGGGCCCAGACCGCTCATAGACTAAAATGATGGTGAGCGATGGCATTGCCATCGCTCACCATCTCTTAGTTCTTTAGCGATTAAGAATGCGCGGTTTCCTGCGGCACAATCTCATTTCCCACCGGAAAGACCCGTCATGATAGCCGCTTCCGGGCTCCCCGACCCATATATCCTCATTCTCACCGGCTTTGGCCTGCTTACCGCGCTGGTTGTCTGGTTACCGCTGGCGCTTCGTAAGCTACCGCTGTCGTTGCCGATCGTCTGTATCGCGCTCGGCGCTGCGCTGTTCTCGTTGCCGCAGGTCACGCTCAGGCCGCTGCCGCTTCTTTATCCCGAGATCACTGAACGCTTCACCGAGTTTGTCGTGATCATCGCGCTGATGGGGGCTGGTCTGAAGATCGACCGTGTGTTCCGATGGCAGGACTGGGCGGTTACCTGGCGGCTGTTGGCGGTTACGATGCCGCTGGGCATTCTGGCTATCACGGCGGTGACGGCATGGGGAATGGGACTGCCATGGGCGATCGCTTTGCTACTTGCTGCCAGCTTGGCCCCCACGGATCCTGTCCTGGCAGCCGACATTCAGGTCGGGCCGCCCAAGAGCGAGGACGAAGACGAGGTACGGTTCGGGCTGACCTCCGAAGCCGGCCTCAATGATGGCTTCGCATTTCCGTTCGTCCATCTTGCCATTATGCTGGCAGCCGCAACCGCAGCCGGGAGCAGCAAGCCGTGGCTGGGTGAGTGGCTGACATACCGGGTCTTATGGGAAGTAGGCGCCGGCGTCGGTGCTGGCTGGCTGATCGGTCGGGCCTTTGGCTGGCTGACCTTCCACGTACCCGCAAACCAAGCTTGCGCAGACCGGTGACGGCCTGATCGCGCTGGCTGCGACCTGCATCTCCTACGGCTTTACCGAGATCATCCACTGCTACGGCTTCCTCGCCGTGTTCGTGACTGCTTTGACGTTTCGAGGGACGCACCGAACGCACGACTTTCATCACGACATGCACGACGTCACC
Organism: Sphingomonas aerolata; assembly: GCF_023935825.1. Lineage (NCBI taxonomy): Bacteria > Pseudomonadati > Pseudomonadota > Alphaproteobacteria > Sphingomonadales > Sphingomonadaceae > Sphingomonas > Sphingomonas aerolata. Next base: position 3,710,869 of record NZ_CP098762.1, on the reverse strand, counting down.
GAGCAGATCGAACGGCTGGCAATGATGGTCTTGCTATTGCTGTTTGGCGGTGCGCTGGTCAGCGGGCTCCTGAATTCGGTATCGTTGACGGATGCGCTGATCGCGCTCGTGATCCTGCTGGTCATCCGCCCGATTACTGGGTTGATCGGCTTGACCAGCCACCGGGCTGACCGCTCGGAAAAGCTGACGCTGGCTTTCTTCGGTATCCGCGGCGTCGGATCGATCTATTATCTGGCCTATGGTCTGAACCACATCCACGTCGATGCGGCCGAACGTCTGTGGGGCCTCCTCGGACTGGTCGTGCTGTTTTCGATCGTTCTGCACGGCCTCACCGTGACGCCAATCATGCGTTTGCTCGATCAGCAACATGGGCGAGATCCAGACAAGGATGCGCCTCCCGCCGTGGGGGCTTGAGGCAAATCTGCATCAGGGTAGCGTGAGAACGGCGATCGCATGCCAGATGCAAGAGACGCGTAAAGGGACGAGGCATGACCAAGACGAACAAGGGGAACGCGAGAGGGCACGGCGCTGGCAGTCCCTGGGCTATCCCTGCAAAAGGCTGGAAAGACATTACTCTGCGAGCATGGAAGGAAGAAGGTCGGGATAACATCAGCCTTGTAGCCTCCGGCGTGGCTTTCGGCGGCGTGCTCGCCATGGTGCCGATGCTGGGCACCGTAGTGCTGAGCTACGCCCGAGCTTCCTGACTAATATTGCGCAGACAGCGCATGCCTGCCGATCCAAGGTCCTTAGCTCGATCGAAGGTGACCGGACCTATAGGTCCCAGCATCTGTTGGTACCTGTCACAACAAGGAAGCCGACATGAATCTCAATGACCTGCTGCCTGATGGTGGCATCGATGCACTCGCCGCCCAGCTAGGCATACCGCGTGACCAAGCCCAGCGCGGCGCAGAAGCGCTGCTGCCGTCGGTTCTGGGCGGCATGGGAAATAACACGACGCAGTTAGACGCCCATGTGAACACGCTTGGCGGCGCAGACCTTGCTTCGAACGTGTTGGGCAACCAGCCGACGCAAATCGACCACGGTAATCAGATCCTCGGCGGTATCTTCGGATCGAAGGACGGCAGTCGTGAGGTCGCCGACAACGCGGCGCAAAGCAGCGGCCTGGCACCGGAGCTTCTGAAGCAGATGCTGCCGATCCTGGTCATGCTGGTGGCCGGCCATCTGACAGGGCGCTCGGCCGGGCAGCAAGGTGGCCTTGGTGGGATCTTGGGATCTGTACTCGGTAGCCTGGGTGGCGCCGGAGTCGTAGGCGCTGCGCCTGGGGGCGGTCTTGGCGGCGGACTGGGGGGCATTCTTGGTTCGGTATTTGGCGAGCGGCGATAGAGCCGTCCGGACATAAGACCGTCCTGCTCGATCAAACCGGTGGTCTTGAGAGCAAGAAACATCCCGTCGCCACGTGGCTACAGCACGACGATAACATCGACGGCATAACTGGGGAGCGCATGTGATGCGGAGACGAGGAAACAAGTGAGCCGGTCCTGTGGCAATTGTCATCTTCGTGATGATCGTGGCACTCGTAGTCACGATCTGCTGGCTCGCCGCGTGTGGCTTTCACAAAGAGCCGAATGGACCACCGCGTGGTAGTCAGACGCTGCCAGCTCAGGCAGCGCAGGGGACGGTAGCAGTAGCGCCTCCGAACACTAGTCCAGCTCGCTAAATTGAGGACAGTTAAGCCAGCAGTCTAAGACCGAAGGGGACCGCACAGGGTGCGGTCCCCTTCGGATTGTGCGCGTTAGTTGCGCAGGCTGTCTGGAACGATACCGCCGTTATCGGAAAGCTTCTGCATCACTGCCTTATGAAGGGCGATGTTCTGCTCGGCTGAGCCGTCGGCGGCTGCATGGACGTTCAGTTCGCTGGCAAGCTCCTTGCGAGCCGTCAGACTGGAATCCAGGTCCAGCAGCTTTAGAAGATCGACGATCGAGCTGTGATAGTTGCCGCCGCCATCTTTCATCGATGCCATCTCGCTAAGGACCGCACCGACGTCGACGGACTGCTGAGGCGCCGTTGGGGCGGGCTGAGCGGCAACGGTTGGGGCGGCCTGTCGTGAGGCCTGCGGAGCAGTGGCAGGAGCAGGAGTCGGCGCTGCGGCTGGCGCGGACTTGTGATGGAAAACCTTGTTCATGATCGTGCTGAAGATGCTCATAACCGTGTCCCAATAAGCCGGCAGCTGTGCCGGCAGACATCCAGAACGAACGCGCCTTATGATCGGTCCGGAGCTCGTTGCTGGTGCGGAACGGTCCTTCGAAGGCACGCGTTAAGCGGGCAGCGGCAATATGCGAGCAGATGGAGACGATGATGAACTTCAAGACTCTGGCACTAGTGTCGGTAGCGGCCCTGTCATTGGCCGCGTGCGGCAAGAAGGCCGAAGATACGACTGCCCTTGATAACAGCACTTATGCCAACACGACCGCCACGGACGTGAACGCAGCTGGTTTCAATGATGCGATGGCAGCACCGGCCTCAGGTGGACAGGCCTTCGCCAACATGGCGGCTGCAAGCGATGCGTTCGAGATCGAGACCTCGAAGCTGGCCGTAACCAACGGCGCATCTGCTGCGGTAAAGAAGTTCGCTGGCCAGATGATCACCGCACATCAGGGGTCGACTGCAAAGCTGAATGCCCTTACCGCGACGCTGTCACCAGCTCTGACGCCCAACCCGGCGCTGAATGCCGAGCAGCAGCAGAAGCTTGCCGATCTGAAGACCAAGCAGGGCACTGATTTCGACACCGCATACGTGGCTGCCCAGGTCGCCGGGCATCAGGAGACGCTCGATACGCTCAAGGGATATGCTGCAACCGGCGACGTGCCGCAGTTGAAGACGTTCGCGTCGGGATTGGCACCGACGGTTGCAGCGCATCTCAACATGGCAAAAGCTCTTTAGTCCTAAGGTTGGGTCTTAGGCGATGATGTATGAAGCCAAGAGGTGCACTTATTGTACCTCTTGGCTTTGCATAACGAGGGGCTACACGACCTCAATCTGCAATGGCATCCTCGCGCAGAGGAATTGTCTGGCGGCCGGACATTCTGGAGCGCAAGCTGAGCTAGTCCGGGATGGTGAACCTGCGCTACAAGAGCTGTTGGAAGCGCCAGTGGCTTGATCGCTTCCTTGACTGGCTTGGCGAAGAGCTACCCTATTGCGGCGTGCGCTAGGTGTTCTGAACCGTGGCGATCGGATCTATTTGGCTGCCCTAAGCTGCCCCTCATCGACATCGGCCCTTTCTTCCGCATCGACGCTGCGTTCAAGTCTGGCCTCATCTGCGGCGAGTACCGCCGCATTTTAATTAGTGATGCCAAACCTCGCCGCGACGTCGGGGCGAAGCGCAGCAGGTCTGGTCGAGCCGCAGGAGGCCAGCTGCTCCGTCCAGCGCATCCGTCGTTTCAAAGCGACAAGTTCATTCATTGCGCTGTGGGGTACGATCTTTATCGCTTGCCGTCATCGCCCGTCTTTGTCGCTGATCTCCTAAGTTTCGGATGTCGCGTATGTCTCCGCTTTTGCGACAATCACGAGATAAGGCGTGTTAGGATAATGACGGTTCAGGTGCTTCTTCAACGCCTAACCAGCCACCACTAATCGCCCGGATTAACCAAGCAGGTAGATTACCTCGCAAGCGCCGATCAGCGAGATCGGGACGGCCAGTGCTGCGATCAGCGTCGCCCGTGCGGAGTGTAGAAAGAGGAAGATCACCAGCACGACCATGACGACCGCGAGCAGCAGCTCCATTTCGACATGGCTGATCGAGGAGCGGATGCTGGTGGTCCGATCGGCCAGCACCGTGACGTCAAGACCAGCCGGCAACGCAGCCTGTAATTGGGGGAGGCGCGCCTTTATCGCGTCGACTGTCGAAATGACGCTCCAGCGGTGCTGTGACCACCTGACTGATGACTTCGGGACTTGCGCCCGGATACAACGTCGTCACCTGGATCGTGGGATAAGTGGCATCGTCCAAAGGCGGTATGACCGCAATGTGAATCTGTCAGGAGAGCGTTAGGGTAAGCAACTGCTCTTCATAATCATCCCGAGCCGCCTTGATAGTACCGAATGCCCTTCTTCACCGCCTCGACAATCAGGCCCTCTTCCCGACTTGGCTATAGCTCTACGAGTAATTTAATAGCTTTGAAATTGATACCGGTAATGCGACTGGTCGAATGTCGATCAGTGCATGATCAGGAACGGCGATCCAGCCTTCTTCCGTTATCAGTCGATTGCCATAGCCTGATGGCCGCAATCGAATGGGCAGCCCCAAAAACTTCTTGAGGGAGTCGGGGTAATATCCCAATACAGCTTCGGTATCGATAGCAAGCCGAACGACAAACTCAACGTCTAAAGACCAGCTGACAGGCCGCTGGTTTAGAGCGCCTGCTTTAGCAAAACACTTTTGCAGGGCATGTCTGGGGGTCAAGAGAATGGGTCCTTCGGTGTTACGTTAATATCGTACTATACATCATGTATATGTGCCTAGTCGGCCCAGCGAAGCTGTCGTGTCGCAGGTGGCATTTCAGCGAGTTCGCGATAACTTGCGGCCATGCCACGATGAATGGCAGCAATTTTCGGATCTTCAGCCAAGTCCGCTAATTTAGCGGCGGTAGAAGCGCGCTGCGCGTAATATGCACGTTCGTTCACCTCAGGCATGGTCTCGCTCCATGACAAGCGGACATGTCTACCACGTCCATCACTACCGTGCTTCAGACTAGTCGTAGCGATTGATTGATTATGGCAGTTATGATGCCGGATCTCAATATATGCGTCATCAAACGTCAGGAAGCGGCCGGTTTCGATCGATGCTTAGAGTTGTGGTAACGCTCAACGGCCTCAGCGAATGAGACATCCCCTCGTACGGCACGGTTTCACCTCACTTAAGGCGCAGCAGGAACGTCCGCTTTTGGTGGTTAGCGGTCGTTCCGCGCGCGGAACGCGAGCACCACGAACAGCGGCCACAATAGCGCGCTAATCCCCCAAGTCGCAATGAACGGGTAGACGATGGCTGGCGCGTTCATGTGACCGCCAAAGCGAAGCATGACGAATGAGCACATGACGAACACGGCCGCTGTGCTCGCAAGCCAAATCAATGCGCTCTTAAACGTCATGGATTAGGTTCTGAGGCTGCAACGTGACAGCGTCAATGGCCGCTTCTGGTGGTAAGCTGCCGCTCGCGATCCTCGTCTTCCTACTCTGATCGATCGGATCAGGACATTATAGTCAGCCAAGAAATCTGCTCCATCGGTATGTCAGCCAGCCAACCACGGTGGCCAGAACCGGAAGGCCAAATATCAATGCGAGGAACTCAATCCGCTTGTTAGCAAGGCAGTCGGACACCTGTAGATGATCGTGAGGCAGACACTCGCCCATCGTGCTGGTTAGCAGCACTGGCAGACCTATAAGCATCAGAAAGCCAGTAGCGAAGACCCAGCCTACAATTCGGTGAAAACGATTGGGGTCGGGCGTCTTGGCCATCTGCGTCTATGTAGCAGATATGAAATGTCCGTTAATGGGCGCTTGTCGCCAGGCCGCTCTCCTGCCCAGCAGTGGTCGGTAGGCTTTCAACCCTTCTGAACGCAGAGAGAGCAGCAGAACGTCGCGACCCTATGTAAATTCGGCCTAGCCATTGCGCGCATCAAGCCTTCAAGGGCTAACTCTTGTGAGGCATGGCGAAATCTTGTCAAAAAGCGTATCGATCCACTTCGCTGTCGAGGACCTAGTATTCGAACGCAATGTTACGGATCCGTCTATGTCTGATGTTCGAGTGGTGAGAGTATACTCAAGGCCATCAAGCATAGAAATAATTGTCTGATCGGGAGCAAGGCTAGGCGGCGCAGGAGGGGGCATCTGAATATCCCTCATGCTTTCAATTAAGCTTTGCATGCCAGGACAGGTTGCGCTGTCAGCCCACCGGATATCGGCGACGCCTCGCATAGACTGTGTGACTAAGCGCAATCGGTAAGACGAGTCTCTGCTATCGCTTCGTTTTGCTACCGATATTTCGACGGTCTCAGTGTTTTGGCTGAGGCCGCCACCACGGCTGAACTTTGCCCACTGATGCGGCAGCGGCTCGACAGCCGCAACCTGCAGAAGGGCAATAATCAGCGACACAGAAGTCCCCTCGGCAGCCATTTCGGGAAGATGGCATGCATCCGCGATGTCTGCAATTGGGCGCTTTCGGTCATTCGTCGCGATCCGCGTCGGAATGTCTGAATGTGGTGGTCAACGGACAGGCCGCTTTTGGGTACGAATGTGGCGATAGCTGCCGTTAACAGAAGCGCCGACATCGAAAGGAGACCACGCGCTGAAGAAAGTCCGAGACTAAAATGGCGGGGGATACCTCCGATATATTTGTAAGGAGATGATCGGTTTATAACCTGTCACCTCCACTACCCACATGTCATCTTGCCAAAACTGAAGTTCCGTTGCCGGCCCGCGAACCGAACTTGGCAAATCGACGTTCCCCAGATGGCGCCAATTGAGCCCGGCCAGCACGCGGACTCCATCGCACCGGTTACCCTTAGGAGTGGTGTCGTCTAAGCAAGTGACCGGAACCGAAGCACGGCCCGTCGTTGCTGCCTCGACTGAGAGATCGAGAACGGCCTCGACAATCCCGCGACCGAGCTGTGGTTCACCCGGTGGCAATTGAGCAAAGTTTTCCACGCGAGCGCACTCGGCATCCGTCGCCATTTGATCTAGAACGGTGGCAAGCGGCGCTGCGTTTACAGCAAAGCGGCGCCGAGGCGCATTCGCTGCTTGCTCGGCCGCGTTCTGCGGTATCTGCCCGTGGAGCGTGTCGAAATGAACAACGATCCGGCGTGCGGTACAAAACCTGCCGCCAGCAGCCGTACCTGCTTCGTGGAAAAGCACATAAGATAGGGGCGTTTCGGGGAAGCCCTTCATCGACCGCCCCACCTCGACCTTGCGAATATCACCGTGCGGAAAGTCCCGCAGAACAATTGCCTCCAGATTTCGTGGCGACATCTGGTCTGCCCGCTGTCGGGTGAGGATTACATCTTGTGGCCCGATCGTAACCGGATTGCCCTGGGCGATCGTCGGAACCGAGCAACAGAGACCAGCAACAAAAACCGCCGAACGTAACCACATGGTCGACCTCACCGTTTCGGCTGCCTATCAACCTAAGCTGCCTATCAACCAAACGAACGGCAGCTTTCAGGCATCGTCACAGAACCAAAGAAGGTCGACAAGTGGGCGAAAGCGGAATGGCCGCTATGCAGCGGTCGACGTGGGAAACGGACACCGTTGCCAGAGTGCTCAAAGGTGGGCAGTTTCAATCAATGAAAGCCGTCTCATTTTTTGGTCCTGTAACGTTGCTTCTTCTATCCTCGTGTAGCCGCAGCGAGCCGGGGCCGTCGTCACCAGCGATATGCCGAGAATCTCCCCCTGACGACTATCGCGATTATGATGCGTGGATCGCTCGAGCACGGAAGGCAGGGTGCCAAATTGTTGATAGCGACGAGGAAGCCCTCAGCATACGCAATCGAGCGATTGCTTCTAGGGCGACGATTGCACCCTGACGAAGTCGCCTTCTTTTGGTGGGAAGCTGCCGTCAGGCGGGACGCGGCTTTACGGCCAACGCGATCAGCAGCAACGATGCAACAAGAAGCAAGCCGACGACGCCACCCTTTACAAAGTCAGACACTGGAGCGCTTTGAGCAATCGGCACCATCGCCGCAAGAAAAACCGCTGCGAGTGCCATCCCCGGTCTTGCTACTGTCTTCATTAATCAACTCCTTCGATGCGCGAGCAGCATGCAGTCAACGCGGAGTTGAAGTCTAGCGGGCTTTTGTCCGCTTATGGGCGAATGCAGACTGGCCGCTTCGGGTTGTTGTCGATCGGCCGCGCGAACGTCGCTACCCGGGCGGGAGCGGAATGGCCGGGATTGGTGGGGAGCAGACCGGCAGCTTTCGGGCGTTGTGATCAATTAGGCGACATGAACCGACTCGATTTCCAGCGTGGGCGGTTCGGTGTCGTGGAGCTTGGCATGAAGTGTGAGATCGCTCACTTCCTCACCCTCCGTCGTCAAATCAACCAGCATCTGCCAGTAGTCACCCATCCAGCGGTAAACCGCATATCCCCACGTGGACCGGTGTAGGGGAGCCAATCTGTCTCCGTAGGCCGACACGCTCTCGGCGATTGCATTCGCTGTCGAAGGACTAACTTCGCACACACACCGGATCGCGTGATCGCGCAGGCAGTAATCTCCGACCGCGAAGGCGTCTGCAATTTCCCGGAACGTGGCATGTAGCTCCGACGGCACGGAGTGTTCTTCATCGTCTCTTGCCAGCATACCGACTAGTTCCTGCGTCCGCTTACGGGAAACCTGCATTGCCAAGTGAACGGCGGCAAGTGGGCGTTAGCGGTCGTCCGGTCGATCACCGGACCGAAGGTCGCTTTGTGGTGGAAAGCGGACGGACCGCTATTGGGAAGGCAGATGGCGTTAGCGGACGTCGGCTGACACTGTTGCCTTTCCCAAAAAGGATGCCGTAATGGGAATGTCCGCTTCGGTGGAAAACGGACATTCGCGGGATCGCATGATCGAGTTCCGCTAAGGTCAGAAGGGGGCTCGCGCCGAACGGATCAGGCTGGAAAATGAATTCCGCACAGTTTGTTACCGTCGGGATCACGAAAATAGGCCAGCTCGATGGTGCCCATGGAGGCAGTTTCGCGCGGTCCGGGCGGCGCTTCGATCGAGGTTCCGCCAGCGGCAACGGCGGTGTCGTGAAGCTGCTTCACTTGTTCGGGCGAGTTGCAGGAAAAGGCGACGGTGCTGCCGTTGGCAATGCTTGCCGGTTCGTTGTTGATCGGCTGGCTTACGATGAAGTTGGTCCCGTTGCCATTATTATAGATCAGACGTGTATGGCCGCTATCGGCGGTGTTCCGCGTCCCTTCCCCTGCACCCAAAGTGCCGAGCACCGTGTCGTAGAAGCGCTTGGACCGTTCAATGTCGTTCGATCCGACCATGGTGTGAAAAAGCATGCATACTCTCCTGCAGGCTGACCGACTTCCGATCGCCATTAGCGATCTCACCTACCCGGCATGTGACCCGCAGTCACGCCAGCCTTTAAAATGCTCGTGACCGCGCGAAGTCGACATTGGCGTGTCGCGAATATGCTGAGTTTCGGACGTATCGTATGTCTCGGCTTTTGCGGCACTAAACGCGTTTGGAGACTTGTGTAAGAGACGACGCTGTCTCGAAGACGAACGTCGGGCGGGAACCTCCCGCCTCGATCGCGCTGACGAACGCCTACGGGTTTCGCTTTCCCAAAATCTGTTCCCGATTGCTCTTTCCCGAAATGGCCAATCGGAGACGGAGAAACGGGAAAGATCGCGCTTAACGAATGGCCGTTACTGGGCGCCCGGATCGCCAGCCTGAAGGTCCGGGTTTGGGCGACAGCGGAAAGGCGGCTTTCAGGGGCCGCTTTGACGATCGCGAACGTCGCGACGTGGTGGAAAGTCGCCGTCCCGATCCACAAGCTATAGGATGCCGACTGCACCATCGGCCCAGATCGCCAACGCAGCTAAGATGACGCCGCAAACGAGAGACATTCGTAAGACCGACTGGTCAACGACCCGAACAATCAGCTCAATCGCAAAGCCGACAACGGCGAAAATGGCGGCAGCCGCGCTAAAATCCGCAGCTGTCCAACGCACCTCGTCGGTGAACAACATGGCGACGGCCGGAAGGAGGAGTAAGCCTCCGAGGCAAGCCCAGAGGGCTAGACGCCAGCGTCCGAGATTAGCTGCGCGAGAAATGGCCGATACAGTCATAGAAGCTCTCCATCGAGGCTAACTTCACATGCGCCTTCGATGTCTGCAAGTGGGCGTAAATGAGCTGCATGGATAGAAAGGAAAGCGGACGCTGGCAGTTAGTGTGAGCCGAACCACACCCCCGCGACGTAGGCTATGCGGCCACCCCAAGTGAGCGCGGTGAAAACTCCGCATACAATCAATGCTGCGTTTCCCAAATCCACCAGCTTGCGGCTCATTCTACTACGCTCCATCATTCAGGTTCTGACAGCGTATTTATCCATTCGAATGTCTGCAAGTGGGCGGAAGCGGAATGGCTCGACTTGGTGGGGAACGGACAGGCAGCTTTCAGACGGGAGTTGAGCGAAAGCGGACATAGCCTTGTCGCGGAAGTGCTAAGTTTTGCGACGGGGCGCCAGACGCTCGTCTTCTCTCACGTGCCGGTGTCGCAAAAGTCGATTGCATAATACTTTTGTTTCGATACAGTTGTGCGACATGCTGATTGGCTACGCCCGTGTGTCCACCGATGACCAAGATCTCCGGCTGCAACGCGCCGCGTTGAAAGAGGCCGGATGCAAGCGGACGTTCGAGGAAAAGATCTCGGGCGCAAAGCGTGACCGGCCTCAGCTTGCCAAGATGATCGAGCAGCTGCGCGACGAAGATACTGTGGTGGTGACACGGCTCGACCGATTGGCACGCTCCACCCGCGACCTGCTCGACATTGCCGAGAAGCTGAAGGAGGCCGGCGCTGGCCTGCGCTCGCTGGCTGAGCCTTGGGCGGATACGACCTCGCCTGCGGGCCGCATGGTGCTGACCGTGTTCGCCGGCATCGCCGAGTTCGAGCGTGAGCTGATTCACCAGCGCACCAGCAGCGGGCGGGTAGCAGCAAAGGCAAGGGGAGTCCGTTTCGGTCGGCCGCCCAAGCTCACTCCTGATCAGATCGCACTGGGTGAGCGCTTGGTGAGCGAAGGCACGTCCGTGCGGGAAGCGGCCAAGCTGCTCAAATGCCACCATGCGACGCTCTACCGGGCACTGACCGCTGCAGCGTTGACTCCATAATGCCGGGCACTCCGCAACCTGACGCTGCGGAAGGGGAGGCCTGATGCCTATCCGTCCCGAGCACGTGTTCCTGTACCCGATCGACTGGGTCCAGCTCTCGCACCAGATACGCTTCGTACGGGCAGGGGGACGCTGCGAGCATTGTGGGCGTCCCCATATGCAGAAGGTCTTCCACCTGGGCGACGGACGGTGGTGGGATGGGAGCCGGCAATGCTGGCGCAATGGCCGAGGCCGGCGCGTGCGACGGCCTACAGAGAACATCCTGATACAGGGCCGGTGGACGCCAGTGGTACTGGCCTGTGCTCACCTCAACCATGATCCCAGCGACAGCGCGCACCACCAGCTGGCAGCGCTCTGTCAGCGATGCCACATGATCCATGACGGTCCCGAACATCGACGCCGGCGTTGGATGAATGCGCATTACAGGCGCGCACTAGGCGACCTGTTTCACGGTCCCTACCCCATGCTGGGAGGCGACTGGATCACGCCCACGCCGATCAGCATGCTCGACGACAGCCGATCGTTATATGCCTACATGCGATGAGCGCTGCCAGGCATCCAGAGTGACGACGCGACGGCCTCAGCTACAAGCTAAAACCTCTTATTGTAAAAGTAAGGATTATTCCTTACATTCCCTATCTGGAGGATTTCATGGCTACCATTGTTCAAGAGCGCAGCAGGATCACTGCCAAGGGACAGACAACCGTGCCGAAGGCTGTGCGCCAGGCGCTTGGGGTCAGCTATGGCGGTGAGATCGCCTTTGTAGTTGATGAGCATGGCGTCAGCGTTCGGCGCGTCGAGGTCGAGGAAGCCGATCCGGTGATCGGAGCGTTCCTAGGCTTCTTGGAACAGGACATGCTGCGAACGCCGCAGAACGTTGTCGCCTTCCCGCCCATTCTGGCCGAACGCATGGCAGCGCTAGCCGAGCATGTCCGGGTCGACCTGGATGAGGAAATCGACGGACCGGTTGCGCTCTGACTCATGATCGTCGTCAACGGTTGGACCATTTACGCGCACCCGCTGCTGCTCGATCAGCTGGAAAAGCTGACCACAGCCGTCGAGAAGGCTAGGGCAAAAGACTCGCATGGCTGGACTCGGACCGCTAACGCCAAGGTATTGGCGGCTGTGCGATCCCTCATGTTCGAGACAGTTCCCAGCGATCCTACTCGACCCGAATATCGGCAAGGCGGCACACTGGGCGCCGCCCGAAAGCACTGGTTTCGGGCGAAGTTCGGCAACGGGCGCTTCCGCCTGTTCTTTCGCTATGACAGCCGCTCCAAGGTCATCATCTTCGCCTGGGTGAACGACGACACCACGCTGCGAACGTACGGCTCCAAAACAGATGCCTATGCCGTGTTCAAGGGGATGCTCGACAAGGGAAATCCTCCCGATGATTGGGCAACGCTAAGCGAAGCTGGGTCTACCGATATGCCTCGCCATAATGCCCTTCAACGGATGGCAAACCTCGATCAGGAAGTCCGTATTTTCGACGATCATACGCCCCTTGATCGTTCCTGATGCTGGGACGCTCGCCTAGGCGAGCTCACGCCGCGGACGACCGGTTACGATGCTCGCGGAGTACGCGCTGTACCGTCGATCGGGACACTCGAAACAGGCTGGCAAGCTGTGATGGCGATCCTTCTCCCGATTCAGCCTTGGCAATGATCTCCGCACGCTGCGGGCCGGTAAGGCTTGGCCTACGGCCGAGCAGCCGGCCCGCGCTGCGGGCGTGAGCCAACCCATTCATAGTTCGCTCGCGGATCATAGCGCGTTCAAATTCAGCGAACGCCCCCAAAGTTTGCATCATCAAACTGCCTGCAGCTGTCGTTGTATCCACCACCTCGGTAAGTGACCGAAAACCGGCGCCAGCCGCGCCGATTGCCTCCAGGGTGAACAGAAGATCACGCAGAGAGCGCGACAGCCGATCGAGCTTCCAGACCACTAACACATCGCCAGGCTTCAGTGCGCCAATTGCCAGCGCTAATTCAGGCCGATTAGCTTGGCCACCGGATGCTTCTTCCTGAAATATCGGATCGCACCCGGCTGCCGTAAGCGCAGCGAGCTGGGCAGCGAGGTCCTGATGATCACCGCGAGACACCCGCGCGTAGCCGACTTCCATGCCTCCATTCTGACATGGGATTCTGACACTTGTAAACCCGCGAAAAACGGTGCGTCAGCCTGCTGCGCTAAAATCGTTCGGTTGTGACACCCCTATGCTGTAAGCTGGCTACTTATGCGTAAAGTATTTCCGGCCTTGAAGAACGGGCGAAAGCGGACGTTAAATGTATTTCTTGAGCAGTTGCGATGCGAGGCTCGTACACCGACACAGCGAGAAACTGGCTTGGGTCAGCAACCAAAAGGTATCGTGAGAATCCGTTAGTTATTTCAAAACCATGAGTGTACGCTTGAAATATAAGAACCCTCGTGAACGAGTCGCAGGCAAGAGTACTTAATTTCATCAAATTACCTATTTAGGAAAAACGCTTACCGGCCAGTATCGCTGCCGGCCATAGATCGAAGATTCACATCTTCTGGCTGGAAAGGGCACGTTAATGCTGAGACCCAAGGTCAATCGCCACCGTAGCCGTCAGAGCGCTATCCTTGACCTACGAGCACAGCTTGCTGACCTCGATGCCAGCCGCAATCACGCCAACTTCACTGCCGCGCTGAGCGGCTATGGCGCAAACGGCTTACCAGAGGGCCCCTATGCTGGCGTGCACCTGATCGAGGGCGGGCGCCAAGAAGCCAATGGCGACACCCGGCATCTGGACAGTACTGGGTTGAGCGACTTCGCTGGTAATTTTGCAAAGGGGCTGGAGCATGCGCCACTTAGTGGGGGCGGGCTGGTCAAGCCAGACGCCTACCGCACTTTCGCGCAGCGGCTAAACGCCGTTGCCGGTAATGCGCGCGCGCTGCCGATCGGTGACGAGACCGCACTTGAGGCCTTGGACGAACTCGATCGCCCCGATCAAGATGGCGCGCGGCGGCCATATACCAACGCCCTTTCGGGCGTTGGGGCACTAACTAACACCCTTGATTCTCTCGCCATTACCATTCCTCCCGCGCCCGAGTTCGACGGCTCGCTGATGGCCGGCGAAATGGCTGAACTCTACTGGATGGCCAAAGTCCGCGACCTTACGTTCTCTGACTGGGGCGGAAATAGCGACATCCAAGACGCCATCGGCCATCTCGACGCGCTGAATGCGAATGCCGGCTTCGCCGAGCACCATCCTTCAACCGACCGAATGACACCCGGGTGGTCGCCGACAATCGATGCTAACACATTGTTCCGGGGCTCGGCTTATGGCGTTAATAAGGGCCCTTATCTGTCGCAATTCCTACAGCGCAGCTTTCGCTTCGGCACTCTCGTTGTCGACCAGCTCTACCGCGCAACCATTCCCGGCCGCGACTTCATGACCAGCGAGGCTGACTGGCTCGCGGTGCAACGACTTGGCAGCTTGGATGGCACGTCTCCGCCGGGACCATCGGCCTACGAACGACCTGAGCCTGTTCTTCGACCAATCAGCACGCTGCGCGATCTAGCTCATTACGTCCACTTCGACGCACTGCACGAAGCTTACTTCAACGCTGCCCTAATCCTCATCGATATTAAGGCGCCGCTCAATCCCACCAACCCGTACGCCCGCTCCGTCGGCGCGCCCCCGCGCGCGCGCAACATATTCAGCCAAGAGGGCTTCGGTACGTTCGGAGCCCCTTCAGCGCTTGTCATCCTCTCCGAGGTCGCGACCCGCGCGTTGAAGGCGGTATGGCACCAGAAGTGGTTCGTTCACCGCCGGCTTCGTCCCGAGGCGATGGGCGGTCGGATCCACGCCGCTAATGCGCACGGCTTTAGCAATCTAGTCCATGCCTCCCTCCTTGCCGACGCCGGCGGCGGCACTGCCGGTGCGGCGTTCCAAGCGATCGCGGCCGCCGCGCAAAACGGCACACACCTCCTGCCCATGGCGTTCGCCGAAGGCAGCCCGATGCATCCTGCCTATGGCGCAGGGCACGCCACTGTCGCAGGCGCTTGTGTCACGATTCTGAAGGCGCTGTTCGAACCCGAAGCTCCTCTTCAGGAGCTGTTCGCCGATCGCGGCGCCCCTGGCGATAGCCAGATCGACGTAATTACAGGTCTAGCGGTGACTGACGCAAATGGAACGTTTCAGGAATACACCGGAGCCGACCGAGACACCCTTACTGTTGAACACGAGCTCAACAAGCTAGCTGCAAACATAGCGATCGGGCGCAACGCGGCCGGCGTCCACTATCGCAGCGACTATGCCAAGTCGCTCGCACTTGGTGAGGCAATAGCGGTGGGCTTGCTTCAGGAACTCGCTCTTCAGGTGGTCGAAAGCGAGCCAAGCTTGCCGGTCTGGGCGCTGCCGACCTTCGCCGGTCATTGGATAACGATCGACGAGGAGGGCAGCATTGAGCGCGTCGGTGACCGTCCCAGTTCGATGCCGCCACCCGACGCCGCCCGTGCTGCGCCAGCCACGTTCGCCGCCTAAAACTCGCGAGACGAAGGGAAGGTCTCGATGAAGAAATTCGTTTGCGCTGCTGCTTGCTTGGCATCGCTACTGTCTGCGTGTTCGGGATCGATCTATCGGCAGAGGACCATCGCGGGAACTAGTCCGACAGCGATCACCGTGGACGCACGCCAGAGGTTAGTCGTGAGCCAAGCCAGCCCGGTGAAGACAGACGATCCGGCCTATCGCCAGTTTTGCGCTGAGCCGAGCCCGGATGTTTTCACTGTAATGGCTGCGTCTGGCAGCGGAGGCGGAAGTCTCGGCCTTGGACCTAACAAGAGCGTCAACGCTGCGCTCCAGGCTGCATTTTCAAGTAGCGAGACCGGCGCAACCATCGCGCGCACGCAGACGCTCAACATGCTCCGAGAAATGATGTTTCGCACCTGCGAACGCTATCTCAGCGGCGCTGTTTCTGCCGCAGAAATGCCGATCGTCGCAGCGCGCGATCAACGGATTATGGTGTCAATCCTCGCGATCGAACAATTGACCGGTTCCGTCACGCCCCGGGCGGCGCTTCTCACGTCTGGGGGAAGCGCGTCGAACGGAATGGACCCTACCGAATTGATCAAAGCGCTCGGAGCCGCTCGGGCGACCGTTCTGACCTTGGATGAAGATGTGACAGCGAAGGCGAAGAAGCAGATCGAGGTCGATGCGCCAGAAGGCATCTGCACTACGACGCGGAAGAAGAAAGCGGACGGAACTCCTGCAATGACCGCCGAAGACACCAACAAGCTCAAGGCCTGCGATGACGCGGATGCCGCCTACACAACAGCAAAAGCAACGCGCGACGCGGCGCAGACTCATTATGAATCCTTGCTGGCCGCCAGCAAGAGCGCCGTGGGTACATCGACAGCATCGACGAGCGGCAAGGCCGCATTTGCCGAGGAGGCGAGCCGACCCGAAGCTGTTAAGGCTGTCGCAGATGTCGTCGACAAGATCGTTGAGCGGACATTCCATCAAGACGAAACCCAGCTGTTCTGCATCAGGACCCTCTACGGTGCGTCTGGCGCGTTTCCGGATGGGGACATCAAGCGAGAATGTCAGATCTATCTTTTGACTAAGGTCAGAGCCGAGCAGAGCAGTCTCGCCCGCGAGTACGGTCTGTCAGACCAGCAGTTTGAAGCGGCCTCGACAAGCGGGCGAAGAGCTCGGGAAAGGCGGGAAACCGTCACTCCGCGGTTAAACGTTTGCGCGGTCGATCCAGCTGGCGAAAAAGCAATGCAGAGCGCGCTCGCCTTGGACAACGCGCTTGCTCCATATGCGCAGCCCCTCATTGACGCTGCGAAACGCGGTAATCGGGCCGTCTACGATTATCTCACCGGCCTAAGCGCGGACGCAGAAGACCGCATCTTGGCGGCGCTGTCTACCAGCTGCGGCTTGGGGAGCTGAGATATGGATATCCAGATTTTCGTTTGCGATACTGCAGAAGCGCTTGTCCACATCGTCGCAGAAATCGAGGGTCATTCCGATGTCATGTACCGAACCGTCGGACAAAGCGGGGAGTCGGGTGACCTAATACGCTGTCGTGTCCGTCCTCCCCGTGACGCGTCAACGACGGTCGAAAGCTACGCAGGCAAGTTCATCGTAGTAGCCCGGCGAGACTAAGCAATACCCGAGTTGCGCGTCTCGCAGAACTGTCTCACCCAACATGCTTGCGCCTAGGCCAGTTCCAGCAAGGGCATTGTCACAGCAACCCGTCGTAAAAAAAGACTTTCACGGCACATGAGCAGGTAGTCTGGTCCTTAAGCCGTCTCGCAGGTTCGTTATTTAGTACCTGTTCCCGATTGAGTTTTCCCGAAACGGCGCGCCAATGCACCTAAAGCACTGAGCAAAGCGCTGACGACTGCGAAGCGATTGGTGTCAGAACCGACCGGTTGTGACACCGGCGAAGATCAGAGTCGGTCACGCCGATAAGTCTGCTGACTAAATATCAAGACTCTCCATAGTCGTATGCTAATTCGCCCTCAGATAGGTCGACCGTCATAATTATAGCTGCGGCGATAGGCGCCGTTCGACGATAAAGCAGACTTGCTAGCGTTTCGTCCTGCGTATCCTCGAACAAGCGGCCTTCTCGACACCGCATCACCTCGTCCGCAATAAAGGTCTCAAGCCGCCAGCCATGGACCGCGAAAGGATCAAAGGATGTTTTCCGATCGGGGTTCTGCATTTCGCCGAATGAGGGTGTGGCCCCGACCGGGAGTTCACCCAGAATATCGTTAACCTCTTCCCTTTTAAGCACGCGACAACCTACCTCATTGTCCTCCAGTGGTTTGATGCCACCAAATGCTGGATGCAAACCCGAGCTGGGCACCTTGGGCGGATTGTAGAGCGCGTAATAGACTGGAATACCCCGCTGATCAACGTAATCATCAATCCGCTCCACCTGCTCGCTTCCGGACGACATTGCGCCGTAGACGCACTTTTCGGTGAACGTAAATTTTCGTTGCTTGAAAAGCGGCACGATCTTGTCGGTGCGATCTACTAAACGACCGATCCCAATTTCATAATCGCTCCGATCAGTGCTCTCGACTGGTATTTCTTTCGAGTAGAGCCGCTTGGTCTGGAGCAAGGCTACTTTACGCGCGATCAATCCGCCATGAACCCGTACGGCGATCACGACGGCTATGTCAGAAATTTCCCAGCGGCCCCAATGGCGTCGCCCACCAAGCCAATGGGTCTCGATCACAAGCGCAGTTCCCGACGGAAGAATCTGTGCCCCCTGCTCATCCAGCCTTGAGACCAAATGGAAGTCTAAGCCTTCTTCGTGCATCGCTGGTTGCCGCACCAGCAGCTGGGACACACGATCGTTGGCATCTGCAAACGCAGCACGGGCTGCGTTGATCACATCTTCTGGAAGTGTTGGAAACATGCGCTCTTGGCCCCCCGCTAACGCAAACCAGGTTGGCGTAGATGCCAAAATAACGCAATCAAAGGGTCAACTAAGACCTCCCATGGCCGTTCTCCTCCAAAGATTTAGATCAGGCGGTGTCACAATTGAACAATTGTGCCGCGCCGCGTCGTAACCCACCTCACTAGAAAGGCTGACCTTTTCGCCTCTGCTCCTCGCGCCTGCCGGCGCCGGAACCAATCGGTTGTGACACCTACTCTATCTCTTCTCACCAGGTAGAAAGGTAGACCTTTTTACCTCAGCTTGCCGCGTCCTTGCCGGGTGTCAGAACCGTCCGGTTGTGACACCAAGAATCAAAAGGCGACGGTTAACCAATCTGGTTGTCTTGCGCCCGTAAGCTGACTTACAGAGCGAAAGGACTAGAAACCTCTGGTTTAGCGAGAACGCCTGTCTTGCAGACGTTACCAAAGGCTTCCGCTTTGCCGGCGTTCACCCGAGCGCGTATTCCGGCCTAGTCAACAATTGCGTCAGAGATCGCGGCGGTTGCTAGCTCTGAGCTCTCGTAGTTCCAAACAGGACGATGTCGTACACGTCGCGTAACACCGCGCTGCGGTGCTGAACGGAACGCAGGTCCAAGTTGACCACAACAGGACGCACCCCGTCCACCACCATGCGCATGGCCTGTGAAACCAGCATCGCCGAGGCGACCATGCCCACAAATGGCGCGCCGACCGCGACCTCGGCGAGCCGAGTCAGGCCGCACTGGTCGAGGACGCCGCGCCGCGCCAAGTCGTCGTAGGCGGGAGGGAGAGTTTCCGGCTCTCCTGGTGCAGCACCGATGTCCTCCGCCCAAAGGGGATGCCCGTCTCGCCGCAGGGTATAGACGAGGAAAAGTGCAAAGCCGGTCATTACCACGGCGGGCGGGATCATCAGCGCGATCGCGCTGAGATCGAGCAACGGTTCGCCCGGCGCGCGCGGGGGTTGCCGCAACTCGTCGCCCTCCCCGCGGCCGAACCCCAGCATCACATCCTGCGCGCCGTTGGTAACGAGGTTCAGCCACAGAAGCTGGACCGCGGTCAGCGGCATCGGCAGGCCGAAGGCGACGGCGCCAAGGAACATACCGATCTCGGCCATACCCGTCGCCAGCAGGATGATGACGATCCGCCGG
The DNA here is from genome assembly GCF_023935825.1 of Sphingomonas aerolata. NCBI lineage: Bacteria > Pseudomonadati > Pseudomonadota > Alphaproteobacteria > Sphingomonadales > Sphingomonadaceae > Sphingomonas > Sphingomonas aerolata. Next base: position 3,691,500 of record NZ_CP098762.1, on the reverse strand, counting down.
ACGTTGGCATAGGTCACCCGACCTTCCTCGACGCCCGCCACGATCGAGGCGAAATTGTCGTCCGCGAGCACCAGATCAGCCGCACCGCGCGCAACGTCGGTGCCGGCGATGCCCATCGCGACGCCAATATGCGCCGCCTGCAGCGCTGGGGCGTCGTTGACGCCGTCCCCGGTCACCGCGACCAGCTCGCCGCTGGCGGCCAGGATCTGGACGATCTCGAGCTTCTGGACTGGCTCGATCCGCGCGAACACACGCCCCGCCAGCACGAGCGTCGAAAGCTCTGCCAGCTTGTGTGTCAGCCCGCTCATCTGCGTGCCTGTCACCACCTGATCCTCGCGGACTTCAAGTCCGAGCTTGCGCGCGATCGTCAGCGCCGTGCTGGGATGGTCTCGGCCGCGAGGAGGCCGAGGAGCACGTTCTGCAGGTGCACGGCTCGACCGAGCAGCCTCCGGCGAGCGCCCATCTGGGCAGTCTAGCGAAAAGGGGCTGCGAGGTCGTCTTCGATCTAGTCCGTAAGAAGCTGGTACAAGGCTGATGGACGCGCTGGTCGCGGCCGACGAGCGGGCGTTCCACGAGCATGTGGAACGCCCGGACTTCGCCATCGGCGAGGCGAGAGGACGTTGGCGCCTACTGCGGATCGCATGGCCCACGGCGGACATAGCCGTGACCGCGCGCGATGGCGCCGAGTGGGGGTTTCGGTTCCTGGTCGACGGCTACCCTGCGGCGCTCCCAAACGCCCGCCTGTTCGCCGCGTGCCAGGATCCGCGTGTCCGCAAATCGCGCGCCATCGCCCGCCAGCCCGCCGCTCAGCGCGACGTGATCGCCAATCACCGTGCGCAGACCGGCGACGAGGGCGCTGCCATTGACGTTCAGGCCGTTCGACAGGACGAATATCCCCGACAGCCCGTCGCCCCCGAGCTCCTTGCCAAGCGCGGCACCGGCTGAAAACGACAGGCCTGACGACGGCAGCGGCTGGACCGCGAGGCGCAGCTCGGTCCGGTCGAATCCCATGCCGAGGATGACGACCCCGTCGTCGTCGAGCCGATCACCTTCGACCATCGTCCCCGAACTGCAGCCGACGATCATCGCGGTGTCGTAGCGGTGCGCGAGACGGTCGATGAGCGTGCAATCGGCAAGGCGGTCGGTCGGGCCGAACACGATCACCAGATCGGGCGCCGCTGGAAACATCGCCGATACGCTGTTCGCGTTGATTTGCTTCGACCACATGAGCGCCGTCCCGGAAATGGCAGTGAACGCTGCTTGTGCCGGTGGACTGGTTTCCGGCCTGTTGCCGGCGACCTAAGGGAAACCCCTTAGTCAGTGTGCCGATTCCTCCAGCCCGGAGCTGACCGATCGCACATGAACGGCCCAAGCCCATTGAGAACGAAACAGGAACAGGATAGACGTGCCGTCATCGAGTCGGCAGGAGGATCAGGCGATGGACAGGGACGATGACGGGGTTGAAACGACGCGCGAGACATTCGGCAGGTGGCTGCTGAAACAGCGCGATCGCGGCGACTGGATCGATCCGGTCGCGGATGCAGCACGCGCCGATCGTCAGTTTCCGAAGAACGGCGACCCGGAAGCCGTACGCAAGCGCCTGCGCGAGATGTCGGCGGATGGCGATGCGTTCGCAGCGATTGACGATGCCGAAATGGACTGGATGGTGCAGTAATGGGCGCGCGACTTCGCCTGGCGCTGGTGCCGGCAGATCCGCGGCAGGCGTTGCGCCAGCTGGCCGACGAGCGCGGAGAGAGCCTTTCCGCTTTGTCGCGCATGATCGACCGGTCGCCCGGCTATCTGGCGCGCTTCATCAGCGAGGGGCGTCCGGCGGCCCTGACCAGCGACAACCACCAGCGGCTCTGCACGTATCTCGGCGCGGGGGAGTTCGGGCTCGGGATTCGCGACATCTGGGTTCCACGCACGTGACGCGGCGCTGCATCGGGCGCCGTGCGTGACCAATGTCCGATCCTGCAAAACCGCCCACGCGTGCGCGGCTGATCTACACCGCGCTGTGCGTGCTCGACCAGACGATCGACGATTGCTGTCCGCACCCGGTGAAGCCAAATCCGGGGTTGCGGCTGGCGCTGGCCTTGCTGCATTTCTGGGGTGAGGGCGACCGGTCGCCGTTCGACCAGTTCTGGCGGGTGGTCACCGCGGCACCCAATGCGATCACGCGGACGCCGGACACGCGGGCGACCTATGCCCGGACCTATCTCAGCGCGATCTGCCGGCAGGTCGGGATGCCGCTCAGCGTCGATATGCTGATCGGCCTGCGCAAGGCGCGCGGCCTGCCGACCTATGAACGGCCGCCCGCCGATTGCCTGTGCCCGGTGATGGCAGAAGCATCACAAGACGACGGCGGCGACCCGATAAAGGCCGCTGGACGATCGCGCGATCGTGATGCTGCCGTTGGAAAAGGACGGCAGGGCGCGTGACGGGGCGCCGTCTGTCTCGATCCGGGATTCGCGGACGACATGAGGCTTGTCCGCCGCGGCCATATTTTAGACGCTCGTCGCAGAGCTTACTGCTCCAAGACGGTAAGAGCTCGGCATCCCGCCCGCGACATCGACGGTGTCACACGGAGCGGGCGGGATGCTTCACACATTATCAACTAGTTGATCCTAATCAAGCACTCGAGGCTCTCGCCTCCAGTGACGAGTACCCTCAGCGCCCCGCCATGATCTTTCACACGGACATGCGGGGCGCTTTTCTCGTCTTTGGCCAGGGCACGGATTCCATGCCGAAGCGGACAGCCGGGCGGGTCTGGCAAACGCTCCATGACTCCGGCGAGCATATATTCCCAGAGCGGCGGTTCCCGACCCGCGCTATCGATCCTGGCCGGCGAGCAATTCGCCGAGTTGTTCCAATTGCTCCGGCAATCCTGCCGCCGAGCCCTGCAGTGCCTCGTCGAGCGCCTCCCGGGACGGATAGAATTCGCGAAACGTCAGCAGCGTCTGTGCATCGCGGTCCTCGAAGGTCAAAGTCGTGATCGCGCCCTCTTCGCCTTCGTCATTGGTCCAGACGATGCGGTCGTTCGGTACCACCTCGATATAGCTGCCGTAGAAGGTCATGATATCGGAGCCGCCGGCGCTGAACCCCAGCCGGTATGTGCCGCCGGTGCGGACGTCGAGGTCGCAAGAGACCAGCGAAATGCCGGCGGCGGACTTCGGTACCCACCATCGCTGGAAGAGATCGGCCTGGCTCCACGCCTCATAGACGGTGCTGCGCGGTGCATCGAATGTCCGCATTACGACGAGTTCGCGATCGCCGCAGCGCTCGACCGCATTGCTACCCTGGCTGTCCATCGTTTGCCTCCCGCTTCAGGTCACCGATCACATTCTCCAATGCGGCAAAGCGGCCCTCGCAAAGCTGCCCGTGCGCCTCGATCCACATCGCCCCCGCGGCGAGGCCGCGCGCGTCATCACTAATTTGGCGCCGGTTTATCACCGGGCATATCGGCCCACAGCGTAAAAATGCGCCAGCTATATGCGCGCTATATGCCATTTCCCGGAATCGATCTCGAATTGCTACGATCGATGCGCCTAATCGCACATCCCTGAAGGCATCGTCGTGTGACGAGCGCCGTTCAAGGGGTGCATCAATGAAGTTCCGTCATGCGGCAGTGCTTGTCGCGATCCTCGCTCTTCCCGTCACCGCGCAGGCGCAATCGACACCCGGCGACAAGGCCGAGGCCGCTGCAGACACCGCTCCCCCGGCAACGCTGACGGTCAGCGGTTCGGCGGCGATCGCCTCCGACTATCGGTTTCGCGGCGTGTCGCAGTCCGACCGGCACATGGCCGTCCAGGGCGGCATCACGGTGTCGCACGCAAGCGGTCTCTATGCCGGCGTCTGGGGATCGAACCTTGCCGGCTGGGGGACGTTCGGCGGTGCCAATATGGAGCTCGATCTGATCGGCGGCTACAAGGCGAAGCTTGCCAACAACGCCACGCTCGACGTGGGCCTCACCTGGTACATGTATCCGGGCGGCGCCGATAAAACCGACTTCGCCGAGCCCTATGTGAAGCTGACCGGGACGACCGGTCCGGCGACGCTGACCGCGGGTGCGGCCTATGCGCCCCAGCAGCAGGCGATCGGTAAATGGTATGCGACCGGCGCCGATGCCGCGGCGGGCGTCTATACGAGTCCGGGCGACAAGGACGACAATCTGTACCTGTGGGGCGACGGCGCGCTTGCGCTGGCCGGTACGCCGATCACCGCCAAGGCGCATGTCGGGCACAGCTGGGGGCAGGACGGGCTCGGTCCCAACGCGACTGCGGTCGCGCCGACCGGCGAATATTGGGACTGGTCGCTCGGCGCGGATGCGACCTGGCACAACCTCACCTTCAACGTGTCGTACATCGACACCGACATTTCGGGTGCCGAGGCGACCTATCTGCGCCCCAGTTTCAGCAAGGGGCAGGACGGCAGCGGCAATATCGCCGGCGGCACGATCGTCGCGTCGCTGACCGCGGCCTTTTGAGGAGACGTGGCGATGGACGACCTGATCTGGATCCTCGTCATGGTCGGGCTGGTGGCGGCGACGCTCGCTTATGCCCGGCTCTGCGACAACGCATGAGGACGCACGCATGACGCTCGACCTCTGGCTCGCGGCGCTGACCGCGCTTGGCCTTCTCATCTACCTGGTGGCGGTCCTGATCCGCCCCGAACGCTTCTGAAGGAGGCGGACACCATGACATTCCAGGGCTGGATCCTGATCCTCGGCTTCGTTGCCATCCTGCTCGCGCTGACCAAACCGGTCGGCGCCTGGCTTTTTACGCTGTACGAGGGACGGCGGACACCGCTCCATGTCGTGCTCGGCCCGGTCGAGCGCGGCTTCTATACGCTCGCGGGCATCGACCCGCATGCCGAGCAGGGGTGGCGGCGGTATGCGCTGCACATGCTGTTCTTCAACGTTGCGTTGATGGCGTTTACCTATGCGGTGCTGCGCTTGCAGGGCGTGCTGCCGGGGAACCCGCAGGGGCTGGCCGGGCTCAGCCCGAACCTCGCGTTCAACACGGCGATCAGCTTCACCACCAACACCAACTGGCAGAGCTATGGCGGCGAATCGACGATGTCGAACCTCAGCCAGATGCTGGGGTTGACGATCCACAATTTCCTGTCCGCCGCCACCGGGATCGCGCTGGCGTTCGCGCTGTTCCGCGGTTTCGCGCGGCGTGAATCCAAGGCGATCGGCAATTTCTGGGCGGATATGACGCGTGTCACGCTCTACGTCCTGCTGCCGATCTCGATCGTCTACGCGCTGTTCCTGATCGCCAGCGGCGTGCCGCAGACGATGGCGGGCGTGGTCGACGTGCAGACGCTAGAGGGCGCGAAACAGTCGCTGCTGCTCGGCCCGGTCGCGAGCCAGGAGGCGATCAAGATGCTCGGCACCAATGGTGGCGGCTTCTTCAACGCGAACTCGGCGCATCCATTCGAGAACCCGACCGCGCTGACCAACCTTGTCCAGATGCTGTCGATCTTCCTGATCGGCTTCGGGCTGACCTGGACGTTCGGCAAGGCGGTCGGCAACACGCGCCAGGGCTGGGCGATCCTGTCGGCGATGCTGATCCTGTTCCTCGCGGGCGTCACCGTCACCTATTGGCAGGAAGCCGCGGGCAACCCGGTGCTGCACCACCTCGGCGTCGCGGGCGGCAACATGGAGGGCAAGGAAGTCCGCTTCGGGATCGCCGCGTCCGCCTTGTTCTCGGTCGTCACTACCGCGGCGTCGTGCGGTGCGGTCAACAGCATGCATGACAGCTTCACCGCGCTCGGCGGGATGATTCCGCTGTTCAACATGCAGCTTGGCGAGGTCGTGATCGGCGGCGTCGGCGCAGGGATTTACGGCTTCCTGCTGTTCGCGATCCTCGCGGTGTTCGTCGCTGGGCTGATGGTCGGGCGCACACCCGAATATGTCGGCAAGAAGATCGAAAGCCGCGAAGTGAAGCTCGCGGTGCTGGCGATCGCGGTGCTGCCGTTGATGATCCTCGGGCTGACCGCGCTGTCGTCGGTGCTGCAACAAGGGCTGGCGGGGCCGCTCAACAAGGGGCCGCATGGCTTCAGCGAGATCCTCTACGCCTTCACCAGCGCGGTCGCCAACAACGGCTCCGCCTTTGCAGGGCTCACCGCCAACACGCCTTATTACAACGGGCTGCTGGGCGTCGCGATGTGGGTCGGGCGGTTCTTCATCATCGTGCCGATGCTCGCCATCGCGGGGAGTCTCGCTTCCAAGAAGTACACGCCCGAAAGCGCGGGCTCGTTCCCGACGACGGGCGGGCTGTGGGTGGGGCTGCTGGTCGGCATCATCCTGATCCTGGGTGGTCTCACCTTCCTGCCGGGCCTCGCGCTCGGTCCCATCGCCGATCATCTTGCGATGATCAGCGGCACATTGTCCTGATCGGGGGCCACCATGGCAAAGACCCAGACAAAAAGCCTGTTCACGGCCGACCTCGTCGTGCCCGCGATCAAGGCGTCGTTCCTCAAGCTCAATCCAAAGGAACTGATCCGCAATCCGGTGATGTTCGTCACCGCCGTGGTCGCGGCGTTGATGACCGTGCTGCTCGTGGTCGGGCAAGATAGCCTGTCGATCGGCTTCAAGCTCCAGCTCGTCATCTGGTTGTGGCTGACCGTGTTGTTCGGCACCTTTGCCGAAGCGCTCGCCGAGGGGCGCGGCAAGGCGCAGGCGGCGTCGTTGCGCGCGACCAAGGCGGAACTGGCCGCCAAACGGTTGAAAGGCGACGGGCGCGAGTTCGACGCGGTGCCCGCCAGCCAGCTCAAGGTCGGCGACATCGTGCTGGTCGAGACCAACGACCTGATCCCGTCCGACGGTGACGTCGTTTCGGGCGTGGCCTCGGTCAATGAGGCGGCGATCACCGGCGAGAGCGCGCCGGTGATCCGCGAGGCGGGCGGCGACCGCTCGGCGGTGACCGCGGGGACGCGCGTCATCTCGGACGAGATCCGCGTCAAGGTGACGGTCGAACCCGGCAAGGGCTTCCTGGACCGGATGATCGCGCTGGTCGAGGGTGCCGAGCGGCAGAAGACGCCGAACGAGATCGCGCTGACGCTGCTGCTCGTCGGGCTGACGGTCATCTTCCTGATCGCGGTCGGCACCGTCCCGGGCTTCGCGTCCTATGCCGGCGGGTCGATCCCGGTGGCGATGCTGGCAGCGTTGCTGATCACGCTGATCCCGACGACGATCGCGGCGTTGCTGTCGGCGATCGGGATCGCGGGCATGGACCGGCTGGTGCGCTTCAACGTGCTCGCCAAGTCGGGACGCGCGGTCGAGGCGGCAGGCGACATCGACGTCCTGTTGCTCGACAAGACCGGCACGATCACGATCGGCGACCGGCAGGCGAGCGAGTTCCGCGCGGTCTCCGGCACCAGCGCCCAGCAATTGGCCGAAGCCGCGTTGATCGCCAGTCTTGCCGACGAGACGCCGGAAGGCCGCTCGATCGTGCTGCTCGCGCGCCAGACGTTCAACGTCGCGACTACCACGCTCCCTACCGGGGCCGAGATCATCCCGTTCACCGCGCAGACCCGCATTTCGGGGGTGAAGATGGCCGACACCTTGATCCAGAAGGGCGCGGTGGATTCGATCCTGCGCGCCAATGCCGGATCGGGCGAAACCGCCGCGGCGACCGAACTGCGCCGGATCACCGACGAGATCGCCCGCGCGGGCGGGACACCGCTGGCGGTCGCGCAGGACGGGCGTCTGCTCGGCGCGATCTTCCTCAAGGACGTGGTCAAGGCCGGCATCCGCGAACGGTTCGGCGAGCTGCGTGCGATGGGAATCCGCACGGTGATGATCACCGGCGACAATCCGCTCACCGCGGCGGCGATCGCTGCCGAAGCGGGCGTCGACGATTTCCTCGCCCAGGCGACGCCCGAGGACAAGCTGGAACTGATCCGCAAGGAACAGACCGGCGGCCGGCTGGTCGCGATGTGCGGCGACGGCACCAACGACGCGCCCGCGCTCGCGCAGGCCGATGTCGGTGTCGCGATGAACACCGGCACGCAGGCCGCGCGCGAGGCGGGCAACATGGTCGATCTCGACAGCGATCCGACCAAGCTGATCGAGGTCGTCGGCCTCGGCAAGCAGCTGCTGATGACGCGCGGGGCGCTGACGACCTTCTCGGTCGCCAACGACGTCGCGAAATATTTCGCGATCATCCCGGCGATGTTCGTCGTGCTTTATCCGGGGCTCGGCGTGCTGAACGTGATGCGGCTGGGGAGTCCTGAAAGCGCGATCCTGTCGGCGATCATCTTCAACGCGGTCATCATCCCCTGCCTCGTCCCGCTGGCGCTGCGCGGCGTCGCCTACAGGCCGATGGCAGCCGGACCGCTGCTCGCACGCAACCTCGCGGTGTATGGCCTTGGTGGCCTGGTCGCACCGTTCATCGGCATCAAGCTCATCGACCTTGTGGTCGGTGGCCTCGGTCTCGCATAAGGAAAGACAGCCATGGGCAAGGATTTCACCTCCGCGCTGCGGCCGGCGATCGTCATGACGATCCTGTTCGCGGTCCTTCTCGGGCTCGTCTACCCGTTCGCCATGACCGGAATCGGCCAGGCGATCTTCCCCTCTCAGGCGAACGGCAGCCTGATGCGCGATGCGCGCGGGACCGTCATTGGCTCGACCGTGGTGGGGCAGGCGTTCACGACCGATCGCTATTTCCAGACGCGGCCATCGGCGGCGGGCAAGGGCTATGACGGTCTGGCGTCGTCGGGGTCGAATCTTGGACCGGCTAGCCATGCGCTGGTCGATCGCGTGACGCCCGACGTCGCGAAACGCCGTGCCGAGGGTGTGGCTGGTCCGGTGCCTGCCGATCTGGTCACCGCCAGTGGTTCGGGCCTCGACCCCGACCTGTCGCCCGCCGCCGCGCTGGCGCAGGCACCGCGCATCGCGCGCGTTCGCGGCGTGTCGGTCGAGCGGGTTCGCGCGTTGGTCACGGATGCGACGGATGCGTCCATCCTCGGCGAGCCGCACGTCAACGTGCTAGTGCTCAACCGCGCGCTCGACGCTCTGTCGGCCTCGGGCGCGCCCGCGCGCTGATGCCGGTATCGGGCGACGGCAGACCTGATCCCGACGCCCTCCTGCGCGCCGCCGCGCAGGAGGGCAGGGGGCGTTTCAAGGTGTTCCTCGGCGCCGCGCCTGGAGTCGGCAAGACGTTCGAGATGTTGTCCGAGGGCGCGGCGCGCCGCCGCGACGGCGTCGACGTCGTCGTCGGCGTGGTGGAAACGCATGGCCGGGCGGAAACCCAGGCGCTGACCCGCGGGCACGAGATCATTCCGAGGCGGGCGGTCGCCTATGAAGGTCGCACGCTCCAGGAGATGGATCTGGATGCGATCCTCGCGCGCGCGCCGCGCCTCGTCCTCGTCGACGAGCTCGCACACACCAATGCGCCGGGCAGTCGCCATCCCAAACGCTATCAGGACGTCGAGGAACTGCTGGTCGCCGGAATCGACGTCTATTCGACCGTCAACATCCAGCACGTCGAGAGCCTGAACGACATCGTCGCCAGTTTCACCCGCGTCCGGGTGCGCGAGACGGTGCCCGACAGCGTGCTGGAAATGGCCGAGATCGAGGTCGTCGACATCCCGCCCGACGAGCTGATCGAGCGACTGCGCGCCGGCAAGGTCTATCTGCCGCACGAAGCGACGCGGGCGCTGTCGCACTTCTTCTCGAAATCAAACCTGTCAGCGCTGCGCGAACTGGCGCTCCGCCGCGCGGCACAGGCGGTCGACGCGCGGATGCTCGACGACGTTCGTGCACTGGGTCTCGGCGGCACCTGGGCGGGCAGCGACCGGATCGTCGTCGCGATCAACGAATTGCCCGGTGCCGACACGCTGGTGCGCGCCGCCAAGCGCGTGGCCGACGGTCTGCGTGGCCCCTGGACCGCGCTCTTCATCGAAACCCCGCGCGTCGCGAATTTCTCCGACGCCGAACATCAGCGCGTTGCCGCGGCGATGACGCTGGCGACGCAGCTCGGTGCAGCCGTCGCGACGGTGCCCGCGACCGATGTTGTGGCGGGTATTCAGGGCTTTCTCGCCGATGCGCGCGCGACGCAGCTGGTCATGGGAAAGTCGCACCGGTCGCGGTGGTTCGAGTTCCTGCACGGTTCGGTCGTCGACCGGGTGATCCGCGATACCCCGGGCGTCACCGTCCATGTGTTGCCCGTGGCTGCAGACCCGCGCGGTCGGGACCGTGGTCGCCGCCGGCCGGCGCGGTGGGGTACGCCCGCCGGCTATGTGGTTACGACCGCACTCGTCGCGAGCGTCACCGCGGTCGCCAGTGCCCTGTTTCACATCCTCGATCTCGGCAACGTCGCGCTGTTGTACCTGTTGCCGGTCATGGCCGCCGCCAGCCTCTATGGCCTGCGGACCGGGCTGTACGCGGGGATCGCCTCCAGCCTTGCCTACAATTTCTTCTTCCTGCCGCCGGTCGGTACGCTGAGCATCAGCAATCCCGAAAATCTGGTCTCTGTCGTCGTCCTGCTCGCCATCGCGGTCGTGACGAGCCAACTGACCTCACGTGTCCGGGCGCAGGCGGATCTGGCCGCGGCGAGTGCGCGGACCAACGCGACGCTCGCCGGTTTCCTGCGCCAGATCACGAGCGTCAACGACATCGACGTCGCGGCGCAGATGATCTGCGACGACGTCCGCGGATTGCTCGACGTACAGGTGGTCCTGCTGGTGCCCGGGATCGGCAAGAACCTGGAGATCCTCGCCGCCAGCGATGCCGGCTATCATCTCGGCACGATGGATACCGCCGCGGCGACCTGGGCACTCGACACGGGGATGGCGGCGGGGAAGGGCTCGGGAACGCTCGCGGCATCGGAGTGGCTGTTTCAGCCGCTGAAGGCCGGGGGCCATGTACTCGGCGTGCTCGGCGTGGCGAAGGACAGCGCAGCCGACCCGGTCCGCGCCGACCAGCTGCCGCTGCTCAGCAGCCTGCTCGACCAGTCCGCGTTGGTGCTCGAGCGGTTGCGGCTCGAGGTCGAGATGCGCGATGTCGAGACCGTGCGGACGCGCGACCGCCTGCGCGCGGCGCTGCTGTCCTCGGTGAGCCATGACCTGCGCACCCCGCTGACCGCGGTCATTGCCGCGGCGGACCAGCTCGAGCATGGCGCGACGCCCGACCTGATCGCGACGATCAAGGCCGAGGCCGCGCGGCTCAATCGTTTCGTCGCCAACCTGCTCGACATGGCACGGGTCGAGGCGGGCGCGCTGAAGCTCAACGTGGAACCGACCGACCTCAGCGATGCGGTGACCGGCGCGGCCCATGACGCGCGGCGCGCGCTGGAGGGCCATGCGGTCCGGCTCGACGTCCCGCCCGATCTTCCACTGGTCTACACCGACCCTCAGCTGCTCCATCATTGCCTGCTCAACCTGCTCGACAATGCCGGCCGCTACGGCGATCCCGGGACCGAGATCGTGATCGAGGGGCGGCACCGGTTCGGCGAGCTTCGATTGGCCGTGATGGATCACGGACCCGGCCTGCCGCCGGGCAAGGAAACCGAAGTGTTCGAGACGTTCCGCCGTCTCGAAGGGTCCGATCGCGCGGTGGGCGGAACGGGTCTCGGCCTCGCGATCGTCAAGGCGTTCGCGGAGGCGATGGACATGATGGTCGAGGCCGGGAACCGCGACGATGGTAGCGGAGCCGCCTTCGCACTGATCTTCCCCCGCGCGCTCATCGTCCGCGATCTCAAACCCGAAAGCATCGCCTGAATGCCCGCAAAGATTCTCGTGGTGGACGACGAAGCCGCGATCCGCCGCCTGCTGCGCAACACGCTCACCCGCGCGGGCTATGCCGTGGTCGAGGCCGAGGACGGGCGGCAGGCGCTGCAGCAGGCGGCGGTCGAGCATCCGAGCGCGGTCCTGCTCGACCTCGGCCTGCCCGACCGCGATGGGTTGAGCCTAATCCCGCTGCTGCGGACGCATGGCGATGCGGTGATTCTGGTCGTGTCGGCGCGCGATGCGGTCGACGAGAAGGTTACCGCGCTCGACCTGGGGGCGGATGATTTCATCACCAAACCGTTCGACAGCGAGGAACTGCTCGCCCGCCTGCGGGTGGCGCTGCGTCATCATGGACTGTCTGAAAGCACGCCCAAGATCGTGCGCACCGGTGACGTTAGTATCGATCTCGATCGTCGGGTCGTGTTCCGGGGGACTGAGGAACTGCATCTCACCCGCAAGGAGCATGACGTGCTCGCGGTGCTTGCCCGGCACATCGGCCGCGTCGTGACGCATCAGCGCGTGCTCGCCGCGGCCTGGGGCGGCGAGGAGGATCCGCGCGTCGAATATCTCCGCATCGTCATCCGCAACCTGCGGCAGAAGCTGGAGCATCCGGGACCAGTCGGCAGCGTGATCGCCAACGAACTGGGCGTCGGCTACCGCTTGCGTGCCGATGCGTAGCGAGGTCCTTGCGGATATCTCGATTGACATAGCATCGACGGGCACCGCGACTTGGATGCCTGACCGATGCCGATGTCCTCGTCAGGCGGCCGTGCTGACGGGCGTTTCCGAAATGAGCGACAGATACAGGTTCGCGAGTTCGTAATGGCGGGCGCAGGCGCTTGGATCTTCGGTGGCGGCGGCCATTGCAATTTCCTGCTCAGCTCGCCGTTCGAAATAGCACCGATCTGCGTCCGTCATCGTCAAGCCCCTCGCGCAGCATCGCCCGCGTGTGTTCCGCCGCCGGCGAGTGCCAGCCATGCGGCGTCCTAGGCGCGGGACCAGATCGCGACAAGACCTATTGTTCGCTATATGTTCTTTGGCTAAGGACCCTTAATCGGCGGTGAAGTCCGTGCGTGTCGGTCGGACTCCGGAAGGCTCGTGCAATACAGTTCTGGGTGCGCGTCCGTTGACGAATGGATACATGCCAAATCGGGCTGAACTATAGCCGTTTGGGATGTTCATGAAAAGTAAATAGAAATTGTTCTCAGATGCATCAATGGCTTATGATTTCTCCATGACCGATCTATCCTATCCAGTCGGTGATGATACCCAGCGTGTGGTGCTGCAACTCCAGAACGCGATACTCAAGAGGATTGCACGGGGCGAGAGTCTGGACGTGACCTGCCGGTCGTTATGCGAGCAGGTCGAGCAGCTGGTGCCCGGCGTGATCTGTTCGGTCCTGACGGTCGACCGCGCGGGCAGGATGCATCCGCTGGCCGGCCCCAGTCTTCCGGAGTCGTATTCGCAGGCGATCGATGGCGCCGCGATCGGGCCGCTGGCGGGGTCGTGCGGCACCGCCGCGTATCTTGGCACCGACGTCAGCGTCGCGGATATCGCGACCGATCCGCGCTGGGCCGATTTCAAGCATCTGGTGGCGCCGCTCGGTCTGCGCGGCTGCTGGTCGAGTCCGATATCGAATCCGGACGGCGTTATCGTGGCGACCTTTGCTTTCTACTACCGCGAAGCGCGGGGGCCGACGGCGTTCGAACGCGTGCTCGTCGAGCATTGCGTGCATCTCTGCCTGATCGCCATCGACCGCCATAATCGCGTCGTCGAACATGAGCGGCGCGCCTTTACCGACACGCTGACCGAGCTGCCCAACCGGGCCGCCTTCAATGCGGCATTGGCCGATATCCGGGAACGGGCGGTCGAGCGCTGGGCGCTGTTCGTGCTCGATCTCGACAATCTGAAGGTGATCAACGACACGTTCGGGCATCCGGCCGGCGATGCTGTCCTGCGGATCGTCGGTCAGCGGATCGCGGCGGCGGGAGAGCCCGGGCGGACCTTTCGGGTGGGGGGCGACGAATTCGCGCTGATCCTGGAGTCGGCGGACGACCTGGCCGAACCCGATGCGATCGCGCAGCGGATCCTCGATGCGCTGGGCCGACCCGCCGATTGCGGCGGCCAGATCGTCGTGCCGCGCGCGACCATCGGTGGCGCGGTCTATATCGCGGGCGATCCCGTGACCGCCCCAGTGCGCCAGAACGCCGATTTCGCGCTGTACCATGCAAAGGATACCGCGCGCGGCAGCTTCGTGATGTATTCGGCCGCGCTGGGTTCGAGCATGACGCGGCGCCTGCACGCGATCCGCGATGTCAGCGCAGCACTCTGTGACGGACGGATCGAGGCCTATTACCAGCCAATCTTCCGGCTCGACACGCGTGAGATCGTCGGTCTGGAAGCGCTGTGCCGGATGCGCATTGACGACCGGATCATTTCCGCCGCCGCGTTCCACGAAGCCACCAGCGATGCGCGGGTTTCGACCGCGCTGACCGAGCGGATGATGGGGCTTGTCGCCGCCGACATCCGGACCTGGCTCGATCTGGGTCTCGCGGTCCAGCATGTCGGGATCAACGTCTCGTCGGAGGATTTGAGCGGCGGGGCGATTGCGCGCGTGCTCGCATCGGCGTTCGAACGCCATGACGTCTCGCTAGAGCATGTCATCCTGGAGGTCACCGAAACCGTGTATATGGGCCGAGGCGACCAGGCGATCCAAGAGGCGATCCGCGCGCTGCGCGACCATGGCATCCGGGTGGCGCTCGACGATTTCGGCACCGGTTTCGCGTCGCTCACGCATCTTCTCACGGTGCCCGTCGACGTGATCAAGATCGACAAGACGTTCGTCGATCATCTCGAACCCGACAGTGTCAGCGCGACGATCGTCGAAGGGCTGATCCGCGTCGCCAAGAAAATGGGCATCCGGATCGTCGCGGAGGGGATCGAGTCGGATCAGCAGATCGCGCAGCTTCGCGCGATCGGCTGCGTGCTCGGCCAGGGATTCGTATTCTCCCCCGCCGTCGACCGGGATGCGACGACCGCGCTTCTGGCGATGCACGGGCAGCGCGAGGCGCGGCGTGTCGGCAGTGGCGGGATGGCACGGGCCTCGTGAGGATGCGGCCGGCCTAGGCCGGCGGTACCGCGAGATTCGGGCGCTGCGCTGCGCTGCGCTGCGCTGCGCTCGCAGCCCGGCTTTACTGGTAACGGAGCGTCTTTCCGAACCCTTCATTCGTCTTGGCCATCTTGGCAATCTTGCGCAGCTGGCCGCGGACATGGCGCTGGAACCGAATATCGTCATAGATACCGGTCGCGGAATAGTCGTCCTGGGCGATCAGGTCCTTGAGCCGTTTTGCAAAACCGGCCTGATCCTCGGTGCAGTCCGGCAACTGCAGCGCCCGGCAGGCCCATTCCTCGGCAGCCGCCTTGTCATAATCGTCCTGCGCCTCGTAGCCGCGCCGGTCCGCCATTGCCTGGTCGAGCTTCGCCGCGGCAAGCCGCCGCTCGAGCCAGATTTTGACTAGGGTCCCGTCGCACGCCGCGCTTTTGGTATTCGCCGGATCATTCATCGTTCGCTCCAATACATTCCGGCATATGCGCAAATCGGGGACGTTCAAGCGCGTTTGCGGGCGCCGCTCTGCGTATCGGGGTGATACCCGGGTCGGTGCGGGATCGAGCGGCGCGCTGGTATGGAGCGCATTGACGGTGTCATCCGTTGACGGAGCCGATCAGACGATCGCTCCAACCGACAGGATCCCTTATGCTTCGTTCCCTTCTGATAGGCCTGGTGGCCGGCCAGCGTGCGATGACGCCGCTTGCTGCACTGGCCGGCGCCGCACAGCGCGGCACGCTCCCTGAGGATACCGCTGGAGCGCGTCTGATGGCGGTGCCGCTGATCAGCGCCGGGGGCGTGGCGATGGCGGCGGCCGAGATGGCGGGCGACAAGATGAAGACCGCGCCCGATCGTACCGTGTTCCTCGGTCTGCTCGCGCGCACGATCACGGGCGGCTTTGCCGGCGCGGCGCTCGCCCCGCCAAAGCGTCAGCTGACGGGCGCAGCGGTCGGGATCGGCGCGGCGATCCTGTCATCCTATGGTGGCCTCGCCGCCCGCAAATGGGCGATGGAACGCTGGGGGCAGACGAGCACCGGGTTCGTCGAGGACGCGATCCTGATGTCCGCGGCGACCGCGATCGTTCACGCCAGGCCGGCGCACGCCTGACGCCGGATCGCCGTCAGCGGCGGCCGCCGCGCCTTCGCTGACGGCACGATCTCCGACTAGATCTGGCTATTCTAATACTTCGCTTCGTCACAATACATCAGATATCGATCTATTGCCTCCGGCTCCACCTTCTCGCGCACAAACAACAGTGATAAGCGCGGGATATTACGGGGGGATCTATGATTCGAGCAATCATTCTGGCTGCGGCATTTGCGGCGACGGTTCCAGCAGGGGCTTTGGCGAAGGATGATCCGAACACGCTGACGCACGGCATGGTGCAGATGAACCTGAAGGTCGGCACCACGACGCAGGCACAGATCATCGAGGCGTTTGGCGGGCCGAACATTACCACTATCGATGGTTCCGGACAGGAAATGTGGGTCTATGACCGCCATGCCACGGTGTCTTACGACAAGACATCGGGGTTTTCGATTGGCCTGTTCGGCGGCGGTGGTGGCGGCGGCGCCGCGGGGCTGGGCGGTCTGGGGTTCAGCAACAAGAAGTCGCGGTCGAGCCAGTCGTCGCGCGCCATGACACTCGTGATCAAGTTCAACGCGAACAAGGTCGTCAGCGATTTCCAAAGCCGCAGCAGTTCGTTCTAAGGGGGAATATCAATGAAGAAGCTTTTTGTAGCGCTCGCCATGGCGGGTGCATGCCTCGACGCGTCTGTCGTCCTTGCAAAAAAGCCGGTCGTCATGTCGTCGCTCGAACTGCAGCAGCTGCAGGGTCGGGATATCGAGGCGAGCAAGGATCAGGTGTTCGGCGCCGTCATGTCGGTGCTGCAGGATTCGGGCTATCGTATCCAGGCCGCCGACAAGGACACCGGGCTGATCACCGGTATCGCCTCGACCAAGGGCAAGATGTCGTACAGCCTGTGGACCGGTTTCGGTAAATCGAAGAAGACGCCGATCGTCTCGGCCTTTATCGAGCAGACCAGCCCGTCGACGACGCATGTGCGGCTGAGCTTCGTCATGGGGAAAGTCAAATCGACCGTCTATGGCTCGGGGGCGCAGGACGAAGAGCCGATCTACGACGTGTCGGTCTATCAGACGGCGTTCGAACAGATCAACCAGACCGTGTTCATCCGCCAGACGATGAAATCCCCGGCCGCGACGGTGGCTTCGCCGGGTGCGCCGATCGCAGCGACGCCTGTCGCCACCACGGTCGCGCCCGCCGCGCCGTCCGCCCCCAAGTGACGATCGGTCAGGCGGGCGGTACGCCGCCCGCCTGACCATGATTGCGGGTGATTGCCGCTTGGCGTCGGCGCGCGGCCCGATGCCGCGCCGGGTGGTTCGACGCTTATAGCAGGGTGCGGCCCGTCGGTGCGGCGGTGCGGGTCGGAAAGACGGGGCCGCGCACGGTCATCCGGCTGGCGGGATAGGGGCGCTGCAGTGCGACGACGTCGTCGTAGCGACCGGTGAGCCAGAGCGCGTGATCGTCCGGATGCAGGATGGTGATCATCGCCTTGGGGTGGATCGGCGCGACCAGTTCGTTCGCGTCGCAGGTGACCATCGCGAAATACCGCTGCTCGCCAATCTGGCGCCAGAATCCGGCGATCGCGAACACGTCCTGGTCGATGACGTCGAACCACATCTCGCCCTTCATCGGCTTTTTCCCGTCGCCGCGATCAACGGGGTCGGGCGTCCATTCGCAGAATTCGGTGAGCGGGATCAGGCACCGGTTCTCGGGGTTCGCGGCAAGGGCTTTCCACTGCGGCAGCGCGAGGTTGCGGACGTTGGTCATCGGCCATGGCGCCTGCCCGGCGGTCACGTCCCACTGCATCACGTCGAGCCCGCGGGCCCCGTCCTGCTCGCGGATCACATAGGCGCGGCTTTTGGGGTAGAGCTCGGTCGGATTGAACCGGTTATCCATCGGCCTTGGCGTCAGCCAGCCCGCGCCAAAGACCTGGGTCAGGGTTTCGGGCTCGCCCTCGAACCGCGCGCGATTACACATGGGGTGCCGATGCGATGGGACCGGCCGTCGCGCAAGCCTGTGGAAAGGCACGACACCCGGTCATGGCCGGCGCTCCGCCGTCTCCGCTGCCGGCTTCACGTAGCGGTCCAGCCAGTCCGTCATCTGCCACAGCGTCTCTTCGGTGGACTCGAGCGCGCGATAGCCGTGCGGTTCGTTCGGCAGGACGACGTAGCGCACGGTCGCACCATTGCCCTTGAGCGCAGCGTACATGCGTTCGGACTGGATCGGGAAGGTGCCGCTATTGTCGTCCGCGCCGCCGTGGATCAGCAGGATCGGCGCCTTGATCCGGTCGGCATAGGTGAACGGGCTCATCTCGGTATAGGTCGGCGTCGCCTGCCAATAAGTCCGCTGTTCGGCCTGGAATCCGAACGGGGTCAGCGTGCGGTTATACGCGCCCGACCGGGCGATGCCTGCGCGGAAGAGATCGGTATGCGCGAGCAGATTGGCGGTCATGAACGCGCCATAGCTGTGCCCGCCGACCGCCATGCGGGTCCGGTCAGCGACCCCGAGCTTGACGACGGCATCGACCGCCGCCTGCGCATCCTGCTGGAGTTGCTTGACGTAGGTGTCGTTCGCCTCCGTGCCGCCTTCGCCGATGATCGGCATCGCCGGATTGTCGAGGATCGCATAGCCCTGGGTCAGCAGGAACAGGTGGCTGATGCCGCGTGGGCGCACGAAGCGATTGCCCTGGTCGACGGTCTGCCCGGCGACCTTCGCATCGGTGAATTCGGCGGGGTAGGCCCAGAGTAAGGTCGGCAGCGGCCCGTCGCGCTTCGCGTCATAGCCCGCGGGCAGGTAGAGCGACCCCGACAGTGCAAGCCCGTCGGCGCGAGGATAGGTGATCGTGCGCTGCGTCACGCCGGCGAACACCGGGGCAGGATCGGCGAACGCGGTGACCGGCTTGGCGCTGCCGCCCCTGACGCTGCGCACGACGTAATTGGGAGCGAGCTTCGCACTTTCGCGGCGCGTGAGAATGCGCTGCCCGGTATCGTCGAGCATCGCGACGACGGTTTCGTAATAGGGCGGCTTGGCGGACCATAGCCGCGTCTGTTCGCCGCCTGTAAGCGGCAGCGTCGCGAGGAAGGGGAAGGCGCCCGCCTTGGTCGCACCGTCGCCGGTGACGTAGACGGCCTTATGGTCTGGGGTAAAGCGCATCACCGGCTTTCCCGCGGCGTTCGATTCGACGACCGGCCGACCCGGGTCGCCATATTGGTCCTGGTAATTGCGGGTCAGCAGCGTGCGCGGCTGGCCCGGTCGCGCCGGTGCGACCGCGAGGCGGTGTTCGGTTCGCGACCGCCATTCACGGTCGACGACCATCGCGAAGCCGTCATCGCCCCAGAAGGTCGTCGCATAGCGCGCCGGGGTCATCGCGAGATCGACCGGCGCCGCTTTGAACGGTGCCGCCTGCATCTTGACCACGTCGTGGAAGGCGACCTTCGCACGCGGATTGCCGCCGTCGAGCGCTTCGGCCCAGACGAGCGTGGCGGGGGCGTCGGATCGCCACATCGCCTCGCGCGGACCCTTGACGGTGGCGTCGAAGTCGACCGGAAGATCGTCGGCGAGCGGGCGATCGACCAGCGTCCGTACCGGCTGGCCATCGATCGTCGCGACGGCGATCTCGGTCGGGAAATAGCGCGCGGGCAGCAGATAGGAATAGGGCCGCTTGAGCCGTTCGGTCAGCAGATACCGGCCGTCGGGCGAGACGCTGAACTCGGTGATGAGCCCGGGCGCCCCGATCGGCCGGGTGGCGCCCGACAGCGCGATCCGGACGAGCTGGCCCGTGAAATAATGATCGAACAGGGCCTCGTCGTGCGCATCGCCGAGCAAATCTTCATAGGTTCGCGCCGCCGACGATCGGCCCGCGCTTTCCTGGACGACGGGGCCCGTCGGCGTGTCGCCGGCGACGGGCGCGGGGCCGCGGTTCGCGGGGACGGTGTAGGCGATCAGCGCCGTGCTGTCGGGCATCCAGGTGAACGGCGTGCCGAACGTCCCGTTCAGGCCCCTGGCCACCATGCGCGCGCTGCCGTCACGCTCGGCGATCCACAGCGAGAGACCGTCGGGCTGCTGCGCGTAGAAGGCGAGGCGGGTGCCGTCGGGCGACCAGTCAGGTGCGGCAAAGCGCAGTCCGGCAGGCAGCGCGACATTAATGGTCTTGCCGCTCGCCAGATCCTTGAACTGCAGCGCGTTCAACCACTGCACGCGGACCTCGGCCTGACCATTGGTCGCGGGATCGATGCGATAACCACCGAGCCGCAGGATCGGTTTGGACAGATTGGCGATCGACGGAAGATTCTCGCGACCGAGAATCGCGAGCGTCCGGTGGTCGGGGCTGACCGAGACGCCCGGGGTCGGGGGCGTCTCCAGCGCCCGCGCGATCGCATCGGGCGCGCGGTGATAGGGCGTGCCCGGCGTCTGCGCGCTGGCGCCGGAGACCACCGCGCCGGGTAAAGCGGTCGTGGTGACGAGGAGGAGAGCGATCAAACAGGCACTGGCGCGCATTCATAACCCCTTGTTCTGATATGTCAGGGGTGTGGCATGTCGGGCGGGCCGGCACCAGCGGGCCCGGCCTGCGTGGCAGCTGGCACCTCAGAATTCGCGGATGATGCGCAGGCCGACGCGCGGTCGGAATGGACCCGACACGGCCCGTTCGGCGCCCGCACCGATCTGCGCCGAGACCTTCCGCCCGATCGCGCGGTGCAGCTGTGGCATCAGGAGCCAATAGCTGCTCGCCCCCGTCTGCCGGTTCACCTCGAACCCGAGCACGGTGCCGTCATCGACATCCCAGAATGTCGAGTGATTGACGATCAGCCCGGTGCCCTTCGTGCTCCTGAGCGTCACGTCGCCCGCGCCGATCATCGTCATCGTGCTCAACCGTTCGCCGAAGCGGTTGCCGAGCAGATAGACCAGGCTGCTCGACCACCCCCCGTCGCGGCGATTGTGAAGCCCGAGATACTGGACGCCGTGGATGCTGCGTCCGCCGCGAAACGTGCCGAACGTCCCCTGCAGCCCCATTTTGAGATCGGTCAGCCGGCCATTGGTGAACGGCAGCTCGAGTTCGACTGCAAAGCCGTCGGCGACCGCATACTCGACCTCGGGCGCCCATTCGACATGGCGCGACGGTCCGCTGAGATTGACCTGGGCGAGCGTGTTGGTCTCGAGCTCGCCGCGCCGTGCGCCGAGTGGCCGGACCATGTCGAAGATCATCGGTTCGGGGATGGCGGGGATCGCGGCGGACGTCGCCCCCGCGATCGCGGTCGCGCCCGGTACCGGCTGGGCCTCTGCCGATCGCGTCTGCGCGGCAGCGCCGGTGCTGGCGGCAAGGAGGGCGGGGGCGCAGAACGCTGCGAGGGAGAAGTGGGCGCAGGGCCGCGCGCGGATGATCATGGTGACGGGTTCCGGTGGATAGAGCATGAGGACATGCGCTCATCGCCGCGCCGACTTACGCCGACCTTACGCGGGCCCGCAGGTCGACTTCATGAAGCGCGAACAGCACCATCCCGATGGCGAGCGGGATCAGGAAATAGACCATCCGATAGGCGAGCAAGGCGGCGAACAGCGTCGCGCGGTCGATCTCGGGCAAGCTCGCCAGCATCACCGCTTCGAACACGCCCACGCCGCCCGGGGCATGGGTGATCAATCCCGTCGTGATCGCCACCAGGTACCCGAGCAACAGGCCGGGAAGCAGGGCAAGCGACGCGCCGGGCAGCAAGACGACCAGCACCAGCGCCGCAAGGACGAGGTCGATGCTCGCCAGCATCATCTGGATCAGCGCCTGCCGCGTGCGAGGCACGGGGATCGAGCGGCCGAATGCGACGATCATCCGACCGCCACGCCGGTGGAGCAGGATCAGCACTACGCCCAGCAGGGCAAGGCTCGCCGTGCCGATCGCGGCGTGGACCGGGTAGGACATCGCAATGCCGGCAATCGCCAGCTTGTCGGGACTGGCGACAAGCCCGATCCCCAGCAGTAGGAGCACCCCGGACCAGAAGGTCAGGCCGGTCAGCACCATGACATGACCGACTTCGCCGATCGTCAGCCCTGCGGGCCGGTAGATCCGCAACCGTGCGGTTCCGCCGGTCAGCAGCGCGAACCCGAAATTGTGACTGAAAACATAGCTGGTGAACGAGGCGAGCGCCGCCCGGGGATAGGCAACCCGTCGCCCGATGACCCGCAGCGCGATCACGTCATAGCCGGTCAGCACGCCGTAGCTGGTTGCGGTGATCCCGGCCGCGAGCAGCAGCCGGACCCAGCCGATCCGCGTCAGCGCGTCGCGGATGTCGGTCCAGTCGACCCCGTCGAGCAGGCTTGCGAGCGCCGACAGGGCGATCGCGACGACGGGGAGCATCGCGGCAGCAGCGGCTGCCGTTCGCACCGACGACGATGACAGGAGACGTCGCCAGCCTGACGGCGTCCGGGCGCTGCACTGTTCTGTCACGACGCTCAGCCCGCGGCCGACCGGTTCCGCCAGAGTGCCGGCGCGGCACCCGGATCGGCGGTTGTCGACACCGTGTCCGTGCCCGACAGCGCACGATAGGCGTCGAGGACCATCGCCGACGCGGTGTCCCAGTCATAGGCCGCGCTTGCCGCGCGTGCGGCCCGGCCCATCGACGCGCGCAGATCCGAGAACAGCGCAAGACGGCGAACCGCGGCGACCGCCGCATCGAGATCGTTCGCGGCGAAGAACATGCCCGTTTCCCTGCGCAGCAGGTTGCGTCCGCTGGGGATGTCGACGCACACGCTCGGCAATCCCGATGCCATCGCTTCCAACGTTACGTTGCCAAAGGCTTCGGTAATGCTCGGATTGACGAAAATATCCGCGCTGGCGACTGCGCGAGCCAGTCTGTCGCCCGACAGGCTGCCGAGGAGGATCGCGTCCGGCAGGCGCCGCGTTAGCCAGTCCCGTTCGGGCCCGTCGCCGACGATCACGGCCCGGATCGTGGCGGATGATCCGCACAGATCTCCGCTACCCTTGCGAACCGCGTCGACGATGTCGGCGAACAGCGCCGGTCCCTTCTCGCGGACCAGCCGGCCGAAGAAGAGCAGGACGATGTCGGTGTCAGCGATGCCCATGTGCCGGCGCCAGGCCAGGTCGCGGTGGCGCGGAGAGAAGGCGTCGCGATCGACCCCGCGACCCCAGAGACGTGTCCGCTCGCCAAGCCCCTTGGCGGAAAACTCGGCGGCGATGGGAGGGGTGGGCACGAGGATCGCGTCGCTGCCGGTGTAGAACCGGTCGAGATGCCGTTCCATCATTGGCCGGATCAATCCCGCACCATAGAATTGCGCATAGGTCTCGAACCGCGTGTGCAGGCTGGCGACGACCGGGATGCCCATTGTCCGTGCCAGCCGCTGCGCGGCAACGCCGGTCCAGTCGGGGGCGGACAGGTGGACGATGTCGGGGCGGAAACGTTCGACATCGCGCCGGACCGCCGCCGGCAATCCGAGCCCCAGCCGATACTCGCCGCGACCCGGAATCCGGACCGACGGGACCGACACCAATGTGCCCGCGGGGGCAAAGGCGGGGCGGGGCGATGTCGGTGAATAGACCCGGACCTCGACGCCGCCGCTCTCGAGATACCCGACGAGGCGGTTGAGCGCCTGGTTGGCGCCGTCGCGCAGATAGTTGTAGTTGCCCGAGAACAGGGCGATCCGGCGCGGCTGGTAGGGCGCCGCACGGACGCGGGACACCGCGGCGCGGGTCGCTGCAAGCCGTTCGAACGGGCCAAGGATATCGGACATGGAGACACTCTGATTTTTGCTGACGGCGCATCGCGCGACATCGATCGGGATCGAGGATCGGTCGGCCTATCCCGTCCGGCTTACGCCAGCCTTACAGGCGGCGATGGGCGCGGGCGGTGCGCTCCGGGCAGCCCGACCGGGGAGCGTCGATGCGGATCCTGATCGTCGAGGACCATGCCGATCTGGTCACGATGCTGATCCGGCTGCTCGGCGAGGCGGGCTATGCCGCGGACGCCACCGCGACGGCCGCCGATGCACGGCTGATCCTGTCCTATACGCGCTATGCCGCGGTCATCCTCGATCTCGGGCTGCCGGACGGCGATGGCCTGTCGGTCGTGCGCGAATTGCGTGACCGCGATGATCCCACGCCGGTCATCGCGCTGACGGCGCGGGCAAGCGTCGCACACCGGGTGACCGGGCTCGAGGCGGGGGCCGACGACTATCTCGCCAAGCCGTTCGCGCCCGAGGAACTGCTCGCGCGCATCCAGGCGCTGCTCCGGCGCAGCGGCACGATTGTCGATCGGACGATCGATTGCGGCAATGTCCGGTTCGATCCGGCAACGCGCGAGGTCACCGTTGCCGGCCGGCCGACCGTTTTGTCCGCGCGCGAACTGGAGGTGCTCGCCGGGCTGATCCGCCGCACAAGCCGGGTGGTGACTAAGCAGCATCTCGAACAATTGCTGTTCGGGCTCGCCGACGATCTCGGGTCGAATGCGGTCGAGGTCTATGTCCACCGGCTGCGGCGTCGCCTGGCGGAAGCGCAGGCGACCGCGGACATCGTCACGGTCCGCGGGGTCGGCTACATGATGCTGGAGCGGGACGCGTGACGCGGCCGCCACGGTCGTTGATGGCGCAGATCCTGCGCTGGCACGCGATCGCGGTGCTGATCACCGCCGTCGCGGTGGCCGGCGGGGTCTATCTGTTTCTCGACACGACGGCGGCGCGGATCCAGCATCAGACGGTCCACGTCCATACCCAGGCCCTGCGCCAGGCGCTGTCGCAGGACGCGCGCGGCCGGTTGCACCTGACCCAGGACGGGACCAGCGCCGCAGTGTTCGCGCCGGGGGCGGGCTTTGCATTCCGCATCGTCGATCCGCGTGGTGCGGTCCTGTTCCGGTCGGATTCGCCGATCATGGTGCCGCTCGCGGCCATCCCGCTGAGCGACGAGGAGCGCTTCTTCCGCCGGCAGTCGCGGCATGCCTTCTATGCCGGCGCCAGCAGCCCGGCGCGCGTCGGAAGCGCACGCGTTTGGATCGTCGTCCTGCAGAATCTGACCCACCCGGACTATATTCTCGACGACCTGCTCGCGCAGTTCCTGCTCTACGGTCTGGCGATCGTGACGCCGGTCCTGCTGCTGCTGCTGGCGATCGACGTGCTGATTATCCGGCGTGCGGTCGCGCCGGTACGGCGAGCCTCCGCATCGCTGCGGACGGACGATGCGCTGCCGCTCGATCTGCGGCTGCATGACGACCGGCTTCCGGCCGAGGTGCGGCCACTCGCGCGCGCGGTGAACGCGTTGCTGGAGCGTCTGACGTCGAGCTACCGCATGCAGCGCGACTTCATCGCCGATGCGGCGCACGAGCTGCGCACGCCGATCGCGGTGGCCAGGCTTCGTGTCGAGGAGGTCGAGGATGCTACGTTGCGAGCGACGCTGCGCAGCGATCTCGACACGCTCGGCCGCATCGTCGAGCAGGTGCTGGAGCTCGCCGAACTGGAAACCGTCGCGCTGGATACCGCGGCATCTGTCGATCTCGTCGCGATCGCGACCGACGGCGTGGCTTCGATCGCACCGCTGGCGATCCGCCAAGGCAAGTCGATCGCGCTGTCGACGGCGGCGGACAGCGTGATGGTCGCGGGCCATGCGGCCTGGATCGCCAAGGCGCTGGGCTGCCTGATCGAGAATGCGGTCAAGCATAGCGGGCCTGGCCGTCGGATCGACGTGACGATCGGGACAGACGGCACGCTGGCGGTCTGCGACGACGGCCCCGGCATCCCCGAGGCGGATCAGCCGTCGATCTTTCGCCGTTTCTGGAAACGCGATCGTGCCGCATCCGCCAGCAGCGGGCTGGGGCTGGCGATCGTCGCGCAGGTCGCGGAGGCGCACGCGACGCGGGTGGTGCTCGCGTCGCGGCCGGGGCGGACCCGGTTCGCGATCACCTTCCGCGCCGTATTGATCCGCCGCTGATCGCGAGCCCATCTTCGCCACTGACGCGCTCTCATCGGGCATTGCACCATGGTCCACATAGCGGGCACGCGGTCGCAGAGGAGTTTGGTATGACGAGTATTGCGCAGGACCGTGGCCCCTTGGAGACGGATGCGTCGATGCCAGGCCCGTCGGGCGGACACCATCTCGGTCGGGGGCTGACGTTCGTGATGGCCGCGGCGGCCGGCGTTGCCGTCGCCAATATCTATTACAACCAGCCCATGCTGGGGATCATCGAGCGCGACCTGCCCGGGGCCGCGACCAGCCTGGTGCCGACTGCGACCCAGCTTGGCTATGCCGCGGGACTGTTCCTTCTGGTACCGCTCGGCGACCTGGTCGAACGCCAGCGTCTGATCGTCGTGCAGTTCTTGGGGCTGGCCGCGGCCCTGATCCTCGCCGCGATCGCCCCGAGCGCGGCGATGCTGATCGCCGCGTCGCTGCTCGTCGGGATATTGTCGACCGTCGCGCAACAGGTCGTGCCGTTCGCCGCGCATCTCGCAAGCCCGGAACGACGCGGTGCAACGGTCGGGACGGTCATGGCGGGGCTGTTGTGCGGCATCCTGCTCAGCCGGACGCTGGCGGGTTTCGTCGCGACGCATGCCGGATGGCGGGCGATGTTCTGGCTGGGCGTGCCGATGGCGCTCGGCGCGGGGGTGGTGATGGCGATGCGGCTGCCGCGCAGCGTCCCGACCGCGGATCTCGGTTATGCAGGGCTGTTGCGGTCGCTCGGCGGTCTTTGGCGGGAGTTCGGCACGCTGCGCAAGGCGGCCATCACGCAGGCGCTGCTGTTCGGCGCGTTCAGCGTGTTCTGGACGATGCTCGCACTCCATCTGCAGAGCCCGCGCTTCGGTCTGGGGGCGGATATTGCGGGTCTGTTCGGGGTGGTCGGCGCGGTCGGCGTGCTCGCCGCGCCGGTCGCCGGGCGTATCGCCGACCGCCGCGGTCCCAGGCTGGTGATCCTGCTCGGGGCCGTGCTGACGCTGGCAAGCTGGGCGGTCTTTGCGCTGTGGAGTTCGATTGCCGGACTGGTGGTCGGCGTGATCCTGCTCGATTTCGGTGTGCAGAGCGCGCTCGTCTCCAACCAGCATGTCGTTTACGCCCTGCGGCCCGAGGCCCGCGCCCGGCTCAACACGATCTTCATGGGGGCGATGTTCCTCGGCGGCGCGGCGGGATCGGCCGGTGCGACCTGGGCATGGCACATGGACGGTTGGGTCGCGGTCACGGGGCTAGGCGCGGCCTTGTCCGCGGCGGCGGTGCTGCTTCAGGTCGTCGCGGCCAGACGCCGGCGCTGATCCGTCGAGGCACCGCCGATTTCAGCCACTTGCGCCGATCGCCCCTGCGGGCAACAACCATGCCGGGTCCTGGGAGTTCGCCAATGCATCGTCGCACCTTCATCGCATCGCTGCCGGCGGCTGCGATGCTTCCGACACTCGCGTCTGCGCAGCGCGGTACAGCCAGCAGCGACCCCGCCCCCGGCCCGGGTCAGGGGGCAGCGCCCGCGACGGA
Source organism: Sphingomonas aerolata (assembly GCF_023935825.1). Classification (NCBI taxonomy): domain Bacteria; kingdom Pseudomonadati; phylum Pseudomonadota; class Alphaproteobacteria; order Sphingomonadales; family Sphingomonadaceae; genus Sphingomonas; species Sphingomonas aerolata. Next base: position 3,664,135 of record NZ_CP098762.1, on the reverse strand, counting down.
TACCAATCCTACATTCTGGGCGCCCGGCGAGGAGCGCTTCCTGCGCCCCGACGTCCATGCCGGCGACCGGCCGATCGGCGCGAGCTTCGCGTCGCGCACCGCGGTCTATGGACTCAACGGCGCGGCGGGGACCGCGCACCCGCTCGCGACGCAGGCGGGGATCGACATCCTGCGGTCGGGTGGGTCGGCGGTCGATGCGGCGATCGCGATCAACGCGTGTCTCGGCTTCCTCGAGCCGACGTCGAGCGGGATCGGCGGGGATGCCTATGCGATGATCTGGGATCCCAAGGCCAAGGCGGTCGTCGGGCTCGCGGGTTCGGGTAAATCGCCGCGCGGCCTGAGCCTGGAAACGGTGCGGTCGCGCGCCAAGAACGGCGCACTGCCGCCGCTCGGCGCGCTCAGCGTGTCGGTGCCCGGGACGGTCGACGCGTGGTGGACGATGCACCAGCGCTACGGAAAGCTGCCCTGGGCGGCGCTGTTCCAACCCGCGATCGCGCTGGCTGAAGCGGGCGCGGCGGTGCCCGACATCATTGCCTATTACATCCGCCGCAGCCTCACCGCGTTCCGCCGTCCGGGGAACGGGCTGGAGGAATCGCAGAACGCGCTGCGCACTTATGGCCTCGCGGACGGCAAGGGCCCGGCGGCGGGCGGGGTGTTCCGCAATCCCGATCTCGCGCGCACGTACCGCGCGATCGCAAACGGTGGACGCGATGCGTTCTATGAGGGCGACATCGCGCAGAAGATCGAGCGCTACTTCAAGCGGATCGGCGGGTGGCTGTCGGCGGCGGACCTCGCGGCGCACCATTCGGAATGGATCGCGCCCAGCACGACGGACTATCGCGGCACCACCGTCCACGCGCTCGGCGCGAACACGCAGGGGCTGGCGACGCTCCAGATGCTCAACATTCTCGAACGGTTCGACCTGAAGGGCGCAGGCTTCCAGTCCGCGCTGTCGATCCACCTGCAGGCCGAGGCCAAGCGCCTCGCCTATGAGGATCGCGCGCGCTATTATGCCGATCCGCACTTCGCCAAGGTGCCGGTCGAGTGGCTGATCTCGAAGGATTATGCCGCACAGCGCGCCAAGCTGATCCGCCCCGACCGATTGCTGACCCCGGTCTATCCACGGCAGGCGCCAAGTCACGGCGACACCACCTATTTCAGCTGCGCGGACAAGGACGGCATGATGGTGTCGATGATCCAGTCCAACTTCCGCGGGATGGGATCGGGCCTCGTCGCCGATGGCCTCGGCTTCATGTTTCAGGATCGCGGGCAGTTGTTCAGCCTCAAGGACGGGCACCCCAACATCTATGCGCCGGGCAAGCGGCCGTTCCAGACGATCATCCCGGGCTTCGCAACCCGCGGCAACACGCCGTGGATGAGCTTCGGGGTGATGGGCGGCGACATGCAGCCGCAGGGGCAGACGCAGATCATCGTCAACCGCGTCGACTACGGGCTCGAGATCCAGTCGGCAGGGGATTCGCCGCGCTGGCATCACGAGGGATCGTCGCAATCGATGGGCGAGGATACGCCCGGGCTCGGGCCCACCGGGTTGCTACGGTTAGAAACCGGGGTGCCGGTCGCGACGCGGAAGCGGCTGGCCGACATGGGGTGGACGATCGGAGAGCCGGATGGCGGCTTCGGGCGCTATGAATGTGTCGAGCACCGGATGGACGGCGACACCCGCGTCTATGCCGCGGCGAGCGAGATGCGCGCCGATGGCTGCGCACTGGCCTATTGAGCAGGGCGGGGCTGGCCTAGCGGTCCAGCCCCAGTGCGACACGGTCGGCCGTCGCGGCGGCGAGTTCGGCGCGCGCGGAGGCGATCCGCGCCTGCGCGTCGATCAGGCGGACGCGCGCATCGGTCGCGGTCTCCTCGCGCTGGTTGACGAGGAAGAAGTCGCCCGATCCCAGCTCGAAACGGCGGCGTTCGGCAACCGCGAGCCGGTCGGCAAGACTGCGTTCCTCCTCCGCGATACCGGCGAGCCGTTCGGTCGCGCCGACCGCGATGACGATTCCCTCGACCTCGATTGCGATCTGGTCGCGCAGGAAGCGACTGCGCTGTACCAGTGCGTCGATCTCGGCGCGGGCTTCGGCCACGCGCCCCTTGGCGGCGCGATTCTGAAGCGGGACGCTGAAGCGGAAGCCGACCGCCGCTTCGAGCGGCGTGCGGTTCGGTCCGCCCAGACCGACCGGGCCGACATCCTTGCCGACTTCACCGCGCAGATCGAGCCGAGGCGACAGATCGTTTTCCGCCAGCATCAGCCGCGCGGTCGACTGGTCGATCCGGGTCAGGATCGCCCGGTAATCCGGCCGCGAGACCGCGGCCGCGCTCGATCCGGTCGGCGCGACGCCGGCAAGCGCGCTCGTGTCCGCGGGCAGCCGGTCGGGTGATACGAGCAGCAGCGCCCCCGCATCGTCGCGCAGATAGAGTGACAGCGTGTTGGCGGCGGTGGCGATATCCTGTTCGGCGCGCACGACGAGTGCGCGCCGGCGGACGAGGTTTTGGTCGTTTTCGGTCAACAGGATTTCGGGTCGTGCACCCAGCGTCACCAGCCGCCCGATCGCGCCGCGCCGCCGTTCCGCCAGATCGAGCAGGTCGCGATAGGCACGCAGGCGCAACCCCGCGGCGACCCAGGCCTGATAGGCGTCGACCGCGCGGCGCTGGACGCCGATCGCGACCATCTGGGCTTCGAACCGCGCGACGTCGATGTCCGCGCCGGCGACGCTGCGCCGCGTCCGGCGTTCGTCCACCACGCGGTCGCGCAGCAGCGCGAACAGCGCGCCGACCTTGGCCTCGCCCAGCCGGTTGGTATAGGCCTGATCCTCATAGACCGGAAAAGTGCCCCGCGACGCGCGGTAGCCACCATAGACATAGCCGCCATTGGTCGTCAGCGGCCGCGTCACACGGCTCTCGACCACGGTGCCGTCATAATAGCCCGCGACGCGCGACTTGCCGTCGACGTCGAACACCGTGTCGAACGCGCCGTCCGCCGACAGCGATCGCCCCTCCGCCTGGCGGACGCGCGCGAGTGCCTCGACGATCTGCGGGGCGGACCGCGCGGAGGCACGCAGCACCTCGTCGAGTGTCAGTGGGGCGGCTTGCGCGATCGCCGCCACTGGGGACAGCAGCATCAGCAGTGCGGCGAAGAATCGGGTCACTTCTTGCCGCCCTCCTCGTCGGACGCCTTCGCGTCCATGGCCTTGGCCTCGCCCTTCGCGGCTGCCGCCGGGCGCCGCCCGAATTCAAGCGGGAAGTCGTTGAGCTGGCGCCAGAGTTCATAGCCGACCAGCACCGTCTCGCCCTGCACCCAGCCGCGCACCTTGCCGCCGGGGCGGACGAATTCGCGCGCGGGCCAGGCAGGCTTGCCGGGCTGGGGCTCGACCAGGATGCGGAACAGCCCGTCTGGCGCGGCATTGGGATCGATCGTGCGGACGCGGCCGTCGAACATGCCCTGTGCAACCGATGGCCAGCCGCTGAACTGGATCGCGGGCCAGCCCTCGAATTCAAGGCGGACTGGTCGGCCGGGACGCAGCACCGGCACGTCGCGACCGTCGACGAACAGTTCGACCGCGCGCTCGACGCGCTCGGGCGCGATCACCGCGAGCACGGTGCCGGGCGACACCATCGATCCACCGGTCGTGGCGTTGAGCTGCTGGACGCGACCGTCGCGCGGTGCGCGGACCATCTGCGCGGACTGGCGGTTGAGCTGGATGTCGATCCGGTTGAGCTTGGCGCGCGCCTCGGCCAGCTTGGCGCCCGCATCGGCGACCTTGATCTGGGTCTGCTCATAGTCGCGCCGCGCGGCCAGCCCCTCGGCGAAGAGCTGCGCGGTACGCGACACGTCGATGCCGGCGACCGCGCGGCTCTGCTGGACCGCGGCGATCTCCGCCTCGACCTGCGCCCGCTCGGCCCGCAGACGCGACAGCAGGTCGGGGTCGAGATCGACGACGCGGGCGATCGGATCGCCGCGTTCGACATGCTGCCCGTCATGCACGTACCAGCGTTCGACGCGGCCGGGCACGAACGCCGTCACCTGCTGCTGCCGATCGTCGGGGTCGAGCGCGACGACCTGGCCGGTGCCGTTGGCGGTCTGCACCCAGGGGACCAGCACCATGATCGCGATCGCGACCGCGATGCCGATCAACAGCAGCCACGCGACCGTCACCGCGCTGCGCGGGGCGCGCATCTTCGCCAGTGTCGGGAAATGCGCAACGCGATCGGGACTATACGGCATCGTTCGACTCCGTATGCGCGTCGGTGATCAGCGCGGCATGGGTGGCGAAGCGTCGCTGGCGATGCGGTTCGAGGCGGAACCAGCCATCGAGGACGATGTCCTCGGGCCGGCCGGTACACAGCAAGGTGGTCGTCCCGGCCGCCTTCAGCCGGCGCAGCACGTCCGCCAGCCGCTCCGCGGGGATCAGGTCGCACAGCTGCGAAAGCATCAGCACGCGTGGTCGCACGAGCAGCGCGCTGGCAAGCTTGAGCGCGACGACCTCGCCGATCGCCAGCGGATAGCCCGACGCGGCAAGAGGGGTGTCGAGCCCGTGCGGGAATTGCGCAACCCGCTCGCGCAGGCCCACGGCATCGAGGACTTCGAGCATCCCGCCCGGGTCGGATCCGGCCGCCGCGGCAAGCGACAGATATTCGCGGATCGTGACCTCGACGATGGTCGGCCGGTCGAGAACCACAACCGCTGAGCGCAATAGATACATGTCGAACGTCGCCATGTCGGCGCCCCCGACCGTGACCAGCCCGCGCTCGGGCACGATGTGCCGCTTGAGCACCATCGCCAGCAGCCGTTCCGCCCCGCCATCCGCTAGCGTGACGAGCTGTTCGCCCGCCGCCAGCGAGAAGTCGAAGCGCGCACCCTCCACTTCGACTGCCTCGAGCCGGACGGCACCATCGCCGGGCGCCTGTCCCGCGGTGGCGGCCGCCTGTTCCTGCGGTATCGCGAACAGCAGCGACAATTCCTCCGCGCTTGCGATCAGGTCGTAGAGTGTGTCGAGATACCAGCCGAGCTGCGACACGCCGTAGAATACGCCGCTCAGGATCAGCTCGGCCGCGACCAGCTGTCCGATCGACAGTTCGCCGCGCAGGATCAGATTGCCGCCAAGCGCAAGCAGCGCCGCGCTGGCAAAGGCATAGAGCAGCAGGAAGGCGACGGTCTGCGCGAAGCTGTAGCGGAAATAACGTTCGTGCCGGTCGACATAGGTGGCAGTGACGGCTTCGGACCGATCCATCGCGAAATCGAGATGGCGGCTCGATTTGTAGAAGCCGTTCGATCCGCCCAGGCTTTCGAGCCAGCGGGCCGCCTCGTGCTTGGCGTGGCTGAGCGCGACCGCGGAGCGGATCGATCCGCGCGACCAGATCGTCCAGATCGCGAGCACCAGCAGGATCAGCAGCGCGTTGAACGCGAGGAAGAAGGGGTGGTAGAAACTCGTCACGACCAGCCCGACCGCGGACTGGAGGATGATCGTGAACGCCCCGATCACCAGGCTCGGCACCGCCTTCTGCACCACGACGAGATCGAAATAGCGGTTGAACAGGTCGCCGCGATTCTGATCGGCGAAGAAGGGGTTCTGCGCGTGGACGGCGCGTTCGGTGATTTCGGCGACGACGCGCGCGAAAAAGCGCCGTTCGAACAGCGCCATGACCCAGAAGCGCATCGCGCTGAGCCCGGCCACGAACAGCAGCAGCACAAGCAACAGCCCGGCCAGCGTCCATAACGGTGCGGGCAGCGCGGTGTTGGCGACGCTGTTGATCAGCAGCTGCACCGAGATCGGCGTGGCGAGCGACAACAGGCTGATCGCGACGCCGTACACCATTGCGAGGCGGAGATAGGGCGTATCGGGTCCGACGATCTCGCCCAGCCAGCCGCGCGCTTCACGCCATCCGATTCGTTTGCCTGCCACCTGCGTCATCCAACTGCTCGAGTCCGCAATCAGAATTGCCGCACAGTGTTATTGATACAACTACGGGGCGGCTATATCATCGATAGGATAAACCTATGGGCCAACCGCGCGCAACAGGTCGGCGATCAGGTGATAGGCGGGAGCACGGCCTGCGCCGATGCGCCACAGCAGTCCGATCTCGCGATATTGTCGGCCATGGCTGAACGGCCGCACGATGACGTCGCCACCGTCACGCACTTCCTGGCGGACATAGAGTTCGGGCAGCAATGCCAGCCCCATGCCCATCCCGGCCATCTGCCGGATCGCGTCGAGACTGGTGCCCTCATAATCATTGAGCACGACCGCGCCGACTTCGCCGGCGATCGCGGCGACCTGTTGCGCGAGGCGATAGTCCGCGACGAGCGTCAGCAGGTTCTGGCCGCGCAGATCGGCCATCTCGATTCCAGCCTTGGGGGCCAGCGGATGGTCCGCCGCCATCGCCAGATACAGCGCCTCACGGAACAGGCGCTCGGTGTGGAATCCGCGCCCCGCGACCGGGAGCTGTGCGAGGATCAGGTCGTGGTCCCCGGCCGCGAGTCCGGCGGTCAGCGCGGAGGGCAGGCCTTCGCGGACATGGATGCGCAGCGTCGGATGGTCACGGTGCAGACGCGCGACGAAGGTCGGTAGCAGATAGGCGCCGAGCGTCGGCGATACGCCCAGCCGGATCGTCCCGACCAGCGCGTCCGCTGAAGCGACGCGCACTTCCTCCAGGTCCGCAAGGTCGAACAGGATCCGACGCGCGCGCTCGAGAAGCTCGCGGCCGAGCGGCGTCGGGATCGCAGGCCCGCCGCGCTCAAAGAGCGGCGCACCGAGAATTGTCTCGAGCGCGCGAATCTGTTGCGAGAGCGACGGCTGCGACACGCCCATCCGTTCGGCCGCGCGGGTGAAGCTGCCGTTTTCGGCGAGCGCGACGAAATAGCTGAGCTGGCGGATGGTGGTCCTGGGGCGATGCATGCGTCATCCTATCGCGCCCGAGCCTGCCGTGCGCACCTGTTATCACGTCATCGCCCGGTGCTGCGATCAGGTCAGCCAGCCCCCGGTAAACCCCGCGCGCTGCAAGCCGCGGCGGATATGCGGATTGCGGCGCATGGTCGTCCAGACGAGGCCGGTACGCCAATTCTCCATCATGACCACAATCGCGCCCTGGTCGATGCCCAGATAATCGTCGTCCACCCACCCCGCAGCGGGATCGACGCTGCCATGCTTGAGCGGCACCGACGTGGCCGTCAGCGTCGGGTTGAACGAATCGAGAAAGCCGTATTTGCCGTAGATGCGGGCGCCGTAGCGGGCGTGCATCGTCTCGATCGCGCGGCTCGACAATTCGGGTTCGAACGCGATCGATGCCGCTGCCGCGGTCGGGGCCAGCGTCCCGTCGTCCCGGTCGCCGACGCCGCGCGCCGCATAGCTGAAGAATTCGCGGCGGCGGCCACCGATGTCGATGGCGAAATCGCCGGGGCCGTCGCATGCGGTCAGCCCCCAGACATCGGGGCCATAGCCTACCCAGCCTTCGGGGTTGGCGATCGCATAGGCGCGCTGGGCGCGGACGGCGCGGCGGCTGTTCTCGAAATAATCGATGCCCTTCGCCGTCATGTAGCGGTCGCGAATGCCGCGGAAGTCGATCCAGCAATGGCTGTACTGATGGATGAACAGTGCGGGAAACTGGACGTGCGGCTCGCCGCCCCAGCGGTCGCCCCACTGCGCATCGAACCGGCTCGTCCACGCATCCCAGCTCTCTGCCGGTAGCGCGTGCGTCGGCGAGCCGAGCGCGAGGATATAGAGCAGCAGGCCTTCGTTGTAGATGTTCCAGTCATGCGGGATGAAGCCGCTTTCGGGATGCCAGCCCATCGCCATGAACGGCGCACGCGGGGTGATCCAGGTCCAGTCGATCGCGGCATAGAGCTGGTCCGCCAGCGCACGGATCCGGACGTCGCCCGGATGCTCGGTATCGAACCAGCTCTGGGCGAACAGCACGCCGCCGATCAGCAGCGCCGTGTCGATCGTCGACAGTTCAGCCCGCGCGAAGCGGTGACCCTTGGTCCTGCCGAGGAAATGGTAGAACAGGCCCTTGAAGCCGCTGTCGTCGCTACGGCTGTCGCCCTGCGGGGCGGCTGCGAAGAATTCGAGCGTGGCCAGGGTCCGCGCGCGCGCCTGGTCGCGCGTGATCCAGCCATTCTCGACCCCGATCGGACAGGCGGTGAGCGCGAAGCCGACCGCAGCGATCGACGCGAAGGACGGGGTCGGCCAACGATCGGGTGCAAGCCCCGTGACGGGATCGGTCGTGTCCCAGAAATAGCGGAAGCTGCGGTGATGGAGGTCCGCGAGCAACGCGCTCGGCATCGGCGTAGCGATGGTCCCGGGGCGGGGTAGGGCCGCGCTGGGGATGGGCGCACTGGGGCGGAACGGCGCGGCGCAACCGGCCATGAGTCCCGCCAGGCCGAGCGTGCTGTGGCCCAGCATCTGCCTGCGATCGATCATGATGTCCTTCGGGTCTGGTCTTCAAAAGGAGCGGGGGCGTGGCTGGGCCACGTCCCCCGGGGCAGGTCAGAAGGAGAAACCCGCCGACAGTTTGACCGTGCGCGGTGCGTTGCCGCCCGTGCTGTAGGTCGACCGCCGACCGTAATTCGGATCGAGCGGGCTGTTGTTGAAATCGACGTAATTGCGGTCGTTCATCACGTTCAGGATATCGAGCCGCATGCGGATCCTGGTCTGATCGGAGATGAAGCCGAGCGGGACATATTTCGTGAACGCGAAATCGAGCTGTCGGCGACCCCAGAGATCGCCAAGGCCATCGGCCTCGCGCCCGACCAGCGTTCGCGAGAACGGATCCGAATTGTCGATGAACGCCTTGAGATAGATCGGCGACTCGATCTGGAACTTGGTCGAGATCGTCACACCGATCGGCGTATCGACGCTGCCCGCGATGACGAACCGGTGACGCGGCACGCCCGACGAGCGCAAGGTCGGATAATCGGAGAGCTGGGCGAAATCGAGCGAATAGGTTTCGCCGAACTGGCGGTTCTCGTCGGCCTGCGTGTAGGTGTAGGTCGCGTCGATGCTCCACGGCGAGGCCGCCGAATAGGTCTTGGTCAGCTTGAAATAGACCGCATCGGAATTGGTCTTCAGGCCATTGGTGCCGAGAATGATCGACCCGAAGCCGTTCGGCGAGAAGGAGAACGGCGACTGCGGCACGTCGGTCGGGTTGGCCGGATCGTTGAAGAAGAAGCTCCCGTCCGGGCGCCGGTTGCCGAGCAGGAACGCGAACCCGTCATTGCTCTCGATATGCGTGAAGCCGAGCTCGAGTTCGACCGGCGAGAAGCGGCCGCGCAGACCAAGGCTGAACTGGTCCGAATAGGGCAGCTTCAGGTCGTTGTTCATCATGACGATCGCGCGGCCGCCGCCGCTCGCCGAGGTCGCCAGCTGCTGACGTCCGGCCTCGGTCAGGTAGACCGGATCCCATGCGATACAGGTCTGGCTCGGCACGCAGGGGTTGAGTGAATCATTGCCGATGAAGTTGAACGTGCGGACCTGATACGCGCCCTGGCTGACCTCCTGCTGCAGGAAGTCGAACTGGTTGCGATCATAGGAGCGGCCATAGCCCCCGAACATCGAGAAGCGTCCGGCTTCGTCGAAGCGATAAGTGAAGCCCAGCCGCGGCTGCCACGCACCCTTGAACGCCTTCCGGTTGTTGCCGGTCGAGATATAATCGTTGATGTCGTAGTCGGCGCCAATGAGGTTGCCGTAATTGGCCGGCGACACCGCTGCGACATTCTCTGCCGAGGTGGCATAATCGAGATAGGCTGGCGTCCGCTCATAATCCCAGCGAAGGCCAAGATTGAGCGTCAGGTGATCGGTGACGTCCCAATCATCCTGCGCGTAGAAACCGATCTGGAAATTGTTCGACCGGACGTTGGGGTTGCCCGCCGCGACGGCGGCGCCGAACTGGAGCTGGTAGGGCAGCGTGTCGTTGAAGGCGACGCCGGGGATCGCGTTGACGTCATAGGTATATTGCGGGTTGGTCAGATTCTGCTCGCGCGTGTTGAGCTTCACCCATTTCGCCTTGGCGCCGACCTTGATCGTGTGCCCCTGAAGGCCGGTGAAGGTGAAATCGTCCTGGACGGTCCAGCCCTTCTGCCCCTTGGTCTGGAAGTTGCCACCGGCGCCGGCGCGAAGCAGATCGGTGCGCTGCGTGCCGCTGCCGATCCGCTGCGTCGCCTGGAAGAACTGCGTGATGCCGTCGGTCGCGGGCGTCGGCGAGAAGACTACATCCTCATACGAGACGCGCGCGTCGTTGATCCACGTATTGCCGGTATGCTGCCAGCGCAGCAGGCCGCGCTTGTCGACGACCTTGTTTAGCGTCGACGTGCTCGCGGCGTTGATACCCGTCGCGTTCTGCAGCCCGGATTCATTGCGATATTTGCCCGACAGCTCGATCAGATCATTGTCGGTCGGCACGATATCGATCTTGCCGAAATACAGGTCTTCCTTGAACCGCTGCGCGAAGGTGCCGAAATCGTCCCGATATTGTTCGGGGATCGACGCGACCGGATAGCCGTTCTCGGGCCGCACGTCGTACGGACTGGTGATGCGCTTGCCTTCATAGGTGAAGAAGAAGTGCGCCTTGTCCTTGATGATCGGGCCGCCCAGGGCCGCGCCGAACTGCTTGTTGCTGGTGTCGACCTTGGGAATCGTGGTCGGGAAAATCTCGCTCGGGCGACGGTCGCGCAGTTTCTGGTTGGTGTAGTCGAAGAAGCCTTCGCCGTGGAATTCATTCGTGCCCGACTTGGTCACCGCGGTGATCGCGACCGAGCTGACCTGGTCGAACTCCGCCTTGTAGTTCGACGACAGCACCTGATATTCGCCGATGCCGAGCTGCGGGAAGGGGTTGCCGGGCGACGAATCCTGGCCGGTGATGCCGTTCTTGAGGACGTAATCCTTCTGGCTGACACCATCGACGAAGACGTTGACGGTGCGGCTGTCCTGGCCGCCGCCCTGGATGCGCGACGCGCCGCTGGCGTCCTCGATGAAGCGAACGCCCGGTGCGAGATCCGCGAAGGCAAGGAAGTTGCGGTTGTTCTGTGGCAGTTGCTCGATCAGCCGCTGGGTGATGTTGCTGCCGACCTGGCCGCCCGACAGCGAGCGGATCCGGTTGCCGGTGACGACGATCTCGTCGCCCGTGCCGCCGGCAGCCGGGGTCGCCCCGGTGTCCGCCGTCGGATCAGGCTCGGCACCGGGCGTTGTCGGCTGGGCGGCGGGGGGCGTCGCGGCGCTCGACAGGTCGAGGTCGAGCCCGGCGCTCTGCCCGACGCGCAGCGTGAAGCTGTCGGAATTACGCGTACCGGTGCGCTGCTTGATCTCGAGGCGATAGGTGCCTGCGCGCAGCGACGCGAAGTTGTAGCCGCCAGCGGCGTCAGCGGGCACCGTGCGACGCAGGCCGGTCGCGACCTCGACCGCGGTGACCTCGACGACCGGATTGTCCGCCGGCGCGGTGATCGTGCCGCGTAACGACGCCTGGCCGACCTGGGCGGCTGCCGGCGCGGGGGCGAACAGCACCCCGCCGGACAGCGCCGTCAGCGAAAGCGCTGCCGCACGCAACATCATCTTGGTCATGGTCGTTCCCCTGTTCCCGATTGATCGGGTGTCTCGTTGTGGATTGTGGATAGAAATGCGTTGGGTCGTGCCGGGTCGGGCTGGCCGGTCGATTCCCGTATGACGACGACCGGGACGCGCTGCTCGGGCAGGCCATCGTCCTGCCCGGCAATCGCGCCTGCCAGCCGTGCGACGCCGCGCGCACCGAAGGCCGCGATGTCGATGCTCGCGGTGGTCAGCGACGGCGTGATGAGCCGGGCGAGCGGGATGTCGTCGAAACCGGCGATCGCAATCTGCTCCGGAACGGCAATCCCGGCCCGTTTCAGCGTCATCATCGCGCCGATCGCCATCATGTCGTTCGCGGCAAAGATCGCGTCGGCGTCGCACCCCTCGTCGAGAAGGGTCGCGGCGGCGGCGATGCCCGAGGGTTCGTTAAAGTCACCCGGCAGGATGCGCAGCGCGACGCCTGCACGCGCACAGGCGTCGCGCGCGCCGCGACACCGTTCCTCGGCATCGATATTCCCCTCGGGGCCGGTGATATGAACCAGCCGGCGGCGGCCGGTTGCGATCAGATGCTCGACGATAGCGGCGGCACCGGCGGCGTTGTCGATGCGCAGTTCGGCGCGGCCGGGCTGCCCCGGCGCACAGTTCAGCAGCACCGCAGGCATGTCGCGCGGCAGGTGCGCGAGCAGCTCGTCCGCCGCGACCTGAGGGGCCATCACCAGCAGCCCGTCGACCCGACCGCGCATCGCGTTCAGCGCAGCCACACCGCGCGCCGCGTCGCCGTGCATCCTCATCAGCATCAGGTACAGCCCGCGCTCCGACGCCTCGCGGTCCATGCCGCGCAGCAGTTCGGAGAAGAATTCGCCGTGAAGATCGGGGATCACCACGCCGATCATCCCCGAGCGGGCCGAGCTCAGGTGTCGCGCCGCGGCATGCGGGACATAGCCAAGCCGCGATGCGACCTCCTCGATATGCTTGCGCAATTCGGGGCGGACGCTGGCCAGCCCGTTCATTGCCCGCGACACGGTCGCTACCGACACCGCCGCCTCGCGGGCAATATCACGGATAGTGGCGTGCGACATGGCTGGTCAGGATCCCCTCTGGCGTCGGCCGTCGTTCGCGGCTGGAAATGTTGTTCTTGATGTAACCGGTTACATGATCCAGAAACGGGGATCAAGAACCTTGCAACGATCATCAGCCCGGTGGAGCCGGGCGGTCGAAACAGGCACGGACAAAGGGTTAGCGGATGACGGCGGCGACGATGGCACAACGGACGATTTCACGACGGGCGATGATCATGGGGGCCGGGGCGGTGACCGCCTGGGCGGCGAGCCCCGCGCGCGCGCTGCTGCAGCAGACGGCACAGCCGCGTGCCCTGCCCGCATCGGTCGAAGCCGTGCTTGCGCGCATGACCGTCGTCGAGAAGGCCGGGCAGTTGACGCTGATGGCTGCGGCCTGGGCGGGGGGGGCGGCGACCGCGCTCAACCCCGCGGGCGGGTCGTCGAGTTTCGACGAACAGCTCGCGCAGGTCCGCGCCGGGCGTCTGGGCGGGGTGTTCAACGGCAATGGCGCGGTGATGGCACAGCGGATGCAGACCGCTGCGATGCGCCAGTCGCGATTGAAGATCCCGCTGCTGTTCGCCGCCGACGTGATCCACGGGCTGCGGACCGTGTTTCCGGTCCCGCTGGCAGAGGCGGCAAGCTTCGATCCCGAACTTGCGCGGCGCACTGCCCGGGCCGCGGGGGCCGAGGCGGCGGCATCGGGGATCGACTGGACGTTCGCGCCGATGGTCGATGTCGCGCGCGACGCGCGCTGGGGCCGTGGTGTCGAGGGGGCGGGCGAGGATGTCCTGCTCGGCCGGATGATGGCGGCCGCGCGGGTCCGCGGGTTCCAGGGCGAGCGGGGACTGGCGGCGTCGGACGCGGTCGCGGCCTGCGCCAAGCATTTCGCGGCCTATGGCGCGGGAGAAGCCGGGCTCGACTACAACACGGTGGACGTGTCCGAGCGTACGCTGCGCGAGGTGTATTTTCCGCCGTTCCAGTCGGCCTTCGACGCCGGCGCTGCGACGACGATGGCGGCGTTCAACGAGATTTCGGGCGTCCCGGCGACCGCGAATGCGTGGCTGCTGACGCAGATCCTGCGCCGCGAATGGGGCTTTGGCGGGTTGGTCGTGTCCGACTATACCGGCGACGAGGAATTGATCGCGCACGGTTTTGCGACGGATGCGCGCGAAGCGACCAAGCTCGCCTTCATGGCCGGCGTCGACATGAGCATGCAAAGCGGGTTTTACCTGGCGCATCTGCCGGCGCTCGTCGCGGCGGGCGAGGTCCCGATGGCGCGGCTCGACCAGGCGGTCCGCCGCGTCCTCGCGCTCAAGGTCGCGCTCGGATTGTTCGACGATCCGTTCCGGCGGATCGACCCGCGTCGCGAGAAGACGCGGATCCGGACGCGCGAGACGCTGGCGCTGGCGCGCGATGCGGGGGCGCGGTCGATCGTCCTGCTGAAGAATGAGGGCGCATTGCTGCCGCTGCCACGACAGGGGCGGCGGATCGCGCTGATCGGCCCGTTCGCGGCCGGGCAGCACGACCTGATCGGTCCGTGGAACGTGTACGGCACCGACGCCGAAGCGGTCGATCTGGCGACCGGTATCCGTGCAGCGGTGGCCGACCCGGCGCAGGTCAGCGTGACGCCGGGGTCGGGGATCGACGATCCGCTCCCCGGCGGGATTGCCGCAGCTGTGGCCGCCGCACGCGCGGCCGATGTCGTCCTGCTGGCGGTCGGCGAGAGCCAGCGCATGTCGGGCGAGGCGCAGTCGCGGGCGTCAATCGTGATCCCCGCCGCGCAGATGGCGCTGGTCGAGGCGGTGGCCGCGACCGGCACGCCGATCGTCGTGCTGCTGCGTACCGGCCGTGCACTGGTGCTCAGCGACGCGGTGCTCAAGGCGCCGGCGATCCTGGTCACCTGGTTCCTGGGGTCGCAGGACGGGCCGGCGATCGCCGACATCGTGTTCGGCAAGACCGGGCCGTCGGCGCGGCTGCCCGTTTCCTTTCCGCATGCCACGGGGCAGGAGCCCTATCATTATGATCACAAGAACACCGGGCGGCCCAACCCGCCGGGCCCGCTGCTCGAATACAAGGCGCGCTACCGCGAATTCGCCAACGCGGCGCTGTTCCCGTTCGGTCATGGCCTGACCTATGGCGCGATCGAATACGAAGCGCTCGATCTCGGCGCTGCGCGTCTGTCGACCGATGGCGCGCTGACGGTGCGCGCGACGATCGGCAATAGCGGCACGCGCGCCGCCGAAGAGGTCGTGCAGCTCTATATCCGCGATCTGGCGGCCAGCGTGACGCGTCCGGTGCGCGAACTCAAAGCGTTTCGCCGTGTCGCACTGAAACCGGGCGAGCGGCAGGTCGTGTCGTTCACGCTGCGTCGCGACGACCTGCTCTTCATCGGCCGGGATCTCGTGCCGACGGTCGAGCCGGGCCGCTTCCACCTGTGGATCGCGCCGTCCGCACAGGCTGAGGGTGTATCCGGGGAGTTCCAGCTCGTCTGACGATCGTCGATGCGGTGAGGCCGCCCCTTGTGCGGGCGCGCGTGATCGGGAAAGGCGATGCGGGTGAAGCGGGTCGATCAGCATGGTGGTTCCCCGGCGGCGGCGGGACGCCTGCGCGCGCCGCTGATGCTGGCGCTGATGCTCGTCGCCGTTGCGGCATTCCGCATCCACACGGCGCAGTATTCGCTGTGGTATGACGAGTTGGCGTCGCTCGAGTTCGCGCGCCAGCCCGTGTCGCGGCTGTGGAGCAGCTGGATGCTGCGCGAGACCAACCCGCCACTGTTCTACACGATGCTGTCGGGCTGGATCGCGCTGGTCGGCCAGGATGATGTCGCGGTGCGGCTCCTGCCGATCGGGATCGGGACGGCGGGGATCGGCGCGGCATACGGGCTAGGGCGAGCGGTCGGGGATGCGAAGGCCGGGCTGCTCGCCGCCGCGCTGCTGTCGCTCTCCGCGCTGGGCACGGATCTAAGCCAACAGCTGCGCGGCTATGCGCTCGCGCAGCTGGCGGTGCTGCTCGCCTGCACCGGGATGGTGCTCTATCTGCGTCGCCGGACGCTGGGTGGCCTAGTCCTCTACGGCATTGCGACGCTCATCGGCCTGTATACGCATACGACGGTCGCGCTGTTTGCCGGGTTGGCGGGGGTGACAATGCTCTGGTTGCTGTGGAGTGACCGACGGGCACAGGCGCGGTGGCTGGCGACGAACGTCGCGGTGCTGGCAGGCTGGGGATGGTGGGCGATGATCAGCGTCCGCCAGATGACAATGCCCGTGACCAATATCGCGTGGATCGCCACGCCGTCCTGGCGCGACGCGGTCGCGATGACGGCGCAGGTCTATCTGCCGCTCTTTCCCCATGAGACGGGGATTGCGGGTATGCTGCTGCTGGCAGGCCTGTTCGCCGGGCTCGCAGCGTGTGCGGTACGTGCGGCGCGACCGGAAGTGCGGCTGCTCGCTGTCCTGACGATCGGCGCGCCGCTACTGCTGTTCGTGATCAGCCAGCGGGTGCCGATATTCCTGCCGCGCACGCTGAGCTGGGCGAGCGGACCCGAGCTGGTCCTCGTGGCGCTCGGCGTGACGCGCATAAAGTCGCCCCCCGTCGCCCGTGCAAGCGGCGCCATCCTGCTCGGCCTGAGTGCCATCGGCCTGGCGAGCTGGCTGCCCAGCCGTGAGCGCGAGCACTGGCACCAGGCCGTGGCCCTGATCGGGAGCCATAAGCCCGCGCTCGTCATCGTCGGCGACGATGCGGTCGCGCTGGCGCTTGATCGCTATCGCTCAAACGCGGAGCTCAAGGGCCCGAGACCGATCGTCGTTCAGTCGGCCTATCGTGAACGCTGGGCCGACGGGCTGTATTCGGGCACGCATTTGTCGCCCGCCGCCGCGCTTGCGGTGATTCGCGACCGGGGTTGCGCCGCGGTGGTCGAATGGGGACCCTTTCATCCGCCGATACTTGACGATCCGGCGGCGACCGCCCGACCGCTCACCCGTGACACCACCCCGGCGGTGACGCTGATCGATATCCCGCGGGCGCGCCGAGCATGTCGGCCCTGATCTGAAGCCCGTCCACGACCGCAGGACGCCACCTTTTCACGAGGTGCCGAAGATAGCGACGGGGTTCAACGCCGACGTTTGACCAGAATCGCGCGCTCGCCGGTGATCGACGCCTTGAACCCGCCAAAGCCGGCCTGCCGGATGGTGATTGCGGTACCCGGCCGGGGTTGCAGCGAGAGCGGTTCGATCGTTTCCCAGACCATGCCGTTCGCCAGTTGCAGCGCGAACCGCGCATAGCTCGCCGGCTTTGCCGTGGTGATCGTGGTCTGCACCTCCGTAACGCGTGTGACGCGATCCGCCTCACCGCCGCCGAGCGGGCTTTGACCGGCATCGGCAAGGCCGAATTGCTGGCGTTTGCGCTCGATAACCTTGCCGCGGTCGAGCGCAAGCAGGTCGCCTGCCTGGCGCGCGCGCGCAATCTGCCCGGCGGTCGTGTCGAAGCAGGCAAGCCGGGTTGCATCGGCCGTTATGTCCCGGCACGCGGCCAGCGCATCCAATGTCTTCGAAGAGTCTTCTCTGGCCTGCGCGGCAACAGCCGGGGCGATCGGCAGGGCGCCGATGAGCGGCGCTGACAGGGTAACAGAGATGGCCGACAACATTCGCATATGATCGCCTTATGAGCTTTGGCTTGGCAGAACCCAGCCTCGAGTTTCACCATACGACACTATGTTGCGGTTATGTCACGGTGATGTCGCAAACGAAATGAGAAAAGGTCCGAATCGACGATAATTGTTGCAGCGCAATGGCGTGGCTGGATAGATCGTGACCAGAACCGGAAAAACCGGAGAAAATGCACGGTGCAATCACCGGCGACAAAGGGGTATTTATGACATCTGCTGCTCGCGCCCATTTGCTTGCGACCACGTTGCTGATGGGGGCGACGACGTTCGCCACGCCAGCCTTCGCACAGGTCCAAGGTGACAATTCAGGGATCCGCGCCGGCGGCGCGACCGCGACTCAGTCGACCACGCCGGGCGCCAACGCCCAGGGCGAAGTCGGCATGACGACGTCGGAAGCCGCGCCGAGCACGGAGAACAGCCAGGGTGACATCGTCGTTACCGGCTCGCTGATCAAGAACCCCGCGCTGATCGCCTCATCGCCAGTGACTGTCATCGGCCAGGAGGAAATCAAGCTTCGCCAGTCGAACACCGCCGAAGACATTCTGCGCACGCTGCCGGGTGCGACGCCGAGCATCGGTTCGGCCGTCAACAACGGTAACGGCGGCGCGTCCTATGTCGATCTTCGCGGCCTTGGCTCGTTCCGCAACGTCGTCCTGCTCGACGGCAACCGCATCGCACCCTCGGGTCTGCTCGGTCGCGTCGATCTCAACAACATCCCGCTCGCACTGGTCGAGCGGGTCGACACGCTGACCGGCGGCGCCGCGACCACCTACGGCGCGGACGCCGTGTCGGGCGTCGTCAACTTCATCACGCGGTCGGATTTCTCGGGCATCGACGCCTCGGTTTCGAACCAGATCACCGAGCGTGGCGATGGCGCGTATTTCCGCGGCGACATCACGATCGGCGCCAATTTCGACGATGGCCGCGGTAACGCGGTCTTCTCGGTCGGGTACCAGCAGTCGGATCCCGTCTATCAGGGCGAGCGCGACTATTCGGTACAGAATTACGACTCGTTCTCGGGCGCGAGCAGCGGCTCGGGCACGACGGTCCCATCGGTCTTCACGCTTGGCGGTCGTCGCCAGATCAACCCGGCCACGGGCTCGCTGACGACGGCGGTCATTCCTTTCAACTTCAACCCGTACAACATCTTCCAGACGCCGTTCGAGCGGTTCAACATGTATGGCGCCGGCCATTACGAAGTGTCGGACAGCGTCGAAATCTATACGCGCGGCCTGTTCTCGAAGAACACCGTCGACACGATCATCGCGCCGTCGGGTGTGTTCAACTCGTCGATCGTTGTTCCGTTGTCGAACCCCTATCTGCCGGCCGGTGCGCGAAACCAGTTCTGCGCCGCCGCCAGCATCACGCAGGCGCAGTGCGACCTTGCCGCAGCCGCGACCAGCCCTACCGTCACCGTGGGCGGCGTGACGACCGCAAACCCGAACTTCCGCACGATCACGACAAACCTGTCGCGCCGGACGACCGAGGTCGGGCCGCGCATCTCGAACTTCCAGACGACGATCTTCGATTATCGTGCCGGCGTGAAGGTCGGGCTGACCGAGGGTATCAAGCTCGACGTCTCGGGCGGTTACGGTGAATCGGAGAATACGCAGACGCTGCAGGGCTATGTCCTGACGTCGCGCGTACGGTCCGCGGTCTATGCAACCAATACCACCAGCTGCCTTGGCGGTGCGCCCGGCGGTGCGGCGATCGACGCGGGAACCGGCTGCGTTCCGCTCAACGTCTTCGGTGCCGACGGTTCGATCACCCCCGATATGACCTCGTATATCACGGGTGAGAGCACGACGACCGTTCGTACCTCGCTGGCGCAGGCCCGCGCGGTTCTCAACGGTGATTTCGGCTTTGCCTCGCCGTTCGCGAGCGACTCGATCGGTTTCGCGGCCGGTGCGGAGTATCGCAAGTACCGTGCGTCGCAGCGTTCGGATACGCTGGCACAGACCGCTGGCGAACTTGGTGGCGCCGGTGGCGCCGCGCCGAACATCGACGGTGGCTATGAAGTCAGCGAAGGCTTTGGCGAGCTCATCGCACCGCTCGTCCAGGATCGTCCGTTCTTCCAGAGCCTGACGCTCGAAGCGGGCGTCCGCTACTCGCACTACAAGGTCTTCGCGGCCAACTCGCCCTCGTATAACACGACCACCTACAAGGGCGGCGGCAGCTGGGAGCCTGTCACGGGCCTGAAGGTTCGCGGCAGCTATCAGCGTGCAGTCCGCGCACCGACGATCAGCGAGCTGTTCTCGCCGGTGAATACGGGTCTGACCAACCTGGCGACCGATCGTTGCGCCGGTGCAGCGCCGGTCAACGATGCCAATCTGCGCGCCGTCTGCCTTGCGCAGGGTGCACCGGCCTCGACCATCGGTCTCATTGCGGTTCCGACTGCGGGTCAGGCGAACATCACGTCCGGCGGTAACCTCGACCTGCGTCCGGAAAAGTCGGACAGCTACACGCTCGGCCTCGTCATCCAGCCGCAGCAGATCATTCCCGGCCTTTCGATCAACGTCGATTACTACAACATCAAGATCAAGGGCGCGATTTCGCAGTTCGCGCCGGGCGATATCATCTCCAACTGCTTCGACACCATCACCGCGGCGAGCGCCACCAGCCCGGCCTGCCTCGCGATCTCGCGAAACCCGGTCACGGGCGGCCTCGACGGCGATCCGGCAACCACGCGGGGTCTGCTGGCTGCAATCTCGAACCTTGGCACCGTCAAGACCGATGGTATCGATCTCGCGATCAACTATCGCACGCCGCTGACTCAGGGTGTCAAACTGGGCCTGTCGTTCCAGGGCAACTGGTCGAACTCTGCGACCTTCCAGGCCGCACCGGGCCTCATCACCCGTGAGTGCATCGGCTATTATTCGGTCAATTGCGGTGGCGCGGCCAGCGCTGCGGCTGGGGGCTCGGGCTCGATCCAGCCCGAATTCACCTGGAACACTCGTGCGACGTTCACCTTCGTCGACAACATCGACGTTTCGGTGCTGTGGCGTCACATCGATAACGTCCAGCAGGAGCCGGACGATGTCGTCAACGGCAACGGGGCGGCGTTCAGTGGTACGCTCACC
Source organism: Sphingomonas aerolata (assembly GCF_023935825.1). NCBI lineage: Bacteria > Pseudomonadati > Pseudomonadota > Alphaproteobacteria > Sphingomonadales > Sphingomonadaceae > Sphingomonas > Sphingomonas aerolata. The sequence continues at coordinate 3,643,791 of NZ_CP098762.1, read as the reverse complement.
GGTGGCGCTCTTGCCGGTCAGTCTGCGGATTTCACGCGGATCCCGTCCTACGACTATATCGACCTGTCGACGCGGATCGGCATTGCCGAGAATTTCGACCTGACCGTCACGGTCCAGAATCTGTTCGACAAGCAGCCGCCGCTCGTCGGCTCGACGGTGGGTTCGACGAGCTTCAACAGCGGCAACACCTATCCGTCGACGTATGACGCACTGGGCCGCCGCTTTGCGATCGGTGCGAACCTGCACTTCTAGGGTCAGGCCATCTCGGTCTGGATTGGGGCGGTTCTTTGGAACCGCCCCTTTTTTTGTCCGGGCTCGACCGCGAAACTATCGGCTGCGCGTGGTGGCGGGACGAGCGCCTAGCCCAGCAGGGGCGCCGGGGGAGCAAGCGCGACGCCGGCGGTGCGTGCGACCGCCTCTGCCCAGATGACCACCTTGTCGATCTCGTCGGCGTGGAGTGCCGCGCCGGTCTCGTGCTCGCGTGCCCTGTCCGCCGCGCCATAGCTCTTGCCGTCCTTGGCATTGCGCGCAAAAGCAGGGCCGTCGAGCAGCACCTGCACGGTCGCCGGATCGTCGGGCAGCGCATAGAATCGTGCCAGGGCCGTCACCGCGGCCAAGGGGTTCGCGAGCAGGGTTTCGCTCTGCAACGTTCTGACGCGGTCCGGAAAGCGGGCGACCAGGCCAGCGAACAGATCCGCCTGCGCGATCCACCCTACCGCTGCCGCCTGCAGATCGGTCAGCCTGAAGATGTCCTCGGGCGTGAGGCCCAGATCGACGATGCCATCGGCGAGCTGCTTGGCGAGAAGCTCGCGCACCCAAAGCCGGCCCCACATGCCCTTTCGTGCGATCGACGTCAGATAGATGCGCAACGGCGCGTAGAGCAGCACGGCGCGAGCCTGTTGCCGCATCGCCAGCATCGCCGGCGCGAGGGCGTTGACGACGTTGGAGGGCTTGATCACCACGGCCTCGCCGGGCTCGAAGGCGCGGCCAAGCAGTCTCAGCGTCGCATCGAGGACCTCACCGACGCGCGCGGGATGACCGCCGCGGTGACGCCAGCCGACGAGATCGTTGAGAATTACCGGCTCTTTCAGCGCGGTGGCGAAGCCCGGCATGTCGAGTGCCTGCGCCAGCATCGTCGAACAGCAATAGGCCGAGTGGAAAATGAAATGAACCGATGCAGCGGGCGGGGCGGCCGCGACGGCGTCGCGGCGTGGCACCACGATCGGCGTGGCCGACGACGGCAGATACTCGTCGGTGAGGAAGGTCGCCACGCCACGCTGCGCCCGGTCCGCCGCGATGAAATGCACCGCATCATGGTCCGGATCGTAACGATGGGCCAGCCAGCACGGATCGCCGATCTGTGCGCCGACGGACGTGGCGGATTCCCGGAAGGGGGCGGGCGGGCGGGTCGGACGGGTCATGGCATCGGGATCGCATATCATAGTCCCGACCGCCACCGATCTTGGTACGTCCGAATCGGCCAAAATTTCGTTGCGAAACTGAAAGGACCCGTCATGATGCGTACCGGCAATGCATTGCGGAGCGGCACGATGATGCGGACGACATGGTGTGGATCGGCGGTCCGATCGGGTCTTGCCGCGGCGTCGCTGATCGTGGCGGCGCCGTCCGCGCTCGCTGTGACAGCGGCCGGCGCGACGATGGCGCAGCGCGCTGAGGCGCCACCGGCCGCGACGCCGCCGGCCGAGCGTCGGATCTGCAAGCGATCGGCGCCGTCGGGATCGCTGATCGAGACGCGACGCGAATGCCACACCCGCGCGGAATGGGACCAGATCGCGCAGGCGGGACGTGCCGCTGGACAGGAAATGGTCGAACGTGCCGCACGTAGCGGTGCGCAATAACGGCGCCCCGGTGATGCGCCAGCAGCCGGGGCCGTCGCTTGAGATGTTGTTGCAAGCCGCCGAAACCGCGCAGCGTGCCGGCGACGGTGCGCGGGCCTGCGCCGTCTTTCACGACGTGCTCGGCATTGCGCCCGAACATCCTGTTGCGCTCAACGCGCTGGGCCTCGACGCATTGGCGCGGGGCGATGGTATGGCGGTCGGCTATTTCGCGCGCGCGACGACGGCTGACCCTGCCGCGACGCCGTTGTGGATGAACCTGGCGAGTGCCTATCGCGGGCTTGGCGATAGCGTGGGGGAACAGACCGCGCTCGAACGCGCACTTGCGCTCGACCAGCGCAATCTGATGGCGAACGTCCGGCTGGCCGAACTGCAGGACCGCGTCGGTAACACTGCGGCGGCGGCATTTCGCTGGGGTGGGGTGGCCACGATCGTTCAGTCGCTCCCCGAGCGGTCGCCGGCGTTAAGCCAGCTCCTCGTCCGTGCGTCTGATAGGATCGCGCAGCATACACGTGCGCTGTCCGATGCCATCGATACGGCGCTTGCACCGTTGCGGGAGGATGCGGCCGCGGACGACCGACGTCGCATCGACGTCTGTATCGATGCGATGCTCGGTCGTCGGGCGATCCATGCGCCGGTACCCCATGGGCTGCATTTTCCATTCCTGCCCGCCGACGAATTCTTTCCGCGGCGGCATTTTCCTTGGCTGGCCGCGTTCGAAGCGGCCACGCCGGCGATCCGCGCAGAGCTGGAAAACCTTCTTGCCGATGGGGCACCGGGCTTCGCGCCCTATGTCGCGATGACGCCGGGCACGCCGCCGAACCGGTGGACCCCGCTCGACGGGTCGGATCTCTGGAGCGCCCGATATCTGTGGCGGTATGGCGTGCGCGACGATGCGGTGTGCACGCGGTGCCCGCAAACCGCGGCGATGCTGGAGACGCTGCCGTTGGCGGACATTCCCGGCCGCGGGCCGTCCGCGTTCTTCTCGGTCCTCAAGCCCGGCACGCGGCTGCCGCCGCATACGGGGGTCAGCAATATCCGGTCCGTCGTGCATCTCCCCCTGATCGTTCCCGACCGATGCGGCTTTCGGGTCGGTGGCGAGACCCGAGCGTGGCGCGTCGGTGAGGCGTTCGTGTTTGACGACACGATCGAGCATGAGGCGTGGAACGACAGCGACGAGATTCGTGCCGTCCTGATCGTCGACGTCTGGAACCCGCATCTCACCGCGAGCGAAATCGCGATGATGCGGCGGATGTTCGGGACGCTCGGCGCGCAGCTGGGCATGGCGGGCGACGTGGTGGATTGAGCTTGCCCGCGCGAGGCTGCGGTGGTGAAATACTGGCTGGGAGACGAAACTATGCGGACGACGCTGTCATGGGCAAGCCGAGGGTCGTGGGTCATCGCGCTCGTCGGGGGTATGGTCGGCCTATCAGCCGTCGGGGCGCAAATCGCACCCGTCTCCACTGCATCTGCAGACGATCCCGCGCTGCAGGCGCTCCGGGAAAAGAATGCACGGGTTCAGCTCGCCAACTATCCGCGCGGAGCGCTGCGTCGCGGCGAGCAGGGAACCGTCGGGATCAGCGTCACCGTCGATCGGCAGGGGCGGTTGCGCGAATGTGCGGTTTCGAAGAGCAGCGGCTTTGCCGCGCTCGACGAGGCGACGTGCGACTTCCTGTTCTCGCATGCGCAGATTGCGGCCTATGTCGCACCGGGCGGCGGCGGGCCGACGACCCGGCAGGAGGGGCAAGTCGTGTGGACGCTGCCTGCGGGTGTCCGACCCACGACCGCGTCAGCAACCGCGGGGCCGTTGCCGGAGAAGAAGATCTGTCGTGCGCAGGCGAGGACGGGCTCGCTCGTCGCAAGCCAGCGCATCTGCCTGACCAAGGCGGAGTGGCGACGCCAGTATGAACTGGCGCAGGACGAAACCCGCGAGATGCATACCCGCGCGATGCCGGGCGACTGATCGACACGCCGGCCGCGTCTAGCCGGTATCGACTACGGGACCCTGATACCGGTCGATCGCGGCGAATATGTCGGTCAGCGCGTCGCGTTCGGTTGCGGTCAGTTCGGGACGCCAGATTTCGAACAGCAGGACGATCCGGGTCTGCGTCCCCCGGTTCCACGCCTCGTGCTCGAAAGAATCGTCGAATATCAGCATTCTGCCGTCCCGCCACGGCCGCGTCTCGGACCCGACGCGCAGCGCGCATCCGTCGGGCGAGATCAGGGGAAGGTGGCAGATCAGCCGCGTGTTGAGCATGCCGTGATGCGGGCGGATATGCGTGCCGGGGGTCAGGCGCGAGAAGATCGCCATCGGCGACCTGCCGGGAATCACAGGGATCGGCGCCAGCGACAGCGCGGCCATCGTGTTCGGGCACATCGTCGCATTGGGCTCGACCGGCACGCCACCACGCCAAAGGTGAAAGGCGCCCCAGCCCGGATCGTCGAGCAGCGGGTTTGCGGGCGGTGGTCGACCGGCCATCGTCTGCACATAGGGTGCAAAGCCCTGTCCGGCCGCGAGCACCGCGTCGAGTTCGTCGCGGATCGCGCCGGTCGCCGCTTCGATCGGGGCGACCCAGTCAAACTCGTCGCGCTCGAAATAGGCACGCTGCGCCAGACCCGGAAAATAGAACATCGAGGGTTGCTGAAGATAGAGCTCGCTCCGGTCGAGCAGCAGGTCGAGCGCGTGGCGGATCCGGGGACCCGCCGTGCGCGGCATGTCCTTGAGAGCCGAGTCGAGATGCGCCGAGAAACGGCCGGCGACTTCGGTCAGGAAGGTCTCGCCCGCCCGAAGCAGGGGGACGAGCGCGGGGGCGATGGTCGCACCCGGCTGGGAGGCGACCGACAGCGCGGTGCGATAGAAGGACTCCGCCGCACGATCGTCCCCACGACGACGCTTCAGCGCCGCCATCGTCAGCAGCGCGCCGAGATGCCGCGGCTCGGTCGCGAGGAAGCGGACGAGCGCGTCGTCGGCCTCGTCGTCGCGCCCGAGCGCCTGCGCCGCCTGCGCGATCAAAAACCAGGGCGCGGGCATGCCCGGTGCGCCGTCGCGCAACAGCGACAATTTTTCATAGGCGACAGCGGCGTTGCCGTTGCGCAGCGCGGTCATGCCCTCACGGGCGAGCGAGTCGGCCTGTGGGCGGGTCAGGTGCATGACGCAGGCTAGCCTGCCATTGCACTGGATACAGCTAAAAACATCCGGATCGGACCCGCCCGTCTTTCAACCCGGTAATGCCGGTTCAGCGTGTCCAGAGATCGGTGGCGAGCCGGTCGAGATAGTTCGCGGCGCTGGCGGCGGCGGTGGGGGTGTGGAGGCTTGCGAGTGCGGCGGGGTCGAGCGCCTTGGCGGCGTCCAGCAGGCCGCGCCATGGGGTCGATGCGCCGGGCCAGCTTGGCACCAGGATCGCGGCGCCGAGTTCGGCCAGGCGTTCGCCTTTGCGCATCTGTTCGTCGAAATAGCGCCACTCGGGCGTGCAGACATAGGGGCGGCCGACGCGCGCGATTTCGTGGACGATGGTATCACCACTGGAGGCGACGACGACGTCGGCCGCGGCGATGTGCGCGGTGATCGTCGAGACCCAGCCGCGCAGGTGGAGATTGCCGAAACCGGTCTCATGGCCTTCGCGCTGGACGGGGCCGAGCACCAGCCAGTCGGTCTCTGGCAGCGCGCGCGCGGCCATGGTGAGCGGTGCATAGGGCGTGCCTGCGCCGCCGCCGCCGGTCAGCACGACGACGATCTCACGGTCGGGGGAGAGGCCGAGCATCGCCCGCGCCTCCGCCTTGCCCGGCACGACGTCCTGCGCGGTGCACAACCCGCCCGCATAATGGGTCATGGCGCGGATCCAGTCAGGGGTCTCGGGCTGTTCGAGCGCTTCGTCAAAGGGCGCGAGCAGGCCGACACAGGCGCGATAGCCGGCGAGATGCGCAGCATCGCCGCGGTTGCCGTGCATCCGGATCCCGATCGCGGGGACGCTGGCGATGCGGGCCAGCAGCGCGATCTCGGCGGAGACGTCGACCACGAACAGCGCGGGATCGACCGCATCGAGATGGTCGAGGATCGTCCGCATCGTCGCGCGGATCGCCGCGTCGCCGATCGGTGCGCGGTGGAGGATGTCGGGGGTGGGCTGCGCGGCGAGGGCCGGCGGGGGGCTGTCACTGACCGCGCCCTCGTCGGGCAGGGGCACCAGCGTGACGGCGCGGGCGAACCCGTCGAACAATGCGGGGCGTGCGGTCAGGATCGTGACGGCGCGGCCGGCGGGCAACGCGTCGATGATCGCCATCGCGCGATTGGCATGGCCGCGGCCCTGATGGCCGACATAGAAGGTGATCGGTTGAGGCATTGTCGGGGAATACCCCCTCTGCAGCGTGAAATCCCCTGGGAAATCCCCCGGAAAATCGACAGTGGCCCCGTCGCCGCAAGCCGCCTAGTCTGTGCCGCATGAGCGATGATGACAGGTCCGAACCGACCAAGCTGACGCGGTCGAAGCAACGCTGGGCAAGCGAGGGCAAGTTCCTGACGGGAGCGACGAACCGCGCGGAGGGCGAACGCCTGCCGCCGGGGCAGCATCTGGTCCGCGACTGGCCGGTGCTCGATCTCGGCCAGCAGCCCGATATCGCGCGCGAGCGGTGGCGGCTGACGATCGACGGGCTGGTCGAGCGGCCGGTGACGCTCGACTGGGCGGGGTTCATGGCGTTGCCGCAGACCGCGGTGCGGTCGGACATTCACTGCGTCACGACCTGGTCGCGCTACGACAATGACTGGTCGGGCGTGGCGACGCGCGACCTGCTCGACCATGTCGGCCCGGTCGATGCGGCGGCGTTCCTGACGCTACACGGCTATGACGGCTACACCACCAATGTCCCGCTGGCCGATTTCGCCGCGGCGGACGCGCTGCTCGTCCACAGCTGGCAGGGCAAGCCGCTGACGCGCGAGCATGGTGGCCCGGTCCGCCTCGTCATCCCGCATCTCTATTTCTGGAAAAGCGCGAAGTGGATTTCGCGGATCGCGTTCCTTGGCGCGGACAAGCCGGGCTTCTGGGAGGTCAATGGCTATCACAGGCGCGGCGATCCCTGGGCCGAGGAACGCTACAGCGAGGACTAGAGCAGGGTCGCGCACGCCTCCTCGATCGCGGCATAGATCGCGTCGAGATCGGGCTCGTTGATGCAATAGGGCGGCATGACGTAGACGGTGTTGCCGAGCGGTCGCAGCAACAGGTCGCGTGCGGTGAAGAAGCGCAGCAGTTTCGGGCCGAGATCCGACAGATAGCCGCGATCGCCGACCTGCAGGTCGACTGCGGCGATCGTGCCGATGCGGCGCGGGTTGGTCACGCCGGGCAGGCGGGCGATGCGGTCGAGATGCGCCGCCTGTCGTGCGCCGAGTGTCGCGATCCGGTCATGCACCGGCTCGTCGCGCCAGATCGCGAGGTTCGCGTTGGCGGCGGCGCAGGCGATCGGGTTGGCGGTATAGCTCGAGGAGTGGAAAAACATCCGTGCGCGGTCGTCGGACAGGTGCGCGTCGAAGATCTCCGCGGTTGCCATCGTCACCGCGAGCGGGACCGCGCCGCCGGTCAAGCCCTTGGACAGGCACAGGATGTCGGGCACGACGCCGGCCTGTTCGCAGGCCAGCAGCGTGCCGGTACGGCCCCAGCCGGTCATCACCTCGTCGGCGATGAACAGCACGGCGTGACGGGCGCAGATCGCGCGCATCTCGGCGAGCACGCGCGGCGGATAGATCAGCATGCCGCCCGCGCCGAGCACGAGCGGTTCGGCGATGAACGCGGCGGGCGCGGCGCGGCACGCTGCCTCGAGCGCGTCGAGCGTAGCCTGTTCGGCGCCGGGGTGCGGGAAGGGGATGGTGCCGACGTCGAACAGCAGCGGCGCGTAGGCGCGGTTGTAGACGCCGCGTTCACCGACCGACATCGTGCCGATCGTGTCACCGTGATAGCTGTGTTCGAGCACCAGGATCCGGTCGCGCGGTTCGTCGCGGTTCCGCCAGTAGCCGAGCGCCATCTTCAGCGCGACCTCGACCGCGGTCGAACCGGAATCGGAGAAGAAGACGTGGCGCAGCGCTTCGGGCATGATCGCGACGAGGCCGTGCGCGAGCGTCTCGGCGGGCTCGTGCGTCCAGCCGGCGAAGATGATCTGGTCCATCCGCCCCGCCTCCTCGGTGATCGCGGCCATGATCCGGGGATGGCGGTGGCCGTGCGTCGTCACCCACCAGGACGAGATCGCGTCGACGATCCGCCGCCCGTCGCTGGTGTGGAGCGCCGCCCCCTCGGTCCGGACGATGCGGGGGATCGGATCGCCGAGACCATGCTGGGTGAAGGGATGCCAGATCGGCGACGTCATCGGAAATCCTCGAGCCGGAAACTTGCGGCGAAGGCGGCGCCGAGCGCGGCGGCGTCGAGCCGGGGGAGGATCGGCAGCCGGCCGAGATGCCGCACCTCGCCCAGCCGGACGATCGCCGCCTCGCTGTGCGGGACCGCATCGCCGACGAACGCGACGCCGAGGATCGGCACGTCGCGGCGGCGCAGCGCCTCGATCGACAACAGGCTGTGGTTGATCGTGCCGAGCGCGGTGCGCGCGACGATCACGACGGGCAGCCGCCACCGTGCGAACAGGTCGGCAAAGACGTGGGTGTCGGTCAGCGGCACCATCACCCCGCCCGCCCCCTCGATCACCAGCGGGCCGGGCAGCGCGGGGGGCACGAGCCGGTCGAGGTCGATCGTCACGCCGTCGAGCGTCGCCGCGCGGTCGGGCGAGCAGGGCGTCATCAGCCGATAGGCCTCGGGGAGGATCCGCTCGCGCGCGAGGCCGGACAGCGCGGCGACGCGCGACGCATCGCTGCCGCCGTCGAGCCCGGCCTGGACGGGTTTCCAATAGCTTGCGTCGAGCGCGCCCGCGAGCGCGGCGGCAAAGACGGTCTTGCCGACATCGGTGTCGGTGCCGGTAACGACGAGACGGGTCATGACAGGGCCTTTTGCAACGCGTCGCCTAGCCCTGCGATCTGGGGTGTGGTGACGTTGAGCGTGAGCGAGATCCGCAGGCGCGACGTGCCCTTGGGCACGGTCGGCGGGCGGATCCCGCGAACGTCGAACCCTGCCGCCTGGACCGCCGCCGCGACGCGCATCGTCGTCGCATCGTCGCCGAGCACGAGCGGCAGGATCTGCGATCCGGTCGGCACGACGCCGTAGGGCGCGAGCACGGTTTCGGCGGTGGCGATGAGCGCGCGCAGGGCGGTACGGCGTTCGGGTTCGTCGGCGAGGATCTGCAGGCTCGCGCGCGCGGCGCTCGCCATCAGCGGCGAGGGCGCGGTCGAGAAGATGAACGCGCGGGCCCGGTTGACGAGGAAGTCGCGGACAACTTCGGGGCCGCAGACCAGCGCGCCCTCGCACCCCATCGCCTTGCCGCAGGTGCGCAAGGTAACGATGTCGGGTCGCCCCTCCAGATGCCCGGCGAGGCCGCTGCCATCGTCGCCGAACACGCCGGTGGCATGCGCCTCGTCGATCAGGACGACGCCGTCATGCGCCTCGGCGAGCGCGACGAGATCGTCGAGCGGCGCGCGGTCGCCGTCCATGCTGTAGAGGCTTTCGACCGCGATCCAGGGGCGGCCGGTGCCGCCCGCCCGGCGCCACTGCGCGATCGCATCGGCGAAGGCGGTGACGTCGTTATGCGCCGCCGACACCGTCGCCGCGCGGCCGAGCCGCATCCCCTCATGCGCGCTCGCATGGATCAGCGCGTCGTGGACGACGAGGTCGCCGGTCTGCGGCAGCGTCGCGAACAGCGCGGCGTTGGCGGCGTACCCGGTCGAGAAGTACAACGCCGTCTCCGCGCCGAAGAACGCCGCCGCCTCGGCTTCGAGCAGCGCGTGTTCGGGATCATTGCCGCGGAGCAGCCGCGATCCACCCGAACCGACCGCGACGCCGCGCGCGAGCGCCGCCGCGACGGCCGCGGCGATCCGCCCGCTCTGGCCGAGCGCGAGATAGTCATTGGAGGCGAAATCAACCCCTTGCCGCGCGATCAGCGCGCGGCGACGCGTTGCCGTGGCAAGCGCGGAGAGGTCGCGATGATGCTGGTCGAACGCGGACATCGCGGCAGCCTCTAACGGCAATGCCGCGCCAGCGCGAGCCGGTTGGCCGAAACACCCCGTCATAAAGAGGGATCGTTCGAACGGATCGGGCATTTCTCTCCTATGGTATAGCAGGATCGGCTTGGCTAACCACGATTGCATTCTCCATTCCGGTCGAAGGTACCCTGCCCATGAAGCGCAAGACGCTGACCCAGTTCCTGATCGAACAGCAACGCGAAGCCGGCACGCTGCAGCCGCAGCTGCGCCTGCTGATCGAGGTCGTCGCGCGGTCGTGCAAGGCGATCAGCCATGCGATCGGCAAGGGGGCGCTGGGCGGCGTGCTCGGCAGCCTCGAGAGCGAGAATGTCCAGGGCGAGGTGCAGAAGAAGCTCGACGTGATCGCGAACGAGATGCTGCTCGAGGCGAACGAGTGGGGCGGGCATCTGGCGGCGATGGCGTCGGAGGAGATGGAGACGATCCACCTCGTCCCCAACCGCTATCCCAAGGGCGAATATCTGCTGCTGTTCGATCCGATCGACGGGTCGAGCAACATCGACGTCGACCTGTCGGTCGGCACGATCTTTTCGGTGCTGCGCGCCGCCGAGACCGCGTCGGGTGCCGATGTGTCCGAGCAGGATTTCCTCCAGGCGGGGCAGACCCAGGTCGCGGCGGGCTATGCGGTCTATGGTCCGCAGACGATCCTGGTGCTGACGGTCGGCGCGGGGGTGCACGAGTTCACGCTCGACCGCGAGATCGGGTCGTGGGTGATGACCGACACCAACATCCGCATGCCCGGTGGCAAGCGCGAATTCGCGATCAACACGTCGAATGCGCGGCAATGGTCGCCCGAGGTGACGCGGTTCATCGACGAGCGGATCGCGGGCAAGGACGGGCCGATCGGCACCGATTACAACATGCGCTGGACCGGATCGATGGTCGCCGACGCGCACCGCATCCTCAAGCGCGGCGGCGTGTTCCTGTACCCGCGCGACGTCCGCCAGCCGGGCAAGGTCGGCAAGCTGCGGCTGATGTACGAGGGCAATCCGATGGCGATGCTGATGGAGCAGGCCGGTGGCGCCGCCACCGATGGCGAGCAGCGCATCCTGTCGATCGAGCCGAGCAGCCTGCACCAGCGGATCGGCCTGATCATGGGCGATCCGGCAGAAGTCGAAGCGATAACCACCGCCTATCGGGAGTAGCGCGCATCGTCACCCGCCGGCGGTCGGGGGTTGGGGCATGACGGACGAGGGCGCGCGTTGAAAAGGGGAGAAGTTCGATGGAAGTCACCTCACAAAGACTCGCCGAACAGCGTGACGACCGGACGTCGTGGCGACGCCTGATCGACGATCATGACCGTATCGCCGAACGCTGCGCCGACCTTGTCGCGCTGTTGCAGCGGCGCGGGCATAATTGCGCGGCGGCGTCGCGCAAGCTGCTCGAGCTCGCGGTGCTGGTCGCGGATCATCTGGGCGTCGAGGACGAGGTGATCGACCTGACCGCGATCGCGACCGAGGCGGACTATTCGCCCGAGACGGTCGCGGTCATGGCCGCCGAACTCGACGCGCTGCGGCGCGAATGGCGGGTGTTCATCGCGCACTGGCTGCCGACGATCGAGCCTGCGGACTGGTATGAGTTCCGCGGCGAGGCCGAGGCGATGCTCGCGCGGCTGACGCATCAGGTGCAGCGCGAAAGCGCGCTGCTCTATGACGATGCGTTGCGCGCGGGGGTGATCGCGACCGGGCCGGTCGACCTGCAATAATCGCGGCGACAGGGTTCTTAACCCGGCGGCGATACCGAGGGCCATGATGCGCGTCCTGACCCTGTCCACGCTGTTTCCCGATGCGAGCCGGCCCAATTTCGGTGTCTTCGTCGAGCGGCAGACGCTGGGGCTCGCGGCGCATCCGGGGGTCGATCTGCGTGTCGTTGCACCGATCGGCCTGCCGCCCGGACCGCTGCGTCTGATGCCTCGTTTCGCGCCGCTCGCTCGGTTGCCGCTCGAAGAGACGTGGCGCGGGGTGGGCGTGCAGCGGCCGCGGTTCACGACGATCCCTGCGACCGGGGGGCGGTGGCATGCCGCGGCGCTGACCCGCGCGCTGATCCCGGTGCTCGACGCCGTGCGGTCGGATTTTCCATTCGATGTCATTGATGCGTCGTTCTTTTTTCCCGACGGCGTCGCCGCGGTCGCGCTCGGGCGACGCTATGGCGTGCCCGTGTCGATCAAGGCGCGCGGTGCGGATATTCATCACTGGGGTTGCGCGGCCGGCACACGCGAGCAGATCCGGCGTGCGGGCTGCGCGGCGGACGGGCTGCTCGCGGTCAGCGCGGCGATGCGGGCGGACATGATCGCGATGGGGATGCCGGGGGCGCGGATCCGGGTGCATCATACCGGGGTCGACCAGGACCGGTTCCGCCCGATCGACGCGGCGGCGCGTGCGGCCGAGGCGGCGCGGCTGGGCGTGACGGGGCCGCTGGTGCTGTCGGTCGGGGCGCTGATCCCGCGCAAGGGACATGACGTGGTGATCGAGGCGGTCGCGCGCCTGCCGGGTGTCTCGCTGAGGATCGCGGGCGAGGGGGGCGACCGGGCGCGGCTGGAGGCGCTGATCCGCACGCTCGGCGTGGGGGACAGGGTCCGGCTGCTCGGCAGCGTCGCGCATGAGGCGATTCCGCGGCTGGTCGCGACCGCCGACGTGATGGCGCTGGCCTCGGCGTCCGAGGGGCTCGCGAACGCATGGGTCGAGGCGCTCGCCTGCGGGACGCCGATCGTGATCACCGATGCGGGCGGCGCAGGCGAGGTGGTCACGTCGGGCGAGGCGGGCCGGATCGTGCCGCGCGATGCGGCGGCGTTCGGCGCGGCGATCGCGGGGATCCTGGCGGCACCGCCGGCGAGGGAGGCGACGCGGCGTGTCGCGGCGCGCTTTACCTGGGAGGCCAACAGCGCCGCGCTGTTCGCGCATCTGGCCGGGCTGGTCGGGGGCGGGGCCTAGCGCGCCCGACCAAGCGCCTGAAAAGCCTCAGCCTTCGAGCGGGTAGAGCGCGGCGGCGATCCAGCGGCCTTCGCCACGGAGCACGGCCCAGGCGCGCGCGGCGGCGCGGCTGTCCATCGCCTCGATCCCGACGCCCTGCGCCTCGACCGCGCGGCGGAAGGCGGCGGCGGGCTGGCGCAACTGCGATCCGGTGCCGAGCAGCAGGAATTCGGGTCTGGGCGACAGCGCGAGGACGCTGGCGACATCGTCCGCGCCCAGTGTCTCGAACGGCGGCGGGGTCCAGCCGTCGGCGCGCGACGGGGTGATCAGCAACGCGGTGTAATAGCCGTCGTCGACCCGGAACCCGCCATGACCGATCGCCGAGATCATCGGCCCGTCGGTCTTTTCCTTGTCCATCCTCACGTGCTTGTCCTCACGCGCCGGGCCCGCCGCGCATCAGCGGCCGGCCTTCGGGCCCACGCGCTCGGCGTCGTCGCGGTCGCCCTTGCGGCCCTCGGGCTCGGCGCGCAGGCCGAGCGTGATGAGCAGCGACGACGACACGTAGATCGACGAATAGGTGCCGACGACGATGCCGAGGATCATCGCTGCGGTGAAGCCGCGCAGCACATGGCCGCCGAGTACCAGCATCGCGGTCAGTGCGAGCAGGATCGTGACCGAGGTCATGACGGTACGCGGCAGCGTCTCGTTCACCGACAGATCGATGATCTCGCGCATGTCCATTTTCCGGTAGCGGCGCATATTCTCGCGGATACGGTCGTCGATGACGATCTTGTCGTTGATCGAATAGGAGATGATCGTCAGCACCGCCGCGACGATGTTGAGATCGACCTCAAAATAATCCCGCATCAAAGCGAAAAAGCCGAGCGTCATCAACAGGTCGTGAACGATCGCGACGATCGTCGACACGCCGAACTGCCATTCGAAGCGGACCACTGCGAACAGGCCGATGCCGAGAATGGCCAGTGCCACCGCAAGCGCACCGTTGCGGATCAGCTCGTCCGAAACCTTGCCCGAAATCGTGTCGTATTTCGAGAAGGTTGCGCCCGGGAACTTGACGGCCAAGTCGTCGGACACCCTCTTCACTAGCGCGTTGGTTGCACCCTCGTCGTTCGTCTCGGGCAGCGGCAGGCGGATCGACAGCGTCCGGGGATCGCTAAAGGACTGGATCGACGCTTCGCCGAGTCCGAGCTGGTCGACCTCGGTCCTGACCGCCTCGATCGACGGCGGGGTGGCAAAATTCTCCTCGATCAGCACGCCGCCGACAAAGTCGACGCCCATGTTGAGGCCGCGGACCGCGACCAATCCGACCGCCAGAACGGACAGGAGGATGGTCAGCCCGAACGCCCATTTGCGGAGCGAGACGAACTTCAGGTTGGTGTTGTCGGGTACGAGTTTCAGCAGGCGCATGATGATGTCTCCCGCCTCAAATATTGATCGTGGTGGGGCGGTTCTTGCGCAGCCAGAGCGCCACGAGCATCCGCGTGAAGGTCACCGCGGTGAACACGCTGGTGCAGATGCCGATCAGCAGCACGACCGCAAAGCCCTTGACCGGGCCCGAGCCCAGCAGGAGCATGATCACGCCGGTGATCGCGTGCGTGACGTTCGCTTCGAAGATCGTCCGCGACGCCTCCTTATAGCCGAGCTCGACCGCCTGGACGATGTTGCGTCCGCGGCGGCGTTCCTCGCGAATACGCTCGTTGATCAGCACGTTGGCGTCGACCGCAGTACCGATCGTCAGCACGAAGCCGGCGATGCCGGGCAGCGTCAGCGTCGCGTTGAGCATCGCCATCACGGCGACGATCACGAGGATGTTGATGACCACCGCGAGGTTCGCATAGAGGCCGAACCGGCCATAGGTGACGAACATGAACACGATTACCGCGAGCGCCGCGACGATGCTGGCCAGCACGCCGGCGCGGATCGAATCCTTGCCGAGATCGGGGCTGACGGTGCTCTCTGCGATGATCTTCAGATTGATCGGCAGCTTGCCCGACCGCAGCGAGATCGCGAGCGAATTGGCTGATTCGACCGTGAAATTGCCCGAGATCGAGGCGCGGCCACCGAGGATCGGCTCGTTGATGTTGGGCGCGGAGATCACCGAATTGTCGAGGATGATCGCGAACGGCTTGTTCGTGTTCTCCTGCGTGACCTTGGCGAAACGTCGGCCACCGACCGCGTCGAAGGTGATCGCCACCTGCGGCGCGTTGGTCTGCGGCTCGAACTCCTGGCGGGCATCGGCGAGCTGATCGCCCGAGATGATCACCGATCGCTTGACTGCGATGAACGGAATGCCCTGCGGATTGCCGGGATAAGGAATGACCTGGCTGCCGACGGGGGCGATGCCCTTGACGAGATCTGCGGGGTTCGCGGTCTCGTCGACCAGCTTGAATTCGAGCTTTGCGGTCTTGCCGAGCAGGTTCTTGAGCGCCTGCGGATTCTGCAGGCCCGGCACCTGGACGACGATACGCGTCGCGCCCTGGCGGACGATCGTCGGTTCCTTGGTGCCGAGTTCGTCGATGCGGCGGCGGACGACTTCGGTCGCGTCCTTCATCGCGGTGTCGATCGCCTGCTGGAGTCCAGCTTCGGTAGGCTTGAGCACGAACCGGCTCGTATCGACGACGTTGATGTCCCATTCGCGCTGGCCGCTCATCCCGGCGCCACCGCCGGTGATCGAGAGCAGCCGCTCGCGCGCGGCATCGACCTGGCTCGGATCGCGGAGCAGGAAGCTAAGCTGCCCGCCACGCACCGAAATATCGCCGATGGCGATCCGCGGCGTGCCGTTGCGCATCGTGCCCGCGATGCTGTCGCGCATCGCCTCGATCCGCGAATTGGCGAGATCGGCGGTGTCCGCCTCGAGCAGCAGATAGCTGCCGCCCGCCAGATCGAGACCCAGGTTGATCCGCTTATGCGGAATCGCCCCCCACTTGCTGGTCGTCGATTCGGAGAAGAAGCTCGGGATCGCAAGCGCGCAGAGCACGGCCAGCAGGCCGATGATCGACGCGACCTTCCAGCGGGGGAAATCCAACATCAGTCGTTCGCCGGCTTCGTGTTCGGGCTGGTGATGTCGGTGAGCGTCGCCTTGACGACGCGGACGCGCGTATTGGGCGCGATCTCGACCTCGACGATCGCGTCCTCGACCTTGGTCACCTTGCCGATGATGCCGCCCGCGGTGACGACGCTGTCATTCTTCTTGACCGCCGCGACCGACGCCTGAAGCGCCTTCATCCGCTTTTGCTGCGGACGGATCATCAGGAAATAGAAGACGACGAAGACGAGGAAGAGCGGCGCGAGGCTCAGGAACGAGGCGATGCCGCCCGATGTCGCCGTCTCGCCGGCGGCCTGCGCATATGCTGGGGAAATGAACATGGAGTCCCGTTTTGGCTGGTGGGCAGGCGCCATACGCCCGCGCTCGCATGGGCGATGCCGCTATCACCGGTTGCCGCCCCGCGCAACCAATGTGCGCCGGTGAAGCGTGGCCGGGCCGCGATGAGACGGACGAATATGGGCTTTGCCGCAATCGCGTGCTTGCATCGCGCGCAACATCCGCATAATGCGCGCCCTTCGGTCGGGGCGTAGCGCAGCCTGGTAGCGCATCACACTGGGGGTGTGGGGGTCGCAGGTTCGAATCCTGTCGCCCCGACCAGAAATTTCCGGAGCCTGCCGCCAGAGGCGATGCCGCTCCCGGGCACGAAATGTCGTGCCATTCCAGATCCTGGCGTCAGCGTTTGCAGACAGGACCGGTGCGCGCCGCGACCTGATCCGCGACGATCCGCATCGCGCCCTTGTCGGTCTCGCCGGTCATCGTCATCCGCGCGGTGAAACCCGTCGCGCCATAGCTGCCCGCGCGGACGATCCGCATCGGCGACCCCTTTTTCTGCGGACAGGTCATGACATGGTCGATCCGGCCGCCTGAGAACTGCGCGCGCTCGACGGTGCAGCGTGCCTCGGGCTTGGGGACGAACAGCGCGGCGACGCCCGACGATGCCTGTTCGGGGGGCAGGCATTTGCGCTCGGTCTTCGATTTTCCGCGCATCATCCGCAGGATAAACCCCGGCGCACCCGGAATAACGAGCTCGACCGCGGTCGAGGTGATCGCCCAGGCGCCGGGCGGCAGCGCCTGCGCCGAGGCGGCGGCGGGGAGCAGGAGGAGGGCGGACAGCAGGACGGGATGGCGCATAGGAGGGGCAGTCTGTAGCGCCGGCGGGGTGCTGGCAAGCGGTGTGACAGGGGTTTTCATGGGCGAGATCATCAATTTGCGGCGGGCGCGCAAAGCGCGGGTGCGGCGCGAGGCGGGGGTGGTGGCGGACGCGAACCGCGCGGCGTTCGGGCGGACCAAGGCGGAGCGCGCGCGGGATGCTGAGGAGCGGGCGCGGGGGGAGCGGGTTCTGGATGGGGCGCGGCTGGATGGGGAGGAAAGCTGAGGTCTGGGAGTGGGTTGCCGGGTGATCAGGGGGTGGGTTTGATTGGCTCTGGATCCTGACTTTCGTCAGGATGACGGATGGGAGTGGGTGTTCGTATTTTACCATTTGCGCCGCTGATCTTGCTTTTGGATAACCCATATGGTTATAGGGTGCGCGGCGAATCGGGGGGATCGGGGATGGAGATCGGTGGGCTGATCGAGGCGGTGATCGATCGTGAGGGCGGGTACGGCGACCACCCGGCGGATCGCGGGGGGGCGACGCGGTTCGGGATTACGCAGGCGGTGGCGCGGGCGCATGGGTTTGCGGGGGACATGCGGGTGTTTCCGCGGGCGACGGCGGTCGCAATCTATCGGCAGGCTTACTGGATTGACCCCGGATATGAGGGGGTTGGCCGGCTCGCGCCGGATATTGCGGGCGAATTGTTCGATACCGGGGTCAATATGGGGCCGGCGGTCGCGAGCGGGTTTCTGCAGCGGGCGCTCAACGCGCTCAATCGCGGGGCGAGCGATTATCCCGATCTCGTCGTCGATGGCCGGATCGGGCCGGGGACGCTCGCGGCGCTGGCGGGGTTCCTCAAGCGGCGCGGGGCGGGGGGCGAGGCGGTGCTGCTGAAGGCGATCGAGGCGCTGCAGGGCGAGCGCTATGTCGCGCTGGCGGAGCGGCGGCCGGCGAACGAGGCGTTTCTCTATGGCTGGCTCGCGAACCGGGCGTGAGGCGGAAAACGCCACTTTTCCAGGGGGGTGTCATGACGAGAGGCGTTGAGGAGGGGGCGGAGCTGCCCGCCGATCCGTGGGTGACGCGGGCGCGGCCGGGGTTCCTGTACGTGATGTACGCGTTGCTGCTGGGGGCGATCCCGGTCGGGCTGCTCGCGGCGGTGCGGCCGGCGGCGGCGCAGGCGATCGCGGCGGGCGTGGGGGCGTATCTGGGGGCGATCCCCGAGCCGCTCTACGCGCTCTTCGGGACAGGGTATCTGGGGTATACCGCGGCGCGTGAGTGGGGGAAGCGGCGGTGAGCGGGGCTGGTATCGGAGCGGCGCCCGTGGCGTTCGGGGCTCTGGATCCTGACTTTCGTCAGGATGACGTAAAGCGGGAAGCTGAGGGGGAAGTCGAGCGGGAGGGTGAGGGGGTGGTGCAGGGGGTGGGTGCAGCGGACCGTTGCGTGGTCGAAAGCGCACCCTACATCGCGGTCATGAGTGCAAATGATCCCCACGCCATGCCGGTCTGGCACGGCACCACCATCCTTTCGGTCCGGCGCGGCGGCAAGGTCGTCGTGATCGGCGACGGCCAGGTCTCGATGGGCCAGACGGTCATGAAACCCAATGCGCGCAAGGTGCGGCGGCTCGGCGACGGGTCGGTGATCGGCGGGTTTGCCGGCGCGACCGCGGACGCCTTCACGCTGTTCGAACGGCTCGAACGCAAGCTGGAACAGCATCAGGGGCAGTTGCTCCGGGCCGCGGTCGAGCTCGCCAAGGACTGGCGGACCGACAAGTTCCTGCGCAACCTCGAGGCGATGATGATCGTCGCGGACAAGGACGTGACGCTGATCCTGACCGGCAATGGCGACGTGCTCGAGCCCGAGAACGGCGTCGCGGCGATCGGATCGGGCGGCAACTATGCGCTCGCCGCGGCGCGCGCGCTGGTCGAGTATGAGAGCGATGCCGAGGTGCTGTGCCGCAAGGCGATGGGAATCGCGTCCGAGCTCTGCGTGTACACCAATGACCGGCTGACCGTGGAGTCGATGGACTCGACCAGCTGAAGACCCGGAAGCCCCTCTCCTTCAGGGGAGGGGTTGGGGTGGGGGGCTTCATCAAGCGCTCCGCCCGCGGATAGTCCCCACCCCCAACCCCTCCCCTGAAGGGGAGGGGCGAAGAAGAGTGATCATGAACGACCAGCTTACCCCCAAGGCAATCGTCGCCGCGCTCGATGCGCATATCATCGGCCAGGCCGCCGCCAAGCGCGCGGTCGCGGTGGCGATGCGCAACCGGTGGCGGCGCCAGCAGCTCAGCGAGGATCTGCGCGACGAGGTGACGCCGAAGAACATCCTGATGATCGGGCCCACCGGCTGCGGCAAGACCGAGATCAGCCGGCGGCTGGCCAAGCTCGCCGATGCGCCGTTCGTCAAGGTCGAGGCGACCAAGTTCACCGAGGTCGGCTATGTCGGGCGCGACGTCGAGCAGATCGCGCGCGACCTGGTCGAGGAGGCGATCCGGCTGGAGAAGGAGCGCCGGCGGATCGCGGTGAAGGACAAGGCCGAGGAGGCGGCGATGGGCCGGCTGCTCGACGCGCTGGTCGGCAAGGATTCGAGCACCGCGACGCGCGAGAGCTTCAAGCAGCGGTTCCTCGACGGGCATCTGAACGCGGCCGAGGTCGAGATCGAGGTCGAGCAGGCGCCGACGACGCCGTTCGAGATCCCCGGCGGTGCGCCGCAGATGATCAACATCGGCGAGATGATGAAGTCGCTCGGCGGCGGGCAGCAGTTGAAGCGCCGCAAGCTGACGGTGACCGCGGCGTGGGACAAGCTGGTCGAGGAAGAGGCCGACAAGCGTCTCGACCAGGACGAGGTGAGCCGCGTCGCGCTGGCGGATGCCGAGGCGAACGGGATCGTGTTCCTCGACGAGATCGACAAGATCGCGGTCAGCGACGGGCGCGGCGGATCGGTGAGCCGCGAGGGCGTGCAGCGCGACCTGCTGCCGCTGATCGAGGGGACGACGGTCGCGACCAAATACGGCCCGATGAAGACCGACCATATCCTGTTCATCGCGAGCGGGGCGTTCCATGTCGCCAAGCCGAGCGACCTGCTGCCCGAATTGCAGGGGCGTCTGCCGATCCGGGTCGAGCTCAAGGGCCTGACCGAGGGGGATTTCGTCGCGATCCTGTCGGACACCAAGGCGTCGCTGCCGCTGCAGTACAAGGCGCTGATCGCGACGGAAGGCGTCGAGATCCGCTTCACCGAGGACGGCATCGCCGCGGTCGCGCGGATCGCGGCCGAAGTGAATGCCGAGGTCGAGAATATCGGCGCGCGGCGGCTGCAGACGGTGATGGAGAAGCTGCTCGAGGACGTCAGCTACAATGCCGAGGATCGCGGCGGGTCGAGCGTGGTGATCGACGGGGCGTATGTGGACAGCCAGCTGAAGGAGATTGCGCGGAATACGGATCTCAGCCGGTTCGTGCTTTAGTCTGGGGGTGAGCGGGGGGTGAGGTACGCGCCCCCGGTCCGTTCGTGCTGAGCGTAGTCGAAGCACTTGGGCGCCGGCCCTTCGACTTCGCTCAGGGCGAACGGGAGGGGGCGCAGGCCCTTCGACTTCGCTCAGGGCGAACGGATGGGGGGCGGTTCTCGCCCTCTTCGTCATCTTGGGCTTGACCCAGGACCCAGGTTACGGGCGGTGGTGCTTTTGGCTCTGGGTCCTGACTTTCGTCAGGATGACGAGGGGGAGTAAGGGCGGGCGCTACAGCACCACCGTCTGCGGGCGGGCGGCCTTGAGCGCGGCGAGGACCATGGTTTCCCAGATGGCGGGGTCGCCGGCGGCGGCCATGGTCTGGTCGGGTTCGCGCAGGGTGCGCAGGACCGCGAGCGCGTCGGGGAGATAGTCGGTCCAGGCGTCGTCGATCAGGCGCGACGCGGAGGCGGCGTCGCCGCCGGCGTTGGCGCTGATCCGCTGGCCCGCCAGGACGCGGGCGATGCGTTCGGCGATCGGGGTATTCGAGACGTCCATCAGTCTTCTCCTCGCAGGTCTGCCTATAGCAAACCCGCGAGGCAAAGACATGGGGCCTTAGCGTGCCGAGCTGGGGCCGGCGCCGCGGCCCTGGCCGCCGGGGCGACCGCCACCGGCCGGGCGACCACCGCCCTGGCCGCCGGGACGACCGCCGCCGCCGCCCTGGGGACGACCGCCGCCGCCACCCTGGCCGCCGCCACCCTGACCGCCACGGCTCGCGCCCGCATAGTTGCGGCCGGTGGTGCCGGTCGCGCGGGGGGCGTGGGTGGCGCGGGGACGCGCGGGATCGCGCGGGCGGTCGATCCGGACTTCGGGATCGGCGCCCATCGTCTTGACGCGCGTCTGCTTGATCTGGTTCGACAGGTTGACGAAATCGTCGGGCAGCGGGCGGACCGTCACCTTCTGGCGGGTGATCCGCTCGATGTCGCGCAGATAGGCCTTCTCGTCATCCGCGCAGAACGCGACGGCGATGCCGCTGGCGCCCGCCCGTGCGGTACGGCCGATGCGGTGGACATATTGCTCGGCGACGTTGGGCAGCTCGAAGTTGATGACGTGGCTGACGCCCGAGACGTCGATGCCGCGTGCGGCGATGTCGGTCGCGATCAGGACCTTGACCTTGCCCTGCTTGAACTCGCCGAGGGCACGCTCGCGCTGGCCCTGGCTCTTGTTGCCGTGGATCGCGTTCGAGGCGATGCCGTTGCCCGCGAGCAGCTTCACGACGCGGTCGGCGCCGTGCTTGGTGCGCGTGAAGACGAGCGCGCGGTCGATCGCGGGATCACCCAGCGTGATCGTCAGCAGCGCCTGCTTTTCCGACTGGTTGCAGAAGGTGACATACTGGTCGACGCGCTCCGCGGTGGTCGCGGCGGGCTTGACGGAGACGGTCTTCGGATCGAGCAGGAACTGCGAGGCGAGATCGCGGATCGCGGTCGGCATCGTCGCCGAGAAGAACAGCGTCTGGCGCTTCTTCGGCAGCATGCGGACGATCTTCTTCAGCGCGTGGATGAAGCCGAGATCCATCATCTGGTCGGCTTCGTCGAGCACGAGGATCTCGATCATCGACAGGTTGCAGAAGCCCTGCTCGATCAGGTCGATCAGGCGGCCCGGCGTGGCGACGAGGATGTCGACGCCGCGGCTGAGGTCCTGGCGGTTCTTGTTGATGCTGGTGCCGCCGAACACGGTGGTCACCGACATCTTGCTGAACTGGCCGTAAGCACGTGCGCTGTCGGCGATCTGGCTGGCGAGTTCGCGGGTCGGCGCGAGGACGAGCATGCGGCAATGCGTCGGCAGGACGCGCTTCTGCGTCTCGGTCAGGCGCTGGATCGAGGGAAGCACGAACGCGGCGGTCTTGCCGGTGCCGGTCTGCGCGATGCCGAGCAGATCGCCGCCCTCGAGCAGGATCGGGATCGACTGGGCCTGGATCGGCGTCGGCTCGGTATAGCCCTTGGCTTCGAGCGCGCGGACGAGGGGCTCGGCGAGGCCGAGGTTGGAAAAGGACATGAATAGTCTCTCAAATGTGCCGGGCTCGCGAATCCACAGGAGGACGCGCGAGGGGCGTGGTGTTTTGACACCCCGCGTGAAAAGGGAAGCCCGTTAGAAACGACCGAGGCGGAGCCTGGACCTTGTTCAGGTCCGATCACGCTGCATGACACCTCGATGGCGGTCAGATGCGCGCGACCGGCCGAAAAGTCAAGAGTGGCCGGGTTGGGGGCGTTGGCCCAGGGCGTCAGGGGCGCGTCTGGGTCAGGTGGAGATAGCGTTCGTTGAATTCGGCGGCGTCGCGCAGCGCGCACCAGTCGACGACGCCGATCTGCCGCTTGCGCCGCGTGATCAGCCCGTCGGTCTCGAGCGCGCGCAGCACGCGGTTGACGTGGACCGGGGTCAGGCCGAGCGCATCGCCCATCTGTTCCTGAGTCATCGGCAGTTCGTAGCTGCCGTCCGCGTCGCTGAGCGAGGAGGCGCGCAGCCGGGCGGAGAATTCGCAGAGCAGGTGCGCGAGCCGCATCTTGGCATTGCGGCGACCGACGTTGAGCAGCCATTCGCGGTGGATCGACGCCTCGACCAGCGCCTCGATCCACAAGGCGGTGGCGATCTTCGGCGAGACCGCGACGATCTCGCGCAGTGCGGGGATCGGGATCTCGGCGACGGTGATCCGGGTCAGCGCCTGGACGTCGTGATCCGATTCCTCGAGGAAGAGGTTCTGAAGATCGATGAAGTCGCCGGGCATCAGGATCGAGACGATCTCGCGCTCGCCGTCCGGGGTGAGCTTCTGGCGATAGGCGAAGCCGTCGATCACGAACGCGCAGCGCAGCGGGCGCTGCCCCTCGCGCAGCATATAGGTCGACTGGTCGATCGTGCGCAGCTTGCACGGCAGCGCCGCGATCGCCACGCGATCCGCCGCGCTCAGCTCGACCCGGGTCGCGAGCTTGGCAATCAGATGATCGGTGACGACGATGGGGTAATCCACATGCAGGCTCCGCTCGGGCGGGAGCATATCGAACTCTCAGTCGCCGGGTTAAGCATAGCTTGCCCAGAGGCGCCCTGCACTATCACAGGCGTTATAGTCTCGCTCAAACATAGGTTAGACGCGCATTTCGGAAATTGTCGGTTATTGCAAGAAAATGTCGAGCACCTGGCGCTGCACGAGTGGCGCGGAACCGATCGTCGCGCAGGGGCGTAGACGCCTTGCGAGAAACAGGGGCGAACGATGGGCGCGGCAGCGCCGGTCACCCCGGCCGTCGCGTCGAACGCACAGGATGTCGCTGATGCCGCGATACAGATTTCAGATCGCCCTGCGCGGCGAGGTGATCGAGGATCACGAGGGGATCGAGCTCGCGCATCGCGCGGCGGCGATCGAGCATGCGATCGTCGCGATGCGCGAGATGCTGGCGGAGGACATCCGCCAGGGCTGTGTCGACCTGACAATGCGGATCGAGATCATCGAGGGTTGCGGTGCGACGGTCCACGTCGCCGACTGTGCCGAGGCGATGGCGGCCGGGACGATGCCGGCCCGCCGCCGCGCGTGAGGCGCGGCGGCGGGCCGACGATCCTTACCAGTGGCCCTTACCAGTGGCCGGTGTTGGGCATCGACGCCCAGGGCTCGGCGGGGTCGAGCCGGCCGTCCTGCAACAGCTCGATCGAGATGTTGTCGGGGGTGCGGACGAACGCCATGTGGCCGTCGCGCGGCGGCCGGTTGATCGTCACGCCGGCGTCTTGGAGCCGCTGGCAGGTCTCGTAGATATTGTCGACGCGGTAGGCGAGGTGGCCGAAATTGCGGCCTTCGCCATACTCTTCGGGATCCCAGTTGTGCGTCAGCTCGACCTCGGCGCTCTCGTCACCGGGCGCGGAGAGGAAGATCAGCGTGAAGCGACCCTGCTCGTTTTCGAGGCGGCGGGCCTCCTTCAGCCCGAGCAGCTCGAAGAACGCGATCGTCTTGGCCGGATCGGTGACCCGGATCATCGTGTGCAGATATTTCATGGACGGCCTTTTCGGGTTGGATCGCCGGTAGATAGGCGGCGCCCCGGCAGGGTTCCAGAGGGGCGGGCGTGGCGGATGGGGCATTCGCCGTGGAGGCTGTCGCCGTGTCCCTATCCTCCGTCCGTCATCCCCGCGGCGGCGGGGATCCAGAGGGGCGGACGTGGTGGCCGGGCCGTGAGGGTTGCCAGTCTGGGTTCCCGCCTTCGCGGGAATGACGTTTGGGGCGGGTGCGGCTCTCACGGTCGATCAGGGTTTGGGCGGATCAGGGTTTGGGCGGGTCGAACTGGCGGAGCGCGGCGATGGCGTTGCGGGCGGTGGGGGTGTCGGGGGCGAGGCGGGCGGCTTCGGCCCAGGCGGCGCGGGCGCGGGTCTCGTCGCCGTCGCGGGCGGCGATGTTGCCCGCCTCGAGCTGGACCGAGGCGTCGTCGGGGGAGCGCTTGAGCGCCTCGGCGATGTCGCCGCGTGCGCGGGGCAGATTGCCCATCCGCCGCGCGAGCGTCGCGGACAGGAGCCAGGCGAGCGGATCGTCGCCCGCGGTGGTCAGTGCGAGATCGATATCGGTGCGCGCGGAGGCGAGATCGTCCGCCGCGACGAGCGCGCGCGCATGATCGAGCCGTGCCTCGCCGAGCTGGAGCCCGGTCAGCGTCCCCGCGGTGAGCGCCGAATCGAGCGCGGTGCGCGCCTTGGTCGCGTCGCCCGCGGCGAGCCAGGCATTGCCGCCCTGCGCCCAATAGGTCGCGGCGCGATCGTCGTGCGCGAGCTGTGCGTCGCGCGCCGCGCTCTCGAATTCGGCGGCGGCGGCGGCCCAGTTCTTTTCCGCGGCAAAGGCGAGCCCGCCACAGTCGCGCGCCGCGGCGCCGCCGCCCGCCATCCGCCAGCGACCCGCCTCGGCCCGCGCGGCGACCGGATCGGTCGCGATCGTCGCGATGCAGCGCTGGAGCCGGGTGGCATCGTCGGCGGGGCCGGCGGCGGCGGGCTTGGCAGCAGGGGGCGCGGCAGGTTTTGCGGCGGGGCTGGCGGCCTGGGACAGGAGCAGCGCGGGGGCGAGCAGCATCAGGATCATAAGCGGGCGATCACATCCTCGACCGCGCGGATGATCAGCGCGATGTCGGAATCGCGTGACAGGCGGTGATCGCCGTCCTTGACGAGCAGTGTCTGCACATCGGCTGAACGAAGCAGCTCGGCGAGCCGGGTGGTGCGCAGCCACGGCACCGCCTTGTCGCGCTGGCCTTGGATCAGGCGGACGGGGCAGCGGATCTCGATCCAGCCGAACATCAGCCGGTTCGCCTCGCCCGACGCCCAGAAGCCGCGGGTGTAGACCGTGGGTTCGGGGCCGTAGTCGTTGGCGCGTTCGAGCCGGCCCGCGCTGAGCAGCGTCAGCTTTTCCTCAGGGGTGAAGCCCCAGTCGGTGAAGTCGGGTGCGGGGGCGATGCCGACGAGGGCTGCGACCAGATCGGGGCGGGCCTTCGCCACCAGCAGCATCAGCCAGCCGCCGAGCGACGAGCCGACGAGCACTGCGGGGCCGTCCGCCAAGGCCTCGAGCATCGCGATCACGTCGTCGCGCCAGTCGACGAGCGTCTGATCCTCGAACGCGCCCTCGCTCCGGCCGCAGCCGCCATAGTCGAAGCGGAGATAGGCGCGGCCCTGCGATTTCGCCCAGGCCTCGAGCGTGACCGCCTTGGTGCCCGTCATGTCCGAGCCATAGCCCGACAGGAAGACGATCGTCGGGCCGGTGCCGGTCGTGTGGTGATAGGCGAGGCGGGGGCGGTCCGGCGCGGGGGTGGTGGTGTCGGTCATGCGCGGGGCTTTAGCCAAAGCGGGCGGGTGGGGCTAGGTCAGGCGGCGAGTTCAGACGGGGGCGGAGGGGCTGGTGAAGATGTCCTCGATCGCAAGACCGAACAGCTCGGCGATGCGGAAGGCGAGCGGGAGCGAGGGGTCGTAGCGGCCGGTCTCGATCGCGTTGACGCTCTGGCGCGAGACGTCGAGGCGGTCGGCGAGGTCGCCCTGGCTCCAGTCGCGTTCGGCGCGCAGGACTTTCAGGCGGTTCTTCATACGGTCCCTGCGCGAACCGCGGCGATGTTGAGGCACCCGCCGAGCATCAGGCCGGCAAACCAGAGCACACCCGCCGAATAGGCCGGGACATGCGGGGCGAGGCCGAAGCTTTCGAGAAAGCCCCAGATCGTCGTCGCGCAGAGCATGAAGACGGTGGCGATCAGCGTCTGGCGGACGTTCATCGTGCGGATATATTCGTCGGGCTCGTCGCGCAGATAGCGCCCCCAGGCGAGGAAGACGCCGAGCAGCGGGAGCGCGGGCAGCACCGCGAGGAGATAGGCGAGCGGGCCGGTCGGCGGATGGCTGCGGAACAGCGCCACCGCGCCGAACAGCGTGCCCATGTACGCAAGGCTGAGACCGAGAACGGTGGCGTTGTAGCGGCGCAGCGCGGGGCTCTTGTGCATGGTCAAGCGTCCTTTCGAATCGGTAAAGGAAGCTTGTCATCTGGGGGTGTCGGAGTCAAGGTGGCTTTACAGCGGGGGCGGGGTTGAGGGGATGCGATCACGACTGTCCGTTCTCCCACGTAGGCGGGAGTCCAGGGTGGCAGGGCTCGGCGCTGCTTGGCTCTGGATCCTGACTTTCGTCAGGATGACGGGGGGAGGGGGGCGGCGCTTCCTCGTCGTCGGGATGACGGGTGGGGAGGGCGGCGCTTCCTCGTTGTCGGGATGACGGGTGGGGGGCTGCACTTCACCGCCGTCATCCTGGGCTTGACCCAGGATCCAGGGTTATGGGGCGCAGCGCTGCTGGGCTCTGGGTAGTGACTTTCGTCAGGATGACGGGTGGGGGGTGGGCGGCGCTTTACTGCCGCCGTCCTGGGCCCCCGCTTTCGCGGGGGGACGGGGTCAGATGATGAATTCTACCGTTTTCATCTGGGTCTGGTCGGCGGCGACGGCGCCGCGTTTGGCGACCATCTGGCGGTGGAGTTCGCGGACCGTGTCGCTGCCGCTGGTCTTGCACAAAGCGGGGACGACCGCGTGGACGAGGGCGCCGAGGCCGCCGGCGATCATCGTCACGCCGAACCGGCTGGCGACGCCGAAATGCTCGGCATAGCTTTCGCCGACGGTGGCGGGATGGTCGAGGAAGAGGCGGCGGAACATCGGCGGGTCTCCGGACGGGGGATCGGGCTTATCCTATCAGCCGGCGAGGGATTCGACCATGGTCGCCGCGAGCAGGCTGAGCGTGTCGTCGCGCGCGCCCATCACGACGATGCGGTCGCCGGGGCGCGCCTCGGCGACCAGCAGCGCGGCGGCGTCGGCGCGGTCGGCGATGTGGCGGGCGTCGCGGCCGCCGGCGGCGATCTGCGCGACGATGTCGGCGCTGGTGACCTCGCGGGTGACGGTGCCGCCATAATAGGCCGGGTCGGGAAGAACGAGCAGGTCTTCGGGGGCCATGCGTTCGACGAAGGTGGCGACGAGTTCGGTGCCCATGACCTTCAAGGGGCCATAGCCGTGCGGCTGGAACAGGATCAGCAGACGGCCCGGAAAGGCGTGGAGCGTGTCGAGCGTGGCGGCGATCTTGTCGGGGTTGTGGCCGAAATCGTCGATCACCGCGACGCCGTTCGCTTCGCCGACGAGATCGAAGCGGCGGCGCAGGCCGGTGAAGCTCGCGAGCGCCTTGACCGCGTCGGGGAGCGACACGTCGGCGGCCATTGCCGCGCCGATCGCGGCGAGCGCGTTCGCGACATTGTGGCGGCCGGGGACGGCGAGCGTCACGCGCGTGCGGGCGCCGCGCGAGACGAGGTCGAAGGTTATCGCGAAGGGTTCGGGCTTCAGGTTTTCGGCGCGGAGGTCAGCGGAGGCGTCGATCGCGAAGGTGGTGACCTGGCCGCGGGGGAGGCGGGCGGCGAGCGCGGCGGCGTCGGGGTCGTTGGCGTTGACCACCGCGGTCTCAGCCTTGGCGATGAAGGTGCCGAAGAGGGCGCGGAGTTCGTCGAGCGACTTGTGGTCGAGGCTGACATTGTTGAGCACGGCGATCTTCGGCGCGTAATGCGCGATCGAACCGTCGCTTTCGTCGACCTCGCTGACGAAGGTGTCGCCCTCGCCGACTAAGGCACTCGCGAAGGGGGCGTCGGGCCCTGCGAAGTTCTTCATGACCGCGCCGTTCATCACGGTGGGGTCGCGGCCGGCGGTGTGGAGGATCCAGCCGATCATGCCGGTGACGGTCGACTTGCCGCTGGTGCCCGCCACGCCGATCGGCAGGCGGCTGTCGTTGAACAAGGAGGCGAGCAGCTCGGCGCGGGTGGCGCGCGGGCAGCCGAGCGCGGCGGCGGCGATCATGTCGGGGACGGTCGGCTCGATCGCGGCGGAGGCGACGACGTGCTGGTCCGCGGAAACGATGCCGCTGCCGTCCTGCGGGAAGAGCGCGACCCCCTTGGCGGCGAGATCGTCGAACTTGGCGGGGACGCGGCCCTGGTCGAGATTGCGGTCCGAGCCTGCGACGGTCGCGCCGCGGCCCGCGAGGATCATCGCGAGCGGCATCATGCCCGACCCGCCGATGCCGATGAAGAAATAGGCGGGCTGGTCGGCGGCGGTCTGGTCGGAGGGGTTGGTGATATCCATGTGCTCGCGCTATCGGCGGTTGCGTAACGGGGCAAGACAGGACGAACCATGCGCATCGGTGTTCTCGCCGCGTCGAGCCGGACCAATCCTTCGGCGATCCCCGTGGTCACCGCCTATGCGGCGCGCGCGTTTCCCGAGGTCGAGCTGGTGTTCCATCCGCAGTGCACCGCGACCGACGGGCATTTCGCGGGGTCGGATTTCGCGCGGGCGGCGGCGTTTCTTGAATACGCCAATGATCCGGCGTTCGACGCAATCTGGTTCCTGCGCGGGGGCTATGGCGCGAACCGGATCCTGCAGATGGTGATGCCCGAGCTGGGGCGCGCGGCGCGGCACAAGATTTATCTGGGCTATTCGGACGTCGGGTTTCTGCTGGGGGCGCTGTACGCGCGGCGGATCGGGCGGGTGGCGCACGGGCCGATGGTCAGCGACATCAACCGGCATGACGGCGAGGCGACGGTGGCGCGGTCGCTCGGGTGGATGGCGCGGGGGGATCGTTCGGGACTCGAGCCGGGGCTGGGGGGGCAGCCCTCGGCGGCGTTCAACCTGTCGATCCTGACGTCGCTGATCGGGACGCCGTGGCTGCCCGATCTGACCGATCATGTGCTGATCGTCGAGGAGGTGTCGGAGCCGATGTATGCGATCGACCGGATGCTGTTCAAGGTGGCGAACGCGACGCAGCTGAAAGGGATTGCGGGCTTGCGGCTCGGGGCGGTGACCGCGGTGCAGGCGAACGAGCCGGCCTGGGGGGAGACGCTCGATTACATGATGGTGCGGTGGGCGCGGGATATGGGGGTGCCGTATCTGGGGCGGGCCGAGGTGGGGCACACGCAGGGGAACCATGTGGTGCCGTTTGGGGTGGGGTGAGGGGGCGGATTGCTTCCACCCCGGCGGAGGCCGGGGTCCAGGTGGTGAGGTCGGCGTAACTGGGCGCGGTCCTTTGTTGGCGGCGTTTCCCAACTGGGCCCCGGCCTTCGCCGGGGAACATGGGGGCGGTTCGTGGGGTGTCGGTGCGTGGCGGGTTGCCTATATCGGCTGGGCGACGGCATAAGCGCCGTTCTTCCATCACGAGAAAGTTCCTCATGTCTGCCATGTTCCGCATTACGCTTCCCGACGGCTCCGTCCGCGAGGTTGCGCCCGGGACTACGCCCGCGGATGTCGCCGCGGCGATCGGGCCGGGGCTGGCCAAGGCGGCGCTCGCCGCGCGGATCGATGGGCAGGTGCGGGATCTGAGCCGGCCGTTCGAGGGCGATACGCAGCTGGCGCTCGTCACCGCGCGCGACGAGGCGGATGCGCTCGAGCTGGTGCGGCATGACCTGGCGCATGTGATGGCCGAAGCGGTGCAGCATCTGTTCCCGGGCACGCAGATCACCTTCGGGCCGGCGACCGATGACGGCTTCTATTACGACTTTGCGCCCAAGGATCGCCCGTTCACCGACGAGGACCTGCCCGCGATCGAGGCCGAGATGCGCGCGATCATCGCGCGGAACGAGTCGTTCCTGCGCGAGGTCTGGTCGCGTCAGCAGCTGATCGACCGGTGGACCGAGCAGGGCGAGACGTTCAAGGCCGAATGGGCCGCCGAGCTGCCCGAGGGCGAGGAACTGACGATCTATCGCCAGGGCGAGTGGCTCGACATGTGCCGCGGGCCGCACATGGTGTCGACCGGCAAGCTGGACCCGGCTGCGTTCAAGCTGACGCGCGTGAGCGGAGCCTATTGGCGCGGCGACCAGAAGAACGCGATGCTGAGCCGGATCTACGGCACCGGCTGGCTCAACAAGAAGCAGCTCGACCAGCATCTGTTCCGGCTGGAAGAGGCGGCCAAGCGCGATCACCGCAAGATCGGGCAGGAGATGGACCTGTTCCACCTCCAGTCCGAGGCGCAGGGCTCGGTGTTCTGGCATCCCAACGGCTTCGTGCTGTGGCGCCAGCTGGAGGCGTATATGCGCCGGCGGCTCGATGCGGCGGACTATGCCGAAGTGAAGACGCCGCAGCTGATGGACGCCAAACAGTGGGAACAGTCGGGCCACTGGGGCAAGTATCGCGAGAACATGTTCGTGGTGCCCGACGAGATCCCCAATGTGGAAGACGAGGGCGCGGTCCTGTCGGGCGAGGGCGACCTGATGGCGCTGAAACCGATGAACTGCCCGGCGCACGTCCTGATCTTCAAGCAGGGGATCAAGTCGTACCGCGACCTGCCGATCCGGATGGCGGAGTTCGGCTGCTGCCACCGCAACGAGCCGCATGGCGCGCTGCACGGCATCATGCGCGTCCGCCAGTTCACGCAGGACGACGCGCATATCTTCGTCCGCGAGGACCAGCTGGTCGAGGAGGTCCGGAAATTCTGCGAGCTGCTCGACAGCGTGTACAAGCATCTGGGCTTCGAGGATTATGCGGTGAAGCTCGCGCTGCGCCCCGAAAAGCGGTTCGGCGACGATGCGATGTGGGACAAGGCGGAGGCGGAGCTGCGCGAGGCGGTGATGCAGTCGACCTTGTCCGACACGATCAAGGACAAGTTCGAGGAGCTGCCGGGCGAGGGGGCGTTCTATGCGCCGAAGCTCGAATTCCATCTGACCGATGCGATCGGGCGGACGTGGCAGGTTGGCACGATCCAGTCGGACCGCGTGCTGCCCGAGCGACTCGATGCGTCGTACGTGGGCGCGGATGGCGAGCGGCATCGGCCGGTGATGCTCCACCGCGCGATTCTCGGCACGTTCGAGCGGTTCATCGGTATCCTGATCGAGCATCATGCCGGGCGCTTTCCGCTATGGCTGGCACCGGTGCAGGTGGTGGTCGCGACGATCGTGTCGGATGCGGACGACTATGCGATGAAGGTCGTCGCCGCGCTGCGCAAGGCGGGGATCCGCGTCGAGACCGACCTGCGCAACGAGAAGATCAACTACAAGGTGCGCGAGCACAGCCTGGCCAAGGTGCCGGTGCTGTTCGTGGTCGGCAAGCGCGAGGCGGACGAGGCGACGGTCGCGATTCGCCGGCTGGGCAGCCAGGGGCAGGAGATGCTGTCGCTCGACGAGGCGGTGGCACGCCTTGCGATCGAGGCGCGCGCTCCCGATATGTGATGGACGAGGCCGGCTTTCCGCGCAGAGCTTTCTGCGCTATAAGCCGGCCCAAATACTTCGTCAGAAACAACAGGAGCAACCCCCATACGTCCTCCCACGATGCGCCGGCCCATGCAGACGCCCGCGATGAACGGCCCGCGATTCAACGAATTCATCCAGAGCCAGAAGGTCCGCGTGATCGATCACGAGGGCGAGAATCTGGGCGTGATGTACACGCGCGAAGCGATCGAGCAGGCGGCCGAGCATGGCCTGGACCTGGTTGAGGTCTCGCCCAACGCCGATCCGCCCGTCGCTAAGTTCCTCGATGTCGGCAAGTTCAAGTACGAGGCGCAAAAGAAGGCGAACCTCGCACGCAAGTCGCAGAAGACGCAGGAGATCAAGGAGATCAAGATGCGTCCGAACATCGACGACCATGATTACGACACGAAGATGAAGAAGGTGAACGACTTCATCGGCGAGGGCGACAAGGTCAAGATCACGCTGCGCTTCCGTGGCCGCGAGCTGAGCCATGGCCAGCTGGGCATGAACCTGTTGAAGCGCGTGCAGGACGACGTCGCGGAGATCGCCAAGATCGAGGCGTATCCGCGCATGGAAGGCCGTCAGATGCTGATGGTGCTCGCGCCCAAGTAACGGCGTGACGACGCGGCCCGCGATGCGGGACGCGATACGACGATAGCGACCGGCCCATCGCCCCCTGTCCGGGGCGGTGGGCCGTTTGCGTTGGGGTGCAGGTCACCATGACCCTTTCCGTAGCGTCAACCGCCGCGGTCGAACCGCCCCTGCGCGATGCATCGATTTCGGGGCTATCACGCGGTGTTATTGCTCGGTGTTGCGGAAGTGCGACACAGCGACCGGAAAGTTACTTCCGCATACGGAAATCGGTGGACGCTGCATGAAAATTCCAATTACCTCCTGACCAAACCGGAAATTCGAAATAATTCGAAGCCGCCAGGAGAGATGCCCATGCGCATGACCGCATATCTGTTGTCTGCCGCCGCGACGATCGCGATCGCGGCGCCGGCCTTCGCACAGGATGTCCCGACGACGCAGCCCGAGGCGCAGACCGTACCCTCAAATACATCGGGTACCGCCGCCGCGTCGGTCGATGCGCAGCAGCAGCCGGTTGCCGAGAACGCGAATCCTCAGCCGATCAATGCGGGCGACATCGTCATCACCGCGACGCGCCGTTCCGAGCGGCTGTCGAACGTTCCGATCGCGGTGTCCGCGGTCGGCCAGGCCGCGCTGCAGAATTCGGGTGCGACCGACATCCGCCAGATGACCCAGCTCGCGCCGTCGCTGCTGATCTCGTCGACGGGCTCGGAGGCGAACGCCTCGGCGCGTATCCGTGGCATCGGCACGGTCGGCGACAATCCCGGCCTCGAAAGCTCGGTCGCGGTGTTCATCGACGGCGTCTATCGCAGCCGCACGGGGTCGGGGCTGAACGATCTGGGCGAAGTCGACCGGATCGAGGTGCTGCGCGGGCCGCAGGGGACGCTGGCCGGGCGCAACGCATCGGCGGGCACGATCAACATCCTGACCAAGCTGCCGTCCTACCAGTTCGGCGGTTACGGCGACGCGACCTATGGCAATTACAACAATATCCGCATCGCGGGCGGGCTGACCGGGCCGATCATCAAGGACAAGCTGGCGTTCCGGCTCGACGGCGTGTTCGGCAAGCGCGACGGCTATTATTACGACGTCATCAACCAGACCGATTATAACGACCGCAACCGCTATTTCGTGCGCGGGCAACTGCTGTTCGAGCCGAGCAGCGACGTGTCGGTGCGGCTGATCGGCGATTACACGCGGCGTGACGAAAAGTGCTGCGGCGCGGTCTATATCGACACGCGCGAGAAGATCGATCCGACGCCCGGCGTCGCGGGCGACTTCGCGATCAACCCCGCGGGCAACCGCATCCAGCAGGTCATGCAGAGCATGGGCGCGGTGTTCCCGAGCCAGGGCGACCCGTATAACCGCCGCATCGCCAACACGCTGGGCCGCGCCTATTCGAACATCACCAAGGATTATGGCGGCTCGGGCCAGATCGACGCGAACCTCGGCTTTGCGCAGCTGACCTCGATCACCGCGTACCGCGAATACAAGTCGGGCGGCGCGGCCGACATCGATTACGGCAATCTCGACATCGGGTACCGCGCGGACGACGGCAACAGCTATCGCCAGTTCCACACCTTCAGCCAGGAAGTCCGGCTGAACGGGTCGCTGTTCGACGACAAGCTCGACTGGCTGGTCGGCGGCTATTATTCGAAGGAAGACCTGGTCGTTGCGGACAATCTGAAGTTCGGGACGCAGTACGGCGCGTTCGCCGCGTGCCGGATCGTCGCGACGGTCAACCCGGCGGCGGCGCTGCGCAATCCGGCCAATCCGGGCTGCCTCAGCGCGACGGGACGTGCGGTCCTGTCGGGACAGGTTCCGGGCACGCAGCCCGCCTTCGGCGCGCTGACCGGTACCATCCTGAGCGGCATCGACCGGCTGAGCACGCTCAACAATCTGGGCGACCAGCGGTCGACCTATTATCAGGACAGCGAGAATTACGCGTTCTTCACGCACAACATCTTCAAGGTCACCGACAAGCTGTCGATCACCGGCGGGCTTCGCTACACGCATGAGGCGAAGGATTTCCACGCCGACTTCAACAACAACAACACCGTCTGCCCCGCGCAGCAGGCGGCGCTGAGCCCGCTGCTGGCGAGTGCGGCGGTGCCCGCCAGCCTGAAGACTCTGGTCGGCGGGATCGTCACGCTGACCTGCACGGGCAATTCGACCTCGGCGCTGAACGGGCTCGATCTGAACGACGGGTTCAAGGAAGGCGAGTTCAGCGGCACGGGGATCGTGTCGTACAAGCCGCGTACCGACACGCTGCTCTATGCGTCCTATTCGCGCGGCTACAAGGCGGGCGGCTACAACCTCGACCGGTCGGACCTGACCGCGAACGTGTTCTCGTCGCCGACCAATGCGAGCGCGAGCCGGCTGCGGTTCGATCCCGAGACGGTCAATTCCTACGAGCTCGGGCTGAAGTTCACCTCCGCGCAGTTCACCTTCAACGTCGCGGGCTTCCGCCAGGAGTTCAAGAACTTCCAGCTCAACACGTTCAACGGCACCAACTTCATCGTCCAGAACATCAGCTCGTGCGACACCAGCCTGAACGGCGCGGATCGCGATGCGAGTGCGGCGACGGGCGCGTGCACCGGCGACGTGAAATATGGCGTGCGGTCGCAGGGCGTCGAGCTCGAGGCGGGGCTGTTCCCGGTCCGCGACGTCGCGGTGAGCCTCGGCTACACCTATGTCGACACGACCTTCAAGAACAACCTGGTCGGGTCGGAGACGGGCGAGGCCCTCGACCCCGCGCTGTTCCTGCTGTCGGGCAACACGCTGTCGAACGCGCCCAAGCATACGGTCACCGCGTCGGGGACGTGGACGCCCGAGCTGGGGTCGTCGGGGATCACCGGGCTGTTCTACATCGATGGCCGCATGACCAGCGATTATAATACCGGGTCGGACCTGTTCACCGAGAAGACGCAGGACGGCTTCTTCCTGATGAACGCGCGGATCGGCATCCGCGGGCCGGCGCAGAGATGGGCGGTCGAATTGTGGGCGCAGAACCTGCTCGACACCGATTACCAGCAGGTCGGGTTCAACGCGCCGTTCCAGGGTGCTGGCAATCTCGATCAGGTGAAGGCGTTTGGTGGTGTGGGGAACCAGATCTTCACCTCGTACCTTGCCGAGCCGCGGACCTATGGGCTGACGGTGCGCACGCGATTCTGATCGTTCAACGTCGCTAGGGAAGGCCGGTCCGCTCGGGAGAGCGGGCCGGCCTTTTTCGTTTGTGGCGGGCCTTCGTTCACGTCCGTCATCCTGACGAAAGTCAGGATCCAGGATAACTCAGCGAGACGTTCGTGGCTCTGGATCCTGACTTTCGTCAGGATGACGATTAGTCAGGCGGCGAGGTCGAGTTGCTTGCCGGCGGCCGCCGCGAGCAGGCGGCGTTCGAGGGTCTTCAGCCGGGCGGGGGCGGTGATGCGGTCGCCGGTGAGGTCGGTGATGTAGAAGGTGTCGACCGCGCGTTCGCCATAGGTGGCGACATGCGCGGAGTGGATCGTCACCTTCGACTGGAAGAGCGCCTGGGCGAGCCGGTTGAGCAAGGCGGGGCCGTCGCGGGCGTTGACCTCGA
Source organism: Sphingomonas aerolata (assembly GCF_023935825.1). NCBI lineage: Bacteria > Pseudomonadati > Pseudomonadota > Alphaproteobacteria > Sphingomonadales > Sphingomonadaceae > Sphingomonas > Sphingomonas aerolata. The sequence continues at coordinate 3,607,409 of NZ_CP098762.1, read as the reverse complement.
CCACGGTGAAGCGGTTCGAGGCGCGGTTGTCGATCATCGCGTTGGGGACGATGTCGAACGCCTCGGCGCGCGCGCGCGGGAGCGGCTTGGCGACGAGGCGGTCGGCGAGCTTGCCGCGGTTGGCGAGCGCATCCTCGATCGCGGTCTTCAGCCGGGCGAGCTGTTCGCTGCCGTCGAACGGGCGGCCGAACGGGTCCTGGACGAGGAAATTGTCGACCGCCATGCCGTCGCGCGTGGTGTGGATCCGCGCGTCGATGATGTTCCCGCCCGCGACATGGATCGCGCCGGCGATGCGGTAGAAGAGCCCGGGATGATCCGCGGCGTAGATCGTCACGAGCGTGGCGCCGCGGCCGGGATAGACATGCGCGTCGATCGCGAGCTGCGCGTCGCCGGTGCCGGCGAGGAAGCGGGCGTTGTGGACGAGCACGTCCTCGGGCTCGGCGATCCAATAGGCCTCGGGCATGCGGCGGACGAACGCGGCGAATTCGGCGTCGCTCCAGCCGAGATCGGCGTGGAGCGTCTCGTGCTTGGCGGCGATGCGTTCGGCGCGGCCCTTCTGCTTGTGGCCGAGCCGGAGCACCTCCTCGGCAGATTCGTAGAGGTCGCCGAGCAGCTGCCGCTTCCAGCCGTTCCAGACGCCGGGGCCGACCGCGCGGATATCGACGATGGTGAGGACGAGCAGGAGGCGGAGTCGCTCGGGGCTCTGCACCACGTCGCAGAAATCGAGGATCGTCTTGAAGTCCGACAGGTCGCGCTTGAACGCGGTCGCGGACATCAGCAGATGCCAGCGGACGAGCCAGGCGACGGTCTCGGTCTCCGCCGGCGACAGGCCGAAGCGCGGGCAGAGGCGCTGCGCGACCTCGGCGCCGAGGATCGAATGATCGCCGCCGCGGCCCTTGGCGATGTCGTGGAGCAGCACCGCGACATAGAGGACGCGGCGCGAGACGATCTGGCGGAAGATCGCGCTGGCGAGCGGATGGTCGTCCTTCAAAGCGCCATTCTCGATCCGCGCGAGCAGGCCGAGTGCGCGGATCGTGTGTTCGTCGACGGTGTAGTGATGATACATGTCGAACTGCATCTGCGCGACGACGCGGCCGAAATCGGGCACGAAGCGGCCGAAGACGCCGGTCTCGTTCATCCAGCGCAGGACGAGTTCGGGATCGCGCGGCGAGCTGAGGACGTCGAGGAACAGCGCGTTGGCGGTCGGATCGTCGCGGATGTCGTCGACCAGCTTCACGTCGCGTGCGGCCGCGCGCATCGCGAGCGGGTGGATCTCGAGCGTATTGCGGTCGGCGAGCTGGAAGATCTCGATCAGCCGGACCGGACTTGCGCGGAAGAAGTCGTCGTCGGGCAGGGCGAGCCGGCCGCGGTCGAGGACGAAGCCGTTCAGCCGTCGCGGGCTGCGGCGGATCGTCGGCAGGCCGAAGCGGCGGCCGCGCGCGGCGAACTTCTCGTCGAGATGCGCTAGGAAGACGCCGGTCAGGTCGCCGACGGTCTTCGCCTGGAGAAAGTAGAAGTGCATGAAGCGTTCGACCTTCGGCTTGCCCGGACGGTCGGAGAAGCGCATCCGGTCGGCGATCTCGCGCTGGACGTCGAAGGTCAGCCGGTCCTCGGCGCGACCGGTGATGCTGTGCAGGTGGCAGCGCACCGCCTGAAAGAAATTGTCGGCGCGGTGGAAGAGGCGATATTCGGCCTTGGTGAACAGCCCGACATCGACGAGCTGTGCCGCGCGCTGGACGTCGTAGATGTACTTGCCGATCCAGAAGAGCGCGTGGAGATCGCGCAGGCCGCCCTTGCCCTCCTTGACGTTGGGTTCGACGACATAGCGCGTGTCGCCCATCTTGCGGTGGCGCAGGTCGCGCTCGACGAGCTTGTCGGCGATGAACGCGCGCGCGGTATCCGCCTGGACCTCGACCTTGAACCGGCGCGACGCCTCTTCGTAGAGATCCATGTCGCCGGTGACGTAGCGCGCCTCCAGCAAAGCGGTGCGGACGGTGATGTCGGCCTTGGCCTGGCGGATCATCTCGTCGAGCGAGCGGCTGGACTGGCCGAGCTTCAGCCCGAGATCCCAGAGCGTGTAGAGCATCGATTCGATGATGCGTTCGACCCGCGGGGTCTGCTTGCCCGGTGTGAGGAAGCCGATATCGACATCCGAATGCGGCGCCATCTCGCCGCGGCCATAGCCGCCGACCGCGATCAGCGTGAGCCGGTCGTCGGGGGTGGGGGCGGGCGCGGGGTGCAACCGGGTGGTCGTAAAGTCGAAGAGCAGGCGGAGCAGCTGGTCGATCAGATAGGCCTGCGCGCTCGACACCTCGAGCCCGCGGCTGGGATGTTCGGCGAGCCGCTTGGCGACCTCGACCCGGCCCGCGTCGAGCGCGGCCTTGAGCAGGATCGTCGCCTGGCGGCCGAGCGCGACCGGATCGGTCTCGTCCAGCGCGGCGATGGTGTCGGCGACCGCGCGGCGATCGATGATCGCGCGGCGGTTGGGCAGGTGATCGAAGCGGCCGGTCATGCGGGACCAGATAGGGCGCGCGGCGCCATTCGTCATCCTGATTGCGGGATTGGCCGTCGGACCCTAGGTCTTCGCGCGGGTTTGGCGAAAGGAAGACGATGAGCGAAGCGTTGCGCGTGGGACTGGCGGGCCTGGGAACCGTGGGGGGCGGCGTCATCCGGCTGCTCGACGCGAACCGCGAGCTGATCGCCCGACGGGCCGGCCGCGCGATCGAGGTCGTCGCGGTGTCGGCACGCGATCGCTACAAGGATCGCGGCGTCGATCTGACGCGGTTCGCCTGGGTCGACGACACGACCGCGCTGGCGCAGCAGGCGGACGTCGATGTCGTCGTCGAGCTGATCGGCGGATCGGACGGCCCCGCGCTGACGCTCGCGCGCTCGACGCTCGCCGCGGGCAAGTCGTTCGTGACAGCGAACAAGGCGATGCTCGCGCATCACGGCTATGAGCTGGCGACCGCGGCGGAGGCGGCGCGCGTCGCGCTGAAGTTCGAGGCGGCGGTCGCGGGCGGGATCCCGGTCATCAAGGGGCTGCGCGAGGGCGCCGCCGCCAACGCGATCGGGCGCGTCTACGGCATCCTCAACGGGACGTGCAATTTCATCCTGAGCAAGATGGAGGCGGAGGGGCGCGATTTCGCCGAGATCCTCGCCGAGGCGCAGGCGCTGGGCTTTGCCGAGGCGGATCCGAGCTTCGACATCGACGGGGTGGATGCGGCGCACAAGCTGTCGATCCTCGCCTCGATCGCGTTCGGGACGCGGCCGGCGTTCGACGCAGTCGCGGCGAGCGGCATCCGGCACCTGCTGGGCGCGGACATCGCCGAGGCGGCGGCGCTCGGCTACCGCGTGCGGCTGCTCGGGCTGGCGGAGGACGGGCCGGACGGGCTGTTCCAGCGCGTGCATGCGCATCTGGTGCCGGTCGACCATCCGCTCGCGCATGTCACGGGGTCGCTCAATGCCGTGGTAGCGGAGGGCAATTTCGTCGGGCGGTTGCTGTTCCAGGGCGCCGGCGCGGGCGACGGGCCGACCGCGAGCGCGGTGGTCGCGGACCTGATCGACATCGCGCGCGGCGAATATGGGCCGCCCTATGCGATGCCGGCGGCGTCGCTGGTCGCGGCGGCGACCGCGGACAGCGGCGAGCGGCGCGGGCGCGCCTATCTGCGCTTCACGGTCGCGGACCGGGTCGGCGTGCTGGCCGAGATCGCCGCGGCGATGCGCGACGCGGGCGTCTCGATCGAGAGCCTGATCCAGCGCGGCGCGATGGCGGACGGCAGCGTGCTGGTCGCGATCGTGACGCATGAGGGGCCGGAACGGTCTGTCGCGCAGGCGCTGGAGAAATTGCGGGGGTCGCAGAGTCTGGTGGGGCAGCCGTTGTGGATGCATATTTTGGGGTGATTTTTGGGGTGGGCATGCGGGTGTGCCACGTTTTGCCGTCATCCTGACGAAGGTCAGGATCCAGTGTGGCGGATGGCTGCGCTGTGTGGCTCTGGATCCTGACTTTCGTCAGGATGACGGGGTTGGGTGGGGATGACGGCCCCTCCCTTCCGTCATCCTGGGCTTGACCCAGGATCCAGGGTTGCGGGGCGGTGTGCTGCTTGGCTCTGGATCCTGACTTTCGTCAGGATGACGGGGGTGTGTGGGGACGGCGGCTGCCTCCTCTCGTCATCCTGGGCTTGACCCAGGATCCAGAGTTGCGGGGCGCTGCGCTGCTTGGCCCTGGGTCCTGGCTTTCGTCAGAATGACGGGGTGGGTTACGGCCGCGCGGGGGCCGGGGGTGCGGGGTCGGACAGGTCGATGGCGATGCGGCCGGTCTTGTCGGGTTTCTTGGCGAAGGCGCTTTTGGCGAGCGCGACGGCGCCGGCGACGAGCGGGGCGATTGGCGGGCCGAAGCCGGACTGGCAGCCGCTCTGGGTCGCGGCGCAGGGCGTTCCCTCGAGCGACAGCGCGCGGATCGCGGTCATGTTCGGGTTGGAGGCGACGGGGCGGTCGGGCGGGCCCCAGTCGGGGAGCGGGAGGCGCGGGCCCGATTGGGTGCCGGGCGCGCAGACGGTAATCGTCTTGTCGCCCTCCTTCACCACCGGGCAGTCGGGGGGATTGAGGATCGACCAGCTCTTTTCGGTCGGAGCCGACGAGGTCGATGTGGCGGCAGGCTGAGCCGCAGGTATGGCGCCGGCCTGTGCGAGCGCGAGCAGTGTGACGAGAATCATCGACGGCGCCTCAACGGTTTGCGGTGATCATGAGCGTCGCCCGAGCATGGACCCGATCGGGGCGTCTTGCCACTGTCCAGATGGCGGGGGGCTGATGGCGGGGGCGTGATGGCGCGGGGGTCAGGGTGCGGGTTTGCGGAGGCCGCCGGCGGTGACGCCCGCCGCGCCGACGCCGACCGACACGCCGGCCATGCCGCCGCCGACCTGGAACGGGCCCATGTCCTGGACCGGGGTGCGCGCGTTGAGCAGCCGGACGCGTTCCGCGGCGAGGCTTTCGTGGCGCGGATCGCCGGGGTCGTGGACGACGAACGGCACGCGGAACCGATCCGCCTGGCGCAGGCCGCAGACGGTGATGTCGGTCGAGGCGGGATCGACGACGCAGCGGGGTTCGGCGGCGAGTCGCTCGCTGGCCTTGGCGAGCAGCGGATCCTGAGCGAGAACCAGAAGCAAAGCGAACATGACCTGTCCCTGATACGCGATGGGCCGATACGAAGCTCGTCGCGAGGGTGACGCACGCGCAGGCGAGCGGCAAGCGTCAGTCGGTCGGATCCCGATCTATCCTGGCGACGCCGAGTCGGGGGATCTCGATCGCGGGGCAGCGGTCCATGACGACCTGAAGCCCGGCGGCTTCGGCGCGGGCGGCGGCAGCCTCGTTGATCACGCCGAGCTGGAGCCAGACCGCCTTGGCACCGATTGCGATCGCCTGGTCGACGGCCTCGCCGGCGGCGGCGGAATTGCGGAAGATGTCGACGATGTCGATTTGGTCGCCGAGCTGGGCAAGTTCGCGGAAGACGAATTCGCCGTGGATGTGCTCGCCGGTGATCTGCGGATTGACCGGGATGACGCGGTAGCCATGCGCCTGCATCCGCGCCATCACGCCGTAGGAGGGGCGGTCGGGGCGGTCGGAGGCGCCGACCAGCGCGATCGTGCGCGCGTTTTCTAGCAGTGTCTTGATATCGGAATCGGCGGTAAGAGGCATCTCGGCGTCCTCTTCGTGGAGCACCCGTCCGGGTCTGTACATAGACCGGTCGGGTGGCTGGAATCCTGGTCCGCTCGTGTCGTAGCTCTACGCGCCAGGCACGACCGGTAACAGCACAACGGCGCGGGCCCCAAAACGTTTCACATTTTTCCAATCCATGCGACGACCTGAGCGGCGAGGGCGGCGAAGATCACGTCGTCGGGCTCGGCCGCGGGGGGCGTTCCCGCATCGGAGGCGGTGCGGATCGACAGCGTCAGCGGGACGCGGCCAAGGAACGCGATGCCGAGCTCACGCGCCGCCGCCTCGGCGCCGCCGTTGCCGAACGGATCCGAACTCTCGCCGCAATGCGGGCAGACATAGCCCGCCATGTTCTCGACCAGCCCGATGATCGGGATACCGGCTTTCTCGAACAGGTCGATCGCGCGGCGGGCGTCGATCAGCGCGAGATCCTGCGGGGTCGAGACGATGATCGCGCCTGCGGGACGGTATTTCTGGACCATCGTCAGCTGGACGTCGCCGGTGCCGGGGGGAAGGTCGAGCACGAGCGTGTCGGTCGCGCCCCAGTCCGCCTCGACCAGCTGGCCGAGCGCGCCCGCCGCCATCGGTCCGCGCCAGGCGAGCGCGCGACCGGGATCGACGAGCTGGCCCATCGACAGGAGGGGGACGCCGTAGGGGGTGGGGACCGGGTCGAGCACCTTGTCCTTGGCGGTCGGGCGGGTGCCCTCGACCCCCATCAGCCGCGGCTGCGACGGGCCGTAGATGTCCGCGTCGACGAGGCCGACGCGGCGCCCGGCCCTGGACAGCGCGATGGCGAGGTTGGCGGACAGCGTCGACTTGCCGACCCCGCCCTTGCCGCTGGCGACCGCGATCAGCCGGCGGGTGGTGCGTTCGGCGGTCATGACCACGCGCACCTCGCCGACGCCCGGCGTCGTCGCGGCCATCTTCACCGTCGCCTCGAGCGCGTCGCGCGCCTTCGGGTCGAGGCCGGTCGCATCGACCACCACGCCGAGCCGCGTTCCTTCGAGTCGCACCGTGGCGCGCGCGCCCGCCACTGCGGCAATCGCCGCCTTTACCGCTTCAATGTCGATCATCGCCGCCAGATAGGCCCGTGGCGGGCGCTTGGCACTGTTTTTCCGCGATGGCACACCTATAAAGGTTGGATGACGATCTTTACGCGCTGGCTCCGGCGTCCCCCCATTCTCGCCGTCGAAACGCCAAAGGGTCCCTGGGGCGGCTCGGGTGACGACAATGCCGGCGAGGGCGGCGGCCCCCGCAATCCCTGGGCGCTGCCCCCCGGCGGTCGCAAGCCGACCGGCAAGCCGAGCGCGCTCGACGAATTCCTGAAAAAGGCGCGGGTCTCGGGCGGCGGTGGCGGCGGCGGCAGCAGCGGCGGCGGGTTCGGCGGCCTGCCGACGGGCGCCAATGCGCGCGCGCTGTGGGCAATCGCGGTCGCGGTGATCGTGGTGCTGTGGCTGCTGTTCACCTCGTTCCACCAGATCGGGCCGCAGCAGCGCGGCGTGGTGACCTATTTCGGCAAATATGCCGGCACGCTCGATCCGGGCATCCGCCTGACCCCGCCCGCGCCGATCGCGAGCGTCGAGGTGGTCGACGTGCAGAATATCCGCACCGACAATTTCCCCGTCGGCGACGGCGAGAATCTGACACTGACCGGCGACCAGAACATCATCGATCTGGCCTATTCGGTGCGCTGGGACATCGCCGATCCGCGCGATTACGTGTTCCAGCTCGCCGAGCCGAACACCACGGTACGCGCCGCGGCCGAGAGCGCGATGCGCGCGGTGGTCGCGACGACGACGCTGGAGCAGGCGATCGGCACGGGCCGCACGGTGATCGAGCAGCGCGTCGCCGAGCTGACCCAGCAGATCCTCAACGACTATAAGTCGGGCGTCCGCATCCAGGGCGTCGCGATCAAGCAGGCCGCCGCGCCCGCGCAGATCGTCGAGGACTTCAACGCGGTGACCGCGGCGCAGCAGGAAGCGATCGCCAACCTCAACCAGTCGCGCTCCTATGCGCAGCAGGTCGTGGCGCGCGCACAAGGCGAGGCCGCATCGTTCGACAAGGTCTATGAGCAATATCGCCTCGCCCCCGAGGTGACGCGTCGACGGATGTATTACGAGACCATGGAAGCGGTATTGGCCAAGAGCGACAAGACGATCGTCGAGACCCCGGGCGGCGTCGTCCCCTATCTGCCGTTGCGCAACGGCAAGCGGCTCGCCGATCCGGAGGTCGCGCCGCGCGCCGCCCAGCCGGCGACGCCCGCGCCGGCCGCCGCCGCCGCCCAGCCGGGAGCCGCCCAGTGAACGGCCTGACCTGGCGTAACCCGCTGGTCGCGGGCGCGATCGCGCTGGTGCTCGTGATCCTTGCCGCGGCGAGCTTTGCGATCGTGCCGGAAACGCAGCAGGCGGTGATCCTGCGGTTCGGCCAGCCGATCCGGACAGTCAACGCCTATGCGCCCGGCCAGCCCTTCGGCCAGACCGGCGCGGGGCTGATCGCGCGCGTGCCGTTCATCGACCGCATCGTGTGGATCGACAAGCGCGTGCAGGACATCGAGCTCGACAACACGCTGGTGCTGTCGACCGACCAGCTGCGGCTCGAGGTCGATGCCTATGCGCGCTACCGCGTCGTCGACCCGCGCAAGATGCGCAACGCGGTCGGCAGCGAGGAACGCATCCCCGACCAGCTGCGCCCGATCCTGGGCTCGGCGCTGCGCAACGAGCTGGGCAAGCGGCGCTTCGTCGAGCTGCTCAGCCCCGAGCGGTCCGAGCTGATGGACAATATCCAGACCGGGTTGCAGCGCGTGGCGAGCCAGTATGGCGTCGAGATCGTCGACGTGCGGATCAAGCAGGCGAACCTGCCTGTCGGCCTGCCGCTCGAAAGCGCGCTCAAGCGCATGTCGAGCGCACGCCAGCAGGAGGCGATCACGATCCGCGCCGAGGGCCAGAAGCAGGCGCAGATCGTCCGTGCGCAGGCGGATGCCGATTCGGCGAAGATCTATGCCGAGAGCTTTGGCAAGGATGCCGACTTCTACGACTTCTACCGGGCTATGCAGTCCTACCGGCACACGTTCGGGGCAGATGGCGGTCCGGCACCGGAAGGATCGACGTCGATAATTCTTTCGCCGAACAACAGCTATCTGCGGGAATTCGAGGGCCGCGGGCGTTAAAGCCCGTGAGCTTGCTCTGAACACCCGTTCATATTCAAGCGTCGTTCAGCCGTAATCGGCGATGAAACCCCGGTTTCGGACGATGAAACGAGAGGACAATATCCAGTGCGTTACGCCTACGCCATTACCAGCGCTCTACTGCTCGGCGGCGCGACCGCGACGCTCGCGCTCCAGCCCGGCACCGCTTCGGGGACCGGCCAGGTCGCCCAGAACGAACCCGGTGCGATCCAGGCGGTCGTGCCCAAGCCCGGCGCGCCGATGAGCTTTGCCGACATGGTCGCGCGGCTCCAGCCCGCGGTCGTGAACATCTCGACAAAGCAGACGATCGTCCAGAAGCAGCAGGCCAACCCGTTCGCGGGCACGCCGTTCGGCGAGCTGTTCGGCGGCATGGGCGGCGGTCCGCAGGGTGGCCCGCCGGTCAAGCGCGAGGGCGCGTCGCTCGGTTCGGGCTTCCTGATCTCGGCGGACGGCTATGTCGTTACCAACAATCACGTGATCTCGCCGGGCGCGCAGGGCGCGACGGTCGATTCGATCACGGTGACGCTGAGCAACAAGAAGGAATATGTCGCCAAGGTCATCGGCAAGGACCAGGAATCGGACCTGGCGTTGCTGAAGATCGACGCGCCCAACCTGCCCTTCGTCAAGTTCGGCGATTCGAACGGCGCGCGCGTCGGCGACTGGGTCGTCGCAATCGGCGAGCCGTTCGGGCTGGGCGGCACGGTGACCGCGGGGATCATCTCGGCGATCAACCGCGTCACCGGACAGGGCGGCGCGTATGACCGCTTCATCCAGACCGACGCGTCGATCAACCAGGGCAATTCGGGCGGGCCGATGTTCGACCTGAACGGCAATGTGATCGGCGTGAATTCGCAGATCTTCAGCCAGTCGGGCGGCAATATCGGCATCGGTTTCGCAATCCCCGCGGCGACCGCCAAGCCGATCATCGCGACCTTCATGAAGGGTGGCACGATCGAGCGCGGCTATATCGGCGTGACGCTGGGCCGTGGCGGTACGATCGACGAGGATACCGCAGCGGCGCTCGGCATCGCCAAGAACCAGGGCGAGCTGATCAACGACGTCACCGCGGGCGGGCCCGCGGCGCGCGCCGGGGTGCGCGCGGGCGACGTGGTAACCAAGGTCAACGGCCAGGTGGTCACGGTCGACCAGTCGCTGTCCTATCTCGTGTCGAACGTGAAGCCCGGCCAGACCGCGCGGCTCGACATCCTGCGCAACGGTAAGCCGACGAGCGCGAACGTGGTCGTGGTACCGCGGCCGAGCGCGGACAAGCTGGCGGCGACGCTGGGCGGCGACGCGCAGGGCTTTGGCACCGACGACGGCGATGACGATGATGCCGCGACCGGCGCGGCACCCACCGCGGGTGCGGCGCTCGGGATCGGCGTCCAGCCGCTGACCCCGGCGATCGCGCAGGCGGTCGGCGTCGAGGCGGGCACGCAGGGCGTGGTGATCGCGGCCGTCGCGCAGACGAGCGATGCGTTCGGCAAGCTCAAGCGCGGCGACGTGATCATCTCGGTCAACGGTACGCCGGTGCGCAGCGCAACCGAGCTGCAGGGCGCGGTCACGACGGCCAAGGCCGCCGGGCGTCCGCAGGTGCTGTTGCAGGTCAAGCGCGGGCGCGGGCCGGCGCAGTTCCTGCCGGTCAAGATCAAGTAATCCACCCGACACTCGCGTGTCCCGAAGGACCGTCGCTCACCCGAGCGGCGGTCCTTTTTCTTTGCGGGGCGCGGGGTTAGGATCGGGATCGACAGCGAGGACATAGCAGCATGGGCGACGGCATCTTCATCGGCGCGAGCGCGGACGGTACGCGGCAGACGCTCGAGCTCAGACGCGCGAACCGGCACGGGCTGATCGCGGGCGCGACGGGGACGGGCAAGACCGTGACCGTGCAGGGGATCATCGAGGGATTTTCGGCGAACGGCGTGCCGTGCTTCGTCGCCGACGTGAAGGGCGACCTGTCGGGGCTCGCCATGGCGGGGTCGCCGACCGCGAAGACGCATGCGATCTTTGCCGAGCGTGCGAGCGCGATCGGCGATGACGGCTGGGCCTATGCCGACACGCCGGTGCAATTCTGGGACCTGTTCGGCGAGCAGGGGCATCCGATCCGCACGACGATCAGCGAGATGGGGCCGGTGCTGCTCGCGCGGCTGCTGGATCTCAATGAGGTGCAGGAGGGGGTGCTGACGATCGCCTTCCATGTCGCGGATACCGAAGGGCTGTTGCTGATCGATCTCGACGATCTGCAGGCGATGCTGAGCGAATGCGCGGGGCGGGCGGACGAGCTGACGACGACCTATGGCAACGTGTCGAAACAGTCGATCGGTGCGATCCAGCGGGCGCTGCTCCAGTTGCGCAGCCAGGGCGCGGAGCATTTCTTCGGCGAGCCCGCGCTCGAATTGCGTGACTTTATCGGCGTCGACGATCGCGGGCGGGGTTTGGTCAACATCCTCGCCGCGGACAAGCTGATGGCGAGCCCCAAGCTCTATTCGACGTTCCTGTTGTGGCTGATGAGCGAACTGTTCGAGCAGCTTCCCGAGATCGGCGATCCCGACAAGCCGGTGCTGTGCTTCTTCTTCGACGAGGCGCATCTGCTGTTCGATGCCGCACCCAAGGCGCTGCTCGACACGATCGCGCAGGTCGTGCGGCTGATCCGGTCGAAGGGCGTGGGCGTGTATTTCATCACGCAGAACCCGATCGACATTCCCGAGACGATCGCCGGGCAGCTCGGCAACCGGGTGCAGCATGCGCTGCGCGCGTTCACGCCGCGCGACCAGGCGGCGGTGCGCTCCGCGGCGGAGACGTTCCGGGCGAATCCGGGGGTCGATGTCGCGACCGCGATCACCGAGCTGAAGGTGGGGGAGGCGCTGGTGTCGCTGTTGCAGGCGGACGGGTCGCCGACGCCGGTCGCGCGCACGCTGATCAAGCCGCCGGTGTCGCGGGTCGCGCCGATCACGCCCGCCGAGCGCGCGGTGATGATCGAGACCGATGCGATCGGGGCGAAATACGACACGCTGGTGGATCGCGAGTCGGCGGAGGAACTGCTCGCGGCGAAGACCGAGGCGGCGAGCGCGGCGGCGGCCGAGGCGAAGGCGACGACCGCGGCGGAGAAGGCGGCGGTGGCGCAGGCAAAGCTCGACGCGAAGGCGGCGCGCGAGGCGCGGGCGGCGGAGCGTGAGGCGGAGCGGGTGGAGCGCGCGGCCGAGCGCGAGGCGGCGGATTCGCCCTGGGCGAAGATGGCGTCGTCCGCGACGCGCGCGGCGAGCTCGTCGATCGGGCGGCAGGTGGCGAACGAGATCGGGAAACAGGTGTTCGGGACGACCAGCCGGAGCCGGTCGCGCGGCGGGGCGTCGGGGGGTGGGCTTGTGGGGAGCGTGCTGCGCGGGGTGCTGGGGGGGTTGTTTCGGGGGTGATGGGGGTGGGGCGGACGCTCCTGCTTCCGCGCATACCACCCCGGCGGAGGCCGGGGCCCAGTTGGGGAGGTTGGAGTAACGGAGCGCTGTCCTGCATCACTGGCGTCCCCCAACTGGGCCCCGGCCTTCGCCGGGGTGGGGGCACTATTTGGTGGACTGGCGTGTCCTTCTCCATGGTCACCCGCGACGGCGGGTGCCCAGACTGGGTCCCCGCCTTCGCGGGGACACAAGGGAAGCGGGGGCGTGTGATCTCGCGCATACCACCCCGGCGGAGGCCGGGGCCCAGTTGGGGAGGTCGCGGTAACGGGGCGCTGTCCTGCATCACTGGCGTTCCCCAACTGGGCCCCGGCCTTCGCCGGGGTGGTGGGCGGTGTGGGGGCTGGCGGGTCCGATCTCGCTTGCACCTCCCCCGGTCTTTGCCGGGGTGGTGGAGGGGGTGGGGTGCTGTGGTATAGGGCGGCATCGGCACGGGCCGGGCGTTGGCCGAGCCGGTGCACCACGTCTTGCAAAGGTACCCGATCATGTCGCTCGATTTCGAATCCACCACCGACTGGGCCGCGATCGGTGAGGAAAGCCTCGATGCGGCGATCGAGTTGCGGCGCGCGATCCATGCGGATCCCGAGGTGGGGCTGCACTGTCCGCGCACCTCGGACAAGGTGAAGGCGGCGCTGGCCGGGCTGCCGCTGGAAATTCGCGAGGGGACGTCCACGACCGGGTTCGTCGCGATCCTGCGTGGCGGGCGGGGCGGTGGTACCGCGGGGGGTAATGGGCGGACCGTGCTGCTGCGCGGCGACATGGATGCGTTGCCGATGCAGGAGGAGACCGGGCTGCCGTTCGCATCGAAGATCGACGGGGCGATGCATGCGTGCGGGCATGATTCGCATACCGCGATGCTGGTCGGCGCGGCCAAGGCGCTGTGCGCGCGGCGGGACGATCTGCCGGGGACGGTCGTGTTCATGTTCCAGCCGGGCGAGGAGGGGCATCACGGTGCGCGGCACATGATCGCCGACGGGCTGCTCGACGCGCCATTGCCCGAGGCGGGGTTCGCGCTGCATATCTCGCCCAACATGCCGATGGGGCATGTCGTCAGCCGGTCGGGGACGCTGATGGCGTCGACCGACACGCTGCGCGCGACGATCACCGGGCGCGGCGGGCATGCGGCGATGCCGCACGACTGCCTCGATCCGCTGCCGATCGCGTGCGAGATCGTCACCGCGCTGCAGACCTATGTCGCGCGACAGGTGGCGGTGACCGATCCGGCGGTGCTGTCGATCACCAAGCTGAATGCGGGGTCGGCGCACAACGTCATCCCGTCGAGCGTCGAGATGCTGGGGACGATGCGGACCTTGTCCGAGCGGACACGCGAACAGCTGCGCGCGGCGTTCGTGCGGATGGTCGAGGGGATCGCCGCGGCGCACGGCGCGGTCGGGACGCCGACGATCGAGCAGGGCTATCCGGTCACCGTGAACGATCCGCGCGCGACCGATCTGATCAAGGCGGTGGCGACCACGATCGGCGGCGAGGGCGCGTATCAGGTGATGCCGCCGATGATGGGGGCGGAGGATTTCTCCTACGTGCTGCAGAAGCTGCCGGGGGCGATGGCGTTCATCGGCGCGGCGCCCGAGGGGAGCGACCCGCGGACCAATCCGCCGCTGCACAATACGAAGATGACGATCGACGAGCGGGTGATGGCGCACGGGATCGCGGTGCACTGCGCGGTGGCGGAGCGGTTTCTGGCGAACGGGTTCGGTTGAGGTTGGGGCGTGCGCTCCGCCGGACTGATCCGGGGGAGCGGGCGCGCCACCCTGTTGCCCCTCCCCGGCGGAGGCCGGGGTCCAGGTGGAGAGGTCGGCGTAACGGAGCGGTGTCCGCGGTTATTGCCGTTCCCCAACTGGGCCCCGGCCTTCGCCGGGGTGGTAGCGCGCGGGGGCGGTTACTTCTTGATCAGGCCGATCTCTACCAGGCGTTCGTAGAGATAGTCGTGCGCGGTGATCGGGGTGGGGTAGCGGTTGGGGTTTTCCGCGGTGACCGTCGCCGGCAGCGTCTGAATTAGGAAATCCGGCGCGGGATGCAGAAAGAAGGGCATCGAGTAGCGCGAATGGCCGCGGCGTTCGGGGGGCGGGTTGACGACGCGGTGCGTGGTCGAGGGCAGGACGTGGTTGGTCAGCCGCTGGAGCATGTCTCCGACATTGACGACCATCGCGCCCTCGGGCGGCTTGATCGACAGCCAGCGGCCGTTGGCGCGGTCGAGCAGTTCGAGGCCCGCCTCTTCCGCACCGAGCAGCAGGGTGATGAGGTTGATGTCCTCATGCGCGCCGGCGCGGACGCCCTCGGCATCGGCGGGGATCGGCGGGTAGTGGAGCAGGCGCAGGACGCTGTTGCCGTCCTTGACCGCGGGGTCGAACCAGTCGGGCGCGAGCTTCAGGTGGCGCGCGATCGCGGAGAGCAATTTGTCGCCCGCGGTGTCGAACGCCTTGAATAGGTCGAGGAAGACCGGCTTGAAGCCCTCGGGACGGGTCGGCCAGACGTTCGGCGACATCTGCGCCTCGTAGCGGTGGCCGGCGGGGAGCTCGCGGCCGACATGCCAGAATTCCTTGAGGTCGACGACCTTGGCGTCCTTGGCGATCTCGGTCTTGAACGGGGTGTAGCCGCGCGCGCCGCCGCCGCCGGGGGCGAAATAGCCGCGTTTCTCGTCCTCGGGCAGCTCGAACAGCGCCTTGGTCTCAGCCCAGGCCTGGTCGATCAGCTCGGTCGGGATGCCGTGATCGGCGACGATCGCAAAACCGAAGCGTTCGAACGAGTTGCCGAGCGCGGCAGCAAAGCCATCGGGGTCGCGCGCCTGATCGGCGAGGCTGAGTGTGGGAACCTGGGCGGCGGGGCTGTCGAGCATGGAAGGATGTCCGGATAGGGGAGCGCCGATATAGCGACGCGGGGGGGCGGTGCCAATTGCCTGGCGGGATTTCGCGTGGTGGCGGAGCGATTCCGGCACCTCTCTTGCCGTCATCCCCGGGGAGGCGGGGATGACGGGCCTTGGGATGGGGCACTTGGTTTCGTCATGCCCGCGGAGGCGGGGATCCAGATGTTCGGACGTCGGTGATGGAGTCGTGAGGGTTGCCGGTATGAATCCCCGCCTTCGCGGGGATGACGGTTGGGGGGCGTTGCTGTCGGGAGGTTGGGGGCGTTGCTGCCGGGGGATTGGGGGGCGTTGCTGTGGGGGGGATTGGGGGCGTGGCCTCCCGGGGGATTGGGCGCGTGGGATTCGTGCGCGTGGCGGGGTGAATAGCGGGTTTCGTAGGTAGCGATAACGCGGTAGGGCGCCGCATCATGACCGCAGAAACCCCAGTATCCGACGCGCCCGCGATGCGCGGCGCGCCGATCGGCTTTGTCGAGTTCGTGGCGCTGGTCGCAGCCCTAATGTCGCTGACCGCGCTGGGGATCGATTCGATGCTGCCCGCGCTGCCCGCGATCGGCGAGTCGCTGGGGATCGCGAGCGAGAACAGCCGGCAATATATCGTGACCGCGTTCGTCATCGGCTTCGGCGTCGCGCAGCTCGTCCACGGGCCGCTCGCCGACCGGTTCGGGCGCCGCACGGTGCTGCTCTGGTCGCTGGGGCTGTACGCGCTCGCCAATGTCGCCTGCGCGCTGGCGGGAAGCTTCACATTGCTGCTGATCGCGCGGGTCGCAGGGGGTGCGGTGATCGCGGCGGCGCGGGTCGCGACGATCGCGCTGGTGCGCGACTGTTATCACGGGCGGGCGATGGCGCGGGTGATGTCGATCGCTTTCATGGTGTTCATGATCGTGCCGATCCTGGCGCCGACCTTTGGCTGGAGCGTGCTGCAGTTCGGCGACTGGCGTGCGATCTTCTGGGTGATCGCAGGCCTGACGCTGGTCGTGCTCGCCTGGTTCTGGGTCCGGATGCCCGAGACGCTGGCGCCCGAGAACGTCCTGCCGATCACGCCGGCGCGGATCCTGTCGGACTGGCGGCAGACGCTCGGCGACCGGCTGTCGCTCGGCTATACGCTGGCGGCGACCGCGCTGATGGGATCGCTCTACGGGTATCTCAACTCGATCCAGCAGATCATGGCGGACGTTTTCGCAAAGCCCGACCTGCTCGCGCTGATCTTCGCGGTCACCTCGGTGACGATGGCGGCGGCCAATCTGATGAATTCGCGGATCGTGATGAAGCTCGGCACGCGACTGATCAGCCACTGCGCGCTGTCGGGGCTGATCCTGGTGTCGCTGGTGCATCTGGGCGCGATCGAGGCGAACTGGGAGTCGCTCACCAGCTTTGCGGTGTTCCAGGCGCTGACGCTCGGCTGTTTCGGGCTGGCGACGTCGAATTTCTCGGCGATGGCGATGGAGAATATGGGGCGGATCGCCGGCACCGCGTCGAGCGTGCAGGGGTTCGTCAGCGTCACCGCGGGCGCGGTGATCGGCGCGGTGATCGGCCAGGCGTTCGACGGGACGACGGTGCCGCTGGTGCTCGGCTTCCTGCTCGCGGGGCTCGCGGCGCTGGCAGTCGTCGCGCTGACGGAACGGGGCCGCCTGTTCCGGCCTGCGATCGTCGTCAAACCGGCGGAGTGACGGAACCGGGCATGCGTGCCCGCCGTTCCTTGACGCGAGACCGCACGACGCGGCCTGAGCAGGAGCGATAGCATGGGCGGACATCAGGTTCCCGGCATGGGCACGGGCGACGACGGGTATGACGAGGACGGCTATGACGAGAGCCAGCGCGCCGAGATCCTCGAGGCGACACGCAGCGGCCCGGTCGACGGCGCGATCGTCACCGATCTGAGCCCCGATCTGGGCACGGACGACGACGAGGACGAGCCGATCGACGACATCGACATGGATTCGGAAGCGGTCGGCCAGACCGATTCGACCGTGACGATGGACGAGGACGATATCGACGAGGACGACGTCCAGGACGAGCTCGACGATGGCAGCATCGACGATGACGAGCTGGACGATGCCGACGACGTCGCGCTGAAGCCCTGATCCCTGCGATCCCCCGACGCGCGTGCGGCAGCGATCCCCGCGCGCGCGTCCCGCTTCGATGTAGGAGGCGCGCGTGCGTATCGTGATCGCAACCGGCGGCGTGATGCCGATCCTCCTGGGATGCGGCCTTGGCGGCTGCTCGGACCCAAAGCAGCAGCAGCTCGACGTCACCGGGGCGGCGGCGCGCGCGCAGCAGAATATCGCACGCTATGCGGCGGACAGCCGCCCCGGCCGGCATCCCGTCGGCACCACCAAGATTGCGGCCGCCGCGCCCGAGACGTTGCCCGAGGCGGCGGCGGCGGTAGTGCGACGCTATTACCAGCGGATCGCGGCGCATGATTTTGCCGGGGCGCGGGCGCTCTGGTGTCGCGATGGCGAATCCTCGACGCTCGACCGGGCGGGGTTTGCGAACCGCTTTGCGCGCTATGCGCGTTATGACGCGAACATCGCGGCGCCGGGCAGCGTCGATGCAGGCGCGGGCCAGCTGCACATCTCGGTCCCGGTGCGCGTGACGGGGACGCTGAGCGACGGGACGCGCTTTGCCGATGACGGCATGGTTCTGCTGCACCGCGTCAATGACGGGATCGAGACCGCGAGTGCCGAGGCACATCTCTGGCGGATCGAATCCACCTCGGTCGACCCGGTGATCCCGCCGCCGCGCGCGCCCGCCACCAGCGCGCCCGGACGCCGCTAAGCCGCTGAAACCCGGCTATCCGTAGCGTCTTGCCGCCGCCCGGGAAAAGCCACGAAGCCGCCATGATGGCCGCCGTTTCGCCCATGTTCGTTCATCCGACCGTCAGAAACCGTTGCCATCTTGCCACAGCCGGCGATTGTTCCCGAAATCGACGCACGGCGGTGCAACATTTTCGTCATCGACCTGTTTGGAGGGCCTGAGTGTCACGCGCCACGGGTTGTCCGGGGCGGCGGGACCCAGAACGAAACAAGAAGGTCATTCGAATATGCGTAAGCTTTCCATCGCAGTCGCCATCGCAGCAGCCGCCCTCGCCGCTCCGGCGTTCGCGCAGGACATGTCGGCTCCTGCCCCCACCGACAACAGCGCAGCGCCCGGCGAAGCCGCTGCACCGGACGGCTCGAAGGCCTTCGGGATCGAGCCGTATTTCGGCGTCATGGGCGGTTGGGAGCAGTTCGACAACGAAGCCGGCCACGGCATCCCGCAGGCGCTGAACGCCAACGGCACGCTGCGTCGCGGCTACAAGCCCTCGGGTTCGCTCGTTCAGGGCGTCCTGGGCGTCAACGTTCCGCTGGGCCCGGTCTTCGTCGGCGCAGAAGGTAACGTGATCAAGGGCATCGATGGCAACATCGACTGGCAGTATGGCGCAGCAGGCCGTTTCGGTCTTCGCGCTGGCGACAGCGGCCTGATCTACGGCAAGGTCGGCTACCAGTGGGTCAACTTCGACCATTTCTCGGGCCTGTCGAACACGGTTCCCAACACGAACCGCGACTATAGCGCGATCACCTACGGCATCGGCGCCGAAGTCGGTCCGCAGAGCATCGGCCTGAAGGGCATCACCGGCAACGCAGGCTTCCGCATCCGCGCCGAGGTCAACACCTTCGGCGACGCCCAGAGCTTCCGCCCGATGCTGGGTATCGTCACGCACTTCTGAGCCTTGCGCTTGGACACGTGAAATCGGGCGGGGTGCGAGCGATCGCACCCCGCCCTTTTTTGTGTCCGGCGCGGATCGGCCGGGCCGCGTGGAGAGGCGTCGGGCGGTGCCATGACGTCCTCCTGATGTTCCCGATGCGTTCTGGCGCATTTCCGACTCGCTTCGCCGCATGTGAGTCGACGGGCGAGTGACATCGACTCGTGGCCGCGTAGGCGCGAAAGGCGATGGAGTATGTGTTTGATTTTATGCGGTTGCTGAGCGGCAATCGCGGGACGGGTGGCGCCCGGCGTCGGAGCGGTCCGGGTCTCGCGCTCCAGCTCCGCTTGGTGTTCTACGGCGTGCTGATCGGGCTGATGGTGCCGACGCTGCGCAAGATCGACTGGTCGCCGCTCGTCCCGCCGGGTCTGAAGGTCGAATGGCCGACCGGGTTCGGCGTGACCTGGCCCGCGGGGCAGCTCCACGTGCCGGGCGGCTGGGGGCGGCTGCGCGACACCGCCGCCGACGTCGCGCCCTCCGCCGCAGGCCTGGGCAGCGCGGCCGCGACCGCCGCCGCTGCGGCGGCGGGCGCGGCGGGCGGGCTGATCGTCGGGGCCGGGTCTGGGGCTGGGGCCGGGTCTGGCGCTGGGGCCGGCGCGGTGGGGGCGGGGAAGGCGGTATCGGCGCGCTTCACGATCTGCGGCCGGGCGAAGCGGGTCAACTGCATGGTCGACGGCGACACCTTCTGGATGAACCGCACCAAGATCCGCATCGCCGATATCGACACCCCCGAAACGCACCCGCCGCGCTGCAAGGCCGAGGCACGCGCGGGCCAGCGCGCGACGCTGCGGATGCAGGCGCTGCTCAATGCCGGGCCGTTCACGCTGACGCGGATCAAGCGCGACGTCGACAAATATGGGCGGAAACTGCGGCTGGTGCAGCGCGACGGGCGGTCGCTGGGCGACACGCTGGTCCGCGAGGGGCTGGCGCGGCGTTATGGCGGGGGGAAGCGGTCGCCCTGGTGCTGAGGGGGGCTCTCGTCGTCGGAACGCGGATCCTGTACGATCCGGTGCATGACGCACGAGACCGTCCCGTTCGACACGCCGGAGTCCGCCGCCGAGGCTGAGGCCAATGCGCGGGCGGACGCCGATGTGCGGGACGGGCGATTGATCAGCCACGACGCGGTCAGGCGCTGGCTGTCATCCCTGGGCTCGGCGGCGCCGCTCCCCCGACCGCGTGTCGGCGAGTAGTTGAGGATCGTCTGGACGGACGACGCCGTCGCCAATCTCGAGGCGATCATCAGCTATGTATCTGCGTTCGACTCGGCTGCGGCCCGTACGGGATTAATCATTGAGTTGGGACCGACGATCATTTTAAGCGGAGATTCGCAGCTGACTTAGTGGTTTTTTACCAATGTCGGCAGTTTGTATGCCTCTAGCGCTCGCTGTGCGGCAGATCCGCTTATCTGTTTTTTCTGTATTTGGCCGCCGAGATATGCTCGGAACTTTCCCCCGCGGATATATTCCTCTCTCAGCCATTTCTTAAAATCGCCAAGCGCAGACTCGGGATAGCACCAAGGGGTTTGCGGATTCGAAACAGATTGGGGAAAGTAACCCGGGTAATAGTGCTTATATTCAAGTCTCACGCCGAATCGTGATTCAAGTTTGTTATCGGTCCAATAGCGGCTCCAGCATTGCCCTATGCTAATGTCCGGGATTATCGACTCATTTGAGAAAATGCCATTTTCGCCGAGCGTAACAGTTATATCCACGCTTTCTCGAAAGATGCTGAAGAACCCGTCTGGAGCGCTTTGATAGCTCAAGGATATGCGGTCGTGGAATGGCCGCCATTGATCGTTGATGTCTCGTGTTGGTTGGTATCCAACTGACTCATAGATTGCATCGCGGAAGCCTTTGCGAGCAAGTATCCGAAAATTATCTCTCGCTTCTTCCTGGCAAAACTGACCAGCATCGAACGCGTAGTACTCGATAACTGCCAGCGAAATTTCTTCACGATATGCATAAACGGTGCGCCCG
This sequence comes from Sphingomonas aerolata, assembly GCF_023935825.1. Lineage (NCBI taxonomy): Bacteria > Pseudomonadati > Pseudomonadota > Alphaproteobacteria > Sphingomonadales > Sphingomonadaceae > Sphingomonas > Sphingomonas aerolata. The sequence goes on along the minus strand of NZ_CP098762.1, from coordinate 3,586,474 downwards.
CCTACTTTTACCTCTACATGAGCATCGCTTAATTCATGACCATTCCTAAGAAGAATGTCGCGAATCTTGTTAATGCGAGGTTTAGAAAGCGGCTCCCGCCATTGACTGCTTATCGTTCCAATATGGGCGTTTTCGACCCCGCAAAGTACCGATAGCCCGCGTTGGGTAAGAAACGGGGTGCCATCACTTAGCACCCCCATTCCCAATGGGTCTACACGGCTACCGTCATTGTTGCCTAACGCGAGCGTCCCCTGTCCGTCGTCATCAGGCTGAATGCTTGCAGGGAGTCGAAATACCGCCACCATATTCTACACTCCTATTCAGCCGCAACACCAGCCAGCGAGAACATGTCGCCGCCGTCGGCGAGGTCCTCGTTGGCGGCGGGGCCCTTCTTGGCGGTCTGGCGCTTGTCGAAGCTGTCCCAGACGTCGTTCCACTGGCCCTTGGTCGCGGCCTTCGAATATTCGGTGGCGCGCTGTTCGAAGAAGTTGGCGTGCTCGACGCCGTTGAGCATCGGGGCGAGCCAGGGCAGCGGGTGCTCGTCGATCATGTAGATCGGCTTCAGGCCGAGCTGAGTCATGCGCCAGTCGGCGATGAAGCGGATGTACTTCTTGATCTCCTTGGGGGTCATGCCGTTGACCGGACCCATCTCGAAGGCGAGATCGATGAAATTGTCCTCGAGGCGGATCGTCGTCTGGCAGACATCGGCGATGTCGTCCTTGACCGCCTTGGTGAGGCACTGACGCTCCGCACAGAAGGTGTGGAACATCTTGATGATGCCCTCGCAGTGCAGGGACTCGTCGCGGATCGACCAGGTGACGATCTGGCCCATGCCCTTCATCTTGTTGAAGCGCGGGAAGTTCATCAGCATCGCGAACGAGGCGAAGAGCTGGACACCCTCGGTGAAGCCGCCGAACATCGCGAGCGTGCGCGCGATATCCTCGTCATTGTCGACGCCGAAGCTCTGCATATAGTCATGCTTGTCCTTCAGCTCGGCATATTCGAGGAAGGCGCCATATTCGCTCTCGGGCATGCCGATGGTGTCGAGCAGATGGCTGTAGGCGGCGATGTGCACCGTCTCCATGTTGCTGAACGCGGCCAGCATCATCTTGATCTCGGTCGGCTTGAACACGCGGCCGTACTTCTCGTGGTAGCAATCCTGCACCTCGACGTCCGCCTGGGTGAAGAAGCGGAAGATCTGCGTCAGCAGGTTGCGCTCGTGATCGCTGAGCTTCTGCGCCCAGTCGCGGCAATCCTCGCCCAAGGGCACTTCCTCGGGCAGCCAGTGGAGCTGCTGCTGGCGCTTCCAGAATTCGAACGCCCAGGGGTATTCGAACGGCTTGTACTGCTTGCGGGCTTCGAGGAGGGACATGGGATACTCCGGGACAAATTTGGGAAATTGAGGAAACTGGTGAAGCTAGAAACGGCTTGAACTGGTGATGACGACGACGAGGAACAGCAGCGACGCGATCGGTGCGGCGATCATCAGCACGCGGCCGCGCTGGCGGATCTTGCCGATGTCGAGCGCGCCGGGGTTCCAGCCGGGGGTCGGACCCCAGAAGGTCTCGCCGCGAAAGTCGCCCGACCAGGGATTATGGTCGAGCCGGCTCCAGTGACGGCCGAGGATCATGTTCGCCGCGCAGATGCCGACGACCGCGAGGATCAGGACGAGCGTGTTCACGATTCGAGCGTCCATTGCCACATCGCGCCCGCCGACAGCGCGAGCACGATCGCGCCCGAGGTGAGCATGATGCCGATCATCCGGAAGGCATAGACCTGCTTGTCGCTGACGTCGGGGCTGCGCAGCCGCAACAGCATCGCGACGCCGATGATCCCGAGCAGGGCCGCGACGACAAACATGATGGCGCTGCCATAGGTCATGCGACCAATGCCCGCGACGCGCGTTCTGCACCCGGACCCACCACAGGAGACGCAAAATGGTCGACGCAACCCAGATCAAGGAACACGCTGAAGTCATCGGCGCGGACGGCGTTCATGTCGGTACCGTCGATCATGTCGACGGCGACCGCATCAAGCTGACCAAGAATGATTCGCCGCAGTCGCAGGACGGGCAGGGCGCCAAGCATCACTACATCTCGCTCGGCCTCGTCGCCGAGATCGAGGGTGACAAGGTCCGCCTGAGCGCGACCGGCGCAAACGCGCTGACGTTCGAAGAGAGCGAGTAACCGCGCGGCGCCCTCTCCCGAGCGGAGGGGGCGCGCCGAGTGCACGACAGGGGCGTTCCGGAGCGATCCGGGGCGCCCTTTTCGCGTCGTGCGTGCACGGCTGCGCGCTGCTGCACCAGCCACCCGAATCGGGGTGGCGTCGGCCGGTGTTCGCCCGGCGGCAGAGTGCGATTTGCTGCGCATGTCGTCTCCGTCCTAGCTGGGCCCGGCGTCGCCGATGGGCGGCGCTGCGTGACGCCATTTATCTACATGATCGGGCCGGATATCGCTATGCACTTATTTCGATAAGAGCCGCGAATTATCCGACTTGCACCTAGGGATGGTGTGGTCGGGGGTGTTCCGACACCAGATAGGGGATCGGGCGTCGGGAGGCGGTCGGGTGGTCGAGACCCCCGCCGGGCCGCGGAATTCCGCGGGTTTCGGGGCCGGACAGGCGCTGTCCGGGCCACGAAACGACGCGATCAGGCGGCTTCGGGATCGTCGTCGACCGGGGCCGCGCGACCGGCGGTCGGGAGCAGCGCGGCGAGTGCTGCGATCGCATCGCCGCTGAAGTGCTGGACCGCGCCCTCGGGCCCGACCTGGAGCGCATGCTCGGGCGTCAGCGTCGCAGCGCGCTGATGCTCGGGATCGAGCGTGGTCCAAGTGCGGACCGCGGTCTCGAGGCTGGTCACCTCGGCGACGTCGGTGTCGCCGCGGGGTACGTTTTCGAGCGCGGCGCTCATCCGCCAGTCGATGTCGGGCGGCGTCGTGTCGCCCCAATAGGCTTCGGTCATCGTCATACCTCCATCATGCGGGATCCAGATGGAAGCGCCCGGTGGGCGGCGGAGGTTCCGTGGTCAGCCGGCCTCGGTCCGCGCCGCGGCGGTGCGGAGCAGGAGATAGCCGAGCGCACCCGAGGCGAGCGACGCGGCGAGCACCGCCAGCGACGCCATTTCCGTCCGCTGCGCATCGGGAAAGGCGAGATTGGCGATGAACAGCGAGATGGTGAAGCCGATCCCCGACAGCGCGCCGATCGCGAGCACCATCCGCCAGGTGACCGCGTCGGGCAGCTCGGCGGCGCCCGCCTTGACCGCCAGCCACGTCGCGGTGACGAAGCCGAGCGGCTTGCCGAATGCGAGCCCGGCGAACACGCCGATGCCGAGCAGCGATCCCGCGGCGTCGGCGAGCAGGTCGGACGAGAAGTGGATCCGCACCGCCGACAGCGCGAACAGCGGCAGGACGACATAGGACACCCAGGGGTTGAGCATCTGGACGAGGCGTTCGGCGGGTTCGTCGGTCGCCTCGGTCATTTCCTGGATATAGCCGAGCTGTTGCTGCGCCTTGCGCTGGATTTCCTCGTTTTCCTCGGGGTCGCCCGACTCCGCCTCGTCGACCGCCTGCTTGAAGCGGTCGATCGGGGCCTGGACGCGCTCGGCGAAGCGGCGTTCGGACAGCCGCGACTGGGTCGGCGACAACAGCCCCAGCATCACGCCGGCTATCGTCGCATGGATGCCAGACGCATAGACGCCCGCCCAGACGATCAGCCCGAGCAGCACATAGGGGATGGGCGAGACGAGCTTCAGCCGCAGCAGCACGAAGATCGCGACATAGGCGACCGCCGCGACGACGAGCATCGGCAGGACCAAAGTGCCGGTATAGGCGACCGCGATGACGAGCAGCCCGCCGACATCGTCGATCGCCGCGAACGCCAGCAGCACCGCGCGGATCGACGCGGGCAGGCGGGTCGCGAACATGCCGATGATCGCCAGCGCGAACGCGGTGTCCGAGGTGATGACGGTGCCCCAGCCGCTCGCGGCTTCTGTGCCGTAGTTGAAGGCGAGATAGACCGCGACGGGAACGAGGATCCCGCCGATCGCGCCGGCAAGCGGGAACATCGCGGTGCGCACGGTCGACAGCGCGCCCTTGGTGAATTCGCGCTTCACCTCCGCGCCGATGATCAGGAAAAACAGCGGCAGCAGCGCCTCGTTCACCCAGTCGGCGAGCGGGTGCGCGGCGCGGAAGCTGCCGAGCCGGATTTCGAGCGTGCTGTCCCACATCGTCTGGTAATCATGCGCGATCGGCAGGTTGGTGCAGACCAAGGCGACGATCGTGGCGATGAGCAACGGCCCGCCAACGACCTGATCGGCGGCGAAGAACGGTGCGAGGCGGTGGAGGAAACCGGCGGCGGCGGGCGAATGATGCGCGCGCGCCGCCAGCTTGCCGGAGAGACGGGGGGTGAGGGCCATGATGTTCCAGGATCGCGTCGGCAGGACGCGCGTGCGGGTATAACGGTGCAGACCGCCTGTCGTATCCCTTGCCGTATCCCTTGGGCACGTGGGACACTTCTGCCGACGGGCCGACGCCGCCGGGGGTTGCGTCGCGCGTCACCTGCGGTATCGCCGCTGGCAGGAGGCCGCGCGCCATGACGACCATCGGAACCAAGATCGACGAGACGGGGACGCTGATCCGTGACGGCGGTGCGTTCTATCTGCGCCGCGACATGGGCGGGCGCTATGAGCTCGAGCTCCACCGCACGCCGGTCGACCTGGTCGAGAAGCGCGTGCGGCTGGTCGGCACGCTGGTCGGCGACGACCTGGTGAATGCGGACGGCGTCTCGCCGGTCTGAGAGCGTAAGTCCCAGATAGCATGGGGCCCGGGGTGGATCGAGACCGCCCGGATGCTACACCCCTCCCCGAATCAGGGGAGTAGTCCATGCATCGTCGTCGGTTTCTAACGAGTGCCGCTGCCGCGTCCGTCATCGGCGCGGTCCCGCTGAAGGGGGCCGCCGCGGCGGGATCGCGCGATGCGGCGCTGCGCACGATGCTCGACCGGTTCTTCTATGCGCGGCTCGACGATTCGCCCGAACAGGCGACGCGGCTGGGGCTCGACACGGGAACGCGCAGCGGGCTGAAGGCGCGGCTCGACGACCAGTCGGCGGCGGGACGTGCGCGCGAGCTGGCGCAGGCGACCAAGGAACTCGCCGAGCTGCGCGCGTTCGGGACGAGCGGGCTGTCGAGCGACGCCGCGCTCGATCACGAGATCGTGACCTATCAGCTGACGCGCGCGGTCGCGGGCGCGAAGCGGTTCACCTATGGCAGCAGCCTCGGGCGGTTCGCGCCCTATGTGCTGAGCCAGCTGACCGGGCCGTATCGCGACGTGCCCGATTTCCTCGAATCGCAGACGCGGGTGCGCGATGCGGGCGAGGCGGATGCGTATCTGCAGCGACTGTCCGCGCTGCCCAAGGCGATCGACGACAGCAGCGAGCAGCAGCGCAGCGACGCGGCGCGCGGCGTGTTCGCGCCCGACTATATCCTCGACACGACGCTGAAACAGCTGGGCAGCGCGATGGAGGGCGCGGCGGCGCAGAGCGTGATGGTGACGAGCTTCGCCACCAAGCTGAAGGCCGCGGGGCTGCCCGACGACCGCGTCGCGCGCGCGACCGCGATCGTCGAGCGCGACGTCCGCCCCGCGCTCGAACGGCAGCGTGCGCTGGTCGCGGAGTTGCGTGCCAAGGCGGTGCACGATGCGGGGTGCTGGCGGCTGCCCGATGGCGACGCCTATTATGCCGCGGCGGCGGAAGCCGCGACGACGGTGGCGATGAGCGGGGACGAGATCCACCGGCTCGGCCTTGCGCAGGTCGCCGAGATCGGCGCGCGGATCGACGGCATTTTGAAGACGCAGGGGATGACGCAAGGGACCGTCGGCGAGCGGCTGGTGGCGCTCAACAAGCGGCCCGACCAGCTTTATCCCAACACCGATGCGGGCCGTGACGCGCTGCTCGCGCATCTCAACCGGCAGATCGTCGCGATGCAGGCGCGGCTGCCCGAGGCGTTCGCCAGCCTGCCCAAGGCGCCGGTCGAGGTGCGCCGCGTGCCGCCGACGATCCAGGCCGGCGCACCGGGGGGCTATTACCAGAACGCCTCGCTCGACGGGTCGCGACCGGCGATCTACTATATCAACCTGCGCGACACGTTCGACCGGCCGAAATTCGGGCTCGCCACGCTGACGCATCACGAGGCGGTGCCGGGGCATCATCTCCAGGTCAGCCTCGCGCTCGAAAGCGAGCAGATCCCGCTGATCCGCCGGCGCGGGTTCTTCAGCGGCTATTCGGAGGGCTGGGCGCTCTATGCCGAACAGCTCGCCGACGAGATGGGGATGTATGAGGGCGATCCGCTGGGGCAGGTCGGCTATCTCCAGTCGCTGCTGTTCCGCGCGACGCGGCTGGTGGTCGACAGCGGGATGCACGCGAAACGCTGGAGCCGCGAAAAGGCGACCGATTACCTGATCGCGACGACCGGGATCGCGCGGGGTCGCAGCCAGGGCGAGATCGACCGCTACACCGTGTGGCCCGGTCAGGCGTGCAGCTACAAGATCGGCCACACGGTGTGGACCCGCCTGCGCGACGAGGCGAAGGCGCGGCCGGGATATACGCCGAAGGGCTTCCATGCGGTGCTGCTGAAGGGGGCGATGCCGCTCGCGATCCTCGAACGCGTGGTGCGCCGGACGGGGGCGGGGGCTTAAGGCCCCCCAGTCCTAGAGCCCGCCCCCCCCCCGCCGACGCGGCCGGACCGCGGTGACTTTTGCAAAAATTCCGCAGCGGAAACTTGTGCGTTGCCGGGGGGTTGTTGGGCGGGGGCTCTTGAACCGGACATGGTCCGGCGCGGCGCCCGGACTGGCCTGGAGAAATGTCGCGTGCGTCAAGAACCGTCATCACCCTCCGACGGGAGCGTCGTATCGACCGGCCTCGACCCGCTGAACTACATCCTCGACGGCGGCTATGCGTATAACCGCGTCCACCTGATCGAGGGTGAGCCGGGGTCGGGCAAGACCACGCTCGGGCTGCAGTTCCTGCTCGCCGGGCGCGATGCGGGCGAGCGGTGCCTGTACATCACGCTGTCGGAAAGCCGCGACGAGCTGCTCCATGTCGCCAAGACGCATGGCTGGGACATGACCGGGGTCGACATCTTCGAACTGGTGCCGCCCGAGCTCAGCCTCGACGTCGATCGCGAACAGTCGATCGTCTATTCCTCCGATCTCGAACTCGGCGAGACGGTCAACATGGTGATGGAGGCGGTCAGCAAGGTCGAGCCGACGCGGATCGTGTTCGACAGCCTGTCCGAGATCCGCCTGCTCGCGCAGGGGCCGCTGCGGTTCCGCCGGCAGCTGCTCGCGCTCAAGCATTATTTCGCGCAGCGCGGCTGCACCGCCTTGTTCCTCGACGACCTGACGCAGACCGAGGACGATCTCAGCCTGCACAGCCTGGCGCACGGCGTCGTCCGGCTCGAACAGATCGCGCTGCCCTATGGATCCGAGCGGCGGCGGCTGCGCGTCTACAAGATGCGTGCGCGCGCGTTTCGCGGCGGCTTTCATGATTTCGTGATCCGGCGCGGCGGGCTGCAGATCTTTCCGCGGCTGACCGCGGTCGCGCATCCCGATACGGGTTTCGTCGACCGGCTGGCGTCGAGCGGGATCGAAGAGCTCGACACGCTGTCGGGCGGCGGGCTGGATTACGGGACGACGACGCTGATCATCGGGCCGTCGGGATCGGGCAAGACGACGCTGTCGCTGCAATATGTCTTCGCCGCGCTCGAACGCGGGGAAAAGGCGCTGTTCGTCAGCTTCGACGAGACCGAGCGCGTGTTCATGCGCCGCGCGGCGGGGATGGACCTCGACCTGAGCGACCATGTCGCGGCGGGGCGGCTGTGTTTCCGCCAGGTCGATCCGGGCGAATTGTCGCCGGGCGAGCTGACCGGGATCATCCGCGACCAGGTCGAGCGGGTCGGCGCGACGGTGGTCGTGCTCGATTCGCTGTCGGGCTATCAGCTCGCCATGCCCGAGGAGCAGCACATGCTGCTGCAGATGCACGAGGTCGTGACCTATCTGAACCAGCAGGGCGTGCTGGGGCTGCTGGTGCTGACGCAGACCGGGATGATCGGGACGATGCAGTCGCCGGTCGACCTGACCTATCTGGCGGATTCGGTGATGCTGCTGCGCTTCTTCGAGGCGGATGGCGCGATCCGGCGGGTGATGTCGTTCCTGAAACGCCGTATGGGTCCGCATGAGGGGACCTTGCGCGAGTTCCGGATCGACAGCGGCGGGATCCGCGTCGGGCCGCAGCTGACCGGGTTTCGCGGTGTCCTGACCGGGACGCCCGAATATGGGGGCAGCGTCGCCCTGCTGACGAACCGTGACGATAACTGACCGACCGGCGATGATGACCGACGATTTTCTGGTGGTCGCGCCGACCGGCCGCGACGCCGATGTGACCGCGCAGGTGCTGCGCTCTGCCGATATCGCCGCGGTGGCGGATGCCGACGGGACCGCGCTGTTCGCGGCGATCGCGGGGGGCACGCATGCCGGCGCGATCCTGACCGACGATGCGCTGTCGCGGCTCGACCAGGAGCGGCTGCTCGCGGCGATCGCGGCGCAGGCGCCCTGGTCCGACTTTCCGTTCATCCTACTGAGCAAGCGCGGCGAACCGCGGCGCGGCGCGCGCGAGGTCGAGGCGGTCGCCAATGTCACGCTGCTCGAACGCCCGCTGCATCCTGCGTCGCTGGTCAGTGCGGCGCGGGCGGCGCTGCGCGCGCGGCAACGCCAGCGGCTGGCGGCGCGGCATTTCGAGGACCGCGAAAAGGCGCGCGCCGAGCTGCGCGATCTGGCCGACACGCTGGAGGCGAAGGTCGAGGCGCGGACGCGCGAACTGGCGGCGGCGAACGACCGGCTGACCGCGGAGATCGCCGAGCGCGAGCGCGCCGAGGCGCGGCTGGTCCAGGCGCAGAAGATGGAGGCGATCGGCCAGCTGACCGGGGGCATCGCGCATGATTTCAACAATCTGCTGACCGCAGTGATCGGCTCGCTCGACCTGTTGCTGCGGCGGACCGACGACGAGAAGATCCGGCGGCTGGCGAGCATGGCGTTGCAGGCGGGCGAGCGCGGCGCGACGCTGACCGCGCAGCTCCTGTCCTTTTCGCGGCGCCAGCATCTGTCGCCGGTGCCGGTCGAGCCCAACCAGGTCGTCGCGTCGATGGCGGACCTGCTCGCGCGGTCGATCGGTGCGGCGGTGACGGTCGAGCTCGACCTGGCGGACGATGTCTGGCGGGCGATGGTCGATCCGACGCAGCTCGAGGTCGTGCTGCTCAACCTGGCGATCAACGCGCGCGACGCGATGCCGTCGGGCGGGGTGGTGCGGATCGCGACGCGCAACCTGGCCGCGGTGCCCGACGCGCTGACCGCCGAGCTGAACCCGGGCGCTTATGTTTCGATCGAGGTCGCCGATACCGGTGCGGGGATGACGCCCGCCGTGCTCGCGCGCGCGTTCGAGCCGTTCTTCACCACCAAGGGGCAGGGTAAGGGCACGGGCCTGGGGCTCGCGCAGGTGTACGGCTTTGCCCGCCAGTCGGGCGGCACGGTCCGGATCGTCAGCGCGGAGAATGAGGGGACGGTGATCACCTTGTACCTGCCGCGGACGACCGAGGTCGCCGATCCGGTCGCGATCGAGCGGCTGGCCCAGGCGACCGGGTCGCGGCAGCGGATCCTGGTGGTCGACGACGACAATGACGTCCGCGGGGTCGCGGCGCAGATGATCGAGGAGATCGGCTATCAGGTGGTCGCGGCGGCGAGCGGGACCGAGGCGCTGACCGAATTCGGGCGCGCGTCGTTCGACCTGGTGCTGACCGACGTGGTGATGCCGGGCATGTCGGGCGTCGACCTGGCGCGGCGGATCCGTGCGGTCGCGCCCGCCATGCCGCTCTTGTTCGCGAGCGGCTATGCCGATGTCGCGACGTTCGGCGACGAATTGGCGGCGGAGACGGTGCTGAAGAAGCCCTATCGCATCGGCGAGGTCGCGGCGCGGATCGGCGACGCACTGTCGGCGGAGTCGGCGCAGTAGCGCAGGTGACGGACATTGCAGCGTTTCGCGGTGGCGGTGCGGTGTATAGGATGGGGTTAAGGCCCGTGCGTGTAGGGTGATCAGGGACGCAGGATTTCGGACCCGGGGTGGGGGCAAGGTGGGGCAGCGTGACTGAGCGGCATGGATTCCTGGGCGACGGACCGCTCGCGGTGCTGATCGCTGCGTTCGACTGGTCGGCGACCCCGCTCGGCCCGATCGAGCGCTGGCCGCCGCATCTGCGAACCGTGGTGTCGATCCTGTTGCGCGCGCCGGTGCCGATGGCGCTGCTGTGGGGCGAGGAGGGGATCCTGCTCTACAATGCGCGCTATGCGACGATCGCGCAGGACAAGCATCCCGCGATTCTCGGCATGCCGGTGCGCGAGGCCTGGACGGAGGCGGCGGCGTTCAACGACGGCGTGGTGCGCGCCGGGATGGCCGGCAAGACGCGGAGCTATGCGCGGCAGGAGCTGACGCTGTACCGCCACGGCGAGGCCGAGACGGTGTTCCTCGACCTCAATTACTCGCCCGTGCTCGATGCGGACGGGGTGCCCGCGGGCGTGCTGGCGGTGGTGATCGAGACGACCGACGCGGTGCTCGCCGAGCGCAGCCTGCGCTGGGAGACGCACAGCCTCGAGACGCTGAACGTCACCGGTGCGGCGCTGGTCGCGGAGCTGGAACTCGAGCCGCTGATCCAGATGGTCACCGATGCGGGGGTCAAGCTGACCGGGGCGGAGTTCGGGGCCTATTTCCACAATTTGATGGACGAGACCGGCGAGCGGCTGCACCTGTTCACGCTGGCCGGGGCGGAGCGGGCGGCGTTCGAGAAGCTCGGGCGGCCGCGCGCGACCGCGGTGTTCGGGCCGACCTTCCGCAACGAGGGCGTGATCCGCTCGGACGACATCCGCACCGACCCGCGCTACGGCAAGAGCGCGCCGCATTACGGGATGCCGCGCGGGCATCTGCCGGTGCGCAGCTATCTGTCGGTGCCGGTCACGTCGCGCACCGGGGTGGTGCTGGGCGGGTTGTTGTTCGGCCATTCCGAGCCCGGCCGCTTTGGCGAGCGGCACGAGCGGCTGCTGGTCGGCGTCGCGGCGCAGGCGGCGATCGCGATCGACAATGCGCAATTGTTCAAGGCGGTGCAGGAGGTCAACGACACGCTCGAACAGCGCGTGGCAGAGCGGACCGCGGAGCTGACCCAGGCGCACGAGGCGCTGCGCCAGGCGCAGAAGATGGAGACGCTGGGCCAGCTGACCGGGGGTATCGCGCATGATTTCAACAATCTGCTGACGGTGATCCGCGGATCGACCGACCTGTTGCGGCGTCCCGACCTGAGCGCGGATCGGCGCGACCGCTATATCACCGCAATCGCCGATACCGCCGACCGCGCGACCAAGCTGACCAACCAGCTGCTCGCCTTTGCCCGGCGATCGTCGCTGACCCCCGAGGTGCTCGACGTCCGCGCCGTCGTCAGCGGGATGACCGACATGCTGGCGACGCTGTCGGGATCGTTCATCGACATCGCGCTGAGCCTGCCCGACACGCCGTGCCTGACGCATGCGGATGCGAGCCAGCTCGAGACCGCGATCGTCAATCTGGCGGTCAATGCGCGCGATGCGATGGCGGGGCGCGGCGCGCTGCGGATCGTGGTCGGACGCGCGGCGCGGATCCCGGCGGTGCGCGGCCATGTCGCGCGCGACGGGGATTTCGTGACGATCGGCGTGCGCGACACGGGCAGCGGGATCGATCCGGCGCATATCGAGCATATCTTCGAGCCGTTCTTCACGTCGAAGGCGATCGGCCATGGCACGGGGCTGGGGCTGTCGCAGGTGTTCGGCTTCGTGAAGCAGTCGGGCGGCGAGGTGATCGTCGAGAGCACGCCCGGCGCGGGTGCGACCTTCACGCTGTATCTGCCGCATGACCCGACCGGCGTGCCGGCGGGGGTCGGCATCGCGGCGGAGGCGCGCGGCGACGGGCCGTCGCTGCGGATCCTGGTGGTCGAGGACAATGCCGCGGTCGGCGACTTCGCGATGTCCGCGCTCGCCGATCTGGGGCACGCGATCGTGTTCGCGCGCGATGCCGAGGAGGCGCTGGCGATCCTGGCGCGGGAGGTGGACGCGTTCGACGTGATGTTCTCCGACGTGGTGATGCCGGGGATGAACGGCGTCGCGCTGGCGCAATATGTCCGCCGGGACTTTCCCGCGATGCGCGTGCTGCTGACCAGCGGGTATAGCGACGTGATCTCGAAGGACGGCGCGCAGGGCTTTGCGCTGTTGCACAAACCCTATTCGATGGCGGAGCTCGCGCGCGCGCTGCATGCGGTGATGGAGGCGGACCGGCCGCTTGTGGCGGGCGCATTCTAGAGCGCGGCGCTGTCGGTGAGGCGGTGGACGTCGCCGAGCAGCCGGTCGAAATAGTCGGTGCGCGGCGCGTCGAAGGTGACGATGTAGAGCAGCCCCGCGACGATCGCCGCGCGTGCCTCGCCCCGGCGGGGCAGGTCGTCGGCGTCGACATAGGCATAGCCGAAGCGGATCCCGGCATGGCCGAGAAACGGGTCGGGCGCCGCGGTGGTGAGCCTGAAATCCGCAATCCCGCCCGCGCTGCGATAGGTCGATTCGAGCAGTTCGGGGATTTCGGCGAGCAGCATCGCGTCGCTGTACCGGGGGAGCGTCCTGCGGCGCCGGGGTTCGCGCAGCAGCGGCTCGCCGGGTGCGATCCCGCCGAACCAGGTGACCGCGTTGAGCCGCTCACCGTCGAGCGTCCAGACCTCGGCCTTGCGGCCCGGTCGGGCGGAGAGCTGGTTCCAGTCGCGCGGCGGGGTGACGGTCATCGTCCGGGCGACGCGGACGGGCTTGCCCTGCGCGCGATAGGCGTTGGCGTCGGCGGGTGCGGGCAGGAGCATGAGGAGGGCGGGGAGCAGCGGGTAGCGCATCAGCGGTCCTCCGGGGCGGCGATCAGGGCCGCGATCATGGTCGCATCGCCGGCGGCGGGGTCGAGCGCGAGATAGCGGCGTAGTGCGGCCTGTCCCTCCGCGAGGCGACCGGTCCGGACCAGCGCCAGCCCCAGCCCGCGCTGTGCGGCGGCGAGGCTAGGGTCGAGCGCGGTGGCCTGCGCATAGAAGTTCGCGGCGTTGACAAGGTCGCGCGGGTTGCCGCGGGCGCGGTACAGGTCGCCGCGTGCGCGCCAGAGTGCTGCGGTCCAGCCGCGCGCGGCGCAGGCGGCGATCAGATAGGCGCTGGCGCCGAAGTCGTTGAGCTTGATCTGGTCGTCGAGGAACAGCGGCAGCCAGGGCGCGAGCGCGTCGGCATGGCGGTCGGCGCCGTCGTCGCGGTCCGCCGCGTCGGGCAAAGCGAGCGCGGTCAGCGTGGCGGCGCGTTCGGCCTCGGGCGGATGCGAGGCGTAGAAGCCGATGCGGTCGAGCCGCGGGCGGTGCGCGCCGCGCGCGACCGCGGAGGCCCCGGCCTCGGCGATCGCGCTCTGCCACAGCTGCGCGGCGGCCTGGGGGCGGAGGCGGCTGGCGTTGAGATAGCCGATCCCGAGCCGGTCGGCCTCGCGTTCCTGATCGCGCGAGAAGCGGTAGAGTGCGCCGTAGACCGATCGGCCGAGCGTGGCGAAGCGGCGGCGCAGATCGGCATCGGGGACCATTGCGGCGAGCACCGCGCCCCAGCCGAGCAGGTCGGAGCCGGTACGCTGCGCCCGGAACTGCGCAAGCGTGTGGCGGCGTTCGAAATGGCCGAATTCATGCCCGAGCACCGCGCCGAGCTCCGCCTCGCTGCGGGCGCGGAGCAGCAGCCCGCTGAACACGCGCATCGTCCCGTTCGCCGCCATGCTCGCGTTGAACAAAGGCACGCGCAGGACATAGACGCGCACGCCGGCGCAGCGCGCCGCGCCGACCGTGTCGCAGAGCGCGCGGCGGACATAGGCGTCGAGCGCGGCGTCGCGGATCAGCAACGGCGACAGCGCGAGCTGGCGCTCATCCTCGTCCGCCTCGGCCCAGGCGCCGATCTCGTCGACGCCGACCGGTTGATAGGCGCCGGCATAGGGGGGCGGGGCGGGGGCGGTGGCCGCAAGCAGGGCGAGGGCGAGCGCGGTGACGGTCATCGGGGGGCGGGAGTGCTGCCGGGGAAATCGGCGAGCAGTTGCTGGACGCGGCGGGCGGCGCCTTCGGGGGTGCGCAGGTCGCCGCCCATCGCGCGGTCGGCGTTGAGCCAGAGCAGGTCGCCCGTCCGCAGATCGACCAGCCCGGCATAGCCCGCATGTTCGCCAGCGCGGAGCGGGATGCCCGGCCCGAGCATCGCGACGATCTGCAGCAGCTTGCGCCCGGTCGAGCCATAGGCGTCGCTGGTGCTGAGGAAGAGCGCGTAATCGGCGTCGCTCGCGCCGGGCAGCCGCGCGATGCCGGGCCCGAGCGTCCAGTCGAACCGTCCGGCCTGCGTCGCCAGCTTCTTGGTCGGCAGGCGGTCGCCGGCGAAGAACTGATAGCGGATCACCGATTGCGAGACCGCGGCGAACAGCGCGGCATAGTCCGCCACCAGCCGTGCCGCATCGCCGTCCGCTACGGGCGCGGGGATCACGCGGTTGCCGAGCGCCTGTTGCTGCGCGGCGAGTGCGGTTTCGATGTTGCGGCGGGCCTGGTCGGTCCAGTCGCCATTGGGTTCGAACATCCCGCCGGTCGAGCGCGCGCCGACGCGGATGCTCGGGCGGATCAGGAGGATGGTCCTGCCGCTGCCGGCGGGCAGGGTGAAGCCGGTCTTCTGCGCGCTTTTCTGGCGGGCGGCGGCGGGTGGCGCTGGCGTGAGGGCCAGCAGCATGATCGCCAGACGCGTCGCGAGCCTTGTCCCCATCGACGCCCCCCAGCGCGCTGTCCCGGTGACCGGGCTAGGCCGCGCGCACGGGGGCGACAAGCCGCAGACCGGCCCGCTTTGGACCTAGCCCGCGCGCGCACGAAAAAGCCTGTCGCGCTAGCGGCGCGACAGGCTGTTCGATCAGGCGGCGGGCGGGCCCGCCACGGTGATGGGTCGGGGGCTTACTGGCAGGCGAGGCACTCGTCATAATCCTTCGACTCGACGTCGATTTGACGCAGGTCGATGGTGTTGTCCGCCTCGACCCCGCCCGCAAAGCCGGCGCGCTGCACCGACTTGGAGCGGAGATAGTAGAGCGACTTGATGCCGAGCTCCCAGGCGCGGAAGTGGAGCATCAGCAGATCCCACTTCTCGACGTCCGCGGGGATGAACAGGTTCAGCGACTGCGCCTGGTCGATGTACGGCGTGCGGTCCGCGGCGAGTTCAAGCAGCCAGCGCTGGTCGATCTCGAAGCTGGTCTTGTAGCAGTCCTTTTCCTCGGTCGAGAGGAAGTCGAGATGCTGGACCGAACCGCCCTGTTCGAGGATCGAATTCCACACCGCGTCCGAGTTCTTCGACTTTTCGGCGAGCATCTTCTCGAGATACGGGTTCTTGATCGAGAAGCTGCCCGAGAGCGTCTTGTGCGTGTAGATGTTCGCCGGGATCGGCTCGATGCACGCCGACGTGCCGCCGCAGATGATGCTGATCGACGCGGTCGGCGCAATCGCCATCTTGCAGCTGAACCGCTCCATCGCGCCGACATCGGCGGCGTCGGGGCAGGGCCCGCGCTCGATCGCGAGCTGCATCGAGGCTTCGTTGGCCTGCGCGTTGATGTGCTTGAACATCCGCAGGTTCCACGACTTGGCCATCGCGCCTTCGAACGGGATGCCACGTGCTTGAAGGAAGCTGTGGAAGCCCATGACGCCAAGGCCGACCGAACGCTCGCGGCCCGCCGAATAGGCGGCGCGTTCCATGCCGGGCTCATGGCGGTCGATATAGTCCTGCAGCACGTTGTCGAGGAAGCGCATGACGTCCTCGATCAGGCCCTTCTCGTCCTTCCACTGATCCCAGGTTTCGAGGTTCAGCGACGACAGGCAGCAGACCGCGGTCCGCTCGTTGCCGAGGTGATCCTTGCCGGTCGGCAGCGTGATTTCCGAGCACAGGTTCGAGGTCGAGACCTTGAGGCCGAGCTCGCGGTGATGCTTGGGCATCGCCTTGTTCACGTGATCGGCAAAGACGATGTAGGGCTCGCCGGTCTGGAGACGCGTCTCGACGAGCTTCTGGAACAGCGAGCGCGCGTCGACCGTGGCGCGGATCGCCTGATCCTTCGGCGAGCGGAGGTGCCATTCCTCGCCGTTGCGCACCGCCTCCATGAAGGCGTCGGTGATCAGCACGCCGTGGTGGAGGTTCAGCGCCTTGCGGTTGAAATCGCCCGAGGGTTTGCGGATCTCGAGGAATTCCTCGATCTCGGGATGCGAGACGTCGAGATAGACGGCGGCCGAGCCACGGCGCAGCGAGCCCTGCGAGATGGCGAGGGTGAGCGAATCCATGACGCGGACGAACGGGATGATGCCGCTGGTCTTGCCGTTGAGGCCGACCGGCTCGCCGATGCCGCGGACATTGCCCCAATAGGTGCCGATGCCGCCGCCGCGCGAGGCGAGCCAGACATTCTCGTTCCAGGTGTCGACGATGCCGCCGAGGCTGTCGGGGACCGAGTTGAGATAGCAGGAGATCGGCAGGCCGCGACCGGTGCCGCCGTTCGAGAGAACGGGGGTGGCGGGCATGAACCAGAGCTTCGAGATCGCGTCGTAGAGGCGCTGCGCGTGGCCGGCGTCATCGGCGTACGCAGACGCGACGCGGACGAACAGATCCTGATAGCTCTCGCCCGGGAGCAGATAGCGGTCCTTCAGCGTCTCCTTGCCGAATTCGGTCAGCAGCGCGTCGCGGCTGTGATCGACCTCGACCGGGTAAATCTGCGCGCGCACGGAATGGCTGTCCTGCGCCTGACGCGGCGCCTTGGGGGCCTCTGCTGCGGGCGTGTCGAGGGTCTGTTCGATGGTGTCGGTCGTCATGTCGCTATCCCGGCTGCTGTCTCTGAAATCCAAAAGACCGCTCCTAAAATTCTGTAATCGTTCGAATCGGGAGCATATCCCATGCTATCATCGGGCAGATCAAAAGCAGAACAAAAACTGATCGGCAGCGCGTGGTCACGCCTGTCGACAACCAGGGTGGCAGCCCGAGGGGCGCACCATGTTCTACCAGAGATAGGGCCTGCCGCTGTAAGTAGCCCCCAGATACTGTGCCAATCCCGCAGCGGGTGCAAGCCGCTAGTTGGCCCGTTGCGGCCCTGCCCGGGGTCGATGGGGGTATCCCGACGCGGCGGCGGCGGCGCGACGCGTGGATCTGCGCCGGGTTCGCGATACGCAAGCGGATTTCGCGCCTTTCGAAATATTTTCGAGCGAGCCGCGCGCGCCCGCGGTCAGCCCGCGCGGCGCATCCCGCGGACCAGCGGCGGGGGGCCGAGCCGTTCGATATCGACCGGATGGTCGAAGGCGAGCCCGGCGCGGCCATCGCGCAGCCAGCGAATCTGCGCGCCGATCATCTGCCCATCGACGAGCTCGATCGAGACGCCGGCGCGGGTCGGATCGCCGCGGACCATCAGCCCCTCGACCATCGCGCCGCTGGTCGAGATGTCGCGGACGCGGACATCGACGAGCGTATCCTCGACCAGCAGCCGTGCGGAGCGCAGCATCCGCACGCGCGGCGCGCGGCTGGTCTTGAACCCGGCGGCGGTCGCCACCCCCGCGGCGGTGGAAAGCTGTTCCATCACCACTTCGTTGAGGACCGGGCGGCCATAGACATAGCCCTGGATATGGCTGCAGCCGAGATCGCGGACGAGCGCGATCTCGTCCTGAAGCTCGACGCCTTCCGCCGTCGTCTCCATGCCGAGCGTGTCGGCGAGCATGACGATCGCCTTGATGATCGCGGCGTTGCGATTGCCCGGTTCGGCCGCGCCCTTCACGAACGACTGGTCGATCTTGATCTTGTCGAACGGCGCGGTGCGTAAGTAGCCGAGCGACGAATAGCCGGTGCCGAAATCGTCGAGCGCGAGCCGGACGCCGATCCCTTTCAGCGCCTTGAACATCTGGTCCGAGGACGCGCTCTCGTCGAGGAAGACGCCCTCGGTAATCTCGAGTTCGAGCCGGTTGGCGGGCAGCCCGGACTGGGCGAGCGCGCTGGTGACGAGGGCTGGCAGTGCGGGATTGGCGAACTGGATCGGCGAGACGTTGACCGCGACGCGGACGTCGGCGGGCCAGCGCGCGGCGGCGTTGCACGCGGTGCGCAGGACCCAGGTGCCGATCGCCTCGATCAGCCCGCATTCCTCGGCGATCGGAATGAAGTCGGCGGGCGACACGGGGCCGCGCGTCGGGTGGTTCCAGCGGATCAGCGCCTCATAGCCGACGATCCGCGTCGATTTCGTGCTGACGACGGGCTGGTAGCAGAGGTGGAACGCGCCCTCGGTCACCGCGATGCGCAGATCGTCCTCGAGCTGCTTGCGCGATTTCGCCCCCGCCAGCATGTCGTCCGAATAGAAGCGGTGGACGCCGCGGCCATCGGCCTTGGCCGCATAGAGCGCGAGATCGGCGTTGCGGATCAGCGTCTCCGAATCCTTGCCGTGCTGCGGGGTGATCGCGATGCCGATCGAACAGCCGATCGAGACCGACGCGCCGCTGATGAAATAGGGTTGCGACAGCGCGAGGATGAGCTCGCGCGACAGGGTGCTGAGCGTGTCGCGGTTGTCGACACCGGGGAGCACGACCTGGAACTCGTCGCCGCCGAGCCGGCCGACGAGCCCTGCGTCACCGACCACGCGCGTGAGCCGCTGCGCGACCTGCTTGAGCAGCAGGTCGCCCGCCTGGTGGCCGAGCGTGTCGTTGACCGCCTTGAACCGGTCGAGATCCATCAGGAAGAGCGCGGTCGGGCGGTAGGGCCCGGCCTGCTGCGCGAGCGTCTTGTCAAGCGAGAGCCGCATCCGCTGGCGGTTGGCGAGCCCGGTCAGCCCGTCGAACAGCGCGAGGCGGTTGATCTCGGCATCGGCCTTGCGCTTTTCGGTGAGGTCGAAGCCGGTGCCGATAAAGCCCTGGAAGCGGCCGATCTCGTCGATCACCGGGCGGCCCGACATCGACCACCAGCGCTCGGGCGCGGGGTCGGCGGCGGCGCAGACCGAATAGTCCGAGAAGGAGGTGCGCGACGACAAATGGAAGGCGAGCGTGCGTTCGGTGCCGGGCGCCTCGCTGTCCATGCGGAACAGGTCGGTGAGGATGCAGCCGACCAGCCCGGACGATGGGTCGCACCCCTCCTCCGGATCCGACGGTGGCGGGAGCGCGTGCGCCATCTTGGGCGAGATATAGGTGATGCGGCCGCGCCGGTCGGCTTCCCAGAACCAGCCGGGGCCGTAATTCTCGAACTCCGCCATCAGCTTCATCGCGAGCCGGCCCTCGCTCGACTGGTCCGCATGATCGAGCGCGAGCGCATAGTCGATCCGCGCCATCCGGTAGGCGACCGCGGCAAAGCCGGCAAAGGCGGCGATCGCAACGACCGGCGCGATCCCCACGCCCGACAGCAAGGTCAGCATCAGCGCCAGGCCGATGCCGAACCCCAGGGTCGCGGCGCGCACGGCGTAAAGCGTGATCGCGGTCACGCTGATCGCACCGACGATCGCAACCAGCCCGGCGAGCTCGATCGGCCCGCCCGGCAGCTCGACGGTGACCCAGAGCAAGGACAGGAGCGCGGCGGACAGCCCGGCGGCGCAGGTCGCGAGCACCGCATTGCGGCGATGGATCGGCCATTCGCGCAGCGTCTTGCTGCGCACCGTTGCAAAGGCCGCGCCGGACAGCAGGGCGATCACCCCCGCATGCACCGCCACCGCCGCGATCAGCGCCGGCCGTGCCGCCAGCGAGACGCCGAAGACGATCGCCGCGGCGACCAGATGCGCGATCAGCGCGACCGGCCAGACCGCGCCGACCTTGGCGAGGCGGACATGCTGCGCGGCGCTCCACGCATCCTCGTCGCTTTCGACGAGCCCGAACAGGATGAGGCTCGTGGCGTCGGGATGATCGCGGAGGGGAATGGCGGGAGAGCGCGAGAACATCCCGCAAGCGTACCGCATCAGCGGTTGCGCAATTGCCCTCCGATCATGCTTAACAGACCGTAAGCGTCTGCATTTATCAGATAAACAGCCCGGTCAGCCAATAGGTCGCCGCACCGATCGCGGCGGCGGCGGGCAGCGTCACCGTCCAGGCGATGATGATGTTGCTGGCGACGTTCCAGCGCACCGCGGACAGGCGGCGCGCGGCGCCGACGCCGACGATCGCGCCGGTGATCGTGTGCGTCGACGAGACCGGCACGCCCCAGAAGGTCGCCGCGAACAGCGTGATCGCGCCGCCGGTCTCCGCGCAGAAGCCCTGCGCGGGGGTCAGCCGGGTGATCTTCGACCCCATGGTGTGGACGATCCGCCAGCCGCCCGACAGCGTGCCGAGCGCCATCGCCGCCTGGCAGGACAGCACGACCCAGAAGGGCACGTGGAACTCGCCGCCGAGCAGCCCCTGCGAATAGAGCAGCACCGCGATGATCCCCATCGTCTTCTGCGCGTCGTTGCCGCCGTGGCCGAGCGAATAGAGCGCGGCGGAGATCAGCTGGAGCTTGCGGAAGCGCTTGTCGACGCCGAGCGGGGTGAGCTTGAGGCTGGTCCAGGCGACGAGCAGGACGAGCAGCAGCGCGAGCAGCAGCCCGACCGCGGGCGAGACGAAGATCGCGCTGACGGTCTTGATCACGCCGCTCCAGACGATCGCGCCGAAGCCGATCTTGGCGACGCCCGCGCCGAGCAGCCCGCCGATCAGCGCATGGCTGCTGCTCGAGGGGATGCCGAGCACCCAGGTGATGACGTTCCACGCGATCGCGCCGATCAGCGCGGCGAAGATTACCTGCGCGTCGATCACCTGCGCATGGACGATGCCGGTGCCGACGGTCTGCGCGACGTGGAGGCCGAAGACGGCGAAGGCGATGAAGTTGAAGAACGCCGCCCAGAGCACGGCATATTGGGGTTTGAGCACGCGCGTCGAGACGACTGTCGCGATCGAGTTCGCAGCGTCGTGCAGGCCGTTGAGGAAATCGAACAGCAGCGCGATGCCGATCAGGCCGATGAGGACCGGGAGCGAGAGGATCATGCGGGGATGCTCCCCCGAGCCTGCATTGGCGTCATCGCGGCGCGTCCCACCAGTTTACCGCCCCGGCGGAGGCCGGGGTCCAGTTGGAGAGGTCGCAGTAACATTGCGCTGCCTTCAGCCATGGCCGTCCCCCAACTGGGCCCCGGCCTTCGCCGGGGGGGTGTCACGGGAGAGGCTTCGGGCCGAAACGACACGTCACGCATGGTCGATGACGAGTCCCTGGATCTCGTTGGCGACGTCTTCGAAGCGGTCGACGATCTTTTCGAGGCTCGAATAGATTTCGCGGCCGATGATGAAGGCCATCGGGTCGGCATGGGTCTTCGACGCGGCGAAGAGCGCGCGCAGGCCGGTGTCGTGGATGTCGTCGGCGTGACCCTCGATCTGGATCAGCCGGGCGGTCAGGTCGTGGAGGCGGCCGGCGTTGCTGCCGAGCGAGCGGAGCAGCGGGATCGCCTCGGCGGTGATTCGCGCGGCCTCGACGACGATGCCCGCCATGTCGCGCATCTCGGGCGCGAACTCGGTCACCTCGTACAGCGCGATCGCGTTGGCGGTGCCGTTCATCTGGTCGATCGCATCGTCCATCACGCCGATCAGGTCGGTGATCGCGCTGCGGTCGAACGGCGTCACGAACACCCGGCGGACGTCCTGCAGGACCTCGCGCGTGATGTCGTCGGCCTCGTGTTCGCGGCGCACGATCTCGGCGATCTGGCTTTCGATCGAGCCTTCGCCGTGGAGCAGCCGGGCGAGCGCGTCGGCGCCCGCGACGAGCGTCGCGGCATGCGCGTCGAACAGCTCGAAGAACCGCCCCTGCTTGGGCATGAGTGCCTGGAACCAGCCCAGCATCGGAAAACGCCTCCTCATTCGTGACCGCAGCACCGGCAGCACGCGTTGTTCGAACGCCACCGGGATCGGTGGCTTTCGGAATCCTCGGATCAGAGCCTTGAGTTCGGGCTCGTCGACCGCGGCGGCGGCCTTATCAGGCGGAAACCACCGTGTCTCGCGCTGATCCCGCTCGGGCCAGTCCGCGACCTGTTCGACGACCTGCATCGGATAGACGCTGACGATCATCGGCCGGAGACGCCCGCTGCGGCGCCGCTTGTCGTAGCAGAAATCGCCGACCGCGCTGGGGCAGGGGATGCCGCGAATCCCGGCTTCCTCGAACGCTTCCTGCGCGGCGGCCTCGTGCGAGGCGAGGCCGGCAATCGGATTGCCCTTGGGAATCACCCAGCGGCGCGTCTCGCGCGAGGTGATGAGCAGGATCTCGGCGGATCCGTCGGCGGTGATCCGGTAGGGCAGGGCGGCGATCTGACGGATCGGTCGGGTCCTCGGGCAAGGTCAAACCCGATGTCTGACACGCACCGCGCGCGAGCGCCAGACGCTCCGCAAAGGTGGCGTGGCGGATGAACCGCCACGATCCGCAAGGGGATGGCGTGGCGGGGTTACCGCCACGCCGGCCTTGTCAGCGGAACTTGCCGCTGAGCGAGACACCGATGATCCGCGGTTCGTTGAACACCGCGGCCATGTAGTTCTCGATCACGCCCTTCAGGTTCTTCTCGCCGGTGATGTTGCGTGCGAACACCGCGAGTTCATAGGCGTCGTCGGGCGCGGCATAGCCGATCTTCAGACCACCTTCGAAGTTGCCGTTCGCGGTGAACTCCTTGGTCTTGTAGAGCACGAACTGCGTATAGCCCTGGATGTTGAAGTCGCCCGCGATGAACGCGCGACCGCCATTGCCGAGCGGCTGGTCGTAGCGTGCGGTCAGGTCGACATTATACTCAGGGGCATTGGGCAAAGGCTCGCCGTCGATCTTGACGAGGAAGGTCGTGCCGAACGCGCCGGGGACGGGGCGGACCGCCGCGGAGGGCGTGCAGACGACCGCGTTGTTGAGCGCGCAGATCTGCACCTCGGTCGTCTTGTCGCGAATCGCGCTGTGGAGCAGGCTGAGCCCGGCGCCGAGCGTGAGGTTGGGAACGGGCTTCCAGTTCGCCTCGGCCTCCATGCCGTACGCCTCGGCCTTGTTGCCGTTGAACAGGATGCCGTTGCCGTTGAGATCGTTGCCGTTGAGCTGGATGTCGTTGACGCGGTAGCCGAACACGGTCGCGTTGAGGCTGAGCGTGTTGTCGAGCAGGCGCGTCTTGATGCCCGTCTCCCACGACAGGATCGTCTCCGAATTAGCGGTCGAGAAGTCCGAGTTGAACACCGCCGAGCGGCCCTGGATCGTCGGTCCGCGGAAGCCCTGCGCGATCCGCGAGTAGAGGCTGATGTCGGGGCTCGCCTGGTAGAGGAGGCTCGCGTCCCAGCTCGGCTTGGTCGCCTTCAGCGTGACGTCGGTGCGGAAGTTGGCCGGATACTGGCTGACACCGGCGACATTCTGGACGGGCTTGAGCAGCTGCGTGCGCTTCTTGTCCTCGGTGATGCGGCCGCCGGCGGTGAGCGTCAGCCGGTCCATCAGCTCGTAGCTGACCTGGCCGAAGCCGGCCCAGGAGGTGTTGACGTCGTGGAGGCGGACCCAGTTGTTCGGGTTGCGCTGTGCGGTCGTCAGGAAGAAGGTCCGCTGGTAGAAATCGGTGATGTCGCGCGTGTCGAAATACAGGCCGCCGACCTGCCAGTTGAAGCGACCGCCCTGCGTGCCCGACAGACGCAGTTCCTGCGACCACTGGTCGAGATCGCGGATCTGGCCCTGCGACTGGCCGAAGCCGTTCGGGGTGCCGCGGACCGGGAAGTTCGCGCCCGCGCCGCCATCGGTGTCGCCGCGGCTGAACCCCGAGGTCGTCTCGTACGCGGTGATCGAGGTGAGCGCGGCAGGACCGAAGTCGTAGGTCGCGCGGACCGAGCCGCCATAGGTGGTGTAGCTCTGCGGATTGTCATTGCCTTCGTCGAGCGCGACGACGTTGCGCGGTTCGGCCTGGACGTCGTTCGAGCCCTTCTTCAGCGCGGCGCGGTGGAACAGCGTCGAGGTGCCGTCATACCAGCGCGCATGGCCCGACAGGTCGAGCGAGAAGGCGTTGCCCGGGGTCAGCGCGAGCTGGACGCGGACGTTGCGGTCGTCGAAGCCGCCCATCGCGTTCTTGCGCGGGGTCGCGGTGCTGTCCTGCGTGACGCCGGCATAGACGTTGTCGACATAGTTTTCGCGGTGCTGGAGCAGAGTCGAGACGCGGATCGACAGCAGGTCCTTGATCAGCGGGCCGCCGACGCCCGCGTCGACGCTGACGCTGCCATAGGTGCCGACCGAGGCCGAGGCGCGGCTGTCGAAGTCGTTGGTCGGCTTGATCGTGTCGAACTTGATGATGCCCGCGGTCGTGTTGCGGCCGAACAGCGAGCCCTGCGGGCCGCGCAGCACCTCGACCTGGCGGACGTCATAGACCGGGTTCGACTTCAGCACGACATGCTCGAGGATCACGTCGTCCTGGATGATCGTGACCGGCTGCGACGCGCCGAGGTAGAAATCGATGTTGCCGAGACCGCGGATGTAGAAGCGCGGGAAGATGCGGCCGGTGGTGGTCTCGACATAGAGGCCGGGGACGCGGCCCGACAGCGACAGCAGCGTATCGTCGCCACCCGCCTGGAACGCACGCAACGCATCGCCCGAGGCGACGCCGACCGACAGCGGCACGCGCTGGAGGTTTTCCGAGCGGCGTTCGGCGGTGACGACGATCTCGCCCAGGCCGTCTTCAGCGGGGGCGGCAGCAGGGGCGGTGGTCGTGTCCTGGGCGGCGGCGGGCAGTGCGGCGAGCAGCAATGTCGCGGGCGCGATGCCGCGCAGGAGCGACGTGGTCAGACGGGTGCGTGTCACGGTGATATTCCCTGGATGATCTTCTTGGTTTTACCGAAGGGACACCCGACGAGCCGCGCGCGCCGGTCGCGGCCACCCCCGTGGACCGTGATCGCCGTCGCGCGGCTCATGCTGTCGCAATGCCCCCCGGGGGACGCGCTAGCCGCGGATCATGTTGGAAAAATGACAGTCGGCGCGCCCGGCTGCCACGGCGCGAATTTGGGCATGACGGCGGCGAAGAGCGGGCTTGCGAGATAGCGCCCCAGCCAGTCGTGGAGCGCGGGGAGGGGGAGCGTGTCGAACCAGCCGCGATCGGTCTGCGCGAACTGGCGGACGAACGGTAGGATCGCGATGTCGGTCAGCGTGACGCGGGGGCCGGCGAGGTGGCCGGTGGCGTGCAGCCGCGTGTCGAGATCGGCGAGGATCGCGGTGGCGGCGGCGCGGTGCTCGAGCGGGTCGGTGCCGTGGCGATCGGCATATTTATAGCGGTCGAGATGATGCTTGAACGCGCCGTCGTTGGTCGCGATCAGGTCGGCGTCGTGTCCGGCCAGCCAGTCGAGCGGGTCGGCCGTGGCGAGCGCCCAGTGCATGATGGCGAGGCTCTGGTCGATGACGCGGCCGTCGGGGAGGACGAGGACGGGGACGGTGCCCTTGGGGGAGGCGGCGAGCATCGCGGCGGGCTTGTCGCGCAGGACGATCTCGCGGAGCTCGACCGCGACGCCGCTGGCGACGACCGCGCTGCGGGCGCGGATTGCGTAGGGGCAGCGGCGGAAGCTGTAGAGGATGGGGAGCATTTGCGGGGGTATAGGGGGCGGGGGACGGCGCGTCTTGGGGGCTGGTTCGCGCGCCGTCGCTCGCGTGGTTATCTGCGGGCACCTCGCGCTCGCCCCACCCCGGCGGAGGCCGGGGCCCAGTTGGGAAGGCGGTCGTGACGGCGGGCTGGGGCTGATTACTCAGGTCCTCCCAACTGGGCCCCGGCCTTCGCCGGGGTGGGTTGGGGGGTGGGTGCGCCTCTGCCTACCACCCCGGCGGAGGCCGGGGTCCAGTTGGGTAGGCTTTCGTGATGGCGGGCGGCGCGGGGTTACTTTGGTCCCTCCAACTGGGCCCCGGCCTTCGCCGGGGTGGTGCTCCTTTTCTGGGCGTGGGGACCGCCGCCCCCTTACAGCCCGAAGCGGAGCGTCGCGCGGATGTCGCGGCCGGCTAGGGGGGCGAAGTCCTTGAGGAAGCTGGCGTGGCGGCGGGCTTCGACGTCGAACAGGTTGTTCGCGCTGAGCAGGATCGAGGTCTTGCTGTCCTTGCCGAACGGGTTGAAGCCCAAGGTCGCGTTGACCATCGTGTAGCCGTTGGTGGTCGTCTCGAACGCGGCAATGCGGTCCTGGTCGAAGACGTGCTCGACCTCGAGCCGGCCGTTGACGCGGTCGCCCTGTGCCTCGATCCCGCCGAGCACGCGCATCGGCGGGATGCGGGGGACGGGGCCGTTGTCGACGATCGTCGCGCGGACATAATCGCCGAGCAGGTCGGCGTTCAGCACATAGCCGCCGATCTGCGCGAGCCGGACCGAGGCATTGGCCTCGAACCCGTAATAGCGCGCATCGGCCTGCTGATACTGGAAGCAGGGCAGGTCGACCTCGCGCCCCGACGGATCGGCGGCGGTCTGGCAGACGCTCTGCGCGACCTGGTTCTCCGAGATATAGTTGGAGAAGTCGTTGTAATAGGCGGACGCGTCGAAGCTGAAGCCGTCGCCATGCGCGTGGAGCGTGCCCTCGATGCCCCAGCTCTTCTCGAGCTTGAAATCGGGGCTGCCGAATTCATAGGCCTGGGTGCCGGCATGGCCGCCGTTCGCGAACAGCTCCTCGGCCGACGGCGCGCGCTCGGTGTGCGAGAGGTTGACGCCCAAGCGGACCGCGTCGGTCACGCCGTAGGAGGCGCCGAGCGAGCCCGAGACCGCGTCAAAGCTGCGACTGCCGCGGAAGAAGCGGAGGTCGTCGAGCGGCGTCTTGGCGGAGAGCGACGTCGTCTCGTAGCGCAGCCCGCCCTCGGCCCGGAACGCGCCGGCGCTATATTGCTGGAGCGTGAAGAGGCCGGTCTGGTTGGTCTCGTTGCGCGGCAGGAAGGCTTCGTCGCCGTTCACGTCGAACAGGCGGTTGAAATATTGCACGCCGGACGCGCCCTGCCATCCGCCGCGATTGGCCTGGACGAGCTCGATCCGGCCTTCGGTGCCGTTGTTGAAGAAGGCGGTGCCGACGCCGCCATCGGGTTCGAGCTCGAAATGGCGATAGGTCGCGTGGCCCGCGCGGACGCGGATCTTGTCGAGGAAACCGCCGCCGGTGTTGATCTCGCCGCGCAGGTCGACGCGGTTCTGGACGACGTCGAGGCGGGGCGCCTCCTGCTCCTGGCCGACCGCGGTCGCGTAGCGGATCGGCACGCCGTAGAGGCTGTCATAATGGCTGTACGACACGCCGAGATTGCCGCCGTCGGTGATGATCGCGGCGCCGAGGCCGGCGGTCCAGGTCTCGGACTGGGTGTTGGGCAGCTTGCCGCGGAGCGCGGCGGAGCCGGCGAAGTCGATCGGTTCGTCGGTGTCCTGCGGCAGGCCGACCTGGCTGAGCGCGGCGGCGCGCGCCTGCGACGACAGGATGTTGCCGCCGGTGCGCAGATTGCCCGACTTCAGATAGGAGCCGTCGGCGTGGAGGACGAGGTGCTGGCCGACCGCGACGTCGCCGGCGGCGCCGCCCGAGCGCTCGTTCGCGGCCGAGCCGTAGGTGGCGATGCCGTTCACGCGGTAGCCGTTTTCGGGGACGGTGCGCGGGATGCGCGTGTCGATAACGTTGACGACGCCGCCGACTGCGGACGAGCCGAACAGGAGGGCGGAGGGGCCGCGCAGCACCTCGATCCGCTCGGCGAGCAGCGGGTCGATGATGACCGCGTGATCGACCGAGGTGTTCGAGACGTCGATCGAGCCGATCCCGTCGGTCAGCACGCGGATGCGCTCGCCCTGGAAGCCGCGCAGGATCGGGCGCGAGGCGCTGGGGCCGAACGAGGTGGCGGACACGCCGGGCTGGCGCGCGAGCGTCTCGCCGATGGTCGGGCGCAGGTTGCGGGTGAGCTCGGCGCCCGAGAGGATCGAGGTGCCCTGGAGGACGTCGGTCTCGCTCTGGCGGACGGGGGCGGTGACGAGGATCTCGGCGGCCGCGCGCGGGGCGGGGGTGCGGGTCGGGGCTGGGGCTGGGGCTGCGGCAGGCGTATCGGCCGGTGCGCCGGTCGGCGGCGTGTCAGTCTGGGCGGTCGCGGCGGTCGCGGCGAAGACCGCCAGCGCGCTGATCCCGATGAAAGTCTTACGCATAGAAACGCTCCTTGAACCCCGGAGCTGCCGCCTAGCGCGAATGATGTATCATATCAAAGAAGATGTTCGCAGCTGCGGAAAATTGGATGGCTGGTTGTTGCCATGATGCAACATATCATCCGGGACGGCCGGGCGTCAGGGTTTGTCGTAAGGGGTGAAGTCGGTGAAGCGGCAGGAGGGTGAGGGGATCGACAGGCCGGGTTCGATCAGCCGGAACCGGTCGTTGCGGCAGAGCTGGCCGCCATAGATGTCGACGATGATCGTCGACAGCGGGCGCAATTGCGGACAGGGGCCGACCGGGCCGGTGCGCCAGACGCGCTTGCCCGACTGGCGATAGAGGATGGTGGTCGCGTCGAGGATCGTCGGCCCCTGGACCAGACCGATGCCGATGCAACGGACCGGTGCGCCAGCGATGCGCCCCGCGAGCGGATCGTCGCGACCGGCGACGAGCGTCAGCGCGAGCGCGGCGAAGGCGGCGATCCGGCCGGAGCGCGGCATCGTCACCGAACCTTCCGATAGGGGACGAATTCGCCGAAGCTGCAGCTGCCGCTGGGGAAGCGGCTGGCGCGGTCGATCGTGTTGGCGATGTCGCCGCGGCAGAGCTGCCCCGAGGGCGTCCGCGTGATCAGGATGTTGCGGTCGAGATCGCCGCACCCGCCATTGGTCTCGGTCCGGTAGATCGTGCCGTTGTTGACGCGGTAGAGGAAGGTCGAGCCGTAGCTGGTCACCTGCTTCTGGCCGAGGGCGTTGAGGCACAGGGTCGGCTCGCCGGGGGTCAGCCCCTTGAGCGCGGTCGCGAGCTTTTGCTGCGTTTCGGTTTCGCGCTGCGCGATCTGTGCCTGTTCGCGCGGGGTGGCCGTACAGGCGGTGGCGGCGATCGTCAGGCAGAGCAGCGATAAGCGTGTCATGATGCGCATGCGGTTTCCTTTGCGCCCCCAAGCGTACGGCATAGCCTATTCAGCCCTTGAACGCATCCTTTGCCGCGCGGCGTTCGCCGAGCTCGGCGGCCGAGGTTGCACGGAGGAACGGATTGGTCGCGCGTTCGAGCCCGATCGTCGTCGGCACGGTCGCCTCGCCGCGCGCGCGGGCCGCGTCGACCTCGGCCATCCGGTCGCGGATCGCGGCATTGTCGGGCTCGGCGACCAGCGCGTAGCGACCGTTCGACTGGGTATATTCATGCCCGCAATAGACGCGCGTCTCGTCGGGCAGCGTGGCGTAGCGCTGCATGTTGGCGAACATGTCGGCGGGGGTGCCCTCGAACAGCCGGCCGCAGCCCATCGCGAACAGCGTGTCGCCGGTGAAGATCACTGCGTCGTCGGCGAAGTGGAAGGCGATATGGCCCTGCGTATGGCCGGGTACGATCATCACCTGCGCGGCGTGCGTGCCGAGCGTGACGACGTCGCCCTCGGTCACGGTGCGGTCGAGCGTCGGGATCTTCGCGGCTTCGGCGGCGGGGCCGGTGACGGTCGCGCCCCGAGCGCGGATCGCGGCGTTGCCGCCGGTGTGATCGGGATGCCAGTGCGTCGTCCAGACCTGATCGATCCGCCAGCCGCGCGCGGTCGCCGCGGCGATCACCGGATCCGCCTCGCCCGGATCGAGCGCGACCGTCGTGCCGCTGTCGGGATCGTGGATCAGCCAGGCGTAATTGTCGCTGAGGACGGGCACGCGGACGATATCGAGGGGCATGGCGGAGCTTTCGAAGGCGGTGGCCAGGTGTGGCGCCGGGGTCGGGGGGATGCAAGGATAACGCATGAGCGGCTGGTCGGGGGGCGCGCGTGACCGGGAGTCTCGACTTCCTGCGGCGGGCGGGCGTAGGGTGGTGAAAACATTGAGAGGATCCGCAATGAAACTGGCCAGCCTGAAGGACGCAGATCCAGCCCGGGGCCGTGACGGCCGGCTCGTCGTCGTGTCGAACGACCTCGCCTGGTATGCCGATGCGACGCATATCGCGCCGACGCTGCAGGCCGCGCTCGACGACTGGGACCGGCTGGCGCCTGCGCTCGAGAACCTGTCGACCGATCTCGAGCACGAGATGATCCCGATGCGGCGGTTCCACGAGCATGACGCGGCGTCGCCCTTGCCGCGCGCCTATCAATGGGCGGATGGCTCGGCCTATGTGAACCATGTCGCGCTGGTCCGGCAGGCGCGTGCGGCCGAGATGCCCGACAGCTTCTGGCACGATCCGCTGATGTATCAGGGGGGATCGGACGGGTTTCTCGGGCCGCGCGACCCGATCCCGCTCGCCGACGAGAGCTGGGGCTGCGACATGGAGGGCGAGGTCGTCGTCGTCACCGGCGACGTGGCGATGGGCGCGAGCCGCGAGGAGGCGCTGGCGGCGGTGCGGCTGGTCGGGCTGACCAACGACGTGTCGCTGCGCAACCTGATCCCGGGCGAGCTCGGCAAGGGATTCGGCTTCTTCCAGTCGAAGCCCGCCAGCGCGTTTTCACCGGTGTTCGTGACGCCCGAGTCGCTTGGCGACTGGTGGCAGGACGGCAAGCTGCACCGCAAGCTGATGGTCGACCTGAACGGCCAGCCCTTTGGCCGCGCCGAGGCGGGCGAGGACATGACGTTCGATTTCGGCACGCTGATCGCGCATGCCGCCAAGACGCGCAAGCTGGGCGCGGGGACGATCGTCGGGTCGGGCACGGTGTCGAACCGCGGCGCGGATGGCGGGCCGGGCAAGCCGATCGCGGACGGCGGCGTCGGCTATTCCTGCCTCGCCGAAGTGCGGACGATCGAGACGATCGCGGGCGGCGCGGCGGTGACCCCGTTCCTGAAAAAGGGCGACACGGTGCGGATCTGGGCGGAGGACGACAGGCATCGCCCGATCTTCGGCGTGATCGAGCAGACGGTAGAGTAGCGCGCGAGCCGGCTAGGGGCGCTCGCCATAGGCCTTGCGCTGAGCCGCGGTAGCGCGGTCCCACCAGGCGCGGGCGAGCAGATGCGCGATCCGCTCCCCCGCGCCGGTGCCGTAGCGGACCAGCACCGCCGGCCAGCCGTCATAATGATCGGTCTGCCAAAAGGTCGCGGGGTCGGTGTCGAGCAGGATGTCCTTCTCGTCGAGGCCGATATGGAGCACGAAGCTGCCGGGATCGGGCGCGGTGGTGGACGCGAGCGTCTTGCCGCGGAACCTGAGTGCGGGCCGGCCATAGCTGGTGCCCGGCTCGACACCTGGCAGCGTGCATCCGATCGCGACGACGGCGTTCCAGTCTTGCAGCATGTCGCCCCGTCTCCCCCCTGTCTGCCCGCGTCCGCAGGGTGCTGCTATCGCATTGATCGCACGGCGTTGCACGCGGTCGGTGCGAATGCGGCAACCGGGCAAAACTCCCTCTCGCCAATGCCGTTGAAATTTTATAACAAGGCCGCGAAGAGCGATCCGGCGCGTACGCCGCCGGGCGATGGAGATGGAGTGACGATGGCCAGCGAGCACCCTCGCGCCGATTCGCAGCCGCTGCGCAATCTACCCGGATTGACGCTGCATGTGCCCGAACCGAAGTTTCGACCCGGCGATCCGGTCGATTTCGCCGAGGTCGACGTGCCGCCCGCGGGGCAGGCGCGGCGCCCCGATACCGCGGACAAGGCGAGCGATTTCACTGATCTCGCCTATACGCTGGTCCGCGTTCTCGACGACGAGGGCAACGCAGTCGGGCCATGGGATCCCAAGCTTTCGCCCGATATGCTGCGGCGTATGCTGCGCAGCATGGCGCTGCTCCGCGCGTTCGACGAACGCATGTTCCGCGCGCAGCGGCAGGGCAAGACGAGCTTCTACATGAAGGCGCTGGGCGAGGAGGCGGTCGCGGTCGCGGCGGCCTATGCACTTGATTACGAGGACATGTGCTTCCCCTCCTACCGCCAGCAGGGGCTGCTGATCGCACGGGGCTGGAGCCTCGTCGACATGATGAACCAGATCTATTCGAACACCGCGGACCGGCTCGGCGGCAAGCAGCTGCCGATCATGTATTCGGTCAAGGAAGCCGGGTTCTTCTCGATCTCGGGCAACCTCACGACGCAATATCCGCAAGCCGTGGGCTGGGCGATGGCGTCGGCGGCGAAGGGCGACACGCGGATCGCGGCGACCTGGTGCGGCGAGGGATCGACTGCGGAGGGCGACTTCCATTCGGCGTGCACCTTTGCTGCGGTCTACCGCGCGCCGGTGATCTTCAACGTCGTCAACAACCAGTGGGCGATTTCGAGCTTCTCCGGGTTCGCGGGCGCCGAGGCGACGACGTTCGCGGCGCGGGCGGTCGGGTACGGCATCGCGGGCCTGCGCGTCGACGGTAACGATGCGCTGGCCGTGTACGCAGCCACTGAATGGGCGGCCGAGCGGGCGCGGACCAACCAGGGGCCGACGCTGATCGAGCATTTCACCTATCGCGCGGAGGGCCATTCCACTTCGGACGATCCCGGCCAGTATCGCAGCGAGGGCGAGCCCAATGCGTGGCCGCTCGGCGATCCGATCAAGCGCCTCAAGGACCACCTGATCGCGATCGGCGAATGGGACGATGAGCGCCACGCCGCGCAGGACAAGGAGCTCGCCGAGCAGGTCAAGGCCGCGCAGAAGGAGGCCGAGAAGAACGGCATCCTCGGCCACGGGCTTCATCAGCCGCTCGAATCGCTGTTCGACGGCGTGTTCGAGGAACTGCCCTGGCATCTGAAGGAGCAGCGTCAGCAGATGCTCGATGAGGAGACGGCAAGCGGCCGTCCATGGGATCGCAAGGCATGAGCGACATGATCGAGGCACCCGGGTCCGAAACAGCGGACGGCGGCGAGACCAGCCGGATGAACATGATCCAGGCGATCAACTCCGCGATGGACGTCATGATGACGCGCGATCCCGACGTGATCGTGATGGGCGAGGATGTCGGCTATTTCGGCGGCGTGTTCCGCGCGACTGCGGGGTTGCAGGCGAAACACGGCAAGACGCGCGTGTTCGACACGCCGATCACCGAATGCGGGATCATCGGCGTCGCGGTGGGCATGGGCGCGTACGGCCTGCGTCCCGTCCCCGAGATCCAGTTCGCGGATTACATCTATCCCGCGCTCGACCAGCTGGTGTCGGAAGCCGCGCGGCTGCGCTATCGCTCGGCGGGCGAGTTCACCTCGCCGATCACGGTGCGATCGCCGTTCGGCGGCGGCATCTTCGGCGGGCAGACTCACAGCCAGAGCCCCGAGGGGCTGTTCACGCACATGTCGGGGATCAAGACGGTCATCCCGTCGACGCCCTATGACGCCAAGGGCCTGCTGATCGCGGCGATCGAGGACAATGACCCGACGCTCTTCTTCGAGCCCAAGCGCATCTATAACGGGCCGTTCGACGGATATTGGGATCGGCCGTCGCAGAACTGGTCGAAGCATCCCGCGGGCGAGGTGCCGACCGGGTACTACAAGATCGAGCTCGGCAAGGCGAAGATCGTCCGGGCGGGCGAGGCGCTGACGATCCTCGCCTATGGCACGATGGTGCATGTCTGCGCGGCGGTGATCGCCGAGACGGGGATCGACGCCGAGATCGTCGACCTGCGCACGCTCGTCCCGCTCGACATCGAGACGATCGAGGCGTCGGTGAAGAAGACCGGGCGCTGCATGATCGTCCACGAGGCGACGCGGACCAGCGGGTTCGGCGCCGAGCTGTCGGCGCTGGTGCAGGAACGCTGTTTCTACCATCTTGAGGCGCCGATCGAGCGCGTGACCGGGTTCGACACGCCCTACCCGCACAGCCTGGAATGGGCCTATTTCCCGGGGCCGGTCCGTATCACCGAGGCCCTCAAGAAGATCATGAAGGACGCATAATGGCTCGCTTTACCTTCAAACTGCCGGATATCGGCGAAGGCATCTCGGAGGCCGAGATCGTCGCATGGCACGTCGCGATCGGCGACCGCGTCGAGGAGGATTCGCCGGTCGCGGACATGATGACCGACAAGGCGACGGTCGAGATGGAGTCGCCCGTGTCGGGCGTCGTCGTCGAGCTGGCGGGCGAGGTCGGCGATCAGGTGTCGATCGGGGCCGCGCTGGTGGTGATCGAGACGGATGCGGTCGACGCCGGGGGCGAGGTCGTGGCGGCGCCGTTGACGGCGGCGCAGGCGGAGACGGCGGAGCAGTATGAGGCGGAGAATCCGGGGGTTGAGGAGGTGGTCGAAACGCCGACCGCCACCACCCCGGCGGAGGCCGGGGCCCAGGTGGGGGGCGCCGGTAACGACGCGCAGTCCGTCATCACGACGACCTCTCCAACTGGACCCCGGCCTTCGCCGGGGGGGAGTGACGAGCAGGTCGCTGCTGCCAAGGCGCATGCGCTGGCATCGCCTGCGGTGCGGGCGCGGGCGCGGGATCTGGGGATTGATCTGGCGTCGGTGAAGACCGAGTCCGATCGGGTCCGTCATGCCGATCTCGACGCGTATCTGCGGTACGGCGCGGGTCAGGGCTATCAGGCGCCGGGGGCGAGCCGGGCGCGCGCGGACCAGCCGATCAAGGTCATCGGCATGCGGCGCAAGATCGCCGAGAACATGGCCGCGTCGAAGCGCGCGATCCCGCATTTCACCTATGTCGACGAGATCGACGTCACCGCGCTGGAGGCGATGCGTGCGGATCTGAACGCCAATCGCGGCGGGCGGCCCAAGCTGACGATGCTGCCGCTGATGATCGTCGCGATCTGCAAGACGATCCCCGATTTTCCGATGCTCAACGCGCGCTACGATGACGAGGCGGGCGTGGTGACGCGGCACGGGGCGATCCATCTGGGCATGGCGGCGCAGACCGATGCGGGGCTGACCGTCCCCGTGATCCGCGACGCGCAGGATCGCAACGTCTGGCAGCTCGCGACCGAGATCACGCGGCTCGCCGAGGCGGCGCGGGCGGGCAAGCTCGCGCCGAACGAGATGGGTGGCGGGACGATTACCGTCACCTCGCTCGGGCCGCTCGGCGGGATCGCGACGACGCCGGTGATCAACCGGCCGGAGGTCGCGATCATCGGGCCGAACAAGATCGTCGAACGCCCCGTGTTTAAGGGCGACGAGGTGGTCCGCGCGAAGCTGATGAACCTGTCGATCAGCTGCGACCACCGCGTCGTCGATGGCTGGGACGCGGCGAGCTTCGTTCAGGGGCTGAAAAAGTATCTCGAGACGCCGGTCCTGCTGTTCGCGGACTGAGACGTCAGCGCGGCCGTGGCGGGGTGGGGCGGGTCTTCAACAGCCATGGTCGCGGGCCGCTGGTCGGGCGGGGCGTGCCGTCGAGCCGCTTGGCGCTGATCAGCGCGACGCGGTTGAGGATCATCTGGCCCTTGAACGCGTCGAGCCCGCCACCGGTCGGCTTGGCGAGGATGCGGCGGACCGTGTCCATGCCGCCGACGACATGGCCGAAGGCCGCATAGCCGAGATAGCCCGGGCGCGCGTCCATCGCGGGGGTCGGGCCCACGGTGATGAAGAAATTGCCGCCCGCCGAGCCGGGCTCGCTGCCGCGCGCCATCGAGATCGTCGCGTCGAGATGGCGGATGCCGGTTTGCGTCGTCGTCTCGAGCGGGAAGGCGGGCAGGATGCGCCGCGCGTCGGTGCGGATGCCGCCCTGGATGAAGCCGAATTTCGGCGCCTTCTTGCCGCGCGCGGCGCGGTAGAAATCGGTGCCGTCGAAGCGGCCGTCATCGACATAGGCGAGGAAGTTCGCGCTGGTCTTGGGCGCGCGGCGCGTGTCGAGCGCGAGCGTGATCGGGCCTTCGGAGGTGGTGAGGCGGACGCGGACGGTGCCGGGTTTCGCGGGGGTGGGTTTCTGGGGGGCGGCGGCGGCCGGGGTGGCCAGCAGGGCGAGTGCCGGTAGGAGGAGGAAACGCATGTGCAGGGCACGACCTTTGTCATTCGGGGCCTTCGCCGGGTCGGCGATCGCGGACAGGCTGAGCCTCTATACCTGCCGTCATCCTGACGAAAGTCAGGATCCAGAGCCAGGAGCGCTGTGGCCTGTTACCCTGGATCCTGACTTTCGTCAGGATGACGGGAGGGGGCAGGGTGGATGGTGCGGAGCGACGGGAGGGTGTGTCATCCCTCCCGCCCCCGTCGCGTCAGACGATCTCGAACAGGCCCGCGGCGCCCATGCCGCCGGCGGTGCACATCGAGACCACCACATAGCGGACGCCGCGCTTGCGCCCTTCGATCAGTGCGTGGCCGACGAGGCGCGAGCCGGTCATGCCGAAGGGGTGGCCGACCGCGATCGCGCCGCCATTGACGTTGTACCGCTCCGGATCGATGCCGAGATGGTCGCGGCAATAGAGGCATTGCGACGCGAACGCCTCGTTCAGCTCCCACAGGCCGATGTCCGCGACGGTCAGCCCGGCGCGGTCGAGCAGCTTGGGGATCGCGAAGACCGGGCCGATGCCCATTTCGGCAGGATTGCAGCCCGCGGACTGGAAGCCGCGATAGATGCCGAGGATCTCCTTGCCCTCGGCCTCCGCGGTCCGGCGGTCCATCAGCAGCTGTGCGGACGCGCCGTCGGACAGCTGGCTGGCATTGCCCGCGGTGACGCTGGTCCCCGGGCTGGAGAAATCGCCGCCCGGCCAGACGGTCTTGAGCCCGGCGAGCGCCTCCGCGGTAGTGCCCGCGCGGATCCCCTCGTCCTGGGTCAGCGTGACGTTATCGCTGCCGGTGCGCGTGCCCTGCTTGTCGAACAGCGCCTTCTCGACGGTGATCGGCACGATCTCCTCGGCGAACGCGCCGCTCGCGAGGCCGGCGGCGGCGCGCTGCTGGCTCATCGCGGCATAGGCGTCCTGCGCCTCGCGGCTGATGCCATATTTGCGCGCGACGATCTCGGCGGTCTCGATCATCGGGATATAGGCGGCGGGCTCGCGCGCGGTGACGCTCTGGTTGACGTAGCGCGGCGCGTCCTTGGTCACGGTGTAGCTGATCGATTCCATCCCGCCCGCCAGCGCGACATCGGCCTCGTCGCAGATGATCGTGCGGGCAGCGAGCGCGACCGCGGTCAGTCCCGAGCCGCATTTGCGGTCAAGCGTGACCGCGGGGACCGATTCGGGCAGGCCGCCGGCGAAGAGCGCCATGCGTCCGGCATTGCCGCCCTGCGTCCCCCATTGGTTGCCGACGCCCCAGAACACCTCGTCGATGCGCGCGGGGTCGATCCCGGCGCGCTCGACCGCCGCGTTCATGACGTGTCCGCCGAGCACCGGTGCCTCGGTCGCGTTGAACGCGCCGCGATAGGCTTTGCCGATGGCGGTACGGGCAGTCGAGACGATGGCGGCTTCACGCATGCTTAGACCTTTCGAGGACCGGGTATGGTCACGCGTCGTCTAGGGATTCGGTCCGGTGTTGGAAAGAGCCCGCCGGGCGAGGCGCGCCTGCCAGAGCATCAGCAGCGGCACGACGAGGATTTCCATGCCGAGCCCGAGCACATGCCCGCGCGACGGCATGCCGACATCGATCAGCGAGACGAGCCGCGCGAGGCCGCCGACCACGATCAGCCCGCCGAGCAGGCGGAAGCGCGGGCCCTTGGTCTCGATGTGCGGAATGCAGCTGAGAAAGCCGAGCCCGGTCGCGAAGAAGATGCCCGAGATATAGCGGAAATGGCTGTCGAGATCGCGCGGCACGTCGGCGAGGTGGCCGAACGGCGCGGGGCCGTGGACGATTCCCTGACCGCCGACGAGCAGCGGCAGGAGGCAGGCGAGCGCGACGACGCCCTGCAGCAGGCGGTGTTCGAGCGTCATGTCAGCTTGTCGAGCAGTTCGGGGTTGTCGAGCAGTTCGGGGCGGATGCGGAAGGCGACCAGCGAGATCCGGACCTCGATCATGAAGCTGGCAAAGGCGGCGATCAGCAGGATCATCGCAAGGATGAACGAGACCGCGACATAGGTCCCGAAGTGCAGCTTGGCGAGTTCGGCGATGAACAGCAAAGCGATGACGATACAGGTCATGATCGCGCTCGACACCGCGAGGAAGAGCGAGGCGTTGATGATCGTCATCCGCCGGTCGAGCAGCCGCAACTCCCAGATATGGCGGATGCGTTCGGGCCCCGCGCTGCTGGGATGGAGCTTTTCGAGCTGTCGGGCGCGGTCGATGACGCGCGAGAGGCGACCGGCGAGAACGTTGAGCAGCTGGCCGATGCCCGCGAGCATGAAGACGGGCGCGAGCGACAACTGGATCGTCTGCGCGATCGTCGAAACGGCGGGAAGGGGTATCATCCTGATCATCATGCGGAATAACCGCGCCGGAGGGAAGCCAATCCCGCCCCCCGCCTGAAGCCCCGCGGCGCCCGGTGCGATCCTGCACTACCTGGTAAGGGATTGCTGCTAGGGGGCGTGCGATGTCGAAGCCGATGCTCCTGTCCGACCGCGTGCCGGTGCCACCGAGCGCGCAGGCAAGCGTGGTCGAGGGCCTGAGCATCGCGATCGACGCGGTCGCCGCGCGCGCGGCGCCGAGCCACCGGTTCCTGCGCTATGGCTGGTATGCGGCCGCGCTGAGTGCCTATGGCGGCCGCGCCAAGACCCTGGTGGTCGAGGAGGACGGTGTCGCGGCGATCGCGTTGCCGTTCGTCGCGCTCGGCCCGGCGTGGCTGCGGCTGGCGACGGTGCCGGGCTGCTACTGGCCGTTCCGCAGTTTCGGCATGGCGATGGGGGCAAGCGAGGCAGCACGCGCGGCGGCGCTGCGCGGACTATCCGCGCAGTGCAACGGCCTGCGGATCGGGCCGGTCCAGGACGGCGATCCGGCCGCGGACGCGCTGATCGCGAGCGCGCGGGCGGCGGGATGGTGCGCGATCGACCGGCATGTCGGCGACGCCTGGGTGCTCGAC
Organism: Sphingomonas aerolata; assembly: GCF_023935825.1. Taxonomy (NCBI): domain Bacteria; kingdom Pseudomonadati; phylum Pseudomonadota; class Alphaproteobacteria; order Sphingomonadales; family Sphingomonadaceae; genus Sphingomonas; species Sphingomonas aerolata. The sequence continues at coordinate 3,547,472 of NZ_CP098762.1, read as the reverse complement.
CTCGTGCCGAGCGTCGATGGCGAGCGCTGGCCGCGCAACTCGACGCTGCGCAAGAACCGGTTTCACGAAAAGCATCTGGCCGAGCATGGCGCGCTCGACTGGCAGGCGCTGGCGGGGGCGGACTGGCCGGCGCGGTTCGCCGATCTGGGCGCGGTCGAGCAGACGAGCTGGGTCGCCAAGGAGACCGATCGCCGCGACATGAAGTTCACGACCGACGGGCATCTCGCCTTCTGGCAGGCGGCGGCGGTCGATCCGGTGCTGGCGGGGATGTTCCGCGCGGCGCTGCTCCGCGTCGACGGCGTGCCCGCCGCCTTCTCGTTCGACATCGACACGGGGGCGCTGATCTACGCGATCGCCAACAGCTACGATCCGCGTTTCGCCAAGCATTCGCCGGGCAAGCTGCTCTACTGGCGCAACCTGGTCGCGGCGATGGCGCGCGGCGCGACCAGGGTCGACTGGGGCGCGGGCGACAGCGGCTACAAGCGGGTGATCGGCGCGGCGGAGGGCGCACCGATCCGCGACTGGCTGTTGCTCAGGCCCGGGCTGCCCGCGCTCGCCGGTCGCGCGCTGGCCGGCTGGTGGCGGCGCAGCGGCGGGCGCTAGTCGCGGATATAGCGGAAATACCAGACCTCATGGCCCTGGCGCCGGGCTTTCCGCTCATAGCGCGTCTCGGGCCAGTCGTCGGGGCGGGTCAGGAAGTCCTGCGGGGTGCGCGCCTGCCAGGTGAAGTCGCGGCGCTGGTCCATGATCATCATCGACCAGCGGCAATAGGTCGGATCGTCGGTGCCGAGCCGGAATTCGGCGCCGGGCTTCAGCTTGGCGGCGATCGTGTCGAGCGGGCCGTGATTGACCATGCGCCGCTTGGCATGCCGCGCCTTGCGCCAGGGATCGGGGTGGAGGAGGTAGAGCCGGTCGAGGCTGGCATCGGGCAGCCGCTCGATCACCTCGAGCGCGTCGCCCATATAGAGCCGGACATTGGTCAGCCCGCCGTCGCGGATATGGCCGAGCGCGCCGACGACGCCGTTGAGGAACGGTTCGCAGCCGATGAAGCCGACATCCGGATTGGCCGATGCTTGGCCGGCGAGATGTTCGCCCGCGCCGAAGCCGATCTCGACATGCAGCGGACGGTCGTCGCCAAACAGGGTGGCGGCGTCGACGATCCCCGTCTCGGGAACCGAGAGCCGCGGGAGCATCTCCTCGACGAGCGCGGACTGGCCCTGGCGAAGCTTGTGGCCCTGGCGACGGCCATAGAGGCGGCGAATGGTGGCGGGATCGTTCATCGCCGCGCGCTCTAGCGGTCGATTGCGTGGGAGCAAAGCACGTAGCGGTCCGTTACAAGGCCGTAATGGCCGAAAACAGCACCACCACGTCGGACACCGGGTCCGCGCCCGAGGGGCCCGAGCAGGACGTCGAGGAACTGAAGGCGGCGGACGCGGGCGATCTCCACCGCGCGGTGCGCGAGGCGGGCGAGGACGAACTCGCGCGCCCGGGGGTTTCGCTGTTCTTCTCCGCGCTCGCGGCGGGACTGGCGATCACCGCGTCGCTGGTCGCCGAGGGTGCGCTTCACGCCGCGCTGCCCGATACGCCCTGGCGCGAGCTGGTCGTGTCGCTCGGCTATCCGGCGGGGTTCCTGGTCGTCATTCTCGGGCGGATGCAATTGTTCACCGAGAGCACGATCAGCGCGATGCTGCCGCTGGTGACCACGCCGTCGCGCTGGGCGCTGCGGCGGACGTTGCGGCTGTGGGGCATCGTGCTGGGCGCCAACCTGCTCGGCACCGCGCTGACCGCGGCGGCGATCGCGGGCGGTGTGCTCGGCGGGGCGGAGCTGCGCGAAGCGATGATCGCGGTGTCGATGCGGATCACCGAGCTTGGCGCCTGGGCGACGTTCGTCAACGCGATCCCGGCGGGGTTCATGATCGCGATCCTCGCCTGGTCGCTGCCCAATGCGCGCGGCGAGGCGTTCATGGTGATCTTCGCGGTGACCTATGTGGTGGCGATCGGCGGCTTCAGCCATTCGATCGTCGGATCGGACGAGGCGTTCCTGCTGCTGTTCACCGGGCATGTCGACCTGGTCCGGACCTTTGCCGGGCTGTTGCTGCCGGCGATCATGGGGAATCTCGTTGGTGGTGCGGGGGTGTTCGCGCTGCTGGCGCATGCGCAGGTGCGCGGCGAAATGCGACAGAAGGACTGATGATGACGGGCAAGAGCAAGAGTGCGGCGGCCAAGATCGCCGAAGCCGACCGCAAGGCGACCTACAAGCTGGCCGAACACCGCGATGCGCCGGTGGTGAAGGCGACCGGCTTTCTCGCCGAGGTCGCCGACCAGCCGCAGCTGATCGCGACGTCGATCGGCACGCTGGTGATCGGGCTGGTCGCGCGGCGGCCCGACCTGATCCGCGGCGGCGCGCGGATGCTCGCCTCGCACCTGGCGGCGACCGCGGCGAAATCGGTGATCAAGCATTCGGTCGACCGGACGCGGCCGGGCCATGCGCTCGACACCGGCAAGGCGCGGTTCGAGACGGGCGACAGCCAGGACCACAAGCAGACGTCCTTCCCGTCGGGCCATACCGCGGGCGCGGTGGCGGTGGCGCGTGCGGCGTCGCGCGACATCGACGGCGCGGCGATGCCGTCGGCGCTGGCGACGGTCGCGGTGGCGGCGGCGCAACCGGTCAACGGCAAGCATTATCTGTCCGACCTGGTCGTCGGCGCGGCGGTCGGCTGGATCGCCGAGGCGGCGGTCAGCGCACTGTTCGACCGTGTCGCGCCGGTCGTCGAGCATGTCACTGAAAACACGGAAAGATCCGCGAATCACGACCCCGCGACGGTACCGACCAGGGCCGAGGGAACCGTTCCGCCTGCGTGACGGTTTGGATGGCCTCACAAGAGGGATTTATTCATGAAGACCATTGCTACCGCGCTCATGCTCGCAACGCTGACCATTCCGCTCGCAGCCTGTGGCGGCAAGGGTGACGACAAGCTGGGCAGCCAGGTCGAAGGCGCCGCAGAGAACCGCGCCGACGCGCTCGAGGCGGCTGCCGACAACCTCGAGGATCGCGCCGAGGCGGTTCGCGATCAGGGCGAGAAGCAGGGCGAGGCGGTCGACGACGCGGACGTGAACGCCGCCGCGATGTCGAACGAGCAGAAGGCGGCCCTCGTCAACGGCAGCGCCGCGCTGCGCTAAGTAGAATGATGCCGTCCCCGCCGATTCGGGCGGGGGCGGTATCGTCGGCGGCGTCTGGGGCCGACTGACGATGTTGGGGGGGATGCATGATGATCAACCGGCGCCGGCTCGAAACGGGCGGATTCCTGATATTCCTGGTGGTGATCACGATCGCGCTCGTCGTGGTCGTCTGGTCGTATGCCCTGGCGCTGCTGTGGGCCGCGCTCGCCGCGATCCTGTTCCAGCCGCTGTTCCAGCGTCTGCTGGAGCGGATGCCGACGCGTCGCAACACCGCCGCTGCGCTGACGCTGCTGATCATCCTGTTCGCGGTCGTCGTGCCGAGCATGATCATCGGCGGGATGATCGTCGACCAGGCGGGCACGGTGTATACCCGCATCCAGAATGGCGAGATCAATTTCGCCGCCTATTTCAACCAGGTGCATGATGCGCTGCCGACGCGTCTGCAGACGCTGCTCGACAAGGCCGGGTTCGATTCGATCGAGCGGATCCAGGCGCGGCTGTCGCAGACGATGGGCAACAGCGTGCGGACGATCGCCAGCCAGGCGCTGTCGATCGGGCGCAACGCCGCCGCCTTCCTGCTCGCCTTCGGTATCGCGCTGTACGTGATGTTCTTCCTGCTGCGCGACGGCGAGACGATCGGGCCCAAGATCTGCGATGCGCTGCCGCTCGAGCGGTCGGTCACCGCCGCGCTGGTCGACAAGTTTGTGTCGGTCGTGCGTGCGACGATCAAGGGCACGGTGATCGTTGCATTGGTCCAGGGCGGGCTGGGGGCGGCGACCTTCTGGATCGTCGGGCTGCCCGCGGCCCTGCTCTGGGGCCTGCTGATGGCGCTGACCTCGCTGCTGCCCGCGCTCGGGCCGGCGATCGTCTGGGTCCCTGTCGCGGTCTATCTGCTGGCGACCACCGCGATCTGGCAGGGGCTGGTGGTGATCATCTCGGGCGTCGTCGTGATCGGCATGGCGGACAATATCCTGCGGCCGATTCTGGTCGGGCGCGACACGGGGATTCCCGATTTCGTCGTGCTGGTCACGACGCTGGGCGGGATCGAGCTGATCGGCCTGAGCGGCATCGTCGTCGGGCCGATGGTCGCGGCGCTGTTCCTGGCGTCGTGGCAGATCCTGACCGAGCAGCGGCATCGGCAGCGCGCGAGCGCGCCGATGGTCGGCGACGCGGCGGGGACCGACCGGTCGCCACCCGGCTGATCGTTTCCGATTTGTCGTAGCGGACATGAAAAAAGCCTCCCCCGGACGGTCCGGGGGAGGCTTTTCTGTATCACCTATCCGGCGAGGTGCGTCAGGCGGTTGCGGCCTTCAGCTTGTCGACCAGATCGGTACGCTCCCAGGTGAAGCTGTCACCCTCGGGCTCGCGGCCGAAATGGCCGTAGGCCGCGGTCTTCTTGTAGATCGGCGCGTTGAGCTTGAGGTGCTCGCGGATGCCCTTGGGCGTCAGGCGGACGAGCTTGGGCAGGACCGCCTCGAGCTTGGCCTCTTCCACCGTGCCGGTGCCGTGCGTGTCGACATAGACCGACAGCGGCTCGGCGATGCCGATCGCGTAGCTCAGCTGGATCGTGCAGCGGCGGGCGAGCCCGGCGGCGACGACGTTCTTGGCGAGATAGCGCGCGACATAGGCGGCCGAGCGATCGACCTTGGTCGGATCCTTGCCCGAGAACGCGCCGCCGCCATGCGGGGCTGCGCCGCCGTAGGTGTCGACGATGATCTTGCGGCCGGTGACGCCTGCGTCGCCGTCAGGGCCACCGATCTCGAACGCGCCGGTCGGGTTGATGTAGATCGCGGTCTCGTCCGAGATGAAACCCGCGGGCAGCACGTCGGTGAACACGCCCATGACATAGTCGCGCAGCTCGGCGTACTTGGCAGGATCGGGGTTCTTGCCCTTTTCCGAATAGCCCGGCGCGTGCTGGGTCGAGACGACGAGCGCGGTCGCGCGGACCGGCTTCTCGTTCTCATAGGCGAGCGTCACCTGGCTCTTGGCGTCGGGCTCGAGGAACGGGGCTGCGCCCGAATGGCGATCGGCGGCCATGCGCTCGAGGATCTTGTGGCTGTAGTAGAGCGTCGCGGGCATCAGGCCCGGCGTCTCGTCGGTCGCGTAACCGAACATGATGCCCTGATCGCCGGCACCCTCGTCCTTGTTGCCGCTCTCATCGACGCCCATCGCGATCTCCGCGGACTGGCCGTGGAGGTTGTTCTCGAAGCGGAACTCGTTCCAGTGGAAGCCCGACTGCTCGTAGCCGATTTCCTTGACGGTGTTGCGGACGGCCGCCTCGATCTCGTCGAGCACGCCGTCGGCCCACTGGTCGTTCTCGTAGATGCCCTTGCCGCGGATCTCGCCGGCGAGGACGACGAGCTGCGTGGTCGTCAGCGTCTCGCAGGCGATGCGTGCCTGCGGATCCTTGGCGAGGAACAGGTCGACGATCGTGTCGCTGATCTGGTCGGCGACCTTGTCGGGATGGCCTTCGGAGACCGACTCGGAGGTGAAGAGAAAGGACTTGCGCATGAAACCTCTTCGCAAAAGGCCCGGCGGTGGGGCACCGCGGAGCATCATATAAGGAAAGCTTTATATGTCCTTCTAGCGTTCGCGGCGGCGCAGGGCAACGGCCAAGGCGATCATCGCCGCCATGACCAGCCCCGCCGCCAGATTGCCGAGCCGCGCGAACAGCGTCACGGGCAGCGCGGTCGGCATCGGCAGCTCGGCCGCACCTGCGGTCTCATGCGCGACGGTGGCAAGCAGGCGGCCGTCCGCGGCGATGATTGCGGAGATGCCGGTCGGGGTGGCGCGGACGATCGGCAGCCCCTCCTCGATCGCGCGCATCCGCGCCTGGGCCAGATGCTGCGGCGGGCCCCAGCTGCCGAACCAGGCATCGTTCGAGGGGTTGAACAACAGCCGCGGGCGATGCGCGCGGTCGACCGTCTGCCCTGAGAAGATGATCTCGTAGCAGATCTGGATGCCGATCGACCCGAAGCCCGCGAGCGTCAGGTTGCCCGGCCCCTCGCCCGAGGTGAAGTCGATGTCGCCGGGGACGAGCCGCGCGAGCCCGAGCGGTTTCAGCAGCCACGGCATCGGCAGATATTCGCCGTAAGGGACGAGATGCGCCTTGTCATAGCGACCGCGCAGCCGCGCCTGTGCGTCGATCGCGAACACCGAATTGGTCGCGCCCGCGATCCGGTCCTCGCGGTCGAACGACAGTGACGTGCCGCCGGTCAGCAAGATGTCGTCGGGACCGAGCAGCCGCGCGATCCGGCGGCGCAGATAGGCCGGGCTCGACCAGTCATAGGCGTAGAAGGGATAGCCATCCTCGAGATAGTCGCGCACCACGCCCTCCGGCCAGACGACGAGGCGGGGGGTGGCGCCGGGGGTGCCCGACAGCTTTTCGAGTGCGGACAGCACGCGTTCGCCGTCCGATTCGCTGCGATCCTCCTGGCCGATATCGGGCTGGACGACGCGGACGCGCGGGGCGTTGGGGGCGGCGGCGGGGGCGTCGGTCCACAGCGCCGACAGCGCGGCGAGCGCGAGCAGGGGCACCACGATCGCGGGCATCGCGACGCGGCGACGGCTGAGCATCCACAGCGATCCCGCCGCGACGATCGTCACCCCCGACAGCGCATAGGTGCCGATCCAGGCGGACAGCCGCGCGATGCCGATCGCGGGCAGCCACATCACCCCCAGCGGATCCCAGGCATAGCCGGTGAACAGCACGCTGCGCAGCCACTCGGTCGCGATCCATGCGGCGGCGAAGACGAGGACGAAGGCGGGGTCGGGCGTTGTGGTCGCGCGGCGTCCGAACCGCCAGGCCAGCGCTGCGGCGACCATCGGGAACACCGCGAGATAGAGCGCGAGCCCGACCGCGGCGAAATAGCCGAGCACCGGCGGCATCGCGTCCTGAAAGTCGAACGCGTGCTGGAACCAGTTGTTGTTCACGGTGAAATGCCCGAGCCCGAACAGCCAGCCGCGCCACAGCGCCTGGCGCAGCATCGGTGCATCGTGGACGAGCGCGAGCCACGCGGCGACTGCGACGAGCGCAAGCGGCCAGAGATCGAGCGGCGCAAACCCCGTCGCGGCGATCGCGCCGAGCAGGACGCAGGCGAGCGCGGGGGAGGTGAGGGCGGAACGGGCGGGAGAGCGGGTCACGCCTGCGCTATGGCGTGGCGGCGGGGGGCGGGCAATATCTGAGGCTGCATCTGACGTGGCGGCGGGGCTGGATGGGGGTGCCGGGGTTGGTGCGGTGGGGCGGTGGGGCGGTGGGGCGGTGGGGAGCTTTCGTTGGCCTCGGTACTAACTCCTGGGTCTCCCCCCACACATGACCACCCCGGCGAAGGCCGGGGTCCAATTGGGGAGGCTGCCGTGACGACGTGCAACCCTTCATTACCACCGTCCCCCAACTGGGCCCCGGCCTTCGCCGGGGTGGTGCCATCTCCTTGCGGGCAGCTGGTACTATATCGACAATTAGCATCGTGCAGGCCGCATCCCTCTCACCACCCCGGCGGAGGCCGGGGCCCAGATGGGAAGGTCGCAGTGACGGCGCGCTGTCGTTCGTTACCACCGTCTCCCAACTGGGCCCCGGCCCTCGCCGGGGTGGTGCCATCTCCTTGCGGGCAGCTGGTACTATATCGACAAATAGCATCGTGCAGACCGCATCCCTTGCACCTCCCCGGCGGAGGCCGGGGCCCAGGTGGGGAGGTCGCTGTGACGACGCGATGTCCTTTGTTACCACCGTCCCCCAATTGGGCCCCGGCCTTCGCCGGGGTGGTGCCATCTCCTTTGCGGGCGGCCTGTACTATATCGACAAATAGCATCGTGCAGGCCGCATCCCTTGCACCTCCCCGGCGAAGGCCGGGGTCCAGCTGGTAAGGTCGCCGTGACGGCGCGCTGTCCTTCGTTACCACCGTCCCCCAACTGGGCCCCGGCCTTCGCCGGGGTGGTTGTGGGGTGGTGGGGTGACGTCCTGGCAACGCACGTGGAGTTGTTTCCCCGCGAAGGCGGGGATCCAGTCTGGGCTCCCGCCTTCGCGGGAGAACAAGGGGGGGCGGTGCTTGGGAAGAGCGGGGGCGGGATACTTTGAAGGAGAGCCGCAGACGGTCGGCGATCATCGCATAGCGGGGGCGGGGTGACGCAGGGGATCATCCGCTCTATCCTGCCCGCATGACGCTGCGCCCCTTTCATCTCGCCTTTCCCGTCCATGACCTCGCCGCCGCGCGGGCCTTTTACGGGGGGACGCTCGGCTGTCCCGAGGGGCGGTCGAGTGACCACTGGATCGATTTCGACCTGTTCGGGCATCAGATCGTCGCGCATCTCGATCCGGCGGCGAAGGCGGTCGCGGTCGAGAATGCGGTCGACGGGCATCAGGTGCCGGTGCCGCATTTCGGCGTCGTGCTGACGATGGACGACTGGACCAGCCTGTCCGCGCGCGTCGCGGCGGCGGGGGTCCGGTTCGGGATCGCGCCGCATGTCCGCTTCAAGGGCGAAGTCGGCGAGCAGGCGACGATGTTCTTTTGCGACCCCAGCGGCAACGCGCTCGAGTTCAAGGCGTTCGCACAGGACGCGATGCTGTTCGCACACTGAGGATCAAAGAATGTCCAATCCCATTTCGGTCGATATCCCCCACAAGCTCGGCAAGGCGGGGGTGCGCTCGCGGCTCGACAGCGGCATCGACACGATCGGGTCGAAGATCCCCGGCGGATCGGTGACCGATCGCCGCTGGGAAGGCGATACGCTGCACTTCACCGTCAGCGCGATGGGGCAGGTGATCGGCAGCAAGGTCACGGTGTTCGAGGACAATGTCCATGCGATCGTCGACCTGCCGGGGCTGCTCGGGCTGTTCGCGGGCAAGGTGCAGGACATGATCCGCAAGGAAGGGCCGAAGCTGCTGCGCTGAGGGTTTGCGGGGCGGGGTTTGCCCTACGTGGCACCCAGTCGATACGGCCCCGTCCGTCATCCTGACGAAGGTCAGGACCCAGGGTCGCGGGCGGTGTCTTGTGTTACTCTGGATCCTGACTTTCGTCAGGATGACGGGGGGAGGGGAGGCGTTCTCATGCCTCCCCGCGCTTACTTCGTACTGACGCGCCAGATCGTGTTGCCGACGTCGTCGGCGACGAGCAGCGCGCCGCTCTTGTCGGTGATGACGCCGACCGGGCGGCCCTGTGCTTCGCCGTCCTTGTTGAGGAAGCCGCCGAGCACGTCGACGGGCTTCGCGTTCGCCGCCGGGAAGCCGGTGTCGCCGAACGGGATATAGACGACCTTGTAGCCCGAGAGCGGCTTGCGGTTCCACGAGCCGTGCTCGCCTACGAACACGCCGTTGGTGAAGCGGTCGCCGAGTTTCGCGTCGCTCGCGAAGGTCAGGCCGAGCGCGGCGACATGCGGTCCGAGCGCATAGTCGGGACGCTTGGCATATTGCTGGAGCGCGGGGTTCTTCGGCTCGACGCGATCGTCGGGATAGCCGCCCCAATAATACCAGGGCCAGCCGAAGTGATCGCCGAATTCGACCTGGGTCAGATAGTCGGGCGCGAGATCGGAGCCGAGCATGTCGCGTTCGTTGACGACGGTCCAGAGCTGGCCCGACTTGGGGTTGATCGCCATGCCGTTGGGGTTGCGCAGACCGGCGGCGTAGATCCGCCAGTTCTTGTCCTTCGGCCAGACCTGCAGGATGTTGGCGCGGTATTTCTCCGCGTCCATGCCGTTTTCGGCGATGTTCGACGCCGAGCCGACGCCGACATAGAGCGTCTTGCCGTCGGGGGCGGCGATCACGTTGCGCGCCCAGTGGTTGCCGCCGCCGTTGAGCGGGATGACACGTTCCGGCTTCGCAGTGATCCGGGTCGCGCCCTCGGTATAGGGCACGCGGACGAGCGCGTCGGTGTTGCCGATATAGAGCTGGCCATCCATCAGCGTCATGCCGAAGGGCGAGTTGAGCCCGGTCATGAAGGCCGAGCGCGTCTCCGCGACGCCGTCGCCATCCGCGTCGCGCAGCAGCGTGATGCGGTTGGCCGAGGGCACGCCCGCACCCGCGCGGCCCATCAGGAAGTTCATCACCGTCGTGACGACGCCGGGACCTTTACGCGGTGGCGAATTGGTCTCGGCGACCAGCACGTCGCCATTGGGCAGGCGGTAGAGCCAGCGCGGATGATCGAGCCCGGCCGCGAACGGCTGGACCTTCATCCCCGCCGCCGCGGTCGGCATCGCGCCCTTGGGCCAGCCGACCGCCTTGGCGACGCCGATCGTCGGCAGCATCTGGATCCGCGGCGCGGTGATGTCGGGCCGCTTGCCGGTGACCTGGTTGACGTCGAGCCGGGCGGTATCGGGCCAGGCGAGCCAGGTGAACCCGGCGATCCCGACCAGGATGATCAGCCCGAGCACGATGAGGATGTGTTTGCGCATGCAGGAGAGTTAGGCGGGAGTGCGGGCGGGGGCAATGGCGTGATTGCGGTTGGGTATCCCGCGAGCTTCGTCATTCGCGGAGGCGGGAGTCCAGAGCGGCAGGGCCTGTGTGCTGTTAGATGGTCAGCCAGTATGGGTTCCCGCCTGCGCGGGAATGACGAAGGGGGGCGGGTCGTGTGTCGGCCGACGCACCGCCCCCTTCGTGTCAGTCGTCGTCCTCTACCAGCACCACCGGGGGGTGGAGGCGGAGGCGGTTGACGCGGCGTTCGTCGGCTTCGGTCACTTCGAGCTTCCAGCCGCTCGGATGATCGACGCATTCGCCGATCTGCGGGACATGGCCTGCGAGCAAGGCGGCGAGACCGCCCAAAGTGTCGATATCACCATCGACCTCGGCGAGCCGCGGGTCGATCAGTTCGGCGGCATCCTCGAGCTCGGCGCGCGCGTCCGCGTCCCAGGCGCCGCCGTCGATCGGCGTCATCAGCACCTGTGGCGCGTCGTCATGCTCGTCCTCGATATCGCCGACGATCTCCTCGATCAGGTCCTCGAACGTGACGAGGCCCTCGGTGCCTGAATATTCGTCGAGCACGATCGTCAGATGGACGTGCTTCTGCCGCATGTCGGCGAGCAGATCGAGCGCGCCGCGCGACATCGGCGCGTAGAGCGGCTCGCGGATCAGCCCGGCGAGCGTCGTCGGATGCTCGGCGCCGGTCGCGAGGATCGTGAAGACGTCCTTGATATGGACCATGCCGATGATCGTATCGAGATTGTCGCGATAGACCGGCAGGCGGCTGTGGCCGGCCTCGGCGAACAGCTTGACGAGGTCGGCGAACGACGTCTCCTCCTCGACCGCGATGATGTCGGCGCGCGGCACGCCGACATCGCCTGCGTCCCGCTCGCTGAAATGCAGCAGGTTGCGGACCATCTGGCGTTCGAGCGGGGTGAGATCGCCCTTGGCATCGGGGGCGGGATCGCCCTCGTGCCGGTCGATCGCATCCTCGAGCTGGTCGCGCAGCGATTCGTCGGGAGCGCCGAAGATCAGGCCTTTCAGCCCGCGCCAGATACTGTCGGTACTATCGCCGTTTCCGGCATTGGGGCCATCGGCCATCGTGGTCGTCAGTCCTCTGTGATGAGATAGGGATCGTGGAGCCCGAGCGCGGCGAGCGCGTCGCGTTCGATCTGCTCCATACCCTCCGCCTCGTCGTCGTCCATATGGTCATAGCCTAGCAGATGCAGCGTGCCGTGCACCATCAGATGCATCGCATGATCCTCGACCGAGATGCTGCGCTCCGCGGCTTCCGCGACGCAGACGCCGTGCGCGAGGATGATGTCGCCGAGCAGCACCTCGCCATCGTCCGAATTCTGCGCGATCGTCTCGAGCAGATCGGCCTGCACCATCGGGAAGGACAGGACGTTGGTCGGCTTGTCCTTCTGGCGATATTGCTTGTTGAGCGTGTGGACCTCGTCGTCGGACGCGAGCCGGAACGAGATCTCGACCGTGGCGGCGCCGGTCAGCAGCTGGCCGTGCGGGGTGCGTTCGATCGCCGCGGTCGCGGCGCGCTGGGCAAGGCCGTCCCAGTCCTGGTCGGGCCAGGGAGCCTCCGAAGAGAGCGCGATTTCGAGCATGCGGGTCCTTCCGGCGGAAACGTCAGGACGAAATCATTACACAGGTGGCAAAGTTCCGCACCCCTTACGGTATGCGGACGGCCCGGCGGCTATCCCAGGACGTCCGGGATAGCCGCGGGGATCAGGCGTCGCTGCCCTCATAGGCTTCGACGACGCGGCCGACGATCGGGTGGCGGACGACGTCGCCGACGGTGAAGCGGCACATCGAGATGCTCTCGACCCCCTCCAGCCGGCGGACCGCGTCGGCCAGACCCGAGGCGGCGACGCCGCCGGGGATGTCGACCTGCTTGGGATCGCCGCAAATCACCATCCGGCTGTTCTGACCGAAGCGGGTGAGGAACATCTTCATCTGCGCGGGCGTGGTGTTCTGCGCCTCGTCGAGGATGACGAACGCGTCGGCCAGCGTGCGGCCGCGCATGAAGGCGATCGGCGCGACCTCGATCTCGCCGCTCGCGATGCGGCGTTCGACCTGCTCGGCGGGGAGGCAGTCGTAGAGCGCATCGTACAAGGGACGGAGATAGGGATCGACCTTCTCCTTCATGTCGCCGGGGAGGAAGCCCAGCCGCTCGCCCGCCTCGACCGCGGGGCGCGACAGGATCAGGCGCTGGACGCTGCCGGTGATGAGCTGCTGGACCGCCTGTGCGACCGCGACATAGGTCTTGCCGGTGCCTGCTGGCCCGAGCGCGAAGATCATGTCGTTGTTGGTCAGCTCGCGCATGTAATGCGCCTGTGCCGGCGTGCGCGGGACGATCGTCTTCTTGCGCGTGCGGATCATAATCGGCGGAGCAGCGCCGCCGCCGGCATCGGCGCGGATGATGCCTTCGAGCACGGGTTCGTCCGCCATCGCGATCGACGCGTCGACGAGGCCGGTGTCGACATCCTCGCCGCGCTGGATCCGGGCGTAGAGATCGTGGAGCACGTCGCGCGCCTTGGCGACCTGTTCCGCGGTGCCCTCCAGACCAATCTTGTTGCCGCGCGCGGTGATGTACACACCGAGGCGGTTTTCGAGCGCTACCAGATTCTGGTCGTACTGGCCGAAGAGCCGGACGAGGAGTTGGGGCTTGTCGAACAGCAGTTCGACTCGGGCGCGGTCACCGGACTGGGCGGGAACGGGTTTACGGCTCATGCGGTCCTTTCGGGGGCAGACGTGTCGGATCGGTGATTGGGTATGGTCGGGCCGGCACGCATCACGCCTGGGATGGCGTTCGACCAGAGATGAGCATGAGAGCCCGCGCGTTCAAGCGGCACCGGGGCGCCTGGCTGGCGATGATTCGAGTCGCGTGGGCGAAGCTGCATCGAGGGGGAGTGTGGCAGGGGATTCGGGTGTGGGACAGCGGTAGTTTTGGTGTGGTGTGCGAAGGCTGATTGGCGTTGCCTGAAAGCCTCAGCGGGTGGGCGGGGCGCGCGCAATTGCCACGATCACCATACCACCCCGGCGGAGGCCGGGGCCCAGTTGGGAAGGTCGATGTAACGGAGGATCGTCCGTCGTTATGCCCGTCCCCCAACTGGGCCCCGGCCTTCGCCGGGGTGGTGGTAAAAGGTGGGGGCGGTTTTTCAGGCGGCCTGCGCGATGCGTTCGATGCCCGTCAGCGAATTGGGCCCGGCCGCCGCGAGCGTGACCTCCACCAGATCGCCGATCGCGTGGTCGCCGATCAGGTGGACCGATTGCAGCCAGGGCGACTTGCCGATCAGCTGGCCGGGGAGCTTGCCGGGGCGTTCGAGCAGCACGGTGCAGGTGCGGCCGACGGTGGCGGCGTTGAACGCGTGCTGGTCGCGGTTGAGCGCGGCCTGGAGGCGCTGGAGACGCTCGTCCATCACAGCCTCGGGGACCTGCTCGACGATCGCGGCGGCGGGGGTGCCGGGGCGCGGGCTGTATTTGAAGCTGTAGGCCTGCGCATAGCCGACCGCGTCGACCAGGCTCAGCGTGTCCTCGAATTCGGCATCGGTCTCGCCGGGGAAGCCGACGATGAAGTCGCCCGACAGCGCGATGTCGGGGCGCACCGCGCGGACGCGGTCGAGCATGCGGAGATAGGAGTCGCGAGTGTGGCTGCGGTTCATCGCCTTGAGCACGCGGTCGCTGCCCGCCTGGACGGGAAGGTGGAGGAACGGCATCAGGCTCTCGACGTCGCGGTGCGCGTCGATCAGCCCCTGCGTCATGTCGTTGGGGTGGCTGGTGGTGTAGCGGATCCGCGCAAGACCGGGGATGCGATCGAGGTCGCGGATCAGGTCGTGGAGGCCGCGCTCATCCTCGCTCCAGGCGTTGACGTTCTGGCCGAGCAGCGTGATCTCGCGCGCGCCTGCGTCGACCAGGGCCTTGGCCTCGTCGACGATCGCCGCGAAGGGCCGGCTGATCTCGGCGCCGCGGGTATAGGGGACGACGCAATAGGTGCAGAACTTGTCGCAGCCTTCCTGCACGGTCAGGAACGCGGACGGCGCGACCTTGCGGCGGGTCGGGAGCGCGCCGAACTTCGACAGCAGCGGCATGTCGGTGTCGAGCGACGGCGTGCCCGCCGCGGCCTTTGCGACGAGGTCGGGGAGGTTGTGATAGGCCTGCGGGCCGACGACGACGTCGACCTTGGCGCGGGTGAAGATCTCCTGACCCTCGGCCTGCGCCACGCAGCCGGCGACCGCGATCATCGGCGTCTTGCCGTTCTTGCGCAGCTGATCCTTGCGCAGCCGGCCGATGTCCGAATAGACTTTTTCGGTCGCGCGCTCGCGGATGTGGCAGGTGTTGAGCACGACGATGTCGGCATCGACCGCATCGGCCTGGGTCAGCCCGTCGGCGGCCATCAGTTCGGCCATGCGCTCGCCGTCATAGACGTTCATCTGGCAGCCGAACGACTTGACGTGATAGGTCTTGGGTTTCGAGGTCATGCGCGCGCCGTACCAAATTTGTGTGCGTGGGGGGAGGGGCGTCTTCGGGGGTGGTGTCCGAGGGTGTCTCCCGGGCACCAAGAGTAGCTCCCCGGCACCAAGGGTACCTCCCCGGCGGAGGCCGGGGTCCAGTTGGGGGACGTTGCTGACTTAGGGCAGCGCTTTGTTACTGCGACCTTGCCAACTGGGCCCCGGCCTTCGCCGGGGTGGTGTTTGAGGGCTGGGAGGGGGCAGCGCGCTCCCCCTTACAGTACAGTTAGAGGGCTTCGATGCGGCGGCGGGCTTCGGTGGCGATGGCTTTGCGGTTGCCGTGGTCGGCAGGGGCGAAGGGTTCGGCGAAGTGGAGGGTCGCGACGAAGCTGCCGCGGCGTTTCAGGACGCGGGCGGCGTGGTGCTGGCCGGGTTCGTCGCCGACCCAGGCGAGCTCGTGCGTGGCGGGGCCATAGTCGATGCGGACCGGCTGGACGCGGACGCCGGGCGGGGGCGGGTCGAGCGCGGCGAGCAGCGCGGCCTTGAAGGGGAGGAGCGTGACGCCGTCGCCGGTGGTGCCCTCAGGGAAGAGCGTAACGGGCCAGTCGCGCGCGAGCGTGTCGCGAAGCTGCGCGATCTGCGCGGTCACCGCCATGCGATCGGCGCGGCTGACGAAGATGGTCGCGTTCAGCGTGCAGAGCCAGCCGACCAGCGGTACGCCGCGCAACTCGGCCTTGGCGATGAACGCGGTGCCGGTCGCGCCCGACAGCAGCAGGATGTCGATCCAGCTGAGATGATTGGCGACGAACACCACGTCATGGCGCAGCGGCGTGCCGACGATCCGTCGCCGCGCGCCGACGATCCGGCCGACCAGCCCGAGAAAGCGCGGCGGCCAGGGCGATCGCCGGCCGAACAGCCGCCACAGCCCGTGGACCGGCAGCGCGATCAGCAGCGCGATCAGCAGCGCCGCGAGCCGCGCGACGAGACGCAGGCGCCCGATCGGATCAGTCCTTGCGGGTCAGCGCGACGCCGTAGAGTTCCATGCGGTGATCGACGAGCCGGAAGCCGAGCTTCTCGGCGATCGCCTTCTGAAGCTGCTCAAGCTCGGGATCGACGAATTCGATCACCTTGCCGCTCTCGACGTCGATCAGATGGTCGTGATGCGCCTCGGGCGCGGGTTCGTAGCGCGCGCGGCCGTCACCGAAATCGTGACGGTCGAGAATGCCTGCCTCCTCGAAGAGACGCACGGTGCGATAGACGGTCGCGATCGAGATGCCGGGGTCGATCGCCGAGGCGCGCTCATAGACCTTTTCGACATCGGGATGATCATCCGCTTCCGACAGGACGCGCGCGATGACGCGGCGCTGCTCGGTAATGCGCAGGCCCTTCTCGTTACAGAGGGCTTCCAGATCGATCTTGCGCGGCATGTGTCATTCCCTTGGTAAACCCCCATGTAGGCGGTTAACGCTGTTGCGAAAAGGGATAGTGACTCGCAATAAGCCTCAGCTGCCGATCGCGCGCGAATAGGTGTGCGCGTCATGCGCCACCCCCGACCGGCCACGGTAATAGGCACGGCGTTCGCCGACCTTGGCAAAGCCATGCGCGGTGTAGAGTTCGACGGCCTCATTGCCCGCGCGGACCTCGAGATGCAGCGTGGCGACGTTCGCGGCGATGCAGTCGGCGATCACCGCGCCGACCAGCGCGGTGCCGATGCCGCGGCGGCGCGCATCGGTCGCGACCGCGATCAGCAACAGCTCCGCCTCGTCGAGCACGGTTCGCGTCATCGCGAAGCCCGCGGGACGATCGTCGACAAAGGCGAGGACGAGCTGGATGCCGGGCAGCGCGAGCACGCCGAGGCACTGGGTGCGCGTCCACGCCTCGCCATACGCGGGGTCGAACGCGTCGCCCATCAGCGCGTCGACGATGGCGAGGTCGCGCGCGTCGCCCGCGCGCAGCACGACCGCGGACGCCGCGTCTTCGTCGGAGGGCGGGGGCACGGCGCGGGTCGCCATCAGCGCGGCACCGCCGGACGGACCGCGGCAGGCTTCGCATCGGGCGCGCGGCCATAGATCGGGACGGGCGGCAGCGCGGTGAGCGTCTCGGGCAGCAGGATCGCGGCGCCCGCATCGGGCAGCGCCTCGGTCAGGTCGAGATCATCGGCGAGCGCGGCGAGCCAGCGCACGCCATTGCCGACCGCGCGCCGCCCCGCCAGCGCCGCGAGCGCCGCGTCGGGCTTCAGCGACACCATGTCGGTGCGCGGCGACAGATCGGCGGCAAAGCACTGCATGAAGACCTCGCCATGCCCGCCCTCTAAAACTACTGCAATATCATCGGTTAAGCGATCGTCGAATCCCGCCGCGGCGACCAAAGGCAGCGACGAGAAGCCGGTGACCGTCGCCGACCAGCCGAGTGCCAGCCCGCGCGCGGCGGCGATGCCGACGCGGACGCCGGTGAAGCTGCCGGGGCCGACATCGACGAGGATGCGGTCGGCGCGGCCGCCGCCGGGGAGCGCGGCGATCATCGGCACGAGCCGTTCGGCATGGCCGCGCCCGACGACGTCATGCGTGCGCGCGACGATCACGCCATCATCGGCGAGCGCGACCGAACAGGCGGCGGTGGACGTCTCTATGATCAGCGTACGCATATCTTTAGTCCCTCTCCCCTCCGGGAAGAGGGCGTCATGTCAGGCGATGCTGTTGAACTTCGCGAAGTCGGGGCGTGGCGACCTGGCGAAGATCGTCGCGGGATCGCCATAGCCGAGCGTCGCGATGAAGTTAGTGCGGACCGCAGGCGTGTCGGCGAAGAACGCGGCATCGACCTTGTCCGCGTCGAACCCCGACATCGGTCCGGTGTCGAGCCCGAGCATCCGCGCAGCGATGATGAAATAGGCGCCCTGCAGCGTCGAATTGCGGAACGCGGAGGTCGCGCGCAGTTCGGCACTGCCCGTGAACCAGGACTTCGCATCGGCGTGCGGAAACAGTTCGGGCAGATGCTCGTGAAATTCGGTGTCCATGCCGATGATCACCGAGACGGGGGCGTTCAGGATCTTGGGCTGGTTCTGCGCGCTGCACGCGTCGGCAAGCTTCTGCTTGGACTCGTCGCTGACGCACCAGACCAGCCGCGCGGGCAGCTGGTTGGCGGACGTCGGACCCCATTTCATCAGATCCCAGATCGCGTGCAGATCGGCCGTCGCGACCGGGCGGTCGGTATAGCCGTTATAGCTGCGCGCCTCACGGAAGACCGCGTCGAGCACGGCGTCGGGCTGGGGACCGCGCGGGGTCATCAGACGGCGCGCACTTCGGTGACTTCGGGGACGTAATATTTCAGCAACTGCTCGATGCCGTTCTTGAGCGTCGCGCTCGACGAGGGGCAGCCGGCGCATGCGCCCTGGAGCTGGAGGAACACCTTGCCCTTATCGAAACCGCGATAGACGATGTCGCCGCCGTCATTCGCGACTGCGGGGCGGACGCGCGTCTCGATCAGGTCGCGGATCTGCGCGACGATATCGGCATCGGCGGGGTCGTCGGTCAGCACGGTATCGTCGGACGGCACCGAGAAGCCTGCGCTCGCGGGGCGGAACAGCGGCATCGCAGCGGAGAAGTGGTCGAGCATGATCGCCAGCACGTCGGGCTTCAGATCCGACCAGGCGACGCCGGGCGCGGCGGTCACCGAGACGAAGTCGCGCCCGAAGAACACGCCGGTCACGTCGCCGAGCCGGAAGATCGCATCGGCGAGCGAACTCGCCTCCGCCTCCTCGGGGGTGGCGAAGTCGCGGGTGCCGGACTCCATGACGGTGCGTCCCGGCAGGAACTTCAACGTCGCGGGGTTCGGGGTGGATTCCGTTTCGATCAGCATGGGGTGCATGTGGCGACGGGGGGCGGAGGGATCAAGCAAACTCTTCTTTGCCGCATCGTACAGGCGGTGCGCCTCGCATGGCGCACGGGTCAGACGTCGAGCTGTTTCACCGCGGCGTTCCAGTCGCCGATGTTGCGGACCGCGTCCTGGACGAAGGCCGAGCGGCGGACGACGTTCAGGAAGGCGTCGGCGATCCACTTGCCGGGATTGCGCAGTGGCCGTTCGAACTGGATGAGCAGGACGACGCGCGTGCCGCTCGTGTCGTTCCAGACCGCGTGATTATAGGTGTCGTCGAACACCAGGGTCTCGCCCTCCGACCAGCGCACGGTGCGGTCGTGGACGCGCATCCGGACGTCGCCGTCGCGCGGCACGATCAGGCCGAGGTGACAGGTGATCAGCCCCTTGGTCACGCCGCGATGCTCGGGGATGTGCGTGCCGGGCGCGAGGATCGAGAAGAAGGCGCTGTTGAGGCCGGGAATCTGCGCGACGAGATCACGCGTCCGCGGGCAGCGCACCAGATTCTCGTCGATCGGATAGCCATAGCCCCAGAGGAAGAACGAGCGCCACTTGTCGATCTCGGCGATCGCGCGGTGATCGGGCGAGATCGTCGCGAGACTGGGCGAGGCCTCGCCGCGCAGCGCGACCGCGACCGCCTCGTCACGGATATCGCGCCAATGCTCGCGCAGCAGCTGCGTCCAGGCGAAGTCGCGGACGTCGAGCACCGGGTCGTTCGAGACGAGCGACGAGCTCGCGATCAGCCGGTCGAACACGCCGCGGAGATGCTTGCCGACGCGGATGATCAGCGGCCGGCCGGGTTCCGCCGCGAGCGGCGCGCCGGGCCGGGGCGCACCCGAAATGACCGTCAGATCGGGGGTGCGGTGGGGGGTGCTGCGGTGATCACGACCAGAATTTCGCCACATTGCCGGACCCGTCGCGGTCCCGGTCTTCGCCCTGACTTCGGCTTGCATTCGCACTCCACTCTTCGTCGTTCGCTCGTACCGCGCGCCCGTATCCGCGCTTGCAGGTGATTGAGATAGCGCGGCTATGGGACGAAATGATGGCGCCGGACGCGCGACGGCACGGCGCTGGCGGTCGGCGGCCGGGGGCGCTACAGGACGGCATGGCGTTTACCCCCCGCGCGCTCGGCGCTCCCGTCTTCCTGTCGCTCGTGCTGTGCCTGGCGATCCCTGCCATCGGCCAATCGGGGACGCGGCCCGCGTCTCGCGCCAAGCCGCCCGCGGCGGCACCTGCTGCACCCGTCCAGCCGCAGACCGTGGCGATGCCCGGCGAGGCGCCGACCCTGCCCGGGCTGCCCGGCATCGACACGACCGCGTGGCTGTACAAGGGCAGCGATCTCACCCGCGACCCCGAGTGGAAGTTCGGCACGCTGCCCAACGGGCTGCGCTTTGCCGTGCGCAAGAACGGCGTTCCGCCGGGTCAGGTGTCGGTCCGCGTGCGCGTCGATGCCGGATCGCTGAACGAGAGCGATGCCGAGCGCGGCTATGCGCATTTCATCGAGCATCTGTCGTTCCGCGGCTCGAAATACGTCCCCGACGGCGAGGCCAAGCGCGTCTGGCAGCGGTTCGGCGCGACGTTCGGATCGGATACCAACGCGCAGACCACGCCCGTCTCGACGACGTACAAGCTCGACCTGCCCTCGGCGAGCGAGGCGGGGCTCGACGACAGCCTGAAGATCCTGTCGGGGATGATGGAGCAGCCGGTGCTGACCGATGCGACGGTCACCGCCGAGCGCCCGGTGGTGCTCGCCGAACAGCGCGAGCAGCCCGGACCCCAGGTGCGGATCGGCGATGCGATCCGGTCGACCTTCTTCGCCGGCCAGCCGCTCGCGGACAGGTCGCCGATCGGCAGCATCAAGACGCTCGAGGCGGCGACCGGCGCGAGCATCAAGGCGTTCCACGATCGCTGGTACCGGCCCGAGAACACCGTCGTCATCATTTCAGGTGACATGGACCCGGCGCTGTTCGGACGGCTGATCGTCAAGAACTTCGCGGACTGGAAGCCGGTCGGCGCGTTCACCGCGGCGCCCGATTTCGGCAAGCCCGATCCCGCCGCCCCCGCCGCACAGGCGATCGCCGAGCCGTCGCTGCCCGCGGTCGTCACGCTCGGCGTGGTCCGGCCCTGGGTGTACAAGGACGACACCGCGATCATGAACCAGACGCGGCTGGTCGACGTGCTGGCGACGCGGCTGATCAGCCGGCGGCTCGAGACGCGCGCGCGCGCCGGTGGCAGCTATCTCCAGGCGGGGGTGTCGATCGACGACGTGTCGCGGTCGGCGAACCTGACCAGCGTCAACATCGTGCCGATCGGGACCGACTGGGAAGCGGCGCTGAAGGACGTGCGCGCGGTGATCGCCGACGCGCAGACCAATGCGCCGAGCCAGGCCGAGGTCGACCGCGAATATGCCGATTTCGACACGATCATGCGTACCCAGGTCGAGACCGCGCGGGTCGAGGCGGGCGCGCGCCAGGCCGACGACATGGTCGGTGCGCTCGACATCCGCGAGACCGTCGCGGGACCCGAGACGTCGTACAAGATCCTGCAGGACGCCAAGGCGAAGGGCATGTTCACCCCCGCCACGCTGCTCGCGGCGTCGAAGCGGATCTTCGAGGGGACCGCGACGCGCGCGCTGGTCAACACGATCACGCCTGACCCCGCCGCTGTGGCCAAGCTCGAGACCGCGCTGAAGGCCGATGTCTCGGGTCTCGCGGGGCTGCGTCGCCAGCAGAATGCGGTGACGTTCGCCGCGCTGCCGACGCTGGGCAAGCCCGGCGTCGTGGCGTCGCGCGAAAAGATCGCCGCGTTCGACATGGAGCAGGTGACCTATGCCAATGGCACCCGCCTGCTGCTGTTCCCCAATACGGGCGAGACCGGCCGCGTCTATGTCCGCGTCCGGTTCGGGCGCGGTTACAGCGCGATCCCGGCGAACAAGCCGAGTCCGGCCTGGGCGGGCGACCTCGCGCTGGTCGCGGGCGGGATCGGCAAGCTCGATCAGGGCGATCTCGATCAGCTGACCGCCGGGCGTCGTATCGGCCTCGACTTCGGGATCGACGACGACGCGTTCACGCTGGGCGCGCTGACCTCGCCTGCGGATTATGCCGACCAGCTGACGCTGATGGCCGCCAAGCTCGCTTTCCCGGCATGGGATGCGGCCCCGGTCGCGCGGGCGCGGGTCGCGGCGCTGGCGGCGTTTGCGGGCTATGGGTCGTCGCCCGACGGCGTGCTGTCGCGTGATCTGGAGAAGCTGTTGCGTGCGGGCGATCCGCGCTGGGGCACGCCGTCGCGCGAGTCGGTCGAGGCGCTCAACGCCAAGGACTTCCGCAAGTTCTGGGAGCCGCTGCTCAAGACCGGGCCGATCGAGGTGTCGGTGTTCGGCGACGTGAAGAGCGAGGAGGCGATCGCCGCGGTCGCCAAGAGCTTCGGCGCGATCGCCGCGCGCTCCGCGTCGACCGCGGTGGCGGCGCCGGTGCGCTTCCCCGCGCATGTCGCGACCCCGGTGATGCGCACGCATACCGGCCCGCAGAACCAGGCGGCGGCGGTCATCGCCTGGCCGACCGGGGGCGGGATCGAGGCGATCACGGAGAGCCGTCGCCTCGACGTGCTGGCGCAGGTGTTCGCCGACCGGCTGTTCGAGCGGCTCCGCCAGGCGGCGGGCGCGAGCTACAGCCCGAACGTGCAGAGCCAGTGGCCGACCGGGATGAACAGCGGCGGTCGCCTCGTCGCGATCGGCCAGGTCGCGCCGGAAAAGGTCGCGTTCTTCTTCGAGACCGCGCGCAAGATCGCCGCCGAGCTCGTCTCGACGCCGATCGCGGATGACGAGCTGCAGCGGATCAAGCGGCCGATGGGGCAGTATATCATGCGCGCCTCGACCGGGAACCAGTTCTGGATGCAGCAGCTCGGCGGGGCGACCTATGACCCGCGGCGGATCGACGCGACCAAGCGGATCGCCGAGGATCTGGTGTCGACGACGCCGGCCGACCTGCAGGCGGTCGCGGCAAAATATTTGCGCCCCGACCGCGACTGGACGATGGCGGTGGTGCCCGCCGCGGTGCCCAAGCCGGCGGCGAAATAAGCGGACCGGGAGGGCGCGTGCCGGTCGGTGCGCGCCCTTCGCCGAAGAAAATTTCCTCGCGCAACGTCGGGCGGCGGGGATCGATCCGCACCACCGGATCGATCGTCATGCTGCGGGCGTTTGAGCCTGATTCATACCCGGGAGTGTATTGATGAAGAAGACGTGGTTAGCGCTGGCGGTTGCCGGCGGATTGGGCGTGTCCGCCTGTTCGGGCGCGGCGTCGACCGATGCGGTCGATAACAATGCCATGAGCACTGCGGGCGTATCGCTGCGCAATCTGGGCGAAACCGAGGTCGCAGCGCCAGCGCCGCCCGCGCTGACGGTCAAGGGCGACCTGATCCCGACCCCGTCGGATACCGCCTCGCGCTATTTCCTGCTGCGCGAGCGCCGGGCGATCGGCGGCACGGTGATCGCGATCATCCGCCAGGAACATGCCGGCCGCGTCGCCTATGCCCGCACCGAAGTCGATTGCGAGCGTCGTCTGTTCCATGTCCTGGGCGTCGCGCCGCGCCGTTCGCTGGTCGAGACGAGCATCGCCTATGACGGTCCGTTGCGGCCGATCGCCGGGCTGCCGCTGCGCGAGGAGCTGGCGACCTATGTCTGCAAGCGCAGCAACCTTCCGCTGGGCGCAGCCTGAGGGGGCGGGGGGCCCGATGCGGCCCCCCGTTCGTCAGCCCTTGAGGTAGAGCGCGTCGAGCCGGCCGCCGTAAGCCTGGCGAATGACGTGGCGGCGGATCTTGAGGCTGGGCGTCAGCTGTTCGTTCTCGATCGTGAACGGCCCGTCCGCCAACACGAAGCGGCGGACGCGTTCGGTGACGGTCAGATCCTTGTTCACGCGTTCGATCGCGTGACCCAGCGCGGTCCGGAACTCGCTGTTCTCGGCCAGCCTGCTGAAATTGCACGCATCGCCGTTCGACGCGCACCATTGCTGCGTCCATTCGGGATCGGGCACGATCAGCGCGACCATATAGGGGCGCTTGTCGCCGGCGATCATCGCCTGGACGATCTCGGGCTGGAGCGTCAGCATCCCCTCGATCTTCTGCGGGGCGACATTGTCGCCCTTGTCGTTGATGATCAGGTCCTTCTTGCGGTCGGTGATGCGGATGCGACCCTGCGCGTCGATCTCGCCGACGTCGCCGGTGTGCAGCCACCCGTCCTTCAGCACCTTCGCGGTCTCGGCGTCGTTGCGCCAATAGCCGTGCATGACGAGCTCGCCGCGGACCAGGATCTCGCCATCCTCGGCGATCCGTACCTCGGTATCCTTGAGCGGCGGGCCGACCGAATCCATCCGCACGCCCGCCTTGGGGCGGTTGCACGAGATGACGGGCGCGGCCTCGGTCTGGCCATAGCCCTGGAGGAAGGTGAGGCCGATCGATTCGAAGAACAGCCCGACCTCCGGGTTGAGCGGCGCGCCGCCCGAGATCATCGCCTTCAGCCGGCCGCCGAACTTCTTCGCGATCTTGGGCTTGAACAGCGTCGCGACGGCGGCCTGCGCCGGCCGGTCGATCAGGCGGAGCTTGCCGGCATAGCGCCTGGCGCCGATGTCGAGCGCGCGGGCGAGCAGATAGGCCGACGCGCCGCCCTGTTTCTCGATCGTCTTCGAGATGCGCGTGCGCAGCACCTCGAACAGGCGGGGGACGACGAACATGATCGTCGGGCGCGTCTCCTCGATGTTCGCGGCGAGCTTTTCGAGGCCTTCGGCATAATAGATCTGGCCGCCCAAGGAGATCGGGAAATGCTGGCCGCCGGTATGTTCATAGGCGTGGCTCAAGGGGAGGAACGACAGGAAGACCTCGTCGTCCCAGCCGAAATCCTCCGAGATGACCGCGGCGCAGCCTGCGCAATTGTGCAGGATCGCGCCGTGATGCTGCATCACGCCGCGCGGCGCGCCGCCGGTGCCCGAGGTGTAGATGATGCAGGCGAGATCGTCGCGGGTGAAGGTCGCGCGCGCCGCCGCGGTCTCGGGCTTCGTCGGGTGCGCGGCGATCAGCGCGTGCCAGTTGTGGAAGTCGATCGCGGCGGGGACTCGCATGTCCTCGAGCCCGATCACGATCTGCGCCTGGTTCGAGCGCAGGACGGCGGGGAGCACCGTCTTCGCCAGCTTCGCGGTCGAGACGATGATCGCGCAGGCGCCCGCATTCTCGATGATGTGGAGGTGATCGCGTTCGGTGTTGGTGACATAGGTCGGCACCGTCACGCAGCCCGCCGCCATGATCGCAAGGTCGCTGAGGCACCATTCGGGGCGGTTCTCGCTGACCAGCATCACCCGGTCGCCGCGTTTGAGCCCGATCGCGGTGAGGGCCGTGGCGAGGCTCGCCACCTGTCGCGCGGCGTCGGCCCAGCTGGTCGCCACCCAGGCGCCGCTCTGCTTGGTCCAGAGGAACGGTGAGTCGCCCCTTTCCGCGGCGCGCGCGAAGAACATGGTGACGAGGTTGGGAAAGGGTTCGAGCTGGCGGGGCATGGTCTCTCCTGGGGCGCTCTTGCGAGCTGTGTCCCCTCGCGGGGCCGCTCGGTCTTTGGTGCGGTATAGTCTGCTAACGGTCCGTCGTCATTCCCGCGGAGGCGGGAACCCATATTGGCTGACCGGCCTGTGGGATCACCGACGTCAGCGCCAATGGATCCCTGCCTGCGCGGGGATGACGACAAAGGGGCGGGGCATGCTATTCCGGTGCGCGCTGGAGGGCGCCGACGCGCTGGATCTGGGTCACGGTGCCGTCCTGCGCGATTCCGACGCCTTCGCTGCGCGGATCCGCCGCGCCGACCCAGCGGCCGTTCACCCGCTCGACCGCGTTCGCCTTGAGGCCGAGCGCGGTGACCTGCACCGTCTCGCCGAGCGCCTGAAGCGCGGGGATCATCGCCTCGCGCTCGGTGCCCTTCTCGACCGCGGCGACATGGCCGGGCGCGTAGATCAGGCCGAGCGCGATCGAATCCTGCGCGGACAGTTTCCAGTCGACGACGCCGATGATCGCCTTGGCGACCTGCGCGATGATCGTCGAGCCGCCCGCGGCGCCGACCGCGAGCCGGACCTTGCCGTCGGGGCCGTAGACGATCGTCGGCGACATCGAGCTGCGCGGGCGCTTGCCGCCCTCGACGCGGTTGGCGACGAGATAGCCGCCCTTTTCGGGCACGGTGTCGAAGTCGGTGAGCTGGTTGTTGAGCACGGTGCCGTCGACGGTCAGCCCCGAGCCGAAATAGCCCTCGACCGTGGTCGTCACCTCGACGACGTTGCCGCGTGCATCGGCGACCGCGAGGTCGGTGGTGCCGGGGACTTCGCTGACCGGGGCGGATTGCCGGGCCGGGGCGCCGGGGGGCGAGCCTGCGCTGACGCTGGCCATCGTCGTGGTGGGCTGGATCAGTGCCGAGCGTGAGGCGAGATAGGCGGGGTCGAGCATGCCCTTGACCGGCACCGACACGAAATCGGGATCGCCGACATAGAGGTCGCGGTCGGCATAGGCGAGCCGCGAGCTTTCGGCGAACAGGTGCCACGCCTGCGGACTGTCCTTGCCGAGCTTGGCCATGTCGAAGCGTTCGAGCTGTTTCAGGATCATCAGCACGGTGATGCCCCCCGAGGAGGGCGGGCCCATGCCGCAGATGCGGTGGACGCGGTAGGTGACGCAGACCGGCGCGCGGGTCTTCGCGTCATAGCTGGCGAGGTCGCCGGTCGTCATCTTCGACGGGTTGCGCGCGGCTGTGTTGACCGTGGTGACGATCTTCTGTGCCTCGGGTCCGACATAGAAGCTGTCGGCGCCGCGGGCGGCGATCCGCTGGAGCAAGGCAGCCTGGGCGGGATTCCTGATCATCGCGCCGATCGCGACGGGCGATCCGTCGGGGGCGGAGAAGAGCGTGCGCGTTTCGGGCGTGATGTGGCCGCCATAAGCCTTCATCCCGTTGACGAGCCGCGGCGACGCCTTGAAGCCGGTGGTCGCGAGCCGGATCGCGGGGTCGAACAGCCGCGCCCAGGGGAGCCTGCCCGACGCGCGGTGCGCGAGCGCCATGCCGCGCAGCGCGCCGGGGACGCCGACGCTGCGACCGCCGGGGACCGCGTCGCGGTGGCTGAGCGGGGTGCCGTCGGCGGCGTAGAACCAGCGCGGATCGGCGGCGGCAGGCGCCTTTTCGCGAGCGTCGATCGTGCTGAGCCCGCCATTCGCCGCGTGGCTGACCCAGAAGCTGCCGCCGCCGATGCCCGAGCTTTGCGGCTCGACGACGTTGAGCGCGAGCATCGTCGCGATCGCCGCATCGGTCGCGCTGCCGCCCGCGCGCAGGATCTCGACCCCCGCCTCGGCGGCGCGGGGGTCGGCGGCGCTGACCATGCCCTGATCCTTCGCCGGGGCGGGGGTGGGGGCGGTCCGGCGGGCTTCGGCGGTGGCGGTGGGGAGGAGGAGGGCGAGCGCTAGGAGGGGAGTCTTCATCGCGTGCGAACCTAGCGCGGATCGGGTGCGAGGCAAGGCGTCCGCCGCAAACTCGCCGTCATCCCAGCTTTTGCCGGGATGACGAAATGTGTCAGCGGGCGTCGACGCCGATCGCGTCGGCGATGGTGGCAAAGCCGTCGCGGGTGAGCAGCGCGTCGAGCTCGCGCAGCATCCGTGCGGGGAGGCCGGGGCCTTCATACACCAGCGCCGTGTAGAGCTGGACGAGGCTCGCGCCCGCGCGGAGCCGGGCATAGGCTTCCGCACCGCTGCCGATGCCGCCGACCGAGATCAGCGGGATCGCCGCGCCGGTCGCCTTGCGGAAGTCGGTGAGGCGCTGGCGGGCGAGGGGGGCGAGCGGGGCGCCGGACAGGCCGCCGGTCTCCATCGCGTTCGCCGAGCGCAGGCCGGGGCGGCCGATCGTCGTGTTGTTGACGATCAGCGCGTCGATCCGGTTGTCGATCGCGGCGCGGGCGATGTCGTCGATGTCCGCGGGCTCGAGGTCGGGCGCCACCTTGAGGAAGATCGGCGTGGTGCCCTTGGCGGCGGTGCAGGCGGCGAGCAGGTCGCGCAGTGCTGCGCCATGTTGCAGGTCGCGCAGGCCAGGGGTGTTGGGCGAGCTGATGTTGATCGTGATGTAATCGGCGTGCGGCGCGGCGCGGGTGACGCCGTGGACGTAATCCGCGGTGCGATCGGTCGCGTCCTTGTTCGCGCCGACATTGATGCCCAGCACGCCCTTGCCGCGCGCATGGGCTTTCGCACGGTCGAGCGCCGCGTCGAGGCCGCCATTGTTGAAGCCGAGGCGGTTGATGACCGCGCGGTCTTCGGGGAGGCGGAAGATGCGCGGCTTCGGGTTGCCGGGCTGGGGCAGGGGGGTGAGCGTGCCGATCTCGACGCTGCCGAGCCCGAGCCCGAAGAACCCGTCGATCGCGCGACCGTCCTTGTCGACGCCGGCGGCAAGGCCGACCGGGTTGGGGAAGGCGATCCCCGCCACGCTGGTCGCAAGCCGCGGGACGGATGGCGCGAGCGGCGTGCCCGCCTTGCCCCATGCGGCGAGCGCGGCGATCGTCAGGCCATGCGCGCGTTCGGCGTCGAGGCGGAAGAGAAGCGGGTGGTAGAAGGCCATGCGCGCTCTTACCCAGATCGGCTGGGGCGGCCAAACCCTTCTTCCGTCATTCCCGCGCAGGCGGGAATCCATCCGTCCGCAGGGGCAAAAGGTAGAGTGGATTTCCGCCTCCGCGGGAATGGCGAAATGGACTCAGTTGCGAGTCGTTAGCACTGGCGGACGGGTTGACGCTGCCCGTCGCAAAGCCCATTTGTCAATCGGATCATATCGGTCCGATTGGACTCACAAGCCACCATGCGTCTTTCCAGCCTAGCCGACTATGCGGTCGTGATGATGAGCGCCGCGGCGCGTCATTGCGGTGGTATCGCACGGCTGAACGCGACGCTGCTGAGCGAGGAGACTGGCGTGCCGCTGCCGACGGTGCAGAAGCTGGTCAGCCGGTTGTCGGCGGCGGGGCTGATCGAGAGCACGCGCGGGACCGGCGGCGGCTTCCGCCTGTCGCGGCCGCCCGCGTCGATCTCGCTCGCCGACATCATCGAGGCGGTCGAAGGCCCGATCGCGCTGACCGCATGCGTCGACGGTGCGGCGCAGGATTGCTGCATCGACCAGACGTGCAAGGTGAAGCCGCACTGGAACGCGGTCAACGGCGCAGTCCGCGGCGCGCTCGCCGGCGTGACGCTCGCCAGCCTTTTGCAAGTCCCGAATTCGCCGGTGCCCGCATGACGCGTGCAGCGACTTACCCCTTTCTCCGCGATCTCTGCGCCTCCGCGCGCAAAATCTCATATTCGCGCAGAGACGCAGAGATCGCAGAGTTTTTAGAGAGCCGCGTTGCGGCGGAGATGGAATGATGGCTACCCGGAACGCAGAGGCCTATGCCGCCGCGAACAAGACGTACGAGTGGGGCTTCTCCTCGGACATCGAACAGGAATTCGCGCCCAAGGGGCTGTCGGAAGACACGGTGCGCTTCATTTCCGCCAAGAAGGGCGAACCGCAGTGGATGCTCGACTGGCGGCTGAAGGCGTTCGCGCTGTGGCAGACGATGGAGGCACCCGACTGGTCGAAGCTCAACGTGCCGCCGATCGATTATCAGGACGCCTATTATTACGCGGAGCCCAAGGCGAAGCCGAAGCTGGGGAGCCTCGACGAGGTCGATCCCGAGATCCTGCGCGTCTACGAAAAGCTCGGCATCCCGATCGGCGAGCAGAAGATGCTCGCGGGCGTGGTCGAGGATCCGCTGAACGAGGACGGCACCCCCAAGCGCCGCGTCGCGGTCGACGCGGTGTTCGACAGCGTCTCGGTCGCGACCACGTTCCGCAAGGAGCTCGAGGCCGCGGGCGTGATCTTCCGGTCGATCTCCGAGGCGATCAAGGAATATCCCGATCTCGTGCGGAAGTGGCTCGGCAAGGTCGTGCCGCAGCGTGACAATTACTTCGCGACGCTGAACTCGGCGGTCTTCTCCGACGGCACGTTCGTCTACATCCCCGAGGGCGTCCGCTGCCCGATGGAGCTGTCGACCTATTTCCGGATCAACGCCGAGAATACCGGCCAGTTCGAACGTACTCTGATCGTCGCCGACAAGGGGTCGTACGTCTCCTATCTCGAGGGCTGCACCGCGCCGATGCGCGACGAGAACCAGCTGCACGCGGCGGTCGTCGAACTCGTCGTGCTCGACGATGCGGAGATCAAGTACTCGACCGTGCAGAACTGGTATCCGGGCGACGAGAACGGCGTCGGCGGGATCTACAATTTCGTTACCAAGCGCGCGCTGTGCCAGGGCAAGAACTCGAAGGTCAGCTGGACGCAGGTCGAGACCGGCAGTGCGATCACATGGAAATATCCGTCGTGCGTGCTGGCGGGCGACGGCTCGGTCGGCGAATTCTATTCGGTCGCGGTGACGAACAATCGCCAGCAGGCCGATACCGGCACGAAGATGATCCACCTCGGCAAGAACACGCGCTCGACGATCGTGTCGAAGGGGATTTCGGCCGGGCGGTCGGACAACACCTATCGCGGGCTGGTGCGCGTCGCACCGACCGCGGAGGGCGTGCGCAACTTCACCCAGTGCGACAGCCTGCTGCTCGGCGACCAGTGCGGCGCGCATACCGTGCCGTATATCGAGGTCCGCAACCCGTCCGCGCAGATCGAGCATGAGGCGACGACGTCGAAGATCTCCGAGGACCAGCTGTTCTACGCGATGTCGCGCGGGCTGGATGCGGAGGCGGCGGTCGCGCTGATCGTGAATGGTTTCGCGCGTGAAGTGCTGCAGCAGCTGCCGATGGAGTTTGCGGTCGAAGCGCAGAAGCTGCTCGGGATTTCGCTGGAAGGCTCGGTCGGCTGATGCTGGCGGCGCAGGACACCGATCGGCGCCTCAACTCCCCTCCCCTTCAGGGGAGGGGCCGGGGGTGGGGGCTCTCCGCGAACGCGATCGCGGCGTTGCATGACCGCGCTGCCGACATGCGCCGCAACCCCACCGAACCCGAGAAGCGCGTCTGGCGTATCCTGTCCAGTTCGCAGCTCTCAGGCCGCAAGTTCCGCCGCCAGGCCGTGCTGCCGCCGTTCATCGCCGACTTTCTCTGCCCGTCCGAGGCACTGATCGTCGAGGTTGATGGTGACACTCATGACGGTGCCAAGGACCGGCTGCGCGACGATCTCCTGCTGACGCGGGGATATCGCACGGTGCGCGTGACCAATTTCGACGTGATGACGAATATCGAGGGCGTCGCGCATGCGATCGCCTCTGCTTTTAACGAAGGGTCGGCGCCCGCTGCCAGCCCCCACCCCAACCCCTCCCCTGAAGGGGAGGGGCTAGAAAGATGACGATGCTGAAAATTGAAAACCTTCATGCCGAGATCGACGGCAAGGAAATCCTCAAGGGGCTCTCGCTCGAGGTGAATGCGGGTGAGGTGCACGCGATCATGGGGCCGAACGGCGCGGGCAAGTCGACGCTGGGCTATGTGCTCGGCGGGCGGCCCGGTTACGAGGTCACGTCGGGCTCGGTGACGTTCGACGGCGTCGACCTGCTCGAGCTCGAGGCGCATGAGCGCGCCGCGGCGGGCGTGTTCCTCGGCTTCCAGTATCCGGTCGAGATCCCCGGCGTGTCGAACGTCCAGTTCCTGCGCGAGGCGTTGAACGCGCAGCGCGCGACGCGGGACGAGAAGGCGCTGTCGGGCGGTGAGTTCCTGAAGCTCGCGCGCGGGCAGGCGGATCTGCTCGGCATGGACTACGACATGCTCAAGCGGCCGGTGAATGTCGGCTTTTCGGGCGGCGAGAAGAAGCGCAACGAGATGGTGCAGATGGGCATCGTCAACCCGAAGTTCGCGATCCTCGACGAGACGGATTCCGGCCTCGACATCGACGCGCTGCGCGTCGTCGGCGACGGCATCAACCGCATCATGCGCGCGCCCGACAAGGCGGTGCTGCTGATCACGCATTACCAGCGGCTGCTCGATTATGTGGAGCCGGACTTCGTCCATGTCCTCGCCGACGGGCGCATCGTCCGCTCGGGCGGCAAGGAACTCGCGCAGCAGCTCGAGAGCGAAGGCTATGTGGGGATCGCCGCATGACGATGCTGCTCGACCTTCCCTCGACGCGCGAGGAGTCGTGGCGCTGGGGTGATCCGGCGGCGATTGCGGCGGCGGCGGGGTTGCCGCGCGGTGAGGCGCTGGCGGGCGCGTGGTTCCTCGAGCTCGAGGGGGCGCGGGCGGTATTCGTCGATGGCGTGCTCGACGAGGGTCGCAGCGATCTTCGGCATGTCGCGATCGCGCCGCTCGAGGGTGGCACGCACGTGCTGGGCGCGCGGACGACCGGCCATGGCTGGTCGTTGCGCGTCGAGGCGCACGCTTCGGCCGAGCTGATCCAGATCGTCCATATCGCGACCGGCGGCGAGAACCATGTTCCCGCCGAGATCATCCTCGCGGACGGCGCGCAGGCGTCGGTGGTCGAGACCTATGTCGGGACCGGCTGGTCGAACCGGTCGACGCGGATGACGCTGGGCGCGGGCGCGAAGCTGACGCGTGCGGTGCGGTTGCTCCAGACCGCCGGCTTCGTGTCGGTGCGCGACGAGGCGGATGTCGGTGCGGGGGCGAGCCTGATCGTGACGATGCTCGGCGCGGGCGATGCGGGGACGCGGATCGATGGCGCGATCACCGTGTCGGGCGACGATGCGTTTGCTGAATATGGCGGCGCCCTGCTGACCCGGCGCGACCAGCGGCAGGAATGCGCGCTGTCGGTGCGGCATGCTGCGCTCAACGGGCAGAGCAAGCAGATCTGGCGCGCGGTCGCGGCGGACACGTCGACCGCGAGCCTTGCGGCGCGCGTCGAGGTGGCACGCGATGCGCAGAAGACCGACGGCGTGCAGTCGCTGCGCGGGTTGCTGCTCAAGCGGACCGCGACGGTCAATCTGAAGCCCGAGCTCGAGATCTTCGCCGACGACGTGAAGTGCGCGCACGGCGCGACGGTCGGCGAGCTCGACCAGCGCGCGCTGTTCTACATGCAGAGCCGCGGCATCCCGCATGCCAAGGCGCAGGCGCTGCTGACGCGTGCGTTCGTCGGCGATGCGTTCGCGCAGATCGCGGACGAGACGGTGCGCGATGCGTTCGTCGCGGACGCGGATGCGTGGCTGGAGGCAGCGCTGTGACCCTGACGCTCGAAACTCGCCCGCTCGACCGGGTGTCGGACTTTCCGGCTATTCCCGAGGGCTGGGCGTATCTCGATACCGCCGCCACCGCGCAGAAGCCGCAGCCTGTGGTCGACGCGATCACGCGCGCTTATGGCGAGACCTATGCGACCGTGCACCGCGGCGTGTACCAGCGCTCGGCCGACATGACGGTCGCGTACGAGGCGGCGCGGCGGGCGGTGGCGCGGTTCATCGGTGCGGGATCGCCCGACGAGATCGTGTTCGTGCGCGGCGCGACCGAGGCGATCAACCTGGTCGCGACCTGCTGGGCGGGGACCCAGCTGAAGGCGGGCGACCGCATCCTGCTGTCGATGCTCGAGCATCATTCGAACATCGTGCCGTGGCAGATGATCGCCGAGGCGCGCGGTGTCGCGATCGACGTGCTGCCGCTGACCGCGGACCACTGCATCGATCTCGACGCGATGGAGCGGATGATCACGCCCGCGCATAAGCTGGTCGCGCTCGGCCATGTGTCGAACGTGCTCGGCTCGGTGCTCGACGCGAAGCGCGCGACGGAGATCGCGCATTCGGTCGGCGCGAAGATCCTGCTCGACGGCTGCCAGTCGGTGCCGCGGATCGCGGTCGACGTGACGGCGATCGGCTGCGATTTCTACGTGTTCTCGGGGCACAAGCTGTACGGTCCGACCGGGATCGGCGTGCTGTGGGCAAAGCCCGCGCTGCTCGACGCGATGCCGCCCTATCAGGGTGGCGGGTCGATGATCGACAAGGTGTCGTTCGCGAAGACGACGTACGCGCCGGCGCCGGGACGGTTCGAGGCGGGAACGCCGCATATCGTCGGCGCGCTCGGGCTGCATGCGGCGATCGATTATGTCGAGAGCATCGGGCTCGGCGCGATCCATGCGCACGAGACCGCGCTGGTCACCGCGACGCGCGAGGCGCTGTCGGGGATCAATTCGGTGCGGCTCTACGGGCCGGCGGATTCGGCCGGGATCGTCTCGTTCACGATCGAGGGGGTTCATCCGCACGACATCGGTACCATATTGGACGAAGAGCGCGTCGCGATCCGGGCGGGCCATCATTGCGCCCAGCCGCTGATGGAGATGCTGGGCGTCGAGGCGACAGCACGGGCGAGCTTCGGTGTCTATAACGGCCCTGCTGACGTGGATGCGCTGGTGCGCGGTATCGCGCGAGTAACGAGGATATTTGGATGAGCGATCGGTTCGAGATCGAGGAAGTCGAGGCGGTGCAGTCGCCGCCCAAGGCGCGTGTCGTGCTCGACACCGACGGCGATGCGGAGCGCAAGCGTGACTATCTCGCCGGGTTCCTGGCGCAGAAGCCGCAGGTGGACTCCCCCGGCGAACCGGGTGGTGCGGTCTATGATGCGATCATCGACGCGCTGAAGGACATCTATGATCCCGAGATCCCGGTGAACATCTATGACCTGGGGCTGATCTACGGCGTCGAGGTGACCGAGGACGGGCATGCGGTCGTCACGATGACGCTGACCACGCCGAACTGTCCGGTCGCGGAATCGATGCCGATGGAGGTCGAGATGCGCGTCGGTGCGGTGCCGGGTGTCGGTGTCGCCGAGGTGAACCTGGTCTGGGATCCGGCGTGGGATCCGCAGAAGATGTCCGACGAGGCGAAGCTCGAACTGGGCATGCTGTGACGACTTGCCCCTCCCCTTCAGGGGAGGGGACGGGGGTGGGGCCTCACCGCGAGCGCGCGATCCGGTCGGGCGCCCCACCCCAACCCCTCCCCTGAAGGGGAGGGGCTTTAGATGGAAGGAACGAGCCATGGCGACGACATTACGAGCACGGCCCGCGGCGCTGAACCTGACCGCGACCGCGCATGCGCGGATCGCGGACCTGATGGCGCGTGCGCCGGAGGAGTCGATCGGGGTCAAGCTGTCGACACCCAAGCGCGGCTGTTCGGGGCTCGCCTATTCGGTCGATTATGTGAGCGAGGCCAAGCCGTTCGACGAGCGGATCGACACGCCCGGCGGCACGCTGTTCGTCGATGGCGGGTCGATATTGTACCTGATCGGCTCGACGATGGACTGGGTCGAGGACGACTTCACGGCCGGGTTCGTGTTCCAGAACCCGAACGCCAAGGGTGCGTGTGGGTGCGGGGAGAGCTTCACGGTTTGAGCTGACGGGGCGTCCGCCTCCGAATCCTTGATCGTCATCCCCGCGGAGGCGGGGATCCATAACGGCAGACCGTGGTGATGGATCGCGAGGTCTGCCAGTCTGGATTCCCGCCTTCGCGGGAATGACGGTAGGGGTTGGGGGCGTTACCGTCATGCGGCCGCCCGGCCGGGCAAAGGTTGCTGACGGGACGGACCGCGTTACAAGGGCGGCGCCAACTGGACCCCGGCGTCTTGCCGGGGTGGCGCGCTGGACCGAACGGAATGATCCGCGTCCAGATGACGAGGGGATCTACGTGGCCAGTCTGTTTCGCCGAAAAATCGTCACCGAGCAGCCGCCCGAGCATCAGCTCGCGCGGACTTTGTCATGGCCGCATCTGGTCGCGATGGGTGTGGGCGGGATCGTCGGCACGGGGATCCTGACGCTGATCGGCGTCGGGGCAGGACTCGCGGGCCCCGCGGTCATCCTGTCGTTCGTCATCGCCGGCGGGATCTGTGCCTGCGCGGCGCTCGCCTATGCCGAGATGGCGACGATGATCCCGGCGTCGGGCAGCGCCTATACGTACAGCTATGTCGTGCTAGGCGAGCTGATCGCCTGGGTGATCGGCTGGAGTCTCATCCTCGAATATTCGCTGGTCGTGTCGACCGTCGCGGTCGGCTGGTCGGGTTATGCCGCGCCGTTGCTGCGCGGCGCGTTCGGGTTTCCCGAGGCGCTGACGCTCAGCCCCGAGCTGGGCGGCGTCCTGAACGTGCCGGCGATCGTCATCATCGCGGTGGTTGCGGGCGTGCTGTCGTTCGGGACGCGCGAGAGTGCGACGCTGAACGCGGTGCTGGTGGCGGTGAAGATGATCGCGCTGACCGTCTTCGTGTTCATCGCGCTCCATTATTTCAACAGCGCGAACCTGCAGCCGTTCATGCCGTACGGCTTTCCCAAGGCCGTTCAGCCCGACGGTGCGGAGCGCGGCGTGATGGCGGCGGCGGCGATCATCTTCTTCGCATTTTACGGGTTCGACGCGATCTCGACCGCGGCGGAGGAGACCAAGAACCCCGGCCGCGATCTTGCGATCGGTATCCTCGGGTCGATGGTGGCGTGCATCGCGATCTATATCCTCGTCGCGGTCGCTGCGGTGGGCGCGCTGTCCTATACGCGGTTCGCGGGCTCGGCCGAGCCGCTCGCGCTGATCCTGCGCGAGATCGGGCGGCCGGGGTTCGCGACCTTCCTCGGCGCGTCGGCGGTCATCGCGCTGCCGACCGTGCTGCTCGCCTTTCTGTTCGGGCAGAGCCGGATCTTCTTCACGATGGCGCGTGACGGCTTGCTGCCGCTGGGCCTCGCCAAGGTGTCGAAGCGTGGTGCACCGGTACGGATCACCTGGATCACCGCGGCGATCGTCGCGGTGATCGCGGGGCTGTTGCCGCTCGCCGAGATCGCGGCGCTCGCCAATGCGGGGACGCTCGCGGCGTTCGTCGCGGTGTGTGCGTGCATGCTGGTGATGCGTCGCCGTGCGCCCGATGCGGTGCGGACGTTTCGCGCGCCGGCGGCAACGCTGGTGGGCGCGATCGGCATCCTCGGCTGCCTGTATCTGTTCTTCAGCCTGCCTTCGAAGACGCAGATCTATTTCGGGCTGTGGAACCTGCTCGGGCTGGTGATCTACTTCGCCTACGCCCGACCGCGGGCGCTTGCCGAATGAGCGGCTGGACGATCGGGATCATCGGCGGCTCGGGGCTGTATGCGGTCGAAGGGATCGAGGACGGGCGCTGGCAGACGGTGGAGACGCCCTGGGGTGCGCCGTCGGATGCGATCTATACCGGGCGCGTCGGGCCTGTCGGGGTCGCGTTCCTGCCGCGGCACGGGCGCGGACACAGAATCGCGCCGTCGGACCTGAACGCCCGCGCGAACATCGATGCGCTGAAGCGGCTGGGGGTGACCGATGTACTCGCGGTGTCGTCGGTCGGGTCGCTGGTCGAGGCGCGGCCGCCGGGGAGCTTCACGATTGTCGACCAGTTCATCGACCGGACCAAAGGGCGGGTGTCGAGCTTCTTCGGTACGGGCCTGGTCGCGCATGTCTCGATGGCGGATCCGGTGTGTCCGCGCCTGTCGGGCTATGCCGCCGATGCCGCGCGTCAGGCCGGTGCCGAGGTCGACGACCGTGGCACCTATCTGGCGATGGAGGGGCCGCAATTCTCGACGCGCGCGGAAAGCCGGTTGTACCGCCAATGGGGGTGCGACGTGATCGGGATGACCGCGATGCCCGAGGCGAAACTCGCGCGCGAGGCGGAGCTGCCCTATGCGCTGGTCGGGATGGTGACCGACTATGACTGCTGGCGCGAGGAGGCGGCGGGGGTCGATGTCGCGGAGGTGATTGCGCAGCTCGGTGCGAATGCGGCGAAGGCGCGCGCGATGGTGATGGCGTTGCTGCGCGGGCTGCCGGCGGAGCGTCCGGTGTCGCCGATCGATACCTGTCTCGACAGCGCGATCATTACGGCGCGGGGCGCGCGCGATCCGGCGCTGGTGGCTAAGCTCGACGCGGTGGCGGGGCGGGCGCTCTAGCGACGGCGTGACGCACGAGGCTCTGGGTCCTGACGTTCGTCAGGATGACGGTTGGGGGAGGTGGTGGTTTGCCACCGGGTGCGGTGATCGGCGGAAGAATTGCGGCGATCCGTGGGCTCCGACACATTGGTGCAACATATCGGCGCGATGAGGTGGGGGTCGCCGCTCCCTCTCCCCCTGTGGACGGCGACGTGGCCGGGTTGTTCCCCCTCCCGGTCCCTCCCTGAACTACGGGGCGATCGTCATGGTCGCCCCGCTTTTTTCTGCCGGGCCTGGGTCGCGTTCGAGACGCGCCGTCCGCCACGCTCCTGACCTGAAACACGTCGTCCCAGCGAAGGCCGGGATATCCCTTGTGGTGGGCAATATGAGCCTCACGGGGATATCCCGGCTTTCGCTGGGATGACGGTAGTTCAGGGGGCAGGCGTCGTCCCGGATTGCGCCGGGACGACGTCGCCGGATCAGGCGGCCAGCTTGCGCAGGACGTAGTGCAGGATGCCGCCGTTGAGGAAATATTCCAGCTCGTTGACGGTATCGATCCGGCACTTGGTCTGGAACGTCTCGCTGGTGCCGTCGGCGCGAGTCATCTTGACGCTCACGTCCTGACGCGGGCGGATGCTTGCCACGTCGAGGATGGTGAACGTCTCCGAGCCGTCGAGGCCGAGCGTCTTGCGATCGGTGCCTTCGGCGAACTGCAGCGGCAGCACGCCCATGCCGACCAGGTTCGAGCGGTGGATACGCTCGAAGCTCTCGGTGATGACCGCGCGGACGCCGAGCAGGTTGGTGCCCTTGGCCGCCCAGTCGCGCGACGAACCGGTGCCATATTCCTTGCCCGCGACGATCACGAGCGGCGTGCCGTCCTGCTTGAAGCGCATCGCGGCGTCGTAGATCGCCATGACCTCGCCGTCATACTTGGACATGCCGCCCTCGACGCCGGGGACCATCTCGTTCTTGATGCGGATGTTGGCGAAGGTGCCGCGCATCATCACGTCATGGTTGCCGCGGCGTGCGCCATAGCTGTTGAAGTCGGCCTTGCTGACCTGATGCTCCTGGAGGAAGCGGCCGGCCGGGCTGTCTGCCTTGATCGAGCCTGCGGGCGAGATGTGATCGGTGGTGATCGAATCGCCGAGGATGGCGAGCGGCTTGGCGTCGATGATGTCCTGCACCGGCGACGGCGTCATGCTGAGGCCCTCGAAGTACGGCGGGTTGGCGACATAGGTCGACCCTGCGCGCCAGGCGTAGGTGTCCGAGCCCGTGACGTCGATCTCGCGCCACTTCGAATCGCCCGCATAGACGTCGCCGTAGCGCGCGCCGAACATCGACGCGTCGATGTTGGCGTCCATCGTGCTGCGGACTTCCTCGTTGGTCGGCCAGATGTCGCGCAGATACACGTCCTGACCGTCGGTGCCCTGACCCAGCGGCGTCTCGATCATGTCGGTCGTGACGGTGCCCTTGATCGCATAGGCGACGACGAGCGGCGGCGATGCGAGGAAGTTGGCGCGGACGTCGGGCGAGACGCGGCCCTCGAAGTTGCGGTTGCCCGAGAGGACCGACGCGGCGACGAGGTCGTTCTCGTTGATCGCCGACGAGATGGCCGGCGCCAGCGGGCCCGAATTGCCGATGCAGGTCGTGCAGCCGTAACCGACGAGGTTGAAGCCGAGTGCGTTCAGATCGGCGGTGAGGCCGGCCTTGTCGAGATAGTCGGTGACGACCTGCGAACCCGGCGCGAGCGAGGTCTTCACCCAGGGCTTCGACTTGAGGCCCAGAGCGTTTGCCTTGCGGGCGACGAGGCCGGCGGCGACGAGCACCGACGGGTTCGACGTGTTGGTGCAGCTGGTGATCGCGGCGATCACGACGTCGCCGTCGCCGATGTCGTGCTCACGCCCCTCGACCGCGACGCGCTCGGGCTGCTCCTTGTGGTAGAGCTTGTGGAGGTCGCTGTTGAACACCTCGTCGACCTTGTTGAGGCTGACGCGGTCCTGCGGGCGCTTCGGGCCGGCGAGCGATGCGACGACCGAGCCCATGTCGAGCTCGAGCGTGTCGGTGAAGACGGGGTCTTCGGCATTCTCGTCGCGCCAGAAGCCGTTGGCCTTGGCGTACGCCTCGACCAGCTCGACATTCTCGTCAGACCGCGCGGTGAGGCGCATGTAATCGAGCGTCTTGTCGTCGATCGGGAAGAAGCCGCAGGTCGCGCCATATTCCGGCGCCATGTTGGCGATCGTCGCGCGATCGGCGAGCGTCATCGACGACAGGCCTGGGCCAAAGAACTCGACGAAGCGGCCGACCACGCCCTTGGCGCGCAGCATCTGCGTGACGGTGAGCACGAGATCGGTGGCGGTGATGCCCTCGTTCAGCGCGCCGGTCAGCTTGAAGCCGACGACTTCGGGGATCAGCATCGACACGGGCTGGCCGAGCATCGCGGCCTCGGCCTCGATCCCGCCGACGCCCCAGCCGAGCACGCCGAGACCGTTGATCATCGTCGTGTGGCTGTCGGTGCCGACCAGCGTGTCGGGATAGGCGATCATCGTGCCGTCGCCATGATCACCCGACGAGGCCGACGACCAGACGGCCTGGCCGATATATTCGAGGTTCACCTGGTGGCAGATGCCGGTGCCGGGGGGCACGACCTGGAAATTGTCGAGCGCCTTCGAACCCCACTTCAGGAACTCGTAGCGCTCGATGTTGCGCTCGTACTCGAGGTCGACGTTATCCTCGAACGCCTTGGGCGTGCCGAACTCGTCGACCATCACCGAGTGATCGATGACGAGGTGGACGGGGACCTGCGGGTTGATCTTCTCGGGGTTGCCGCCGAGCTTGGTCATCGCGTCGCGCATCGCGGCGAGATCGACGACGCAGGGTACGCCGGTGAAATCCTGCATCAGCACGCGCGCCGGGCGATACTGGATCTCGCGGTCGCTGCGACGCTCCTTCTGCCAGTCGACGATCGCCTGGATGTCGTCGCGCGTGACGGTGACGCCGTCCTCGAAGCGCAGCAGGTTCTCGAGCAGCACCTTCATCGAGAAGGGCAGGCGGCTGATGTCGCCGAGCTGTTCGGAGGCCTTGGCGAGGCTGTAATAGTCATAGGACTTGCCGCCGGTCGAAAGGCTCGTGCGGGTCTTGAGGGTGTCCTGGCCGATGGCAGTCATAGGGGTCCTTCCCGTGGGCGTCGGGCCGCCGGGCGCCGAGGGGAAAGCGGCCTATGGGACCGCGGGGGCGCGTAGGGGACCGACCTGAATGCGGTTACTGCCGGGGCCTTAGCAAGGGGGGGCGGGCGGGGGAAGGGCGGGTTTTGATTGAGACGCGGTTTCGCGTGCGCGACTAACATTGCGACCGACATTGCGACCGGGCCACAACCGGTTATGCTTCGGGTCCGTCGAAGGTCGATGCAGCAAGCACGCCGGAATGGAGAGGACCATAAATATGTCAGACGATGTCAAAGCCGCGATCGACAAGGGTGCTGGTCGGGCAAAGGCGGCAACCGACCAGGCCGCCGACGCCGCGAAGACCGCGACCGACCGGATGCAGGCGGATGCGCAGAGCGCGCAGGCCGCGTTTTCGGATCATTTCGGTGAACCCGCCAAGCGCGCCGGCGAGGCGCTGAAGGAATCGGGACGCAAGATGGCGGAGAACGGGTCGACGATCGGCGCGAAGATGATCGACCAGGCCGAGCAGAACACGCGTGAGGCGTTCGCGGCGATGCGCGAGGCGGCGTCCGCCAAGGACCTGACCGACGTGATGAAGATCCAGAGCGACTATCTGCGGACACAGAGCGAGCGCAGCATGAGCCAGGCGCGCGAGATCGGCGAGCTGATCATGCGGTTCGGGCGCGACGCGGTCACGCCGATGAAGGGCGGCTGATCCTTACCCCGCGCCGGGCCGACCGGATCGGTCCGGCGCGACCGGCCTATTCCGTGCGCGGGGTGCCGGTGGCGGTGACCGGCCGTGGCCCGTTGGCGGTCGCCTCGAGCGTCGAGTCGCCGCCGAGCACGCGGTAGAGCGTGACGCGGTTGCTCGCGCCGACCAACTGCGTCGCGACGAGGTTGCGCTGCGCGGTGTAGAGCGAGCGCTGCGCGTCCAGCGAGCTGAGGAAGGTGTCGATCCCGCCGCGATAGCG
This sequence comes from Sphingomonas aerolata, assembly GCF_023935825.1. Classification (NCBI taxonomy): domain Bacteria; kingdom Pseudomonadati; phylum Pseudomonadota; class Alphaproteobacteria; order Sphingomonadales; family Sphingomonadaceae; genus Sphingomonas; species Sphingomonas aerolata. The sequence goes on along the minus strand of NZ_CP098762.1, from coordinate 3,505,584 downwards.
CGCGTCGGACAGGCGATAGGTGTCCTGCGCCGCCGCGGCGAAATTGACGTTGGCGGCGAGCTGATCGGCGATCGTGCCCTGGCGCGCGAGCGCGTCGGCGGTTTCCTGGAACGCGGTCTGGATCGATTTTTCGTAGGTCGCGAGCGCGGCGTCGCGCTGCGCCTTGGTATATTCGACATTGGCGACGCCCGCGCCGGCGCGGAAGATCGGGTAGCTGATCGAGGGCGCGACCGAATAGTTGAACGCGCCGCCCGAAAACAGCGAGGTCAGCGCGCTGCTGGCAAAGCCGAGCAGGCCGGTGAGCGACACGCGCGGGAACAGCTCGGCACGCGCGGCGCCGATCTCGGCATTGGTCGCACGCAGCTCATATTCCGCCTGAACGACGTCAGGCCGGCGGAGCAGGATGCCGCTGTCGAGGCCGGCGGGCAGGGTGGCGACGGTCGGCAGCGCCTGCTCGATCGAGGCGGGCAGCAGTGCGGCGTCGACCGGCGCGCCGACGAGCAGTTGCAGCGCGTTGATATCCTGGGCGAGCGCGGTCTTCTGAGTCGCGAGATCGGATTGCGCGGTGAACAGGATCTGCTGGGCCTGGCGCAGGTCGGTGCGCGGCGCGACGCCGCCGCGGAGCCTCGCCTGGGTGAGCGTGACGCTGCGCTGCGAGCTGGCGACGGTGTCCTGCGCGATCTTGAGCAGGCTCTGGTCCGAGGCATAGGTCAGCCACGCATCGGCGATGTCGCCGACCAGCGTCAGCCGGGTCGCACGCGCGGCGGCCTCGGTCTCGAAATAACGGTTGAGCGCGGCACCGGTGAGCGAGCGGATGCGGCCGAACAGGTCGAGCTCGAACGCGGTGGTACCGAGATCGACCGAGAAGGCGCTGTTCGAGCTGGACGCGCTGACGACGGTCCCGCCCGTGCCGGTGCCGCCGGTCCCCGTGCCGGTGCCGCCTGTGCCGGTGCCTGTCCCGCCCGTGCCTGTGCCCGTGCCCGTGTTGCTCGTCGCGGTGCTGCGCGCGCCATTGCCGCCGCCCGAATAGCTGTAGCGGCCGCTCGCATCGAGCTGGGGGAGCAGGTCGGCGCGTTGGATGCGATATTGCGCGCGGGTCGCGGCGATGTTCGCGGCGGCGACGCGCAGGTCGCGGTTGTTTGCCAGCGCCTGGACGATGATCTGCTGGAGCCGCGGGTCGCGGAACACGTCGCGGTAGGTGAAGGCCGGCAGCGCCGCTTCGGACTGGCGGAGATAGGCGTCGCCGACCGGCCAGGATACCGGCGTCGGCAGCTCGGGCCGGACATATTTGGGGGCGAGCGAACAGCCCGCGAGCGCGGTCGACGCGGCGAGGATCAGGAGTGGCGAACGCATCATGCGGGCTCCGGCCGGTGGGGGCCTGGTTGTTCGGGAGGGCCGAGCTTTTCGGAATCGCGACCGTCATGGTCATCCTCGCCGCCGTGGAAGCCGGTGGGCTTGCCACGCAGCTTGGCGATGCCGTCGCGCGCGCCGCGGCGGACGAGCACGAAGAACAGCGGGATGTAGAAGATCGCGAGCAGGGTCGCGGTCAGCATCCCGCCGACCACCGCGGTGCCGATCGCGATGCGGCTGTTCGCGCCCGCACCGGTCGACAGCGCGAGCGGCAGCACGCCGAGGATGAACGCGAACGAGGTCATCAGGATCGGACGAAGACGGATCTTGGCGGCGGACAGCGCGGCTTCGATGACGCGCTTGCCCTTGCGCTCTTCCTGTTCGGCGAATTCGATCATCAGGATCGCGTTCTTCGCCGCGAGCCCCATCGTCGTGAGCAGCCCGATCTGGAGATACACGTCGTTGATGAGCCCGCGCAGCGTCACCGCGAGGATCGCGCCGACGAGGCCCAAGGGGATGACGAGCAGCACCGCGATCGGGATCGACCAGCTCTCATAGAGCGCGGCGAGGCACAGGAAAACGACGAGCAGCGACAGACCGTAGAGGATCGGCGCCTGACCCGAGGACAGGCGTTCCTGATAGGAGAGCCCCGACCACGCGACCGAGGTGCCGGGGATCTGCCCGGCAAGCTCGGCGATCCGGGTCATCGCGTCGCCCGAGCTGACGCCCGCCGCGCCCGAGCCCTGGATCTCGTAGGACGAGATGCCGTTGAACCGCGACAGCGTCGTCGGCGCCTGTGACCAGCTGGTGCGCGCGAACGAGGAGAAGGGCGCCATCTGGCCGTTCGATCCGCGGACGAACCACTGGCTCAGGTCCGAGGGTGCCGCGCGGAACTGCGCGTCGCCCTGGACATAGACGCGCTTGACGCGGCCGCGGTCGATGAAGTCGTTGACATACTGGCCACCCCAGGCGGTCGACAGCGTCGAGTTCACGTTGGCCTGGGTCAGCCCGAGCGTCGAGAGCTTCTGCTGGTCGGCATCGACGCGCAGCGTGGCGACGTCGGGCAGCTCGGTCAGGCGGATCGCGGTCAGCGAGGAATCGGCGCGAGCGAGCGCGAGCAGCTTGTCACGCGCAGCGTTGAACTCGGTCTGGCTCAGGCTGCCGCTGTTTTGCAGCTGCATCGTGAAGCCGTTCGACGAGCCGAGACCGCGGATCGCCGGCGGGACGAGCGAATAGACCTGCGCATCGCGGAAACCCGCAAACGCCTGGGCCGCGCGGCCCGTGATCGCCTCGGCGGTGTTTTCCTTGCCCTCACGGTTTTCCCACGGCGCGAACGAGACGAAGCCCTGGCCGGTGTTCTGGCCGCTTGCACCACCGCCACCGCCGCCGCTGACGGTGAACATCGTGCTCACATTGGCCTTCTCGTTGGTGAAGTAATATTTCTCGATCTGCTTCTGCAGCGCGAAGGTACGCCCTTGCGTCGCGCCCGCGGGCAGCTGGAACTGGACGATGCCGGTGCCCTGATCCTCGGTCGGCAGGAAGCCCGTGGGCAGGCGGAGGAACATCACCGCGAGCAGCGCGACGACCGCGGCATAGATCAGCAGGAACAGCCATTTGCGATTGACCACCGACTGGACGGCGCCGACGTATTTCCTGGTACCCTTTTCGAACGTGTCGTTGAACTTGTCGCCCGCGCGCGTGAAGAAATGCGCGACCTTCGGAAATTTGCGCTCGCCCCAGCTCTGTTCGGGATTGCCGTCGGCATCCTTCTTCTTCTGCTTGAGCAACGTCGCGGTCAGCGCCGGCGACAGGATCAGCGCGACGAGCACCGACAGCACCATCGCCGACACCATCGTCAGCGAGAACTGGCGGTAGATCACGCCGGTCGACCCGCCGAAGAACGCCATCGGCAGGAACACCGCCGACAGGACGAGCGCGATCGCGACCAGCGCGACGGTGATCTCGTTCATCGACTCGATCGTCGCCTCGCGCGGCGACATGTCGGGGTTTTCCTCCATCAGGCGCTCGACATTCTCGACGACGACGATCGCGTCGTCGACGAGCAGGCCGATCGCGAGCACGAGCCCGAACAGCGTCAGCGTGTTGATCGAGAAGCCCGCGAGATAGAAGACGCCGAACGTGCCGAGCAGCACGACCGGCACCGCGATCGTCGGGATCAGCGTCGCACGCCAGCTCTGCAGGAAGACGAACATGACGATGACCACGAGGATGACCGCCTCGATCAGCGTCTTGATGACCTCTTCGATCGACAGCTTGATGAAGTTGGTCGTGTCGTTGGCGTAGGCGAATTTGAGGCCGGGCGGGAAGCTCTTGGCCGACTTCTCGACATAGGCCTTGACCAGCTCGGCGGTCTTGAGCGCGTCGGCGCCGGGGGCCAACAGCACCGCGATGCCCGCGCCCGGATGCGCGTTGACGCGGCTGCGCGCGTTGTAGTTCTCCGCGCCCAGCTCGATCCGCGCGACGTCGCGCAGCTTGACCGTTGCGCTGGTGTTGGTCGTCTTCAGGATGATGTTGGCGAACTGCTCGGGCGTCTGGAGACGCGACTGGGCGGTGACGGTCGCGTTGAGCATCTGCGTGTCGGGCTGGGGCTGGCCGCCGAGTTCGCCGGCCGCGACCTCGGTATTCTGCGCCTGGATCGCGGTCGTCACGTCGCTCGGGATCAGCTGGAAGCTCGCCAGCTTGTTCGGGTCGAGCCAGATCCGCATCGCATACTGCGCGCCGAACACGTTGCTGTCGCCGATGCCCGGAATACGGCCGAGCGGATCCTGGAGGTTCGAGACGAGATAGTCCGAGACGTCCTGGTTGGTCAGCTTGTCGGTCTCGTCATAGACGCCGACGATCAGGAGGTTGTCCGGGTTCGACTTGCGGACGACGAGGCCCTGCTGCTGCACCTGGGTGGGCAGGCGCGACAGCGTCTGCTGGACCTGGTTCTGGACCTGGACCTGCGCGATGTCGGGATCGGTGCCCTTTTCGAACGTGACCGTGACCGTCACCGAGCCGCGCGACGACGAGGACGAGCTGAAATAGATCAGCCCGTCGATCCCGGTCAGCGACTGTTCGACGACCTGCGTCACGCTGTTCTGGATCGTCTGCGCGTTGGCGCCCGGGAAGGTGGCGCGGATCGTCACCTGTGGTGGCGCGACGTCGGGATATTGCGCGATCGGCAGGCTCATGATCGCGCCGATGCCGCCGAGCATCACGATGATCGCGAGCACCCAGGCAAAGATCGGGCGATCGATGAAGACACGGGATAACATAAGGGTCTAGCCGGCCTTTTTCTGGCTGGCCTTATCGCCACCCGAGGAGTCGCCCTTGGGCGCTTCGATCTTTTGCGCGGTGTTTTCGGGGACCGGCTTCACGCTCTGATTGGGGGCGATCTTCGACAGCCCCTGCGTGATGATCCGGTCGCCGGGGTTGAGCCCGCTGGTGACGACCCAATAGGGGCCCTGCGTCCGGTCGGCCTTGATCGTCTTCTGCACCGCCTTGTTGTCGGCGCTGACGACATAGACGGTCGCATTGCCCTTCGCGTCGCGCGCGACGCCCGCCTGCGGCACCAGGAAGGCGCGCTGGTTGATCGCCTGCGCGAACTTCGCCTGGACGAACATGCCGGGCAGCAACAGCCCCTGGGGATTGGGGAAGCGCGCGCGCAGCGTCACGGTGCCCGTCTCGGTGTTGACCAGCGCCTCGGCGAATTCGACCGAGCCGGTCGCGCCGTAATCGCTGCCGTCCTCGAGCTTGAGGCGCACCTCGGCGCGGGTCGGGACGATGCCGTTCTGGCCGAGCGAGCGGCGCAGCGCGAGCAGGTCGCCCGAGGCCTGCTGGATGTCGACGAAGATCGGGTCGAGCCGCTGGATCTGCGACAGCGGATCGGTCTGCGTCGCGGAGACGAGCGCACCGACGGTGAACAGCGAGCGGCCGATCCGCCCGGTGATCGGCGCGGGGACGGTCGTGAATTTCAGGTTGATCTGCGCGGTCTCGAGCGCGGCGCGGGTCTGTGCGACCGAGGCGGTCGCCTGGCGCGAGGTCGCGATCGCGTTGGTGTAATCCTGCTTGCTGATCGCCTCCATCTCGGCGAGCGGCTTGTAGCGCTGCGCAAGGATGCCCTGCGCCTCGGCATTGGCGCGCGCGCTCTGCAGGTTCGCCTGCGCCTCGTTGGCGGCGGCGCGGTAGAGGCGCGGGTCGATCTCGTAGAGCGGCTGGCCCTTCTTGACGAGCGTGCCCTCGGTGAAGAAGCGGCGGCGGATGATCCCGGTGACCTGGGGCCGGACGTCCGAGCTTTCGAACGCGGTGGTGCGGCCGCTCAGCTCGGTGGTCATCGCGACGCTCGACGGCTGGATGACGACATAGCCGACAGTGGGGGTGCCCTGACCCGGCTGACCGCCCTTGCCCTTGCCTTTTGCGGCATCGCCGTCGCCGCCGGAACAGGCCGCGAGGCCGATCAGCGCGGGTGCCATCACGGCGTAGCGCCAAGGGGTAAGTCGTTTGGCTATCAAGTGGGGTATCCGCGATCAGATGAGGGCCGGCTAAACCATGCGGATGTACCAGAAGTATGTCAGTTGAAAAGCGGACGCGAAAAATAGGGAAGAAAGAGTAACCTGGTTTGTTGGTGGGGGTGTTTTTCCCGGTTTCCGTCATGCCGGTTTCGGTGGTCCGTCATCCTGACGGAGGTCGGGATCCGGGGTTGCGACGGGATCGTTGGTGGCTCTGGATCCTGACTTTCGTCAGGATGACGGGTGATTTGGGGGGGGTGCGATGGTACCCGTGACTGGTTCGTATTCCTGATCCGTTCGTTCCCCCCAACCCGTTAGTTTCCCCCAACCCGTTCGTGTCGCCCCAATCCGTTCGTTTCGTTTATCCGTTCGTCCCCCCCCCCGTTCGTGCTGAGCGAAGTCGAAGCACCTTCTCTCGGGGCGTGCCCTTCGACTTCGCTCAGGGCGAACGGGGAGGGAGCGGGCGAACGGAAGGGGAGGGGGCGGGCGAACGGGAGGGGCGAACGGTGAGGGGGCGGGGGCAGTTGATTTGAAAAGGCGCAACACATGATCGATGACGACAAGCAGGCGGCGGCGGTGGCGGCGGTGGCGGAGGTTCGGGACGGGATGCTGGTCGGGCTGGGCACCGGGTCGACCGCGGCGTTCGCGATCCGCGCGCTGGGCGAGCGGGTCGCGGCGGGGCTCGACGTCCGCGCGGTCGTCACGTCCGAGGCGAGCGGCATGCTGGCGCGGCAGGTGGGTATCGCAGTGCTCGACTTTGCCGATATCGCGCAGGTCGACCTGACGATCGACGGCGCGGACGAGATCAATGCGCGCTGTTTCGCGATCAAGGGCGCGGGCGGGGCGATGCTGCGCGAGAAGATCGTCGCCGCAAGCTCGGCACGGATGGTCGTGATTGCGGACGGATCGAAGCGGGTCGAACGGATCGGTGCGGCCAAGCTGCCGGTCGAGCTGCTGCCCTTCGCACGGGCCTATGTGATGCGCGTGCTGAGCGATCTTGGCGGAGCGCCGGTGATTCGCCCCAACTATCGGACGGATCAGGACAATCTTGTCGCGGATTGCCGATTTCCGACGCTCGACGACCCGCACGCGCTGGCGGCGGTGCTGGCGGCGATTCCGGGCGTGCTGGGCCACGGACTGTTCCTCGACGAGGTCGATGCCGCGTATATTGCATCGAAAGGCGTCGTTACGCGACTGGAACGCTCGGGTGCATCCGCCTAAAGGCATCCTATGTTGGCAACCAGATCGGATGCGCGGCGTTCGGTCACCGTCTAGAGCGAGGCTTTCTTTCATGACCGATACCGCAACCGCCCCCACGATGAAGGCGGATCCGAACCTGCACGAGGACGGTTCGCCCGAGCGTCTGACGATCGATACGATCCGCACGCTGTCGATGGACGCGGTGCAGAAGGCCAATTCGGGCCATCCCGGCACGCCGATGGCGCTCGCGCCGGTCGGCTACACGCTCTGGTCGAAATTCCTGCGTTACGATCCCAAGCATGCCGACTGGCCCAATCGCGACCGGTTCGTCCTGTCGGTCGGCCATGCGTCGATGCTGCTCTATGCGCTGATCCACCTCGCCAAGATCGAAGAGATCAGCGCGGACGGTGAGAAGAGCGGCAAGGAGGCCGTCAGCCTCGAGGACATCCGGCAGTTCCGCCAGCTCTCGTCCAAGACCCCGGGCCACCCCGAATATCGCCACACCACGGGCGTCGAGACCACGACCGGGCCGCTCGGCCAGGGTTGCGGCAACTCGGTCGGCATGGCGATCGCCGAGCGCTGGCTCGCGGCGCGCTACAACAAGGACGGCTTCACGCTGTTCGACCATGACGTCTACACCATCTGTGGCGATGGCGACATGATGGAGGGCGTCTCCGCCGAGGCGGCGAGCATGGCCGGACATCTGAAGCTCAGCAATCTGTGCTGGATCTACGACAGCAACCACATCTCGATCGAGGGCGCGACCGATCTGGCGTTCGACGAGGATGTCGGCCTGCGCTTCGACGCCTATGGCTGGAACGTCATCCATATCGACGACGCCAACGACACCGCCGCGCTCAGCCGTGCGATCGAGACGTTCAAGGCGACCACCGACAAGCCGACCTTCATCGTCGTGCATTCGGTGATCGGTTACGGCAGCCCGAAGGCGGGCAGCGAGAAGGCGCATGGCGAGCCGCTCGGCGACGAGAATATCCGCCTCACCAAGCAGGCCTATGGCTGGCCCGAGGACAAGTCCTTCTACGTGCCGGACGGCGTGATCGAGCATTTCAACGGTGCGATCGCAGAGCGCGGCGCCAAGCTGCGCGACGAATGGGTCGCGCTGACCGACAAGTATAGTGACGCATATCCCGAGCTGTCGGCCGAGCTCGACCTGCTGCTCAAGGACGAGCTGCCCGAGGGCTGGGACGCGGACATTCCCGTGTTCGAGGCCGATCCCAAGGGTGTCGCCAGCCGTGATTCGGGCGGCAAGGTGCTCAACGCGATCGCCGCCAAGGTGCCGTGGCTGATCGGCGGTTCGGCCGATCTCGCGCCGTCGACCAAGACCGACATCAAGGGCCAGCCCTCGTTCGAGGCGAACAACTATGCCGGCCGCAACTTCCATTTCGGCATTCGCGAACATGGCATGGGCGCGATCGTCAACGGCATGGCGCTGTCGCATCTGCGCTCCTACGGCTCCACCTTCCTCGTCTTCGTCGATTACATGCGCGCACCGGTGCGGCTGTCGGCGATCATGGAAGTGGGCGCGGTCTGGGTGTTCACGCATGATTCGATTGGCGTCGGCGAGGACGGCCCGACGCACCAGCCGATCGAGCATCTGGCCACGCTGCGCGCGATCCCGGGTCTCGACACGATCCGTCCGAGCGACGCGAACGAAGTTGTCGCGGCGTGGAAGGCGGTCCTGAAGGACGCCAGCACGCCCGCCGCGCTGATCCTGTCGCGCCAGGCTTTGCCGACGCTGGACCGGACCAAATATGCGAGCGCGGACGGCGTTGCGCAGGGCGGGTATGTGCTCGCCGATTGTGACGGCACACCCGACGTGATCCTGATCGCGACGGGCAGCGAAGTGTCGCTCGCGGTCGACGCACATGAGAAGCTGGTCGCGGACGGCGTGAAGAGCCGGGTCGTGTCGATGCCGAGCTGGTATCGCTACGAACTGCAGGACGCCGCCTACAAGGAAAGCGTGTTGCCGCGGGGCGTGCGGGCACGCGTCGCGATCGAGATGGCCGGGTCGATCGGCTGGGACCGTTATGTCGGGCTCGACGGCGCGACCGTGACGATGTCGACCTTCGGTGCTTCGGCACCGCTCGCCAAACTGCAGGACAAGTTCGGGTTCACCGTCGACAATGTCGTCAAGGTTGCCCGCCAGGTTATGGAGACCAAGTGATGGGTGCGCTCAACGATCTCGAAGGCTTCGGCCAGGCGGTGTGGCTCGATTTCGTCGACCGGAAGTTCCTGGAGGCCGGTGGCCTTCAGAAGCTGGTCGACGCGGACGGGCTGACCGGTGTCACCTCCAACCCGTCGATCTTCGAAAAGGCGATGGGGCACGGCGAGGCCTATGACTCGACGCTCGCCAAGTTCGACAAGGAGAATCCCGGCGCGGCGACGATCGACCGCTACGAGCATCTCGCGATCCAGGACATCAAGGCGGCGGCGGAGACGCTGAAGCCCGTGTACGACAAGCTCGACGCGAAGGACGGCTATGTCAGCCTCGAAGTGTCGCCCTATATCTCGGACGATACCGACGCGACGATCGCCGAGGCCCGCAAGCTGTGGACGGCGGTCGACCGGCCGAACCTGATGATCAAGATCCCGGGAACGCTCGCGGGCGGCCCGGCGATCTCGACCGCGATCTCGGAAGGGATCAACGTCAACGTGACCTTGCTGTTCTCGATCGACGCCTATGTCCGCGTCGCCGAGGCCTATGCGGCAGGTCTCGAGAAGCGCGTTGCCGAGGGCAAGCCGATCGACCGGATCGCCAGCGTCGCGAGCTTCTTCGTCAGCCGGATCGATACGATGATCGACAAGCAGATCGATGCACGGCTCGAAAAGGGTGATGCCGAGGCCGAGGCGCTGAAGGCAGTGCGCGGCAAGGTCGCGATCGCCAATGCGAAGATGGCGTATCAATGGTATCTCGAGTTCCTGAAGTCGGACCGCTGGCAGGCACTCGCCGCCAAGGGCGCACAGCCGCAGCGGCTGTTGTGGGCGTCGACCGGGGTCAAGGATCCGAGCTATCCCGACACGCTCTACATCGACACGCTGATCGGCCGTGACACGGTCAACACGATGCCGCCAAAGACGATGGACGCGTTTCGCGACCATGGCACCGCGGCGGAGACGATCACCGCGGATGTCGACGGCGCGAAGCATGTGCTGGCGGAAGCCGAGCGGCTGGGCCTCGACCTGACCGGCGTGACCGGCACGCTGGTCGAAGAGGGCGTCGCCTCGTTCGTGAAGGCGTTCGACGATCTGCTCGGGTCGATCGCGAAGAAGCAGCCGGCGACGGCGTAAGACACGTTCCCGCTCGTGCCGAGTAGGGATCGAGCGAAGCCGAGAGACCGTATCGAGATACATGTCCCTCGATACGTCGTCTCGACACGCTCGACGTCTACTCGGGACGAACGGCAGGTATTTTCCAGCGAAAGCGCGGAGTGAATCATGAAGATCGGACTGATCGGCCTCGGCCGGATGGGCGGCAATATCGCGCGCCGGTTGATGAAGAACGGCCATGAGGTCGTCGCGTTCGACCGCGATGCGGAGGCGGTGAAGAAGCTCGCGGCGGATGGTGCGATCGGCGCGGACTCGCTCGACGACATGCGTGGGAAGCTCGACACGCCCGCGATCTGGTGGGTGATGGTGCCCGCCGGCGAGCCGACCGAGCAGACCGTACAGGCGATCGCCGAAAAGGCCGCCGAGGGCGACATCATCATCGATGGCGGCAACAGCTTCTACAAGGACGACGTCCGCCGTGCGAAGGACCTCGCCGAAAAGGGCATCCGCTATGTCGACGTCGGCACGTCGGGCGGCGTCTGGGGCCTTGAGCGCGGCTATTGCATGATGATCGGCGGCGAGACGGAGACGGTCGATTATCTCGATCCGATCTTCGACACGCTGGCACCGGGCATGGGCGAGATCGTCCGCACGCCGGGCCGCATCGAGGGGCAGGCCGATCCGCGTGCGGAAAAGGGCTATATCCACGCCGGCCCTCCGGGTGCCGGGCACTTCGTCAAGATGGTCCATAACGGCATCGAATACGGCCTGATGCAGGCCTATGCCGAGGGCTTCGACATCCTCAAGGGCAAGTCGGGCGAGCATGTCGCGGAGGACCAGCGTTTCGACATCAACCTGACCGACGTCGCCGAAGTGTGGCGTCGCGGTAGCGTGATCTCGTCGTGGCTGCTCGACCTGTCGGCGATCGCGCTCGCCAAGGACGGCACGCTCGAAGGGTTCAGCGGCAGCGTCGCGGATTCGGGCGAGGGCCAGTGGACGATCGACGCGGCGATGGAAGAGAAGGTGCCGGCCAACGTGCTGAGCGCCGCGCTCTACGCACGCTATCGCAGCCGGGTCGACCACACGTTCGGCGACAAGCTGTTGTCGGCGATGCGCTTCGGCTTCGGCGGGCATGTCGAGATGCCCCAGTGAATATCAAGCTGCTCGTGTCCGACGTCGACGGCACGCTCGTCGACAAGGACAAGAAGGTCGCACCCGCGACCGTCGATGCGGTCAAACGGCTGAAGGCGGCGGGCCTGGGCTTCACGATCATCAGCGCGCGGCCGCGATCGGGGATGATGCCGATCGCCGAACTGCTCGGCATCGACGAGCCGATGGGCGCGTTCAACGGTGGGATCGTGTTCAAGCGCGACGGGACGGTGATCGAGCATCACATGGTCGATGTCGACGTCGTGCGCGGCGCGATGGACATCATCGGTGACGCCCCCGTCGATACCTGGATCTTCGCCGACGACGTCTGGTACGCCAGCACCGACCAGGGCGGGCATGTCGACAGCGAGCGCAAGGCCTCGGCGCAGGATCCGGTGATCGTCGCCGACTTCACCGACCTGCTGGGCAAGGCCGACAAGGTGACGTTCGTCAGCGACGACGAGGATCTGCTGCGCGACCTGCACGCCAAGGTCGCGGCGAAGTTCGACGCGCAGGCGACGATCGTCCAGAGCCAGACCTATTATCTCGACATCACGCCCGTGGCGGGCAACAAGGGCAGCGGGATCGAGGAACTCGCGGACGCGTTCGGCATCAGCCTGACGCAGACCGCGGCGATCGGCGACCAGGCGAACGACATCGCGATGCTCAAGCGGGCCAGGCTGGCGATCGCGATGGGCAATGCGCCGCAAAATGTCCGTGACGTCGCGCACGAGATTACCACCGCGAACGATGCCGATGGCGTCGCGCACGCGATCGACACATTTATCCTGACTGGAGTTTCCGCATGAAAGAGTTGGTTGCCTTTGACCTCGACGGAACGCTGGCCGAAAGCAAGCAGCCCTTGCAGGAGCCGATGGGCGAGGCGCTCGCCGACCTGCTCGACGTCGCGCATGTCGCGGTGATCTCGGGTGGTGACTGGCCGCAGTTCGAAAAGCAGGTCGCGAGCCGTCTGCCCGAGCGCGCCGACCGCACCAAGCTGTGGCTGATGCCGACGACCGGCACCAAGCTGTACCGGTTCGACGACGCCTGGCGTGCGGTCTATGCCGAGCTGTTCGAGGAACACGAGAAGCAGAAGATCCTCAAGGCATTCGACGAGTCGCTCGAGGCGACCGGGTTCGTCCCCGAGCAGACCTGGGGCGAGCGGATCGAGGATCGCGGGAGCCAGATCACCTTCTCCGCGCTCGGCCAGGAAGCGCCGATCGATGCCAAGCACAGCTGGGATCCCGACTTCGCCAAGCGCAAGGTGATCCAGGCCGATCTGCGCCAGCGTCTGCCGGGTCTGTCGATCAACATGGGCGGCGCGACCTCGATCGACATCACGCGCGAGGGTGTCGACAAGGCGTACGGCCTGAAGAAGCTCAACGAAGCGAGCGGCATCGCGCTCGACAAGATGATGTTCATCGGCGACGCGATCTTCCCGGGCGGCAACGACTATCCGGCCGAGCAGCTCGGGCTCGACGTCGTGAAGGTGAAGAATGTCGACGGCACGCTGGCGGCGATCGCCGGGATCGTCGCATGTCTGAAGTAAGCGCATGAGCGTCGCGTTTCGCCGTGAAAGCGACGAGGAACATCTCGAGCCGAAGTTCGAACAGCCGATCGCGCCGGGGCCCAATCTGGTCACGGCGCGCGGCCTTGCGCTGATCGGCGAGCGCGTCGAGACGATCGAGGCGGCGGTGGCGGCCGAGACGGACGAGGAAGCACGCAAGGTCCTGCTGCGCGACCTGCGCTACTGGCATACGCGCCAGACGACTGCCGAGCTCGCGCCGGAGCCCGAAGAGGGTGAGGTCGGGATCGGATCATCGGTGCGCGTGCGGATGAATGGCGCGGAACGGACGATTGCAATCGTCGGCGGCGACGAGGCGGAGCCGGGCGAGGATCGCCTCGCCTTCTCCGCCCCGCTCGCGCGCGCGCTGATGGGCGCCGCGGTGGGCGAGACGGTGGCGTTTGCCGGCAAGGCGGATGCGATCGAGATAATGGAGATCGCATAATGGCCGAGGCAAAATTCGAACGGCATCGCCAGCCCTGGACCCAGGACGAGATCCAGAAGCTGCACACGCTCGCCAAGAAGGGCATGGCGCTGAAGGCGATCGCCAAGGCGCTGACGCGGAGCGAGGAATCGGTGAAGACGCGCGCGAAGGAAGATTCGCTGAATATCGCGAAGCTGCGGTAGCCGCTCGTCGTCCTGGACGTGATCCAGGATCCAGAGCAGCTGGCGTCGCCGCTTGTGGCTCTGGATCCTGACTTTCGTCAGGATGACGATTCTAGAATTCACCACCCCGGCGGAGGCCGGGGTCCAGTTGGAGAGGTGGGGGTAACGGCGCGCGACGTGCGTCATTGCCGTCCCCCAACTGGGCCCCGGCCTTCGCCGGGGTGGTGCTTTTGTTAGGAGCCGGTGGCGCCTATATGGGCGATCCCGAACGCGCTGAATCCGGCCTTGTTCTCCCGCGAAGGCGGGAGCCCAGCCTGGGTCCCGCCTTCGCAGGGAAACACCTTTGACCAGCGGCCCGCACCCCGCGCCGCACGGAGCGAACCTTGTCCGATTACGACGCGATCATCCTCGGGGCGGGCGCCGCCGGGCTCATGTGCGCCGCGGTCGCGGGCCAGCGCGGGCGGCGGATCCTGCTCGTCGATCATGCCGAGCAGGCGGGGAAGAAGATCCTGATCTCGGGCGGCGGGCGGTGCAATTTCACCAACATGCACACCGCCGCCGACCGCTATATCTCCGCCAATCCGCATTTCGCCAAGTCCGCGCTCGGCCGCTACACCGCGCAGGATTTCCTCGCGCTCGTCGAGAGCTACGGGATCGCGTGGCACGAAAAGACGCTGGGGCAGCTGTTCTGCGACGGCTCGGCGAAGCAGATCGTCGAGATGCTGCTCGACGAATGCGACAAGGGGCGGGTCGACCTGTCGCTGGGACGCGGCGTCACCGCGGTCGAGCAGGGTGACGGCGGCTACCGCGTCGCGATCGACGGCCGCGCGGTCACCGCGCCCGCGCTGGTGATCGCGACCGGTGGGCCGTCGATCCCGAAAATGGGCGCGACCGGCTTTGCCTATGATCTGGCGCGGCAATTCGGGTTGAAGGTGGTCGAGCCGCGGCCCGCGCTCGTCCCGCTGACGCTCGGCGGCGACGAGATCCTGTTCCGCGAATTGTCGGGCGTCGCCGCCGACGTCGTTGCGACGGCCGGCAAGACCGCGTTTCGCGAGGCGGCGCTGTTCACGCATCGCGGACTGTCGGGCCCGGCGATCCTGCAGGCCTCGTCCTATTGGCGGCACGGTCAGCCGGTGGGCATCGATTTCGTTCCCGACCGCGACTCCGGCTGGCTCCCCGCGGCCAAGCGCACCACGCCGCGCACGACGCTGCGCAAGCTGCTCGGGGGGACGTTGCCCGACCGACTCGCCGAGACGCTGAGCGAGCGGCTGGGGATGACGGGGGAGATTTCCACGCTCACCGATCGCCGGCTGCAGGACGCGGAGCGTGCGCTAAGCCATTGGCAATTCACGCCAAATGGCAGCGAAGGCTATGCCAAGGCGGAGGTGACGGCGGGCGGAATCAGCACTGCTGAGCTTTCTTCACAAACAATGGAAGCCAAACGCGTAAAAAACCTGTATGCGGTCGGCGAAGCGGTCGATGTCACAGGGTGGCTCGGCGGCTACAACTTCCAATGGGCATGGGCGAGCGGGTGGGCCGCGGGCCAAGTCCTGTAGGGACCACCACGCCAGTGCTTTGCCGTAGCGTCAAGCCGGCCACCAATTAGGACGTACATGCCTTTTTCAAATATTCCGTCGCTTCTTTCCGAAGCGCTCGCCGCGCGTGGCTATACCGCGCTCACCCCCGTCCAGGCGCATGTGATCGAAGAGAACGCGGTCGGTCGCGATCTCGTCGTGTCGGCACAGACCGGCTCGGGCAAGACCGTCGCGTTCGGCCTGGCGATGGCCGGCGAACTGCTCGGTGAAGCAGGTGAGGACGGCGTCCAGCGCCTGCCGGCCCCGCACAAGCCGCTCGTGCTCTGCATCGCCCCGACGCGCGAACTCGCGCTGCAGGTCAGCCGCGAGCTGATGTGGCTCTATGCCAAGGCGGGTGCGCGCATCTCGACCTGCGTCGGCGGCATGGACGCGTCGAAGGAGCGTCGCAGCCTCGCACACGGCGCGCATATCGTCGTCGGCACGCCCGGCCGTCTGCGCGACCATCTCGAGCGCGGCGCGCTTGACCTGTCGGCCCTGAAGGTCGCGGTGCTCGACGAGGCCGACGAGATGCTCGACATGGGTTTCCGCGAAGACCTCGAGCAGATCCTCGACGCGTCGCCCGAGCAGCGCCGGACGCTGCTGTTCTCGGCCACGATGCCGCGGCCGATCGTCGCGCTCGCCAAGCGCTACCAGCGCGACGCGGTGCGGATCTCGACCGTCGGTGAGGATCGCGGTCATGGCGACATCTCGTACCAGGCCGTCACGGTCTCGCCGTCCGAGATCGAGCATGCGGTGATCAACCTGCTGCGCTTCCACGAAGCGGAGACGGCGATGCTGTTCTGCGCGACGCGCGATAACGTGCGCCATCTGCATGCGAGCCTCGTCGAGCGCGGTTTCGCCGCGGTAGCGCTGTCGGGCGAGCATTCGCAGAACGAGCGTAACGCCGCGCTTCAGGCACTGCGTGACCGTCGTGCGCGTGTCTGCGTCGCGACCGACGTCGCCGCGCGCGGCATCGATCTGCCGACGCTCAGCCTCGTCGTGCACGTCGAGCTGCCGCGCGATGCCGAGACGCTCCAGCATCGCTCGGGTCGTACCGGTCGTGCGGGCAAGAAGGGCACCGCCGTGCTGATCGTGCCGTTCCCGCGTCGCCGTCGCGTCGACATGATGCTGAAAGGTGCGAAGATCAACGCGGAGTGGGTCAACGCCCCGACCGCCGAGGACATCCGCAAGAACGATCATGAGCGGCTGATCACGATGCTGATGCAGCCGGTCGAGGTCGAGGACGAGGATCGCGAGCTCGCGACCCGCCTGATGGCCGAGAAGACCCCTGAGGATATTGCCGCGGCGCTGGTCCACATGCACCGCGCGACGATGCCGCAGGCCGAGGATCTGATCGACCAGAGCAAGCAGTCGGTCAGCGACGATCGTTCGCAGGGGCCGCGCGCCGGGTTCGAGGACACCGTCTGGTTCCGCATGGACATCGGTCGTCGCCAGAACGCCGATCCGCGCTGGATCCTGCCGCTGATCTGCCGTCGCGGGCACATCACCAAGTCCGAGATCGGTGCGATCCGCATCGGCCCGAACGAGACCGCGTTCGAGATCCCGCGCGCCGTCGCGTCGCGCTTCTCGGCGGCGATCCAGCGCACCGCGCAGGCGGGCGAAGAGGAGAGCGGCGTCGCGATCGAGGCGATGCAGGGCGCGCCCGAGAGCACCGCACGCCATGCCGGCGGCGGTGGCCGCAGCAACGCGGGCGCCCCGCGCTCGACGCTGCACCGCGCGGCCCCGCGTGGCGGTCCGGCCCCGGCGCGCAAGGCGCCGTATCGCGGCAATCGCGAGCGTAGCTGAACCTGCCGCTTTCCTTTCGTGCTGAGCGAAGTCGAAGCACCCCGGCTTGGGGCATGCCCTTCGACTTCGCTCAGGGCGAACGGGGTGAGGGCGCCGGCCGCCTCCAGCCCCGTCATCCTGACGAAAGTCAGGATCCAGAGCCGCGGACGCCGTCCTGCTTGATCCTGGATCCTGACTTTCGTCAGGATGACGGGAGGGGTAGGGGCGGAAAATGACCATGACCGACACGCCACCCTCGCTCCGCATCCTCGTCGACGCCGATGCGTGTCCCGTCAAAGACGAGATCTACAAGGTCGCGTGGCGGCACGAGGTGCCCGTCACCATCGTCGCGAACAGCCATTTTCGGATACCCGTCCACCCGCTGGTCAACCGCGTCGTGGTCAGCGACGGGTTCGACGCCGCCGACGACTGGATCGCCGAGCAGTCCGATGCGAAGGCGGTGGTGATCACCGCGGACATCCTGCTCGCCGATCGCTGCGTGAAAGCGGGGGCGACCGTGCTTGCCAACACCGGCAAGCCGTTCACCACCAGCTCGATCGGCGGTGCGATCGCGACGCGCGCGATCATGGCCGATCTGCGCGCGGGCGGCGACGTGATCGGTGGCCCTGCACCCTTCGCCAAGGCGGACCGGTCGCGCTTCCTGTCCGCGCTCGACGCTGCGCTGGTCCGGCTGAAGCGCGGCTGAGCCACGCATGGCTCGACTTCCCCGGTCTCTCCGGGCACACATAGGTTATGCGTCCCCCTCTGCTCGATCGTGATGAACTGCTCGCGCGACAGGCGTTCCAGCTCGCGCTGGTCGACCTGTTCCGCACGATGGCGCGGCCCGACGACATCATGGCGGCGGCCGCCGCGGCGCTGGGCTCGCATCTCGACGTCGCGCGCTGCGGCTATTACGAGGTGTCGGCGGACGGCGCGATGACCCAGGGCGTCAGCGACTGGTCGAACGGGACGCTGCCCGGCCTCGCCGCGACGCCAGACGGAGACGGGGACGGGGACGCGGCGCTGGGCGCGGGCGTGATCACCGATCTGCGGCGCGGGCACACGGTGATCGTCGACGATTGCGCGACCGACGCACGCGCGCGTGATCCCGCGACCGCGCGGTGCTGGGCGCAGGCCGGCGTCGGCGCACTGATCGCCGCGCCGCTGCTCCGCGACGGGCGGCTGGCGGCGGTCCTGTACCTGCACGAGGCCACGCCGCGCGACTGGACCAGGGCGGATATCGCGCTGGTCGAGGACGTCGCGCTGCGCACCTCGGACGCGGTCGACCGGGTGCGCGGTGAGATCGCGGTGAAGGCGAGCGAGGCACGCTATCGCTCTCTGTTCGAATCGATCGATGCGGGGTTCTGCGTGATCGAGGTGCTGTTCGCCGACGGTGCGCCGTACGACTATCGCTTCCTCGAGGTGAACCGGGCGTTCGCGCGCAACACCGGGCTCGACGACATGATCGGGCGGACGATGCGCGACGTCGCGCCCGACATGGAACAGCGCTGGTTCGACCTGTACGGCCATGTCGCGACGACCGGCGAGCCGCTGCGGTTCGAGGATCCCGCCTCCGCGCTGCAGGATCGCTGGTTCGAGGTCTATGCCTACCGCGTCGATGCGCCCGAGCTGCATCATGTCGCGGTGCTGTTCAACGACATCAGCGAGCGCCGCCGCAACGAGGTCGCGCTGTCCGAAAGCCGTGAGGAGCTGGAACTGGCGACGCGGGTCGCGCGGCTGGGGCGGTTCGACTATCGACCGGCGGACGGCATGCTGCGCTGGGACGACCGGTGCCGCGCGCTGTTCGGGATCCCGGCGGGCGCGCCGGTCGAGTACGAGTCCGCCTTCCTCGCCAATCTCCACCCCGACGACCGCGCGGCCGCCGATGCGCAAGTCGCCGCCGCGCTTGATCCGCGGGGCACGCGGATGTTCGATTCGGAATATCGCACGATCGGCCAGAGCGACGGCGTCGAGCGCCATATCGTCGCGCACGGCATCGCGTTCTTCGATGGCGATATCCCGATCCGGCTGGTCGGGACGGTCGTCGACATGAGCGACGATCGCCGCGCACAGGCGGCGCTACGCGAGACGAGCGAGCGGCTGCGGCTGGCCAGCCGCGCGACCAACGACGCGATCTGGGACTGGGACCTGCGGAGCAATTCGGTGCTGTGGAACGAGGCGCTGACGCGCGCCTATGGCCATGTCCTGCCCGATGCGAAGTCGACCGGCGACTGGTGGCTGGACCAAGTCCATCCGGAGGACCGCGCGCGGATCCATGCGAGCATCGATGCGGTGATTTACGGGCAGGACAGCGACTGGACCGATGAATACCGCTTCGCCTGCGCCGACGGCCGCTATGCCGATGTGCTCGACCGCGGCTACGTCATCCGCGACGAGGACGGCGCGCCGACGCGGATGATCGGCGCGATCCTCGACCAGTCGACGCGCAAGGCGGCGGAGCGCCAGCTGCGCGCGATCAACGAGGGACTGGCCGAAGCCGTCGAGGTGTCGACCGCCGACCGCGACCGGTTGTGGGAATTGTCGTCCGACATCATGCTGCGCGCCGAGTTCGACGGCACGATCGTCGCCGCCAATCCCGCCTGGACCGACATGCTGGGCTGGTCGATGGACGAGATCGTCGGACGCCAGCTCTTCTCGCTGCTCCACCCCGACGACGTCGCGCATACCGGCCTGGCCGCGGCGGGGATCGCCCGCGGCGAGGCGGTCGCGCGGATCGACAATCGCTATGCCCACAAGGATGGCAGCTATCGCTGGATCAGCTGGGCGGCGCGGCCGGGCGACGGGCTGATCAACGCGGTCGGGCGCGACGTCACTGCGGACAAGGAGCGCGAGGCACAGCTCGCGCGCGCCGAGGATGCGCTGCGCCAGGCGCAGAAGATGGAGGCGGTCGGCCAGCTGACCGGCGGTATCGCGCATGATTTCAACAACATGCTGACCGGTATCCTGGGCGGGCTCGACATGGTCCGGCGCAACGTGCCCGAACCGCGCCCGGACAAGGTCGACCGCTATCTGGAGGCGGCGACGGTCTCCGCGCAGCGCGCCGCGGGCCTGACGCAGCGGCTGCTCGCCTTTTCGCGGCGCCAGTCGCTCGACGTGAAGGCGACCGATGTCGACCGGCTGATCGCCGACATGGAGGATCTGCTCGCACGGACGCTCGGCGAGAATGCGCGGCTCGAGATCCGGCGGCAGGACGCGACCTGGCCGGTGACGACGGATGCCAACCAGCTCGAAAGCGCGCTGCTCAACCTCGCGATCAACGCGCGCGACGCGATGCCCGAGGGCGGGCGGCTGACGATCGAGACCGAGAACACGCATCTCGACGCGCACTATACCGAGGCGATCGGCGATCTCGCGCCCGGCGACTATGTCGCGATCGGCGTCAGCGACACCGGCACGGGCATGTCGAAGGCGGTGATCGAGAAGGCGTTCGACCCGTTCTTCACGACCAAGCCGATCGGGCAGGGCACCGGGCTCGGCCTGTCGATGATCTATGGCTTTGCGCGCCAGTCGGGCGGGCATGTCCGGATCTATTCGGAGGAGGGCGAGGGCACGACGGTCAAGCTGTACTTGCCGCGCTTCCACGGCACCGCCGCGGTCAGCGTGCCGACCGCGGACCGCGACCTGCCGCGCGCGGACGGCGAATGCGTGCTGGTGGTCGAGGACGATGTCGCAGTGCGGATGCTGATCGTCGATATCCTCGGCAGCCTCGGCTATGGCGTGATGGAGGCGGGCGACGCGCACGCGGCGATCCCGATCCTCGAAAGCGAGCGGCGGATCGACCTGCTGGTCAGCGATGTCGGCCTGCCCGGGATGGACGGGCGCCAGTTGGCCGAGGTCGCGCGGCGGCATCGGCCCGATCTGCGGATCCTGTTCGTCACCGGCTATGCCGAAAAGGCGGCGGTGCGCGGCGAGTTTCTGGGTGCGGGGATGGAGATGATCACCAAGCCGTTCGCGCTCGACGTGCTCGCCGAACGGATCCGCGAGATGGTCGCGCGCTGACCCCGGGCGAGCGCGAAGACGCGCTGCGCGTGACTTTACCGGTTGCCATCCCGGGGCCCCGGTCGGCATAGGCAGGCGCCACCCGCTCCCGGAGACCTTCATGCAAACGCCAGCCGCGAGTCCCGCCCTGGGGCTCGACTTCGGCACGACCAACAGCGTCGTGGCGCTCGGGACGCCCGGGGGCACGCCCGAACTCGTGACCTTCGCCGCCCCCGCCGAGACCAGCCCGGTGTTCCGCTCCGCGCTCTGCTTCTGGCAGGACGACAGCGGCAAGGGGCTCGCGGTCGATGCGGGGCCGTGGGCGATCGCGGAATATATGGAATATCCGCTCGACAGCCGGTTCATTCAGTCGTTCAAGTCGGTCGCGGCGATGAAGACGTTCGAGCAGGCCTCGGTCTTCGACAAGCGCTATCGCTTCGAGGAAATGGGCAAGCTGTTCCTCGACAAGCTGATCGCGCATGCGGGCGGCAAGCTCGACACGCGGCCGCAGCGGATCGTGGTCGGGCGGCCGGTCGAATATGCCGGCGCGCGGCCCGACGAGGCGCTGGCGCGGACGCGCTACGACGCGATGTTCAAGGGCTTCGGCGCGGAGATCCATTATGTCTACGAACCGCTCGGCGCTGCGTACAGCTATGCGACGCGGCTGACCGAGCCGGCGACGATCCTGGTCGCGGATTTCGGTGGCGGCACGAGCGACTTCTCGGTTGTGCGCGTCGCCGAGCCGGGCGCGGCGCGACGCTGTACGCCGCTCGGCCATGCGGGCATCGGCATTGCGGGCGACCGGTTCGACTACCGCATCCTCGACCGGCTGGTGCTGCCGATGCTGGGCAAGGGCGGCGCGTACAGGTCGTTCGGCAAGGAGCTCGAGATCCCGCGCGCCTATTTCGCAGATTTCGCCGACTGGTCCAGGCTCGCGCTGATGCGCAACCGCAAGACGATGACCGAGCTCGAGCGGTTGCAGAAGACCGCGATCGACCCGGATGCGATCGGGCGGATGATCGCGGTGATCGAGAACGAGCTCGGCTATCCGCTGTACGACGCGGTCGGCACGCTGAAACGGGCCTTGTCGCAGGGCGAGGACGCGCATTTCCACTTTGCGGGCGCGGGGCTGGAGATCGAGGCGGAGGTGACGCGCGCGCGGTTCGAGGGCTGGATCGCCGACGATGTCGCGCGGATCGAGGCGACGGTCGACAGCGCGCTGGCCGCGGCGAAGGTCGGCGGCGGCGATATCGACCGCGTGTTCCTGACCGGCGGGTCGTCGCTGATCCCGCGGGTGCGGCAGATCTTCGTCGAGCGGTTCGGCGAGGCGGCGATCATGAGCGGCGGCGAGCTGACCTCGATCGCGCACGGCCTCGCGCTGATTGGCGAGCAGGACGACATCGCGGCGTGGTCTGCGTGATCCCGCGGGTTCTTCTCGGGACGGCGCAGGTGCCGGGGGGCGGCGAGTTGCGGCTGCTCCAGCGCGGCGCGGAATTCTCGATCATGCTCGGCGCGAACGAGCTGATGAACAGCCGGCTGAGCGGGTCCGAAGAGGCGCTGGCCGAGCAGGCGTGCGAACGGATCGGCGCGCGGCCGGGCGTGCGGATGCTGATCGGCGGGCTCGGCATGGGCTTCACGCTGCGCGCAGCACTCGCGCGGCTGGGGCCCGATGCCGAGGTGGCGGTCGCCGAGATCGTGCCCGCGGTGGTCGAATGGGCGCGCGGGCAGATGGCGGCGCTGCACGGCGACAGCCTGACCGACCCGCGGACTCGGATCTTCGAGGGTGACGTGGCGGCGGCGATCGCGGACGGGGAGTGGGACGCGATCCTGCTCGACGTCGACAATGGCCCCGACGGGATTTCGCGGCCGGGCAACGACCGGCTCTACGGCGCTTCGGGGCTCGCGCGGGCGCGCGCGGCGCTGCGGCCGGGCGGGGTGCTCGCGGTGTGGTCGTCGGCGCCGAGCAAGCCGTTCGCCAGGCGGCTCGACGAGGCGGGGTTCGCGGTCGACGAGGTCGTCGCGCGCGCGACGCGCAAGGGCGGGGCGCGTCACGTGATCTGGTTCGCGACCAAGGCATGATCTGGCGCTGGGCTCTGCTGGTCGCGCTGTCGGCGCTGGTGGCGGGGGCGCTGGAATGGATCGGACTGCCCGCCGGACTGTTGCTCGGACCGATGATCGCGGCGGTCGTGCTCGCGGTGCGCGGCTGGTCGCTGGGGGTGCCGATCCTCGCCTTTCGCGGCGCACAGGCGGCGGTGGGGACGCTGATCGCGGGGTCGATCACCACCGGCATCGTCGCGACCGTCGCGCAGCACTGGCCGGTGTTCCTCGCGGTCAATGTCGCGACGCTCGCGGCCAGCAGTGTGCTCGGCTATCTGCTCAGCCGCTGGCAGGTGCTGCCGGGGACGGTCGCGGTATGGGGTTCGACGCCGGGGGCGGCGAGCGCGATGGTGCTGATGGCACAGGCCTATGGCGCGGATTCGCGGCTGGTCGCGGTGATGACCTATACGCGCGTCGTGTGCGTCGCGGTCGTTGCCTCGGTGCTGGCGGCGGTGATGGTCGGCGGCGGCAGCGGGCACCATCCGGCCGCGGCGTGGTTCGTGGGCGTCGATCCGGTTGCGGTGCTGCGGACGGTGGCGATCGCGGGCGTGGGCGCGATTCTTGGCGTCAAGCTGCGCCTGCCCGCGGGCGCGTTGCTCGGACCGCTCGTGCTGGGTGGGGTGCTCAACGTCACCGGGATCGCGCAGCCGGTGCTGCCGCAATGGCTGCTCGCGATCAGCTATGCGGTGGTCGGGTGGAAGATCGGACTGTCGTTTACGCGCGATACGCTCCGGGTCGCCGGCAAGGCGATGCCGCGGATCCTGCTGTCGGTCGGGCTGCTGATCGCGTTCTGTGGCGGGATCGCGGCGGCGCTGACACGCTGGGCGGGGATCGACCCGGTCACCGCCTATCTCGCGTCGAGCCCCGGCGGGATGGATTCGGTCGCGATCATCGCCGCGTCGAGCCCGGTTGACGTGCCGTTCGTGATGGCGTTGCAGGTGATGCGGTTCCTGGGCGTCTTGCTGATCGGACCGCCGCTCGCGCGGTTCGTCGCGACGCGGCAGGGCGGGGTGCCGCCGGTCATTCCGACCTGACACGCCGTACCCGCGTACCGAACCCCCGTCCGTTCGTGCTGAGCGAAGTCGAAGCACCTGCGCGCGCGACCTGCCCTTCGACTTCGCTCAGGGCGAACGGGGTTGGGGGCGTTACCGGTAGTCTCGGCCTGCCCTTCGACTTCGCTCAGGGCGAACGGGGTCGGGAGCGTCACCCCTTGGTCGGGCGATAGGCCTCGACGTCGATCTCGTGGCGTTTCAGCTTGTCGTAGAAGGTCTTGCGCGGGATGCCGAGCGCGGCGAGCGCGGAGCGGACGTCGCCGCTGACCTGGTGCAACGTCGCGCGGATCGTCGCTTCCTCGAACTTGTCGACACGCGCGGGGAGCGGCAGGTCACCATCCTCGTCCGCCGGCGCATCCGCCTCGACGCGCAGCACTAGCCGTTTCGCCAGATTGTCGAGCTCGCGGACATTGCCCGGCCAGTCATGCTGGCCGAGATAGGCGAGCGTCGCGGTGTCGATCGTCGGCACCTCGCGCCCGAACCGCTCGGCGGCCTGGTGCAGCAGATGCCCGAACAGCAAGGGCACGTCGTCGCGCCGTTCGCGCAGCGGCGGGATGCGCAGCCGCACCGCGTCGAGCCGGAACAGCAGTTCGGCGCGGAACCGGCCATCCTCGACCGCCTGGTCGAGCCCGGGTTTCGCCGCCGCGATTACCCGCAGGTCGAGCGCGCGGGGCAGGTCGCCGCCGACCGGCATGACCTCGCGCTCCTCGAGCACGCGGAGCAATTTGGCCTGGACCGCGGGCAAGGTGCTCTCGATCTCGTCGAGGAACAATGTGCCGCGGTTCGACGCCTCGATCCGGCCGGTGCGCGGGAGGCGCGAATCGCCGTCATGGCCGAACAGCTCGATCTCCGCGACCGCCTCGGGCAGCGCGGCGCAGTTGACCGCGACGAACGGCCGCGACCGGCGGTTACTCCAGCGGTGGAGCAGCACCGCGACGAGTTCCTTGCCGGTGCCGGTCTCGCCCTCGACCAGCACGTCGATATCGGCCTGCGCGATCTGGCGCATCGTCTCGCGCAGCCGGACCATCACCGGGGTCTCGCCGATCAGCGGTTCGGCGCCGATCGTCTCCTCGGCGGCGGCGCGCAGCCGGCGATTGTCGAGGACGAGGCGGCGCATCTCGAGCGCCCGCCGGGCTCCGGCGATCAGATGGTCGGTCGCAAACGGCTTGGGGATGAAGTCGAACGCACCGTTCTTGAGCGCGGCCACCGCCATCGCGACGTCGCCGTGGCCGGTCATCAGCAGCACGGGGATCTCGTGGTCGATCGCGGCGATGCGGCGGAACAGCTCCAGCCCGTCCATCTTGGGCATGCGGATGTCGGACACCACCGCGCCGTCGAACCCCGCATCGATCCGCGCGAGTGCGACGGTCGGGTCGCGCTCGGCGATCACCGCGATCCCGGCGAGTTCGAACGACTGTTCGAGCGCACCGCGCAGCACGTCGTCGTCGTCGACGAGCAGGACGCTTTGCTCGCTCATGCTTTTACCAGGATCATGCGAAAGACGGCGCCTCGTGGAGCAGGGACGAGGTCGAGCGTGCCGCCGAACTCGGTCATGATGTCGCGCGCGATGCCGAGCCCGAGGCCGAGGCCGTCGGTCTTGCTGGTCGCGAACGGTGTGAACAGGTCGTCGGCGATGCCGGGATCGATGCCGGGGCCGTTGTCGGCGACGGTCAGCACGACATCGCGGCCCTTGCGCCCGACCGTGACGTCGACGCGCGCATCGGGCCGCTCGGCAACCGCGTCGAGCGCGTTCTGGAGCAGGTTGACGAGCACCTGTTCGAGGCGGACGCGGCCGGCGATCACGGTCAGCCGCGCCTCGGGTCCGCTCGGCAGGTCGAGCGTCACGCCCTTCGCCCGGAAGCGGTCGCCGATCAGCAGGCGGACGCCGTCGATCGCCGCGTCGAGCGCGACCGGGCCGATCGAGCCCGCGCCGCGCCTGGCATAGCGCCGCAGCCCCGCGGTGATCGTGCCGATCCGGCTGGTCAGCTCGACGATCGCCTGCAGGTTGGTCGCGGCGCGCGCGGGTTCGTCGCGCGCGAGGAACGCGGCGGCATTGTCGGCAAAGGTGCGGATCGCGGCGACCGGCTGGTTGATCTCGTGCGCGACGCTCGCCGTGATCGTGCCGATCGAGCCGACGCGATTGGCATGGGCGAGCTCCTCGCGCGCCTGGCGGAAACGCTGGTCGGCGGCCTCGCGCTGTTCGACCTCGATCTGCAACCGGTCGGCGGTGGCGCTGAGCTCGGCGGTGCGGCGTGCGACCTCGGCCTCGAGTTCGGCACGCGCGCCCGCGTTGCGCTTGCGGCGCTGATGCAGCCACCATGCGCCGAGCATCGCCGCGATCGTCGCCAGCGCGGCGATCGTCGTCGCCGAGCGCGTCCGCACGGCCGCGCTGCGCAGCGCCGCGTCGAGCGGCTCCATATGGACCAGATGCCAGCCCGCGATCGGCACGGGCAGCGACACCGTCACCGCGGGCGTCCCGTCGCCGAGCCGCGACCGGTCGTCCGCCAGCGTCAGCGGTGCGCGGAGCAGCGGCAGCGTGCCGAACTGCCGCGTCTGCGCGAGTGTCCGACGCCGCGCAGGAGAGAGCGCGCGTGTCGTGTGGAACTCGAGTCGCGGGTCGCTGGAGATCAGGATCACGCCGTCCGCATCGACGACGAAGGTCGCCATGTGATCCTGGATCCAGGCCTGCGCGATGCGGTCGAACTCGACCTTGACGACGACGACGCCAAGCGGCCGTCCCGCGCGGTCGATCCGTCGCGAGAGATAGAGGCCGGGGCGTCCGCTGACGCTGCCCAGCGCGAAGAATTCGGTCGTGCCCGACGCCATCGCCTTGGTGAAATAGTCGCGGTAGCGATAATCATGCCCGAGAAAGCTGTCGGGGCGGTCCGCATTCGACGCGGCGATCGTCATCCCCTGTGTATCGAGCGCATAGATGACCGGTGCACCGGTACGCGCCGCGAGCAGCGCGAGCTTGGCATTGAGCGCCGGATCGACCGTGCCCGATGCGAGTGCCGCGCGGACATCGGTATATTCGCCGAGCATGACCGGGAGCAGGCGGTAGGTCTGCAGCTCCGATTCCAGCAGCCGCAGGTTGCTGCGCGTCTGTTGCATCGCCCGCAGCCGGACCGCGGCGGTCGCATCCGCCACCGTCCGCCGGCCATAGACGGAGGCGACCACCGAGACGATCACGCCGAGCGCGGCGAACGCCATCAGCACCGCCAACGCGGTCGTCACCAGCGAGGATCGAGTCCGTCTCATCTGTGCGGATTATCACACACATTCGTGTGACGCCATCGGCAAAAATGTGCATTTTCCGCACATTCGAAGCATCGGTACGGAGCAAACTCACGCGAATCCAAGGGTTTGACGCGCTTGACGTGATCACTTGTAGTCCGGGGTCCGGCCCGGCATTACCGCCCTCACTAACGTCCCGCGTGAGTGGACGAGACTTTCAGGAGGCGATGTTGACCCTACCATCCCAGACATATGCGGTCGCGGAAACGCCGGCACGCAAAGGCTGGACCAGCCAGCTCTATATCCAGGTGCTGATCGCGATCGCGCTGGGTGCAGCGCTCGGGCATTTCTATCCGACGTACGGCGCGGCGCTGAAGCCGCTCGGCGACGCGTTCATCAAGCTGGTGAAGATGATCATCGCCCCGGTGATCTTCCTGACGCTCGTCACGGGTATCGCCGGGATGAAGGAACTGGGCGCGGTCGGTCGCGTCGCGGGCAAGGCGTTCGCCTATTTCCTGTTCTTCTCGACGCTCGCCCTGATCGTCGGTCTGATCGTCGCCAATGTCGTCCAGCCGGGCGCGGGGATGAACATCGACGCCGCCTCGCTCGATACCAAGGGCATCGCCGACTATACGGTCAAGGCGCATGAGACGACGATCACCGGGTTCCTGATGAGCATCATCCCGGACACGATGGTCAGCGCGTTCACCGACGGCAACATCCTGCAGATCCTGCTGATCGCGATCCTGTTCGGCATTTCGCTGAGCCTGGTCGGCGAGCCTGCCAAGCCCGTGCTCAACTTCCTCGAGCGTCTCAGCCTGATCGTCTTCAAGCTGGTCGGCATCCTGATGCGCGCCGCCCCGCTGGGTGCGTTCGGCGCGATCGCGTTCACGATCGGCAAATACGGGATCGGCAGCCTCGCCAATCTCGGCGCGCTGGTCGCGACCTTCTACCTGACCGCGGCGCTGTTCGTCGTCGTCATCCTCGGCACCGTCGCGCGTCTGACGGGCTTCTCGATCTTCAAGCTGATCAAGTATTTGAAGGCCGAACTGCTGCTGGTGCTCGGCACCTCGTCGTCGGAGGCCGCGCTTCCGAACCTGATCCAGAAGATGGAGGCTGCGGGCTGCGAGAAGTCGGTCGTCGGGCTGGTCGTGCCGACCGGCTATTCGTTCAACCTCGACGGTACCAACATCTACATGACGCTGGCCGCGCTGTTCATCGCACAGGCGACGAACACCGACCTGACGCTGGGCCAGGAACTGTTGCTGCTCGTCGTCGCGATGATCTCGTCCAAGGGCGCCGCGGGCGTCACCGGTGCGGGCTTCATCACGCTGGCGGCCACGCTGTCGATCGTGCCGACCGTGCCGATCGCGGGCATGGCGCTGATCCTCGGCGTCGACCGCTTCATGAGCGAGTGCCGTAGCCTGACCAACTTCATCGGCAACGCGGTCGCGACGATCGTCGTCGCCCGCTGGGAAGGTGCGCTCGACCGCGACAAGCTGAACGCGGCGCTGTCGGGCCAGCTGCCCGAACTCGCGCCGGCGCCGATCACGACCGCCGCCGCTCCTGCCGCATGATCCCGACGGGGCCGGCGTTGGCCGGCCCCGCGACCAGTACCGGATAGCTTTTTTATGGCCTCGATGATGATGCGCCGCGTGCGCCATGCGGCCGGCTTTGCCGTCGCCACCCTTCCCGCAATGGCGCTCGCCCAGGCCGCGCCGCAACAGGCTGCTCCCGAGAGTGCACCGCCCAAGGCGCGCGAACGGCTTGGTCCCGTGTCCAAGGACGCGGCCGGCACCAGCGCGGCCTCGCCGATCGCCGAGAGCTATCCCAATGCCGCGGTCGGCGACGGCGTCACCGCGGGCGGCTACAACCAGTCACGCTGGGCGGAGGACTGGTCGAAACTGCGCGACCCCGCCAAGCGCAAGGACATCATCGACCAGCTGAAATTCATCTCGATCGCGGGCGACGGCGACGTCTACCTGACGCTGTCGGGCGAGGCGCGGTTGCGCGTCAACCACACCACCAACCCCAATCTGCGCGACAGCGAGGCACAGCGGCAGGACATCCTTCGCCTGTTCGGCGGCGCGGACCTGCATGTCGGCGAGCATCTGCGCTTCTATGGCGAAGTCGCGCACGGCACGCTCGAGGGTGAAAATCTCGGCAACGTGCTGCCGAACCTGCGCAACAAGCTCGCGGTGCAGCAGGCGTTCGTCGACCTGACCGGGACGGTCGCCGATGTCGATGTCGGCGTCCGCTATGGTCGCCAGACCTTTGCTGACGGCCCGAACCTGATGGTCGTCCCGCGCGACAACAACACGCTGTATTTCGGGTTCAACGGCTTTCGCGCCTGGGCGCGGACCGCGGGCGTGCGCGCCGACGTGTTCGACTTCAAGCCGACCGCCTACGGCACGCAGGGCACGCGCGACGACGATGCGGAGAGCGCACGGCGCTTCTCGGGCATCTCAACCGGCGTCGTCCTGCCCGACACGCTGTTCGGCGGGTCAAAGCTCTATCTCGACCCGTTCCTCTGGCGGCTGCGCAACCGCAACGCGGTCTGGGGCACCGACAATGCGCGCGAGGTCCGCAATTTCTACGGCCTGCATTTCTGGGGCGATGCGGGGCCGGTCAATCTCGACTGGACCGTCAATTATCAGGGCGGCAGCTATGACAACCGCTCGATCAAGGCGTGGCTGATCCTGCTCGCGCAGACCTACAAGCTCGGCAAGGGGCGCAACGCGCCGCGCGTCGGCTTCCATGCAGACTATGCCAGCGGTGGTGGTGCCTACGGGAACGGCACGCTGCGCACCGCGCTCGCACCGTTCGGCAACAACATCTATTACAGCTATCAGCTGTTCGCGACGCCGACCAACCTGATCGCGGTCGCGCCGAACGTCAGCTTCACCGTGCTCGACAAGCTGCGTCTGACCGCGGAATATCAGCTGTCGTGGCGCGATTCGCAGAATGACGCGGTGTACCGCGCCAATGGCAGCGCCTTTGCCGGCACGCAGAATGTGTCGGGCAGCAAGATCGCCGACACGATCCGCTTCCAGGCGGTCTATCCGATCTCGTCGCGGCTGTCCTTCACGGGCCGTTACGAGCATCTGATCGCTGGGTCGTCCCTGACCCGCGCCGGGTACAAGAACTCGGACTTCCTCGCCGGCTGGCTCAGCTACCGCTTCTGATGACCTCGATCCTCCCCCTGGCGGGGGAGGATCGTGACGGCACGCGATACCGTCAGGATTAACCTGCGTCGCACCCACCCGTATTTTCCGTCCTTACGACCATACCGGTCCTTCAATTTCGTGATCGACTGTGGCACATGGACTCCATCATCAGGAGTCACATGGTCATGGATCTGAGCTTCACACCCGACGAAGAGGCCTTTCGCGAGGAGGTGCGCGACTTCTTCCGCGAAAAACTCCCCGCGCGTCTCTCGACGCTGGTCCGCGAGGGCCGCCGGCTGCGCAAGGCCGACATGGAGGAATGGCACGCGATCCTCAACGACCGCGGCTGGCTTGCCAATCACTGGCCGCGCGAATGGGGCGGGCCGGGCTGGAGCGTGATCCAGCGGTTCATCTTCGACAATGAATCCGCGCTCGCGCACGCGCCGCGCGTCGTGCCGTTCGGCGTCAACATGCTGGGGCCGGTGCTGATCAAATACGGGTCGGAAGAGCAGAAGCGCCACTGGCTGCCGCGCATCCTCGACGGCTCCGACTGGTGGTGCCAGGGCTATTCGGAACCCGGCGCCGGCTCCGATCTCGCCGGGCTCAAGACCACCGCGGTGCGCGAGACGCGGGATGGCCGCGAGGTCTATGTCGTCAACGGGCAGAAGACCTGGACGACGCTGGGCCAGCATGCCGACATGATCTTCTGCCTCGTCCGCACCGATCCCGCCGCCAAGAAGCAGGAGGGGATCAGCTTCCTGCTGATCGACATGAAGACCCCCGGCATCGAGGTCCGCCCGATCACGCTGATCGACGGCGAGCAGGAGGTGAACGAGGTGTTCTTCACCGATGTCGAGGTGCCGGTCGAGAATCTGGTCGGTACCGAGAATGACGGCTGGACCTATGCCAAATATCTGCTGACCTATGAACGGACCAACATCGCCGGCGTCGGCTTCTCGATCGCGTCGTTCGAGCAGCTGAAGACGGTCGCGCGCACGCAGACGAAGAATGGCCGGCCGCTCGCCGACGATCCGCTGTTCGCGGCGCGGATGGCGCGCGTCGAGATCGACCTCGCCAACATGCAGACCACCAACTTGCGCGTCGTCGCGGCGGTGGCGGGCGGCGGTGCGCCGGGCGCGGAAAGCTCGATGCTCAAGATCAAGGGGACCGAGATCCGCCAGGAGATCACCGCGCTGACGCGGCGCGCCTATGGCGCCTATGCCGCGCCCTATATCCCCGAGGCGCTCGAGGCGGGGTGGAATGGCGAGCCGGTCGGGCCCGACGATGCCGCGACCGCGTCGCCGAGCTATTTCAACAACCGCAAGCTGTCGATCTTCGGCGGATCCAACGAGATCCAGAAGAACATCATCTCCAAAGCCATATTGGGTCTCTGAGCATATGAACTTCGAGCATAGCGATGACCGACGGATGCTGGCCGACACGCTCGTCCGGGCACTCCGCGACGGCTATCCGATCGAGACGCGCAACGCTGGTGCCTATGGCGAGGCGGGGTATGACCCCGCCGTCTGGCAGCAGCTGACCGAACTCGGCATCGTCTCCGCGCTGTTCGACGAGGCCGCGGGCGGGTTCGGCGGCTGCGGGTTCGACATCATGGTGGTGTTCGAGGCGCTCGGCCGGGCGCTGGTGGTCGAGCCGTTCCTCGGCGCGCTTATGGCCGGACGCGCGCTCGCCGCGGCCGGTGGGCACGACGCGGTGCTCGCGGCAATCGTCGCTGGCGAGACGATCGCCGCCTTCGCACACGAGGATGCGCAAGCGCCCGTGACCGCAACGCGCGCTGGCGACGGCTGGACGCTCAGCGGCACCAAGGCGGTCGTGCACCAGGCAGGCGCCGCATCGGTCTTCGTCGTCAGCGTCGAACAGCCGGGCGATCCGCTCGTCCTGCTTGTCCCCGCCGACGCCGCCGGGGTGTCGGTCCGCCGCTACAGCGTCGTCGAGGGTGGCGGCGCGGGCGAGGTGACGTTCGACGGCGTCGCGCTCGGCCCGGACGCCCGGATCGGCGCGGACGGGCAGGGGCGTGCGGTCGTCGACGCGGCGATCGAGGCGGGGCTGCTCGCGCTGTCCGCCGAGGCGCTCGGTGCGATGGCGTTCGTCAAGGAGGCGACGCTCGGCTATCTGCGCGACCGCAAGCAGTTCGGCGTGCCGATCGGCAAGTTCCAGGCGCTCCAGCACCGCATGGCGACCGTGCTGCTCGAGATCGAACAGGCGCAGTCCGCCGTCATCAACGCGGCGGCGGCGTTCGACGGCGACGATGCGACCGCGCGCGCGCGCGCACTGGCGGCGGCGAAATACACGATCGGCCGGACGGGCGCGCTGGTCGCGGAGGAATCGATCCAGCTCCACGGCGGGATCGGCATGACCTGGGAATATGCGGTGTCGCATTATGCCAAGCGACTGGTGATGATCGACCACCAGCTTGGCGACGAGGATCATCATCTCCAGCGCTATATCGACCTCGCCAGGGCTGCCTGAGGCCCGCTCTCCCGTTCGTGCTGAGTAGAGATCGAGTAGCCCCGAAGGGGCGTATCGAGGGCTCGTATCGAAGCACAGGTTTTATCCGCCAACCTGTCCTTCGATACGCCGCTTCGACTTCGCTCAGCAGCTACTCGGGACGAACGGGAAGAGGGAGGGACCGCAAGTCGTCCGGCGCTAGCCGCGCCGCGCGATGATCGGCCGCAGGCGGACGCCGAGGCAGATCACCGTCGGCCAGAACATCGTGTTCGCGACATCGACCAGCGTGTCGTCCCAGCGCCACGACCCGTAGTTCAGCCGGTCCATGATCTCGTTGAACGCCTCGCCCGCCGCGACCACGGTCCAGGGGATGAAGGTGCCGAACGAGCGCCGCGTGATCAGCCGTGCGATCATCAGCAGCGCCATGCCCGCATGGATGTGCAGGATGGTGTCGGGCAGCCCGGTGCCGTCGCCGACCCAGTCGATCCACTGATGGTAGAGTTTGGGTAACACGTAGAGCCTCCGCCGCGGGCAGGGTGCTGCCCGGGCGGGGGCTTACCGTGATGATCGGCGCAGCGATACCGGCGTGATCAGCCGCGCACCGCCTTGCGGCAGGCCTTGACCAGATTGACGATCAGCCCCGACAGCGTCGAGTAATTGGCGTGGTGATAGGACGACCCGTCACCAAGCTCGCCCGTCAGGCGGCGATGCGCCTCGGGCAGCGCATGATAGGGCAGCCCCGGCAGCAGATGGTGCAGCGCGTGATAGCGCAGGCCCACCGGCGCCCAGATCTCGGCGAGCAGGCCCGGCGGCGGCACGTTGACGCTGTCGAGATACTGGTCGGTGATGCTCATCGCATCGCCCTCATTCTCCCACAGATGCGCGACCAGCGTGCGGACCTGGTTGAGCACCGCGATCGCCGAGACGATGGCGAGGAAGGTGAGCGACGCGGCCAGCGGGAACACGCCGGTCGCGGTCAGCACGACGAAGCTGATCGCCCAGACGCTAGCCGCGGTCTCCCAGATCCGCCAGCTGCGCAGCGCGGCGCCCTCGGGCGGCTTGCGGCGGAACTGCGGGTTGATCGCGAGCGCGGAATAGCGCGTGACGACGATCTCGCGCAGCTTGGGCGACAGCAGCGACAGCGGCGCGAGCACGCCGTAGCGCAGGATCAGCCCGATCGGCAGCAGCGCCGACACCAGCACGAAGATCGCGAGCGTCGCCGCAGGCCCACGAGCGAGCGGCATATATTCTGGATCGCGGTTCGTGCCGTAACGAGTCTTGGCATGGTGGAGCGTATGGACGCCCTCATACATCAGCGACGGCATCATAACCGGCACACCGAACAGGATATTCCACCCCGCGGTGAAGCCGCGCACGGCGTTCGGCTTCATGTGCGACAGTTCGTGGATGAAGCTGAGCGCGCGGTACAGGGCGAGCACGGCGACGACCGCGCCGAGCAGCTTGGCCCAGAGCGGCGTCGCGACGATCGCCACCGCCATGCCCGCATAGCCCAGACCCGCCGACGCGATCAGGTCGGTCCAATAGACGATCGGGCGCGCCGCATGCAGGTCGCGCGTCAGCGACGCCGCGGCCTTGATCATCGCGATATCCTCGCGACCCGCCTGCGCCGCCTTGGGGCGTGCGAGCGCGGCCGAGGCCCGCGACAGGGTCGCAGCAAGGGGGTCGGGCGTGACGAATGCGGTTGCCATGATCATACCATTTTCGGGTGACGTATCGTCGTCGATACAGAAGAATTCAGGCTGAAAAATGGTGACGGGACGACCGGAATCAACCACCCGGCCGGGCCGCGGCCGATTGCGCGTCGTCGTCCAGGCAGGCACGCGGGGCCGTGAAGACCCTCCTGCATCGTTGATCTGAATTAGGAACACTTTACTGGCGCAATCGTTAGGGCGGTGGTTCCCAACCGGGCTCATTTTCGAGAAAGCGAATTTTATGAAGACATTGATCCTTGGCGCAGCCGCGCTTGCCATGACCGCCCTCCCCGTCGCGGCGAGCGCAGCACCTGTCACCGGCAACGCCGCACAGTCGCTGTCGGTCGCGTCGTCGGCGCGTGCCGGCACCGCAACCAAGC
Organism: Sphingomonas aerolata; assembly: GCF_023935825.1. Classification (NCBI taxonomy): domain Bacteria; kingdom Pseudomonadati; phylum Pseudomonadota; class Alphaproteobacteria; order Sphingomonadales; family Sphingomonadaceae; genus Sphingomonas; species Sphingomonas aerolata. Next base: position 3,470,447 of record NZ_CP098762.1, on the reverse strand, counting down.
GTTCGAGCAAGGTCGCTGCGGACAGCATCGCACCGCTGGTCATCGGCGCAGGCGTGATCGCCGGTGTTGCATATCTCGTCATCGACAAGGAAAATGACGACGACAACTCGGACAGCAACTGAGTTAAGCGCGGGGGCGGCGGTCGCGCCGCCCCCGCAACCTCTGTCGCCCGGTATCGGGCGATAGACGTTTCAAGGCCGCGCCGTGTAGGGCTGGGGCATGACCCGTATCATCCGATGCTGCGCCCTGATCGTCCCGTCGCTCGCACTGCCCCTGGCATTGTCGGCTTGCGATCCGCCACGCTGGGCGCGCGGGGGCGCTGATACGGACAGCCGCGACCCGATGGCACGGCGTGATGCCGATTTCAGGCGCACCGAGACGCAGCGCGTCGCGCAGGATATTGCCCGGACCGAAGAGTCCGTCCGCCTCTCGATTGCCGAAAAGCGCATCGAGGCACTCGAGAAATCGCTCGCGGAGATGCAGACCACGCCCGAGACGGTCGAGATCGACCTGCTCAAGGGCCGTCTCGCGGCCGTCGAGGCCAAGGCCTATGCGCTGCAGGATGCCCCGCCATCTGCACCGCCCGCGGCCGCCCCGACGCCCACCCCGCGCCGCGCGGCAAGCACCGACGCCGCGACCACCCGCCGCGACCCGTCACGCCCGCCCTTGCGCCTGCCCCAGCTCGAATCCGCCCCGCGTCGCGCCACCGAGGCCGAAAAGGCTGCGTTCAACGCCAACCGCCGCTGACACGATTCCCCTATAATCCGGCCTGATCGATCATCGATGCGATCTCGGCCGGCAACGCGGTTTCCGCCTTGGGCAACAGGCGGTTGAGCGCGGTCTGCACGCGCTTGGTCGCGACCTGATAGGTCTTGTGCCGGATCCCGCGCGTCGCGTTCGTCCGCCAGGAGGAACTCTCGCCGAGCAGCGCCTCCCATTTGGCCTCTTCAGCGGCCAGGATCGAGAGTGCGAGACGAAGCCCGTCCCGCCGTCCGCGTGCATAATCGTCGGACATCGCCGGCATCTCCATCATGCGCCCCCGGTCCCTGACAAGCGAGGTTCGCTTTGTCCCCCGACCACCACGAAATCTTCCCGTGATCAAGGGCTTGGTCGCACGCCATTCGCGGCGTGTGGCTTCGGGGTGCAATACCGCTTGCCGGCAGGGCCGTCTGGCCTAGTGTGCGGGCATGATTACTCGGCGCACCGTCATCGCTTCTTCTCTCGCCCTGTGCGCGACCTCGGCGATCGCCGCGGCGCCCGCACGGCGTGGCCGGCTGAAGCAGTCCGTCAGCCGTTGGTGCTATCAGGACATGCCGCTCGACGCGCTGTGCGCCGCCGCAGCGCGCATCGGGCTGGACGGCATCGACCTGCTCCAGCCCGCCGAATATGCGGTGCCGCGCCGGCACGGACTGCGCTGAACCATGGGCTATGCCGCCGACATCATGACCATCCCCAATGGTCTGAACCGGCGGGAAAACCACGCGGCGATCGAACGGGCGTTCCGCATCGGTATCCCGCAGGCCGCCAAGGCCGGCGTTCCCAATGTGATCGCCTTTTCGGGCAATCGCCGCGGCCTGTCCGACGCGGAGGGCGCCGACAACGCCGTCGCGGGGCTGAACCGTCTCAAGCGGATCGCCGAGGATCATGATGTGACGATCTGCGTCGAACTGCTCAACAGCAAGGTCGACCACCCCGATTACATGGCCGACCACACCGCCTGGGGCGTGCGGGTCGCCAAGGAAGTCGCCTCGCCCCGCGTGAAGCTGCTCTACGACATCTATCATATGCAGATCATGGAAGGCGACCTGATCGACACGATCCGCAAGAACATCGAGTGGATCGGTCATTTCCATACCGGCGGGGTTCCCGGGCGGCATAATCTCGACGGCACGCAGGAGGTCGATTGGCAGGCGGTGGCGCGCAGCGTCGCCGATCTCAAATTCCAGGGTTATTTCGCGCATGAATTCGTGCCGGTCGGCGATCCCCTGACGGCGCTCGCCCAGGCGGTCCGGACCTGCACGGTGTGACCGGGAGCCGGACGGTCGACGCTTCGTAACTGCCGGGGCCAGCGCGTGGCCCGGGACTCAGCGCATCGCGAGCTGCGTTGTCAGCGCGCGCGGCGTGATCGTCATCACCCCGTCCTCGATCGTCACGCGTCCCAGCCGCGCGATCTCGGGCTGGCCGAGCAGCGTGTAGGGCATGCCGCGCTGGCCGATGCGCATCGCCATCCGGCCCAGACTCTGCCCGCCGATCTCGACCGAGGCGACGCGCGCGACGCCGAGCCGGGTATAGCCGCCGATGCCGATCGCGGTTTCCTCGCGCTGCACGGCACGGTCGGCCCCTGTCGCGCGCGCATCGTCCGCCGACAGGATGGTGTAGGCCGCGCCGGTATCGACGATCGCACGGATGCGGACGCCGTTGACCATCATCGCCGCGACGAAATGCCCGCCCCAGGGATCGCGATTGATCCGCAGGACATGTGGCTGCGCGAAGGTCACGGGCTCGTCGAAATCGGCGGGGTCGAAATCGGCGGGGTCGAGCTCGATGCGGGGCGGCGGCGGCGGCGCATAGCTCACGGCGGCGACCATCGTGCGCTGCGGCTCGATGCAGGTGACGACGGTGCGCGACAATATGTGCCCCTCGTCGTCCTCGTCGGTCGTCTCGGTCGTCGTGATCACCGCCATGCCCGGCGTCGCCGTGCCGCCGCGCCAGGCGGTGTCGACGATGCGGGTACGACCGTTGATTGTGGTGACGGTGCGCACGGTGTTCGCCGGGACGTCCTGGACCTGCCCGCCGATCTGAACGCGGACCTGCGCGGCGGCAGCGGTAGCGGTCAGCGCGGACGCCAGCGCGATCGCGAGTGCCCCTGCGCGGACGATTGCTCTGATGCCCACGGCAGTCCTCTTTTCCTCGTCCACGGACATCCGTCCCGGAGGGTCAAAGGAACCCTAGCGGCAGTGTGTTTACAGTTGGTTAGCGCGGCAGGACGCGCTGCGGTCGATGTCCATGGCGCTTGGCGGCGCGGGCGCGGTCCGGGATCAGGGGAAGCCCGCACCGCCATGCGCGCCGACCGCGGTCCCGGTCGAGTAGCTCGCCTCGCCGGACGCCAGCGCGACGAACAATATCGCGAGTTCGGACGGCTGTCCCGCGCGGCCGAGCGGCGTGTCCTGGCCGAATTCGTGCATCTTGCCCGGCAGCTGCCCGCCCGCGACCTGGAGCGGTGTCCAGATCGGGCCGGGCGACACGGCGTTGACGCGGATGCCCTTCTTGGCGAGCTGCTTGGCCATGCCGCGCGTCAGATTCTGGGTCGCCGCCTTGGTCGAGGCATAATCGATCAGGTCGTCATTCGGGTCATAGGCGTTCTGCGAGATCGTGTTGATGATCACCGAACCCGGCGGCATCGCGGGGATCGCAGCCTTCGAAAAGCGGAAGACGTGGAACACGTTGGTCTCGTAGGTGCGCACGAACTGTTCGTCGCTGATCTCCATGATGTCCGCCTTGGACTGCTGATAGGCGGCATTGTTGACCAGGATATCGAGACCGCCGAGCTGCGCGATCGCTTTTTTGACCGTGTCTTCGCAGGCCTTCTGGGTGCGGATGTCGGCGGGCAGCAGCACCGCCTTGCGCCCCGCCTGTCGGATCAGGTCGGCGACCTCGCGCGCGTCCGGCTCCTCGCTGGGATAATAGTTGATCGCGACGTCCGCGCCCTCGCGCGCAAAGGCGATCGCGGCGGCGCGCCCGATGCCGCTGTCGCCACCGGTGAGCAGCGCCTTGCGACCGACCAGCTTGCCGCTGCCGCGGTAGCTCTGCTCGCCATGATCGGGGCGGGGGTTCATCTTGCTGGCGAGCGCGGGCCAGGCCTGGCGCTGCTCGGGGAAGGGGGTGCGGGTGTACGCATTGCGCGGGTCGCGCAGGCTGGGGGCGGGCCCGATGGCGGCGGCCTCGGTCGATTGTACCCGCGCCATGCCCGGCGCGGCCGCGGCTGCAAGGCCGATGGCGGCACTGCCCAGGATACTGCGGCGTGAGGTTTCACCGTTGCTCATGATCGGATCCTTGTCGGTGGTCGGGGGCGCCGGCGGGCTGATCCCTGCTCGACGAACCGCGGCGCGGACCGTTCCCTCGGCGCGGTCATCCGGCCCGATACCGCGGAAACCGCGGATGCCGAGCGGCGTTCATCCCCGATCTGCACCCGCGAGTATCCCACCATGACCGACCGTCCCCGCATCATCTGCCTCATGACCGCGTCGGTCGATGGTGGCCTGCATCCCAGCCGCTACACCAACAGCCCGGATGGCACCGCCAAGGCGTGGACGCGCGCCTATGAGTCGCTGCACGAGCGCCTCGACGCCGATGGCTGGATCGTCGGACGCGTCACCATGGCGGAGATGGCGAAGGGAGAGCCGCGTGCGTCGACGACCGCGGACGCGCCCGCGCGACCGTCGCTGTTCCAGGCGCGCGATGCCGCGTCCTTCGCGATCACGCTCGATCGCGCCGGCAAGACCCGCTTCGCCGGTCCCGACATCGGCGGCGACCCTGTGGTCGTGCTGCTCGCATGCGGTGTGAGCGACGCCCATCTCGCGGAGCTCGCCGCCAATGGCGTGTCCTACCTCGTGTCGGACAGCGACGAGATCGACCTCGCCGGTGCGCTCACAACGCTGCGCCGCGAACTCGGTATCGAAACATTGTTGCTCGAAGGCGGCGCCGGCATCAACGGCTCGTTCCTCGCCGCCGGTCTGGTCGACGAACTCAGCCTCGTCATCGCACCCGCACTCGACGGTGGGGCCGATGCGGAGCGGATCGTCGCGGCGGGCGACGGGCTGAAGGGCAAGGTGACGCTGTCGCTGCTCGGATGCGAACACCTGGCCGCCGGGGCGGTCAATTTGCGGTACCGGGTGGCGGCGGTCGGCTAAGCGCAGTCGGCGTACATGGCGGAACGGAATTGGTGCACCCGACTGGATTCGAACCAGTGGCCTCTGCCTTCGGAGGGCAGCGCTCTATCCAGCTGAGCTACGGGTGCCTGAGGCGTGCGCGTAGCAAAGCCTAGTCGGGTGCGCCAGCCATTTTCTTGGCCGTGCCGATCTTGGCGGCGAGCTTGGGCGGCGGGGTCTTGGGCTTGAACGCGCACAGGTCCGCGACGAGGCAGCGCCAGCATTCGGGGGTGCGCGCCTTGCAGACATAGCGGCCGTGCAGGATCAGCCAGTGATGCGCGTGGAGGCGGAAGGGCTGCGGCGTCGCCGCGTCGAGCTTCAGCTCGACCGCGAGCGGAGTCTTGCCGCGCGCGAGGCCGGTGCGGTTGCCGACGCGGAAGATGTGCGTGTCGACCGCGAAGGTCTCCGCGCCGAACGCGACGTTGAGCACGACATTGGCGGTCTTGCGGCCGACGCCGGGCAGCCGTTCGAGCGCGGCGCGGTCGTTCGGGACGACGCCGTCATGCTCGTCGACGAGCATCTGCGACAGCGCGATGACGTTCTTGGCCTTGGTGTTGTACAGGCCGATCGTCTTGATGTGCTCCTTCAGCGCGTCGATCCCGAGCGCGAGCATCGCCTGCGGCGTGTCGGCGATGCGGAAGAGCGCGCGCGTCGCCTTGTTGACGCCGATGTCGGTCGCCTGCGCGGACAGCGCGACCGCGACGACGAGCGTGTAGGGATTGATGAATTCGAGCTCGGTCTCGGGATGCGGATCGGCCTCGGCCAGCCGGGCATAGAAGTCGACGACGTCGGCCTTCTTCACTGGCTCACAGCCCCAGCACGTCGCCCATCCGGTAGCGGCCGGCGGGCTGGTCGGCGAGCCAGAGCGCGGCGCGCACCGCACCGCGCGCGAAGATGCTGCGATCGTCGCCGCGGTGGTTGAGCTCGATCCGCTCGCCTTCGCCCGCGAAGATCACGCTGTGGTCGCCGATCACCGATCCGCCGCGCAGCGAGGCGAAGCCGATCGTCCCCTCGCTGCGTGCGCCGACCAGCCCGGCGCGGCTGTCGACGCGCAGCTCGGCGAGCGTCGAATCGCGCCCGCGGGCGGCGGCCTCGCCGAGCAGGAGCGCGGTGCCCGAGGGGGCGTCGACCTTGTGACGGTGATGCATCTCGACGATCTCGACGTCCCAGTCGGGGCCGAGCCGCGCCGCGGCCTCGCGCACCAGGATGCCGAGCAGCGTGACGCCGAGCGAGGTGTTGCCGGTCTGGAGGATCGCGATGTCGGCAGCCGCCGCGTCGATCAGCGACTGGTGCTGCGGGGTCAGGCCGGTCGTGCCGATGACGAGCGCGGTGCCCGCCGCGCGCGCGGCGGCGAGATGCGCCTCGATCGCCGAGGGGGTCGAGAAGTCGACCAGCACGTCGGCGGCTGCCGCGAGCGGGCTGGGGTCGTCGCCCGCATCGACGCCGCCCGCGAGCGTCGCGCCCGCGGTCTCGATCGCGTCGGTGATCGCGCGGCCCATCCGGCCGGCGCTGCCATAGATGCCGATCGCGGTCATGCGGGCCCGGGGGGCGGACGGAGGCGAGGTCGGTGCAATCATGCGCGCGCTTTCGCACGAAGCGGGGGGGCGCGAATAGACCCCAAATCCGCGCGATAGCGTTATCGCGGGACGGACGGGAGCGACCGGACGAGGTCGAGATCGGCGGGCTTGTCGACATCGACCGCGGCCAGCCCGTACGGCGTCGCGACCGCCGCGGCGACCAGCCCCGCCTTGCGCCCGAGATGCGCGATCGCATCGCCGAGCGTCAGCCGGCCCAGTGCATAGCGCAGCAACAGCCCCGGGCCAAGCCGGCGGACGATCCGCCACGGCCGCTTGCGATCCGCCTCGACCTGCCGCCACAGATCGATCGCGGCGATCGATCGCGGCGTGGCGAAGCGGAACAAATTGCACCCCGACCAGCCGCCATCGGCGAAGCGGAGATAGGTGCGCCGCGTCCCGGGCGCCGCCGCCTCGACCACGTCGCGGCGCGCGAGCAGCACCGCGACATCGGCGTCGGCGGGGATGTCGGCCTGGAACCGCGTGATCCATTCGGGCCGGAGCAGCGCATGATCCGCGGTGGTGACGAGCAGCGGGGTGCCGAGCGCGGCGATCCCGTCGCCGACGCTCAGGCTCGGGCCGGTCGCGGCGTCGAGCACCCGCAGCCCCAGCGCGACCGCATGATCGCGCACCGCGTCGTCCGATACCGATACCGCGATCACGCCCGCGCCCGCCTCCCGCAGTGCGTCCGCGACCCGCGCGAGCAAGGTCCGCCCCTCGAGCAGGATCAGCGCCTTGTGCGCGACGCCCGCATAGGCCGCGAGCGGATCGACGCCGCCGCGCGACCCGGCGAGGATCAGCGCGTTGAACGGCGGGCGGCCACGGGTCACGGCGTCCGTCATGCCGCCTGCCGCGCGCGCCAGACGCGCCACAGCACGCCGGGCGCGGCAAGGATCGGATGCCGTTCGGCCCAGGGCGACAGCGGCACGGCGATCCCGGTATGTCGCTCGATCTTCCACGCGCCGTAGCGGGCGGCGCCGTCGAAGGTGAAGGCGGCGCGCATCAGCCGGGCGATGTTGATCGGCTTGCCCGCACGTCGCCGCAGCCGCCACGCGCGCAGCACCGCGGCGCGGCGTGCGGCCGGCAGCGCAGGGCGCAACGCGGCGCCCTCGGCGGTCACCGCGATCCCGTCCGCCGCCCAGGCGAGCGGGAGCAGCCGGTCATAGCGGTCGGGGTCGAAGCCGATGATCTGATCCTCGCGCCCGCCCTTTTCGACGCGGAATTCGGCGGCATAGGTCTGGAGGAACAGTGCCCGCCAATAGTCGCGCGGGGTGCCCGTCACGGGGCCGAGCGCGGCGGCGAACCGCGCGGCGGAGCGCGCGGCGGCGGCGATCGCCTCGGCGATCCGCGTGGTCGTCGCCTCGTCGCGCGACCACACCAGCGCACAGGGCTGGACGAAGCGCGTCCAGATCGTCGTGTCGAGCGTCCCGGCGTCCGCCGCCCTGGCGAAGGTCGACAGCCGCATCGTCGCGATCTTCGCGCGCAGCGTCTCGCCCGCCTCGTCGAACTCGCGGTAGCTGACGGTCGGCCAGATGCCGCGTTCGGGCGCGCCCGCGGTCAGCACGTAGAAGTCGAGCACGCCCTCGGTCGCGCCGGTCCGCAGGTTCGAGCCGTAGAACAGGATGCCGACCGCGCCGGGCGTCGCCGCAAGCGCCTCGGCGACGCGCCGCACCGCGGGAATTACCGGGGTGGCGAGCTGGTCGCGGACCAGCGCGCCAAGCGTCGCGCTCACGGGACGACGAAGCTGATCGGCGCCGCCTGGCGGATCGTCAGCGCGCCGCCCGGATAGACTTCGCCGTCGAGGATGAAGCCCGCCTCCATCGTCACGTCGAGCGCGGGCGTGTCGATCCGGTGATAGCCCGCCCGGTCGAGCCATTTGGCGGGCGACCCCGCGACGATCAGCGGTGCGGCGGCGGCGAGCCAGCGCGGCGGCGCATCGACGAGCAGCGTCTTCAGCCCGTCGCGCGCCGCGCCGAACGGCTGGACGCCCAGCGGCATCCGCGTCAGCGTCGAGGCGAGCAGGATGTAGCGATGCGTGTCGGTATCCGCGACCCGGCCGGCATCGGCGGCGGCATCGTAGCGGACGTGCATCCGGTTGCCCGCGCGCCACATGCCCGACGCGCGACCGAACAAAGTCTGGACGATCGCCCAGCTCAGCGCGACGCCGACCGCGAACCCCTTGAACGCGCCCGCGCGGTGCGCGCGCTGCGCCAGTCCGGTCGCCTCGACGAACGCGCCCGCGCCGAACAGGAAACCGCGGAGTTTCTGGCCGGTGCCGGCGCGTTCGACCTCGACCGGGCGACGGACGATGCTCGCGCCGTCGCGCGCCGCGGCGAGCGCCTGGTCGAGCGTCCAGTGATCGGGAATGCCCAGATCGAGCGCGAGCGCGTTGGTCTTGCCCGACGGGACGATCGCGACGCGCGGCATCGCGCCCGTCCACACCGTCGCCGCCGCGGTCAGCACGTCGCGGATCGTGCCGTCGCCGCCGTCGATCACCAGCAGCTCGATCCCGTGCTGCGCGAAATCTGTCAGCACCTCGGCCAGCTCGGCCTGGGTCCGCGGCGTGACCGCGAGCACCGTGCCCGACACGAACGGCCGCGTCGCCTCGACGCTGCTGCGGTTGCGGTGGCTCTTGGGGTTGCAGATGATCCCGGTGCGGATCTGTGACGCAGCACTGCGCGCGGTCACGTCCGGTGCCGCGCCGCGTCTGGCCGCTGGAAACGGCACGCCATCAAAGGCCTGGAAATTGGAAACGGCGTCGCTCACACTCTTGGCTACCTGTCGCAGGCTAGTATCGCTACATTTTTATGGCACGTCTGCCCTTGATCGACGCTAGCGCCGATACCGCATCTTCATCCGCACGACCGTCCCCCCGGCCGGCAGCGCCACCCGCGCCGACGCGAAGGAGGGCAGGCCGACCGATGTGGGGGCGTCGTTCGAAAATCCAAACCCCTCCTTGGGCAGGAACAGCGTGCGGTTGAAATCATGGTCGCTGTTCTCGTCGTGATATTGCGCGATCGCGTAATAGCCGGGCTTCAGCCAGAAACAGGCATGCGGCTGCGCGGCGGGCACGCGCGCGCGCGCCAGCTTGCCGCCCTTGGACAGGAACCGGCCCTTGTCGTCCGGATAGACGGTGAACGCGACCTCGCCGGCCGCATTGTGCAGCGTGGTCGCCTCGAGCACGAGCTTGGCCGCGCCGTTCCCGGGCGTGCCGACACACGTCTCCGCGGCAGCCGCGGACGTCGAGGCGAGCGTTGCACCCGCGGCGAGCGCGAGCAGGAGAGGCAGATTCGTCATGGGGGACCCTTGCAATCGCATAACGGCAATTTGGAGGCCAATGACGTCGGCTCTGTGAACCCGCGCTTTATCGACCGCGGCGGGGCGTGCCGCCCTCAGGGACGGCGGCGCGTCAGATTCGCCGCGGCAAAGCCGAGCAGGATCGCGACCGCGACCGAACCGATCGCGACGCCCATCGCCACCCCGGACGAACCGTAGAGCGGCATCAAGGCGAACGCGCCGATGAACAGCAGGACGACGCCGACGACGCGGATCGCGAACACCGTGCCCGCGCGGTTGACCGCGGTCAGCACGGTGTCGAGGCTGACGGTCGCAAGGTCGAAACAGCCCGCCGCGGCGAGCCAGAGCAGCACCGGATAGGCGCTGCCGAACGACTTGCCGCCGACCAGTTTAAGCATTGGCTCACCGATCAGCGCGACGACCGCGAGGATCGCGAGCGCCGCTGCGCTGCTCGCCAGCATCGTCCGCACCAGAATGTAGCGCAGCCGCTCGGGCGCCGCGGTCCGCACCGCGCGGACGATCTCGGGGAAGGCGGCGCGCGACAGGAGCTGCGACAATTTGGCGAGCGCCTGCGCGACCTGCGCCGCCAGCCGGAACGCGCCCGCCGCGGCCGGGCCGATCGACGCACCGACGAGCAGCAGCGGGATCTGTTTGCTCGACAGGCCGAGCGTCGCGCTGGCGTTGGTGCTCAGCGCGAACTTCACTACGCCGGGATTTTCCGCGACCAGCGCGCGCCAGCCGCTGCGCCCGCCGAGCATCAGCGCGAAGTCGCCGCTGCGCCACACCATGATCCAGTAGGTCGCCGCGGTGACCAGCTCGGCCGCGGCCCAGGCGATCATGAAGCCGCGGATCGTCGGGTCGAACAGCATCGCCGCGCCTGCGCCGACGAAGCGGATCACCGGCGTCATGCTGTCGGCGAGCGCGGAGAGCGAGAATTTGTCGCGCAGCCGCAGGATGCCGAGCGGGGTCGATCGGATCGTCAGCAGCTGGATCACCGCGAAGACGAGCGTGTAGTGCATCAGGTCGCGCGGGATGCCGAACGCGTTTGCCCAGATCTGGAGGATGCCGATCGTCAGCAGCGCGCCGAGAATCGCGCTCGACAGGTCGAGCCGCGCCGCCAGCCGGAACAGCCGTGCGAGCCGCGGGCTGTCGCCGTCATGGAGCGGCTGGACGCCGTACTGGACGATGATCTGCCACGTCTGGAAGCCGACGAACGTCGTCAGCGCCTGGACCGCGCCGGTGATCAGCGCGAACCGGCCGAAATCGACGACCCCCAATGTCCGCGTCGCAAAGCCGAGATAGAAGAGCGACAGGATCGCCAGCACGCTGCGGCTCGCGAGCAGCCAGCCCAGGTTGCGCGCCGCCGAACGCAGCACGCCACCGAAATCCTTGGTCGTGGGGGAAGGGGCGGGGGCCTGGGTCATGCGCCCTGCGGCCCCTAAAGCGCGCGGTGCGGTGCGGCAAGTCGCGGCTGGCGGGTCGGGGCGTGCGACGCGATCAGGCGAGCCAGCTCGTGATCGCGCCGCCCTTCGCGCGCCGCGCCATCGCCTGGAACAGCCGGACGAGATGGACGACCAGCGAGATCGCGGTCCACGCCGCCACGCCGATGATCCCCCAGTCGGGCCGCGTCACGACCAGCCCCGCGAACAGGATCACCATGTTCGGGTTGCGCCGCGCGGTGATCAGCCGGAACCAGCTGTCGAACCGTTCCCAGACATGGATGTGCATCCCGAACCGGACGATGAACGCGCCCTCGATCAGCCGCTGCGCGACATAGCCGAACAGCATCGTGCCGATCACCGCCCAGAAGGTCGCATCGTCGAGCGGCCGGCCATAGGGCGCGCAGCCCGCGGCCCAGGCCCACCACCAGAAGGGCGGATGGACCAGGTCGACGCCGTGATCCCACGCATTGCCGAGCTTCGACGCGGTGATCGTGCAGCGCGCGAGCTTTCCGTCGACGGTGTCGAGCACCATGAAGACGAGCCCGGTGGCGAGCCCGGTCCAGAACCAGCCATACCAGAAGGCGATCGTCGCGACGATGCACAGCACCGATCCCATCGCGGTGACCTGGTTCGGCGTGATCCCCGCGCGCGCGCAGACCCGGGTGATCGCCAGCGCCCATTCGGGCCAGAGATATTTGGTCAGCAGGTCGGTGACGCCCTTGTACGCGCCGACATAGCTCGCCCGCTCGATCGCGGGGACCGCGGCGGGGACGAGCCGCTCGGCAAACGGCTTCTCGCGTTTGCGCAGCGCCTCGTTGAGGATCCCCTCGTCCGACTCGGCGGCGATGATCGTCAGCCCGCTGGCGGCGTCGAGGGTTGCGTCCGCGTGCATCGCCGCGGCGACCCGCGCGCGCTCCTCGGCGGTCCGGACATGCGCCAGCACGGGAACGCCCGCGCGCGTCATCACGGTGCCGGGACGCGTCTTCAGATGCGCGGTCCAGACCGGGTCGAACGCGAACGCCATGTTGGCGAGGATCGCCGGGCCGTCCGCCGCGTCGCTGCCGGCAAAGCCCTGCGCCACGCCGATCCGCCGCAGCCGCTCGTCGTTACGCATCCCCCAGAGCAGGGTCGGATTGTCGCCCAGGGGCACGAGTGCTGGCATGTCTTGCATCCGCTGCCCGATAGCCGATTACGCGCGGATTGCGAGCCCGGGCGCGATCAGCGCAGCGCGGCGAGCACCGCCTGCGCCGCGCGTGCGGGCGCGCCGCCCGACACGTCGCCGAGCGCGGTCTCGACGAACCGCGTCTGGAAATCCCGATATCCGGGATGCAGCGCGGGCGCGGCGTCGATCGCGGGGATCAGCGCGTCGAGGCTGTCGACCACCGCGCCTGCGCCCCACATCGCATAAGAGGGATCGTCCACCCAGTCGGCCCCCAGCGCGTTCAGGAACACGCACGGCCGCGGGCGCATCATATATTCGACCACCTGGCTCGACGTGTCGCCGAGATACAGGTCGGCGGCGGCGGTGTAGCTGCCATCGACCATCGCGAAGCTGTCGAGATCGGCATGCACGCCCGCGCGGCCGGCGAGCCCGGCGACGAAGCCGCGCAGCTCGGGCGCGCGCTCGACGAGCCGCTGGTGCGGCGCGAAGATCAGGTTGTAGCGGCCATCGGCGAGGATCCGGTCGACCACCTCGGGCCCCCAGCGCCACCAGGACGAGCGATGCGCCTGCCAGTGCGGGGTGTAGAGGATCACCGGGCGCGGATCGGCGAACAGCCGCGCGGCGGGGGTGCGCTGGCGGAATGCGGCCTTCACATAGCCGGTGGTGACGATCCGCTCGGGCGCGTCGCCGCCGTCGATCAGCGCCTGCCGGTCGCGCTCGGCCGCGACCAAGGTGCGCCACCCTGCGCGCCGCCGCCAGTGCCCGCGCGCCATCATCGACCCCGCGCCGTGGAACGTGTCGATGAACCGCGTCCGCAGCGGCAGCGTCGCGGGCAGCCACAGGCTGGTCTGTTCGGCGCACACCACCACCGGCGTGCGCAGCAGATGCGGCAGGAGGCGGAACAGCGTCGGCAGCTTGGGCGGCAGCGGCGGATTGTCGCCCTCGGCACGGCCGGGCAGCGCGCGAAACCCCGGCGCGCGCCGGATCGTCACCTGCCCAAGCCCCGTGCTCCAGCGTGCAAGCAGCGCTTCGTGCACCGACGTACTGACCCACAATTCGATCGGCAGCGTCGGCTCGGCGGCGGCGAGCGCCTCGACGATCGGATAGAGATGCGGGATCAGCAGCGTCTCGCCGAGGAACAGGAACGCGACCTTCCGGGTCATGACGCCTGCCAATGCGCGATGTCCTCGGGCCGGTCGATCTCCTGCCAGCGCGCGCCGGCGGGGATCCGCAGCGCGCGGACGCCGGCCCCTTCGGCGACGCGGCGGACGACCGCGTGGTGATAGGCGTGGATCCCCTCGTCCTCGCCGATTACCGCGCGCAGCGCGTCGGCATAGGCGGTGCCGCCGCCCGACAGGATCAGCCCGAGCGACCGGTCGGTCGCCTGGTGCCCGACCAGATGCTTGCCGACCGCGATCACCCGCTCGCCGTCCGCCTCGACCAGCATGTCGTCGAGGCCGGGTTCGTGGAGCGGCTCGACCACCAGGGTCACGCCGGGCCCGGCCTCGGCACGCGCCGCCTGCAGGATCGCGGCGTCGAACAATGTGTCGCCGTTCATCAGCGCGAACGCGGCGCCGAGATGCGCGCGCGCCGCCCAGACGCTGCCGATGCTGTTGGCGACCGACCAGAAGGGGTTGAAGAGCAGCGTCGTCGGCGGATCGCCGCGTCGCCCGGCCAGATGCGCGGCGATCTGGTCGATACGGTACCCGCCGACGATCACCGCGCCATCGAACCCCGCCGCCGCGACCGCGTCGAGCTGCGAATCGAGGATCGCCCGCCCGCCGACCTGCACCAGGCATTTCGGCGTGCTGAGCGTCAGCGGCAGGAGCCGCGATCCGTGGCCCGCGGCAAGGATGATGGCCTTCATGGCACCCGCTTATGCATCAACTGTGGCAGGAAAATGCAGCGCTTCGTCCGTGGATGCGGGGGGCAAAGTCGCGCCTGCCGTCCTGCTTTGATTCTGGGCTCCCGCCTGCGCGGGGGAACGGTGGCGAATCCGGTGTGGCAGAAACTGTTCTCCCGCGAAGGCGGGAGCCCAGGGTTGCAGGCGGCGGCCTGCGTAACCCTGGGGGCACGCCCCTCAGCGCCGCACGATCGCCGCATCGTCGCGCGACCAGCCGCCGCCCATCGCCTGGTAGAGCGTCACATAGGCCGTCAGCCGGTCCGCGCGCGCCTGGACCAGCGACAGCTCCGCGGTCAGCAGCCCGCGCTGCGCATCGAGCTGGTCGATATAGGCCGAATAGCCCGCGCGGTAGCGGTTCGACGCGTTGCGCAGCGCGCCCGCGAGCGCATCGCGCTGTGCGGCGAAGGCATTGGCCTGTTCGCCCGAGCGGCGGACGCCCGCAAGGCTGTCGTCGACCTCGCGGAACGCCTGCAGCGCGGTGCGGCGATAGGCGAACGCCGCCTGGTCGCGGCGCGCGGTCGCGGCATCGGCCTGCGCCCCCAGCCGCCCGCCGTCGAAGATCGGGCTGAGCACGCTCGCGCCGATCGAGAACACCGCGATCGGATCGGCGAGCGCGCTCGACAGCACGACGCCCGCCGAGCCGGTGAGCGCGAGATTGGGCAGCATCGCCGCGCGCGCGCTGTCGAGCGAGCGGTCGGTCGCGACCAGGGTCTGCTCAGCCTGATACAGGTCTGGCCGGCGGCGGAGCAGGTCGGCGGGCAGCCCATCGGGGATCGCAGGCGCGGCGAGCCGGTCGAGCGGCAGGCCGCGCGGGATCGGCCCGGGGACATCGCCGAGCAGCAGGCTCAGCGCGTTTTCCTGGCGGCTGATCGACAGTTCGGCGGCGGGGACGAGCTGTTCGGTGGCGTGATATTCCGCCTCGGCCTGCCGCAGCTCGAGGTTCGAGGTGTAGCCGGTCTCGGCGCGGCGGCGGGCGATGCGCAGCCCCTCGGCGCGCGCGTCGAGCGTCTGGCGCGCGACCGCGAGCCGCTGGTCGAGCGCACGCAACGTGATGTAGCCGGTCGCGACGCTGCTCGCGATCGCGAGGCGGACAGTGTCGCGCGACGCTTCGCTCGCGAGCAACTGCGCCTGTGCCGCGCGGCTCGCCTGGCGCAGCCGGCCGAACAGGTCGAGATCATAGCTGATGCTGACCGCGGGCTGCGCGCCGATCGCATCGATCGGCGTGCCGAGCGCGCCGACCGTCTGCCCGGTGGTGCCGGGCGCGGATCCGTTGACCAGCGGCGTCTGCTGCGCCCGTGCCAGCCGCGCGGCGGCCCGCGCCTCGTCGATCCGCGCCGCGGCGGCGCCGAGATCGGGGCTGTTGGCGAGCGCCCGCCCGACCAGCTGCGTCAGCACCGGATCCCCGAACGCGCTCCACCAGTCCGCCCGGATCGGCGTACCCGGCCCCAGCGCGGTCCGCCACGCGGGGGGTGGGGCAACCGCGGTCGCGGCAGGCGCCTCGGGGCGGGGGCCGATACACGCGGTGGCGAGCAGCGCGAGGGGGAGGGCGGCGGCGGTCCGCCATGCGTGTTTTCGGCGCCACGCACGCACGCCGCCCCACGCCCGCACTGGTGCCCACCACCCCGGCACGCCGCGCCGCACCCGCACTGTCAACCACCACCCCGGCGAAGGCCGGGGCCCAGTTGGGAAGGCCGCGGTAACGACGGACAGTGCTCCGTCATCGCCGTCCCCCAACTGGGCCCCGGCCTCCGCCGGGGTGGGGATACTCGCCGGGGTAGCGGTTTTGGTAGGGGTGGCGGCGTGAGGCGGCGCAGCGCCCTCCCTCAAGATGTCTCCCCGCGAAGGCGGGGACCCAGTCTGGGCTCCCGCCTTCGCGGGAGAACAGGACGCAAACGAAGCATCGGGTATCGCCCGCACCCCCTGCCACCACCCCGGCGAAGGCCGGGGCCCAGTTGGGAAGGTCGCAGTAAGGGCGGACAACGCTCCGTTATCGCCGTCCCTCAACTGGGCCCCGGCCTTCGCCGGGGTGGAAATCTTGGTTTGGCTTGTCGCCCCTGCCAAAATGTCTCCCCGCGAAGGCGGCGATCCAAGCTGGGCTGGAGAACAGGGACCGAGGGATGTTTGCAACATCACCGCGGCCCCGGCCCGCCGGCGGTATCGACCCGCGCCTGCACCGACATCCCCGGCCGCAACCGCGCACTCAGCGGCTGGCCCGGATCGACGCGGATGCGCACCGCGATGCGCTGCGGCACCTTGGTGAAGTTGCCGGTCGCGTTGTCCGCCTTCAGCACCGCGAATTCGGACCCCGCCGCGGGCGAGATCCGTTCGACGTGCCCGGTCAGCCGCTCGTTCGCGAGCCCGTCGACGGTGAACGACGCGGGCTGGCCGACCGCCATCCGCGCGGTCTGCGCTTCCTTGAAGTTCGCGATCACCCAGGTTTCGGGCGGCACGAGGAACATCAGCTGCGACCCCGCGGTCACATATTGGCCGAGCCGGACGCCGACCTCGCTCAGCCGCCCCGTCTCGGGTGCGCGGATCACCGTGTTGGCAAGGTCGATCCGCGCGAGCTGGCGCGCCGCCTCCGCGCCCGAGACGCCCGCCTCCTGGCCGCCGCGCCCGACCTCGACGGTGCGGATATCCTGCCGGGCGATCTCGCGCGCGGCCTTGGCCTGCTGGACCTGTGCTTCCGCCTGGCGGAGCGCGGCGAGCGTCTGGTCGCGTTCGCGCAGACTGACCGAGCCGTCGGTGACGAGGTCGTTGACGCGCGCCATGTCCGCCTGCGCGCGCATCAGCTGCGCCGCGGCATTGGCGACCGCGGCGTCCTGCGCGGCGAGGCTCGCCTGGCGGCTGCGCGCGGTCTGGAGGCTGTTCGACAGCGTCGCCGCCTGCGCGTCGACCTGCGCCTGCGCCTGGTCGATCCGCTGGCGATAGATGCGGTCGTCGATCTTCACCAGCGGATCGCCCGCCTTCACATCCGCGAAGTCGCGCACGAGCACCTGCGTCACATAGCCGCTGACCTGCGGGCTGATCACCGTGGTGCGGCCGCGGACATAGGCATTGTCGGTCGATTGGTAGCTGGTCGCGAACGGCGGCAGCCGCCACGCCGCGAGCACCGCGCAGACGCCCGCGATCACGAGCAGGACGATGACGCCGATGACCCGCGGGCTCGGCGGCTGCGGTCGCCAGCCCGAGCCGACCGGGGTGGCGGGCGTCGCGGCGGGCGCAGGCGCAGGCGCGGCCGTAGGGGCGGCGGCCGTCTCCGCCTGTTTCTCCTCCGTCGCGGGTCCTTCTGCCACCGGGCTGCGGGCGTCGGTCATGTCGTCCTCTCAAGTCGCGCACGGCGTTCGCGTCGTTGGCGTCGCACCATCAGGAAGACGAGATACCCGAACGTCCCTCCGGCGAGAATCGCGACCAAGCGGAAGACGTCGGCATAGGCAAGCACGTTTGCTTCGCGCGTCGTGGTCTGCGACAGAATCGCCGCGCCTTCCGCGCTGCGCAGCGTCGGGTCGACGATCACCCGGCCGACCGCGGCGCCGCCCGCGGCGATGCGCTGCGCGACGATCGGGTCGGTCGGCGAGATCTGCTGGACCAGCGCCGCGCTGTTCGCCTTCTCGCGAACCACCTGATAGCTGCCGAGCAATGCGGTCCCGCCGAGCCCGCCGAGCGAGTTGATGATCCCGAACAGCGCGATGAAGCTGATGATGTGGCCCGCACCCTCCTTCAGCGCCCGCGTCATCCCGAACAGCAACGCGGGGCCGAGGAAGAAGGTCGCGGAGAAGCCGATGATCGCCTGGGTCACGTACATCTGCGGCGCGCGCGTCAGGCTGGTCGCATAGGAGTCGAACCACGCCGCCACCGCGACCAGCCCGATCGCGAGCATGATCGGATGGCCGAGCCGCTCGACGTCGAGCGTCACCGCGCTCGCGATCACGCCCGCGACCGAGGCGACGAAGATGATCAGGAAGAAGGGGATGAGCTGGTCGTTGTTCTGCCCCAGCACGGTCAGCAGGCCGACCGCGGCATAGGTCTGTTCGGACAGCACGATCCGCGCCATCACGATGACGACCGTGAAGCGCAAGATATCCGCGCTGCCGAGCCAGCGGGTGTTGAGCAGCGGATTGACGCGGTGATGCTCGACGACGATCGCGGCGGCGAACATCGGGATCGCGACGATCAGCGCCCAGCCGATCCACGGCGCATTGGTCCACCACAGGATCCGCCCGAGCCCGAGCACCGCGGCGAACAGCGCGGTCGACCCCGCGAACAGCACGAAGGTGAGGAAGTCGAGCGGCTCGAACGCCTTTCTCCGCGTCGTCGGCGGCAGGCGCAGCGCCGCGACCGCGGCGAGCGACAGCAGCGCGAGGCCCAGCTCGAACAGGTACAGGGTCCGCCACTGCGACATGGCGAGCAGGTCGGGCGAGAACAGCCGCGCGAGCGGCGTCGCGCATTGCGGGATGCCAATGCCGAGCACGACTGCCTTCAGCCGCCATTTCGCGGGCAGCGACTGCATCACATAATAGAGGCACAGGCTGCTGAGCGCGGCGCCCGCCATCCCGCTGATCGCCCGCACCGCGATCGCGGTGGCGAACCCGTGGACGAACAGATGCGCGAGCGTCACCAGCACGTAGAGCGTGAGGAAGATCAGCGCGAAGGGCCTGAGCCCGAACTGCGCGCGGAACTTGATCATCAGCAGGTTGATGCTGACGTTGGTCATCACATAGACCGTCGGCAGCCACGCGATCTCGGCGGGATCGAGGCCGAGCGCGCCCTGCAGCGTATAGGTGTTCGCACTGATCAGCGCATTGCCGAACCCGACCGTCAGTCCGAGCAGGATGCCGATCAGCGCATAGGCGATCTGGCGGTGCCGCGGATGCGCGGGCGAGCCCGGTGAGCCGGGGAGGACGGGCAGTTCGTGCGGTGCGAACGTCCAGTCTTCCTCGCTCAGGAAGCGTCTGATTCTCCGGGCGATCATGGTCGCTGTCTTGTGGCATGATCACGGGGGCACGTCATCCGGGAACGCGGGTCGCGGCGAGCGATTTTCCAAGGAAATCACCACCCCGGCGAAGGCCGGGGCCCAGTTGGGGGACGGCGGTAACGACGGGCCGCCCTCCATTACCGCGACCTTGCCAACTGGGCCCCGGCCTCCGCCGGGGAGGTGCTCCTCATCTAAAGCGGATCCCCCATGCTGCACCGCAGCGGAACATCCCCGCACCCGCACCGTTGCGCTGTCATGCGCATATTCAGATCGCTCCACATACCACCCGAATGGGTCTGGCTGGAAAGCGTCGCCGTGGTCTCCGCGGCGGTGCTCTTCGCGCTGGTCGCGCACTGGCTGACGATGCGGATCGCCGGCCATGCGCAGCGGCGCTCGACCGCCAAGACCGACGGGCTCGTCCTCGCGCGCGTCCGCCGGCCGCTGCGCGCAGTGTTCGTCGCGGTCAGCGTCGCGTTCGTCGCGCGGATCCTGCCGATGGACGACGATATCGAGGAATTGTGGAAGCAGCTGCTCGGCTTCCTCGTCCCCGCTTTGCTCGGCTGGCTCGCGGTCGCGGCCCTGCGCGCATTCCAGGACGTGATCGAGATCCGCTCGGACATCACCGTCGAGGACAATCTGCGCGCGCGGCGCAAGCGCACCCGTGCGGCGATCCTCGGCCGGATCGGCACCTTCTTCATCATCTTCATCAGCGTCTGCCTGATGCTGCTCAGCGTCCCCGGCATCCGCTCGATCGGCGTCACGCTGATGGCGTCGGCGGGTATCGCCGGCCTCGTCGTCGGTGCCGCCGCCCAGCCGGCGCTCAAGAATCTGATCGCCGGCGTGCAGATGGCGTTCACCGAACCGATCCGTCTCGACGACGTGCTGATCGTCGACGGCGAATGGGGCCGCGTCGAGCAGATCAACCTGACCTTCGTCGTCATCAAGATCTGGGACGAACGCCGCCTCGTCGTGCCCGTGTCGAAGTTCCTCGAACAGAGCTTTCAGAACTGGACGCGCGAGACCAGTCAGCTGATGGGCTCGGTCTTCTGGTATGTCGATCCGTCGACCGACGTGCCCCGCCTGCGCGAGAAACTCGCCGAAGTGGTGAAGGCCAATCCGCGCTGGGACGGCCGGTTCTTCAACCTGCAGGTCACCGACATGAAGGCCGACGCGGTCGAACTCCGCGCGCTGATGACCGCCAAGAACGCCTCGGTCGCGTTCGACCTGCGCTGCGACGTCCGCGAGGCGATGCTGGCGTATATCACGGCGGAAATGCCCGAGGCGATGCCCCGCGGCCGCCTGCTGATGGCGCCGGACCCGGTGCGGGGTGTCGCGTCGTAACGCTGGCGCGGCGCGGACACCCGTTTCGTCAGGATGACGGGTTTTGAGAAGAACCCGTCACCGCTCGGCATCATCCCAGCTCAAGCCGTCATCCCCGCTCAAGCCGTCATCCCCGCGTAGGCGGGGATCCATATTGGCTGGCCGTGGAGGAGACTCGCAGGGGTAGCCAGTCTGGATCCCCGCCTGCGCGGGGATGACGACGTTGGTTACGCCTCGACATGCTCCGGCGCATCTTCAAGCGCGGTGATGAACAGTTCGCACCACCACATCACGTCCTCCTTGCGGACGTTGTCGATCAGCTTCTCCCAGCGCGCCTTGCGCTCCGCGAGCGGCATCTTGAGCGCGCGGGCGATCGCGTCGGACATTTCCTCCGGGCTGTACGGGTTGACCAGCACCGCATCCGACAGCTGCGCCGCCGCACCCGCGAACTGCGACAGGATCAGCACGCCGGGATCCTCGGGATCCTGCGCCGCGACATATTCCTTCGCGACGAGGTTCATCCCGTCGCGAAGCGGCGTCACCAGCCCGACCCGCGCCGCGCGGTAGATCCCCGCCAGCACGTCGCGCGGAAAGCCCTGGTTGACGTAGCGGATCGGCGTCCAGTCGATATCCGAAAACTCGCCGTTGATCCGCCCCGACATCGAATCGAGGTTCGCGCGGATCTCCTGATAGGTGTCGACCTTCTCGCGCGAGGGCGGCGCGATCTGGAGCATGTAGACCAGCCCGCGGTGATCGGGGTGCGACGCGAGGAACCGCTCATAGCCCGAAAAGCGCTCGGCCAGCCCCTTCGAATAATCGAGCCGGTCGACCCCGACGATCAGGCTGCGCCCGGTCGCCGACATGTACATGCGCTCCTTGGCGTGACGCGCGGTGTCGCTGCTCGCGGACTTCTCGAAATCCGCGGTCTCGATCCCGATCGGCGTGGTGATCGCCTTGATCGTCCGGTCGCCGACCGTCACCCATCCATCCTCGCCGACCACGCCGTCGAGCTGGCTGGTGACGTAATGCAGGAAGCTGTCGAGCCAGTCCTGCGTCTGGAACCCGACCACGTCATAGGCGAACATCGATTCGACGAGCGCGCGGTGGCTCGGCAGCGACAGCAGCATCGCCATCGGCGGCCAGGGGATGTGGAGGAAGAAGCCGATCTTGTTCTCGACGCCCAGCTTGCGCAGTTCGCGCCCGAGCGGAACGTGGTGATAATCATGCACCCAGACGAGATCGTCGGGCTCGATCAGCGGCAATACCGTCTCGGCAAAGCGCTTGTTCACGCGCGCATAGCCGCTGGAGAAATCGCGTTCGAACTCGGTCAGGTCGATCCGGTAATGGAACAGCGGCCACAAGGTCCGGTTCGCATAGCCGTTATAATATTCGTCGAAATCCTGTTCCTCGAGGTCGATCGTCGCGGTGGTGACGCCCTTGCCCTGCTGGAAGTTGATATGGCCGGTAAAGGTCTCGGTGGTCGCGCCCGACCAGCCGAACCAGACCCCGCCCTTTTCCCGCAGGGCGGCGAGCAGCGCGACCGCGAGGCCGCCCTGGTTGCCCGACGGCGCGTCGACCGATTGCACGCGATTCGAAATGACGACCAGGCGACTCATCGTACGGCGCTCCAGGGTTTGCTGAGGAGGACGGCGCAGTTGATCAGCCCCACCAGCGAATAGGTTTGCGGATAATTGCCCCACAGCTCGCCGGTATTGGGGTCGATATCCTCGGACAGCAGCCCCGCGGGCGTACGCCGCGCGACCATCTCGGCGAACAGCGCGCACGCATCCGCGGTGCGCCCCGTCGCGTGCAGCGCCTCGATCAGCCAGAAGGTGCAGACGTTGAACGCGGTGTGCGGCAGGCCGAAATCATCCTCGGTCGCATAGCGCAGCATGTGGCTGCCGCGGCGCAGACCCTCTTCGACCGCCTTCAGCGTCGACTGGAAGCGCGGATCGTCGGGCGCGAAGAAGCGCAGGTCGAGCAGCTGGATCAGGCTCGCGTCGAGATCGTCGCCGCCGAACGTTGCGGAGATGCGCTGCGTCTCCTCGCGCCAGGCCGATGTCTCGATCGTCTTGCGGATCGTGTCCGCGCGCGCGTTCCAGAAGGTCCGGCGATCCTCGAGTCCGAGCACGCCCGCCGCATTGGCGAGCCGGTCGCACGCCGCCCAGCACATTGCCGCCGAATAGGTGTGAACATGCGCCTTGGTGCGCAGCTCCCACAGCCCCGCATCGGGCTTGTCATAGGTTTCCCAGGCACGGTCGCCGACGAGCTCGAGGCTCTTGAAATCCTCGTGGCTCGACATGCGGAACAGCCGCTGGTCGAAGAACGCCTGGACGTCGGACAGGATGATCTGGCCATACGCATCGTGCTGGATCTGCTCATACGCCTGGTTGCCGACGCGGACCGGCCCCATGCCGCGATAGCCCGGCAGCGCGGGCGCGACGCGCTCGACCAGCGTCGCCTCGCCGCCGACGCCGTAGAGCGGCTGGACATGCCCGCCCTTCGACGCATCGACGATGTTGCGCAGATATTCGAGATACCCCTCTAGCACGTCGAGCGCCCCCAGCCGGTTGAGCGCCTGCACCGTGTAATAGGCGTCGCGGATCCAGCAATAGCGGTAATCCCAGTTGCGCTCCGACCCCGCATGTTCGGGGATCGAGGTGGTGAGCGCGGCGACGATCGCGCCGGTCTCCTCATGCTGGCACAGCTTCAGCGTGATCGCCGCGCGGATGACGACGTCCTGCCATTCGACCGGGGTCGCGAGCCCACGCACCCAGTGGCGCCACTCGTCCTTGGTCCGCGTCAGCATCGCCTCGGCCGCCTCGTGCAGCACGCCGGCAAAACTCTCGTCGGGCCCCAGGAACAGGTGCATCGGCCGTTCGAGCCGGAACCAGCGCTCGCCGACGATATGCCCGACCGGCGCATCGGTGGTGAGCCGCAGCGTCTGGTCGTCCATCAGGAACCGGATATGGTTCGACCCCTGCGTATGCGTGGTCGGCTGGCCCCAATTGGTCGCGACGCGCAGGCGGATGCGGATCCGCGGGCTGCCCGCGACCGGCTTGACGATCCGCACGAAGCTGGTCGGGCGATAGGTCCGCCCCTCGCGCACGAAGCGCGGGCAGAAATCGGTGACCTCGACCGCGTTGCCCGCCTCGTCCTCGTGCCGGGTGACCAGGATCGGGGTGTTGCGGATATAGGCCTGCGTCGTCTTCGCGCTGCCCTCGAGCTCGATCGCCCACAGCCCCGTCTCGGGGGCGTCGCCGCCGAGCAGCGCGCAGAAGGCAGGGTCGCCGTCGACGCGGGGCACGCAGCCCCAGACGAACGTGCCGGTGCGGTCGATCAGCGCGGACACCTGGCAATTGCCGATCGGCCACAGGTTCATGTCCGGCGTCGGATTGGTGTCGAACGGGCGGGGGGCGGACTGGGTAGCGGTCATCATGATTCCAATATGGCGGCAATCCAGCCGCGTAGGGCCGCGACATCGTCGAGGCGGTAGGTGGCGGCGGTGGGGCGTTCCGGGCCGATCAGGATTCCGGCGCCGCCCAGCGCGTGTGCGGCGACGAAACCATCCTCGTCGGTGACGTCGTCGCCGAAGAAGAACGGGCGGCTGCCGACCAGCGCGGGTGCGGCAATCAGGTCGCGCAGCGCTGCGCCCTTGTCGCCGGGGGTGCGCAGCTCGACCATCATCTTGCCGCGCTGGAGCGTCAGGCCGTGCGTGCGGGCAAGATCCTCGGCAAGGCTTACCGCATCCGCCTCGAACGCCGGCGCCATCCGGTAATGCAGCCCGGCGCCGAGCGATTTCGCCTCATAGACCAGTGCGTTCGCCTCGGCATAGGCGCGCAGCGCCTCGGCGGCGGTTTCGAGCGAGGCGGGACGTTCGGCGGCGACATGGCCGTCCTCGGGCGTGCGGCGTTCCGCACCGTGACTGCCCGCGACCGCGAACCGGCGGGCATGTTGCCCCAGCATCGCGTCGAGCTGTGCAATCGACCGCCCGCTGATGATCGCGACACGCGCCGGGAAGCGCACGGCAAGCCGGTCGAGCTGGTCGAGCAGGCCGGCATCGACGACCACCGCATCGGGGGTCGGGGCCAGATCGACCAGGGTGCCGTCAAAATCGAAGAACAGGCTGGCGTCGTCGCGGACGTGCGGCGGGGGTGCGAGGACTTCAGTCGCAGGCTGGCGTTCGGCAAGCATGGTCGTCTAACCCCCGGCTGTGACGCTCCGTTCCGCTGCAGTGCAAAATTGGAACGGGTGCGGTTCGATTGCCGTCATAGCAGGGGTTGGGCATCGGGGCGATGCTTCGGGCCGTCACCCCCTTCTCCGTCATCCTGACGAAAGTCAGGACCCAGAGCCACAACCCCCACCGCACCCCCACCGTCATCCTGACGAAAGTCAGGATCCAGAGCCACGAGCGTTACCCTGTATTACCCTGGATCCTGACTTTCGTCAGGATGACGGCGGAGAGGGATGGCCGCACGGCCGCACGCCCCCGCCCACAGCTCGCCCCGGTTGCGACAGGTTGCGACACGAAACCACTGGACGAGGGAAGGGGCATTGCGTCATGCCTGCCGCCCATGTCCCGCGTCCGAGCTTTCCTCCTCATGCCCGTCCTGCTCGCCGGCTGCTCGGTCGGGCCGGATTATCGTCCGAAGGCGGCGGCCGAGCTGGGGGTGCCAGACGCCTATTCCGTCACCCCCGCGACCAGCCCCGAGGACCTGACGCGCTGGTGGCAGCGGTTCGACGACCCCGTGCTCGGCCAGCTCGTCGAGCAGGCGGCGGCGACCAATCTCGACATCGCGCAGAGCGTCGCCCGCCTCCGTCAGGCGCGCGAGAGCCTGGTCCAGAACCGCGCCTCGCTGCTCCCCACGCTCAGCGGCTCGGGCGGCTATCAGCGCAACGAGAATCTGCGCGGCGGCGGCCGGTCGTTCACCTTGCCCGACGGCACCGTCGTCGACACCGGCGGCGGCGGCACCAACAGCTTCACGCTGGGCGCGAGCGCCAGCTACCAGGTCGGCGTCTTCGGCGAGATCCGCCGCACGATCGAGGCGAGCCGCGCGGAATATGCCGCGTCGGGCTTCGACTATGCGACCGTGCTGATCTCGATCGAGAGCGAGGTCGCGCGCAACTACGTGCTCGCCCGGCTCTACCAGCAGCAGCTCGCCAATGCGCGCGCCTCGCTGACCATCCAGGACGACAATCTCGAAATCGCCGGGTTCCGCGTCCAGGCGGGGCTCGTCTCCAGCCTCGACCAGGAACAGGCGCGCGCGCAGCGGGCCCAGACCGCGGCGACGATCCCGAGCCTCGACCAGCAATATGCCGCCGCGGTCGCGCGGATCGGCGTGTTGACCGGGCAGGCGCCGGGCGCGCTCCGGCCGCTGCTCGCGCCGGTCAAGCCGATCCCGGTCGGGCCAAAGGCGGTCGGCGTCGGTATTCCCGGCGACACGCTGCGCCAGCGTCCCGACATCCGCTCGGCGGAGCGTGCGCTGGCCGCCGCCACCGCGCGGATCGGGGTGGCCAAGGCCCAGCTCTATCCCGCGCTCGCGATCACCGGCAACATCAACACCAACGCCACCTCGATCGGCAATATCGGCGATGCGATCACCGGCGGGCTGTTCGCGGGGCTGACCCAGGCGATCTTCAACGGCGGCCGCCTGCGCAGCCAGGTGCGGACCAGCGAGGCCGCCGCCGACGGCGCGCTGGCCTTCTACAAGTCGACCGTGCTGACCGCGCTCGAGGATGTCGAGAATGCGGTCGTCGCACTCCAGACCGCGCAGGAACGCGAGCGGCAGTTCGCGATCGCGCTCGATGCCGCGAACAACTCCGCGATCCTCAGCCGCAGCCAGTATCGCACCGGGCTGACCGACTTCACCACGCTCAACCAGCAGGAGGTCGCGCTGCTGTCCGCGCGCAACGGCGCGACCCAGGCGCGCGCCGACGCCGCGACCGCGCTGGTCGCGCTCTATGCCGCGCTTGGCGGCGGCTGGGACGCGACCGTGATCCCGCAAGCGCCCATCTCCAATCCAGAGGCACGCTGATGGCCGACGCATCGATCGACGACTTTCTGGGCGTGAGGCCGCAGGCCCCCTGGAAACGCTATATCAAATGGGTCGCGATCGCGGTCGGCGTCGTGCTGCTCTGCCTGCTGCTCGCGCGCTGCTTCGGCGCGAAGGAGCAGACGCAATATTCGACCCAGGCGGCCGAGCGCGGCAACCTGACCGTGACCGTGTCCGCGACGGGCAAGCTCGCACCGACCAACCAGGTGACGGTCGGGTCGCAGCTGTCGGGGCTGGTCACCAAGGTGGTCGCCGACGTCAACGACCGCGTCGTCGCGGGCCAGCCGCTCGCGCTGATCGATCCCGAACAGCTCGACGACCAGATCCGCCAGGGCAATGCGCAGCTCGCCGCCAACCAGGCGCAGGTGAACCAGGCGCAGGCGACCGTCGCCGAATCGCGCGCACAGCTCAACCGGCTCGAGGAGGTCGCGCGGCTGTCGGGCGGGCGCGTGCCGTCCAAGACCGAGCTTCAGGCCGGCCGCGCCGACTATCAGCGCGCGCTCGCCGCGCAGAAGGTCGCCGAGGCCAATGTCGTCGCCAGCCGCGCCGCACTCGCGCAGAGCCAGACGCAGCGCGCGCGCGCGATCATCCGCTCGCCGGTGACCGGCGTCGTGCTCGCGCGGCAGATCGATCCGGGCCAGACCGTCGCGTCGTCGTTCAACACGCCGACGCTGTTCGTGATCGCCGAGGACCTGACCAAGATGAAGCTCGAGGTCGCGATCGACGAGGCGGACGTCGGCGAGGTCAAGATCGGCCAGCGCGCCAACTTCACCGTCGACGCCTTTCCCGGCAAGACCTTCCCCGCGACGATCACGCGTGTCGATCTCGGCTCGAACCTGACGGTCAGCTCGGCGACGTCGTCGAGTTCGAGCACCAGCACGACGACCACCACCGGCCAGGTCGTGTCCTACGCCGCCGACCTGACCGTCGCGAACCCGTCGCTCACGCTGCGCCCGGGCATGACCGCGACCGCCGATATCGTCACCTCGGACAAGCAGCGCGTGCTGCTCGTCCCCAACGCAGCGCTGCGGTTCAAGCCGACCGCCGCGTCGGGCGATGCGGGCGGCGGCATTGCCGGCTCGCTGACCTTCCGGCCGCGGCGCGGCGGCGGGGCGGAACGGACCGCGACGCTCGGCCGCGGCGCGCAGCAGACCATCTATGTGAAGGGCGCCGACGGCACGCCGCAACCGGTGCAGATCACCACCGGCGACACCAACGGGACGATGACCGAGGTCCTGTCGGGCAATCTCCAGCCCGGCGCGCAGGTCATCACCGGCCAGCTCGCCAGCGGCTCGGACGAGACGAAGCGCGGTGGCGGCGGTCGGCGCGGCGGCGGCGCGAGCAAGGGCGGGGGCGGTGGCCAGTAATCCGCCCCTGATCTCGCTGCGCGGCGTCACCAAGACGTACGGCGCGGGCGCGACGATGTTCCAGGCGCTGAAAGGCGTCGACCTCGACATTGCCGGCGGCGATTTCGTCGCGGTGATGGGTCCGTCGGGGTCGGGCAAGTCGACGACGATGAACATCCTCGGCTGTCTCGACGTGCCGAGCGCGGGGACGTTCCTGTTCCGCGGTCATCATGTCGAGACGCTCGACCGCGACCAGCGCGCGCTGCTCCGCCGCAAATATCTCGGCTTCGTGTTCCAGGGGTTCAACCTCCTCTCGCGCACATCCGCGCTCGAGAATGTCGAGCTGCCGCTCCTGTACCGCGGCGACGAGAAGCGCGCGCGGCGCGCGGCGGCGATGGCCAGCCTCGACACGGTCGGGCTCGCCGACTGGTGGGACCACACCCCCGCCGAGCTGTCGGGCGGCCAGCAACAGCGCGTCGCGATCGCCCGCGCGCTGGTGACGAACCCCGACGTGCTGCTCGCCGACGAACCGACCGGCAACCTCGACAGCGAACGCTCGGTCGAGATCATGCAGCTGCTGACCCGGCTCAACGCGGAGCAGAACATCACCGTCCTGATGGTCACCCACGAACCCGACATGGCCGCCTTCGCGCGCACCGTCGTGCACTTCAAGGACGGCCTGGTGGAACGCATCGAAAGCCGCCACGAGCAAGGCGAAAGGGTGGAATCGTGATGGCCCGGACACCATACACTCACGCCCCGACCCGACACCGTCATTCCCGCGCAGGCGGGAATCCAGACCGGCAACCGTCGCGGCAGGGCCGCCAGCCCTCGAGCATCTGGATCCCCGCCTGCGCGGGGATGACGGGTTCCGTCTGTCGGTCTTTTGGCCAGGTTCGACAGGACCACGCTGGCGGGATGATCCGGTAATGTTCGGCACCACCCTCTCGCTCGCGTTGCGCTCGATCCGCCGCCATATCCTGCGGTCGTTCCTGACCATTCTCGGCATCGTCATCGGCGTCGGGGCGGTCGTGACGATGGTCACGCTCGGCAAGGCTACGACCGCGGCGGTACAACAGTCGATCTCCGCGCTCGGCACCAACATCCTCCAGATCCGGCCGGGCCAGGGCTTCGGCCGTGGCGGCGGCGGGCCGCGGCCGCCCGATTTCAAGCCCGAGGACGTCACCGCGGTCGCCAACCAGATCGCCGGCGTCACCGCGGTCGCCCCCCAGGCGCAGGCGACCGCCACCGCGATCTATGAAGGCGCGAACTGGTCGACGACGATCAACGGCACCACCAGCGCCTATTTCCAGGTCCAGCCCTGGCCGCTGGCGACCGGGCGGATCTTCACGCCGGTCGAGGAAGCCTCGGGCAAGGCGGTGTGCATCATCGGCAATACCGTACGCACCAACCTGTTCCGCGGCGGCGACGCGGTGGGCCTTCGCATGCGGATCGGCGCGATCAGCTGCGACGTGATCGGCGTGCTGTCGACGCGCGGGCAGGCGGGGTTCGGCGGCGATCAGGACGACGTGGTCATCATGCCGATCAAGGCGGTGCAGCGCCGCTTTACGGGCAATCGCGACATCCGCCTGATGCTGGTGGGCGTCGACCAGAAATTCTCGACCGCGACCGTGCAGGCGTCGATCACCGACCTGCTGCGCGAACGCCGGACGATCACCGCGGGCAAGGAGGATGATTTCAACATCTTCGACACCAAGCAGATTTCCGACACGCTGACCGGCACGACGACGTTGCTGACCGGCATCGTCGCGGCGGTCGCGGGGATCAGCCTGGTCGTCGGCGGGATCGGGATCATGAACATCATGCTGGTGTCGGTGACCGAGCGCACGCGCGAGATCGGCATCCGGCTCGCGATCGGCGCGGTCGCGCGCGAGGTGCTGTTGCAGTTCCTCGTCGAGGCGATCGTGCTGTCGTGTCTGGGCGGGCTGATCGGGCTGGTGATCGCGCAGCTGGCGATCGCGATCATCGCGCCGCTGATCAAGGTCCAGTGGCTGTTCGTGCCCGAGATCAACCTGTTCGCGTTCGGCATCTCCGCGGTGATCGGCGTCGTCTTCGGCTATTTTCCCGCACGCCGCGCCGCCGCGATGAACCCTATCGACGCGTTAAGGCACGAGTGATCGCCGCGCGCGGGTCATGGACCAGCGCCTGCAGTCGCTCCAGATCCTCGGGCGTGTCGATGTCGATCAGCTCGGCCGGCGCGGTCACCACGTGCCGCCCCGCGCGCACCAGGTCGCGCGCGCCCGCATCGCCGTCGAGCGACAGCAGGAAGTCGAACCGGTCGCGGGCGAACAGGGCAGGGGGCGACGGCTTCACCCCATCGCTCGAAGCGACCACCGCGTCCGCGCTGTCGGCGGCGTCGAGCATCCGGTAGACATGCGCCGCGGTCACGCGCGGCATGTCGGCCAGCGCGATCAGCACCGCCTGCGCGCCGTCGTCCTTGGCGCGCTGCACGCCCAGCTTGACCGACTGCGCCATCCCCGCCGCGGGATCGTCGTTATGCACCACCGCATAGCCATGGCTCGCGAAATCGAGCGTGCAGCCATCGGTGACGACCAGCCGGTCGCGGAACGGGATCGCCTCGAACGCGGTGACGACGTGCAGCCCGACCGGCTTGTTGAGGAACGGCACCTCGAGCTTGTTCGGTATGCCGAACCGCTGCGATCGGCCCGCGGCGAGCAGGATGAGGACGACGTCTTCAGCGGCGATCATGGAACGCTCCGATCATGGCGGCGGCGACCGACAGCGCAATCTCGGACGGCCCGATCGCGCCGATGTCGATCCCGACGGGTGCGTCGATCCGGTCGATATTCTCAGGGCTGACCCCCGCCGCGGCGAGCCGTTCGCGCCGCGCCGCATGGCTCTTGCGGCTGCCGAGCGCACCGACATAGGCAGCATCGGTCGCAAGGGCAGCGATCAGCGCGGGGTCGTCGATCTTGATGTCGTGGCTCAGCGTCACAACCGCGGTCGACGGACCGGGGCGCAGCGCGGCGATCGCCTCGTCGGGCCAGCGATCGTCGAGCGTGACGTCGGGGAAGCGCTCGTCGGTCAGGAAGCGCGCGCGCGGATCGATCACGACCGTCGCGATCCCCAACTCGCGCGCGAGGCCGGCCAGCGCCTGCGCGATCTGCACCGCGCCGACGATCAGCAGGCGGCGCGGCGGATCATAGCGGTTGACGAACACCTCGCCCGTCTCCGCCGGTCGCGCATCGCTGTGCCCGGTGGCGAGGTCGGTGGTCACCGTCAGCGCATCGCCCTGGTCGCGCGCGTCGGCGATCCGGTCGAACAATTCGGGGTCGAAGCCCTCGGCGGACACCGGCTGGACCATCACCGCGATCTCGCCGCCGCAGGGCAGCCCGACTTCCCACGCCGCGGCATCCGCGACACCGTAGTTCCGCACCTGGAACGGCGCACCCGCGATCACGTCGGCGGCGGTGGCGAGGATGTCGCTCTCGACGCAGCCGCCCGACACGGAGCCTTCGAACCGGCCGTCCTCATGGACCAGCATGTGGCTCCCCTTGGGACGCGGCGCCGAGCCCCAGGTCGAGACGACCGTGGCGATCGCCATCCTCTCGCCCTTCCAGGTCTTCGCCGCGGCAATCACGCTATCGTTTTCGGCCATGTCTTCTCTCTCTTCTCGTTCCTCCGCATCGGCGTGGGAACAGACGTTATACCGCGGGCAAGCCCTCGAGCAGCTTGTCGAGCGTCATCGGGAAATCACGCACCCGCACGCCCGTCGCATTGAAGATCGCGTTGGCGACCGCCGCGCCCGCACCCGAAATGCCGAGCTCGCCGACCCCCTTGGCGCCCGCAGGGTTCGCCGAATCGTCGATCTCCTCGATGAAATAAGCCTCGAGCTGCGGAATGTCGGCGTTCACCGCGACGTGATATTCGCCGAAATCGGGGTTCACGAACGCGCCGGTGCGCGTGTCGACGACGCCCTCCTCGGTCAGCGCATAGGCGATGCCCCAGGCCATGCCGCCGATGATCTGGCTGGTCGCGGTCTTGCGGTTGAGCACGCGGCCGACGTCGAACACGCCGAGCATCCGCCGCACCCGCACCTCGCCGCTGACCGCGTTGACCGCGACTTCGACGAAATGCGCGCCGTGGCTCGCCTGGCTGGTCCGCTTGCTCTCCTTGCCCGGCCCGGTCTTGCCGGTCGCGACGATCGGCGCACCGCGCAGTAGGTCGGCAAGCTTCACCTGCCGCCCGCCCGCGCTGACGCACCCGTCCTTGAGGCTCAGCTCCTCGGGCGCCGCGTTCATCCGGAGCGCGAGCTCGGCGAGGATGTCCTCGCACGCCAGCACCACCGCGGACACCGCGCTGCCTGCGCCGAACGACCCGCCCGACCCCGCGGTCAGCGGGAAGTCGGTATCGCCCAGCCGGACATCGACGTCCGCGACCGGCAGCCCGAGCATCTCGCCCGCGGCCTGCGCCAGGATCGTGTAGGTGCCGGTGCCGATATCGGTCATGTCGCATTCGACCGCCGCACGGCCGTCCGCCTCGAGGCGCACGCGCGCCTGCGCCTGGACCGTGAAATTGCCGCGCAGGCTGGCCGCCATGCCGATCCCGATCAGCCATTCGCCTTCGCGCACCGATGCGGGCGCGGGGACGGCTGCGGGCCAGCCGAACCGCTCGGCGCCTTGCGTGTAGCAGTCGAGCATGCGCCGCGTGGAGAAGGGCTTGCCGCTGCCCGGATCGCAGTCGGGCTCGTTGCGGCGGCGCAGCTCGATCGGGTCGATCCCGAGCTGGACCGCAAGCTCGTCCATCGCGCATTCGACGCCGAACGTGCCGACCGCCTCGCCCGGCGCGCGGACCGCACCGCTCGCGGGCAGGTCGACGCGGACGAGGTCGGTCCTGAACCGCCGCGATTCGCCGCGATAGAGCGGGATCGTCCCGAACGGCACGGGTTCGAGGAACGGCGCGTCGTCATTCTGCGCGGCGACGCTCTCATGCCCCATGCCCTGGATCACGCCGCGTTCGTCCGCGGCGATACGGATGCGCTGCGTCGTGTGCGAGCGGTGGTGGACGACATAGGCGGTCTGGCGCCGCGGCAGCGCGATCTTGACCGGGCGGCCGACCACCTCCGCGGCGATCGCGGCGAGGATCGCTTCGGGGCCGACGCCGGTCTTGCCGCCGAAGCCGCCACCGACATAGGGGGCGAGCACGCGGACCTTGTCGGCGTCGATCTTGAGCACCTTGGCGATCGTCTTGCGCGCGGCGCCGATCACCTGGTTGCTCGATCGCACCGTCAGCCGGTCGCCGTCCCACCAGGCGGTGGTCGCATGCGGCTCGAGCGCGGCGGGGAAATGCACCGGCGTCGTATAGGTCGCATCGAGCGTCACGGCCGCGTCGCGCATCGCCGCATCGAGGTCGCCCATGTCGACCGGTGCTACAAAGCCGATCGCGGGATCGGTATCGACCGGCTGCGCCTCGACGTCGAACCGGTCCTCGCCCGCCTCGGTCTCGACGCGGACGAGCGCTGCCGCGTCGCGCGCGATGGCCTGGTCCTCGGCGACGACGATCGCGACGGGCTGGCCGAGATGGAGGATGGTGTCGGTATCGAACAGCGGCAGCGCGCTGGAATTGGATTCGCCCGCGGGCATGCGCGGATCGCCGTGGATCACGGCGATCACCCCGGGCATCGCCTCGGCCGCACGCGCGTCGATGCTCAGGATCCGGCCACTGCCGACCGGCGTGCCGACGATCGCGGCATAGGCGATCCGCTCGGGCGTGCCCTCATAGGCATAATCGGCAACGCCGGTGACCTTCGCCGGCCCCTCGACCCGATCGATCCCGCGCCCGAGCACCCCCTGCGTCGCCCGGTCGAGCCCGGCCGGTCGAAACGCGGCGTCCATTACATGGTCGGTCATAGGCTCGTCCTCGGGTGTGGAGGGTCTGAGATAGGGGGGGCGGGGGTGTTTGACGAGGGTGGGGGGCGTGGTCTCAACACCACCCCGACGCAGGCCGGTGCCACGCCAGCCCGACTCAAACGAGGCTCGGTGCCGTCCCCTCACCACCACCCCGGCGAAGGCCGGGGCCCAGTTGGGAGAGTCGTCGTGACGAAGGACCATCCGCTGCCAGGAAAGTCCCCCAACTGGGCCCCGGCCTTCGCCGGGGTGGTAGCAAGGAGGGTGGCGCCCACCCCAACTCGTTTCCCCGCGAAGGCGGGGATCCAGGTTTACTAAGGGTGCGCGTTGTGGCTCCTGGACCCCCGCCTCCGCGGGGGCACAGAGGATCAAACCGCCGGCAACTGATCCAGCAGCTTGTCGAGCGTAATCGGGAACTCCCGCACCCGGATCCCCGTCGCATTATACACAGCGTTCGCAACCGCAGCGCCCGCGCCTGAAATCCCCAGCTCGCCGATCCCCTTGGCGTGGATCGGGTTCGCATGGATGTCGCGCTCGTCGACGAAGTGGACGTCCATCTGCGGCACGTCCGCATTGGCCGGCACGTGATATTCGCCGAGATCGTGGTTCACCAGCTTGCCGGTGCGCGTGTCGTGGATCAGATCCTCGGTCAGCGCGGTGCCGATGCCGAAGGTCATGCCGCCCAGGCACTGCGACCGCGCGGTCTTCGCGTTGAGCACGCGCCCCGCCGCGAACGACCCGAGCATCCGCCGCACGCGCGTCTCGCCGGTGATGACGTTGACCGCGACCTCGGCGAAGTGCGCGCCGAAACCTGCCTGCGACGTCTCCTTCTCCTGCTTGCCCGGCTTGATATGCCCGGTCGCCTCGAGGCCCTTGCCGACCAGCTCGCCGATCGGCGTCGAGCGGTTGTCGCCGATCGCCTTGCCGTCCTTCAGCGTCAGGCCGTCCTCGTCGACGCCCATCGCCTTGGCGATCTTGCCGCGCAGCATCTCGCAGGCGAGATAGACCGCGGTCCCCGACGAGGCCGCACCCCAGGACCCGCCCGAACCCGCGGCGGGGGGATCATTGGTATCGCCCAGCGACATGGTGATGTTCTCGACCGGGATGCCTAGGATCTCCGACGCGATCTGCGCGAGGATCGTGTAGCTGCCCGTGCCAATATCGGTCATCGCCGAGGACACGGTCGCGGTGCCGTCGGGATGGATTTCGACCTTGGCGGACGATTCCATCATCATGTTGCCGCGCACGGCGGACGCGACGCCCATGCCGATCAGCCACTCGCCCTCGCGGCGCGTGCCCGCCTTCTGGCGCTTGTCCCAACCGAACCGGGCCGCACCTTCGTCGAGCGCGCGCGTCAGGTTGCGCGACGAATAGGGGACGTCCTTCTCCGGATCGATCCGCGGATCGTTGCGCTTGCGCAGCTCGATCGGATCCATGTCGAGCTTTTCGGCCAGCTCGTCCATCGCACCCTCGAGCGCGAGCATCCCGACCGCTTCGCCCGGCGCGCGCATCGATCCCGACAGGACGAGGTTCACGTCGACCAGCTCATGCGTGATCAGCCGGTTCTCGCCGCCATAGAGCAGGTGCGTGCCGATACCGGCGGGCTCGAAATAATCCTCGGTCGACTGGTTCGACGCGAGCGTCTCGTGCCCGATCGCGGTCAGCTTGCCCTCGGCGTTCGCCGCGAGCCGGACGCGCTGCTCGGTGTTCGCGCGACGCACGGTCGCTTCGAAGACCTGTGGGCGCGACATGACCGCCTTGACGGGGCGGCCGAGCTGCTTGGCGGCGATCGCCGCCGCGACGCTCTCGGGCGCGATGCCGAGCTTCGACCCGAACCCGCCGCCGATATAGCGCGCGACGATCCGGACCTTCTTCTCCGACAGGCCGAGCGACTTGGCGAGCTGCTGCGCGTCCGAGGTCGGCATCTGATAGGCACCGTACAGCGTCAGCGAGCCGTCCTCTTCCCACACCGCGGTCGAGGCGTGCGGCTCCATCGCCGCCGAATTCTGGCTCGGCGTGACATAGGTCGAATCGACCGTCACCGCCGCACCGGCCATCGCCGTGTCGATATCGCCCTGCTTGAAATGCGCAGGGGCGGCATCGTCGGGGGGCGTCCGTGTCTCGTCGCGGTGCGCGGCGAAGTCATACTGGCCCTCCGCCTCGTCATACACTATCGGCAGGCGGGCCGCCGCATCGCGAGCGACCTCGAAGCTCTCGGCGAGCACGATCGCGACGATCTGGCCAAAGAACGCGATGTCCTTGACGCCCTGCGTCGGTGCATCGGTCGCGCCGCCCTGTGCGGACACGCGGATGAACTGGTCGAAGTCGGTGACGACGTCGAGCACGCCGGGGATGCTCTTCACCGCATCGACGTCGATCGACACGACCTTGCCCGCGGAGATCTTCGTGCCGACAAGCACGCCATACGCCATGTCGTCGAACTGATATTCCGCGGCATAGGTCGCGGTGCCGCTGACCTTCAGCGGACCGTCGATCCGGTCGAGCGGCTTGCCGATGACGCCCTGAACGCCGCTGTCCAGAAGACTGTCCGGATGCGGCTTGTCCATCGTCAGGCTGTTGGTGGTTCCAAAACCGAACATGTTTATGCTCCCGTTACGGTGCGCAGCGTCGCGATAAGCGTGCGACGCGCGAGGGGGATCTTGAAGTCGTTCGAGCCGTAGCCCTTGGCATCGGCGAGCAATGCGGTCGCCGCGGCCTCGAAGGCCTCGTCCGACGGCGCCTTGCCGACCAGCGCGGCCTCGACCGCCGGATTGCGCCACGGCATCGGCCCGAGCCCGCCAAACGCGAGCGAGGCCGACGCGATCACGCCGTCTTGCACGTCGACCACGGCCGCGACCGAGACGAGCGCGAAGGCGTAGGACGCACGATCACGCACCTTGCGATAGGCCTGCTTGCCCTTGGGCGGTGCGGGCAGCTCGATATGCGTGATCAGCTCACCCGTCTCGAGCACGGTCTCGATCTCGGGCGTCGATCCCGGCAGGCGGTAGAACTCATGTACCGAGATGCGCCGGCGATCGCCGTCCGCCTTCAAGGTCACGATCGTCGCGTCGAGCGCGCGCATCGCCACCGCCATGTCGCTCGGATGCGTCGCGATGCACTGCTCGCTCGTGCCGAGCACCGCGAGGATGCGGTTGAAGCCGCCGATCGCCGAACAGCCGCTGCCGGGTTCGCGCTTGTTGCACGCCGCCGCCGTGTCGTAGAAATAATAGCAGCGCGTCCGCTGGAGCATGTTGCCCCCGGTCGACGCCTTGTTGCGCAGCTGGCCCGATGCGCCCGCGAGCAGGGCGCGGCTCAGCACCTCGTACTTGGCGACGACGCGGCGGTCGGCGGCAAGGTCGCTGTTCGGCACCAGTGCACCGATCGTCAGCCCGCCATCCTCGCGCTCCTCGATCTTCGCGAGATCGAGGCGGCTGATGTCGACGAGCGTGTCGGGCGTCTCGACCTGCAGCTTCATCAGATCGAGCAGGTTGGTCCCGCCCGCGATGAACCGCGCGCCGGTCGTCCCGGCGTCCCGGACCGCGGCCTCGGGGGTCGCCGGTTTTTCATAGGTGAAGGTCTTCATGCCACCATCTCCCCGCGCGCATCGGCGTCCATCGCCGCGTCCTTCTCGTCCGCGGACCGGCCCTTGGGCGCGGTGTCGCCGACTTCGCGGATCGCATCGACGATGTTCGGATAGGCAGCGCAGCGGCACAGATTGCCGCTCATCCGCTCCGAAATCTCGGCATCGTCAAACTTGGGATCGGTCAGGTCGCCCGAGGCATGGCTGGCCCAGCCCTTCTTGACCTCGTCGAGCATGCCGACCGCCGAACAGATCTGGCCAGGCGTGCAATAGCCGCACTGGTAACCGTCATGCCGCACGAACGCATCCTGCAGCGCGTGAAGGTTGCCCGGCTGGCCGAGACCCTCGATCGTCGTGATCTCGTCATCCTGGTGCATGACCGCGAGCGTCAGGCAGGAATTGACCCGGCGGCCGTTGATCAGGACGGTGCACGCCCCGCACTGACCGTGGTCGCAGCCCTTTTTCGAGCCGGTGAGGCCGAGATGCTCGCGGCACAGGTCGAGCACCGAGGTGCGGATATCGGGCTCGGCGTCATATGATTGACCATTGATCGTGAAATGCATGGGGTCGCCCCTTCTGGATCCGGGAATTATGAGGACTGAACGCCGATGCGCCGAATGGTTTCCTATTGCGATTGGCTCTCACGGATCGCCGCGCTGGTGCTTGGCGTCGCCGGCGGGCAATCTGTTGCCATGACGCCGAAAAATCCTCCCTCGACGCCCCCGATCGTGATCGCGCACCGCGGCGCGAGCGGGCTCCGGCCCGAACATACCCTCGCCGCCTACGACCTCGCGATCGAGCAGGGCGCGGACTTCATCGAGCCCGACCTGGTGCCGACGAAGGACGACGTGCTCGTCGCGCGGCACGAAAACGCGATCGCCGACACGACCGACGTCGCCGACCATCCCGAATTCGCCAGCCGCCGCACGACCAAGACGATCGACGGGCACAACCTCACCGGCTGGTTCGTCGAGGATTTCACGCTCGCCGAGCTGAAGACGCTGCGCGCGAAGGAGCGGCTGCCGAAACTCCGCCCCGCCAACACCGCCTATGACCGCCGGTTCGAGATTCCGACGCTCGCCGAGATCATCGCGCTCGCCAAGCGGCGCTCAGGTGAGACGGGCCGCACGATCGGCATCTATCCCGAGACCAAGCACCCGACCTATTTCGCCGGCATCGGCCATCCGACCGACCTGCTGCTCGTCGCGCAGCTCAAGGCGGCAGGCTGGGACTCGGCGACGGCACCGGTGTTCATCCAGTCGTTCGAGGTGAAGAACCTCCAGCGGCTCCACGCGGTGACGCGGGTGCGGCTGATCCAGCTGATCGACGGCGAGGGCGGCCCCGCCGACGCCGCCCAGCCGAGCTATGCCGCGATGATCACGCCCGCGGGCCTGAAGGCGGTGGCGGGCTATGCGTATGGCATCGGCCCGAACAAGGGCATGTTGTGGGCGGGCACGACGCCGTCGCCGCTCGTCGCCGACGCGCATGCGGCGGGGCTGCGCGTCCATCCCTGGACCTATCGTGCGGAGAACATGTTCGTCCCCGACCGCTTCCGTCGCGGCACCGACCCCGCCGCGCAGGGCGATATCGCCGCGGAGATCGACGCCGGGCTCGCGCAAGGTATCGACGGATTCTTCACCGATTTTCCGCTATACGGGGCGCAGGCGCGCGATCGGCTGCGCGCGGGAGTGAAGTAGATGCGTAAGGTTCTTCCCGTTCTGGCGATCCTGCCCCTGATGACCGCGGGCTGCATCAGCACCGCGACGTCGATCGTGAAGGCGCCGTTCCAGGTCGCGGGCAAGGCGGTCGACTGGACGACCACCAGCCAGGAGGAATCGGACCGCAATTACGGCCGCAAGATGCGCAAGCAGGAGGCCGAGGAGGGCAAGCAGCGCAAGGAACTCGCCAAACGCTGCAGGAAGGATCCGCGGCGTGGTGAGTGTGGGCAATATCAGGGGTATCGCGCGGGGGAGTGATAGCCCAAAAAAAACACCACCCCGGCGAAGGCCGGGGCCCAGTTGGGAAACGGAAGTAACCTAGCGCTGCCCTCAGTCAGCAACGTCCCCCAACTGGGCCCCGGCCTCCGCCGGGGTGGTGGCGGAGGAGATCAGTCCCTCTGCTTCTTTGTTCTCCCGCGAAGGCGGGAGCCCAGTCTGGACTCCCGCCTTCGCGGGAGAACAATCTCAGCTCAAAACCACCACATCACCGTAGCCGGAAACGGCGTCCACCACCCGACCCGC
Organism: Sphingomonas aerolata; assembly: GCF_023935825.1. NCBI lineage: Bacteria > Pseudomonadati > Pseudomonadota > Alphaproteobacteria > Sphingomonadales > Sphingomonadaceae > Sphingomonas > Sphingomonas aerolata. Next base: position 3,430,739 of record NZ_CP098762.1, on the reverse strand, counting down.
ACGCCCGCAAACCGCAGCGCATCCCCCGTCCACGCATTGCACGTCGCCACCCCGCTATAATGCCCTCGCGCGTCGTAGAACGCGTCATAACCGGCATAGCCCGGATAGGCCCGCCCCCCCGGCCGGATCGTCGCCGCGATATACCCCGCCAGCCGCCGATACTCGCGCTCGCTCAGCATCACCGCGCGCACATCGCCACCCGGCACCGGCGCGGCAAGATGCTCGACATGCAGCAGCACCGCGTCGCTGCCGGTCGCCGACGCCACCACGGTCCGCAGCTTCACGTCCGCCCAGGTCGGCGTCTCGAGGAAGAACGCCTTCTCCCCCCAGCCGATCGCCAGGTGATCGGACGCGGCATAACGCGGATCGCGCAGGTCACCGGGCCGGGCAAACCCGCGCCAGTCCACCCCTGCCGCGACCTTCGGGACGATGATCCCGGTATGCACCCCGTTGCTCTCGACGAAGATGCGTATGCCGCGCGGGGGAGGGCGCCAGTCCCGGTTGGTCGGGATCGCCCCGCCGACCAGCCCCGCCACCGCATATGCTGCAATGAGCCCGAGGACGACCGCTAGGATCCTTAACGACCAATGAATCCAGCGCGTTTCCGTTGTCATTCGGTCATGCTAGACGATGGCCATGCTAGAAGAAACGCACGTGCTCAGCACGCCGCCCGAAGGGGCACCCGACTGGACGATCCCGCAAAACTGGTCGAGCTATACCGCCGAGGATCATGCGACCTGGGACACGCTGTTCGCGCGCCAGTCGAAGCTGCTCCCCGGCCGCGCGTCGAACGCGTGGCTGCGCGGGCTCGACGTGCTGAAACTCTCGAAGCCCGGCATTCCCGATTTCGAGGAACTGTCCGAACGCCTGATGAAGCTCACCGGCTGGTCGGTCGTCGCGGTGCCCGGCCTCGTCCCCGACGACGTGTTCTTCGACCACATGGCCAATCGCCGCTTCGTCGCGGGCAATTTCATCCGCCGTCCCGACCAGCTCGATTATCTGCAGGAACCCGACGTCTTCCACGACGTGTTCGGGCACGTGCCCATGCTCGCCGACCCGGTCTTCGCCGACTATCTTGCGGCCTATGGTCGCGGCGGCCAGCGCGCGCTCGGGCTCGACGCGCTCAAATATCTCGGCCGGCTCTACTGGTACACGGTCGAATTCGGCCTGATCGCCGAACCCGAGGGGCTTCGCATCTACGGCTCGGGCATCGTCTCGAGCTTCGCCGAAACCCGCTTCGCGCTCGACGACCCCAGCCCCAACCGCATCGCGCTCGACCTCGCGCGCGTCATGCGGACGGAGTACCGGATCGACGATTTCCAGCAGAACTACTTCGTCATCCCGAGCTTCGACGAACTGCTGCGCCTGACTGTCGAAACCGATTTCGCACCGCTGTACGAGGCGCTGAAGGCCCAGCCCGACATCCCCGTCGCGCAGATCGAACCCGGCGACGTCGTGCTGACACACGGCACGCAGGCCTATGCGAAGGCCAAGGCTGCGGCCTGAACCCAGCCGCTAACCCCAAACCCACCCCGGCGAAGGCCGGGGCCCAGTTGGGAAGGCTGTGCGATTCATGCGCGAAGGTTCACCCAACTGGGCCCCGGCCTCCGCCGGGGTGGCGTCGGGTGTGCGGCGAGACGCAGGCCGGTCAGATATCCAGCGCCCACCCGTCGCGCCCCTTGGGATCGAACGGCCCGTCCGCCACGAACCGCGTCGCCCCCGCGCGCAGCCGCAGCACGCTCCAGTCCCCGCGCCGGTCGACCGCCGCCAGCGAGCACCCGCACGCCTCATAGGCCGCGACCACGCCCGCGCGCTGCGTCTCGAGCAGCCCCGCCAGCACGATCGTCGCCCCCGCATCCGCGATCGACGCGATCTCGGGCGCCATCGACACCAAAGGCCCCGCCAGGATGTTGGCGATCACCAGATCATAGGGCGCGCGCGCGACGATCGCGTCGTCGAGCGTCCCGTCGGCCACCACCAGGTCGATCCCCGCAACCCCGTTCAGGTCCGCATTCTCCTGCGTCACCTCGATCGAGACCGGATCGATGTCCGTCCCCATCACCGCCGCCTCGGGCCACAGATGCGCCGCGGCAAAGGCGAGCAGCCCGGTCCCCGTGCCGATGTCGATGACGTTGGCGAACCGCTCGCCCGACGCCGCATCCGCCAGCCCGTCGAGCATCGCCAGGCACCCGCTGGTCGTCTCGTGATGCCCCGTCCCGAACGCGCGGCTCGCCTCGATCAGGAAGGCGCGCTTGCCCTCGGGCACCGCATCGGCATGCGCGCGGGTGTGGACGAAGAACCGCCCGACCGACAGCGGCTCGAGCCCCGCCTGGCTCATCGTCACCCAGTCCGCCGCGGCCAGCCGCTCGACCGCGATTCCGGCCCCCGCCGCGCTCGGCACCAGCGCGCGCACCGCCGCGACCGTGTTGGCGCCCGGCTCATGCTCGAAATACGCATCAAGCCGCCAGGATTCGACGTCGTCCTCGATCTCCTCGGTGGTCATCAGTACCGCGTCGCCGGGAATCGCATCCCCCAGATCGCCGCTCGCATCGATCGCCTCCGCCTCCGCGCGCGTGCAGGGGAGGGTGAGTTTCCAGCTCTCAGCGGACATGGCTGGCCCCGTTCACGTCGATCACCGCGCCGGTCATCGAGGCTGGCGCCTCGAGCGCGCAATAGCGTGCGACCGAGGCGACTTCGGCGGGGTCCGCGACCTTGCCGAGCGGAATGTCGGCGAGCAGCGCATCACCGCCGCGGCTCGACAGATAATCCTCCGCCATCCCGGTCATCGTGAAGCCGGGGCAGATCGCGAACGCGAGAATCCCCTCGCGCGCATAGCCCCGCGCAATCGTCTTGGTCATCGCCACCATCCCCGCCTTCGACGCGGCATAATGCCAGTGCGCGGGCGAATCGCCGCGATAGGCGGCGCGGCTGGCGATGTTGACGATCCGCCCGGCAAACCCGCGCGCCTGCCAGTGCAGCACCGCGAGCCGGCACAGTTCGGCGGACGCGGTCAGGTTGATCCGCATCGTCCGCTCCCATTGAGCGGTCCAGTCGCCGTCACCCAGCGGGCTCGCCTCGAACACCCCGGCGTTGTTGATCAGCACGTCGATCGTGCCGCCGGCCTGTTCGAGCGCGGCGCTCCACAAAGCGGTCGGCCCGGCGGGATCGGCAAAGTCGGCGGGGAGCCCGCTCGCGCTGCCCCCGCTAGTGCTCTTGTGGCCGATGACGGTGGCGCCCGCGTCGGTCAGCGCCTGGTGAATGGCCGCGCCGATGCCCCGGCTCGACCCTGTGAGTAGGATGGTCATGCCCAGGGCCTTAGCGCGCCCGATGACGGTTCGTCACCCACCCGATCGCACGGCGGTGAGGTCGCTCACGCGACGCTGGACGAAAACCCGTCGGCGGCCCCGCGCAGCACGCTCAGCTTGTCGTCGATCAGCCCGAAATCCTGGCCGAGCAGCGTGATCTCGTTGGCGACCGCCTCCGCATCGCCGCGGATCATGTCGATCGTCGCGGACATGGTGTCGGCGGCCAGCGCGGTCTCGTCGACCGCCGCGGTGATCGACGCGACGGTCCGCGCCTGCGCGTCCATCGCCTGGCGGATCCGCACCGCGCTGTCCTGGACCTCGCCGACGGTCGTGCGGATGCCGACGCTGGTCGTCACCGAGCTGTGCGTCGCCGCCTGGATCGCGGCGATCTTGGTCGCGATGTCGTCGGTCGCGCGCGCGGTCTGGCTGGCGAGGCTCTTCACCTCCTGCGCCACCACCGCAAAGCCGCGCCCGGCATCGCCCGCGCGCGCCGCCTCGATCGTCGCGTTGAGCGCGAGCAGGTTGGTCTGCCCCGCGATCGTCCGGATCAGCCCCAGGATCGATTCGATCGACTGGGCATGCGCGCTCAGCGTCTCGGACATGGCGACCGCGTCGGTCGCCTGCGCCGACGCGCGGTTGGCGATCTCGGCCGCCGCCTCGACCTCGATCCGCGCGCCCTCGATCGCGCAGATCAGTCCCGACGCGGTGTGCGCCGCCTCGCGCATCGCCAGCGCGGACTGTTCGGCGGCGGCGGCGACCTCGCTCGTCTTGCCCAGCACGCTGCGGGTCGAGGTCGACGCGCCCATCGCCTGGACGCGGATCCGCGCGCCCAGCTCGGCGGTGTCCTCGATCGACGTCGCGATGCTCTCACGGAACGCCGCCGCCCGCGCGCTGCGGGCGATCCGCGCCGCCTCGGCATCGGACGCGCTCAGATGCGACGCCATGATGTCCGCCTCGATCAGCGCGAGCCGCTGGATCACGTCGCCCAGCATCCGCATCGACGCGGTGTCGGTGCCGACCCGTTCGGCGATCAGCCCGAGCGTGACGCTGTGCGCGAACGCCAGCGCGGCGAGCAAGGCGGGCAGCGGGATGTTCGCCTTGCGCGACTGGACCGCATGGTCGATCGCGATGTCCCGCCACGCCAGGTCATAGGGAGAGAGATATTTCAGCCGGACATAGTCCGCGCTCGCGACGATGCTGCGCTCGAGTCGCTCGGGGGTGAAGGCGGGCCGGACATGAAGCGCGCTCTCGAGCGAGAGGTAATGCCGCCAGAACGTCTCCGCGATCAGCCGGTGGTCGGCGGCATCCAGCATCGCGGTCAGCGTCGCGCAGCTCGGCCCGATCGCGCCGTCCCAGTCATAGTCGCGCACGCGTTCGTACAGCGGCCGGCCATCATTGCCCCAGTCCAGCGTGCCGTGTGGCACGCCATTGCTCATGCGGTCGATTGGCGCGGTCATGCTCCCCCCTTGTGCCCTCCGTTATGCAGCCACCTTCGCGATGAATACGCCCGCGCTGGTCTTCAGATTGCTCAGCCGGCTGTCGAGCATGTCGAAGCCCCGGCCGACGCCGTCGATCTCGGTCGCCACCATTTCGGTATCCGCCCTGATCGCCGCGATCGTCGTCGACATCGAATCGGCGGCGAGCGCGGTCTCGTCGACCGCGGCGGTGATCGCGGTGACGGTCTGCGCCTGCGCCTCCATCGCGTGCCGGATCCGGTCGGCGCTGTCCTGCACCTCGGCGACGGTCGCCTTGATGCTCGCATTGGTCGCCACCGTGCCGCGCGTCGCCGACTGGATCGCGGCGATCTTGGCGGCGATGTCGTCGGTCGCGCGTGCGGTCTGGCTGGCGAGGCTCTTCACTTCCTGCGCCACCACCGCGAAGCCGCGTCCGGCATCGCCCGCGCGCGCCGCCTCGATCGTCGCGTTGAGCGCGAGCAGATTGGTCTGGCCGGCAATGTCGCGGATCAGCCCCAGGATCGACTCGATCGACTTGGCGTGATCGCTCAGCGCCTCGGACATGCCGACCGCGTCGGTCGCCTGTGCGGATGCGCGATTGGCGATCTCGGCCGCGGCCTCGACCTCGCTGCGCGCATCCTCGATCGCGCGGATCAGCCCCGCGGCGGTCTGCGCGGCCTCGCGCATCGCGACCGCGGACTGTTCGGCGGCGGCGGCCACCTCGCTCGCCTTGCCCAGCACCGCGCGGGTCGAGGCCGAACTGCGGACCGCCTGTTCGCGCAGGACATGCCCCTCGTCGGTCGCGGTCTCGACCATCGTCGCGATTCCGTCGCGGAATTCGACCGCCAGCGTGTCGCGCGCGCCCTGCGCCGAGAAGTTGCGATATTTAGTATAGATCGCCACGGTGATCTCACCTTCCAGCGCCGACAGCCTCATCAGCGTGTCGATATACAAGGAAAGTCGGTCATTGTCGCGCGCCACGGTCTGCATCAGCACGCCGAGCGCGGCACGGTCGCTCGCGCTGATCATCGACAGCAGCGCCATCGGCGACACGTCGGCGGCATAGGCCGCGGCGACCGACCGCTCGACCGATTCGACCCAGCCGCGCGCATTGGTGTTGAGGAAGCGGTCGCGCAGGAAATTGCAGCCGACCTCGATCATCGCGTCGGCCTCGTGCGGCGACCAGATGCGCTCGTTGCTGAAACAGCGCTGCCACTGTTCCCAATAGGCCTGGGAGATCGTGACGACATGCGGTTCGATCAGCGCCCAGAGCTCGCGGCTGGCCGCCGCGAGCGAGCCGTCGAAGTCGAACGCGCGCAGCCGTGCGGCCAGGTCGATCTGGGTGGCGATCGACCCGGGGGCCGGCATGTCGAGTGAGGTCAAAGGGTAAACTCCGGATCGCGTTGCCCGGCCAGCGCTAACGGTGATTCCTTAAGGCCAGGTTAGGGATCGATGCCGCGGGGCAGGGGGCGCCCGCCGCCCCGCCCGACCAACCGTCCGGCAGCCCCTGCGCATTGCCCTGGGTTATCAAGCCGGGCGGCGATGGGTTGCATCGCAGCACATGGCGTCTAATAGACCGGCAAACCGTTCGTTACTCGCCCTTCGTACTCGAGGACACAGCCCTTGGCATCGCGCAACCCGGCACGCCCGCTTTCTCCCCATCTGCAGGTCTATAAATGGGGCCCGCACATGCTGGTCTCGATCCTGCACCGCGCGACCGGCAGCGGCATGGCGACCGTCGGCAGCCTGCTGCTCGTCTGGTGGCTCGCCGCGATCGCGTCGGGGGATCAGGCCTATGCGACCTTTGTCGACGTGTTCACGACCGATACGGGCGGGCTGAACATTCTGGGCTATGTCATCGGCATCGGCCTGACCTGGTCGCTACTCCAGCACATGATGACGGGCATCCGCCATCTGGTGATGGACACCGGCGCCGGATTTGAGCTGAAGCGCAACCGCATGGGTGCGCGCGCGACGATCCTGGCGAGCACGCTGCTGACGGTCGCCTTCTGGCTCTACATGGGGATGAAGTAATGGGTTCGGGTACGCCAGTCGGCCGCGTCCGCGGTCTGGGCAGCGCCAAGCACGGCACGCAGCATTGGTGGCAGCAGCGGCTGACCGCCGGCGCCAACATCTTCCTGATGGCCTGGCTGATGGTCGCGGTCGCGCGGATGCCCGCCTATGACTATGCCTCGGTGCATCTGTGGCTCCAGTCGTCCTGGGCGGCGATCCCGATGGCGCTGCTGATCCTGTCGGTCTTCTACCACTTCCGTCTCGGTCTGCAGGTCGTGATCGAGGATTACATGCACGGCGAAAGTCGCGTCGTGACGATGATCCTGCTCAACCTGTTCACCTTCACGCTGGGCGGCATCGCCCTGTTCGCGATCCTGAAGGTCGCCTTCTCCGGAGCTCCTGCGTAATGTCAGCTGCCTACAAGATCATCGATCATACCTATGATGCGGTCGTCGTCGGGGCCGGCGGCTCGGGCCTGCGCGCCACGATGGGCATCGCCGAGAGCGGGCTGAAGACCGCGTGCATCACCAAGGTCTTCCCGACCCGGTCGCACACCGTCGCCGCCCAGGGCGGCATCGCCGCGTCGCTCGGCAACAACTCGCCGGATCACTGGACCTGGCACATGTTCGACACCGTCAAGGGCTCCGACTGGCTCGGCGACCAGGACGCGATCGAATATCTGTGCCGCGAGGCCCCGCAGGCGGTCTACGAGCTCGAACACGCCGGCATGCCGTTCAGCCGTAACGAGAACGGCACGATCTATCAGCGTCCGTTCGGCGGCCACATGCAGAACATGGGCGAGGGCCCCCCGGTCCAGCGCACCGCCGCTGCCGCCGATCGTACCGGCCACGCGATGCTCCACGCGCTCTACCAGCAGAGCCTGAAGTACAACACGGACTTCTTCGTCGAGTATTTCGCGCTCGACCTGATCATGGAAAACGGCGTCTGCCGCGGCGTGATCGCGTTGTGCATGGAAGACGGTTCGATCCACCGCTTCCGCAGCCACCAGACCGTGCTCGCCACCGGCGGCTATGGCCGCGTCTATTTCTCGGCGACCTCGGCGCACACCTGCACCGGCGACGGCAATGCGATGGTGCTCCGCGCCGGCCTTCCGCTCCAGGACATGGAGTTCGTCCAGTTCCACCCGACCGGCATCTACGGCGCGGGCGTGCTCATCACCGAGGGCGCACGCGGTGAGGGCGGGTACCTGACCAACTCCGAGGGCGAGCGCTTCATGGAGCGCTATGCCCCGTCGGCGAAGGACCTCGCCTCGCGCGACGTCGTCAGCCGCTCGATGGCGCTTGAAATGCGCGAAGGCCGCGGCGTCGGCAAGAATGGCGACCACATCTTCCTGCATCTCGATCACATCGATCCGAAGGTTCTGGCGGAGCGCCTGCCGGGCATCACCGAGACCGGCAAGGTCTTTGCGGGCGTCGATCTCACGCGCCAGCCGCTGCCCGTCACGCCGACCGTGCATTACAACATGGGCGGCATCCCGACCAACTTCCACGGTGAGGTCGTCAACCTCGTCGGCGGCAATCCCGACGCGGTCGTCCCCGGCCTGTTCGCGGTCGGAGAGGCCGCCTGCGTCTCGGTCCACGGGGCCAACCGCTTGGGCTCGAACAGCCTGATCGATCTCGTGGTGTTCGGCCGTGCGACCGGTCTGCGGATCCGCGATACGCTCAAGCCCGGCACCGCGCACGCGCCGCTGCCCAAGGGCTCGGAAGATCTCGCGCTGACGCGTCTCGACACGTTCCGCAATGCGAGCGGCGGGTCGCCGACCGCGCAGATCCGTCTCGACATGCAGCAGACGATGCAGAAGCATTGCGCGGTGTTCCGCGATACCGAACTGCTCAACCAGGGCGTCGAGAAGATGGCGGGCATCTACAACCGGATGACCGACGTCGCCGTGAAGGATCGCAGCATGATCTGGAACACCGATCTGGTCGAGACGATGGAGCTCGACAATCTGATCGGCCAGGCTGTCGTGACGATGAACTCGGCGGCCAACCGCACCGAGTCGCGCGGCGCTCACATGCACGAGGATTTCCCCGAGCGTGACGATGCCAACTGGATGAAGCACACCATCACGACCTTCGACGGCTGGGGTGGCAAGGGCGGTCAGACCAAGATCGATTTCCGCCCGGTGCACGACTACACGCTCACCGACGACGTCGACTACATCAAGCCCAAGAAGCGGGTCTATTGATGATTTGGGCCATCATCGCGATCGGGTTCCTCGTGCCCGTCGCGGTGGGGCTGCTGACGCGGTTCCCGCCGATGATCGCCGGCTTTCTCTGGCCGGCGATCGTCGCGATCGGGACCGCGATCTACATCTACGGCATCGAGACGCGCGCCCCCGGCGAAGACCCGCAGAAGATCGCCATCACCTTCTTCGCGCTCTTCTCGCTCGCGGGCGGCGTCCCTGGCGGCCTGGTCGGCTGGATCCTCCAGCACAAGCGACAGGCCAATCCGGCACTCGACCGGGACATCTGACCTCAGGGGCTGGCGGGCGCATTCGCTGCCGCTTCCAGACGATCCGCCAGCCACATCTTGATGAGCGCCTGACGCGTGACGCCACGCTTGCGGGCCTGCACGTCGAGACTCTCTACCATCCACGTGGGGAAATCGACGTTCACGCGCTTGGCCTCCAGCGCAGGCTTGCGCGGGCTGGACCAGTCGAAATACGCGCTGACATCCTCGCCCTCGTCGAACCGCCGGTCGAGCTCGTCGGCTGAGATAGCCTTGTACAGCACGGATTTAGCCGGTGCGGGCGCGTTCATAAGCCAGTTCCTCATAATCTCTCGCGCGGCGAACCGAGATGATCCGGGTCGCCGTACCGCGATCGGTGACGATCGCCGTCCACAGGCGATCGCCGATCCGGCCGATCACCAGTTGCCGGTCCTCGCCCACATGGCGCTGGGCCGATCCGACGACGATCCGCTCGTCATCGCCCCACAGCGCCTGAGCTTCGACGAAATCAGTACCGTGCTTGACCGCGTTGGCCGCGCTCTTGTCCGGGTCGAATTCGAACATGCCCAACTCTACCGCAATTTCGGTATAGAATCTATACTCCCGGTCTTTTGCGGACGACATCGGAACCGCTCGATACCGCGGTAAGTTTGCCCGCGCATGACCGACACCTCCCCCGCTTCGAACGCGCGCAACTATCCGTTGCTCGCCGTCCCCCATGTCCAGCTGCACGGCCCCGTCGACGACGCGATGTACGACAGCTTCAAGGCGCAGGTCGCGGCTGCGCCGACCGAGGGCCCGCTCGTCGTCTCGATCACCACGCTTGGCGGCGACCCCGAGATGGCGCGCGCGATGGGCGACCATATCCGCCTGCTGCGCGAATATACCGATCGCGAGACGCTGTTCCTCGGCAAGGTCGCGGTCTATTCGGCGGGCGCCACCTTCATGTCGGCCTTCCCCGCCGACAGCCGCTTCCTCACGCGCAACAGCCGCCTGATGATCCATGAGCGCCAGATGACGAGCACGATCGAGCTCAATGGGCCGCTCAACGCGCTGTCCTATACGCTCAAGGCCAAGCTCCACGAGATCGAGGATTCGATCAACATCCAGGAAGAGGGTTTCCGCGATCTCGTCCGTGGTACCAAGGTCGATATCGAGGAGCTGAAGGCCAAGGCACCGTCCAACTGGTATATCGAGGCGGAGGAAGCGCGCGATCTCGGGCTGATCCTCGACATCATCTGACGGTTGCGGCGGTCCGTGCCGCGCCCCACATGTGACTCATGTTGCACCCGCGAAGCTAAGGATTTGCGGGCAGGGCCTCTGTCATGTATCGGCTCTGACAACCTTGTCATCACACCACGGACGGACCGCTCGCAATGGCCGAATTCTCGCTCCCGAAAAACAGCGTCGTTAAGAAGGGCGTCAAGCACGCCTCGACCAGCGGGGGCAAGCGGCTGAAATCGTTCAAGGTGTATCGCTACGATCCCGATAGCGGCGAGAATCCCCGCTACGACACGTTCGAGCTCGACCTCGACGAGACCGGTCCGATGGTGCTCGACGCGCTGATCAAGATGAAGGGCGAGCAGGACAGCTCGCTGACCTTCCGCCGCTCGTGCCGCGAGGGGATCTGCGGCTCCTGCTCGATGAACATCGACGGCAAGAACGGCCTCGCCTGCACCACCGCGATCGAGGATTGCAAGGGCGAGGTCCAGATCACCCCGCTGCCGCACATGGACGTGATCAAGGATCTCGTCCCCGACTTCACGCATTTCTACGCGCAATATTCGTCGATCAAGCCCTGGCTGCAGACCGTCACCCCGCCGCCCTCGGGCAAGGAGCGTCTCCAGTCGCCCGAAGACCGCTCGAAGCTCGACGGCCTGTACGAATGCATCCTGTGCGCCTGCTGCTCGACTTCGTGCCCGAGCTACTGGTGGAACGCCGACAAGTTCCTCGGCCCCGCGATCCTGCTCCAGGCCTATCGCTGGCTCGCCGACAGCCGCGACGAGATGACCGGCGAGCGGCTCGACGAGCTCGAGGATCCGTTCCGCCTCTATCGCTGCCACACGATCATGAACTGCGCGAACGCCTGCCCCAAGGGCCTCAACCCCGCCAAGGCGATCGCCGAGATCAAGAAGATGGAAGCCGAACGGATCGTCTGATTTGAGGGGGGCTTCTTCGCCTAACCGCTGATACCTCCCCCCTCCCGTTCGTGCTGAGCGAAGTAGAAGCACAGGCCCGGGGCGGTGGCGCGGCGCTCCCCCAAACCCGTTCGTGCTGAGCGAAGTCGAAGCACAGGCTCGGGGCCAGGCGCGGCGCCCCCCCAAACCCCGTTCGTGCTGAGCGAAGTCGAAGCACAAGCCCGGGGCCAGGGACGACGCCTTCCAAAAGTCCTTCGACTTCGCTCAGGACGAACGGGCAGGGTGGGCGCCGTTCGCAAGCTTCGAAGGACATGCCGTTGACCACCCCCCATTTCCTCGACGCCGAAGACCCCGCAAACCCCGGCTGGCGCAGCTGGACCCTGTCCGACCCGACCCGGTTCAACACGTTGCTCGGCCCCATGCTCTACCGCGTCGACGGCCACCGCGTCCGCGTCCGCATCACGCCCGAGCGTCGCCATTCGAACCTGCAGGATAATGTGCACGGCGGCGCGCTGCTTGGCTTCATCGACGTCGCGCTGTTCGCCGCCGCGCACGGCTTCGGGCTGATCACCGCCGGCACCGCGGTGACGCTCGACCTCAACACCCAGTTCATCGGTGGCGGCCGCATCGGCGCGCCGATCGAGGCGCAGGTCGAGGTGCTCAAGGAAACCGGCCGCCTCTTGTTCCTGCGGGGCCTCGTGGTGCAAGGCGAGGACGAAGCGAAGATCGCGGCCTTCTCCGCGACGATCCGCAAGCCGTCGCCTAAGCCGCCGAAGGGCTGACCCCGACCGCTATCACCACCCCGGCGAAGGCCGGGGCCCAGTTGGGACACGATCATTGTTCAAGCGTAGCGTTCTATCACGGCAACCTTTCCCCCTGGGCCCCGGCCTCCGCCGGGGTGGTGAAGACCAATGACCGTCCTCGCCGCCTACGAAGCGCTCGTCGCCTCGGGCGAACTCCGCCCCGACCCCGAACAGGCCGCCGCCGCCGCGCGCCTGAACACGCTCGCTACCGAACTCGCCGCACCCGTCGCGACCGGCTTCTTCGCGCGCTTTGCGAAAAAGCCGGCGCCGCGCGGCGTCTATCTCTGGGGCGGGGTCGGCCGCGGCAAGTCGATGTTGATGGACCTGTTCTTCGCCGAGGTTGCGGTCGACCGAAAGCGCCGCGTCCATTTCGGCGAATTCATGCTCGAGGTCCATGCCCGCATCGCCGCCGAGCGCCGCAAGGAGGTCGGCGACCCGATCGTCCCCGTCGCCACCGCGATCGCCGAGGAAACCCGGCTGCTCGCGTTCGACGAGATGATGGTCACCAACAGCCCCGACGCGATGATCCTGTCGCGGCTCGTCACCTCGCTGCTCGATTCCGGCGTGACGATCGTCACCACCTCGAACCGCCCGCCCGCCGATCTCTACAAGAACGGCCTCAACCGCGAGCATTTCCTCCCCTTCATCGCGACGATCGAGCAGCGGCTCGACGTCCTCCCGCTCAACGGCCCCGTCGATTACCGCCGCGACCGGCTCGGCAGCCAGGATACCTTGCTCGTCCCCAACGGGCCCGAGGCGACCGCGCAGCTCTCCGCCGCCTTCTTCCGCCTCACCGACTTCTCGCCCGACGACAGCGAGCACGTCCCGTCCGAGGAGCTGATCGTCCAGGGCCGCGCCCTGCGCGTGCCGAAATCGCTCAAGGGCGTCGCGGTGTTCAGCTTCAGGAAGCTGTGCGGCGAGGCGAGGGGGGTGGCCGACTATCTCGCCATCGCGCGCAAATTCCACACCATCATCCTCGTCGGCATCCCCAAGCTCGGCCCCGAAAACCGCAACGAGGCGGCGCGCTTCGTCGGGCTGATCGACGCGCTCTACGAACACAAGGTCAAGCTGCTCGCCGCCGCCGACGCGCAGCCGGGCGACCTCTACGCGAGCGGCGACGGCCGGTTCGAATTCGACCGTACGATCAGCCGTCTGGAAGAGATGCGCTCCGAGGAGTATCTGGCGGAAGGGCATATCTGACGCACCCCAAACACCACCCCGGCGAAGGCCGGGGCCCAGTTGGAAAGGCCGTCGTAACGAAGACCTGCGCATAGTTTGCACCGTCCCCCAACTGGGCCCCGGCCTCCGCCGGGGTGGTTCAGCGCACGTCCGCGGGCTTATTGCTCCTGCGAACGATTTGCAATAACGAGACGACTTTTCCGCTTTAACGGTTGCCGTAGCGCCATAATGCGCGTAACCGGCGTCACCAATCACCCCGCACATCAGACGGAGACGGATTGGAATGGCTCGCAAGAAGATCGCGCTGATCGGCGCCGGTAACATCGGCGGCACGCTCGCGCACCTCGCAGCACTCAAGGGTCTGGGCGATATCGTCCTGTTCGACGTGGCCGAGGGCATCCCCCAGGGCAAGGCGCTCGACCTGTCGCAGTGCGGCCCGGTCGAAGGCTTCGACTCGACGATCACCGGCTCGAACGACTATGCCGATATCGCAGGCAGCGACGTCATCATCGTCACCGCCGGTGTCGCACGCAAGCCCGGCATGAGCCGCGACGACCTGCTCGGCATCAACCTCAAGGTCATGAAGGCCGTCGGCGAGGGCATCAAGGCCAACGCACCGAACGCGTTCGTCATCTGCATCACCAACCCGCTCGACGCGATGGTGTGGGCGCTGCGTGAATTCTCAGGGCTCCCGCATCACATGGTCGTCGGCATGGCCGGCGTGCTCGACTCGTCGCGCTTCAGCCATTTCCTCGCCGACGAGTTCAAGGTCTCGGTCAAGGACGTCACCAGCTTCGTGCTCGGCGGCCACGGCGACACGATGGTCCCCGTGATCCAGTATTCGACCGTCTCGGGCATCCCCGTTCCCGATCTCATCGCGATGGGCATGTCGAGCCAGGAAAAGATCGACGCGATCGTCAAGCGTACGCGCGGCGGCGGCGGCGAGATCGTCGCGCTGCTCAAGACCGGCTCGGCCTATTACGCGCCCGCCACCAGCGGCATCGCGATGGCGGAGGCCTATCTCTACGACCAGAAGCGCGTCCTGCCCGCCGCGGCCTACGTCTCGGGTGAATACGGCCTCGACGACCTGTATGTCGGCGTCCCCGTGGTGATCGGCGCCGGCGGCGTCGAGAAGATCGTCGAGATCAAGCTCGACGACGAAGCCAAGGGCAACCTCCAGGTCTCGGTCGACGCGGTCAAGGAACTGATCGTGGCGTGCAAGGGTATCGACGGTAGCCTGAACTGATTTGAGGACATGAGCCGATCTGCTGTTCCCCGGCGAAGGCCGGGGTCCAGTTGGGAGAAGTCCCGTGATGCATACCGCCTTCTGCGTCTACATCATGGCCAGCAGGCGTAACGGCACGATCTATCTCGGCGTCACCAGCAATCTTCCCAAGCGTGCTTGGGAGCATCGCAACGGGGTCGTCGCAGGATTTACGAAGAAATACGGTTGTCATCTACTCGTCTGGTACGAAGTCTATGATGATCTGGACGCCGCCCGGCAGCGTGAGCTGCAGATGAAGGAATGGAAACGGGCCTGGAAGGTGAAAGCGATCGAAGGGATGAACCCGAACTGGGATGATCTGTTTGATACGCTGACGCCAGACTGACCTGCCTTCCCAACTGGGCCCCGGCCTCCGCCGGGGAACGAGAGAGAGAAAACTAGATGAGCATCCTCGTCGACAAGAACACCAAGGTCATCACGCAGGGCATGACCGGCGAAACCGGCAGCTTCCACACCAAGATGGCGCTGGAATACGGCACGCAGATGGTCGGTGGCGTCACCCCCGGCAAGGGCGGTACGACGCACCTCGACCTCCCCGTCTACAACACCGTCGCCGAGGCGAAGTCGGTCACCGGCGCGACCGCGTCCGTGATCTACGTGCCGCCCCCCTTCGCCGCCGATTCGATCCTCGAGGCGATCGACGCGCAGATCGAGCTGATCGTCGCGATCACCGAGGGCATTCCCGTGCTCGACATGGTCAAGGTCAAGCGCGCGCTCGCGGGTTCCAAGTCGCGCCTGATCGGCCCGAACTGCCCCGGCGTCCTGACCCCCGGCGAGTGCAAGATCGGCATCATGCCCGGTTCGATCTTCAAGAAGGGCTCGGTCGGCGTTGTCAGCCGTTCAGGCACGCTCACCTATGAGGCGGTCTTCCAGACCTCGAACGCAGGCCTTGGTCAGACGACCGCGGTCGGCATCGGTGGCGATCCGGTCAACGGCACGAACTTCATCGACGTGCTCGAGCTCTTCCTCGCGGACGACGAGACCAAGTCGATCATCATGATCGGCGAGATCGGCGGCGACGCCGAGGAGCAAGCCGCGCAGTTCCTGATCGACGAGGCCAAGCGTGGCCGCAAGAAGCCGATGGCCGGCTTCATCGCGGGCCGCACCGCACCTCCGGGTCGCCGCATGGGTCATGCCGGTGCGATCGTCTCGGGCGGCAAGGGCGATGCCGAGAGCAAGATCGCGGCGATGGAAGCTGCCGGGATCAAGGTCTCGGAAAGCCCCAGCCTGCTCGGCGAGACGCTGCTGAGCGTGCTGAAGGGTTAAGTCAAAGAAGGCTGTTCCCCCGCGAAGGCGGGGGCCCAGTCTGGGCTCCCGCCTTCGCGGGAGAACACGGAAGGCGAGTGACATGGGCTACGAAGGCCAGGATTTCAGCGATATCGCAGCCGGCGTCAGCCCGGCGTTCGTAGAGACGCTCTACGCCAAGTTCACCGCCGATCCGGCCTCGGTCGAATCCGGCTGGCGGACGTTCTTCGAGGGGCTCGAAGGCTCCGCGCAGGGCCCGAGCTGGGAAAGCGCGCGCTGGCCGCTGACCACCACGGACGATCTGACCGCGGCGCTCGACCCGACCCAGATGGAGCCCGCGCCCAAGCCCGCAAAGGGTGGCGGCAAGCCTGCTCCCGCCGCCGCCGCGCCCGCGCCCGTTTCGAAGGACGAGATCGCCAAGGCCGCGGCCGACGCGATCCGCGCGCAGCTGCTGATCCGCACCTACCGCGTCCGCGGTCACCTCGCCGCCAATCTCGATCCGCTCGGCCTCTCGAAGCGCGAGATGCCCGAGGATCTGAAAACCGAATATCACGGCTTCTCCGACGCCGACATCGACCGCAAGGTCTATCTCGGCGGCACGATGGGCTTCGAATGGGCGACCATCCGCGAGCTCGTCGACACGCTGCGCAAGAATTACTGCGGCAATGTCGGCCTCGAATACATGCACATCGCCGATGTCGAGGAGCGCCGCTTCCTCCAGGAGCGCATGGAAGGCCAGGACAAGGCGATCGAGTTCTCCGTCGACGGCAAGAAGGCGATCCTCAACAAGGTTATCGAAGCCGAGCAGTGGGAGAAATTCCTCGGCAAGAAGTATGTCGGCACGAAGCGCTTCGGGCTCGACGGCGGCGAATCGATGATCCCCGCGCTCGAATCGGTCATCAAGTATGGCGGCCAGATGGGCGTGCGCGAGATCGTCATCGGCATGGCGCATCGCGGTCGTCTGAACGTGCTCGCCAACGTGATGGCCAAGCCGCTCCGCGTCATCTTCCACGAATTCGCCGGCGGCTCGGCCAACCCCGATGACATCGGCGGGTCGGGCGACGTGAAGTACCATCTCGGCACCAGCACCGACCGCGAGTTCGACGGCCACAAGGTTCATATGAGTCTCGTCGCCAACCCCTCGCATCTCGAGGCTGCCGATCCGGTCGTGCTCGGCAAGACGCGCGCGATCCAGACGCTCAACAATGATCTGAAGGACCATGTCGCGTCGCTGCCCGTGCTGATCCACGGCGACGCGGCGTTCGCGGGGCAGGGGATCGTCTGGGAGTGCCTCGGCTTCTCGGGCATCCGCGGCTACAACACCGGCGGCTGCGTCCATTTCATCATCAACAACCAGGTCGGCTTCACGACCAGCCCGCAGTTCGCGCGCTCGTCGCCCTACCCGTCGGACGTCGCCAAGGGCGTCCAGGCGCCGGTCTTCCACGTCAATGGCGACGATCCCGAAGCGGTGACCTTCGCCACCAAGATGGCGATGGAATTCCGTCAGAAGTTCCACCGCGACATCGTCATCGACATGTGGTGCTATCGCCGCTTCGGCCATAACGAGGGTGACGAGCCCTCCTTCACCCAGCCGCTGATGTACGACATCATCCGCAAGCATCCCGGCGTCTCCTCGGTCTATGGCAACCGCCTGATCAAGGAAGGTGTCATCGACCAGCCCTGGATCGACGAGAATGTGAAGCAGCTCACATTGCGGCTCGAGGGCGAGTTCGAGGCGGGTGCGTCGTACAAGCCGAACAAGGCCGACTGGTTCGGCGGTCGCTGGACCGGCCTCAGCGCGCCGACCGATGGCGCCTCCGCGCGCCGCAACGTCGAGACCGGCCTCAGCCAGAAGCTGTTCGACTCGCTCGGCCGCACACTGACGACCGTCCCCGAGAGCGTGAAGATCCACAAGACGCTCGCGCGCGTGCTCGATGCCAAGCGCGAGATGTTCAAGTCGGGCAAGGGCTTCGACTGGGCGACCGGCGAGGCGCTCGCGTTCGGCGGCCTGCTCTCCGAAGGCTATGGCGTTCGTCTGTCCGGCCAGGATTCGGGCCGCGGCACCTTCTCGCAGCGTCACGCGGTCTGGGTCGACCAGACCGACGAGCACAAGTACGTGCCGCTGCAGGAGATCGAGCACGGCAATTTCGAGGTGCTCGACAGCCCGCTGTCCGAGTACGGCGTACTCGGCTTCGAGTACGGCTATGCGCTCGCCGATCCGAAGACGCTCGTCCTCTGGGAGGCGCAGTTCGGCGATTTCGTCAACGGCGCGCAGATCATGATCGATCAGTTCATCACGTCCGGCGAATCGAAGTGGCTCCGCGCCAACGGCCTCGTGATGCTGCTCCCGCACGGCTATGAAGGGCAGGGGCCCGAGCACAGCTCGGCCCGTCCCGAGCGCTTCCTCCAGTCCTGCGCGGACGACAATATCCAGGTCGCGAACTGCACCAGCCCGGCGAACTATTTCCACCTGCTCCGCCGACAGATGCACCGCAACTTCCGCAAGCCGCTGATCGTGATGACGCCCAAGTCGTTGCTCCGTCACAAGCTCGCGGTGTCGAACGCCGAGGACTTCCAGGGCGACAGCCACTTCCGTCGCCTCCTGTCCGACACCAACGGTGCGGCGGACGTCGACACCAAGCGTCTCGTCCTGTGCACCGGGAAGGTCGCGTACGACCTGATCGAGGCACGCGATGCGGCTGGCGACACCGACACGCAGATCGTCCGCGTCGAACAGCTCTATCCCTTCCCCGGCAACCCGATCGCCGAGCGCGTCGCGAAGATGCCGAACCTGCAAGAGATCGTCTGGGCGCAGGAAGAGCCGAAGAACAACGGCTATTGGTTCTTCGTCGAGCCGCTGATCGAGGAGGCGCTGGCCAGCGTGAATTCGCCGGTCAAGCGTGCGCGCTACGCCGGGCGCAGCGCCTCGGCCTCGCCCGCGACCGGCCTGATGAAGCGTCACCAGGCCGAGCAGGGCGCACTCGTCGCCGACGCGCTCGGCCACAGCGTCCGCGACGAAATCCGCCGCACCCGCGCATCGTAATCAACTCTGTTCCCCCGCGAAGGCGGGGGCCCAGTCTGGGTCCCCGCCTTCGCGGGGATACAAGGAAGTAGGCAGAAACCATGGCAACCGAAGTCACCGTCCCCGTCCTGGGTGAATCGATCACCGAAGCCACCCTCGGCGAGTGGCTGAAGCAGCCCGGCGATCCCGTCGCCGTCGACGAGCCCATCGCCAGCCTCGAAACCGACAAGGTTTCGGTCGAGGTGCCGTCGCCGGTCGCCGGCGTCATGGGCCAGCACGCCGTCGCGGTCGGCGACACCGTCCAGGTCGGCGCGATGCTCGCCACGATCGACTCCGGCGACGGTGCCGCCGCAGCGCCAGCAAAGGCCCCCGAGCCCGCCGCAACCGCAACGCCCTCCGCTCCCGCCAAGGACGAGTCCGGCGCAGGATACGGCGACCAGCCCGGCGCCGGCACCAGCGACTCGCCCGCAGCCCTCTCGCCGTCGGTCCGCCGCGCGGTGCTCGAGCACGGCGTCGACCCCGGCACCGTCAAGGGCACCGGCCGCGACGGTCGCATCACCAAGGAAGACGTGACCGCCGCCGCCTCGAGCAAGCCCGCTCCTGCCGCAGCGCCTGCGCCCGCACCGGCCGCAGCCCCCGCAGCCTCGGGCCGCGGTGAAGAGCGCGTCCGCATGACGCGCCTGCGCCAGACGATCGCCAAGCGCCTCAAGGAAGCGCAGAACACCGCCGCGATGCTGACGACGTTCAACGACGTCGACATGACCGCGGTGATCGAGGCGCGCGCCAAGTACAAGGACCTGTTCGAGAAGAAGCACGGCGTCCGCCTCGGCTTCATGGGCTTCTTCGTGAAGGCCGCGACCATGGCGCTGCGCGACATCCCATCGGTCAACGCGTCGATCGACGGCGACGACATCGTCTATCACGACTATGCCGACATCTCGGTCGCGGTCTCGTCGCCGGGCGGCCTCGTCGTCCCCGTGATCCGCGATGCCGACCAGATGTCGGTCGCGACGATCGAGAAGACGATCGGCGACTTCGGCAAGCGCGCCAAGGACGGCGCACTCAAGATGGACGAGATGAAGGGCGGCACCTTCACCATCTCGAACGGCGGCGTGTTCGGCTCGCTGATGTCGACCCCGATCATCAACCCGCCCCAGTCCGCGGTCCTCGGCCTCCACCGCATCGAGGAGCGCCCGGTCGTCGTGAACGGCCAGATCGTCATCCGCCCGATGATGTACCTCGCGCTCAGCTACGATCACCGCCTGATCGACGGTCGCGAAGCCGTGACGTTCCTCGTCGCGCTCAAGAACGCGATCGAAGATCCGACGCGCATCCTGATCGACCTGTAAGTATCTAACCACCCCGGCGCAGGCCGGGGCCCAGTGGGGAAGGCCGCGGTGACGAAGCGCCTCGCCCTCCCCATATATCTCCCAACTGGGCCCCGGCCTGCGCCGGGGAAGTAAGAGAGAAGCGACAATGGCTGACTATGACTATGACGTCCTCGTAATCGGCGCAGGCCCCGGCGGCTACGTCGCCGCGATCCGCGCCGCACAGCTCGGGCTGCGCACCGCCTGCGCCGAGAGCCGCGACACGCTTGGCGGCACCTGCCTCAACGTCGGCTGCATCCCGTCCAAGGCGCTGCTCCACGCGTCCGAGATCTACGAGGAGGCCAAGAGCGGCCACCTCACCAAGTTCGGCATCGATTTCCAGGGCGTCTCGCTCAACCTCGAACAGATGCACGCCGAGAAGGCCAAGGCCGTCAAGGAACTGACCGGCGGCGTCGAATTCCTGTTTAAGAAGAACAAGGTGACCTGGCTCAAGGGCAAGGCCGCGTTCCAGGACGCGCACACCGTCGACGTCAACGGCCAGACGGTCACCGCGAAGAACATCGTCATCGCCACCGGCTCGAGCGTCATGCCGCTCCCCGGCGTCGCGGTCGACCAGACCACGGTCGTCGACTCGACCGGCGCGCTCGCGCTCCCCAAGGTGCCCGAGCACATGGTCGTCATCGGCGGCGGCGTGATCGGTCTCGAGCTCGGCAGCGTCTGGCGTCGCCTCGGCGCGAAGGTGACCGTCGTCGAATTCGTCGACCAGATCCTCCCCGGCTTCGACGGCGAAGTCCGCCGTGAGAGCGCCAAGCTCTTCAAGAAGCAGGGCATGGAGCTGAAGCTCTCGACCAAGGTCACCGGTGTGACCGTCGACAACGGTGTCGCGACCGTCACCGTCGAGCCCGCTGCCGGCGGTGCGTCCGAGACGATGACCGCCGACGCAGTGCTCGTCTCGATCGGCCGCAAGGCGAACGTCGACGGCCTCAATCTCGAAGCCATCGGCCTCGAGCTTAACAAGCGCGGCCAGATCGAGACCGACCACAGCTTCAAAACGAAGGTCGACGGCGTGTGGGCGATCGGCGACTGCGTCCCCGGCCTGATGCTCGCGCACAAGGCGGAGGACGAGGGCGTCGCGGTGGCCGAGAACATCGCCGGCCAGACCGGCATCGTCAACGAGGACGTCATCCCGTCCGTCGTCTACACGATGCCCGAAATCGCCGGCGTCGGCCTCACCGAGGAAGCCGCGAAGGACATGACCGAAATCAAGGTCGGCAAGTTCCCCTTCGCCGCCAACAGCCGCGCCAAGACCAACCGCGACACCGACGGCTTCGTCAAGGTCATCGCCGACGCCAAGACCGACCGCGTGCTGGGCGTCTGGATCGTCTCGAGCCTCGCCGGCACGCTGATCGCCGAAGCCGCCATCGCGATGGAATTCGGCGCGACCAGCGAAGACATCGCCTACACCTGCCACGCGCATCCGACGCATGCCGAGGCGCTGAAGGAAGCGGCGATGGCCGTACAGGGCAAGCCGATTCACATCTGAGTCGGACCGCGCGACGGCCGTAGCGAAGCTACGGCCGAGCACCCCGCGGTCAGACCGGCCGGCGGCGCTCCAGCGCCGTCCGACGACAGGGGCTTAGCCCCTGTCCGGCCAAGCCCGCTCAAGCTGCGTTTCGGAAGGGCGTCGGTGGCAATCCCACCGGCGCCCTCTCCACGTCTCCCGAACGCGCGCGAAACGTCCACGCTCTCAAGCCCAAACCCCATGAGCGACCCGCACCCCGCACCCTCCCCCCGCAATCCTCCAGCACGCGCAGCACCCCTGAACCCTATCCGTCATCCCGGCGAAAGCCGGGACCCACGGTTACGGCGGACCCGGCGATCCCGTGCCGCCATCACCCGGCACGCTACCTTGGGTCCCGGCGTCCGCCGGGATGACGGGAAGGGGAGACGCCACAAAATCGCTCCCGCACCCGCAACGGCCCGCATCCAGCGTGAACTCAGTACGCCGCACCCGCAGGCGCTCCCACCCCCCCATCCGTCATCCCGGCGAAAGCCGGGACCCAGAGCCCCAAGCGCACCCGCCCGCGGCCCTGAGTCCCAGTTCGGGCCGAAATGACGACAGGCAGGGGGTTGCCTCGCCCCCCGCCAATCTCCACCAACCGCTCACCCGCACCTCACCGCATCCATCCCTCACCTCGGGTCGAAACTGAGCCAGATCAGTGCAGTTGTTAGCAATCCGTTTACCAGCCGGGCATAGCCACTCGTCTCCACGCCGCGGCGACGCCATCGTCGTGACCGGCCGTGCAAGGAGCCTGCCCGTGCGTGCGTTGATGATCCTGGCGATAGGAACGGCCTGTCTCGCCGGCTGCGCGACTCAGCCCCGGGGCGACAGCGCGGGCAAGGCCCCGGTCGTGGCGGCGGAGCCCGTACCGGCCGCGCCACACTGGACGACGATCGCGACGCCCGACGACCGCGCCCGGCTCGCCGCACTCGGCGACAGCTGGACGCGCGCACGCGCCGCGGTGCCCAGACGCCTCGCGGGCCGGATCGCGGCCGAGGGTGCGCTGCTCGACCCCGCCGCTGCGCTCGACCTGCCCGCGCTGTCGCCCGGTTCCTATCGCTGCCGGCTGGTCCGGCTCGGCGGGCGGGCGGGCTATGCGAGCTTCGCGCCCGATTTCTGCTATGTCGACGGCGACGGCGCCGGGCTGTCCTTCACCAAGCAGACCGGCACGACGCTGCCCGGCGGCTGGCTGCACCCCGACACCGACCGGCGGCAGGTGTTCCTCGGCACCGTCCGCACCACGCCCGCGCAGGTCGCGCCGCCCTATGGCACCAGTCCGGCGCGCGACGTCGCGGGCGTCGTCGAACGCGTCGGGCCGCTGCGCTGGCGCCTCGTGATGACGCGCGCGGGGCAGGGCGCGATCCTCGATCTCTACGAACTGGTCCCGGTGCCGCCTGCGACGCCCGGGACGCCGCGCTGAGCCCAGAATCCTCCCCCTTGCGGGGGAGGATCGGACGCGTCAGCTCTTTGGCGGCTTGGCGAAGTTCGCCGCGAAGCGCTCCAGGCCCGATGCGAACGAGTCGATCACCTTGGCGAATTCGGGCGGCAGCGCAGCAGCGTCGCCCCTGGGCGGTTCCGGCGTCTCGCCCGCGAACGGCCCGCTGGCCGCCGCCGCCGCGCCCGGAGCCTCCGGCGAAGCCTCGGCCGAGGGTTCTGGCGGCTTGGGCGGCTTGGGTGGTTCGGGCGGTGCAGGTGGCGGCGTCGCCCCACGCATATCCTTCGCCGTGATCGCGGTCGCCGCCATCATCAGCCCGGCCGCGATCACCTGGCGTCCCGCGGGCGTGCCCATCTGCCGCGTCAGCGCCGCCGCGATCCCCGCGAACGGCGCCGCGCCGCCATGGTTGCCCGTCTTGGCGGACCAGCGCGCCTCGAAACCCTCGCCTTTCGTCGCGCCCGTCTCGGCCTCGCGCTCCCGCGCCTCGCGTTCGCGACGCTCCTTCTTCTTGCCCATCTCGGTCTCCAGCACTGTATTGTACTAACAATACACTATGTAACTATCGTCGGCACCTTGGACAATGGTTCGGCGTTACCCATCTTTGCGAGCACCCGCCCGGCGCCCTCCCGGGCTTGTCGCGTCCGAACAAATGTGGAACAGACTCTCCTATGCTGACCAAGATTTCCGTACGCGGCGCGCGTGAACACAACCTCAAGGACGTCGACATCGACATCCCCCGCGACACGCTGACGGTGATCACCGGGCTGTCGGGCTCGGGCAAGTCGAGCCTCGCCTTCGACACCATCTACGCCGAGGGCCAGCGCCGCTACGTCGAGAGTCTGTCCGCCTATGCCCGCCAGTTCCTCGAACTGATGCAGAAGCCCGATGTCGACCATATCGAGGGCCTCTCGCCCGCCATCTCGATCGAGCAGAAGACGACGTCACGCAACCCGCGCTCGACCGTCGCGACCGTCACCGAGATCTACGATTACATGCGCCTGCTCTGGGCGCGCGTCGGCATCCCCTATTCCCCCGCGACCGGCGAGCCGATCGCCGCACAGACGGTCAGCCAGATGGTCGACCGCGTCATGGCGCTCCCCGAGGGCACGCGGCTCTATCTGCTCGCCCCCGTCGTCCGCGGCCGCAAGGGCGAGTATCGCAAGGAACTCGCCGAGTGGCAGAAGGCGGGCTTCACCCGCGTCCGCATCGACGGCACGATCCACGACATCGACGAGGCGCCCGCGCTCGACAAGAAGTACAAGCACGACATCGAGGTCGTCGTCGACCGCCTCGTCGTCGGCGGCGAGATCGCCACGCGCCTGGCCGAAAGCTTCGAAACCGCGCTGAAGCTCGCCGAGGGCCTCGCCTATGTCGACCCCGCCGACCCGGTCGAGCCGCACACCCCCAAGTCCGAGATCCTCGGCAGCAACGCCCCCGACGGCCGCATCGTGTTCAGCGAGAAGTTCGCCTGCCCGGTCAGCGGCTTCACCATCTCCGAGATCGAACCGCGCCTCTTCTCGTTCAACGCCCCCCAGGGCGCATGCCCGGCCTGCGACGGCCTCGGCGAGAAACTGCTGTTCGACGAGGACCTCGTCGTCCCCAACCATATGCTCAGCATCAAGAAGGGCGCGGTCGTCCCCTGGGCGAAATCCAACCCGCCCTCGCCCTATTACATGCAGGTCCTCGGCAGCCTCGCGCGCGAATACAAGTTCGACATCGAGACCCCCTGGGGCGAGCTCCCCGAGGAGGTCCAGCGCGTCATCCTGCACGGCTCGAAGGGCAAGCCCGTCACGCTCACCTTCATCGACGGCAAGAAGAAATACGACGTCTCCAAGCCGTTCGAGGGCGTCATCGGCAACCTCAACCGCCGCCTGCTCCAGACCGAGAGCGCGTGGATGCGCGAGGAGCTGAACAAATACCAGTCCGCCGCCCCGTGTGAGGTCTGCGCCGGCGCGCGCCTGAAGCCCGAGGCGCTCGCGGTCAAGATCGCGATGAAGGACATCAGCTACGCGACCCACCTCTCGGTCGTCGACGCGCTCCAGTTCTTCACCGACATGCCGCAGCATCTCGGCGACCAGCAGAACGCGATCGCCGAACGCATCCTGAAGGAAATCGTCGAGCGCCTCGGCTTCCTCAACAATGTCGGCCTCGACTATCTCAACCTCGACCGCACCTCGGGAACCCTAAGCGGCGGCGAGAGCCAGCGCATCCGCCTCGCGTCGCAGATCGGCAGCGGCCTGTCGGGCGTGCTCTACGTTCTCGACGAGCCCAGCATCGGCCTGCACCAGCGCGACAACGACATGCTCCTCAAGACGCTGCGGCGCCTGCGCGATCTTGGCAACACCGTGCTCGTCGTCGAGCATGACGAGGACGCGATCCGCACCGCCGACTATATCATCGACATGGGCCCCGGCGCGGGCGTCCGCGGCGGCCAGGTCGTCGCGCAGGGCACGTTGAAACAGATCCTTAAGTCGAAGGGCAGCATCACCGCCGACTATCTCAACGGCACGCGCGAAGTGCCGGTGCCCGCCACGCGCCGCAAGGGCAACGGCAAGAAGCTCACCGTCCACAACGCCACCGCGAACAACCTCACCGGCGTCACCGCGAGCATCCCGCTCGGCACCTTCACCTGCGTCACCGGCGTCTCGGGGTCGGGCAAGTCGAGCTTCACGATCGACACGCTCTACGCCGCCGCCGCGCGCGAGCTCAACGGCGCACGCATCGTCCAGGGCAAGCACGACAAGATCACCGGCCTGCAATATCTCGACAAGGTCATCGACATCGACCAGTCGCCGATCGGCCGCACCCCGCGCAGCAACCCCGCCACCTATACTGGCAGCTTCACGCAGATCCGCGACTGGTTCGCCGGGCTGCCCGAAGCCCAGGCGCGCGGCTACAAGCCCGGCCGGTTCAGCTTCAACGTCAAGGGCGGCCGCTGCGAGGCGTGCCAGGGCGACGGCGTGCTCAAGATCGAGATGCACTTCCTCCCCGACGTCTATGTGCAGTGCGACGTCTGCCACGGCGCGCGCTACAATCGCGAGACGCTCGAGGTGAAGTTCAAGGGCCACAGCATCGCCGACGTGCTCGACATGACCGTCGAGGACGCCGCCGAGTTCTTCAAGGCGGTCCCCCCGATCCGCGACAAGATGGCGATGCTGGTCGAGGTCGGTCTCGGCTACGTCAAGGTCGGCCAGCAGGCGACGACGCTCTCGGGCGGCGAGGCGCAGCGCGTCAAGCTCGCCAAGGAACTCTCGCGCCGCGCGACCGGCAACACGCTCTACATCCTCGACGAGCCCACCACCGGCCTGCATTTCGAGGACGTCCGCAAACTCCTCGAAGTCCTCCACGCGCTCGTCGAGCAGGGCAACACCGTCGTCGTGATCGAGCATAATCTCGACGTCATCAAGACCGCCGACTGGGTCCTCGACCTGGGACCGGAGGGCGGCGTCAAGGGCGGCGAGATCGTCGCCGAAGGCACGCCGGAGAAGGTCGCCAAGGCCAAGGGCAGCTTCACGGGCAAGTATCTGGCGCCGTTGCTGGAGAAGCGGGTGTTGGCCAAATAAGATCGATAGGCAAAGATGCTAGTTAGAGTGCATTATTCCGTGCGCTTCAGCGGCAGAGGAAGCTAAACAACGGTCAGTCCGAGCTTTACCTTTTGTGAGGGTTTCAAGCCTTTAAGAAACTGCTGCCTCGCCGGTGAACTAAGCCCCTCCCAAGTGTGTAATGTCACCGTGGCGATGAGCCAATAATTTATAATCTTTATAGCAGTATTGAACTCGTCAACAACGTGTTTGGCCTTTTTCTTATCATACTTGGTGCTGGCAACAGATTTTTCTGACCAAATACCCGGAATTTGTCCATGTATGATGGCGGATATTTGACCATACCATTCGTTAAGCATGCTTAGTAGGCCAAGTGTCTCCTGCATTGGTTGAAACCTAGCCGTGTGCGAATTGTGATAATCGATAATTTTTGACTTATCCGTATAATATTTCTTATTTCTAGTGAGGGTCGTAAGCTCAGAAGGATGGGTCGAGAAGTAGCTAAAATATAGTGCGCTTTCTACCGCTGTTCTTAAAGACGCGGCGGCGGGCTTATTCAAACCCAATCCGATACATATGGGGACGGTAAACAAAGAGGCTTTCATTTCCTGCAAAAAGGGATTTGCAGGATTTGACCGATCGTAAAACAGTAACTCGTGCGTCCAAGTAGATATTAATCGGCATCCATTTTGCAATATTGTCATTTGCTCGCTCTGGGCGGCAAAGTCTCGCATGTTCTCATTCCAGTCAACGGACTGAAGAAGGGGGCCTAATGCCATTATAATTAACGATGCCTTAAAATGCTTGCAACATATGGGTCCTCGTCAATATCACCGTTTACTATTCGGAAAAGCGTCTGCCACTGTACGTCACTTGCAAGAGACTTAAACTTAGAAAGCGCCATTCTCAGCGAAAGGCTATCCATTTCGAAATCATAAGACTCGTCTATTCTGCTTATTATATTGAAAACCTCACCGCGAGATATCTTCTTTTTTCTAATTAAGTCAAACAACTGATTTACTGTCAAGCTTTCCATGCGGCGTTCCGGTTTGGGGGAAGAAGCTTTTTCGGTAGCAGCATTGGTGACCGCCCGTATGGGCAAATACTCTGAGTTTGGTGAGCTTGCTGTGCCGTAGTCAAGATATTTTAGAACGCACTCGGTAATATCGCCGGAACGAAGGGCAGCAGCAGCTAGCTTTCGTTCTTCACTGTTGAAATGCTGATCGAGAATGACCCTGAGGAAGCCTGAAAGCACTCGCTCAGCGGGAGAATTATCGGTCATTTAGTATATCTTTCCCATTATCTCGGTAAACACGAGCCGGATATTTGTTAGAGCCGCTTTATGATAGGCGACCTTTTGATCCCAAACGAAGTTCTGGCCTTCCGACGGTCTGCTTAGGTGTGACCAGTGTTTGACGCGTTCTCGTAAGCAGAGAGGCCCCAAGAGTTTATCTGCCCGAATGGCAATCTCCTCGTCACTTGCAGCACCCGGCAGAACATCGTTGAACAATATGTGTCCGGTTATAGGACTGCGCTGTGGTCCGCGGCCTTCTATAAAGCGGTTCATCATCGCCAACCCACGAACGGCAAAGCGATCGGGGCGGCAGGGGATCAGGACATGATCGCAAGTAGAAAGAGAAGTTTGTGTAAAGATAGATGCAGCAGGGTGGCAGTCTATGATTATCAGGTCGTATTGCCTCTTGGCCACTCTCATGAAGTCAGAAAATCGCTCTTTGATCACATCGTTGTTTTTGTTTGGCTGTCCGAGGGCAACGTACATTAGGTCTAACGTTGACGGAATCATGTCTACGAAACCGGTGGGTCCTGTCATAACCCGCAAAGCCAAATCACGAACGTCTGGCGCCGGAAAGTGATTTATAGGGTGTAGAGAAAATGGATCGACAGCTTTTGAATCGTCCATCAGTATGGAAAGCGTCGTCTTTCCCTCCCTCTCCTGCTTAAGGTGGGTGCCGATTGGGATCCAAGCCTGAGACGCATTAAACTGAGGGTCGTAATCGATGAGGAGAACTTTGCTCGGATTTGGACGCCCCAATTTCTCCCGTGCCGCTAATCCCGCAAGGTGACAGGCGATTGTCGTTTTTCCGACCCCCCCCTTCATATTCATGATGGTAAGGATGGTGCCCAAAACTTGCCTCGATTTGCCTAGTTAATCACATCATTGAATCACAGGCGTAAATCGTCAATGCATTTCGGGTGTCGATTGGCGCTGATGATCGAAGACCCCAAATGCATTCAAATACTTACATCCTGTAAGGGCTCAATCGGCCCCACGTTGGGTGGGCATCCGCCCTCACTACTCGGCAGTGCTGACGACCGCTAGCCGACATGTTTGGATCCGGTTGCAGAGTCACTTGCCACGTCGCTCCGGCGGCAGGCACCGCCGCAATCTTCCGTGGACGGCTCGTCTTTTCCTGTCCTATTGGCGTCCGCGAACCTGCTCAACCTGCTTATTGCACGAAACACCTCGCCAAAAGGTACGGAATGACCGCCCCGGGGGGCTGTCCTACTACCCCCGTTTCAGCATATCTGATCGGTCCTCTCCCTTCGGGATAGGATCAAAACGTGAACAAACGTTCCGACACGCCGCCCCGCGCACCGGCCTTCGCGACGGTCCCCGGCACCGACTATGCCGCGCTCTACGCGCCCGAGCCCATAAAGCCGCGGATCACCTCGACCGCCGACACCCCCAGATGGGGCGGCACGCCGGCGCGGCTGCGCGTGCAGCCCGGCCCCGCCGTCTCGGGCGCCGGTCTGGCGGTCCCCCGCGCGATCGTCTCCGGAGCCGGCGCCCCCGCGAGCGGTCCCCGCACGGACGATCGCTACACGGCCGTGATGGCCTCGCCGCCCACCACCTTCGTCACCGGCGGCACGGAGGACGATGACGAAGACCCCCTCGACGCACCCGCCGCCGCGGCACCGCACTGCGCGCCCACTGACCCGGACACGCCCGGCGACCACCCCGACCCGCACCAGCCCGCGCGCGACGCGCTCGAGCTCATGCCACCGGGCGCCGCCTGCGGCTCGCGCCGCCAAGACGGCTGGTCCGCCGCCAACCAGCGCCGCTTTCTCGAGGCGCTCGCCGAGGGGCACGGGGTCGATGTCGCCGCGCGCCGCGTCGGCCTGTCCGCCACCTCGGCCTATGCGTTCCGCCGCACCGCCAAGGGCGCGGTGTTCGCGCTCGGCTGGCGCGCCGCCGCGCTCGTCGCGCGCGATTCGATCGCCGAGACGTTGCTCGTCCGCGCGCTCGAGGGGACGGTCGACACGATCGTCCGCGGCGAGACGGTCATCACCCGGCACAAATATGACAACCGGCTCGGCCTCGCGCTGCTCGCCCGGCTCGATCGCCAGGCCGAGAGCGCGCCCGATGCCGATGCCAAGGCCGCGCGGCTCGTCGCGCAGGAATTCGACGCCTATCTCGATCTCGTCGGGCGCGATCAGGGCGCGGCGCGCGCGGGGCTGTTCCTCGCGCGGCGGACGGGCGGGGCCGGGGCAGGGGGCGCCGATGATGCCGCGGGCGGCGACGCGCATGATCTCGCGCCGATCTACGCGCTCGCCGCCGCCGATCGGCTCGTCCGCACCGGCGTCGCGACCGCGGCCGAGGTCGATATCGCCGATCTCGATCCCGCCGCGCGCGCCGGCTGGAGCGGCGAGCAATGGGCGCGCGCCGAGGCCGCCGGGATGGTCGCGCTCGCCCCGCCGCCCCCCGCGCCCCCTCCCGCCGCGGACGACGAAACCGCGCTGGCGTCTCAACATTCGCAACATTCGGCCGGGGAGGAGGACGACGACGACGACGATTATGACGAGGACGATGACTATGCGGAGGCGGGGGACGTCGGGGGCGCGCTGCCCGGTTTCGACCCGCCGGTCTGGCGCTGCGCGGCGACCGGCGCGTGGCGCACCCGCTTCCCGCCGCCTGCGGGGTTCGCGGGCGCGGTGGTCGGCGACTATGGCGACGACGATTATGCCCGTGCGCTCACGCCGGCCGAGGCCGAGCTGATGGACGCGGCGCAGGATCTGTCGCGCGCGTCGCTCGCGGCGTCGGAGCGGCAGGATCGCGACCGCTGGTTCGCGCGCGTCACGACGCGGATCGCCGCCCTGACGGTTCAGCTCGCCGCGTCGGCGGATCCCGGCGACGGTTCCGGTGCCGAACCCGGCCTCGATCCGGGAACAGGGTTGCACGCAAGCCGTTGAGGCTGCGCAACAACCAGGACATTCGTCATGCCAACCCCCGTGCGTCACCCGCACCGCAAGCCCAAGACCTTCGGTCGCACCGCGATCGCCGCGGGGGTCGCCGCGCTCGGCCTGGGCGGCGCGCTGCTCGCGGCCTGGCTGCGCCGCGCGCCCGCCAATCCGGCCGAGCATGCCGCCCCCGATCTCGCCCCCGCCCGCCCGCATCCCGGCCCCGCCGACCGCGCGCCGGAGGCCTTCCGCCCCGATCCCACCGCGGTCCCGACCAAGGCGGAATATGACTCGCTGCGTCCCGCGACGCTGCCAGTCACCTGATGTCAGTTTTTCTTTTTCCACGGAGAGTTTCATGAGCATTTTCAGCAAGATCAAATCGGCCATCTTCGGCGAAAAGGGCCCGCTCGGCAGCGGTCACTTCGGCACCCCCAAGCCCGCCGCACCGGCCCCCGCCGCCATCGCCCCGAAGCCCGCCCCCGCTGCCCCGGCGGCGCCGGCTCCGCAGGCCGCCCCCGCCGCCACCCATCCGGTCGATGTCGAAGCGGTGCTCTCGGGCATGGCGTCGCGCAAGAATTCGGACCTCAACTGGCGCAGCTCGATCGTCGACCTGATGAAGCTGCTCGACCTCGACTCCAGCCTCGACAACCGCAAGGAACTCGCCACCGAGCTCGGCTATACCGGCGCCAAGGACGGCAGCGCGGAGATGAACATCTGGCTGCACAAGGCGGTGATGCGCGAACTGGCCAAGAATGGTGGCACCGTCCCCGCAGGTCTGCAGGACTGAGTGCATCGGCGCCGGCAACCAAGGCCGGCGCCGAGCATTGAGGTGATACCGACAAACCCCTGAAAGGACACGAAATGCGCGCTATGACGCTTGGCCTTATGGCCGCCTCCACCCTGATCGCCGGCTGCGTCGGCGGTGGCGGCGACCGCTACGGCGTCGACCCGCGCTATCGGTCCTATGACTATAACCGGCCCGACCCCGCCTATGGCAGCTACGACGCGGGCCGCTACTACCGCGACGACCGCCGCTACCGCGAACGCCGCCTGTCGAACAACGACCGCATCTATCGCGGCAATGACGGCCGCTATTATTGCCGCCGCAACGATGGGACGACCGGTCTGATCGTCGGCGGTGTGGCCGGCGGCGTGCTCGGCAACGTGATCGCACCGGGCGGTTCGGGTCTTCTCGGCACCGTGCTCGGCGCCGCCGGCGGCGCGCTCGCCGGACGCGCGGTCGATCGCAGCAACACCCCGGCACGCTGCCGCTAACGACCGGGGCTGGCGGCGTTCTATTACGCCGCCGGCCTTGGTGCTGCGGGGGATCTTTCTGATGGTAATGGTCGTCTAAAAACACCGCCAGATTTGCAATTTCGGGTCGTCTGGCCCATATGGAGATTTGCTACAGTCGCATATCGACGGTTCTTGGCGCTTTGCGGCACCTTTCTCCTTCTTTCCCTGCTCCGCGGCATCGGGCGGTCCGAACCTCGGATTGCCCCATAACAAAGAAGGAGCCATCGCATGGCTATCACTGGCACCGTAAAGTTCTTCAACGCCGACAAGGGCTATGGCTTCATCGCTCCCGATGGCGGTGGCAACGACGCATTCGTGCACATCACCGCGGTTGAGCGCGCCGGCATGCCGACGCTGAACCAGAACCAGCGCGTCACCTACGAGCTCGAGCCCGACAAGCGCGGCAAGCAGTCGGCTGTGAACCTCCAGCCGGCCGACTGAGGCTGTCGGCGGACTTGTCCGCCGATGACTGATTTCGGTTGCGGCGCGGCGACCCCTCTGGTCGCCGCGCCTACTTCCTCTAGGTCCTCAGGAGCGCAGCAGCATGGCCGATAATCCAGAATTCTACCGGGCCCGCGCTGAAGAAGAGCGTCGCAACGGCGATGCCGCCTCGCTCGACAATGTCCGCGACCGCTGCCGCCGCGCCGAAAAGGCCTGGGATGACATGGCCAACCGTGCCGAGCGCACGCAGACGTTGCGCGCCGCCCGCGAAGCCGCCCCCCCCGGTGGCGAGCGCATGGCAAATACCACGATGATCCCCGCCGAATAGGATCGGCTTAGAACGGCCGCCGCCATCGGCGGCCGTTTCCATATTCAGCGTTCGAGCGTGGCTACACGCCGCACCGTCAGCGCAGCCCGCCTGTATCTTTCCACCTATCGAGGATTTCCGGAGCGGGGGGTAATCGATCCGCTTCGACTGGTGTCGACGCACTAGTGGCCGCACTTTTTGGAACCGTAGCCGGCACGGTTCCAGCCAGACCTGAATCGCCTCTAGCGCCACCCGCACTATCAGGCAGCGCTGTGGTCGAGAGTGCTGCCAACGCCGCCCCGATGGCCTCACCTGGCACCGGCTCGTGGCCGAGATAGTGCTGGTCAAAGGAAGCCGCGGTGCCCCAATAGCCTTTCCACCGGTGGAAGAAGTGTGCGCCGACCACCGCCGTCATCACCAGACTCCTGCTCCAAGGCGGCGTGACGGCATAGGTATGATAATGCGTTGCTAGCCCGACCGGCGCATACACATAGCCCGCCAAAACCATCGCCGCATTCCGCTCGGCCCGGACCCACGCAAGCCTAGCCGGCGCGCGCGCGGTCGCACCGTCACAGGCAAAGCTAAACTGACATGCAGCCGGTGCCCCGCCTGAATGCGGCCCCTGATAGACCACGCCGCAGACGCTTGCCGGAAAGGCGGGATGGCGGACACGATTGAGAATGACCTGCGCGACCGCGCGTTGCCCGGCATCGGGCTCGGATGCGGCCTCGTAATAGATTGCCGTCGTCAGGCAGAACAACGCCCGCGCCCGGTCCGCCGCGCTGGTCCCCGTCATTGAAAAGGGACGCGCTGCCACGACGCCGGGATCCCCTGTACGAACATCAACGGAACTGGGCACCTTGGGGAGGGCGGTCGTTCCCGTCACTCCGGGGACGGGAGCCCCAAAGTCCCCGGGAATGCTCTCGAGGGCATTGCTATGGCGCCCCTCGCCATTGCCGCCACGCAAAGGTGTCCCGGCATCCCTTGGCGCGTCACGGAACGCTGCGTGCGCAAACAGCGCGGTCGACGCGATCACGCCGGATATGGCCACCGGCAACCATCGCCGTCTCGATGACCGGGAGGCCCAGCGCGTCGTGTTCAAAATCCCGCTATCCTTGCGCCACCGTCATCAAAGACGGCCAGCCATATCGCAGGAAACCCTACCGTTCCGCTACCGAATGCCCGCGGTCGTCCCGACGAGAGTCATTTAAGTGCGGCGGTATCGAGCTTTAACGCAGCCTCGGGGATCAGCTCGGTCTGCGGGTAGGCTTGACGGAGCGAGGGGGCGAACTGCCTGGCATCGCCGACAACCACAATACTGGCCTTTTTGGGATCGAGCAGCGCCGCGGCTGCGGTTTGGACCGACGCGGAATCAACTGCGCCAACCTTTGCCGTAAACTGCTGCAGTTCATCGACGCTGACGCCGTTCTGGACATAAGATCCCAAAATTCCCGCAACGCCGGACGTCGTCTCGATCCCGCGCCCGAAATTCCCGACAAGTACCGCCTTGCGCGTTTCCAGTTCACCCGGGGATACGGGTGCCTTGCCCATGCCCGCCAGTTCAGTTGCGATCAGCGAGACCACTTCCGTTGCGGTAGGGTTCTTGGTCTGTGTCCGCGCGGCAATCGTTCCCTGTGTCTTCCCCGCGTCCAGCGTGCTGCCGGCGCCATAGGCCAGACCGCGCTTGATCCGGATTTCCTGGTTCAGCCGTGAAGAAAAGCCTCCGCCAAGTACGGTGTTCGCTACCGCCAGCGAATAATAGCGGGGGTCGGTGCGCGCGATCGCCGGCCGGGCGACGACGACGCCAGCCTGGCCCGCATCGGGCATGTCGACGACGATCACGCGAGGCGCCGGGTAATCGATAGCCATGACGGGTGTCGCCGCCGCGCCGGTCTTCTTCCAGGGGCCGAGTTGGCCGTTGGCCAGCCTCATCGCCTGCGCCGCGGTGACGTCGCCGACCATGATGAGCGTAGCCTGATCGGGGCTGAAGCTGCGCGCATAGGCCGCGGTGATGTCGGCCCGGGTGATCGCCTTCAACGAGATCGGCGTTCCGCCGACCGGCGCGCCATAGGCAGACGTGCCTAGAACCGCCCGATCGGCGACCAGTGCGGCCAGCTGCGCCGGATTCTTGAGCGCGAGTGATACTGCGTCGACCTGCTGCGTCCGTGCCCGTTCGATTTCGTCGGGCGCGAATGCAGGGTGCATCGCCACGTCGGCGAGGATCGACAGCGCGGGGGCAAGCTGATCAGCCTTCACCGTGACGTCGACGGAGGCACCGTCGCTGCCTGCATCGCTGCCGATCGATCCGCCGAGGCCTTCGATCTGGCGCGCTATCTGCGTGGCTGTCCGCGTGCGCGTGCCTTTGGTCAGCAACTCGGCCGCCAAGCTGCTCACGCCTGCTCGATTGGCAGGATCGGTTGCCGCGCCGCCACCGGTAACGAGATAGGCGGTGACGATCGGCAGATCGTGCCGTTCCACGGTGATAAGCCGCATGCCATTGGCGAGCTGCGTCGTGATCGGCTGGGGCAGGGTCGGCGATATCGGTGTACCGGGGGCGGGCGGAAGGATGCGCTGTCCTTCGGCGGCGGGGGTAACAATCTCGACGCTGGCGGGCGCCTTGAGATCCTCGACGCGGACGGTGGGGGCCACATCGATCGTCGCGACCCGCGTCGCGGCCGGCTTGGCATCGAGCGGGAGATACCGGATCGTCGCGGATTGCGCGTCAGCCAGATAGGTCCGTGCGACGCGCTGGATATCTGCGGCCGTGACCTGCGCAATGGCCGCGAGCTGGCGGTCTGCGGCGCGGGGATCACTATCCACGATCACCGATGACGCAAGGGTGCTCGCCTTTCCTTCGGCGGTTTCCCGGGCGATGATCGACGCTGTCAGAATTTCGTTCTTCGCTTCGGCCAGTTCGGCAGGGGTGACGGGGGCGTCGCGCAGCCGTGCGATCTCTCGCTTGAGCGCGGCCTCGCCAGCGTCGACGCTCTTGCCCCCGGCCATGATGGCATAGACGACCAGATTGCCGGTCGACTGCTTGCTGTCGATCATGGCGTCCGCGGACTGTGCGAGTTGATCGCGGTAGACGACGCTCTCGTAGAGCCGCGAGCTTTCGCCCTCCGACAATATCGCTTTCAGGAGACTGAGCGCGGGAATGTCGGCAGCGCGGTCCGCCGGGATATGATAGCTGATCAGCACCGCGGGGAGCGGCGTGTTGGGCTCGTAGACGGTACGCGTCACGGCTTGGGTACGGGCCGGCTCGGCGACCGTTACCCGAGGAATTTCCCCGCTCGGCTTCTTGATGGGGGCGAAGTAGGTGTCGATCCAGCGATTGAGCTGTGCCGGCTCTAAGTTGCCCGAGACGACCAGAACCGCATTGTCGGGTCGATAATAGGTTGCATGAAAGGCGCGGACGTCGTCGATGCCGGCGGCTTCGAGATTTTCCAGGCTGCCGATCGTACCACGTGCATAGGGATGTCGTGCATAGGCAAGCGCGGGATAATAGAGCGAGAACAGCTTGCCATAGGGCCGAGCCAGCGTGCTCTGGCGAAGCTCCTCCTTCACGACGTCGCGTTCGGAGGCGAAGCTCTTGGGCTCGACCACGAGGCTCGCCATCCGGTCGGCTTCGGCGAAGAGCAGACGCTGCAAGTGATTGGCCGGCACCACCTCGTAATAGTTTGTATAGTCGTCGTTGGTCGATGCGTTGTTATACCCGCCAACGTCTTCGGTCAGCCGGTCCATCTGTTCCGACACCAGATTGCGGGTCGATTTGAACATCAGATGTTCGAACATATGGGCAAAGCCCGACCGGCCCTTTGGATCGTCCTTTGACCCGACATCGTACCAGACCTGGACCGACACATTGGGTGTCGCCGTGTCCCGGATAGCATAGACGCGGAGGCCGTTGGCCAGCACGCGTTCGGTGAAGGCGAGCGGCTTTACCGATACGTTCGACGTGGGCTTTGGAGGAGCGGACTGCGCCACCACCGCTGCAGGACAACAGGCTGCACCAAGCAGCAAGGCGGAGCGGAGGAGGCGCATCTGTGTCCTTACTTCTGGGTACGCGAGCGGTTGAAAAGCACCGCGCCGGCGATGGCGGCTGAGCCTATGCCGACGCCAAGCCCGATCTTCGCAAGCGGCCAGGTCTTCGCCTTCTCTACGGTCGCCTTTGCTGCGGCTTCGGCGTGAAGCTTTGCTTCCTTGGCTGCGGCGAGAATTTCGTTGGGGGTATCGTCGTCGGCAGCCGTTGTGATGGGGTCGGTCACGTCACTCTCCTAACTCGATTTCCGACCATACTCCGCTCGGAAATCATTTGCGAACTTCGTCAATGTACCGGCGGCGATCCCAGCGCGCAGATCTGCCATCAGCGTTTCGTAGAACCAGATATTGTGTTCGGTCATCAACATCGCGCCCAGCATTTCGCCCGCACGGACGAGGTGATGCAGATAGGCCCGGCTCCAGGTGGCGCAGACCGGGCAGGCACAGTCGGCCGCCAGCGGCGACTGGTCCTCGGCAAACCGGGCGTTGCGGATGTTGATCGGCCCGTTGCGCGTGAACGCCTGGCCGGTTCGCCCTGACCGGGTCGGCATGACGCAATCGAACATGTCGATTCCGCGCTCGACAGCGCCCACGATATCATCAGGCTTGCCGACGCCCATCAGGTAGCGGGGTTTGTCGGCGGGCAATTGTCCCGGCGCGAAATCCAGGCATCCGAACATTGCCTCCTGTCCCTCGCCGACCGCCAATCCGCCGACCGCATAGCCATCGAAGCCGATATCGATTAGCGCGTCCGCCGAGGATTTGCGGAACGACTCGTTCAGCGCGCCTTGCTGGATTCCGAAGATCGCGTTGTTATCCGCATGGGCACCGCCTGCATCGAAGGCATCGCGTGATCGCTTTGCCCAACGCATCGATCGTTCCATGGCGGCGGCCTGAACCTCCCGCGTGGAGGTCGTCGGGACAAGCTCGTCGAATGCCATGACGATGTTCGACCCCAATAATCGCTGGATCTCGATCGACCGTTCGGGGCTGAGCAGGTGCCGGGTGCCGTCGAGATGCGATTTGAACGACACGCCCTCCTCGGACCGCTTGGTAAGATCGGCAAGGCTCATCACCTGATACCCGCCCGAGTCGGTCAGGATCGGCTTCGACCAGCCCATGAAGCCGTGAAGCCCGCCCAGTCGCGCGACACGTTCCGCGCCGGGACGCAGCATGAGATGATAGGTGTTGCCGAGGATGATGTCGGCCCCCGCGGCCGCCACGTTGTCGGGCTTCATCGCCTTGACCGTCGCGGCGGTGCCGACCGGCATGAAGGCGGGGGTACGGATCACGCCGCGCTGCATTGCGATCTGGCCCGTGCGTGCTGCGCCGTCGGTGGCAGAAATGGTGAAGTCGAAACGAGGGGACACGGTATGATCCATTAACGGCGCTTGCCGCGCGGTGGGGCGTTGGGGGCGAAGCTCCTGATCGTCAGCAGTTCCTCGCGTACGAGTACGCCGTCCCGGTTGCGGTCGAAGCGGAGAAAGAATTGCGCAAATCGGGCCTGAAGCTCGGCAAGGGTGATCGCGTTGTCGCCGTCGCGATCGACTTCGAAGGGGCTCGGCAGGGCGTTGCGATCGCCAAGCCATTTCAGCGACCAGTCGGCATAGGCGATATAGCCGATCTTACCCGTCGTGCTGCCCTCGGCGCCCGCAAAGCTCCGCGCGAGGCAAGTGTCGAGTTCGGGCCTGGTCACGCGCGCGTCGCGATCCGCATCGCAGGCGGCGATCAGCATCGCGGCCGGTTCGGCAAAGATCGTTGCGGGCGGTTGCGCAATCCCCGCGGAAGGCGCGACCTGCAAAGCCAGAATCAACGGGATCAACATGGGCCGGTCATGGCAGCAGCAGGCTGGCATCGCCATAGCTGTAGAAGCGATACTTGGCCGCAATTGCATGCGCATAGCCGGCCTGCATCCGCTCGCGTCCCATCAGCGCCGATACCAGCATGAACAACGTTGACCGCGGCAGGTGGAAATTGGTCATCAGGCCATCGATCCCCTTGAAGCGGTAGCCCGGCGTGATGAAGATCGCCGTGTCGCCCTCAAACGGTCGGATGACGCCGTCGTCACCGGTCGCGCTCTCGATCAGTCGCAGCGATGTCGTGCCGACCGCGATCACGCGGCCGCCGGCGGCGCGGACTGCATTCAGCTGGTCCGCCGTGGTCGCATCGATCCGGCCCCATTCGGCATGCATCTGGTGATCGTCGGTATCGTCCACCTTCATCGGCAGGAACGTGCCCGCACCGACGTGCAGCGTCAGCGTTGCCTTTGCGATGCCCGCAGCCTCGAGCGCAGCCATCACCGATGGGGTGAAGTGCAGCGCCGCGGTCGGGGCCGCGACCGCGCCGGGCTCGGCGGCGAACATCGTCTGGTAATCCTCGGCGTCGCGCGCGTCCGTCGGGCGCTTCGCGGCAATATAGGGAGGCAAGGGCATTCGCCCCGCACGATCGAGCAGCAGTTCGATCGGTTCGTCCCCTGCGAATTCGAGCGCGTAGCTGCCGTCGTCTGCCCGGTCGACCGCCCGGGCAACGACGCCGTTGCCGAAATCAATCGGATCGCCATCGCGCAGACGGCGCGCATTTCGAATGAAGGCGCGCCAACGCCGCGGCCCTTCGCGCTTGTGCAGCGTCGCCCCAATCTTCGCCCCGGACGAGAGCTGCCCGTCCTGCTCGATCCCAGCACGACGCCCTTCGAGCTGCGCCGGAATGACCCGCGTGTCGTTGAACACCAGCAGGTCGCCGCGACGCAGCTGTCCAGCCAGATCCGTGACGCGCAGGTCGCGTGTTGCATCCCCGTCTAAGACCAACAGCCGTGCGGCATCGCGCGGCGTTTCGGGCCGGAGTGCGATACGGTCGGTCGGCAGGTCGAAGTCGAAAAGGTCGACGTTCAACGGACTCTCACTTCTTCGCGGGGGCCTTCTTGGCAAGCTTGGGCTTTGCAACGACCGCCGGTGCTGGCCTCGACTTGCTACTGCCGGTCCCCGGCAGGGTTACAGGCGCGCCCAGTGCCGGTGGCGGGGTAACGGGCGCGGCGACATAGGCCGGTGGGCTGTCCGCAGCGATATAGGCGTGCAGGATCCGCGAGGGGTTTGCCGGCGGCTCGCCGCGCTCAATGGCGTCGACATATTGCATGCCGTCGATCACCCGGCCGAACACGGTATATTTCTTGTCGAGGCTGAGGCGCGGCTGAAAGACGATGAAGAACTGGCTGTTCGCGCTGTCTTCCTTTTCCGAACGCGCCGCGGACACCGCGCCGCGAACGTGCGGCAGATAATTGAACTCGGCCTTCACGTCGGGCAGGGGTGAGCCACCGGTACCGTCACCCTTTGGATCGCCGCCCTGTGCCATGAACCCGTCGATCACCCGGTGAAACACCAGGCCGTCGTAGAAATGCTGCCGGGTCAGGGTTTTGATACGCTCGACCATCAAAGGGGCGACATCGGGACGAAGCCAGATCGTGACCCGGCCCCCAGTCGACAGGTCAAGCAGCAGCAGGTTCTGCATGTCCGTCGTCAACGGCGGGGTGGCGCGTCCGGCAACGGCGGGATCGATGATCTGGGCGTACGCAGGCGCCGCGACGAGGCACCCGAGGATCGCAAACATACCGGCGAAAAAGCGCATCAAATCCCTACTCGCATTGGCCATGAGGCCGGGGCCGACCTTGAAGCCCGCCGCTTAGAACAAATCCGTGCTTGCGCCAAACTGAACATCGTCCGCCGACTGGCGTCCCGCGCGCGTCAACTTCCCTTGCGGCCAATCTGATTGACGCGGGCAATGACCTCTTCGCTGACGGCAGGCGGCACGAATTTGGCTATGTCCCCGCCAAAGAGCGCGATTTCCTTGACCAGCTTGCTCGCAATCGGCTGCAGCGCGACATCCGCCATCAGGAACACCGTCTCGACCCGCGGATTGATCTGCTGGTTCATCCCTGCCATCTGATATTCATATTCAAAGTCGGCGACGGCACGCAGACCGCGGACGATGACCTTTGCCCCTTCGCGCTCGGCAAAATCCATCAACAGTGAATCGAACGCGACCACGTGGATCTCGCCGGCCACGCCTTCCACCTCACGCCTTACCATCGCCATGCGTTCCTCGATCGTGAACATCGGCGATTTGGAGGCGTTCGTCGTGACGCCGACGACCAGTCGGTCGACCAGCTTCGCGCCACGCCGGATGATGTCCATATGGCCCAGCGTGATCGGGTCGAACGTACCCGGGTAAACACCGACCCTTACGGTCTCGTGGCTTGCCGTCATGGTCGGTGTCTCCGGAAGAGGTCAGCGGTCGCGGTCAAGCACGAAGCGTGCGATCTCGCGGAGCAGATCGGCCTCACGGCCATAGCTGTGCAGATGTGCGATCGCCTGGTCGACAAGCATGCGCGCCTGTTCGCGCGCGCGATCCGCGCCGAGCAGCGACAGGAACGTCTCCTTGCCCGCACCGGCATCCTTGCGGAGGCGTTTGCCCGCCGCCGCCTCATCGCCTTCGGCGTCGAGCAGATCGTCGGCGATCTGAAAGGCGAGCCCCAGATCGTGCGCATAGCCGCGCAGGCCAACCCGGCCCTCGGGCGCAATCCTGCCAAGAATGGCGCCTGCTTCGACGGACGCCAAAATCAGCGCACCGGTCTTCATCTGCTGAAGCCGGGTGACAGTGTTCAGATCGAACCGGGCATTCTCCGCCTCGAGATCCATCATCTGGCCGCCGGCCATCCCAGTCGGGCCGGACGCCTTGGCAAGGTCGAGCACCAGATCGGCGCGCACGAACGGATCGGGGTGCGTTGACGGGTCGGCGAGGATCTCGAACGCCAGTGCGTGAAGGCAGTCACCTGCGAGGATCGCGCATGCTTCGCTGAACATCTTGTGCACGGTCGGCTTGCCACGACGCATGTCGTCATCGTCCATGGCCGGGAGATCGTCATGGATCAGCGAATAGACATGGATCGCCTCGATGGCCGTGGCCACCCGCGCCGCACAAGCACGGTCGACCCCGAACAGGCTGGCGGTCGCGAAAACGAGCAACGGGCGTAGCCGCTTGCCGCCGCCGATCGCCGCGTGACGCATCGCGTGATACAGGTCCGCACGCGGATCTTCGGGGATCGCCAGAAGGAGGTCGAACTGCGCGTCGATCTCTGCGGAAACCTCAGCGAGCGCTTCCGCCAGCGATTGCGGCAAGGTCGTCATGCGCGGCTCAACCTGCCGCAAAGGGGCGAACCCCAGCCGGCTTACCCTCGGCATCGAGCCGGATCGCTTCGATCCGCGCCTGCGCAGCGTCCAGCCGATCAGCACAACGCTGGCGCAGCTTGTTGCCGCGTTCGTAAAGCTCGATCGCCTGCTGCAGCGGCGTATCGCCACGCTCGAGCTGCCCCACGATCGTCTCCAGCTCTTTCAATGCCTCTTCGAATGAGAGGTCTTCGGTCGGCGTTTCCATGGGTGCTGCTATGGAGCAGGCGCGCGACGGGGGTCAAGGACGCGTCGACGGCGGAGGCTATGCCGCGGCCGGCGCGCGCCGTGTTTGCTGCAAATTCTAGTGCAGCCGCTCGACGGTCCAGGTGTAAAGCACCGATATGCCGATCAGCCCCAGGTCGACGGCAGCCTGCATCCTGTGCGGCGCGGGGTCGGACGGGTCATGCGTGATGAGGCGGATATCCGCCGTCGGTCGCGGCATTACTGCGAGCGTCAGCACCAGCGCAGCGACAGCAAGGGCAGCCTTACGATTACGCATCGTCATTCTCCCGGGGGAAGCTGCATCCTGACGTCGTCAATCCGCTTTGACAAGCCGCGGCACCAGGCACCGCACTCAGGCGGCCGAGACGAGGCTGACCGCGCTTCGCGATCGATCACGGCCCGCCGCCTTGGCCTCGAACAAGGCGCGGTCGGCGTCGCGGTAGAGCGTCTTCCAGTCGGCGTCGTGCAACAGGGGGCCGGTGCACGTACCGATGCTGGCGGTGACGGTGATATCATACGGCATCGACTGGCCGCGGACACGGTCGCGGATTGCGCAGGGCGAAACCGATGTCGAGGCATCGACGAGGATGGCAAACTCCTCGCCACCGATCCGGGCGATGAGTGTATCCGTTGGCAGTGCGCTGCGCAGCGCACGGGCGAAGGCCCGCAACACCTCGTCGCCGCCATCATGACCGATCGTTTCGTTGACCCGCTTGAAATGGTCGATGTCGGCGATCAGCAGCGTCTGCTCGCCGGGGCGGCCAATCGCGCGTGCCAGGAAGGCGCGACGATTGAGCAGACCGGTCAGCGGGTCAGTATCGGCAAGCAGGCGCGCTGCGATCTCCTGTTCCCGTGCAGCGTCGCGTTCGCGGCTCAGCAACAGGATGCGATAGGCAATCGCCGTGCTCGACAGAAGCGCCTCGATCGCCATCGCGATGACCGTCGAATTGTCGACCAGCAGGCTCGGCTCGACCATCCCGAAG
Source organism: Sphingomonas aerolata (assembly GCF_023935825.1). NCBI lineage: Bacteria > Pseudomonadati > Pseudomonadota > Alphaproteobacteria > Sphingomonadales > Sphingomonadaceae > Sphingomonas > Sphingomonas aerolata. Next base: position 3,387,251 of record NZ_CP098762.1, on the reverse strand, counting down.
CTGCTGGCGATGCGAAGCCCGGACATGACGATCGGTGCACCCCACGCAAGCGCAAACAACCACAGATAATTGCTGCGGACGCGCCACGCGCGCCACAGGATGATCGCCACGACCCCGATGAATCCCAGATAGGCGATCGACATACAGGTATCGAGAACATGGATCGCGCGTGGGGCGAGCATGACCCAGAGCCCCGCCATGCCGACCAGCCCGACCATCACAGCACTGCTGAGCGGCCGTACCCAACCCGAGAACACGGCGCGTTCGAAAAAGCTGCGGGCGAAAAGGAGTGCTGTGCTGGCTGATGCGGCCAGGAACAGTATGTTGAGCCGCTGGCGGTCGTTATTGTCGAGGCCCGTAAAGACTTGGCCGGCAGCACCTGATGACGTCGATACATAGGCCAGAAGGCACAGGACGAGCAGGCAGTAAATTGGCTGGAAGGACTGGCGAAGCGCTCCCCATAGCGCCAGATTGTAGACGATCAGCGCGATCGCCATGCCGGCAAACGCGCCGTAAAGTGCGCCGCGCACGATCTCGGTCGTCGCCGCCTCGCCATGATCCGCCAGTGCCGGCTGCAGGATGACGCCGCGAAGGTTCGTGGCGCCTTCGACATGCCACAGGAGACGTACCGGTGGCGCGTCATGGCGCGGCAGCGGTTGCGAGAGGACGGCGCCGAGGTTCAGGATCTCATGGGCGGTTTTTGGCGTGACGCCGACCTGGCGAATCGCACCATCGGCATAGCGGACATAGAGCGTGATGCGCGTCATCCAGATGCTGCCGATACGCGCGCTGGTGCCGCGTAGCTGAGCCGCGGGAAGCGGCTGTGACAGGACCCAGAAATCACCCGGGCCGAATCGGCGCTGTGGGGTGGTGCAGTCGAATCGTTCCGGCGTCTTGAACAGGGCCGGCGCCGTCATGCCGGGTGCTGCGCGGACGAGACAGGTCGCCAGGGGGAAGGCGGTCGCGGCGGCGGGCTGTGCAGTTACCAAGCAGAGCGTCCACAGCAGCAAGACCATGACCCACCGCATATATGCCCGTATCCCCATGACATGCCTCGTAAAGCGCGTTCGGCAAAGAACGGTAAACGTGGCTGGCTATGGCACAAAAAAACCCGGCGGCAAGCGCTGCCGCCGGGTCTCATAAACGCAGCTTGACGCCGTCTCGCTGCTACTTGGCAGAGACGGGTTCAGCCTTCCCCTTCTTCTTGGGCTTTTTCGGCGCCGCACTTTCAATCGCGAACGATAGCGCACCATCCTTCATCTTCACCGTCACCTCGCCGCCATGGACCAGTTTCCCGAACAGCAGTTCCTCGGCGAGTGGCTGCTTGATCTTTTCTTGGATCAAACGGCCCATCGGACGCGCTCCGTAGAGCTTGTCATAGCCCTTCTCGGTGAGCCACGCCTTCGACTCGTCATCGAGCTGGATATGGACGCCGCGATCCGCCAGCTGAAGCTCGAGCTGAAGAATGAACTTGTCCACGACCCGGGCGACCACGGTCGTCGGCAGATAGCCGAACGGCACGATCGCATCGAGGCGATTGCGGAACTCCGGCGTGAACATCTTCTGCACCGCCTGTTCGTCCTCGCCTTCACGCGTAAGGTTACCGAAGCCCACCGTCTCGCGCGCCATGTCGCTGGCCCCCGCATTCGTCGTCATGATCAGGATGACGTTGCGGAAATCGACCGACTTGCCGTGCTGGTCGGTAAGGCGCCCGTTGTCCATTACCTGCAACAGGATGTTGAACAGGTCTGGATGCGCCTTCTCGATCTCGTCAAGCAGCAGCACGCAATGCGGATTCTGGTCGACCGCATCGGTCAGCAGACCACCCTGATCGAACCCGACATAGCCCGGGGGCGCACCGATCAGACGGCTGACCGAGTGCCGCTCCATATATTCGGACATGTCGAACCGCTGGAGCGGGATGCCCAAGATCGAAGACAGCTGCTTGGCCACCTCCGTCTTGCCGACGCCGGTGGGGCCGGTGAACAGATAGTTGCCGATCGGCTTCTCTGGCTCGCGTAGACCCGCTCGCGCCAGCTTAATCGCCGAACTGAGCTTCTCAATCGCCGCATTCTGTCCGAACACCACGCGCTTCAGATCTGTTTCGAGCGTGGCAAGTGCGAGCTTGTCGTCGGTCGAAACCGATTTCGGCGGGATGCGCGCCATGGTCGCGATGACCTGTTCGATCTCCTTGGGGGTGATCGTCTTCTTGCGCTTGTTCGGCGGCACCAGCATCTGCATCGCACCGACCTCGTCGATCACGTCGATCGCCTTGTCGGGCAGCTTGCGGTCGTTGATGTAGCGCGCGCTAAGCTCCACCGCCGACTTGATCGCGTCGGGGGTGTATTTGACGTTGTGGTGATCCTCGAACGCCGAGCGCAGGCCAGCCAGGATCTTGATTGTATCCTCGATCGTCGGCTCGTTCACATCGATCTTCTGGAAGCGCCGCAGTAGGGCGCGATCCTTCTCGAAATGATTGCGGAATTCCTTGTACGTCGTCGAGCCGATGCAGCGGATTGTCCCGCCTGAGAGCGCCGGCTTGAGCAGGTTTGACGCATCCATCGCACCGCCGCTCGTCGCGCCGGCACCGATGACTGTGTGGATCTCGTCGATGAACAATACCGCGTCCGGCATCTTCTCCAACTCGTTGACGACCGCCTTCAGGCGCTCCTCGAAATCACCACGATACCGGGTGCCTGCCAGCAATGCGCCCATGTCGAGCGAGTAGATCACCGCCGGCTTGAGCACGTCGGGGACCTCGCCCTCGACAATCTTCCGCGCGAGGCCCTCCGCAATCGCGGTTTTTCCGACGCCGGGATCGCCGACATAAAGTGGATTGTTCTTCGAGCGACGGCATAGGATCTGAATCGTGCGATCCACCTCCGGCCCGCGCCCGATCAGGGGATCAACCTTCCCGTTCTTGGCTTTCTCGTTCAGGTCGACCGTGAATTGCTTGAGCGCGCTTTCCGTCTTGCCCTTCTCCTGTCCCTTGGTCGGCTTCTCGTCGTCGGCACCCTTGGGCGTCGAAGCTTCAGTCGGCTGCTGTCCGCCCTTGCCGACGCCGTGGCTGATGAAGCTGACCGCATCGAGGCGGCTCATGTCCTGCTGTTGCAGGAAATAGACGGCATAGCTTTCCCGCTCGCTAAACAAGGCAACGAGCACATTGGCACCCGTTACTTCGTCGCGGCCCGAAGACTGGACATGAAGGATGGCGCGCTGGACGACGCGCTGGAAGCCGCTCGTCGGCGAAGGATCGGTCGCGGCATCGACCTTGAGCGCATCGAGCTCGGTGTCGAGATAATGCGCGACCGTGGTTTTCAGTTCGCCCAGATCGACGTTGCAGGCGCCCATGACCTTCGATCCGTGCTCGTCGTCGATCAACGCCAGCAAGAGATGCTCGAGCGTCGCATATTCGTGGCGTCGGGACGATGCAGCCTCGAGTGCCTTGTGCAGGGTGGTCTCGAGGGCGGGTGCAAATGACGGCATTTACATTACTCCTGTCGGGCCACGCAGACGCAGGCCCTTTGCCACTATGTCGGAACGGTAATCGATCGCATCAAGCACTTGACCCCGCCGGCCTGCGTTCCTGCACCGTCCAAATGCGGACCGCCGAGACGAGGTCGAGGACATCACCGTCTAAATAGGTCGTCGGCGCTGGCGCGGTGGCTAATCGCTCGATCTTTTTTCAACTGGCAGCGCGCAATCTCGCCTTGCAGCACGGTGATCCGCGCATCGAGCTCGGCGACCGAGAGCGAGTCGATGTCCTGACGCACGAGCGCATCGAGGAAATCGTCGGGACGAGAGGGGGCGTCATCCGGATCCATTGCGCCTGTAACGTTGACCCGCACCGGAGTGATGTCAATAAGGCACGGGAATCCAATGGGGCGTCTCGATCACATGACTGCAAAAACCGTGACTCCGCGTTACATCGTCCCTGACGTCATGAAGGCAATCGATCCCGAAGCCCCGGGAGGCCCTGAAGTGCTCGTCCTTGTGGAGCGCGCCGTGCCGCATCCCGGAGCCGGCGAGGTCCTCGTCAAGGTTGCGGCGGCGGGCGTCAATCGTCCCGAGGTGATGCAACGGCAGGGTAAATATCCGCCGCCGCCCGGTGCCCCGTCGATCTTGGGCATGGAGATTGCCGGGACGATCGTCGCGGTCGGCGACGGGGTCGGCGAGGAACAGATCGGGCAGCGGGTCTGTGCGTTGATCACGGGCGGTGCCTATGCCGAATATGCGGTTGCGCCGTTCGGCCAGTGCCTCTCCGTGCCCGAAGCGCTGACGATGGTCGAAGCCGCGGCGATGCCCGAGACGTTGTTCACGGTGTGGACCAACCTGTTCGAGCGTGCCTATGCGACCGAAGGCGATACGGTACTCGTCCATGGCGGCACGAGCGGGATCGGCACGATGGCGATCGGCTTGTGTGCCATCTTCGGGATCGACATCATCGTCACCGCGGGCTCGAAGGCGAAATGCCAAGCCGCGCTCAGCCTCGGCGCGACGCACGCGATCGACTACAAGACCGAGGACTTCGTCGAACGGGTCAAGCAGATCACCGGCGGCAAGGGTGTTGCGGCCGTACTCGATATGGTGGGTGGCGACTATGTCGCGCGTAATCTGCAATGTCTGGCCGAAGACGGGCGGCACGTATCGATCGCGGTTCAGGGTGGGGCGAATGCGACAGTGCCGCTGTTCGAGATCATGCGCCGTCGTCTGACCTTGACGGGATCGACGCTGCGCCCGCGTGATACCGCGTTCAAGTCGCTCGTGGCCGATGAACTGGCACGGACGGTCTGGCCGCATGTCGAGGCCGGCAAGCTCAAGCCAGTGATCGATCGCGTCTTTGCCTTTGCCGACGCCCCGGCGGCGCATGCGCGGATGGAGGCGGGCGATCACGTCGGGAAGATCGTGCTGTCCATGACGTGACGCGGACATGCCTAACCAGGCTGTCCCCGAGCCGCCTCCGTATTCGTGACGGAGGCTGTGCGTCGTCCGATGACTTAGAATAGTCACCGGACTGCGACTGCCATGTCATATTGCGCCGCTAGACAGGACCGCAACGAACAGATTTGCGGGGCAGGCCGATGGACATCGTCACGTTTCCAACCGACGCGTTGCCGATAGCCGATGTGGCGGACATCGCGGACTTCATCCATTCGCGACCCGTTGTGCCCGAACGCGTGGTCGACCGGCGGCAATATCGCACGATCTGGATTTCCGACGTCCATCTCGGCACGCGTGGCTGCAACGCGGCGATGCTCAACGACTTTCTCGACCATGTCGACAGCGAGACGATGTTCCTGGTCGGCGACATGATCGATGGCTGGCGATTGAAGAAGAAATTCTACTGGCCGGCGGCGCATAACGACGTGCTGTGGCGGCTGCTCAAGCGCGCGAAGCGCGGTACGCGGGTCGTCTATATTCCGGGCAACCATGACGAGGTGTTCCGGCAATATTCGGGGCTCGACTTCGGTGGGATCTCGATCCGGCGCAAGGCGATCCACGAGACCGCCGACGGCCGCCGCCTGCTGGTTCTGCACGGTGACGAGTTCGACGCTATCACGCTGGCGCATCGCTGGGTCGCGCATATTGGGGATGCGGCGTACACATTGCTCATGGGGCTCAACCGGTGGGTGAATGGCGCGCGCCGACGCCTCGGCATGCCCTATTGGTCGCTCTCGAAACACGCCAAGGCCAAGGTCAAGAACGCGGTCGCCTTCATATCGCATTTCGAAGAAGTCGTCGCGCACGCGGCCGGCGTGCGGGGGGTCGACGGCGTCGTGTGCGGACACATCCATACGGCGGAAATGCGCGATATCGCCGGCGTTGCCTATTATAATGACGGCGACTGGGTCGAAGGCTGCACCGCGCTTGTCGAGCATTTCGACGGGCGGATGGAACTGCTTCACTGGGCAGACGAAATCGCCGCGCGTGAGGTCGATAACATCGTCACGCTGGCCGCCTGACCCACGTCAATTCGGCTCATGCCGCGGTTACCCAAGGAGACCCCGATGCGTATCGCGATCGTCACCGATGCCTGGAGCCCGCAAGTCAACGGCGTGGTTCGCACCCTGCAGTCCGTCCGGCGGGAACTCGAAGTGACGGGTCATCAAGTGTTGATCATATCCCCCGCGCAGTTCGCCTCGATGCCGTGTCCGACCTATCCCGAGATTCGGCTGGCCTTTGCACGGTCGGGCGCAGTCGGACGATTGCTCGAAAGCTTTGGCGCCGATGCGATACACCTCGCGACGGAAGGTCCGGTCTGCCTCGCCGCAAGAACCTGGTGCCTGGCTCGAGATTTGCCGTTCACAACTGCCTATCATACCCAGTTTCCCGATTACATCGCGGCACGGACGGGTGCGAACCCCGCCTGGATATGGCGCTATATTCGTTGGTTCCATCGTCCCGCCGAGTCGATCCTGGTCTCCACCCCCTCCGTCGCAACAACACTTACTGCACAGGGCCTGCATCAGATTCGCGAATGGGGGCGAGGCGTCGATTTTGCACAATTCGGGCTGGACGGCGCCCGCGATCCGGAGATGGCGGCGCTGCCCGGCCCGATCCTGCTCTATGTCGGGCGCGTCGCCGTCGAGAAGAATGTCGAGGCCTTCCTGTCGTCCGCGCATAGGGGAACGAAGGTCGTCGTCGGCGACGGACCCGCGCGCGCCACGCTTGCACGTCGCTTCCCCGATGCCGTGTTTCTTGGCCAGCGTGACGGACAAGGGCTGGCGGCGGCCTATCGTACCGCGGACGTCCTCGTCTTTCCCAGCCGGACCGACACCTTCGGGCTGGTCATGATCGAGGCGCTCGCGTGCGGGACGCCGGTTGCGGCCTATCCCGTCGCCGGCCCGATCGACGTACTCGACCCGCGCGTTGGCGTGATGCATGAGGATCTCGACGAAGCGATCGCGGCGGCACTGACTCGCGATCCCGTCGCCTGCGCCGCCTATGCTGCCCGGTACAGCTGGCCCGCAAGTGCGCGCCAGTTTCTGCGTGCCCTTGTTCCGCTTGCCCGTCCACTCGATCGACCGCGCATGGCGGCATGATGCGACGCGACGATCGCGCGCTTGCCTGTTAGCCATGGGCGCACTAAGTCGTGTGTCATGTCAGGCCGCTCCGAAAGGGGCGGCCCTTTCTATTTTTACGGAGTTTCCGCCGTGGCCCAGCCGCTCATGCCCCATGCGACCGCCGCTTGGATGGTCGACAACACTGCGCTCAGTTTCGAACAGATCGCAGATTTTTGCGGTCTGCACATTCTCGAGATCCAGGCGATCGCCGACGACACCACGTCGACCAAGCTGACGGGGCGTGATCCCGTCCGCGCGCATGAGGTCACGCAGGACGAGATCGACAAGGGCGCGGCCGACCCCGATTATCAGCTTAAGATGATCAAGGGTCCCGAGCAGGTCCGCCGGACCAAGGGCCCGCGTTACACGCCGGTGTCTAAGCGTCAGGACAAGCCCGATGGCATTGCCTGGATTATCCGCAATCATCCCGAGATCACAGATGGCGCAATCTCGTTGCTGATCGGCACGACGCGCACGACGATCGCCGCGATCCGTGACCGTAGCCACTGGAACATCGCCAACATCACGCCAAAGGATCCGGTCACGCTCGGCCTGACGTCGCAGCGCGAACTCGACGCCGCGGTTGCCAAGGCCGCCAAGGCGGCGGGTATGGAAGCACCGACCGACACGCGTCTCGAAGGTGATCGTGAGGCGCTGCTCGAGCAGCTTCGTAACGAGCGTACGCAGGCAGCGGCGGACGCGCAGTTCGTCGCAGACGGCGGTGTCCTGCCGGTCAAGCCGCTGTTCGACGACCCCTTCAAGCGCTGAACGTTCCCGGTCCCCGCGTGGCGCGGTGCGGGGCCGGTACGAGCTATCAAACAGGTTTGCGGTCCTGACGGCGCGGGGATGGCCGGCGACACAGGGCATTGAGGGCACGCGGCATGGCTGATGCGCGTGTCGGCCCAGGGACTATCTCTGGCGCCTAGTGGTTGCTACCTGCGGTACATGACGTCGCTGCCGGCTGCACAGGATGAACCGCTAACACACAAGGGGCTGGTCTACCCCTTTGGCCACCGCGAGCCCGAACCCGGTAACGTATTTCGCATCGCTCCCGGCGTTGACTGGGTACGCCTCAAAATTCCCGGTCCGCTGCGCCACGTGAACTGCTGGATGCTCGCCGACGGCGACGGCGACGCGCTCGTCGATACGGGCATGAATACGCCGGAAGCTCGCGACGCGTGGACCGCAATCCTGGCAGGGCCGAAGTCGGGCGTCCGCATCACCCGCGTGATCGGCACGCATTTTCATCCCGATCATATCGGCCTCGCTGGTTGGCTATGCGAAACGCACGACGCGGCGCTCGTCATGACCCGGGGCGAATGGCTGACCGCACGAATGCTGGCCGCTGATGCCAGGGATGCCGTTCCCGCCGAAATGCTGGCATTCTGGCGCGGTGCGGGCTGGGACAGTACGCAGATCGCGCATGCCAGTGCGAAGGGGTGGGCGGGATTCCGCAAGATCATCACGCCGCTTCCCTTAGGTTACACGCGGATCACCGACGGTGACGTGTTGACGGTAGGGCGCGATGACTGGCGGGTCGTGATCGGGTCGGGCCACAGCCCAGAGCATGCATGCCTTCTCAACGAAGCATCGGGCATCCTGATTGCCGGGGATCAGGTTCTGCCCCGTATCAGCCCCAATATCTCTTTGGGCATCACCGAGCCGCATGCGGATCCGCTGGGCGAATGGTTTGCCGCGATCGCCCGGCTGAAGACATTGCCCGCAGATCTGCTGGTCCTGCCGGGGCATGGCGATCCGTTTACTGGTCTTCATATCAGGCTTGACGCGATGGATCGTGAGCACCGCGAACGGCTCGACGAACTCGCTGCCTTTCTCGCCGAGCCGCGTCGTGCGGTCGAGTGTTTCGGACGGCTGTTCCGGCGCGCAATCGGCCCCGATCTGCTCGGCATGGCGACGGGTGAAGCGCTCGCGCATCTGCGTCGGCTCGAGGTCGAGGGTCGCGCCGTTCGGGACAGTGTCGATGGCGTGTGGTGGTGGCGCGCAACGTGAGCTAGCATCAGATCAAAGCCGGCAGGAGAGGCCCCATGTGCGACGAGCATACCGCAGACGATAACGAACACTATCTCGCCGCCATGTCGCGGCGCCAGTTCGGCGTGATGACCGGGGCCGCAGGCCTCGCGATGCTGTTGCCCGTGCCGGCCGATGCGAAGCCGATCAGCGGACGCGAGGTCTCGATCAAGACGCCCGATGGTCAGGCTGACGCCTATTTCGTCGCGCCGGCCACCGGGACTCATCCGGGCGTGCTTGTCTGGCCGGACATCATGGGTCTGCGCCCCGCGTTCCGTCAGATGGCCGATCGACTCGCGCAGTCGGGTTATGCCGTCCTTGTCGTCAATCAGTTCTATCGGTCGACCAAGGCGCCGTTCCTTAGCCCCGGTGAATCCTACGACCAGCCGGCCGTCCGCGCTCGAATTGCACCCTTTCGTGACGCGCTTACACCCGAGGGTACGGTCCGTGACGCCAAATCCTTCACCGCGTTCCTGGATGCGCAACCGCAGGTGGATCGCAAGCGCGGGCTGGCGACCACCGGCTATTGCATGGGCGGGCCGATGGTAATCCGCACCGCTGCTGCGGTATCGGGACGCATCCGCGCGGGGGCGACGTTTCACGGCGGTGGGTTTGTGACCGACACACCCGATAGCCCGCACCGGCTGATCCCTGCACTGAAAGGCAGCTATCTGATCGCGATAGCGGCGAACGATGATGCGCGCGCACCGACCGAGAAGGACGTGCTGCGGGCGGCCTTCGCGACAGCGAAACGTCCGGCCGAAATCGAGGTCTATCCGCAAACGATGCACGGATGGTGCCCGCCCGACAGCAAAGTCTATAATCCGGTGCAGGCGGACCGTGCGTGGGGCCGCATGCTCGCGCTGTTCGCGACGGCGCTGGCGTAAGATTCATCGCTGCTTCGTTCGACGGCACAACCCGCTGGGTGCGAGCCGCGATCGCATCTTGACGGCATGGCATCGCCATGAGACCATCGTTCACTCTATGTTCTTGAGGGGCGAGCCATGACGTTGACGCTGTATTCGAATCCGATGTCGCGGGGACGTATTGCTCGCTGGATGCTCGAGGAGACCGGGGCGGCTTACGATACGGTAATGCTCGATTATGCGACAACGATGAAGGCGGCGTCCTATCTTTCGGTCAATCCGATGGGCAAGGTGCCGGCTATTGTCCATGACGGCCACGTCGTTACCGAATGCGGCGCGATCTGCGCCTATCTGGCCGACGCCGTGCCCGAGGCGCAATTGGCGCCGACGGCCGACGAGCGGGCCGACTATTATCGATGGCTATTTTACGCGGCCGGGCCTTTGGAGGCGGCAATCACCAACCGATCGCTCGGCGTGGTCCCGACCGAGACGCAGCAGCGGATGGTCGGTTATGGGACCTATGACGCCGCCATCGCAGGACTTGAGCATGCCGTTGCGGCGCATACCTATATCGCGGGCGAACGCTTCACGGCAGCCGATGTCTATGTCGGTGCCCAGGTCATATGGGGATTACAGTTCGGCACGATGCCGAAGCTTGCAGCATTCGAGGCCTATGCCGCCCGCCTGACCGAACGCGCGGCCTATCGGCGGGCAGCAACGCTGGATGATGACGCTATGGCCAAGATGGCGTCATGAGGTTGCGCTAGGAGGTCGAATGCCCGATCAGGCGGCCCAGACGCGAGCTAACCCGTCAGCGCCTGTGGCCCCATCGCGCGGGCATTCGTCAGTTCGGCCACGTGCCCCCGTACTACCAAGGCGATCGCTCCGTGGATCGACGATCAAAACGGAAAGCGCGCTTGTGTCGTTATCGCTCCTATAGTGGGTAAGCCTGAAGCTAAGTTCTCGGCATCACTCGTATCCGCCAATCACGGCATTCAGGAAGCTGGGGAAGGGGCCGTTCCACCCGTCAACCGGCGCGTCGGGCACGGTACTGCGGCGGGTGGCCCGCACGGGATCGACCTTTGGCTCGCGTGCCTGCTCGGGCATGGCGGTCGACGGTGCTGGCGGCACTGTCGGCACCGGGACCGCGGCAGGACGTTCCGCGACCGGCGCGATGGGCATTGCCGGAGCAACACGGGGAAGCGCAGGCTGTGCGGCAGGGACCGGTTCGTCAATCGGCGTCCGAGCCCAGCGCGACGGTTTCGGCGTCGCGGCGGGCAAGGGCGCTGCGATTTCGGCGGCAGCCATCACTGCGTCCTCGACGGCATGGGCAACCACATCGGCACGCGGCACCCGCCGGGTCCGCGACCGCTCGCGCCGCGGTGGCAGCTCTTCATCGCTCTCGAACGGCGCGGTAGCCGCCGGAGCCAGCGCTCTCGGCTCGGACAGCTTCAACCGCTCGATCGTCTGGCCCGTCAGCTTTTCGATATTCTGGATATTCTCGGAATCGTCGGGTGCGACGAAGGTATAGGCTGTGCCCGTTGCGCCCGCACGGCCCGTGCGGCCGATCCGGTGGACATAATCGTCGGGATGCCATGGCGCGTCATAGTTGAAGACGGTCGACACGCCTTTGATGTCCAGACCACGTGCGGCGACGTCCGAGGCGACGAGGATCGTCACCGCACCGTTCTTGAACAGGTCCAGTTCGGCGAGACGCTGGGGCTGCTCCATGTCGCCATGGATTTCACCTGATTTGTAACCCGCCTGCTTCAACACCTTGTTGAGGTCGCGCACGGTCGTCTTGCGATTGCAGAAGATGATCGCGTTGGTGACCTCGTCCTGCGCCAGGATCCGGCGCAGTGTCTCGCGCTTCGCGGTCTGGCTGGCGACCGGGACCAGATACTGCTTGATGTTGAGGTTGGTCGATGCAGGGCGCGAGACCTCGATCGTCTTGGGGTTCGAGAGAAACTTGTCCGCCAGCTTCTTGATCGGCGGCGGCATAGTTGCCGAGAACAGCAGCGTCTGGCGCGACTTGGGCAGCTTGGTGCAGATTTCCTCGATGTCGGGGATGAACCCCATGTCGAGCATCCGGTCCGCCTCGTCGATGACCAGCAGCGAACAGCCGTTGAGCATGATCTTGCCGCGACCGAACAGGTCCATCAGCCGGCCCGGCGTCGCGATCAGGACGTCGACGCCCTTTTCGAGCGCGGCGAGCTGGTCGCCCATCGACACGCCACCAATGAGCAGCGCCATCGAGAGATGCGAATTGACGCCGTATTTCTCGAAGTTTTCGGCAACCTGCGCGGCAAGTTCACGGGTCGGCTCGAGGATCAGCGAGCGCGGCATCCTGGCGCGGCTGCGGCCATGGGCGAGAATGTCGATCATCGGCAGCACGAACGACGCGGTCTTGCCGGTGCCCGTCTGGGCGATGCCGATGATGTCACGCATCATGAGAACCGAAGGGATCGCGCCGGCCTGGATCGGCGTCGGCTCGGTATAGCCGGCGTCAGTGACCGCCTTCAGGAGTTCTTCGGAAAGGCCGAGATCGGCAAAGCTCATTTATATGTCCGGGAAAAGGAGGGCGCGCATTATTCCCTCAAGCGCCCCGCCGCTCGCGGATTTCCAGCAAAATGTCAAGGAAAGCGGGTGGCGACACGACGAAAGTCGCACATCACCCCAGCGGTCTTGTCTATTGCTTGAGCTTCAGCGTCTTGAAGTCATCGATTTCGCAGCGCGCCCCGGACCGCATGCGAATCGCGTCGCGATCGCGACATATCAGACCGTCACCGCTCGGCCGCAGGTAAAAGCCCGGATAATAGTCGAGTGGTTTGCAGTCGCCATCAAGCTTCGCGCGCAATCGCGTGCCGTCCTGCATGACGAGATCGACCGAGCCCGGCTGGCCGAGAAAGGCGCCCGCTATCTCCGCGACGGCGACGCATTTGGGCCCCTTGCGCTCCTTCCACTCGCGCGGCTTCGACAAGGGCGCGCTACCGACGGGTTGGGCCGATCGCCTGAACATGCGGGGGACGCGGATGATGATCCGCTCGTGGATCGAGACCTGCGTGATCTCGACGCGCGCGCGCGTTGGCACGGCGGGGTTCGCCACGGCCGCGAGGGGGGCGGTGAGGGCGAGGAGGGAGGCGGGAAGCGCAGGGTGAATCATGATGTCGCTAAGCAGCGTTAACCGCGATCGTTGAACGGGAGGTGAATTGCGCTTAGCGGCGCTGTCATGACGCCCGAACAGACACAGATGCTCGACGCGCTTGCCCCGCAGCTCGAGCGCAAGTCCATCGTCACCGATGCCGCCGATATCGCCCCCTGGCTCGAGGACTGGCGCGGCCGGTTCCACGGTGCAGCCCCGCTGATGTTCGCTCCGTCGTCGGTTGCCGAGGTATCGGCGATCGCCCAGGCCGCGCTGGCGTTCCGCGTCCCGTTGGTACCGCAGGGCGGCAACACGTCGATGGTCGGCGGGGCGACGCCGCCCGCCGATGGCCGTGCCGCCCTGCTGTCGCTGCGCCGTCTCAACCGCATCCGGTCGATCGATGCCGAGGCAGGCCTCGCGGTGGTGGAGGCAGGCGCTATTCTCGCCGATCTCGACGACGCCGCACAGGCGGCCGGCCAGCGCTTCCCGCTGACGCTCGGTGCCCGCGGCAGCGCGACGATCGGCGGCCTGGTCTCGACCAATGCCGGCGGCACGCAGGTGCTGCGGTTCGGGACGATGCGCGGGCTGGTCGCAGGCGTCGAGGCGGTGCTGCTCGACGGCAGCGTCCATGACGGCCTGTCTGCGCTGAAGAAGGACAATCGCGGCTACGACATCGATCAGCTGCTGGTCGGATCCGAGGGAACGCTGGCGATCGTCACCGCAGCCACATTGCGGCTGGTGCCAGCCGTGGCCGCACGCGCGGTCGCCTGGGTCGGGGTCTCCGGACCTGACAGCGCGCTCCGGCTGCTCCGCCGCTTGCAGGCGGCGACTGACCGTGTCGAAAGCTTCGAGATCCTGCCGCGTGAAACGCTAGCGGCAGCGGTCGCGCATCTCCCGGGGACGCGTCCCCCGCTCGACGGCGACCATGCCTGGCATGTCCTGATCGAGGCAACCGCACCGTCCATGGACGGCGAGACCCCCGCGGCGCTGCTCGAACGGCTGCTGGGCGCCGCGCTGGAGGCAGGGCAGGCCGAGGATGCCGTGATCGCCGCCAGCGAGGCGCAGGCCGCGGCATTCTGGCGGATCCGTGATTCCCTGTCCGCGGCCGAGCGTGCGCTCGGCCCCGCCACCCAGCATGACATCTCGGTCCCGGTCGAGACGATGCCGCGCTTCATGATCGATGCCGCGCGGGCCTGCAACGCGCGGTTTCCCGGTACGCATGCCAGCGGGTTCGGCCATCTGGGCGACGGCAATGTCCATTTTCACGTCCGCGCCCCGCAGGGCACCGATCCCGCGCGCTGGTATGCCGAGGATGCGCCGGTCGTGACGCGCTTCGTCGACGATCTGGTCGTCGCGGCCGGAGGATCGATCTCCGCAGAGCACGGGATCGGCCAGATGAAGATTGGCGAGCTGGAGCGGTTGTCGTCGCCCGCACGGCTGACGATCCTGCGCGCGGTGAAGACCGCATTCGATCCGCACGGGCTGCTGAACCCCGGCAAGCTCGTCACGCTTGCACGGGCAGGCGTCACGCCATAGAGCCTCGCGCCAATCGCCGGCGTCCTGCCGCCCAGATCCTCTGACGAAACACTGGAGATACATGATGGCCAGCGCACCGCAGCTTCCGCTCTTCTACAACGGCCTGGAGCCGCTTTCGAGCGACACGCACGCCGATTACAAGGTCCGCCCGCAGGAGAGCGCGCCGTTCCTCGTCGGCCAGCATGCGATCCCGATCACCGTCGACGAATTCCCGCTGGTGCAGCGTCACATGCCGATCGTCTTCTCGGTCGGCGACGATGCGATCCCGCTGGCGCTGATGGGCCTCAACGAGGGCGTCAACGTCTTCATCGGCGACGACGGCAAGCTGACCGAGAACACCTTCTACGTTCCCGCCTATATCCGCCGCTATCCGTACATGCTCGCGCGGCTGCATCCCGATGCGCAGGAGCTGTCGCTCTGCTTCGATCCGACCTCCGATGCGCTCGGTGCGTTCGACGAGGGCGACGCGCTGTTCGCGGATGGCGCGCCGACCGAGGTCACCAAGTCGATCCTGGCGTTCAATGAATCGTTCGAACAGGCCGGCGCGCGCACGCAGAACTTCATGAAGGAGCTGCGCGAACTCGGCCTGCTGATGGACGGCGAAGTCTCGATCCAGCCCGACGGTGCCGAGCAGCCCTTCGTCTATCGCGGGTTCCAGATGGTCAACGAGGAGAAGCTGATCGACCTGCGCGGCGATGCGCTGCGCAAGATCAGCAAGTCGGGCATGCTGCCGCTGCTGTACGCCCACCTGTTCTCGCTCGCGCTGATGCGCGACATCTTTGCGCGCCAGGTTCAGCTCGGCAAGACGCCGCTGCCGCAGCTCGGCGGCTGATCCGTCCGCGCCGACCGATCGCAGCGCGGTCGGTCGGCGCACCGGATGCCGGTCGCTCGCGCCGGGATCCCGGGCTACGATCGTTGCGGCGCAGAATTTTTCGCGTCGGGGTTGAACCAAAATCCCGCTCGCCCATTTTAGACCTGTACGGCACCGTGTCCCCCCCTTTCGCGGCGTCGTACGGCACGCTTCTAGCGTGCCTCCTCCCTGAACCTTGGCCACCTCGTGCTTCGCGCACGGGGTGGTTTTTTTATGTGCCGAGCTGGGATCCCGCTGCGGGGAACTGGTGTCGCTGGCGCTGGCCCTTATTCGGCGGCTGCGGCCCGGGTGGTGGCCGATGCGCCCATGGCAAGAGCCTCGTTCGTCAAGGCCGTGAGAAGCGCCTTGAGCAGCCGCACCGTCGCATCCACGCCGGTGCCCAGCCCGTCGAACTGGCGATCGAGATAGAGCGACCGATCAAATTCCAGCTGGATCGCGTGGATCCCCGTGGTGGGACGCGCATGCCGTTCGAGGATATGCCC
This sequence comes from Sphingomonas aerolata, assembly GCF_023935825.1. Taxonomy (NCBI): domain Bacteria; kingdom Pseudomonadati; phylum Pseudomonadota; class Alphaproteobacteria; order Sphingomonadales; family Sphingomonadaceae; genus Sphingomonas; species Sphingomonas aerolata. Next base: position 3,371,262 of record NZ_CP098762.1, on the reverse strand, counting down.
CCCGGCATAGGGCGCGTTGCGGGCAAAGGGGAGGCCTGTGTCCGCGATCTCGGCCTCGAGGCAGGCTAGGAAGCGCGGATCGGCGCTGCGGCCGAAACGGTCCCCCAGCACGATCCGGGGCGGGCTGCCGCCCGGTACGCCCGCCGCCGAGAGCGGCGGCATCGAATGGACGTCGAGGAGGATTGCGATCCCGAACCGCGCCTGCGCTGCAGCCAGCGCGTCGTGCACCGCGTCATGATAGGGGCGGTGGTCGTTGGCGATCCGGCTGGAGATGTCCGCGTCGGTAAACCGGCGCCGCCAGAGGTCGGGCGCGGCGGCTGCCCGACGCGGCACCAGGCCGAGGCCGCTTCGCAGCTTGGCGGAGGGTTGAGGCTGCGCCATCGGGTTCGCCCCCTCGTCCACGCGCGGATCACGTTCGGCCTCGCTGCGGTTCAGGTCGATCCAGGCGCGTGCCCGGGTCTGCACGATCATCGTCTCGACCGTCCGTGCCCGGGTGGCGACGATGTCGATATGACGGTCCTCGAGCGCCACCACGGTGTCGAACGGGACGCGTAACGCCTCGCGCAAGGCGGGCGGATAGTCGCGACCGGCATGCGGTACCGACATCACCACCGGGCTGGCAGGCGGCAGGTCGCCGAAGCGCGTGAACGAAGGAGACTGCATGCGGAAAAGCGTAGGGCGCATTGCATGAACGGGCAAACGATCTGGAAATCTTAACTGCTTATGGAGTAACGGACCGCTAAATCACGGGAATATATCGATGTTGCGAATCCTGCTGGCCGAGGATGATCAGGTCATGCGCGAATATCTTACCCGCGCCCTGCAGCGATCGGGGTATGCGGTGACCGCGGTCGACCGTGGCACCGCGGCGATTCCGCTGCTTGAGACCGAGACGTTCGACCTGTTGCTGACCGATATCGTGATGCCGGAGATGGACGGCATCGAGCTGGCACAGCGTGCTGGCGAGCTCTGCAAGAACCTCCGCGTCATGTTCATCACCGGCTTTGCGGCGGTCACGCTGAAGGCGGGCAAGACGATGCCGCAGGCGCGCGTGCTGTCCAAACCCTTCCATCTCCGCGACCTGGTGGCCGAGGTCGATCGGCTGTTCGAGATGGATAATGCAACAAGCTTCAATTGAGCGCTTGCGCCCCGCGATAAGCGCGGCTAGTGGAGCGCTCCGGCGGGCGTGTAGCTCAGTGGTAGAGCACTGTGTTGACATCGCAGGGGTCGCAAGTTCAATCCTTGCCACGCCCACCATGGAATTGACCCTACCCGGTCTTTCTCGTCTTTGTAGACAGAAAGCCGGGTAGGGATAATTCGAAGCAGAGGATGTCCTCAGGGACTTCCGGGCTTCCCAAACCCCATCATGTCATTTCTGGATCTTCGTGAGCACGGCCCTCCAAGGGGGCCGGTCTCGGGAGCGCGGATCAGTGCGCTCCCGCGGGATCAGAAGCCCAGCCGCGCGCGGGCGACGATCCGGTCGCCGCTGTGTCGCGCATCCGCAAACGGGCCGGTCGCATCGGCGCGTGCGATGTCGGTGCCGATATAATCGACCCCGAGCGTCAGCGGCCCCTGCTGGCGTTCGACGCCCAATCGCCAATCGGTATAGCTGCCACCGGGACGCAGCCGCTGTATGCGCAGCGGATCCGTCGTGGTGCCCGAGGAGTGCCCGATACCTGCGAGCAGCGTGTAGGGCGTCCCGGGGATCCCGGCATCGGCATTCGCATAAAGATAGACGTTGCTGCCCCCCAGCGCATCCTGCGACGGGGCGAACTCGATCCCGCCGACCAGACGGGCCGGACCATAGCTGTACCGCGCGGACGCGCCGATCTCCGCATAGTCCATCCCGGTGCGCGCGCCGGCGAACAGATGCCCGGTCGCGGACGTCCGGAGCGTGACCGCGCCTAGGTCCCACCCCGTTGCCACCATGACGTCGACGACCGCTTCGGCGCCCGCCTGGCGGTCAGCGTTGCGGAGCGTCGTGACACGCGCGGTCGCGTCGATCCGGCCGAGCGACGCCGCCGCATCCGCGGACAGCACCGCGCGGCCCTCGCTCCAGCTGAGCCCGCGGCGTGCTTCGTCGGTGGCGACCTCGACCCCGCCGGAGGGCGCGACCTGTGCGTGCACGGATGCCGGTAGAAGCGCTGCTGCGCTGCACAGGGTCAGCGCGAGTGTATGCGTGAAGGGGCGCGTCATCCTGCGGCCAACGCTCCGTGGATCTGATCGAGTTCGGCGCGGAGTACGTCATGGTCTTCCTGTGCCATCGCGGTCACGTCCTGATGGAGGTCGCGCGTCTTCGCGGCGACCTCGCGCGCGATCGCGGCGCGGCTGCTGCTGCACCATCCCGGCTGGTGGCCCGCCGCGACGCCATCGCGCGCGAAGTTGCGCGTCATCAACGTGCCAGAAGACGCCTTGGCGTGCCGGTCGACGATCATGTTGGCGGTCCAGGCACAACGCAGCGTCGAGGATTGCCCCGCGGGTGCGACCGCGCCGATCTGGCGGTGTTCGACGACGACCGCGCCGCGATAACGGACCTCCACGGGGCCGCTGTGATGATCGACTCGCGTGGTGTGTTCGATGGTCGGTGCGGCCATGGTGGCGGCGGTCGCGAGCGCGAGGCCAGCGAGCAACATATGGGTCATGTTCGTCTCCTTTCGGGTCCCGGCTTATGCTGGCCGGTGACGCTTCCAAGTCTGGGCACGGTCGATTGACCATGTCTCTTAAACGCGCGCGTCTGGCGGTTCGTTGCGCGGGTACCGCGTCGGGCCGGGGGTGCGACGTCCTGCGTGCGGCAATTCGGGGCAGCGCGCCACGGTGGCGCGGTGGTGTTGACACACCATTCGCGGCGGGTATGGCAGGGCGCTCAGAGCGTCGGTTGCAGCGACTTTGGATGATCCGGTATGGTCCGCGCCCGTGCGCGGCGACGCCGGCCCCGGTCCACTGGCGCACGCCGCATGCCGTTTACAGGAACGATCACCATGACCGACGATCCGATCACCATCGCCAGCTATGCCCGCACGCCGATGGGTGGATTCCAGGGGGCGCTGTCAGGGGTTACCGCGACCGAACTCGGCGCGACCGCGGTCAAGGCGGCTGTCGAGCGCGCACGGGTCGATCCGGCGGAGATCGACCGCATCTATATGGGCTGCGTCCTGCCCGCCGGGCTAGGACAAGCGCCCGCGCGGCAGGCGGCACTCGGTGCGGGGCTTCCCGATTCGGTCGAGGCCACCACGATCAACAAGATGTGCGGATCCGGAATGCAGGCGGCGATCATGGGGTTCGAGGCGCTCGCCGCCGGGACCGTCGACGTGGTCGTCGCGGGCGGGATGGAAAGCATGACGAATGCGCCCTTCCTCCTTGCCAAGCATCGCGGCGGCGCGCGGATCGGCCATGACGTCGTCTCCGATTCGATGATGCTGGACGGTCTCGAGGATGCCTATGAAAAGGGCAAGCCGATGGGCGCGTTCGCCGAGGACACGGCGGGGGCCTATCAATTCACGCGGGCGGACCAGGACGCGTTCGCGCTCGAAAGCCTCGCGCGGGCGAGTGCGGCGGTCACCGGGGGCCATTTCCGCGACGAGGTCGTTCCGGTGACGGTCAGGACGCGCGGCGGTGACGTCGCGGTCGTCGAGGACGAGCAGCCCGGCAAGGCAAAGCCCGAGAAGATCCCGGGCCTGCGCCCCGCCTTTGCCAAGGACGGCACGATCACCGCGGCGACTTCGGCGTCGATTTCGGACGGTGCCGCGGCACTGGTCCTGACGCGGGCGAGCGTCGCCGCGCGGCTGGGTCTGGCGCAGGAGGCGCGGATCGTCGCGACCGCCGCGCATGCGCACGCCCCTGCACAGTTCACGACCGCGCCCGTCTCGGCGATCCGCAAGGTGCTCGACCGTGCGGGCTGGTCGGTCGGGGACGTTGATCTGTTCGAGGTCAACGAGGCGTTCGCGACGGTGGCGATGATCGCGATGCGCGACCTCGCAATCCCGCGCGACCGGCTGAACGTCAATGGCGGCGCCACCGCGCTCGGCCATCCGATCGGTGCAAGCGGCGCGCGGATCATCGCCACGCTGGTCGCCGCACTGAAGGCGCGCGGTCTGCGCAAGGGCGTGGCGGCGTTGTGCATCGGTGGCGGCGAGGCGACGGCGGTCGCGGTCGAACTCATCTGACCCAGCCCGGCGGGGGCGGGGGAGTGCGTGTGCGTCCCCGCCTTTGCCCTGGTGTCAGGTCTTTGGCGAAAGAGGCTTTTCGCCGGCGGTGCAATGCTGGCATGAGCCCGCGATGACCATTATCGCGCGATCGCGTCGCCTGCCCGCCGTCCTTCTCCTTACGCTCGCGCTCCCGATGCCGGGCATCGCGCAAAACGTCGTCCCATCGCCCGTCGCCGAGACGCCGCCGGTGATCGTCGTCACCGGGCGCGGCCTGGCGGATGTACCCGGCGACCGGGCCTATGACATCGTCACGATCGAGCGCGACCGCATCCAGTCGAGCGCGAGCAACCGGCTGGAAACCGTGCTCGCCGATGTCGCAGGGCTGCAGCAGTTCCGCCGCTCGGATTCACGCAGCGCCAACCCGACCAGCCAGGGCATTTCGCTGCGCGGCATTGGTGGCAATGCGTCGAGCCGCGCGCTGCTGCTGTTCGACGGCGTCCCGCAGGCCGACCCGTTCGGCGGCTGGGTCGCGTTTCCCGCCTATGCGACGGGCCGGCTGGGCCGGATCCGCGTCACGCGTGGCGGCGGCAGCGGCTATCAGGGGCCGGGTGCGCTCGCCGGCACCGTCGAGCTCGAAAGCGCCAGTCCCGACCAGCTGACCCCGTTTCAGGCGGGTATCGCCTATGGCAGCCGCGATTCGGTCGACGCGCAGGCCTCGGCGGCGCTGGTCCGCGACGGCGGTTTCGCGGTCGTGTCGGGGGCCTATGCGCGCGGCGACGGCTTCACGCCGACGGTCGCTGGGTCGCGCGGCGCGGTCGATCGCCCGGCGCCGTATGAACAGGCGTCGGGCGCCGTGCGCACGGTGATCGCCGTCGACGCGACCACCGAACTGCAGCTGAACGCGAGCGCCTTCACCGACACGCGCGACCGCGGCAGCGATTTCACGGACAATCGCAGCGAGGGCGCGGATGCCAGCCTGCGACTCGTCGGGCGGGGGCGCTGGGGCTATTCGCTGCTGGGTTATCTTCAGACCCGCGCCTTTGCCTCGAGCTTTGGCAGCATCAACGCGGCTCGCAGCGCGACGACCCAGTCGCTCGACCAGTATAATACGCCCGCGACCGGGCTCGGTGCGCGGTTCGAACTCCTGCCGCCGCTCGGTGAGGCGATAACGCTGCGGCTCGGCGCGGACATTCGCGACGTCAGCGGCAAGACGCAGGAGCTGTTCTTTTTTGCCGGCGGCAATCCGACGCGGCGACGCGAGGCGGGGGGCAGTTCGACCACGTCGGGGCTGTTCGCGGACGGCAGTCTCGTCGCGGGCGATGTGACGTTCAGCCTTGGCGGGCGGATCGACCGCTGGACGATCGACCAGGGTTATCTGTCGGAACGACCGCTTGCCGGCGGGCTGCCGGTCACCGACCTGCGCTATGCCGATCGTGAGGGCACCGAAACGACGGGCCGCGCGGGGATCGCCTATCGTCCCGTCGACGCGGTTACGCTGCGTGTTGCGGGCTATCGCGGCTGGCGGCTGCCGACGCTCAACGAACTCTATCGCCCGTTCCGCGTCGGCAACGACACGACCGCGGCCAATGCGCTGCTGTCGCCAGAGCGGCTGACCGGGGTCGAGGGTGGGGTCACGCTGGCGCCCGCGCCGGGGGTCAGCATCGCCGCAACCTATTTCTACAACAGGCTGAAGGACGCGATCGCCAACGTCACCCTCTCGTCGACCGCGACGAGCGCGTCGCGCGTCCGCCGCAACCTCGACGCGATCCGCGCGCACGGGTTCGAGATCGATGCCGCGTATCGCCCCGGCCCGGTCGGCGTCCAGGCCTCTTGGTCGCACGTCAACTCGACCGTTGATGCCTCGGCCGCCGCGATCGCGCTCGACGGACTGCGTCCGGCCCAGACGCCGCGCGACCAGGTATCGGCGACGGTCGACTGGCGCCGCGATGCCGCCGCCGCGTCGCTGACCGTGCGCCATGTCGCGCGCCAGTTCGACGACGATCAGAACAGCCGCAGCCTCGATCCCGCAACCACGCTCGACGCCTATGCGGCCTATCCGATCACCCGCGCGCTGGTCGTCGAGGCGCGCGCGGAAAACCTGTTCGATGAAACTGTCGAGGCGGGGATCAGCAGCGGCACGATCGTCGAGCGTGCGACGCCGCGCACGCTCTGGATCGGGCTGCGCTACGCCATGCGGTAACAGACGGATCGGGGCCGGGCGAGGGCGGGCAGGCGGGAAGGTCATCGACGATGCCGCGCGAGCGCTCTATCCCGCGCGGGTGACCGATATCCCCGCCCCGCTCCGCCTGCGCCTCGACGGCGACGCTCTCGTCCGCAACTGGCAGACGCTCGACCGGATGAGCGGCCGCGCCGCGTGCGGTGCGGCGGTCAAGGCGAACGGCTATGGTCTGGGCGCGGTCGAGGTCGCGCAGCGTCTCGCGGGGGCGGGGTGTCGCGACTTCTTCGTCTCCAACTGGCGCGAGGCGGTCGAGCTGGCACCGCTCGGCCTCACGGTGTCGGTCCTGCACGGCGTCCGCGACGAGGACATGGCGGCGGGCCGCGCCGGGGTCGCGCGCCCGGTGCTCAACACGCCGGCACAGGTCGCGCGCTGGAAGGCGGCGGGTGGCGGCGCGTGCGACGTCATGGTCGACACGGGGATGAACCGCCTCGGCGTGTCTGCGCAGGATATCGCCGACGGACTGCTCGACGACCTGACGATCGAGACGTTGATGAGCCATCTCGCCTGCGCTGATGAGGACGCGGCGATGAACGCGGTACAGCGCGATCGGTTCGCGGCGTTGCAGGGCATGACGGGCGCGCGTCGGATGAGTCTTGCGAACTCCGCGGGGATCGCGCTGGGGCACGACTATGCGTTCGATCTGACACGGCCGGGGCTGGCGGTGTATGGCGGGGTGCCGCGAGGGGAACTGGGCGACGTGATCGTGCCGGTGGTCTATCCCGAGGCGGAGATCCTGCAGGTCCGGCGGGTGCACGCCGGCGACGCGGTCGGGTATAATGCGACATGGACCGCGAAGGCCGACACCGATGTCGCGGTCGTCAATCTTGGATATGCCGACGGGTATTTCCGGGGATTTTCCAGTTGCGGCACCGCATGGCATGGTCAGGACCGGCTGGCAGTGATCGGCCGGGTCTCGATGGATCTCGTCGCGATCGACGTGACCTCGGCGACTGTGAGCGAGGGGGACTGGATCGCCTTTGACGTAGCCTTGCCGGATGCGGCCGTTGTGTCGGGGATGTCGCAATATGAACTGCTGACCGCGATGGGCACCAGGTTCCAGCGCCTTTGGGACGCGCCGCGTATATCTGCGTGACGCTCCGCGCGGGCAAGGCGCGGCACTAGGTCACGGCAAGCACCGCATAGGTGTTCGCGGACCGGCGGGTTACAAAAAAAAGGGGCGGTGGAAATCACCGCCCCGCAAGGGATACCGTTTGTCGCGAAAATTGCGATCAGGTCAGAACTTCGCCTGGAACCCGGCGTAGAATTTGCGGCCCAGCGGCTCGAAGATCGCGGTGCCGGCGCCGATGCCCGTCGAGCCCAGTGGCGGGAGGCGGTCGGTGAGGTTGTCGATGCCGAAGTAGAAGTTCGTTTCGCGCGTGACGTTCACGCCGAACTTCACGTCCATGTAGAACACGTCGGGGTAGTAGGGGATGTCGAAATCGTCGAGGTTCTGCGGGACGCGGCCCTGGAACGACTGACGGTTCTCGGCGGCCCCGACCGACTGCTTCGTGATGTAACGCATCTGCAGGTTGCCGAAGACCGAGCCGAAATCAGCGCCAAGGTTCCAGTTGACCTGATCCTTGGGCGTTCCGACTTCGCCGACCGTCGTGTCAGCAAAGCCCGGCTGCGTCGGGTCGGTGAACGAGCTGTTGGTCAGCACGTGCGTGTAGATGATGTGGCTGTTCAGGCGAACATCGCCAAAGGTGTGGGTGTAGTTCAGGTCGACGTCGATGCCGCGAACCTGCAGCTTTGCATAGTTGAGCAAGGTCTGCTGAAGGCTGCCCTCGACGATTCGATACTGCTCTTCACCGACAGCACCGGTCTGACCCGCGGGAACGCGAGTGAAGAGCGAGCAGAACTGGTTGCCGGTCGTTGGCGAATCGTAGCAGCTGTTGATGATGCCCTGCGCCGATGGCGCGGTGATCACATTGTTGACCTTGATGTTGTAGTAATCGACCGACAGCGTCAGGCCCGGGATAAACCTGGGCTGGAGCAGCACGCCATAGGTGTAGGAATCCGACTTTTCGACGTCGAGTTGCGGATTGCCGCCGCTGACAATCTCCAGCGTCTGTGCGTAGACATAGTCGTAGGTGGTCGGAATGCCCGCCGCGGCGCAATTGCCGGCCCGGAACTGCGTGCCCCCCGCGACGTTTCGCGCCGAGCACGGATCTGTGACGGTGGCGAAGTTCTGCGATTGCGGCGAGTAGAGATCGGACAGGTTGGGCGCACGGACCGAGCGAGAATAGTTTCCGCGGAAACGGATCCCATCGATCGGCGTATAGGTCGCGTTGCCGCTATATGCGTAAACCGTGCCCGCCGAGCCCTTGTAATCCGACACGCGGCCCGAACCGCTCAGTGTCAGCTCGCGGATGAGCGTGATGTCCTTCAACAGCGGTATGCGGATTTCGCCATACGCTTCCTTGACCTCGAACGAGGTCGGGTCGAACTTTCCGATCGCGTTGTAGAAGGTGTAGCCTGACGAGACCAAGGGATCCTGCTCGTAGAAGGCCGTCTCGCGCCGGTATTCGCCGCCGACCGAGAAGCCGATGTCGCCGCCGGGCAGGCTGAACAGCTGGCTCAGATCGCCGGAGACGAAGCCGTTGATGTCAAGCTGCGTGATCTTGCCACTCGAGACCGTGTCCTGAAGGACGTAGTTCTTGGCCGCCTGCGAGATATTCCCTGTGCCGAACGGATTGAGCGGCTGGCAGGCGGCGATATCCGCCGCCTGGACGGCTGCGTTTCCGGCGATGTCGCCGCCGAAGGACGCATCGGCGCGCGCCTGACCCGTACCCGGCAGCTGCGATCCGCAGATGATCTGGCCGTTTGCCGGATTGGTGACAGCGTCGAGGGCAAGCACCATGCGCTGCTGGTTCAGATTGCCCATGACCTTCGTCTTTTCGCGGAACTCGCCATAGTTCCCCGCAAGCTCATAGTGCCAGTCGTCGTTGAACGTGCCCCGGACACCGCCGACGAGGCGGTAGGTTTCACGACGCGCCGCTTCGGTACGGACGCCCAGATCGGTGAGGTTCTTGCGCAGGATGAAGCGGAAGGACCCATTGTTGATCGCGGTGATGTTCGCGGCCGTGAGCGGTGCGTTGGTGGTCGGATTGATACCGCTTGCGAGGATCTGCGCAGCGATGGTGTTGCGCGCATCGGCCGACAGATAGGGGTTATCAAGTCGCGGACGCTCGTAGAGAAGGTCCAGCGTTTGGCCGGTGAAGAAGGCCGGTCCCGAGCTCCCCTGTCCGACCGAATCGGTGCGCGAATATTTGGCCTCGATGAACGGGACGAAGGCGTCCGATACCTCGAAATGGCCGATGAGATTGGCCGAGTACCGGTTAAGTTCTGGCAGGATCTGAATCAGCTGCCCTTCACGGCGCGTGTCGCCATTGCCGCTCAGATAGGATCCGGCCGGCACCGCGCTGGCGCGGAACGGGTTGGTGGCACTGCCCGTGCCGGCCGTTGCGGCAAGGCCGACGCGCGAGCCGGTTTGCTGCGCGAGGGCGCCGGACGACTGGAACAGGAAGTTGCACGAGAAGGGGCGTCCGGCATTGTTGAACGTCGCCGTCGGCGTGTTGTCGCGCCCGCACGCGCCGGTCGGGCTTGCAAAGGCGACAAGACCGCCGGCCGAGATCGTTGCCGACCGGATATCGCGGAAGAACACCGAATCCGGAATGCCGTCATAGTTCAGGTTCGTCTGACCGGTAGCGACGCCCGCGGAGTCGGAATCGGTTGCGATGAAGCCGTTGGCCTGGCGCAGATAGTCGCGCTGCGACGCGTAGAGCGCATTCTGCCGCGAATATTCCAGATTGACCGCGAGGTTGCCGCGACCGTCGGCGAAATTCTTGCCCGCCAGGACGCTGCCGAAATAGGACCCGGCATCGCCACGCTCGCTGATCGCACCCTGGCCGCGGACCTGCAGACCCTCGTAATTGTCCTTCAGGATGAAGTTGACGACGCCGGCCAGCGCGTCCGATCCGTAGACGCCCGAATTACCGCCCGTCACAAGATCGACGGACTGGATCAGGTCAGTTGGGATCGTGTTGGTGTCGACCGATACGGCGTTGTTGAGGATGTCGGACCCGACATGCCGGCGACCGTTGACGAGCACGAGCGTGCGCTGCGTTCCAAGGCCGCGCAGATCGAGCAGGTTGAGGCCGGCCGTGCCGAGGAAGCGGGTCGAGTTCGCCTGGCTATAGGTGCTCTGCAGCTGCGGCAGATCGTTCAGGACGTCGCCGATCGACGTCTTGGCGGTCGTCGTCAGTTCGACCGCACTGATCGTGCTGACGGGAACCGCGGATTCGCCGTTCGGGCTGGCGATGCGCGACCCGGTGACGAGGATTTCGTCGTTCGCAGGCTGTGACGCTTCGCGCTGGGGTGCTTCTGCAGCAGGGGTGACCTGATCCGGGGTGGTCTGTGCCAGCGCGGTGCCGGGCAGTGCCGCGAGCGCGCCGACGATCGCCGTCGCGCCCAGAAAGCGAGAAAATTTCATAAAACCCCTTTGCGTTGGCATTTATGCCCTATTCAATGGCGAGAGGGTGACGCCATGCGATTGGCCGCGCAATTGGTTTATTGCTGCAGCATGAACGGAAGTCCGAGTTTTCACAAAACTGTAGCGTTCACGCAACAATTCGACACATCCCCTTCCATATTCCATGTTGTGAACTCGAAGAGGCGAGGTGGCGTTATCACCGCAGCGGGGCGATAGCGGCCGCGTCGTTGTCAACGAGGCTCACAGCTTCCGCCGTGCGATCGCAAACCATAGGGTTTAAACCAAAATACACCCAAGCGGCCTTGCGGAGGTTTTTAACAACAAACATAGATTATAAATCGACATATTGTGACAAATATGTTGCATTCTTACAACGCGTGCGGCGCCAAATGACAATTCCGTCATGTAAGGGTCGATCTTCGTCCGATGTCTCCCTAGAAAATCACGTGTTCACAGGGGGATATAACTAATGCGATGCAATCTGCTCGTTCGCGTATCCGCGCTTGCCGTCTTGGCCGCGGGATTTTCCGGCACCGCCTATTCACAAACCTCGACCACCCCTGAATGCACGCCCGGCCAGGAGCGTCTCGCCGATGGGTCGCTGTGCGCGCCGGTCGCGGGCGAGCCGGCGGTGGGCGCCGATGGCGCAACGCGGCGCGAGTCCGCCCCCGAAGAGATCACCGTCACCGGATCGCGTATCCGGCTTCCGAACGTCGAAGGCACCGTGCCGATCACGGTGATCAACAATCAGTATCTGTCCAATCGCGGCCTGACCAATGCTGCCGATGCGCTGAACGAGACGCCGGGCATTCGCGGCAGCATCACCCCCGCAGGCGCGCAGGGTTCGTTTGGCCAAGGCGTCAATTTCATCAACGGACTTGGCCTGGGTTCGAACCGGACGCTCACGCTGATCAACGGCCGCCGCTCGGTATCGTCCAACGTGACGACGATCTTCAACCAGGGCGGCGCGGGGACGCAGGTCGACGTCAACGTCATTCCGACGCTGTTGCTCGACCGTATCGAACAGATCTCGACGGTCGGGGCGACCACCTATGGTTCAGACGCGATTGCCTCAACGGTCAATTTCATTCTCGACACCCGCCTGAAGGGCGTCCGCTACACCGCATTGAGCGGTATCACGGAAGAAGGGGACGCATTCCGTTACAACCTAGCGCTGGCGGGCGGCTTCGACTTTGACGATGGCCGCGGTAACATCACGCTGGCCTATACGCGCGACTATCAGAAGGGTTTGCTGTACAATTCACGGGGATTTCTGCGCGACAATATCGGATCGGCCGACAATCCCTCGACAGCGCAGTCCGCACAGCTCGGCCGCCCTGCTGGTACGACCGCCGCAAATGACGGCCGGGTGAATACGGGAATCGGTTTCAATGATTCCGGAACTGACGGATTTCCCGGATCGATCCTGGTACGCGACCGGACGTTGCCGTTGCTGACCGGTGGAGGTCTGATCACGTCGGCCTTCGCCAACGCGAACGGGACCGGCTCAGTCGCGGCGGCAGTGCAGAATTATCAGTTCGACCGCAGCGGCAATCTCGTGCCCTTCAACCGGGGTATCCGGTTCGTGAGCGTCCAGCAGGGCAGCGGCGGCGACGGGTTCCGCTTCAACGATTATTCGCAGATCACCAGCGATCTGCGGCGCAACGTGTTCAACGGCTTTGCCGGTTACGACTTTTCCGATGCGTTCAAGGTCTTCATCGAGGCAACCTATTTCCAGTCGCGCGGTGACGAACTGGTTCAGCAGCCAACCTTCAACAGCAGCCTGTTCGGCGGTCTCAGCGGCGCGTTGACGTTCACGACCGCAAGCCCGTTCCTGACGGATCAGGCGCGTGCGCAGCTGACGGCGCTCGGCGTCCAGCGGTTCCAGGTCTCGCGTGCGTCGCTCGATCTGGCCGACCTGACGGGCTTTTCGACCAACAAGCAATATCGTGCCGTCGCGGGCGTCCGCGGCAATTTCAATGTTGGTGGTCGTCGTTTCAACTATGAAGCCAGCAGCAACATCGGTCGGGTCGATATTCGCGATACCCGACAGGACATCAACGCGCAGCGGTTCATCAATGCGGTGAACGTCACGCGGAACGCTGCGGGGCAGATCGTGTGCACGGCAACCCCGTTGGTGCAGGCCGCACCTGGCGGTACGCCAGTCGCAGACGCCGCCTGCGTGCCGCTCAACCTGTTGGGTGAAGGTCTTTCGAGCCCGGAGGCACGGTCGTACATCGTATCCGAGAACATCACGAGGAGCCGGCTCGAACAGATCGTTTACAACGTCAATGTCGGCGGCAGCCCGTTCGACCTGTTCGGCAACGAGACCGGCTTGAACCTGGGCTATGAGCATCGCGAGGAGCGCGGCAGCTTCACCCCCAGCACCTTCGAGCAACTGGGGCAGGGGCGTGCTGTCGCCATTCTTCCGGTCGCGGGACGATACAATGTCGACGAGGTGTTCGGCGAAGTCATCCTTCCGATCGTCACGGCGCAGAACGGGTTGTCGTTCCTGCATTCGCTTCAGCTGAATGCCAGCGGCCGTCACGTCAACAACACCGTCAATGGCGGTTTCACGGCCTATGCAGGCGGCGTGTCGTTCGCGCCGATCCGGGATATCGCGCTGCGCGGCAATTATACGAAGTCGTTCCGCGCACCTGCCATCACCGAGTTGTTCTCCCCCGTTGCGAACGTGTTCACCACGGTTCCCGACCTGTGTTCGCCTGCCAACATCAATGCCGGTGCCGCGCCCGAAAACCGTGCCCGCAACTGCGCGGCCTTCCTGTCGGCATTCCCGAATGCCACGCCACTGGATGCCGCAGCCGCCACCGTCCCGGGACGCAACGGGGGCAATGTCGGGCTTGCGAATGAAGTGGCGAAGAGCTTCACCTACGGTGTCGTTCTACAGCCGCGTTTCATTCCCAACCTGACGCTGACGGTCGATTATGTGAACATCAAGATCTCGGATCCGATTGCCAGCCTGACGGTCGCGCAGATCGCATCGGCGTGTTTCGACAATTCGACGTTCAACGCCGCCGATCCGGCGAACGGCAATGCGTTCTGCTCACAGATCCGACGCTATGCACAGGGACAAGGCGGCACATCGGCGAACGGTGGCAACAATGGTGGCCAGGTGGTCAACGACCCCCTAAACCCGGGTGTCGGAAGTGGTTTCGTCAACGGAAACAAGATCAAGTTCGAAGGGATCCAGTCCGAACTCACTTATAATCGTCCGCTGTCGGGTCTGGGCATTCCTGGCTCGGTCGGGATGCGGGGAAATCTTTTCGTCTCGCTCAAGCGCGTCAACGACATCACCGGCGTTGCCCCCGTGCGGACCGACGGAACGCTGGGCGATCCGACGTTTCAGGGCCAGTACAACCTCTCCTATTTTCATGACGACTTCGGCATCTCGACCTCGTTCAACTATACCGGCGAGCAGCTTTTCTCTCGCGTCAGCCGTGGTGCCGATCTTCGCGAAATCGACAAGCTCAAGGATTTCGTGACGGTCAATCCGAGCGTCTACATAAACGCAAGCGATCGTTTCCGGGTTACCTTTGCCGTGACCAACCTGTTCAACAGGGTCGGCGAAAAGTATAACGGGATCATCATCCCGGCCAGCTATAGTGATCTGATCGGTCGCCGGTTCGCGGTGAGCGTTGCCGGTAAGTTCTGACCGAGCGATAATATGAAAAAGGGGGCCGCTCGTCTTACCGAGCGGCCCCCTTTATTCGTTTGAGGCTTATAAGTGCGGCAACGGCAGTCTCACCGTTCGAGGCACATGGCGATTCCCATGCCGCCGCCGATGCAGAGCGTCGCGAGACCCTTGCGGGCGTCACGCTTCTCCATTTCGTAGATCAGCGTCGTCAGCACACGCGCGCCGCTCGCGCCGATGGGGTGGCCGATCGCGATCGCGCCGCCATTGACGTTGACCTTGTCGGCATCCCAGCCGAGCTCCTTGCCGACCGACAAGGCCTGGGCGGCAAATGCCTCGTTCGCCTCGATCAGGTCGAGATCGGCGATCGTCCAGCCGGCCTTCTCCAGCGCGCGGCGCGTGGCGGGGACGGGGCCGATGCCCATGATCGACGGATCGACGCCGGCCGAGGCCCAGCTGCGGATGGTCGCGAGCACCGGACTGCCGCGGCGCTCTGCCTCGTCGCGGCGCATCAGCACCAGCGCGGCGGCGCCGTCGTTGAGGCCGCTCGCATTCGCCGCGGTGACGGTGCCGTCCTTCTTGAACGCCGGCCGTACGCCCGACACGCTCTCGATCGTCGCGCCCGCGCGGATATATTCGTCGTCGCTGACGATCGTGTCGCCCTTGCGGCCGGCGATCGTCACCGGTGCGATCTCGTCCTTGAACCGGCCCGATCCGCGAGCCGCCTCCGCCTTGTTCTGCGAGGCGACCGAGAAGACGTCCTGTTCGCTGCGTGTCACCTGATATTGCTCGGCGAGATTTTCGGCGGTGATGCCCATGTGATAGCCGTTGAACACGTCGGTCAGGCCATCGCTGACCATCGTGTCGACAAGGCTGAGATTGCCCATCTTCTGGCCCCCGCGGATCGACTGGGCATGCGCGGACAGCGACATGGATTCCTGCCCGCCCGCGACGACGATCGTCGCGTCGCCGGTCTGGATCGCCTGACATGCCAGCGCGACCGCGCGCAGCCCGGAGCCGCAGACCTGGTTGACGCCCCAGGCGGGGACTTCCTTGGGAACGCCCGCCGCCATCGACGCCTGACGCGCAGGATTCTGCCCCTGCGCCGCGGTCAGCACCTGGCCGAGGATCACTTCGGAGACATCGGCGCCGTCGACACCGGCCTGCGCGAGTGCCGCCTCGATCGCGGTCCGGCCGAGTTCATGCGCGGGGACGGTGGCGAAGGCGCCGAGGAAGCTGCCGACCGGCGTACGCTTGGCGGCGGTGATGACAATGTCGCTGGGGTGGGTGGCGGTCATGACGGGTCCTCTCGTTTCGAGAATGCAATACGCTAGCCGAGCGAATCTATCCAGTTCGCGAGCGGCTCCCAGAGCTGGTCGCGGGCGCGGCTGCCGACGATCATGCCGACATGGCCGGCATCGACGTCGCGCCGGTCCGCGAGCCCGATCGCGGTGGCGGCGGGCACGATCCGGTCGTTGCGCGCGACGAATTCGACCGCGGGGCAGGACAACGCCAGCGGGGCGATCGCGCGACCGGCAATCCGCCACAGACCGCGTCCGGGCAGGTCCCTGGCGAGCATGTCCCCGAACAGCGCGGCAGCTGCGGCAGCTGGGAGCGGCGCACCCGCATTCGCCCAGTCCTCCAGCCTGACGAACGCACGCGCGGCGGGGCTGGTCGGATCGCGGTCGCCGAACGTCTCGTATTTCGCGATCGTCTGCGCGGGCGCGAGCTGCCAGAACCCGCTTTGCAGCACTTCCATCGGCAACAGCCCCGTCTGGCGCGCGAACGGCGCGGCGGCGCGCCAAAGTCGCGCCATCTCGACACGCGCGGTCTCGCCATAGCCGGCGAAATGCCAGGGTGCCGCGATCGTCGCCAGCCCCGCCACCCGCGTCAAGGCGGCAGCGGCGACGGCGAGGGTGCCGCCCAGGCAATAGCCCACCAGGATCGGCGGGGTGGCAAACCCTTGCAGCAGGGGCAGGAGGATGCGCGCGACATGCGCGTCGAGGTCGAGGTCCCGATCCTCGGGCCCCGGCGTTCCCCAGTCGAGCAGGTGCGCATGATAGCCCCGCGTGGCCAGCCACTGCATCAGCGACGTGTCCGCGGAAAGATCGAGGATCGCCGCCGGGTTGATCAGCGAGGGTATAACGATGACCGCCGGCTTGCCCGTAGTGCCACCGCCATAGTCGCGCAGGACCGCCCGGCCGGCCGACGCGCGGATCGGGCGGGGCGGCAAAGGCAGATCCCGGGGCGCGGCCTGATAGCGGTCGAGCCCGGCCAGCGCCCGCGCGCGGCGGTCGGGCGATGCTGCGGTTTCGTTGCGCAACATGGCGAGGAACAGCGGCAATGGCCGTGGACCATGTTGCGGCGCAATGTCAAAGCGCGTAGCGTTTGCCCCGGTCACGTGGAGGGGCTGCATATGAAGAAGCAAAGCACGGTCGACGGGCTTGTCATCATCAAGAAGTACGCCAACAGGCGGCTTTATAATACCGAAACATCATCCTACATCACGCTCGATCATCTCGCGACGATGACTCGCGAGGGCCGTGACTTCAAGGTCGTCGATGCGAAGACCGAAGAGGATATCACGCATAACGTCCTCACCCAGATCATCATGGAGGAGGAAAGCCGCGGCGAGACGATGCTGCCGGTCAATTTCCTGCGCCAGCTGATCTCGATGTACGGCGATTCGATGCAGAAGATGGTGCCCGGCTATCTCGAGGCATCGATGGACAGCTTCCGCCGCAATCAGGAACAGTTCAAGACCGCGGTCGAAGGGGCGTTTGCCCATTCGCCTTTCGCCGACATTGCCAAGCGTAATCTGGCGATGTTCGACGTTGCCGCGCAGGCCTTTGCCCCCGGCAATGCTGCGGGTGCAGCATCCCCCGCACCAGCAGCCGTCAGGCCGGTGGCGACGAAGGACGAGGAGATCGCTGCCCTGCGCACCGAACTCGCCAGTCTTCAGGACAAGGTGGAAAAGCTCGGGAGCTGACATGGCACCGTTGCTGTGGACGGCGAGCGGCGGCTTCGCGGCGCTCGCGATCGCATCGGGTCTGGGCGCCCGCCGTCGCCATCGGCGGCGCGATCCCGACGCGGTCGGCTGGGTCGACTGGCCGACCGTCCAGATGTTCTCGCTCATCGGGCTGGCGGTAACGATCGGGCTGGCGTTCAAGACCTAGCTGGCGGGGCGGCGGCCGAGCCGCGGCCTCGACGTTCGACTGTGCGCCGGTTACTATCCGCGCCAACCGTCAGGAGGGCAGGTCATGGACACGCTGGTGAGCACCGAATGGTTGGCGAACGCGCTCGAGACCAGCGTCCCGGGCGCTGGCGATCTCAGGGTCGTCGACGCAACCTATGCCGAGGGTCGCGACGCTGCGGCGGACTATGCAGCGGCGCATATTCCGGGCGCGGTGTTCTTGAACCTCGCCGAGCTTCGCGACACCGACAGCGACCTGCCCAACATGCTGCCGTCGCCTGCCAAGTTCGCCAGCCGGATGCAGTCGCTCGGGCTCGGCGATGGCAGCCGCATCGTGCTGTACGACAGCTCGCCCTGGCGCACGGCGGCGCGCGCCTGGTGGATGCTGCGGACCTTCGGTGCGCACAATGTCGCGATCCTCGACGGCGGTCTGGCGAAATGGCAGGCCGAAGGGCGTGAGACGGAGTCGGGCAAGCAGGCGGTGCGGCATCGCCACTTCACCATCTGGGCCGACGACAAGGCTGTTCGCACGAAGGACCAGATGACCGCGAACCTGTCGAGCGGTGCGGAACAGGTCGTCGATGCACGCTCCGCCGCCCGGTTCACCGGTGCCGAGGCGGATCCGCGACCCGGCACCGCATCCGGGCATATCCCCGGATCCAAATCGCTGCCCTATGCCACGCTGTTCAACGCGGACGGCACGTGGAAGACGGGCGACGCGTTGCGATCGGCATTCGAGGGCGCGGGCATCGATCTCGCCAGGCCGATCGTGACGACCTGTGGATCGGGAATCACCGCGGCGGTGCTGGCGTTCGGCGCGCACCTCCTTGGCAACGAGGTCGCGCTGTACGACGGCAGCTGGTCGGAATGGGGCGGCGATCCGTCGACGCCGAAGGCAATGGGCGCGAAGGCGACAGGAACGCAATGACCGAAACGACAAGGCCGGTCGGCGACGGCACCAAGGTGGTGCTCGCCGGACGTCGCGCGGAATGGACTCGTGGTGTCGGGGAAGGGGCGATCGTCAGTCCGCCGGTCTGGCGGGCGTCGACGATCCTGTATGATTCCGTCGGCCATCTTCGCGACAGCGCGACCCGCGATACGCATCATCGGTTGTTCTACGGTCGCAAGGGCACGCCGACGCAGTGGAGCCTTGCGGATGCGCTGACCACGCTCGAACCCGGGGCGGAGGGCACGTTCCTCTATGGATCGGGGGTCGCGGCGATCGCGGCGGCTTTGCTCTCGGTGTTGTCGCCGGGCGACGAACTGCTGCTCGTCGACAGCGCCTATGACCCGACGCGCGGGATGGCGAACGGCCTGCTCAAGCGGTTCGGCATCACGACCCGCTTCTACGACCCGCTGATCGGTGCGGGAATCGCCGACCTGATCGGCGAGAAGACCCGTGCGATCTTCATGGAGAGTCCCGGCTCGCTCAGTTTCGAGGTGCAGGACATCCCCGCCATTGTCGCGGCGGCGCGCGCGCGCGGCGTGACGACCCTGCTCGACAATACCTGGGCGACGCCGCTGTTCTTTCCGGCGATCGGCCACGGCGTCGACCTGACGATTTTGGCGTGCACCAAATATGTCGTCGGCCATTCGGACGCGATGCTCGGATCGGTGACGGCAGGACCCGGCCATTTCAAGGCGCTGCGCGAGACGAGCTTTCAGCTGGGGCAGATCGCCAGTCCCGACGACTGCTGGCTCGGCAGTCGCGGGCTGCGGACGATGGCGGTCCGGCTGGCCCAGCATCAATCGAGCGCGCTGGCGATCGCGCAGTGGCTGGAGGCGCGTCCGGAGGTGGCGCAGGTGCTGCATCCGGCCCTGCCTGGCTGCCCGGGACACGATCTGTTCGTGCGCGATTTCAAGGGATCGAGCGGGCTGTTCTCGTTCGTGCTGGACGGCGGTGACGAGGCGTCGCGGGCCGCGCTGATCGACACGCTCGAGCTGTTCGGGATCGGCTATAGCTGGGGCGGGTTCGAAAGCCTGGCGCTGCCGGTCGATCCGCACCGCTATCGCAGCGTCACCCGCCGCGAAGTCGCCGGGCCGATGATCCGCCTTCAGATCGGGCTCGAGGACCCGGCGGACCTGATCGCCGATCTCGACGCGGGGCTCGCCGCCTTTCGGGCGGTGCGCGGCTAGCGACCTTGCTCGCCGGACGTGAGCGGGTACAGCGTGCCGGTCATGCAGACAGAACCGCCCGACGCTGGAGGCCCGGTCTTCGATACGGCGTTTCAGGCCAGGCTCGACCTGCTGTTCCGCTGGCGCCGTGACGTCCGCCGGTTCCGGCGCGATCCGCTGCCCGCGGGCGCAGTCGACGCGCTGCTCGCGGTCGCCGACGCCGCGCCGTCGGTCGGGCTCAGCCAGCCCTGGCGGTTCGTCACGATCGACGACCCCGCCCGGCGCGACGCGATCCGCGCGGACTTTGCCGCCTGCAACGCCGCCGCGCTGGCCGGCCAAGACGAGACGCGTGCCGCGCTCTACGCCCGGTTGAAGCTTGCCGGGCTTGAGCAGGCGCTCGTTCACATCGCGGTGTTCGTCGAACCCGATCCGAGCCAGGGTCACGGCCTGGGGCGTCAGACCATGCCGGAAAGCGTCGCCTATTCCGCCGTGATCGCGATCCATACATTGTGGCTGGCGGCGCGCGCGCAGGGGATCGGGCTCGGCTGGGTCTCGATCCTCGACCCCGCGCGGATCGCGCACATTGCGGGCGTGCCGGAGGGATGGCGGTTCGTCGGCTATCTCTGCCTCGGTTATCCAGAACGCGAGGCGGACATGCCCGAATTGGCGCGCGAGGGCTGGGAAGCGCCGCGTCGCACGCCGATCCTGCGTCGATAGGCCGGCGCGCACCCGCGCGTTGCAACCGAGACGGTGTGGCCGGTGCGCAACATCCATGGCGTCAACACCGCGCCTGGCGCAATAATCGCTTGTGCAGTGCATCAACGACTGTCATTCATTTGTCACCGCAGGAAAGACCGCGCTCGGAGGCCATGCCTCGATAGATGCGGCGTCCGCGGGTGCAGGCGGGGACATCGAATTTCCAGTTTCGAAAGGGAAACGAT
Source organism: Sphingomonas aerolata (assembly GCF_023935825.1). Lineage (NCBI taxonomy): Bacteria > Pseudomonadati > Pseudomonadota > Alphaproteobacteria > Sphingomonadales > Sphingomonadaceae > Sphingomonas > Sphingomonas aerolata. The sequence goes on along the minus strand of NZ_CP098762.1, from coordinate 3,350,485 downwards.
GCGCTTCTCCACTATCCTCTTCGGCGGCCTCGCGCTGGCTGCCGCACCCCCTGCGTTCGCGCAGGATACGGCGCCACCCAAGGACGTCACGGTCAGCGGATCGGTCGGACTTGTCAGCGACTATCGCTTTCGCGGCGTGTCGCAGTCGGACGAAAATCTCGCGGTCCAGGGCGGCATCACGATCGCGCACAAGAGCGGCGTCTATATCGGCACCTGGGGTTCGAACCTCGCCGGCTGGGGCACGTTCGGCGGCGCCAACATGGAGCTCGACCTCATCGCCGGGTACAAGCTTCCCGTCGGTGGCGGCACGCTCGACGTCGGCGCGACGTGGTACATGTACCCGTCGGGCTTCGACAATACCGACTTCATCGAGCCCTATGCCAAGCTCTCGGGCACCGCCGGCCCGGTCGCGCTGACCGCGGGCGTCGCCTATGCGCCCAAGCAGCAGGCACTGGGCCCCTGGTATTCGAACGGCACCTCGGCCGCCAACGGGGTCTATGACCGCGTCAACGCCAAGGATTCGAACCTGTACCTGTGGGGCGATGTCAGCAGCGGCATTCCTGATACCGGCCTGACCGTGAAGGCGCATGTCGGCTATTCGAACGGCAACAAGGGGCTCGGGCCATTCGCCACCAGCGTGTCGCCGACCGGCGAATATTTCGACTGGCTGGTGGGTGCCGATTACGTGATTCCTGGCACGCCGCTGACCTTGGGCGTCGCCTATGTCGATACCGACATCAGCAAGGCGGAGTCGGCGTATCTCCAGCCGAGCTTCAGCCGTGGGCAGGACGGCGTCGGTTCGATCGCCAACGGGAAGGTGCTGGCGTCGCTGACCGCTGCGTTCTGACGTAGCGCGGGTGCTGTCGTCGTCCTGGCGTTCGGCCGTGATGGCGGGAGCGCGCGGTTGCGACATTTTGCACGGTCGCTTCCTGCCTCCCTCTCGTCACCCCAGCGAAAGCTGGGGTATCCACGGAGCAGGAGCGGGCGGGGCGGCCATCGACCGAACACGAAAAAGGGCGGCTCCCGCAAGGGGGCCGCCCTTTTTCGCGTCTTGCAGCAACCGATCAGTTGGCGGTTGCGCGCGCATCCTGGCCGTCGCCTTCGGGGGCGGCAACGATGTCGCGCGTGGTCGAGCCCTTGTCGATCACGGTCGTGCCGGGATCGCCCGCGCTGGACCGGATGCCGGGGTCGGCGGCGCTGGGGCCCGCTTCGCTCAGCACGCCAGCTTCGGCGGGGCTGCGCGCGGCGGTGCCGCCGAACAGCGCGTCGAGCGTCTGTGCGTTCGCGGCGGTATCCTGCGGCCGTGCCGCACCCGGCTGCGGCGGGACCAGCGCAAAATCGGGGGGGATCACCAGCGGAGCCTGGCGGGCGACGGCGAACTCGTCCGGCCGCGCACGATCGAGGCTCTTGCCGGCGCCACAGCCGGACAGCAACGCGACGCTCGCCAGACCGGCAGCCAGGGGCACAAACTTACGCATGGGAATTCTCCACAGGGGGCTTCTCGCGCACGAGCAGCGCCCGGACAAGCAGGACGAGCACGCCGACAGTAATCGCTGCATCCGCGACATTGAAGACCAAAAACGGGCGCCACTCGCCGATATGCAGGTCGGCAAAATCGACGACATAGCCAAGGCGGATCCGGTCGAGGATATTGCCGACCGCACCGCCGAGCACGAAGCCCAGCGCGATCTGATCTGCCCGGTTCTTCTCGCGCGTCATCCAGATCGCGACCCCGACCGAGATCGCCCCCGTCAGCAGCACCAGCGCCCAGCGCGTCAGATGGCCATCGGCGGGCAGCAACCCGAGCGAAATGCCGATATTTGGCACGAAGCGCAGGTCGAAGAACGACGTGATCGTCTGCGCATCGCCGAGCGAATCGATCCCGAGCGGGCGCGTTACGGCCCATTTGCTGAGCTGGTCGGCGAGGAACAGCGCGATCGCCGCCCCGAAGCCGGCCTTTGGCAGGTTACGCATGCGCCACCACCTCTTCGCACCGGTCGCAGAGCTCGCCGTCGGTCGTCACTTCGGGAAGGTGGCGCCAGCAGCGGCCGCATTTGTGAAAGTCGGTGCGCGTCACGGTGACCGTATCGCCCGGCGTGACCTTGGCGACGATGAATGCCTCGGCCAGCGCGTTGGCGTCGAGCAGCATCGCCGGGACTGTGATCTCGGCCTCGAGGCTGGACCGCACGGTCTTCTCGCGGCGCAACGGCTCGATCGCCTCGGTGACCGCGACGCGCAGCGCGCGGATTTCCTGCCACTTGGCGCCGACGACGTCGTCCGCGTCGAGCGACGGGAGCGACGGCCATTCGAGATAGTGGACCGAACTGTCGTCGCTCGGGAAGCGCGACTGCCAGACTTCCTCCGCGGTGAAGCACAGCACCGGCGCGGCGTAGCGGACCAGCGCGTGGAACAGCACGTCGAGGACGGTGCGGTACGCGCGGCGCTTCACGTCGCCGGGCGCGTCGCAGTAAAGCGAGTCCTTGCGGATATCGAAGAAGAACGCGGACAGGTCCTCGTTCGCGAAGTCGGTCAGCAGCCGCGTGTAGCGGTTGAACTCATAGCCTTCCGCCGCCTGGCGCAGTTCGGTGTCGATCATGCCCAGGCGGTGGAGCACATAGCGCTCGAGCTCGGGCATGTCGGACACCGCGACGCGTTCCGACTCGTCGAAGCCTTCGAGCGCACCGAGCATGTAGCGGAACGTGTTGCGCAGCTTGCGGTAGGAATCCGACGCGGTGGCGAGCACCTCCTTGCCGATCTTCACGTCGTCGAAATAGTCAGTCGAGGCGACCCACATGCGCAGGATGTCCGCGCCGCTCTCGCCGATGATCTTGAGCGGATCGACGACGTTGCCGAGGCTCTTCGACATCTTGCGGCCCTGGCCGTCGAGCGCGAAGCCGTGGGTGAGGACCGCGTCATAGGGTGCGCGACCGCGCGTGCCGCAGCTTTCGAGCAAGCTCGACTGGAACCAGCCGCGATGCTGGTCCGACCCTTCGAGATACAGGTTGGCGCGGGTGCCCTCGCCATAGCGCGCCTCGACGGTGAAGACGTGGGTGCAGCCCGAATCGAACCAGACGTCGAGGATGTCCTTCACGACCTCATAGTCGGCGAGGTCGTAGTCGGGGCCGAGCAGCGCCTGGTGGCCGTCGGCGTACCACGCATCCGCACCGTTCTGGCGGAAGGCTTCGACGATGCGCGCGTTGACGGCGGGGTCGTTGAGGTACTGGCCGGTGACGCGGTTGACGAACAGCGCGATCGGCACGCCCCAGGCGCGCTGGCGCGAGATGACCCAGTCGGGGCGGCCCTGCACCATAGACGTGATCCGGTTTTCCGAGCGCGCAGGGATCCAGGTGGTCGCGGCGATCGCGTCGAGCGCGATTTCGCGGAGGGTTGCGCCGTTGCTCGACCCAGGCCCTGCTACTTCGCTCAGGGCGAACGGGGGTGCGGCCGCATCCCCAACCCCGTTCGTGCTGAGCGAAGTCGAAGCACGTTGGGTGCCAACCGACGTGGCCGCATCCATTGGGATGAACCATTGCGGCGTCGCGCGGAAGATCACCTTGGCCTTTGAACGCCACGAATGCGGGTAGCTGTGCTTGAAATCGTCGCTCGCCGCGAGCAGCGCACCGGTCGCGCGCAGGTCGGTGCAGATCGGGCCGTCGGCGGCCACGAACTTCTTGTTGATGACGGACCCTTGCCCGCCCAGCCAGGCCCAGTCTGCGCGATACATGCCCGCACCGTCGACCGCGAAGACGGGGTCGACGCCGTATTGCTTGCAGAGCTCGAAATCGTCCTCGCCGTGGTCCGGCGACATGTGGACGAGCCCGGTGCCCGCGTCTGTGGTGACGAAGTCGCCGGGGAGGAACGGGCGCGGCTTCGCGAAGAACCCGCCGAGGGTGTGCATCGGGTGGCGTGCGGTCGCGCCTTCCAGTTGCGAACCCTTACCGCGCCACTTGATGTTCTCCGACCAAAGATCGAAGCCAATGCGCGTGCGAACGCTATCAAGCAGATGCTCGGCGATCACGACATAGCGATCGTCCGCAAGCACGCAGACATACTCGATCTCGGCTCCATAGCTCAGCGCCTGGTTCACCGGGATCGTCCACGGCGTCGTCGTCCAGATCACCGCATGCGCGCCGACCAGTTCGGGCGCGTTCGGCGCGTCGACGATCTCGAAGGCAACGTCGATCTGCGTCGAGACGATGTCCTCATATTCGACCTCGGCCTCGGCGAGCGCGGTCTTCTCGACCGGCGACCACATCACGGGCTTCGCACCGCGGTAGAGCTGGCCACTCTCGGCGAATTTGAGCAGTTCGCCGACGATCGTCGCCTCGGCGTCGTACTTCATCGTGAGGTACGGATCGGCCCAGTCGCCCATCACGCCGAGCCGCTCGAACTCGCCCTTCTGCACGGCGACCCATTTTTCGGCATAGGCGCGGCATTCGGCGCGGAACTGGTCGACGGGGACGTCGTCCTTGTTCAGCTTCTTCGCGCGATACGCTTCCTCGACCTTCCACTCGATCGGCAGGCCGTGACAGTCCCAGCCGGGGACGTAGGGCGCGTCCTTGCCCATCAGCGATTGCGAGCGGACGATGATATCCTTCAGGACCTTGTTCATCGCATGGCCCATGTGGATGTCGCCGTTCGCGTACGGGGGGCCGTCGTGCAGGATGAACCGCTCGCGCCCGAGCCGCTGTTCGCGCAGCCGGTCGTAGATGCCGAGCTTTGCCCAGCGCTCGAGGATCGCCGGCTCCTTGGCGGCGAGACCGGCCTTCATCGGGAAGTCGGTCTTCGGCAGGAAGACGGTGTCGCGGTAATCGCGGGCGGGCGCAGGAGTATCGGTCATAAGTGGGCCGGGCTGTAGCCGAGCCGGGAGCCCGTTGCCATCCCCCCTCCCATACGCAACGGCGCCGCGGCAATCAGCCTAGAATGGTGCGTGCGCGGTCGCAGTCGATGTCCATCTGCGCGATCAGCGCGTCGAGGCTGTCGAACTTCGCCTCGGGGCGCAGATAGTCGATCAGCGCGACCTCGATCGTCTGCCCGTACAGGTTCTCGGCAAAATCGAAGAAATGCGGCTCGAGCAGTTCCTTCGGCGGATCGAAGCTTGGGCGGATGCCGAGGTTCGCCGCGCCCTTCAGCACGCGGCCGTCCTCCAGCCGGCCGGTCACCGCGTAGATCCCGTAGGCGGGACGCAGATAGTTGCCCATGTCGAGATTGGCGGTCGGATAGCCGATCGTGCGGCCGAGCTTGTCGCCATGCTGCACCACGCCCTCGATCGCGAACGGGCGCGTCAGCAGCCGGGTCGCGGTCGCCATGTCGCCGGCACGCAGCGCCTCGCGGATCCGGGTCGAGGACACCGTCTCGCCATCCAGCGCAACCGCGCCGACGGTTTCCGCCCGGAAGCCGTGGACCGGGCCGCGCGCGGCGAGCGTGTGGACCGTGCCGCTCTTGGCATGGCCGAAGGTGAAATCCTCGCCCGTCACCACGCCGCCGATCCGCAGATTGCGTTCGAGCCGGTCGGCGACGAACTGCTCGGCGGTCAGCGCGGCGAGATCGCCGTCGAAATGGAACACCACCATCGCATCGGCGCCAGCGTCTGCGAACAGCCGTTCGCGCTGGTCGAGCGTCGTGAGGCGGAAGGCGGGCGTATCGGGGCGGAAATGGCGGACCGGATGCGGATCGAACGTCGCCACCAGCGCGGGGCGACCCTCCGCCTTGGCCCACGCGATCGCGCGCGCGACCACCGCCTGGTGACCGAGATGGAATCCGTCGAAATTACCCAGCGCCACGATCCCGTCCGCCAGATGCGAAGGGATGGATGCGCCACCGTCGAGCCGTTGCATGCACGGGTCAGTACCCAGACGCCGCGGATGACGATAGTCCTTCCGTGTCGTTGTCTCCCGCGCCTCCTTGTTGTCCCGCGAAGGCGGGAGTCGAGTCCGAGCTCCCGCCTTCGCGGGGGGAACGGTCTTTACCGGCGGGTGAGCGTGACGAAGCTGTAGGGTGGACGCTGCTTTTCGCCCGGGTGGTCTTCGCGGGCAATCTCGTGCCAGCCGTCAAACGCGGGGACGATGGCGTCGCCTTCGGGTTCGTCATGGACTTCGGTGAGCTCGATCCGGTCCGCATGGGGGAGCAGCTGCGCATAGATCTGCGCGCCGCCGATCACCGCGACGTCGTCGCCGGCCATCGCGAGCGCCTCGTCGATCGAATGCGCCACTTCCGCGCCGTCGCCGTGCCAGTGACCGCGGGTGAGGACGATGTGGCGGCGGCCGGGGAGGGGGCTCGGGAAGCTCTCGAACGTCTTGCGCCCCATCACCATCGGCTTGCCCATCGTCAGCGCCTTGAAGCGCTTGAGGTCGGCGGGGAGGCGCCAGGGAAGCTGGCCGTCACGGCCGATGACGCCGTTGCTGGCGCGGGCGAGGTAGAAGGTGATCATCGGCGCATCATGCCGGATATGGGGGCGGGGGGCTATGCTTGTATCACCACCCCGGCGAAGGCCGGGGCCCAGTTGGGGGACGTCGGTGGTGAAAGACGGCACTCCGTTACGAACACCTTTCCACCTGGACCCCGGCCTTCGCCGGGGTGGTAAGAAGCGGGGGGATCAGTTCGGGGCGTGTTCCTTGACGTACGCCTCGGGATCCTTCTCGACGACCTTCACGCCGTTCAGGTGGTTCGCCTCGAACGCCGCGAACCGGACGCCCAGCTCGTGCCGCTCTTCCAGCGTCGCATGCTTGCGGAAATCGGTCAGACCCTGGCGCTCTTCCTCGGCAAGGTGATCGCTGTTCGCCTTGTTGCATTCACCGACCGCCTCGAACCACGCGTCCGAGCCGACCGGGTGCTTGTCGACTGCCTCACCGGTTTCGCGGATGTCGTTGTGATCCTCGATCGCGTCCTCGGTCTCCTCGGCGGCCGAGTTGGCGTCGTTGCCGCCGGTGCCGATCTTCATCAGCCGCGGGTAGAAGAAGCGCTCCTCCGCCTCGGCATGCGCGTCGAGCAGGTTCTTGAGGCGGGTCCACAGTGCCGACAGCGCCTCTGTGTCCTTGGCGTCGATGCTGTCGATCTGCGCGAAAAGCGCTCGCTGCTGCGCGTGTTCGTCGAGGATGAGCTGGGTGATGTCCATGATAGGCCTTCCGAATGGGTTCGGACGGTCAACCGCGCGGACGGCACCCAGTTCCTATTGCGATTCGCTCTCTGTTCAGACCGCGACGGGTGCCTTGATGTGCGGCTGCGCGACGTAATCGTGGAGTACGAAATCCTCATACTCATACGCGTCGATCGAGTCGGGCGTGCGCACGATCTCGAGCCGCGGGAGCGGGCCGGGGGTGCGGCCGAGTTGCAGTCGTGCCTGCTCGAGATGGTTCGAATAGAGGTGGCAGTCGCCGCCGGTCCAGATGAACTCGCCGACCTCGAGTCCGCATTGCTGCGCGAGCATGTGCGTCAGCAGTGCGTAGCTGGCGATGTTGAACGGCACGCCGAGGAAGATGTCGCCCGAGCGCTGGTAGAGCTGGAGCGAGAGCTTGCCGTTGGCGACATGCGTCTGGAACAGGCAGTGGCAGGGGGCCAGCGCCATGGCATGCAGATCGCCCGGGTTCCACGCGCAGACGATCTGGCGGCGCGAGGCGGGGTTGGTCTTGATCTGGTCGACCAGCTCGGCGATCTGGTCGATATGGCGACCGTCGCCGGCCACCCAGTCGCGCCATTGCTTGCCATAGACGGGGCCGAGATCGCCGCTCTCGTCCGCCCATTCGTCCCAGATCGCGACCTTGCGATCCTGCAGCCAGCGGACATTGGTGTCGCCGCGCAGGAACCACAGGAGTTCGACGATGATCGAGCGGAGGTGAAGCTTCTTCGTCGTCAGCACGGGAAAGCCCTGCGCGAGATCGAAGCGCATCTGCGCGCCGAAGACGCTGAGCGTGCCCGTGCCGGTGCGGTCCATCGTCTCGACTCCGGTCGAGAGCACGCGGTCCATGAGGTCTAGATATTGGCGCATCGCGACGGCCTAGCGGTGCGGGACGGATCGCTCAAGCGGATGCAGTTGTAAATGCGACAGGGGCGGCAATGCGGCAGTCGAGGTGGTGCCCGCCTGGCCCGCCTCCGCTCCGATCATTGCCGACCTTGCAGCGGCGTGCGCGCTGTTCGCAAGACTCGGGCATGCAACGACTGAGGCGGTGGCGGTCGCCTATCTTGATCCGAATCGGAGGCTTTTGGGCATGCGGCATGTGGCGGGCGGGCGCGATCAGGTGCGGATCGCGGTGCGCAGTATCGCTGCCGATGCGCTGGCGTTCGCGGCGCAGGGGGTGGTGATCGCGCACAATCATCCGAGCGGGGACGTGACCCCGAGCGCGCGCGACGTGGCGTTTACCCGTGCGCTGGCGGCGGGGTTGCGGACCGTGGAGGTGGTGCTGTTCGATCACGTGGTGATCGCGGGCGACCGGGTGGCGAGCCTGCGCGCGATGGGGGTGGTCTGACGGTCCGGAGCACCAGTTGCTCCGCCCGGTGGCGCTATTTCGTCCGGCAGGCGCGGATCGCCTCGGGCGCGGGGCGCGGGCCGGTCGCGCGGAACATGGCCATATAGCCGCCCGCCGACGGCATCTCGTCCCTGTCGACCTGCGTATAGCCGACCGCCGCGAACTCGCATTTGAGCAATGCGGGCGGCGTGCCGTGGTTGCGCGTCTCGCGATCGGCGTCGACGACGACGACCAGTCCGTCGGGTTTCAGCGAAGGACGAAGCCGCCACAGGAATTCATAGGGCTGCTCGATCTCGTGATACATGTGCACCATCAGCACGCGGTCGAAACTCGCCGGGGGCAGCTTCGGATCATTGGCTTCACCGAGTCGCACGCTGACATTGGTAAGATCCTCGCGCGCGACGCGCTCCGCCAGCTGGTCGCGCACGCTCGCGACGATGTCCTCTGCGAGAACGCGACCGTCCTTGCCGACCCGCGCGGCGGCGCGGATCGTGTAATAGCCCTCGCCTGCGCCGATATCGGCGACGGTCATGCCCTTGCGGATATCCGCCTTGGTCATGACCTCGCCCGCCTCGTTCAGCCGGTCGCGCGCCTCCTCGTTCGACCAGCGCGCGGAGACGATCGACGCGACCGGCCGGTCGGCGGCGGGGAAGGGGCCCGCATCCTTGGGTTCACGCTGGATCAGCGGTTTGCTGCCATCGCATGCCGCTAGCAGCCAGATCGGGGACAGCAGCAGGGCCAGGACGCGCGTCATCTTCAATCGACGTCCTCCACCTCGACCGCCTCGCCGGTCACACGCTGCGACAGCGCCGCGGCCATGAACGCCTCGAGATCGCCGTCGAGCACGTCCGACGGACTGGTCGAGACCACGCCGGTCCGCAGGTCCTTCACCATCTGGTACGGCTGCAGCACATAGGACCGGATCTGGTGGCCCCAGCCGATATCGGTCTTCGACGCATTCTCGGCATTGGCTGCCTGCTCGCGGATCGCGAGCTCGCGTTCATAGAGCCGCGCGCGGAGCTGATTATAGGCCTCGGCCTTGTTCTTATGCTGCGATCGCTGGTTCTGACACTGGACGACGATGCCGGTCGGGACGTGCGTGATGCGCACCGCCGAGTCGGTCGTGTTGATGTGCTGGCCGCCTGCGCCCGATGCGCGATACGTATCGATACGCAGGTCGCTCTCGTTATACTCGACCTCGATATTGTCATCGACGACCGGATAGACCCAGACGCTGGCGAACGACGTATGCCGGCGTGCTGCCGAATCGTAGGGGCTGATGCGCACCAGCCGGTGGACGCCGCTCTCGGTCTTGGCATAGCCATAGGCGTTCTCGCCCTTCAGCAGCAGCGTCGCGGACTTGATCCCCGCCTGCTCGCCCGAATGCTGGTCGACCAGCTCGACCTTCAGCCCGTGGCGTTCGCCCCAGCGCGAATACATCCGGCTGAGCATGCCCGCCCAGTCCTGGCTCTCGGTCCCGCCGGCACCGGCATTGACCTCGATATAGGTGTCGTTGGCATCGGCCTCGCCCGCGAGCAGCGCCTTGATCTTGTCCTTGTCCGCGCGGGCGGCAAGTTCGGCGAGCGCGGCGACGCCGTCCGCTTCCATCGCGGTGTCGCCCTCGGCCTCGGCCATTTCGATCAGCTCGGACGTGTCGCTGAGCTCGCTCTCGATCGCACGCGTCGCGCTGATCGCCTCGTCGAGACGACGACGCTCGCGCATCACCTCCTGCGCAGCCTTGGGGTCCGACCAGAGCGCCTGATCCTCGACGCGCGCGTTCAGCTCGTCGAGACGACGCAGTGCGCGGTCCCAGTCGAGAAAACGGCGCAACAGCGCCAGCGCGTCCTTGATGGTGTCAACGTGAGCCTGCGCTTCGGCGCGCATGGGTATTCTCCAGTGTTGGGGTCGGCATGAACAGCCAGCCCCGGAATATGGGGACGGCTAGTAGATTCCGCCCTGTCTTTGCAAGAAATCGCTGTCGCGCGGAGCCTCTGCCTTGGGGGCGGCGGTCGGCGTGGTGGTGGTGGTGGGGGCGGGGCCCGTACGGCGCGCGGCACGCCGCGGTTCGCTTTCGGGCTTGAACGCTTCCCAGATGACGCCCGGCTTGGGATCATCGGTGTTCGGCCATGTGCCATAGACCGGGCGGCCGCTGCCCCGGTCGATCCGGACCATCCGGATACCCGCGGGGGCGCGGAATGGCAGCTTGGGCAGATCGGCATAGGCCTTGACCGCGAACTGCTTGAAGATCGGCGCGGCCAGCGTGCCGCCCTGCGCCGCGCTGCCAAGGTTCCGCGGCGTATCGAAGCCGATATACAGGCCGCCGACATATTGCGGGGTTCCGCCGATGAACCAGACGTCGGTCGGGCCATTGTTCGTGCCCGTCTTGCCAAACATCGGCCGATCGAGATCGCGCAGCGTCACCGCGGTGCCGCGCTGGACGACCCCTTCGGTGATGTGGACCATCTGATAGGCGGTCATCGCGTCGAGCACCTGGCGCTGGCGCGCGACCGGACGCGGCATCGACTTGCCGTCCCAATCGGGTGCGTTGCAGCGATCGCAGGCGCGCCAGTTCTCGGGCCAGATCACCTTGCCGTGACGATCCTGGACGAAGTCGATCAGCGACGGCGGCCCGCCTTTGCCGTTGTTCGCGAGGATCGAATAGGCGTTGACCATCCGCCCCACGGTGGTTTCGCCGGCGCCCAGCGCGAAGGAGAGATAAGGCGCGTAATCGCCGACGCCCATCTTCTTGATGGTGGCAACGACCTTGGGCATGCCGGTCTGCGCGGCGGCACGGACCGTCATCAGATTGCGCGACTGTTCGATGCCCCAACGCATCGTGTGCGGCCCGGCGCCGCGCGAATTGCCGAAGTTGCGGAAGCATTTCTGCCCCAGCCGCGCGCCCTGATAGACACAGAACGGCCCGTCGACGATGATCGAGGCGGGCGTCATGCCGTTGTCGAGCGCGGCGGAATAGACGATTGGCTTGATCGTCGATCCGGGCTGGCGCATCGCCTGGGTCGCGCGGTTGAACGCCTGCAACCGGTCGTCGAAGCCGCCCTGCATCGCAAGGACGCGGCCGCTGGCAGGCTCCTCGACGACGAAAGCACCTGAAACCTTGGGGATCGCCCGCAGCGCGAACTCGCCGCCTTCGGGCGCAACCGCGATGATGTCGCCGGTCTTGATCGCCCCGAACGCATTGCCGCCCTTGCCGCGCACCGCCATCTGCGCGGCATAGCGCGGCAGCGTGCCGGTCTTGCCGGTGCGGAAGCCCAGGTTCCAGCTATTGCCGTCCTTGCCGGTCACGATCGCCGCCACCCAGTTGCGGTAATCGAGCGCGATGTTGCTGTTGAGCAACGGCTGGAGCCAGTTGTCGTCCTCGATCTCGACATGGCGGATCGGCCCGTTCCAGCCGCGCCCGCTGTCGAAGCGGACCAGACCATCACGCAAGGCCTGCTGCGCCAGATCCTGCAACCGCGTGTCGAACGAGGTCCGCACCCAGAGGCCGCCCGAGTAGACGCTGTAAGGGCCGTCCTTCGCGCTTTCGCCGAACTTGGCCATCAGCTGGCGGCGGACTTCCTCGACGAAATAGCCGCCGACGCTTTCAAACCGCGGCGTGCGTCGCAGCACGACCCCCAGCGGTTCGGCGTTCGCCGCATCGAACTGCGCGCGGGTGATGAACCCGTTCTCGAGCATCCGGTCGAGCACATAGTTTCGCCGCGTCATTGCACGGTCGTGATAGCGCACCGGATCGTAATTCGACGGACCCTTGGGCAGGATCGCGAGATAGGCGATCTGTGCGAGATCGAGCTGGTCGAGGTCCTTGTCGAAATAGGCGTGGCTGGCGGCCTCGACGCCGAACGCGTTCCGGCCAAGCGCAATCTGGTTCAGATAGAGTTCGAGGATCTGAGGCTTGGTCAGCGTATCCTCGATCTTATACGCCAGCACCGCTTCGCGCAGCTTGCGCGTTGGCGAATATTCGTTGCCGATCAGAAGGTTCTTGGCGACCTGCTGCGTGATCGTCGATCCGCCGCGGGCGCGTCGGCCGCTGCCGATCTTCGAGACATAGTCGAAGACCGCGCCGGCAAGCCCCGGAAAGTCGACGCCGTGATGCTCGAAGAACGACTTGTCCTCCGCCGCCAGGAACGCATTGATCAGCATCGGCGGATATTCGGCGAAGCTGAGCTCGACGCGACGTTCGCGCGCATAGCTGTGGATCGGCGCGCCATCGATGCCGCGCACATTGGTCGGCAAGGGCGGTTCGTAGGTGCGCAGCGTATCGACCGAGGGAAGGTCGCGGACGACGATCAGCCAGAAGCCGAACAGTGCGATCAGCCCGAGGCCGAACAACGCGAGCGCCGCCTTGGTCCAGCGGCTCGCCCAGACGCGCGCGACACTGCCGCGCAGCCTGTCGGTGGTCCGGCGGGTCGCCGTCGAGGAGTTTGGGGAAGGATCGGACGCCATATTCGTGCCCCGCGTCTAGCAGGTTCGCGCGTCCTTGCCAGCCGCGTTCGGCGGGGTGGGGGCTGGGCACGACGGTCGCGGTGGTGCGCGGACCCCTGAAAAGCGGTTGCGCCACGATCGATCTGTGGCAGCAGGCGGCGATGACCCCGCCGCCGCTACCGATCCTTGCCGTCCTGCCCGAACTGCTTACCGCGCTGCGTGCGCGGTCCTCCGCCGTGCTCGTCGCGCCGCCGGGCGCGGGCAAGACGACCGCGGTCGCGCCTGCGCTGCTCGAGCAAGCCTGGTGCACCGGCGAGATCCTGCTGCTCTCACCCCGGCGCCTCGCCGCGCGCGCCGCGGCGGAGCGCATGGCAGCGACGGCGGGCGAGCCGGTCGGGCGGACCTATGGCTATGCGACGCGGATGGACAGCAAGCTATCCGCGGCGACGCGCGTCACGGTCGTCACCGAGGGCATCTTCGTCGCGCGGATCCAGTCCGACCCGGAACTGGCGGGGGTGTCCGCGGTGCTGTTCGACGAGGTGCACGAACGCAGCCTCGACGGCGATTTCGGGCTCGCGCTCGCACTCGATGTGCAGGCGGGCTTCCGTCCCGACCTGCGACTGGTCGCGATGTCGGCCACGCTCGACGGCGCGCGGTTCGCAGCGGTGATGGACGACGCACCGGTGATCGAGAGCGAGGGGCGGAGCTATCCGCTGACGCTGCGGCATATCGGTCGCTCGGCAGAGGCGCGGATCGAGGATGGCATGGCGGCAGCGATCCGCCGCGCACTCGGCGAGGAGCAGGGGGGCGTGCTCGCCTTCCTGCCCGGCGTCGCGGAGATCGAACGGACCGCGGACCGGCTTGCGAACCTGCCCGACGACATCGTGGTGCACGAACTTCATGGCAGCCTCGATCCGGCGGCGCAGCGTGCGGCGATCCTTCCCGAACCCGATGGCCGTCGCAAGGTCGTGCTGGCGACCAGCATCGCCGAGACCAGCCTGACGCTCGACGGGATCCGGATCGTCGTCGATTCGGGTCTCGCGCGGCGCCCGCGGTACGACCGCGCGGCGGGCATGACCCGCCTCGTCACCGAACGCGCGAGCCAGGCCGCGGTCACGCAGCGCGCCGGGCGTGCCGCGCGTCTGGGCCCCGGCACCGCCTACCGGTTGTGGGAAGAGGCCGCGACCGCGGGGCTGCCGCGTTACGATCCGCCCGAAATCCTCGAGGCCGATCTGTCCGCGCTGGTGCTCGCCTGTGCCTTGTGGGGTGTCGCCGACCCCCGCGACCTGCGCTGGATCGATGCGCCGCCCGCTGCGGCAATCGACGAGGCGCTGCGCCGGCTGGCGACGCTCGAGGCGATCGACGAGGACGGTCGTCCGACGGCGCATGGCCGTGCGATCGCAAAGCTGCCGATGCCGCCGCGCCTTGCCCATATGCTGTTACGCGCCGGAGAGCGGGGGCTGGCCGAGGTCGCCGCGCAGGTCGCGGTGCTGCTCGGCGAGCGTGGCATCGGTGGGCAGGACGTAGATGTCGAAACCCGCTTGCGCCGCTGGAAGACCGAACGCGGCGCGAAGGCGCAGGCCGCGCGCGGGATGGCCGAGCGGTGGGCCCGCCTCGCACCGTCGCGCGGGTCTCTCTCGCCGGCAGACGGGGGCGTCGCCACGTGCATCGCGCTTGGCTATCCCGACCGCGTCGCCCGGCGGCGTGATCCGTCCGGCGAAACCTGGGCATCGGTCGGCGGACGCGGGTTCCGGCTCGATCCGACGTCGCCGCTGGCGCGTGCGGAGTGGCTTGCGGTCGCCGATACGCAGGGGTCCGCGGCGGGCGCGCGGATCCTGTCCGCGGCGGTGATCGACCAGCCGACGGTCGAGGCGCTGTTCGCCGATCGGATCGAATCGCGCCGCATGGTCAGCTTCGACCCGGCGACCGGCGGCATCCAAGCGCTGCGCGACCGGCGGCTCGGCGCGATCCGGCTGTCGAGTGGTCCGGACAGCGGCGCGGATCCCGACGCGATCCTCGCCGCGCTGTTGGAGGCGGTTCGCGAGCACGGTCTTTCGCTGCTGCCGTGGAGCGACGGCGGGCAGGCGTTGCGCGACCGCGCCGCCTATGCAGGCGTGCCGCTCGACGATGCGGCGTTGCTCGACCGTCTGGACGAATGGCTCGCGCCGCTGCTCGTCGGAAAGCGCCGACTCGATGCGATCGCCCCGGGGGCACTCGTCGAGGCGTTGCGCAACCTGCTCGGCTGGGATGCGATGCAGACGATCAACCGCCTCGCGCCGCCCGATTTTACGAGTCCGGCGGGGAGCACGCACGCGATCGACTATGCCGCCGAGGGAGGGCCCCGTGTCGAACTGCGCGTCCAGGCGCTGTTCGGGCTCGGCGTGCATCCGACCATCGGCGAAGCGCGCGTTCCACTGGTGCTGAGCCTCACGTCGCCGGCCGGACGCCCGATCCAGACGACGCGCGATCTGCCCGGTTTCTGGGCGGGAAGCTGGGTCGCGGTCGCCAAGGAAATGCGCGGTCGCTACCCCAAGCATCCCTGGCCCGACGATCCCGCCGCGGCATCGGCGACGCTGCGCACGAAAAAGGCGGATGCAAGGGGCGCAACTTCGCGATAAGGGGAGCCCATGCCAACCGCCCGTATCTTCCAGCGCCCCAAGAACGCCATGCAGTCCGGCAAGCACCGGACCGACAGCTGGCAGCTCGAATTCGAACCCTCGGAGCCCAAGCGCCCCGACCCGCTGACCGGCTGGGCCGGCAGCGGCGACACGCGCGACCAGCTCCGCCTGTTCTTCCCGACCGCCGAGGCCGCGATCGCGCATTGCGAGCGTGAAGGGTTCGGCTACACCGTCGTACCGGCGCCGCAGAAGACGCTGAAGCTGCAGAGCTACGCGGACAACTTCAAATAAGCGACTACCCGACGCCGTTCCGGCAACGGCGTTGAAATCGGCTCAGCGCGAGCGTCGCTAGAAGATCGATCCCGCGAGGATCAACAGCATCTTCGCGTCGATCGCGACGCCCGCCTCGCGCTTCGCCGCGACGAAGGCAGGAATGTCGGCGAGCGGTACGCGGTGGACGGTGATGTTCTCGTCACCATCGCCGCCGCCGTCGCCGACCCTGGTCAGCCCGGTCGCACGAACCAGGGTGAAGCATTCCGACGTCATCCCCGGCGACGAATAGAAGAGCCCCAGATCCTCGATCGCGGCCGCGCGGTAGCCGGTTTCCTCCTCGAGCTCGCGCCCGGCGGCGACCGCGACGCTCTCGCCTGCGGTCTCGTCACCCACCAGCCCGGCAGGCAGTTCGAGGCAGGCGCGGCCCAGCGGTACGCGAAACTGTTCGACCAGGATGACGTCGCCCGCGTCGATCGCAACGATCACGGCTGCCGCGATCTGCCCGCGACGTTCCACATATTCCCAGGTGCCTTCGGTCTGCACGGTCAGGAACTTGCCCGCCCATACGGTCGTGCTCATAATTCGATCAGCCTGTCGGGAAGTTCGTTGTTCGCCGCACCGGTTCGCGGGAAATGCTCGGCGAGCACCGTGCCGATCTGCGCGACGGCATCGGCCATGCCGTCCGCCGGCCGGTCGTCGCGCACCGCGGTGAGCACGGCCGCCATTGCCGCACCCCAGATCTCGTTCGGCACGCGCGAATGGATGCCCGAGTCCGCGACGATCTCCGCGCGGTGCTCGGCAAGCGACAGGTACAGCAACACGCCCGTCGCGCCCCGCGTGCGCTTTTCCGCGCCCGCCCGGAACAGCATCACCGCACGCCTGCGCACCCGCCGCGATTTCGTCGCGCCCGGCGTCAGCGCGAGTCGCAACGCGGGGATAGTGAGCAGCAGGCGCATGCCCAGGAACACCAGCGTCATCAGGACGAGCGCGATCGCGAACAACGCGCCCTGTGGTGCCGACTGCGCCCACGGATCGACGAGCCGCGCATAGATCTGGTCGGCCGCCACCGGGTGCAGCGCGAGCACCGCAAGGCTCAGCAGCATGGCAAGCACGGACCATTGCAGCGAGACGTCGTGATAGGCGTCGGACTGGCGCGCGACGATCGTGACGATCTCGCCCGTCGTCGTGGTTTCGGCCTGCGTCACAGCGGCGGTGACGCGGCCGTGATCGGCTTCGCTCAACCGCATGTCACCAACTCCCCGATGCGCCGCCACCGCCGGCAGAGCCGCCGCCGCCGCCGCCAAAACCGCCGCCCATCCAGCCGCCGCCGCCGCTGTCGCCGCCACCGCCGCCCCAGCTGCTACCGCCGCCGCCGCCGCGCCGTGACATCTCGTTGGCGATGCTCCACAGCACGATCGGCAGTGTCCCGTTGCCGCCGCCACCGCTTGAATAGCGGGTGCCACCGGCACGCCGCGAGATCATCGGAATGACGATCGCGGCGGCAACGATCCCGAAGATGATCAACCCGATCGGCACGCCGCCACCGTTGCCGGACGGCGCGCGGCGATGCGTCTTGTCATATTCCGCCGCCGCCGCGCCGACTTTCGCGCGGGCCTCGGCGTCGGGCAAAGCGAGCTGGTCCGCGACCGCATTCGTGCCCGCGACGATACCGCCGGTCATGTCCCCGGCCTTGAAGCGCGACAGGATCTGCTGGTTGATCACGACGCTCGAAAACGCGTCGGTCAGGACCGGTTCCAGCCCATAGCCGACCTCGATCCGTAACTTGCGGTCGTTCGGCGCGACGAGCAGGATCGCGCCGTTATTGGCGTCCTTCAGCCCGACCCCCCAGTTCCGCAGCAGGCGATAGCCATAATCCTCGATCGGATAGCCCTGCAGATCGGCGATGGTCGCGACGACCAGCTGGTTGCCGGTCGCTTGTTGGAGATCGTCGAGCCGTTTTATGAGCGCCGCCTCCTGCTCGGGCGGGATCACGTTCGCCGCGTCGACGACGAAGCCGGTAAATTTCGGGAAGGTCTGGGCGCCTGCGGTGCCGCTGCCGAGCAGCACCGCGAAGAGGAGCGCCGCGAGGACACGGATCATGCCGCCGGCCCCGCGATCAGCTCGCGTTGCCGAAGTTCACCGTCGGTGCCGTCTCGGCCCCCGGCGTGGTCGCGGCAAATGGCACCATCGGCTTTGCACCATAGAAGATCTTCGCGCCGACCGCGTCGGGGAAGGTGCGGATCTTGGTGTTATAGGCCTGGACCGCGCCGTTATAGTCGCGCCGTGCGATCGTGATGCGGTTCTCGGTGCCTTCGAGCTGGCTCATCAGCGTGGTGTAATTGGCCTGGCTCTTGAGCTCGGGATAAGCCTCCTGCAGTCGCTGCAGCGACAGCCCGACGGCACCCTGCACGCGCGAGAACTGCTCGATCTTCGCAGGGTCGGTCAGGTCGTCGCCCGAGACCTGCACCGTGCTCGCGGCGGCGCGCGCCTGGGTCACCTCGACCAAAATGCTCTTTTCCTGCGCGCCGGCCGCCTTGACCGTCGCGACGAGGTTGGGGATCAGGTCGGCGCGGCGCTGATAGTCGTTCTGGACATCGGCCCACCGCGCCTTCACATTTTCCTCGGCGGTCGGGATGCTGTTGATCCCGCAGCCGCCAAGCGTCGCCGCGAGCGCAACGACGGCGGATCCGCGAAGAATCTGGGCATAGGACGACATCGGGGCTCTCCTGCTGGTCTGTATCACCCCCATAGGACAGCGGACCGGCTTGGCGAAACCGAAATCGATGGCTAGCGTGCGGTGGACTGGAAAAGGGGGCGAGAATGCTCAAGGAATTCAAGGCGTTCATCATGCGCGGCAACGTGCTTGATCTGGCTATTGCGGTGATCATCGGGGCGGCGTTCAGCAAGATCGTCACGTCGCTGACCGACGACGTGCTGATGCCGGTGATCGGCAAGATTTTCGGCGGGCTCGACTTTTCGAGCTATTTCTGGCGGATGGGGCCTGTCCCTGCAAACTATGCCGGTTCGCTCAGCGACTATGCGGCGTTGAAGAAGGCGGGGGTGCCGTTGCTCGGCTATGGCGCGTTCGCGACGCAGCTCGTCAACTTCGTGATCGTCGCCTTCATCATCTTCATGATCCTGCGCGTCGTGAACCGCGCGGCGGCGCTGATCGAGCGTGAAACCGCGCGGCTCAAGCGTGAGGAAGAAGCGACTCCAGTCGCGCCAGCGCCCGAGCCGGTTGAGATCGCGCTGTTGCGGGAGATTCGCGACGAGCTCAAGGCACGCGGCTGAACGTCCTGCCCCTCTTCCCCCGGGGGGAGGGGGAGATCAGGCTGCGGCCAGATCCTCGGCGTTGGCATCCGCCAGGCTCGTGCCGTCGAGGATCCGCGCAGTCTCGTCGCGGACGCGCATCATCGCAAAGCGGATCGCGCAGTCTGCCTCGCTCTTGCAGTCGAGGCAGGGCCGATAGGCCGTCCGGCTGACGCAGGGCACCAGCGCGAGCGGGCCCTCGATGATCCGGATGATCTCGCCGAGCGAGATCAGGTGGCTGGGGCGCGACAGGCGATAGCCGCCCATCTTGCCGCGATGGCTGTGCAGCAAGCCGGACTCGCGCAGGTCCGCAAGGATCAGCTCGAGAAACTTGCGCGGGACATTGGCCTCGGCCGCGATGCGGGTCATCGGGATCGGTGGACCACCGACCGGGGCGCCGCCAAGGAAGATCATCGCGCGAAGCGCGTAGCGAGAGCGCTGCGTCAACATAATACAGATTTCTATGCACGCGGTTTGTGGCGAGCGAAAGGCCGCAAAGGGCAAAATCACGGGCTTTTAATCGGCCGATCGCCGCTCTATATCACAAGCGTCATCGGGGGAATTCTCTCCTGGTGACTATGGCGATAAACCGTGGCGTGTCATAGACACAGCGGACCCGGGGGCAGTACCCGGCGACTCCACCACCGCCCTCTTCGCAAGAGGGGGACGATGACGGGGTCGAACTAGGATCGACGTGTGTTCAACGACGCTATGTTTCGCTCGGAATGGGACCACCGCAACGGCCCATACACAAGTGCCAACGATAACGAAGCACTCGCAATTGCCGCATAACTGACGGTCTAACGACCTAAGTTATACGGACGAAAGCGCGGTTCGGGCCACACCGGGCAACAGAAGTGGAAACCGGCGGTACGGGGGGCACCGAGCAACAGAAGCTCCCCACTCAAATCATACTCGAGCGCATCCCCGTCGTCAGGCGGCGAGTTGGGCGATCAGGTTGTCGAGCCGCGGGCTGAACCCGACGATGCCGATCAGCAGCTGGACGAGGGTCAGCATTCCCGCGCCCCACCAATAGGCCAGGTGCACCCGCCCGCGCAGTTGCGCATCGAACAGCATCGCAGCCCCCAGATAGGCCATGGTCGCGATGAATATCGCCCAGGTCCCGGACGGACCCATGAGCGGCATCGGCAGGATGCGCCCCAGCGCCGGCGACATGATCAGGATCGTCGCGCACAGCATCAGGCGCTTGTGCCAGTCGGACCGGTGTCGGAGCTGGATCGCCCAGCCCGCCAGGATCGCAAAGCCGATGATCTGAAGGTCGAGCGCGAGGAAAAGGCCCGGCGTGAAGAAGGGCGGGACGCGGTTGAGCCGGACGGCCATGACCGTCGTCGCGACGCCCACCACGACCATGATTGGGATCAGGCATGCGGTCGCGACGCCCAGTCGCCGGTGCATCGCGATCGACCCCCGGTCGACCAGCCAGTTCTGCGCGACGTAGAGGGTGATCCAGCCGAAGAAAACGGCAGCGTGCAGATGGACCTGGGCGGGAAGCCCGGCGATGTTCCAGTCAGTCCGCTGCAGGTCCAGCCCGAACCCCGCGAAGACGGTGACCGCGATGATCGCAGCCAGCATGAGATAGAAACGCCGCTCGGCGGTGATCGCCGACACGCTGGTCGCCAAGGTTGCCATGATGCCCCCGCATCTCTGCTGCCTTGGCCGAGAATGCGCATGCACGCTGGCCCCCGCAAGCCGATAGCAGCGCGTCCGGGCGTCATTCTCGTACAAATTGCCGAGCGCGGATCCCGCGGCATCGCGCCGCTGGCTTCCGCAATCGTGATTACCACGAAAAAGGGGACCCGGTTGCCCGGATCCCCTTTCGCTAGTTGCCAGTCGGCAAGATCGCTTAGTCGCGATCGCCCGTCAGGAACGCCGGAGCGAACTCGGGGGCCTTGTCGCCGTCCGAACGCTCGGCGCGGGGAGCGCGCTCGCCGCCCTGGCCACCGCCGTCGCGACGCGGGCCACGGCCACCGCCGTTGCCGCCATCACGACCGCCATCACCATCACGACGCGGGCCACGGGGACCACGATCACCGCCGCCGCCTTCGCCGCGCGGGCCACGACCGCCACCGCCGTTACCGGCGTCACGACCACCATCGCCATCGCGACGCGGACCGCGCGGACCACGGTCACCGCCTTCGCGCGGCTCACGGGCAGGACGCGTGTCCTCCAGCTCTTCGCCGGTCGTCTGGTCGACGACGCGCATCGACAGGCGAACCTTGCCACGCGGATCGATCTCGAGGACCTTGACCTTGACTTCCTGGCCTTCGCTCAGCGCGTCCGAGACCTTCTCGACGCGCTCGTTCTTGATTTCGGACACGTGGACGAGACCGTCCTTGCCACCCATGAAGTTCACGAACGCACCGAAGTCCACCAGGTTGACGACCTTGCCGTCATAGACCTTGCCGACTTCGGCTTCCTCGACGAGGCCCTTGATCCACTTGATCGCGGCTTCGATCTGCGCGGGGTCGGACGACGACACCTTGATCACGCCCTCGTCGTCGATGTCGACCTTGGCGCCGGTCTGCGCGACGATCTCGCGGATCACCTTGCCGCCGGTGCCGATGACTTCACGGATCTTCGACTTCTCGATCGTGAAGGTCTCGATCCGCGGTGCATGGGCCGACAGCTCCTCACGCGTGTGGTCGAGCGCCTTGGCCATTTCGCCCAGGATATGCGCACGGCCTTCCTTGGCCTGTGCCAGCGCCTTGCCCATGATCTCTTCGGTGATGCCGGCGATCTTGATGTCCATCTGCATCGTGGTGATGCCCTCGGACGTGCCGGCGACCTTGAAGTCCATGTCGCCGAGGTGATCCTCGTCGCCAAGGATGTCCGACAGAACCGCGAAGTTCTTGCCCTCGAGGATCAGGCCCATCGCGATGCCCGACACCGGACGCTTAAGCGGAACGCCCGCATCCATCATCGACAGCGAACCGCCGCAGACCGTCGCCATCGACGACGAGCCGTTGCTCTCCGTGATGTCCGACAGAACGCGGATCGTGTACGGGAACTCTTCCTTCGACGGCAGCACCGGGTGCAGCGCGCGCCAAGCGAGCTTGCCGTGGCCGACTTCGCGACGACCCGGCGCACCGAAGCGACCGACTTCACCGACCGAGTAGGGCGGGAAGTTGTAGTGGAGCATGAAGTTTTCGTACGACAGGCCGTTGAGGCCGTCGATCATCTGCTCTGCGTCGCGCGTGCCGAGCGTGGTGGTGCAGATCGACTGCGTCTCGCCGCGCGTGAACAGCGCCGAGCCGTGCGTCCGCGGAAGGAAGTGGACCATCGCTTCGATCGGACGGATCTGCGTGGTGGTGCGGCCGTCGATCCGGGTGCCGTCCTTGAGGATGGCGCCGCGGACGATCTCCGCCTCCAGCTTCTTCATCAGCTTGCCGGCCGCCATCTGGTCCTGCGGGGTCGCATCGGCAAAGGCGGTCTTGCCCTTGGCGCGTGCGGCGTTCAGCAGGTCCGAACGCTTGGACTTGTCGGTCACCTTGTAGGCAGCCGCAATGTCCTTGCCGATCAGCTTCTTCAGCTTGTCCTTGGCGGTCGACAGGTCGGCCTGCTCGGCCATTTCCCAAGGATCCTTGGCAGCCTGCTCGGCCAGATCGATGATCAGGTTGGCGGCTTCGCGGCAAGCCTTGTGCGCGAACTGGACCGCGCCGAGCATGATCTCTTCCGAGAGCTCCTTGGCTTCCGATTCGACCATCATCACGGCCTGGCCGGTGGCGGCGACGACGAGGTCGAGGTCACCCGCCTTGGCTTCGTCGAGCGTCGGGTTGAGGATGTAGGCGCCATCGACATAGCCGACGCGTGCTGCGCCGATCGGGCCCATGAACGGCACGCCCGAGATCGTCAGCGCAGCCGACGCCGCGACCATCGCGAGGATGTCCGGCTCGTTCTCGCCGTCATACGACAGAACCTGGCAGATCACGTTGATCTCGTTGTAGAAACCCTCTGGGAAGAGGGGACGGATCGGGCGATCGATGAGACGGCTGGTCAGCGTCTCCTTTTCGGTCGCGCCGCGCTCACGCTTGAAGAAGCCACCGGGGATGCGGCCGCTTGCGGAGAACTTCTCCTGGTAATGGACGGTGAGCGGGAAGAAATCCTGCCCTTCCTTGACGGTCCGTGCAGCCGTGACGGCGCACAGAACGACGGTCTCGCCGAGGGTGGCGAGCACGGCGCCGTTTGCCTGACGGGCCACGCGGCCGGTCTCGAGCGTCAGCGTCTTGCCGCCCCACTGGGCGCTTACGGTCTTGGTATCGAACATTTCGTTTCCTTCACTCCGGCGGCCAGATGCCGACCGGGGCCTATGTGCGAGCTAAGCCGGCTCGCGGCGGTGTGGAGCGAGTTGTCGCTCCTTGCCAGCCCACCGAATTGCGTCCTGGCGTTTGCCTCCGCGCGCGATGGCGCGGAATCAAAGTCGTATATACAAAAACGGCCCCCCGAAGGGAGCCGTTCGTTTTACTTGCGGAGACCGAGCTTCGCGATCAGATCCAGATAGCGCTGGCCGTCCTTGTGACGGAGATAGTCCAGCAGCGACCGGCGCTTGTTGACCATCATCAGGAGACCACGACGCGAGTGGTTGTCCTTCTTGTGGCCCTTGAAGTGCTCGGTCAGGTTCTTGATCCGCTCGGTCAGGATCGCGACCTGGACTTCGGGCGAACCCGTGTCGCCGTCCTGGCGTGCGTGGATCTTGACCAGCTCGGTCTTGCGTTCAGCGGTAATCGTCATGAATTCTCAGTCCTTCGACATCACAGATTGAAACCGCGAACGACCCGGACGTCTCCGTCCTCGACCTCGACCAGCGCGACCGGGACGGTGTCCAGCTCGGCGAAGTATTGGCCATCGTCTGCGGCGATCCCGGCCAAGATACGCCCCTGTCGGAGCGCCCCTGCCTGGTCGGGGGTGAGGGAGAGAGCCGGGATGTCGTCCAGCGCCACCCTCAAGGGCAGTAGTACATCTTCAAGCGCGGTGGCCTTAGCGAGTTCGTCCAGTTTGTCCAGCGATATCGCTGACGAGAGGTCGAACGGACCGGCCTTTACGCGCCGTAGCATGGTGACGTGGCCGACGGTTCCGAGCGCCAGCGCGATGTCGCGTGCGAGGGAGCGGATATAGGTGCCCTTGGAGACATGCGCAGTGAGGGTGACCGCCTTCAGTTCCTCCCCGACCTCGTCATCCAAAAGACGGGTGAGGTGGGGGGTGAGCGTGTGGATCGTCACGTTCCGGCTGGCGAGCACCACGTCCTGCCCGGCGCGGGCGAGGTCGTAGGCGCGCTCGCCATCGACCTTCAGCGCGGAATAGGCGGGGGGCACCTGCGCGATCGGGCCGGTGAACTGCGCCAGCACCGCCTCGACCGCCTCCTTCGTCGGGCGCACGTCGGAGGTGGCGATGCTTACGCCCTCGGCGTCGAGCGTGTCGGTCTGGACCCCGAACATGATGGTGAAATCATAGATCTTGTCGCTGTCGAGCATCCGCCCGGCAAGCTTGGTCGCCTCGCCGACCGCGATCGGCAGCACGCCGGTCGCGAGCGGATCAAGCGTGCCGCCGTGGCCAACCTTGAACTTGCCATAGCCGCCGTTGCGCAGCGCGCGCTTCACCGCGGACACGCCCTGCGTCGAGCCCAAGCCCAGCGGCTTGTCGAGAATGATCCAGCCATGCATGTCGTAGGATCCTTGAAGACTGGGGGCTGGTCCGTCCCTTCCGTTCGTCCTGAGCGAAGTCGAAGGTGAGGCAGAAGTGCTTCGACTTCGCTCAGCACGAACGGGTAGGGGGTAATGGGAAGGCCGGGGTTCAGCCCAAAGCCTCGGTGAAATGCCGTCGGCACAACGCAACATAGCGGTCGTTGCCGCCGATCTCGGTCTGCTGCCCCTCGGCGATCGCGCGGCCGTTCGCGTCGACGCGCAGGTTCATCGTCGCCTTGCGCCCGCACATGCACACCGACTTGATCTCGACCAGCGAGTCGGCCAGCGCCAGCAGCCGCGCCGAGCCGGGGAACAGCGCACCCTGGAAATCGGTGCGCAAGCCGTAGGCGAGCACCGGGATGCCGACCACGTCGCAGATCTGCGCCAGCTGGTCGACCTGAGGCGCAGTCAGGAACTGTGCCTCGTCCACGAGCACGCAGGAGATCGCATCCTCGGCGTGCTGCCGGGTGATGCAGCCGCCGATATCCGTATCCGCATCGAACGCGATCGCCGGTGCCTCGAGTCCGATCCGCGACGTGATCGTGCCCGCCGCAAAGCGGTCGTCGATTGCGGCGGTGAACAGCATCGTCCGCATCCCGCGCTCGCGGTAGTTAAAGTCCGCCTGGAGCAGGTTGGTCGACTTGCCCGCGTTCATCGACGCATAATAGAAATACAGCTTGGCCATCGGCTCAACCCAAAGACGCGTCGCGCGGCGGCGTCAATCCTCGGACAGGTCGCGCGCGATATGCGGATCGCGCAACAGCGTGTCGATATGCGTGCCCTCGTCGAAGCTCTCGTCGGCGACGAACTTCAGCTTGGCGGCATAGCGCGTCTGCACGCGAGTCGCGACTTCGCGCTGGAGATAGGCGGTGTTCGTCCGCAGCGCCTTCAGCACCTTTTCCTCGTCCTTGCCGAGCAGCGGCTTCACGAAGACGGTGGCGTGGCGCAGGTCGGGGGACATGCGGACCTCGGTGATCGTGACGAGGTGCTTTTCGAGCACCGGATCATGCACGTCGCCGCGTGCGAGGATGTCGCTGAGCGCGTGACGCGCCTGTTCGCCCACGCGCAGCGCGCGGACGGTTTTGATCTCTGGGGTATCGGTCTTCATTCTTCTAACTCCCTCGCCCCTCCGGGGAGAGGTGGGGGTGAGGGGCGGCCGCAAGCGTTACCGCCCGGTACTGCCCCTCACCCAACCCTCTCCCCGAGGGGGAGAGGGCTTCAGTATTACAGCGTGCGGTCGCGCATCTCGACTTCGAACGTCTCGAGGACGTCGCCGGCCTTGATGTCGACGAAGTTCGACGTGAACGTCACGCCACACTCCAGCCCGGCGCGGACTTCGGCGACATCATCCTTGAAGCGACGCAGCGATGCGATTTCGCCCTGGTAGATGATGACGTCGTTGCGCGTGATACGTGCCTTGAGCGCCTTGCGGATATTGCCCTCGGTAACGAGCAGACCCGCCGCCTTGCCATGCTTGCCCGCAGAGAAGACCTCGCGGATATCGGCACGACCGACGACCGTCTCGAACGCTTCCGGCCCAAGCTCGCCGGCCATGCCCGCCCGGATCTCATCGATCAGGTCGTAGATCACGTCATAATATTTGAACGCGACCTTCTGGCGCTCCGCGATCTCGCGTGCCTTGGCATTCGGACGAACGTTGAAGCCGATGATCGGTGCACCCGATGCCGCCGCCAACGTGACGTCCGACTCGGTGATACCACCGACGCCCGAGCTCAGCACGCGCGCCTTGATCAGGTCGGTGGAGATCTTGTTGATCGCCCCGACGATCGCCTCGACGGTACCCTGCGTATCGGCCTTCACGACCAGCGGATATTCGATCGCCTGCTTTTCCTTCAGCGCCGAGAACATGCTCTCGAGGCTGGCCGGAACCGATGCCGTCCGCTTGTCGGTCTTCACGCTGCGACGATATTCCGCGACTTCGCGGGCCCGTGCCTCGTTCTCGACCACCTGGAACGGATCGCCCGCCGACGGGACGCCCGACAGACCGAGGACCTCGACCGGCATTGCCGGACCCGCTTCCTTGATCTGCTTGCCCTTGTCGTCGACCAGCGCACGGACCTTGCCGCTCTCGCCGCCGACCACGAAGATGTCGCCGACCTTGAGCGTACCACGATTGACGAGGATCGTCGCGACCGGGCCACGACCCTTGTCGAGCTTGGCCTCGATCACCGTACCCTCGGCCGCGCGATCCGGATTGGCGCGCAGTTCGAGCAGTTCGGCCTGGAGCTGGATCTTCTCGATCAACGTGTCGAGACCGATCTTCTTGGTCGCGGAGACTTCGACGTCCTGGACGTCGCCGCCCATGTCCTCGACCACGATCTCCTCGCTCAGCAGGCGCTCGCGCACCTTCTGGGCATTGGCGCCCTCCTTGTCGATCTTGTTGATCGCGACGATCATCGGCACGCCAGCCGCCTTGGTGTGGGCGATCGCCTCCACCGTCTGCGGCATGAGGCCGTCGTCCGCCGCCACCACCAGGATGACGATGTCGGTGACATCCGCACCGCGCGCACGCATCTGCGTGAACGCCTCATGGCCCGGCGTGTCGAGGAAGGTGATCTTCGACTTGTCCTTCAGCGTGACCTGATACGCGCCGATATGCTGGGTGATGCCACCCGCTTCGCCGCGCACCACATCGGTGCCGCGCAGGGCATCGAGCAGCGACGTCTTGCCGTGATCGACGTGACCCATGATCGTGACGACCGGGGCACGCGGACGCAGAGTCTCCTCGGCATCGTCGATCGTGTCGTTCGCCAGATCCTGGTCGACATCGCTGACGCGCGTCAGGTTGTGACCGAATTCGGTGACGAGCAGTTCGGCCGTATCCTGGTCGATTGTCTGCGTCATCGTGACGGGCATGCCCATCTTGAACAGCGCCTTGACGAGGTCTGCACCCTTCTCGGCCATACGGATGGCCAGTTCCTGCACGGTGATCGCCTCGGGGACGACCACGTCGCGGACCTGCTTGGCCTGCGGCTCGCGCGGGCCACCGGTGCCACGACGCTCCTTCTCACGCGCACGCTTGAGCGCGGCGAGCGAACGGGCGCGGGCGCCATCGCCATCGCCGAGCGCACGGTTGACGGTCAGCTTGCCCGAGGTGCGACGATCGTCGCCCTTGCGGTCACGCTGCTGCGGGCGGGCCGGAGGTGCGTCGCGACGGACGCCGCCGGCCGGCGCGTTGGCACCGGTTGCACCAGGGCGCGCTGCGGTCGTGCCGGCATTGGCGGTCGTCGCCGGCGCTGCAGGCGCAGGTGCCGGAACGGGCTTTGGCGGCGGCGGAGGACGCTCGGGACGGGCGACTGGCGAGAACCGGCGTGGTGCCGGCATCGACGGATCGCGCGACAATTCGAGAATCGGCGGCGGCGCGGGCGGTGCGACAGGCGCAGGCGCCGGCTTGGGGGCCGGTGCTGGTGCCGCCACCGGAGCTGGCGCCGGGGTCGGCGCGGGTGCCGGGGCCGCAGCGGGGGCAGGGGCCGCTGCAACGGGGGCTTCAACCGGCGCGGCAGCAGGCGTCGGCGCTACGACCGGCGCTGCTTCGACGACGGGTGCCGGTGCAGGTGCGGGCGCAGGCGCCTCGACGGGCTTCGGCGCCGGTGCAGCCTTGGCTTCCGCCTCGGCACGCGCGCGTTCGGCGATGCGGTTGCGCTCGTCCTCGGCGGCCTTGGCGCGCTCGGCTTCCTGACGGCGACGCCCCTCTTCGAGCGTGTTCATCCGCTGCTCTTCCGCCTCGCGGAGAAGCTTGGCCTGCCGCTCCTGCGGCGACAGGTTGCTCGGTGCCTGCTGGCGTACCGGTGCGGGGGCGGGCTGCGGCGCACGCGCCTGCGGAGCCGGTGCGGGGGCCGCAACCGGCGCGGGCGCGGCAACCGGCGCATCGGCGACCGGACCGTCGGGCTCGCCCGGACGGCGCAGGACGCGCGCACGCTTGGTTTCCACGATCACCGTATTCGATCGGCCGTGGCTGAAGCTCTGCTTCACCTGGCCGGTCTCGACCGTGCGCTTCACACCCAAAGGTGCGCGCATGCCAAGTTTCGGCTTCTCGTTGTCCGTGTCGCTCACTCAAATTCCTCAGTCATGTCCACGGCCGGGCTGTGTCCGGTCGATCCGGACGCCCCTGTTATGGGTGACGTCCCGTTTTGTTGAGACGCCGATGCGCCCTGCGAGGCCGTTTCGCAAGACACGGGAGAAGGTTCGGGGCCGATAAAATGCAGCCAACGGTCGAGCGCTTCGCTCACCCGCTTTGCTGCAGCGCGGTCAGTCAGGCCAATGTGTACCACATTCTCCCGCCCCAGCGCCAACGCCAATATGGTACGTGACGCGGGCAGTGCCAACCCCCGCAGACCCGAGCCTTCGACATCGTTGCCGATGCGCCACGCCTGGTCGAGCTTGCGGTTGCCGTCCTCGGCCGCGTCGGACGCATGATACAGCGCCTTCAGCTTGCCCTGGCGCGCATTCTGCTCGATCCGGTCGGAGCCGATCAGCACGGTGCCCGAGCGCGATTCGAGCCCGAGCCGGTCAAGTGCGTTGCGCTCAAGCGCGGCTTCGATCTGCGCAGGCAGTTCGGGGGGAATCGCGAACTCGCCGGTCTTGAACGCACGCGCGAGCGCGCCCTTCAGCTTGCCCTTCTTGATCGCCGCTTCGAGTTCGATTCGTGTCACCCCGATCCACGCGCCACGGCCAGGAGCCTTAGCACGCACGTCGGGATGAATCTGGCCATCGGGGGCCAGCGCGAGTCGCACCATATGTGGCCGAACATCGCGCTCGCCCGACAGGATGCACTTGCGAATGGGGGCGTCTTCATCCCCCTCGCGCACGCGGGATGGGTTAGGCTCGCGCCCACCTGCACCCTTGTTCTTAGCCGAGGCCGGGCGCCCACCCTTCGGTCCTCTCCCGCTTGCGGGAGGGGAGGAAGGAAGGCCGTTGGTAGCGCCTAGCGTCTCATCGGGAGGGTTCCGCATGTGCGTCCTCCTGCGCCGGAGTCGTCCTGGGAGCGTCGCGGTCGACCAGCAGCTGGCCGCCCGCGCCGTAATTCTCGGTCGAAACCTCTTCGATCACGATCTGTACCGCAGCCGGGTTCTTTCCCAGCCGCTCGACAAGCGACTGGGTGACGTCTGCGACGATGCCGGCCTTCTGGTCCTTGGTGGCGGACCCCGAAATGCGGATGCTGACGAACGGCATCAGGCCTTGTCGTCCTCGCTCTTCGCGTCGGTCGTGTCCGCGGCGTCATCCGCCGAGACGTCATCCGCCGCAGTGTCCTCAGCCGCAGTGTCCTCAGCCGCAGTGTCCTCGGCCGAGGCCTCTTCCACCGGAGCCTCGTCCGCCTCGACGGCGTCAGCCTCGGGGGCCTCGTCCTCGAACCAGTGCGCGCGCGCGGCCATGATGATCTCGTTCCCCTGCTCGTCGCTCAGACCATATTCCGCGAGAATCCCGCCCTTGGGCTCGGGACGCTTGGGCGCGTCGTCGTTGCGGCGGCGCGGTTCGGCGCGCTTCTTCTCGACGAGCTCGTCGGTCGCAAGATCCGCGAGATCGTCCAGCGTCTTGATGCCCGCCTTGCCGAGCGTGACGAGCATCGCCTCGTTCAGATACGGCATGTCGATAAGCGCGTCCTCCACGCCGAGCGCGGTACGCTCTTCGCGGCTGGCCGCGTCGCGACGCTCGAGCGCCTCGGTCGCGCGGTTCTGCAACTCGCCCGCCAGGTCCTCGTCGAAGCCCTCGATGCCGGCGATCTCCTCGACCTCGACATAGGCGACCTCCTCGAGGCTGGTGAACCCTTCGGCGACCAGCAGCTGTGCAAGCGTCTCGTCGACGTCGAGCTCCTTCTCGAACATTGCCGAACGCTCGACAAAGTCCTTCTGGCGCTTCTCGGACGCATCGGCCTCGGTGAGGATGTCGATCGCCTTGCCGGTCAGCTGCGACGCGAGGCGGACGTTCTGGCCACGACGGCCGATCGCCAGCGACAGCTGGTCATCGGGAACGACGACCTCGATGCGCTCTTCCTCTTCGTCGATCACGACGCGGCTGACCGAGGCCGGCTGCAGTGCGTTGACGACGAAGGTCGCGATATCGGGCGACCAGGGGATGATGTCGATCTTCTCGCCCTGCATTTCCTGCACGACGGCCTGCACGCGGCTGCCCTTCATGCCGACGCACGCGCCGACCGGATCGATCGACGAATCATGGCTGATGACGCCGATCTTCGCACGCGAACCGGGATCGCGGGCCGCAGCCTTGATCTCGATGATGCCGTCGTAGATTTCGGGGACTTCCTGCGCGAACAGCTTCTTCATGAAGTCGGGGTGCGCGCGGCTGAGGAAGATCTGGGGCCCGCGGTTCTCGCGGCGGACGTTCAGGATCAGCGAGCGGATGCGGTCGTTGACGCGCACCACTTCGCGCGGGATCTGCGCGTCGCGGCGGATGACGCCTTCCGCACGGCCCAGGTCGACGACGACATGGCCGAACTCGACGCGTTTGACGACGCCGGTGATGATCTCGCCTGCGCGGTCCTTATACTCTTCGAACTGGCGCTCGCGCTCGGCGTCGCGGACCTTCTGGAAGATGACCTGCTTGGCGGCCTGGGCGGCGATGCGGCCGAACTCGATCGGGGGCAGCGGATCGACGATGAAGTCACCGAGCGCCGCGTCCTTCTGGAGCTTCTGCGCGCCCTTGACGTCGACCTGCTTGAAATAGTCATCGACCGCTTCGACCACTTCGACGACGCGCCACAAGCGCAGATCGCCGGTGTTCGGGTCGAGCTTGGCGCGGATGTCGTTCTCGGCGCCGTAGCGCGAACGGGCGGCGCGCTGGATCGCGTCCTCCATCGCCTCGATCACGATCGCCTTGTCGATCATCTTCTCCGACGCGACCGAATTCGCGATCGCGATCAGTTCCGCGCGGTTTGCGGTGACTGCCGTGGCCATCAATGCTGTCCTTCTTCGGTCTCGACGCCGCGAGCATCAGGCTCATCGGACGTATCTTGATAGAAAACCTCGTCCGCGCCTTCGGTCGAAAGCGGCGCGGTCGCGGCGATGAGTCGGTCGGTCATGACGAGCTTGGCGTCGGCGACCTGGGCGAAGTCGATCGTCATGATCTTGTGCTTGTTCACGTCGACGGTGATCTTGGTCCCCTCGACGCCCATCAGGTTGCCCGAGATCTGCTTGCGATCCTCGAACGGCTCGACGAGGCGGATACGCGCCTCCTGGCCTTCCCAGTCGGCAAAGTCCTGGAGCCGGGTCAGCGGGCGATCGATACCGGGGCTCGATACCTCGAGACGATAAGCCTCCTCGCCGACCGGGTCCTTGCCCTCGGCCTCGAGCGCGTCGAACTTGTCCGAGATGCGGCGCGACAGTTCCGCGCAATCCTCGATCACCAGCTGGCGGGTGTCGGGCCGCTCGGCCATCACCTGCAGCGTCGGATCGGACTTGCCGCCCTGCATGCGCACGCGCACGAGGCTGAGCCCGAGCGCCTTGGCTTCGGGTTCGATCAATTCGGTCAACAGGGCGATATTCGCCATCGCAATTCCAAACAGGGCCAAAGCACAGGTGATCAGCGCCGCGGAGCGAACCCCGCAGCCTCTTCATCTGGCGATGTAGAGAAAGTAGGATCTCCATACCCGCGATGGCAACGCTTCGCAAGCGGGAGCAACCTTCGTTCGTCACGCCGCGTTGGCGCAGGGATTTCCGGGAGAAGATCATGATCCGTCGCACATTGGCCGCCACCGGCCTGATATCCGCCACTTTGCTCGCCGCCGCTGCCTGTTCCGCACAGCCCGCGGCGGGGGAAAAGCCGTTCAGCGAAACGGTCGTCGCCGATTTCGAGTCGCCCTGGGCGATGACGGTACTGCCCGACGGGCGGATGCTGGTGACGGAGAAGGCCGGCGGCATGCTGCTCGTCTCGGCCGATGGAAAACAGCGCCAGACGGTCGCGACGATCACCGTCGATTCGGCAGGGCAGGGCGGGTTGATGGACGTCGTCCTCGCGCCCGACTTCGCGACGAGCAACCGCGTGTATTTCAGCTATTCGTCGGCGGGTGCTGGCGGCAAGGGCGTGGTTCTCGCGCGGGGTCGGTTGCGGCCCGACGGTGGTGGGGGCGAGCGGCTCGGCGAGATCGAAGTGATCTTCAACGCGCGGCCGTTCGTCGAGGGCAATGGTCACTATTCAGGCCGCATCGCGTTTTCGCCCGACGGCAAATATCTATTCTTCACCAATGGCGACCGCCAGAAATTTACCCCGGCGCAGGATCCCAAGGTCACGCTTGGCAAGGTCCTTCGCCTGACGCTCGACGGCAAGCCCGCGCCCGGCAATCCGCTCGCGGCCAAGGGCTTTGCACCCGAGATCTGGAGCTATGGCCACCGCAACCTGCTTGGTATCGCATTCGACGCGCAGGGCAATCTCTGGGAACAGGAGATGGGGCCGAAGGGCGGCGACGAGGTCAATCTGATCACGCCCGGGCAGAATTACGGCTGGCCCAACGCGTCGAACGGCAGCCATTATGACGGGCGCGACATTCCCGACCACAAGCCCGGCGACGGCTATGCGGCGCCCAAGGTGTCGTGGAATCCGGTGATCTCGCCGGGCGGGCTGATGATCTATTCGGGCAGCATGTTCCCGCAGTGGAAGGGTGATGCGTTCATCGGCGGGCTGTCGTCGAAATCACTCGTCCGCGTCGACCTGAACGGCACCAATGCCGCCAAGGGCGACCAGTGGGACATGGGCGCGCGTATCCGCGAGGTGGAACAGGGCCCCGACGGCGCCATCTGGGTGCTGGAGGACGGTGGCGAATCGCAGGGACGGCTGATCAAGCTGACGGCGCGGTAAGGCTGTGCCGCCCCCCGCCCGCGGGCGGGGGGCGGGGTCAGTCGCGGACGATCAGGTAATTCATCCTCGCGGCCGCGATCGGCTTGTCGCGGTCGTCCTGCCACGCGGTCGCCTCGACATTGGCAACGCGCGTGCCGAGCCGGGTGACCACGCCCGCCGCGCGCGTCGGCTTGTCGCGGCCGCCCCGCATGAAATCGACGGTGACGGTCACCGGCTTGATCCGCACGCTGGCGTCGTCAGGCCCCTCGGTCTCGATCGCATGGTAGAGCGCCGCGATCGCCGCGACCTCGAGCAGCCCCGATATCGCGCCGCCGTGGAGGAACCCGGGGCGGCCGATCACGTCGTCGCCGAACGGCATCAGCAGCACCGGCCGACCCTCCGCGTCGCGTTCGATCTCGACGCCCAGCGTTGCGGCATAGGGTGGCAGCGTGCTCACCATGACCCGAGCACCATGAACGTGCCCGCGACATGCGCAAGCGGATCGGCGGGATCGCCGTCATGCGCCTGGCCGCGGACGAACGCGATCGACCGGGTGATCCGGTAGCATTCGCCGCGCCCGATTACCGTCTTGCCGGGCGTCGCCGGGCGCAGATAATCGACGCGCAGGTCGAGTGTCGCATGCGGCACGAACGCCGCGCGGCGGATCCAGATCGCGATGCTGGCGGCCATGTCCATCATCGTGATGATCGGCCCCGACGCGATCACGCCGCTGGCCGGATCGCCGATCAGCTTTTCGTCATAGGGCAGCGCGAGCTCCGCCCAGTCCGCGCCATGCGCATGATAGCGCATCCCGAGCGCGGCGCCGTGCCCGCCGAACCCGTGTCGTGTAAACCGCTCTGCGTCGAAGCCATCCATGCCCCGACCTCTACACGCCAGCGACCGCCACGCAACATTGCCGCACATGCGGGGCGGGGCTAGCATCGGGCGCAACGAGATCAGGAGAGAGGATCGCCATGAACGACCGGGTCACCATCGCCGTCGCGGACGGGATCGCCGATGTCCGCCTCAACCGCGCGGACAAGATGAACGCGATCGACCCCGCGATGTTCGAGGGGATCGCCGCAGCGATCGACCGGCTGGCGGGGATGGCCGAGGTGCGCGTCGTCGTGCTGTCGGGCGAGGGTCGTGCGTTCTGCGCCGGGCTCGACATGGCGTCGATGGCGGGCGGCGGGTCGGGCCTGTCGCTCGACGATCGGACGTATGGCGATGCGAATCTGGTGCAGCAGGTCGCCTGGGGCTGGCGGACGTTGCCGATGCCGGTGATCGCTGCGGTCCACGGCGTCGCGTTCGGTGGCGGGTTCCAGATCATGTCGGGCGCCGACATCCGCATCGCCCATCCGCAGGCGCGGTTCGCGATCCGCGAGACGCATTGGGGGCTGGTACCCGACATGGCGGGGATAGCGCTCTGGCGGACGCTGGCGCGCGACGACGTGCTGCGTGAGCTGACCTATACCGCGCGGGAGTTCGACGGGGCGGAGGCGCTGCACCACGGCTTCGTCACGCGGCTGGACGAGGATCCCCGCGCCGCCGCGATGACGATGGCCCGCGAGATCGCCGCGAAGAATCCGCAGGCGATCCGGGGCTCGAAGGCACTCTATGGCATAGCCGCGGATGCCGACGCCGCGGCGATCCTGCGCGCCGAAAGCGACGCGCAGGGGCAGGTAATGCGCAAGCCCAATCAGATCGAACAGGTCCAAGCCAATCTCGAAAAACGCGCGGCGGTGTTCGTCGACTAGGCGCTACTTCATCAGGACGAGCTCTTCCGCCATCGTCGGGTGCAGCGCGACAGTCGCGTCGAAATCGGCCTTGCTGAGCCCCGCCTTCACCGCCACCGCGGCGGACTGGAGGATCTCGGGGCAGTCGGGGCCGATCATGTGAATGCCGACGACGCGGTCGGTCTCGCCGTCGCAGATCATCTTGTAGAGCGAGCGCTCGTTGCGCCCCGCCAGTACGTTCTTCATCGGCCGGAAGTCCGAAGTGTAGACCTTCACCGAGCCCAGTGCCTGCTTGGCCTGCGATTCGGTCATGCCGACGCCGGCCATTGGCGGGTGGCTGAACACCGCGGCGGGGACGTTGGCGTAGTCGACGCGGGTCGGCTTGTTGCCGAAGAAGGTGTCGGCGAACGCCTGCCCCTCGCGGATCGCGACCGGGGTCAGCTGGATACGGTTGGTGACGTCACCGACCGCGAAGATGCTGTCGCAGCTCGACTTGTTGTCGTCATCGACCACCACCGCGCCCGCCGCGTCGAGTTCGACCCCGGCCGTCTCGAGCCCGAGGCCCTTGGTGTTCGGCAGGCGCCCGGTCGCGAACAGGACGAGATCGACGACGATCGGCTCGTGTCCGCTGGTATGCACGGTCAGGCAACCGTCCTCGCCCTTGTCGATCCCCTGGAACGCCGCGTTGAAGCGGAAGTCGATGCCCTTGCTCATCGAGATCTGGAGCAGCCGGTCGCGGATCGATTCGTCATAGCCGCGCAGGATCACGTCGGTCCGGTTGATCAGCGTGACGTGCGATCCGAACTGATGGAAGATGCCGGCGAATTCATTGGCGATATAGCCAGCGCCCGCGATCAGCACGCGCTTCGGCACGTCGTCGAGATGGAACACCTCGTTCGAGGTGATGCCGTGCTCGGCACCGGGGCAGTCCGGCACCAGCGGGTGCGCGCCGACCGCGATCAGGATTTTCGCCGCGGTCTTCTTGCTGCCGTCGGCAAGTGTGACTTCGTTGGGGCCCGAGACGACCGCGCGTTGGTGGATGATGTCGACATGGTTGTTCTCGAGCGTCTGGGTGTAGGCGCCGTTGATCCGGTCGACCTCCTCCATCACGTTGTCGCGCAGCGTCGGCCAGCTGAACGCGCAATCGTCGGGCACCTGCCAGCCGAAGCGCTTGGCGTCCTTCAGGTCCTCGGCGAAATGCGCGCCGTAGATCAGCAGCTTCTTGGGCACGCAGCCGCGGATGACGCAGGTGCCGCCGACGCGATATTCCTCGGCAACCGCGACGCGCGCGCCATGCGCGGCGGCAACGCGCGATGCACGCGTGCCGCCCGAGCCGGCGCCGATGACGAAGAGGTCATAGTCGAATTGGGTATCGGTCACGGGCTATCCTTGTACGTCGCGCTGCGGCTTTGGATGCCATCTGGGGCAGGGGGGATGCGCGGACAAGACCGGTGCGGCGATCAGGGTGATCGGCTGGCTCTATCGCCGACCCGCCCTGCGCATCGGCATCGCGTCGATCGTCCGCTCCAGCAGGGCGGCGGGGAAGGGGTGTGCGCTGCGCAGTTTCTCACCGCCATCTTTGCCGATGAGGATCGCGGTGAAGGTCCCGGGAAGGCGGAACTTGCGGCGCAGCGCGGGGGCGGTGTCGCCGGCGCCGCGAACCTGATCGCCGACGATTTCGACGACAGCGAGGTCGCGCTCGTCGCGTTTCGCAGTCCAATTGTCGAGGATGCGGCGCTGCTCGGCGAGTTCCGGGTCCTGCGGGGCGGGGGCCGCAACGATCAACACGCGGCGATCCCAGCGCATCTGCGCGAGGGTGGGAGAGGCGGCGAGCGCTACGGCGAGGAGGATGGGCATAGCGCGGTAACGCTCGAGGCGCGCGCACGGTCCTCCCAAATACCACCCCGGCGAAGGCCGGGGAGGCGGAGTGGGGTGGGGCGCACTCGGCGCACGCCCACCCCAAAAATCACCCGAAGGCGCGCTTGATCAAATCGTCGGTCGAAGGATCGAACGTCTGCCCGCCCTTCTCCGCGGCCTTCGCCATTTCCTTGCCCAGCTCCACCCCGAACTGGTCGAACGAGTTGATCCCCAGCAGCACGCCGTTCACGAACACGCGGTGCTCGTAGAACGCGATCAGCGCGCCGAGCGTGCGCGCGTCGAGATCGTCGAGCAGCAACGTCGACGACGGCCGGTCGCCCGAATAGCTGCGCGCCGGATCCTCGACCTGCTTGCCCGCCATCAACGCCGCACCCTGCGCAAAGGCGTTGAGCAACAGCGCCTTGTGATGCTCCTCGGGCAGCGTGTCGCCGGCCTCGATCGACGCGACGAACTCGAC
Source organism: Sphingomonas aerolata (assembly GCF_023935825.1). Taxonomy (NCBI): domain Bacteria; kingdom Pseudomonadati; phylum Pseudomonadota; class Alphaproteobacteria; order Sphingomonadales; family Sphingomonadaceae; genus Sphingomonas; species Sphingomonas aerolata. The sequence goes on along the minus strand of NZ_CP098762.1, from coordinate 3,312,805 downwards.
CGGCACCAAGTGCGTGCCCTGGTGGAGCAGCTGGAACACCGCATGCTGCGCCTCGGTGCCGACCCCGCCCCAGGTGATCGCCGCCGAAGGCCGCCCGAGCGGCTGGCCGTCCGCGGTCACCGACTTGCCGTTCGACTCCATCTCCAGCTGCTGGAGATAGCTCGGCAGCAGCCGCAACCGCTCGTCATAGGCGAAGGTCGCACGCGTCTCGGCATGGCGGATCTGCGTGTAATAAAGGTCGGCGAACGCGGCGAGCGCCGGCGCATTCTCGTGCAGCGCGGCGAGGCGGAAATGGCGGTCCATCTCAGCCGCCCCCTCGAGCAGCTCCTCGAACCGGTCCCAGCCGAGCGCGATTGCGGCGGGAAAACCGATCGTCGACCAGAGCGAGTAGCGCCCGCCGACGCTCTCGGCGAACGGCAGGATCCGCGTCTCGTCGACGCCCCATTCCATCGCCTTTTCGGGCGCCGCGGTCAGCGCGATCACGCGGCCGTACGGATCCTCGACATTATGCTCGTTCATCCACTGAAGCACCGCTTCGGCGTTCATCAGCGTTTCAGTCGTGGTAAACGTCTTCGACGCGACCACCAGCAACGTCGCGGCCGGATCGAAGCGTTCGAACACGTCCTCCAGTGCGACGCCGTCGACATTGGCGACGATCCCGACATCATAACGCTTGTCGTCGCGCCCGAGCGAGTCGACCAGCAATTGCGGCCCCAGCGCGGACCCGCCGATGCCGACGTGCAGGATATGCCGCACGGGGCCGAGCGCATCCGCCTCGATCGCGTCGATCAGCGTGCGCATCCGCGAATGGCTCGCCTGTGCAATCGCGACGCTCTCGGGCTTGCCCTCACCGCGCTCGGCGGTGTGCTCGACCGCGCGGCCCTCGGTGACGTTGACGATCTCGCCCGCGAACATCGCCTGGCGCTTGCCCAACAGGTCCTGCGCCTTGGCCATCTCCTCGAACGCGCTGATCATGTCCGCGGTCAGGTGGGTCTTCGACCAGTCGAAGTGGATGCCTGCGACGTCGAGGCTCAGCTTGGACAACCGCTCAGAGTCGGCGGCGAACAGGTCGGTGAGTTTGGCGGCGGGCAGGGCTTCGAGTTTGGACCAGTCGGCGGTCATGCAAAGTCTCCGATTTGGAATTCGTGCGCACCGATACGGCGACGCGGGCAAGAACACCATAACGTCCCGGGAGGCGATTGGGTCTCCGGGGGTGTCCGGATCGTATCCGGACATGGCGGATGCTGCATATGCTTGACGGCGCGCGCCGGTTGAGCAAACCCGCGGCCATGGCAAAAGACGCGAAGACCAAACCGGCCCGATCCGAAACCGCAGAGACGTTCCGCTTCCTGCTGAAGCTGGCGGTGGTCGTATTGATCCTGCGCAGCTTCATCTTCGCGCCGTTCAGCATTCCGTCCGAATCGATGCTGCCCCGGCTGCTGATCGGCGATTATCTGTTCGTGTCGAAGTGGAGCTACGGCTATTCGCGCTGGTCGCTGCCGGGTGGCGTGCCGTTGATCCCGGGGCGGATCTTCGGCAGCACGCCGACGCGCGGCGATGTCGTCGTCTTCCGCGCGCCCGAAGTGCTCGATCACGACGTCATCAAGCGCGTGATCGGCCTGCCCGGCGAGACGGTGCAGATGCGGCAGGGGACGCTGTACCTGAACGGCACCGCGATCCCCAAGGCGCGGATCGCCGACTTCACGATCCCGCTGACCGCCAATTTCGATGCGGAGAAATGCGGCGCGCCGTTCGTCGACGTCGCCGACGGCGTCCAGATCTGTCGCTATCCGCGCTACCGCGAGACGCTGCCCGGCGGCCGCAGCTATTCCGTGCTCGACCAGGCGCAGCTGCCCGATCGCGACGACACGGGTGTCTATACGGTGCCTGCAGGCCATATCTTCGTGATGGGCGACAACCGCGACGACAGCGGTGACAGCCGGTTCCCCGCACCAAGCGGGATGGGCTATGTCCCGCTCGAGAATGTCGAGGGCAAGGCAGTCGTCAGCTTCTTCTCGACCGACGGCAATGCCGAATGGCTGAAACCCTGGACCTGGGTCAGTGCCGCACGCTGGGAGCGGATCGGGGAAGGCTTTTGAGCGATCTCGGCGACTGGCTGGCGGGCGTATTCGGTCGCCGGCCGCGCGATCTGGCACCCTATGAGCGCGCATTGACGCATGGCAGCCAGGCGAAGGCGAATTACGAGCGGCTCGAATTTCTCGGCGACCGCGTCCTGGGGCTGATCGTCGCCGAATGGTTGTACGAACTGTTCGCGACCGATCCCGAGGGGTCGCTGTCGAAACGGCTGAACGCGCTCGTCACGGGCCCGGTCTGTGCCGAAGTGGCGCGCGAACTCGGGGTGCGCGCACATCTGAAGCTCGGCAAGCAGGCGCGCGACGACGGCGCCAGCGACAGCGACAATGTGCTGGGCGACGTGATGGAGGCACTGATCGGCGCCTGGTACCAGGAGGCAGGGCTCGACGCCGCACGTGCGTTCGTCCGCGGCGCCTGGGGGGACCGCGTCCAGGCCGGTGCCAAGGCGCCGCAGCACCCCAAGTCCGCGCTTCAGGAATGGGCGGCCGCGCATAACCGCAAGCCGCCAGAATATACGATCGTCGAGCGTACCGGCCCCGGCCACGCGCCCAAATTCACGATGCTGGTCTCGATCGGCAAACTCGCCGAAGCGACGGCGACCGGCTCGAGCAAGCAGGAGGCCGAAACCGCGGCGGCCAAGGCGTTGCTGGAGAAGCTGGGCTAAGAAGGCTTTTGTTCGCGCGGAGACGCGGAGGACGCGGAGGGGGGCCGCGATTGGAACTCCGGTCCTGCCCCGAACGACTCCGAGTTGATCGACGGCGCATAATCGCAGACGGCGCGAGTCCCATCCACACCATCTCCGCGCCTCCGCGCCTCCGCGTGAACCAAACTGCCTTGTCGCGACGCGATGACGGACAGCCGTTTTCGCTGTACAGGTGCCCGCAACACCAGTTCGAAAAGAGCATATGTGACTGAAACGAATACCAAGCCCGACCCGAAGCATTGCGGCCTAGTCGCCATCGTCGGCGCCCCGAACGCAGGCAAGTCGACGCTCGTCAACGCGCTCGTCGGCCAGAAGGTCGCGATCGTCAGCCCCAAGGCGCAGACCACGCGCGCCAAGCTGATGGGCGTCGCGATCGAAGGCGACACGCAGATCCTGCTGGTCGACACACCCGGCATCTTCGAGCCCAAGCGCCGGTTCGACCGCGCGATGGTCGCCGCCGCCTGGGGCGGCGCTGAGGGCTCGGACATCATCGCGCTGGTGGTCGACGCCAAGGGCGGGATCGGCGGCAAGGTCACGACCATCGTCGAGTCGCTGGTCGGCCGACCTGAGCCGATCTGGCTGATCCTCAACAAGGTCGATCTCGCCGACAAGACCAAGCTGCTGATCCACGCGGAAAAGCTGAACGCGCTGCTTCCCTTCGCCGAGACGTTCTTCATCAGCGCGGGCACCGGCGACGGCCTTGCGCACTTCAAGACGCAGCTCGCCAAGGCGATGCCCGAAGGTCCGTGGCATTATCCCGAAGACCAGGTCTCCGACTCGACCGAGCGCGCGCTCGCCTCCGAAGTGACGCGCGAGCAGCTCTATCTCCAGCTCCACGCCGAGCTCCCCTATGCGAGCACGATCGAGACCGAGCAGTATATCGAGCGCCAGGACGGGTCGCTGGAGATCCACCAGCAGATCCTCGTCGAACGCCCGACGCAGCGCGCGATCGTGCTCGGCAAGGGCGGCGTGCGGATCAAGGAAATCGGCGCCCGCTCACGGATCGAACTCGCCTCGATCACCGGCAAGCCGGTACATCTGTATTTGCACGTCAAGGTGAAGCCGGGCTGGGACGAGGACCGCGAAGTGTACCGCGATATAGGCCTCGACTGGGTCGACTGACCCGCGACCACGACCACCACCACCACACTCCACCCCGGCGGAGGCCGGGGCCCAGTTGGGGGACGGGCGTCACTACGGACAGCGCTCCGTTATTCAGGCCTTCCCAACTGGACCCCGGCCTTCGCCGGGGTGGTAGCGTTCGGGCGGATGACAGAGTTCGGCTCGGCACTCCGTCACGCTCATGCCCATTGTACCAAACCCGCGACCTCCTGAAATCTATTGATGCTACCGTAGACCTCACCGGCTGACCCGGACGAGGACCACGCGATGCCGACCCTGATCGATGCGACGTCCGCGATCCGCTACGACCAGTTGCATCTGTCGCCGGTGGCTCTGGATTTCGGCCTGTTCCAGCTCCGATGGTACGCGCTCAGCTATATCGCGATGATCGCGCTGGGCTGGTGGTATCTGCGGAGGATGCTCCGCCGGTCCGGTGCGCCGATGGCGGCGGGGCATGTCGACGATCTCGTCGTCTACCTGACGCTTGGCATCATCTTCGGTGGTCGGCTCGGCTATTGCGTGTTCTACCGGCCCGATATCTGGCGCGCGCCGCTCGACGTGCTGAAGCTCTGGCAGGGCGGCATGTCGCTGCATGGCGGGTTCCTCGGGGTGATCGTCAGCCTGGTCCTGTTTACGCGGCGCCACCGGCTGTCGCTGCTCCGGGTGTGCGATTACGTCGCGTGTGCGACGCCGTTCGGCCTGGTGCTGGTGCGGATCGCCAATTTCGTGAACGGGGAGTTGTGGGGTCGGCCAAGCTCGCTTCCCTGGGCGGTGATCTTTCCCGGCACGCATGACGGCATTCCACGCCACCCAAGCCAGCTCTACGAAGCCGCGCTGGAGGGCGGACTCAGCATGATCGTGCTGGCCTATCTGTTCTGGCGCACCGACGCGCGGCTTCGTCCCGGACACCTGCTCGGCGCGGCGCTGATCCTGTACGGCACCGCGCGGTTCCTGCTCGAATTCGTCCGCCAGCCCGATGCCGGGCTCGACCATCTGTGGTGGGGGCTGACGATGGGGCAGACGCTGAGCGTGCCGATGATCGGCGCGGGCATCTGGTTTTACGTCCGGTCGCTCAAGCGCGCGCGCGTCGCGGCCGTCCTTACCCCTTGACTATCGCCCCAGGACCTCATCGACCCAGGCCGGTACCAGCATTCCGGCCGCGCCGATCCGCGTCTCCTCGAAAAACACGCTCCCCATCGAGGGGTCGAGGTTCAGCTCCACGGTAGCGGCGCCGTGATAGGCCGCGGTCTGCACAAAGCCGGCCGCCGGATAGACCGCCCCCGACGTCCCGATCGACACGAACAGATCGGCCTGCGCCAGCGCCGCCTCGATCCGCTCCATCTGGTACGGCATCTCGCCAAAGAACACGATGTCGGGCCGCAGCGCCGCCGACCCGCAGGCGCCGCATATCGACCCCTCCGGCAAGCTGCCGGCCCAGGGCTCGCGCGCGCCGCAGACGGCACATAGCGCGGACAGCAGTTCGCCATGCATGTGCAGCATCCGCGTCGCGCCCGCCCGCTCATGCAGATCGTCGACATTCTGCGTGACGATCAGCAATCCGCCGCCCCACGCTTCGTCCAGCCGCGCCAGCGCACGGTGCGCGGCATTGGGCTCGACCGTCGCCAGCGCCGCCCGACGGAGATCGTAGAAGCGGTGCACCAGCTCCGGATCCGCGGCGAGTGCCTCGGGGGTGCAGACATCCTCGACCCGGTGACCTGCCCATAGGCCGCCCGGGCCGCGGAACGTCGCGATGCCGCTTTCGGCAGAAATTCCTGCACCCGTCAGAATGACGATGTTTCGTAGATCCTGCATCGTCACCCTCTACGTATGGCGCTGTCGCCAGGATAGCCGCAGTCGCGCTGATATCTCGCGTCTCTGAGCATCGGGTCGCGGGATGCGCCCGGTTGCTCGTTTACGGCGTTGAACCGAACCGACCATGTCTTTGTGGCCGGCCGCACACCGTTCGCCGATGCCGTCACGGCACCGCGCGCCATGATATTCGAAGGATCCAATGCGATGGTGACGAAAAAACTGATGCTGTTGAGCGGCGTGATCGCGGTCCTTGGCGGCTGTGGCGACACGACATCGACCGGCGCCAACACTGCCACCGTCAATACCAGCGCGGCGGCAAGCGCAGCGTCCGACGTCACTCGCGTTCGCGGCGTGATCACCGCGGTCGGCGCCGACGCGGTGACCGTGCAGACCTATGACGGCAAGTCGGTCAGCGTTCCGCTCGATGCCAAGACCAAGGTCGCCTGGGTGGTGAAGTCGGACCTGTCGACGCTGAAGGACGGCGACTTTATCGGTACCGCGACGACCGGTCCCGATGACGCACTGCGCGCGGTCGAGCTCGTCATCTTCCCCGAGGCGATGCGCGGGACCGGCGAGGGCCATTATCCCTGGGACGTTCCCGGCGTGGTCGCGGCCGCTGGCGGCGGCGCGGCCGATGGGCAGAGCGCGATGACCAACGGCACCGTCGACGGGCAGACCGCGATGACCAATGGCACGGTCGATCAGCAGAGCGGGATGACCAACGGCACGGTGACCGGCGGGGCGGGCAAGCCCGGCGAAACCAAGCTCAGCATCTCGTACAAGGGCGGCAAGGCGCAGGTCGTCGTGCCCGTCGGCACGCCGATCGTCCGGTTCGAGCCGGCCGAGCGATCGGTCCTTGCAAAGGGCCAGAAGCTGTTCGCGATCACCTTGGCCGGCGCGTCGGGGGCGAGGTCCGTCGCGGTCGGCAAGGATGGCCTGACGCCGCCGATGTAAGACTGCTGCACGTAATCACAGCCTGAGGGGCTGGAGTGGTGATGTGTCCACTCCAGCCCCTTTTGTTTGGAGAACCTTACACGTCGGATCTCGTGCAGGCGCGGACGTCGTGGCGGGTCGCGCGGCGATCCCCCGACCAACCCTATCTTCATAAATCACCCGATCGCCGCTAAGACGCCTGCAAACCCGTATCCGTAAAGGCGCTGCATGACCGTCATCACCGAAGCCGACCTGATCGAAAGCGTCGCCGACGCGCTCCAGTTCATCAGCTACTACCATCCGATGGACTACATCCGTGCGCTGGGCGTCGCGTACGAAGCCGAGCAGAGCCCCGCCGCCAAGGATGCGATCGCGCAGATCCTGACGAACAGCCGGATGTGCGCAGAAGGCCACCGCCCGATCTGCCAGGATACCGGCATCGTCACGATCTTCGTGAAATGGGGCCAGGACTGCCGTCTCGATTCGACCCGCTCCTTGCAGGAGGTGATCGATGAAGGCGTCCGCAAGGCGTATCTCAACCCCGAGAACAAGCTGCGCGCCTCGATCCTCGCCGATCCCGCCTTCACGCGCCGCAACACCAAGGACAACACGCCCAGCGTGATGCATGTCGAGATGGTGCCCGGCAACACCGTCTCGATCGACGTCGCTGCCAAGGGCGGCGGCAGTGAGAACAAGTCGAAGTTCAAGATGATGAACCCGAGCGATTCGATCGTCGACTGGGTGCTCGAGATGATCCCGCAGATGGGTGCGGGCTGGTGCCCGCCGGGGATGCTCGGCATCGGCATCGGCGGCACCGCGGAAAAGTCGATGATCCTCGCCAAGCAGTCGCTGATGGGCGCGATCGACATGGCGCAGCTGAAGGAACGCGGTCCGAAGAACGACATCGAGGCGCTGCGGATCGAGATCTACGACAAGGTCAACGCGCTCGGCATCGGCGCGCAAGGGCTGGGCGGGCTCTCCACCATCCTCGACGTCAAGATCTTCGACTGGCCGACGCATGCCGCGTCGAAGCCGGTCGCGATGATCCCGAACTGCGCCGCCACGCGCCATGCGCATTTCGTGCTCGACGGGTCGGGGCCGGTGTATCTGGAGGCACCGAAGCTCGAGGAATGGCCTGACGTCAACTGGACGCCCGACAAGGCCGCGATCCGGGTCGACCTCGACACGCTGACTCCCGAGGTCGTGCAGACGTGGAAGCATGGCGACCGGCTGCTGCTGAACGGCAAGATGCTGACCGGGCGCGACGCCGCGCACAAGCGGATCGCCGACATGCTGGCCAGGGGCGAGGAGCTGCCCGTCGATTTCCGTGGTCGCGTGATCTATTATGTCGGGCCGGTCGATCCGGTCGGCGACGAGGTGGTCGGGCCCGCGGGCCCCACTACCGCGACGCGGATGGACAAGTTCACGCGCATGATGCTCGACCAGGGCCTGCTCGCGATGGTCGGCAAGGCCGAGCGCGGCGGCGATGCGACCAAGGCAATCGCCGAGGCCAAGTCGGCCTATCTGATGGCGGTCGGCGGTGCGGCCTATCTGGTAGCGCGCGCGATCAAGGGATCGAAGGTCGTCGGCTTCGAGGATCTGGGTATGGAAGCGATCTACGAATTCGAGGTCGCCGATTTCCCGGTGACGGTCGCGGTCGATTCGGCGGGCGAGAACGTCCACCAGCTGGCGCCGCTCGTCTGGCGCGAGAAGATCGCGCGGGAGGGGCTGCTCGCGCCGGCGTGACCGTTCGTCCTGATGACGTGGAACGGGCAGGGCAGCCCTTCCGTTGAGCTTGCGAACCAGAGGAGTTTCGTATGTTCAAGCCCGCCAACCCCGTCGTCGCGATCGCGGTCGCAACATTGATGACGACGAGCGCCGTTGCCCAGAGCGGGGCACCCGCGCCCGCGCCGCGTACGTCCAGCGGGGGCCTCGGTAGCTTGGGTGACAGTCTTGGCGGGCTCGGCGGCGGACTGGGTGGCCTGCTTGGCGGTGGCGCGTCGAGCATCGGTTCGATCGGGGCTGGCAATGCAGCAGGTCTGCTAGGCTATTGCCTCAAGAACAACCTGCTCGGTCAGGGCGGCGCACTAGGCGCGTTAACGGGGCGGCAAACGGCGCCCCAGACCCGGACGCAGTCCCCTGCGACGGGCCAGGCGGCAGGCGCGCAGTCGATCCTGCAGCGGTTGACCGGGCGGCAGGGCGTGCGGACGTCGCCTGGCTTTGCAGCGGGACAGGCGGGGGAGCTTCAGGCGCCGAACGGTCAGGGGCTGTCGCTCGACAATCTCGGCGGACAGGTGAAGACGAAGATGTGCAGCCTCGTGCTCAACCGGGCCAAGGCGTTTCTGTAACCGGCGCATGCGCTAGGGCGGCTAGCCGTCGCCCGTCCCGTCATCCTGACGAAAGTCAGGATCCAGGGTAATTAGGGGCAACCTGCGTGGCTCTGGATCCTGACTTTCGTCAGGATGACGGTGTGGGTTGGGGGAGCACCGTTCTCTTAAGGATGCGGGGCAACGTCCGCATCCTCCAAACAAAACCACCCAGAAATGAAAAGAGGTTGCCGGGGCGTCTCACGACGACCCGACAACCTCCTGACATGGTCAGCGGCCGGAGAGCTCCAGCCCGGAGGACCATGCGTACCACCTCATCCTGTGCCATGCGCGTTGATTGGAGGGCGATACCTCCCGCACATGCCGTCGGATATCAGTAGCGCGTCCCCCGAACGAACCGAACCGAACTCACTGCTGAACCATGAGACATCGGATCACCTCCTTTCGCTTGTTGAAACAACGCGGCCAAGCCTGACCGCAACCGCAATGTGTGCCGGGTGCCCTGTTGATACAAGTCTTGTTTTGCAGAAGATTTCGCGCAATCCTCAAAGGCTGTGCGGCACGCTGGGCATATGCCCGCCCTTACCCGCGACAATCCTCGGTCACGCGTTCGATCTCCGCCCATGAGGGGATGACGAGAGCGGGCTGACCCTCCTGGTCGATCACGAACCGACCGCGGCTGAACCCCATCGCCTCGAGCAGCGGATCGCGGGCCGGCAGCGTCGCCGTCACGGTGCCGGGCGTGCTGCCGGGCTGGACCGACAGCGCGCGCGTGACGCTCGACGTGCGGATCGTCATCGGCGTGGCGGCCGCGGCGGCGCGCGACAGATGGATTTGCCGCGTGCCGGTATCGCACTGCAATGTCAGCGCGGGCTGCGCCGCCTGCGTTCCGAAGCTTGCCACCGATCCGCGCGGATCGCGGCGATAGGTCCAGCTTCCCGGCGTATAGGGCCAGTCGCGCCAATCCGCCGCGAGCGGGGCGGGGCGTGGTGCGGGGGCGGGCGCTTCGACGCGCGGTGGTGGTGGCGGCGGTTCGGCGTGCGGCGGCGCAACGCAACCGGCGATCAGCGTCAGCGTGGCGAGGCCGGCGGCGATGGGCCAGCCAGCGGCGATAGGGGTGTGGGCGCGCATAACCCGCTATGCGGCACGCCCGGCGACCGCTCAAGGCGCGACGACGGCGATCGCGCGGGAACCGGCGCACGCTGCTACCGGTTCAGCGACGGAACACTGCAAATCAGGAGACGATCCATGTCCGATACCGTTGCCCAGACCCCAACCCAGCTGCTGGTGCAGGCCAATATCTCGGGGACGATGAAGGTCGAGAGCCGCGATGGCGACGCGGTCGGGACGGTCTATGCCTTCATGGTGCACAAAGGGACCGGGCGCGCGACGCATGCCGTGCTGAGCCTCGGCGGGTTTCTGGGCATGGGCAAGAGCTTCTATCCGCTGCCGTTCGCGCTGCTCCAGTTCGATGCGGTGCGTGACCTGTATGTGGTGACGATCGACAAGCGCGTTCTGGAGGGCGGGCCGAGCTGGTCGAACAACGCACCGGTCTTCGACCAGGCCTATGCCGACCGGGTGGCGAGCTATTATGGATTGAGCAGCGAGGATCTGGTCGTCGGCTGACCCGCGCACGGTTCGACCCCTCCGTCATCCTGACGAAAGTCAGGACCCAGAGTTACTGACCGCAGTATCCGCGGCGTCTGGGCCCTGACTTTCGTCAGGGTGACGAAGAGGGGAATGGGCGGCTCAGCGAGAGCGCGAGCCACCCATCCGCATCTTCTGGCTTTTCCCGTAGCGCGTTTTCCGCGTGCCTGGCTTGCCCTCGTTCGAACGGCCCATGACCGGCGCCTTCTGCTGGTCCACCGGCAGGCCAAGCTCCTCGTTCTCCAGCTGCCGGATCTCGTCTCGCAGCCGCCCGGCGGTCTCGAACTCCAGATCCGACGCGGCCTTGCGCATCTGTTTTTCCAGATCCTCGATATACGCACGCAGGTTATGTCCGACCATGTGCGGGCGGTCCTCGTCTATAGGGACGGTGACCTGATCCTGGCTGGCGACATGCGCGATGATGTCGCCGATGTTGCGGCGGATCGTCGTCGGCGTGATGCCATGTTCGGTGTTGTACGCAACCTGCTTCTCGCGACGCCGCGCGGTCTCGTTCATCGCGCGCTCCATAGAGCCCGTGACGCGGTCGGCGTACAGGATCACGCGGCCGTCGACGTTACGCGCCGCACGACCAATCGTCTGGATCAGCGAGGTTTCGGAGCGCAGGAACCCCTCCTTGTCGGCATCAAGGATCGCGACCAGCCCGCATTCGGGGATGTCCAGCCCCTCGCGCAGCAGGTTGATGCCGATCAGCACGTCGTACACGCCGAGCCGTAGGTCCCGGATCAGCTCGATACGCTCGAGCGTCTCGACGTCGCTGTGCATGTAGCGGACCTTGATCCCCGCCTCGTGCATATATTCGGTAAGATCCTCCGCCATCCGCTTGGTCAGCGTCGTGACGAGCGTGCGATAGCCGAGCGCGGTGGTCTTCCCGACCTCGACGATCAGGTCCTGCACCTGCTCCTCGACCGGCTTGATCTCGACGGGCGGATCGATCAGCCCGGTCGGGCGGATGACCTGCTCGGCGAACACGCCGCCGGTCTGCTCCATCTCCCAGCTGCCCGGAGTCGCCGAGACATAGGTCGTCGGCGGGCGCATCGCGTCCCACTCGTTGAAGCGCAGCGGCCGGTTGTCGATCGCTGAGGGAAGGCGGAAGCCATATTCGGCAAGCGTCAGCTTGCGACGGTGATCGCCGCGCGACATGCCGTTGATCTGGCCGATCGTGACATGGCTCTCGTCGACGAACAGCAGCGCATTGTCGGGCAGATATTCGAACAAGGTGGGTGGCGGCTCGCCCGGCATGCGGCCAGTGAGGAAGCGTGAGTAATTCTCGATCCCCGCGCAAGACCCGGTCGCCGCGATCATCTCCAGATCAAAGTTTGTGCGCTGCTCCAGCCGCTGCGCCTCGAGCAACTTGCCCTCGAGCACCAGTTCCTTCAGCCGTTCGGCCAGCTCGTGCTTGATCGCCTCGCCCGCCTGTTTCAGCGTCGGGCCGGGCGTCACGTAATGCGAGTTCGCATAGACGCGCACCGAGTTGAGCGACGCGACCTTCTTGCCGGTCAGCGGGTCGAACTCGGTAATCTCCTCGATATCGTCGCCGAAGAACGAGATGCGCCACGCGCTGTCCTCGTAATGCGACGGGAAGATCTCGAGCGTGTCGCCCTTCACGCGGAAATTGCCGCGCTGGAACGCCGCGTCGTTGCGCTTGTACTGGAGCGCGACGAGCTTGCGCACGATCTCGCGCTGGTCGACCGTCGTGCCCTTTTTCAGGTCGAAGATCATCGCCGAATAGGTTTCGACCGAGCCGATGCCGTACAGGCACGAGACCGACGCGACGATGATCACGTCGTCGCGTTCGAGCAACGCGCGCGTCGCCGAATGCCGCATCCGGTCGATCGACTCGTTGGTCGAGGACTCCTTCTCAATATACGTGTCCGACCGCGCGACATATGCCTCGGGCTGGTAATAATCGTAATAGCTGACGAAATATTCGACCGCGTTGTCGGGAAAGAACGACTTCATCTCGCCGTAGAGCTGCGCCGCGAGGATCTTGTTCGGCGCGAGGATCAGCGCAGGCCGCTGCACGCGTTCGATCACACTCGCCATCGTGAAGGTCTTGCCCGATCCGGTGACGCCCAGCAGCACCTGATCCTTCTCGCCCTCGCCGATCGCCGAGACGAGTTCGGCGATCGCGGTCGGCTGGTCGCCCGCAGGCGCATAGTCGCTGACGAGCTTGAACCGCTTGCCACCCTCGACCTTTGCAGGGCGCGCGGTCGGGCGGTGCGGGACGAAGGTGTCGCCGGTTTCGGGTTCGGCGAGGCTGGTGCGGATCTGGATGGCCATCGAGGGGGAATATGGGGAACAGGTGGCACGACGACAACGCCGCCATTGCCGGCATTCGTCAATCCGCAAACACCCGTCATCCCCGCGAAGGCGGGGATCCATAGCCTACGCCGTCAGCATTTTAAGGGAGAGCGCTGCCGGTATGGGCTCCCGCCTGCGCGGGAATGACGGACGTTCTAATGCGGCGGCCATTGTGCGGCCCCAAGCTTTGCTAATGTTGACCCACTGCACGCGCATCCATAATGCGACCGTTTCGCAAGCCATCGACCCGCCGGCGCGACTCCGCGCGGCCAAGGAATAGACGCATGACCGCCGAAACCCTCGAAACCCGCGCGCCCGTGCTCATCCCGGAGACCCCCGCGTTCCTCAACGCCAAGGTTCTGTGGGTGCGCCACTGGAACGAGCATCTGTTCAGTTTCGCGATCGAGCGCCCGTCGACCTTCCGCTTCCGCTCGGGCGAATTCGTGATGATCGGCCTTCCGCAAGAGGGCGGCAAGCCGATCATGCGCGCCTATTCGATCGCGAGCCCGCATTATTCGGAAGAGCTCGAATTCCTGTCGATCAAGGTCGAGGACGGTCCGCTGACCTCGAAGCTCCAGCTGATCCAGCCGGGCGACGAGGTGTATCTGGGCAAGAAGCCGACGGGCACTTTGGTGCTCGACGCGCTGCTCCCGGGCAAGCGGCTGTTCATGTTCTCGACGGGCACCGGCCTTGCCCCGTTCCTCAGCCTGATGCGCGATCCCGATGTCTATTCGGCCTATGAGCAGGTGATCGTCGTGCACAGCGTGCGCCGCGTCAGCGACCTTGCCTATCACGACGAGATGGTCGCCTTGCTCGCCGAGGATCCGCTAATCGCCGAGGAGGCGGCTACGCAGTTCCACTACATCCCGACCGTCACGCGCGAGCCGTTCCGCACCACGCGGCGGATCGGTGCGCTGATCGAGGACGCGTCGCTGTTCGGCCATCCGGTGCGCGGCGACCAGAAGCTGAACCCCGAGACCGATCGCGCAATGCTGTGTGGATCGACCGAGATGATCAAGGAGTTCGCGGTGATGCTCGAGGCGCAGGGCTTCGAGGAGGGCGCGAATTCCAAGCCCGGTACGTTCGTGATCGAGCGCGCCTTCGTCGGCTGACCCGCCAGGGCGCTTGGCGCGCCGCCCGATCCCCGATAGCGTCCAGGCCAAAGGGGGACTGAAAATGCGCCAGATTATCACGGGGATCCTGCTCGCCACCGCCGCCATGCCATTGGCGGCGGTGGCAAAGACCGTCGCGGTCGAGGAACGCTCGATCGATCAGCTTCAGGCGAGCATGACGGCGGGGACGGCGAGCAGCGTCGATCTGGTCCGGGCGTATCTCGCGCGGATCGCGGCAATGGACCGCAAGGGGCCGACGCTGCGCAGCGTGATCGCGCTCAATCCCGATGCGCTGGCCCAGGCCAAGGCGCTCGACGCGGAGCGTCGGGCAGGGCGGGTGCGCGGGCCGCTGCACGGCGTGCCGGTGCTGATCAAGGACAATGTCGAGACCGCCGACGCGATGCCGACCACCGCGGGCAGCCTGGCGCTCAAGGACAATATGACGCGCCGCGACGCGCCCGTGGTCGCGCAGCTGCGCGCGGCGGGGGCGGTGATCCTCGGCAAGACCAACCTCAGCGAATGGGCGAACATCCGCTCGACCCGGTCGATGAGCGGGTGGAGCGCGGTCGGTGGGCTGGTCCGCAATCCCTATGCGCTCGATCGGACCGCATGCGGATCGTCGAGCGGGTCGGGCGCGGCGATCGCGGCGAGCTTTGCTGCGGCCGCGATCGGCACCGAAACCGATGGCTCGGTCGTGTGCCCGTCATCGATCAACGGGCTGGTCGGGCTGAAGCCGACGATCGGGCTGGTCAGCCGCACGCATGTCGTGCCGATCAGCCATAGCCAGGACACGCCAGGGCCGATGGCGCGCAGCGTGCGCGACGTGGCGACGATGTTCTCGGCGATGATCGCGGCGGACCCGGCGGATGCGGCGACCGCGGGGGCAGGCGCGTACAAGCGCGACTATGCCGCCGCCTTGTCGACGAGCGCGCTGTCGGGGTTGCGGATCGGGGTCGTCCGGCCCGAGATGACCGCGGACGTCGCGGCGCGGTACGAAGTCGCGCTGGGCATTCTAAAGGCCGCGGGCGCGGTGCTCGTCGAGGTCAAGCAGCCCAAGCTCGACGGGATCGGCGAGGCGGAGCTGCTGGTACTCCAGACCGAGCTGAAGGCCGATCTCGACACCTATCTGGCGACCACCCCGGCGGCGGTGCGGACCCGGACGCTCGACCAGGTGATCGCGTTCAATCGCGCCAATGAAGCAGCGGAGATGCCGTTCTTCGCGCAGGAGACGTTCGAGGCGGCGGCCAAGACCAAGGGGCTCGACGACCCGGCGTACAAGGCGGCCCGTGCGAAATCGCTGCGGCTGGCGGGCGCAGAGGGGATCGACGCGATGCTGACGACCGCGCGGGCGACGGTGCTCGTCGAGCCGACCTATGGTCCCGCCTGGCTCAGCGAGCCGGTGTACGGCGACCAATATGGCGGACCGAGCGCGAGCGAACTGCCCGCGGTCGCCGGCTATCCCAACCTGACCGTGCCGATGGGGCTTGTCCGCGGGCTGCCGGTCGGGCTGTCGTTCATCGCGACGCGCTACGGCGACGGCACCGTGCTGAACGCGGGCTATGCCTATGAACAGCGGGCCAACGCGCGGACCGCGCCGCGTTACCTGCCGTCGGCGGCGGTGGGCACCGGACTCGACGGGGCGCGCTGACCGGGGGCGACGAACATGCGGTCGTTGCGCAGATAGACGGCGCTGCGATCCTTCAGCCGGCGGGTGGTGAAGACGAGGCGATAGTCGCTCGCGAGCGTCGCTTTCAGCGCGCGCAGGCTGCCGACGTTCCAGATCGACAGGCGGCGCGTCGAGGTGACGATCACCGGCGGACGGTTGGCGAGGATGCGGCGGACCTCGGCCGCCTCGTCGATCCCGGTCGCGCCTTGCTCGGTCGACAGGCTGAGCAGGTTGGGAAAGGCGTAGGGCGTCGGCACACAGGTCCGCGCGAGCAGATAGGTGACGGTGTCGCCGCGGAACACATAGGGGCATTCGTCGCCGCTGTTCGCCTGGACGATGCGGGCCAGCGCATAGGCGCCGGCGGCGTCGTCGCGCCGGACGACGCGTTCGACCGCAAGGATCGTAAAGGGGACGATCAGCGCGATCGCTAGCAGCTTCGCATGGCGTGACAGCGCGGGCGCGGCGGCGATCGCCAGCGGAGCAACCAGCGGCAGGCCGTAATGATCGAAGAAGGTACCGATCGCGAGGAAGCCGAGCGACGCCGCGATCAGCCAGCCAAAGCCGAGCCGCGCGACCGCACGGTCGATCCCGAGATGCGCGCGGCGATGCCAGGTGATCGCGGCGGCGGCGATCAGCGGCAGCAGCTGGACGAGGATGCCGAGCAGTCGCATCACCACCTGCGCGAGCGGATAGCCGGGGCGCAGGAAGATCGAGGTGACGTTGGCGAACCAGAAGGTCGCGAACAGGTCGTGCGCGGTGTACCAGCCAAGCGCGGCGAACGACGGCGCGAGCCCGACGGCGATCCACAGCAGCGCCGCGCCCAGCGTCGCTGAGACCGGCGCGCCGGTGCGGCGGTGGAACCAGAGATGCGCCAGCCCGAAGAACGCGCCCTCGAAGGCGGGCGTGTATTTCATCTGGATCGCGATCCCTGCGAGCAGGCAGGCCAGCGCGCCGCCACGCACGATCGCGCGGCGGTCGTTCGCCGCCGCGAGTGCGGGCAGGCGGAAGGTCAGCAGCGCGGCGATGGCGATAGGCAGATTGTAGAAGACCGGCGCCTGCCCGCCGCCGCCGCTGAGCAGCGACAGCCCGGCCAGATAGGTCGCTCCCGCCGCCAGCGCACCACGCCGCGTCGCGCCGATCCGCATCGCGCCGTGATGAACGAGGACCGCAGTCAGCCAGGCGCAGCCGGTCGCGACGAGCTGATAGGCGAGGATCCCGTCGCCGGGGAGTAGCCGGATCGCCGCGAACAGCAGGAACAGCCCGATCGGCTTGCGATCCCAGATGTCGACAAAGGGAATCGCGCCGTGCAGCATACGGTCGCCGACTAGCAGATAATATTGCTCGTCGACGGCGATCACCGGATTGCCGAAATCCCAGACGCGGATCGCCAGCGCGATCATCAGCAGGATCAGCGCGGGGGTCCAGCGGGATCCGGACGATGCAGTCGTGGACGATGTCATCAGTAGAAAGTCCTGAGCGTTAGCGTGCGCGTCGTCCCGTCGCACAGCCCGAGTCGGACGACGCTGCCGGGCGGGCGGATGGTCCAGTCCGCCAGCGGGCTGGTCGGATAGTCGCGGGGGATGGGCTGGCCGTCGATCGAACAGATCAGGTCGCCGACCTGCCACCCGCTCGCCTCGGCCGGGCCGCCGCGCATCACGTGCAGAACCTTCAGCCGGTTGCTTTCGACCCCCATCAGCAGGCCGCTGGTCGACCGGATCGGGCGGGGATCGGCGACGTCACCGCGGTGCAGGACCATCCGCGCCGCGCTCGGGTCGAGCAGCACGCGATAATGCTGGAGAAACCCCGAGCCGAGCCGCCCGGCGGCGCCGATCGACTGCGAAAAGCCCGCCTCGGGTTCGATCCGCACCTCGGTGTCGCGCGCGACGAGCGTACCGACGCGGATCTCGGGGGCGATCGCGAGGCCGCTGACGACCGAGCCGCCGAGCCCATAGGCGATCGCCGTGGTGGTCGGCAGGCCCGGCGGTGCGGCGCGGCGCCAGCCCGCCGCGGTCACGGTGATCGCCGATCCGTCGCCGGTATCGACGACGATCGGCGCCAGCGCGTGCGTGCCTATGCGGATCGCGCTTTCATAGACGCGCCGATCGGACGAGATAGTCAGCGGCGCGGTCTCGCCCGCAAAGGGCAGCCGCCCGGTCGGGATCAGCCGGAAGCGGCGCGCGGCATAATCGATGTCGAGCGCGTGCGCGGCGAGCAGGTCGCGCCCGACCAGCAGGTCGACCGCGGTCGCGCTGCCGGTCGCGAGCGCGGGGAGGGCGGCAACACTGACGCCGCCGCCGCTGCGCGTCAGACCGCCGAGCGTGATCGACCGCGTCGGCATCCAGCGCAGCGCAACCGACCCGCCGATCGCGCTCGCCCGCCCGCCGGGCTTCAGCGCGCGGCGGACCACCGCGGGGGAGGTGTCGGCGAGCAACGTATAACTGACCCCCGTATCGAGGATCGCAGTGATGCTGCGCCCGTCGATCTGCATCGCGAACCGGATTTGGTTGCCCGGCGTCAGGTCGAAGGACACCCAGCGCGTCTCGGTATCGGCGGCGAGCCGAGCGACGCCCTGGTCGCGATCGGCGGGCGAGGTGCTCGGGGTAGAACTCCCGTGGATAGGCGCGGCCGCGGCCTGCGATGCCGGCTGCCGCGTCGCGATGCTTAGGGCCGCCAACAGCGGGACGATGGCGAGGGTAAGCATACGCATGTGCAACCGTCCCTAGCGCGTTGGCGGGGCCTTACAAGCTAGGCACGCGGACGGTGGGGCAGATGGATTTAAAGGGAAGGAAAGCGGACTCACGGCTTTCGCGGCTGCGTTGTGGGAGACCCACCGCCGAACGAGCCCGCCAATGCATCAACTTTTTGCATCGGTGAGCGCCTACGTTTCCTGCCATTCCTTGGCTGATGCGAAATCTTTGATCGTTTACGTGGGGGGGTAGGCTTAGGATCGTTAGCGGCACCCGTATATCGACGGGTTAGGGCCAGACTAGTCTTATCCAAGCTACTTTTTGACCAAGCTTGCCTTCACCGATCAGCGCTAGAAAATAGGCTTGAGAATGAAGGTCGAACAGTTTTGAAATAGCTCCTAACCGGACGGGCAATGTTGCAAGGATAAGGAACCGTTTGCCGTCGAAGGCGACGACCCGCGACCGCTCTGCCAAGCCTTTGGCGTTCCATACCCCAATCCAAGTGTAGCTGTCCCTATGAACGTTGTCATCGGCTGCGACGAAACTGTATCCAACGATATCGGGGGTCACGGCAGGCCGCGCCGGGACAAAACCATCCACATAACCGCTCCTTCCGATGCCAGCGTTGGAAATGCCTGCAATACCGCTCTTCCCTTGGATGCTGGTCCATGAAAACCAGCATCCCGATGTTCGCGAGTGCACTGGGCCAGGAGAGAGGTCAAAGTCGGTGAAGCGTGGGTCATCCGAGCGCAGCATCACCGCCGAGCTATAGCGAAGCTGATCCACGCGTGCCTCACCGGGATGTGGCCAGCCGGGATGTGCCCGATAGCTGCCCCCCAGCATCTCAACTGTTAGGGGAGCGGCGTTGATCGCAACAGATTCCCCAAGGTGACCCGAGCACACCGGCTTTGGCATGATCGCGGTGGTGGAATCGGAGGTTTGTGCGGTCGCAGAGGCCCCGATCAGCCCGGCAACGATTATCAGTATAGCGCGAACAAGCATCGCAGTAGCCTAACACGCGTAGGCTCGTGCGCTAGAGGGTGTCACTCGCTCACTTACCATTGCTGTTTGAATGCAGAACTTTTGATTTTTTCATCAGGAATGTCCGGGACGGAAAGGGACGCGGAAATGAAGCCTACGGCACTAACCGCGAATTACGCCTTTGATTTCAACGTGTGGCTTGCTTCCCATTGAGGGCGAAGGAGCCGCATCACATATCCGCTTTCCGTCGATAACGACTGTCACCGCGCCCTGCATTTTGAGCTCAACCGAAACGTTGTGAAGGGCCTCAAACGCAACCTGCCAGCCGTCACGATCGGCTCCCGGTTGAAAGCATAATACAAAGGCAGATAAATTCGGTCCGTCCCAAGACGCTGTAGCATTGGCAATCACCCCCGGATCATCGAGCTCGCCTTTCCAGCCTATTCGAGCCAAAAACGGACCGGATATAGGGTCGTATTCAGCCGGGGGCGCAGGCGGCACCGATCTTTGGTCAAAATTTGGAAGTCGGGCGTCCGAGGGCACGCTTGATAGGAACAACCAAGCCGTGGTGATCGCGGCAACGCATCTTTTGGTTCGTACCATACCAGAGATGATAGATTTGATCCGAATGTCCGCAAATAGGCGTGAGCAGAATGGGAAGTTTTAGCACCGTTTCGACGACCTGCCCTTGATGCAGCCGGCAGGGGTCAGAGGCAGGCCTCCAGATAGGCCTGGTCGAAGCCGAACTGCTTGGCCTTGTCGAGCGTGTAGGGGCGCAGGCCCATCGAGCGGTATTCGCCGAGGATCTTGCCGTCCGCGCTCTCGTCGAGATATTCGAACTTGAACAGCTCCTGCGTGACGATCACGGGGCCTTCCATGCCGATCACCTCGGTGATGTTGGTCACGCGGCGCGAGCCGTCGCGCAGGCGCTTCACCTGGATGATCAGCTCGACCGAATCGGCGATCTGACGCGAGATCGCCTCCTTCGGCACCTTGATGTCCGACATCATCACCATGTTCTCCATACGCGCGAGCGCCTCGCGCGGGGAGTTGGCGTGGAGCGTGCACATCGAGCCGTCGTGACCGGTGTTCATGGCCGCGAGCATGTCGAAACACTCGGACCCACGAATTTCGCCCAGGATGATCCGGTCGGGGCGCATACGCAGCGCGTTCTTGACGAGATCGCGGATGCTGATCTCACCCTGGCCCTCCAGATTGGCGGGGCGCGTCTCGAGCGGCAGCCAGTGCGGCTGCTGCAGGCGAAGCTCGGCCGCGTCCTCGATCGTCAGCACGCGCTCGCCCGGGTCGATCATCTTCGACAGCGCGTTGAGCATCGTTGTCTTGCCCGAGCCGGTACCGCCCGAGATGACGACGTTGAAGCGCGACGCGCCGGCGATCTTGAGCGCGGTCGCCATCTTGGGGCTCATGCTGCCGAACCCGGCCATCATGTCGAGCGTGATCGGCTTGGCCGAAAACTTACGAATCGAGATCGCGGTGCCGCGCAAGGAGAGCGGCGGCACGATCACGTTGACGCGGCTGCCGTCCTTGAGGCGGGCGTCGGCGAGCGGCGTGGTCTGGTCGACGCGGCGGCCGACCGAGTTCACGATCCGCTGCGCGATCTGGAAAAGATGCTCCTCGTCGCGGAACTGGATGGGGGCGAGTTCGAGCTTGCCCTTGCGCTCGACATAGGTCTGTTCAGGGCCGTTCACCATGATGTCGGTGATGTTCGGATCCGCGAGCAGTTCCTCCAAGGGCCCGAGCCCGAGCAGCTCGTCGACCAGCACCTTTTCCAGCGCGAACTGTTCGCGGCGGTTGAGCGTCAGCTTCAGCTCGGCGAGCACCTCGCCGATGATCGGGCGGAATTCCTCCGCCAGCTCGTCCTTGCCGAGCGTTGCCGCAGCCTCGGGATCGACGCGTTCGAGCAGGCGGGGGAGCACCTGTTCCTTGATCTTGTGGATCGACTGTTCGAAGCCCTCGACCTTGCTCGCGCCCGCATCGCCCGACGCGGCCTGGCGATCCGCAAGTCGCTGCATCGCGTCGACCTGACCGATCGGCACGCCGCCCTCGGTCTCGCCGGGCATCGGCAGTAGGGTGTCAAGCGCGGGGAATTGCGCGCCGCCCTCGGGATCGGGTCGCGGGGCGGGGCCACCGCCCTGCATCGGTCGCGCGACCCCGAACGCGGGCCGCGCTGCCGTCCCGCCACTCATCCCACTGCGTCGTCCGAACGCGCTCATGCACCAGTCCCTCGATCGTTAATGCCGGGGTTACCGGCGAAGCCTTGCCAATTCGCTAACCAATCGATCGGCGACCCGGCGCGGTCCTGAAACGGGTTCTGCCGCGGCGCGCGGGCGGATAAGGGAGGCGAATGCTGATCCGCCTGCTCACCCTGTTCGTTCTCCCGCTGGCCGTGCTGGTCGGCATCGCCACCCCGGCCAGCGCCGATGACATCAGCGCGACCGGGCGCGGGGTCGTGCGAGTCGTCACGATCGCAGTGGTCGACGATCAGGTCGTCGGCTTCGGTCATGGCAGCGGCTTCGCGGTCGCGCCCAACCGGATCGTCACCAACGCGCATGTCGTCGAGCTGGCGGAACGCTATCCCGACAATGTCGTCGTCGGCGTCGTGCCGACCGAGGGCGACAAATCCTATCAGGGCAAGGTGATCGCCTATGACGTGCAGCGCGATCTGGCGCTGATCGAGTTCACCGGCGCGCGCCTTCCGCAGACCGCGCTGTATACGGGACCGATCGATGAGGGCGGGGCGGTGGTGTCGCTGGGCTTTCCCGGCAACGTCGACCTTGCCACCGCGCGCTCGGCCGCGGACTATATCCGCCCGACCAGCCCGGTGCGGTCGGAGGGCGTGTTCTCGGGCCGGCGCAGTCTGAGCGATGTTGAGGTGCTGTTGCACACCGCCAATATCGCACGCGGGAATTCGGGTGGCCCGCTGCTCGACCGGTGCGGGCGGGTGATCGGCGTCAATTCCGCGATCACCCGCGGCGAGGAGGGCGATTCGACGTTCGGTTTCGCGATTGCGGATACCGAACTCGCCGCGTTCCTGCGCGAGGCGAAGCAGCCCTATACCGCGGTCGGAACGCCGTGCACCTCGATCGAGGAGCGGTTGCGGCAGGACAGCGACGCAGACGTGCGCGCTGCGGCCGATGCGGCGGCGGCGCGGCGTGATGTGGCGACGCAGGCGGCGCTGTCGCGTGAACGCGCGCTGGAACAGGCGCGTATCGAGGCGGAGCGCCGGCGCGAGAACGTCATGGCGATCGCGGGGCTGCTGCTGGTCGCAGGCGCGCTCGGGATCGGTGCGGCGGGGCTGCTCGAATCGCGCGGCCGGCGGCGCGCGGCGATCTGGACGGTCGCGGGCGGTGGCGTCGCGGTGGTCGCGGCGGTCGTCGTGTTCGTGGCCAGGCCGTCGGGCGCGGTCGACCTTCCCACGGCGTCGGTCGCGCGATCGGGGCCGGTGGTCGAGGACAAGGCGCTCGGCCGGCTCATGTGCCGGCTGATCCCCGAGCGGAGCCGGATCACGATCTCGTCGAGCGAAGACGTGCCGCTCCGCTGGGGTGCGGGCGGCTGCGTCAACGGCAAGACCCAATATGTCGCGGGCAATGGCCGGTGGGAGCGCGTGCTGGTGCCCGAGGCCGAACAGACGGTGTCGCTGCTGTCGTTCGACCCGGCGACGCGGACCTATGCCAATACGCGCTATCTGATGTCGGCGGCGGGGATGACCGCGGCGCGGGCGGCGCGTGGTGAGACGCCGGGGCAGTGCACGACCGATCCGGCGGCGATCACGCGGCTGGTCGGCCAGCAGTCCGCGGTCCGGGCCACGCTGCCGCCGCTGCCCAATGAGAAGCTCGTCTATTCCTGCACGTCGGCAGACTGATTGAATCTCGTTTACTCCCTCGGCACGCGTCGATCCGCATGGCAGGATGGCGGTGTTGAGGGGGATGGCGATGCGGGTAATGCACAGAGTTAGGCATGGGGTGGCGTGGAGCGTCACGATCATGGCGGGACTGGTCGGCGCCTGGACGCCGGCAGCGGCGAAATGGGCGCGCGCGACCTCCGATCATTTTGAGATCTATGCCGACATGCCGCCCGCCGCGCTCACGACGATGGCGACGCGGCTCGAGCAGTTCGACGGGGCGATCCGGCATCTCCATCGTACGCCGGAGGGCACCGGCGCGAAGGGCGCGAACCGCGTCACCGTCTATGTCGCGAACGACGTCGCGGCGATCCGCCGATTGTCCGGCGATCGCGGCATCGCCGGATTCTACCTTCCGCGCGCGAGCGGGTCGGTCGCCTTCACCCCGCGGATCGACGAGGGCGGGGACGGCAGCCGTTCGACGCGCGGCGGCGGGATTCCGCAGATCGTCCTGTTCCACGAATATGCGCATCACTTCCTGCTGGGCAATTACGCCGCCGCCTATCCGGCGTGGTTTTCCGAGGGCTATGCAGAGTTCGTCTCGACCGCCGCATTCGAGAAGGAGTATGTCCAGCTCGGCGGCGCGGCGCAGCACCGGGCGTACAGCCTGCTCGCGGCGAAGCCGGTGCCTGCGGCGACCTTGTTCGCGACCGGGCAGAAGCTGACCGACGAGCAGCGCGGGGTGATGTACGGGCGCGGCTGGTTGCTGACGCACTATCTCATGTTCGATGCGGCGCGCGGCCGGCAGTTCCAGCAGTATCTGACCGCGCTGAACGCGGGAACGCCGAGCGTTGCTGCGGCCACTGCGGCGTTCGGCGACTTGCGCGCGCTCGACAAGGCGCTCGATGCGTATCTGCGCCAGTCGCGCATCCCGGGGCTGCGGATCGCGTATGATAAGCTGCCCGTCGCGCCGGTGGCCGTGACGCCGTTGTCGCCGGGCGCCGCTGCAATGGTCGAGCTGCGGATGCAGTCAGAGCGCGGCGTCAACCGTGCCACCGCTGCACCGATCTTCGCGCGCGCCGCCCGGATCGCGGCGGCCTATCCCGACGATGCGCTCGCGCAGGGCTGGCTTGCCGAGATGGCGTATGATGCGGGGCAGGACGATGCGGCACTGGCTGCTGCCGATCGTGCGCTCGCCGCCGATCCGACGTCGCGCCAGGCGATGCTGTACAAGGCGCAGGTGATGATGCGGCGCGCCGATGCGGCGACACCGCGCGACGCTTCAGCATGGGGTGCGGCGCGGCGCTGGATCGTCACGGCCAATCGCCAGGCGCCCGACGATGCCGAGGCGCTGTCGCTCTATTATGACAGCTTCGCCGCGGCGGGCGAGGCTCCCAGCGCGGCTGCGATCCTGGGGATCGGTCGCGCGCTCGAGCTGGTGCCGCAGGACCCGGCGCTGCGCTTCAAGGTCGCGGCGCAGGCGATCCTGGATGGTCAGACCGATGCTGCCCGACGCGCACTGCGCCCGCTCGCCTATGACCCGCACCAGTCGGCAGACAACCCGGCGGCGCGGCTGATCACGATCCTCGATACCGGCGTGACGGGGCCCGCGGCGATGCTCGCGCTTGCGAAGGCACGGGGGGAGACGGTGGCGGCGACGCCGTCTGGGCCGACACCGGCGAATTAGCGGCGAGGGCGCGGGCCACGACCGTCGTCACGATGTCGACGGTCGGGGATCGCCCGAATGTGCTGGCGACAGGGCGGGTTCGCGCGGCGCCTCTTTCGCCAGCAGCGCGCGTTTGCGGTCGAGGCCATAGGCGTAGCCGCCGAGTGTCCCGTCGGTGCGAAGCGCGCGGTGGCAGGGGATGAGGATGGCGATCGGATTGGCACCGCACGCACTGCCCACCGCACGGACCGCGGCCGGGGTGCCGGCGGCAGCGGCGAGTTGCGTATAGGTGCGCGTCTCACCCGCGGGGATGCGGGCGAGTGCCTGCCAGACCGCCTCCTGGAACGCGGTACCGCGGACGTCGAGCGGGAGGTCGTGCTGGCGCTCGGGTGATTCGACGCTGGCGACGACGCGCGCCGCGAGATCGGCGAGTGCCGTATCGCCGGGCGTGACGATCGCGCGGGGAAAGCGTTCGACGAGGGCGGCCGCGTCCTCGTCGAACGCCACGCGGCACAGCCCCGTATCGGTCGCGGCGATCAGCAGCGGCCCGAGGCTGGTCGCGACGACCGTCCAGCGGATCCGGACCCCGTCGCCGCCGCGCGCCCAGACACTTGGCGGCATCCCCATGCGCGACGCGGCGCCGGCATAGAAGCGACTCGGAGCGGCATAGCCCGCATCGTAGATCGCGGCTGCGACGTGGGCCTCCCGGGTCAGCGCGTCGGCGGCGCGTGCGCTGCGCAGGCCGCGGGCGTAGGCGGCTGGCGTGACCCCGGTCGCGCGCTTGAACAGTCGGTGGAAATGATGCGGCGCATAGCCCGCCTGCGCCGCGAGTCGGTCGAGCGAAAGGCGGTCGTCCGTGGCTTCGAGCAACGCGACGGCGGCGGCGACCGCGATCCGGTCGCGCCCCACCGTGTCCGGGGTACAGCGAAGGCAGGCCCGGAACCCGGCCGCTCGGGCGCTGGCCGGGTCATCATGGAAGACGACATTCTCGCGTCTGGGATGGCGAGCCGGACAGCTCGGCTTGCAATAGATACCGGTGGTCTTCACCGCGACGATGAACCGACCGTCCCACGCCCGGTCCCGGTTGGCAAAGGCGGTCCAGGCGGTGTCCGGATCTGGGGCGGTGTGTGTCATGGACAGGGTGTAGCGCGTCGGTCAGGGCGCTGCATCCCGCGGCTTGCGGTCAAACCGGGGAGCAGACGCCCGCGCTTCTCAGCCGCCGTTCGCGTGGAACAGCGCAAGCGTGCGTGCCTTCGCAAGATCGGCGCTCGGCTCGTGATAATCCTTGCGGCGATCCGAGTTGAAGCCGTGGCCCGCCTCGTAGACATGGACCGTCGCGTTCGGCCAGTCCTTGGCGATCACCTGCTCGACGCCCTCCATCGGAATGCCGTGATCGCGGCGGCCGAAATGGAGGATGACGGGGACCTTGGGCTCTTCGTCGGCCGCCGCCGGGATCATGCTGCCATAATAGCCGCTCGCGGCGGCCACGCCGGTGAGGCGGGTAGCGGCGAACCACGCGACCGACCCCCCATAGCAATAGCCGACGACGAACACGGGCCCGGCGGGGGCGAGCGAGTCGATGCAGGTCTGAACGTCGGTCAGCGACAGTTCGAACGGATGGAGCTGCCGCGCAAGCTCGATCCCGCGGGCGAGGCCGTCACCCGAATAGTCCGCCTCGAAGCCCGGATGCTCGCGGTCGAACAGGGCGGGTGCCAGCACTTCATAGCCATCGGCCGCATAGTCGTCGCACAGATCGCGGATATGGTCGGTGACGCCGAAGATCTCTTGCACGAGGACGAGACCGCCGCGACGGTCTCCCGTCGGCTGCGCATGATAGACCGCGATCGTCGCGCCGTCGGACATGGTCATCGTTTCCATCGTGCCGGTCATTCCGATTCCTTGTCGTGTGATCCTGTTCGGGCCATTATCGTCATTCCCGCGGAGGCGGGAGCCCATAGTGGCAGGCCCTGCGATGAATACGCTGGGTCCGGAGGATATGGATCCCCGCCTGCGCGGGTATGATGAAGAGGGCGAGGTGGGGCCTTCCAACCATCTGCCGATGACAAAACAGTCACAAACCAGTCGTCTCGGCCGCCCGCCCGGCTTGCCAATGGTGGAACCCGATGCTACCCGCGCCGCGTCCCGGTAGAGGTGCTTTCGCGCCCTCTTCCCTTGTGGGACGGCGACATTCGGTTTCAGACGAGGATTGACAGGTCCGTGGAGACACTTCCCGGTAACGGCGGCGGCGCTATCCAGGCGAGCTTAGGTGGGCGTTATGCGCTCGCCCTGTTCGAACTGGCGCGTGACGCCAAGACGATCGACGCGGTCGAGCAGAGTCTGTCGACCGTGCGCGACGCGCTGGCGCAGTCCGACACGCTCCGCGACCTCACGACGAGCCCGATGGTATCGCGCGGCGCGGCGGTGAAGGCGATCTCCGCCGTCGCCGACGAACTCGGCGTCGATGCGACCACGAAGAATTTCCTGGGCGTGCTGGCCGAGAACCACCGGCTCGGCGTGCTGGCCAAGATCATCAAGGCGTATCGCACGCTTGCTGCGCAGCATCGCGGCGAGATCGCAGCCGAAGTGACCTCCGCGCATCCGCTGTCCGAAGAGCAGGTGATCGAGCTGAAGCATCAGCTCCGCCAGCGGGTCGGCCGTGAAGTTTCCGTCGACCTCAACGTCGACCCATCGCTGCTGGGCGGACTTGTTGTCCGCGTCGGCAGCCAGATGATCGATTCGTCGATCCGCACCCGTTTGAACACGCTCGCGCAGGCGATGAAAGGCTGACCATGGATATCCGCGCCGCAGAAATCTCGAAGATCATCAAGGATCAGATCGCCAATTTCGGCACCGAGGCCCAGGTCAGCGAGACCGGCCAGGTGCTGAGCGTCGGCGACGGCATCGCGCGCATCTTCGGCCTCGACAACGTCCAGGCCGGCGAGATGGTCGAATTCTCGAACGGCGTGCAGGGCATGGCGCTTAACCTCGAGGCCGACAATGTCGGCGTCGTGATCTTCGGGTCTGACTCGGAGATCAAGGAAGGCGACATCGTCAAGCGCACCGGCACGATCGTCGACGTGCCGATCGGCAAGGAGCTGCTCGGCCGCGTGGTCGATGGCCTCGGCAACCCGATCGACGGCAAGGGCCCGATCCACACGACCGAGCGCAGCCGCGTCGAGGTCAAGGCACCGGGCATCATTCCGCGCCAGTCGGTTAGCGAGCCGGTCCAGACCGGTCTCAAGGCGATCGACGCACTCGTTCCCGTCGGCCGTGGCCAGCGCGAGCTGATCATCGGCGATCGCCAGACCGGCAAGTCGGCCGTCGCGATCGACGCGTTCATCAACCAGAAGACCGCGAACGCGGGCGACGACGAGTCGAAGAAGCTGTATTGCGTCTATGTCGCGATCGGCCAGAAGCGCTCGACCGTCGCGCAGCTCGTCAAGACGCTCGAAGAGAATGGCGCGATGGAATATTCCATCGTCGTCGCAGCCACCGCGTCGGACCCCGCACCGCTCCAGTATCTCGCGCCCTATACCGGCGTCGCGATGGGCGAGTATTTCCGCGATCGCGGCATGCACGCACTCATCTGCTACGACGATCTGTCGAAGCAGGCCGTCGCCTACCGCCAGATGTCGCTGCTGCTGCGTCGTCCGCCGGGCCGTGAAGCCTATCCGGGCGACGTGTTCTATCTCCACAGCCGTCTGCTCGAGCGTGCGGCCAAGATGTCGGACGCGAATGGCGGCGGCTCGCTGACCGCGCTGCCGATCATCGAGACGCAGGCGGGCGACGTTTCGGCGTACATCCCGACCAACGTGATCTCGATCACCGACGGCCAGATCTTCCTCGAAACCGACCTGTTCTTCTCGGGCGTGCGCCCGGCGATCAACGTCGGTCTCTCGGTCAGCCGCGTCGGCTCGGCCGCGCAGACCAAGGCGATGAAGAAGGTGTCGGGCTCGATCAAGCTCGAGCTGGCGCAGTATCGCGAGATGGCGGCGTTCGCGCAGTTCGGGTCGGATCTCGATGCGTCGACGCAGAAGCTGCTGAACCGGGGTGCGCGTCTGACCGAGCTGCTCAAGCAGGCGCAGTTCTCGCCGCTGCCGTTCGAGGAGCAGACCGTGTCGATCTTCGCCGGCACCAGCGGTTTCCTCGACAAGGTGCCCGTCGCCGACGTGACCCGTTACGAGCAGGCACTGCTGGCCGACATGCGCGCGAACCATGCCGATGTGCTCAAGCTGATCCGCGATACCCGCGATCTGGGTAACGAGGCGAAGGACAAGCTGAAGGCAGCGCTCGAGGCATTCGCCAAGACGTTTGCATAAGTAGAACATGCCCCCGCTGATGCGGGGGCAGACTGGGCCTCCGCCGTCGCGGGGGAACAAAGGGACGTAGATGGCGAGCCTCAAGGCACTCAAGATCCGTATCGGCTCGGTGAAGTCGACGCAGAAGATCACCAAGGCGATGAAGATGGTCGCCGCTGCGAAACTGCGCCGTGCGCAGGACGCGGCGGTTGCCGGCCGGCCCTATGCCGAGCGGCTCGAAGCGGTGATGGCGAGCCTTGCCGGGCGCGTCGGCATCGCGCCGGGCGCATCGCCGCTGCTGGCCGGGACCGGCAAGGACCAGGTCCATCTGATCGTCATCGCGACGTCGGAGCGTGGTCTGGCGGGTGCGTTCAACACCAACATCGTCCGTGCGGCACGCCGCAAGGCCGAAGAGCTGATCGCAGCTGGCAAGACCGTGAAGTTCTATGTCGCCGGCAAGAAGGGGCGCGTGATCAAGCGTTTCTTCCCGAACGACATTCTCGCCGATCACGAGATGGGCGGGATCAAGAAGCTCGCGTTCAGCGACGCGCAGGCGATCTCCGAAGACCTGATCAAGCGCTTCGGCGAGGGTCAGTTCGACGTCGCGCATCTGTTCTACGCCAAGTTCGTCTCGGCGCTGGTGCAGGTGCCGACCGGCATCCAGATCGTTCCCGTGCCGCTTTCGACCATCCCCGGCGCAGAGGCAAAACCCAACGCACCGGCGGAAGCCGTGGTCGAGTATGAGCCCGACGAGGAAGCGATCCTCGCCGATCTGCTGCCGCGCAACGTCGCGATCCAGATCTTCCGCGCGCTGCTTGAAAACGCAGCGTCGGAGCAGGGCAGCCGCATGAACGCGATGGACAACGCCACGCGCAACGCGGGCGACATGATCACGCGCCTCTCGATCCAGTATAACCGTACACGCCAAGCCGCGATCACGACCGAGCTGGTCGAAATCATCTCGGGCGCCGAAGCGCTCAAGTAAGCCCAAGGAAGCAGATAATGGCAACCGCCCCAGAGACCATCGCCCCAGTGGCGGCAACGAACAACACGGGTCGCATCTCGCAGGTGATCGGCGCGGTCGTCGACGTGCATTTCCCCGACAACCTGCCCGCGATTCTGTCGGCGCTCGAAACCGACAATAACGGCAACCGGCTCGTCCTCGAAGTCGCGCAGCATCTCGGCGAGAACACCGTCCGCACGATCGCGATGGACGCGACCGAGGGTCTGACCCGCGGCCAGACCGTCACCGACACCGGCTCGCAGATCCGCGTGCCCGTCGGCCCGAAGACGCTCGGCCGCATCCTCAACGTTATCGGCGAGCCGATCGACGAGCGTGGCCCCGTCGGCGCAGAGCAGACTGCCCCGATCCACGCATCGGCACCGCTGTTCGTCGACCAGTCGACCGAGAGTGCGATCCTGGTCACGGGCATCAAGGTCATCGATCTGCTCGCACCCTATGCAAAGGGCGGCAAGATCGGCCTGTTCGGCGGCGCCGGCGTCGGCAAGACCGTGCTGATCCAGGAACTGATCAACAACATCGCCAAGGGCCACGGCGGCACCTCGGTGTTTGCGGGCGTCGGCGAGCGTACCCGCGAGGGTAACGATCTGTACCACGAGTTCCTCGACGCAGGCGTCATTGCCAAGGATGCCGACGGCAATCCGCAGTCGGAAGGCTCGAAGGTCGCGCTCGTATTCGGCCAGATGAACGAGCCGCCGGGCGCACGCGCACGCGTCGCTCTCTCGGGTCTGACGATCGCCGAATATTTCCGCGACGTCGAAGGCCAGGACGTGCTGTTCTTCGTCGACAACATCTTCCGCTTCACGCAGGCGGGCGCAGAGGTTTCGGCACTGCTCGGCCGCATTCCGTCGGCCGTGGGCTATCAGCCGACGCTGTCGACCGACATGGGCGCGCTGCAGGAGCGGATCACCTCGACCAACAAGGGGTCGATCACCTCGGTGCAGGCCGTGTACGTTCCCGCGGACGATCTTACCGATCCGGCACCGGCAACGTCGTTCGCGCATCTCGATGCGACGACCAACCTCAACCGTGCGATCTCGGAGCTAGGCATTTATCCGGCAGTCGATCCTCTCGACTCGACCTCGCGTCTGCTCGAGCCACGCGTCGTCGGCCAGGAGCATTACGACACCGCCCGTGCGGTCCAGTCGACGCTGCAGAAGTACAAGTCGCTGCAGGACATCATCGCGATTCTCGGCATGGACGAGCTGTCTGAAGAAGATAAGCTCACCGTGCAGCGTGCGCGCAAGATCCAGAAGTTCCTGAGCCAGCCGTTCCACGTCGCCGAGGTCTTCACCGGCATCAGCGGCAAGTTCGTCCAGCTCGAGGATACCGTCCGTTCGTTCAAGGCGGTGGTCGAGGGTGAGTATGATCACCTGCCCGAGAGCGCCTTCTACATGGTCGGCGGCATCGACGAAGCGGTCGCCAAGGCCGAGAAGATGGCTGCGGAGGCGTAAGCTTCTGCTGCTCCCTCTCCCCTCGGGGGAGAGGGTTGGGGTGAGGGGCCGCCACGAGCGCTCTCGCCCGGTACTGCCCCTCACCCCGACCCTCTCCCCGACGGGGAGAGGGAGAAGGCAAACAAGATGCTGCATTTCGAACTCGTCACGCCAGAAAAGCTCGTCCGGTCGGAGGAGGTCTATATGGTCGTCGTCCCCGGCACCGAAGGCGACTTCGGCGTGCTGGAAGGCCATGCGCCGTTCATGTCGACCGTCCGTGACGGAAGCGTGCAGGTGTACCGGACGCAGAACGGCACGTCCGAGACGATCGCGATCCGCGGTGGTTTCGCCGAGGTCAACGCCAAGGGCCTGACGATTCTCGCCGAGCAGGCGGGCGAGTAAACCGCCTCAGGCGAGCGCCGCGTCGGTAGCGACGGGCGCTGCCGCCTTGCGCTGCCGGGCTAGGACCTGCAGCAGCGGCCGTTCGATCCAGCGGTGGACGATGAGCCCCGCGACCGTCGACGGTGTCACGACTAGCGCGACGAAGACCAGCGCCGGGCATTCCGGCAACATCCCGCCGATGCGCCACAGCAGCGCGATCAGGCAAGGGTGGACGAGATAGGTCGAATAGGAGGCGTCGCCGATCCGCGCGACGGCCCGGTCGAACCGGCCGCCACCCTGCGTGTCGATCACCCCGAGCAGGACGAGCGCCCAGGGCAGCCCCCAGGTCCAGCTGCGTGCGAGACCGGAGGTGCCGGCGACCGCCGCCTGGACATCGCCCGAGACCGTGGGGCCAAGCCCGACGGCGATACCGATGGCGAGTAGCGCGATCCCCGAGACCATGGCGATGGCCGCGACGGGTGCGGCAATGCCCCGTCGCCAGGCGATCCAGACGAGCAGGCCAAACGCGAATTCCAGCTGCATCGGATTGAAGAGGAGCCGCGCTGGCGCCCAGCCGGGCTGGACGATGCAGCCGAGCAGCGCAACGGCCAGCGTCGAGACCAGCAGCCACCGGGTCCTGTGGTGGCGGGCGGTCATCGCGAGTGCGACGAGCGCGTAGAAGGCAAATTCGAAGCCCAGCGTCCAGCCGACATAGAGCGAAGGCTGATGATAGTCGGCGCCATCGAGCAGCGGGAGGACGGTGATCGACATCAGCATCGCCTCGACCGGCTGCGGCTCGGTCGCGACGAGGATATAGGCGATGCTGGCGAGCGCGAAGAGCGGGACGATGCGGCGCCAGCGCTGGACGAGAAAGCCCCAGGGATCGCGTGGTGCGGTCGCGAGCGACTGCGCCATGACGAAGCCGCTGATGACGAAGAAGAGATCGACGCCGCTAATGCCAACCACGGCGAGATTGGGCACCGACGGGATGAACGCGCCGGTGATCCGGACCGGACCCGCATCGACCAGGTTCGCTGCATGCGCGGCAACGACCATCGTCGCCGCCAGCGCGCGCAGCCATTGGATCGGGGTAACACGCTGCGCCGACATCCACCCTGGATAGCGTGCAAGCGGTTAAGCGTCGGTTGCTGTCGTATCAGAGAAAATTATAGGGATCGACGTCGACGGTAACGCGTACCTTGGCCGGCCAGTCGAGCGTGCCGAGCCATGCACGGATGACGTCCTGTACGTCGAGCGCGCGCTTCGCATGGACGAGCAGGCGGTAGCGGTGCCGGCCGCGCAGCATCGCGAGCGGTGCGGGCGCGGGGCCATAGACATGCATCCCCTCGACCTGCGGCGCGCTTCGCCCGACGAGATTGGCGGTGTCGTGTGCGCAGCGCTGATCCTCGGACGAGACGACGATCGCGGCATAACGGCCAAAGGGCGGCGCGCCCGCATCCTTGCGCGCCTCGGTCTCGGCCGCATAAAAGGCGTCGGCGTCGCCGGTGATCAGCGCCTGCATCACCTGCGCGGCGGGGCTGTGCGTCTGGATGAAGACATGGCCGGGCTTCTCGCCGCGCCCGGCACGCCCCGACACCTGGCGGATCTGCTGGAAGGTGCGCTCAGCCGCGCGCAGGTCGCCGCCGTCGAGCCCGAGATCCGCATCGACGACGCCGACCAGCGTCAGATTGGGGAAGTGATAGCCCTTGGTCACCAGCTGCGTGCCGACGACGATGTCGATATCGCCCGCCTCCATCCGGTCGACGAATTCCGCTGCCTTGGCAGGCGACCAGATCGTGTCCGACGTGACGACCGCGGTCTTCGCCTCGGGAAACAGCGCGGCGACCTCGTCCGCGATCCGCTCGACACCGGGACCGCAGGCGACGAGCGTATCCTCGCCCTGGCATTCGGGACAGACGCGCGGCGTCGGCTCGGCATGGCCGCAATGATGACAGGCGAGCCGCCGCGTCAGCCGGTGCTCGACCATCCACGCAGTGCAGTTCGGACACTGGAACCGGTGCCCGCAGGTGCGGCACAGCGTCAGCGGTGCATAGCCCCGGCGGTTGAGGAACAGCAGCGCCTGTTCGCGCTTCTCCAGCGTCGCCTGCATCGCCTGGACCAGCCGCGGGGCGAGCCAGCGGCCGCGCTCGGGCGGCTCCTTGATAAGGTCGATCGGTTCGATCGTCGGCATTTCCGCCACGCCGAACCGGCCGGGCAACTTCAGTTCGGCATAGCGGCCGGTCGCGACCTGCTGGCGGGTCTCGATCGCGGGCGTGGCGGACGCGAGGATGACCGGGCACCCCTCGAACTTGCCGCGCATCACCGCGACGTCGCGCGCATGATAATGCACGCCTTCTTCCTGCTTGAAGCTGGTCTCGTGCGCCTCGTCGACGACGATCAGGCCGAGATCGCGATAGGGCAGGAACAGCGCGGATCGTGCGCCGACCGTCACCAGCGCCTCGCCGCTCGCGATCGCACGCCAGGCGCGGCGGCGCTGGGTGGAGCGCAGCCCCGAATGCCACGCGATCGGCTCGCAGCCGAAGCGGTCGTGGAAGCGCTTGAGGAACGGCTCGGTCAACGCGATCTCGGGGAGCAGGACCAGCGTCTGGCGGCCGTCACGGATCGCCTGCGCGACCGCCTCGAAATAGACCTCGGTCTTGCCTGAACCGGTCACGCCGTCGAGCAAGGTCGGCGTGAAGATGTGGTCGGCGACGCCTTTGACGAGCGAGTCCGCCGCCGCGCGCTGATCGGGCGACAGGGTGGGGACGTGATGCAGCGGGTCGGGGACAGGGTAGGGGCTGTCGATATCCACCTCGACCGCCTCGATCCCACCGACCTTGACGAGACCGCGAATGACCGCGTCGCTCACCTCGGCGAGCTGCGCCAGTTCGCGGATCAGGCCCTGGCGATCGCCGATCCGTTCGAGCGCCTGTTCGCGTTGCGGCGTCAGGCGCGGGGGGATCGTGCCGGTCGCGCGATATTCGGTCGCGGTGCGCGCGCCCTCGAGCGCGGAAGTCGAGGCGAGCGACATCCGCAGCACCGAGGCGGGGGGCGCCAGATAATAATCGGCGGTCCATTCGATCAGCCGGCGAAGCGGCGCACCGAGCGGCGGCACGTCCGAGACCGCGAGGAGATTGCGCAGGCGGTTGTCGCCGACCTCCGCATCGGACGGCATCCGCTCCGCCTCCCACACCACGCCGAGCAGCTGGCGCGGGCCGAGCGGCGCGACGACGATCGAGCCGGGCGCGACGTCCATGCCCGCGGGCACGCGATAGTCGAGCGGCCCGAGGGCGGCGTTGAGGATCAGGACACGGGCGCGCGACGACATGGCCGATGCATATGGGGGCAGATCGACTCGACGGAAACCTTTTAGCGGCGTGTGGTCGTTGTCGCGGCGCCCATCGGGCTGAACCCGATCAGGCGGCGCGGCGCCGTTCGCCGATCCGTTCGCGCTTGGCGCGGTAGAGGACGATGTCGACGCGGTGGACGAAATCGCGGACCGTCTGGCAATCGGCTTCGAGCGCGGCGATGCCGACCGTGCCCGCGCTGATCATCGCCAGGCCGTCGACCGAGACCGGCACCTGCAACGCCTCCTGCAGGCGGCTGACGATCTCCTCGGGTGCACCGACCAGCGCGGGGTCGTCGACGATCACCGCGAATTCGTCACCGCCAAGCCGCGCGGCTAGGCTGCCGCGAAGCCATGGCGCCTGCAGGATCTGGCCGACGCCGCGCAGCACGTCGTCGCCCGCGTTGTGGCCGAGCGTGTCGTTGATCGCCTTGAACCCGTCGAGATCGACCAGCGCGAGCAGCAACGGCGTTGCCGCTGTACGCGCGCGCGTGATGGCCGCGTCGAGCGCCCGGTCGAAGGCGGCCCGGTTGGCGAGACCGGTAAGCGCATCGGTTTCGGCCGTGCGTCGCAGCGTGAGTTCGAGCGCGTGACGCTCGGTCACGTCCTGGAAGATGCCGACGATCGCGACGGGACCGTCCACGTTCCGCTGGGCCGCATGTTCGAGCTCGCCCTGCACGCGCACGCGTCGTGGATTGCCCAGTGCAGTGGTGAAATCGAGTTCGAGATCGATCGGCACACCGGTCCGGATGACGTCGGTGAGCGCCTGCGCGATCTGTTCGCGGGCATGGGGGGGATAGTGATCGATCGCCTTCGACGGGTCGGGTTGCGCGCCAAGCGGCAGCTCGTGGATCCGGAAGACGCCGTCGGACCATTCGAGCGGACCGTCGGGCCACAGCACCCGCCACGATCCGATCGCCGCCATCCGTTCCGCCTGGCGGAAGATGCGATCCTGGCGAGCGAGAACGGACGACTGGCGATCCGCGGTCACCGCGATCGCCAGCGCCTGCATTGCCGCGGTCCGCGCGGCGATCGCAGCCTCGGCAAGCGTGGCGAGATGCACAAGCGCTTTCCGCCCTGCTGCGTTCAGGCTGCGCGGATGGGTGTCGAGCACGCACAGCGCGCCGATCGGGTGACGTCGTCCGTCGTCGGCGATCGCGTGGATCGGGGCACCGGCATAGAATCGCACCCCGTCGGATGCGGCAACCAGGGGGTTGGCAGCGAATCGCGAATCACCCGACAAATCCTCCACGACCAGCGGCGCCGAGCCCTGAATGGTGACGTTGCACATGGTCACGTCGCGCGCGATCTCGCCGCGTTCGCCGTCATTGGCGGCCTTGATCCACAACCGGTCGCGATCGATCAGCGTCATCATCGCGCTGGGGCAGTCGAGCATTTCGGCTGCCAGCGCGACGAGCGCGTCGAATTCGCGTTCCGGTTCGGTATCGAGAAGCGCGAGCGCGTTGAGC
Organism: Sphingomonas aerolata; assembly: GCF_023935825.1. NCBI lineage: Bacteria > Pseudomonadati > Pseudomonadota > Alphaproteobacteria > Sphingomonadales > Sphingomonadaceae > Sphingomonas > Sphingomonas aerolata. The sequence goes on along the minus strand of NZ_CP098762.1, from coordinate 3,275,923 downwards.
GTCGCCACCCGGCGTTCCTCGTCGGCCGAGGCAAAACGCGATGGTGATCCGGGCATTTCGCGGAGGGCGGACTCGGGGAGCGACATGTCTTCGAATAGGCCTGCGTTAGTTAATTTTCTTTGTCGTTCAAACGCTCTAGCATGCCGGAATGACCTCACCCGACACGCTTCCCCCGTCGATGCTCTGGGCGACGCATCTGGCGCGGGACCGGATGCGGTCGGTGCACACGGTGCGCGCCTATCGCGCGGTCGCCGAGCGGCTGACGGCGTTCCTTGTCGAGCATTGGGCGGGGGCGGTCGACCGCGCGGCGCTGGGGCGGACGAGCACGGCAGATCTTCGCGCCTATCTGGCCTATCGGCGCGGGCAGGGGCTGGGGAATGCATCGGCGGCGCGCGAGCTGTCCGCGGTTCGCGGTTTCCTCGCTTGGGCGAATGCGGATGCCGAACCGCCGCGGCTGAAGGGGCCGCGGGTCCAGCGCGGCGTGCCGCGGCCCATCTCGCCGGCGGAAGCGGTGGCGCTGGCCGGGGAGGTCGCCGACGACGCTGCCGAGCCGTGGATCGGCGCGCGCGACTGGGCGGTGCTGATGCTGCTGTACGGCGCGGGGCTGCGAATCGGTGAGGCGCTGCTGCTGACGCCCGCGATCCTGCCGCTCGGCGAGACGCTGTCGGTAACCGGCAAGCGCGCCAAGACGCGGATCGTGCCGCTGTTGCCGCAGGTCCGGACTGCGATCGAGGCCTATGTCGCGTCGTGCCCTTGGGCGCTGGTGCCGGGGGAGCCGCTGTTCCGGGGCGCGAAGGGTGGCCCGCTCGCCCCCGCGATCGTGCGCCGCGCAGTCCGCGGGGCACGCGGGCGGCTGGGGCTGGGCGAGCGGACGACGCCGCACGCACTGCGCCACAGTTTCGCGACGCATCTGCTGGGACGCGGGGCGGACCTGCGCGCGTTGCAGGAGCTGCTCGGCCATGCGAGCCTCAGCTCGACACAGATCTACACGCAGGTCGACGCCGCGCATCTGATGGACGTGTACCGCAACGCGCATCCCCGGGCGTAGCGCTTAGGTCAGCCCTTCGGCTTCCATGTCAGCACGCGCCAGCCATAGGCCAGCGCGATGATGACGAACGTTGCGACCGAAACCGGGCCGACATAGCGGTCGAGCTGCTGGAACCGCGAGCCGAGCAGGATGCCCGCATAGGCGAGCACGGTGTTCCAGATCGCGCTGCCCGCAGCGGTCCAGATCACGAACTTCCACAACGGCATGTACGTCATGCCAGCCGGCAGCGAGATGATCGTCCGGAAGGTCGGCATGAAGCGGAAGACGAAGATCACCCAGCCGCCGCGCTTCACGAAGAATCGGTGGACCTTCTCGATGTCGGACCATTCGATCGTCAGCCAGCGGCCATGCCGCTCGACGAACGGGCGGAAGCGCTCGTAGCCGATGTTCCGGCCGATATGATACCAGAAGTAATTGCCCGCGACCGATCCGACCGTGCCCGCGACGATCAGCGGCACGACCGCCATATGGCCGCGCGCGACGGCAATGCCGCCGAGCCCCATGATCACCTCGGACGGCACGGGGGGCACGATATTCTCGAGCGCCATCAGCAGGAAGATGCCGAAATAGCCGCCCCAGGCGATCAGGTTGATGATGAATTCGGTCATGGCTAACCGATACTTCCGGGGGGCCGCATGTGTTCCCTCGACAGTATGGTCGCACCATCCCGGCCTGAACCGGGATGGTGGTTTTCCTACCGCGCCGCGACCTTAGCCTCAATCGCGTCCCAGATCATCGCGGAGACGTCAGTGCCGTCGAACCGTTCAATCGCGACGATGCCGGTGGGCGAGGTCACGTTGATCTCGGTCAGCCATTTGCCGCCGATCACGTCGATGCCGACGAACAGCAGCCCGCGCTTTTTGAGTTCAGGCCCGAGGACTGCGCAGATCTCGCGCTCGGTCGGGGTCAGTTCGGTCTTTTCCGCCGAGCCGCCGACCGCGAGGTTCGAGCGGATCTCGCCCTCACCCGGCAGGCGGTTGATCGCGCCGGCGACTTCGCCGTCGACGAGCACGATGCGCTTGTCGCCCTTGGCCACGTCGGGAAGGAACGCCTGGACCATGTGCGGCTCGCGCCACGTCATGTTGAACACCTCGATCAGCGCGGACAGGTTGGCACCGTCCGATTCGACCTTGAAGATCGCCTTGCCGCCATTGCCGTGGAGCGGCTTGATCACGATCGCGCCGTGCTCGGCCAGGAAGGCGCGCGCCTCGTCGAGGCTGCGCGTGACGAGCGTCGGGGGCATGAACTGCGGATAGTCGAGCACGAACACCTTTTCGGGTGCGTTGCGGACCTGTGCGGGGTCGTTCACGACCAGCGTCTTGCCGGCGATCCGCTCGAGCAGATGCGTCGCGGTGATGTAGCCGAGATCGAAGGGCGGGTCCTGCCGCATGAGCACGACGTCGGCCTCGTCGCCGAGATCGAGGTTCACCGGCTCGCCGACGCTGAAGTGGTCGCCGGTCACGCGCTGCACGGTGACGGGGTGCGCCTTCGCCCAGACCCGGCCGTCGCGGTAGTTGAGATTCTCCGCGGCATAATGGAACAGGCGGTGCCCGCGGTCCTGTGCGGAGAGCATCAGCGCGAAGGTCGAATCGCCCGCGATATTGATGCTGTCGAGCGGGTCCATCTGGACGGCGACGGTGAGGCTCATGCGTCTTCCTTCTATGCGGTCGAGCGCATGTAGGAGCGCGCGGGCCGCAAGTCACCCGACCCGCTCAGCCGATCCATGCATTCTCGATATGGCGGGGGCGCGTGCCGGGCGCGAGCAGGATGACGTCGACGCGGATATCGTCGCCCGCCCCGGCATAGCGCGGCATCAAAAACTCTGCCGCCGCGGCGACCCGCGCGAGCCGCCGCTCGTCGATCGCGAAGTCGAGTTCGGCGGCGGTCGCGCGCGTCTTCACCTCGACGAACGCGACCAGCGTCCCCTTGCGCGCGACGATGTCGACCTCGCCCGCCGGCGTCCGCACGCGGCGGGCGAGGATGCTCCAGCCCTTCAATCGCAGCCACCAGCCGGCCAGCCTCTCCCCGCGCCGCCCCGCAGCTTCCGCGACCTGTCGATCGGCGGTGCTCGCCGTCCGCCTGCGCGAGGGGCGCGGGGCGGGGAGGGTCACCCCTTCGCCTTTAGTTCGAGCGCGCGGGCGTAGAGCGTCTTGCGGTCGAGCCCGAGTGCCTTGGCGACCTCGCTCGCGGCCTGGCCCGTGGAGAGGCGGGTCAGCGCGTCGGCGAGTGCCGCGTCGGCATCCGCCGCGCTGGCCGGGGGGGCGTCGCCGGGGGGCGCGATGACGATGACGATCTCGCCACGCGGCGGGGCGTCGGCGTAGCGGGTGGCGAGGGTCGTCAGCGTACCGGTCACCGCCTCCTCGAACCGCTTGGTGATCTCGCGCGTGACCGCCGCCTCACGGTCGCCGAGTCCTTCGGCGAGCGCGGCAAGGCTGGCACCGAGCCGCGGACCGGATTCGTAGAGCACCAGCGTCGCGCGGATCGTGGCGATCTCGGCGATCGCCTCCGACCGGGCATGCGCCTTGGACGGCAGGAAGCCGACGAACAGGAAGCGATCGGTCGGCAGGCCAGCCAGCGTGAGCGCGGCGACCGCGGCGCAGGGGCCGGGGATCGTCACCACGAGATGCCCCGCCGCGCGCGCGTCGCGCACCAGCTTGAATCCGGGATCGGAAATCAGCGGCGTGCCCGCGTCGGACACCAGCGCCACCGCCTCGGTCGCCATCCGCGCGATCAGCGCGGGGCGGACGCCCTCGGCGCTGTGATCATGATAGGGGACCATCGGCGTCTTGGTACCGACATGGCGGAGCAGACCGGCGGTGACACGGCTGTCCTCGACCGCGACGACGTCGGCACGCGCTAGGATGTCGGCGGCACGCGGCGACAGATCACCGAGATTGCCGATCGGCGTCGCGACGATGTAAAGGCCGGGGTTCAGTGGAGTTTCAGGGTTCATGGGGATTGTCATGGCAGACGCAGCGACGATAGGGCAATCGGCCCGGCACCGGATGCGCGCGTTTGGGCGCTCGGCCGCGCTCACGATGGCCTGCCTGCTGGGCGCGTGCCAGACGATCGTCCCGCGCGGTCCCGTCGAGCCGTCGCAGCAGCGCCCGACCACCCGTCCTACCGACACGCCGACGATCGGGGTCGAAACCGGCATCCCCCGCGATGCCGAGCGCAACCGCGTCGCGCTGCTCGTGCCGCTGTCGGGAAGCAATGCGGGGGTCGGCACGTCGATCGCCAATGCGACGATGATGGCGCTGCTCGACACGCAGAACCAGCGCGTGCGGATCACCAATTACGATACCGCGACGGGTGCCGCGGCCGCGGCCCAGCGCGCGATCGCAGAAGGCGCGCAGCTGATCCTCGGGCCGCTGCTGTCCGAGGACGTGCGGACGGTCGCACCAATTGCGCGCGCGGCGGGCGTGCCGGTGCTGAGCTTCTCGAACGATCTCGGGGTGGCCGGCAACGGCGCCTATCTGATGGGCTATGTGCCGACCCAGTCGATTTCGCGCGTCGTCGATTTTGCGCGCGAGCGCGGCGTGTCGAACTTTGCCGGGCTGGTCCCGAACGGGCTGTATGGCGAGCGTGCCTCGACCGCATTCCTCCGCGCGGTCGAGGGGGCGGGCGGCCAGGTCGTGTCGCTCCAGACCTATGGCCGGACCGCCGGTGGCGTGTCGGGGGCGGTCACGCGGCTCGCGGCGAAGGCACCCTATGATGCCGTGCTGATCGCCGACAGCGGTTCGACCGCGGCGGGGGCGGCGGCGCTGGTGAAGCGCGGGGCGGGCGCATCGACCCGGATCCTCGGCACCGAGCTGTGGAATTCCGAATCGAGCGTCGCCGCCAAGCCGGCATTGAACGGCGCCTGGTATGCTAGCGTGTCGGATACGCTGTACCGGCAATATGCCGCCAAATACCGTGCACGCTTCGGCAGCGGACCCTATCGCCTGTCGAGTCTCGGCTATGATTCGGTGCTGCTGACGGTGCGGATCGCGCGCGACTGGAAGCCGGGGACGGCGTTCCCCGTGTCGCGGCTGCGCGATGGCGACGGCTTTTCGGGCATCGACGGCGCGTTCCGCTTCGGCCGCGACAATGTCGCCGAGCGTGCGCTGGAGGTGAAGGAAATCCGCGGGGGGACCACCACTGTTGTCTCGCCCGCGCCGAGCGGCTTCGGCGGCTGACGCCGACTCCGTTCGTCATCCCCGCGGAGGCGGGGATCCATACGGATGATCGGTTGCGATTCAAGTCGCGCGGCTAGCCAGTCTGGCTTCCCGCCTCCGCGGGAATGACATGGGTGGGGGCGTTACGCCGTCACGATCTCCGGCAGGATCGCGTCCAGCAGGAGCGCACCCGCATCGGTCACGCGCAGCCGGCCCGGCGTGTGGGCGATCAGTCCGAGCGCTTCCAGCCGCGCCACCGCGGCGAGATCGACCGGCATCGCGCCGCCATTGAGCCGCGTAATCCGGTCGAGATCGACTCCCTCGGCCAGGCGCAGCCCCATCAGCAACGCCTCGGTCGCGCGCGTCGAGGGGGTGAGCGGGTCCTCGACCTCCATCCCGTGGCCGTTGCGCTCGATCGCGGCGAGCCAGTTTTCGGGCTTCTTGCGACGCACCGTCGCCAGGCCACCGCGGCGGCCATGCGCGCCGGGACCGATCCCGGCATAATCCTGATAGCGCCAGTACGCCAGATTATGGCGACTCTCCGACCCCGGCCGCGCGTGGTTCGAGGTTTCATAGGCTGGGAGCCCGGCGGCTTCGGTGTCGGCGCGCGTCGCCTCGAACAGGTCCGCCGCGCTGTCGCCGTCGGGAATGACGATGCGCCCCGCGAGCGCCTCGGTCGCGAACCGCGTGCCGGGCTCGATCGTCAGCTGATAGAGCGACAGATGCTCGGTCCCGAAGCTCAGCGCGCGCGCGAGCTCGGCCCGCCAGTCGGCAAGCCGCTGGCCGGGGAGCGCATAGATCAGGTCGAAACTCACGCGCGGAAAGACTCTCTGCGCGGTCGCCAGCGCCGCCTGCCCCTCGTTCACGTCATGCGCGCGGCCGAGGAATTTCAGAGCCTGATCGTCGAGCGACTGAAGTCCCAGCGACACGCGGTTGACGCCCGCGCTGGCAAGATCGGCAAAGCGCGCGGCCTCGACCGAGGAGGGATTGGCCTCGAGCGTGATCTCGATCCCCTCGGCAAAGCCCCAGGCGCGTTCGGCGGCGTCGAGGATCGCGGCGACCGTTGCGGGCGGCATCAGCGAGGGCGTGCCGCCGCCGAAGAAGATCGACTGAAGCTTGCGTCCCGGCAGCACCGACGCTTCGTGCGCGAGGTCGGTGAGCAGCGCCGCGCGCCACGCCGCCTGGTCGACGCCCTCGCGGACATGGCTGTTGAAGTCGCAATAGGGGCATTTCGACACACAGAACGGCCAATGGACGTAGAGCGCGAGGTCCCCCGAGGACGGCGGGGCGGGGCTTGGCGTTTCGATCGGGGGCATTATCTCGCGCATATGGTCGCACGGAGCGACAGAAGGAAGCGCAATGACGGTTCGGTTGGGTCTGGCAGTTGCGGCGGCGTTGTTCGCCGGAGCTTGCGCGCAGGGGCCGGAACGCGTCGTGGAGCGGCGCGAGACACAGGCGCCGGCGCCGCGCGGGCCTGCTCTCCTCAAGGCGGCGATGATGGACGGGCACAATACCGCGCGGGCGGCGGTGGGTGTCCCGCCGCTGGTGTGGAGCGATACGCTCGCGACCACCGCGCGTGCCTATGCCGAGGAAATGGCCAACACGCGCAAATTTGCGCATGCGCATCAGGTTCAGGGGCCCGGCCGCGAGGGCGAGAATCTGTGGACCGGCACGCGCTATGCCTATGCCTATCCCGAGATGATCGGCCACTGGGTCGCCGAACGGAAGGATTTCGTCAACGGCGTGACGCCCGCGTTCAGCCGGACCGGCAAATATGAGGATGTCGCGCACTACACGCAGATCGTCTGGCGCAGATCAACCGCGGTGGGATGCGCGATGGCGAGCAACGAACGCGACGATTATCTGGTGTGCCGCTATTCGCCGCCGGGCAATGTGGTGGGCGAGCGTAGCTACTAGGTACGCGAGAGTGCCGGACCGTCACCGGGGGTGACGGTCCGGCGGCGTTTCAGAACACGGCGGCCTTCAGCAGTTCGAACGCGACGTTCCTGTGGCTGATCGCGTTCTTCGTCTCGTGCGGCAGCTCCGCATAGGTCTGGTCATGGCCCAGCGGCACGAACATCGGGTCATAGCCGAAGCCGACCTTGCCGCGCGGCGGCCAGACCAGCGTGCCCTCGGCGCGGCCTTCGAACCATTCGACATGGCCGTCGGGCCAGGCGAGCGCGAGCACGCTAACGAAATGCGCGCCGCGGGTCGCATCGGGACCCTTGGCAGCGAGCGCGTCCTCGACCTTCTGCATCGCCATCGACCAGTCGCGACCGTTCGGGGTCTCTGCCCAGTCGGCGGTGTACACGCCCGGATCGCCACCCAGCGCATCGACGCACAGCCCGCTGTCGTCGGCCAGCGCGGGATAGCCCGACAGGTCGGCGGCGGAGCGTGCCTTCAGCTCGGCATTGGCGAAGAAGGTCGTCCCCGTCTCGACCGGCTCGGGCAGGTCCAGATCCGCCGCCGACACGACGTCGAACCCGCGCCCTGCGAGCAAGTCGGCAATCTCGCGCACCTTGCCCTTGTTGTGGCTGGCGATGACGAGCTTGCCGGGCTGAAGTTTGCGGATGGCCTGGGGGGTGCTGCCTTCGCCGCTCACTTGGCGACCGCCTTGGCCTGTGCCGCGAAGATGTCCGCGCAGCCGATCCGGGCGAGCCGCAACAGCCGGAGCAGCGCCTCCTCGTCATAGGTCGCGCCCTCGGCGGTCGCCTGTGCCTCGGCGATGTTGCCGTTTTCGAGCAGGACGAAATTCGCATCCGCGTCCGCACCCGAATCCTCGATATAGTCGAGGTCGAGCACGGGGTTGCCCTGATAGATGCCGCAGCTGATCGCGGCGACCTTCTGAGTCAGCGGGTCGGCGGTCAGCTTGCCGCTGTCCAGCAGTCCGTCGATCGCGAGCCGCAGCGCGACCCAGGCGCCCGAGATCGAGGCAGTGCGCGTGCCGCCGTCGGCCTGAAGCACGTCGCAGTCCAGAACGATCTGGCGCTCGCCGAGCAGCTTCAGTTCGGTGACGGCGCGGAGCGAACGGCCGATCAGGCGCTGAATCTCCTGCGTGCGGCCCGACTGCTTGCCCTTGGCTGCCTCGCGGTTGTTGCGCGTGTTGGTCGAGCGCGGGAGCATGCCGTATTCGGCGGTCACCCAGCCTTCGCCCTTGCCGCGCAGGAACGGCGGGACCTTTTCCTCGATGCTGGCGGTGACGAGCACCTTCGTGTCGCCGAAGCCGATCAGGACGGAGCCTTCGGCGTGCTTGGTGAAGCGGGGTTCGATCGTGATGCTGCGCATCTGGTCTGGGGCACGGCCGGATGGGCGCATGGTGTATTCCTTCGTCAAGGTCCGTGGAAAACTGCCGTTCGTCCCGAGTAGTCATCGAGCGTGTCGAGAGGACGTATCGAAGGACATGTACCTCGATACGCGGTCTCGACTTCGCTCGACCGCTACTCGGCACGAACGGGGAAAGCGGCTGCCTAGCCTTTCGTTTGGTCGCTCGCCAGCCTAGATCAGCCGCATGGCCACGCCCCCCGTCACCGAACTGACCGACCGCGCGCGCGATATTTTTCGTGCGGTCGTCGACAGCTATCTCGCTAGCGGCACGCCGGTGGGGTCGAAGACGATCGCGCAGCTGGCCGGGCTCAGCCTGTCGCCAGCGTCGATTCGCGGGGTGATGGGGGAGCTGGAGGGGCTGGGACTGCTCGCCAGCCCACATACGAGCGCGGGGCGGATGCCGACCGATCGCGGCCTGCGGCTGTTCGTCGACGGGATGATGCAGGCGATGGAGCCGTCATTCGAGGAGCGCCAGACGATCGAGGCGCGCGCCGGCGTCGGCGGCCCGGTCGAGGAGGCGCTCGCCGCCACCACGCTTGCGCTGTCGGGGCTGTCGGCATGCGCGGGGCTGGTGATGGTGCCGAAACGCGAGATGACGCTGCGTCAGATCGCGTTCGTCGCGCTGTCGCCCGATCAGGCGCTCGCGGTGCTGGTCAGCGAGGATGGCTCGGTCGAGAACCGCGTGATCGCACTGCCCAAGGGCATGTCGCCGTCGACCCTGGTCGAGGCGGGCAATTACATGTCGGCGACGCTCGGCGGGCTGACGCTGGCCGAGGCGCGGCTGCGGATCGAGCGCGAGCTGGCGGACGGACAGGCGGCGCTCGACGGTGCGGCGCGGATGCTGGTCGAGGGCGGGATCGCGGTGTGGAGCGAGGATGCGGATCGCCGCCCGGTGCTGATCGTCCGCGGGCAGGGGCGGCTGATCGATGCCGCCGCCGCCGCCGATCTCGATCGGGTCCGCGACCTGCTCGACGACCTCGAGGGAAAGCAGGAGGTCGCATCGCTGCTCGACAGCGCGCGGGCCGGCGATTCGACGCGGATCTTCATTGGTGCGGAGACCAAATTATTCGCCCTGTCCGGCTCGTCGGTGATCGCGCGACCGTTCCGCGGATTGGACGGGCGGGTGGTCGGCGTGGTGGGCGTGATCGGCCCCACGCGGTTGAACTATGCGCGCGTCGTGCCCATGGTGGATTTCACGGCTGCAACGCTCGCCCGGTTGATGGGTTGAGCCGGCCCAACTTATAGGGAAAACAATGTCCGATATCGATCAGAACACGCCTGCCGACCTGCGCGAAGAGACCGCCGAAGCCGCACCCGAAGTGGCCTCGAACGATCGCGTCGCCGAGCTGGAGAACCAGCTTGCCGAGGCAAAGCAGAATGTCCTCTATGCGCAGGCCGAGGTGCAGAATGTCCGCCGCCGCGCCGAGAAGGAAGCGCAGGACGCGCGCGCCTATGCCGCCACCGCGTTCGCGCGCGACGTGCTGTCGGTTGCCGACAACCTCGCCCGCGGCCTGTCGGCGATCCCGGCGGACCTGCGTGCAGACGACAAGATGAAGGGCCTCGTCACCGGGCTCGAAGCGACCGGCCGAGAGCTGGAGAGCGTGTTCCAGCGCCACGGCATCACCAAGATCGCTGCCGAGGGTCAGATGCTCGACCCGAACAAGCATCAGGCGATGCTGGAGATCCCGAGCGACCAGCCGGCCGGCACGATCGTCCAGGAAATGCAGGCGGGCTACATGATCAAGGATCGCCTGCTGCGGCCTGCGATGGTGGGCGTCGCCAAGGCGGGGTGAGCCTGTCGGCCTGGTGTTCTCCCGCGAAGGCGGGAACCCAGGGTTTCAAACGCTGTCGCCCGTGACCCTGGGCCCCCGCCTTCGCGGGGGAACGGCAGGAGGCAGCGCTCAACTTTCTGCCTCGCCGGGATGACGCGATGAACGAGAACCTCACCACCGATCGCGAGACGTTCGTCACGCATCTTGAATGCTCGATCACCGGCGAACGCTATGAGGCGGACCAGCTTCATGGCCTTTCGCGTGCGGGCAGGCCGTTGCTCGTCCGCTACGATCTCGACGCGGTGCGCTCGACGATTTCGCGCGACACGATCGAGGCGCGTCCCACCGATCTATGGCGGTGGCGCGAGCTGCTGCCCGTGCGGCAGACGTCCAATATCGTCAGCCTCGGCGAGATCGAGACGCCGCTGGTGCCGATCCCCAAGTCCGGTGGCCCCGACGTCCTCGTGAAGGACGAAGGTCGCCTCCCGACCGGCAGCTTCAAGGCGCGCGGGCTGGTCATGGCGGTGGCGATGGCGAAGGAACTTGGCGTCAAGAAGATCGCGATGCCGACCAACGGCAATGCGGGCGCGGCGCTGGCCGCCTACGCCACGCGTTGCGGGATCGAGACGATCGTGCTCTGTCCCGACGACACGCCCGAGATCAACGTCCGCGAGATTGCGATGCAGGGCGCGCGCGTCTGGCGCGTCAATGGGCTGATCGACGATTGCGGCGCGATCGTCGGCAAGGGCGCCGCCGAGGGGCGCTGGTTCGATTTCTCGACGCTGAAGGAGCCCTATCGAATCGAGGGCAAGAAGACGATGGGGCTGGAACTGGCCGCGCAGTTCGGCTGGAAACTGCCCGATGCGATCTTCTATCCGACCGGCGGCGGCACCGGGCTGATCGGCATGTGGAAGGCGTTCGACGAGCTTGAGCAGCTTGGCTGGATCGGGTCGGAGCGACCCAAGATGTTTGCCGTGCAGGCGAGCGGCTGCGCGCCGATCGTCCGCGCGTTCGAGGCGGGCGAGGAGCATGCCGAGCGCTGGGAGGATGCGAGCACCGTCGCGGCGGGCATTCGCGTGCCCAAGGCGGTCGGCGACTTCCTGATCCTGCGCGCGGTCCGCGAGAGCGGCGGGCAAGCGATGGCGGTCGGCGATCCGGCGATCCTCAAGGCGGTCGAGGCCGCCGCGAAGCAGGACGGGCTGTTGCTGTGTCCCGAGGGCGGCGCGACGCTCGCGGCCTATCATCAGGCGCTGAACACCGGTCTGGTCGACGAAGACGACCGCGTCGTACTTTTTAATTGTGCGACCGGACTGAAATATCCGATGCCCGAAGCCCCGCAAGCGCTTGATAGAACACAAGCTATCGATTTCGACGCATTGTAGGATGGGAATCGCCACCGGCCGGGCTCGCCTTCCGGTGGTTGATATTAATCCATGTTATCTGCAACGGGGCGCCCTTCATCACAAAAAGGGCGGAAATGCAGAAGATTCTTCAGGTCGTGTGTGTCGTGCTGGTCGCGGCGGCGGTCATGTTCGGCGGGCGATGGTACATGTATGTCGCGCGCGGCGAGACCCCGTATGACGAGGTCGGCATCGCGCTGAACGGCTACGCCCCCGCACCGCTGCGCGCCTGGGGCTGTCACAAGATGCAGGAACGGTTCTTCGGGCAGTTGCCGCCTTATGGCTGCGCGGGACCGGATGGGCGCAGCTGGCTCTGATATCGTCCTAGCCCACGTCATCCCAGCGTTCGCTGGGGTGACGGTTTGGGGAGGGGCGGACTAGACCGACACCCGCGGCTTGAACGGCAGCAGCGTCTCGTACTGCGCGAGCGGCGGGGCGCCTGCGACCGTCGCGCCAGCACGCAGCAGGAAGGCGTGGCGGACGATCTCGCCCTGCTGCTCTATACCGTAGCGGTGCAGCGCGACGCCGGGACGCAGCGCATAGTCGTAGCGGCACCACGGATGCCGTACGAGCGGGAGAAAGATACCGCGCTGGTGCTGCCAGATATGCGTCATCTCGTGGATGAACAGCCCCTGCAGCGTCAGATGGGCATGCGCGAAATCGTCGCACCACAGATCGCCCTTGGGGTGGAAGTGGATGCACCCGCGCGGCGCCATCACCGTGTCGCGCGGCTGGAAGAACGCCCATTTGCGGCGTGCCAGACGCACCGGCGCATAGTCGATCGCATCGCCGAAGACCGACGCGGCAAGCATCGTCTCGGCCGGGGTCAGCGCTCGCGTCGACCGATCGCGAACGCTCACTTGGTTCCGGTGTCGCCAGCGCCGACGACGGCCGCGTTCTGCAGGATTCTAGTGCCGTCGGCGAAGGTGAGGGTGAAGGTGATGGTGCGTTCACCGGGCTTGATGCCGGGATTTACGTCGAACAGCATCACGTGACGGCCGCCCGGCGCGAACACGACATCGGTCTTGGCCGGAATCTCGACGCGCGCGATCGGTTTCATCGACGACACGCCGCCGGCCGACATGCTCTCGTGCATCTCGCTCCGGATCGCAACGTCGGTGGTGACGTTGATCAGCGTCGCATCGGTCGGCCCGCCATGGATCGTGAAATAGCCTGCCGCCGGTCCGCCCTTGACCGCCGCGAGCCGGACCCACGCCTTCTCGACGGACAGCTGTTGCGGCTGTGCACAGGCCGCGACCCCGACCAGGGCCGTCACGGCAAAAATACCACGCATCGTCATCATCGCCACTTCATACCCCTCTTGCGATCTCTACGGGCCGTACAATCTTGCGGCAAGCGCGAGCCAACCTATATCGCGCCCATCAATCGAAAGGTTCCACTGCCGTAACGGGGTGGAGCCCGAGACTTTTTTACGATGTGTGAGGGGCTATTTAAACTCATGGCTAAAGTAATCGGTATCGATCTCGGCACGACCAACAGCTGCGTTTCCGTCATGGAAGGCGGCAAGCCCAAGGTCATCGAGAATTCCGAAGGCGCGCGCACCACGCCGTCGATCGTCGCATTCGCCAAGGACGGCGAGCGACTGGTCGGCCAGCCGGCCAAGCGCCAGGCAGTGACGAACGGCGACAACACCATCTTCGCGGTGAAGCGCCTGATCGGCCGTCGTTTCGACGATCCGATCACCAAGAAGGACACCGAGCTGGTCCCGTACAAGATTTCGCGCGGGCCGAACGGCGACGCATGGGTCTCGGCCGGCGGCAAGGACTATTCGCCGTCGCAGATCTCGGCGTTCACGCTGCAGAAGATGAAGGAAACCGCGGAGTCGTATCTCGGCGAAACGGTCACGCAGGCAGTCATCACCGTTCCCGCATACTTCAACGACGCACAGCGCCAGGCGACCAAGGACGCCGGCCAGATCGCCGGCCTTGAAGTGCTGCGCATCATCAACGAGCCGACCGCGGCGGCGCTGGCCTACGGCCTCGACAAGCAGGACGGCAAGACGATCGCGGTCTATGATCTTGGCGGCGGCACGTTCGACATCTCGATCCTCGAGATCGGCGACGGCGTGTTCGAGGTGAAGGCGACCAACGGCGACACCTTCCTCGGCGGTGAGGATTTCGACAACAAGATCGTCCAGTTCCTCGCCGACGAGTTCAAGAAGGCGGAGGGCATCGACCTCGCCAAGGACAAGCTGGCGCTGCAGCGTCTGAAGGAAGCGGCCGAGAAGGCGAAGATCGAGCTCAGCTCGGCACAGTCGACCGAAGTCAACCTGCCCTTCATCACCGCGGACCAGAACGGCCCGAAGCATCTGGTGAAGTCGATCACCCGCGCCGATCTGGAGCGGATGGTCGAGGACCTGGTCAAGCGGACGCTCGACCCCTGCAAGAAGGCACTCGCCGACGCCGGCCTGAAGGCCGACGACATCTCCGAGGTCGTGCTGGTCGGCGGCATGACGCGCATGCCGCGCGTCCGTGAAGTCGTGAAGCAGTTCTTCGGCAAGGAGCCGCACACCGGCGTCAACCCGGACGAGGTCGTCGCGATGGGCGCCGCGATCCAGGCCGGCGTGCTGCAGGGCGACGTCAAGGACGTGCTGCTGCTCGACGTGACGCCGCTGTCGCTCGGCATCGAGACGCTGGGTGGCGTGTTCACCCGGATGATCGATCGCAACACGACGATCCCGACCAAGAAGTCGCAGACCTATTCGACCGCGGACGACAACCAGGGCGCGGTGACGATCCGCGTGTTCCAGGGCGAGCGCGAGATGGCGGCCGACAACAAGATGCTCGGCAATTTCGATCTCGTCGGCATCCCGCCGGCGCCGCGCGGCGTGCCGCAGATCGAGGTCACGTTCGACATCGACGCCAACGGCCTCGTCAGCGTCTCGGCCAAGGACAAGGGCACCGGCAAGGAGCAGCAGATCCGCATCCAGGCCTCGGGTGGTCTTTCGGACAGCGACATCGACCAGATGGTCCGCGATGCCGAGACCTTCGCCGAGGAGGACAAGAAGCGTCGTGCGGGCGCCGAGGCGAAGAACAACGCCGAGAGCCTGATCCACACGACCGAGCGTCAGCTTGCCGATAATGGCGACAAGGTCGACGACGCGCTCAAGACCGAGATCCAGGCCGCGATCGACGCGACCAAGGCCGCGGTCGAAGGCGGCGATGCGGATGCGATGACCGAGAAGAGCACCGCGCTCGCTCAGGTCGCGATGAAGCTCGGCCAGGCGATCTACGAGAAGCAGGCTCAGGCGGACGCTTCGCCTTCGGCTGACGGTGATGCGGCGAAGAAGGACGACGACGTCGTCGACGCCGAATTCTCGGAAGTCGACGAGAACCCGAAGGCGTAACTGAAACTCCCTCTCCCCAGGGTCCGATGAAAGTAATATTTTCATGGGTGCCCGGTCGGGGAGAGGGCCGGGGTGAGGGGCTGTTCCGCGTGCTGTTGTCCGGGACAACTCCTCACCCAACCCTCTCCCCGGAGGGGAGAGGGCTAAGAGGGCCGCTATGAGTACCCAGACAGACTATTACGAACTGCTCGAGATCGAGCGGACCGCGGATGCGGGGACGATCAAGTCGTCCTACCGCAAGCTCGCGATGAAATATCACCCGGACAAGAATGCCGGTTGCAAGGATTCCGAGGCTCAGTTCAAGGCGGTCAGCGAGGCCTATGACTGCCTCAAGGATCCCCAGAAGCGTGCGGCCTATGATCGCTTCGGCCATGCCGCGTTCCAGAATGGCGGCGGCGGTCATGGCGGCGGCGCGCAGGATTTCGGCGGCTTCAGCGACATTTTCGAGAGCGTTTTCGGCGAATTCATGGGCGGCGCGCAGCGCGGCGGCGGTGGCCGATCGTCGGCACGTCGCGGCGCGGATTTGCGGTACGACATGGAAGTCAGCTTGGAAGAGGCGTTCCACGGCAAGGCGACCGAGATCACCGTCGACGTCTCGGCGGTGTGCGACACCTGCGACGGGTCGGGCGCGAAGGCCGGCACGCGGGCCAAGACCTGCCAGCATTGCGGCGGTCACGGCAAGGTCCGTGCACAGCAGGGCTTCTTCGTGGTCGAGCGCGCCTGCCCGGTCTGCAACGGCGCGGGTCAGGTGATCGCCGATCCATGCCCCGATTGCCGCGGCGAGGGCCGGGTCGAGAAGACCAAGACGCTCAGCATCAACGTGCCGCCCGGTGTCGATGAAGGCACGCGGATCCGGATGACGGGCGAGGGCGAGGCCGGCGCGCGCGGAGCACCGGCGGGTGACCTTTATATCTTCCTCCACGTCACCAAGCATAATCTGTTCGAGCGCGAAGGCACGACGCTGTTTGCGCGCGCACCGATCAGCTTCACGGTCGCCGCACTAGGCGGATCGCTGTCGATCCCCGGCCTCGACGGGCGCACGCATGAGGTGAAGATCCCGGCGGGCATCCAGTCGGGCAAGCAGCTCCGTCAGCGCGGTGCCGGCATGCCGGTGTTGCAGGGGCGTGGTCATGGCGATCTGGTCGTGCAGATCGACGTTGAGACTCCGACCCGCCTGTCGAACCGGCAGAAGGAACTGCTCGAGATGTTCCGCGAGACCGAGACCGGCGACGAATGCCCCGACAGTCAGGGATTCTTTGCCAAGCTGAAGGGCGTCTTCGCCGCGGAATAGGCAGTGCTGCTTGGCGCGCGTGACAGGGGGATAGTGTGGCGGCAATCGGTGTGACGTTTCTCGCTTGCTGGCTGCTGATGCTCGCGGCGCCCACGATCCCCCTGTCGCGGTCCCTCCGCGTGCTTCTGGTCGAGGCGCCGGTCAGGCGGGTGGCGCTGCTGACGCGCGGCGACGTCGCGGTCGGTCTGGTGCTGATTGCGGCAGCGTGCGTCATGATGTTCGCCGATGACGGCGACAGGGTCCGGGTTGCCATGATGGGCGCGCCCGACTTTGCGATCTGGCTGACGTCGTTCGAAGTGTCGGCGTATCTGGACGTCGCGATTGGGTTGATCGGCGCTGCGTCGAGCCTGCGGGTCCGAGGTTTGCCGGCGCGGCTGGCGGCGGTTCTACGACGTGAGCGGCCGGTAGGTGCAAACCGCCGTGCGATACGCGTGCGCAAACCCGATGCGCCTAGTGGCGCCAACGATGACGATCATCGACGGGGTTTAGCGCTAGAAGCCTGAAGACGGGAGCCTGCGACCCTAGCCGCGCCCCTCCTTGGAGGGGCGGGCGGGCCGATGGATCAGAGGGTGGAAATGACCACCCCGACCACCAGCGCTTGAGCCGCGATCGCCAGCATCGAGCTGGTCACGGTTTCGAACATGCGCATGGGTAGGTCTCCGATGCCGGAGTAATATCCGGCATCGGTGATATGGCGATAGTTGCGAGCTGTCGCAATTTTGTAACATGAAATCGTAATTGCGTTGCGTGCACTTTGGTGGGCTTGGCCTCTCCCCACCCGTCATCCTGACGAAAGTCAGGATCCAGAGTAACGCGGTGCGGCGCTGCTTGGCTCTGGATCCTGACTTTCGTCAGGATGACGGGGGGTTAGCCGAACGTCCGCTGTCAGGCCGCGCCGAACACCCGGGCGAAGATCGTGTCGACGTGCTTCAGGTGATAGCCAAGGTCGAATTTGTCCTCGAGCTCGGCATCGCTCAGCGTCACTTCCGGATCGGCCTTGAGCAGGTCGAGCAGCGAAAGTGCGCCGTCCGAATCCCACACCTTCATCGCGTTGCGCTGGACGAGGCGATAGGCGTCCTCGCGGCTCACCCCGGCCTGCGTCAGCGCGAGGAGGACGCGCTGCGAATGGACGAGACCGCCCATCTTGTTCAGATTCTTCTCCATTCGTGCCGGATAGACGACGAGCTTGTCCATCACCCCGGTGAGCCGCGCGAGCGCGAAGTCGAGCGTGATCGTCGCGTCGGGGCCGATATAGCGCTCGACCGACGAGTGCGAGATGTCGCGCTCATGCCACAGCGCGACATTCTCGAGCGCGGGGGTGACATAGCCGCGGACCATGCGCGCGAGGCCGGTGAGGTTCTCGGTCAGGACCGGGTTGCGCTTGTGCGGCATCGCCGACGAGCCCTTCTGGCCAGGCGAGAAATATTCCTCCGCCTCGAGCACTTCGGTGCGCTGGAGATGGCGGATCTCGGTCGCGAGCCGCTCGATCGAGCTGGCGATCACGCCCAATGTCGCGAAGAACATCGCATGGCGATCGCGCGGAATGACCTGGGTCGAGACGGGCTCGACCGACAGGCCGAGCTTGCCCGCGACATAGTCCTCGACGAACGGGTCGATGTTGGCGAACGTGCCGACTGCGCCCGAGATCGCGCAGGTCGCGACGTCGGCGCGCGCCGCCACCAGCCGTGCGCGGTTTCGCGCGAACTCGGCATGCGCCTGCGCCATCTTGAGGCCAAAGGTGACGGGCTCGGCGTGGATGCCGTGGCTGCGGCCGATCGTCGGCGTCATCTTGTGCTCGCGCGCGCGGCGTTCGAGCACGACCAGCAGCGCGTCGAGGTCGGCGATCAGGATATCGCTCGCCTTGGCCAGCTGGACCGCGAGGCAGGTGTCGAGGACGTCGGACGAGGTCATACCCTGGTGCATGAAGCGCGCCTCGGGGCCGACATGCTCGGCGACGTTGGTCAGGAACGCGATGACGTCATGCTTGGTCTCGCGCTCGATCTCGTCGATCCGGTCGACTTCGAACGCGCCCTTTTCCCAGATCGCGGCCGCGGCCTCTTTCGGCACGACGCCGAGTTCGGCGAGCGCGTCGGTGGCGTGCGCCTCGATTTCGAACCAGATCTTGAAACGCGCTTCAGGCGTCCAGATCGCGACCATGTCGGGGCGGGAATAGCGGGGGACCATCGGGATTTCCTGTGGCTGGGGAGAGGAGGCGCGACGCGCGCCCCGGCGGGACCCACGGCGGCGATCGCTCGCGCGGTAGCAGGCCGGACGGCAAGGTTCAAATCCAGCCCCGGGGCGATCGGGCGAGGCCAACGGAACCCTGCGCGGCAGTCATGCATTGGTATCGCCTACTATCCGAACGAACGACCTTCGCGACTGCAAAGTCGCCACCAAGGTCGCAGCAGGAGAGAAGACATGCTGAAATTTACTCTACTTATCGGTGCGATTGCGCTTGCGACGCCGACATCGGCTCAGACCATGCCCGGCGGGGCGCCCAAATCACCGGCGCAGCCCATGGCGCAGACGGAATCTTCGCTGCAGTCGCCGTCATCTTCGACGATGCAGGGCAATCCTGCGGGAGCGACTGCACAGCAGCCGGTGACGGGGGCGCAGGTGGCGCAGGTCGTCGATGCGGAATTTCCGGGATATGACAAGAATGGCGACAATCTGCTGAGCACGTCCGAATTTGGCGCCTGGATGGTCGCCTTGAAGACGCAGTCGGACCCGACGACGGTCGCGGCCGCGCCCGAGACGCGCAAATGGGTCGATGGTGCGTTCGCGCAGGCGGATGCCGACAAGAACAAGATGCTGACCAAGACCGAGCTGACCAGGTTCCTGACCCAGGCCGGCTGAACCACGCGCGGGAGGACCCTCGCGACCTCAAGGCCGCCGGCTGACCCCGGCGGCCTTCTCGTGTCATGCGTCCGTCAGATCAGTCCCTGCGCGCGGAGGCTTACGTGGCCGGCAGTGCCGATAATGATGTGGTCGTGCACGGCGACCCCCAGCCGTTTGCCCGCCTCCGCGATCGTGCGGGTGATCTCGATGTCCGCGCGACTGGGGGAGGGGTCGCCGCTGGGATGGTTGTGGACGAGAATGATCGAGGCCGAGCCGAGATCGATCGCGCGGCGGATCACCTCGCGGACATAGACCGCGGCCTGGTCGATCGAACCCTCGCTCATCACCTCGTCGCGGATCAGCATGTTGCGCGTGTTGAGATGCAGGACGCGGAACCGTTCGATGACGTGGTGGGCCATGTCCGCGCGCAGATAGTCGAGCAGCGCCTGCCAGTTGGCGAGCACCGGCCGCTCGCCGACGCGCGCCTGCAACAGCCGAAGCGCGGCGGCGTGCGCGATCTTGACCGCGGCGGTCGAAATCTCGCCCATGCCATCGACACGCGCGAGCGCCGCCGGATCGGCGGTCAGAACCCCGCCGATGCCCCCGAATTCGCGCATAAGGGCCTTGGCGAGCGCCTTGGTGTCGGCACGGGGAATCGCGACGGCGAGGAGATATTCGATCAGCTCGTGATCGAGCAGCGCCTCTCCGCCGCCCTCGAACAGCCGCTTGCGCAGCCGCGCCCGGTGTCCTTTGCGCTCGTCGACTATATCGTCTGCCCCCGCCATGGCCGGATGCTAGCACATCCAGCCGCAATTGCATGACGCCCCCGCTACCGCCTATGCAGGCCGGGAAAGCGTGACGGAGTAAGCGGTTGACCGAGACGAGCGAGACAGGGCCCGACCCTCGCCGTCACGCGCCGGCCCGCCGTCGCGGCGGACTTGCGCAGATTCGGCGAATCGTGCTGGTCGTAGCACTCCTGCTGCTCGCCCTGCTCATCGGAGTCTGGGTACTCCGCAAGCAGATCGCGACGGGCTTCATCGATCGCGAACTCGCGCGGGCCGAGGTGCCTGCGCGCTACGAGATCGCCGACCTGGCGCTTGGCGGGCAAAGGCTGACCAATGTCGTGCTCGGCGATCCGGCCGATCCCGATCTGGTCGCGGACTGGGTCGAGACGCGGACCGGGATCGGGCTGTCGGGCCCCTATCTGGAGGCGGTGCGTGCGGGGCGGGTGCGGCTACGTGGGCGGCTGGTCGACGGACGGTTGTCGCTGGGGGCGATCGACCGCCTTCTGCCCGCACCCTCGGGCAAGCCGTTCGCGCTGCCCGCGCTCGACGCGACCGTCGACGATGCGCGGATGCGGCTGGAGACGCCTTACGGGCTGGTTGGGTTGAAACTCACCGGGACGGGGAAGCTCGATAACGGTTTCAGGGGTTCGCTCGCTGCGGTCAGCGATCGGCTGAGCGTCGGCGGCTGTACGGGCGACCGCCTCGCCGCGACGGTCCGCGTGCGGATCGATGCGGCGAAACCGATCCTGAAGGGCCCCGTGCGGCTGGGGCGGCTGGCGTGCGGCGATTCGCGCGCGGACAGCGTCGTCGCGACGCTCGACCTGACGCTCGGTGCGGCGCTCGATCGCTGGCAGGGGCGGGCCGCGCTGGCGACCGGACCGGCCGTCCTGCCCGGAGCGACGTTCGCCGCGGCCAAGGGTGTTGTCGACTTTACCGGCACTTCTGCGGGAACCGCGGGCAAGGCGGACCTTGCCGCGGAGGCCGTCCGGACGGCCGAGGGCCGCGCCCGCCGCGTGGCGATCGCGGGATCCTACCGGCTCGGCGCGACGATCGCGTTCGAGGGCCGCGTTCGCGCGGCGGGTGCCGCGATCGCCCCACGCCGGCTTGCCGGGGTGGAGGCGTTGCAGGGATCGGCAGCTGGGTCGCCGGTCGCGCCCCTCATGGACGCAGCGGTGCAGGCCGTGACGCGGGCCGCAAAGGGCTTTGCCGCCGATGCGGTGATCGCCGTTCAGCAGCGCGGCGGGCGCGGCGAGGCCGTGCTGTCACGCCTCGCGCTCGCATCGGCGAGCGGCGCGAGGATCTCGCTTGATGGCGGGGAGGGGCTCCGGTTCGCATGGCCTGGACGCGGTGCGTCTGGCGGAGGCGTCACGCTCGATACGACTCTTGCGACGCGGGGTGGCGGGTTGCCCGAGGCGCGCATCGCGCTCGCCCAGGCCCGGCCGGGTGCGCCCGTCCGCGGCGTCGCGGCGGTCGCGCCTTATGTCGTGGACGGCGCGCGGCTGGTGGTGACCCCGGTACGGTTCAGCGCGACGCCCGGCGGGGCGACCGCGATCACGACGCGAGTGACACTCGACGGTCCGATCGGCAGCGGCGGCAAGGACCGGGTCGAAGGCCTGTCGATGCCGATCTTTGCCCGCTGGGATGGGAAGACGCGGCTCGTCGTCAACCCTGGCTGCACGCCGCTCGCGGTGCGACGGCTGGCGGTGTCGGGACTGGTGCTCGACCCTGCGCGGCTGTCGCTATGCCCGATCGACGGAGCGCTGGTGCAGACCGATCGCGGACGTCTGCGCGGCGGTGCGCGGATCGCCGCGGCCGCGCTGTCGGGGCGGCTGGGGCGGACGTCGCTGACGCTGAACGCGAGCGGAGCGACGCTGCGGCTGGCCGACCGGGGCTTTGCGATCGACGGCGTGCAGACCCGGATCGGCGCGCCCGAGCGGGTCACGCGGCTGGACTTCGCGACGATCACCGGGCGGATGACGGCGCAGGGAATCGCGGGCGCGTTCACCGGCGGGGCAGGGCAGATCGGCAATGTGCCGCTGCTGCTGAACGAGGCGGCGGGCGACTGGACGCTGATCGGCGGTGCGCTGGCGCTCAACGGCACGATGGGTGTCAGCGACGCCGCCGCCACCGCGCGGTTCAAGCCGGTCGCGGCGCGCGGCGTGATGCTGTCGCTGGTCGGCGGCACGATCACCGCGGCGGGAACGCTGTTCGAACCGGTCAGCAGCACCAAGGTCGCCGACGTCACGCTCGTCCACGCGCTGAGCACGGGCATCGGCCGCGCCGACCTGCTGGTGCCGGGGATCGTGTTCGCCAAGGACGCGCTGCAACCCGAGGCGCTGACGCCATTGACGTTCGGCGTGATCGCCGACGTCAATGGATCGGTCAGCGGCGACGGACACATCGCGTGGACCCCTGACGGCGTGACGAGCACCGGGGTGTTCCGGACCGCGGGCACCGACCTTGCCGCCGCGTTCGGCCCGGTGACCGGGATCGCGACCGAGATCCGCTTCACCGACCTGCTCAATCTCCAAAGCGCACCGGGGCAGGTCGCGACGATCCGCACGCTCAACCCCGGCATCCCGGTCAGCGACGGGACGATCCGCTATCAGACCCTGCCGGGTGCGCGTGTGCGGGTCGAGGGCGGGGCGTGGCCGTTTGCGGGCGGATCGCTGACGCTCGACCCGACGCTGCTGGATTTCTCCGCGCAGAGCGAGCGGCGGATGACGTTCCACATCGCCAACATGGCCGCGGACCAGTTCCTGCAGCAGTTCGATTTCAAGAATCTCGACGCGACGGGAATCTTCGACGGCGTGCTGCCGATGATCTTCGACGAGACGGGCGGTCGGATCGAGGGCGGCGACCTGCGCGTCCGGCCGGGCGGCGGGACGCTCGCCTATGTCGGCGATCTCAGCCAGAAGGATCTCGGCATCTGGGCGAACATCGCGTTCCAGGCGCTCAAGTCGTTACGCTACCAGTCGCTCCGCGTCGGCATGAACGGGCCGCTCGCGGGCGAGATGGTGACCGACGTGCGCTTTGCCGGGATCAGCCAGGGCGAGGGGGCGAAGTCGAACTTCATCGTCCGCCGGCTGCAGAAGCTGCCCTTCGTGTTCAACATCCGGATCAAGGCGCCGTTTCGCGGGCTGCTCGATTCGGCGCAGAGCTTCTATGATCCGAAGCGGCTGATCGAACGCAACCTGCCCGCGCTGATCCAGCAGCAGTCCGCGCCGCCATCCCCCGGGCCTGCCGTCCCCGCAGCCCCATCCATTCAGCCCGCCGAAAGCAGGATCGTGCCATGACCGAAACAGGATTGAACAAGCTGGAGCAAAGACCGATCTTGTACATGATGAGGACGATCGTCTTTCTGGTCACGACCGCCGCCGCCCTGCCGGGCTGCATCAACGTGTCGGCGCCGGACAAGCCGATCGAGATCAACCTCAACATCAATGTGACGCAGGAAGTGGTCTATCGTCTCGATGGCGAGGCGAAATCGCTGATCCAGCAGAATCCGGGGATATTCTGAGATGAAGATCAAGGCTTTGACGATGATCGCGGCGGTGGCGGTGCTTGGCGGCCTGTCGGTCGCCGCGTCGGCGCAGCGTGACCCCGCCTATGCCGCGGCGCGCGCGGGCGGCGAGGTCGGCGAGCAGCCCGACGGCTATCTCGGGCTGGTCGGCGCGGCGAGCGGCGACCTGCGCGCGCTGGTCAACAGCATCAACATCCAGCGCAAGTCCGCCTATACCGCCAAGGCGCAGGCGAGCGGCGCGACGGTCGAGCAGCTGGCGTTCACCAGCGGTTGCAACCTGATCGCGGGGACCAATTCGGGCGAGAAGTACAAGACGCCGGGTGGTGTGTGGAAGACGCGCACCGCCGCCGCGCCGGAGCGTGATTCGCGCTGTGTCTGAGCATGCTGTCCTGAATGCCATTCGTCATCCTGGGTTCGACCCAGGATCCAGCGCCACACATGGTCCGCCTGCGGCTCTGGATCCTGGCTTTCGTCAGGATGACGGATGGGAGAGGGCGTAACGCGCCGCGCAGTCACCACATTGATGACGATACTGTCACACCGGTTGACTTGGCCCCCCCCCTTTTCTAAACGGACCGCGCCTTGGCGGGATCGCTCGTCGCTGCGTATATCTCCCCGGTGTCGTATCAGGTGGAGAGCATGTCGTGGCGGAGATCGAACCCGGACAGGACCCCTACGGTGTTGAAGATCCGCGACTTTCCGCGCTCGATGAGCGATTGAGGGAGGTCAAGGCTCGGGAGACGCTGAAAAAGGGGCAGGGAGGACCAGATGCCGAGCGGGGTTACTCGCAGGGCAATCGGGTCATCTCCGCCCTGATCGGGAGTCTCGTCGGCAGTGCGCTGATCGGATGGTTGATAGACCATTGGGTCGGCACTGGGCCTTGGGGTCTGATCGTGTTGCTGTTCCTCGGAATTGCGGTTGCGTTCAGGCAAATCATTCGAATTTCAGGCGAACGCCCGGAGTAGCCGGGCGTTTGTCGTTTCAAGACGGCAGGGATTCCACGTGGCGGCAGAACAGGGCGGCAAGATCGATCCGATGCACCAGTTCCTGATCGAGCCGGCGTTCGGCTCGCACTGGATCGTAGGTGGTTACGACCTGTCCTTCACCAATTCCGCGATGTGGATGGTGGTGACTCTGGTCGCACTTTGGGCCTTCATGATCGGCGGGATGAAGCGCGAGCTCGTCCCCGGTCGCTGGCAGGCCGCGGTCGAGGGCTTTACGGGCTTCATCTCGGGTATGCTCGAGCAGAATGTCGGGCCCGGCGGCAAGCGCTTCATCCCTTACGTCTTCTCGCTGTTCATGTTCATCCTGTTCGCGAACATCATCGGCCTGATGCCGTTCGGTATCGTGCCGGGTGTTCACCCGTTCACCGTGACCAGCCACATGACCGTCACCGGCGTGCTGGCGCTGATCAGCTTTGCGATCGTCCTGATCGTCGGCTTCGGCAAGCATGGCTTCCACTTCTTCTCGCTGTTCGTGCCGAGCGGCACGCCCGCGCTGATGATCCCGCTGATCTTCGTCGTCGAGCTGATGTCGTTCCTGGTGCGTCCGTTCTCGCTGGGTCTGCGACTGTTCGTCGCGATGACGGCGGGGCATATCCTGCTCAAGGTGCTGGCGGCGTTCGTGATCAACGGCATCAACCTGGGCGGCGTTTATATCGGCCTGGTGACTGCGCCGAGCATGCTGCTGATGATCGGCATCACGCTGCTCGAGCTGCTGGTCGCCGCGATCCAGGCCTATGTGTTCGCGCTGCTGACGTCGGTCTATCTGAACGACGCGGTCAACCTTCACTAAGTTTTCTTTCGAACCACTACTGATTTTCCAAGGGAGTTTTAACATGGACGTCAACGCAGCAAAGATGATCGGTGCCGGCCTCGCAGCGATCGGCATGGGCCTCGCCGCACTCGGCGTGGGTAACGTCTTCGCCCAGTTCCTCGCCGGCGCGCTGCGCAATCCGGGCGCTGCCGACAGCCAGCAGGGCCGTCTGTTCATCGGCTTCGCGGCTGCCGAGCTTCTCGGTCTGCTCGCATTCGTCACGATGATCATCCTGGTGTTCGTCGCCTAACATGCGCTGATCTGGCCGGGCGATATCCCGTCCGGCCGTATCACGAAGGACTGCCATGCCCCAGATTGCCCAGATAGCCGCCACCTACGCTTCACAGATCTTCTGGCTGCTCCTCACCTTCGGGATCCTGTATTTCGGGATCGGCAAGGGGCTGGTGCCTAAGATCGTGTCGACCGTGGACGCGCGTGAAGGCCGAATCGCGGGCGATCTGGCAGCGGCAGTCGCTGCACGGGCGCAGGCCGATACGGTCCAGGCGACCTGGCAGGCCGAAATGGATGCGGCCCGCGTCGCGGCACAGGCCGAGACCGCGGCCGCAGCCAAGCGGGCGGCAATGGCCTTCGAGCAGCAGGTCCATGCGGCCGATGCCGACATCGCCGAGCGTCTGGGTCATCACGATCTCGCCGTGGCGAATGCGAAGGCGCAGGCCCTCGCCAATCTTCAGAATGTCGCAGCCGAAGCGGCACAGCAACTGGCCGACAAGGTTGCCGGACTTCAGGTGAGCCTGGACTCGGCGAGCGATGCGGTACGCAGGACGATGGCTCATGGCTAATACCCCCGCCGCCAACCCGGACGCACCGGCCAAGGTGATCTCGGCCGAGGGCATGGCGCCCGAAGGCTCGATCGACAATCAGGGGTTGCAGGGTCACACCGTCGCGCCTGGGACCGTCGAGCATGTCGTCGATCCGACCGCGCTCGGCGTCAACTCGACCGGCTGGGTCGCGATCGCGATGATCATCGTTCTGGCGCTGATGGTGTGGAAGAAGGTCCCCGGCATGATCGGGCGGTCGCTCGACGCCAAGATCGCCGGGATCCGCATACAACTCGACGAGGCCAAGGCGCTGCGCGCCGAGGCCGAGGCGATCCGCGCGGAGTATGAGGCCAAGGCCAAGACCGCGCATCTCGAAGCCGAGGCGATGAAGGCGCATGCGCATACCGAAGCCGCGGCGATCATCGCCAAGGCCAAGGCGGGTGCCGAGGACCTGATGACGCGTCGCGCGAAGATGGCCGAGGACAAGATCGCCGCCGCCGAGCGCGCCGCGATCGCCGAGGTCCGTGCGCGGGCCGCTGACGCCGCTGCCAAGGCAGCCGGTATCCTGATCGCCGAGCATCACGATGCCGCCGCCGACCGCGCGATGGTCGATCGGTCGATCTCGGGGCTTAGCCGCCTGAACTAATCGTCTGTTCCCCCGCGAAAGCGGGGGGCAGGTTCTCACGACACAGCGCCCGCAACCCTGGACCACCGCTTCGACGGGGGAACGTTCGTTCGCTTGGCGCCTTTTTCGTTTTTCACAGGCGGCCGTCTCTTCCCGGGTTTCCGGCGGCTGCGTCTCCAATCTGAGCCCGTTGGAGATACCCTTATGTCCTGGCTCATCCTCGGCGTCGCCGTGATCACTGAAATCACCTGGGCGCTCAGCCTCAAATGGGCAGCGACCGTTGCCACGTGGCAGGCGTCTTCGGTTCCGATCGTGCTGAGCTTCGTCAACATGGGCCTGCTCGCGCTCGCGATGCGCGGTTTGCCGGCGGGGACGGCGTATGCAATCTGGACCGGCGCTGGGGCGATCGGCGTGATCATCGGTGGCGTGATCCTGTTCGGCGATAAGGTCAGCGGCGTGCAGGCATGCTTCATGGCGCTGACCGTTGTTGGCATCGTCGGCACCAAGGTGTTTGCGCAGGCCTGATCGTCTGCCGTTGCCCGCAGGGCATGAAGAAGACTGTTCACGCGAAGGCGCGATGGCGCGAAGAGAAGGGAGATTGGTTCGCGCAGAGGCGCAGAGGCGCAGAGGCGCAGAGAGCGCGGAGGCGTGGCGCTTGGGATGGATCTTCCGACTGCCACACGGGCCATGAGCCTCCGGCGGTTCGAGGACAGATGCCAACCCTAATCGCTTCGTCTCTCAGCGTCCTCTGCGCCTCTGCGCGAAAATTACCTTCTCTTCGTGCCATCGCGCCTTCGCGTGAACATCAATGTCCTCGGCTGGCATAACACCCTCCGACTCCCTAGATTCCCCGACGATGTCCTCCCCCAATTCCCCCGACCGTTTCAACGAAGACAAATCCACCTTCGCCGTCCGCGGCGGCGGCGAGGCGCCCGATCTTGCGGCGGGCGTCGCGGCGATCCGCAATGTGCTCGACACGCTGCCGATCCGCCCCGGCGTCTACCGGATGCAGGATGCGCGCGGCGACGTGCTCTATGTCGGCAAGGCGCGGGCACTCAGGAACCGGGTCGCCAACTATGTCCAGGTCGAACGCCTGACCAAGCGGCTGCAGCGGATGGTGTCGCAGACCCGGTCGATGACGATCGTCACGACCAACAACGAGGCCGAGGCGCTGCTGCTCGAATCGCAGCTCATCAAGCGCTATCGCCCTGCGTACAATGTGCTGCTGCGCGACGATAAGAGCTTCCCCTTCATCCTGCTGCGCGACGACCATGACTTTCCGCGCGTCCAGAAGCATCGCGGCGCCCGGCGTGCGAAGGGTAATTACTACGGCCCGTTCGCTAGTGCCGGATCGGTCAACAATACGCTCAACGCGCTTCAGAAGCTGTTCCTGTTGCGCAGCTGCACCGACAGCTTCTTCAAGACGCGCGACCGGCCGTGCCTGCTCTACCAGATCAAGCGCTGCTCCGCGCCGTGCGTCGGCCGCATCGACGAGGGCGCGTACAAGGAACTGGTCGAGGATGCGAAGAGCTTCCTCGCGGGCAAGTCGACCGGCGTGCAGGCCAAGCTCGGTGCGCAGATGCAGGCGGCGGCCGAGAATATGGACTTCGAACTCGCCGCGCTGCTGCGCGACCGGTTGAAGGCGCTGACCTTCATCCAGGGCACGCAGGCGATCAACGCGGAAGGGGTGGGCGACGCCGACATCTTCGCGATGGCGTGCAAGGACGGGCTGATCGGCATCCAGGCGTTCTTCATCCGCGGCGGCCAGAATTGGGGGCATCGCAGCTTCTTCCCGCAGCACACCAACGACGTGCCCGAGGACGAGGTGCTCACCAGCTTCCTCGGCCAGTTCTACGAGGACGTGCCGCCCGCACGCCAGATCCTGCTCGACCGCGAGCTTCCCGAAGGCGCGCTGCTGGTCGAGGCGCTGGGCGAGCGCGCGGGCTACAAGGTTGCGGTGCAGGTGCCGCAGCGCGGCGATCGCCGTCGCTTGATGGATCAGGCCAAGCGCAATGCGGTCGAGGCGATCGAGCGACGTCAGGCCGAGTCGACGACTCAGGCCAAGCTGCTGCGCGAGGTCGCCGACCTGTTCGACCTGGCCGAGCCGCCGCAGCGGATCGAGATCTACGACAACAGCCATATCCAGGGCACTGCCGCGACCGGCGCGATGGTGGTCGCCGGCCCCGAAGGCCTCCGCAAGGGACAGTATCGCAAGTTCAACATCAAGAACAAGGAGACCATCCCGGGCGACGATTTCGGGATGATGCGCGAGGTCTTCACCCGGCGGTTTGCGCGCGCGCAGGCCGAGGATCCCGACCGCGACTCGGGCGAATGGCCCGACCTGGTGCTGATCGACGGCGGCAAGGGGCAGCTGAACA
Organism: Sphingomonas aerolata; assembly: GCF_023935825.1. NCBI lineage: Bacteria > Pseudomonadati > Pseudomonadota > Alphaproteobacteria > Sphingomonadales > Sphingomonadaceae > Sphingomonas > Sphingomonas aerolata. The sequence goes on along the minus strand of NZ_CP098762.1, from coordinate 3,246,821 downwards.
CGGTGAAGGCCGCGCTCGAGGAAATCGGCGTCGAGGACGTGTGCCTCGTCGGGATCGCCAAGGGGCCGCAGCATGGCCGTGACGGGCGCGAGGTGTTCCACATGCTCGACGGCCGCGAATTCCAGCTGCCCGTCAACGCGCCGGTGCTGTTCTACCTCCAGAGGCTGCGCGACGAGGTCCACCGTTTCGCGATCGGCGTCCACCGCGACAAGCGCAGCAAGGCGATCGGTGCGAGCCCGCTCGACGAGGTCCCCGGCATCGGCCCCGCGCGCAAGAAGGCGCTGCTGATGCATTTCGGCACCGGCCGCGCGGTACGCAATGCCAGCCTGCAGGATCTGCAGCAGGCGCCGGGCGTGTCCGCAACGGTCGCACAGCAGGTGTACGACTTTTACCATTCAAGATAATTTAGTTTAATAATGTTGATCAATCTTCAGCTGGGGCCGATAGATTGCGGAGGTCGGGTCACGCCTGTCTCGTAGGCGGAAACCTTATCTTCACCACGGGACACTAGGCCAGTGACGTGACCACGGCAGTTTTCCTGACGATCGACACCGAATTTGCCTGGCGGCACCACCGCGAGGGGCTTTGTAGCGATGCGATCTACCACCGGTCGGTCGAGCCCGCGGGGGTCGGGATCAGCTATCAGCTCGACAAGCTGGCGCGGTACGGGCTGAAGGCCTGTTTCTTCGTCGACCCGATGCCCGCGCTGACCTTCGGGATCGAGCCGGTCCGGCGGATGGTCGCGACGATCCTCGACGCGGGGCAGGAGGTTCAGCTGCATCTCCATCCCGCCTGGACCGCCGCAATTGCCCGGGACCGCGGCGCGAATCACGCGAAGTTCGACCTGTCCGACTATCCGCTGGCCGAACAATACGCGCTGATCCTGCAAGCCACCGAACTGCTGATCGACGCGGGTGCGCCCGACCCGATCGCATTTCGCGCGGGCAGCTATGCCGCGAACGACGATACGCTCGCCGCGCTCGCCGCGCTGGGCTTCGCCTATGACAGCAGCCATAATGGCGCGGCGGCGTGCGATGCGAGCAGGATCTCGCTGTCGCCGCGTCAGATCGCGCCGGTCGCCGCGCAGGGCCTGATCGAGATCCCGGTGACCGTGATCGAGGATCGGCCGGGTCAGTTGCGCACGTTGCAGCTCTGCGCCCTGTCCGCGAACGAAAGCCGCGATGCGCTCGAGCACGCCGCGGCCCGGGGGCATGTCGCCGCGACGATCGTCAGCCATGGTTTCGAGCTGGCGAATCGGCAGGGCACGCGCGCGAACGCCGTCCATGTCCGCCGGTTTGAGGCGCTGTGCGCGACGCTGGCGGAGCTGCGCACCGACTTGCCGACCCGGCATTTCCGCGATCGCCCGCCGCTGGCCCTTGGCCAGTACGACCGGCCGCTGGCGCGCGATCCGATCCGGCGGGGCCTGCGCCAGGCCGAGCAGCTCTGGTCGAACTGGGTCGAAGAACGCGCCTGATGACTGCGGTCAGCGTCCGCCTGAAGTTCCAGCTCGGCGCGCGCACGCTGGCGACGATCCCGCGCCGGCTGGTGCGCGTCGCGCTGTCGCTGGATGACGTGCTGGCGGGCGAAACGCCGATGCTGCCCGCGCTGCCGGCTCAGGCCGACGGCTATGTGGTCACCTCGTTGCCCGCGAACCGGGTGGACGCGCTGAACACGCATGGCCTGCTGACCGTCGTCCGGCAGCGTTATGTCCGGTATCACGCAGACCTGCGGATCGGCGAGGCGGCATGGCTCGCGACGCTGTCGGGCAGTGCGCGGTCGGGGTTGAAGCGCAAGGCGAAGCGGCTGGCGGCGCTGTCGGGCGGCACGCTCGACATCCGTGCCTATCGGACCCCCGCCGAGATCGCGGTGTTTTATCCGCTGGCGCGGGCGGTGTCGGCGACGACCTATCAGGAGCGGCTGCTGGGATCGGGGCTGCCCGATGGCGAGGCGGCGCAGCAGGGTTTCGAGGCGCTGGCCGCGGCGGACCGGGTGCGGGCCTGGCTGCTGTTCGTCGAGGGCCGGCCGATCGCCTATCTCTGCTGTACCGCGCAGGGCGGGACGCTGCGCTATGATCATGTCGGGCATGACCCGGCCGAGAACGCGCTGTCGCCGGGTACGGTGTTGCAGGTCGAGGCGATGCGGCAGCTGTTCGACGACCGCTTCGTCTGGTTCGACTTCACCGAGGGGGAGGGGCAGCACAAGCGGCAGTTCGCCACCGCGGGGACGGCGTGCGTCGATCTGCTGCTGTTGCGGCTGACGCTGGCGAACCGCGCGACGGTGGCCGCGCTGGGGGCATTCGATGGCGCGGCGGGCTGGGCGAAGCGGACGCTGTCGCATCCGCGACTCGCGCGCATGATGCGCGGGATCCGGCGCTGAGCGCGCCTGACCGGGGATCTGGATCAAACAGAGTTTTCGAGGCTCCCGTTCGTCACGGCGCACGCGTAAGAACGGGCGATGCATCTCCGCGCGTCCGCCATCGTCGTCGCCGTTCGCCAGCATGGCGAGCATGGCGCGATCGTGCGGGCATTGACGCGCGAAGACGGCGTGCAGCCGGGCTATGTGCGCGGCGGACGGTCGCGCGCGATGCGGCCGGTGCTGCTCGCGGCGAACGTGATCCAGGGCGAATGGCGCGCGCGGACCGGTGACCAGCTCGCCGCGCTGACCGCCGAGTTGATCCACAGCCGCGCTACGCTGCACGGTGAGCCACTTGCGGCAGGCGCGCTCGAATGGGCGACAGCGCTGGCCGCGGTCGCGCTGCCGGAGGCGCAGCCTTATCCGCATATCCATGATGCGCTCGACGGCGTCCTCGGCGCGATCGAGGCGGCGCCTTCGGCCCGAGGTTGGGCGGCGGCGTTGGTGCGGTACGAACTGCTGCTGCTCGCTGAGCTCGGTTTCGGTCTCGATCTCGACCAGTGCGTCGCGAGTGGTGCGCTCGACGACCTCGCATTCGTCAGCCCGCGGAGCGGGGCGGCGGTGTCGCGCGGTGCGGCGCAGGGCTATGAGGCCAAGCTGTTGCCGCTGCCCACGTTTCTCACCGCCGGGGGCGAGGCGGGGTGGCCGGACATCTTCGACGGACTGCGGCTGACCGAGCATTTCCTGACGCGCGATGTTCTGGTCGAACGCCGCGCCGAACCGCTCGCAGCGCGGGCTCGCCTCGTCGATCGGCTCAAAAGGGCGGTTGCGTGAGCGCGGCTTGCCCGGCAAGGGCGGCGGCGGAGGAACGCACATGCCCTTGATCGCGATACTGGCCGGCGACGGCATCGGACCCGAAGTGACTGCCGAGGCGCGCCGCGTGCTCGACCGGCTCGACCTCGATCTGAGCTTCGACGAGGCGCTGGTAGGTGGTGCGGCGTACAAGGCGGCGGGGCATCCGCTGCCGCCCGAGACGCTGGCGCTCGCGCGGCGCGCGGACGCCGTGCTGTTCGGTGCGGTCGGCGACCCCGATTGCGATCGGCTCGAACGGCATTTGCGACCAGAACAGGCGATCCTGGGCTTGCGCAAGGAGCTGGGGCTGTTCGCCAATTTGCGTCCGGCCAAGCTGTTCGCGGGGCTGGAGGATGCGTCGTCGCTGCGGCCGGAGATCGCACGCACGATCGATATGGTGATCGTCCGCGAGCTGACCGGCGACGTGTATTTCGGCGCCAAGGGCATCCGGACGACGGCCGAGGGCCTGCGCGAAGGCCATGACGAGATGCGTTACGACGAGGCGGAGATCGCCCGGATCGCGCGTGTCGGGTTCGAGACCGCGCGTACCCGCAAGAGCAAGCTGCTATCGGTCGACAAGGCCAATGTCTTGGAGACGTCGCAGTTGTGGCGCGACGTCGTGATCGAGGTCTCGGCGGACTATCCTGACGTCGCGCTCAGCCACATGTATGTCGACAACGCGGCGATGCAGCTCGTGCGCGATCCCGGCCAGTTCGACGTCGTCGTCACGGGCAATCTGTTCGGCGATATCCTGTCCGATCAGGCGTCGATGTGCGCGGGGTCGATCGGCATGCTGCCGTCCGCCGCGCTCGATGGTCGGGGCCATGGGCTGTACGAACCGATCCACGGCAGCGCGCCCGACATTGCCGGGCAGGGCAAGGCGAACCCCTGTGCAGCGATCCTGTCCGCGGCGATGATGCTGCGGCATTCGCTCGACAAGGCCGAGGCGGCCGACCGGATCGAGGCGGCGGTGGCTGCGGCGATCCTGGGCGGCGCGCGGACCCCTGACCTCGGCGGCATGCTGACGACGCGCGCGATGGGCGACGCGGTGATCGCATCGCTCGGGTGAGTCCGGTCGAGCTGGACGCGGTGCGGGGCGCGGGGGCGGACACGCTCGAGATCGCGGTCGTCATCCCGACGTTCAACGAAAAGGCGAACGTCGCCGCACTGATCGCCAAGCTCGACCAGGCACTGGCGGGGCGGCGCTGGGAAGCGATCTTCGTCGACGACGACAGCCCGGACGGCACCGCCGAGGCGGCGCGCGTGCTCGGGCGCAGCGACACGCGCGTCCGCGTGATCCAGCGGATCGGCCGGCGCGGGCTGTCCTCGGCCTGTATCGAGGGGCTGTGCGCGACCGCCGCGCCCGTCGTCGCGGTGATCGACGGCGATCTGCAGCATGACGAGACGCTGTTGCCGAAGATGCTCGACCTGTTGCAGGCCGGCGAGCACGACGTCGTGATCGGATCGCGCTTCGTCAGCGGCGGCGGAACCGGCGACTGGGATCGCGACCGCGTCGCCAAGTCCGCGCTCGCCACACGGCTGTCGCGGCGCGTGCTCAAGGCGGATCTGAGCGATCCGATGAGCGGCTTCTTCGCGATCCGTACCGACGTCGCGCGCGCGCTTGCGCCCAGACTGTCGGCGATCGGGTTCAAGATCCTGCTCGACCTGCTGACCGCCGCGCCCGAGCCGCTGCGGTTCGCCGAGCTGCCCTATACCTTCCGCTGCCGGACCGAAGGGGAGAGCAAGCTCGATCACGTCGTCGCGCTGGAATATCTGATCGCGCTGTACGACCGGATGTTCGGGCGGTTCGTGCCGGTGCGGTTCGCGATGTTCTCGGCGATCGGCGTGCTCGGCATCGGCGTGCATATGACGGTGCTCAGCGCGCTGTTCCTCGGGATCGGGACGTCATTCCTGATCGGGCAGATCGGCGCAACGCTGGCCGCGCTGACGATGAACTTCTTCCTGAACAACGCGCTGACCTATCGCGACCGGCGGCTGAAGGGGTGGCGGCAGCTCGCCGATGGCTGGGTATCGTTCGCGCTGATCTGTTCGGTTGGCGCGATCGCCAATGTCGGGATCGCGGCGTTTATGCACGACGTGCGCAACGACGCCTGGGCGGTGTCGGCGATGATCGGCGTGCTGGTCGGCGCGGTGTGGAATTATGCGCTGTCATCCAGGTTTACCTGGGGGCGCTACTAGCGCACGCGACCCTCCGCGGGGGTTGTCATCACCGCCCGCCCCCGGCAAAGCGTCGCTATGAAGCGCAAGACCGGCCAAGATCGTTCGATCACCCAGAACTGGCGTCCGCAGACGCAGGCCATCCGCGGCGGCACCGCCCGCAGCGAATATGGCGAAACGTCGGAAGCCCTCTTCCTCACCTCGGGCTATTGCTACGACAAAGCCGGTGACGCCGCGGCGCGCTTTGCCGGCGAGCAGGACGGGATGACCTACTCCCGGCTCCAGAACCCGACGGTGCAGATGCTCGAGGAGCGGATCGCGCTGCTCGAGGGGGCCGAGGCATGCCGGTCGATGGCGACGGGCATGGCCGCGATGACCGCGGCGCTGTTGTGCCAATTGCAGAGCGGCGACCATCTGGTCGGCGGCCGCGCGGCGTTCGGGTCGTGCCGCTGGCTGACCGATACGCTGCTCCCCAAGTTCGGGATCGCCACGACGATCGTCGATGCGCGCGACCCGCAGGCGTTTCTCGACGCGGTCCGGCCCGAGACCAAGGTCTTCTTCTTCGAGACGCCCGCCAATCCGACGATGGACATTGTCGACCTGAAGGCGGTGTGCGACATCGCGCGCGAGCGCGGCATTACGACTGTCGTCGACAATGCGTTCGCGACGCCGGCGTTGCAGCGGCCGATGCAGTTCGGTGCGGACGTGATCGCGTACAGCGCGACCAAGATGATGGACGGGCAGGGCCGCGTGCTCGCCGGCGCGGTATGCGGGACCGAGGATTTCATCACCAACACGCTGCTGCCCTTCACGCGCAACACCGGGCCGACGCTGTCGCCGTTCAATGCGTGGGTCGTGCTCAAGGGGCTCGAGACGCTCGATCTGCGTATCCGTCGCCAGTCTGAGAATGCGCAGAAGGTCGGCGCGTTTCTGGAAGCGCGCGTGCCGCGCATCCTGCATCCGGGCCTCGCCAGCCATCCGCAGCACGAGCTCGCGATGAGTCAGATGGACGCGTGCGGCCCGATCTTCGCGTTCGAGGTCGAGGGGCGCGAACAGGCACATGGCCTGCTCGATGCGCTGGAACTCGTCGATATCTCGAACAATATCGGCGATTCGCGGTCGCTGATGACGCATCCCGCCTCGACCACGCACGCCAGCGTCTCGCCCGACAAGCAGGCGGAGATGGGCGTGACCGAGGGGCTGTTGCGGCTCAATGTCGGGCTTGAGGACGTGCGCGACGTGATCGACGATCTCGACCGGGCATTGGGCAAGGTCGGGCTGTGAAGGCGCTGTTCCCCAGTGCGGCGACGACGCGCGGGGTGACGGTGCGCGTCTCGGTCAGCTATCTGCCCGAACAGTCCGAGCCGCAGCGCGGGCGCTGGTTCTGGGCCTATCATATCCGGCTGGAAAATGACGGGCCCGGCGCGGTCCAGCTGCTGACGCGACACTGGATTATCACCGACGGGCATGGCGCGCGCCACACTGTCGAGGGTGAGGGTGTCGTCGGCGAACAGCCGCTGATCGAGCAGGGCGCGAGCTTCGACTATGTCTCGGGCTGCCCGCTGGCGACGCCGACGGGGGCGATGCGCGGATCCTACCGGATGGTCGATGACACCGGTGCGGTGTTCGAGGTGGCGATCCCGCATTTCTCGCTCAGTGCGCCGGCGGTGATTTCGTGAAGCGCACGCACCTGCCGCTGAACGGGCTGCGCGTACTCGATGCGGCGGCGCGGCATCTCTCGTTCACGCGCGCCGCCGACGAGCTCGCGGTCACCCCCGCCGCGGTCGGGCAGCAGATCCGCGCGCTCGAGGACACGCTGGGCGTCGTGCTTTTCCGGCGTACTACGCGCGGACTCGAGCTGACGCCCGAGGCCGAGGCGGGGCTCGGGCCGTTGCGCAACGGCTTCCTCCAGTTCGAGGAAGCGGTCCGCGCGATGCAGGCGGGGCAGACGTCCAAGTCGCTGACGATCGCGGCACCGCGCGACCTGACCGAGAAATGGCTGATGCCGCGCCTCGCCGAGATCGCGGCCGCCGACCCCGATCTGCGCTTCGTCCTGATCACTGCGGACGAGACGGTCGACTTCACCGAGGCCAATCTCGACCTTGCGATCCGCTGGGGCGATGGCCCGGGCGAGAATGAGGGCGAGGCGCTCGAATCCGAAGGGCTCGTCACGATCGCGGCGACCGGCAGCGCGTCCGAGGCGATCATCGCCTGGCCCGGCGCGCCCGCGCTCGATCCGGCGGCGGGGGATGCCACGGCACTGGTCCGCGTCGGTGATGCAGGGTTGGCGATCGATGCGGCGGCGGCGGGGCTCGGGCGGGCGACCGTGCCCGAACTGCTGGCGCGACGCGTGCTCGATGCGGGGCTGGTCCGGATCATCGGCGACGCGCAGCCGTCGCGCGGCGGCTATTGGCTCGTCGCGCCGCTGCCGCAGTGGCGTCAGAAGAAAGTGCGTGCGCTCGTCGACGCCCTGATCGCTTGAGGCGTCGCGCGCTGCCCCATCCGGTGCTGGTGACGCCGCGGCTCCGGCTGCGTCGGCTCGTCCAGGCGGACGCGGTCGCGTTGCATCCGACGCTCGCGGACGCGGACCTGATGACCTATTCCGCGGATGGTCCGCTGACGTCGATCGAGGCGACGCGGCTCTATCTGGTCGAGGATGCCGCCGACGTGAACTGGCGCGCCTGGGCGATCACGCGGCACGGCGACGACCGGGCGATCGGCTGGGTGTCGGGCGGGCGGATGCGCGGGCAGGGGGTAACCGAGATCGGCTTCATCCTCGCACGCGCGCACTGGGGCCGCGGCCTGGCGAGCGAGGCGGTATCGGCGGTACTCGACCAGCTGTTTGCCGAGGGGCAGCACCGCGTGTTCGCCGATGCCGACAGCGAGAACCGCGCGTCGATCCTGCTGCTCGAACGGCTGGGGTTCCGGCGCGAACGGCTGCTGCGCGGCGAATGGGAGACGCATATGGGGCTGCGCGACAGCCTGATCTACGGGCTTCACGCCGATGACTGGCTTGCGGCGGCCCTGCCACAATCCGCGTAACGCGGTCACTTGAGCGAACCCGGTTGCTCGCCTAAGTCGGCGGCATGACATCGACGAACGACATCCGCCGCGGCTTCCTCGACTATTTCGGTTCGCAGGGGCACCAGATCGTGCCCTCTGCGCCGCTCGTCCCGCAGAACGACCCAACGCTGATGTTCGTCAATGCGGGGATGGTGCCGTTCAAGAACGTCTTCACCGGCCTCGAATCGCGGCCCTACAGCACCGCAACCTCGTCGCAGAAGTGCGTCCGCGCGGGCGGCAAGCACAATGATCTCGACAATGTCGGCTACACCGCGCGGCATCACACCTTCTTCGAAATGCTCGGCAATTTCTCGTTCGGCGATTATTTCAAGGAACAGGCGATCACGCATGCGTGGACGCTGCTGACGAAGGACTGGGGCCTGTCGCCCGACCGGCTGACCGCGACCGTCTATCACACCGACGACGAGGCGTTCGACCTCTGGAAGAAGATCGCGGGCCTCCCTGAGCACCGCATCATCCGCATCCCGACCAAAGACAATTTCTGGTCGATGGGCGACAACGGGCCGTGCGGGCCATGCTCGGAGATCTTCTACGACCACGGCGATCACATCCCCGGTGGCCCTCCCGGCAGCCCCGACGAGGACGGCGATCGCTTCGTCGAGATCTGGAACCTCGTGTTCATGCAATATGAGCAGGAAAATGCCGAGATCGTCGGCAATCTGCCCAAGCCCTCGATCGACACCGGCATGGGGCTCGAGCGGATCGCCGCGGTGATGCAGGGCGTCACCGACAATTACGATACCGACACGTTCAAGGCGCTGATCGCAGCCTCGGGCGCGCTGACGCATACCGCGACCGATGGCGCGAACACCGCCAGCCACCGCGTTATCGCCGACCACCTGCGCACCGCGGGCTTCCTGGTCGCGGACGGCGTGCTGCCCGCGAACGAAGGCCGTGGGTATGTCCTGCGCCGGATCATGCGCCGCGCGATGCGCCACGCGCATATTCTGGGTGCGAAGGAGCCGTTGATGCACCGGCTGGTGCCGTCGCTCGTCACAGAGATGGGCGCGGCCTATCCCGAGCTGTTCCGGGCGCAGCCGCTGATCGAGGCGACGCTGCAGCAGGAGGAGACGCGGTTCCGCCAGACGCTCGACAAGGGGCTGAAGCTGCTCGACGAGGCGACCGCGGACATGACCGAGGGTACGCTGGCGGGTGACGTCGCGTTCAAGCTCTACGACACCTATGGCTTCCCCTACGATCTGACCGAGGACGCGCTGCGCGAACGTGGGCTCGCGGTCGACCGCGACGGTTTCGACACTGCGATGGCCGAGCAGAAGCGCGCCGCGCGTGCTGCCTGGAAGGGGTCGGGCGCGAAGGCCTCGGACGATATCTGGTTCGACATCGTCGAGCAGAGCGGCGGCACCGAATTTCTCGGCTATGCCTCGGACACCGGCGAGGGCGAGGTCGTCGCTTTGGTCAAGGACGGTGCGCGCGTCGACCATGCGACGACGGGTGATACGGTGTCGATCGTCGTCAACCAGACGCCCTTCTACGGCGAGAGCGGCGGGCAGGTCGGCGATGCCGGGCACATCTCGACCGACACCGGGCTGCGCGCGACCGTCACCGAGACGTCGAAGCAGCTCGGCCGCGTGTTCGTCCACCATGCGATGGTCGAGTCGGGCGGGATCAAGGTCGGCGATACGGTCAAGCTGCAGATCGACGTCGCGCGTCGTGCGCAGATCCGTGCCAACCACTCCGCAACGCATCTGCTGCATGAAGCGCTGCGCGAACGGCTCGGCAAGCATGTCGCGCAGAAGGGGAGCCTGGTCGCGCCCGATCGCCTGCGCTTCGACTTCTCGCAGCCGGTCGCGATGACGCACGCCGACATCGCGCAGGTCGAGGCCGATGTGAACGCGCAGGTCCGCGGCAATGGCGCGGTCACCACGCTGCTGATGACCCCCGACGACGCGATCGCGATGGGTGCAATGGCGCTGTTTGGCGAGAAATATGGCGACGAGGTCCGCGTCGTATCGATGGGGTCGACCGGCGAGGGCACCTATTCGATCGAGCTGTGCGGCGGCACTCATGTGACAGCGCTCGGCGATATCGGGCTGTTTAAGGTCGTCGGCGAAGGCGCGGTGTCGAGCGGCGTGCGTCGCGTCGAGGCGCTGACCGGCGAGGCCGCGCGTGCCTATCTGACCGGACGCGACGATCGCCTGCGTGAGGCGGCAGCGGCGTTGAAATCGACCCCCGACGAGGTGCCCGCGCGCGTCGCAGCGCTGATCGAGGATCGCCGGCGTCTCGAGCGTGAGCTGGCGGATGCGAAGAAGGCGCTGGCGCTTGGCGGCGGCGGTTCCGGTGAGGCGGCGGGACCCGAGCAGGTCGGCGGCGTGGCCTTTATTGGGCAGGTGCTCAACGACTTCGAGGCGAAGGGCCTGCGCGGCGCGGTCGACGAGGCCAAGCAGCGGCTGGGCTCGGGGATCGCGATGCTCGTCGCGATCAACGACGGCCGCGCCTCGGTCGCGGTCGGCGTGACCGCGGATCTGGTCGCGAGCCACAATGCGGTCGACCTGCTGAAGATCGCGGTCGCCGCGCTCGGCGGGCAGGGTGGTGGTGGCCGTCCCGATATGGCTCAGGGTGGTGGGCCTGATGGCGAAAAGGCGGCGGATGCTGTGGCGGCGGTGCGGGCGAAGCTGGCGGGCTGAGAGGCTATTGTTTTGGGCCGTTCCCCCGCGGACGCGGGGGCCCAGCTAAATACCGGTAGCGCCCGGTACCCTGGGCCCCCGCCTTCGCGGGGGAACGGTGCGAGTGAATGCCGGCACTAGCATCAAAACCACCCCGGCGAAGGCCGGGGCCCACTTGGGAAGGCCGAGGTAACAGAGGACCGTCCCCCGTTATTGCCGTCCCCCAACTGGGCCCCGGCCTTCGCCGGGGTGGAGCGTGAGGTGGGCTGGCGGCGTCCTTATCCAATAAGGATCACGCCGCCCCGCGCATCGCCGCCAGCGTTGTCCCGGCGGTGATCGCCTCGATATCCGTGACCAGATGCAGCAGCCGCACGCCGGACCTCCCCATCGCCCGGTCGAGCGCCGCGGCGAAATCCTCGGTCTTGGTGACCGTTTCCGCCCAGCAGCCATAGGCCCGGCCCAGCGCAGCGAAGTCGGGATTGCGCAGCGCGGTTCCCGACACCCGCCCCGGATATTCGCGCTCCTGATGCATCCGGATCGTGCCGTAGCCGCCATTGTCGACGACCAGCACCAGCATGTCCGCGCGCTGCGCGACCGCGGTCGCCAGTTCCTGCCCGTTCATCAGGAAGCACCCGTCACCCGCCAGCGCGACCACCGTCCGCTCGGGATGCCGTAGGGACGCGGCGACCGCGGCGGGTACGCCGTAGCCCATCGCTCCGGCGGTCGGGGCAAGCTGCGTTCCCGGCCCGGCATAGGCCCAGTAGCGATGCCACCAGCCCGAATAATTCCCCGCGCCGTTGCAGATGATCGCATCCGCGGGCAGCCGCTCGCGCATCGCCGCGACGCACGGCCCGAGGTCCATGACCAGATCGCGCGGCGCGGGCGTCGACCAGGCGCGCCACTCAGCATGCGCCTCCTGACCCGCGGTCCGCGGCGGTAGGTCGACCGCGAGCAGCGCCTCTGCGAATTCGGCCATTCCCGCGCACACCGCGACGTCGGCGTGATAGGTGCGGTTCAACTCATTGGGATTGGGGTGGACGTGGACGATGCGCTGCCCCGGATGATCGGGCGTCACCAGCGCATAGCCATCGGTCGTCGCCTCGCCCAGCCGGGGTCCGACGACGAGCAGCAGGTCGGCTGCCTTCACCCGCTCAACGAGCTTCGGATTGGGGCCATAACCCAGATTGCCCGCCCAGACCGGGCAGGCGTTCGGGATCGCATCCTGCCGCCGGAACGCCGCCGCGACGGGAATGCCGTTGCGATCCGCCCAGGTGGAGAACGCCCCCGACGCAGCCGCATCCCAGCCCGCGCCACCGACGATCGCCACCGGCCGTTCGGCGGTCGTCAGCAGATCCGCGAGCAGGTCCATCATGTCCGCGTCGCACGCTTGCGCGACGCGCTCGACCCGCGGCCGGTCGACCGCCTCGACCATGTCCAGCAGCATGTCTTCGGGCAGTGCGAGCACCACGGGCCCAGGCCGGCCCGACATCGCGGTCGCATAGGCGCGCGCGACATATTCGGGGATCCGCCGGGCATCGTCGATCCGCGCCGCCCATTTGGCGATGGGCGCGAACATCGCCTGAAAATCAATCTCCTGGAACGCCTCGCGGTCACGCGTGCCGCGGTCGATATCGCCGACGAACAGGATCATCGGCTGGGAGTCCTGCATCGCGACATGCACGCCGATCGATGCGTTGGTCGCACCGGGCCCGCGCGTGACGAAGGCGATGCCGGGGCGGTGCGTCAGCGTGCCGTCCGCGCACGCCATGAACGCCACGCCGCCTTCCTGCCGGCACACCACCGTCTCGATGGCGGGCGTGTCGTGAAGCGCGTCGAGCACCGCGAGGAAGCTTTCGCCGGGTACGGTGAAAATACGGTCGCAACCTTGTGCGACGAGTTGGTCGACGAGAATTTGGCCGCCGGTACGCTGGGTCATGACAATCTCCTGCCGCCACCGTAGCCCGGCAATCGTCACCAAGTCGAGAACGCCCGCCCGACATTGCCGTCCACTGCCCGGCGCATTATGCCGCGGTAAAGACGATAGGAGGATGCATGGCGAACAAGCGCTACACCGACGCGGCGGCGGCACTCGAGGGTGTGCTGTTCGACGGGATGACGATCTGCGCGGGCGGGTTCGGGCTGTGCGGCATCCCCGAGCGGCTGATCGACGCGATCGAGGCGTCGGGCGTCAAGGACCTGACGATCGCCAGCAACAATGCCGGCATCGACGGGCAGGGCCTTGGTAAACTGCTCCGTTCGCGCCAGGTGAAGAAGATGATCTCGTCCTATGTCGGCGAGAACAAGGAATTCGAGCGGCAATATCTGAGCGGCGAGCTCGAGGTCGAATTCTGCCCGCAGGGGACGCTTGCCGAGCGCTGCCGCGCGGGCGGCGCGGGTATTCCCGGCTTCTACACCAAGACCGGCGTCGGCACTCTGGTGGCGGAGGGCAAGGAGGTGAAGAGCTTCGACGGGCAGGATTATATCCTCGAACGCGGCATCCGTGCGGACCTGAGCATCATCAAGGGCTGGAAGGCGGACGAGAGCGGGAATCTCATCTTCCGCAAGACCGCGCGCAACTTCAACCAGCCGATGGCGACCGCGGGCAAGATCTGTGTCGCCGAGGTCGAGGAGATCGTTCCCGTCGGCAGCCTCGATCCCGATACGATCCACCTGCCGGGGATTTATGTGAAGCGGATGATCGTCGGCGCACCCTACGACAAGAAGATCGAATTCCGCACCGTTCGCGAGCGGGTCTCCGCGTGAAACCAAGCCCGATAATGTGCCGCAAACGCGGCCATATTCCTTGGACCGCTGCGCTCGCAGGAGCACTCGTTCTGCAAGGGTGCGTCAGCGTGACCTCGCCGACCGCGATCGTCGCCGCACCAGTGACCGTCGACGGCGTCCCGGCGGGCATGCAGTATCTCTACGCCTCCGGCGAGGCCGCCGCTGCCAGCATCCAGGCATGGAACGCGCTCGTCGGCTATGTCCGTGCGCAGCGCACGCCGACATCGGTCGTCCTCGCGCCAGGCGCAACGCTCGCCGCGCCGCGCTGGACCGCATGCGGCGCCAAGCCGAGGGCCGCGGTGTTCGACGTCGACGAGACCGTGCTGCTTAACCTCGGCTTCGAATATGATGCGTCGACGGGGCGCCCCTGGTCCGAACCGCGCTGGCAGGAGTGGGAGCGCACCGGCATCAAGCAGGTCGCGCCCGTTCCCGGCGCGCGCTCCGCACTGACGCAGTTGCGCGCGATGGGCGTGACGGTGGTCTTCAACTCCAACCGCGCCGCCGCCAATGCCGCGCAGACCCAGGCGGCGATCGAAGCTGCAGGGCTTGGCCCCGCCCGCCACGGCGAGACCTTGTTCCTAGCCGGCGACGACGCGACCGGATCAAAGAAGGACGGCCGCCGCGCGACGATCGCCGCCCGATATTGCGTCGTCGCGATGGGCGGCGACCAGCTCGGCGATTTCAGCGATCTGTTCAACGCAGGCCAGACCCCCGCCGCGCGGCGTGCGGTGGTGCAGTCGCCCGCGATCACGGCGAAATGGGGGGCAGGGTGGTTCGTGCTGCCCAACCCCGTCTACGGCACCGCGCTGAAAGGTAGCCGTGACGAGGTCTTTCCGCCCGCGATCCACTGGGCGCCGACACAGGGAATCCACTGATGACCGACCACCCCAACGCGATCAAACTCGATCCCGGCGCCGCGCTGACGGACGAATCGGTCGAGGTCGCGCGGATCTGGATCACCAACAATGCGGGCAGCAACGTACTGATCGACGCGGGCATCCTCGAGGATCCGACCGTGTTCGGCTACCTCCTCGCCGACACGATCCGTCACGCCGCCCGCGCCTATGCGGGCACCTGGGGCATGGCCGAGGATGCCGCGTTGCAGGCGATCGTCGACGGCGTCAGCGCCGAACTGCGCGACCAGGTCACGACCATCACCACCATCCAGGAAGGAACGCTCAACTGATGCCGTGGGATCGCAACCAGATGGCGGCGCGGGCCGCACAGGAACTGAAGGACGGCTATTACGTCAATCTCGGCATCGGCATCCCGACGCTCGTCGCGAACAACATTCCCGACGGCATGACCGTCACGCTCCAGTCGGAGAACGGGATGCTCGGGATCGGGCCGTTCCCCTATGCGGGCGAAGAGGATGCCGACTTGATCAACGCGGGCAAGCAGACGATCAGCGAACTGCCCTCGTCGGTCTATTTCAGCTCGTCGGACAGCTTCGCGATGATCCGCGGCGGGCATATCGACCTGACGGTGCTCGGCGCGATGGAGGTCAGCGAAGACGGCGACATCGCCAACTGGATGATCCCGGGCAAGATGATCAAGGGCATGGGCGGCGCGATGGATCTGGTCGCGGGCGTCAAGCAGATCATCGTCGTCATGGATCACACCGCCAAGGACGGGACGCCAAAGTTCATTCCGTCCTGCTCGCTGCCGCTGACCGGCAAGAACGTGGTCGACATGATCGTCACCGACCTGGCGGTGTTCCAGCGTAGCGACCATGATTCGCGATTCAGGCTGGTCGAACTCGCGCCCGGCGTGACCGCGGACGAGGTCGCGGCGAAGACCACCGCGCGCTACACCACCTGATGGGCTATACGCTCGTCACCGCGAACCGGAATTATTCCAGCTGGTCGCTCCGTCCGTGGGTCTTGATGCGGGCGCTGGGGATAGCGTTCGAGGATCGGATCGAACCCTTTCTCGCGCCCGAAAATTACGACGCGTTCCGGATGTTCTCGCCGACCGGGCAGGTGCCGGTGCTGATCGATGGCGAGCGGACGGTGTGGGATTCGCTGGGGATCGCGCTCTACCTCGCCGAGCGGCACGATGGCGTCTGGCCGTCCGATCACGACGCGCGCGCATGGGCGGTCTGCGCGGCAGCAGAGATGCATGGCGGGTTCGCGGCGCTGCGCAACGAGCGGACGATGAACGTCGGCGTCCGCGTCGATCCGATTCCCGGCAGTGACGCGCTCGACCGCAACGTCGCGCGCATCACCGAACTCTGGGCGGAAGGTATCGATCGGTTCGGCGGGCCCTGGCTCGCAGGCGCCGACTTCACCGCCGTCGACGCGTTCTTTGCGCCTGTCGCGTTTCGCGTCCGCACCTACGGGATCGATGTCGGTCCGCAGGGCCTTGCGTGGGTCGAGCGGATCCTCGCGCATCCGGCGATGCGCGAATGGGAAGACGCCGCGCTCGCCGAGACGTGGCGCGAGGCCGGGCACGAGGCCGAGCTGGCGGCCAGCGGATCGATTACCGCAGATTTCCGCCGCTGATGCGCCGCGTTGCCATTGTCATAGCGCTGGTCGTGATCCTGATCGCGGGTACGGCGTTCACCGCGGGGCCGGGGACGCTCAGCGTGCTCGATGGGGTAATGGGCGGCGGCCGCGGCACCGCACGGGTACGGGAGGGCGTTCCGTTCGGCACGCATGGCCAGAAACTCGACGTGTGGCGGCCATCGGGCGGCGCGAAGACGGGGCTGCCGGTGCTGATCTTCTGGTATGGCGGCGGCTGGGTGCACGGGTCGCGCAGTGCCTATGCGTTTGCCGCGCGCGCCTATGCGAAGGCGGGCTACGTCGTCGTCATGCCCGACTACCGCAAGGTTCCCGACGTCCGCTTCCCCGCCTTCCTTCAGGATGGCGCCGAGGCGGTGAAGTGGACGCGCGATCATATCGAGGCGTCGGGCGGCGACCCAAACCGGATCGCGGTCGCGGGGCATTCCGCGGGGGCGTATACGGTCGCGATGCTGACGCTCGACCCACGCTGGTTGCGTGCGGAAGGTGTCGACCCGCGGATCATAAAGGCCGCGGTCGGGTTGTGCGGGCCCTATGACTTCTACCCGTTCACCGCCAGGCGCGCGATCGATGCGATGCAGGGGGCGGCGGATCCGGTGATGACCCAGCCGATCCACTTCGCGCGACGCGATGCGCCGCCAATGCTGCTCGTGTCGGCGGGCAACGACACGCAGGTGAAGGCGCACAATGCCGACAATCTGGCCGCGAAGCTGACCGCGCTCGGTGCACCGGTGCGGCATGTCGACTATCCGGGGCTCAGCCATGAGGACGTTGCGATGGCGCTGTCCAAGCCGTTCCGCAGCAAGGCGCCGGTGCTGGCGGACAGCGTGGCATTCCTGAACCGGACGATGCGCTGACCGCGTCCCGGCCGTTCGAGGGTCGGGGGGCGAGGATGACGACGGACGAGCAGGAACACCGCCACCCTCGTTGACAGGACGGAGCCCTGCCGCCCCGACCTTGGCCCGCCGCCGGATTTTTTCGTGCCCGGCGGCGGGCTTGCGGCCTTACCAGATCCGGACGCGGTCCGCGGGCGCGAGATATTGCGCATCCCCGGGCTTCACGTCGAACGCCTTGTACCAGGCGTCGACGTTGCGTAGCGGGTTGATCGCACGGATCTGCCCCGGCGAGTGCGGATCGCTGACGAGCTGCTGGCGCAGCGCCTCGGTGCGGAACAGCGTACGCCAGACCTGACCCCAGCCGAGGAAGAAGCGCTGGTCGCCGCTATAGCCGTCGAGCACCGGCGCAGGCTTGCCGCCGAGCGACGTGTGATAGGCGTCGAGCGAGATCAGCACGCCCCCGAGATCGCCGATATTCTCACCCATCGAGGCGCGGCCATTGATCTTCACGCCGGGCAGACCCTCGAACGTATAGGCCTCGTATTGCGCGCCGAGCTTGACCGCCTGCGCCTCGAACTTGGCGGCATCCTGTGCGGTCCACCAGTCGCGCAGCACGCCCTTGCCGTCGGACTTGCGACCCTGGTCGTCGAAGCCGTGGCTGATCTCGTGCCCGATCACGCCGCCGATGCCGCCATAATTGACCGCAGGATCGGCATCGGGATCGAAGAAGGGCGGCTGGAGGATCGCCGCGGGGAAGACAATCTCGTTCTTCACCGAGTTGTAATAGGCGTTCACGGTCTGCGGGGTCATGCCCCATTCGGCCTTGTCGACCGGGCCGCCCATGCGATTGCGGCGATAGTCCCATTCGAACCGCCCGGCGCGTTCGACATTGCCGATCAGGTCGCCCGGGGTGATCTGTAGCGCGCTATAGTCACGCCATTTGTCGGGATAGCCGACCTTCACGCTGAAATTGGCGAGCTTGGCCTGCGCCTCCTGCTTGGTCGCGGCACCCATCCAGGGCAGACCGTCGATCCGCCCGCGCAGCGCGATCCGCAGGTTTCCTACGAGCTCGTCCATCTTGGTCTTCGATGCCGGCGGGAAATAGAGCGCGACGTAATCGCGGCCGATCGCCTCGCCCAGCGCGCGTTCGGTAACGCCGATCCCGCGCTTCCAGCGATCGCGCTGCTGCGGCTGGCCGTTGAGGAATTTCGAACGGAAGTCGAAATTGGCGTCGACGAACCGCTTCGACAGCAGGGGCGCGATGTCGTCGGCGGTGCGGAACGCCTGCCAGGCTTTCAGCGTGTCGAGATCGGTGGTGGCGAAGACCTCGGCGATCTTCGGAAAGGCGGTGTTCTGCGCGACGATCGCGCGGTTGGCCTTGTCGATGCCCGCGGCAGTCCAGAACTTGGCCCAGGGGAAGCCCGGCGCCTGCGCCTGAAGCTGCGCGAGCGTCATCGGGTTGTAGGTCTTGTCGCGGTCGCGGCTCTGCGCGCGGGTCCAGTGCGCCTGCGCGATCCGCGTCTCCATCGCGACGATCTTTGCCGCGGCGGCCTGCGCGTTCGGCCAGTTCGCCATGCCGAGCATCTGCGCGACATAGGCCTGGTAGCGCACGACCTGCGGCGCGAATTTCGGATCAAGATACAGGTCGCGGTCGCCGAGCCCCAGGCCCGACTGGCGCAGATACAGCGCATAGACGTCGGGCTGCTTCGCGTCGTCGTTGACGCCGGGACCGAAGAAGCTGGCGCCGAACCCGCCCATCGACTTGCCCATCAGCACCGCGACATCGTCCTTCGTCGTCGCGGCCTTGACCGGGGCGAGCCGCTGCAACAGCGGTGCAGCGTCAGCGCGTTCGATCGCGGCTTCGTCCATGAAGCCTTGGTAGAGCGTCGCGACCTTGGCGCGATCGGGGTTGGCGGCGTCGCCGGGCTTATAGCCCTCGACCAGCGTGCGCATGCGTGCCTCGGACAGGTCGCGCAGTACCGCGAAGGCGCCGTAGGACGAGCGGTCCGCCGGGATCTGCGTTCTCTTGACCCAGCTGCCGTTCACATAGTCGAACCAGTCGTTGCCGGGCTTCACGCTCTTGTCCATGCCGGCAAGGTCGAAGCCCCAGCGGCCATAGCGCGTCGCGGCCGCCGCATCGGCTGCGGGCGTGCCCGATGCCGCGTCCTGCGGCAGGATCGATTCGAGCGTACACGCCTCGTCGATACAGGCGTGAAGGTCCTGCGCGGTGGCGGGCGTGGCGGCGGCGATGGCGATCAGCGAGACAAGAACGGCGAACTTCGATTTCACAGGGCGATCTCCGGGGGAGGGCCAGACCGGGACCGGCAGGCCATGGACGAGAAAGTGCAACAGCGCTGTCGTTTGTGCAATCCTTCTATGTTCCCCGTGCGTTGCGCGTGCCGGCTGTGCGTCGGGCCGCTTTGCGCCTATCGAGCGGGGACGATGATTTTGCGGCAAATGGGGGCAGGATGACACGTATCGCGGGACCGGACGATCATGTCGTCATCGTCGGGGGCGGTTTTTCGGGCACGTTGCTGGCGATCAACCTGATGCGCCACGGCGGGCCGCGCGCGACTTTGGTCGAGCGGCGTCAGCGCCAGCTCGCACGCGGCGTCGCCTATAGTGCAGCGCATCCGAGCCACCTGCTCAACGTACGCGCGGGCAACATGAGCGCGCTGCCCGACGATCCCGATCATTTCGTCCGCTGGCTCGAAGCGCGCGGTGACGGCGACCGCAAGACGTTCGTGCCGCGCACGACCTACGGCCTGTATCTGCGCGAGATGCTCGACGCGACGATCGCGCAATCGGCGGGGCGGCTTGTGCTTGCGCAAGGGGAGGTGTGCGCGATCGATTTCGCCGGGACCGACAGGCTTGCGGTGACGATGGCGGATGGCAGCGCGATCGCTGCGGACAGTGCGGTGCTCGCGCTCGGCAACCTGCCGCCGCACACGCCGCCGGGGCTCAACCCCGACGACCTTCCGCCCGGACGCTATAGCGCGGATCCCTGGGCCTCGGACATTGGCGAGGGGCTCGGGCCGGACGATACGGTGGTGCTGGTCGGGACCGGGCTGACCGCGATCGACGCCGCGCTGCTGCTCGATGCGGGCGGATTTTCGGGACAGATCCTGGCGGTGTCGCGGCGTGGGCTGTCGCCGCGGCGGCATGTCGATGGCGCGCCGCCCGCGCGGGTCCTCGACAAGCCGCAGGGGGATTTGTCGGCGATCGTCCGGCACGTCCGCGACCGTGCCAAGGCGGATGGCTGGCGCGCGGCGGTCGACGAGCTTCGCCCCGTGACCCAGATGCTCTGGGCCGCCGCCCCGACGTCGCAGCGCGCACGGTTCCTGCGGCACGCACGGCCCTATTGGGACGTCCACCGGCATCGGCTGGCGCCGGAGGTCGCGGACCGGGTCGATGCGCTGGTCTCGACCGGGCGGCTCCGGTTCACAGCGGGAAAGATCGTGTCCGCCGCGGCAGCCGGTGATGCTGTGGAGCTAAGCTGGCGGCCACGCGGTTCGGACCAGGCGGTCGTCACGCGGGCGGCGCGGATCGTGAACTGTACCGGGCCGCAGGGCGACCTGATGCGATCGAGCGAGCCGCTGATCCGGCATCTGATCGCGGACGGGGCCATCCGGCCCGATCCGCTTCGTCTCGGGATCGATGTCGATGCGCAGTCGCAGGCGATCGGGCGTGACGGTAACGCCGAGCAGCGGTTGCACTGTATCGGGCCGATGACCCGCGGCGGATTGTGGGAGGTCGTCGCGGTCCCCGATATCCGGCAGCAAAGCTGGGATCTGGCACGGCGCCTGTCGAATGCGCAGTGGGTCGGGGGCGAGGGGCTCTAGGCTCGCCGGAAGCGCTACGCTGCCAGCATCATGCAATGCTGGCAGCGTATGGGCTCAGAACCGGAACGCCGCCGTGGCGCGCAGGCTGTGCCAGCGGAACTTCTCGTCGCTGCGGCGGAAATCGGTGCCGCTGGTGTTTGGCGCGATCAGGAACGGGTTGTTCGCCAGCAGAACCGGGCTGCCGGCCAGCGCCGTGCCCGCCGTCACGCGAACGCGCGCGTCGTCGTCCTGGTACTGATGGAACATGTATTCCATGCCGATCGAGATGTTCTTGGTCAGCTTCTGCTCGATGCCGCCGCCGCCGAGAATGCCCCACTGGTTCTTCGAGCCAGTCGCCGAAAACGCGTTCGCCGTGTTCGTCGTGAAGAACAGATTGTCGATCTTGGCATAGCCCGCACCGAACGTGCCGTAGAACAGCGTGGTGTTGGCAGCATAGCCGAGGCGGCCGCGGGCGGACGCTTCCCACTTCAGCTTGCGCGCCATCGTGTAGCTCGCAGGCGTGGTCGAGAAGCCCGAGGTGCTGTCGGTGATGTCGCTCGTGCCGAATTCGCCGACGACACCGACGACGATGTTGCCGCGCTGAACGTCGAGGCCTGCACGACCGTAATAGGCCCAACCATCGTCGTCGTTACGGCAGCCGGAAGCCGCGGCACCGGTACGGGCCGAGCCGTTGCAGAAGCCTGGCGAGAAGGCGTTGGCGCCGGTGATGGTGTTGACGCTGTCGTTGAAAGCGCCGTCGCCGTTGCGGTCGAACAGGATCGATGAGCCGACGTCATTGCCCTGCACGTCATAGCCGCCCGCGGCGCCGATATAGACACCCGAGAACGGACGATCTTCGGTGGTTTCCTGTGCGACGGCCGGAACGGCAAAAAGGCCCGCAACGGCGAGGCCGGCGAGCGCGGTCAGATTCATGTAATGCTTCATGGTCGTTCCCCAAACGAGGGGCCGCGACGCGCCCAATGTACGCCGCGGCCCAGGTTGTCCTGTTTCAGTTCGTGACGACGATCACGCGTTGGCGCCGCTGGTGCGCAGTGCATCGGTGCGGTTGTTGGTGCCGTTGGGGAAGAAGCCCCCGCCAATCTTTGCGGTGTTGGTCAGATAGGCGATGTTGTGCACCTGTGCGACCGACCGGCTGAACGCCAGGCCGTTGGCGTCGGTCGGGACGATGTTCGACACGGTTGGATCCATGCCGGTGATGCCCTGATCGATGTCGCCGATGATGCCCGTCGTTGCGTTGGTGACGGTGCCGTCCAGGCTGTCGCGCGCGTCGCTGATCTGGTTTGCGGCGGTACGCAGCGACGGCGTCTGCAGTCCCTTGCGATACAGGATCGTGCGGATCAGGCCGGCGTGATACGCCTCTGCCGCGAGGATGCCGGCGGCCGCCTCGAGATAGGTTTTGTTGCCGATCAGCGTTGCACCACCCTTGTACGCCGAGACGCCGACATCTTCGAAGATGAACGCGCCGAGCAGGAAGCTGTTGTCGTCGGCATACGGATCGAACACGCCCGTATCCGGAACGACACGTGCCGCACGTGCGGCCAAGGTGAAGGCGCCCGGCGCAGCCGCGGTGCCGGCAGAGATGTCCAGTGCAGGCTGTGCGACTGCGGCAGTGCCGAGTGCCCGGCGCAGGAAGGCAACGTGCGCGACTTCGTCGATGGCGATTTCGCGCGCATATTCACGGACGATCGCGTCCTGGAACGGCACCTGTCGGCCACCCGTCACGGCGCCCTGAGTCCCGGTACCGGTCAGCAGGCTGGCGTTGAGGCCAACGCCGAACGTCGCGAATGCGTAGAACTGCGCCTCGAGATATTCGAGGTTGAGCGCGAAGTTCAGCACGTCGGCATCGGTGATGGCGGACCCCGTCGCGGGTGTCGGCGTGGGCGTCGGCGACGGTGCGAGATCGGCATCGTCGTTGCCGCAGGCCGCGAGCAGCGACGCACCGCCGACGGCAAGCGCGCTGCCACCGGCAAAGCGCAGGAAGCCGCGGCGTTCGTTGCGCCGGGCGGCGATGGCGTCGAATATTTCGAGCTTGGTATTGAGGTCGGTCATTGGGTTAATCCCCTGAATAGCAAAGAAAGCTTACGGCAGAGCTGAAGCGGTTCAGGCTGCTGCGGTGCTCGTCTTGATGTTGCCGTTCATGCCTGCCGGGAAGAACCCGCCCGCGGCCACTGCACCACTGTTCAGGTACACGATGTTAAGCACCTGGCTCACCGAGCGGCTATAGGCGACACCGTCGGCGTCGAGCGGCACGATGTTCGACACGGTCACCGCCGCCTGGGTGGCGGACAGGTTGATCGGCGTCGCGCTGTAGGACGAGATGCCCTGGTCGATATCATTCGCGCCAAAGATCGTCGTGTTGGCGCCACCGCCGTCGAGGCTGTCGCGCGCGCGCGAAATGGCATCGGCGGAGGTCCGCAACGACGGCACGTCAATACCCTTGCCGTACAGCGTCGTGCGGACGATCGCGGCATGATAGGCCTCGACCGCGAGCAGGCCGGCCGCGGCATCGAGAAACGTCTTGTTCGTGAGCAAGGGGGCGGCACCCTTGTAGGCGGTGACGCCGACGTCCTCGAAGATGAACGCACCGAGCAGGAACGCCTCGTCCGAGCCATAGGGATCGAACGCGGTGCCGGCAGGCACGAGCCCGGCGGCCTGCGCAGCAACCGAGAAGGCGCTGGTCGGCGAGACGCTGACGTCGATCACCGGCTGCGACACCGTCGAGCTGCCAAGCGCAGTGCGCAGGAACCTGACATGCGCGATTTCGTCCTGTGCGATCTCGCGTGCATATTGCTCGACGATGGGATCGGTGAACGCGACCTTGCGGCCGCCACGAACGGCACCCTGCGTACCGCTGCCGGTCAGCAGAGCGTTGTCGAGTCCGGTGCCATAGGCTGCATAGGAGTAGAATTGCGCCTCGAGATATTCGAGGTTGAGCGCGAAGTTCAGGACGTCGGCGTCGGTTACCGACTGTGCCGCGGCGGCGCTCGAGAGGGACAGAGCGGTCGCTCCGGCTGCCGTCATCGCAGCCGCACCAAGTGCGTTTTTGAAGAACTCGCGCCGGTCGTTGCGCCGTTCGACACGGGCATCGAGGGCATCGATCAGATGGGTTGATTGGGTCATTGGCTTCATCTCCCTGAACCAGGCACGTCGGCACACGGTCGGCCTCGATCGCCTCTGGCGGGCGATCCTGTGTGCACAACGGTTCAAGGAACGGGAGCTGGGAGATAAAGTTGCAAATAAATGGAATACTTAGGCAAACTTCTCCAATTACACTAATCGCGCGCAATGTTTTCAGTAATGCTGCACCACAGCATTTATAGCGCCATTCAGGATGGCGGGCTTAACTTGTCCTGTGTACGGGTCGCAAAATCCGTGGCGTCATGGCGTTCGTGGAGTTGGCTCGCGGGATCGCCCATGACGCGGTTGACCATGCGGCCACGCTGGACCGCGGGGCGTGCGCCGATCGCATCCGCCCAGCGCTTCACGTTCGGATAGTCCTGGACCTGAAGGAACTCACCGGCGTCGTATAGCTGCCCCTGGACCAGCGCCCCGTACCAGGGCCAGGCGGCCATGTCGGCGATCGTATAGGCGGCACCGGCCAGATACGCGCTGTCGGCAAGACGCCGGTCGAGCACGTCGAGCTGGCGCTTGGCCTCCATCGCGAACCGGTCGATCGCATACTCGATCTTGACCGGCGCATAAGCGTAGAAATGGCCGAAGCCGCCGCCGACGAACGGGCCGCTGCCGACCTGCCAGAACAGCCAGGACAGGCAGGTCGCGCGCGCCGCGGGTTCGGTCGGCAGGAACGCGCCGAACTTCTCCGCGAGATGCATCAGGATCGCGCCGGATTCGAAGATCGGCAGCGGCGTCGTGCCGCTGCGATCCATGAGCGCCGGGATCTTCGAATTGGGATTGATCTCGACAAAGCCGCTGCCGAACTGGTCGCCTTCGTTGATCCGGATTAGCCAGGCGTCATATTCCGCGCCGGCATGGCCGAGCGCGAGCAGCTCCTCGAGCATGATCGTGACCTTCACCCCGTTCGGCGTGCCGAGCGAATAGAGCTGCAGCGGGTGGCGCCCGACCGGCAGATCCTTGTCATGCGTCGATCCGGCGACCGGCCGGTTGATCGCGGCGAACCGGCCGCCATTGTCGCGGTTCCAGGTCCAGATTGCCGGGGGGGTATAGGTCGGGGCGTCGGTCATCGGGCTGCTCCGTGCATCGAAAGGGTGGGCTCGGGGTTCGGTCTCGGCGATCCTAACGCCTAGACGCCGTGATAGTCGCGATACCATCGGATGAAGCGTGGCACGCCCTCGGTGATGCTGGTGGTGGGGGCGAAGCCGAGATCGTTGCCGATCGCGCTGACATCGGCGCAGGTGCGCACGACATCGCCCGCCTGCATCGGCAGGTCCTGGCGGATCGCCTTGCGACCGATCGCCTGCTCGAGCACGTCGATGACCTCGCCGAGCTGTTCGGCGCGGCTGTTGCCGATATTGTAGACGCGGTGCGGCCCCATGCTGCCGCCGGGCTTCGCCTGGCCATCATCCGCGGGCGGCGCATCGAGCGCGGCGACGATGCCGGCGACGATGTCGTCGATATAGGTGAAGTCGCGCTCCATCCGGCCTGCGTTGAACACCGGAATGGGTTCGCCCGCGAGGATCGCCTTGGTGAAGATCCACATCATCATGTCGGGACGCCCCCAGGGGCCGTAGACGGTGAAGAAACGCAACCCCGTCTGCGGCAGGCGATAGAGATGCGCGTAGCTTTCGCTCATCAGCTCGTTCGACTTCTTCGTCGCGGCATAGAGCGACAGCGGGCGGTCGGTGCGATCCTCGACGCGGAAGGGCACGCTGTCATTGCCGCCATAGACCGACGAGGACGAGGCGTAGACCAGGTGCCGGACCTGCCGCGCGCGCGCGAGTTCGAGGATGTTGAGATGCCCGACCAGATTGGCCCGGGCATAGGCCATCGGATTCTCGATCGAGTAGCGGACGCCGGCCTGCGCACCGAGATGGACGATCCGGTCGATGTCGAGGCCTGCCACCGCTGCGTCGAGCGCGGGCGTGTCCGCGAAATCGAGCTTGGCGAAGGTGAAGGCCGCGCCGTGCCGGTCGCGCAGATAGGCGAGCCGCGCCGCCTTGAGCGCGGGGTCGTAATAGGCGTTGCACTCGTCGATGCCGAACACCGTTTCGCCACGTGCCAGCAACGCGTCCGCGACATGCATGCCGATGAAGCCGGCGGCGCCGGTTACGATCACTGTCATCGCTGTTCTTTCCTGATGGGTTCGGCGGCACCGAGAAGCGATGCCGATACCAGTGTCAACCCCATCAATCCCGCATCCCTGCTGTGCCGCGCGAGGCGGCGCGAACGCGACGTCCATCACCGGGACGGCGGCGGCGGTGGCCGGTCTTCAATGTCGAGACCCGGCGAAGAACGGGCAAAGTATTGAAGCCAATCAATACTAAGACAGATTATAGGACAACTAGCGTTTCGCTGCAAAGCAGTATAGCCATAGGCCGCAAGCGCGCGGATACTTCCGTACAGAAACGAGTGGATGGTATGAACGTAGATCAAGTTTTTGGTGGAACACACTCTCCGGGTGTATCGCCGGAAAAATTTGCGATGCCACCGGGAATGCGGATGCGGTATGACTTGCCCCAGGCAAGCCTTGCCGAATGCCTGACCGGATATGCGATCTATTCGGCCAGTGATCGCAACCCGCTCGTCAACTGGTATCTACCTGCACCAGTTATGATTTCTATTCTGGCGGATGCGGGGCCGATCACCGTGGCGATCGGCAATCACCGGTTCGGGCCGCTCGAGCGCGCCAGTCTCTACGGCCCGACCAGCCGCGCGTTTCGCACCGTCACACATGGCGGCGTCGCGGTCGGGATCGGAATCAGCGCGATCGGCTGGTCCCGGATGACGTCGCGGCTGGCGGGCGATTTCCGCAACCGTATCGTGCCGCTCGAGACGCTGCTCGGTCCGGAGGTGTCGCGCCGGCTGACGACGGGGCTCGACGCGCTGTCCGACGATGCGATGATCAAGCCGTTCCTCGACGACGTGCTGGAACCGCTGTTCCAGCGCCGGCACCCGCAGGAGGAACTGATCCGTGCATTCGCCGCACTGACGGTGACCGACGGGGTGATCGAGATGCAGGACGTCGCCGACCGGCTGGGGATCGAGACGCACGCGCTCAGGCGGCTCGCCACCCGCCATTTCGGCATGCTGCCCAAGATGCTGCTGCGGCGCGCGCGCTTTCTGCGGTCGTTCATCCGGCTGATCCGGCCCGATGGCCATGTCGATTATTCGGCGATCGACAGCAGCTATTTCGACGCGTCGCATTTCCTGCGCGATGCGACGACGTTCCTCGGCACGACGCCGCGCCGGTTCCTCGCATCGGAGACGCTGTTCCTGAAATCCAGCCTGCGTGCCCGCGCGGCGGTGATCGGTACGCCGACCCAGGCGCTGCACATCCCGACGCCCCCGGTCAGTGTCAGCAGCATCATCCGCATCGTCCATGACGGCCGTGGCCGCCGCGACGAACTGACAAGCTAGCCGCAGCACGCAAGTCCGGTTGTGCCCTCCATCGCCGATATGCGTTATGGTAAGGAGAACGCAGATCGGACACTGGGATGATGCAGGAAGTCGAATTGAAGCTCGTCCTGACGGCGGACGCCGCGGACCGGATCGTGCGCGAACTGCCGTCGGATGACGCGACCCGTACCACGATGCTCGAGGCGATCTATTTCGACACGCCCGAGCAAACGCTACGGGAGCACGGCGCGTCGCTGCGGATCCGGCGCGCGGGCGATACGCGGATCCAGACGATCAAGATCGACCCGGCAAAGGGCGCGGGGTTGTTCTCGCGCCCCGAATGGGAACGGCCGGTCACGGACGATCGTCCGCGTCTCGACGACATTACGCCGGTCTTCGCGCTGCTCGACGGGACGACCGAACGGCTCGCGCCGGCCTTCACCGTGTCGGTGGAACGACGCAGCTGGGAGATCAGCGAGAACGGGGCGGAGATCGAACTCGTGCTGGACCGCGGGATGGTCCGGGTTGGCGAGCGGCAGTCGCCGGTCTGCGAAGTCGAGATCGAACTCAAGCGCGGCGACCCGATCGCGCTGTTCACGCTGGCCCGCCGGATCGCGGATATGGTGCCGCTGCGGCTGGGCGTCGTGACGAAGTCCGAGCGCGGTTACGGCCTGACCGGGCCAGTGCGTCGCGCCTTCAAGGCCGAGCCGGTGTCGCTCGATGGCGGCGCGACGACGATCGAGGCGCTCCGGACAGTTATTGGCGCCTGCCTGCGGCACTACCGGCTGAACGAGACGATCCTGCTCGAGACGCGCGCGCCGGAGGCGCTGCACCAGGCGCGTGTCGCGTTGCGGCGGACGCGCGCCGCGCTTGGGCTCTTCAAGCGCGTGCTGGGACGCGAGCAGACGGCGCATTTCCGGTCCGAGCTGCGCTGGCTGGCGCAGACGCTTGGGCAGGCGCGCGATCTCGACGTGCTGACGGACATGGCGGCGGCGAAGCTGGGCGCGGGGGACGTCTTTGACCGGATCGAGGCGGCGCGTGGGCTGGCCTATGACGAGGTCGATGTGGCGCTGAAGTCGTCGCGCGTGCGGGCGGTGATGCTCGATCTGACGCAGTGGCTCGCGGTCGGCGACTGGTCGACGGCGGACGCGACGCGGGCGGTGCGCGAGGCGCCCGCCCGCGAATTTGCAGCGGCGGCGCTCCGCAAGCGACGCAAGGCGCTCAAGATTGACGCGCCATCGCTCGCGCTGCTGACGGACGACGAGCGTCATGCGATCCGCAAGGACGCCAAGACGCTGCGCTATGCGACGGAATTCTTCGCGGACCTGTTCGCCGATACGGCGCAGCAAAAGCGGCAGGCCAAGTTCGTCTCGACGCTCGAAACGCTGCAGGACCGGCTCGGCACGCTGAACGACGCGGCAACGGTGCCCGCGATCCTCGCCCGGCTGGGGATGGAGGACACTGAAGCGGCGCTGGTCGACGATCGCAAACACGCCAAGCGGCTCGACCGCGCTGCCGCGGCGCACTCGGCGCTGCTCGACCGGAAAGCCTTCTGGCGCTGATCGGGTGCACGACCGGCGCATGTCGATGCAGATCAGCTTGTGCGCGATGGTCGTCGTCGTCGGGGGTGTCTGGCCCGGGCGATCCTGCTGCCGCCGCCGCTGCAAAGCTATGCCGGGATGCTCGGCTGACGCGTCATTGCGACGTCAGGCCGCGGCCGAATCAGTCCAGTCGCGCTCCGCCAGCGTGCGGGTTTCGGTGACGGGGAGCGCGCGGCCGAACAGATCGCCTTGCGCGTGCGTACAGCCGAGTGCCGCGACAAGCTGGCGCTCGTCCTGCGTCTCCACGCCTTCGGCGATGGTCGCGATGTCGAGGCTTTGCGCGAGCGCGACCACCGCGCGGATGATCGCCAGCGCCTCACGGCCGCCGCGCGCTGCGGCACGGACAAAGCTGCCGTCGATCTTGATCGAGGAAAAGCGGGTGCGGCTGAGATAGCCCAGCGACGAGTGGCCAATGCCGAAATCATCGAGGCTCAGGCGTACGCCAAGGTCGAGGATACGCGCGAGGGTCGTCGTCGCGCCACGATCCTCGCGCAGGAAGATGCCCTCGGTAACCTCGAGCTCGAGCCGGTCGGCCGACAGTCCGCTGTCGGCAAGCACGGTCGCGACGGTCGTGACGAAACCGTCATTCTGCAGCTGGACCGGCGACACGTTGACGGCGATGCGCAGACCCTCGGGCCAGCTCGCGGCTTCGGCGCAGGCGGTGCGCAGGACCCAGGCGCCGATCTGCGCGATGATCCGTGCGTCTTCGGCGAGCGGGATGAAGCGGGACGGCGGGACCGTGCCGAACTCCGGGCTTTCCCAGCGCAGCAGCGCCTCGAAGCCGCGCAGCATGCCGCCCTGCGTGTCGATGATCGGCTGATAGGCGAGGGACATCTCACCCCGATCGAGTGCGCCGCGCAGCGCGATCTCGAGCACCCGCCGCTCCTCCGCCTGGACGTAAAGCGCGGGCTCGTAGACGCGAAACACGCCGCGACCGGCATCCTTGGCGCGATAGAGCGCCAGATCGGCGGATCGGATCAGCATCTCCGACGTGCGCCCGTCGCGTGGCCCGAAGGCGAGCCCGATGCTGGCGCCGATATGCAGCGTATAATGATCGACGTCGTAGGGCCGCGACAATGCGGTGATGATGCGTCCGGCGAGCTCCTCGACCGCGCCGGTATCGCTGGCGTCGCGGACAACGAGCGCGAACTCGTCGCCGCCAAGCCGCCCGCAGGATTCGTTCGCGCTCATCATGTGGCCGAGCCGTTCCGCGACTTGGCACAGCAGCCGGTCGCCGACCGGGTGGCCGAGCGTGTCGTTGACCGCCTTGAACCGGTCGAGATCGAGCATCATAAACGCGCAGCGTCCGCCACAGGCCTCCGCCGCGATCATCGCGTCGGACAGCGTCTCGGTGATCAGCCGACGGTTGGGCAGCCCGGTCAACGTGTCGAACCGCGCCATGCGGTTGATCTTGTCCGCGGACGCGCGCTGATCCGTGACATCCGCGCCGACGCCGCGGAAACCGCAGAATATTCCGCGGTCGTCGTAACGCGGCGCGGCGGCCAGCTGCCACCAGCGCTCCTGTTCGGTGAAGCGGATCGGCAGTCTCAGGTTGACGAAGCTGTCCCGGTTGCGCAGCTTTTCGGCAAGCGCGCGCAGGCCTGCCGCGAACGTGCCGCTGTCCCAGGATGGTCCGGCGAGCAGCTGGAGGATCGGCATGCCGTCGATATCCGCCGGCGCGCGACCGCACGCCCGCGCGAAACGGGCGCTGGGCCGGATCACGCGTCGTGTCGCGTCGGTCTCCCACAGCCATTCGGCAGCGCTCTCCTCGAATTCGAGCAGGAGCACGCTGATCGTCTCGTCGCGTTCGTCGAGCACCGCCTGCGCATTGTGGATCGTGACCAGCGCGCGCGTCCGGCTGAGGCAGGCGGTCATCAGCAACAGGGTGAAGGCGAGCACCCCCCCGGCGATTCCACTCGCGTGCATCAGCATGAGCTGGACGCACGATACGAACCCGAGTGTGCCGATGAACATGAGCGTGGCGAGCGGCAGCGGTGCCATCGCGAAGGCTGCCCCCGTCATCACGATCATTAGCGTGAGGCCGAGCCCGATGCTCGTTGCGACCGGGACTTGCGGGCAGAAGAAAACCGGGATGACCGACCAGGCCAAAGCGAGGCTGCCCCCCTCCCACAAGGTTGCCCGGATATCCGTCCTGCCACCATGCCCGGCAGCGCGCGAGGGAGCGAGGCGGCGGCGGATGGTCACCCACACGGTCCCCGCGATCAGGAGCGTCGACCATGACGCGACCTGCCAGAACGGCATCCGGGGATAGAGCAATGCGGCACAGACGGCGGTCGCGAGCAGGTTGGCGGCGAGAGCGAACCAGGCGAGTTGCCGGCCGGCGTCGAGCTGCGCCGCGCGAAGCCGGCCCCATTCCCTGGGATCGCACCCTTCCGACAGCGCGAGCAGCGCGCGCATGTCGATGGGCATGTGATGCGTCGACATTCGTGTACGCGCCGGCATGATCGGCGGGGGCGTATCGGATCCGGAAGGCGACTGGCTGCTCACACCGCCGGGCTTAATGCACGTTGGTTATCGCAACGTTCCCATCCCCCGCGTTGTGAAAAATAACCGGGTCGGGGGCAGGGGCCGCGACCGTCCCGCCGCACTGGCGGGACGGTGCGGCGGGGCAGGCGTCGTCAGGCGGCGATGTCATAGGGCTTGATGTCGCCGCTCAGGTACAGGTTGCGCGCCTTGGCGCGGCTGAGCTTGCCCGACGAGGTGCGCGGCAGCGTGCGGGGAGGGATCAGTTCGATCACGCAGTTCATGCCCGTTACCGAGCGCACGCGTTCGCGGATCTCGTCGCGCAGGCGCAGGCGTTCGCCCTCGTCGGAGCTGCGGCACTGGACGAGGACGGCGGGGGTTTCCTCGCCCCCCGGGGTCGTGATCGCGAATGCGGCGATGTCGCCCGCCTTGAACCCGGGCAGCTGCTCGACGGCCCATTCGATGTCCTGCGGCCAGTGGTTCTTGCCGTTGACGATGATCATGTCCTTCGCCCGGCCGACGATGTAGATATAGCCGTCGGACATATAGCCCATGTCGCCGGTATCGAGCCAGCCGTCGGACATGCACGCCGCGGTGGCGGCGTCGTCGCGGAAATAGCCGACCATCACCGACTTGCCCTTGCACCACACCTTGCCGATCGCGCGCTCGGGGAGGGGGGTGCCGTCCTCTTCGCGAATCTCGATCGTCATGTCGCGCACCGGCTTGCCGCAATTGACGATCGCCCGGTAGCGCTGCGGGCGGTCCTCGCCGCGCGCGCCGCCCGACAACTGGGTTTCCTCGACCAGCTCGACGCGGATCCCTTCGCCCGGCGGCATCAGCGATACCGCCAGCGTCGCTTCGGCAAGGCCGTAGCTGGGCAGGAAGGCAGACGCCTGGAACCCGGCATCGGCAAAGGCGTCGACGAACGACTGCATCACGTCGGGACGGATCATGTCGGCGCCATTGCCCGCGACGCGCCAGCGCGACAGGTCGAACCGGTCGCTCGCCTTGGTCTGCGACGACATGCGCCGCGCACAGATGTCATAGCCGAAGGTCGGCGAATAGCTGAGCGTGGTGCCGGTGTTGCGGCTGATGAGATCCAGCCAGGCGAGCGGACGGCGCGCGAAATCCTCGGTCTTGAGGTAATCGGTCGAGACCTGGTTGGCGATCGGCGACAGGAAGCAGCCGACCAGCCCCATGTCGTGATACCAGGGCAGCCAGGAGACGCAGCGATCGGTGTCGCAAATCTCCATGCCGTGGCTGTGCGCGGCGAGATTGTTGAGCAACGCCTCGTGCGTGATGACGACGCCGTGCGGGAACCGCGTCGAGCCGCTCGAATATTGCAGATAGGCGATATCGTCGGGACGTGCCTCGGGCAGCGTGGCGGCGGGGGCTTCGCGGGTCGCGAATTCGGACCAGTCGATCCCGTGCGTGCCCGCCAGACGCGCCGCCTCGCTCGCCATCTGCGCGAGCTCGGGCGGAAAGATCAGCATCTTGGGATCGCAGCTGGAAAGCTGGACGCGGAGCTGCTCGATATAGGAATCGCGGCCGCCGAACGACGTCGGCAGGGGCAGCGGCACCGGCCAGGCGCCGGCATAGACGACACCGAAGAACAGCGCGGCGAATTCTGGGCCGGTCTCGGCGACCAGCGCGATGCGGTCGGCGGGGGCGACGCCGGCGGCGATCAGGCGGTCGGCCATCGCCAGCGCGTCACGGCGCAGCGTCGCATAAGGATAGGGCTGGCTGAGCGTACCGCGCGCATCGTGGAAGTTGAGGCCGCGCTGCCCCGTCGCCGCATAGTCGAGCGCCTCGCCAAGTGTCGCGAAGTCGGCGAAGCGGCGCGGCAGCGTGTCCGCGGTGGGGGTCGCCGTGCGCTGCGCCGGCATCGGATCGGCCGACGGTGCGACCGCAGGCTTTACCAGCCCGTTCGTCGCCGTCGTCTGAAAGGTGTCGATCGTCATGTGCGTCCTGTCTTCCACGTCGCGGCCTGTCCGGGGACATCCGCCGCTTGAGACCGTGCAAAGGCCAGCCATGCACGGTCGTGGCGTTCAAAATCCTATCCCAGTGTGGCACAATGATGGCGTGACCCAGGATCGCCGCCGAGAAAGACAGGAGAAACGCCCGCCAAAACCGCTGGATGCCGCGGGACTGGAGGGGTTGGCGCTGCGCTATGTCGAGCGATTCGCGACCACGCGCGGCCGCCTGAGCGACTATCTGCGGCGCAAGGTACGCGAGCGCGGCTGGGTCGAGGCGCCCGAAACCGGCCCCGCGGTGTCGCCCGCCGATCCCGAAGGGCTGGCGCAGAGGCTGGCGGATCTCGGCTATATCGACGATCGCGGCTTTGCCGAGGCGCGGGCGGCAGCGATGCAGCGCCGCGGCCTGGGCGCGCGGCGCGTCGCGGGGGCGTTTCGCGAGGCGGGGATTGACGAGGCCGATGCCGATGCGCTCGCCCCCGAAATCGCGGCGCGCGACGTCGATGCGGCGCTGGCCTATGCGAAGCGCAAGCGGCTGGGCCCGTTTGCCCGGTCGGAGAATAGCGACGGGGGTGGGGCCGAGAATCGTGCGCTGCGGCAAAAGCAGCTCAGCGCGATGGTGCGCGCCGGCCACGGTTTCGATCTGGCACGCAAAATTCTTGCCGCGTCCCCGTCTGAGGCGATCGATACGACAGATTTTGAGTGAAGACGCATTGCAGGTTGTTGCGGCTGCGACGAAGCGTGCTAGCAAGGTGCAGGGGTGCGTAACGATGCGTAGTGAAGCGCAATATGA
The DNA here is from genome assembly GCF_023935825.1 of Sphingomonas aerolata. Taxonomy (NCBI): domain Bacteria; kingdom Pseudomonadati; phylum Pseudomonadota; class Alphaproteobacteria; order Sphingomonadales; family Sphingomonadaceae; genus Sphingomonas; species Sphingomonas aerolata. The sequence continues at coordinate 3,212,362 of NZ_CP098762.1, read as the reverse complement.
CGGGGACAGGCCGGCCACGGTACCGGACGCGGTTGCGGCTGCAGGACCGCGCGCAGTGCCGGACATCGATCAAGGCGTCGATCCGCCCGCTGCACAAGCGACTGCACAGGCTATCGCGGAGCCATCCGTGCTCGGCGGGGTGATCAAATGGTTCGATGTGACGCGCGGTTTCGGCTTCGCAGTCGCTGACGATACGGCGATCGGCGATATCCTGATCCATTTCTCGGTGCTCCAGCCGCATGGCCGGCGCAGCCTGCCAGAGGGCGCGCGGGTCGACGTGGTCGCGGTGCAGCGCGGGCGGGGCTTCCAGGCACGCGAGGTCCTGTCGATCGATCTGAGCGGCGCGGTCGAGGAAACGGCGGCACGACCGGGCACGGCGGCGCCGGTCGACCGGATCGATCCGGTCGCGCTGATCGATGCCGCAGGCCCGTTCGAACCCGTCGTCGTCAAGTGGTTCAACCGGCTCAAGGGCTATGGCTTCCTGGTACGGGCAAGCGACGACAGTGACGTGTTCATCCATATGGAAACGCTGCGGCGGGCGGGGATCGACGTCGTTGAGCCCGATCAGCCGTTGCAGGCGCGAATCGTGACCGGTCGCAAGGGGCCGCTGGCCGTCACGGTGGAGCGATCCGCGCCGGCGTGGTAACCGGCCCGCCGCAACCGGGGATATATGTAATGAGTAAAACCGTCTTCGCCGCGCTTCTGGCGCTCGGCCTGTGCGCGTGTTCGAACGGCGACGCTCGGGCCGGCGACTCCGCCGCCCCAGACGCTACCGCCGCGGGCACTGCGACCGGCACGGGCACCGGTGCTGCACCGGGTCAGGCCGCCGCGACGCTGTCCGTGACGATCCACAGCGCGAACGGCGCGCATGTGTTCACCGTCGAGAGCGCCAAGACCGAGGCGGAGCAGGCCCGCGGGCTGATGTACCGGACCGATCTCAAGCCGAATCGGGGCATGCTGTTCTGGCCCTATCCGACCGACGGCAGCGGGCCGCACGAGGCGAATTTCTGGATGAAGAACACGCCGAGCCCGCTCGACATCATCTATATCCGCGCCGACCGGACGATCGCGCGGATCGCCGAGAACACGATCCCCTTCTCCGAAACGCCGATCCCGTCGGGCGAACCCGTCGGAGCGGTGCTCGAGATCATGGGCGGGCGTGCCGGGGAACTCGGCATCGCCGAGGGCGACCGTGTCGAATGGCCGGGCGCGCCGGGCTGAACCGCCATATCCGCCGCAAAGTGCCGTCCCGCCATGGCGCAGGCACTGCGTTCGAGGTTGATGGCGCGGCGTGCACCCGCTAAGCGGCGGCTATGGGATTTCTCGCATCGACCTTCACCTGGTGGAACGGCGCCACGCTCGGCACCAAATTCGGGCTTCGCGGCAAGACGCGGATGGGCGAGGACGCGCTCGGCAACGTCTATTATGAAGGCGGCAAGGATACCGCGGGTAATCCGCGTCGCTGGGTGATCTATCAGGGTGCGACCGACGCCAGCCGGGTACCGCCCGCCTGGTTCAGCTGGCTGCACCATCAGGTCGCCGACGTGCCCGATCGTGCCCTGCCGCCGGTCCGCCCCTGGCAGAAGCCCGCCCTGCCGAATCTGACGGGTACCGCACTCGCCTATCGCCCGACGGGCGCGATGGAAAAGGGTGGCCAGCGCGCTGCGGCGACCGGCGATTACGAAGCGTGGGTGCCTGAGTGATGCAGCGCTGGATCGCTGCGGCGATCCTGGTCGTGGTTCTCGCGGTCGGTGGCTGGTTCGGCTATCGCGCGTGGACGAACCGCAAGGCCGATACGACCGTCGTGGTCCAGCAGGATCTGCCGGGCGGCGATCAGGCCGGTGACGGGTCGGTCGAGACGATCGACACGGGCGGCGCGGCGCTCGCCAATGGCGGGACGCCGATGGCAGAGCGCGTCGCGGTGATCGGCCTGCTCAACAAGCGGAACGGCGTGACGCGCGACGTCACGTTGAAGCCAGGACAGGCGACCCGGATGGGCGACGTCGTCCTCCGCCTGCGCGCCTGCGAACAGACCGCGCCCTGGGAGCCCGAACAACTGACGGGGGCCTTTGTCCAGGTGATCGTCCGCGGCGTCGACAAGAAATGGCGGCGGACATTTTCGGGCTGGTTGTACAAGGAGCGCCCCGCGCTGAACGCGGTGCAGCATCCGATCTACGACGTCTGGACCAAAAGCTGCGCGATGACCTTCCCCGCGACCGGGCCGGATACGGCATCGTCCGGCGCACCCGCGGCAGCGCGGTCGAGTGCGAAGAAATCCCCGGTGGCGACCAATGATGCAGCCGCACCGGACGAGCCGGTCGAGCCGACCACCCCATCGAGCGCCGCGGCGAGCAACGCGATATAATCGGCACGCTCGATCTCGATCGCGCCGAGCGATTCGAGATGCGAGGTCTGGAACTGGCAATCAAGCAGATCGAAGCCGCCGGCCTTCAGCCGCGCGACGAGATGCGCCAGCGCGACCTTCGACGCGTCGGTCGCGCGGCTGACCATGCTTTCGCCGAAAAAGGCCCGCCCGAGCGCCAGCCCGTATAGTCCGCCGACAAGCCGGTCGCCGTCCCAGCATTCGACCGAATGCGCAAAGCCCATCAGATGCAGTGTGTGGAAGACCCGCTCGATCCCCGCATTGATCCACGTCTCAGGCCGGCCCTCGACGCTTTCAGCGCAGAGCGCGAGGATCTGGCCGAACGCCGTGTCGACGGTGACGCGGAAACGGTCCGCGACGATGGTCTTGCGCAGCGAGCGCGAGAGACGGAACCCGTCGAGCGGCAGGACCGCGCGCTGGCGCGGCTCGACCCAGTAGACGTCGATCGCGTCGCGGCTGTCGGCCATCGGGAAGACGCCGGCCGCATAGCCGCCAAGCACGAGGCGCGGATCGAGAATGTCCATCGGTCGCGCCTTAGCCCGCTGCCGACCCCGCCGCCAGCCGGTGTTCGATCGTCCGCCACAGCTGATCGAACGCCGCCGCGGCGGTCGAGCGCGGTGCGAAGGCCCCGACCGCCGCGCGTTGTACGGTCATCGCCTCGATCACACTGCTCATTGGAATGACCGGCCAGTCGGGGTTGGCGGCCAGCGCGTCGGCATGCAGGCGCCGCCTGCGATCGACCATCGCGTGGACGGGCAGCACGGGCACCTTGCCGCCGAGATGGCGGATCACCTCCTCATAGGCGCGCTGCGACAGCGGCGAGGGGATGACGGGGACGACGATCAGATCGGCGGCGCGCATCACCTGATCGGCGGTTTCGGTAAGACCCGGCGGGCAATCGAGCAGGACGCGATCATAATCGGTCAGCGCGCCGATCAGCTTGCCGAGCCTCTTTTTCTTGTCGAGCGTGTGAAACAGCTGGTCGAGACCGCGGAGCGAGGCGTCGGCGGTGATCAGGTCGAGCTTCGCGACCGGCGTCGGCTGGGCCCGTTTGGCGACGCTGATATCGCGGGAGAACATCGCCTGGGCCTGATCCCGCCCGGCGGTACCGTGCAGCAGAAAACTGCTCGCGGCCTGCGGGTCGAGGTCCCAGAGAATCGTGCGGCGTGCCGACCGAGTTGCCGAACACCAGGCGAGATTGACCGCCAGCGTCGTCTTACCGACGCCGCCCTTCAGGCTGTAGATCGCGATGGTTGCCATGCCGGCCAGCGTGCCGTCGCGCGACGCCGATGGCAAGGCGTCGCGGCATAACAACGCCCCGGGCGACGCTGGTGGTCATCCGGGGCGCGGGATCATCCGGCCGTGGCCGGCTGAAGGATCAGGTGTGGCAGGTCTGGCCGGGCTTGCCCGGTTGGGTCAGTTCGATCGACTTCTCGGTGCCCGTCATCGACCAGCCGCCGTCGGCGACCAGTGGCTCACCCTCGGCAGGCGCCTTGAGCGTCGTGGCCGGACCGCCTTCCTTGAGACGAACCACGGCCTGCTTGCCCCCCTGGAAGAAGGTCACATAGGCCAGGCTGTTGTCCTTGCAGCGCATCGTCTGCTCCGACTTGATCGACGGCGGCAGCTCGACCGGTGCCGCATTGGCGAGCTGGTTCGCCATCGGATCGGGATTGCTGTCGACCACCTCGGGTGCAGCCGGTTTGGAGTTGCAGGCAGCCAGCGCAAGCAGCGCAGCCACGGCGGTGAGGGGGAGCGTCTTCTTCATATCGTCGGGGCTTCGCGCATGCAGCAAATCGCGTCAAGCCGTAGCGGCCGCGATGCGCGCCCGGCGGGACGGGTCATCCCCGGGATGCGCCGTTTCGTCGCATTGGCGATGGCGCCCGGCAGTGTTTCGCCACCACATTCGGGCAGTGGCGACGCGGGAATAAAGGCACCGGGGTCGTCCGATGTCACGCATCTGCCACTATATTTCACGGAACCGTTGTAAGAGGACGTTGCATGCCGGGCCAAATTCCTGTCGCCGAGCGCCTGTCGGCGATATCGACGCTCATCACCCAGGCGCTCTGCCTGGCCGACGAGGGGGGCGAATTGCTGCTCGGCGCCAAATTGTCCGACGCACTGGATTGCGTTCAGGCCCGCATCGAAACGGTGAGGCGCGACGTGGCGTGAACGGGCGGCCTGACGGGGCCTCGTGCGCCGGCTTGTCCGGTGGATAGTTTTAGCGCGCTTGTGGCGGACCGGCAGTGGCGCCATCTACAGGCTATGCAGATGAGATCCGATACGCTGACCGCCCCCGATACGCTTGCCCTGATCGGGAATACGCCGCTGGTGCGACTGAAGGGCCCGAGCGACGCGACGGGGTGCGATATCTTCGGCAAGTGCGAGTTCACCAATCCGGGCGCGTCGATCAAGGATCGCGCCGCGCTGTTCATCGTCGAGGACGCCGAGGCGCGCGGCCTGCTTCAGCCGGGCGGGACGATCGTCGAGGGGACCGCGGGCAATACCGGGATCGGCCTGGCGTTGGTCGCCAATGCCAAGGGCTACAAGACGATCATCGTGATGCCCGAGACGCAGAGTCGCGAGAAGATGGACACGTTGCGCGCGCTGGGTGCCGAACTCGTGCTCGTGCCCGCTGCTGCCTTTTCCAACCCGTGTCATTTCGTGCACACGTCGCGGCGCATCGCCGAGGAGACGCCGGGCGCGATCTGGGCGAACCAGTTTGACAACACCGCCAATCGCCACGCGCACATCATCGGCACCGCCGAAGAGCTGTGGCGGCAGATGGAGGAGCGGATCGACGGCTTCACCTGCGCGGCGGGGACGGGCGGGACGATCGCCGGCGTCGGCCTGGGTCTGAAGGCCAAGGACGAGGCGATCTGCATCGCGCTGACCGATCCGCATGGTGCTGCGCTCTATAACTATTACGCGCATGGCGAGCTGAAGTCCGAAGGGTCCTCGGTTGCGGAAGGCATCGGGCAGGGGCGGATCACCGCCAATCTCGATGGCGCGCCGATCGACACGCAGTTCCGGATCTCGGACGCGGAAGGCTATGCCTGGACCCGGCAGTTGCTCGACGAGGAGGGGCTGTGCCTCGGCCTGTCGTCGGGGATCAACGTCGCGGGCGCGGTCGCGCTGGCGCGGCAGCTCGGGCCGGGCAAGCGGATCGCGACGATCCTGTGCGATACGGGGTTCCGCTACCTCTCGACGCTGTACAATCCCGAATGGCGCGCGGCGAAGGGCCTGATGTGAGCGAGGGCGGCGGCGCGCCGCGGGATGGTGAAATTCGACAAGTGCGCGATGATCGGGTAGATGCGCGCGACAAGATGCAGACGCAACGCGCACCTTCGCAAACCATGCAGCGGATCAAGGTCGGCATGATCGGGCTCGCCGCAGTGGTGATCTTCATCGGGCTCGCCAGCGCGATCATCGGGTCGGCGACGCGCGAACGACCCGTGGTCGCCGCCGGCTCGGCGCAGGCCGATGTCGTCGCGAACATGGCCGTGTCGAATACGACCGCCGCCGCCGATGGCTCTGACGAGCCACTCGCGGAAATGGGCCTCGCACCCAGCGTCAACGCACAGGCACCCGCTACTCCGAACTGATCCGGGCTTTCCGTCGCTGCCGCGCCGGGGAAATCACGGGACCACGCTGACACGCAGCGCGTCCGCATGCCAGGGTCGACTCGATCTTGCCGTAGATCAATGTGCGCACCGGGCCGTCCCGGCAGGGCACATGGTCCCGGATCAAGGGCAATACAGCGCTTGATTCCCGGAAATCCCCAAATATCCCGTTGCGTCCCCGTTCCGCTGTGATAGACGGAGATTAACACAGGGGCACGTTCACCGTTCGCGATTGCGCGGCCGGGCCGCGGCGAAGGCTGCGGTTCGAGGCGGGAAGACGTGCGCGCCATTCGCGGGATATTGGCGTGTCGGATCGAGGGCGATATCAAGGAGATGGCATCGGCCTTGTCGACGACAAGGGCCGGGTAGCCATCCCTTCCGCCCTTCGGACGATCTTGTCGGCAAATGCCCCCAAGGCGAACGGCAAGGACGGCGGAACCATCATCATCGGCGCACACCAGAAGAACCGCTGCCTGGTCGCCTATGATCCGGGTTATGTCGCGCTGCTCGCCGAAAAGCTCGACCGCCGCGAGGCCGAGAATACCCGCGAAGACGGCGAATATGACTATAACATCAAGCGTCGCGCGGCGTCGGGCGAGGCCGTGCCGTTCGATGGCTCGGGGCGCTTCATCATGCCCGCCTTCCCGCGCTTCTATGCCGGGATCAAGGGTCACGCGTTCTTCTACGGTGTCCTCGACTATATCGAGATCTGGGACCCCGCCGCGCTGGTCGCGACCGACGACATGCCCCCCGTCGTCAAGGAAATGGCGCGCTTCTACATGGCCGAGAAGGGAATTGCGCTGTGAGCGACGCGATCCCCGCCGCCCCGCACATTCCGGTCCTGCTCGACGAGGTGATCGCCGCGCTGGCCCCCGCGCCCGGCGAGACGATCGTTGACGGGACGTTCGGTGCGGGCGGCTATACGCGGGCGCTGCTGTCGCGTGGCGCCTGCGTCATCGCCTTCGACCGTGATCCCGACGCGATCGCGGCGGGTCAGGACTGGGCCGATGGCGAGGAGCGGCTGACGCTGGTTGCCGCCGACTTTTCCGCAATGGTCGCCGAACTCGAGGCACGCGACGCGTTGCCCGTCGACGGCATCACGCTCGACATCGGCGTCTCGTCGATGCAGCTCGACCAGGCCGAGCGCGGCTTTTCGTTCCAGTCGGACGGACCGCTCGACATGCGGATGGCGCAGGCCGGCATGACCGCCGCCGATTTCGTCAACGAGGCCGACGAGGACGAGATCGCCGACGTCCTCTATCATTTTGGTGACGAGCCCAAGTCGCGTCGCGTCGCGCGGGCGATCGTTGCCGCACGACCGATGACGCGTACCGGCGAGCTCGCGCATGTCGTCCGTCGCTCGCTGGGGTACAAGGCGCACGACAAGAAGGACCCCGCGACGCGCGCGTTCCAGGCGATCCGGATCCATATCAACCGCGAACTCGGCGAGCTCGCCGATGGGCTACTGGCGGCGGAACGCGCGCTCAAGCCCGGCGGACGGCTCGCCATCGTGACCTTCCACAGTCTGGAGGATCGCATGGTGAAGCGGTTCCTGCGCACGCGGTCGGGCAGTGCGCCTTCAGGTTCCCGTCATCTTCCACAGGCAAAAACCGTGGTAGAACCGAGTTTTACCGATGTCGGCCGCCCCGTGCGCGCCGGCGAGGACGAGTTGGCGCGCAATCCGCGCGCACGCTCTGCGACTTTACGAACGGCGCGGCGGACCTCCGCGCAACCTTGGACGGAAGAGGTGACGACATGACGGCGGCGTATCGGTTGAAGGGTGTGGGCTGGTTCGGTGGCTGCGTTGCCGTCGTACTCGGCTTTTACCTCGTTTCGCTGCAGGTGGCCGCCGAGCGCAAGAAGCTTGAGACCGTCAACGGCCAGATCCGGTCGGCCGAGCGCGATATCCGCGCGCTCGAGACCGAATTCGACACGCGCGCGAACCTCGCGCAGCTCGAGCGCTGGAACGGCGATACGCTGGCGCTGTCCGCGCCGACCGCCGGGCAGTTCGTCGCAAGCGAGTCGGCCCTCGCCAGCCTCGACGTGAATCAGATCGGCGGGCCCGCGGGCGCCGCCGTCCAGACCGCGCAGCTGCTCGTGCCGTCGCTGCCGGTTGCTGCCGCCGCCGCGGCACCGCAGGCGGTCGACGTCGCCGTGCAGGCCGTCGCTGCCGCAGCGCCGCTCAAGCCCGTCACCGTCCGCGCCACCGTCCAGACCGCCCGTGCCACCGACACGGCGATCGTCCGCGCGGCCGCCCCCGAGCGCCTCGCCGCGGTTGCCAAGGTCCGTCCGCAGGCAGTCGCAATGCTCGACCGCAAGCTGCTGTCCGACAACACGCTGGGTTCGATCCTGAGCGGCGCGCGGGCCGAGGCAGGGCGTCTGCGTTGACCACCCTCGTCGCCCGGCCGGTTTCCGAGCGGCGTACCGCAACGCAGCGCCACGCGCTGGTCGCGACCGCGCACACGCGCCTGATGATGTTGATGTTCCTGTTCGGGGCCGCGGTGCTGGTCGTGATCGGCCGGCTCGGCGTGCTCGCGATCCAGTCGTCGCTGAGCGATCCCGGTGCACGCGCCGCGGCGATCGCCGCGCGCGGCGATATCGTCGACCGTAACGGCGCGCCGCTGGCCAGGACGATCGACGCATGGACGATCGCGGTTCATCCCAAGAAAATGATCGGCGATCCGACCGAGATCGCCGCGCGGCTGGCGGCGCTGATGCCCGATCGCGGCAACCAGGCCTTCTTCTACGGTCTGCTGACCAAGGATGTGAATTTCAGCTACCTGCAACGCCGCGCGTCGCCTGCGCTGGTCGAGCAGGTCAACGCGATCGGCGAACCCGCGATCGTGTTCGCGCGCGAGACGCAGCGCCTGTATCCGCAGTCGACCATGGCGGCGCATGCGCTGGGATTCCTGTCGACCGACGGCCACGGCATGTCGGGGATGGAGCGCGTCCTCGACGAGCGGCTGACCAACCCTGCGCTGAACGGCGCGCCGGTCGCGCTGTCGATCGACACGCGCGTCCAGGCGGCGATGGAAAGCGAACTCGCGCGTGCGGTCGCGTCGTTCCAGGCCAAAAGCGCGGCAGGCATCGTCCTCGACGTCGACACCGGCGAAGTGATCGCGATGACGTCGATGCCGGTCTTCAATCCCAACCGGGTCGGCATGGCGGGGACCGAGCAGCTGCGCAACATGGGCACCCAGAGCGTGTACGAGCTGGGGTCGGTGTTCAAGCCGATCGCGATGGCGGCGGCGATCGATTCGGGCACCGTCACCTCGATGGCGCGGCGCTTCGACGCGACCGTCCCGCTGCGCGTTGGCGGCTACACAATCCACGACGATCCGGGCGATGAAGAGAAGCGCTGGCTGAACATCCCCGAGACGCTGATCTATTCGTCGAACATTGCGACCGCGCGGATCGCCGATCAGATTGGTGCCGCCGGGATGCAGAACATGTTCCGCAAGCTCGGCTTCGACACCAAGCCCGATATCGAACTGCGCGAGAAGGGCCGGCCGATCTGGCCGACCTTCTGGGCCCGCACCACATTGATGACGTCGGCCTATGGGCACGGAATCGCAGTCACGCCGCTGCACCTCGCCAACGCCTATGCGACACTGGTCAATGGCGGGATCTGGCGCCCGACGACGCTGCTGAAGATCGATCCGGCGCATATTCCCGCCGGGCGACGCGTGATCAGCACGACGACGAGTGCGCGGATGCGGCAGCTGCTCCGGCTGGTCGTGCAATATGGCACGGGCCGCAAGGGCGAGGCGCCCGGCTACCGCGTCGGCGGCAAGACCGGTACGGCCGAAATCGCGCAGGCGGGTGGCTATAACAAGCACACCAACGTCTCGACCTTTGCCGCTGCCTTCCCGATGGACGCGCCGCGTTACGTCGTCGTGGTGACGCTCGATTCCGCAAAGGGTAACAAGGAATCTTACGGCTTCACCACCGCGGCCTGGACCGCGGCGCCGGTGGTATCGCGCGTGATCAGCCGGACCGGATCGATGCTCGGCGTCATTCCGGACGCGAACCGCGACATTGACGAAAGCGACTTGTTGCCGCTGTTGTGGCATGCGCCGGGCACGCCGGCCTTTGGCGCAAAGCCGACGTCCGGTGCGGAATGAGGGGCGATACATGAGGATCGGTGCATGAAACTGGCAACGCTGATCGGTAAGGGCCCCGTCAGCGATGGCGGGGCATCAGTGCACGGATCTGCACCGCGCGATGCGTATGACGGCAACGTCACGGGCTTCGCGATCGACCATCGCAAGGTCGCACCGGGGACGATCTTCGGGGCGTTCGAGGGCGCCCGCGTCAATGGCGAGGACTATATCGCCGACGCGATCCGCGCCGGGGCGATCGGCATCGTCGCGCGGCCGGGCCTCGCGGTCGAGGGTGCGGCGTACATCGCCGACGAGACCCCACGCGAACGGTTCGCACAGCTCGCGGCGGCGTTTTTCGCTCCCTTTCCCGCAACGACGGTCGCGATCACGGGCACCAACGGCAAGACGAGCTGTGTCGAGATGACCCGCCAATTGTGGCGGATGGCCGGCCATCACGCCGCATCGATCGGGACGCTGGGCGTCACGACCGCCGACGAGCGCGTCACCACGGGCCTCACGACGCCCGACGTCGTCACCTTCCTGTCGAACGTCGCCGGGCTCGAGCGCGAAGGCGTGACGCATCTCGCCTTCGAGGCGTCGAGCCACGGGCTGACCCAGTATCGCACCGAGGGACTGCCCGTATCGGCGGCCGCCTTCACCAATCTCAGCCGTGATCATCTCGATTATCACGGCGACATGGCGGCCTATTTCACCGCCAAGATCCGCCTGTTTTCTGAAGTACTCGGCCCGGATGGGGCGGCGGTGGTGTGGGCCGATGATCCGCAGGCGGCGCGCGTCATCGACCTCGCGCGGGAGCGGGGCAATCGGCTCGTGACCGTCGGCACGCGCGGGGATACGCTGCGGCTGGTCGATCGCGATCCGACGTTGCTGGGGCAGGGGCTGACGATCGAGGCGGGCGGGCAGACCTACCGCGTGACGCTGCCGCTGATCGGCGGATATCAGGCCGCCAATGCGCTCGTGTCGGCGGGGCTGGTGATCGCGACCGGGGGCGATATCGCGACGACCATCGCCAATCTGGCGCGGTTGCAGCCCGTGCGCGGGCGGCTCGAGCGTGCGGTCATCGCGCGCTCGGGTGCGCCGGTCTATGTCGATTATGCGCATACCCCCGACGCGCTGGAGGCGGCGATCGCCGCGCTCAAGCCGCATGCGGGCGGCCGGCTGATCGTCGTGTTCGGCGCGGGCGGCGACCGCGATACCGGCAAGCGCGAGACGATGGGGCAGGTTGCGATGCATTACGCCGACCGCGTGATCGTCACCGACGACAATCCGCGTACCGAGGATCCCGCCGCGATCCGCCGCGACGTGCTGAAGGGCGCGCCCGGCGCGATCGAGATCGGCGACCGGCGCGCGGCGATCCAGGCGGCGATCGACGAGGCGGGCAGCGACGACATCGTGCTGATCGCTGGCAAGGGCCACGAACAGGGCCAGATCGTCGGCGACATGGTGCTGCCGTTCGACGACGTCGGCGTCGCGCGCGAGTGTGCAGCATGAGCACTGCGGTGCCCCTGTGGACGTCCGCCGAGATCGCTGCGGCGACCGGCGGGGTCGCCTCGGCCGAATTTGCCGTGACGGGCGTCGCGTTCGATTCGCGCGAGGTCGGTCCGGGTGACCTGTTCGTCGCGATGAAGGGCGAGGCGAGCGACGGCCATCTGTATCTCGACCAGGCGTTCGCGCAGGGCGCCGCGGGGGCGATCGTCTCCGAACCCTGCGCGCATCCGCATGTGCTGGTCGCCGACAGCTTCACCGCGTTGCAGATGCTCGGGCGCGCGAGCCGGGCGCGCAGCGGCGCGACGATCATTGGCGTCACCGGATCGGTCGGCAAGACGAGCGCGAAGGAAGCGCTGTTCGCGGCGCTCGATCGCGGCGCACCGGGGGCGGTGCATCGTTCGGTCAAGAGCTACAACAACCATACCGGCGTCCCGCTGAGCCTCGCGCGGATGCCGCGCGACGCGCGTTTCGGCGTGTTCGAGATGGGGATGAACCACGCGGGTGAGCTGGCCGAGCTGACGCAGATCGTCCGCCCGCATATCGCCGTCGTCACCGCGATCGCGCCGGCGCATACCGAATTCTTCCGCGACGAAAGCGCGATCGCCGACGCCAAGGGCGAGATCTTCGCCGGGCTCGAGCCGGACGGCGTCGCAATTGTCCCCTTCGACAGCCCGCATCGCGACCGCCTGGCCGCAGCGGCAACGCCGCATGCGGCGCGGATCGTGACCTTCGGCATCGCGAAGGGTGCCGATGTCCGCGCGATCGAGACGGTCCGGCTGGCGACCGGCGCGACATTCGTGACGGTCCAGCAGGACGGCCGCGAGCTGAGCTTCACGATGGCGCAGCCGGGGATGCACTGGGTTTCGAACGCGCTGGCGGTGGTCGCGTGCGTCGAAGCGGCGGGCGCGGATCTCGGGCTGGCGGGACTGGCGCTCGCCGAACTCGGCGGGCTGCAGGGACGCGGTGCGCGGTTCATGACGACGCTCGCGGACGGGCAGGCGCTCGTGATCGACGAAAGCTATAATGCGAACCCCGCGTCGATGCGTGCGACGCTGGCCGTGCTGGCCAAGGAGCCGGGGCGGCATGTCGCGCTGCTCGGCGAGATGCGCGAGCTGGGCGAGGCGTCGGCCGACTATCATGCCGGGCTTGCCGAGCCGATCGTCGCGGCAAACGTCGAAATGGCGCTGCTGGTCGGTGAAGCGATGGCGCCGCTTGCGCAAGCGCTTGAGGGTAAAGTCGAAACCGTCCATGTGGGCGACGCTGTGGCCGCGCTGACGTCGTTACGGACGATCCTGGCGCCGGGCGATGCGGTTCTCATCAAGGGATCGAACGGTGTAGGGCTCGCGCGGGTCGTGACGAGTCTCGGGGGCGGGAAGACGTAAATGCTGTACTGGATCGCCGCACATCTGGGTTTCCCGGGGATATTGAACCTGCTCCGCTATCAGTCGACGCGGACGGGCGGGGCGGTCGCGACTGCGCTGATCATCGGCCTGATCATCGGGCCGCGCTTCATCGGCTGGCTGCGCGTGCGTCAGGGCAAGGGCCAGCCGATCCGCGCCGACGGCCCGCAGACGCATCTCGCCAAGCGCGGCACGCCGACGATGGGTGGGTTGATGATCCTCACCAGCATGACGCTGGCGATCCTGCTCTGGATGGACCTCAGCAACCCCTATGTCTGGTCGTGCCTGTTCGTGACGCTGGGCTTCGGCACGATCGGGTTCATGGATGACTATGACAAGGTGCGGAAGGCGAGCACCGCGGGCATTTCGGGTCGCACGCGGCTGTTGCTCGAATTCGCGATCGCCGGGATCGCCGCAACGATCATCATGTCGCAGAACGGGCCGCATCTGTACCTGCCGTTCACGTCGCGCATGTATATCGATCTCGGCTGGTTCTTCCCCGTCTTCGCCGCCTTCACGATCGTGTCGTTCGGCAATGCCGTGAACCTGACCGACGGGCTCGACGGACTGGCGACGATGCCGGTGATCATCGCGAGCGTGGCGTTCATGGTCATCGTCTATCTCGCGGGCAATGTGAAGTTCGCCGACTATCTCGGCATCCCGCACGTTCCCGGCGCGGGCGAGCTGGCCATTTTCTGCGGTGCGGTCGTCGGGGGCGGTCTGGCGTTCCTGTGGTTCAATGCGCCGCCCGCCGCGGTGTTCATGGGTGACACCGGCAGCCTCGCGCTCGGTGGCGCGCTCGGCACCATCGCCGTCGTCGCGCATCACGAGATCGTGCTCGGGATCATCGGCGGGCTGTTCGTCGCCGAGGCGATGAGCGTGATCATCCAGGTGTTCTTCTACAAGCGGACCGGCAAGCGGGTGTTCCGGATGGCGCCGATCCACCATCATTTCGAACAGCTCGGCTGGAGCGAGCCGACCGTCGTGATCCGCTTCTGGATCATCGCGCTGGTCCTGGCGCTGGTCGGCCTGTCGACGTTGAAGCTGCGGTGATCGTCGCCAAGGCCTGGCGCGGAAAACGCTTTGCGGTGCTGGGGCTGGCGCGGTCGGGTGCGGCGACGGTGCAGGCGCTGGTGGCGGGCGGCGCGAGCGTGGTCGCGTGGGACTCCGACGAAACAAAGCGCGAGGCTCTCGCCGAGAGCATTCAAGACCTGTCGGTCACCCGCGATGACGTCGATCTCCGGTTTGATCCGCTGGACGATCTGGCGGCGTTCGACGCGCTCGTCGTTTCGCCGGGGGTGCCGCTCAACACGCATCCGCTCGCCGCGGCCGCGCGTGCGGCGGGCGTTCCCGTCATCGGCGACATCGAACTCTTCGCACAGGCGCGGGGCGACCTGCCGCCGCACAAGGTCGTCGGGATCACGGGCACGAACGGCAAGTCGACCACCACCGCGCTCGTGCATCATATCCTGCGGACCGCGGGCGTGCCGACGCTGATGGGCGGCAATATCGGGCTGCCGATTCTGGGGCAGGATCCGCTGCCCGAGGGCGGCGTCTATGTGCTCGAGCTGTCGAGCTATCAGATCGACCTGACACAGACGCTCGACTGCGACGTCGCGGTGCTGCTCAACATCACCCCCGACCATCTCGATCGCTATGACGGCTTTGCCGGCTATGCGGCGTCGAAGGCACGGCTGTTCGCGATGCAGACGGCGCCGCATCTCGCGATCGTCGACCACGGCGCAGAGGCGGAGCATCGTCTACTGGATGACGCTCCCGCTGACCTTCCGATCCAGTTCATCGACCGTATCGACCTCGGCGACCAGGCCGGCTGGCCGTCGCTGCAGGGGCCGCACAATGCGCTGAACGCGCGTGCCGCTGTGGGTGTCGCGCGCTCGCTCGGTTTGAGCGAGGTCGATATCGATCGCGGGCTGGTCAGCTTTACCGGCCTGCCGCACCGCATGCAGCAGATCGCCTCCTATGACGGCGTCGCCTATGTCGACGACAGCAAGGCGACCAATCCGGAAAGCGCCGCGCCCGCGCTGGCGGCGTTCGAGCGGGTTCACTGGATCGTCGGCGGGCGCGCCAAGGGGGATGACCTCGATGCGTGCAGGCCCGGCTTTGGCCATGTCGTTCACGCCTATACGATCGGCGAGGCCGGGCCGCGGTTCGCCGAGATCCTGGCCGGGTTGATGCCGGTCGACCATGTCGGCACGCTCGACGCGGCCGTCCGCAGCGCGGCGGCCAATGCCCGGCCCGGCGACACGATCCTGTTGTCGCCCGCCTGTGCGAGCTTCGACCAGTTCGCCGATTACGAAGCGCGCGGCGCGGCATTCCGCGCTGCGGTCGAGTCGCTGGCATGAGCGATATGCGGACACCGATGATGAGCGCAGGGCAGAAGACCGGGATCGTCGCGAAGATGAAGCGGCGCGGCGGGCGTGGCGATCAGTCGCCGCTCGGCACGTGGTTCTGGGATATCGACCGGATGCTGCTGTTGCTGACGCTGTTCCTGATCGCGATCGGGCTGATCGCGGTGGCCGCAGCGTCACCAGCGACCGCGGTGCGCTATTCGGGCGAGCATCACAAACTGACGCCGCTCTATTATTTCTGGCGCCAGCTGATGTGGGTCGGCGTCTCGATGCCGGTGCTGTTCGGGGTGTCGATGATGCCCGTCGCGATGGCGCGGCGCATGGCGCTGACAGCGGCGGCGGTGCTGCTGCTGATCCTCGCGGTGACGCCGTTCGTCGGATCGGAGGTCAACGGCGCGCGTCGTTGGATCGGCTATGGCTTCGCGCAGTTCCAGCCCTCCGAGTTTCTGAAGCCGGTCTTCATCGTCACCGTCGCCTGGCTCCTGTCGCTGCGCGCGAAGGATCCCGAACTGCCGACCGTGCTGATCACGGGCGGGCTGACCGGCACGATCGCGGTGATGCTGATGCTGCAGCCCGATTTCGGCCAGACGATCATCTATTGCACCGTGTGGATGGCGTTGCTGATGATCGCGGGAACGCCGATGCGCGTGATGGCGGGTCTGGTCGGCTGTGTGCCGGTCGGGCTGGTGGCTGCCTATATGTTCTACGGCACGGCGCGGTCGCGGATCGACGCGTTCCTGTTCCCGGGAATCGAGGGCGAGGGCGCGTCGGATCATTTCCAGACCAATGCCGCGCACAATACGCTGACCGCGGGCGGCTGGACCGGCACGGGCCCCGGCGGCGGCATCGCCAAGTTCGGGCTGCCCGAGGCGCATACCGATTACATTTTCTCGGTGATCGGCGAGGAATTCGGGCTGATCGCCTGTTCGGTGATCGCGGTGATCTTCCTTGCGATCGTCGTGCGCGTGTTCGTCAAGCTGCTGGACGAGCAGGATGAATTCAAGCTTCTGGCCTCGGCCGGGCTGACGACGCAGTTCGGTGCGCAGGCGCTGGTCAGCATGGCGGTGAACACCGGGCTCGCACCCTCAAAGGGCATGACGCTGCCGTTCATCAGCTATGGCGGGTCGTCGATGATCGCCTTGTCGGTCGGCATGGGGTTGCTGCTGGCGTTTACCCGGCGCAATCCGTTTCTCACGCGGAGCCCCTATGTCGTCCGCTGGAGTGGTGAATGACTGTGAATCAACGTCCCCGGCATTTCGTGCTCGCGGCAGGCGGGACCGGCGGTCACATGGTGCCGGCGGCGGCGCTTGCCGCTGAGCTGACGAGGCGTGGCCACCGCGTCGCGCTGGTCAGCGACGAGCGCGGCGTGCGCTTCCCTGGATTGTTCGAGGGAATCCAGACGCATGTCCTTCCCGCCGGACGCTTCACCGGCGGACCGCTGGGCTGGGCCAAGGCGACGCGATCGATGTGGCGCGGGCGGATGATGGCACGCGAACTATATCGCACGTTCAAGCCGGCGGCGGTGATCGGTTTTGGCGGCTATCCCGCGCTGCCCGCGCTGCTGGCGGCGTTTGCGAATCGGATCCCGACCGCAGTGCACGAGCAGAATGCGGTGCTGGGGCGGGTGAACCGGCTCGTGGCGCGCCGCGTCGACGCGATCGCGACCTCGTCCGAGCCGACCGAACGGCTAGCGTCCGGGCTTCTCGCCAAGACGCATCTCGTCGGCAATCCGGTGCGCGAGGCGGTGCTCGCATTGCGTGCCCGGCCCTATCCGCTGCTCGAGGAGGATGGTATCTTCCGCGTGCTCGTGACCGGTGGCAGCCAGGGCGCGAGCATCCTGTCACAGGTGGTCCCCGATGGTCTGGCGATGCTGCCGGTGACGTTCCGGCGGCGGCTGCAGGTCACGCATCAGGCGCGGATCGAGGATATCGATGCGGTGCGCGCGCAATATGCCGAGCATCACATCCCGGCCGAGCTCGCCACCTATCTGCCCGACATGCCCGAACAGCTTGCATGGGCGCACCTGGTGATCGCGCGCGCAGGCGCCTCGACGATCGCGGAGCTAACCGCGGCGGGGCGGCCGGCGATCCTGGTGCCGCTGCCGGGCGCGACCGACGATCACCAGACGGTCAACGCGCGCGAGATCACCCGCGCCGGCGGCGCGCGGACGATCCGGCAGGGCGATTTCACCGCGGTCGAACTCGCCAAGCAGATGCAGAAGCTCGGGCTCGACCCGGCTGCATTGCAGAACGCCGCGGGACGCGCGCGCAGTTGCGGCAGGCCCAATGCCGCGAGCGATCTGGCCGACCTGGTCGAAAGCCTCGATGCGCCGGTGTCGCGACTGCCGGTCGGGCGCCCATCCAAGCCAAAGGTACAATTTGCATGAAGGGTGTAGCGACCGATATCGGCACGATCCATTTCGTCGGCATCGGCGGGATCGGCATGTCGGGCATCGCCGAGGTGATGAAGAATCTCGGCTACCGCGTGCAGGGGTCTGACGTGGCCGAGGGCTATGTCGTGCAGGGCCTGCGCGACAAGGGCATTCCGGTCGCGATCGGCCATGCCGCGGAGAATATCGGCGACGCGGCGGTGGTGGTCGTCTCGACTGCGATCGTGCGCTCGAACCCCGAGGTCGAGGCGGCGCTCAACGCGCGCGTACCCGTGGTGCGGCGTGCGGAGATGCTGGCCGAACTGATGCGGCTGAAGTCGACCGTCGCGGTTGCAGGCACGCACGGCAAGACGACGACGACGTCGATGGTCGCCGCGCTGCTCGATGCGGGCGGGGTCGACCCGACCGTGATCAATGGCGGGATCATCAACAGCTACGGATCGAATGCGCGACTGGGCGCGAGCGACTGGATGGTGGTCGAGGCGGACGAGAGCGACGGCAGCTTCCTGCGGCTCGACGGGACGATCGCGGTCGTCACCAACATCGATCCCGAGCATCTCGATCATTACGGATCGTTCGACGCGGTGAAGGATGCGTTCGTCGAGTTCGTCGAGAACGTGCCCTTTTACGGCGCGGCGTTGCTGTGCCTCGATCATCCCGAGGTGCAGGGGATCCTGCCGCGCGTGCGCGACCGGCGGATCGTGACCTATGGCTTCTCGGCACAGGCGGACGTGCGCGGTGTCGAGGTGACGCCGATCCCGGGTGGCAACCGCTTCGATTGCGTGGTGCGGACGCGCGACGGTGCGACGCGGACGATTGCGGGAATCGAGATGCCGATGCCCGGGCGGCACAATGTCCAGAACGCGCTGGCCGCGATCGGCGTCGCGCTCGAGCTGGGGATCGAGGATGCGACGATCCAGCAGGGCTTTGCCAAGTTCGGCGGCGTGAAGCGGCGTTTCACCAAGGTGGGCGAGGTTCCGGTCGAGGGTGGCGGTGTCGCGATCATCGACGATTACGGGCATCACCCGGTCGAGATCCGCGCGGTGCTGGCCGCTGCGCGCGAGGGCGCGAAGGGGCGCGTGATCGCGGTCGTGCAGCCGCATCGCTATTCACGGCTCGGCAATCTGATGGAGGATTTCCAGACCGCGTTCAACGACGCGGACCGGGTGCTGGTGACGCCGGTCTATGCGGCGGGCGAGGCGCCGGTCGAGGGTGTCGATGCGGCGGCTCTGGTCGAGGGATTGAAGCGGCGCGGCCACCGGTTTGCGGGCGTGGTCGCGGATGCGAATGCACTGGCGGCCGAGCTGGCGGCTACGATCGAGGCGGATGACATGGTCGTCTGTCTTGGCGCGGGCGACATCACGAAATGGGCGGCCGGGCTGGCCGATGCGATCGCGGTCGAGCGTGCGAAGGTGCCGGCGTGAGCTCTGCATCTCCTTGTGCCCCCGCGAAGGCGGGAACCCAGACTGGGCTCCCGCCTTCGCGGGAGACCATCAGGGGGAGCGTGGAGGCCGGTGGGTCGCTTGCGGACTTCATCTGGTTCCGGACCGGCGGGCCTGCCGAATGGCTGGTGCGGCCGGCGGATGTCGAGGATCTGGCCGGGTTGTTGAAGACCCTCGATCCGTCGACGCCGGTCCTGCCGGTCGGCGTCGGCTCCAACCTGATCGTCCGCGACGGCGGTGTGCCGGGGGTCGTGGTGCGGCTGCCCAAGGCAATGGCGAAGGTGTCGGTCCAGGACGGTCGCGTTCGCGCAGGGGCGGGGGCGATGGGGATCACGGTCGCCAGCGCCGCGCGCGATGCGGGGATCGCCGGGCTCGAATTCCTGCGCGGGATCCCGGGGACGGTCGGCGGCGCGGTACGGATGAACGCTGGCGCCTATGGGCGCGACGTCAGCGATATCCTGATCGAGGCGACCGTCGTCACGCGCGACGGCGCGGTCGAGACCTGGCCCGAAGCGCGGTTCGGCTATGTCTATCGGCATTCGGACCTGCCGGCGGGGGCGGTCGTGGTCGAGGCGGTGTTTTCGGGCACGCCCGGCGAACCGGCTGTCATCGGGGCTGAGATGGACCGGATCGCCGCGGAGCGCGAGGCGTCGCAGCCGCTCCGGTCGCGCACCGGCGGATCGACGTTCAAGAATCCCGAGGGGCATAAGGCCTGGGCGCTGATCGACGCCGCCGGGTGCCGCGGGCTGACCCGCGGCGACGCGCAGGTCAGCGAGAAGCATTGCAATTTCCTGCTGAACCTCGGGTCCGCGTCGAGCGCGGAGATCGAGGCGCTGGGCGAAGAGGTACGGACCAAGGTGAAGGCGCATTCTGGAGTGACGTTGGAATGGGAAATCCAGCGGGTCGGGGTGGCGAAATGAGCGGCGCTCTTCACATCGCCGTGCTGATGGGCGGCTGGTCGGCGGAGCGTGAGGTCTCGCTGATGTCGGGCAATGGCTGCGCCGATGCGCTCGAATCGCTCGGCCACCGCGTCACGCGGATCGACATGGGGCGCGACGTCGCCGCCCGGCTCGCGGAAGCCAGGCCCGATCTCGTGTTCAACGCGCTGCACGGGACGCCCGGCGAGGATGGCTCGGTGCAGGGGCTGCTCGACCTGATGGGTCTGCGCTACACGCATTCGGGGCTTGCGACCTCGGTGATCGCGATCGACAAGGTGCTGACCAAGCTGCTGCTCGTCCCGGCCGGTGTGCCGATGCCGGGCGGACGGATCGTCCGCTCGGTCGACCTGTTCGAGGGGGATCCGATGGCACGCCCCTATGTGCTCAAGCCCGTCAACGAGGGGTCGTCGGTCGGCGTGGCGATCGTCACCGACAGCGGCAATTACGGCAATCCGATCGCGCGCGACGCGGTCGGGCCGTGGATCGACTTCGACGAGCTGCTCGCCGAGCCCTATATCCGTGGGCGCGAGTTGACGACCGCGGTGCTGGGCGGTCGCGCGCTCGGCGTCACCGAACTCAAGCCCAAGAGCGGCTGGTATGATTACGACGCGAAATATACCGACGGGATGACCGAGCATGTCTGCCCGGCGGACATTCCCGACGAGATCGCCGACGCGTGCAAGAGCCTCGCGCTCGAGGCGCACCGGCTGCTCGGCTGCAACGGCGCATCGCGCTCGGACTTCCGCTGGGACGACGAGCGCGGGGTCGACGGGCTGTTCCTGCTCGAGGTCAACACGCAGCCGGGCATGACCCCGCTCAGCCTCGTGCCTGAACAGGCGCGGCACATCGGCATGAGCTATGCCGAGCTCGTCCAGGCGATCGTCGACGAGGCGCTGTCGGATCATCCGCTGGCGCCGGGCGGGGCGCCATGAGCCGGACGATCAAGCGCGGCCCGCCCCCCAAGCGGCCCGCCCCGCGGCGCAAGGTCGCGGTCAAGAAGGTGTCGGTGCTCGACCGGCTGGTCGGGATGCTCCCGGTCAGCGAAGAAACGCTGAAGAAGATTGCGACCTGGTCAATCCTGGGCGCGGGCGGCGCGGTGGTGATCGCGGCGGCGACCTGGATCGGCATTCCCGGCATGATCGGCGGCGCGATGGCCGAAGGCGCCGGGCGCGCGGGGTTCAAGGTCGACCAGATCGAGGTCACCGGGCTGAAGCGCATGGACCGGATGTCGGTCTATGCGGTCGCGCTCGATCAGCAGAGCCGCGCGATGCCGCTCGTCGATCTCGAAGCGGTGCGCCAGAAATTGCTGCGCTATGGCTGGATCGCGGACGCGCATGTGTCGCGGCGGCTGCCCGACACGTTGCTGGTCGACATCGTCGAGCGGACCCCCGCGGCGGTGTGGCAGGACAATGGCAATCTGACGCTGATCGACGCGTCGGGCGTGCTGCTCGAACCGGTGCAGCCCGATGCGATCCCGAACCTGCCGCTGGTGATCGGACCCGGCGCGGACCGGCAGGAAGCGTCCTACCAGGCGCTGCTCGCCGCCGCCCCCGCGCTCAAGCCGCGGGTGAAGGCGGCGACCTGGGTCGGCAACCGGCGCTGGGACCTGACCTTCGAGAGCGGCGAGACGCTGGCATTGCCCGAGGACGGGGCGCCGCGTGCGCTGGTGAAGTTTGCCGAGCTCGATGGCGCACGGCCGCTGCTCGGGCGTGGCTGGATCCGCTTCGACATGCGCGACCCGACCAAGCTGGTCGCGCGCAAGCCGGGTGCGAGCCTGGCGCACAGCGTCGACGTGCCCGCGCCGGTATCCAGCGAGCCACAGACGACTATACCGTCGCAGACGGCGGACGCGAACGTAACGGGCGGGGAGGGATGACATGGCGAAGGTGGCACCGGAAGGGCTGATCACGGCGCTTGATATCGGGTCGTCGAAGGTTTCGGCGATGATCGCGCAAAAGGGGGATGGCGGCGAACTGATCGTGCTCGGCACCGGCCAGCGCGAGAGCCGCGGCGTCAAGCGCGGCTATATCGCCGACATGGCGACGACCGAGGCCGCGGTACGCGAGGCGGTCGAGCAGGCCGAGCGGATCGCCGGGATCAATATCGAGAATGTCTGGGTCGGCTTCTCGGCCGGCGGGCTGGTGTCCGACGTCGCCGAGGTCGAGTTCGAACTGGGCGGCCACCGCGTCGAGCAGCAGGATATCGATGCGTTGCTCGCGGCGGGGCGCAACTCGATTGATCCGCAGGGGCGGATGGTGCTGCACGCGCAGCCCGCGCTCTACACGCTCGACGGGCTGACGGGCGTGAAGACGCCACTCGGGCTGCATGCCGACCGGCTCGGCGTGCATATCCATGTCGTCGCCGCGGACGGTTCGCCGGTCCGCAATCTCGATCTGTGCGTGCGTTCGGCGCATCTCGAGGTGAAGTCGATCATCGCCTCGCCGGTCGCGACGGGGCTTGCGTGCCTCAGTGACGAGGAGCGCGAGCTGGGCGTCGCATTAGTCGAGATGGGGGCGGGGATCACCAATGTCTCGCTGTTCGCGGGCGGCATGCTCGTCGGACTGACCTCGATCCCGATCGGTGCGCAGGACATCACCGACGACATCGCCAGTGCGTTCGGCACGCGGCGGCAGAATGCCGAGCGGATGAAGTGTTTCCACGGATCCGCCAATGCCTCCCCCCGCGACAATCACGACATGATCCCGGTCATGCCGATCTCGGCCGAGGATGGTGCGGGCGAGGGCGCGCAGATCACCAAGGCGCAGCTGATCAGCGTGATCCGCCAGCGGCTCGAACATCAGATGGGCGAGGTGCGCAATGCGCTGAGCACGCTCAAGTTCGAGGGGCCGGTGGGGCGCCAGGTCGTGCTGACCGGCGGCGGCGCGGAGCTGAAGGGCATTGCCGATTATGCGCAACAGGCGCTGGGGCGGTCGGTCCGGATCGGCCGACCGCGCGGATTGACCGCTCTGCCCGAGGCGCATGGCGGACCGGCCTTTGCGACGCTAGCGGGGTTGGCCTTCTATGCGGCGACCGATCCGATCGACCTGCGCGGTATTGCACCGCAGCGGACGATCGTTCACCGGCCGAAGGGAATCGGCATGGTCCGCAAGTTGATTCAGGCGGCACGCGCGAATTATTGAGAGTTTCGAAACGGCTGACGCTATTTCGGCTGGAACAGCCGGTAGCGTTGGTGCACACAGGTTAATCAGGGGCCCGGCCGTAGCGTATCACCGGGATGGGCGGAGAAGCAGGCGATGAGCATCGAATTTCTGAGTCCCGAAGTGGACGAGCTGGCCCCCCGCATCGCGGTGATCGGGGTCGGTGGCGCGGGCGGTAACGCGATCGCGAACATGATGAGGGCCGACGTCCAGGGCGTCGACTTCCTCGTCGCCAACACCGACGCGCAGGCGCTCAAGCAGTCGACCGCGCCGCAGCGGATCCAGCTGGGCACCAAGATCACGCAGGGCCTCGGTGCCGGCAGCCGTCCCGAGATCGGCCGCGCGGCCGCCGAGGAGACGATCGACCAGCTCGCCAAGATGCTCGAAGGCGCGCACATGTGCTTCATCACCGCCGGCATGGGCGGCGGTACCGGCACGGGTGCCGCCCCGGTCATCGCCAAGGCGGCGCGTGACATGGGCATCCTGACCGTCGGCGTGGTCACCAAGCCGTTCGCGTTCGAGGGCAATCGTCGCGCCAAGTCGGCCGATGGCGGCATCGAGGAACTGCAGAAGTACGTCGATACGCTGATCGTCATTCCGAACCAGAATCTGTTCCTGATCGCCAACGCGAACACGACCTTCAAGGAAGCGTTCTCGATGGCGGACGAGGTCCTCCAGCAGGGCGTGCGCAGCATCACCGACCTGATGGTCATGCCTGGCCTCATCAACCTCGACTTTGCCGACGTCCGTTCGGTGATGCAGGAAATGGGCAAGGCGATGATGGGCACCGGCGAGGCGAGCGGCGACAACCGCGCGCTCGAGGCGGCGCAGAAGGCGATCTCCAACCCGCTGCTCGACGGCGTCAGCATGCAGGGTGCCAAGGGCGTGATCATCTCGATCACCGGCGGTGACGACATGCGCCTGCTCGAAGTCGATGAAGCCGCGAATCACATTCGCGACCTGGTCGATCCCGATGCCAACATCATCTGGGGTTCGGCGTTCAACCAGGAGCTGGAAGGCAAGATCCGCGTCTCGGTCGTCGCGACCGGGATCGATGCGGACGCCAAGCCCGCCGTCGCGCCCGAGCCGACGCGCTCGTTCAGCTTCGGCATGGGCCGCAAGAACGACGAATCGACGTCGTTCCGTCCGAGCGAGCCCGCGGCACCGACCGGCACGACTGGCACGGGCGACGAGCCGCTCGACCTGTCGAGCGCGGACGCGGTACAGTCCGGCACCACCGACGAGGAACTCGTTCTGGGCCAGGACAAGATGGTCCCCGCCGCACCGGCCGCACCGCAGTCCTATGCCGCTGCGCCGACACAGTCTGCGCCCGCACCCGCCCCGGTGCAGTCGCCGGTCCAGGCTCAGCCTGCGCCGCAGCCGACCGCGCGTACGCCCCAGGCTCCTGCCTATCAGGCTCCGCCGCGTTCCTACGCGGACGATCGTTATGCCGCTCCCACGCCCGCGTCCCCGGCGCCGATGCCGGCTGCGGACGAGGGTGGTGCACGCCGTCGCTGGCTCGCTCCGGGTGCGGAAGCTGCGCCCGAGGCCGCCACGCCGGCGACGCCGCGCGTCAAGCTCGGTGGGACGCTGTTCGAGCGCATGTCGAATGCGGCGCGCGGCGCGGCCAAGGAAGACGGCGAGGCGGCTCCGACCGATCCGCTCGACATTCCGCGCTTCCTGCACCGCCAGAACAACCAGTAACGGCCTGCACAAAGGGGCGCGCCGGTTCGTCGCCGGCGCGCCCCGTCCTGGCGCGTAGCGCGCCGCGACATGTTGCCCGTTCCCGCGCGCTCGGGTCTAGCTACGGGCACCCATGATCTTCCCGACCCATCATCTCCTGACCGCCGCGCTCGCGCTGGTTCTGGTCACCGCCCCGAGCGGCGCGCGGGCGCAGGAAGTCGTCCAGCCCCTGCCCGGAACGACCGACGCGGATCGCCTCGGCGACACGATGCGGCAGCTCGCGTCAAACCCGCGCAACGTCGATGCGCTGGTACGTGCGGGGGATCTGTCCATCGGGCTCGGTGATCTGAGTGGTGCCGCGGCATTGTTCGCGCGCGCCGAGAAGGTCGATCCGCGCAATGGCCGGGTGAAGGCCGGCATGGCCTCGATCCTGGTCCGCTCCGAGCGACCGGGCGAGGCGCTCCGCTATTTCGCGCAGGCCGAGGCGTTCGGGCTCCAGCCGCGCTATTATGCTGCGGATCGCGGGCTGGCCTATGACCTGATCGGCGAACAGGACCGGGCGCAGCGCGACTATCGTGTCGCGTTGCGCGATGCCCCCGATGACGAAACTGTCCGGCGTTACGCCCTGTCACTCGGCATATCCGGCAAGCGTGATCTGGCACTGCAGCAGCTCGACCCGCTGGTCCTCAAGAAGGACCGCGGGGCGTGGCGTGCGCGTGCGTTTATCCTGGCGATGAACAATGACGTGCGCGGCGCAGAGACGATCGTCACGACGATGATGCCCGGGGCTGCGGCCCGCGGTCTGCAGCCCTTTTTCCAGCGTCTGCCGTTGCTTGCGCCCGCAGACCGCGCCTTTGCGGTGCATTTCGGCGAAGTGCATGCGACTCCGCAGCGGATCGCCGATGCGCGGATGACGCCGGTCCTGCCGCAACTGGGTGCCGATCCGACCGCGCCGGTGATGCTCGCGGCGGCCGAGCCGCAGCCCGCACCCCAGCCGACGGGCCGTGCCAAGGCGGCCGCCGATCGATCGGCTACCCGCCGCGACAAGACCGCACGGCCGGGTCGCGTTGAAATCGCCGCTGTGACGCCGACCCCTACGACCGCGCCCACGCCCACGCCCACGCCCACGCCCACGCCCACTCCGACACCGCCACCTGTCCGCCCGACTGCAACCGTGCAGGCGTCCGCACCGATGGTCATGGTCCAGCCGCTGCCGAAACCGCCGGTGGTGCTGGCATCGACGCAGCCGGTCCAGCGGCCGACCGGTCCTGCAGCCGCCACGACGCCCGCACCGTCCGCGCCGACATCGACCTTCGTCCAGCCCTTGCCGGCCCGGACGACGTCGGGTGCGGCGGCGGACGCGAATCGGGTCTCGCAGGCAAGCGTGGCGGCGTCTACTCCGACCCGCGCGCCCGATACGCCCGGTGCGCTGCCCTCTGCGATCGTCGCGCAGATGGCGGCGTTGCCGACAGCTTCGGCGACGACCGCCGGAACGACGCCGCCGGTGATGCCGCGGACCACGACGGCCCCGGTCACGGTGTCGTCGTCTGTCCCGACCACGCCAGCGGCGGCGGGTGTTGCCGCTACAACGGTTCCGGCGACGCCCGCCGCCGTCGCGCCCGGCATCGGGTCGACCCCGACGCAGGTCGCGGTCGCCGCCACGCCTGCTCCGACCGGGCGGACCATCCCCGTCAGCGAGGACTCGATCCTCGCACGGATCATTGCCGGGCTGTCGATCCCGGCATCCGAACTCGGCGTCGCGCCGATCGCTCGGGCTGCACCCGTGGTGCCGACAACGACCGCCGGGGTCGGTGCGGGCGACGACGCTGGCGCACGGGCACTCGCCGACGCCAAGGCCAAGGCGGAGCGCGATACCGCAGCCGAGGCGGACGCGCTTGCGGCGACCCGGCTTGCCGATGCGAAGGCGGCGCGCGCGAAGCTGGCGGCGGACAAGAAGATCGCCGATCGCAAGGCGATAGCCGACAGGAAGCTCGCCGCCGAGAAGAAGGCCGCCGCCGAGAAGAAGGCGATCGCCGACAAGGCCGCGGCAGAAGAGAAGCGGATCGCGCGCGCCAACCCCGAGCGCATCTGGGTCCAGGTGTCGACCGGCGCGACCGAGGGTGACCTGCCCAAGGCGTGGAAGGGCGTGAAGGCAAAGGCGCCGACCGTCGTCGGAACGCGCGGCGGCTGGACGGCGCCGTGGGGCGCGACGAACCGCGTGCTGGCGGGGCCGTTCAAGACCGCCGCGGAGGCGCGGACCTTCGTCAATGCGCTCGCCAAGGAGGGCGTCTCGACCTTCTCCTTCACCAGCGATGCCGGTCAGGTCGTCACGAAGTTGCCCGCCAAGTGAGCGCGCGTGCGCCCTGGGCCTCGGACCCAGCGCGGAGCAAAGGTCGGCTTCACGAGGAACAGAACGGGACCGTCCGCGGCCCACGTGACGCATTCCAGCGTGACCGTGACCGGATCATCCACTCGATCAGCTTCCGCCGGCTGCGCCACAAGACACAGGTCTTCATGGCGCCCGACGGCGATCATTTTCGCGTCAGGCTGACCCATAGTCTCGAGGTCGCGCAGATCGGCCGTGCGGTCGCCCGCACGCTCGCGCTCAACGAGGATCTGACCGAGGCGCTGTGTCTGGCGCACGACATCGGCCATCCGCCCTTCGGTCATGCCGGCGAGGATGCGCTCAAGATCGCGCTGACCGGGCAGGGCGGGTTTGACCATAATGGCCACACGCTGCGGACGCTGACCGAGATCGAGCGCCCCTATCCGCGCTGGAATGGGCTGAACCTGACTTGGGAAACGCTCGAGGGGCTGGCCAAGCATAATGGTCCGGTCCGCCACCCCGGCTGGGCGCTGCGCGTGGCGGATTCGGCCTTCGATCTTGCGCTAACGAGCTTCTCGTCGCTCGAGGCGCAGGTCGCGGCGATCGCCGACGACATCGCCTATGACAATCATGACATTGACGACGGCTTGCGCGCAGGATTGCTGACGCTCGATCAGCTTATGGCGGTCCCGCTGATCGCGCGCGGCTGGGACGATACCTGCGCGCGCTTCCCCGATGTCGAGCCGAAGCGACTGATGGGTGAACTTGTGCGCTCGCAGATCGGCACGATGGCAAACGACCTGATCGCCGAAACGCGTCGCCGGATCGCTGCGAGCGGCGTCACCAGCGTCGAGGATGTGCGCGACGCGGGCGAATGCCTTGTCGGCTTTTCCGATGCGATGCGCGAGGAAGAACGCGATCTGAAGCGGTTCATGTACGCGAACCTGTATCATCATCCGCGCCAGATCGCTGCGGCGGATGCCGCACACGGGATCGTGACCGGGCTGTTCGCGATCTATCGCGACGACCCCGGCACGATCCCCGAGGAATGGCGCGATCGCCTGCCCGAGGCGGACCCGGATCGCAGCCGGCACATCGCCGACTTCATCGCCGGCATGACCGATCGCTATGCCATCTCGCGCTACCGCGAGCTGGTCGGGCCGATCGATCTGCCCGAGGGGTTCTGAAGCCCGGCCGATTTCGCGGGATCAATGTCCGCGCGAAATCGGCTGAGCCGCCAGCGTCTTAGCGTGCGACGGCGGCGATACCGCCGGCCGCGCCCGATGCTTCGGTCGTCGCGAAGGCGACCGGCACGCCGCCCGCCGTACCCGACACGCGGTCGCCGCGCACGATCAGGTGAAACGCCTGGCCCGACGGAAATCGGCGGCCGTTGATGACCTGGCGGCCGTTCTCGACGCTGCTGGTGTAGACATAGGTGCTGCCTTCATATTCGAAGGACTGCTTGGCTTCCTTGGCCATGCCGATCGTCGAGGTGAGGGCGGCCGCCGCGGCGGCGAGGATGTATACGGTCTTGCGCATGATATGTGCTCCGCAGTGAAAGATCGTACCGGGCGCAATCGGGTGGTCACCCAGCTTTGATGCCCTGAAGATATTGCGGTGCAGCATAAGCAGCAATTGCAAAGGAGTCCGTCGCACTTGCACGGCGTGCACGGCAACCCTTGGCGCCGCGATTGGCATAATCCTGCGACACTCCCGGCTTAGGGCCAGACCGCAGGAGATGATGGATGACGCAGGCGAGCATCGCATTGAACCGGTTCGGAATTGGTGCGCGACCCGACGACGTGGTCGGTAACGGCAGGGACTGGCTATCGGCGCAGATGCCGGCGTTTGCGATCCGCCCGCCGGCGATTGCCGCCGCCCCTGACAGCGCGCGCGTTGCAACCGATCTCGCCAGCTATCAGCAAGCGCAACGTGCGGCTCGCGCGGCCGCACCGCCGCCGGATGCCATGCGCCCCGCGCCGGCGACACCGCCGGTGCGCAGCGACGCGGTGCGGGCCGCACGGCAGGCGATTGGGAAGCAGGCGCGGGACGATTACGGTGCTGCGGTTGCCGCGCGCGCGATCGCCGCGCTCACCACGCAGACCCCCTTCGTCGAGCGGCTGGTGCATTTCTGGGCGAATCACTTTGCGGTGTCGGCCGACCGGCTGACGGTGGTCGGGCTGGCGGGGACGCTCGAGTTCGAGGCAATCCGGCCGCACGTGCTGGGCCGGTTCGGTGACATGCTGGCGGCGGTCGAACGGCACCCGGCGATGCTGCTCTATCTCGACCAGGCGGTATCGGTCGGCCCGAGCAGCGCACTCGGCATGCGGGTCGCGGCGCGGGGCGGGCGCAAGGTCGGGCTGAACGAAAACCTCGCGCGCGAGATCCTCGAACTGCACACGCTGGGGGTGCGCACCGGCTATGGTCAGGACGACGTCACCGAGCTCGCGCGGGCGATGACGGGGTGGACGGTGGCCGGCCTGGGGCGTGGCGGCGGGCGGGATCAGAGCCCGGCGGGGCGGTTCCGGTTCGCGGCGGCGGTCCACGAACCTGGCGTGCGGACCGTGCTCGGCAAACGCTATGGGGAGGATGGCGAGGATCAGGCGCGGGCTGTCTTGCGCGACCTCGCGGTGAACCCGGCGACCGCGACGCACGTCGCGACCAAGCTTGCCCGGCATTTCGCCGGTGACGTGCCGCCGCCGGCGATGGTCGCGCGCTTGCGGGCCGTCTTCCTCGAGACGGGCGGCGACCTGCCAAGCGTGTACCGCGCGCTGATCGCATCGCCCGAGGCCTGGATCGAGACGCCGGTGAAATTCAAGACGCCCTGGGAATGGTCGATCGCGGCGATGCGCGCGCTGGGCATGACGACCGTCCAGCCGGGCGCGATCGCCGGCCTGCTGACGCAGCTCGGCCAGCCGGTGTGGAAGCCCGGACAGCCGGCCGGCTATGACGATATCGCCGCGAGCTGGGCGGGGCCCGATGCGATAATGCGCCGGGTCGAGGCGGCGGAGCGGTTCGCCTCGCGCGCGGGCGGGGCGATCGATGCCCGCAGACTGGCGGCGACGCTGTTCCCCGGATCAGTCAGCGCCGCCACGACCGAGGCGCTGGCGCGCGCCGAAAGCCCCGGGCAGGCGCTCGCGCTGCTGCTCGTCGCACCCGAATCGATGCGGAGATAAGTCATGCTCGACCGTCGTCACGTCATCACCTCCGCCATGCTCGGCGGCCTCGCCAGCGCCTTTGCACCGCGCATGGCCTTTGCCCGCGCCGCCACCGCGAAGCGGTTCGTCTTCATCATCCAGCGTGGCGCGGCCGACGGGTTGGGGACCATCGGGGCGGTCGGCGACCCGGCCTTTGCGGGCGTCCGCGGCGATCTCGCGGTCGACTTCGCGTCCGGCGCCAGGCTCGACTGCCTGTTCGCGTTGCATCCCGCGCTCGCGACGACCGCGGGCCTGTATGCGCGCAAGGAGGCGGTGTTCGCGCATGCGATCGCGTCCCCCTATCGCGACCGATCGCATTTCGATGGGCAGAACGTCCTCGAGACGGGTGGCGCCACGGCCTATCAGGTCAAGGACGGGTGGCTCAATCGCCTGCTCGACCTGCTGCCCGCGGACTCGGCGCGCGGCATCGCGGTCGCCGCGACCGTGCCGATGGCGCTGCGCGGCCGGCGGGAGGTCGCCTCCTATGCGCCGTCCAACCTGCCCGATGCGTCCGACGACCTGCTCCAGCGCGTCGCGATGCTGTATCAGGGCGACGCGCAGCTTCATGGCCTGTGGAGCGAGTCAATGGCGACACGGACGCTGACCAGCGACCTCGCCGCGGCGAACGGCCAGAATGCGGCGGCGACGGGCACGCTCGCCGCCCGCCTGATCGTGCCCGAGAACGGCGCACGGATCGCGATGATCGAGACCGGCGGTTGGGACACGCATGCCGGCCAGCGCGGGCGCCTCGCCGCGCAGCTCAAGGGCCTCGATGCGATGATCGGCGCGTTGCAGACGGGGCTCGGGCCGCTCTGGGCGGAGACGATGGTGCTGGTCGCGACCGAGTTCGGGCGGACCGTCGCGGTCAACGGGACCGGCGGCACCGATCACGGGACGGGCGCGTCGGCGATGGTGCTGGGCGGCGGGGTCGCGGGCGGGCGCGTGATCGCAGACTGGCCGGGGCTGGGGGCAGGGGCGCTTTACGACGGGCGCGACCTCAGGCCGACGATGGCGCTCGACGCGTTCATCGGCGGTGCGGTCGCCGCGCATTTCGGCGTCGAGCCCGGCCGCGCGATGGCGACGCTGTTCCCGGCCAGCGCCCGGACCCTGGCGATCGAAGGGCTGGTCCGCACCTGACCGGGCCGGTGCGGGATGAATTGAGCCCGGCCCTGCTTTGGGCTAGAGCCCCCGCTTCCTTACGATACCGGAATTGTCATGACGCTCTATACCCGCTTCGCCGCGCATATCGATGCGGCGCTCGACACGCTGACCGAGGCGGGACTGTTGCCGGCCGGGCTCGACCGCAAGAACGTGACGGTCGAGCCGCCGCGCGATGCAAGCCACGGTGATCTCGCGACCAACGCGGCGATGGTGCTGGCCAAGCCCGCCAAGACCAACCCGCGCGTGCTGGCGGATGCGCTGGTCGTCGAGCTCGGCAAGATCGAGTCCGTCGACAGCGCGAGCGTGGCGGGACCGGGCTTCATCAACATGAAGCTGACCGACGATGCCTGGCGCGGCGAGCTGGCCGCAGTGCCGGTCGCGGGGGCCGATTACGGGCGCTCGACGCTGGGCGACGGGATCACCGTCAACATCGAATATGTGTCGGCGAACCCGACCGGACCGATGCACATGGGGCATTGCCGGGGCGCGGTGGTCGGCGACGCGCTCGCCAGCCTGCTCGAATTTGCCGGGCACCGGGTGATCCGTGAATATTATGTCAACGATGCCGGCGGGCAGGTCGACGTGCTCGCGCGCTCGGTCCACCTGCGGTACCGCGAGGCGCTGGGCGAGACGGTGACGATCCCCGAGGGCCTGTATCCCGGCGATTACCTCGTGCCGATCGGGCAGGCGCTGGCGAGCGAATATGGCGACCGGTTCGTCGGTGCGCCCGAAAGCGACTGGCTGGCGACGTTCCGGACGCGCGCGGTCGCGGCGATGATGGTGATGATCCGCGCCGATCTCGCGCTGCTCGGGATCGAGCATGAGGTGTTCTCATCCGAGGCCGAACTGCAGGCGCTGGGCAAGCCCGAGGCCGCGGAGGTCGAATTGCGGTCGCGCGATCTGGTCTATGACGGCGTGCTCGAGGCGCCCAAGGGCGAGATGGCGGACGACTGGGAGCCGGTCGAGCTGCCGCTGTTCCGCTCGACGCAGTTCGGCGACGATCAGGATCGGCCGATCAAGAAGTCGAACGGGTCGTGGACCTATTTCGGTGCCGACCTCGCCTATCATTTCCAGAAGAGCCAGACCGCCGACCAGCTGATCGACATCTGGGGCGCGGATCACGGCGGCACGGTCAAGCGGATCGTCGCGGGCGTGGCCGCGCTGACCGGCGGCAAGACGCGGTTCGACGTCAAGCTGGTCCAGATGGTCCGGCTGCTGCGCAATGGCGAGCCGGTGAAGATGTCGAAGCGGTCGGGCAATTTCGTCACGCTGGCCGATGTCGTGAACGAGGTCGGCAAGGATGTCGTGCGCTTCACGATGCTGACCCGGCGGTCGGATGCGCAGATGGACTTCGACTTCGCCAAGGTGGTCGAGGCGTCGAAGGACAATCCGGTCTTCTACGTCCAATATGCGCATGCACGGATCGCCTCGCTGCACCGGCGCGCGGACGAGGCGGGAATCGCCGCGATCGAGGCGGACCTGTCCCGGCTTGATACGGACGAGCTCGCGCTGATGAAGCTCGCCAGCCAGTTTCCGCGAATCGTCGAAACCGCCGCTACGGCGCGCGAGCCGCACCGGATCGCGTTCTATCTCTACGACTTGGCCGCAGCGTTCCATGCGCTGTGGAATGTCGGCAACGATCGGCCCGAGCGGCGCTTCCTGGTGGTCGAGGATCCCGGCGCCACGGCGGCACGGCTTTTCTTGGCGGACGCAATCGGGCAGATCATCCGCAACGGCCTTGCCATCATGGGCGTCGAGGCGGTTTCGGAGTTGAACTGATGGCCGACGAGATGAACCTGCGCGAGGAAGATCGACTGCCTTGGCTGGAGACGATCGAGTCGGACGATCGTGACGGCCCGCCGATCGCGCGTGTCGTCGCGCTGGTCGTGCTGGGGCTGGGTCTGCTCGCGGCGATCATCTTCGGGGTTTACACGCTGCAGAACCGCGTGCCGTCGGGCGACGGCCAGCTGATCGCCGCGCCTGCTACGCCGTACAAGGTCAAGCCGGATGCGGTGGGCGGTCTGAAGGTCAATGGCGAGGGCGACAGCGCGATCGCCACCAGCGCGGGCAAGGGTGCCGGCAATGGTGCGATCGACCTGACGGGCGTGCCCGAGGCGCCGGTTGCCGGACGCCGTGCAGTAGCGACGTCGACGGGGGTGGACGATCCCGCCGGCCGCAACGCGGTGGCGCAGGTGCCTGCATCGGGCGGCCGGCTGGTCGCGGCCCCGCCGCTCCAGGCGCGGCCGGCGGCGGCGGGCCCTGTCGCGAGCGGATCGCTCGTTCAGCTCGGCGCCTTTCCGAGTGCTGCGGTGGCCAATTCGGCATGGACCAACTTCGCCAAGCGGTTCAGCTATCTTGCGCCGCTGAACAAGTTCGTCGAGCCGGTCGCACGCGGTGGCAACACGCTGTACCGGTTGCGCGTTGATGCGGGCAGCGCGAATCAGGCCGCCGATATTTGCGGACGGTTGCGTGTCGCCGGCGAAACCTGCTTCGTCGCCAGCTGATCGTCACGCTGCGGCAGGTTGAACGTGACGACGCAGGGGCGGTTCGCTAGGCGAGGCGCATGAAGCCCGTCATCTTCGGCCTGTCCGGCCCCGTGCTCACCCCGCAGGAACGCGCATTCTTTGCCGAGTGCGTACCGGCGGGATATATCCTGTTCAAACGCAACGTTGTCGACCGCGCCCAGTTGCGCGCGCTGACGGATTCGCTGCGCGCGATGGCGGGGCGCGACGACCTGGCGATCCTGATCGATCAGGAGGGCGGACGCGTCGCCCGGATGGGGCCGCCCGAATGGCCGAGCTTTCCCGCCGGACCGGTGTTCGACGCGGCCTATGACCGCGCGCCGATGACCGCGATCCAGGCGGCCCGGGCGAACGCCCAGGCGCTCGGGGTGATGCTGAGCGAGGTGGGGATCACGGTCGACTGCCTGCCGCTGCTCGACGTCGCGCAACCCGACACGACCGAGGCGGTTGCCTCGCGCGCGTTCGGGTCCGATCCGATGCGGGTCGCAGCGCTCGGACGCGCCACGCTGGAGGGGCTGGCCGCGGGCGGTGTCGTCGGGGTCGTCAAGCACATGCCCGGCCATGGCCGCGCGCGCGTCGACACGCATCATCACCTGCCCACCGTCACCGCCACCGATGCCGAGCTGGAGGTCGATCTCGAGCCCTTCCGCACGCTCAACCAGGCGCCGATGGGCATGACGTCGCATATCGTCTTCGACGCCTGGGACGCGGATCGCCCGGCGACGTTGTCACCGGTCGTGATCGATCGGATCATACGCGACCGCATCGGCTTCGACGGGCTGCTGATGACCGACGACATCGACATGAAGGCGCTGTCGGGCACCGCGGGCGACAAGGCAGCCGGCGCGATCGCGGCAGGATGTGACCTGGTCCTCGACTGCTGGGCGCGCATGGACGAGATGGTCGAGATTGCCGGCCGGCTGGGTCCGATCTCCGCGGTAGCGCGCGCCCGTCTCGACCGCGCGATGGCGTCGGTGGGCCCTGCACAGGGACGGTTCGACGATCTGATCGCGACCCGCGATGCGCTGCTCGACCGGGCCATGCAGGACCCTGCCGAAGTCTAATCGGCTCACGAGCGGGCTGCGACAGATGCGGGGATGCTGTACGCTGCGCGGATGGACGATGCACAGCTGACGCTGGATCTGGATGGATGGGAGGGACCGCTCGACCTGCTGCTGTCGCTCGCGCGCGCGCAGCGGGTCGATCTGCGGACGATCTCGATCCTGTCGCTGGTCGAGCAGTATCTCGCCTATGTCGATGATGCGCACACGCTCAAACTCGAACTTGCCGCGGATTATCTCGTGATGGCGGCGTGGCTGGCCTATCTGAAGTCAGCACTGCTGCTGCCCCGCGATCCGTTGGTCGAGCCCGATCCGGATGACCTCGCACGGCGTCTCCAGCACCGGCTCGAGCGGCTTGACGCGATGCGCGAGGCGGGGGCGCGGTTGATGGCATGCGACCGGACGGGGCGCGACGTCTTCGTGCGCGGCGCGCCCGAGGGGCTGCGGACGGTCCGCAAGGCGGTCTGGACGGCGGAGATCTTCGACCTGATCGCGGCATACGGGCGGGTATCGGGGCGTACCCGGCCAGTGATGCACGTGGTTGCGGACCGCGCGGTCATGACGCTCGAGGCGGCGCTCGAGCGCGTGTCGATGATGGTCGGCGAGCGGCTCGACTGGGGCAGGATAGAGACGTTCCTGCCTGCGTCCGCGGTCGTGCCCGGCGCGGAGCGGTTTCGTCGGTCCGCCCTGGCGTCGAGTTTCGTCGCGGCGCTCGAACTGGCGCGGCAGGGGCGTGTCGAGCTGCGGCAGGCGGCGCCCTTTGCCCCGCTCTATCTGCGCGCCACGCAGGCATGACGCGGCCCGATGCGCTCGTCCGCGCAGTCGAGGCGGTGCTGTTCGCCGCCGACGCGCCGCTGACACTTGATGCGATCCGCGCGCATGTCGGGGCGATCGCGACGGCGCGCGACGTCCGCGCCGCGATCGAGGTGCTGGTCGAGGACTATACGGCGCGCGGCTTCAATATCGTCCGGCGCGGGGATCGCTGGCAGTTCCAGACCGCGCCCGACCTCGCTCATGTGTTGCGCCGCGAATCCGAAGAGCCGCGGCGGCTGAGCCGGGCGGGGATCGAGACGCTGGCGATCATCGCCTATCACGAGCCCGTCACCCGCGCCGAGATTGAGGCGATCCGCGGCGTCCAGATCTCCAAGGGCGTGCTCGACGTGCTGATGGAGGCGGACTGGGTCCGGCCCGCGGGGCGGCGCGAGGTTCCGGGGCGACCCTTGCTCTATGCCACGACCGCCGCGTTCCTTGTGCATTTCGGGCTGAAGACCCGGCGCGACCTGCCGGGCATCGACGATCTCCGCGCTGCGGGGCTGCTCGATCCGGTCGATGTCGACGTCGAGGACCGTACAGATCGCGGCAGCCATGAAAGCACTGTGGCAAAGCGTGACGATGACGCCTAGATAGAGGCAGGTTTTCAGGAGAATTGTCATGGGCGGATTCAGCCCGATCCATCTGCTCGTTCTTGCGGTCGTCGCGATCCTCCTTCTAGGCGGCGGTCGGTTTTCCAGCCTGATGGGCGACGTTGCCAAGGGCGTTAAGAACTTCAAGAAGGGCATGGCCGAGCCCGACGACGAGACGCCGGCCAAGCCTTCCGCGCGTATCGAAGCCCAGAAGACGGCCGATCCGGCGTTCGATCGCGACGGCAATCGCGTCCGCGAAGACCGCTGAGCCGCGCTTGACGTTCCCAGACTCGACGGGTCCAGATAGGCGCGCCTGAATGTTCGATATCGCTCCGTCCGAATTCCTGCTCGTGGCGTTCGTCGCGCTCGTCGTGATCGGTCCGAAGGACCTGCCCAAGGCGATGCGCGTCGTCGGCTATTGGGTCGGCAAGGCGCGCGGCGTGGCGCGCCAATTCCGGTCGGGCTTCGACTCGATGGTCCGCGAGGCGGAGCTCGAGGAAATGGAGAAGCGCTGGGCGTCGGAGAATGAGCGGATCATGCGTGAGCACCCGCCGACCGACACCGCGCAGATCGTCCATTCGCCCGAACCCGACATCCATCACGATCTGCCGTCGTCCGAACCCGTGATGGTCGAGAAGCCCGTCGTGCTCCCGGCATCCGGGCCCTCGGGTGATAAGCCGGCGCCGGCCGGCCTCGATATCGAAGCGCCGGCTCCGGATCACCGGGCAGGCGTCGACGCCGCACCCGGGCTTGATCGGCATGAACACGCCATACCGGCTGCCACGCCGTCCGACGCGCGGACGGGCAAGTCCGACGTAGCGTCGTCGTGACCGACTTCCAGACTGCCGAGAGCATAGCGTCATGAGTGAGATCGACGAGAGCCGGGCCCCCTTGCTCGACCATCTGATCGAGTTGCGGCGGCGGCTGCTCTATTGCATCGCCGCGCTGGTCGTGACGTTCGCCGTGGCGATGTATTTTGCCGAGGATATCTTCGGCTTCCTCGTCCACCCGCTGCTCGCGGCGGGGCAGGATACAGTGATCTACACCGAAGTGTTCGAGGCGTTCTTCGTCCAGGTGAAGGTTGCGTTCTTCGCGGCGATGATGCTGTCCTTCCCGGTCATAGCGAACCAGCTCTGGCAGTTCGTTGCCCCCGGTCTGTACAAGAAGGAGAAGAACGCGCTCCTGCCGTTCATCCTCGCGACCCCCGTGCTGTTCCTCACGGGCGCGGCCATGGCCTATTATGTCGCGATCCCGATGGCGCTCCACTTCCTGCTGGGGTTCGACGGCGTGGTCGGCGGCGTGAAGCGTGAGGCGCTGCCGGCGATCGGCAATTACCTGTCGTTCACGATGCAGTTCCTGTTCGGCTTCGGGATCGCTTTCCTGCTGCCCGTGCTGCTGATGCTGCTCGAGCGCGCCGGGATCGTCACGCGCAAGCAGCTCGTCGGCGCGCGGCGCTACGCCATCGTTGCGGCGTTCGCGATTGCCGCGGTCCTGACGCCCCCGGATATCGGGTCGCAGCTGCTGCTCGCGATCCCGCTGACCATCCTGTATGAATTCGCGCTGATCGGCATCTGGTTCACCGAGCGCAGCCGGGCTAAGGCCAAGGCGCAGGATGAGACGTCGGACTCTACCGATATCGCCGAAACGCACTGAACGATCGGCGGCAGGCGTAAAAACGGGGCCTGGTGCAGCTGCACCGGGCCCCGTTTTCGTATCTCAAGCGCAAAGGCTTACTTGGCGTCGCTCGCGGTCTTCGCCACGGTGCGGCCGGCCGAGCTCACGTCCTTGCCGGCGCCTTCGACGGTGTTGCATGCCGACACGATGAGCGCGCTGGCCACAACGGCCAATCCAACCAACTTACGCATAATACTTCCTCCTAGAAGGGCTTGAATGCCACCGAGGGGAGAAATGTACGGGCGCGGGTTTCGTTCCGTTGGTGCAACCAGGCACGCATCTGATTTGGAATGATAAAGGCCCGGAAGCGTCACCGGGGGGGGGAGGGTGATGCTTCCGGGCCTGTCACTTGGATAGCGAGAGCGGGGGGGCATAAAGTCGCTATCCGAACTATAGAACGGCGTTCGGGAAAGGTGGTTCCTGCCGTTTTCAAGTTTTTTTCGACGAGGTGTTTCGTCGTGCTCAATCGCGACCGATGACCGCAAAGGCGATCTCATACGCGCCGACCAGCGGGTCATGATGGAGCGCCGAGCGCAACTGGCGTGAAAGGCCTTCCATTACACGGCCATAGCGTGTTGCTGCCTCGCGCAACGCGTCGCTCTCGATCAGCGCCCGCGAGACGACGCGGAGCACTGCGCGGTCGGGCGTGGCGCCGGGCTGGATCGACACGCGGATCTGTGCCGATGGATCGCAGGTCATCGCCAGCTCGATCGTCTCCGTCGCGAGGAACGCGACCGCCACGGCAACGTCCTGATTGACGAGGAACGGAGCGACGTCGAGCGTGATGCCGAGACCGTGCGAGCGATCGGGGGCGGTGGCGCGGATGTTGGCGGACAGCTCGCCGAGCATCGTGCGCATGTTGAGACCGCGATTTTCCTCGAGCTCGGCGAAGTGATTGCGGTGAACGACCGCCAGCGCGTCAACCCGGCGCTGGATCGACGAATAGGCCTCGGTCGCGTCGGCGCTGCGTGCACTGCGGGCGTGGAAATTGATCAGGCTCGAGATCACCTGGAGGTTGTTCTTTACCCGGTGATGCACTTCGCGCGTCAGCTTGGTCTGTCGCACGAGCCCGGCCGCCAGGCCCGCTTCGTGCGCCGCCACGGTCCGGCTGATGACCTGGAACGTGTCGCCGAGCTCGCGGATCTCCTGCGCGGGCATGGTGCGGACGGTGCCGGTATCAATGACCTCACCCGGCGTGAACGCGGCGACCGCGGCGCGCAATTGCCGCAAGGGACGGATCAGCAGACGATCGACGACGAACCAGCCGATCCCCGCCGCCGCCGCCCACATGAGCAGCGGCAGCAGCAGCGCGATGATCAGCGACGAGGTGATCGGTGCGCTGCGGATGCTGGTGCGCAGCGCAAGGCCCGCGACGCCAAGGTCCGTGCGCATCGTTTCCAGCCGATCGAGCGGTGCCTCGTCGTCGATCGATTCGAGGAGCAGCGCGTCCTGTCCGAGCATCAGCGCGCTGTTGAATTCCAGGGTCTGGTTGGACGGCCGGCCGATCCGTTCGAGGAAGGGCTGCGGGAAATAGGCACGTGCCGATGTCTCGCCGCCGGGGCCGGTGATCGCGAGGACCAGTCCGCGGTTCGGGACGATCGCGGCGGCAACGGGATTGCTGGTCGAATCCAGCGCGACGGCTTCGGGCAGCGCGCGCCCGCACAGCACGCGGCCGGCGCGGTCGGTGATGACGAATCGCGTACCAGAAGAGGCCTGCTGCGCGAACACACCCTGCGCGCGGGCGCAGCTCGGCGCATCGGCCGGGTCGAAGCCCAGCGCGTTCACCGCGACCCGCAACGCGGTCATGTCGCCGATCAGCTCGATGGCGATCGATCGGGCGCTTTCTGCCGCAGCGACCCGCAACCGTGCACGGGCTTCCGCATCGGCGACACGAGTCGTCTGCAAGGTGGCGAAGATCGCGATCAGCGCGAGCGGCAGAAGCGCTGCGCTGAGGATCAGGAAAAGCTTGGCCCCGGTGGGGAGCCGCCCGATCGCGGTGGCGATCTGCGACGGTGGACGTGCCGCCGTCGCATTAGCGTCAACAGAACTGGTGTCGGCCGGGGTCTCTGTGGCGCCCGGGGCGGCAGGTGACGGGGTGCCGGATTTGCTCACGGAACCGGTTGGCGAGGCCATGCGGCCCGCCCTCAGTCCAGCTTGCCGAGCAGCGCCAGAAACTCGTCAGGAACGGCTTCCTCGACGGTCTGCTGATAGACCGACCGCAATGCCGTTCCCATCTGCCGATCGCGGGCCGTGTCGCGCGGCTTGCCGGTGCCCTTGCCGGCGGGAGTGCCGGCGGGAGTTTCGTTCTGCGTGTCGTGGCCCAAACTCAAAATTTCCCCCTGCACGACGCACGTAAGATGATGTTTACCATAGGCCGCGGGCGGCACATGACACAGCTAGACCTGCGTCATACACTCGCGGTGATTGTCCGTGAAACCAAATAGCCTCTCGTTAGTTCCCTGTTCGAGCGAAAAATCGATATTGTCGTGGGCGTCGGGCCAAAAGGTTCCGAGGGTCTGGCAATCGGTCGGTCGCGTCATATTCTAGTATCGTCGTCCTCACCGGGCCGGCGTAACGATCAGGGAGTTACCAATACCCATGTCGCTTGGACAGCAACTCGCACCGCATCTTCCCTTTCTGCGGCGCTACGGCCGGGCCCTGACCGGCAGCCAGAGTCATGGCGACAAATATGTTCGCGCGACGCTCGAGGCGATCGTCGCGGCGCCCGATGAATTCCCGAAGGACGTCGATCCGCGTCTCGGTCTTTATCGGATGTTCCAGGCGATCTGGTCGTCGGCGAATTATGACGAGATGGGCGACGAGGGTGTCGGCGATACCGACGGCCACGCAGCAGTTGCTCGCGCACGTATGTCGCGGATGACTCCGCTCTCGCGTCAGGCGCTGCTGCTGACTGCGATGGAGGGTTTCACGCCCGAGGACGCGGCCTATCTGATCGACGTCGATGCGAACGAGGTCGAGGAGCTCGTCGCCGCAGCACTCGCGGAAATCGAAGGTCAGACCCGCGCGCGCGTCCTGATCATCGAGGACGAGCCGATCATCGCGATGGATATCGAGACGATCGTGCGCGACCTGGGTCACGACGTGACCGGTGTTGCGGTGACCCGCGACGAGGCCGTAGCGCTTGCAATGGAAGAGCGTCCGGGTCTCGTGCTCGCCGATATTCAGCTGGCAGACGACAGTTCGGGTATCGACGCGGTCAAGGACATCCTTGCCGAATTCGAGGTTCCCGTGATCTTCATCACTGCGTTCCCCGAACGTCTGCTGACCGGTGAGCGTCCCGAGCCGACCTTCCTGATCACCAAGCCGTTCCAGCGTTCGACAGTGAAGGCGGCAATCAGCCAGGCACTGTTCTTCGATCAGACGACCGTTCCCGGCGCCTGATACGCCGCTAGACTTGGGCCGGGGTTGCCGTCGACGATATCGTCAGCAACGCCGGCATCAAGTTTTTGATAGTTACGGACCCAAAACGGCGTTCGGGGGTTTCAGTCTCATGGTTGACCCAAAAGAGCAGATTCACGTCGCCGGCGAAGACGCCCGCGCTGGCGCAACACCGCATATGACCCGCTATATCCTTGTGATATCACTGGTCCTGGTTATCGCCATTTTTGCATTTCTCGTCATTCGATAGCATATGCGTGGCGTGGCGGACCGGTTGATGCCGATCCGTATGCTCAAGATCGCCGTCCTCTGGGCGGCGGTCGTCATTCGGGAACGATCGGAATTTCATGGTACAGCCCGCCCAGCGTGACGACGAAGTCGACGGCGCCGAGCCTCAGGTCGCGCCCGTTGAGCACGTCTCGCTTTCCGATGCCGAGTTCAAGGTCCAGCTTGCCCAGGTGATTCCGCATCTTCGTGCGTTCGGGCGTTCGCTGTCGGGCAGCCGCGACCTTGCGGATGACCTGGTGCAGGAGACACTGCTGAAGGCGTGGGCCGCACGGCTGCGCTTCCAGGCTGGTACGAACATGCGTGCCTGGACGTTCATCATCCTGCGCAACCTCTATCTGTCACAGATGCGCCGCGCCCGTTTCAAGGGTGAGTGGGACGATCTGGTGGCGGATCGCATCCTTGCGGCGCCTGCGAGCCAGGATCGGCATGTCGAACTGGGCGATATGCAGCGTGCATTGATGCATCTGCCGCAACCGCAGCGTGAGGCGTTGATCCTCGTCGGCGCGGGCGGGTTCGCGTATGAAGAGGCGGCGGAAATCTGCAACGTGGCGGTCGGCACGATCAAGAGCCGTGTCGCGCGTGGCCGTGTCGCGCTTGAAACCATTCTGACGGATGGATCGCTGCCGTCGCGTCGCGATCATGAAACCGACACGACTAAGACAGCACTCGACTCGATCATGGGCGATGTCGAAGAGCTGAGCCGCGGGCGTTGAAATAGACGCCCGCCGCGGTTGGCGTTTGAATCAGTGGCGTCGCGAGGATACAGTGTCGAGTTCACGCAGCAACGACATGAACTCGTCAGGCATTCCGGAGTCGCGATCGAACGCACCGCGCAGCGACTGTCCGATCGCATCCGTCTTGCGAGGCGCGCGAACGACCAGATGATCGGTCTGGTCACGGCGAATAGTCGGGTGCAGATGGGTCATGCGGGGTCAACGAGCCTCAAGAGCTTTTGTTGCTACCCTGGCTTGACTTTATAAAAGAATTGTGGGGTGTGGCATGGATAACGCGCATCGGGCGTCGGACATCATCGCCGCAACGCAGCGTGCGCGACGCTGGTCCCCCTTCCTCGCCATGCTCCTCGACCGCGAGCCTGTCCTTGCCACGGAGCTGGCAGAGGGACGGCTGGATCCCATCCCGGTGCCGCTCGACCCCGACATGCCGGTTGCACGACGCCTCCGCCTCGAACGGCGTGCGCTTGCGCTGAGGGTCGCGATCGGTGACCTGGCCGGCGTGTTCGATCTCACCGCCGTGACGCAGCAGCTTACCGGGTTTGCCGACCACGCGCTCGACACGGCGATCCGCACCGCGATCGAAGAACGCACGCCCGGCGCCGAAGCGCGCGGGTTCGCCGCGATCGCGCTCGGTAAACAGGGAAGTGGCGAACTCAATTACTCGTCGGATATCGATCCGATCCTGATCTACGATCCGGACACGCTGCCGCTCCGCCCGCGCGAGGAACCCGAAGCCGCCGCCGTGCGGATCGGCAAGCGCGTCGTCGAACTGCTCCAGGCACGCGACGGCGACGGCTATGTGCTGCGCGTCGACCTCCGCCTGCGGCCGTCTCCCGAGATCACGCCGATCGCGCTGCCGATCGATGCGGCGATCAGCTATTACGAGGCGCAGGCGCTCCCCTGGGAGCGCGCCGCCTTCATCCGGGCGCGCGCCGCGGCGGGCGACATCGCACTCGGCAGGCAGTTCCTCAACACGGTCCGCCCGTTCGTCTGGCGGCGCGCGCTCGATTTCGGCGCGATCGGCGAGATTCGCGGCATCTCGCGACGGATCCGTGATCATCATGCGCAGGGTCAGGCCTTCGGGCCGGGTTACGACCTGAAGCGCGGCCGCGGCGGAATACGCGAAGCCGAATTCTTCGCGCAGATCCATCAGTTGATCCATGGCGGTCGCGACCCCGCGCTTCGCGCGCCGGCCACCCGCGTCGCGCTTGCGCGGCTGGCGGAGGCGGGGTGGATCGGCGGTGACGAGGCGCGCGCGCTGATCGACAGCTATACGCTGTTGCGGACGATCGAGCACCGGGTGCAGATGATCGACGACCGGCAGACGCATGCCTTGCCGACCGGCGATGCGCTCGATCGGGTGGCGTGGCTGCACGGGCTCGACAGCAGCGCGGCATTGCTGGCGCTGCTCGCCCCGCATGTCGCGGCGACCGGGCGGATCTACGACGCGCTCGACGATGGCGCGCCATCCGGGCTTTCGCATGATCCGACGCGGCTCGACGTCGAGCTGGCAGAGGCGGGGTTTGCCGAACCCGAACCCGCGCGCCAGCGGATCGCCGCGTGGCGGGCAGGGGCCTATCCCGCGCTGCGCAGCAGTGCCGCGCAGGCGGCGCTCGAGGCGGTCCTGCCGACGCTGGTCCCGGCGCTCGCCGCCGCGCCCGAGCCGCAGGCCGCGATGCTTAGGCTCGATTCGATGCTCGAGCGCCTGCCGAGCGCGATCAACGTGTTCCGACTGCTCGAAGCACGACCGGCGCTCGCCACGCTCCTCGCGGCGATCCTGAGCCATGCGCCGACGCTGGCGGAGGATCTGGCGCGACGCCCCGCGCTGCTCGACGGGTTGATCGATGCGACCGCGCTCGCCCCGGTCGCGGCGCTCGACGCGCTGATCGACCGGATGCGCGCGGGCGAGGCGGGGCTCGATTATCAGGGGCGGCTCGATCACGTCCGGCGCGTGGTCGGCGAACTGCGCTTTGCCCTGGGCGCGCAGATCGTTGCCGGGACGTCGGATCCGCTCGACGTCGCGGCGGGCTATGCGCGCGTCGCGGAGGCGGCGATCGCGGTGCTAGCGGAGGCGACGATCCGCGGCTTTGCCGATGTGCATGGGCAGGTGCCGGGCAGCGAACTCGTGATCCTGGCG
This sequence comes from Sphingomonas aerolata, assembly GCF_023935825.1. Lineage (NCBI taxonomy): Bacteria > Pseudomonadati > Pseudomonadota > Alphaproteobacteria > Sphingomonadales > Sphingomonadaceae > Sphingomonas > Sphingomonas aerolata. The sequence goes on along the minus strand of NZ_CP098762.1, from coordinate 3,167,466 downwards.
CTCGGCCGGATGGGCGGGGCGATGCTCACGCATGCGTCTGATCTCGACCTCGTCTATCTGTTCACCGGCGATTTCACCGCCGAGTCGGATGGCGCCAAGCCGCTTGGGGCGACGCTCTACTACAACCGGCTGGCGCAACGCGTGACCGCGGCGTTGTCGGTTGCGACCGCGGCCGGGCCGCTCTATCAGATCGATACGCGGCTGCGGCCATCGGGGGCGCAGGGGCCGCTGGTCGTGACGCTCGACAGCTTCGCACGCTATCAGCATGAGGAAGCCTGGACGTGGGAGCATATGGCGCTGACCAGGGCGCGGCCGGTCTTCGGATCCGCACCCGCCAGAGCGGCGCTGTCCGCGGTGATCGCCGATGTCCTGACCGGTGCGCGGACCGAGCGCGACGTGGTCGGCGATGCGACGCGGATGCGCGCCGACATGGCCGCGCACAAGCCTGCCAAGGGGCCGCTTGACGCGAAGCTCCTGCCGGGTGGTCTGGTCGATCTGGAATTCGCGACGCATGTCGTACAACTCGTTGAGCGCAGCGGCTTCGATGCCAATCTGGGGCGTGCGATTGGGCAGCTCGTTGCCGAAGGGCGGATGCCCGCGACGATGATCGCCGCGCATGATATCCTGACGCGGCTGCTCGTGACGCTGCGGCTCGTCGCGCCCGACGCGGCGCCGCCCGGCCCGCCGACCCAGGCGTTGATCGCGCGCGCGCTCGGGCTGCACGACTGGCCTGCGGTTCTTGCGGGCCTTGCCGAGGTCCGGCAACAGGTGACCGCGTTCTGGCACGAACTGACAGGAGAGCAAGATGGATGACGGTGCGATGATCCCGGACGTCGCGGTGACGATGCCCGATGGCACGGCCGTTGCGCTCACGACGCTGGCGCGGCCGCTGGTCGTCTATTTCTATCCCAAGGATGATACCGCCGGCTGCACGCGCGAGGCGCAGGACTTTTCCGCGCTCGAGTCGGCCTTCGCTGAGATCGGGGTCGGCGTGCTTGGCGTGTCGAAGGACACGCCCGCCGCACATGCCAAGTTCAGCACCAAGCACGGATTGACCGTCTCGCTGGCGACCGACGTCGATGGCACGGTCTGCGAGGGCTTCGGAGTCTGGGTCAAGAAGGCGATGTACGGCCGCAAATATATGGGAATCGAGCGCGCGACCTTCCTGTTCGACGCGGACGGCCGACTGGCGACATCGTGGCGCAAGGTCCGTGTCCCCGGCCATGCCGAAGCCGTTCTTGCCGCCGCCAAGGCGCTGACCCCGCAATAAAGACCGTTCCACGGGGCAGGGCGCGGCGTCCCCTGGCGAGGCGATTCCTTTTTACCGGTACCATTTGGTTTCAACGGCTCAACGCACGCGCGTCCCGGTCCACCCCAAGTTAGCGGCGCAGCTCTTGCCGAAGTGGGTCAAATCGGCACACATCCTCACTTGTCTGGGACGCGGAGGGGCTGCGGTTCAGGACAGAGTCTTGGCGCCGGGCCCGTTTGCGATCCGGCTCCTGTTTTTTGTCGGGGACCAATGGTCGATATCACCGTTTCCGCTGCAGCCTTAGCCAACCGCGCAGCCTTTCGTATCAAGACGCTCTTCGCCGCGCGGGACCTGACGGTTCACGACGGCCACTCGGTCCGCCGGGTTCGCCTGGGCAGCCGCAAGCAGGCCGCGATGGCGGCACTCAGCGCCGTGACGCTCGGCTTTTCCGGCTATGGTGCCGCGCAGGCAGCCTATGGCGCCGCAGCCGCGACCGGCGTCGTCGCCGCACCCGATTCCGAACTCCAGGTCGCGCAGATGGAGCGCCGCATCGGTCAGATGCAGGCGCGCGTCGCGACCATTCGCCAGACCGCCGCAGCGCATGCCGCCCGCGTCGAACAGCGCCAGCAACTGATCACCGCCGCCCTGACCGGCAAGGGCGACACCAAGGCGATGGCGCTGGCGACGCTGGCGATCGACCCTGCACCCGACGCGCTGGCCGCCGATGTCGTCAAGCCGCTGGTCAAGGTCGAGGGCCGCCAGCGCCTTCTCGCCGACGCGGCGCAGACGGTTCTCGATCAGCGCTATGCCGACACCACCGACACCGTACGCAAGCTCGGCCTGCGTCCCGAACGCGTTGCTGCTGCCGCCAAGCGCACTCAAGCCAGCAAGCAGGCCGCCATGGGCGGACCGCTGATCGCCGCCGACAGCCCCGAGGCGCTGGCCGATGTCCGCGCCGACGCCCAGTTCCGCACGCTATTCCAGACCTGGAAGAAGCTCGATACGCTGCAGCAGGGGGTCATCGCGATCCCGTCGGTCCAGCCGGTTCATTTGCTGTCCTTCACCAGCAATTTCGGCATCCGCTCGGATCCGTTCCGCGGAACCGCTGCGATGCATGCCGGCGTCGACATTCCGGGTCCGGTCGGCACGCCGATCTACGCCACGGCTGACGGCATCGTCTCGCATGCCGGTCGTCAGGGCGGCTATGGCAATCTCGTCGAGCTCAATCACGGCAAGGGCATCGCCACCCGCTATGGTCATCTGTCGAAGATCCTCGTCGGCGACAATGCCCGCGTGACGCGCGGCCAGCTGATCGCGCTGATGGGCTCGACCGGTCGCTCGACCGGCCCGCATCTTCATTATGAAGTCCGGATCGACGGTCATGCCGTGAACCCGATCCCGTTCCTCACGACCGCCGACTACCTGCTCGCCGCGCAGGATCGCTCGGTCGGTGCCATCCCGGTCTCGACCGACGGTCCGGCGGCGCAGGACTGAGCCGTACGGTTTTCTATCAAGCCCTGTCCGCGGTCCGCCGCGGACAGGGCGAGGTTGCCGCGGATAGCGGGACCGCCTATCTCGGGCCTATGGCAACCCTGGCTCCCGACATCATCCTGACCCCCTCCGCCGCGGCGCGCGTCGCCGCAATTGCTGCCCGACAGGGCAAGCCCGCGATCCTGCGCCTTTCGGTCGATGGCGGCGGCTGTTCGGGTTTCCAGTACAAGTTCGGTTTCGCCGATGCGGCCGAGGCTGATGACGTCGTTGCCGAACGCGACGGCGTCCGGCTGGTCGTCGACAGCGTCAGCATCGATCTCGTCCGGGGTTGCGCGGTCGACTATGTCGAGTCGCTCGCCGGCGCGGCGTTCCGCGTGGAAAATCCCAATGCAGCCTCGGGCTGCGGTTGCGGCTCGAGCTTTTCGGTCTGACGCCCGGTGAAGATCGTCACGTACAACATCAACGGGATCAAGGCCCGTCTCCCGCGGCTGCTTGAGTATCTTGCCGAAGAGCAGCCCGACATCGTCTGTCTGCAGGAACTCAAGACCAGCGACGAAACCTTTCCGGCAGCGGAGATCGAGGCGGCGGGGTATGGTGTTGTCTGGCATGGGCAAAAGGCCTGGAACGGCGTGGCGATCCTCGCCAAGGGCCAGACCCCCAAGCTCCGGCAACGCGGCCTCGAAGGCGAGCCCGAGGACGAGCACAGCCGCTATATCGAGGCCGAGGTCGAAGGGCTGACGATCGCCGCGCTGTATCTGCCCAATGGCAATCCGCAGCCCGGCCCGAAGTTCGACTATAAGCTGCGCTGGATGACGCGGCTTGCGGCGCGCGCGCGCGTGCTGCTGGCCGAGGAGGTGCCCGCCATCCTCGCGGGCGATTACAACGTGATCGCGAATGACGACGACACGTTTTCGGTGTCGCGGATGCAGGACGATGCGTTGATGCAGCCCGAAAGCCGCAGCGCCTATCGTGCGCTGCTCGGGCAGGGCTGGACCGACGCCCTGCGAACGCAGTTTCCCAAGGGGGGCGTGTGGACCTTCTGGGATTATCAGGCGGGCGCGTGGCAGCGCGACGCGGGCTTCCGTATCGATCATCTGCTGCTTAGCCCGCAGGCCGCCGACCGGATGATCGATGCCGGTGTCGACAAGGCCTATCGCGGTCGCGAAAAGGCGAGCGATCATGCCCCGACCTGGGTCCGCCTGCGATGAACGCATTGGCGGGGCGGCCTGCGACACGGCTTGCCACGGGTGTGCTGGCGACGCTGCTGCTGGCCTGTTCGACCCAGGTTCGCGCGCAGGAGCGGGACTATTGCCCTGAACGCCCGGGGATCGACACGCCCGCCTGCACCATGGAAAAAGGCCGCGTCTCGGTCGAAACCGCGCTCGCCGACTGGACGCGCGACGACGGGGCGGGCTCGCGCGAGGACAATGTCCTGATCGCCGATACGCTGGTCCGGGTCGGGGTCAGCGACACGGTCGAGGCACGGGTGGGATGGACGCCGTTCGGCCATGACCGGACGCGCGACGCAACGGGGATCGACGTCGCGGACCGTATCGGCGACGTGTCACTGAGCATGAAGGCCAGCCTGAGCCATCCCGACGGCAAGGGCCTGTCGATCGCCGTCCTGCCGTTCGTGACGCTTCCCGTCGGCCGTTCGCCGGTCGGTGATGGCGACTGGGGCAGCGGGTTGCTGCTGCCGGTGACATTCGAAATGTCCGACACGGTGTCGCTCGACCTGACACCCGAAGTCGATGCCGCGGTCGACGATGACGGGCATGGCCGGCACCTGGCCTATAGCAGCGCGGTCGGCCTCGCCTTCACGCTCGACAAGGCGGTGACGCTGAATGCCGAGTTGCAGGCACTGCGCGACGATGACCCGTCCGGCCGCAGCACCCAGGCACTGGCTGCGCTGTCGCTCGCCTGGATGGCCCGCGACGATCTTCAGTTTGACATTTTCGGGGCGGCAGGCTTGACCCATGATACCCCCGACGCGCGGCTTTATGCGGGGGTGGCGCGGAGGTTCTAGATGATCGCGGTGCTGATCGGACTGCAGGCCGTCGCCGGCCCCCCGCTGCCGCGCGAACTTCGCCCCCCGGTCGCTCGGGCGGCGACCCCCTGTCCCGTGACGCCTCCCGGTGGCGAGATCGTCGTCTGTGCCCGGCCGACCGACCAGCGTCTTGCACGGCTCCCCACGCCGCCCGTCAGTTCACCCGATGCACCGATGACGTTCCGGCTGCCGGGCGGCGGGACGGGCAATGTGCACGCGGTCCAGAGCACGCTGCCGGGGGCAACCGGATCCGGGGCGGTGGTCACGCTGCGTATCCCGTTCGGTCCGGGTCGCCGAGCGGCCGACCCCGCCCGTTAGGCTCAGGCCGGGTCGCGGGGCCGGGTCCGCAGCGCATCGCTGAGCGAGGCGGTGCCGCTGCCGCGTCGCGCCGGCTTGGGCTGTGACGGGGCGGGCGACCAGCCGGTGAGGAAGATGATCTCGAACCGTTCGGCGGTCCGTCCGTCCGCGTCGGCGAGCTCGGCAAAGGCCTGTGCGAGCCCCGCCAGCGCCTGCCGGCCGAGTGCGCTGCGCCCCGCGAGCACGTTCGTCGCCGCCATCCCGCGAAGATCGCCGAGCAGGCGCCCTACATCGCGGTAGCCGACGTTTAGTGTCTCGATGTCCGCCACCGGCAGCGCGAAGCCCGCGCGCATCAGCAGATCGCCCGCCGAACGGACGTCGATCTGCGGATGCAGCCGCGCGGCGGGTCGCTCCGCCTCCGCCACCCGCAACGCCTGGCGGAGCGCCGGCAGGCTCCCCGCCCCGACGAACGCGCCGAGGAACAGTCCATCCGGCCGCAGCACGCGGCGGATCAGCGACAGCGCGCCAGGCAGATCGTTGACTTGGTCGAGCACGCCCGCGCTGACGACGAGGTCGAACGATGCGTCGGCAAAGGGCAGCCGGTCCTCGTCGGCCTGAACGCCGCCCGCGTGCGCGGCAAAGCCATGGCCCGCATCGCAGCGTACGACCCGTGCTCCCGGGGGCGCGACGAACGCGCCGTCGAAACAGCCGAGATCGAGGATGTCGGCAAAGTCCCGCGTCACCGCATCGAGCCGCTCGGCGATCCCGTCGAGCATCGTCGCGCGCACGAAATCCGCGTCGGCATAGGCGGCACGCGCGCGGTCGCGGCGCTGGCGGCGGGCGACCCGGTCGAAGATTTTCGGGGCGCTGCCTTGGCTGGGGTCTGGGATCTGCACGCCGCGCTTGTGCCGTCTGCATGCTTTGACGACAAGGGCGGATGCGGTTGCTTGATCCGATTGGCGCGGTGATCCGGCTGGCGCTGCCGCCGTGCTGCCCCGGCTGCGGCAGTCCGGTGGCGGCGGACCATCGGTTTTGCGCAAGCTGCTGGAACGGCCTGCACTTTCTCGGTCCGCCCTGGTGTGTCGCGTGCAACCTGCCCTTTGCGCATGATCGCGGCGACGGCGCATTGTGCGCCGCGTGCCTCACCCAGCCGCCGCGTCACGCGGGCGTCCGCGCCGCGGTCGCCTATGGACCGGTGGCGCGTGGCCTGGCGCTGCGGTTGAAATATGGCGGCCGAACCGCGTTCGCCGCGACGATGGCGCGCGCCATGCACCGGCTCATGCCCGAGCAGGCGGCGCTGATCGTGCCCGTGCCGCTGCACCGCTGGCGCCTCTGGTCGCGCGGGTTCAACCAGGCGGCGCTCATCGCGACGACGCTCGCGAGCCTGTCGGCCGTGCCCGCCGATCTGAATGTCCTCGTCCGGACGCGGCAGACGACCGTGCTGCGCGGGCTCGGCAGGCGTCAGCGCGGCAAGGCGGTGGCGGGCGCCTTCGCCGTCGCGGCGGGCGGGCGCGACCGGCTGCGCGGCAGGGCGGTAGTGCTAATCGACGACATCTATGCGAGCGGGGCGACGAGCGCGGCGTGCACCGGCGCGCTGCTCGCGGCGGGGGCGGAATCGGTGACGATCCTGTGCTGGGCGCGTGTTCTGGACGACACCGATTATTGACAAGCGCGCGGTCAGACCACACCTGAAAATAATGGCTAAAGTTGAAATCTACATCAAGCAATTCTGCCCCTATTGCACGCGGGCGATGAAGCTCCTTGCCGCCAAGGGCGTCGAACCCGAAACGTTCGACGTGACGATGGGCGGGCCGAAGAAGAAGGAGATGGTCGAGCGCTCGGGTGGTCGCATGACCATGCCGCAGGTGTTCATCGACGGGAAGCATATCGGCGGGTCGGATGACCTTGCCGCGCTCGATGCCCGGGGTGGGCTCGACCCGCTCCTGGCCTGATGCCCCGCATCGCGCTTCTGCAGATGACCAGCGGGATTGATCCCGCGGTCAATGCTGCAACGCTGGTCGGTGCGATCCGGTCGGCGGCAGGGCAGGGCGCGGTGATGCTGTTCACCCCGGAAATGTCGGGTCTGATCGACCGCGATCGCGCGCGGGCCGCCGCGTCGATCGTGGCCGAGGCCGACGATCCTGTGCTCGCTCGCGTCTGCGCCGCTGCGGCCGAGGCGGGGATCTGGGTGCATCTTGGCTCGCTCGCCGTCCGCCGGGCAGACGGCCGGTTTGCCAATCGCGGGTTCGTGATCGATCCGTCGGGCATTATCCGCGCGCGCTACGACAAGCTCCATCTTTTCGATGTCGACCTGCCGACGGGAGAAAGCTGGTGTGAATCCGCGGCCTATGCCGCGGGGGACGCGGCGATCGTCACGCAGACGCCAATCGGCATGCTGGGCGCATCGATCTGTTATGACCTGCGCTTTCCCGACCTGTACCGCGCGTTGAGCGATGCCGGCGCGACGGTGCTTTCGGTCCCGGCGGCGTTCACCAAGCCGACGGGGGCCGCGCATTGGCATGTCCTGCTCCGCGCCCGGGCGATCGAATCGGCCTCCTACGTCGTCGCTGCGGCGCAGACCGGCGTCCATGCCGATGGTCGCGCGACCTATGGCCATTCGTTGGTGATCGATCCCTGGGGCACGGTCGTGCTCGACATGGGTGAGGCGGCAGGGCTCGGCTTTGCAGGTATCAGCCCGGACAGCGTGACGGACGTCCGCGCCAGGATCCCGGCGCTCGAACATCGGCGGCCGATCCCATCCGTGGCCGTGATCCGGTGATCGTCTTCGACCTGAAATGCGGCACCGGGCATGTGTTCGAGGCGTGGTTCGGCTCGAGCGCGGCCTATGAGGCACAGCGCGCAGCCCGACAGGTCGAATGCCCGCTCTGCGGCGATGCCGAGGTGGCGAAGGCGGTGATGGCGCCGGCCGTCTCGGGCAAGGGCAACCGCGTGCCCGAGGGGCCGACGCCTGCGCGGATGAAGGCGATGATGACGATGCTGGCATCGAAACAGGCGGAACTGCTCGCGTCATCGCGCTGGGTCGGCGGCGCCTTTGCGGATCGCGCGCGCGCGATGCACTTGGGCGACGAGGTCGCCGAACCGATCCACGGTCAGGCCAGCCTCGCCGAGGCCAGGGCGCTGGTCGACGACGGTGTCGCCGTGCTGACGCTGCCGCTCCCGGTCACCCCACCGGACACGATCAACTAAAGATGGGGTCGCCCGGCCTTACCCCGTAACGCGCGCGAGCACTGGTTTCAGCGCGGACTTGATCTCGAAGAACAACGGATGCTTCAGCAGCCGCAGCGCGATGCCCCACAGGGCGATGCCGATGCCGACGGCCAGGACGATCGGGACCAGCGGCGTCGTCGCGGCCCAGCCATGCCAGGCCATGACGATGATCGCCGGCGCGATCGCGACGCTGGTGGCGATCCCGCTGCGCAGATAGATGGCGAACATGTCCCGGTACTGGCTGTCCGTGATCCGGCGGATATGCGGCATGTAGAGCACGCAGGCAAAAATCGCATCGATGACCTTCGCCAGCGCTGCAGCCTCGATGCTGATGAAGCAGGCTGCCGAAAATACGACGAAGCCGACGATGCTGCGCACGAACTCGAAGCGTGCCTGACGGCCGGTTTCGTCGGCGATGATGAACAGATCCCACGCCATCGCGATGGCGGTATTGAACACGCCGACGACGCACAGGATCGACAGGCACATCGCGATCGATACCCATTTCGCGCCATAGATGAGCAGCACGAACGGCCCCGACAGCACGCCAAGCCCCAGGAAAGTCGGCCACATCAGCGCGGTGAACAGGGCCAGCGCGTTCTGATAGCGCGGCCCGATCGGCAAGCCGGCGCGGATCCCCGCGGCAAAATCGACGAACATGATGCGGCAGATCACCAGGAACACGCTGTCCCACAACATGCTGAAAATGTTGCCGGACCTGGGATATAAGCCGAGCGCGGCCAACCCCACCAAGCGAGCGCCATATCCTGCAACCGCGAGAAGACCCGGGAAATGCCCAGCGTGGCGAGCACGTTGATGCTGAACCGATGCACGTCGCGCCAGTTGTCGAATGCGACTTTGACCCTGGCATGATGCGGCGCGAGGCCGATCGCCATCGCGGTGCTGATCAAGGCGGCGATGATCTGCCCATAGGCAAAGCTCATATAGCTCTGGCCCGCGACCGCGAAGGCCACGGTGGCGATCGTGCCGGACAAAGTTAACCAGCTGGAGTATGGAATATATTGCTGAGAACCGCCCATCCATCCAAGTGACTTGCGCATACGCAACGCCTCGGGCTCACTCTATCACTGTCGTTGCAACGTATAAGGCGGGGGTCGTGCTGGCACACGATGCGCGGCGGCGCTAGCGGATCAGTCGTGCGACCTTCCTGATCGCGCGCCCGGCATATTGCCGCACGATGAAGGGATGTCCAAGGAACAGGCGGATTGCCTGGCCGCGCTTGCCCGACTGCACCGCGTGGCGAAATCCGTTCAAGGTCTCGAGCCGTCCAAGCGCCTGCCTGCGATCGTGCAATAGTGCGACCAGCTTGCCGTCACCGGCAACGTCGGAGCGTTTCGCCAGCAATGCGCTCATCGCAATCTGCGCCGTATAATCGACGGTCGTCTGGCTTTTGCCCGATGTGCGCAGCGTCCAGACATAGCCGGGTTGCGGGGTAATGACGAACTTTGCCCCGCACAGCATGGCATCGAAATACATCTTGAAGTCTTCACCATGGCGGATGGCCGGATTATAGCGAATGGCATGGTCTTCGAGAAACTGACGGCGGAACATCGGTTTGAGCAAACCATAGTCCATGTCCTGGTTGAACGGCCGGGCCGCCGCAACGAAGGCGTGGCGGTCAATCTCCGTGGCGGACCGGATTGCCCGGATTTGTGGCGGGCTCGACGCCGCCTGGGCCTCGTCCAGAAATCGCACATTGTCCGCAACCATATCGGCGGCAAACGCACCGGCGACGTCGAGGAGGTGCCGCAACCGGCCGGGTTCGAAGGCGTCATCGGCATCGAGCACCGCGATCCACGGCGCCCGAGCCGCCGCAAATCCCGCATTGCGCGCCGCCGATGGGCCGCCGTTCCGGTCGAGCCGGATCACGGAGAGGTTTGCGACATGACCATAGCGCGCCGTCACGGCTGCGTGCGTGTCATCAGGACAATGATCGTCAACGACGATCATTTCGAGCGCGACGTCGGTCTGGGACAGGGCAGAGTCGATCGCCTTGCCGATGAACTGGGCCGCACGATAAGCCGGGATCACGACGCAGATCTCAGGCGTATTCATCTGAATTGCGCTCGTCGGCGAAACGCTATTTGGCATCTTCGAAGTCCTGGATTGAGCCGCCAAATGCGTACTTGACGGGCCTTAAGCGGACGTCCGCTCGAATTGCAATACACCGCGGGCTGCTAACCAAGGTCAAGACGGGACAGGTCAAATCGACGCCGCGTCGTAGATGATCGCGCGATTGGCGACACGTCGCCGTGCTTCCGTGTCAGCGACGTGGAGCAGCTCAGTTGTCGCTAAGCAACCTCAAGCGCATCGTGCGGTATCATGCCAATTGTCACGTGCGGCACGATCATACGGCCGAAAATGCCCCATATGGCGAGGATGAGCGTCAGACTTATCAGTTCGCCGCCATCTTCGACGAGCGTGCTGATCGTCTGAAAATGCCCGGGGCCGATCAGCATCTCATGAAGCTTGTCGACGACCACGGCGAAGAACGCGGTGACGCAGAAACCGAAGAGCAGCATGAGGGCGGGGGCGATGCGATCGCGAGCAAGCCTGACCATGCCCAACAGGGTCAGCGCCAGGGGAATGCCGGACAAGATTGCCTGCGCAAGAATTTCGCCATGAGGTCCGATCACGGCATACTGCGACAGCACCGCGCCGAAATGCTCGTGAAGCCGCAGCGAGTCGTCGGCGAGTACCACCAGAAACAGGAGCGCGTAGGCCGCGTAGAAAAGCTCCTTCGCGTGGAGGAACGCATAAAGCGCGAGGCCGATGATCGTCAGTTCCTTGAGATATCCCCAGATCTCCATCAGCGATCCGTCGACGGACGAGTAGAGCAGCTGACCATAGAGCATGCTCTCCGTCACATTCGCGTGCTCGACATAGGCCCAGCGCAGGAACATCCCGAGTACAACAAGGTCGATCGCTAGAATGACCCCCAGGCCGATCAGCATGGGTCTTGCAGCCGTGGCGATCATTTTTTTCATCACGGCCCCCAATTGCCCTGTCACAAAACTGTAATGCGTTTGTTGACAGTTGCATAGGTGGTTTGGATGATGCGCCTTTTCGGCGGCCTAGCCCGTTTGGGCAGGGCGCAGGTCCGCGGTTCAGCGTTCGCCCGCCTTGCAGCCGCGTTGCGCAGGTTTGGGTCTGGCTGTCATAATCGCTTGCGTCGACGGACGCGCGCAGTCTGGACCGACGGGAATGGGGCTAGTATGGACGTCGCGTGCGTGGCCCCGTAGCTCAGCCGGATAGAGCACCAGATTCCTAATCTGGGGGCCAGTGGTTCAAATCCACTCGGGGTCACCACCACCGACATTATCAAGCGATCCGCCGCCTGCGGGCATCGCGACATTCGTCAGGGATGTAGTTTGGCCGGCGACAGGGGTTGTCGTCTGGCGCGGCCGGGTCGCGAGGGGTTAGGAGCAATCAGGCGACGTTGACCCCTCCGCGGAGGTGGCAACGTCGCCTGGCGTCCCGGTCAGGCTTAGGCCTTGACGTGCTGCGAGATGTACTTGTTCATCTCGAACATGGTGCACTTGTCACGGCCGAAGACCTTCTTCAGCTTCTCGTCGGCGAGGATCTCGCGCTTGTTCTCAGGGTTCTGCAGATTGTGGGCCTTGATATAGACCCAGACCTTGCTGATCACTTCGCTGCGCGGGAGCTTGTCGTTACCGACGATCTCGCCGAGCTCGGGAGAGGGCTGGACGGGGGCGTGGATGCCGCCGGTCTTGGGAGCTGTAGCCATAAGCATTCCTTCCTGTTCGCATGCGTGCGTTAGGCACTGCACGCGTGGTCACGCCTTGTTGAGCGCGCCCGCCTTGTGCGCTGCCTTGCCGCCATTGTCACTCTTTACGATGAATTGCGGCTCGTCCTTGGACGCGCGGACGGTGTGGCCCTTGATCGTCGTGTCGCTGGTCTGCTTCTTTTCGACCGTGCCGTGCGCGGTGCCGCCGGGGGATTTCCAGGTGACCTCGTCGCCCTTTTTCGGATCCTTCATCACACCATCTCCTTGATATTCAACGATCAAGCGCAGAGGTGCGGGTTTTGTTGCATGATCCGCGGTTGCAGACCCAGGGGCTGCGGTTCATCTGATGCGCCACCAAGGAGACCCATGCATGAAGACCCGCGCCGCCGTAGCCTTCGAGGCGAAAAAACCGCTCGAGATCGTCGAGCTCGACCTCGAGGGACCCAAATCCGGCGAAGTTCTGGTCGAAATCATGGCCACAGGCATCTGTCACACCGATGCCTACACGCTCGACGGACTTGATTCGGAAGGCCTTTTCCCGAGCGTGCTGGGGCATGAAGGGGCGGGCATCGTCCGCGAGATCGGCGCGGGCGTCACCAGCGTCGCGGTCGGCGATCACGTCATCCCGCTCTACACCCCCGAATGCCGCCAGTGTAAGTCGTGCCTGAGCCAGAAGACCAACCTGTGCACCGCGATCCGCGCGACGCAAGGGAAAGGGCTGATGCCCGACGGCACGACGCGGTTCAGCTACAAGGGGCGGCCGATCTTCCATTACATGGGCTGCTCGACCTTTTCGAACTTCACCGTGCTGCCCGAGATCGCACTTGCAAAGATTCGCCCCGACGCGCCGTTCGACACCTCCTGCTATGTCGGTTGCGGCGTGACGACGGGCGTCGGCGCGGTGGTCCACACCGCGAAGGTCCAGCCCGGCGATACGGTCGTGGTCTTCGGGCTCGGCGGGATCGGGCTGAACGTGATCCAGGGCGCGCGACTGGCGGGTGCAGGGATGATCGTCGGCGTCGACATCAATCCCGACCGCGAGGAATGGGGTCGCCGCTTCGGCATGACGCATTTCGCCAACCCGAAAGATGTGGGCGACATCGTCCAGCATATCGTCGCTTTGACCGACGGCGGCGCGGATTACACATTCGACGCGACCGGCAACACGACCGTCATGCGCCAGGCGCTCGAGGCCTGTCATCGCGGCTGGGGCACCTCGATCGTGATCGGCGTGGCCGAGGCGGGCAAGGAGATCAGCACGCGGCCGTTCCAGCTCGTCACCGGGCGCAACTGGCGCGGGACCGCGTTCGGCGGTGCGCGTGGACGTACGGACACGCCCAAGATCGTCGACTGGTATATGGACGGCAAGATCGAGATCGACCCGATGATCACGCACCGCCTGACGCTCGACGAGATCAACAAGGGGTTCGACCTGATGCACGCCGGCGAGAGCATCCGCTCCGTCGTGATCTACTGAGGAATACGCCATGTTTAGCCATGTCATGCTCGGCGCCGACGATATCGCGGCATCGAAAGCGTTTTACGACGCGAGCCTGGGTGCGCTTGGCGTGCCCGAGGGCGTCGTCGATGAGTGGGGCCGGCTCGTCTATGCGCACGCTGGCGGCCGCTTCCTGCTGACCAAGCCGCTCGACGGGCAGCCGGCCAGCCACGGCAATGGCAGCACGATGGGGTTCGTCGCGGCCTCGCCCGAGGCGGCCGACGCCTGGCATGCCGCGGGGCTCGCGCATGGCGGCACGGCCTGCGAGGATCCGCCCGGCGTCCGCCACGGCACCGCGGGGCGCACCCTGTATCTGGCGTATCTGCGCGACCCGTCGGGCAACAAGCTCTGCGCCGCTCACCGGGTCGCGTGATGGAGGCGCTATCGACCAGCACGGCGTTCGGCGGCACGCAGGGCGTCTACCACCACGCGTCGACCGCGACCGGCACCGACATGACCTTTGCGGTCTATGTGCCGCCGCACGCGCCGGATGCGCGCTTGCCGGTCCTGTGGTTCCTGTCGGGCCTGACCTGCACGCATGCCAATGTCATGGACAAGGGCGAGTATCGGCGTGCCTGTGCCGAACACGGCGTGATCCTGATCGCGCCCGACACCAGTCCGCGCGGCGAGGGGGTTCCCGATGACGACGCCTATGACTTCGGCCAGGGCGCGGGCTTCTACGTCGATGCGACCGAGCAGCCCTGGGCCGCGAACTTTAACATGAAGCGCTATGTCGAGGACGAACTCCCCGCGCTGATCGCCGCGGAGTTTCCGATGGCGGACATGACGCGGCAGGGGATCACCGGGCATTCGATGGGCGGGCACGGCGCGCTGACGATCGCGCTGCGCAATCCCGACCGGTTCCGCAGCGTGTCGGCCTTCGCGCCGATCGTCGCGCCGCTGCACTGCCCCTGGGGTGAAAAGGCGCTGACGGGGTATCTGGGGCCGGACCGTGCCGACTGGCGTGCGTACGACGCCTGTGCGCTGATCGCCGATGGCGCGCGGGTCGCCGATATCCTCGTCGATCAGGGGGAGGCCGACGGGTTCCTCGACGATCAGCTGAAGCCGGCGCTGCTGGCGGAGGCGTGCGCGGCGGCGGGGATCGAGCTGACGTTGCGGATGCAGCCGGGATACGACCATAGCTATAATTTCATATCGACCTTCATGCCGGATCATGTCGCGTGGCATGCGGAACGGCTGCGGCGCGCCTGACACGCCGTAACGCAAGCGATATGATGTGGCCCTTGTGTTGGGACCGCGGACGGCCGCATGGCGCGCGGCGGGCGGGAGTCCGCTGCGATATTGTCGATATTATGATACCTCGGTCGGGCTTTCGTACCGAGGACCTTGCACGCCGGCCTGCGGCGGAATGATGGAGCGCTGTGATGATCGCCGAGACGCCTTTTGCCGATGCCGAGCCAGCCGTCGGCCCGGATGGCAAGCTGATCGTTCCGCAGGAGGTCGAGGCGGCGATCCGGACGCTGATCCGCTGGACCGGCGACGATCCGACCCGCGAAGGATTGGTCGATACGCCGCGGCGTGTCGCACGCGCCTGGAAGGAATATTGCGCGGGTTATGGCGACGATCCGGCGCGGCATCTCGAACGCGTGTTCGAGGAGGTCGGCGGCTATGACGAGATTGTCCTGCTGAAGGATATCCCGTTCCAGTCGCATTGCGAGCACCACATGGCGCCGATCATCGGCAAGGCGCACATCGCCTATCTGCCGCGCAACCATGTCGTCGGCATCTCGAAGCTGGCGCGCGTGCTGCACGGCTTTGCCCGCCGGTTGCAGGTGCAGGAGCGGCTGACCGCGGAGGTGGCCGACTGCATCTGGGAGCAGCTGAAGCCACAGGGCGTCGCGGTCGTGATCGAGGCGACGCATGCCTGCATGGCCGCGCGCGGCGTGCGGACGCCGGGGGTGACGATGGTCACCAGCCGGATGATGGGCGTGTTCCGCGAGGATGAGCGCAGCCGCAAGGAGGTGCTGTCGCTGATGGGCGCGCGCGCATGATCCGAACCGTCCTGGTCACCGGCGGGGCGAAGCGCTTGGGCGCCGCGATCGTCCGGCGGCTGGCGGCGGACGGGCATGCGGTGGTCGTGCATCAGGGACATTCGCCCGAGGAGGCCGCGGCCTTGGTCGACGAGATCGTCGCGAGTGGCGGCCGCGCGGCGGCGGCTGAGGGCGATCTGAACGATCTGCACGGGGTCGGCGATCTGTTCGCGGCGGCGCGGGGCGCGATCGGCGGTCCGATAGACGGGCTGGTCAACTGCGCGTCGAAGTTCGCGTTCGATCGGCCGCCCGCGGTCGATCCTGCGCTGTTCGCCGAGCTGGTCGCGATCAACTGCGGCGCGCCGGTGCTGCTCGCCTCGGCGCTGGCGTCGCAGGAGGATGTCCGTGACGGCGCGATCGTCAATCTGCTCGACCAGAAGGTGGCAAACCTCAATCCCGATTTCTTCTCCTATAGCTGCGGCAAGATCGCGCTGGAGGGGGCGACGGTGATGCTGGCGCAGGCGCTGGGCCCCCGGATCAGCGTCAACGCGGTCTCGCCGGGGCTGACGCTGCCAAGCGGCGACCAGACCGACGCGGAATTCGGGGCAGTGGCGAGCGACAATCTGCTCCAGCGCCCGGTCGGGGCGCGGGCGGTCGCCGATGCGGTCGCGTGGTTGCTGGGTGCGAAGGGCGTGACCGGGCAGAACCTGTTCGTCGATTGCGGGCAGCGGTTTCTGGCGCGCGACGGCGACGTGATGTTCGACCGGCATCATGGGGAGCGCAATGGCTGAGTTCACGACGATCCTCGACGGGCTCGAGGTGATGATGCGGCTGGGCATTTATCCGCACGAGGTGGCGCCGCAGCGCGTGGTCGTCTCGGTCGAGATGACGGTCGTGTATCCGGGGCCGCTTGGCGAGGACGCGATCGGCGAGGTGCTCGATTACGACTTCGTCCGCGCCGGGATACTGGCGATGGCGGCGGAGCGTCCGTTCGCGTTGCAGGAGACGCTGTGCGAGGCGATTGCGGCGCTGTGCCTGGGTGACGCGCGGGTGAGGCGGGTCGAGGTCGAGACGATGAAGACCGACATCTACCCCGATGCCGCGATCGGGTGCCGGATCGTGCGGGAGCGTGCGATCTAGTGGAGGCAATAGTCCCACGACCGGGCGCATTTGGTGCCCATGAGCGGCGCCGATCCCGGCGCCGGCTCGTTCCGTGCCCATAACCCCCTCATCCGGAGACTTATGGTGAACATTCTCGTCGTCCTCACCTCGCATGCCGACCTCGGCGATACCGGCCGCAAGACCGGCTTCTGGCTCGAGGAACTCGCCGCCCCCTATTACGTGTTCAAGGATGCCGGCGCGTCCATCACGCTGGCCTCGCCGGCCGGTGGCCAGCCGCCGCTCGATCCGAGCAGCGCGAAGCCCGATGCGCAGACCGATGCGACGCGCCGGTTCGAGGGGGATGCGGAGGCCAGCGCCGCGCTCGCCGACACGCGGAAACTGTCTGAGATGAAGATCGCTGATTTCGATGCGGTGTTCTATCCAGGCGGTCACGGTCCGCTCTGGGATCTGGCAAACGACAACGCGTCGATCGCGCTGATCGAGACGACCATCGGCGCGGGCAAGCCCGTGGCGCTGGTCTGTCACGCGCCCGGCGTGTTGCGCGACGTGAAGGCGGCCGATGGCTCGCCGCTGGTGAAGGGGAAGACGGTCACCGGCTTCACCAACAGCGAAGAGGCCGCGGTCGGGCTCAGCGATATCGTGCCGTTCCTCGTCGAGGACATGCTCGCGCAGCATGGTGGAAATTATTCGAAGACCGCCGACTGGGGCGTGCATGTCGTCGAGGACGGCCTGCTGATCACCGGGCAGAACCCCGCATCGTCGGAAAAGGCGGCACAGGCGCTGCTGGCGAAGCTCGCCTGAGAGAACGGCCACCGGCTTGACCGGTGGCCGCCCTTCCGGGTGTCAGGCGCGGTTGGCGGCGCTGAGCACGGCGCGGACCGATGCGGTCGCTATGTCGGTGTCCATGCCGACACCGAACACCGTCTTGCCCGCCGCGGTCCGGCATTCGACATAGGCGGCCGCCTGCGCGTCCGCACCATGGCCGATCGCATGCTCGTTATAGTCCACCACATCGAGCGTCGGCCCGGTCGACTCCGCGATCGCCGCGATCACGCCCGAGATCAGTCCGTTACCGCGGCCTGAGATAGACCGTTCCTCGCCATCGATCGCGACGCGGCCGATGAAGACGCGCTGCCCTGCTGTACCGCTTTCCTCATAGTCGCGCAGCTCCACGCGGTCGTCGGCGTGCGGCAAATAGGTCCGCTCGAACAACTGCCAGATATCGACCGCATTCAGTTCGCGGCTCGTCTCGTCGGCATAGGCCTGCACGTGACGACTGAAGTCCGCCTGCAACCGCTTGGGGAGCTTCAGCCCCTTGTCCTGCTCGATCACCCAGGCGACGCCGCCCTTGCCCGACTGCGAGTTGACGCGAATCACCGCCTCGTAGCTGCGACCGAGATCGGCGGGGTCGATCGGCAGGTAGGGGACCTCCCACAATGTGTCGTTCTTCGCCTCCTGCGCGGCGAACCCCTTCTTGATCGCGTCCTGGTGGCTGCCAGAAAACGCCGTGAAGACGAGGTCGCCCGCGTAGGGTGTGCGCGGATGGACGGGGATGTTGGTGCAATAGTTGACCGTGTTCACGACCGCGTCGATGTCCGACAGGTCGAGCTTCGGATCGACGCCTTGCGTGTACATGTTGAGCGCAACGGTCACGAGATCGCAATTGCCGGTGCGCTCGCCATTGCCGAGCAGGCAGCCTTCGACGCGGTCCGCACCCGCCATCATGCCCAGCTCGGCGGCGGCGACGCCGGTGCCGCGGTCGTTATGCGTGTGCAGGCTGATCGCCACCGAGTCACGATTTCGGATGTGGCGCCCGAACCATTCGATCTGGTCGGCATAGATGTTCGGCGTCGCGCACTCGACGGTGGCGGGCAGGTTGAAGATGATCGGATTATCGGGCGTCGGCATCAGGACGTCCATCACCGCCTCGCAGACCTCGAGGCTGAACTCGAGCTCGGCGGTCGAGAAGGTCTCAGGGGAATATTCGAACTGCCAGCGGACGTTCGGTTGCTTGGCGGCCTCGTCACGCAGCACCTTGGCGCCGTCGATCGCGATCTGCTTCACCTGCGCGCGGTCCATCCCGAACACGATCTTGCGCCAGGCGGGGCTGACCGCATTGTACAGGTGGACGATCGCGGTCTTCGCACCGACGAGGCTGGCAAAGCTCGTCTCGATCAGGTCGCGGCGAGACTGCGTCAGCACCTGGATCGATACGTCGTCGGGGATGCGGCCTGTCTTGACCAGGCCGGATATGAAATCGAATTCGGTCGCGCCCGCGCTGGGGAAGCCGACCTCGATTTCCTTCAGCCCGACCTTGCAGAGCAGGTCGAAGAAGCGCGTCTTCTTCTCGGCATCCATCGGGTCGATCAGCGCCTGGTTGCCGTCGCGCAGATCGGTCGACAGCCAGCGCGGCGGCTTGACGATCGTCTTGGACGGCCATTGGCGGTCGGGCAGGTCGATTGGCGGGAAGGGTCGGTATTTGGTCGATGGGTCGCGCAGCATGGCTCGTGTCTCTCGTGATCGGGAGCGTTCGGGTCAGCCCTTAGGCGCGAGGCGCGGGGGCTGGCCACCACGCAAACGATCGGCGCGCCTAAGGGCGCGTAAGTCGAAGCAGCAGGAGGCGACCGTGAGACATTGCGTCTTCCCTATCGCGCGGACACGGTAAATGTCCAGCGCGATAGGGTGGGCGTACGTATTATTGCGCAGCGAATGCCGCGTTGATCGTCAGGTCGACCTTGTCCGACACGACGGGGGCATAGGCGCCGATGTTGAAATCGCTGCGCTTGATCGAGGTCGTCGCGCGGAAGCCGAAGTTCAGCTTCTTGTTCATCGGGTTCGCGCCCGCACCGACGAACGTCGCCTGCAGCACGACCGGCTTGGTGACGCCCTTGAGCGTGAGATCACCGGTGATGGTCGCCTTGTCGCCGGTCGCGACGACCTTGGTCGAAACGAACTTGGCGGTCGGGTAGGTTGCGGCGTCGAAGAAGTCCTTCGACTTCAGATGGCCCGCGAATGGTGCGGACGTGACCGACAGCTGGTCGATCGCGAAATTGACCTCGACCTTGGTCGCGTTGGGCTTGGCCGGATCGATCGTGATGCTGCCACCCGACGCGCCGAGCTGCCCCTCGAGCATCGAGAAGCCCATATGGTTGAGCTGCCACGTCACCTGCGTGTGGTTTGCATCGACCGCGTAGGTACCGGCGGCGACGCGCGCCTTGACGGGGGCGCCGGGGACGGCGGCGGTCTGGGCCAGGACGGGGGCGGCGGTGAGGGCGAGGATGGTGGCTAGGGCTAGGCGCATGCGGGGTCTCCTGTTGAACGCGCGATGCTGGCCGAGCGGAGGGAGCGCGTCAAATGACGTTATGCCAACGCTGTGTTTCGGATTTGGGTCGGTGGGGGGGGGGGGAAGGCACGCCCGCTGTTGTTCCCCCGCGGACGCGGGGGGCTAGCTGAACCACGATTACCGCCCGAGACCTGGACCCCCGCCTTCGCGGGGGAACGGGTGTGGTTGGGAACGGCAGTGGTGTGGGAACGGGGAGGAGAGCGGTTACCCCCCCAAAAAAAAGCAACCACCCCGGCGAAGGCCGGGGCCCAGTTGGGGGACGGTGGTAACGGAAGACGGCGCTTCGTTACTCCGGCCTTTCCAACTAAGCCCCGGCCTTCGCCGGAGTGGGGTAGGGGGTGTTGGGGCGAGCGACGCGCAATCCCCACGCCCGCCCGTCGGCCACGGCGAAGCCGCGCCCTATGGGCGTGCTCCGTCGTGCCGGCCGCGCTCGCGCTTAGTTGCGCTCGCGATCCACCAGCGCATTCTTCCCGATCCACGGCATCATGCCGCGCAGCTCGCTGCCGATCTTCTCGATCGGATGCGCCAGCGCCTGCTTGCGCGCCGCCTTAAGCTCGGGCTGGCCCGCGCGGTTGTCGAGGATAAAGTTCTTCACGAAGCGGCCCGACTGGATGTCGGCCAGCACGCGCTTCATCTCGGCCTTGGTCTCCGAGGTGATGATCCGCGGACCCGTGGTGATGTCGCCATATTCGGCGGTGTTCGAGATCGAATAGCGCATGTTGGCGATCCCGCCCTCATAGAGCAGGTCGACGATCAGCTTGGTCTCGTGCAGGCACTCGAAATAGGCCATTTCGGGGGCGTAGCCGGCTTCGGTCAGCGTCTCGAACCCGGCCTGGATCAGGTGGGTGATGCCGCCGCAGAGCACGGCCTGCTCGCCGAACAGATCGGTCTCGCATTCCTCGCGGAAATTGGTCTCGATGATGCCCGAGCGCCCGCCGCCGACGCCCGATGCATAGGCGAGCGCGATGTCGTGCGCGTTGCCCGACTTGTCCTGGTCGATCGCGATCAGGCAGGGGACGCCGCCGCCGCGGACATATTCGCTGCGCACGGTGTGGCCGGGGCCCTTGGGCGCGATCATGATGACGTCGAGATCGGCGCGTGGCTCGATCAGGCCGAAATGCACGTTAAGGCCGTGCGCGAACGCGATCGTCGCACCCTGCTTCAGATTGTCGTGCAGGTCGGTCGCATAGATCGCGGCCTGATGCTCGTCGGGCGCGAGGATCATGACGATGTCGGCCCAGGCGGCCGCCTCGGCGTTCGACTTGACTGCGAACCCGGCCTCGATCGCCTTCTTGGCGGTTGGCGAGCCCTCGCGCAGCGCGATCGCGACGTCCTTGACGCCCGAATCGCGCAGGTTCTGCGCGTGCGCATGGCCCTGCGAGCCGTAACCGACGATCGCGATCTTCTTGTCGGTGATCAGGTTCAGGTCGGCGTCGCGATCGTAATAGACACGCATTATATTCTTCCTTCTTTCGTCATTCCGGCGAACGCCGGAACCCAGGGTTCCAGGCGGCGCCGTTCGTGGTTCTGTGTCCCGACTTGCGTCGGGATGACGGGGTAAATTCAGGCCGGCTCTTTGCCGCGGGCGATTGCGACGATGCCGGTGCGGGCGACTTCGATCAGGCCGACTTCGCCCATGAGTTCGACGAACTTGTCGATCTTGTCGATCCCGCCGGTCACCTCGAACACGAAGCTCGACGTCGTCGCATCGACCACGCGCGCGCGGTAGACGTCGGCGAGGCGGAGCGCCTCGATCCGGTGGTCGCCGGTGCCGCGCACCTTGACCAGTGCCAGCTCGCGCTCGACATGCGCGCCCTGCGCGGTCAGGTCGGTGACCTTGTGGACGGGGACGAGCCGGTCGAGTTGCGCGAGGATTTGCTCCATCGTCGCGGGAGATGCGCTGGTGACGATCGTGATCCGGCTGACCGCCTTGTCGGCGGTGATCTCCGAGACGGTCAGGCTCTCGATATTATAGCCGCGCGCGGTGAACAGGCCGGCGATCCGGGCGAGGATGCCCGGTTCGTTGTCGACGATCACGGCGAGCGTGTGCCGCTCGGCCTTTTCCTGGGAAATATGCATCAAACCAGTGCCTTCGCTTCGTCGTCCATCGTGCCCGACACTTCGTTCGCCTGCAGGATCATGTCGGTATGCGCAGCACCGCTCGGGATCATCGGGAAGCAGTTGGTCAGCTGCGACACGCGGCAATCGACGATCACCGGGCCGTCATGGGCCAGCATCTCGGCGATCCCGCTGTCGAGCTGGTCGCGCGTCTCGATCAGGATGCCCTTCCAGCCGTATGCCTCGCCCAACCGGACGAAATCGGGCAGCGAATCCGAATAGCTCTCGGCGTAGCGGCTCTCATAGGTGAGTTCCTGCCACTGGCGGACCATGCCCATATACTGGTTGTTGAGGATGAAGATCTTCACCGGCAACCGGTATTGGGTGGCGGTCGCCAGCTCCTGGATGTTCATCTGGATCGACGCCTCGCCGGCGATGTCGATCACCAGCGCGTTCGGATTGCCGAGCTGCGCGCCGATCGCGGCGGGCAGGCCGTAACCCATCGTGCCGAGACCACCGCTGGTCAGCCACTTGTTCGGCTTTTCGAACCCGAAATGCTGTGCTGCCCACATCTGGTGCTGGCCGACCTCGGTCGTGATGATCGGGTTGCGTGCCTTGGTCGCGTCGAACAGCGCCCGGATCGCGCGCTGCGGCATGATCTCGTTCGGGTCGTTCTCGGGGAAGTCCAGGCACTTGACCGCACGCCAGCCGGCGATCCGCCGCTGCCAGTCGGTGGTGTCGGGCTTGGGATGCTGACGGCTCTTCCAGATCCGCACCATGTCCTCGAGCGCATGGCCGACGTCCGCGATGATGCCGAGATCGACGCGCACCGTCTTGTTCACCGACGAGCGATCGATGTCGATGTGCACTTTCCGCGAATTCGGGCTGAACGCGTCGAGCCGGCCGGTCACGCGGTCGTCGAACCGACTGCCCAGCGCGACGACGAGGTCGGCCTGGTTCATCGCCATGTTGGCCTCGTAGGTGCCGTGCATCCCGAGCATGCCGAGCCACTGCTCACCGCTCGCGGGATAGGCGCCGAGGCCCATCAGCGTCGACGTCACCGGTGCGCCGGTGATGCGGACCAGCTCACACAGCAGCTGGCTCGCAGCCGGGCCCGAATTGATGATGCCGCCGCCGGTGTACAGGACCGGACGTTCGGCCGCGGCGAGCATGTCCACCAGCTGCTCGATCTGGCTCTGGTCGGCCTTCACCTGCGGGCGATAGGTCTTGTGCTGGATCGGGCCGGGCTTCGCATAGCGCGCGGTCGCGACCTGCACGTCCTTGGGGATGTCGACGACCACCGGCCCCGGACGACCCGAGGTGGCGATGTGGAACGCCTCGTGGATCACCCCGCCGAGCTTGGCGGGGTCCTTCACGAGATAATTGTGCTTTGAGCAATGGCGCGTGATGCCGACGGTATCGGCCTCCTGGAACGCGTCGGTGCCGATCAGCGCGGTCGGCACCTGACCGGTGATCACCACCATCGGGATCGAATCCATCAGCGCATCGGTGATCCCGGTGACCGCATTGGTCGCGCCGGGCCCCGAGGTGACGAGCACCACGCCGGGCTTGCCGGTCGAGCGGGCATAGCCCTCCGCCGCATGCGTCGCCGCCTGTTCGTGGCGCACCAGGATGTGCTTGATCCGGCCGCTGCGGAACAGCGCGTCGTAGATCGGCAGCACGGCACCGCCCGGATAGCCGAACACGACCTCCACGCCGAGATCGCACAGCGCCTCGATCAGGATATCGGCTCCACTCTTCTCGGTCATCACGTCAAAATCCTTTCGAATGCGCCGCCTTTAGCGCCTCGTGGAGGGGGCGGCTACCGATATAAAAGATGCGTGTCAAACATCATTTCAGCAATATAGTTTCAAAATGCTGCAAGCGCGTTGAAAAATCGAGTGCATCGGTGCGCGTCCAGGCGGCCGGGGGCTGGTGCCGGAGCCAGGTATATTGCCGCTTGGCATAGCGCCGCGTGGCGAGCGATCCGGCCGCGATCGCGTCGGTTTTCGACATCTCTCCGCGAACGAGCGCGGCGATCTCGGGAACGCCGATCGCGCGGCGGATCGGCGCGTCCTGCGGGATGTCGGTGCGGGCGAGGAGTGCGGTGACTTCCGCTTGGCTGGTCTCGGCCATCTCGGCGAAGCGCTGGTCGATGCGCGCGTTCAGCCAGTCGCGGTCGGGGATCAGGATCAGCGCGCGGACATCGAGACGGTCGCCGATCCCACCCACCCGTTCGGTCTGCCAGTCGGCGAGCGTGCGGCCGGTCCCGCGGACCACCTCCAGTGCGCGCGCGACGCGCGTGGTGTCGGCGGCGTTGAGCCGTGCGGCGGCGGGCGGGTCGAGCAGCGCGAGCGCGGCATGCGCCTCGGCGACGGGAAGCGCGCGGACCTTTTCGCGCAGATCGGGGTCGATCGCGGGGACGGGGGCAATGCCGTCGAGCAAAGTGCGGACATAGAGCCCGGTGCCGCCGACCAGGATCGGCAGTCTGCGCTCCGCCACCACCTCGTCGATTGCCCGCGTCGCCTCCGCGGCCCAGCGCGCGGCGGAATAGGTCGCGTCGGCGGCGTCGACATGGCCGAACAGGCGGTGCGGGACGCTCGCTTCCTCTTCGGCCGAAGGACGCGCGGTGAGGATGCGCAGATCGGCATAGACCTGCGCGGAATCGGCATTGATGACGACGCCGTCGTGGCGCGCGGCGATGGCAAGCGCGAGCGCGGACTTGCCGCTCGCGGTCGGCCCTGCGATGAGCGCGACCTTCGGGAGATGTTCTATGTTCACGGCAACGCTTATAGCCTCGGGCACGCTGACCGCAGGCGATATTTCGACCGCGATGGACCGGCTCCGCGATGCGGGCTGCGCGCCGGGTGCGAGCGGCTGGATCGACGAAGGTGACGCCGCCGACCTGATCTTCGGCATGGCGCCCGACGCGGCGCGGACCGCGCTCGAGGGGGCGTTCGGCAAGACCGATGTGGTCGTGCAGTCGAGCCTGACCCGGACCAAGGCGCTGCTGATCGCGGACATGGATTCGACGATGATCACCGTAGAGTGCATCGACGAGCTCGCCGACTATGCAGGCATCAAGCCGCAGATCGCCGAGATCACCGAGCGCGCGATGCGCGGGGAACTGGACTTCGAGGCGGCACTCGATGCGCGCGTCGCGCTGCTTGAGGGGCTGGCTGAGAGCGACATCGAACGCTGCCTTTCCGAACGGGTCCGGATCATGCCGGGCGCCAAGGCGCTGGTGCGGACGATGCGCGCCCAAGGGGCCGCGACGGTGCTCGTCTCGGGCGGGTTCACGCGTTTTGCTGAGCCGGTCGCGCGCGAGATCGGTTTCGACCGCGCGATCGCCAATGTCCTGAAGGTCGAGCGCGGCGTGCTGACGGGGGCGGTCGAAAAGCCGATCGTCGGATCGCAGACCAAGCTGACGACGCTGCGCGCGGCAATCGCTGACGGGCAGCTGGTCGAGGGACAGTCGCTGGCGGTCGGCGACGGCGCGAACGACCTGGCGATGATCGAAGCGGCCGGCCTGGGCGTCGCGTATCACGCCAAGCCGATCGTCGCGGCGGCGGCGGCGGCGAGGATCGACCATGGCGATCTGACCACGCTGCTCTACGCACAGGGGCTGCCCCGTGCGGCGTGGGTAATCGATTAACCCCCGTCGATTGCGTCCGTAGGCCGCCGAGTCCCACTTTGGTGATCCAGGTTAAGGCCGTGCACCATATCTCAGCTTGCCAAGTCACGCGCAAAATTTAGGGGTCGCGCCAAAGACTTACGATCGATTGGCTGAGACGAATGGATGCTGGCTGGGATTATGAGCGCTTCAAGGCGTTCACCTGTGCGGATGACGACGACATTGATACCTTCCGGCGGCTCGCCGGGCCGACGATCGGGTTGAAGCGTGGTGATACCCTGCGGATGCAGGGCTCGCCCGACCCGCAGGTCTATATGCTGCTGAGCGGCTGGGTCGCGTGCAGCATCATCGTCGGCGAGAGCGCGCGGCAGATCGTCAAGGTTCATCTGCCCGGCGATCTGGTCGGGATGCCGAGCCTTGCCGCCCCGACCGCGTGTGACACGATCGAAGCCGTCTCGGCGGCGAAGCTCGGCGTGATCGAGACCGCAGCGATCGGGCAGGTGTTCAGCAGCAACCCGCGGCTCGCGGCCCTGCTCTTCCTCGTCTCGCAGCAGGAGCGTGTCGTGTTGATGGAGCGGCTGGCGTCGATCGGGCGGACCAGCGCGGCGAGCCGGATCGCCGCGCTGATCCTCGAACTGCGCACCCGGCTGCGGCGCAACGACCCGACGATCGAGAACGTCGTGCCGGTGCCGCTGACGCAGGAGGATATCGGCGACATGACCGGGCTGACCCCGGTCTATGTCAACCGGACGCTGCGCCAGCTGCGGACCTCGGGGATCGCGACGTGGCGGCGCGGGGTCATCACGATCGACGACCGCGACGCGCTGGCGGTCCTCGCCGCGTTGCCGCAAAGTCCGGAACGCGACACGAGCTGGATCCCGAGCCGGCGCGGCTGAACGCCGGGCGTGTCGGGATGCGTCAGGGGGCGACGATGACGCAGGGCTGGCCTGACGCGGCGCAGGCGCGCGTCGCGTCCGCCCGGCTGGCGAATCCGCCCGCCTGCAGCCGCGTCACCGGTCCCGCCGCGACATAGCTGGGCTGCGCGCCGCCCAGCCTGCCCTTGACCTTGCCCCACAGCGTCTCGGCATTGCCGCGATCGCGGAACGCGCCAAGCTGGATCCGCCATTTCCCCGACCCGGCCACCGGCTTCGCTGCTGGCTTCGGCACGGGCTTCGGCGCCGGCTTGGGCGCGGACGCGAGCCGGGGCGGGGTGACCGGTGCGGGTCTGGTCGCGGCTTGCGAGGCAGCACGCTCCGGCGCAGCGCGCGGGGGCACCGGCGCGGGGGACACGGATGAGGCGGGGACCGTGGTGCGCGCGACCGGCGTCACCGGCCGGGGAGCGGGCTGGGGAGCGGGCCTGGCAGGGCCAGTGGCCGAGATCGGCGGCGGCGACGCAGGCGACAGTCCCGACCGCGCGATCTTTTCCTGCGCTGCATAGCGCTCGGCGAGCGCCGTGCCGCGCTGGCGGTCTTCGGGGGAGATATACTGGTCCATCTGCGCCAGCGTCTGCGAGGCCGACTGCAATCCCGACGTGCTCGCGCGCGACATCAGCGCATAGGCGCGCGGATAGTCGCGGGGGACCGCGTCGCCGTTGAACAACATCGTCCCGAGCACGAGCTGAGTCCGCGGTTCGCCGCGCGCCACCGACTTTTCGAGCCAGGGCAGCGCGTCCGCCTTCTTGTTGGCCTGGAACAGCGCGAGGCCGTAATTGTCCTGCGCCTGGACATGACCCTGCAGCGCCGCCTTGCGGAACCAGCTTTCGGCGAGCGCGGGGTCGAGCGTGACGCCGCGGCCGAGCTTATAGGCCTGGGCGAGATTGAACTGCGCATCGGCGTCACCCGCGATCGCGAGCGGACGCCACTGGTCGATCGCGGTCGCATAGTCGCCGCGGCTCCAGGCATCGACGCCGGCCTTCACGTCCGCCGCGGCCGGCACCGCGCCCAGCGCTGCCACCGTCGCCGCCGCGCCCAGAATCAGGTTGCGCATCGAGTACCTCGTTAAAGCCAAATGATGATCGTCATGTCGCGATAGCCCGGCGAAGGCAAAGATCGGGTTAAGCCGTGCGCCGGTCGGGTGCGGGGGCGCAGCACGTCGTCGTAACGGCTTGGGAACCACGCGTTAACCGCTTCTTATCCGCTGGCATGGCATCGCGTGCCTTGGTTGACGAGACGTAAGGGGGCTTATGCGCGTTCTGGCGATGGCATCGCAGAAAGGCGGGTCGGGAAAGACGACACTGTCCGGGCATCTCGCGGTCCAGGCGGAGCGCGCCGGGCAGGGGCCGGTCGTGCTGATCGATATCGATCCGCAAGCGTCGCTGACCGACTGGTGGAACGAGCGCGAGGCGGAGGCGCCGGCGCTGGCGCAGACCACGGTCGCGCGGCTCGCCGCCGATCTCGAAATTCTTCGCCAGCAGGGGTTCAAGCTGGCGGTGATCGACACGCCGCCGTCGATCACGGTCGCGATCCAGACGGTGATCCAGATCGCGGAGCTGATCGTCGTGCCAACCCGGCCGAGCCCGCATGACCTGCGCGCGGTCGGTGCGACCGTCGATCTGTGCGATCGCGCGGGCAAGCCGCTGATCTTCGTCGTCAATGCCGCGACCCCCAAGGCGCGGATCACGGCCGAGGCGATCGTCGCGCTCTCTCAGCACGGCACCGTCGCGCCGATGACGATCCACCAGCGCACCGATTTCGCCGCCTCGATGATCGACGGCCGCACGGTCATGGAGGTCGATCCCAAGGGCAAGTCCGCGGCGGAGATCGAAGCGCTCTGGGCCTATGTCACCGACCGGCTCGAAAAGAATTTCCGGCGCACGGTGTTCAGCGTGCCGAACGCAGGCGCGGGGTTCGGGCAGCGCGGGCCCGCGCCGGGCTTCGGCCGGCGGGTGGTCGGATGAGCGCGATGCCCGCCCGCCCGCCCGTCCAGTCGCATCCCGAATCGGCCGACCTGCCGAAGCCGCTGGGCTCGCTGTCGGCGTCGCTGCTGGCGCGCAAGGGCGACGCACGCCCGGCGATGCGGCCGCTCGCGCTCGGTACGGCCACGGTCGTACCGGTCGAGGATGATGCCGCTTCTGTCACGTCGGTGACGGTTGCGACCGCACGCCGGATCGCGCGCGAGAGCGCAGCCAGAACGCGCAACGGCAAGGCCGCCTTTACACTCCGCCTCGACAGCGACCGGCATGTCCGGCTGCGGCTGGCGAGTGCGATGACGCGGCATTCGTCGCAACACCTCGTGACGCTCGCGCTCGATGCCTTTCTTCAAAATCTGCCCGAGGTCGACGCGCTCGTTGCGCAGCTTCCCGTGACCAGGGCCCCGAAATGAACCGGTGGGATCATAGCCGATGACGACACGAATCCTTCTTTCGATGGGGCTGTCGGCCCTTGTACTGGGCGGCACGATGGTCGGGTGCAGCGCGGGCGAGACCGGCCGCGGCCTCGCCTCGGCGAGCGATCGCAACGCCGATCTCGAAGCCAAGGCGGGCGCGGTGAACGCGCACCGTGCAGAGGTCGCGCTGGCCCGGCACGATGGCGGCGCCGCGGTCTATTTCGCCGAGGCGGCGGTGGCGATGATGCCGCAATCGGCGGCGTATCGGCTGCTGCTTGCACAGGGCTATCTCCAGGCGGGGCGGTTCACCTCGGCGCGGCAGGGGTTTGCCGATGTGCTGGCGCTGTCGCCGGCGGACGGGAAGGCGGCGCTCAACCTGGCGCTGACGCAGATCGCCGGTGGCGACACGCAGGGCGCGCGGCAGACGCTCGAACGCAACGCATCGATCATACCGCCGAGCGATCGTGGCCTCGCGCTGGCGCTGGCGGGCGATGCCGGCGGCGCGATCGGGCTGCTGACCGAGGTCGCGCGGTCATCGGAAAGCAATGCCAAGGCCCGGCAGAACCTTGCGCTCGCGCTCGCGCTGGCGGGCCAGTGGCAGGCCGCGCGCGTCGTCGCCGCCGCCGATCTCGCGCCGACCGAGGTCGATGCGAGGCTCGAACAATGGGCCCGTTTCGCACAGCCGACGACGTCATATGATCAGGTCGCCGGCCTGCTAGGCGTGCGCGCGATCGCCGATGCCGGCCAGCCCGCCGCGCTCGCGCTCAACCGCGCACCGCTCATGCCGACGGTCTCGCCGATCGAGGCGCTGGCCGCGGTCGAACGCAGCGCGCGTCCCGTCGCACTGGCCGAAGCGGGATCGGCTCTGGCCCCGTCGAGGATCACCTTCGCCGCGCCGCGCGAGGTCGTCCAGGCCCTGCCCGGCGGCATGCCGACGATGCTCGCCAGCCGCAGCGAGGGCGCCGTGCTCGCCGCGCGTGCGCAACGCGGCGTGCGCGCGATCCCGACAGGGACGGGCGACTGGTATGTACAGATCGGCGCCTATGACAATGCCGGCGTCGCGAGGGCCGCCTGGAGCCAGGCCACGCGTCGCTTCGACGGCTTCTCCGGCCGCCAGCCCAACGGCATGGCATTCAAGACGAATGGCGAGGCCTATTACCGCCTTTCGGTCGGCGGGTTCGGCCGCGACGAGGCCAATCAGGTGTGCCGGCGCTACCGCGCGACCGGTGGCGCCTGTTTCGTGCGACAGGGCGCCGGCGACCAGATGGCGCTTTGGCTGCGTGGCGGCGGCGTCGAGGTCGCGACCCGCTGAATGACAGGCGAGATCCGACGCGCGATGCCGGTCAGATCTCGCGGCCGCCTTTCCAGACGCACAGTACCTTGCCTTGCACCGGCAAGCCGTCGAACGGCGTGTTGTTCGCGCTGGCGGCGAACGCGTCGCCGGTGATCTGCCACGGCGCCTGACCATCGAACAGCAGGAGATCGGCGGGCTTGCCGACCTCCAGCGTCCCGGTGTCGAGCCCGAGCACGGCGGCCGGGTTGCGGCTCAGCAGCGCGAACAGCCGGGACAGCGTGACCCGTTCGTCGCGCACCAGCATCAGCGCGAGCGGCAGCAGCGTCTCGGCTCCCGCCATCCCGGCGCTCGAATCGGCGAAGGGCAGGCGCTTTTCCTCGGGCCCGCGCGGATCATGCGCGGAGCAGATCACGTCGATCGTGCCGTCGGCGACCGCCGCCAGCGCCGCCTGGCGATCCGATTCGCTCCTGAGCGGCGGCGAGAGATGCGCGAAGCTTCGGAAGTCGCTGACCGCGATGTCGGACAGATGGAGATGCGCGGGCGTTATGCCGCAGGTCACCGCCACGCCGCGGCGCTTGGCGGCACGGATCAGGTCGAAGCCGGCCGCCGTCGTCACCTGGCGGATGTGAAGCCGCGCACCGGTGTCCTCGGCCAGCATCAGGTCGCGCGCGATCGCGAGCGCCTCGGCGATCGCGGGGGCGGCGGGCAGGCCGAGCCGGGTCGCAGTCTCGCCTGCGGTCGCGACGGCGCCCGCGGTCAATCCGCCGTCCTCGGCGTGCGTGACGACCGCGATGTCGAGGTCGCGCGCATAGGCGAGCACGCGGTGCATGACGCCGCTGTCGGCGATCCAGCCCTTGCCGGTGCCGACCGCGCGCGCGCCCGCCGACAGGCAGACCGCCATCTCGGCAAGGTCATGACCGGCCAGCGCCTGAGTCGCGGCGGCGATCGGGTGGATCCACAGGTCGGGCTTGCCGATCAGCGCGGCGCGCTGGACGATGCCGGGATCGTCGAGCACAGGCGACTGGTCGGGCATCAGCCCAACGCGGACGATCCCGCCCGCGCGGAAGGCGGCCCGGTCGATCTTCGCCACGCCCAGATCGACGATGCCGGGGGCGAGCGTCTTGCCCGCGCAGTCGATCGTCTGCGCATCGGCGGGGATCTCGACGAGCCCGGTCGCGACGACGACGCCGTCGCGGATCAGGAGATTGCCCTTGGTGATGCCGCCGACCGGGCAGACGAGCGTCGCATTGGTGAGCGCGAGGATCATACCCAGCCCTCCACGCCGCGCGCGCGGCGGGTCAGTACGTCGAGGCACGCCATGCGGACCGCGACGCCCATCTCGACCTGCTCGGTGATCGCGGAGCGGGCGTGATCCGCGACCGCTGAATCGATCTCGACGCCGCGGTTCATCGGCCCGGGGTGCATCACCAGCGCATCAGGCGCCGCTCGCGCGAGCCGTTCGAGCGTCAGGCCGTAGCGCATCCGGTATTCACGCGTGGAGGGCACGTACGCGCCGTCCATCCGCTCGTTTTGCAGGCGCAGCATCATGACCACGTCGGCGCCCTCCAGCGCGGCATCGAAATCGGTGAACGCGGTGACCCCCATCTTGTGGATCGCCGCGGGCATCAGCGTCGACGGCGCGCAGACGCGGACCTCGGCGGCGAGCGCGGTAAGTGCGAGGATGTTCGAACGCGCGACGCGGCTGTGCAGCACGTCGCCGCAGATCACGACACGCTGCCCCGCGATCGATCCGCGGCGGCGGCGGATCGTCAGCGCGTCGAGCAGCGCCTGGGTCGGATGTTCGTGGCGGCCGTCGCCTGCGTTCAGGACGGGGCAGTCGACCTTGTCGGCGATCAGCCGCACCGCACCGCTCGCCATGTGGCGGATGACGATGACGTCGGCGCGCATCGCGTTCAGCGTCATCGCGGTGTCGATCAGCGTCTCGCCCTTCTTCACGCTCGACTGCGCGGCGTGCATGTTGACGACGTCGGCGCCGAGCCGCTTGCCCGCGATCTCGAACGACAACAGCGTGCGCGTGCTGTTCTCGAAAAACGCGTTGATCTGTGTCAGGCCCGCGAGCCTTTTGTCGGGGGTCGCGTGGGTGCGGTTCGCCTCGACCCAGGTTTCCGCCTCGTCGAGCAGGAACGCGATTTCGTGCGGCTGGAGCCCGTCGATCCCGGTGAGGTGCCGGTGCGGGAAGACGGCGCCGCCCTCGATAAGGGTGGCGGGGCGGTGATCTGAACGTTGCATCAAGCGCGCTGGGTAGTGGGCTGCGGCGGCGGGGGCAAGGTTCGTCGCTCGACGCGGGGTGGTTAACCCGGTTTTAGGGGCGGCCTGCGATCAGGGACACATGGTGGGGACTGATAACGAGACTGACGTGACCACGCAGCGCGCGCGGTGGTGGGAGCACGGCCGGGTTATGGTCGCGCTCGTTGTCGCGGCGGCGGTGCCGTTGTTGTGGCCCGCGTTGCCGCCGCTGGGCGATCTGCCGGGGCATATGGGGCGGTGGCACATAGCGATGGCGCTGGGGGATTCGCCCGATTTAACGCGCTATTATACGTTTCACTGGGCACTGATCCCCAATCTGGGGATGGACCTGGTGGTGCCCGCGCTCGCCCTTATCATCGGATTCGAGTCCGCGACGAAGCTGGCGGTGATCGCGATTCCGGTGGTGACGGTCGCCGGCCTTTTATGGACCGCGCGCGAGGCGCACGGGCGCGTGCCGCCGACCGCGATCCTTGCGGTGCCGCTCGTTTATGCCTGGCCGTTCCAGTTCGGGTTCGTCAATTTCGCGCTGTCGCAGGCGCTGGCCTTTTGCGCGCTGGCCGTCTGGATCCGCTGGGGGCGTGAGGGGCGGTTTGCGGTGCGCGCGGTGGCATTCGTTGCAATCGCGCCCGTGCTGTGGGTGGCGCACAGCTTCGGCTGGGGGATGTTCGGGTTGATGGCGGCGGCCGCCGAACTCGCGCGGTTGCGGGCGGCGGGGCGGGGCTGGGGCGCAGCGCTCGGCGGGACCATCAGCCAGTGCCTGCCGCTCGCGGGGCCGCTGGGCATCATGGCCTTCCAAGCGGGGCTTGGGTCCGGGCACGGGGAAGCCGGGCTCGGTGCGTCGGACTGGTTCAACATGCCCGCCAAGGTCGGGTGGATCCTGTCGATTTTCAGGGACCGGTGGCAGGCGTTCGACCTTCTGTCGCTGATCCCGCCTGTCCTCGTCCTTTATGCCGCGGCGCGCAGCCATGACTGGCGGTTTTCGCAAATTCTCGGCTGGCCTGCGCTGGCGTGTCTGGCGGCGTTCGTTGCGTTGCCGAGGTTGCTGATGGGGGGCGCCTATGTCGATATGCGGATCGCGCCTGCCATGGTGATGCTCGCGCTGATCGCGATCGCGCCGCCGGTGACGGGGAAGGCGACGCGGATGACCGCGTGGCTGGCGGTGCTGTTCGTCGTTGTCCGTCTGGGCGGCACGACATTGAGCTTTGTCGAGCGCTCTGCCGAGCAGCAAAGCGAGCTTTCCGCCATTGCTGCAATCCCGCGCGGCGCGGCGGTTTTGTCGCTGGTCGCACGGCCCTGTTTTGGCGCATGGACCGATCTGCGGCGCGATCACCTGCCTGGGCTGGCGATCGTCCGGCGCGACGTCTTCACCAATGTTCAGTGGGTGATCGAGGGCCAGCAACTGCTGAGCATCCGGCATCAGGCCGCCGCCCCCTATCTCGCCGATCCGAGTCAGAGCGTTTTTCCTGCCCAATGTTCCGATATCGGGTCCAACTTCAGCGCAGCGATCGCCGGCTTCCCGCGCGCGGCGTTCACGCATGTCTGGACGATCGGGTATCCACCGGGGGCTGCGCAGGCCGCGGACTTGCGCGTCGTGTGGACCAACGGGACGTCGACTTTGTACCGCGTGGCGGGGCGCCGCGTCGTCCGCTAGATCTGCGCGGTCACCAGCGCGTCGATCGCGCCCTGGAGGATGTACGCCGCCGCCATCTTGTCGACCAGCTCGGCGCGCTTGGCGCGGCTGGCGTCCTGTTCGATCAGCGTGCGCGTGACCGCGACCGTCGACCAGCGTTCGTCCTGGAGCAGGATCGGCAACCCCATGTCCTTCAGATTCTGCGCGAACGCCCGCGTCGATTGCGAGCGCGGGCTTTCGCTGCCGTCGAGGTTGATCGGCAGGCCGATGACGAACCCGACGACCTTCTGCGCCGCGATCATCTCGGCGAGCGCGGCCTTGTCCTTCTGGAACTTGGTGCGGCGGATCAGCAACGCGGGGCTCGCGAACGACCAGCCGGCATCGCACAGCGCGGTGCCGATCGTCTTGGTGCCGACGTCGAGGCCGATCAGCCGTCCGCCATTCGGGAGCGCATCACGAAACTGCGCGGGGGAGAGCGTGATCATCGCGTGAACGCCGCAAGACGGCGGTTGGCGTCCGCGCGCACATTCGCCCAGAACAGCGGATAGTCGTAAACGTGGTAGTTGTTCCCGGGGAGCACGTAAGGCCCGAGATCGGGGCCCTCGCCGATCAGCAGGATACCCCGGTCGCCGCAGCGCGCGGGCACGTTGCCGACCGACAGCGTCGCGCTCGACAGGTCGGCGGACGGGACCAGCGTGCCGAGATTGGCGGTCGCGGGCGCGCTCGCATCGGCGGTGCCGGTCAGCGGGTTGGTGCAGACCATCGGCGTGGCCTTGCGCGGCTGCCCGTCGAACCCGGTGGTCCGGTCATAGGTCTCGACGACCAGCGACGGATCGGCGGGCTCGGAAAAGCTTTCCCACGACAGGATGCAGCCGGTCTGATCGTCGCTGCGGCATTCGGCCAGACCCATTCGCGGCAGGTCGGTGACGCGCGAGACCGGCCAGCCGACGACATAGGCGGCGACGATCCGCGCCTTCAGTTTCGGGTCGGTCGCGATCCGGTCACGCAGCAGCCGGGTGAGGTGGAGCGCGCCCTGGCTGTGTCCGGCGAGGATGATCGGGCGGGTCGGGCCGGCTTCCTTGAGGAACCGGTCGAACGCGGCGGTGACGTCGCCGTATGCGAGCGCGAGCGCGCGTTCGCTGTCAGCCTCGCTGGTCAGGAACGCGCCGAACGTCGCCTGGCGATAGCGCGGTGCCCAGATGTCGCCCGCGCCATTGAACGCGCTCGCCTGGCCGCGCAGGAACAGTTCGGCTCGGGCATTGGTCTCGGGATCGTCGATCGGCGCGTTCCAGTGGTCGCGGCTGATGTACGAGGTCGGGTGGATGAAGAAGATCGCCGCGCCCGTTCCCGGGGTGCCGGGTGCGTAGCCTTCGGGTGTCCAGAGCGCGGGGTTGCCGGGACGGTCGGGACGCGCGAGCCACAGGATCTTGCG
This sequence comes from Sphingomonas aerolata, assembly GCF_023935825.1. NCBI lineage: Bacteria > Pseudomonadati > Pseudomonadota > Alphaproteobacteria > Sphingomonadales > Sphingomonadaceae > Sphingomonas > Sphingomonas aerolata. The sequence goes on along the minus strand of NZ_CP098762.1, from coordinate 3,131,791 downwards.
CGCATAGATGTTCGCCGGCGCCTTGCGCTGCGCCTGGAACGTCTCGCTCGGGACCATCGCGATCCGCATCAGCTCGGTCCCGTACAGGCGATAGGCGAGCAGCGCGGCGATCGCGAGGACGATCATCGCGGTGACGAAATAGAGAAACTTGCGGGCCAAGCGGGACCTTCCGTGCAGGCGGTGGCGTCCCCGTGCCGCATGCGCGGCGCGGTTGCAACGGGTGCGTTTCCGCGGGGGAACACGAAGGGTGTTGCGCCGCCGCGTCGCGCGGTGCTAGCCGAGCGCCATGTCCGTAGATACTGCAACCGTGAAGCGGATCGCGAGCCTTGCGCGCATCGCGATCACCGACGAGGACGCCGCCCGCATGGCGCCGGAACTCGGAAACATCCTTGGCTGGATCGAGATGCTGGGCGAGGTCGATACGACCGGCGTCGAGCCGATGACCGCCGTCATCCCCAACACGCTGCGGCTGCGCGACGACGTCGTCAACGCCGACCCGCTGACCGGCGGCAACATCCGCGAGCAAGTGCTGGCCAACGCTCCCGTTGCAGAGCACGGCTTCTTCGCCGTGCCCAAGGTGATCGAATAATGACCGACCTTACCGATCTCGGCATCGCCGGCATCCGCGACGGCGTGCGCGACGGCAGCTTTTCGGCGCGCGACGTCGCCGACGCGTTCATCGTCAAGGTGAGCCAGGCCAAGGCGCTCAACGCGTTCCTGGTCGAGACGCCCGACCATGCGATCGCCGCCGCCACCGCCGCGGATACCGCACGCGCCGCCGGCGAGACGCTCAAGCCGCTGGCCGGCGTGCCGATCGGCATGAAGGACCTGTTCTGCACCAAGGGCGTCACGACGACCGCGGCGAGCCATATCCTCGAAGGCTTCACGCCGACCTATGAGTCGACCGTCTCGCAGAATCTGTGGGATGCGGGCGCGGGAATGCTCGGCAAGCTGAACATGGACCAGTTCGCGATGGGATCGTCGAACGAGACCTCCGCGTTTGGCAACGTGATCAGCCCCTGGAAGCGCAACGACGGCGGCAACGCCGCGCTCGCACCCGGCGGGTCGTCGGGTGGCTCCTCGTCGGCGGTCGCCGCGCGGCTGTGCCCCGGCGCGACCGGCACCGACACCGGCGGCTCGATCCGTCAGCCCGCCGCCTTCACCGGCATCAGCGGCATCAAGCCGACCTATGGCCGCTGCTCGCGCTGGGGGACGATCGCGTTCGCCTCGTCGCTCGACCAGGCGGGGCCGATGGCGCACGACGTGCGCGACTGCGCGATCCTGCTCGAGGCGATGGCCGGGTTCGATTCGAAGGACGGCACCTCGCTCCAGCTCGACGTGCCCAAGTGGGAAGCGGGTCTGTCGGCCAGCCTCGCGGGCCTGCGCGTCGGTATCCCCAAGGAATACCGCGTCGAGAACATGCCCGAGGAGATCGAGGCGCTCTGGCAGAAGGGCATCGACTGGCTGAAGGACGCTGGCGCGACGATCGTCGAGGTCTCGCTTCCGCACACCAAATACGCGCTGCCCGCTTATTACATCATCGCGCCCGCCGAGGCGTCGTCGAACCTCGCGCGCTATGACGGCGTGCGCTACGGCATCCGCGACCTGCCGGCCGGATCGGGCCTGCAGGACATGTACGCGGCGACGCGCGCTGACGGCTTCGGCCCCGAGGTGAAGCGCCGCATCATGATCGGCACGTACGTGCTGTCGGCCGGCTACTACGACGCGTACTATACGCAGGCGCAGAAGATCCGGACGCTGATCGCGCGCGATTTCGAAAAGGCGTGGGAGACGTGCGACGTCCTGCTCACCCCGACCGCCCCATCGGCGGCGTTCGCGCTTGGTGAAAAGTCGTCCGATCCGATCGCAATGTATCTGAACGACGTCTTCACCGTGCCGTCGTCGCTCGCGGGTCTGCCCGCGATGTCGGTGCCGGGTGGTCTCGACAAGCAGGGGCTGCCGCTTGGGCTTCAGATCATCGGCAAGCCGCTCGACGAGCAAGGCGTGCTGAACGCCGGCCTTGCGATCGAGCAGCGGGCGGGGTTCACTGCCCGGCCCGAGGCGTGGTGGTAACCGATCGCGCCTTCGTCACGCGCAACGTCGCCGTGCTGCGCGAGGCGCAGAACGCGCTCAACGTCGCGTTCGGGGCGATCCTCAGCGCCTATGTCGGCGTGTCGCTGACCGAGATCGACAACCGGCCGTTCGATCACGCCGTGCTCGCGCGCTTCTTTCTCGGGCTCGCGGTGTTCATCCTGTGCCTTTGCGTCGGCAACAGCGTGATTTTGCGTGGCGATTACCGGCTGGGCGCGGTGTTCCTGGTGCTGGCCGGCGGTGCCGCCGCGGCCGCGCATCACGAGGCGCTGGTGCTCGGTTTCGAGGGCGCGATCCTGCGTATTCTTTCGGCATGCTGGGTGGTCGGCCTGCTCGGCAGCAACGCGGCACTGACCGCGATCAACTATATTCATCATCGGAACCGGATATGAGCGACTATCGCATTCAGGGCGACACGGGCGAGTGGGAGGTCGTGATCGGCCTCGAGGTCCATGCGCAGGTGACGTCGAACGCCAAGCTGTTCTCGGGCGCGGCGACCGCGTTCGGGGCCGAGCCCAACACGCAGGTCAGCCTCGTCGACGCGGCGATGCCCGGCATGCTGCCGGTGCCGAACCGCGAGTGCATCCGCCAGGCGGTGCGTACCGGCATGGCGATCGAGGCGCAGATCAACAAATGGTCGCGGTTCGACCGGAAGAATTACTTCTACGCCGATCTGCCGCAGGGCTATCAGATCAGCCAGCTCTACCATCCGATCGTCGGCGAGGGTGCGATCGACATCAGCCTCGACGATAAGAACCCCGATGCCGCGGGCAAGCGGATCGGCGTCGAGCGCATCCATGTCGAGCAGGATGCGGGCAAGCTGATGCACGATCAGCATCCGACCCAGTCCTATGTCGATCTCAATCGCTCGGGCGTCGCGCTGATGGAGATCGTGTCGAAGCCCGATCTCGCATCGCCCGCGGAAACGGGGGCGTATCTGCGCAAGTTGCGGTCGATCCTGCGCTATGTCGGATCGTGCGACGGCAACATGGAAGAGGGCTCGATGCGCGCCGACGTCAATGTCAGCGTGCGCAAGCCCGGCGACGAACTCGGCACGCGGACCGAGACGAAGAACGTCAATTCGGTGCGCTTCGTGATGGCGGTGGTCGAGCAGGAGGCCAGGCGCCAGGTGGAGGTGCTCGAGGCCGGTGGCAAGATCGTCCAGGAGACGCGACTCTACGATCCCGATCGCAACGAGACTCGGTCGATGCGGTCGAAGGAAGACGCGCATGATTACCGCTACTTCCCCGATCCGGACCTGTTGCCGCTGGTGCTCGACGATGCGTTCCTCGAGGAATGCCGCGCGTCGCTCCCCGAACTGCCCGACGCGAAGCGCGCGCGCTATGAGGCGCTCGGCATCACCGCCTATCAGGCCACGGTGCTGACCGCCGAGGTCGAGGCGGCGCGCTGGTTCGATGCGTTGCTCGATGCGGGCGTGAAGCCGGCGGCGGCGGCGAACTGGACGACGTCGGAGCTGTTCGGTGCGCTCAACCGGACGGGCAAGGATATTTCCAACTCGCCGGTGTCGCCGGCGCAGGCAGCCGAACTGCTCGGGCTGATCGCCGACGGCACGCTGTCGGGCAGCCTCGCCAAGCAGGTGTTCGAGGTGATGCTCGAGACTGGCGACGGCGCGGCCAAGGTCGTCGAGGATCGCGGGCTGAAGCAGACCAGCGACACCGGCGCGATCGAAAAGGTCATCGCCGAGGTGATGGCCGCGAACGCGGACAAGGTCGCGGATTACCGCGGCGGCAAGGACAAGCTGTTCGGGTTCTTCGTCGGCCAGACGATGAAGGCGATGGGGGGCAAGGCCAATCCGGCGGTGGTGAACGAGGTGCTGAAGACCGCGCTTGGGGAGTCGGTGGCGCCGTAAGCCCTGTTCTCCCGCGAAGGCGGGAGCCCAGGGTGACGAATCGCAGCGCTACTGGAATTCTGGGCCCCCGCCTTCGCGGGAGAACGATCAGGGGGCTGGTGCCCAGAACTTCACCACCCCGGCGAAGGCCGGGGTCCAATTGGGGGACGTTTCTGATCAAGCGCGGTGCACCGTTACTACGACCTCTCCAACTGGACCCCGGCCTTCGCCGGGGTGGTGGTAAGTGCGAGGTTAGGGGCGAGAGCTTGAGCCCAGCTCGGCGTTACGCCGCCACCTTCTGCGGATGGTGCGGCACCAGGATCAGCACATTCTCCTCGACCCGCCATGATGCGAGTCGCGACAGGAAGTTCATCCCCAGCACGTTGGTGTCGCCGAACGCCGGCGACACCACGACCTGAAGGTCGCGCGCGACGATCGCGCCGAGCTTCAGTTCGCCGATGCGGCCAGACTGCGCGGGAATCGCACCATTCGCGGTCTGAAGCACGATCGGCACCACGCTCGTCCGCGCATCGATCCCCGCGGCGTCGGCCGTCTTCGTCGAAATCGCGGTGATCGTCGCACCGCTGTCGATCAGCAACCGGCGCTCGACCCCGTCGATCCGCGCCCGCGCCCAGAAATGGCCGTCGGGCGACATGCGGATCCGCACCTCGCCACCGACGACGGTCTGGTCCTCGATCCGCAGCAGCTTGGCGATCTTGCCGAGATAGGGATCGAACTGGCTGCGCTGGCCGATCGCGACGAACAGCAGACCGACCAGCGCCAGCGTCATCACGAGATTGACGACCGTCCGCAGGATCGGGATCCGCTGCGCAAGGACGAAGACCAGCACCGCGACCCCGAGTGCCACGTACAGCGTCTGATGCTGGGCCAGGTCGGGGAGCAGCCCGAAAAGCGGGGTGCTGGCGGGCGTGGAAATGGGCGGTTCCTGCAAGAAGGGGGTGGACAGCCTGTGCTATCCACCCCCGCATTTATGGTTGCTGACCGGCGCGGCTTATTGCGCGTCCGAATCCTGGTTCTTGATCACGCCGCCGGTGCCGCCGACGCCGTCGGGCATGCCCGTCTGGGTGAACGTCTCGGGCTCGTCGCCGCCTTCGCCGCGTTCGACCGCGTCGGAGCGCGACTGCACTGCCTGCTCGATGTCGCTGCGCGTGTCCGCGTCACGGTCCTCGGGGCGGGTTTCGGGATTGGTGCCCGCATGGGGATCTGCCATGATCAGAACTCTGGCTGGATGGGGGCGGGATCGGTCGAGGGCGCGCCCGGATCGGGAACGTCGATGTCCGGCGCGGGCGGATTGAACTCCGGCGGCGGCGTCGTCGGCTCGGCAGGCGACGAGGGCGTCGGGAATTCTGCTGGGGGTTGGGTAGCCATGATGCTCTCTCCTTCTTCTGCATCAACGCGCACGATCGTATCGAGTTGCCCACCGACTTACCTTGCGTGCTTGCCCCGGGATACAACGTTGGTATAGACGCGCCCGCTACGGCGATGTCCTGTGCGGGCGTGGCGGAACTGGTAGACGCAGCAGGTTTAGGTTCTAATCCGCAATCGCGGAATATATAGACATCGCGGAATGTCCACAATCGCAGAATACCGTCACTTTTAACGATCATCACGCCGCCGAAACAAAAGGGTCGCTCATCAGGTTTGGTGGGGGACCCTTTTTGCGTCTGAGCCCGGCTCCGCGAAACTAAGCGAATGCGTAAATTCCGCAGATGCGGATTGACCTGGGGTCGCACTATACCCTAAATTTCCGCTATAGCAGAACATCGGAAAGGCCAGACCTTCCGACATCGCACTCGAAATGGAGCCCCCATGACCCAGCAGAACACCGCCGTCCAGCGCCAGCACGCTCGCGAGGAAAAGGCCCTGATCGACGGCGCCGAGCGCTTTAACGCGAACCAGCTCCGCAAGGCCGCGACCGAGGGTTTCGACAAGCGCAACGACATCCAGAAGATGATCCGCGGCGCCTCGCGCATCGTCGCCGACGCCATCACCGCGTACATCGCCGAGGCCAAGGACAAGAAGGGCCGCCCCCCGGTCGCACTGTCCTCCCTGGTCGAGCTGGAGCCTGAGGAGATCGCCGTGATCGTCCTGTCCCGCACGTTCCGGTCGATCCTGAAGAACGGCATGGTCTCGGTCGTCGCCATCAACATCGGCAAGGCCATCCAAATCGAGATCGAGGCCAAGGCGATCCACAACAAGGACCCGAAGGCCGCCAAGCGCTTCGCCAAGCTGGCCGAGGGTGACGCGAAGGAGTCCACGACGATCCGCCGGCACGAGAAGCTGGTCGATGACCTCGGGGTCGACCTGGGCTGGTCGGACCACAAGCGGGCCCTCATCGGCGGCGCCGTGTTGAACATCCTCCTCACCGCGCTCCCTGAGGTGTTCGGCAAGATTGTCCTCAAGGATCACCGCGGGACCATCCCGTGCATCGCGCTGACCGACGTGGCCCTGGAGTACGTCCAGGCCAACGCGGACGTGGAACAGTGGATGCACCCGATCTACAAGCCGATGATCGTCAAGCCGCGGACCTGGACCCGGCTCGATACCGGCGCCTATCTGGACTACCGCGTGTCGAAGACCGTGAAGCTGGTCCGCACCTTCAGCCGGGAACACCAGAACCTCATCCGCGAGGCAATCACGGACGGCTCGATGGCCGAGGAGCTGGAGGCCATCAACGCCATCCAGGACACGCGGTTCGCGATCGACACCCGCGTCCTCGACCTCGTCGAGTGGGTCCGGGAGGAAGGCCACCGCCCCGACAAGTCCTTCCCGCTCGCCGAGGCCCCGGTCGTCCCCGAGCGCATGTCGCCCGAGGAGTGGGCCGAGCTGGCCCCTGAGGCACGCTCCGCCGCCGCACGTCGCCGCAAGGCCCTGGTGGACATCAAGGCCGCAATGGGCGTCGATGGCACCGTGTTCCAGGGCGACCTTGCCCAGGCCCGCGAGCTGGCCCAGGAGGAGGCCTTCTGGCTCCCGGCCAACATGGACTTCCGCGGTCGCGTCTACGCCATCCCGCACTTCAACCCGCAGCGCTCGGACCACATCAAGGCCCTCTTCTGTTTTGCCGACAAGGTCGCGATGGGCGAGGACGGCGGTGACTGGCTCCGCATCCATCTGGCAAACTGCGCGAGCGTGAAGCTCCCGGACGGGCGCAAGACCGACAAGGTCTCGTTCGACGAGCGTATCCAGTGGGCCCACGACAACGAGGAGATGATCCTCGCGTGCGGTCGTGATCCGCGGGGCACCTACGGGACCTGGGGCGACATGGACTCGACCTTCTGTTTCATCCAGGCCGCGATGGAATACGCCGAATGGGCTGACTCCGGTTACAGCGAGACCTGGGGCGGGCGCATCTCGATCGCGCTGGACGGTTCATGCTCGGGCCTCCAGCACTATGCCGCGATGACCCGGTCGGAGGCCGAGGGCTACCACGTCAACCTCCTGCCGCGCGAACAGCCGGGCGATGTCTACAACGTCGTCGCCGCCGAGGCCCGCCCGCACCTGGAGGCCGCCCGAGATCGCGGCGAGCTTCTGGAGACGATCGTCCTGGCCGAGGGCTTCGGGCGCGGCGAGGTGAAGACCAACGTGATGACCTATTTCTACGGGTCCGGCCAGTTCGGGATGCGTGACCAGCACGTCAAGAACCTCATCCAGCCGATCGCCGACAAGGTCGCCCTGGGGGAGCTGGAGGCCAACCCGTACAGCGTGATGACGGTCCGCAAGGACAAGAAGACCGGGGAGGAGACCGAAGCCCTCGACGGCGGGTTCTCGTGCGCCTCGGTCCTCGCGAAGTACGTCTATGCCGCGGTCGTCTCTGCCGCCCCGAAGGCTGACGAAGCGAGCCGCTGGTTCCAGGGGGTCGCCTCGATCCTGGCCCACGAGAGCCACCCGGTTATCTGGCGGACCCCCACGGGCCTGCCGGTCGTCCAGCGCTACAGCGACTATGTCACGAAGCGCGTGAACCTCTGGCTGTACGATCGCGAGCTGGTCGTCCCCACGGGTTCCGACAAGGCCGACGAGGCCGGCAACGTCTTCGCGCGGATCGAATGCCTCATCCGTGAGGCGCCGACGAAGCGCATCAACAAGAAGAAGGCCCGGTCGGCCATCTCGCCGAACAAGGTGCATAGCCTGGACGCATCGCACCTGAAGCGGACCGCGGTGTTCGCAGTTCGCGAGGGGATCACACACTTCCAGCTTATCCACGACTCCTTCGCTACGCACGCGGGCAACACGACGCGCTTCTTCCAGATCATCCGGGAAGCCCTCGTCGACCAGTACGAGAAGTATTGCCCGTTTGAGGCCCTGGAGACCTACGCACGCACGGTCCTGAGCGAAGAGGGCCTGGAGAAGCTGGCCGCCCTTGAGAAGCCGGCCCGTGGCACCCTGGACATCCGTAAGGTCCAGGACTCGCTCTATGCGTTTGCCTAGACCCTACGCAATGTCGGAATGTCTGCGACCGGGCATTAGTGCGACCATGTGTAGAACCGGCTGAAACCCGGCCCTGCCAACCCAGTGTTACCCAAGCCGCTGATCGTTCCCCTCAAGGTCCGATCGGCGGCTTCTTTTTCTCCACAATCGCGGAATATCTGCGCTTGCTGATAGCGGCCGGCGCTCCCCGCAGCCTACGGAATACCTACGCCAACATGGCAGACAAACGACCAAGCCTCTCCGTTAAGTTCGGCCCGCTCACGTTGAGCTATCCGCACCTGAACGCCCCGGACGACAAGTTCGGCGAGAGCTACTACAAGGCGGACGGGGTCGACGATCCCAATAGCGCCGCGATGAAGCAGGCCAAGAAAATCCTGGCCGACGCCATCAAGACCTTCGGCCTCGACGCCGACGACTGCAAGCTCCCGCTGGTCCGCGAGACCATGAAGGACCCGAACGCTCCTGCCGGCGCCAAGAAGCCGAAGCGCGTCGAGACCGGCAAGCTCCAGCTCAAGAGCAAGACGAAGAAGGCCCCGATCCTGGTCGACGCCAATGCGCGTCCGATCAACCCCAAGGCCGTCGAGATCGGCGGTGGCTCGCGGGCCATTCTGGAGGGCTTCCTGAGCCCCTACAACATGAAGGGCGACGACGGCATCTCGTTCACGCTCACGGGCGTCCAGATCATCAAGCTGGTCGAGAAGGGCGGCTCCAGCTCCTTCACGAAGTACGAGGGCGACGAGGACGCCTACGTCTACGACGGAGCCGCGGGCGATAGCCTCAACATCGGCTCCGACACGGACGGCGATGACGACGACGGCGAACCGCAGGGTGACGGTGGCCTCCTCGACATTTAATGTTCGACGGAAGGTAACGCACGGTCGCTCGGGCCTAGAAGACAAGACGATGCAGGACCTCACCACGCGTGGGGTCCCGTACCGTTACGAAGAGGTCAAGGTCTCGTACCAAAAGCCGGCTTCGAACCACAAATATACGCCCGACTTTATCCTTCCGAACGGCATTATAGTCGAGACGAAGGGCATCTTTGACGTTGCCGACCGCCAGAAACACGAGCTGATCCGAGCGCAACACCCGCGCCTCGACATCCGCTTCGTGTTCTCCCGTTCCAAATCACCGATCCGCAAGGGCTCGCCGACGACCTACGCCGTCTGGTGCGAGAAGCGCGGCATCCCGTTCTCCGACAAGACGATCCCGCAGGCCTGGATCGACGAACCCTCCGACCCCGAGCGTCACGCAGCGATCACCGCCGCGACCGCCTGATCCCGAAAGGACACCCTATGGACCCGTTGAACCGGGCCGTTCTCCGCGTCGAGCTGAAGCGCGACGAGGGGACGAAGTACCGCGTCTATAAATGCACCGAGGGTTTCGACACCATCGGCACCGGACGCAACCTGGACACCGTAGGGCTGTCCGTAACCGAGTGTTCCGTCCTGGGCCTCACGGTCCGCGATGTCCGCATCAAGGGCCTCACGCCGGCCCAGTCGGACTACCTCCTCGACAACGACATCGACCGCTCGATCCACGACCTGGACCGCTACCTCCCCTGGTGGCGCCAGCTCGACGACGTGCGCCAGCGTGTCCTGGTCAACATGTGTTTCAACATGGGCATCGGGAACGCGAAGAAGGGCCTCCTGTCCTTCAAGAACACCCTCCGCCTCATCCAGACCGGCCAGTACACCGCCGCCTCCAAGAACATGCTGCTGTCCAAGTGGGCCCGGCAAGTCGGGAAGCGGGCGAACCGTCTGGCCGACCTCATGGCCCTCGGCCCCCGCAAGCTCTGAAAGCGACCACCATGCCCAACCTGTCACCCCGCGCCAAGGAAGTCCTGGACTACCTCCAGACCAAGGGCCGCACGTCGCCCCGCGAAGCGCTCCTCGACATCGACATCAACTCCGGGTCGTTCACGCGCCGCATTACGGAGCTGAAGGACGCCGGCTTCCCGATCAACGTCGAGACCAAGCGTCACCCGGTCACGAAGCGGCGCTACAACGTGTACACGTATGCCCCAAGCTGACGACCAGTTACCGTTGCCTCTCCCGGCGACGGTGACGATCCCCAAGGCCGACTACGAAGTCATGGTCGCCCATTGCCAGCTTCTAGCGTGCCTCCAGGCCGCCGGGGTCGACAACTGGGAGGGCTATAGCTTCGCTCAGGAGATGCTGGCGGAAGAAGCATGACGGCCCTCCTGGGCCTCTTCGCCATCTCGTTCGGCTGGGTCTTCGTCCAGGCCTTCCAGTCCCGCAACGTCAACTCCGGGCAATACGCCTGGGCCGCTGCCGGCTCCTGGGCGATCGGGAACCTCCAGGTCCTCGTCCTGTCCTCCGTGATCGGTCCGCACTCCTCGTTCCTCAGCACCCAGATTTATTGCCTGGGCGGCGGGGTCGGGGTCGTGTCGGCCATGTACGTCCACCGTCGCTTCCTGACCCGAAAGGCGCCCCATGCCTAACCCGCGACCCCGCGGCGTCCTGAGCAACGCGGACCTCGCTCGATCGAAGGAAGAGGCGCTGGCCGCCTTCTACCGGCACCGCTCGGAAAGCCTGCACGGCTCCAACACCACCGCCGGCCCTGGAACCACCGGGACCCCGCCGGCCCCCAAGCCCCGGCCGGTCCCCAAGCGTCGGCGCCCTGGCATCCTCGGATACGTCGCCGATGCCTTCAGCGGCGCGACCGGCTCCTAGCCCCGAAAGGCATCCCATGACCGCACCTAAGGCCGCCAAGGCCCCAGCCGTCACCCTCACGCCCGTCCAGGTCCTCCAGGCCGCGGGCGAAGCGTTCATCGCCGCTTGCGAAGCCTTCCAGGCCAGCGACCCGGCCACCGTCCACGCCGTCCTAGTGGGCGACTACCGCATCCGTTTCACGGGCGCGGAGCTGCTGTCCTTCAGCCGCACCTGACCCCCGCGGGGCCGATCCTTAACACCGATTGGCCCCGCTTTCTTTTCGAGTTAGGTCTTGCGCCCCGCACGGACCCACCTCGTCGAGTAGACTGCGGCATACGCGAGGCCCCATACGGCGGCTAAACAGACGATCATCTGAAGCACAAAGTTCTTACGATCCTCGGAAAGTTCTCGTTCAGCGGCAAGGTATGCGCTGTGTGTGCAGCGTCCCTCAAAAAGCTCCGGCGCTTCGCCGTGAATTGGATGGCAGGCATCTTTAGTCGCGCTCGCCGCCATCCGCGCCCTCGATTGGGCATCGTTTTCTAATAAGAAGCCACCGATGACGAGAAACAGGGCCGATAAGACCACCCCAAGCCGCTGCCACATATTCATCCGAACCCCCTAACCGGGGTCGTCAGGTAGCCCCCGCACTTCCCCGGTTCACCGGATAGCCATGCGGGGGCTTCCCGACCACCTCCCTTTTTACACCACCGGACAACACCATGAGCGAACGGGACGAGAGTTCCTTCGTCGGCCATGAGTCCTGCCCCAAGTGCGGCTCCCGCGACAATCTGGCTCGATACGCCTCAGGTCGTGGGCACTGTCACGGGTGCGGACACAACGAGTTCCCCGACGACGACGGCACGCCACGAGCGTCCACCACACCCAGGAAAACAATGAGCGAACCCTACAGCCCGATCGCGGGCGACCTGGGCGACGAGTCCTTCACTCGCGCCTACGGCATCCAGACGAGCGTACGGCGCGACATCGGCATCTCCCTGGTGACGATGGGCGTCACACACCTCGACGTTGAGTATCCCCGGAAACCTTGCGTCACCTTCGACTACCGCCTGCCCGATGGAACCATGTGGGGCCAGAAGGTCCGCTACAAGCTCCCGGCGGACGCCGAGGACGGCAAGACCTTCCGGTTCCCGCACGCCAAGGGCGGCCAGCCGGCCCCGATGTATCTCATGCACAAGTGGGGCCCAGGCACCGACCGGCGCAATCTGGTCATCTGGGAAGGCGAGGGCGACGCTGCCGCCTACTATCAGACGACCGGCGGGAAGTACCCGTGCGTCTCGCTCCCCAACGGGGCGAAGGGCGCCGAGGAGACCGTAAAGGCCTGGTACGATTGGATCGACGGGTTCGACAAGATCGTCCTGGTCTTCGACGCCGACGCTACGGGCCGCGAGTGGTCCAAGCGGGTCGCCGCCATGCTCCCACCGGGCAAGGCCTTCATCGGCGAGGTCCCTGGACACAAGGACGCACGAGACGCGCTCCTGGCCGGCGACACCAAGGCCATCCAGGACGCTTTCTGGCGGGCCACCGAGTTCCGGCCCGAGGGCATATTCTCGGCACGCGACCTCGCCGACGAGGCGAAGAAGCCCGTCGTCATGGGCATCCCCTGGTGGAGCGACACGCTGACCAAGTGGACCTTCGGGCGCCGCCTGGGCGAGCTGTACATCCTCGGGGCCGGCAACGCCGTGGGCAAGACCGACTGGTGTACCCAGTCAATCTCCTACGACGCCCTGGTCCTCGGAATGACCACCGCGGTCATCTACCTGGAACAGCCGCCCGTTGAGACCCTGAAGCGACTGGCGGGCAAGATCGCCGGCAAGCCCTTCCACATCCCGATGGAGGAGGGAGGCTACACCCAGGACGAGCTGGACGACGCGATCGACCGCCTCAGCGAGCAGGAAAATCTCCTGTTCGGGGGCAACTTCGCCGCCTCCGCCTGGGACGACATCAAGGGCCGCATCCGATACCTCGTCGTCTCCAAGGACGTGAAGATTGTCTACCTGGACAACCTCACGGCCCTCATCGACCCGGCGAACGAACGGTCCTCCGTCGAGACGATCATCAAGGAGATGGCGCTCCTGGCTCAAGAGCTGGGGATCATCATCATCCTCGTCTGCCACCTCGCTACTCCCGAAGGGAAGAGCCACGAGGAGGGCGGGCGCGTCTCCCTGAAGCAGTTCAAGGGCTCCCGAGCGATCGGCGCCTTTGCCCACTACGCCTTCGGCATCGAGCGCAACACGCAGCACGATGACCCGGCCATGCGCCAGTACAGCACCTTCCGCTGTGTGAAGGACCGATACACCGGGCGGGCAGGGGGCAATACGATGTGCCTCCACTTCGACCACCACACCGCCCAGCTCACCGAAACCGAGTTCCCCGAGGGTCTTAACGACTCCGGCGGGGACAAGCCGGCCCACGGGTTCACCCCCGTCGACCCGAGCAAACTCGACCTCTGACTTAGAACACATGGCGTCCAGCGAGACGCCCCAGGAATTAAATGCCCACGTTGACCGACAAGGTCCGGCGGGTCGTCACTCGCGTCCTCGACGCCTGCGATGCCTTCGCCTCCACTACCCAACGCCGCTACGTCTTCGACCTGGAGACCAACAACCTCCTCGCCGATGTGACCCGTGTACACTGTGCGGTCCTCTACGACATCGACACCAACGAGATCATGGGGTTCCGGCCCCACGAGATCGGGCGGTTCCTCGAATACTACCGGGCCGCCAAGCTCCTGATCGGACACAACTCGATCGGCTATGACGTTGAGGTCATCCGCAAGCTGTACGCCCTCGGGCCGCCGGACTGCGATCACGTCGACACAATGGTCCTCGGGCGCCTCGTGTTCTCCGACATCAAGGGGCTCGACTTCCCCAGGGCGAAAGTCTGGAAGGCCTACCGCGAGGCTAGGGACTCCCACGACGCCAACGAAGCCCAGAAGGTCGCCGACTCCCTGGAGTTCATCCAGGAGGCGCTGGAAGACGGCCTCGGGACCATCCCGGAACCGTACGTCGCCAAGCCGTTCACGGCCAAGGCGCCCCAGGAGTTCCCCGGCCAGTTTTGCGGTTCGCACTCCCTGGAAGCCTGGGGCTACCGGATCGGGGCCGAGAAGAAGGGCGACTACTCCAAGGACATGAAGGCCAAGGGGCTCGATCCCTGGGCTGAGTTCAACGAGGACATGTACGCCTACATGATCCAGGACTCCGTCGTCACGGTCGGGGTCTACGATTACCTGATCGACGAGGTCCCCACGCCTCAGTCGGTTAGCCTCGAAATGGACGTGCAGCGCCTTTGCTGCCGCATGGAGCGCAACGGCTGGCCCCTCGACGTTCGGGCCGCACAAGACCTCTACAGCCGACTTTGCCAACGCCGGCACGAGCTGGAGAAGGACCTCGTCGAGGCCTTCCCGCCCTGGCGTGTCCGTCTGGAAGACTTCGTCCCCAAGCGGAACAACAAGACCAAGGGTTACATCGAAGGCGTCGCAATCGAACGCTGGGAGACCCGAGAGTTCAACCCGTCGAGTCGCGAACACATCGCCGACCGGCTCACCGAAAAGTACGGCTGGAAGCCCACTGAGTTCACCGATGGCGGCCAAGCCAAGGTCGACGACGAAGTTCTCCAGCGACTTCCGTTTCCAGAAGCCAAGCTCCTCGCCGAATACTTCCTGATCCAGAAAAGGGTCGGACAGCTCGGGGAGGGCGCTCAGGCATGGCTCAAACAAGTTACGAAGAAGGGACGTATTCATGCACGCTACAACACTAACGGCGCTGTCACGGGCCGCGCGACTCACTCAAATCCCAACATCGCCCAGGTCCCGAGTGTGGGTGCGGCATTCGGACGGGACTGTCGAGCGCTGTTCCATGTCCCGCGTGGCTGGCGCCAGCTAGGCGCTGACCAATCGGGCCTGGAGCTTCGCTGCCTCGGGTCCTTCATCTCCGCCTTCGACGGCGGCGCCTACATCAAGATCGTCCTCCACGGGGACATCCACTGGGAGAACGCTAAGGCCCTGTTCGGCCTTGCCGACACCCTGGTCCGCGACGAGGCGAACAACCCCCAGCACAAGAAGTGGCGGGACGTTGCCAAGACGTTCATCTACGCCTTCCTGTACGGCGCTGGGGACGGCAAGCTCGGCTCGATCATCGGCAAGGGCGCCCGCGCTGGCGCTATGCTCCGGGCCCGCTTCCTCAAGAAGTTCCCGGCGCTCGAAGCGTTGATCGACTTCGTCAAGAAGGCCGCGAAGAAGGGCTGGCTGAAGGGACTCGACGGGCGAAAGCTCCCGATCCGTTCGGAACATGCAGCCCTCAACACGCTCCTCCAGTCGGCGGGCGCCCTCATCTGCAAGAGCTGGATCGTCAAGGCCGAGAAGGCCATCGTCGATGCCGGCTACAAGCTGTCTGAGGGTGTACACGGCGACTGGGACAAGGACGCCGATGTCGTGTTCCTCGGCTGGATACATGACGAGCTTCAGGTCGCCGTACGCGAAGGCCTGGAGGACGAAATCTCCGCCACCCTCATCTCTACCGGACGCATCGCCGGGGAGCCGTTCCCGACGTGGAATTGCCCCACCGACGTTGACGTGAAGACCGGCCTTAACTGGGCCGAGTGCCACTAGGAGCCCGCGGTTCCTATGGACCTGTACGACAACACCTCGCTCCTCCCGGTCCTGCAAAGGGCCTGGGAGAGCCCCTTTCTGACACGCTCTGACTTCGCCCGGCGCAACGCCGAAGAGGTCGCAATCTCCTCCTGTCGCGGTCTCCTGACTGTACGACACGACCAACACACCTGGGGCCGCGTCTGGCGCATCACCGCCAACGGCCTCGCCATCCTGGAAATCCAGGAAACCAACCCCCTCTGGGAGCTTAACACATGACCCGTTTCCGTTCGTTCATCCGCTCGCTCAACGTCTTCGAAACCGTCTCGGCACTCCGCGTCGAGCTGGCGACCACCAAGCGCATCCTCGCGTCGACCGAGGAGACCGCGTTCTTCCTCAAGGCCGGTCGCGACAACTACGGCGAAATGGCCGCCAAGAGCGCCATCCAGGCCACCAAGCGCGGCAAGCGCCTCGCCCAGCACGCCCAGGCGATCGACGCCTTCATGGACGAGCGGGAGGATTTGAAGAACGCCCTGGCGGTCGCCCAGTCGTTCGGAACCGAAGCCCTCCAGGTCGGCGTGACCCTCAAGAACGCCCTGGACCACTTCGCCGAGCGTGCGGTGACTGCCGAGGCTCAGGTCCTGGAGCAGGCCAGCGAGATCGCCGAGGTCGTCTCGTGGGTCCGTGCGGTCGAGGGCGCCCTGTCGGCGGCTGGGATCACGATCGTCGACACCGAAGAGAGCGGTCCGGCCATCACGGTCGATGGCCAGCGCTTCCGGTGCGCCGCTGAGAACGACCTGATCGACCTGGTCCTGCCGGTCGCCCAGGCGGCTTAATGCTCGACCGCTTCCAACGGGCCCTTATCCGGGGGTCCCAGAAGTTCGGCGGCGTCATCAAGCATCTCCTAACCATCAAGGACGGCAAGACCTATGCGCCGTCTCGTGTCTACTGGTGCCTCGCAGCCCTCACCCAGATTACGCTGACCTTCTGGCACGTCATGGTCCTGGGGAAAGACTTCAGCTCGACAGACTTTGGCACTGGAATGGGGCTCATCCTCACTTCCGGCGGCGTTGGCGTCTGGATCACCCGAAAGACTGAACCCGAGTAGTCCAGTCAAGCTCCAACAGGTAATCGCATCTCAGCAACTATCGCCCGCCTACACATTTCTCTAGAATACGTTAATAGTGATCGCTCAATTTTGGTAAAACTATGATGACCTTCGTGAACGATTTGAGATCGCAGCTTATATATTTCGGTAAACTTCTTCAGAATGTCATTACGATCTTTAACAGATCTGCCTATCAAGTAAGCGCATCGGCTTCCAAGTAAGCTTGATAATTTTGTGCCCTCGGAATTTGCGCCTCCCAAAAGGGCTTCAAGCGCAATAGTCGATTCTAACAGGCCATCAAGGGTATCCTGAGAAAGAACGGACCGAAGGTACCATATGGTTGCAATTGATAGGCCTCGGCTATGTTCGTTATTAGAAAAAACAGATTTTATGGCGCTTAATTTATTTTCTCGGTTGCTAGGAGTGGATGGCGATTTTTTGGTTTCCGGTTTTGTAGGACGGGGGCGATGCATCCTACTATAGAACTCAATTAGTTGGGGCGGCATCTGCTCGGCTGATACTAGCTCGAACCCTTCTTTACGATGATGGATCGCGTAACCACCAATCGACTTGTCGAAGTGCCAGCCGCTGCCGGTTACTGCCTTGACTGCAAGGGCGGCGCCAAGAAATTGACGATGAGTACTTTTGAACTCGGCGAGCATGGGGGATTCCATCTGCCCGCTCACATAGCCAGACTTGTTTTGAACCAGATACAAAGTGTCACTGTCCGGTTGGAGTGTGTCAAGCTTGCCAACCGCAGACGCTATTGCCGCATCGATTAAATCAACTCCGGTCTCAATAGGAAACTGGTTTTCAAGATACGCTCCGGAGCAAATTGATAGCCCGGAGCCAAGATCATAGTTTTCGCATAGATCGAGGAAGTCAGCAGAAAATGAAGATGGCAGCGGAACGGCAAGGCGATACTTGTAGGGGAGAGCTTTTAATTCTTCTACAATATCCCTGGCAACCTTGATGCGATCGGCGAAGGCTTCCAGCTTACTAATATCCTCGGTGTCGGTTTCATCATAGTCTGCCGAACGAAGTAGCCTGTGCATTACTTGGCCGTACATAAATATGGCAAGGCCGCGATCTCCGCATATGCTCTCGACAGTGTCGTGTAGGCTGCCGGGAAGCGGCTTGGTTATATCTGTCGCCCATGTGAAGTCACTGACCGTGGGGCCAAAGAAAAAACTAGTTCTATTAATGCCATCCGCGATGCGCAAAATTAAAGAGTCTGCGGCCTGATTATCAATCTTCAGCGTCACGTCCGGTACCTCTTCGCTTGCGACATATTGGCGGGCGTCGTTGCTATCCCCGCACGACGGTAAGTCATCGTAAGATCATTTACGACCTGTTTTCCAAGCGTTTTAAAATTCGCCTTTGCCACTCGCCAGCCACGTCTTGGCACGCATAAAATCAAGGATCAACAAATGCCCTTAGGCAAGAAGCTCCTCGGCTATCTGTCGGGGGGGCTGGGCGCCGCTGCGCTCGCCACGTCGGCCTTCGCCAGCTTCCAGACCCACCGGCTCACGGAGTCGAAGGGCACCGTCACGACCCTCCAGGGTTCCCTGGACCGGGCGGACAAGGCGTTCGCCACCGTCGTCCTCGTGGCGAATGAACGTGCGGAGGCCCTGAAGCGTCGCGACGGGATCATCCGCTCTCAGTCGGACTCCATCGACGCCCTCGACCGCGCCGCCCAGGCCGATCGCTCCAGCTACCTCGCCGGCATCCGAAAGGCCGACGCAGGCGCCAAGGCCCATGAAGCCCGCGCCGACGAGCTGATCCAAATGCCCACCCCGGCGCCCGCCGATCGCTGCGAGGCCGCACGGGCCCTCATCCTCCAGGAGATGCGTAATGTTCGCTGACATGCTCTGTCGGCTCCGCGGGTTCATCTTGTGGACCCCGGCGCTGGCCCTCGCGGCCTGTGGCTCACGGGCTGAAGCCCCCAGGGTCCTCCCGGCCCCGCCGCCCCCCGTGGTCGCCAAGGTCGCCATCCCGGTCGCCTGTGTGATCGAGCGGGTCCCAATGCCTGCCTATCCCGGCGACCTGATCGAGGACGAGGACGACGTTTACACGCTCGCCCGCCTTTCGATGGCCGACCGTCGTGTCCGCATCGCCGAGCGCGACCGACTCCGCGCCGCCAACGAAACCCCATGCCCCGGAGGCACCATTGATCCTGAATAAACGGGGCGGCCCGACCGTCCAGTTCCAGGTCCGCTACCAAGGCGGACGCAAGCAATTCGACCGCCTGGAGGGGGAAGACCCCACCGTGTCCGCCCGTGCCTTCGCCGCTGCCCAGCGTGAAGACGGGAAGGGCTGGGCCGAGATCGCCCGGATCACGACCGAGGTAGTGGAGCGCAAGCGTTGAGGACTCTTCGCGAACCCCTCATCGCCGCCGCGTGCGGCCTGCTGGCCCTCGGGTTCATCGCGGGCCTCATCGCCCTGGCTTGCGACCTCTTCAAGGACCGCGGGGCTTGCCTCGCCTCCCACGTCACCCCGGCCTACTCCTACGTCCAGCCGACCTTCGTGCCGGGCCCCAACGGAACGACCAAGACGATCTACACGCCCGTCTTCGTACCCGAGGGCGTCGAGTGCGACCGCTGGGAGTTCCCGGACGGGCGCCCATGAACATCACCCGCATCCTCGTGCCCGCTGACTGGGTCCACGAGGGCCATCTCCGCCGGGATCGCGCCGAGTTCACCCTCGGGCCCGGCCCGTGTGGCAAGACCGTCACCCGCCTGGACTTCACGATCGACGACGCCTGCGCCTGGGTTCTCCAGGTCCACGAGGACGGGACGTTCAAGCGCTTCGTCTACCCGCTGGCCCAGCTCACGGGCCGGGTCGAGGTCGAATACGCATGACCGCCGGCCTCCGCCTCTACGTCCTGGCCCGCGTTGCCCTGGGCCTCCTCCTGATCCCGTTCGATCACCCCGAACATCCCCAGCCATTCATCCAGCCCGCTCCGCCGACCCAAGGGGTTCGCGGGCGCCGATAGGACCCGCATGACCACCCAGCTCCTAATTGACGCGGACTATGTCCTGTTCCGCGATACGTCCACGCATGAACACGTTTCGAGTTTCGAGAATGAAGCCGGCGATGTCGTCGACATTCTGCACTGTTGCCGCCGGTCGGCCAAGGAGACGTTCCTGAAGTCCGTCGAGGGCTACATGACGAAACTCTTCGCGACCGAGGCTGTCCTCGTGTTCTCGGGGTCCAAAAACTTCCGCTACGATGTCTGGCCGCTCTACAAGGCCAATCGCGCTTCCAGCCGCAAGCCCATCTCCTACTGGGAGATCGTCCGCGAGCTGCGCGAGGAGGGCACGTTCCGCGTCGTCTCCGAAGACTGCCTGGAGGGCGACGATTATATCGGCATCCTGGCGACCCGCCCGAGCCCGACCCGCCGGATCATCGTGTCCGAGGACAAGGACATGCAGACCCTCCCGAACGTCGAAATCTGGCGGCAAGGGGGCCTCGTCGAGACGACCGAGGAAAGCGCGGATCGCTTCTGGCGCTACCAGACCCTCATGGGTGACTCGACGGACGGCTATAAGGGTTGTCCCGGCGTCGGTCCGAAGTCCGCGGACGCCATCCTCGACCGCCCCGGCGATCCCTGGGAGAACATCCTCGACGCCTACCGAAAGGGATGCGCGAAAAAGCCCCAGGCCCTCACGGACGCCCAGGTCGACACCCCCGAAGACCTCGCGCTCCTCAACGCCCAGCTCGCCCGCATCCTTCGTTTCGGTGACTGGGACAGCAAGGCCCGCGCTCCGATCCTTTGGACCCCCGAGTTCGGATAGGACACGATCGGGATCTTCCTCAAGCGGGTTCCAGCTACGCCAAAGGCGCCATCCCCTATCTGGTGCCAAAAGGCCGCTTAAAACACCACATATGCACTTATTTCGATCTGTCCCGAGCCGTGATCGAAATAAGTGCATGGCGCGGCACTCCAGTTCCGCTATTTTAATTGAACAGGAAGAACACGAGACCTCATGGACATGCACCTCTCGCCAACGGTGGCGGCGCAAAAAGCGCGCCTCACCGAACAGGAAGCCCGTGCCATTGGCACTGTGGCAAATCGTATCGTCAACTTGCGGGGCCTTGTGGCGGCGCAAGCTGGAGCCGGAACCATTACGGTCGGCACCAAGGACGGGCCGGTTAGTCTGTCGATCCCCTCTGAAGAAGTCGTCGCTTGCTTGGCTTTCCTCGTCGAGCGTCACGAGTCCTTCTTATCCCAGTTCGACATCGAGCTGGAAAACACCACCGCCCTCCGCGCCTAATCCGAAGGATCACCATGCCCGAATTGAACAAGTGCAACGGCGTCGACCTCATCTCGGTCCCGATGTTCGACCCGCTGACGGTCACGAACATGGGCGACGGGGTCTTGAGCCTCGCCCAGGCCGACGAGGAGGGGAACCTCCATCACGTCATCATCAACGAGGACATGGCCGCCTCCCTCATGCCGATCCTAGCCCGCTACCTGGGATAATCCGAAAGCCCCCCAATGCCTTCCCCATCTGAAATGAACCGCGCGTCCCTGGAGCTTCCTGGGGCGCATAACGGCCCCGACGTGGCCCTCTGGGACCCTCAGGTCCGTTCCGACGCTCTGGGCCGCTTTGCGGTGACGCAGCGTCGCATCCAGGCCCCCGTCCAGGCCCTTAGCGGTTCGCCCCTGACGCCCCCGGCCTTGCTACCGGCCCAGGCCGTCAACCCGAAGGAGCTGGCCGGCGCCAAGAAGCCCGCGTCGTGGTCCGTCATGCCGCGCTGGGTCGCCCTCCAGGTCGGTCGGGTCATGTCGGTCGGCGCTGCCAAATACGGCGCGTTCAACTACCGCGAGACCCCGATCGCCGCGTCGACCTATCAGGATGCCCTGGAGCGACACCTGGCCCTCTGGTTCGACGGGGAGGACAATGACGCCGAGACGGGCGTGTCGCACCTCGCCAGCGCTATCGCGTCCTGCACGCTCCTCCTGGACGCCCAGGCCACCGGGCAACTGGTCGACGACCGCCAGAAGACGGGGATCGTCCGCCGGACCCTCGACGCCCTGGAGGGCCTTCTGGTCTCCCTGCCGCTGCCGGCCCCCAAGCTCGCGTGACCTGGGGGACCCCGGTGGAAGTCGAGAGGCGCCGCCGCATCCGGGTCGCCGTCTGGGCCTACGCCTACGAAGTCCTCGACGTGTCCCTCGTCAGTGACCATCGGTTTGACGAAGAGTGCAAGCTCATCGACCCGAAGGTCTCGACGGAGAACCGCCGGCTAGACTCCTTTTTCCGCAAGACCTTCGCGGCCCACACGGGCCAGTGGGTTCACAAACACCCCGAGGTGGGCCGGCTCGAATATTTGACCCGCCGCCTCATCAATTCAATTTCAAAAGAAGTCATAACGTGAAGTTTCTCTATCGCACGGGCCTCGTCGCCCTGGCCGCTGCTGCCTGCCTGATCGCCCTGGGCCCCGTGCTGTTCGTCGTCGCATCCGCGGCAACGCTGGTCGGCCTGTTCGCCCTGACCGTGACGGTCGCCGCTGTCGTTCTCCTGGCCGAGCGCTGGGTCGACGAGGGCCTGAAGGACTATTCGTTCCTCGACGCGCTCGACGACGCCTTCCAGGAGGTCGTGAAGGGCATCCTCCGCACGATCTACCGCGCCAAGCATCTGCCGGGCCGCATCCGCTCGGTCCTGCCGTCGCGCCGGACCCTGGGCCGCCGTGCCCAAGTGGTCCTCGCTGTCGCCGCTCTGCCGTTCCTCACGGCTGTCATGTTCGTGGTCGAGGGCTTCGACGCCGTCCGTCGCGAGTCGCGTGGCACGGTCGCCTCGATCCGCCGCTACTGGGCCCCAGTCGCCTAACAGACACCCTCAGTCTCCTTCGGGAGGCTGGGGGTTTTCTTTTCGTGGGGGGGTGTTGGGTTCTTCCTCGCGGAAGTGTAAGAAACGGCCCTTGAAGTAGCGTGTCATTATCGGACCCATTTGCTCCGCAACGCTTCTTTGTAGCTCGTCGGTTCTTACAATCTGGTCCGCTAGCGAAATTACTACAGAGTGCAGACGAACCATGTGCGCCTCAACCTTACGAAGCTCATCCGGTTCGCCAGTGATGTGGCCCATGGCACCGACAAAACTTGTTGGGGGCGGCAGAGTAAGGATGTATGCCTCATGAAGCATATTATACTGCTTCATTATTGAAGTTATTGCCCGGTTAGAGTTTGAAAGAAGCATTACATCATTCCAAAATGGTGCTGCATCGGCTTTTATCAGTAGTTCCGTGGTTCCGGTTGGCAACGAAATGTTGCCCTCTTCGCTCAAGCCTACCAGTGGAGTCAGTGTTTGGTATCTCGCCCGAACCACTCCACCTAATGCTACCTCTACGGTTCGGCTTTCGTTACGAACATGATTGCGGAGCACGATCAGATTATTTGACATGTTACCTATGGCGGCGGCTAGTTCGTAAGCTACCGCTTTGTCAGCGGCAGTTGCGGCCTCTGCGCGAGCGGCCTCCAAATTAGCCCGGTCAGATGCCCGGTGGCCTTCGACAATTCTGAAGCCATTTAGAGCGACCGCGACAGCCGCAAGCGATCCTAGCCCTGACACCCAATCCGCGAGGCTTCCTAAATCCAAGGTAATAGTCGGCACGCGAGATAGTAGGGCCAGGAAAGCCAGCAGAAGGGCCGCTATGGTGTTCATCGGTATCCCTCGTATGGTGTGCTACGATATCAAAAAGGGGCCGGCGGTGTACCGCGCGACCCCTCAGGTTCTCCTTAATGCTCTAGGCGGCTTACCTGTCCAGCATTGCCGCCAAGTCGTTGCGACTCAGCACAACCGACTGGGTCTCGCCGTCCTGGGTGTGGAAGACGATGAACAGGCCATCTCCCATGCACTCGGCATACCCCTCTGACAGTTCGACCCGGAGTTGGTGTTGTACCTGGGCGATGTTCCCCGCCCCTTTGTCGTCCTGCATTATCTCCGGCTCCTTAACGCTTACTCAAACCCCTTGAGTGCGCCGGATGTTCCTGACATGTTCCTGTGCCTGTAGGACAGCTTTTTCTAGCTCCTCCATCACGCGGATCGCATCGGGGTCACCGGGCAGGGGCCACGATAACTGACCCGGACGCCATCCCGCTTCGAACGCTTCAAGCGCTACCGAGACGGGCCCAGGGCAATCGGTTCGGCCTAGATCCCAACGCGAAACGGCGTATTTGCCGTTGGAGCTAAGACGGAGCCATTCACCCACCGCGACCTGGGTGAGGCCGAGGGCTTCGTGGATCGCTTTTACGCGTTCGCATGACCTCGGTGGGATCGTCTTCGATATCACTAAATCAACGCTTTTCTTGGGCTAATGACTATTTTCTCACTAAGAAACGCAAAGCGAAATGAGAAAAAAGCACCCTATATTCGTTTCGTCGCATCGGGCGGCCGGCTATAACTAGCGTAATACCGCGCGTGGCGTGCCGTGGCGTTCGAGGGTTGCGAGATAATAGAGCGTGCGATCCGAGATTGGTTATTCGCATGTTAGAATGGCGCTGTTTTAACAGTCGGCGCCCAATTAAGGCCGCCATGTTGACGATGGGAGCGCCAGGGGCGCGAGTTTGCCGAGCGGGCAAGGTGCGTTCCGCCACCTGTTCTCAAGCGCTAGACAAACGTGTGGGATAGGAACGATGCGAATGAGTTAATTGAAGTGGCAGACGACGGCTTGCATAATGGCAGAGGTGGGTCAATCTGCTTTTCACTAAATGTCCAGAAGGCGCAAGCGTATTATTTATTTGAAATAACCACTACTTTTGAGAAATTGTAGTACTTCTAATTGCTGATCGACTTTCTACCTCTTTAACAATATTATCGACCGAACTATAGCTTCGACCGGCTACGAACCTAATGAAGAAGGCTATTGTAGCGACCGAAAATGCAATTCCTCCGAATAGAAAAGCCCCGCTCACAGTAGGATTGCTAAATCTAGCGGTGGCAAACGTGATCCAGATAGTTATAGCAATACCAACCGATGCGAGGGCTACTGATCCATCGTTATTGCCGCGCCGTTCGTGCAAAACAGCCCGAAGTGTATCTGGTAAAACCACAATTCCCTGAGTAGAAGCTTGTATAGGGCCAGTTGATATGATTTCCGGCATTAGCTAATCCCAGCAGTTAAGCTTTATTTTGAAGATAACCTGTGTAGTGCACTATTCGCTGGACCTTTGATCCTTGGCCAATAGTGTGTATGGTCATCGATAAGGCCATTGGGCGTTGCACCAAACCCGTTGATAACGGTACTTCGATTCCGATCCCAAGCGGGTTTTCTGGTGAAGTAATCGTCAGGGTCCAGTGGTCCCACTTATATCCAGGATCGCCAACGGTTAGAAACTTTAATTCAAGTATTCCACCAGGAAGTTTAATAGCGCCATTTACCCCAGAGGGTATCAAAACTGAACCACTAACTACTGCGTCTTGGCCGTTTATCATAAGATCCATACTTAGCACCTCACTTAATTGCCGAACTATGATCCGCGATAAAGCCTGGTAACCAAACTTTACTCTGGTGTCGTGTACTTTGGTGTGGCGCCTCTCCGTCGTCAAGGCGCCACCCGTCGATGTCGAAGTCTCGCTTGTGCACTAGTTGAACTTAGCGCCATTGCGCACTTCTGCAATGTGCATGGATTGGCCAAAAGTGGACAGGCCGCTAACTTTCCCGGTCCAGACATTCCGCCCCTCGTCCCGTGGTCGAGATGCTTGGCAGTGACGCCGCCGTCCGGTCTTAAGATCGGGCGTTGTCCGCAGGCTGGCCCAGGTCGCCGGCAGGGCCTAAGGTGACGGCATGGCTACGTTAGACGACGAAGACGACCGCGGTTATCGGCACCCAGAGGCCCCCTGGGGCGGCTGGCAGGACACGCTGGTCTCCATCATCCGCATGGAGATAGATCGAGGTATGATCGTCCAGGTCCGCCTCCCTGGCCTGGTCCAGGCCGTGACGGTCGAGGATGCAGGCACGTCGGCGTCTATGGTCGTCCTCGCCGACCAACAGGGCGTGCGGGTCTACGTCGGGTCGATGGATGGCGTGGTCGTGACCGCAGCGCCGCCTGAGGGGCGCGGCACGGGCCTATGGTCGCCGCAGTCTGTCCCGCCTGAGATGTCGGTCGACGACTGAGCCCATGCTCGACCCCGAGACCTTGCGAGCCGCCGCAAAGCTGGCCCGTCTGCGAGCTGAGAGCGCCCAACGTCACCCCAGGGTCACGGGGGACGAGAGAGACGGCATGGAGCGGCTGGGTGCCTATCGTGCCCTCGACCAGCTCGCCAAGGACCTAGAGGTGACGGCTAGGCACGCTGAAGACGGTCCGCCCGATGAGGCCGACGACCAGTAACCGCAGGGGGCCGAACGTCACCAGGGCCGTATTGGTCAAGTAGTACACCAAGAGAGGCTGTGGGAGACCGAATGACCGCTTTCGCCCAATTGCAGACATTCGCTCGAGTTGGCAGGGTTAGCTACGAAGGGAAAATGGATGCCAACTTCGCTGGCTGACATGGCCGTGGCCATCGTTGTCCTGTTCGGTGTGCCGCTGCTGCTGGTGCTGGTTTACAGGCGAAACAAGCGGTTGGCGGCGTGGTGCGGAGCCGGGATCGGTGTGTTCATCGTGGTCGGAAACGCCGTGGAGAAGCTTGCGACCGGACAGTCAGGCCTGTTCTAACGAACGTTCGCTCCCCACCACATTCAGCCATTCCGACGCCGATCGCGCCGAATGACCGAAAGCGCCCAAAATCGGGCGTTCCGCGATCTGGACAGCCGACACAAAAGCCGACATCCTTCGCGCATGATCGGCAAGCATTGCACCGCCAAAAGACTTCTGTTCTGGCTGGTCTTTGCGTTCTGGCTTGCGACAGCTCTCCCGATCGCGACCCTAAGTCTCTTCATGTGGGAAATCCCCCTCTGGCCGTCGTTTAGCTCCGAGAGCACGTCCGAAGGCTTTGCCGTCTGGGCGGTCGTCACCGCGTGGTTCTATGTTACGCCGGTCGGGTTGATCTTGGTTGGTCGCACTAACAGGCGACCGTCCGCTTAGTAGCCTTCACGGCCAAAAGCAGTCTGTCCGTTCACCACCACGTAGCGACGTTCGCGATCGGCAAAGCGGACCCTATAAGCCGCCTTTCCGCTGTCGCCCAATAGCTGACATGATCCCGGCGATTGGCAGGAGCACTGTAGGTGGCTAAGTTGGGCGAACGATGAAGCGAAGCGCTCTTTTATGGCTTATCGCCGGGCTGGCTTTCTGGGGCTGGATGTTCGCCTCGAACTTTCGCCAAGCCACTGCGCCGCTTGTATATTCGATTATCGTCGGTGTCCTAGTTTCAGTAGGACTGCTAGGCTTTCACATGGTCCGAGCGAGGCTCGGTCGGTAGGCCCGTGGTGCATTGATCCGTTCGAGGCGCATGTCGGAAGAGCGTCCGCTACCCACCACAATCGGACGGTCGGGCAGCGCGGCAGGGTACGGCAGGGTCGTCGGTCCCACGCCGTCTCGCGAATGTCCGGGGTGTGCCATGGGGGCAACACACTCGGCCTAATGTCTGGCGGCGGCAGGGGCACGGGTCGACCGATCAAGGCGCAATGTCACCCAGGTCCAAGGGTAGCGGTGGGGGACGCATCGGCTTGAGCACCTACCTGAAACCCGCAGAACTCCGCCGTTTCTTGGGGGGTGGGGGACGGAGTGGTGGGGATTTCGATTACGGGTCCCCTGGGGGGCGGGGGCGGGAGCCCGCTCGATCGCTGGTCAATCGGGTTCGAAATCGACGGCTTCGCTCGCGCGGCCACACGGCCAGTCCGACCCTGTGTACACCCGCCGTTTCCCCAGGTTTTCCGCGGGTCCCATGCCGTTTATTCGGGTCCCGCTCCCAGGCTCAGACCGATCCGGTCGAACCCCCAGTCACCCGATTATTTCTTGGGTCCCATTGGGTCCCATGCGGTCACTTCGGGTCCCCTTTAGGTGACAGAACGGACCCTTTCTGATTGCCGATACATTATTCTGCAATGGGGTTCCTAGGGTCCCTCGGGAGGCGGATGGGCACCCCTGAAACCCACGGTTTTCGGCCATTCCTGTATTAGTGCGACCATGTGTACAACCGTCTGCAATCCCAGAACATCCAGCATGGGGATTTAGGGGCTTGAGGTCCCTTAGGGTCCTATAGGTCCCTAAGTGTTAGAATAAGTGTTATGCTCCTATAAGACACCTTAGGTGCTTTTAGGTCTTCAGTTTCTTTAGGTGCCCTCCGTTCGATGAGGGCCTTCCATTTATCCATCATTGAATTGGCGTCCGGTCTTTCGGTCCAGCCGAAGGTTTCCCCATGTCACTTGAGTCCGCTCAGTTCATCCACCAGCTCAACCCGAGCAATCCGTCCGGCGCCGATCGCCTGAAGGAAGGTGACGACCATATCCGTATGCTCAAGGCAGCCCTCAAGGCGACGTTCCCAGGCATCGCGGGTCCGCTGGCGTCCACCGTCACGCACACATTCATCAATTCGATCGCGGCCTCTCTGGTCCCGGTCGGAACCATCACGCTCTTCAGTGGCGCCGCCGCACCCGCAGGCTGGGCCATCTGTAACGGACAGATCGTCCCCAAGTCGGACGGCTCGGGCAACCTGACTACGCCGGACCTTCGGGGCCGCGTGCCAGTCGGCAAGGCCGATAGCGTTGACCTCCTGTCAACCTTCGGGGCCGATAGCGTCACCGTGACGACCGAGTCCGCGGGCGACCACACCCATACCGCTACGATCGCGACCGGCGGGGCCCACACGCACACCGGGTCCGCCGAAGGGCACGCCCTGACGATCGCGGAGATGCCCAGCCACGACCACGGCAACGGCATCAACAACGACAACGGCAACTTCTTCTCCTACGGGACGAAGCAGGCGCCGGGGACCAATGAGGACCCGTCGTCGTCCAGCCACGGCACCGTCACCCTCCAGGGCGTCACCGAAAAGATCGGCGGCGGCCTAGCGCATAGCCACAACGTCACCACGACCGAGGGCGGCGCTCACACCCACACCGGGACCATCGCGACCAATGGGGCTCACGCTCACAAGGTCACGATCGACACCCGCCAAGCCTCCGTGGCTCTTCACTTCATCATCAAGATTTAAGCATGTCCACTCTCCCAGTGCGGCGTCTCGGCGCAGCCGGGATTGTGACCGACACGCACCCCGCTGACATTGAGGACCCCGCGGTCTTCACGGCGGGCGTCAACGTCCGGTTCCGCAACGGTCGCGTCTCCCGCGGCCCAGTCTTTCGCACCATCGCGACCCTCGACATCGAGCCCGGCCACGCGATTGCGATCCCGCCGTCCTCGGGCGGTTACGACGAGGTCGTGATCGTCTCGGCGGATTACGGCAAGCTCCTCCGGCTCAACGGCACCTCGTTTGAGGACGTGACGCCCGAGGGGCACACCGGCTCCGCAGACATCACCTCGATCACGTCGTCCTTCCTGGGCGGCGTCTCCTACATCAACCGCGAGAGCCACGCTCCGCTCTACAAGTCCCCAGGGGACAGCACGTACCTGACGATCCCGGCGTTCCCGGATGACGTTCGGTTCCGCGTGCTTCGCGCCTACAAGGACCAGCTCATCGGCCTGGGCGTGACCAAGGGCGGGCGCTACTTCCCGACAATGGTGAAATGGTCCGACCTCACGGGGTTCGGGGCGCCGCCGCCGTCCTGGGAAACCGATAGCACCACAAACTCGGCAGGCGAGAACATCGTCAACGAGATGCAGCACTCAATCATCGACGGGCTGGCCCTTCGGAACAGCTTCATCATCTACTGCACCAACAGCGTGTGGTCGATGGACTACACCGGCACGGACCAAATCTACCAGTGGACCAAGCTGTTCGACGAGAGCGGCGTGATCGCCCCGAATTGCGTGGTCCAGGTCGCCGGCCAGCACTTCGTCTTCGATAAGGCCGACATTTACGTCCACGACGGGATCGCCCCGCGGTCCATCGCCAGCTCCCAGGTCAAGGAGTTCGTCTTCGACGCGCTCGACACGGCCAAGGCGCACCTATGCTTCGTCACCCACGACGCCCGCATGGGCGAGGTCCGCTTCTGCTATCCGTCCGCCGATCGACTGGTCGGCTTCGTGAACCCCCAGACCGGGTGCAACCGGGCCGCCGTCTACAATTACGGCAACTCGACTTGGACGTTCTACGACCTCCCCAACGTGACCGGCGCATGTCGGTCCGCGCTCATCTCCGGCAAGTCCTGGGAGAGCGACCAGGAGGTTTCCTGGGACGCCGCTGAGGGCCTTTTCCTGACCTCCGAGGGCGACGAGTCGCAGCACGCGCTCTTCGTGTCTCGTGAGGCTCCTGGGCAGGGTTTGACGGCCTCCAGGCTCTACGGCCTCGACCTTCTGGACGGCACCTTGCCGTACCCGATCGAGCCCGAGGCCATCAAGCCGGCCTTCGTGGAACGGACGGGCCTCGACCTCGACATCATCGGGAAGAACCTGACGCAATACACGCATCTGCAAGCCATCTGGCCGCAAATCAGCGTCGAGCGCCCTGAGGACTCCTACTGGCAATTCGGGGCCAACGACCTCGTGAACCAGGAGCCCGTGTGGTCCGACGAGACGAGCTTCGACCCACGGACTGAGTCCAAAATCGACATCAACGAGTCCGGGAAATACCTCGCGTATCGCTTCGGCCTCCGCGGGACCGGCGACTTCCGCCTGTCCGGCTTCGATGTCCAGCTTGTGATCCGAGGGAGGCGCTAATGTCCGACCTTCTGGCCCGGCTGGCCCGACTGGCCCCCTACAAGAGGCGGGTCCGGCCCGCGTCGGCGACGAGCTTCCCGGCCTTCATGGACGGCGAGCTTCAGCGGATCGACCAAGCCACAACCGGCATCGTCGAGGCCCTGAAGGTCGCTGCAACGGCTATCGCCGCAGCCGGCCCCGGCGGGGACGGACCCCCAGGACCCCCAGGCCCTCCCGGTCGAGACGGAACGGACGGCGAAGCCGGACGTGACGGCGAGAACGGGGCGCCCGGCGCGGCGAGTACCGTTCCAGGCCCCGCTGGACCCCCAGGACCTCCGGGTCGCGACGGGATCGACGGGGCCCCAGGGGCAACCGGCCCCAAAGGCGACCCCGGCGACGGGGGCAGCTCCGACTATCTCGTCCCGATCGCGAACGGCCAGTCGCCTCCTATCCTCCTCCACACGGCAGATGGCCGTCTAATTTTCGACAAGGTATCGCCGTGACCGGCCTAATCTCAGACTATCTCGGCGCCGGCCCGATCGACTCCCGCCCTGCGAACCCCGGCGTCGCTCCGGGGTGCCTGGCCTTCTACTCCGCCGACGACACCGGCCAAGTCTTCCGGTGGAACCACGCAGCGTCCGCATGGGCCGAGATGGCCGCGGCGCCCGAGCCCGGACCTCCGGGCGAAAAGGGCGACAAGGGCGACCAGGGGGAACCCGGCCCCGCAGGCCCCCAGGGCGAGCCCGGTACGGGCGGCGGTGGCGGCGGAGCTTTCCGCGGCGCCAAGGTCGTCAAGAACGCCAATTCGTCCATCCTCAGCCCCGATACGGCGTTCCCCTTAATGACCGCCACGGACGGGATCGTCGTATTCGACACCTCGGGCTTCTGGAACGCGGCAGCGCAGCGTTTCGACATCCCGGAGGGCGTCACGTACGTCGAGGGCTTCGAACATATCGGCCAAGTTTGGACGAACAACATGGCCGGTTTCTTCCGCGTAAGCATTGGCGGAGTCGTCTCGGACATCCGCGGCTTTATGAGTACGAAGGATTACCTCCAGCACTCGACCGGGCTCCTCAAGGTCTCCGCGGGCGACTGGGTTATGCCCATGATCTTCATGGGGAACACCTCCGCCTGGAAAGAAGGCAGTTTCGCTACCATCGCGGCCTTCGGCTAAACCTCAAGATCAACTCCGGGAGACACCGATGATCGTCCCGGATCATGCCGATCACCAGCTCAAGGTGCCGGTAGTGCGCCGCCCCGTGTACACGCTGTACCTGGAGCAGGCGACCCCGCACCACACCTTCATCCATTGCGACATTCACGGTCGCTGGACCCCGCGCACCAAGCGCGACCTTCTAGCCGACTGGACGACGCTCAAAGCGCTCCACGGCGGACCCATTCACGCCCTGCATCAGCCGGGCGACCGCAAACACTCCAAGTTTCTCTCCATGTTCGGCTTCCGCCGCGCCGGGTCCTTCATCGACCACGCCGGCAAGCTCATGGAAATCCACCACACCTAAAGGACATCATGGGCGACCTCTTCGGCGGCAAGACCACCAGCACGTCTACGCAGACGACGGACTCTGGCCCCTCCAAGTTTCAGCAACCCTACCTCGACACGGCCTTCAACGCCGCTCAGGGCATCTACAACAACAAGGCCGGCACCCCGTTTTACCAGGGGAACACGTACGCTGGCATGAACGACGACGCGAAGGCGACCCTGGAAGGCCTCAAGGGCTACGCCGGGTCGACCGGGCTCCAGTCCGCCGGCCAGCTTTCCTCGCTCGGGTCCAGTCTCGCCGGCAACGCCGGGAAGGCCACCGCGGCCCTCGACCAGTTCTCGGCACTCGCCGGGACCGACGCGACCGCGGCGAACATCAGCGCCGCGACGGCCTATGCGAACAACCCGCATCTCGACGCCCAGATCGACGCGAACAGCCGCGACGTGGTCCGCAACCTCAACGAGCAGACGCTTCCTGGCATTGACCGGCAGGCCTCCGCAGGCGGCGGGATCAACTCCAGCCGGGCCGGCGTGGCCGCAGGCATCGCCACCCGCGGCGCTCAGGATCGTGTGGCCGACATATCGGCGACCATGCGCGGCCAAGCCTACAGCCAAGGGCTCAACCTCGCCCAGGGCGACCGCGCCCAGACCCTCGGGGCCCTCAGCACCGCGGCGAACGGCTACGGCAGTCTCGCCGGGCAGGGCATCTCCGCCCTCGGCGCGGGCACCCAGGCCGCCTATGGCGCTTTCGGGGCGATGGCCGGCGCCGACCAGTCCATGCAGGGCGACCGGCAAGGCCAGCTCGATGCCGACTATGCCAAGTGGCAGGGCGAGGACAATCGGGGCACCGACCTCCTGTCCAAATACTACGGCATCATCGGGAACAACTCCTGGGGGTCCTCGGGCACCTCGACGGGCACCCAGACCCAGCAGCAGAGCCAAGGCCTCCTCACGGGGCTCGCCGGCATCGCGTCCACCGGCCTCGGCATCGCCGGGGGTCTCGGCTGGAAACCCTTCAAATAACACACGGATAACCCATGAACCCGCTCCTCATCCCTGGCGGCCTCGCCGCGGGGCTCCCGAGCGTCCCGCCGGCCCAGTCCTTCGCTCAACAGGCACCCGGACTCCCCGCGGCGCCCCCGAGCGCTCGGGCGGGTCTCTGGGACCCCGGCAACCGCCACAAGACGCTCCTGGCAATCGGCTCCGGCCTCCTGTCTGGCCGCTCCTTCGCCGATGGCGTGGGCGCCGCTGGGCGCAACGTCTTCGCGCTCGACGACCAGCTCCAGGCCGCCAGCCGCAAGACCCACGAGTTCGGCGGGCCGGACAACACGTTCGACATCACCACCGACCCAACCACCGGGCAACGCACCGTCCGCGCCGTCCCTGAGTTCAAGGAGTACGCGGAGCGCAAGCGCAAGAAGGGCAAGGACACCGCCGACCTCAATGGCCGCGCGATGTTCGCCCTTTCGCAGCTCCCCCCCGAGCAGCAGCCCGAGGCCTATGCGGCGATCCGGGCCAACCCGGCGCAGTACGGCGTCGACCCCGAGACCATGCCGGACACCTTCGATCCCCGATACGTCGCAATGGCGGCGGGGATGGGCATGACGGTCTCCCAGTCGATGACCCGCCAGCGTGCCGACCAGAACGCCGACAACCTCCAGGACTACCGCAAGGACATCCAGCAGGACCGGCAGGAACGGACCGGCATCTACCGCGACCGCGCCGCGGCCACGACGGCCCAAGGCAACGCCCGGCTCGCTCAGGGCCAGCAGCGCATCGCCATCTCCAAGACCAAAGGGTCCGGCGGTGGCGGCAAGGGCGGCTCCAAGTCCGGCGGTCTCGACCCCCGATACGATTACCGCATCGGCCCCAACGGGGTCATGCAGAAGCGACTGAAACGATGATCGACAACGACAACGACGGCTGGGAAGACGTAGCCGACCCCCGCGAGGTGAAAGCCCTCTTGGGCGTCAAGGGCGTACGGGACATGGGCAAGGCCTCCGGGCTCCCCAAGGCTCCCCCGACCGGCGCCCCGCTCGACCTGGACACCCCGGTCAAACCCCCGACCGGCTCAGCGGCCCAGGCGGCCTACACCAAGGTCGGCGCATCCCGCGCTATGCTCCAGCAGCTCAACAAGGTCCGCCACCTCTACGATAAGAACATGTCCAAGACGGGCCTTCAGGGCGCGGCGGAGTTCAACCCGTTCCGGCGGGAGAACCAGGAGTTTGACGGCGCCGTTGCGGCGATCCCGCTTCTGGCCCGGCAGGCGTTCCGCGTCTCGGGCTCAGGCTCGGACTCGGATCGAGAGCTGAAGCTCATCACCGACGCCCTCCCGAACCGCTGGTCCTTCGACGCCTCCAATAAGGAGCGCTTCGCAACCCTGGACAGCGTTCTCCGCGGCTTCGTCACCAACTACGGCGGCCTCGCCGGATATTCACCCGAGCAGATCAAGGGCCTCCAGGGGCAGCACGTCTACGGCCAGCGCCGGCAGCTCCCCAAGGCCCCTCCGCGGGCTCCCGCGTCCTCCTCAGGCTGGACGATCACCAGGAAGAAATAATGTCAAAAACGTATGAGGTCCGCGGACCTGACGGCTACATGTACGAGGTCACGACCCCGGACGATGCCAACGAGGCGCAGATCGTCGAACGGATCGAGTCCTTCGTCCAGGGCGACACGCCGCCGGCAGACCTCAATGCGTCCAATGGCACGGGCCTTCCCACGCCACCCCCGAGCGTCAAGCGGGGCCCGAACACCGCGATGCAGAACGTCAGTGCCACCGCAGGCGAGGTCCTGGACGGCCTGATCCCCAACGCAGGCCGCACAATGGCAGGCGTCGGCGGCGCGATAGGTAACACCATCGCCGCCGGCCTGGGCCGGACCGAGTGGCACCCCGCAGACGCCTTCCAGGCCGAGCAGGAGGCCCACGACGCCGACCAGGAGCAACTGGAGCAGGACAGCCCCGGCATCGCCTCAGGGGCCGGCTGGGCGGGCACCGCGGCATCATTCGCCCTCCCTGGCGTCAACGCCGTACGCGGTGGCCGCATGGCCGCTGGCGTGGCGAACGGAGCGATCACGGGCGGCCTCTACGGAGCCGCTTCGGGCGCCCTCAACGATAGCGGCGACGGTCGACTGGCAAACGCTGGTCTCGGCCTCGCCGCTGGCGTGGGGCTTGGCGCCGCTGGCGCTCCTCTCATGCACGGGGCAGGCGCCGTTGCCTCCGCAGCTCGCCGGAACATCCCCGGAGTCGATGCGGCGGCACGCTTCGCCACCAACATACCCCGCCGGCTCACCGGGCGCGGCCTGGAACAGCCCCAGGACGCGGCATACGCCCAGGCCGAGCGCATCCTCGGCGACGAGATGACCAACAGCACGATCGCAACGGGCATGGGCACGGGCAGCGTCCCCGCCTCGCCGGCCAACGTCGGCGCTGAAGTCGCTCGCCGGCAGGGCCTTGGGGTTCCCGCGGTCCCCGCCGATACGTCGGAAGGGCTCCGCCGCGTTACCGCCTGGGCACTCCAGGGGCGCGGTCCGTCGACCACCCGAGCCCGCCAGCTCCTTCAGTCCCGCCAAGCGGGGCAGGGGTCTCGCATCCGGGGCCACGTCACGGACGAAATGGGACCGGCGGTCGATCCGATCGTCGAGACCGAGAACATCCAGCGACGAGCCAGCGATGCCGCCGACCCCGCCTACCGGCAGGCCTACGCTCAGGGTTCGCCTATGGTCATCGACGACCAACTTGCGGGCCTCATGCGGCGCCCAGCGTTCCGCGAGTCCCTTCCGCAGGCCTACCGCAACATCCAGAACCGAGGGGGCAACCCGGAGGGCATGGGGTTCCGGCTGATCCCGCATCCGCCCCAGGGCTCCGCGCCCCTTCCGCCGGATATGCCGCACATGGTCACGCCCGAGGGCATCTACGTCCTCGACCAGCTCCCGTCCTTCGAAGCGTTCGACCAAGTGGTCCGCACGCTCAACAAGGGCATCAAGCGCAGCGACCTCACGGGCCGCCCGATCCTCGACAACGAGAGCGGCGGGATCAACGATGTCATGCGGGGCCTCGACGGTCACCTGAAGGACCGGAACCCGGCCTATCGGGACGCCAAGGCGGCCTTCGCCGACGACATGGCGATTAAGGACGCGATGGCCCGAGGGGCCGACGTGGGCAAGATGACGGGCCACGAGATCAACGCTCAGGTCCGCACGACCCCGCAGCACGCTCAAGAGGCCTGGATTGCAGGCGCACGGACAGCCGTGGCCGACAACGCGATCAACGCGAGCCTCCGGCCCACCGCGAACGTCGCCCAGGCCACACGCCAACAGCTCGGACTCTCCGGCGCTGGCGGCTACTCGTCTCCGGGCGATGCGGCGAAACAGCAGGCGATCGAAGCGATGTCGGGGCGACCCGGCATGATGAACCGGCTGGACGACCGGCTGGAGGCCGAGGACCAAGCGTTCAAGACCTCCAATATGGCGTTCGGCGGCAGTCCGACCCAGCCACGGCAGGCGATGGACGAAGCCCTCTCCAGCGAAGCCCTCGGCACCGTTGGTCGGGCACTGTCCGGCGACATCATCGGCACGCTCACGTCCGTCCTGTTCCGGGGCAACCCGCGAGGGACGCTCCGCTTCAAGCAAGACGTGATGGACCGCATCTCGGAGATTATGACGGCGTCCCAGCCACGGGATGTCCGCCAGCTCCTCAACGCGATCGAGCAGCGAGCCTACAGCGACGAAGCCTTCCGCGCATTGCTCAACCGTGCCGGCATCGGCCCGGCGAAGGTCGCGAGCCTCCTGGCCGCAGGCCAAGACGCCGATCCGGTCCCCGACGCACCGGACTACGAAAACTAGGGGCTGGGGGTCTACCCTGGCCCCCACAACCCTCTGGAACCTATGGCAAACTACAACCTCGGCGCCTTCCGCCGGGGAGCGCTCAGTGACGTGCTTCCGCGGTCGACGACCGATAGACTCTCCCAGGCCGCCACCGAGATCAAGAAGCGCCCCCAGCGCGACACGATCAAGGCGAGCCCCAAACCCCGCGGCGTCCTCACCAGCGCCGCCTCCGACCTCGTCAAGCGGGCCTCCCTGGCCCTCGGGTCCACCGAGCGCGACGCGGTCCAGCGAGCCAACGCTTTCGAGCAGGCAAACTACGACTGGAACCCGCTGGCCCAGGCCGACGAGGTAGGCACCCAGGCCCGCCGCTACGCCGAAGACGACCCCGACTTCGACCGCCGGGCACTGACGGAAGGCGCCATCGGCACGGCCCTCACGGTCGCCCCCGAGTTCGCCGCCCCCGCGGCCCGAGCCCTCGCCAAGACCGGCCTGGGCAAGAAGCTGGCCGGCGTGCTGTCCCAGGGCGGCGGAGCGATCCCCGCAGCCGACGACGCGATCGAGGGCGTGTACACGACTGTCAAGTCGGAGCCTCGGGCCCGCTCGGGTCCAGTCCGCACCAAGGACGGCGCGATCCCTCTGCACGGCGATCCGCGCAACGGGGCCCTATCGTCTCCGCCCACGGAAACGCTCGCAGTCAAGCACTTCAGCCGCAAGCCCGACCTGACCGAGGTAGACCCGAGCTTCATCGGCTCCAACCGGGACGAGACGGGCCGCCGGATCACCTCCGCCAACGAGATCAACAACGCGTCCAGCATCGGCGGCAAGAGCTACTTCGGCGTCCGCACGGGCGAACGAGGAGGCTACCGCCGTGAGAGTACCCTCGGGCCTTTCGCTTACGACGCGGACCTCC
Organism: Sphingomonas aerolata; assembly: GCF_023935825.1. Classification (NCBI taxonomy): domain Bacteria; kingdom Pseudomonadati; phylum Pseudomonadota; class Alphaproteobacteria; order Sphingomonadales; family Sphingomonadaceae; genus Sphingomonas; species Sphingomonas aerolata. The sequence goes on along the minus strand of NZ_CP098762.1, from coordinate 3,094,088 downwards.
CGGCTCACCAGATACTTGAGGTCGGCAGCGCCAACTACCGGCAGCTTCAGGGCGTCGGTCGCGAAATCCTCCGGGGTCCGCGCTCCGAAGAGCTGAAGAAGGCATGGGGGCTCCCGCCGGCAGTCAACGGGTCGGTCCTCATGGACTCCCTGGCGAAAGAAGCTGGCTGGAAGGGCGTGCGGTTCCCGTCCGATTATTCCGAGCTGGGCGAGCTGGTCCAGTCCTACGACAAGGTCCCGGTTCGCCGTACGGAGCTACCAGTCCCCGGCCAGCCGACGAACATCAAGGGATACGGCTACATGGGCCCCCTCGATCCCGCACGGGATACCGCCCGCAGCTATGCGGAAACCGCCGGGATCGACTACCAGCCGCAGCCCGAATACCTCAAGGTCGACCCCGAGCGCGGCTCGGCGATTGCCAAGGCCTACGAGGAGATGGCGCACGCCCCTCAGGACCCCACGGTCCGATCGGCCTACGCCAAGCTCGCCGAAGAAACCCTGGCTCAGTACGAGGCCATCAAAAAGACGGGCTTCAAGTTCGAGTTCAACCCGGAAGGGCAGGCGGTCTACGAAAAGGGCCCCTGGGATGCCGTCAAGGACGTTCGCGAGAACAACCGCATGTACGTCTATCCGACCGACGAAGGCTACGGCACGGGCGTCGGGATCACCGACCAGGACATCGCCGAGAACCCGCTCCTCAGCATGGTCGAGGGCGAGACCTGGGGCGGCAAGCCGGTCCGCGTCAACGACGTGTTCCGCGGCGTCCACGACTACTTCGGCCACGCAAAGGACGGCTTCGGCTTCCGGCACAATGGCGAAGAGAACGCGTGGCGCTCGCACCTCGGCATGTACAGCCCCGAGGCCCAGCGTGCCCTGACGACCGAGACCCGCGGGCAAAACTCGTGGCTCAACTTCGGTCCGCACGGCGAGGCCAACCGCACCGCCAAGGCCGAGGACACCGTCTTCGCACCGCAGAAAATCGGATTGCTCCCCGACTGGGTCCTCGACCCGAACGGGATGCCCCCGACACAATAATCAAGTCCCCAGGGGTCACACCCTGGGGCAACCCCGAGATCATTATGCCCACCAAGCCAACAGGCCGCCCCCGCGGTCGTCCGCCGGGCTCCAAGAACAAGCCCAAGAACATCGAGCAATTCGTCGCCCAGGCGCTTGCCGATCCGATCCCCGTGCCCCCGCGTCCCGCGAAGAAGGCACCGCGAGGACCTTGGGCCAACAAGACACCCGAAGAGCGCAAGGCCCTCAGCCAGAAGCTCATCGCCGCCCGCAAGGGCAATCACAACTCCACCCATACGCGGGGGAGGCCATCACACCTGACCGACGCCCAGTGGAGCGCCGTGCTGGAGATCGCCGCCCTCGACGCCAAACGGATCATTAAGAAAATGAAAGACGCCGGCCAGCTCCCGGACGACCCCCGCGCCGTCCTCGCCCTTGAGACCGCGGTGAAGCACCTCAAGGCCTCTGACAGCCCCAAGGACGTAGCCGCCCTCGGGCGCCTAATCCTCGACTTCACGAAGGCCAAGCCGGCCCAGAAGATCGACCACACCGTACGCACGCACGAGGACTTCCTCGACGAGCTGGCGGGCGACATCCCCTAACCGAGTTACCCCATGCCCCAGTCTGCCCCTTCGGCCCTGACGGTCGAAGAGAAGCGCAAGCGCGTGCGGCAACGCCTTCTGACCGACTTCGAATTTTACGCCTCCCGGTGCCTCAAAATCCGCACCAAGGACGCCCGGATCGTCCCGTTCAAATTGAACCACGCTCAGAAGCTGTTCCTCGATCAAATCCTGGAACAGTGGCAGCGCACGGGGCGCGTCCGGGTCCTCGTCCTGAAGGCCCGCCAGCTCGGCCTGTCGACCCTCTGGGGCGGCTTCATGTACTGGTGGATTAGCCAGCATCGGGCGACCAAGGGCATTGTGGTGACGCACAAGGCCGACGCCACGGCAGCGCTGTTCGACATGACCAAGCGCTACCACATGGAGATGGAGCCGACGATGCGGCCCCACACGGCGCGATCGAACAGCCGCGAGCTGAAATTCGACGTGCTGGACTCCGGCTACATGATCGCGACGGCAGGCGCCGACACGGTCGGTCGAGGCGAAACCCTCCAGCTTGCCCACCTTTCCGAGGCCGGTCTCTGGCCGAAATCCAAGGCCGCCGAGATCGGCAACGGCTTGCTCCAGGCGGTCCCGAATGTCGACGACACGTTCGTCTGCATCGAGTCCACCGCCCGCGGCAAGTCCGGCTGGTTCTATCAGCAATACGTGGCCGCCACGACCGAGGACCCCACGCTGGGCTCTGGGTACGAGCTGGTCTTCCTCCCGTGGTTCGTCGACCCCGCCTACACCGAAAAGGTCCCGGCAGGGTTCAACCGGAACGACGACGAGGACAAACTCGCCGCTATGGTCCTGGAGAAGTGGGGGATGACCCTCACGGACGGACAGCTCCTATGGCGCCGCCAGAAGGTCTCTCAGGACGGCCTGGACCTCTTCAAGCAAGAGTACCCCTCGTCGCCCGAGGAGGCCTTCCTGACCTCCGGTGCCCCAGTGTTCAACCTGGAGTATCTGGCGGAGCAGGAGAAGGCCGCACCGGACATCAAGCATCGCCTTGAGTTCGATCCGGTCGAAGGGCGCTTCGGTCCCTCCGATCGAGGCCGCCTGTTCGTCTATTACGAAGTCGACCCCCACGAGGAGTACACGATCGGCGCCGACGTGGCGAAGGGCGTGGGCCGCGAGGAACGCCGGGATGCCAAGGGCAACCTCATGTCGGCAGGCGAGGGGGATTACAGCGTAGCCGTAGTCCTGGACAGCAAGAAGCGCATCGTCGCCAAGTTTCGCGCCCAGGTCGACCCCGACTACTACGCGGACATCCTGGAGGCGCTGGGCTACATGTTCAACACCGCCCGGCTGGCCGTCGAGTTCAACAATCACGGCATCCTTCCGAACACCCGACTCTGGAAGGACAAAGCATACCCGAACCTCTACGTTCGCGAGGTCTACGACAAGACGACCGAGCAGACGAAAGAGGAGGTCGGCTTCTACACGGACGTTAAGACCCGCCCGTTAATCATCGACCAACTCCGCCAAGCAATCCGCGAGCGTGCTATCGGTCTCACCGACCGCGATACCTTGCGAGAGCTTCAAACCTTCGTCGCCGATCCCGAAACCGGGAAGATCGAGGCTGACGTAGGGTGCCATGACGACTGTGTCATGTCGCTCGCCATTGCAAACCACATCCACGAGGGAAGCTGGGCTCCACTTGAGTCCACCGACGACCTCTACTTCGACATGATCTAGGAACCCCATGACACAAAAGCTCCGTCCGATCCCGGACGAAGAGCTGGTGGGCGCTTGCGTCGCTAGGGCCGAAAAGGGCTCCGCGTTCGTTGACAGCAACCTCGCGGCGGAACGCCGTGAAGTCTTAATGTACTACCAGGGCAAGAAGCCGTTCCCACTCCGGGCCGGCGGCTCGCAATTCGTCTCCCAGGACGTTTATGAGAGCGTCGAGGCCATCAAGGCCCAGCTCACCGAGGCCTATAGCGCCGGCAACAACATCGTCGCTTTCGCCCCTCAGAACGGGGACGACGTACAGCTCGCACGGCAGGCAACCGCCTACTGCGATTACGTCTTCTTCCGCCAGAACCCCGGCCTCGAAATCCACAACGGGGTCATCCACGACTCCGCCTTGAACCGCCTGGGCATCGCCAAGGTCTACTGGGACAAGTCCGAACGGTCGACCGGCTACACCTTCGACGGCGCAAGCCCCGAGGACGCCAACGCCCTCATCCAGGACCCCGAGGTCCAGCTCACCGCGAAACCCGAGGTCCACGAGGACGGCACGGTCTCCGGCGAGTTCGACCGCGTCGAGGACACCTCCCAGGTCACGATCGACGTGATCCCCCCGGAGGAGTTCATCGTGTCGGGCCGCTTCAAGCGTCTCGATCGGGCACCGTATCTCGCCCACGTCTCCCGGATGACCCTCAGCGACCTCGTCGTTGCCGGGTATGATCCGAAGGTCGTGTACACGATCACCGGGTCCTACGACGACCTCTCCTTGAACGAGGAGAAGATGCTCCGGGACGAGGACACGATCGTCACCGGCCTGGACGATGACGCCGAGGACGAGGCGGGCCGCATGGTCACGGTCCACGAGAGCTACATCCGCATCGACGCCGAAGGCACCGGGCGGCAACAGCTCTGGAAGGTCGTGCATGTCGGCGCAACGCTCCTGGAGAAGCAGAAGGTCGCGGACCATCCGTTCGTGGTCTACTCCATGCTCCCTGAGCCTCACTCGCTCTACGGGGGCAACTTCGCCGCCCGTACGATCCAGCACGCCAACACGAAGACCACGCTGACCCGTGCGATCATCGAGCAGGCGGTCGAGGCCACCAACCCCCGCTGGCAAGTCGCCCGTGGTGGCGTTGCGAACCCCCGAGAGCTGATCGACAACCGCCGCGGCGGGATCGTCAACGTCCGGGACGTGAACAACTCCGTCGCACCGCTCCCGCAGACCCCGATCAACCCTATGGTCATGCAGACGATCGGCATGGTCGACCAGTCACGCGAGGACACCACCGGCATCTCCCGGCTGTCCCAGGGCCTCGATAAGGGCGCTCTATCCCACCAGAACAGCGCGGGCCTGGTCGAACAGCTCACGTCGAACAGCCAAGTCCGGTCGAAGGTCATGGCGCGGCACTACGCCGTCCAGTTCCTCGCACCCCTGTTCCTCAAGATTTACGCCATCGCGATCGAACACGACCGCAAGCGTATCCTGGAGATCGCCGGGGACTTCGTCGAGGTCACTCCGTCCCAGTGGCGGAACCGGCAGGATGTCCGGGTCGACATGACCCTGGGCTACGACGAGCGCGACCGGCAGGCCCAAGAGCTTCTGACGTACGATAAGTACATGAAGGAGACCGGGGGGCGCCTGTACGATGAGTCGAAGCAATTCAACGTCATCCGCAAGGTCCTGGAGATCAAGGGTCACAAGAACACGCAAGAGTTCCTGAATGATCCGTCCAAGCTCCCCGAGCCCCAGCCGGACCCCAAGTCTGAAGCGGAGCTGGCGAAGCTCACCAAGGAGACCGAAGTTCTCGAAAGAGAGACGGTTCTCAAGGAGCAAAACTTCGCGCTCAAGGCATCCCTCGACCAGAAGGAAGCCGAGCTGAAGGAACAGGACCAGTGGTTCGCGCAACTCATCAAGACGCGCGATGCCGACCGCAAGGACGACGAGACGGCCAACCGTATCGACACCTCGCAGGCGGAGCTGGAGCTGGCAATCCACACGGCCATGAACGCTCCCGAGGAAAACACCAAGACCTCGGCGATCATCTCGCCCAACGGCTAACAGGAGACACCAATCTCGACGATCCTACTCGACGATGTCGAACAGGCCGCGGTCGACGAGGGGGAGGCAGCACGCTTCCTCCTCGAAAACCCCGCCTACCTCACGGCCATCGAAGCGGTCCGTGCCGAGTGCGCCGAAGCGATCCTCCAGTCCCTCCCGGACAAACGGCAGGAGCGCGAGGACGCCTACCACCTCTCACGCGGCCTAACCGCCGTCACCGAACGGCTACTGGTCCTCCAGGCCCGCGGGGAGTCCATCCTGGCCGCCGCCGAAACCCTAACCGCTGACGACCTCGCCGATCCCGACGAGCCGCCGGCACCATACTGAAAGACCCGACACCCTTGTCCACCGAAGCATCGGCCATCGAACCGATGGAAAGCATGAGCGAAGACGACGCACTCTCCGCGATCATGGAAAGCCTGGACCCCTCGGGGACCGACGACGACGACAACGAAGGCGACGACGGCGAACCGCTCGACCCCGCAGACGATGACCTGGACCCGAACGACGACGACGAGGGCACCGACCCCGACGACGCCGACGACCAGGAAGGCGAACCCGCCACCCCTCCAGCCGAGCCCGGCGATGACGTAGCCCTTGTGGTCACGATCAACGGCGAGGCCAAAAACTTCACGATCGGCCAGCTCAAGCAACTCGCCTCCCAGGGCGACGAGATCACGGCTCGATCGGCGGAGGCTGACGCGGTCGGCGGTCGCGCAGCGGCGGCCCTCCAGGCGGCCCTGGAAGTCGCCCAGGAAGACTTGGCGCCCTACGCCGATGTCGACTGGCTGGTCCTCCAGAACCAACTCTCCCCGGAGGAGTTCGCATGGCATCGCGAGAACGCCCAGAAGGCCGACGCCCGTTACCGCAAGGTCCTCGGGCAGGCTCAGGGCTTCCAGCAGGCCCACGAGGAGCGCCAGCAGGCCGCCCATACCCAGCGAGCCGCCAAGGCCGTCGAGGTCCTGAAGAAGGACATCCCCGGCTGGAGCGAGCAGCTTTATGGCGACATCCTGGACTACGGGGCCTCTCAGGGGCTCGACCAGGGCGACCTGTCACGCATCGCTGACGCGGGCGTCATCAAGGTCCTCCATCAGGCCATGCTGTACAGCAAGGGCCAGAAGGTCGCCGCCAAGAAGGTCGCAGCCGCGCCCACCAAGGTCCTGAAGCCCGGCACGCGCGACGTTCCCTCGGAGCGGTCGCTGGCCGCCAAGAAGGCCGAACGCCGCTTGGCGCAAGGTTCCGGCTCGGATGACGACGCTGTCGCCGTCCTCGTGGGGCGCTGGTCGAAGTAATTCGTCCGACACCCCAAACACACACCCAACACAACACCCCTACACGGAAATAAATAACTCACATGGCAACTTTTCAGACTTACGACTCGGTCGGCGCTAAGGAAGACGTTTCGGACGTTATCTCGATGCTGAACAAGCACGAGACGCCTTTCACCTCGTCGCTGTCGAAGCGTACCGTCTCGCAGAAGTCGTACGAGTGGCAGGAAGACGAGCAGGAGGGCGGCAAGGACAACGCCCAGGTCGAGGGCTTCGAAGCCGTCGAAGAGGACCTGACGACCACCGAGATGCGTTCGAACACGACGCAGATTTTCTCGCGCACCATCAAGCTGTCGGGCTCGCTCCAGGCGACCGACCACTATGGCCGCAAGGACGAGCTGGCCCGCCAGATCATCAAGAAGGGCAAGGCGCTCCGCCTCGACCGTGAACGCGCTTGCGTCGGCGTAGACCAGGCCTCGGTCCTGGGTTCGAACACGACCCCGCGCCGTCACGCTTCGGTCTCCAAGCTGATCGACGCCGGCAACATCATCGCCAACGGCGGCGCACCCGGTCCCTTGGCCGAGACCACGCTCCGCAAGGCGATCAAGAAGAATTACGACGAGGGCGGCAACGCACGTCGCTTCATGGTCGCACCGTACGTCGCGGAGCAGACCGCAGAGTTCGCCGGCAACGCCAGCCGGACCCGCGAGATCACTGGCAAGTCGGCGAAGGAGATCGTGCATGTCGTCGACGTGTACACGACCGCCCTCGGCACGCTCACGATCGAGACGAACCGCGAGATGAAGACCGACTTCGGCCTTCTGTGGAACCCGGCTGACTGGAAGGACGTGGTCCTGAAGGGTCGCGGCTGGTTCCGTGAGACGCTGGCGAAGACCGGCGACAACACGAAGATCATGCTGGCCGGCGAGTACGGTCTCCAGCACGCCAACTACAAGGCGTCGGTCCTCGTCACGGGCATCGCCGAAGGCTAATCGCCCCTCCCTGGCCCTGGCGTTCCTTCGGGAGCGCTGGGGTCTCTTTTCTAAGAGCCACCTTGAATACTCCGTACCGCTTCGTCACCGCCGACGAAGACTTCATCCCCGAGACGATCGACAACGACTTCAACGTCACGGGGACCATCGTTTCGACCCAGAACATCCCTCAGTCCTTCCTGGACTCCGTCGCCGCCAAGCGTGCCTTCCAGGACCGCCAGTCTTTCTCCGCGCTCACCAAGGGCGACGAGATCGAGAAGATACACCTCGCCCGCATCCCGGTCGCGGTCGTGTCGAAATGGCAGCGCGAGGGCTTCGACCTCTTCCAGGCCATCCACGAGCCCAACGGCTCCGCCCTGATCCTCGCGAAACTCCGCGCCGAGGACCTGACGGCCTTCCAGACCACCTCCAAGACCTTCTGATCCCATGAGCTTCGGCAAAATCAAGACCGCCCTCCGCGGCATCATCAACCGCAAGGACCTGACCGACGAGCTTGCCGGAGACTTCATCACCCGAGCCGTCCGTGAGGTCGAACGCGTCGTCCGCATCGGGCCTATGGAACAGCTCCTAGAGGCCTCCGGGTTCGACGGCGAGCGACACACCGTCCCGATCCCCAGCAACTACCTGGAGCTGGTCGACATGTTCACCCAGGACGGCACGCTCCGGCAAGTCACCAAGGACCAGCTATTCGCCCACCGGAACGAGGGCCGCCCCGCGGTCTTCTGTAAGATCGGCGCAAGCTGGATCGTGAAGCCGTACCCCGCCGCGAGCGAGACGGTCTTCGTCCAGTTCTACGGCGAGACCCTTCCGCTCCAAACGGACACCGACGAGAACGTCTGGACCCGTGCGGGCTTCAACGCCGTCCTCTACCAAGCCGCAGCCCTGGCCGCCGACTACTTCCAGATGGAGGATGTCTACGTGCAGCGCTTCCAAGGCAAGGCCACGTCCCTTGTCGACGCCATCCTGTCCCAGGACCTCAGCGAGAAGTGGGCCGGACCCCTTGAGATCGGCGACCCTATCAACCGAGGAAAATTCTAGGCCGATGGCCGACTTCCCTAAAACTTCATTCTACGGCGAGGGCCAGACGGACCTCCGCGGCCCCCGAGGCGAGCCGGGCCAGAAGGGCAACCAGGGCGACCTGGGACCCCGCGGTCCTGAGGGCTTCCCCGGAACCCCCGGAGCCCCCGGCACCAATGGCAAAAACGCCGTCTACCGCTTCGGCATGTTCGCCACCACGGGCATCCTGGCCGGCGAAATCCTCATGGATCACGTCGTCGCCCAGGCGTGTACACTCGCTCCTGACTTCGCCGGCTCCGTCGCCTCGTGCGGCTCGCCTCCCGAAGCCCTCTGGACCGGCGCGATCACGCTTAACGAGACGCCCGTAGGGGCCCTGACGATCACACCGGACGGCGTGGCGACCCTGTCGACCCTCAGTCCCCACCCGATCCCGCTGGTCCCCCTGGATGTCGTGACCCTCACGGCCCCCGAGCCCGCCGACGCCTCAATCGGGCGTGTCCGCATCACCCTCACTGGAGAGCTGTAATGGCCACCTATTTCATCGGAACGGGCGTCGAGTCCTTTGTAACCTCACCGACCCTCGTGAACGACAACGGCAGCGGCTTGGGCGTCGTGGTTTCCACCCCGCTCGGGCTGGGGTTCGCAGACGCCTTTCTTATCGACCCGGCGACCGGCGACCGCGCCCCTCAGGCAAGCCTCTGGTTCCATACGGTTTGCAACACGATCCCGCTCGACGGCCCGATCATCACGTTCGTCAACGCCCAGAACGTCGGCGTCCTCCGCATTTTCGGGACCAACGTGTTCGGCATGGCGCAGGCCCAGCGCTTCCAAGGCGGAACGTGGGTGAACCTGGGCGACCCCGTTTATTGCCGCGACTCTGTGATCTGGGACATCCGCATCGTGTCGCACCCGACCGCTGGCCGGATCGGGGTGAACCTGAACGGCGTGACGCTCCTCAATCGAGACGGCATCGACACGTCGAACATGGGCGAGATCGCTAAGGTTCGCCTCCAGACCGGAACGTATGACACCCGCTTCGACCAGACGATCATCGCGTCCTACAACACCATCGGCCACACCGTACGCCGTCGCGTCCCCAACCGGGACGTAAGGAACACGGGTTGGACCGGCGGGTTCGCAGACGTTGACGAGACGAACAACAGCGACGCCGATACGATCAACACCTCGACCGTAGGCGCCGTCCTGACCTTTGGTGCCGACGACTTCTCCCAGGTCGCCACCGGCAACGTCATCAAGGCGGTCGGCTTGTCCGCCCGCATCCGAAACGACGGCGGGGACATACCGCGCAACGCCGCGGCGATCCTGACCCTGGGGGGCGTCGAGTACCGCAAGCCGTACAACATTCTGGTCGGCGCCGGGTTCTCGGGAACGTCCACCGTCTTCGACACGAACCCCGCCACGGGCCAGAAATGGGGTGCCGACATCGCACCCGTAAATCAGCCGTTCGGCCTCGTCGCCACGGAGTAACCCATGACCGTAGAAGTCACCAAGCTCGCCGAGCAGACGGTCGACGGTCCCGCAGGCATCCTGGGCGCCTCCAAGCTCACCCAGGCCGCCGTGGAGGGCGGGGGGTTCCTCATCAACGTCGCCAAGGTCAACCATGCGACGGTCGAAGGGGCCCCCTGGCTTATCACCGTCGCGAAGGTCTCGGCCTGGGTCGTCGAAGGCCCTCCTCCTATCATCCCGCCCGCGTCTCAACGCCGGCAGCTATTCATGCCCTAGAGGTTCCCTTTGGATACCCCACACCCCACCACGCTGATCCTGGACCTCCGGGATCGCATGGCTCGCATCGAAACTAAGATCGACGGGCACTACGAGTCCCACGTCGTCATCGACAAGCGACTCGATGCTCTGGAAGCCGACGTAAAGTCGATGGACGGACGCATCGACACAAACACCCAGGACATCCACGCGAGCAAGACGAAGTTCGCCACGCTCGCCGCGGTAGCATCCGCCATCATTGCTGTCCTTTCACTACTCGGCGACCACCTCTGGTCGTTCCTGAGCGGGCATTAAGTCCCAAAAAGAACCCCCCTCATCGGGGGTTCTCTTTTCGTTCTCCTTACTCGTCAATTCGAAATCGAGTAAAGAAACCATCTGCAATCGCGGATGTTATCCCATTGCGGACTTTATGAGATCGTACTAGGAGCCTACCATGACCGACGACACCAAGACCACGAAGGGCGTAAAGAAGATCGACCGTCTTCTGGGCACCTTTCGGTCCGGGATCGGGGAAACCATCCCCATGCAGGTCGCGCACACGTTCATCGTCGTCGCTCGCCAGAAGAGCGTGACGGTCAACGAGCTGGCCGAGCTGGTCGGTTCCACGGCCTCGACGGTCTCCAGGCACCTTCTGGACCTGTCCGGCACCCTACGCAGCGGAGCGCCCGGCTACGGGCTCCTCGACCGCGTCCAGGACCCCACGAACCTCCGGGTCGTGCATTACAGCCTGAACGCCAAGGGGCGGCTCCTATTGAATAATCTGGTCGACATACTGGAGGACTAAATGGCGATTTACCCCGACAAGAAGGACGGGAACCTGACCGGGCGTTTCCGCGTCGAGCTACAGCAGGCCGGCAAGCGCTATCGCAAGCGCTGGGACAGCCTGGCGGAGGCCAAGAAGGACGAGGCGGCTGTCCTCGCGACCTGGGCGAAGGGCGAGGCGGTCGACGCGGCCACACACGCTCCCCAGGCCCCCGAGGCGCACACTCTGGCCTCCACGATCCCCAAGGCCCGGCTGTCGCTCTGGCAGGACATCAAGAAGCCTGAGACCGCCTGGGCGCACGTCCAATTCGTCACCGACACGCTCGGGGTGAACACCAAGCTCGACGCCATCGACACCCTGGCGATCGACAAGGTCATCGCGTCCCTCAAGAAACAGGGGAAGACCGATGCGACGATCAACCGCTACCTAAGCCACTTCAGGACCTTCCTCGTCTGGTGCAAGGCCCGTAAGTACCGCACGGTCCCGATCCGCGACGAGATCGAGTTCGGCTGGCGCAAGGAGTCCGAGGGTCGCATCCGGTGGATCACGCCCAAGGAGGAGATCGGCATCCGGGACTACCTCCTGAGCCGCAACCGGCCCGAGGCAAACGCCGTCTGGGACCTCATCAAGGTCGCCCTGGAGACCGGGTGCCGCCGGGAAGAATTATTGACTTCTGAGCTTGAGCAGATCAATGGCACCCGCCTTCACCTGTGGGAAACTAAGACGGATACACCGCGTACGGTGCCCATGACGAAAGAGACAACAGCGTTGCTTGCGAACCTCATCAAGACCGGAAGGATGCCGTCCGAACGCGGCTTGCGGTCGTGGTGGGAGCGTGCGCGGGAACACCTGGGCCTCCTCGGCGACCCCCAGTTCGTCTTCCATGTTTGCCGCCACACACGGGCGACTCGCATGGTCGAGGCGGGGATCAACGTCTTCGTCATCAAGAAGTGGATGGGCCACAAACGCATTGAAACGACCCTACGTTACGCACATGTGAAGGACGAAAATCTAGAGGACGCCCTGGTCAAGGTGGGGGATCACTTCCTCACTCTGGTCGAAAATCCGCAGAAAACCGCGGGTTTCGCCTCACCCCCCACGCTCCCCACCAGTGGGGAAATCGAGGGTTTTAGGATGGCGGCGTGATTTAGAAAGTCGTTGAAATACAAGGTTTTCCCGTTGCGGGCGTGGCGGAATTGGTAGACGCAGCAGGTTTAGGTCCTGCCATCGCAAGATGTGGGGGTTCGAGTCCCTTCGCCCGCACCACTCCGCCGCACTGGCGGGGCGACCGCCAGATGAATTTTTCCCGAATGCTCTTTTAGACAAAGGCCGGACATGCAGACTGTCGAGACGTTGAACGAGGGCCTCAAGCGCGCCTACACCCTCACCATCACTGCGAAGGATATCGATTCGAAGGTCGATGTCGAGCTGAAGCGCCTCGCGCCGCAGATGAAGATGCCGGGCTTCCGTCCGGGCAAGGTGCCGGCAAACCTCATCCGCAAGATGCACGGCCCCGCGCTGACGCAGGACGCGCTGAACGCCGCGATCCAGGAAGGCGTGCAGAGCCTCGTTGCCGAAAAGCAGCTGCGTCCCGCGATGCAGCCCTCGGTCGAGCTGGAAGACGGCTATGACCTCGGCAAGGACGCAGTCGTCAAGGTCGAGATGGAGGTCCTGCCGCAGGTCCCCGCACCCGCGATCGACGGCCTGAAGCTCGAGCGCCTGACCGTGCCCGTCGCCGACGAGGCAGTCACCGAGCAGCTCCAGAAGTTCGCCGACCAGCAGAAGAAGTGGGACGACGCCGCTGACGATTACGTCGCGGCGATGGGCGACCTCGTCACCGTCGATTTCGTCGGCAAGACCGCCGATGGCGTCGCGTTCGACGGCGGCACCGGCACCGACATGGGCGTCGAGCTCGGTGCAGGACGTCTGATCCCCGGCTTCGAGGATCAGCTCGTTGGCGTGAAGACCGGCGAGGAGAAGGTCCTGAACGTGACCTTCCCCGAGGAGTATCAGGAGAAGTCGCTCGCGGGTCAGCCGGCGACGTTCGACATCACCGTCAAGTCGGTGAAGACCGCGGGCGAGAGCAAGATCGACGAGGATCTCGCCAAGTCGCTGGGTCTCGAGAGCCTCGAGCAGCTTTCGGGCCTGCTCAAGGGTCAGATCGAGCAGGAGCATAACGGGCTCACGCGCACGCACATGAAGCGCAAGCTGCTCGACCAGCTCGCCGAGGGTCATGACTTCGAGGTTCCGCCGTCGATGGTGGAAGCCGAGTTCAACCAGATCTGGTCGCAGCTCCAGCACGAAGCCACGCACGAAGCCGATCCCGAGGCAGCAATGGCCGAGATGGAAGGCGAGCGCGACGATTACCGCAAGATCGCCGAGCGTCGTGTGCGCCTCGGCCTGCTCCTGTCCGAGATCGGCCAGGCGAACGGCGTCGAGGTTTCCAACCAGGAAATGCAGCGTCTGCTGGCCCAGGCTGCGCAGCAGTATCCCGCCGAGCAGCGCCAGCAGTTCATGCAGTATGTCCAGTCCGAGCCGATGGCCGCTGCCCAGCTGCGCGCCCCGCTGTACGAGGACAAGGTCGTCGACTTCCTGTTCGAGAAGGCCGAGATCACTGACCGCGAAGCCACCCGCGAGGAGCTGGAAGCTGCGATCGAGAGCGAGGACGGTTTCGCCAGCGGCACGCACGTGCACGACCATGACAACCACAAGCCGAAGAAGAAGGCCGCCGCCAAGAAGAAGGCAGCGCCTGCCGACGACGCAGCGGTGACGGACGAGGCGCCCGCTTCGGACGCCGCGGACGAGGCCAAGCCTGCCAAGAAGGCTCCCGCCAAGAAGAAGGCGGCTCCGGTCGAGGCCGAGACGGCGGTAACGGAATCGTCGCCGGTCGCGGCTGAAAATGCCGAGGGCACCGAAGCTGCCGACGCGCCGGCCAAGAAGCCGCGCGCCAAGAAGGCGGCGACCAAGACCGAGGCGTAAGCCGATCGGAGTGCCTCGTCGCTGAGGCACTCCCCCCGTTTTCGGGCCACTTCCCCGGCGGAGGCCGGGGTCCAGTTGGAAAGGTTGCTGTGACGGCGCGCAAAGCTTCGTTATGGACCTTCCCCAACTGGGCCCCTGCCGCCGCCGGGGATTTGCGTTGATTGGAAGACGCGTTGATCGTTACGCCGTCTTCGACTGTACAGGGCAGGGCATGACCGAACCGAGAATTGCCGTCCTGCTGCCCTGCTACAACGAAGAGGCGGCGATCGCGCAGACGGTAGCGGGGTTCCGCGACGCGCTGCCCGGCGCGACGATCTACGTCTACGACAACAACAGCGCCGACCGCACGGTCGCGGTCGCCCGCGCGGCGGGGGCCGTCGTCCGGACCGAACGGATCCAGGGCAAGGGCGCGGTCGTCCGGCGGATGTTCGCGGATATCGATGCCGAGATCTATGTGATGGCGGACGGCGACGCGACCTATGACGCGGCATCCGCGCCGGCTTTGGTCGCGCGCGTGCTCGACGAGCAGCTCGACATGGTCGTCGGCTCGCGGATCAGCCAGGTCCAGGAAAGCTATCGTCGCGGGCACCGGTTCGGCAACGCGCTGCTCACGGGCATGCTCGCGCGGCTCTTCGGGCGCAGCTTCACCGACATCCTGTCGGGCTACCGCGTCTTCTCACGCCGGTTCGTGAAGAGCTTTCCATCGCTGTCGGCGGGGTTCGAGATCGAGACCGAGATCAGCGTCCACGCGCTCGAGCTCAAGATGCCGATCGGCGAGGTCGAGACGCCCTATTTCGCGCGCCCCGAGGGGTCCGAATCGAAGCTGAGCACCTATGCCGACGGTTGGCGGATCCTGCGGACGATCATGACGCTGTACCGGATCGAGCGGCCCTTGTGGTTCTTCGGCGCGATCGGCGGGGCGTTCGCGCTGCTCGCGTTGTTGCTCGGCATCCCGCTGGTGCTCACCTATCTCGAAATTCATCAGGTGCCGCGCTTCCCGACCGCGATCCTGATCACCGGGCTCGGCATCTTCGCCGCGCTGAACGTCTTTACCGGGCTGATCCTCGACACCGTCGTCCGCGGTCGTCGCGAGGTTCGGCGGCTGGCCTACCTGGCCTACCCCGCGCCTGGCGTCTGACTCCCTCTCCCCGAGGGGCGGGGGGCAGGTGGTTCTCCTGACGGGTAGCAGGGCTTGAACTCCCCCGTGCGAGCGCCGATGTTGGCGGTTCACTGGGGCATAAGAGAGATTTCCATGCACAATCCGTTCGAGACCGGCGATTTCGCGAGCCCGTTGGCCAGCGCCGGGCTCGGCCTGCAGCAGACGCAAGCAGGCCTTGTTCCCATCGTTATCGAGCAGTCGAACCGCGGTGAGCGCTCGTTCGACATTTTCTCGCGCCTGCTCCGCGAGCGTATCATCTTCGTGACCGGTGGCGTCGAGGACGGCATGGCCTCGCTGATCACCGCGCAGCTCCTCTTCCTCGAGTCCGAGAACCCGAAGAAGGACATCTTCATGTACATCAACTCGCCGGGCGGTGTCGTCACGGCGGGCATGGCGATCCATGACACGATGCGGTATATCCGTCCGCGCGTCGGCACGGTGTGCATCGGCCAGGCCGCCTCGATGGGCAGCTTCCTGCTCGCGAGCGGTGAGCCCGGCATGCGCGTCGCGATGACCAACGCGCGTATCATGATCCATCAGCCATCGGGCGGTGCACAGGGCATGGCGAGCGACATCGAAATCCAGGCGCGCGAGATCCTGCGGATCCGCAAGCGGATGAACGAGCTCTATTCGCAGTATACCGGTCAGCCGATCGAGGAGATCGAGCGTCGCATGGACCGCGACACGTTCCTCGAAGCGAACGAGGCGAAGGATTTCGGTCTGGTCGACGAGGTTTTCGACAAGCGTCCCGCCCCCGCGGACGACGCGGCGAAGCCTGCATAAGGCGAATCGTAAGCCTGGCGGGTTTATTTGATTGTAGGATATCCGGGGTGCGTTACGATGACCGCCCCGGAAACGGCACGCGCACCGACATGCGCGAGAGGTGATTGAATGACGAAGCTGAGCGGTGGCGACTCGAAGAGCACCCTCTATTGCTCGTTCTGCGGGAAGTCGCAGCACGAGGTGCGCAAGCTGATCGCCGGGCCGACGGTCTTCATCTGCGACGAGTGCGTCGAGCTATGCAACGACATCATCCGTGAGGAAACGAAGTCGGCGCTGGTGTCCAAGAAGGACGGCGGCGTGCCGACTCCGCAGGAGATCTGCGACGTCCTCGACGATTATGTGATCGGCCAGAAGCGCGCCAAGCGCGTCCTGTCGGTGGCGGTGCACAATCACTACAAGCGGCTCAACCACGGCGCCAAGGGTGCCGATGTCGAGCTGTCAAAGTCGAACATCCTGCTCGTCGGGCCGACCGGGTGCGGCAAGACGCTGCTCGCACAGACGCTCGCCCGCATCCTCGACGTGCCGTTCACGATGGCCGATGCGACGACGCTGACCGAGGCCGGCTATGTCGGCGAGGATGTCGAGAACATCATCCTCAAGCTGCTCCAGGCCTCCGACTACAATGTCGAGCGGGCGCAGCGTGGGATCGTCTATATCGACGAGATCGACAAGATCAGCCGCAAGGCCGAGAATCCCTCGATCACGCGCGATGTGTCGGGCGAGGGCGTCCAGCAGGCGCTGCTCAAGCTGATGGAAGGGACGACGGCAAGCGTTCCTCCGCAGGGCGGTCGCAAGCATCCGCAGCAGGAATTCCTGCAGGTGGACACGACCAACATCCTGTTCATCTGCGGCGGCGCGTTCTCGGGTCTCGAAAAGATCATCGGCGATCGTCTGCAGGGCAAGTCGATCGGCTTCGGCGCCTATGTCGCCGGGCCGGACGAGCGCAAGACGGGCGAGACGCTGAAGTCGGTCGAGCCTGAGGATCTGCTCAAGTTCGGGCTCATCCCGGAGTTCGTCGGTCGTCTGCCGGTGATCGCGACGCTCGAGGATCTCGATGTCGATGCGCTGGTGAAGATCCTGAAGGAGCCGAAGAACGCGCTGGTCAAGCAGTACCAGAAGCTGTTCGAGATGGAGGACGTCGCGCTCGGCTTCACCGACGACGCGCTGGTCTCGGTCGCCAAAAAGGGCATCGAACGCAAGACGGGTGCACGCGGGCTTCGCTCGATCCTCGAGAGCATCCTGCTCGACACGATGTTCGACCTGCCCGGCATGGACGGCGTCGACGAGGTGATGATCGACAAGGACGTGATCGAGGGCCGCAAGGAACCGATCCGCGTCTATGCCGAGAAGAAGAAGGCCGGCGACGCGGCCTGATCCGCGGCGATACCGGTGAGGAAGGGGCGTCGAGCGATCGGCGCCCTTTTTTTTCCGGGAAGGCGCTTCATTGTCCGTCATCCTGACGAACGTGAGGATGACGGGGCGTGCGTTCGCGGCCGCGTGGGCGGTGGATCGTCAGCGGGACGGACCCTTATCGGGGCGTCGGGCATTCGTTGTCTTAGTGCAACGAGGGAGACCGCATGACGATCGAAGTGGCTGAACAACCGAAGGTAACGGTGGTGGAGACGATGCCGGACCGGCTGGCATTGCCGGTCTGGACGCTGATCGCACCCGGCTTGGGGCTCGTCGCGGTGCTCTTCGGCCTCGCCAAGATGGGGTCGATCGGGACGGCGGCGGCGATCGTGGTGCTGATCGCCAGCGTGCTCGCCGCGGTCCATCATGCCGAGGTCATCGCGCACAAGGTTGGCGAGCCGTTCGGGACGCTCGTGCTGGCGATCGCGGTGACGGTGATCGAGGTGTCGCTGATCGTGTCGCTGATGCTGTCGGATGCCGGCGACGCTGCGGCGCTCGCGCGCGACACGGTGTTCGCCGCGATCATGATCATCCTCAACTTCATCATCGGTCTCTGCCTGCTCGCGGGCGCGGTGCGGCATCACGAACAGCGTTTCACGTTGAAGGGGATGAGCGCGGCACTGGGCGTGCTGGCGGCGATGTCGGTGCTCTCGCTCATCCTGCCCAACTATACCTCGTCGACGACCGGGCCGACCTATGCGCCGTCGCAGCTGGTGTTCGTCGCGATCGTCTCGCTGGTGCTCTACGGTACGTTCGTGCTGGTCCAGACGGTCCGGCATCGCGACTATTTCCTGCCCTCCGCCGAGGACCTTGAGACACACGCGCACGCCGCCCCGCCATCACAGCGCGCGACGGGAATCGCGTTCGGCATGCTGCTCGCGGCTCTGGTGTCGGTCGTCCTGCTTGCCAAGACGCTGTCACCGACGATCGAGGCCGCCGTGCTCGGCGCGGGCCTGCCGCTCGCAGTCGTCGGGGTGGTGATCGCCGCGCTGGTGCTCGCGCCCGAGAGCCTCGCCGCGTACAAGGCGGCGCGGCGCAACCGGTTGCAGACCAGCCTCAATCTTGCACTGGGCTCCGCGCTGGCGACGATCGGGCTGACGATTCCGAGCGTCGCGATCGTCTCGCTGGTGCTCGACCTGCCGCTTGCGCTGGGGATCGACGCCAAGGGGATGACGCTGCTCGCGCTGTCGCTTTTCGTGGCGACGCTGTCGCTCGGCACCGGACGCACAACCGTGCTGCAGGGCGTCCTCCACCTCGTGATCTTCGCCGCCTATCTGTTCACGACGGTCGTGCCCTAGGGGCGCTTATCCGTTACCCACTCCGTCATCCTGACTTTCTTCAGGATGACGGCTGGGGTGGTATCCGCGAGTGACTTGCATTAGCATCGCCTCAGCGGGTTTCGACCCAATAAGCGGGAGAGCGGATGTGAAGACGGCATGGATGGGCGCGGCGATGCTCGCGCTGATGGCAGCAGGCGCGGCGGATGCGCATGAAGTGTGGGTCGAGCGCGACGGGGCAGGACCCGCGCGGATCTATCTCGGCGAGCCCGCCGAACCGATGCCCGCGGGCGGCGATCCCGAATTCGCAAACCTAAAGACGCCGCGCATCCTCGCCCGCCCGCAGGCGGAGCTGGTCCGCAAGGCCGGGTTCCTCGAGGCGCAGCTGCCCGCGGGTGACGTGCATGTCTGGGACGACGACGTGTTCGCGCCCTGGGGTGATCCGGGCAAGCGCGAGGGCATCATCTACTACGCGCGCGCCGGTCGTGCCGATCCGCGCACCAAATTGCCGTTCGAGATCGCACCCGCGACCGCGAACGGGACGCGTTTCGTCCTGACGCGCGAGGGGAAGCCGGTCGCGGGCGCGAAGGTCACGCTGATCTCGCCGACGCGCGTCTCGACCGAGCTGGTCACCGACGCCGCCGGTGCGATCACGCCGCCGCTCGTCGAGAAGGGCCGCTATCTGCTGTCCGCCGCCGCCAAGGATATGACCGAGCACAGCCTGCCGCGCGGGCCCGTGACGACGCTCCACCGGATCACGACGACCAGCTTCACGCTCCCCTGAGACCGCGCGCCGGCTTCGCCGCCGGTCGCGTCAGCGCGCGCGTTGCCGGGCGGCGAGTGTGAGGCCCGCGGCGATCTGGACGACGGCATAGAGGCGGCGGCGGCCCGGGCGGTCGACGAACGGCTGGACCAGCGCCTCGGTGCCGAGCGCGTCCTCCTTCCACAGATCGACGTGGCGGCTAGGCTGGAGCAATCCGAGCAGCCCGTCGCCGACCATGAAGATCGCCGCCATCTCCGCGGCGCGGGCGGGCCACGGGTTCTCCTGCGCACGGACGAGCCCAGGGTCGGGCATGCCGACGCCCGTGGCTCCTGGGCCGCCGCCTTCAAAGGGGAACGGATCGGTCATTGCGGTTTCGCCTTCGCTGCCTGTGCGGATTTCCACGCGGCCACCTCCTCGAGCGCGATGCTCCGGCGCAGGACCAGCGCATCGGGGTCGATCACGACATGCGCGCCCTTCGGCACGGCGAGCGTCGCGGTGCCCGTCGTCATCGGCAGCGTCCGGGTCTTGCCGTCGATCTGCACCTCGACCGGCAGCGGGAAGCGGCCATTCCCCGGCACCTTCCACGCCAGCGTGAGCGTGGTGCCGGTGCGTGTCTCGATCAGCTCGGGCAGCGCCGCCTGGCGGAGATACACGTCGAAGAACCAGCCATAATCCTTGCCGGTGACGCGGCGGACGATCGCTTCATATTCTTTGGTCGAGCCGAAGCGGGGGGTGAAGTTGCCCGGCTTCGGATCGGGGCGGCCATAGACCGCGCGGCGCGTCACGTCGAAAAAGGCGGTGTCGCCGATCAGGCCGCGCAGCGTGTGCAGCATCCACGACCCCTTGTTGTAGATGTCCTGCCCGGCGCCGCCCTTGTCGAGCTCGTACACCTCCTCCTCGGTGGTGATGCGCTGCTGGGTCATCGGCATGCGGTTCATGATCGCCCCGCGTTCACCCTGCAGCATCGTCGCATAGCGCGCGCGGCCCTCGCGCCACTGGCCATAGAGCGGCTGCATGTAGGTGCCATAGCCCTCGTGCAGCCAGTAATCGTCCCAGTTGGCGGCGGTCAGCTGGTTGCCGAACCATTCATGCGCGAATTCATGCTGGAACAGCCAGTCGAACCCCTCGGGCGCCTTGGCATAGTCGTTGCCGTACGCGTTGATCGTCTGGTGCTCCATGCCCTTGTGCGGGGTCTCGACGACGCCGAGCTTCTCGTCGCCGAACGGGTAGGGGCCGATCATGCTCTCGAAGAAGTCGAGCGTCGGGGCGAATTCGGCGAACAGCTTCTCCGCCTGCGGCTTCTCGCCCGGCAGATACCAGTAGAACATCGGAATGCTGTTGCCGAAGCGGCTCTTGTAAGTGCCGCGAACCTCCTCATACGGCCCGACATTCAGCGCGATGCCATAGGTGTTGGGGTGCTTGGCGCGCCAGTTCCAGGTGGTGCGGCCGTCGGCGAACGTGTCGATGCCGACCAGCACGCCGTTCGACGGCGCCTTCAGCCCCTTGGGCACGGTGATGTGGAGATCGACGAGCGCTGGTTCGCCGGTCGGGAAGTCGAGGCACGGCCAGAACAGGTCGCAGCCATAGCCCTCCGCCGTGGTCGCGAACCAGGTGCGGCCGTCGGGGGTCTTCGACCAGACCATGCCGTCGTCCCACGGCGCCTTCACCGCGACATGCGGCGTGCCCCCATAGGTGATCGTCGCGGTCACCTTCCCGCCCGCCGGCACCGGCCGGGGCAGCGTGATGGTCAGCCGCCCCTCCGGATTGGTCCAGGCGGAGGCGGGTAGCGCGACGCCGTCGATCGCGATGGCGCTCACCGGCAGGTTGCGGTCGAGATCGATCGGCAGCCGCGCGACCGGCGCCCGCGCGGTGAAGCGCAGCGTCGCGACGCCGTTCAGCCGCTGCGCATCGGGCAGTACCTCGAAGGCGAGATCGGCATGGTCGAACTGCAGTGCGGTCTGTTCGGGAGTGAGCACGCCCCCCGAACGCTGCGTCTGCGCGGTGATCGCGGGTTCGCCCTTGCGCGGCAGCTGCGCGGAGGCCGGGGGGATGGCGAGCAGCGCGGTGCAGCTGGCGGCGAGGAGGAGGCGCGGGATCATGCGGCGCGTTCTCGCGCGGCGTTCGGATCGATACAAGAGCGATAGGCGCACCCGTGATAGGACGGCACGGTGTGACGGAGTCCCGGACGGTGTGTGGGGGCGGTTCGGCGATTACGTAGCCCGGCGATTGATGGATCCGCCATCCTCACCATATAATGAGCTGACGCCGACCTTGTTCGGTCCGGTACCGGAGCTTGCATGACCCACTATCCCGTTCTTCCGCTACGCGACATCGTCGTGTTTCCGCACATGATCGTTCCGCTGTTCGTCGGCCGCGAGAAATCGGTCGCGGCGCTCGAGGCGGCGATGGCGGCAGAAAAGGAGATCTTCCTGGTCGCGCAGCTCGACCCGGCGGAGGACGATCCCGCGCGCGACGATCTCTACACGATGGGCGTGACCGCGACCGTGCTCCAGTTGCTGAAACTGCCCGACGGCACGGTGCGCGTCCTGGTCGAGGGCAAGGTCCGCGCCACGCTCGAGACGCTCGACGAGAGCGGCGATTTCCTGACCGCCGAGGTCGCGACGGTCGCCGATGCCGAGGTCGAGGGGCCCGAGATCGCGGCGCTGATGCGCTCGGTCGTCGACCAGTTCGAGAATTACGCAAAGCTCAACCGCAAGCTGCCGGCTGAGACCGCGACGCAGCTGTCCGAGATCACCGAGGCCGCCCGGCTGTCCGATGCAGTCGTTGCCAACATCCAGATCAAGGTCGCCGACAAGCAGGCGATGCTGATGCAGACCGACCCCGCCAAGCGCCTCGAAATGGCGTTTGCGGCGATGGAGGGCGAGCTCGGCGTCCTGCAGGTCGAGAAGAAGATCAAGAGCCGCGTCAAGCGCCAGATGGAGAAGACGCAGCGCGAATATTACCTCAACGAGCAGTTGAAGGCGATCCAGCGCGAGCTCGGTAACGAGGGTGACGAGGGCGAAGGCGACGAGATCGCCGAGCTGACGCAGAAGATCGCGACGCTCAAGATGAGCAAGGAAGCGCGCTCCAAGGCGACCGCCGAGCTCAAGAAGCTGAAGACGATGGCGCCGATGAGCGCCGAGGCGACCGTTGTGCGCAACTATCTCGACGTGCTGCTTGGGCTCCCCTGGGGCAAGAAGTCGAAGATCAAGAAGGATATCTCGGCGGCCCAGGCGGTGCTCGACGAGGATCATTATGCGCTCGAGAAGGTCAAGGACCGGATCATCGAATATCTCGCGGTCCAGGCGCGCACCAACAAGCTGAAGGGGCCGATCCTGTGCCTCGTCGGCCCGCCGGGCGTCGGCAAGACCTCGCTCGGCAAGTCGATCGCCAAGGCGACGGGTCGCGAGTTCATCCGCCAGTCGCTGGGCGGCGTGCGCGACGAGGCCGAGATCCGCGGGCATCGTCGCACCTATATCGGCTCGCTGCCGGGCAAGATCGTCACCAACCTGAAGAAGGCGGGGGCGTCGAACCCGCTGTTCCTGCTCGACGAGATCGACAAGCTCGGCCAGGATTTCCGTGGCGATCCGGCGTCGGCGCTGCTCGAGGTGCTCGACCCCGAACAGAACGGCAAGTTCCAGGATCATTATCTCGAGATCGACCTCGATCTGTCGGACGTGATGTTCGTGACGACCGCGAACACGCTCAACCTGCCTCAGGCGCTGCTCGACCGGATGGAGATCATCCGTCTCGAGGGCTATACCGAGGACGAGAAGGTCGAGATCGCCGAGCGGCATCTGATCGCCAAGCAGATCGAGGCGCATGGCCTGAAGGACGGCGAGTTCGTCCTGACGCAGGAGGGCCTGCGCACGCTGATCCAGCAATATACCCGCGAGGCGGGCGTGCGTACGCTCGAGCGCGAGATCGCCAAGCTCGCGCGCAAGGCGCTGCGCCGGATCCTCGAGGGCAAGGCGACGAGCGTGACGATCACGCCCGACAACATCGCTGAGTTCGCGGGCGTGCAGAAATATCGCCACGGCCTGTCCGAGACGGAGAATCAGATCGGCGCGGTCACCGGGCTCGCCTGGACCGAGGTCGGCGGCGAATTGCTGACGATCGAAAGCGTCACCGTGTCGGGCAAGGGCGCGGCGAAGCTGACGGGGACGCTCGGCGACGTGATGAAGGAGTCGATCGAGACCGCGTTCAGCTACGTCAAGGCGCGTGCGCCGAGCTATGGCATCAAGCCGTCGCTGTTCAACCGCAAGGACATCCACATCCATCTGCCCGAAGGCGCGACGCCCAAGGACGGACCGTCGGCGGGTGTCGGGATCGTCACGTCGATCGTCTCGACGATGACCGGCGTGCCGGTCCGGCGCGAGGTGGCGATGACCGGCGAGGTGACGCTGCGCGGTCGCGTGCTGCCGATCGGCGGGCTGAAGGAGAAGCTGCTCGCGGCGCTGCGCGGCGGGATCACCACCGTGCTCATCCCGCAGGAGAACGAGAAGGACCTCGCGGACATCCCGGCGAACATCAAGGAGGGGCTGAAGATCATCCCCGTCAGCCATGTCGACGAGGTGTTGCGGCTTGCCCTGACTGAACCGCTCGAGGCGATCGAGTGGACCGATGCGGACGAGCTGGCGGCATTGCCGCCCGCGCCGATCCCGCCGGTCGGGGGCGGTCTTCACCACTGAGCGCATCCGGCGCGGTATTTCGCCGCGTCACGATGGCCGTTACCGAACCGCGCGGTTAGAGCGTCGCGCGGCGGTTTCGTTTGACAGCAGACGATACCGCCGCGTTACTGCCTGGAAATTGGCGCCGCGATTCCATCGCTGCCGATTCGGTATTTGTTTGGGGGATTAACTGTATGAACAAGCAGGAACTGATCGCGACGGTCGCGGACACGTCGGGGCTGGTCAAGGGCGATGCGGTCAAGGCCGTCGAAGCCGTTTTCGACGCGATTTCGGCCGCGCTGAAAAAGGGCGAGGAAGTCCGGCTGGTCGGGTTCGGCACCTTCTCGGTCTCGAAGCGCAAGGCCTCGACGGGACGCAACCCGCGCACCGGCGAGCCGATGACGATCAAGGCGTCGACCCAGCCCAAGTTCAAGGCGGGCAAGGGGCTGAAGGATTCGGTCAACTGATCGACCGATCGTGACCGACAGGGCTGGACAGCGCGGCATGCTGCGCTTAAAGGCCCGCTTCCGAACCAGTTTCGGGCGCGTAGCTCAGCGGTAGAGCACACCCTTCACACGGGTGGGGTCACAGGTTCAATCCCTGTCGCGCCCACCAGATTTACGCCGGTCCTCTCCATTGCGAGCGGGCCGGCGTTTCTGTTTTCGGGGTTCTTTCAGTGCCTTAGTCGATCTTTGGTGTCTCTGTGATCGACTGCGTGAATGTACTAGATCGGCATTCTGCATTTCACGCTGCGCCGCAGCATCCCATATATGATGCGTCGCACAATTCTAAGGAGCTACCCCATGTCGATCATCGGCACCCAGCTGAAGCCGTTCACCACCCAGGCCTATCGCCAGGGCAAGTTCATCGAGGTGTCGGACGCCGACGTCACGGGCAAGTGGGCGGTCTTCTTCTTCTACCCGGCCGATTTCACGTTCGTCTGCCCGACCGAGCTCGAGGATCTGGCCGACAATTATGCCGCGTTCCAGAAGATGGGCGTCGAGGTCTACAGCGTGTCGACCGACACCCACTTCTCGCACAAGGCCTGGCACGACACCTCGCCGGCGATCGGCAAGATCGATTACACGATGCTGGGCGATCCGTCGGGCACCATCACGCGCAACTTCGACGTGATGCGCGAAGGCCAGGGCCTGGCCGATCGTGGCACCTTCGTCGTCGATCCGCAGGGCGTGATCCAGCTCATGGAAATCACCTCGGAAGGCGTCGGCCGCAACGCGATGGAGCTGCTCCGCAAGGTCAAGGCCGCGCAGTATATCGCAGCGCACCCCGGCGAGGTCTGCCCCGCCAAGTGGGAAGAGGGTGAGACCACGCTCGCCCCGTCGCTCGATCTCGTCGGCAAGATCTGAGTCACTGACGGAGCCGGTCGCCCGGCTTCGTCACCCAAGGGGAAGGGGTTCGCTCCTTCCCCGGCCTGCCGGACTTCGGTCTGGCAGCCACCCTGCCGCATGACGCCCCGATGTCGTGCGGCATGGTGGACCCCGGACCCGGTCCGGGGTGACGATTTTCGCGACGGCAGCCTGCCGCGCGTCCCTTTCACCAGACAGGAGAGCGTCCGTGCTCGATGTGAACCTTACCGCGCAGCTCAAGACCTATCTGGCGAATATCGTCCAGCCGATCGAACTCGTCGCCTCGCTCGACGACGGCGCGAAGTCGCGCGAGCTTGAGGGCCTGCTGACCGAGATCGCGGCGCTGTCCGATTCGGTGACGATGGTCCGCAAGGACGACGACAAGCGCCGCCCGTCCTTCATGATCCGCCGCGCCGGGACCGATATCGGCGTGCGCTTCGCCGGCATCCCGATGGGGCATGAGTTCACTTCGCTGGTGCTCGCATTGCTGCAGGTCGGCGGGCATCCGTCGAAGCTGACGCAGGAGGTGATCGAGCAGGTCCGCGGGCTCGACGGCGATTTCGCGTTCGAGACCTATTTCTCGCTCAGCTGCCAGAACTGCCCAGAGGTGGTCCAGGCGCTGAACCTGATGAGCGTGATCAACCCGCGGATCAGCCATGTCGCGATCGAGGGCGGCGTGTTCCAGGACGAGGTCACGAACCGCAACATCCTGTCGGTGCCGGCGATCTTCCTCAACGGCGAGCCGTTCGCGCAAGGCCGGATGAGCGTCGAGCAGGTCGTCGCGAAGCTCGACACGGGCAGCACCGCGCGCGCGGCCGAGAAGATCGCGGGCAAGGATCCGTTCGACGTTCTCGTCGTCGGTGGCGGCCCCGCCGGCGCGGCGGCGGCGATCTATGCCGCGCGCAAGGGCATCCGCACCGGAATAGCGGCAGAGCGCTTCGGCGGTCAGGTGCTCGACACCATGTCGATCGAGAACTTCATCTCGGTCGCGCATACCGAGGGGCCAAAGCTCGTCGCGCACATGGAGCAGCATGTCGCCGAATATGGCGTCGACGTGATGAACCTGCAGACCGCGAGCAAGCTGATCCCGGCAGCGCAGGTCGGCGGCCTGCACGAGGTGCAGCTCGCGAGCGGCGCGTCGCTGAAGGCGCGGACCGTGATTCTGTCGACCGGTGCGCGCTGGCGCCAGATGAACGTGCCGGGCGAGGAGGCGTATCGCAACAAGGGCGTGACCTATTGCCCGCATTGTGACGGCCCGCTGTTCAAGGGCAAGCGCGTCGCGGTGATCGGCGGCGGCAATAGCGGCGTCGAGGCGGCGATCGACCTGGCGGGCCTCGTCGCGCACGTCACGCTGATCGAATTCCACAGCGACCTGCGTGCGGACGCGGTGCTCCAGCGCAAGCTCGCCAGCCTGCCCAACGTCAAGGTCGTCACCTCGGCGATGACCACCGAGGTGCTCGGCGACGGCAAGCAGGTGACGGGGCTCAGCTACAAGGATCGCAACCACGACACGCTGCATCAGGTCGAGCTCGAGGGGATCTTCGTGCAGATCGGGCTGGTGCCGAACACCGAATGGCTGACCGACACGGTCGCGCTGACGATGCGCGGCGAGATCGAGGTCGATCACCGCGGCGAGACGTCGATCCCCGGCGTGTTCGCGGGCGGCGACGTGACGACGGTGCCGTTCAAGCAGATCGTGATCGCGATGGGCGAAGGCTCGAAGGCGGCGCTGGCGGCATTCGACTACATGATCCGGCTCGCACCCGAAGAGCAGGACGCACTCGCAGCCTGAGGGGCGGGGGGGGCTCGCCCCTTCCGTCATCTCGGACTTGATCCGAAACCCAGGGTCACGCGCGTTGGCATTCGTGGCTCTGGATCCTGACTTTCGTCAGGATGACGATGTGTGCGGGGTAAGCGTCACCCGCCTTCGTCATCCTGGACTTAATCCAGGATCCAGAGTTGCAGGCGTTGGCGCTTATGGCTCTGGGTCCTGACTTCCGTCAGGATTACGGTAAAAGGCGGCGACCGGACATCCCGGCAGCGCAAAGGAAAAAGGCCGGGGAAATCCCCGGCCGTTTCCTCACTTCTTCTTGGCTTTGCGCGCCGCATATTTGGCGTCGCGGAGCGCCTTCTTGTCGGCGTCGGACATTTGCGACTTGGCTTCGGCCTCGAGCGCACGGGCTGCGGCTTCGGCAGCTGCGGCCTTCTTGGCGGCCTTGGCCTCCTCTTCGGCGTCGCGCTTAGCCTGGCGCTTGGCGCGCTCGGCTTCCTCCTTGGCGGCGCGGGCGGCGGCGCGCTCGGCGGCGACCGCCGGATCGATCGCAGGCTTGGCGCGCAGTTTCTCGAGCGCCTTCAGCTTCGCGTCGTTCGCAGAGGCGGTACGTTCCTGAAAACCGGGGTCCTTGAAAGAGGCCATACTCGTCGAAAATTCCTGTAATCGCGGTGAAATCCGCGGGATTGCCCGGATAAGGGCCTTGCTAGCGTCCGTGCCCCTTAAATCATTGTGCCGCGCAGCGAAAGCGGGGTGATGCACCCCGGGTCCCCGTGATACCGTCCGTCGTCGTCCCGCCCCGGCTCAGCGCGTACCTCGCCGCCCCGTTGTCACATTGCTGAAACACCACCGTCATCCGGCCGTCATCGAAACCGCATCGCACTGTCATCTGTGCCGCCTAACCGCCGTTGAGAGATCGGCAGGGGGACCCGAGTCGATCCACGCAATCAATGATCGACCGGGAGTTCCGTGAATGACCAGCTTCAAGCGCATCGGCCTTATCCTGCTGACCAGCACCGCCTGTGCGGCGCTGTCGGCATGCGGAGGCGCGGACAGCGTCGCGTCGCCGGGTGCGGGCACCATCGTGATCCCGCCGGCAACGCCGACCCCGACGCCGACCCCCACGCCGACGCCGACGCCCAGCGCGATCACCGCGGCACAGTTCGCCGCCCCGACCACGGTCAACACCATCACGATCACGCCTGACGAGCAGCTCGCGGTCGTCAACGCCGGCACGAACAACAATGTCAGCGGCGTCAGCACCGGCCTGAACGGCCTGTATCCGACCTCGGCGACGTCGCTCACCACGCCGATGGATCCGTCGACGCTCAACAGCTTCTTCACCAGCACGAACTTCGTCGGCGCGCTCAACGGCCCGACCGACACCGCGTTCCAGGGCTGGACCTGCAACTCGACCTCGGCCGAATTCGGCGGCGCGGGCGCACGCTGCACCGCGGTGCCTTCGGTCGGCGCGGTCACCGCGACGAGCGTCTGCCCGACCGGCACGACCGATGACGGTCTGGTCGCGACGTTCCGCGCCTGCCGCCTGCCGACCGTGATCAGCGGCACGCTGACGCTGCCGAAGATCGCCGGCGTCTTCTATCGCCTGCGCGGCCAGACCGAGATCGGCACCGATGTCGGCACGACCGGTGCGGACAATGGCGCGATCCTCAACATCGAGGCCGGTGTCGTGATCGCCGCGGATTCGAGCGAGACGACCAACGACCTGCTGATCGTCAACCGCGGGTCGAAGATCAACGCGGTCGGCACCGCCACCGCGCCGATCGTCTTCACCTCGCAGCAGAACCTGGCGTCGAACGGCGTCAGCGACGCGACGCAGGGCCAGTGGGGCGGGATCGTCATGCTCGGCCGCGCACCAGTCGCGGTCTGCGCCACCGGCACCGGCCCGAACAATGCCGCCGGCAGCAGCACGACCTGCCAGCAGGCGATCGAGGGCGTCACCGGGCGCTTCTATGGCGGTCCGACGGCCGCCGACAGCAGCGGCACGATGCAGTACGTCCAGATCCGCTACAGCGGCATCGCGATCAGCGACGGCAACGAGCTCCAGGGCCTGACGCTCGGCGGTACCGGCTCGGGCACCACGCTCAACCACATCCAGAGCCACAATTCGGCGGATGACGGCATCGAGATCTTCGGTGGCACGAGCAACCTGAAGTATATCGCGATCACCGGCGCGGACGATGACGGCTTCGATATCGACAATGGCTATCGCGGCTTCATCCAGTTCATGATCGCCGCCCAGCGCACGCTCGGTGCGACCGCCGACTCCTTCTCGACCGAGATCGATTCGAACAATGCCGAGGACCTGCTGCCGCGCACGTTCGGCCGCTACGCCAACTTCACCTTCATCCAGACGGCGCTGGCCCCGGCCGCGATCCGCCTGCGTGGTGGTGCGGACATGACCTTCGTCAACGGCGTGGTGAAGACCCCGGCGAACGTCGCCTGCGTCAACATGATCGCGGGCGAACAGACGACGGGCGGCCGCACGACGGTCCGGCCGGCGGATGCCGCGCTGCAGGACGTCGGACCGCCCGCGTTCAGCTCGGTCTACTTCGCCTGCCAGGGCCGCTGAGGCGGGCGCGATCTGAATGCGAGATGATGCCGGGGCGGTCCTTGGGGGACCGTCCCGGCATTCGCCTATGACTTTACGAATCGGGATTACAGGCCATGTCCAAGCGCCGCGCCTACGGAACACTGCTCCTCCTCACCTCGACGCTGGTCGCGCCCGCCGCGCTCGCGCAGACCGCGCCCGCGCCGGCCGCACCGCCCCGGCCCGCCGCAACGCCGCAGGCCGAGGCGGACCAGACCAATGCCGCGACGCCGGGCACGACGGCCCAAGAGCAGACCACACAGCAGGCCACGCCGCAGGCCGCACCCGAAGCCGGCGTCGAGGTGTCGAGCCCCGGCTATGACGCCGCGGCGGGCGAGGACATCGTCGTCGTCGGGCGCAACATCCCGAACACCGTGCGCGCGACCGCACAGATCGTCTCGGTGCTGTCGAGCGCCGACATTGCGCGGACGGGCGAGGGCGACATCGCCGGCGCACTGACGCGCGTCACCGGCCTCAGCGTCGTCGGCGGCGGCTTCGTCTATGTCCGCGGCCTCGGCGATCGCTATTCGTCGTCGCTGCTCAACGGTTCGCCCTTGCCGAGTCCAGAGCCGCTCCGCCGCTCGGTTCCGCTCGACATCTTCCCGACCGCGATCGTCGGCTCGGCGCTGGTCCAGAAGACCTATTCGGTGAACTATCCCGGCGAATTCGGCGGCGGCGTGATCAACCTCACGACCAAGGCGATCCCCGAGAAGAACTTCCTGAGCATCGGCGGGTCGATCTCCGCCGACACCGTGACGACCAGCGAGCTCGGCTATACCTATTATGGCGGCGATGCGGACTGGATCGGCTTCGACGACGGCGCGCGCAAGGTGCCAGCCTTCATCAAGAACGCGCCCGGCGGCACCGGGATCATCCCGACCGACCAGGTCGCGCAGCTGACCAACGCGAACACGACGCTGCTCCAGCGCAACAACCAGCTGCCGGCCAACTGGTCGGGCGAGCTGAGCGGCGGATCGGTGTTCGACTTCGGCTCGGACCGGCTGGGCATCATCGCGTCGCTCAGCGCGAGCAACACGTTCCGCACGCGCTCGTCGACGCAGCAGGATTCGGTGTCGACCGACGGCACGCTGCGCAATGATTTCCAGACGCTGCTGACCGACAACCGGATCGTCACCAACGCGCTGATCGGGCTCGGGTACGAGTTCGGCCCGAACACGATCCGCTCGACCACCGTCTATATCCACGACACGCTGAAGCAGGCGCGCGGATCGTCGGCGACCGTCTACAACAATTCGAGCGGGCTGCGTTTCCAGCAGAACACCAACTGGTTCGAACGCCAGCTGTTCGAGAGCCAGCTGGTCGGCGAATTCAAGCTGACCGACGCGCTGAAATTCGACGCGCGGGGCGCCTATGCCAATTCGAAGCGCAACGCGCCGTACGAGCGGCAGTTCGACTATCTGTGCTCGGCAACCACCACGACCGGCCTGCCGATCAGCGTCGAGGCGCCCAACGGCTCGGACGGCGCGCAGTGCAACGGCGCCTATCAGGTGACCCAGCGCTTCACGCCGTTCGCCTCGATCATCTTCAGCGAACTCAACGAGGATCTGTACACCGGGCAGGGCGACCTGTCGTACAAGCTCGACTCCGAGCGGCCGATGACGCTGTCGACCGGCTATTTCTATTCGGACACGAAGCGCAATTCGACGCGCCTCCAGTTCAACTACCAGACCGCCGCGGGCGGCGGCACCGCGCCGGGCTATCCCTACAACCTGCTGCGTCCCGACTATCTGCTCGGGATCGATTCGCTCAACGCCAACCAGATCCAGCTGCAGTTCAGCACGCCGCTCGGCGCCTATGCCTATGACGCGTCGCTGCGCATCCATGCGGGCTATGTCCAGGCCGAGGCCGAGGCGACCGACGGCGTCCGCGCGACGATCGGCGTCCGCTACGAGACCGCCGAGGAGCAGGTGACGCCGATCGGCACGACGACGACGCGGCTGAAGAACGATTATTTCCTGCCCGCCGCGACGCTCACCTACAACTTCGCGAACAACATGCAGCTGCGTGCGAGCGCGTCGAAGACGATCTCTCGCCCGCAGTTCCGCGAGCTCGCGCCGCAGCAGTTCCGCGATCCCGAATCGGATCGGCTGTTCTTCGGTAACCCGCTGCTGAAGGACTCGGAGCTCTACAATCTCGAGGGCCGCTACGAGTGGTTCTTCGCGCGCGACCAGCGCTTCACGCTCGGCGGCTTCTACAAGGAGATCAAGAACCCGGTCGAGCAGGTCGGCTTCTACACCGGCGCGGACGACCGGCTGCAGACCGGCTTCACCAACCTGCCCGAGGCGACGCTGTATGGCGCGGAGGTCGAGCTCCAGAAATATTTCGACCTCGATTTCCTCAACTCGGACTTCTTCGCGACGCGCCGCGCGCTGTTCATCGCCAACTACACCTATTCGAAGTCGTCGATCACCGCGGACAACAGCTGCGTCCCGAACGTGCTCAACCAGACGCTCGGCGGGTGCCAGGCGGGCTTCGGTCCGGCCTCGCTCCAGTTCCGCGACGGCGCGTCGCTGACCGGCCAGTCGGACCATCTGGTCAATGTCCAGGTCGGGCTCGAGGATACGGCGTCGCTGTCGGCGATCACGCTGTTGTTCAACTATGCGAGCAACCGCGTGACCAATCGCGGCCCCTCGAACCTCAGCGGCGTCGGCTTCCAGCCCGACATCATCGAAAAGCCCGGCATCCGCCTCGACCTGGTCGCACGGCAGGGCTTCGAACTCGTCGGCGGCAAATGGGAACTGAAGGCCGAAGCTCGCAACCTGACCGGCACGCGGTTCCAGGAGGGCCAGACCTTCGACAATGGCGCGCAGGTGTTCATCAACCGCTATAATCTGGGCCGGGTGTTCACGCTGGGGCTGAGCACGACGTTCTGAAGCTAGGCGGCGGCGGGGCTGGGCCGGGGGGGCTAGCACCGTCCCGTCATCCCGGCGGAAGCCGGGACCCAGGGGCACAGGCGGCGCGCTGCGTGGCTCTGGGTTCCGGGTCGAGCCCGGGATGACGATGTGGGGTAGCGTGCCTTACACCTCCTCCGTCATCCCGGCGGAAGCCGGGACCCAGGGTCGCGGGCGGACCGCTGCGTGGCTCTGCATCCCGGGTACCGGGGTAGGGGACGGTTACCCCCAGGGGCGCTCGCGGTACCATTTCGTGATGACGTATTTGACGCCGCTGCGGACCTTCATGCCGTGGTGGAGCGTGGCGGGGTTGGGCGAGCCGTCGGGCCGGCGGTTGTTCCAGGCGAGCAGCTTGCCGGTCTCGGGCTGGACGATCTTGTCGATCGCCTTGAACCGCGTCGCGCCGCCTGCCTCGGGCTGGTTGAGATAGACCATCACGGTCCAGGTACGATTGCCCGCGACGCTGCAATAGCGGTCATAGTCGACACCGGTCGGCTCGAAATAATCGGTATGGCCCTTGAACTCCTGCCCGACCGCATAGCGCTGCCCCTGGAGCGGTTCGCCATAAATACCCTCGAGCCCGGTCAGCGCGGCGATCCGCGCCTCGACGTCGATGACCACCGGATCGGCGGGGTCAAGGTCGCCCGTCTCGCTCGTACGATAGCTCGCATCGCCGTTCGAATCGGAGATCGTCGACGGGCGACGGACGGCGTCGATCCGCTCGAGCAGCGCGGCGCACAGCGCGGGCGGCAGGAAGCCGCGGTTGAGGAAGAGCGTTAGCTTGGGGCTCGGCACGCGCTGGACGCCCGGGGCCGCGGTCAGCCGTGCGACGACGGGCTCGGCGGGCAGGCCGCTGCCGAGCGAGACCGGAGAGGGGGCGAGCGGCGTGTCGGTGGAGCGGATGACCATGATGCTGTTTTGCCGGGCAATCCGCGCTTGCGCCAGCGCGGCATAAATCTATCGCCAGATTGACGCGTAACTGTAACATGGCATGCCTAGCGCCATTGGGGGCGCCAATGGCGGCGGCACCGCGTCGGGAGGGGGTTCGCTCATGCGATTGACGATCGACGCACGTGCGCGCCGTATCCTGCGGCGGCTGCCCGTGATCACGGTATATTCTGCCGCCGAGCTCGCGCTGATGGCGGGGCTGGCGGTACAATGCGCACGGCTGATCTGGGTCGCGGTGGCGCCGGTGACGCCGCTCGGCGCGTGGCGCCCGGCAGCGATCGCACCCGCGGGGGCGAACGGCGACATCCTGCGCAGCTTCGATCCGTTCTTCCGGCTGGGCGCGCCCGCCGGTGCCGGACCCGCGACCGTCACCGCGTTGCAGCTGACGCTGTTCGGGACGCGGATCGACGATGCGACGGGGCGGAGCTCGGCGATCATCGCGGGCGCGGACAATGTCCAGACCAGCATCGTCGTCGGCGAAGAGATCCAGCCCGGCGTCCGGCTGAAGGCGGTCGCGTTCGACCATGTCACGATCGATCGCGGCGGCGTCGACGAGGACCTGTTCCTCGACCAGTCCGACGCGGTCGCGCCGGTATCCCCGACCGGCACAGCGCCGGGAGCGGCGCCCCCGCCGGGCGGCGCGGGCATCGCGATCGGCCAGTTGCGCAGCGAGATCGGTTTCATTCCGCGGATCGACGGTGGCCGCGTCAGCGGGCTGACGGTCCGGTCACAGGGCTCGGGCAACGCCTTCCGCCAGGCGGGGCTGCGCGACGGCGACATCGTCACCTCGATCGGCGGGCGTCCCGTCACCGGGCCGGGCGACCTCGACCGCATCGCCGCCGACTTCGCGCAGGGCGGCAACGTGCCCATCACCGTCGAACGCGGCAAGGACACGCTGCCGCTCGCCATCACGATCGCACCCCCGCAATGATCTCCGGCATGACTCTCGCTTCCCTTCCCCTTTCCAAGACCAAGGCTGCAATGAAGAATCTGGTTTTCGCCTCGGTCCTTGCTCCGGTGCTGGCGCTGACGCTGGCGGCGGAAGCGCGCGCGCAGACGACGCTCAACGTCCGCGACGCCGATATCCGCGCGTTCATCGCCGATGCCGCCAAGGTCACGGGGCGCACCTTCATCATCGACAACCGGGTGTCGGGCAAGGTGACCGTCGTCACCGACCGGCCGCTCAGCCGGTCCGAATATTTCGAGGTGTTCCTCTCCACGCTGCGCGCCAACGGGCTGGTCGCGGTACCGACCTCGAACGGGGCGTTCCGCGTCCAGCCGCTCGACAATGCGGCGTCGCAGCCGAGCCGGATCGGCGTCGCGGGGGCGGCGCGCAACAGCTATGTCACCGAGATCATCCGGCTGCGCGCGACCGATGCGGCGAGCGCGGTCGACACCGTCCGGCCGCTGGTCAGCGCGCAGGGGTCGGTCACCGCGAACCGCGGCGGCAACAGCCTGGTGGTGGTCGATTTCGCCGACAATATCCGCCGCATCCGCGAGGTCATCCGCCGGGTCGACACCGACACCTCGTCGACGCGCGTCGTCGCGCTCAAGAATGCTAGCGCGCGCGACATCGC
Source organism: Sphingomonas aerolata (assembly GCF_023935825.1). Taxonomy (NCBI): domain Bacteria; kingdom Pseudomonadati; phylum Pseudomonadota; class Alphaproteobacteria; order Sphingomonadales; family Sphingomonadaceae; genus Sphingomonas; species Sphingomonas aerolata. The sequence goes on along the minus strand of NZ_CP098762.1, from coordinate 3,058,715 downwards.
GACCGCGCTGCAGGGCCTGATCGGCACCGGCGGGGCCCCGGGCGGCGCGCAGGGCGGCGGCGCGGGATCGGGACCGACCGCGTCGGTGGTCGCGGTCGAGGGATCGAACGCGGTCGCGCTCCGCGGCGATCCGACCACGGTCGCGCGACTGGCGCAGGTCGCCGCCGACCTCGACCAGAAGGCGCGCAACGGCACCGAGATCAAGGTCGTGTTCCTTGAAAACGCCGATGCCGAGCAATTGCTGCCGGTGCTGCAGGAACTGGTCGGGCGGACCCCGACCCAGCCGAGCAGCCAGCCGCTGTCGCGCTCCAATTTCGGCGCGAACAGCAGCAGTGGCAGCAATGGCGGCGGATCGGGCTTTGGCGGTACCCAGCAGGCGCAGGTGAGCCAGCCGGTCCAGTCGAGCGGCGGATCATCGGGATCGGGCTCTGGCCAGCCCGCGATCACCGCCGCGGGCGGGCGCACCGCCGCGGTCGTCACGCGCTTCATCGGCGCCAACGCGATCGTCATCGCCGCGCCCGCCGAGATCCAGCGTCAGCTCGCCGAGGTGGTCCGCCAGCTCGACACGCGCCGCGAACAGGTGCTCGTCGAGGCGATCGTCGCCGAGGTCTCGGACACCACCGCACGGACGCTCGGCGCGCAGTTCATCGTCGGGGATCCCAGCGGCGGCGCGTTCGGCGCGTCGACCTTCTCCAATTCCGCGCCGAACATCCTGCAGATCGCGGGTGCGATCGGTGCGACGCAGCTCAATACCTCGACCACGACGACGACGAACACCGACGGCAGCACGACGGTGACGAAGAACACCAGCAGCGCCGCCGACACGCTCCAGCAATCCGCGATCAGCTCGATCCTCGCCGCGACCGGCGGGTTCGGTGGCTTTGGCGGCAAGATCGGCAGCACCTTCTTCGGCGCGATCATCAACGCGGTGAAGAGCGACACGACGTCCAACCTGCTCCAGGTCCCGCACCTCGTCACGCTCGACAATCAGGAGGCGCACAGCCTAGTCGGGCAGGAGATCCCGATCACCACGGGGCAGGCGCTGTCGAACAATTTCGACAACGCGTTCCGCACCACGCAACGCCAGAATGTCGGGATCGAGCTGACCGTCCGTCCGCAGGTGAATTCGAGCGGGACGGTCAAACTCAACCTGCGGCTCGAGGTCAGTTCGATCGCCGGGCCGGTGTCGAGCGACAATAGCGACCTGATCCTCAACAAGCGCGAGGTCGAGACCGTGCGGACCGTCGACGACGGCCAGATCGCGGTGATCAGCGGTCTGCTCGACGACAACGAGCGCCGGACGATCGAGAAGATCCCGCTGCTCGGCGACCTGCCGGTGCTCGGGCATCTGTTCACGTCGAAGGCGAAGCAGCGGTCGAAGACCAATCTGATGATCTTCATCCGGCCGACGATCCTGCGCACCGCGGGCGACAGCCGGCGGATCACCGAACAGCGTTACGGCTATCTCCGGCTGCAGCAGGGGCTCGCCGAGCCCGAGCGCGAGCCGTCGATCGACCAACTGGTGCGCGACTATATGGGCGCGGCGCCCCCGATCCCGTCCGCGCCGATCCCCGGCAGCATCGAGGATCCGCGGATCGCGGTGCCGGTGCGCAGCACGAGCACGGTCTTCCGGCCGGTGAAGAAATGATCATCCGCGAGGGGCATGAACTGGGCGATCAAAGCCCCTCCCCTTCAGGGGAGGGGTTGGGGTGGGGTGATGCCACAAGCGCCGCCATTGCCGGGACAGGCCCCACCCCCAACCCCTCCCCTGAAGGGGAGGGGCTTGAGGTCGCACTCCCCCAGATTACCATCCCCTATGCCTTCGCACGCAAGTTCGGGGTCGTCGTCGACCACACCGACCCCGATTCGCCGCTGACGATCGCGATGCGTGCGGGTGCGGACCCGAAGGTGCTGCTCGAACTGCGCCGCTATCTCGGCCGCCCGTTCGCGATCGGCACGGTCGAGGCGCCCGCGTTCGACCGGCTGCTGTCCAACGTCTATGCGATGGACGGCCAGGCCAACGCGCTCGCCGCGGTCGGGATGGGCGACGAGCTCGATCTGCTCGCAGGCGACATGCCGACCGCGGAGGATCTGCTCGACACCGCCGACGACGCGCCCGCGATCCGGCTGATCAACGGGATCATCGCCGACGCCGCACGCAACGGCGTGTCGGACATCCATATCGAGCCGTACGAGACCGGGCTCGTCGTACGCATGCGCATCGACGGCGTGCTGCGCGAGACGTTGCGCATGCCGCCCAACGTCGCGCCGGTCGTCGTCAGCCGGATCAAGGTGATGGCGCGGCTCGACATCGCCGAGCGCCGCGTGCCGCAGGATGGCCGCATGGGGCTGACGCTCGGCGGCAAGCTGCTCGACGTCCGCGTCTCGACGCTGCCGAGCCGCGCGGGCGAGCGCGTCGTGCTGCGTATCCTCGATAAGGAAAACGCCGGCATCGACCTCGAGGCGCTGGGCCTGCCGCCCGCCTTGTTCGCGCTGCTGAACGAGGCGCTGAGCGAGCCGAACGGGATCATCCTCGTCACCGGACCGACCGGCTCGGGCAAGACGACCTCGCTCTACGCCGCGCTGCGCCTGCTCAACGACGGCAGCCGCAACATCCTGACGGTCGAGGATCCGGTCGAGTACGCGGTCGATGGCGTCGGCCAGACCCAGGTCAATCCCAAGGTCGGGCTGACGTTTGCGGCGGGACTGCGCGCGATCCTGCGCCAGGATCCCGACGTCGTGATGGTCGGCGAAATCCGCGACCGCGAAACCGCCGAGATCGCGGTGCAGGCGTCGCTGACCGGGCATCTCGTGCTGTCGACCGTCCATACCAACGACGCGATCGGCGCGATCACGCGAATGCGCGACATGAAGGTCGAAAGCTTCCTGCTCGCCTCGACGCTCCGCGCGGTGATCGCGCAGCGTCTGGTGCGGCGGCTGTGCCCGACCTGTCGCAAGGCAGTGCCCGCATCGGACACGGTCGCACCGCTGCTCGGCATCGCGCCGGACGCGGTGGTCTACGTCGCGCAGGGCTGCGACGACTGCAACCAGACCGGCTACAAGGGCCGGATCGGCGTTTTCGAGGCGGTCCGCATCGACGACACGATCCGCCGCCTGATCAACACCGACGGCGCCGAATCCGACATCACCGCGCATGCCTTTGCCAAGTCGCCGAACCTGGCGCAGTCGGCACGCGAGCTCGTCCTGTCGGGACAGACCACGGCGGAGGAAGCGGTCCGCGTCTCGCGCCGCGACACGACCGAAGTCGTCGAGGTGGCGGCGGCATGATGCTGCTTCAAACCTCCGTTTGTTTCGAGCGCAGTCGAGAAATTGGCGCCACACGCGCGGACGGTGGTTTCTCGACTTCGCTCGAAACGAACGGGATAATGTGGCAACCGGGCAACCCGCATGGCTGATTTCGACTATGTCGCGATCGACACCAAGGGCGCCGAGCGCCGCGGCCATATCGCCGCGGCGGACATCGATCTCGCGCGCGCAACGCTCGACGCGCGCAAATTCTACGTCGTCAAGATCAGCCCGGGCGCGCCGCCGCAGGCGACCAAGGGACGGCCGCTGTTCGGGTTGCAGCTCGGCAAGCCCAAGATGTCGGGCAAGAACCTGACCTTGTTCACGCGCCAGCTCGCCACGCTCAACCGCGTGTCGCCGCTCGAGGAATCGCTGCGCACGATCACCCGCCAGACCGAGCAGGACAGCGTCCGCGCGATCGTCCAGCACGTCCATGCGGGCGTCGTCGAGGGCCGGCGGCTGGCGGATGCGATGGCGCGCGAGCCCAAGAGTTTTCCGCCGCTCTACCGTGCGATGGTCGCGGCGGGCGAGAGTTCGGGGTCGCTGCCGACGATCCTCGACCGGCTCGCGGCTTTGCTCGAACGCCAGGCGGAGATCCGCGGCAAGCTGATCACCGCGCTCGCCTATCCGTCGATCCTCGCGCTCGTCGCGATGGGGGTGGTCACCGCGCTGATGATGTTCGTCGTGCCGCAGGTGGTCGAACAGTTCGACACGGTCGGGCAGGAGCTGCCGCTGCTGACGCGGATGGTGATGGCGTTCTCGGCGTTCCTCGTTGGATACTGGTGGGTGATCGCGCTCGTCCTGCTGCTGTCGGGGCTGATCCTGTGGCGCGCGCTGAAGGATCCGGGCTTCCGGCTCGCCTTCGACAGCTGGCTGCTCAGGATCCCGATGCTCGGGCGGCTACTGCGCGACCTGCATGCAGCGCGGATGGCGCGGACGCTGGGGACGATGGTTGCGAGCCGCCTGCCGCTGCTCGACGGGCTCAACCTGACCGCGAGCACGATCCACAACCGTCGGCTGCGGCTCGCGTCGGACCAGATCGTCGAAGCGATCCGCGGCGGCGGCAGCCTGTCCGCGGCGATGCGGCGCGCGGGCGTGTTCCCGCCGCTGCTGACCTATCTCGCCGCGTCGGGCGAGGCGGCGGGGCGGCTCGACGAGATGCTCGAACGCGCCGCCGACTATCTCGAACGCGAATTCGACCGCTTCACCGCCACCGCTCTGTCGCTGCTCGAACCGCTGATCATCGTCGTGATGGGCGGCATCGTCGCGACGATCGTGCTATCCATCCTGCTCCCGATCCTCCAGCTCAACACGCTGGCAGGCCAATGAGGTTTTGTATGCGTCCGGAAGAGAAGAAGAAGCGCCGCGAGGCCGGCTTTACCCTCGTCGAGCTGATGGTGGTCATCGTCATCATCGGCCTGCTGGCGACGATCGTCGCGCTCAACGTGCTGCCCTCGGGCGACACCGCGCGGATCCAGAAGGCGAAGGCCGACATCGCGCAGATCGAGGGCGGGCTGGAGCTCTACAAGTTGCAGAACATGACCTTCCCCAACACGTCGCAGGGGCTGAACGCGCTGGTCACCGCGCCCGCCGGGCTGACCGATCCGTCGCGCTACCAGCGCGGTGGCTATCTCAAGAAGCTGCCGAACGATCCCTGGGGTCGCCCGTATCTCTATGCCTCGCCCGGCACGCATGGCGAGGCCGACGTCTGGACCTTCGGCGCCGATGGCAAGGAAGGCGGCGAGGGGATCGATGCCGATATTGGCAGCTGGCAGTAGGTCCTGGCGTCACGCCGACCGCGGCTTTACCCTGGTAGAGCTGATGGTCGTGGTGACGATCATAGGGCTCGCATCCGCGGTTGCAGTCTTCGTGATGCCCGATCCGCGCGGACGCGTGTTCGACGAGGCGACGCGGTTCGCGGCGCGGACGCGCGCGGCGCATGATTCTGCGATCGTCGAGGCACGTCCGGTCAGCGTCTGGATCACCGGCGGCGGCTATGGCTTCGACCAGCGGCTTGCGGGCGGCTGGACGCCGATCAGCGAGAAACCGATGCGCGTCGAACGCTGGAACGACGGCACGCGCGCGGTGATCGGCGACATGAGCGGCCGCGTCCGCGTGACCTTCGACCCGACCGGGCTGGTCGACCGGCCCGCCATCGTGACGCTCAGCCGCGGCGGCGCGAACGCGACCGTGACGATCGACGCCGATGGCACCGTGCGCGCCGATGCGCGCTGATCCTCATCTTTGCACGCCGATGCGCGCCGAAACCGATCGCGGGTTCACGCTCATCGAGATCATGGTCGCGCTGGCCGTGTTCAGCCTCGCGGCAATGGCGCTCGTCCGGCTGGAGAGCGCGACGATCCGCGGCGCGTCGATCCTCGACGACACGCTGGTCGCCCAGATGGTCGCGCGCAACGTCGCGATCGACGCGGTGACGCAGGCGCAGCCGCCGACCGCGGGGACCGTGACCGGCGCCGAGACGAATGGCGGGCGCCGCTGGGCCTGGACGCGCTCGGTGCGCGCGATGGGCGGATCGTCCGTCTTGCGGATCGACGTGGCGGTCGCGGATCGCGGCGGCGCGGTGCTCGGCCGCCTCACGATGATCCGCCCCGCCCCGCGCCAGACCGCGACGACGGTGTCGACGTCATGACCGCGCGACGCACGGTGCGCTCCGCCGAACACGGCTTCACCCCCGTGAGGCGTTCCGCCGAACACGGCTTCACCCCCGTGAGGCGCTCCGCCGAACACGGCTTCACTTTGGTCGAGGTGATGGTGTCGCTGCTGATCTTCGGCATGATCGCGGCGGCGGGGGTGGCGATCCTGTCGTTCAGCGTGAAGGCGCAGAGTGCGACGGGGACCAAGCTCGACGATCTCGGCGCGCTCACGCGGACGATGTCGATCCTGTCCGCGGATCTCGGCCAGGCGGCGCTGCGGGGCACGCGCGACGAATCCGGCGCGCCCTTGCCCGCCTTCGTCGGCGAGAGCGGGTCGGACGTCGCACCGATGCTCCGCCTCGTCCGCGGTGGCTGGACCAATATCGACGGCGCAGCGCGGTCGAGCACGCAGAAGGTTGCGTACCGGGTCGCGGACGGCGCGCTGCAGCGGATCGCCTATCCGATGGTCGACGGCGCGCCGCCGCTGCCGCCCGCCGTGCTGCTGCCCAATGTCCGCCAGGTCCGGCTGCGCTACCGACTGGGCGGCGCGTGGAGCGACCGCTGGGACGGCGTGCAGGGCGTGCCCTTGCCCGAGGCGATGGAGCTGAGCGTCCAGCGCACCGACGGCCTGGTCTATCGCCAGCTGTTCCTCGTCGGATCGGGCTATGCGCCGCCCGCGCGGGAGGTCCAGAATGAAGCCCCCTGAGCACGAACGCGGCGCCGCGCTGCTGACCGTCCTCATGCTCGTCGCGATCGTCGCGGTGATGGCGGGGGCGGCGCTCGAGAAGCTGCGGCTGTCGACGCGGCTTGCAGGCAATGCCGCGGCGGGGGAGCAGGCGCGCGCCTATGCGCTGGCCGCCGAGACGCTCGCGCTGACGCGGATCGACGCGATGCTGGGGCCCAATGTGAAACGCGTGACGTTGCAGGGCGACTGGAGCGGCAAGCCGTTCGGAATGCCGCTGCCCGGCGGCGGCTTTGCGACCGCGCGCGTGCGCGACGGGGGAAACTGCTTCAATCTCAACAGCCTGGTGAGCGGACGCGCCGGCGCCTATGTCACCGACCCGCTGATGCGGCCGCAATTCGTCCGGCTGATGCGGCTGCTCGATATCCCTGCGCAGGTCGGCGAACAGATCGCCGCGGGCGCCGCCGACTGGATCGACAGCGACCAGGATCAGCAGGCGATGGGCGCGGAGGACGGCGCCTATCTGAACCGCGAGACGCCCTATCGCACCGCGGGCACGCTGATGACCGACCCGAGCGAACTCCGCGCGGTGGTCGGCATGACGCCGCAAATCTATGCGACGCTCAGGCCGTGGATCTGTACATTGCCGGTCGCGCAGGCCGCGCCGATCAACGTCAACACGCTGCTCCCCGAACAGGCGCCGATCCTGGCGATGCTGTTTCCCGACACGATGTCGATCGCGGGCGCGCGCCAGATGATCCTGCAACGCCCGCCGCAAGGGGTCGCGACCACCGACGTGTTCTTCAAGAGCGCGGCGTTGCAGGGCAATTCCAATGCGGATGGCGAACGGGGGACGGCAGTGGTGTCGAAATGGTTCACGCTCGATATCGACGTGACGGTGGGGACGACGGTTTTGCAGGAACAGGCACTGATGGACGCGACGACGCTTCCCGCGCGGCTCGTATCGCGGCAATGGGGCGAGCCATCATGACCACGCTCCTGTTCCTTCCCTCCGGCGCGACCGGCTTTCGCTGGATGCGGATCGCCGACCAGCGCATCGTCGCGCAGGGCGAGGGGATCCCGACCGCCGATGATCGCGGCGACCTGAACGCGGACCACGGCGTCATCGCGGTCGCCCCGGCAGAGGCGGTGACCTTGCACTGGGCCGAGCTGCCGTCGCGCAGCGCCGCACAGGCGACCGCTGCCGCCCGGCTGCTCGCGGCAGAGGCGAGCGCGGCGCCGCTTGGTGAACTCCACGTCGCGGTCGGGGACGAGGGGCAGGGCGACCGGCCGATCGGCGTGGTCGGGATCGAGGCGATGCAGGGCTGGCTGCGGATGCTCGCGGCGGCCGGCGTCGATCCGGTCGCGATGCTCCCCGCACCGATGCTGCTGCCGCGCCCCGACGAGGGCTATGTCCGCGCCGAGCTTGCCGGCGACGCGGTCGTGCGCGGGACATCGACCGGATTTGCCGACGAGCCGGGGCTGACCGCGCTGGTGACGGGCGACACGCCGCCCGTCGCCGTCGAGCCCGCCGCGCTCGAGGCGGCGCTGGCGGCGGCGGTCGCCACATGGCCGCTCGACCTGCGGCAGGGGATGTTCGCGCGGCGGCGGCGATTCGCGCTCGACTGGGCGCTGATCCGGCGGCTGGCGGTGCTGTCGGGGCTGATCCTCGCGGTGACGCTGGCGATCACGCTGGTCCGGATTGCGAAATACAGCTTCGGCGCGGACATGATCGAGGCACAGACCGAACAGGTCGCCCGCTCCGGCCTGCCACGCGGCGAGACGGTGAACGATGCCGGGCGCCAGCTTGGCGAACGGCTGTCGCGCGTGCGCGGGCCGGGGCTGGGCTTCAGCACGACCACCGCCACGATCTTCGCCGTGGTCCAGGCGACGCCGGGCAGCGAGATCACCGCGCTCGACTTCCAGCCGAACGGGACCGTCCGACTGGGCGTCGCGGTCGAGCGTGAGGCGCTGGCGACCGATCTCAGGAGTGCGCTCGAGCGTGCCGGCTTTGCGGTTCAGGCGGGCGTCTTCCAGGCGGCGGCGGGGCGCGTGTCGGGCGAATTCACGATCACGGCAGGCCGTGCAGGCGGGAGCGAGGGCGCATGACCGGGTTGCGGCACTGGTTCGAGGGGCGATCGCTGCGCGAGAAGCGGCTGTTGCTGGTGATGGCGGCGCTCGCGGTGCTGACCCTGCTCTGGGGCGCGGTGATCCGGCCGGTCGGCGATGGTCTGTCGAGCGCGCGCGAACGCCATGCCAACGCCGTGACCCGGCTCGGCGAGACGCAGGCGATGGTCGCGCTGCTCCGCGACGCGCAGCGATCGCGGCCCACGCCGCTGACGGGCTCGCTCGATGCGATCGTGCGGACCCAGGCGGACCTCGCGGGGTTCGCGATCACCAGCCTCGACCAGGAGGGCGCGGACCGGGTGCGGATCGTGATGCCGTCGGCGCGGCCGGGCGCGCTGACCGCGTGGCTGGCGCGGCTCGAGCGCGCGGGCATCCTGGTCGACGCACTGACCATGACCGACAAGGGTGACCGTACGGTGAGCGTGACGATGACGTTGAAGGCGCGCGCCGCATGAGCGACAGCGCACGCTTCGTGGGCGTCGGCGCACGCCGCGTCACGCGGATCCGGTTGCGGACCGGCCCGACCGCGATGTTCGGCGGCATGCTGCTGCTCGCGCTGATCGTGTTTTTGCCGATGCGCGCCGCGCTCGGCTGGGTCGGGATCGAGGATGCGGGGCTCGTCGCGCGCCGCGTGACGGGCACGATCTGGGGCGCGACGCTGACCGATGCGCGGTTCGGCGAGCTGTCGCTCGGCGACCTCCACGCCCGGCTCTCGCCCTTGCCGCTGCTGGCGGGTCGCGCGCGGATCGTGCTGGCCGGGCCCGAGACGGAGGCGCGGCCGCTGCGCGGGTCGGCGAGCGTCAGCCGGCACGGGTTCGGCGTCGACGATCTGACCGCGACGATCCCGACCGGCGCCGTGTTCGCGCCGGTGCCGGTCACCACGCTCGATCTCGACGGCGTGACCGTACGGTTCGCCGACGGCCAGTGCGAGCGTGCCGAGGGGCGGGTGCGCGCGACGCTGGGCGGCGAGGTGGCGGGGATCACGCTGCCGCAGTCGGTCAGCGGGACGCCCAAATGCGAGGGCGACGCGCTCGTCGTGCCGCTCGCCAGCCAGGCGGGGACCGAGGGGATCACGCTGCGGATCGACGGCACGGGCCGCTACCGCGCGATGCTGACGCTGCAGCCCACCGACCCGATCGTCCAGCAGCGGCTCGAATCGATCGGCTTCGTGCGCGGGGCGGGCGGCTATAGCCAGGCGATCGAAGGCAGTTTTTGACGACATTCGACGCGGCGCATGATCGCGGCGCTTGACGGACCCGAACAGCCCGCTTAGGGGCACGGGCCTTCGCGGCGATCGTAGTTCAATTGGTTAGAGCGTCGGCTTGTGATGCCGGATGTTGCGGGTTCAAGTCCCGTCGGTCGCCCCATTATTTTCCCAACTGCTTGGCCTTGCGCCGCTTTGTGCTGGTAAAACCGGCCGGAAAATAATATTTCAGGTTTAAGCAATTTTCTTCTTCCTGATGGAGCCGGCGATGACAGCGGTTTGGGACCTTCCCGATTTCGACGACCATGAGGGCGTTCACGTCTTCACCGATCCGGTTTCGGGTCTCCGCGCCGTCATCGCGCTGCATTCGACCAAGCTCGGCCCGGCGGCCGGCGGCACGCGCTTCTGGCATTATGCGGACAATGGCCGCGCGGTGACCGACGCACTGCGCCTGTCGCGCGGCATGAGCTTCAAGAACGCGATGGCCGGGCTCGAGCTCGGCGGCGGCAAGGGTGTGGTCCTCGCGGCCAAGCCCGGCGACGTGATCACCACCGAACAGCTCGAGGCGTTCGGCCGTGCGGTCGAATCGCTCGGCGGCCGCTACGTGACCGCCGAGGACGTCGGCATGTCCGAAGAGCGGATGAAGGTGATCGCGACGCAGACGCGCTACGTCTCGGGCCTGCCGGTCGCGAGCGGTGCGGCGGGCGGCGATCCGGGGCCGTACACCGCGCTCGGCATCTATCTGGGCGTCAAGGCGGCGGCGCAGCGCGGGCTCGGCGCGACCGACATGAAGGGCGTGCGCGTTGCGATCCAGGGCGTCGGCTCGGTCGGCGGCGGGCTCGCCCGGCTGCTCGCCAGGGACGGCGCGGTGCTGACGCTCGCGGACGTTGACGAGGGCCGCGCGCAGGCGCTGGCGGGTGAGCTCGGCGCGACCGCAGTCCCCGCCGAGGCGATCCTGACGACCGACACCGACATCTTCAGCCCGAACGCGCTGGGCGCGATCCTGACCGAAATGTCGATCGCCGCGCTGAAGGCCAAGGTCGTCGCGGGCGGCGCGAACAACCAGCTCAGCGTCCGCGAGGACGGTGCGCGACTGCACGCACGCGGCATCCTCTATGCGCCGGATTACGTGATCAACGCGGGCGGCATCATCAATGTCGGCCTCGAATATCTCGGCCAGGGCGACGAAGCCGAAGTGAAGGCCCGGATCGCACGCATCCCCGAGCGGCTGATCCAGGTCTGGGACGAGAGCGACCGCAGCGGCGAACCGTCGTCCGACGTCGCCGATTCGATCGCAAAGCGCCTGATCGGCCGTTAAGTCCGGCTCCCTTTCGCGGGGACGGTGACACGGCGGCCCGCTCCCTCTCCCCACATGGGGAGAGGGGCTTTAAGTCCGTCCCGACTTGCCATAGTGGTACACCCAGTGGCCACCCTGCACGCCCTCGCCAATCCCGCGCGTTTCCTGAAGATCGCCAGGCCGCTGACGCCTGCGCTGTTCTGGGCGGGGGTCGCGCTGATCGCGCTGGGCTGCTGGGCGGGCCTGACGCAGACTCCGCCCGACTATCTGCAGGGCGAGACGGTGCGGATTCTCTACATTCATGTCCCTGCCGCCTGGCTCGGCATGGGCGGTTGGAGCGGGATCGCGATCTCCAGCATCATGCTGCTCGTCTGGCGTCACCCGCTGGCCGGTATCGCTGCGCGCGCGATCGCGCTGCCCGGCGCGGTGTTCGCGGCTTTGTGCCTGATGACCGGCTCGATCTGGGGGCGGCCGACCTGGGGAACGTGGTGGCAATGGGACGGGCGGCTGACGTCGATGCTGCTGCTGTTCTTCGTCTATCTCGGCTATATGGCGCTGGCGAAGGCGGATGCGGATCGCGGCGGCGACGGGCGCGTGCCCGCGCTCTACGGTGTGGCCGGATCGGTGCTGCTGCCGATCATCCGCTATTCGGTGATCTGGTGGAACACGCTGCACCAGGGGCCGAGCATCGGGCTGACCAAGTCGACGATCGACGGCGCGATCCTCTGGCCGCTGCCGATCATGCTCGCGGGCTTCACCTTCGTCTTTGCCGGAATCGTGCTGATGCGGATGCGGACCCTGCTCGCCACCGCCAAGGCCGAGGCGCGCATGCGTCGGATGGCCAGAGCGTGAAGGTGCGCGCATGACCGCCTGGCCGTTCGTGATTGCCGCCTATGCCGTGACGCTGGGCGGCGGCGCCGTCGTCGCGCTGCTCAGCTATCTGGCGATGCGGAAGGCGGAGCGATGAAGGCCAAGCATCAGCGGCTCACCCTCGCGTTGCTCGCGCTCGGCGCGGTCGTTGTCGCGGGGCTGCTCGCTTTGGCCGCGCTGAAGGATCAGGCGTCGTTCTTCTACGCGCCCTCCGACGTGAAGCGCGACGGGCTGCCGCTCGGCCGCGCGGTCCGGCTCGGCGGCATGGTCGCGGACGGATCCGTCAAGCGCGCCGCGGACGGCGTCACCGTCCACTTCACCGTCACCGACGGTGCGGCGACTACGCCTGTCGTCTTCGCCGGGATCGTCCCGAACCTGTTCCGCGAGAAATCGGGGGTCGTCGCCGAGGGGCAGTTTCAGCCCGACGGCCGCTTCGTCGCGTCCAACCTGCTCGCCAAGCATGACGAGAAATACATGCCGCCCGAAATGGCGGGCAAGATGCACGAGACCAAGACGCTGGCACCGGACCGCGGTTCATGATCGCCGAAGCCGGACTCGCGGCGCTCTGGCTCGCCGGCGCGCTGGCGGCGCTGCAACTCGCGATGGCGGTGATCGGCATCGCGCGCGGCCGCGACGACGTTGCCGCGGCGGTGCGGCCAGTGGCGATCGTCCAGGGCGTACTCGCCGCACTGGCGATGGCGTTGCTGATCAACCTGTTTCTCAACTCCGACATGTCGGTGAAGCTGGTCGTCGAGAACAGCCATTCGGCGAAACCCTGGCTCTACAAGTTCGCGGGCGCCTGGGGTAATCACGAGGGGTCGATGCTGCTCTGGGTGACGATCCTGGGGCTGGCGGGCGGCGCGGTCGCGATCTTCGAACGTACGCTTCCCGAACGCACCTTGGTCGCAACGCTCGGCGCTCAGGCGACGATCGCGCTCGGCTTCTATGCGTTCCTGCTCTTCTCCTCCAATCCGTTCGCACGGCTGACCCCGGCGGCACCCGACGGGCTTGGGCTCAACCCGCTGCTCCAGGACCCGGGTTTGGCGTTCCACCCGCCGACGCTCTACACCGGCTATGTCGGGCTTTCGGTCGCCTTCTCGTTCGCGGTCGGTGCGCTGGTCACGCGTGACGTCGGGCCGGGCTTCGCCAGGGCGATGCGCCCCTGGGTGCTGATCGCGTGGATCTTCCTGACGCTCGGCATCACCGCGGGCAGCTACTGGGCCTATTACGAGCTCGGCTGGGGCGGCTGGTGGTTCTGGGATCCGGTCGAGAACGCGTCGCTGATGCCGTGGCTTGCGGCGACCGCCTTGCTCCATTCGGTGACGGTGCTGGCGACGCGTGACGGGCTGCGCGCGTGGACGATCATGCTCGCGGTGGTCGCCTTCTCGATGTCGATGATCGGCACGTTCCTGGTGCGCTCGGGCATCCTGACCAGCGTCCACGCCTTTGCGGTCGATCCGGAGCGCGGCGCGTTCATCCTCGCGCTGCTCGCCATCTATATCGGCGGCGCGCTCGCGCTGTTCGCGGCGCGGATCGGTACCGTGCGCGCAGGCACGACCTTCGATCCGGTCAGCCGCGAGGGCGGGCTGGTCGCGAACAATCTGCTGCTGTCGGTGATCCTCGGCATCGTCCTGATCGGCACGCTCTACCCGATCGTCGCGGCGAGCTTCGGCGTGCAGCTGTCGGTGGGCCCGCCCTTCTTCAACAAGGCCGCAGGACCGATCGCGCTACTGCTGGTCGCGGTGATGGCGGTCGGGCCGCTGCTGCGCTGGCGTCGTGACGAGGCGAGGGCGGTCGTCGGCCGGGTCGCGCTGCCGATCGCCGCGACCGTGGTGGCGGCGGTCGCGCTGCTGTTCGTCTGGCCGGGCGTGCTGCCCTGGGCCGGGCTCAGCCTTGCCGCAGGCCTCGCGGTCGCCAGCGTCGCCCCCTTGTGGAAACGCAATCTCCGGCGCACGCCGATGTTCACCTATGGCATGGTCCTCGCGCATCTTGGCATCGCGGTCAGCCTGGCCGGCATGGCGTCGGACAGCGCGTTCACCAAGGAAACGCTGGTCGCGGTGCGCGCAGGCGAAGCAGCGCGCGTGGGGCCCTACAGCGTCACGCTCGACGGGATCTCGCCGGTGATCGGCGAAAACTGGTCCGCGCTCGAGGCGCAGCTAACCGCGACGCGCGGCGATGACAGCACGCGGCTCCACCCGCAGCTCCGCTTCTTCGCCAACCCGCCGACCAGCACCAATGAATCGGCGATCCTGACCGCGCTCGACGGTCAGCTCTATACCGTGCTCGGCCAGCCCGATGGGCAGGGGCGGTGGCAGTTGCGGCTGTGGTGGAAGCCGTTCGTGACGCTGATCTGGTTCGGCGGCGTGCTGATCGCGCTGGGCGGCGCGCTGTCGCTGGTCGGGCGGCTGCGTCGCGAACGGCGCAGCGCAGTCCGGGCGGCCTGGGCATGAAGCGGTTCGCGCTCTGGGCGCCGCTGGCGATCTTCGCCTTGCTGTTCGCGGTGGTGGCGAGCGGGCTGTTCCGGCCGGCGGACAAGGTCGTGCGCTCGGCGATGGTCGGCAAGCCGCTGCCAGATTTCGCGCTGCCCGCGATGGTGCCGGGCAAGCCGGGCCTGACCAGCGCCTCGTTCAAGGGCGGTCAGCCGCGGCTGCTCAACGTGTTCGCCAGCTGGTGCGTGCCCTGCATCGCCGAGGCGCCGCACCTGATGCGGCTGAAGACGATGGGCATCCCGATCGACGCGATCGCGATCCGCGACACGACGCCCGCGATCGCCGGTTTCCTGCGCCGCAACGGCGATCCCTATGCGCGGATCGGCAGCGACACCGCGAGCCGGGTCCAGCTCGCGCTCGGCTCGTCGGGCGTGCCCGAAACCTTCGTGGTCGACGGCCGCGGGATCGTCGTCAAGCAGATCATCGGCGACATCCGCGAGGACAATATCGGCGAGATCGTCCAGGCCGTCAGGGAAGCCCGATGAGCGGGCGGTTGGGCCTTGGGCTGGCGGGAAGCGCGGTGGTCGCGACCCTGGTGTTCTGCATCGCGCCGGCCGCCGCGCAGCCCGTCACGCCGCCCGCGCATTACGCCAATGTCCAGCTCGCCGACCCCGCCAAGGAAGCCTCCGCCAAGGCCCTGATGGAAACGCTGCGCTGTCTCGTCTGCCAGGGCCAGTCGATCGCGGACAGCGATGCCGACATGGCCGCCGACATGCGCGCGCTGGTCCGCGAACGGATCGCGCGCGGCGAGACGCCCGCCTCGGTCCGCGACTGGCTGGTGTCGCGCTATGGCGACTATGTCACCTATGACCCGCCGCTGTCGGGGCTGACCTGGCCGCTATGGCTGGCGCCGATCGCGCTGCTGGCGATCGGCGCGTGGATCGCGCGGTCGAGTTTCCGCCGGAGGACGCGCTGATGGGCTGGCTCTGGCTCGGGATCATCGCAGTCGGGGCTTTCGCGCTGCTGGCGGTGCTGAGGGTCGACCGGCTGTTATGGTCGATGGTCGCCGCCGCGCTGATGCTTGGCGCGGCGGGCTATGCGTTGCAGGGTGAGCCCGAGCTTGCCGGGCATCCGGTCGTGACGGGCACGACGATCACGCCCGATGACGGGTCGATGATCGAGCTGCGCGACAAGATGCTCGAACGCTATACCGGTGCCGCCGCCTATCTGGTCGCGGCGGACGCGATGACGCGGATCGGCGAGCGTCGCGCGGCGGTGAAGGTCCTGCTCGGCGGGATCCGCGTCGCGCCGAAAAGCCTCGTCCTGTGGACCGGGCTTGCCAGTGCGCTGGCCGCGCATGACGGCGATCAGGTCTCGCCGCCGGCGCTGTTCGCGTTCCAGCAGGCGATGCGGATCGCACCGCGCCACCCGGCGCCGCCCTTCTTCCTCGGCCTCGCCTATGTCCGGTCGGGCAATTTCGCGGCGGGACGACCCTATTGGGCCCGCGCGCTCGCGCTGACCCCGAAAAGCGTGTCCTATCACGACGAGATCGCGGTGCGCCTCGCGCTGCTCGATCAGGTCATGGCCGCACAGGACGCCGCACCGGCGAGCTAGTCACCGACGCAAAACGGGACCCGAATCGTCCGGCGCGATGCCGGGGATCCTGGGTCCCGTTCCGTGCCGCAAAAGGGCTTACTGGCCGCGGCCGGTCTTGCCCTGAAGCTCGTCGATCTTCAGCGAGGCATCCGCCTTCGTCAGCGATTCGTCGAATTCCTCATGCGCCTCTTCGGACAGCGTCTTCAGATAGCTGGCCTGTGCCCCGGTCATCTTCTCGTCGCCGGTCGTCCAGTCGTGCGGATCCTTCTCGGCGTTCGAAAAAGGCTCGGACTTGGGGTTCGGGGTGTCGGACATGCGTGAAATTCCTTCCGCCTGTCCAACCCCCGTGTTCCGCATCCGTTCCCGCTTAATTCGACCAAGCTTCGTAAGGTAAACCCAGATCATCCGCGACCGCCTTGTACGCGATCTTGCCCTTGTAGACGTTGAGCCCGTTGGCGAGGTGCGGGTCGGCCTTCATCGCGGCCTCCGCACCCAGATTGGCGAGCTTCAGCGCAAACGGCAGCGTCGCGTTGTTGAGCGCGAAGGCCGAGGTGCGCGCGACCGCGCCGGGCATGTTGGCGACGCAGTAATGGATCACGCCGTCGACCTCGAACACCGGATCCTCATGCGTGGTCGCATGGCTCGTCTCGAAACAGCCACCCTGGTCGATCGCGATGTCGACCAGCACCGAACCGCGCTTCATCGTCTTGAGCATCTCGCGCGTGACCAGCTTGGGGGCCGCCGCGCCGGGGACGAGCACCGCGCCGATGACGAGATGCGCGTTCTTCACCGCCGCCGCGATCGCCGCCTTCGACGCATAGGCGGTCTTGATCTGGCTCGAGAAGAACATGTCGAGCTCGGCAAGGCGATCGTTCGAAATGTCGTAGATCGTCACGTCGGCACGCATCCCGACCGCCATCTGCGCGGCGTTGACGCCCGACACGCCGCCGCCGAGGATCGCGACCTTGGCAGGCGCGACACCGGGGACGCCGCCGAGCAGGACGCCGCGGCCGCCCTGTTCCTTTTCGAGATAATGCGCACCGACCTGCACCGACATGCGGCCCGCGACCTCGGACATCGGCTTCAGCAGCGGCAGGCCGCGGCGATGGTCGGTGACGGTCTCGTACGCGATGCAGGTCGCGCCCGACTTCATCAGCCCCTCGGCCTGCGGCTTGTCCGCGGCGAGGTGGAGATAGGTGAAGAGCAGGTGGCGCGGTTCGAGCATCGCGATCTCGACCGGCTGCGGCTCCTTGACCTTCACGATCATGTCCGCGCCGGCAAACACCGCGGCGGCGGTCGGCAGGATCGTCGCACCCGCGTCGACATAATCCTGGTCCTCGAAGTCGATGCCCGAGCCTGCCTGCGTCTCGACCACGACCTCGTGCCCCGCGGCGACCAGCTCGGCGACCGACGGCGGGGTCAAACCGACACGATATTCGTGATTCTTGATTTCCTTGGGAACACCGACGCGCATCATTTCCACTCCATTATCTTTGACCGCAGTGTAGCGCGCATCGACCGGGAAGGGTTCGCAAAGCCGTCCCGCTGCCCTATCAAATCTGGGAGAATATTGCACTCAGAGACGACGAAGCAGGAAAATTGTGAGCATCGCGATCGAGCGCAGGATCCTGGACCTGCTGGCGGCCAATTCCGACCTGACGAGCGCCGAGCTGGGCGAGGCGGTGGGCCTGTCGCCGAGCGCGGCGCATCGCCGCGTCGCGCAGCTGCGTGAGAGCGGTGCGATCACCGGCTATCGCGCGGTCCTGTCGCGCGCGGCCCGCGGCGATCCGAGCATCGTCTTGGTCAACGTCACGCTGCGCGACCAGCGCAAGGAGACGATGGCGGCGTTCGAGGCGGAGATCGTGCGATGCCCGCAGGTCGTGCAATGCTTCCTGATGAGCGGCGAGGCGGATTACATGCTGCACGTCGAGCTCCGCCGCGGCGAGACGTTCGAGAGGATCCACCGCGAGACGCTGTCGCAACTGCCGGGCGTCACGCGGCTGGCGTCGCATTTCGTGATTCGCGAAGTCGTCACGCGCTGACGTTTTCCTGCGCGCCCAGGACTCCAAGGCCAAGCACGGCAATGCCCGTTACCGATAGCGTCCTGCCTCAGACAGGCGAAGCGGCGTGATCAGCCCCGGTTAATCCACGTTGCCGGCGGCGGCGTTGCCGCTCTCCAACCCCCATGCTAAATGCGCGAGCTTGGGGCACAGGGTGAAATCGGAATTTCGATGATGATTGCTGCACTTCCGGGTCGATTCACCGTCCAGTGAGCGTCGATCCCACAGCCGCGGCGTCGACCGTGCCCCCCGCCGGTCTCGATCCGGATACCGGCCACCATCATGCGGACGGCATGCTGAAACTCGCCTTTGGCGCGATCGGCATCGTCTTCGGCGATATCGGCACGAGCCCGCTCTACGCGTTCCGCGAGACGTTCGCCGGGCACCACAAGCTCGCGCTCGATTCGGCACACATCATGGGCGTCATCAGCCTGATGTTCTGGTCGATGATGATCGTCGTGACGGTGAAATACGTCATCATCATCATGCGCGCGGACAACAAGGGCGAGGGCGGCAGTCTCGCCCTGCTCGCGCTCGTCTCGGGCAAGACCAAGACGCGGCGCTGGAGCAAGGGGATCATCCTGCTCGGCGTCTTCGCGACCGCGCTCTTCTACGGCGACAGCATGATCACCCCCGCCGTGTCGGTGCTGTCCGCGGTCGAGGGGCTCGCGGTCGCCGCGCCGAGCTTCGCCGGGCTCGTCCTGCCGATCGTGATCGCGATCCTGATCGCCTTGTTCTGGGTCCAGAAGAGCGGCACGGCGCGAATCGGCATGGTGTTCGGGCCGATCATGCTGGTGTATTTCAGCGTCATCGCGGTGCTCGGCATCCTCAGCATCATCCAGACGCCAGGCGTGCTCTGGGCCTTCTCGCCGCATTATGCGGTCGAGTTCTTCCTGATCGACCCGACCCGCGCCTTCCTCGCGCTCGGCTCGGTGGTGCTCGCGGTGACCGGCGCGGAGGCGCTCTATGCGGACATGGGGCATTTCGGCCGCCGGCCGATCGGCATCTCCTGGCTGTTCTTCGTCCTGCCCGCGCTGATCCTCAATTACATGGGGCAGGGCGCGCTGCTGTTCCGCGACGGGCAGGCGGCGCTCGTCAGCCCGTTCTACAATCTCGCCCCCGAAAGCCTCCAGCTGCCGCTCGTCCTGCTCGCGACGATGGCCGCGGTGATCGCGTCGCAGGCGGTGATCTCGGGCGCGTTCTCGGTCACGCAACAGGCGATCCAGCTCGGCTTCATCCCCCGGCTGCGGATCGAGCATACCAGTGCCGCGACCGCGGGCCAGATCTACATCCCGCTGGTCAACGGCGCGCTGATGGTGATGGTGATCCTGCTGGTGCTGTTCTTCCGCACCTCGTCGAATCTGACCAGCGCTTACGGCATCGCGGTGACGGGGGCGATGCTGATCGACACCTGCCTGCTCGGTGTCGTGCTGTTCCGCCTGTGGAACTGGCCGAAGATCGCGGCGATCCCGTTGCTCGCGATCTTCTTCCTGGTCGACGGCGCCTATCTGGCCGCGAACCTGACCAAGGTGCCCGATGGCGGCTGGTTCCCGCTGCTGATCGGCCTCATCATCTTCACCTTCCTGACGACCTGGTCGAAGGGGCGCCAGCTGATGATCGACCGGATGCGCGAGGCGGCGATGCCGATCAAGGTGTTCATCGGCTCGGCGGCGAACTCCGCGTCGCGCGTGCCGGGGACCGCGGTGTTCATGACCTCGACTTCCGACGGCGTGCCGCATGCGCTGCTCCACAACCTCAAGCACAACAAGGTGCTGCACGAGCGCGTGATCCTGCTGACCGTCAAGATCGTCGGCCAGCCCTATTGGCCCGCGCACGACCGTGCGGTGCGCGACGAGCTCGGCGACGGCTTCCACCGCCTGATCCTGCGCTACGGCTTCATGGAGGATGCCGACGTCCCCGCCGCGCTGCGCCAGGTGCACAGCTGCGGCGCGGACTTCAAGATGATGGACACCAGCTTCTTCCTCTCTCGCCAGACGCTGCTCGCCTCGGACAAGCCGGGGATGATGCTCTGGCGCGAAAAGCTGTTCGCATGGATGCTGCGCAACGCCGAAAGCGCGATGGAATTCTTCCGCCTGCCGACCAACCGCGTCGTCGAGCTCGGCAGCCAGATCGAGATTTGATCTCAGTCGGTCGGCACCCCGCACCTCCCCGGCGAAGGCCGGGGCCCAGTTGGGAAACGTCGATGGCGGACGTCACACGAAGTTACATCAACCTTTCCAACTGGACCCCGGCCTGCGCCGGGGAGGTATCTGCATGATGGCAAGCACGACCGAAGTCGCCCCGATCATCGTCACCGCGCTGTTCGGCCGCCAGGACACCGCGTTCTTCGACGCGATGCGGCGCGAGCATTTCCCGCCCGAGCGCAACCAGCTCGATTCGCACCTGACGCTGTTCCATCACCTGCCGCCCTCGGGGCTCGACGAGCTCAAGCACCGGCTGAATCAGGAGACGCGCGGGCTGCCGGCGCCGCGGGCGCGGATCGGCGGGCTGATGTCGCTGGGGCGTGGTGTCGCCTACCGGATCGAATCGCCCGAACTGGTCGGGATCCGCGCGCGGCTGGCCGATGCGTTTACGGGGATGCTGACGCCGCAGGACGCGGGCGGCTGGCGTCCGCACGTCACGATCCAGAACAAGGTCAACCCGTCGGTCGCCAAGCTGCTGCTCGGCAATCTGCAGCGCGACTTCGTGGCGCGGGACGTCGAAATCGCCGGGCTCGGCGCCTGGTGGTATCGCGGCGGGCCCTGGGAAGCGATTTCGCGTCACATGTTTGCTTGACCGCCTCGAATCCGCTTCCTATAGGCCGCGCCTCGCAGGGAAGAATGCTTCCCCGCAGACGGTACGGCGAAGTAGCTCAGTTGGTTAGAGCACGGGAATCATAATCCTGGGGTCGGGGGTTCAAGTCCCTCCTTCGCTACCATTTTCAAACACACCGAACGGGTCGTTGACGACCAGGATCGCGTCGCTGCGGGCGAGCGCGAGCAGCGTCAGGCCGTGTGCGCGCGCGTGATCGATCGCGAGACTGGTCGGCGCGGAAATCCCCACCAGCATCGCCACGCCCGCGACCAGTGCCTTGTCGACCATCTCGAAGCTGATCCGCGAGGTGACGAGGATGAAGGCGGGGGGCTCGCTCGACCGCATCGCCAGCCCGCCGACGAGCTTGTCGAGCGCATTGTGGCGGCCGACATCCTCATAGGCGGCCAGTACGGCTCCCGACCGGTCGCAGGCGGCGGCAGCATGGATAGCCCCCGTCGCGGCATTGAGCGGCTGGTGCGCGCGCAGCCCGGCCAGCGCGGCGAAGATCGCGGTGACGGGCACGTCGGGGCGGGGCGGGGTACCCGCCACCGGCTTGCGCAACTGTTCGAGCCCGGAAATGCCGCACAGCCCGCAGGACGTGTCGCTGGTCCGGTGGCGGACGCGGTCGTGGATCCGCCCCCTGCACCGCTCCGACAGGCCGACCCGGACGATCCAGCCCGCCTCCGCCTCGAATACGTCGATGTCGCGCACGTCGTCGGCGCTGTCGGCGAGCCGCTCGGTCAGCAGGAAGCCGGTGGTGAAGGCGGGCAGGTCGGCGGGCGTCATCATCATCACCGCATAGCCAAGCCCGTCGATCTCGATCGCGACGGGCACCTCGATCGCGATCGCGCGCGTACCCGCCGCGACGGCGTCGGGGCGCAGGATAGTGATCGCTTCGGTACGGGCAGTCGTCACAGCGCAGCCATGTCCTCGGGGGTGTTGATGTTCGGGATGGCCCCGTGCGCAGGGATCGGCAAGGCGCCGATCGCCTCGGCCCAGCCGCGCACCGAGCGTCGCGGCGACGATTCGATATGCGCGACCAGCGCAGCGGCGGACGCGGTCTCCCAATGCCCCAGCACGGGCGCATCGGGGCAGAAGGCAGGGGCGCGGCGGGCCAGCGCCGCCAGCAACCCGTCGGGCAGGGCAGGCACGTCGCAGGCGATCGTGAGGACCGAGGTGTAGCCCAGGCCCGCCGCATGGTGCAGCGCACCCGCTATACCCCCCAGCGGCCCCAGATCGGGCCCCGGCAGGTCGCGGATCAGGCCATCCCGGCCCGCGACCACCGCGTCATCGACATGCGGCCCGAGCAGCGCACAGGCGTGATCGGCGAGGCGACGGCCGTCGAGCAGCGCCTGCGCCTTGTCCGACCCGAACCGCGACGATCGCCCGCCCGCCAGGACGACGCCGAGGATCCTGGGCGTGCTCAGCGTGTCTTCTCGATCCGCACCGGCACCGACTTGGCGGCAGGCACATGGCTTTCGCGCGCATGGTGCGCGACCGGCATCAGCAGGTTGCACTCGGGGTAATAGGCCCCGACGCACCCTTCCGGAATCGAATATTCGACGACGCGCAGCTTGTTGAAGCGGCGGTCGCCATTGTCGCCCGCATCGCCGACCAGATCGACGTCGTCACCATCGGTCAGCCCCATGCGCAGCATGTCGCTGCGGTTCATGAAGACGATGTCGCGCGTGCCCTTCACGCCGCGGAACCGGTCGTGATAGCCATAGACGGTGGTGTTGAACTGATCGTTCGACCGCAGCGTCATCAGCCGGAACCGCCCCTCGCTCTCCTCGAACCCGGTGACGTTGAGCGAGTGGGGGACGTTGATCTCCGC
Organism: Sphingomonas aerolata; assembly: GCF_023935825.1. NCBI lineage: Bacteria > Pseudomonadati > Pseudomonadota > Alphaproteobacteria > Sphingomonadales > Sphingomonadaceae > Sphingomonas > Sphingomonas aerolata. The sequence goes on along the minus strand of NZ_CP098762.1, from coordinate 3,035,842 downwards.
CTTGCCGCTTTCGGTCAACCATTCGCGGTGCGCCGCCGGCACGCCCTTCCAGAAGCCGCCGGGGGTGAACATCTTGGCGTTGAAGTCGGAGAACATGTCCGGATAGGTCTCGGCGATCGCATCGCGGATCCGTGCATAGTCGCGCACCCACGCATCCCAGTCGAGCTTCGGATTGGGCGCCAGCGTCGCCTTGGCGATACCCGCGAGGATCGCCGGCTCGGACAGCAACGTCTCCGCGGCCGGCGTCGCCTTGCCCTTCGAGCCATAGATCTTGCTGAACGAATCCTCGACCGAGACGCTCTGCGGCCCTGTGCCCTGCATGTCCGTCTCGATCCGGCCGAGACAGGGGAGCAAATAGCAGGTCTTGCCGGGCAGCAGGTGCGAACGGTTGAGCTTGGTGGCGATGTGCACCGTCAGGTCGATCCCGCGCCACGCCGGTTCCATCCGCGCATGGTCGGGGATCGCGCGGACGAAATTGCCGCCCAGCCCGATGAACGCCTGCGCCTCGCCCTCGAGGACCGCCTCGCACGACGCGACCGTGTCCCAGCCGAGCTCGCGCGGCGGCTCGAAGCCATATTGCTCGGCGAGCTTGTCGAGCGGGGCGAGCTCCGGCTTTTCGGTGATCCCGACGGTACGCTGCCCCTGGACGTTCGAATGGCCGCGGACGGGGCCCATGCCCGCGCCGGGCTTGCCGATATTGCCGCGCAGCAGCATCAGGTTGACGAGCATATGGACGTTGTCGATCCCGCCGACATGCTGGGTCAGCCCCATGCCGTATACCGCGATGACCGCCTTCGACTTGGCATAGACCTTGGCGGCCGATTCGATCTCGACGCGCGACAGCCCGCTCTCATGCTCGATCGTCGCCCAGTCAGTGCCGCGCGCGACGTCCGCGAACTTCTCGAACCCGGTGGTGTGCTCGGCGAGGAAGGCGTGGTCGAGGATGCGCAGCGTGTTGAGTTCACGCGCGCGATCGTCCGCCTCGATCAGATATTTGCACATCCCCATCAGCGCGCCGACGTCGCCGCCGGTCTTCACCTGATGATATTGCGAGGCGATCGGCGTCGACTTGCCGGTGACCATCTCCAGCGGATTCTGCGGATCCTGGAATTTCTCCAGACCGCGCTCCTTGAGCGGATTGAAGACGACGATCTCGACGCCGCGCTTGGCGCAGTCGCGCAGCGGGTGAAGGAAGCGCGGGCTGTTCACACCCGGATTCTGCCCGAAATAGAAGATCGCGTCGCACTTCTCGTAATCCGAGAGGTGGATCGTCCCGACCGCGGAGCCGATCGCTGATTTCAGCCCGACCGAGGTCGTCTCGTGGCACATGTTCGAACTGTCGGGCAGGTTCTGGCTGCCGTACATCCGCGCCATGAGGCTGTACATGTACGAGGTCTCGAGGCTCGCGCGACCCGAGGCGTAGAAGATGACCTTGGTCGGGTCATAGGTCTTGAGCTTCGCACCGATCCCGGCGAACGCCTCGTCCCAGCTGCACGCGGCATATTTGTCGGTGGTCGCGTCATATTTCAGCGGATGCGTCAGGCGGCCGGCCTGTTCGAGATCGAAATCCTTCCAGCCGAGCAGCTCGGTGACCGTATGCTCCTGGAAGAACGCCGGCGTCACGCGGTAGGAGGTCAGCTCCCACGCGGTCGCCTTCGCGCCATTCTCGCAGAATTCGGCGGTATGCGGATGCGCGGGCTTGCCCCAGGCGCAGCTGACGCAGGCAAAGCCCTCGGGCTTGTTCTGCCGCGTGAGTTCGCGCAGCGCCTCGGGGCCGATCTTCTCGCGCGCGGATATCTCCACGAGCGATTTCATCGACCCCCAGCCGCCGGCGGGTGCGGTATAGTCTTCGATCTCGATGGTCCGGTCGTCGCTCATACGTCTCTCCGCTTTTGCTTTCCAACGAAGCGGGGCGGCAAACGATGCACGCCGATTGCGGTGGCGATGGTTCAAATCGCACGCGCCATCGCCTAGATGGGATCCGAAACTCCAAGGATATCACGATGACGACGCACACGACCCGCATGCTCATTCTCGGTTCCGGGCCTGCCGGGCTGTCGGCCGCGATCTATGGCGCGCGCGCCGGGATGGCGCCGATCGTCGTCCAGGGGATCCAGCCCGGCGGCCAGCTGACCACCACCACCGATGTCGAGAATTATCCCGGCTTCAAGGACGTCATCCAGGGCCCGTGGCTGATGGAGCAGATGCAGGCGCAGGCCGAGCATGTCGGCACGCGGATGATGTGGGACACGATCGTCAAGGTCGACGTCAGCAGCCGCCCGTTCCGCCTGACCGGCGACAGCGGCGACGTCTATGAGGGCGAGACGCTCGTCATCGCGACCGGCGCGCAGGCCAAGTGGCTCGGCATCGACAGCGAGGAGCCGATGAAGGGCAAGGGCGTCAGCGCCTGTGCGACCTGCGACGGCTTCTTCTACCGCGGCAAGAAGGTCGCGGTGATCGGCGGCGGCAACACCGCGGTCGAGGAGGCGCTGTACCTCACCAACCATTCGCCCGACGTGACGCTGATCCACCGCCGCGATTCGCTGCGTTCGGAGAAGATCCTCCAGGAGCGGCTGTTCGCACACAAGGGCGTGACCGTGCTGTGGAACAAGGAAGTCCGCGAATTCGTCGACGGCGGCGGCAATGCCGGGCTCGTCGCGCTCGAGCTCGAGGACACGGTGACGGGCGAACGCTCGCGCCTGTCGGTCGATGGCGGCTTCGTCGCGATCGGCCACCACCCCGCGACCGAGCTGTTCCGCGGGCATATCGATCTCGATTCGGACGGCTATATCTCGGTCGAGACCGGCTCGACGCGCACCAGCGTCGAGGGCGTCTTCGCGTGCGGCGACGTCGCCGACAAGGTCTACCGCCAGGCGGTGACCGCGGCAGGCACGGGCTGCATGGCCGCGCTGGACGCGGAGCGGTTCCTGGCGGCGGCGGAATTCGCGGAACTGGCCGAAGCCGCGGAGTAAGCGCGGGGGGCGTGCGTTTGATCCACGCCCCCTCGTTCGCATGATGGGGGAGCGTGCTCTCGCCCCCTCACACCCTCTCGTCATCCTGACGAAAGTCAGGACCCAGAGCCAAGGACGGCGTCGCCCGTAACCCTGGATCCTGACTTTCGTCAGGATGACGAGAGTAGAGGTGCCAGTGTTCCCCTCACACCTTTCGCCATTATGACGGACGGGGGAGTGCCAGCGTCCCCCCACAACCTCCGTCATCCTGACGAAAGTCAGGATCCAGAGCCAAAGACGGCACCGCCCGTAACCCTTGGTCCTGACTTTCGTCAGGATGACGAAGTGGGGGAGGCGGGGGCCTGTGCATCGTCCGTGCGGTCGATCACGGCCCTGAGCTCCGCCTCCAGCGCAACCGCAGCGGAACCAGCGAAGCTGTGCGAATCGGTAGCCAGCCGCACGATCCGCGCTTCGCCGCCGTAACGCGCCGCAAACACCTGCGCCGTCACGTCACCGGTCGCGAGCAGAATGACGACACGCGCCGCCCAGCCATCGATCGCGCCGCAGACCCGGCTCGCAAGGTCGCCCTCGACCGCTCCCGACGCCCGCGACACCCTCACAAGACCCCGGACCAGCTTGCGCAGATCGATCCCACCGCGGATCAGGCTGAGCCACGCGGCCGGATCACGCAGCCGCGCGGCATAGCGCGCGCGGATCGCAGCGGCAGGGGGCAGGTCGTCGGTCGGCGCGATCACCCAGGGGTTGGCGAGCAGCAGCCGGTCGACCCCCGCCGCCCCCCCGAACAGCGCGAGCGCGCTCGCCGCGTCGCAATTGCCGAACCCCACCAGCCTCGTGACCTGCGGCGCGGCGGCGCGGAACGCGGCGGCGGCGGCGACCAGATCGGCCTGCGCCGACAGAAAGCCGCGATTCTCGCCGCTCGAATCGCCGATGCCGCGGCGGTCGTAGCGGAACACCGGCGTACCCCCCGCCGCCAGTCGCCGCGCGAGCATCGCCATGCCACGGTGCGCGCCGCTGCGGATCTCGTTGCCGCCCGACACGATCAGCACGCCGGTAGCGCCCGCCGCCTCGTCGAGCGTCGCGACCAGCGTCTCGCCCTCGCAGGGGACCGCGATCAGCCGGCGCATGCGGCGATCCACCCGGCGATGTCCGCGGCCAGCGTGTCGGAGAGCGTTGCATCGCTGCCCGGCTCCGACCGCCGCCACAGCGGCGCGCCGGGATAGCGCGCATCCGCCGGACGCGGGTCGCTCTCGAGTCGAACCGTTCGCGACGCGTCGCACGGTACGGCGTCGCGCAGATCGGCGAGCAGCGCGGCGGACAGGCTGTTGCCCGCATACCCATCCGCATCGGGCATCGTCGACGCGGCGCGGATCCGGTTCAGGTCGCGCAACAGATCATCACCCGCCTGCGGTGCGAGCCGCCACCGCCCGGCAAGGCTGGCGTCGCAATCGACGAGCGCACCGCTGCGGATCGTCAGCGCGTAAACCGGCGCGTCGAGCGTGCCGACGAGCGTGGCAAAGGCCTGGCGCAGATCGGCCAACCGCAGGTCGCGCGTCTCGACCACACTCTCGTCGGTACCGGGCAGATCAGGCAGGATGCTGCCGATCCCGCGCCTGGCCAGCGCGCGCAGCATTTCGACGAGGAACGCACGCGTGCGGTTCGCCTCCTCGAACAGCGGCAGCACCGCGACGACCAGCGGTCCGGCATCGGGGCCGAAACGCAGCATCGTCTCGCGCCCGCCGGCCCAGTCATAGCGATCGAAGCGGGGGCCGGTCATCCCGGCCGAGGCTAGACCAGCGCCTTGCGCGCCGCAAACTGGACGAGCGCGCCGAACGTCTCGAGCATCTCGCCGTCGATCTCGTCATCCTCGATCAGGATGCCGAGCCGGTCCTCGAGCTCGGTCAGCACGCTTGCCACCGCCATCGAATCGAGTTCGGGGAGCGCGCCGAACAACGGCGTGTCGTCGGTGAATGCCGCGACTCGCTCGGCGCTGAGGCCAAGGATGTCGGCAAGGACGGCGCGGACCGTCGTTTCAACCTGGGAAGTACCTTCGAAGATCACGAGCATCGCCTGAACCGTTGCGAACCGGGCCCCGCTAGCCTGTGGGGGTGAATTCGGCAACGGCTTGGCGCTATGGAGGACCCATGACCTCGCCCGACCCCGTCCCGTTTCCGATCGATCACCTTACGTCGCACGGCGCAGCCGACGACGTTGCGCTGATCGACCGCGCAGGGACGATGACGTTCCGCGACCTCGAAACCGCGGTCGGCACGCTCGCCGGCTGGCTGGCGGGGCAGGGTCTTGCAGAGGGCGCGCGCGTCGCGACCTGGCTGCCCAAGACGCGGGTCGCCAGCGTGATGCCGCTCGCGGCGGCGCGCGCGGGGCTGGTCCATGTTCCGGTCAACCCGCTGCTGCGGCGCGCACAGGTGGCGCATATCCTGGCCGACAGCGGTGCTGTGCTGCTGGTGACGCAGGGCGCGCGCGCGGCGACGCTCGAGCCGGGCGACGTGCCCGCGGACTGCGCAATCGTCGACGAGACCGCGCTCGATCTGCAAGGCGAGGGCGGCCCGGGCCCGTCCGATGCCGATCCGGCGAAGCTCGCCGCGATCCTCTACACCTCGGGATCGACCGGGCGGCCCAAGGGGGTGATGCTGAGCCACGCCAATCTGTCGCTCGGCGCCGTGTCGGTCGCGCACTATCTGAAGCTCACGCGCGACGACCGGGTGCTGGGCGTGCTGCCGCTGTCGTTCGATTACGGCCAGAACCAGCTCTTCTCGACCTGGGCGGCGGGCGCGGCGGTCGCGCCGATCGACTATATGGTCGCGCGCGACGTCGTGAAGGCGGTCGAACGGGTCGGCGCGACGACGCTCGCCGGCGTGCCGCCGCTCTGGGTGCAGCTGCTCGAGGCGGACTGGCCGGCGGAGACCGCGGCGCGGCTGCGGCGGCTGACCAATTCGGGCGGCGCGCTGACCCCGCGGCTCGTCGCAGGGTTGCGCGCGCGGTTCGCCGGCGCGGACATCTACGCGATGTACGGGCTGACCGAGGCGTTCCGCTCGACCTATCTCGACCCGGCGCTGATCGACGCGCACCCCGAGGCGATGGGGCGGGCGATCCCGTTCGCGCAGGTGTCGGTGATCCGGCCCGACGGCACCAGCGCCGCGCCGGGCGAACCGGGCGAGCTGGTGCATGCCGGCCCGCTGGTCGCGCAGGGCTATTGGCGCGATGCCGCGCGGACCGCGCAGCGCTTCCGCCCCGCGCCCGACGGCAACGGCATGGCGGTCTGGTCGGGCGACACGGTGGTCGAGGACACGGACGGGCTGCTCCGATTCGTTGGCCGCGACGACGAGATGATCAAGAGCGCGGGCAACCGGATCAGCCCGCTCGAGGTCGAGGAGGCGGTACTCGCCGGCAACGTAGCCCGCGAGGCGGTCGCAGTCGGCGTGGCCGATCGGCGGCTGGGGCAGGCGATCGTCGTGATGCTCGCGGGCGACGCGGCGGACGAGCCCGCGCTCAGGAGCCGGTTGCGCACCGCGCTGCCGAGCTTCATGCAGCCCGCCGGCTATCTGTGGCGCGACGCGCTGCCGCGCAACGCCAACGGCAAGCTCGACCGGTCCGCGATCGCAGCCGAGGTCCGGGCATGGTCGTCGGCACAGGAACAGGGACAGGCATGATGAAGCCGATGGGGGCGTTGCCGCCCGAATTTGCGCACCAGTCGGGCGCGCTGACGATCGGCGGGCGGTCCGCGGAGGCCTGGGTCGCACAGGCCGGCGACACGCCGCTGTTCGTCTATGACAGCGCCATCGTCGCGGCGCGGATCGCGCGGTTCCGCACAGCGATGCCCGCGATCGACCTGCATTATGCGATCAAGGCGAACCCGCATTCGGAGCTGCTCGCGGCGGTCGCACCGCTGGTCGACGGGCTCGACGTCGCGTCGGCAGGCGAGCTCGGCATGGCGCTGTCGGTCAAGCCGGCGCACGCGATCAGCTTTGCCGGTCCCGGCAAGCGCGACGACGAACTTGCCGCGGCGATCCGCGCGGGCGCGACGTTGAACGTCGAATCGGAGGGCGAGGCCACGCGCGGCTTCGCGATCGGCGCGCGGCTCGGCATCGCGCCGCGGATGGCGGTGCGCGTGAACCCCGATATCGAACTGCGCGGATCGGGAATGCGGATGGGCGGCCGCGCCTCGCCCTTCGGCGTCGATGCGGAGCGTGCGGCGGCGCTGGTGCGCGACATCGCCGCGGCGGGCGCGGACTGGCGCGGGTTCCACATCTATGCGGGCAGCCAGGCGCTCGACGCGGGCGCGATCATCGAGACGCAGGCGGCCACGCTCGACCTCGCCGCACGGCTCGCCGACGCGGCGGGCGTCGCGCCGCCGCTGGTCAATCTGGGCGGCGGGTTCGGCGTGCCCTATTTCGCGAACGACGTCGCGCTCGACGTCGAACGGGTCGGCGCGGCGTTGCACGCGGCACTCGAGACCCGCGCGGCCGTGCTGCGCGACACCCGGTTCGCGATCGAGCTCGGGCGGTGGCTGGTCGCCGAAGCCGGCGTGTACCTGACCCGCGTGATCGACGTGAAGCAGAGCCAGGGCGAAGTCTTCGTCGTGGTCGATGGCGGGCTCAACCACCAGCTCGCGGCAAGCGGCAATTTTGGCACCGTCGTCCGGCGCAACTATCCGCTCGCGGTCGCCGCGCGGATGGGGGAGGCGGCGGCGGCGGACGCAGTGTCGGTCGTGGGACCGCTGTGCACCCCGCTCGACCGGCTCGGCGACCGCGTCGCGCTGCCGCCGGTCGTGCCCGGCGACCTGATCGCGATCTTCATGGCGGGCGCATACGGCGCCAGCGCGAGCCCGGCGGCGTTTCTCGGGCATCCACCCGCGCTCGAGATCGTTACTTCAGTCCAACCCCAGCCATGAGCGTGGCGGCGGGCGGGGTTGCGGAGCGCTCCTAAACGCTATCTTCACCTGTTTCCCTGCATAGCCCGTGCGAGTTTAACCGGCCATCGGACACCCGTTGCCGGGATGGCGCCAGGAGATCAGTGCCCATGCGTTCCGGACCCGTTTCCCGTTCCCTGTTCACGCTGGGGCTCGCCGCGTCGTCGCTGGCCGCCTGCAGCAGCACCGGCGGTCCGCCCGAACTGCCGCCCGCGGCCTATGTCGCGAACAAGGAACTGCCGGGCGAGGAATATGTGATCGGCCCGCTCGATCAGCTTAACATCTTCGTCTGGCGCAATCCCGAACTGTCGTCGAAGGTCCAGGTCCGCCCCGACGGCCGGATCACGACGCCGCTGGTCAACGACATGTCCGCGGTCGGCAAGACGCCCGCCCAGCTCGCCGACGACATGAAGAAGGCGCTCGGCGAATATGTCAAAAACCCGATCGTGTCGGTCATCGTCGAGAATTTCAGCGGCACCTACAGCCAGCAGGTCCGGATCGTCGGCGCGACCGAAAAGCCCGCCTCGATCCCCTATCGTGCCAATATGACGCTGCTCGACGCGATGATCGCGGTCGGCGGGCTCAGCCAGTATGCGGCGGGCAACAAGGCGCGGCTGGTGCGCTACGACCGGGCGAGCGGCAAGCAGAGCGAGTTCTCGCTGCAAATCTCGAACCTGTTGAAAAAAGGCGATTCGTCCGCCAATGTCAGGCTTGAGCCCGGTGACGTCATCATCATCCCCGAATCGATGTTCTGAGGCGTGGCGGTATGAACGGCATCTATGACGAGGCGCGGGTCGCGCTGCACGCGATCTGGACGCGGCGGTGGCTCGCGCTCGCGATCGCGTGGGGCGTGTGCGTCCTCGGCTGGCTGTTCGTGTCGCAGATCCCGAGCCGCTATGAATCGCGCGCGCGCGTCTTCGTCCAGATGCAGAACCTGCTGCCCGCGAGCATGGACCAGCCGTCGGCCTCGAGCCGCACCGACATCGACACGATCCGCCAGACGCTGACCTCCGCGGTCAATCTGGAGAAGGTCGTGCGCGGCACCGACCTCGCCAACACGGTGGCCAGCGACCGCGACGTCGCCGACCGCGTCGCCAGCCTCGCCCAGTCGATCAAGGTGACGTCGGCGCAGGACAATCTGTTCGAGATCGCGACGACCGCGGCGAGTCCGAAGCTGGCGCGGACGATCACGCAGAAGCTGATCGACATCTTCGTCGAGGGCAATCTGGCGGGCGACCGGACGAGCACCAGCCAGAGCCTCAGCTTTCTCGACAAGCAACTGGCGCAGCGGCAGAAGCAGCTCCAGGACGCGGAAGCCAAGCGCGCCGACTTCCAGAACCGCTATCTCGGCGCGCTGCCCGGCACCGGGTCGGTCGCCGACCGGATCGGCGCCGCGCGGTCGCAGATGGCGCAGGTCGATGGTGACCTCGCCGCCGCGCAATCGGGGCTGGCGGCGGTGCAGGGGCAGATGGCCGGCGTGGCGCGGACGGTCGCGGGCAGCGGCGGCGTCGCCGGTGCGGCCGGACCCGCACGCGCCCGGCTTGCAGCGATCCAGGGGCAGCTCGCCGATGCCCGTGCGCGCGGCTATACCGAAAGCCATCCCGACGTCGTCGCACTGCGCGCGCAGCTCGCCCAGGCAACCGCGGCGGCGCGCGGCGAACCGCTGTCGGGCGGCAGCGGCGCGGGTTCGTCGCCCAATCCGCTCTATGTCTCGCTGCAGGCGATGATGGCGGACAAGCAGGCGGCGGTCGCATCGCTCAGGATCCGTCGCGCGCAGCTGCAGGGCGATCTCGACCAGCTCAACGCCAAGCTGTCCGAGGATCCGACCGTCGCCGCCGAACAGGGCGCGATCGACCGCGATTATCAGGTGCTGAAGGACCAGTATGACCAGCTGCTGACCCAGCGCGAACAGATCGCGCTCCGCGGCCAGGCGCAGTCGCAGACCGATCGCGTCAAGTTCAGCGTGATCGACCCGCCGACCACGCCGCAAAAGCCGAGCGCACCGAACCGGATGCTGTTGCTGACCGGCGTGCTGATCGCCGGTCTCGGCGCCGGGATCGGCGGCGCGTTCCTGCTCGGCCAGCTCCGTGGCACGTTCGCGACGAGCACCCGGCTCGAACGCGTCGCGGGGATGCCGGTGATCGGGTCGATCGGCGAAGTCGTGACGCGCACCCAGTCCGAGCTGCGCGCCAAGCAGTTCCGGATGTTCCTCGGCGGCACGGCAGCACTCGGCGCCGCCTATGTGCTGCTGCTGGGCGTCGAGATCCTGCAGCGTGGCCTGGCGGCCTGAGGACGTGACCATGCGTAGCAAGATCCCCGAATCGCACGAAGCCAGCGGCGAGCCGCCACGCGCGCCGTCGCTGCTCGAACGCGCCGCCACGGTCTATGACTTCAACCAGCACGTGCGGGCCCGGCCGCCGGTGCCGCCGGTCGAACCGGCACGCGCGCCTGAGCCTGCCGCCGAGCCCGTTGCCGCGTTCGAAGCCGACGCGCCGGACTCCGACGATGCGACCTTCCTCGCGATCCCGCCCGAGCTTCGCGCGCCGATCGGGCAGGAATTGCCTGACGAGTTCCACCTGCCGCTGGTCGCCAGCGACACGGCGATGATCGATCGCGGGATGCTGGCGGCGAACGGCATGATGGTGCCCGGCGCGCCGGTCGGCCCGCTGGCGGAGGAGTTCCGCCTCATCAAGCGGCAGCTGCTGATCACGCGCGCGCAGATCGAGGCCAGCACGGTGCCCGACAAGGCGCGCACGATTCTCGTCTGCTCGGCGCGGCCGAACGACGGCAAGACCTTCTGCGCGATCAACCTCGCACTCTCGATCGCGGCCGAGCGTGATACCGAGGTGCTGCTGGTCGATGCCGATGTCGCCAAGCCCGACGTGCTGCGGCAGCTCGGGCTCGACGATGGCCCCGGCCTGCTCGATGCGCTGGCCGACACGAGCATCGACGTCGAGACGCTGGTGATCCGCACCGACGTGCCGCATCTCTCGATCCTGCCCGCGGGCGACCGGACCACGATGGATACCGAACTGCTCGCCAGCGCGCGGACCCGTGCGGTGCTCGCGCGGCTGCTCGCGGCGGATCCGCGGCGGATCGTGATCTTCGATTCGCCCCCTGCGCTCGCCGCGTCGCCCGCGGGCGTGCTCGCGATGCTGGTCGGGCAGGTCATGCTCGTCGTCCGCGCCGATCACACGCCCGAGAGCGAGGTCCGCGCCGCGGTCAACCGGCTCGACAGCTGCGAGCATATTCAGCTGGTGCTCAACGCGGTGTCGTTCGTCCCCGGCGGCGCGCGGTTCGGCAGCTATTACGAGCAAGGCGGCGCGCGGTGAGCGATGTCCGCCTGATCCTCGGCGGCGCGGCGGCGCTGTTCGTCGCGGCGCCCGCGCTCGCCCAGTCCGACTCCGCGTCCGGAAGCGGGCAGGGCGCACGGCGCGTCGTCGTCCGGCCCTATATCGAGGCGACGCAGATCCTCACCGCGGATCTCGGCGGCGGCGACGTGCTCACCTACACCTCGCTCGCCGCCGGCGTCGATGCGGCGGTGTCGACCGCGCGGATCAACGGGCAGGTCAGCTATCGCTACGAACGCCGCTTCGCCTATGACGACGATATCGGCGACACCGACATCCATTCGGGTCTCGCGCGGGTCGAGGCGCAGCTGACGCGCAACCTCTCGCTGGAAGCGGGCGGGATCGCCACGCGCTCGCGCTCGGACATCCGCGGCGCCGCGCCCGGCGTGCTGGTCGGCAACGTGTCGAACATCGCGCAGGTCTATGCCGTCTATGGGGGGCCGAATTTCGCCGCGCAGGCGGGCGACGTCGCGCTCAACGCGAACTACCGGCTCGGCTATACCAAGGTCGAGACCCCGACCTTCGGCACCGCGGCGACCGGTGGCCAGCGGCTCGATTATTACGACGATTCGATCGGCCACACCGCGACGGCCAGCGCGGGGTTCCGGCCGGGCACGCTGCTGCCGGTCGGGCTGACCGCGAGCGCGGGGTTCGACCGCGAGACCGCAGGCCAGCTGAGCCAGCGCTACCAGGGCTATTTCGGCCGCGGCGACGCGGTGCTGCCGGTGTCGCCCTATGTCGCGCTGACCGCGGGCCTCGGCTATGAACGGATCGAGACGAGCCAGAAGGATGCGCTGGTCGATGCCGCGGGCGTCCCCGTGCTCGACCGCGACGGCCGGTTCCGGACCGCGCCGGGATCGCCGCGCCGCATCGCCTATCGCACCGACGGGCTCTATTACGACGCGGGCGTGATCTGGCGGCCGAACCGGCGCACCTCGGTCGAGGCGCGGATCGGCGAACGCTATGGCTCGCTCAGCTTCACCGGCACCGCGACCTACCAGGCGTCGAAGGACATCGGCGTCGCGGTCAACGTCTATGACGGTGTGCAGACCTTCGGCCGCCAGCTGCGCACCGGCCTCGCCAACCTGCCGACGAGCTTCCTCGCGCCCAACCAGGGTTTCGCGCAGCAGTTCAACGGCTGCGTCTTCGGCGCGACCGGCGCGGCGCCGGGCGGCTGCCTCGACGACGTGTTCCAGTCGATCTCCACCTCGAGCTACCGTGCGCGCGGGATCGACGCGGTGCTCGTCGCGACGCGCGGGCGGACGACGTTCGGCGGCGGCATCGGCTATGCCAATCGCCGGCTGTTCGCGCCGCGCGGCGCGCCCGGCCTCGTCGTCACGGGCCTCGAGGACGAGAGCTATTACGGCCAGCTCTATTTCGCGCGGTCGCTGTCTTCGGTATCGGGGATCAATGCGACCGCGTTCGTGAACTATTTCGACAGCCAGCTCGGCGGCGGTTTCGTTACCGCGGGCGATGGCGGGGTCTGGTCCTATGGCGCGACCGGCACCTATTACCGCAATTTCGGACGGCTCGGCACGACCGCGTCGCTCGGGTTATACAGCTTCAAGGTCGGCGACTTCGACAGCGACTGGTCCGCACAGGCGCTGCTCGGTGCACGGTATCAGTTCTAGGATATTTGGCAGATGTACGACGAACATTACGGACTGACGGGACGCCCGTTCCAGCTCACCCCGGACCCCCGATTCTGGTTCGAATCGGGGACGCATCGCAAGGCCATGGCGTATCTCGGCTATGGTCTGGCGCAGGGCGAGGGCTTCATCGTCATGACCGGCGATATCGGCGCGGGCAAGACCACGCTGGTCGGGCATCTGATGGACACGATCGACCATCAGAGCCTGAACGCGATTCGTCTGGTGTCGACCGCGATCGAGGCGAGCGACCTGCTGCGGATCGTCGCGACCGCGCTCGGTGTCGACCCGGCGGGGCTCGAAAAGGCACAGCTGCTCACCGCGATCGAACGCGGGCTGCACGCCGTCGCGCGGACCGGCAAGCGCACGCTGCTGATCGTCGACGAGGCGCAGGCGCTGCCCGTGTCCGCGCTCGAGGAACTGCGGATGCTGTCCAATTTCCAGACCGCCGGCCATGCGCTGCTGCAGATCCTGCTGCTCGGCCAGCCCGAATTCCGCGACCGGCTCCACGGTTCCGACGGGCTCGAACAGCTGCGCCAGCGGGTGATCGCGATCCACCATCTCGATCCGATGGAGCCGCACGAGGTCGCCGACTATATCGCGCACCGCCTGTCGGTGGTCGGCTGGGAGGGCAATCCGGCGTTCACCGACGACGCGGTCGCCGCGCTGTTCGACGGGTCGGACGGCATCCCCCGCCGCCTCAACATGCTGGCGGGCCGCGTCATGCTCTATGCCGCGATCGAGGATCTGCGCGTCATCGACGGCGCCGTCGTCCGCGCCGTGCAGAGCGACCTGACCGCGGACCTGCCGACACTCGCGACGACGCCCACGCCCGAGCCTGCCCCCGAACCCGCCGCCGAACCCAAGGCACAGCCCCGCGCCACGCCCGACCCCGCCACCGACCCTGCGGTCCTCGACCGTCTCGCGATGCTCGAGGCGCGCGTCGAGCAGCAGGACCAGGCGCTGCGCCGCGTCCTGACCTTACTCGTCGAGTGGGTCGAGGGCGACGAGCCCAGGCCCGATTACAAGCCGATCCGCGGCGCGTCGCACTGGCACGACGCGGCGTGATCCGGTGACGACGGCGGTAACGGCCGGCCCGATCCGCAACGGCATGTCGGTCGATGTCGAGGACTGGTTCCAGGTCGGCGCGTTCGAGACGGTGATCGACAAGGCGGACTGGGACAGCCTCCAGCCGCGCGTAGAGGCGAATACCGATGCGGTGCTCGCGCTGTTCGCCGAAAGCGGCGTGCACGCGACCTTCTTCACGCTCGGCTGGGTCGCGCACCGCTACCCCGCGCTGATCCGCCGGATCGTCGATGCGGGACACGAGATCGCGAGCCATGGCTGGGACCACCAGCGCGTCTTCACGATGGATGCAGGCCTGTTCCGCGCCGACCTCGCACGCGCGCGCGCGGCGATCGAGGATGCGGCGGGGCAGCGTGTCACCGGCTACCGTGCCCCGAGCTTCTCGATCGACCAGCGCACGCCCTGGGCGCACGCCGTGCTGGCGGAAGCTGACTATGCCTATTCGTCGAGCGTCGCACCGCTCGCGCACGATCATTATGGCTGGCGCGACGCACCGCGCTTCGCCTTCCGCCCGCTGGCCGACAGCGCATTGCTCGAAGTGCCCGTCACCGTCGCGCAGTTCGGCACGCGTCGCGTCGCCACGGGCGGCGGGTTCTTCCGGCTGCTGCCCGCCGCGCTGATGGATTTCGCGGTTCGCCAGGTGAACGCCGCCGACCACCCGGCGATGTTCTATTTCCACCCCTGGGAAATCGATCCCGCCCAGCCGCGCGTCGCGGCGGCGCCCTTGCGCTCGAAGATCCGGCATTATTCGCGGCTTGGCGCGATGGCGGGCAAGCTGCGCGGACTGCTCGGGCGGCATGACTGGGGCCGCGTCGATGCCGCGGTCGCGGTCGAGGCGGGTCGGCTGCGGTGACGACGGCCACCGTGCGCGAGGCGGATCTCGCCGACGCGGACGAGCGCGCGCGGATCGCGGCGTTCGTCGATGCGACGGCGGCGGCGACGCCGTTCCATCTGCCCGCGTGGAGCATCGCGGTCGCGCGCGGTTGCGGCCAGCGCGCACGCTATCTGGTCGCGGAGCGGGGCGGGACGATCACCGGCGTGCTGCCGCTGACCGAGATGCGGTCGCCGCTGTTCGGGCGCGCGCTCGTCTCGGCGGGGTTCGCGGTCGATGGCGGCGTGCTCGGCGATGGCGCGGTCGAGCCGCTCGCCGCGGCGGCCTGGAATCTGGCGCAGCGGCTCGGCTGCCCGTCGGTCGAGCTTCGCGGCGGCGCGGTGCCCGCGGGCTGGGACAGCGACGCGGACAGCTATCTGGGATTCGCACGCGATCTGGCGGCGGATGACGATGCCGAGCTGCTCGCCATCCCGCGCAAGCAGCGCGCCGAGGTGCGGCGCGCGCTCGGGTTCGATCTCGACATCGCGACCGGCCGCGACCGCGCAATGCTCGCCGAGCATTACCGCGTCTATGCCGAATCGGTGCGCAATCTGGGCACGCCGGTCTTTCCCGCGCGGCTGTTCCGCAGCGTCGTCGAGACGATGGATGCCGACGTGCTGACCGTCCGCCACCGCGGCCGCGCGGTCGCGAGCGTGCTCAGCCTCTATCACCGCGGGACGGTCTATCCCTATTGGGGCGGCGGGACCGAGGCGGCGCGCGGCCTGCGCGCCAACGACCGGATGTATTTCGCGCTGATGGCGCATGCCCGCGCGCGCGGCTGCACGCGGTTCGACTTCGGACGGTCGAAGACCGGCACCGGCGCGGCCGCGTTCAAGAAGAACTGGGGATTTACGCCCGTGCCGCGGCTTTATGCCAAGCGCAGCGACGGCCCCGCGCGCGAGGTCAATCCGCTCAACCCCAGATATGCGCTGATGGTGCGTAGCTGGAAGAAGATGCCGCTCTGGGCGGCGAACCTCGCCGGACCGTGGATCTCCCGGGGTCTGGGGTGAGCGATCTGCTGTTCCTCGCGCACCGGGTGCCGTTTCCGCCCGATCGCGGCGACAAGATCCGCAGCTTCCACGTCCTCCGCTATCTCGGCGCACGCATGCGCGTCCATCTCGTCGCATTTGCCGACGACGCGGCGGACCGCGATCCGCCCGCCGCCTTCACGGACATGCTGGCGAGCTGCACGATCCTGCCACGCGGCAAGTCGCAGGCGCGCGCCGGACTCGAGGCGCTGGCCACCCGCAGGCCCGTCTCGCTGACGGCGTTCGCTTCTCCCGCCATGCAGGCCGCGGTCGACCGCATCCTGCCACGCGTCGACGGCATCTACTGTTTCTCGGGTCAGATGGCGCAGTACCTCCCCGATGACGGGCCACCCGTGGTCATGGACTTCGTCGACATGGACTCCGCCAAGTTCGCAGGCTTCGCCGACGACTCCCGCGGCCCGATGCGCTGGATGATGCGCCGCGAGGCACGGCTGTTAGGGGCCTTCGAGCGGGAGATCGCGGCGAGGGTCTCCGCCAGCCTGTTCGTCAGCGAAGCCGAGGCAGCCCTGTTCCGCACCGGCGGCGCCACCGGACGCATCCTCGCGGTTGAGAACGGCATCGACTCAACGACGTTCGACCCGGCGGGGCAGGCTGGAAACGCTAGGAAAGCCGCAACCCCATCCTACCACCCCGGCGAAGGCCGGGGCCCAGTTGGAAAGGCCGCAGTAACACCGGACAGTCCGTCGCCATCAACGTCCCCCAACTGGACCCCGGCCTCCGCCGGGGAGGTGAAGGGCAGGGCGACCGACCCGGCTGCGCATGGCGGGCACGCCGCAACCCCTTCCCACCACCCCGGCGAAGGCCGGGGCCCAGTTGGAAAGGCCGCAGTAACAGCGGACAGTCCGTCGTCATCGACGTCCCCCAACTGGACCCCGGCCTCCGCCGGGGAGGTGCCGGGCGGCGCGGGTGGCGCGACCGGACGCTTCCTGGCGGTCGAGGACGGTATCGACTCGGCGACGTTCGATCCGGCTGCGCAGGCTGGGCAGGCAGCAACCCCATCCTACCACCCCGGCGAAGGCCGGGGCCCAGTTGGAAAGGTCGCAGTAACAGCGGACAGTCCGTCGTCATCGACGTCGCCCAACTGGACCCCGGCCTCCGCCGGGGAGGTGAAGAGTGGGCTGGTCATCGGCAGCGCCCACGCAGACCCGCTGATCGTCTTCACCGGCCAGATGGACTACCGCCCCAATATCGACGCCGTGACCTGGTTCGCCCGCGACATCCTCCCCCGGATCCGCACGCAACACCCGACAGCCCGGTTCGCGATCGTCGGCCGCGCCCCGACTCCGGCGGTGCAGGCGCTGGCGAGCGACGCGGTGATCGTCACCGGCGCGGTCGACGACGTGCGCGGCTGGCTCGCCGCGGCCGATGTCTGCGTCGCCCCGCTGAAACTCGCCCGCGGCATCCAGAACAAGGTGCTGGAGGCGATGGCGATGGCGCGGCCGGTCGTCGCCTCGGCGGCGGCGGCGGAGGGCATCGACCACGCCGGCACGATCCGCGTCGCGGCGGACGCGAGCGAGTTCGCCGCACAGGTCCTCGCGCTACTCGACGCACCCGCCGACGCGGCCGACCTCGGGCGGGCGGCGCGCGCGCAGGTGCTGCGACGCTATGGCTGGGACGCGCGGCTCGCACCGCTCGATGCGCTGTTCGGGGTCGAAGGGCGCCGGTCCCCATCGTGACCGATCGCCCCGCGACGTCCTGGCCCCGGCATCTGCTCGCGCTCGGCATCGCGGCGACCCTGCTGCTCGCGCTGTTCCGCCGCGACGTCGCCGATCTGACGACGATCTGGTGGACCAGCACGACCTTCGGCCACTGTCTGTTCATCGCCCCGGTGATCGCCTGGCTGGTGTGGCAGCGGCGCGTCGAGCTCGCGCAGCTGACGCCGGTCGGCTGGTGGCCGGGGCTGGCGCTGGTCGCGGTCGGCGGGGCAGGGTGGCTGATGGGCGATGCAGCCTCGGTCAATCTCGCGCGGCAAGTCGGGCTGGTACTGATGCTGCAGGGCGCGGTCGTCGCGATCCTAGGCCCCAATGTCGCGCGCGGATTGCTGTTTCCGCTCGGCTATGCGCTGTTCCTCGTGCCCTTCGGTGAGGGGATCGAGCCGCCCTTGCAGGCGGTGACCGTCGCGATCGTCATGCCGCTGCTGCATCTGGTCGGCGTGCCCGCGGTCGTCGACGGCGTGCTGATCCATGCCGGCCGCTATTATTTCGAGGTGGCGGAGGCGTGTTCGGGCGCCAAGTTCGTGATCGCGATGGTTGCGTTCGGGGTGCTCGTCGCCAATGTCTGCTTCGTGTCGTGGCGGCGGCGCGCGGCGTTTCTCGCCGTGTCGGTGGTCGTGCCGGTCGTCGCCAACGGGTTTCGCGCGTTCGGGACGATCTGGGCGGCCGAGCTGACCTCGGTCGAGGCGGCGACGGGGATCGACCATATCGTCTATGGCTGGCTGTTCTTCGCGCTCGTCATGGCGGCGGTGCTCGCGATCGGCTGGCGCTGGTTCGACCGCGCGCCCGACGATCCCGCCTTCGATCCCGCGCAGCTGCAGGCGGTCCCGCGCTATCGGGGCGACCTCGCCGTCATCACGCTGCTCGTGCTGGCGGTGGCATCGGCGTTTCCCGCGTGGAGCGCGGCGGTCGCGGGGCGGCGGCAGGCGCTGCCCGCCCAGATCACGCTGCCCGACGTGCCCGGCTGGCACCGCGTCGATGTCAGCGTCCGCGCGCCGTGGATGCCCTGGTATCCGGGCGCGGACCATTATCTGTTCGGCCGCTATGCCGATGCCTCGGGCGCGACCGTCGACATGGCGCTCGCGGTATTCGGGCGGCAGGGCGACGGGCACGAGCTGATCGCGTTCGGCACGGGCGTGCTGCGCGAGGAGGATCGCTGGGTCCGCGTCGCCGACCTGCCCCCGGTCGCGGATGCCGCGGGCGCGCGCGGTTCGGCGATGCGGATTACCGCGCCCGGACCCGTGGAGCGCATCGTCGCGACGTGGTACCGGGTCGGCGATGCTACCACCGATGACGGGATGATCGTGAAGATCGAGACGATGAAGGCGCGGCTGTTCGGCGGACCGCAGCGCGCGGTTGCGGTGCATCTGTCGGTCGAGGGTGGCGATCCGCGACCGATGGCGCGCTTCCTTGCTGCGCTCGGACCGGTCGGCACGGTCGCCGATCACGCCGCGGGCCTGCGCTGAATGTGCGGGATTGCCGGGATCTTTCACCCGGGCACGCCAAAGCCGGTCGATCCGAACCGCATCCAGGCGATGATCGCCGCGCTCGCGCATCGTGGTCCCGATGGCGACGGCATCTGGACCGCGCCGGGCGTCGGGCTGGGGCATCGCCGGTTGTCGATCATCGACCTCGAAGGCTCGCCGCAGCCGATGTCCGACGGCGACCTGACGATCAGCTACAACGGCGAGATCTACAATTTCGCCGAGCTGCGCGCCGACCTGATCGCGGCCGGCGCGCGGTTCCGCACGAGGGGCGATACCGAGGTGCTGCTGCACGGCTGGCGCGCCTGGGGGCCGTCGATGCTCGACCGGCTAAACGGCATGTTCGCCTTCGCGATCCACGATGCCGGCGCACGCTTGCTGTTCCTCGCGCGCGACCGGCTGGGGGTAAAGCCGCTTCATTATGTCGAGCTGGCGGATGGGTCGGTGGCGTTTGCCTCCGAACTGAAGGGCCTGCTCGCCAACCCGCTGGTGCGGCGCGCGCCCGATCTGTCCGCGGTCGAGGATTACATGGCGCTCGGCTATGTCCCCGACGACGCCTGCCTCGTCGCAGGCGTGAAGAAGCTCGCGGCAGGGCATTTCCTGCTGATCGAGCGCGGGCGCGGCATGCCCGCGCCGCGCCGCTGGTGGGACGTCGATTTCTCCAACCGCGCGACCGGCTCAACCAAGGCGCTGGGCGAGGAACTGGTCGAGCGGATGCGCGCGGGCGTGCGGTCGCGGATGGTCGCCGACGTGCCGCTCGGCGCGTTCCTGTCGGGCGGGGTCGACAGCTCGGCGGTGGTCGCGCTGATGGCGGAGGCGAGCCCGCGCGCGGTCCGGACCTGCACGATCGGTTTCGACGAGGCGGGGCATGACGAGCGCAGCCATGCGACGACGATCGCAAGGCGTTTCGCGACGGACCATGCCGAGCGGGTCGTCGATCCCGACGATTTTTCGCTGATCGACACGCTGGTCGCCGCGTTCGACGAGCCGTTCGCCGACGGGTCCGCGCTCGCCACCTATCAGGTCTGCGCACTGGCGCGCGAGCGGGTGACGGTCGCGCTGTCGGGTGACGGCGCGGACGAGGCGCTGGCAGGCTACAGGCGCTACCGCTTCCAGGCGGCGGAAGAGCGCGTGCGCGGGATGCTCCCCGCGCATCTCAGGACGCAGATATTCGGGGCGCTCGGCCGGCATTATCCCAAGGCCGACTGGGCACCGCGACCGTTCCGCGCGAAATCGACCCTGCTCGCGCTCGCAGCAGGCGGCGGCGAGGCCTATGCCCGCTCGGTCGGCGTCACGACGCCAGAGGTCCGCGCGCGGCTGTTCTCGGGCGCCGCGCAGGCCGCGCTGGGCGGCTACCGCGCGGAGGAACGCTATGTCGCGACGATGGCCGCCGCCCCCGCGCGCGACGCGATCGACCGCGCGCAATATGCCGATCTCAAGCACTGGCTGCCCGGCGACATCCTGACCAAGGTCGACCGCACCAGCATGGCGGTCGGGCTCGAGGCGCGCGAACCGCTGCTCGACCACCGGCTGGTCGAGTTCTGCGCGACCTTGCCCGTCGGCATGCGGCTGCGCCACGGCGAGGGCAAATGGCTGATGAAGAAGGCGATGGAGCCCTATCTGCCCAAAGAAATCCTCTACCGCCCGAAAATGGGCTTCGTGACGCCGATCAGCGCGTGGTTCCGCGGCGCGCTGGCGGGCGAGGCGAGCGCGCTCGGATCGTCGCGGATGCTCGCCGAGACGGGCTGGTTCGACATGGCCGCGATCACCGCGCTCGCCGAGGCACATCGCGGCGGGCGCGCCGAGCATGGCCGCACGCTGTGGCAGCTGATGATGCTCGAACGGTCGCTGAAGCGGGTGTTCGGCTAGGCCGGCGCCAGCGTTCGCGGCCTGCCCTTCGACTTCGCTCAGGGCGAACGGAGGGAGGACCCACACCCGTCGTCAGAGCGGCGCTTCGGGCCCGATCGCCTCGCGCATCCAGCGGTCGAACAGCTGCGGCCAGAGCGAGCCCGGCGAACTCGCGGGCAGGCGCGTGCCGAAGCCGTGGCGCCCACGCCGCAGGATATGCGCCTCGACCGGAATGTCGACGCGGCGCGCGGCGGCGAGCATGTCGAGGCTGTTGGCGACCGGCACCGTGTCGTCGTCCTCGGCATGGACCAGGAACAACGGCGCGTCGCCGCTGCGCAGATTGCGGTCGATCGCATAGCGCGCCTGCATCGCCGGATCGGGATTGGGGCCGAGCAGCTGCGCCCGCGAGCCGCCATGGCTGCGCCCCGGATCCATGTTCGACACCGCGTACATCAGCCCGGCAAAGGCGGGCCGCGCCGACAGCCGGTCCGCGGCATCGACCGGGCGATAGACCTCGAGCCCATGATGGATCTCGAGCGACCCGGCGAGATGCCCGCCCGCCGAGAAGCCGAGCACGCCCAGCGCCTCGGGGTTGATCGCATAGCGCCGCGCATTGGCGCGGATCAGCCGCATCGCGCGCTGCACGTCGGACAGTGGCACGTTGGCGCGGTCCGCCCAGCCTTCGCCCGGCAGCCGGTAGCTGAGCACGAACACGGTGATGCCGAAGCCGTTCAGCACCCGCGCGACGTCGATCCCCTCGTTGCGCAGCGAGGTGATCGAATAGCCGCCGCCGGGGCAGACCAGCACCGCACGGCCATCGGGGCGGGCGGCGCGGAACACGCCGACCTCGGGCTGGACGACGCCGCGCATCTGCACGTCGCGGTAGCCGCCCGGGCGTCCGGTGATCATCGGGCGCGGGCGCGGCAGCGGGGTCGGCGCGCCCGCGGGAATGCCGGGCCACAGCGCAAAGCGCTCGGCGGGCGGCCAGACCGGATCGCCGGCGAGACGGGCTCCGCGATTGGCCCCGCCATTGGCCGCGGACTGGCCGGCGGCGTCGGAGAGCAGGGCGGCGGGGGCGATCCCGGCCGCGAGCGGCAGGGCGAGCAAGGTTCGGCGGTCGAAGGTCATGGCGCGGTAGCTAGCCGATCCCGATTGCGCAGGGGAAGGGGCGATCGACACGCATCGCCGGCAATGGTCCCGTCAGAATACCGCCATCGCCGCGTGCAGCGTGAGCGCGATCAGCGCGAGGCTCGACAGCAGGAACAGGATGAACCGCGTCTGCACCCGGTTGGTCGTCGCCTGCGCGATGCTGTGCGCGACCCGCAAGCCGACATAGGCCCAGGCGATCCACGCGTTGACCCCGTCGCCGGTATGGCTGAGCGCGAGCACCGCACACACCGCATAGAACAGTGTCGGCTGCTCCATCAGATGGTTGTAGTTATGCGCCTTCCACTGCGCACTGGCGGGCAGCGAGCGATCCGCATCGGCGGCGCGGGTGCCGACGAGCTGGCTGAGGTCGACCCCCGCCGCCTTCATCGCGGGCAGGCGGGTCGCCAGCATCCAGAGCAGCATCACCAGCGTCCAGGCGATCAGCGCGACCATCGGCCGCAGGATCTCGCTGTGGATCAGGTCGTCATGCATGAAAAAGCCTCCCCCGGTTCCCCGGAGGAGGCTGCATCAATCACGCATCGGGAGCAATCGCAGAATCCTCCCCCTTGCAGGGGAGGATCAGCGCGCCCGCCTCAGGCCTTGTCGAAGCTCGCGCCCCACTTGCGGACCGGACGGTCCTTCCACAGGCCGCGATGATACGCGTCCGACGCGAGCAGCGGCATGACCGAACCCGCTTCGGCGAACACCATCTGCTCGATGCCGGTGTTGACCTTGCCCCACGACGCCGCCTCCTGCAGCGTCGACGACGAGCACGCACCGTCGCGCACGTCGGCGACCGTGATCTGCACCGCATATTTGTGGACCTGGACGTCGTCGTGACCGAGGATCTCGGCGCAGACGACGGTGTCCTGAATGAAGTTCTTCGGCACGCCGCCACCGATCATGAGAAGCCCGGTGGTGCCCGCCTTGATCTTGATCTCGGTGAGCTCGCGGAAATCGGCGATCGCGTCGAGGACCATGTACGGCTTGCCCGCCTTTGCGGCATCGACCTGGTGCTTGACCAGACCGAAGCCCGCCGAGCTGTCGACGAACGCCGGGCAGAAGATCGGCACGTCATGCTCATAGGCGAGCTTGACGAGGCTGTTCTCCTTCTTGCCGTGCTCGACGAGGTACTTGCCCATCTCGCGGATGAACTCGCGGCTCGAATAGGGGCGGGGTTCCAGCGTCTCGGCGATCTCGAAGATCGTGTGGTCGACGTGCTGGAGCTCTTCCTCGTCTATATAGGTGTCGTAGATCCGGTCGATCATCAGCGAGCGCAGCACGTCGTCGTGCGGCACCTCGAGCGCCTGGTAATGCTTGTGGCCGAGGCCCTCGAAGAAATCCATGTCGACGATCGTCGCGCCGGTCGCGACGATGCCGTCGATCATGTTGTTGCGCAGCAGCTCGGCATAGAGGTCCATGCAGCCGCCAGCGCTCGTGCTGCCTGCGATCACGAGGAAGATCGTGCAGTCCTTGTCGGCGAGCATCTGGTTGTAGATGTCGGTCGCACGGCCGAGGTCGCGGCTGGTGAACGACATCTTCTTCATCGCGTCGACGATCGGCCGCGCGTCGAAGCTGGTGATGTCGATATGCTCGACGGTGGTGGACAGGAGCTCAGCCTTGCGCTGCGCGTCGATGCGGGTGTCTTCGGTCATGGTCATCATCCTCAAACGTCGTCATCCCCGCGCAGGCGGGGATCCATAAACTCGGGGGCAGGTGGAGCCGCGCCGATAGCGTTTATGGATTCCCGCCTGCGCGGGAATGACGGTAGAAATAGTAGGTCGTGGTTACAGCGTGACGACGTTGGACGCGAGGTCCTGGTACCGTTCGTCGTACAGCGAGACCATCGGCTCGTCGGTGACGATCACCGTCTCGTCCGATCCGAACCCGTTGAACGCGGTCCGCATCGCCGAGCCGTATGCGCCGAGCATGCCGATCTCGATATAGTCGCCCGCCTGGATGTCGGCGGGCAGCAGGAACGGCCCGGCCATGTGATCCATGTCGTCGCACGTCGGACCATAGAAGCTGAACTCCATGTCCTTGGCACGGCTGTCCGGCTCGCGGAGCAGCTCGACCGGGAAGCGCCAGCCGATATGCGCCGCATCGAACAGCGCGCCGTACGCGCCGTCGTTGATGTACAGCTCGGTCCCGCGGCGCTTTTCAACGCGCACGATGATCGACGAATATTCCGCGCACAGCGCCCGGCCGGGCTCGCACCACAGCTCGGACGAATAGCTGACGGGCAGCGATTCGAACGCACGGTGGATCGTCTCGAAGAAACGCTCGAGCGGAGGAGGCTCCATCCCCGGATAGGAGGACGGGAAGCCGCCACCGACGTCGATCACGTCGACCGTGACCGCCGCCTCAACGATCGCCGCGCGGACGCGCTCCATCGCGTTCGAATAGGCCTCGGGCGTCATCGCCTGGCTGCCGACATGGAAGCAGATACCGAGTGCGTCCGCCGCCTGGCGGGCCGCGAACAGCAGTTCCTTGGCTTCATGCGGCGCGGCACCGAACTTCGACGCGAGGCTCAGCTTCGAATGCTCGGACGACACACGCAGGCGGACGCACAGCGTCAGGTCGGTGGCTTCGCGGGTGGCGCGCACGACCTTGTCCAGCTCTTCCAGGCTGTCGAGGCTGAAGGTGCGGACGCCATGCGTGAAATACGCCTCGGCGATCGCTTCCTCGGCCTTGACCGGGTGCATGAAGCACAGGGTCGCCTCAGGCAGCGTCCGCGCGACCAGGCGCACTTCGGCGATCGACGCCACGTCGTAATGCGTGATGCCATTGTCCCACAGGATCTGCAGGAGTTCGGGAGATGGATTCGCCTTCACCGCATACATCGAGCGGCCCGGGAACTTCTCGACGAAGAACCGAGCGGCGCGCGCAGCAGCGTGCGGACGAACGAGCGTTACCGGATTGACCGGGCGCCCCTTAGCGATGTCGATGCCGCCCCCGATGAGGGGAGTGTCGGCGGTCGAATGGGCTTTCGCTAACCCCAGCGCGATATGATGCTTGACCAATTCAAGGGACCTCCAATGTCCTGAGACAAATTACGAAAACACTGCCTTGCGGTTGGAAGTCCCATGGGGCAGCGGAAGCGCGATTTAGGGGCGCACGCCCCCCATGTAAATAGCATCTGCACCACAGGAGACGACGTGTGACGATTTTGCGACAGCCGACGGGGGCCGGGGTCCGTGACGCGGCAGAGAAGATCGCGCGCATCCTGCCGCCGACGCCGCTGTTCGTGGCCGAAATCAGGGGCATAGCGGTCGCGTTCAAGGCGGAATCGCTGCAGCCGGTCGGCGCGTTCAAGATTCGCGGCGCCTGGCACCGGCTGACCGCGATTCCCGAGGCCACCCGCGCGCGCGGCGTCGTCGCCTTCTCGTCGGGCAATCATGCGCAGGGCGTGGCGTGGGCGGCGCGGCGACTCGGCATCGCCGCGACGATCGTCATGCCGTCGGATGCTCCGCGGACGAAGCGCGACGCGACGCTGGCGCTCGGCGCGGAGGTCGTCGCCTATGACCGCGCGACCGAAAGCCGCGAGGCGATCGCCGCACGCCTCGCCAAGGCGCGCGGCGCGACTTTGGTGCCGAGCTTCGACGATCCGTGGATCATCGAGGGGCAGGGCAGCGCGGGGATCGAGGCGCATGCCCAGATGGCGGCGCTCGGCCTGGGGTCGCCCTCCCGCATCATCGTCCCGTGTGGTGGCGGCGGGCTTGCGGCGGGGGTCGCGCTGGCGGTCAAGGACGCGGCGATCACGGTGGTCGAGCCCGAGGGGTGGGACGACATGCGGCGGTCTCTCGAAGCGTCGTGGATCGAGCCGGTCGGGCCGAACCCGCCGCCGACCGCATGCGATTCGCTTCAGACGCAGCGCGTGTCGCCGCTGACCTTCGACGTCCTGTCGCGCCGCGATGCGACCGGCGTCGCGGTCAGCGAGGCGGAGACCGCGGCGGCGCAGCGCTGGGCGGCGGAGCGGCTGCGGCTGGTGATCGAACCCGGCGGCGCGGTCGCGCTCGCGGCGCTGCTGGCGGGCAAGGTGCATCCCGAACCCGGGCTGCTCGTCATCCTGTCAGGCGGCAATGTCGACCGCGCCGCCTATGCCGCGGTGCTGGCAGCATGACCGCCGCATTGACCGCCATCGCCGCCGCCGCGCCCGCCATCGCCATGCTCGGCATGTTCGCCTGCCTGATCGGCGGCATCACGCTGATCGTGAAGAACCACGACCGCCGCAAAGGCATCCTCATGCTCGTGATGGCCGCGGTCCTGCTAGCCAACGTAGCAATCTGGACCCTGTAAACCCCTCTCCCCTCGGGGGAGAGGGAGGGGCCCGCCGCGCAGCGGTGGGAGGGTGAGGGCACGTGGTGAAGCGCAAGGCTCCCCAACGTGCCCTCATCCGGCGCTTGCGCGCCACCTTCCCCCCCGAGGGGAGAAGGGCATAAGCTCACCGGATCGGCGAATTCGGATCCAGCCGCATGTCGAGATACTTGTCCACCGACCCCATCAGCTCGGGCATCTCGTGCTCGAAGAAGTGGTTCGCCTTCGGGATCGTGTCGTGATGGATCGTGATGTGCTTCTGCGTGCGCAGCTTGTCGACCAGCTTCTGCGTCGCCCCCGGCGTCGCGACCTCGTCGCCCTCGCCCTGGATGATGATCCCGCTCGACGGGCAGGGCGCGAGGAACGTGAAGTCGTACAGATTGGCAGGCGGCGCGATCGAGATGAAACCGCGGATCTCCGGCCGGCGCATCAGCAGCTGCATGCCGATCCACGCACCGAAGCTGACGCCTGCGATCCACGTCGTCTGCGCCTCGGGATGGAAGCTCTGCACCCAGTCAAGCGCGCTCGCCGCATCGGAAAGCTCGCCGACGCCGTTGTCGAACACGCCCTGGCTCTTGCCGACCCCGCGGAAGTTGAACCGCAGCGTCGCAAAGCCGCGCCGCTGGAAGGTCTTGTAGAGCTGCTGCACGATCGCGTTGTTCATCGTGCCGCCCGCCGACGGATGCGGGTGGAGGATCATCGCAACGGGCGCGCGCGGGCGCGGACCCGGCGCAAAACGACCTTCGAGACGGCCTTCGGGACCGGGAAAAATGACTTCTGGCATGGGCACTCGCGAGCTGGGATACGCACTCGGGTGGAGTGCCGGACGATGCGCGCTATATAGGTAATGCACCCCTTTTCGCAATTGGAACCGACCCTGTCCCGTAACGAACCCCGCATCTACCTTGATCACGCCGCCACGACGCCGATGCGTCCGGAGGCCGTCGCGGCGGTGATCGAGGGCATGGCGCGCTGGGCGAACCCGTCCTCGCCGCATGCCGAGGGGCGGGCGGCACGGGCAGCGCTGGAGGATGCGCGGCGCCGGATCGCGCAGGCGCTCGACTGGCCGCACCACGTGATCCTGACCAGCGGCGCGAGCGAATCCGCAAGCCTCGCGCTGCGCGGCCGGCCAGGCATCGGCGTCGCCGCGGTCGAGCATGACGCGGTCCTGCGCGCCGCGGACCGCCCGGTCATGCTCGACGTCGATGTGGGCGGCATCGTCTCGCCGCTAAGGACTCCCGCTCTCGCATCCTCCCCCCTCCCGTTCGTTTCGAGCGAAGTCGAGAAACACCTCCCGGGCGCAGGTCTCTCGACTTCGCTCGAGACGAACGGGGAGCGCCCGCCCATGTTCGCCCTCCAGTCCGCCAACAGCGAAACCGGCGTCCTCCAGCCCGCGACCGCCACCCCCCGCATCGCCGATTGCGCGCAGACCGCCGGCAAGCTCCCGCTCCCGGACGCGGACATGATCATCGTCTCCGCGCACAAGCTCGGTGGCCCGCCCGGGATCGGCGCGCTGCTCGTCCACGACCTCGGCCTGCTCGATCCGACCGGCGGGCAGGAGCGCGGCTATCGCGGGGGCACCGAGAATCTCCCCGGCGCACTCGGCTTCGCCGCCGCACTCGAGGCTCCGCGCGACTGGTTCGCGCCGCTTGCCGAGCTGCGCGCCGAACTCGACGCCGCGATCCTCGCAAACGGCGGCGAGATCGTCGCGCGGGCCAGCCCCCGCATCCCGACCATCGCCTCCTATCGGATGCCCGGCGTCGGCGCGGCGGCGCAGCTGATCCGCCTCGACATGGCCGGGTTCGCGGTCTCGGCGGGCAGCGCCTGCTCGTCGGGCAGCATGCGGCCGAGCCATGTCCTTGCGGCAATGGGCTATCCCGCCGACGCCGCCGCGCAGGTCGTCCGCGTCAGCTTCGGCTGGACCACCACCGCCGACGACGTCGCGCGCTTTGCCGAGGCCTGGACGCGCATCGCCCGCGACATCAGGGCGGCGGCATGAGCTATCTCGACTACCAGGCGACCACCCCGCTCGCGCCCGAGGCGCTAGCCGCGATGCTCCCCTGGCTCGAATCACAGCACGCCAACCCGCATTCCCCGCACCGCGAAGGTCGCCGCGCGAAGGCCGCGGTCGAGCTCGCACGCGATCAGGTCGCGGCATTGCTCCCCCCCGGCGGCCGCGTCGCCTTCACCAGCGGCGCGACCGAGGCGCTCAACTGGGCGATCAAGGGCACATCCGGGCCCATCACGACACTCGCCACCGAACACGCCGCCGTGCTCGACACAGCGGCGGCGGAAGCGGCGCAGGGGCGCGACGTGACGATCCTGCCGGTCGGCGCGGACGGGATCGTCGATCCCGATGCCGTCGCCCGCACAGGCCTCGTCGCCGCGATGCTCGTCAACAACGAGATCG
Source organism: Sphingomonas aerolata (assembly GCF_023935825.1). Lineage (NCBI taxonomy): Bacteria > Pseudomonadati > Pseudomonadota > Alphaproteobacteria > Sphingomonadales > Sphingomonadaceae > Sphingomonas > Sphingomonas aerolata. The sequence goes on along the minus strand of NZ_CP098762.1, from coordinate 3,007,018 downwards.
GCGTGATCCAGCCGATCGCCGCGCTCGCCGAGGCCGCGCACGCCGCCGGCGCGCTGCTGCTGTGCGACGCGGTCCAGGGCTATGGCCGCGTAGCGATCCCCGACACCGTCGACCTGATCGCGATTTCCGCGCACAAGATCCACGGCCCCAAGGGCATCGGCGCGCTGTGGATCCGCGACGGCGTCACGCTCGCCCCGCTGCTCCACGGCGGCGGGCAGGAGGCGCCCGGCCGTTCGGGCACGCTGTCGCCCGCACTATGCGCCGGCTTCGGCGTCGCCGCGCAGCTGATGGCCGACCGCAGGGATCAGGACGCCGCGCATGTCGAGCGCCTCTGGGCGCTCGCCCGCGACCGGCTCGGCCCCGGCTGGACGATCAACGGCGCCACCGACCCGCGCTATCACGGCAATCTCAATGTTCGCCGCGAGGGGCTCGACGTGAACCGGCTGATGTCCGACCTGCGCGACATCGCCTTTTCCGCGGGCTCCGCCTGTGCGAGCGGGTCGGGGCGGTCGAGCCACGTCCTGCGCGCGATCGGCCTGACCGAGACCCAGGCCCGGTCGAGCATCCGCCTCGGCTTCGGCCGCTACACCACCGAAACAGACCTCGCCGCCGCGATCGACGCGATCGCGGCCGCCGCGGAAGGGCAATGGCCATGATCGTCCGCTTCCCATGATCGTCCACTTCATCGCCCGCGACGGCAGCATCCGCAGCGTCGCCGCCACCCCCGGCGACCGGCTGCTCGACGCCGCCCAGGCGGACGGCCAGCCGCTTGAGGGCACGTGCGAGGGCCAGCTTGCCTGCGCGACCTGCCATGTCATCGTCGACGCCGCCGATGTCGCCCGGTTGCCGCCGGCGAGCGCGGACGAGGAGGACATGCTCGATCTCGCCCCCGACGCGACCCGGACCAGCCGGCTCGCCTGCCAGATCCGCCTGACCGAGGCGCTCGACGGACTGACGGTGCGCATCCCCGGCTGACCGTCCGGACGAACCTTACAGAATGACAACGGCCGGTTCAGCGTCGAGCCACGGCGGTTCGGCGATCAAGCCTCCACCGCCCCAGTATACGGGGCATTGATACAGCCCCGCTGCCCGGGGCTCGAGTGGAGTAGCTCTCATGAGGATCATCGCTTTCTTCGCCGCCGGCGCCCTGGCCGCCGGTACCCTGGTTGCAGCGGCCCCCGCGGACGCACAGCGTTACGGCTGGGACGGGCCGCGCGGCGGCGGTCATCATGGCCGCGGCTGGCATGGCCCGCGCCACCGCTATGACGGCTATCGGGATGGCGGTTACCGGGGCGGCTACCGCGGCGGGTACCGGGATGGATATCGCGGCGGCTATCGCGGGCACCGCGGCGGCTATCGCGCGCATTACGGCTATGGCGGGCCGCGTGGCTATGGCCGCTCGCGCGTCGTGTGCCGCATCCAGCGCGGCTATTACGGCCCGGTTCGCCGCTGTTTCCGTCGTTGATACGGAACCGTAATGAGGCGAGGCGAGTTTGCAACATAGGTTATGGGATTCACGCGAATCCAGACCGCTCAGGAGACTTTCCATGAAGTTGTTTACCCTCGCCGCCGCCGGTCTCGTTGCGCTCACCGGCCTCGCGCCCGTCGGCTTCGCCGCCGAGGCATCCGCACAGCGCACCGTCGTCCATGAGCGGACCGTCGTCCGTCACAACGACAACCGTCCCGGCGTCCGTCATCGTACGCGCACGCGTCAGGTCTGCCGCAACGTGGTCCGCAACCATCATCGCCAGCGCGTCTGCCGCACGGTTCGCGTCAACCGCTAAGAACGGGCCTTCCCCAGGATCAGGCCGTAAAGCGGCTTGATCATCCCGTCCGACCCCGCCATATGCGCAGCGGGAGTCGGGCGGACGGGGTCGTCGCCAACTTGGTCAGATCCGGAAGGAAGCAGCCACAACGATTTCGCCCCGGGTCGTCCCGGCTCCCACCGCGAACATTTGCAAGCAAATGTGAGCGCGGCCAGCGGCGCACAGCGCCGTCTGACGACACGGCGTCGCCGTGGCGCCCCTACCTTCGCCGCCAAACCCCTGATCCCAAACAGCTTTCGCAAAGACGTTCCCGAAACGTTCCATTTCGCTGTAAAACTGTCCGCGATTGTGGTAGGCCAAGCCATGGCCCAGATCGCTCCCAGTTCCGGCCCCCAGTTCGCCGTCCCGAACGGCCGCACTCCGACCTCGGGCTGCACCGCGGCGACACCCGATGTCGACCCGACGCCCAATGTTGAATCGCGCTATCGTCTCAACATTCGCAACATTCGCGGTCCCGGCCATGCCCTTCGACACCGGACCCGACAGCCGCTATGACGACCGCAATGTCAGATTCCTTCGACCTGGGCGAACCGCCACAGCCGGCTGCTAAGGCGGATGTCGCGTACCGTGTGCTCGCGCGCAAATATCGTCCGCAGACCTTTTCCGAGCTCATCGGGCAGGACGCGATGGTCCAGACGCTCGGCAACGCGATCAAGCGTGACCGGCTGGCGCATGCCTTTCTGATGACCGGGGTGCGCGGGGTCGGCAAGACGTCGACCGCGCGCCTGATCGCCAAGGCGCTCAACTGCATCGGTCCGGACGGGCAGGGCGGTCCGACGATCGACCCGTGCGGCGTCTGCGAACCCTGCCGCGCGATCGCCGAGGGCCGCCATATCGATGTGATCGAGATGGACGCCGCGAGCCATACCGGCGTCGACGACGTCCGCGAGATCATCGACGCGTCGCGCTATTCGGCGGTCACCGCGCGCTTCAAGATCTACATCATCGACGAAGTCCACATGCTGTCGAAGAACGCGTTCAACGCGCTTCTGAAGACGCTGGAGGAACCGCCCGCGCATGTGAAGTTCCTGTTCGCGACGACCGAAGTGAACAAGGTGCCGGTGACGGTCCTGTCGCGCTGCCAGCGCTTCGACCTGCGCCGCATCTCTGCGGAGCAGCTCGCCGGGCATTTCGCCTGGGTGTCGGAGCAGGAGGGCGTCGTCGCCGAGCCCGAGGCGCTGATGCTGATCGCACGCGCCGCCGAAGGGTCGGCGCGCGACGGGCTCTCGATCCTCGACCAGGCGATCGCGCATGCCGGGCTCGAAGGTGGCGGCGTCACCGCGGACGCGGTCCGGCAGATGCTCGGCCTGTCCGATCGCGGCGCGGTGCGCGACCTGCTCGCCCTGATCCTGGCGGGCGACGGGGCGGGGGCGCTCGCCTCGCTGCGGCGGCAATATGACTATGGCGTCGATCCGCTGTCGGTGCTCCGGTCGCTGCTCGAAACCGTCCACGGCGTCACGCTGACCAAGGTCGGGACGCCGGCCGACGCCGCGCAGCCCGCGGAAGAGCGCGCCGCGCGCGAGGAGTGGGCCGCCAATCTGTCCTACCCCGCGCTGCACCGCCTCTGGCAGCTGTTCCTCAAGGGCCATGACGAGGTCGCCAAGGCGGTCCTGCCGATCGAGGCGGCGGAAATGGCGCTGCTGCGGACGATCTACGCCTCGACGCTGCCCGATCCGGGCGAACTCGCGCGGCAGCTCGCCGGCAGTCCGGCACCCGCTGCTGCGGCCGCTGCATCGACACAGGCGCCGGCGCCTGCTCCCGCATCCTCCGGCGAGGCACCGCCCTGGGCCGGGGCGGGGGCGTCCACTCCGCCGGCACCCGTCGACACCGGACCGATCCTGCCACCGACCTTCGCGGCTCTGGTCGATCTGCTCGACGACTCGGGCGGGCTGGCGATCGCCGCGCGACTGCGCCACGGCGCGCGGATCGTCTCCTATGCGCCGCCCGAATTCGCGCTCAGCGGCAGCCGGCCGGTCTCGGCGGACACGCTGGCCGAACTGGGCACGCTGCTGAAGTCGGTCACGCGGACTGCCTGGAAGGTGTCGATCGTCGACGCGCCCGGCGAACCGACACTGCGCGAGGCGCAGGACGCCGCCGACGAGGCGGTGAAGCAGGCCATTCTCGAATCCCCCATCATGAAGGCCGCGGTGGCAGCGTTTCCCGACGCCAAGCTTGAATCGTGGCCGGGTCAAAGGAGCAACGCATGAAGAATATCGACGAAATCCTCGCCATGGCGCAGAACGTCCAGACCGAGCTCGAAAAGGCACAGGCCAATCTCGACACGATCGAGGTCGAGGGCGCGTCGGGCGGCGGGCTGGTCAAGGTCAAGGCGTCCGCCAAGGGCCGGATCATCGGCATCGCGATCGACGATTCGCTGATGCAGGTCGGCGAGAAGCAGATGCTCGAGGATCTGCTGACCGCCGCGTTCAACGATGCCCGCGCCAAGGCCGATGCGGTGTCGGGCACCGAAATGTCGAAGATGACCAGCGGCCTGCAGCTCCCGCCGGGCTTCAAGCTGCCGTTCTGATCTGCCGGGTGCGGCGGCTGCCGGTCCCTACCGGAGGCAGCCGTCGAGCCTCTGGGTGCGGACCGTCGAGACGCGGCGCGACAGCGTGTTGCCGTGGCGGCGGACGAAACCGCGCGGCGCGATCGCCGCCCGCTTCTTCGGCAGCGGCAACACCGCCGCGATCCGCCCCGCCTCGGTCGCCGACAGCCGCGACGCATCGTGGTTGAAATACCGGATCGCCCCGGCATTGGCGCCATAGGTGCCGATCCCGGTCTCGGCGATATTGAGATACACCTCCATGATCCGCCGCTTCGGCCACAGCGTCTCGATCAGCACGGTGAAATACGCCTCGAACGCCTTGCGGACATAGCCGCCGCCCTGGAACAGGAACGCGTTCTTCGCGGTCTGCTGGCTGATCGTCGACCCGCCACGGATCCGCCCGCCCTGCGCATTGCGTGCCGCAGCCCCGGCGATCGCCTTGAAGTCGAAGCCGCTGTGCGAACAGAACCCCGAATCCTCGCCCGCAATCGCGGCGCGCGCCATGTCGGGATCCATCTCCGACAACGGCATCCAGTCCTTCGTCACCGTATGCCCGGACAGCAGGTCGCCCATCATCGTGAACGTGAAGGGCGGCGGGACGAACCGGTACAGGCCGACCCAGGCGACCGTCACGACGACGAAGACGGACGCGAATTTGGCGAGGATGCGGATAAGGCCCATCGCCGCTCCTTATGCGATCACCGCGCCCCCGCCAATGATCGCCCGCGCCGCCGCGACGCCGGTTTCATATGCGCCGTGGGCGGTGGAGAAATCCTCGCGGTGGCAGGCTTCGCCGGCGAAGAAGATCCGGCCGTCGACCGGCGCGGCGAGTATCGCGCGCTGGCCCGCGCACCCAATCCGCGCATGGCTATAGCTGCCACCGATCCAAGGTTCTTGGCGCCAGCGGGTTGCGACAAGCGGCGTGAAGCGGCGGCGCCAGTCGCTGCCGAGCAGGGCGACCAGCTCATCGATCGCGAACGCCGCGGCGTCGCCATCCTCCAGCATCTCCGCGCAGTCGCCGCCGAAGAAACTCTCGATGATCGGCCAGCCGAACGGCGACAGGCGGTGGCTGGCGGTGCACGCGGCATAGGGGTTGCCGACGAGATGCGCATTCGCCGGCCATTCCGGTCGATCGACATGCAGGAACACCTTGTCCGCCAGCCCGAGTGGGAGGTCGGCGGCGGCGGCATGCTTGTCAGGCAGGGGCGGGTCGAACCTGATCTGCGATCGGGCAAGCACGGTGGTGGGCACGCAGACGATGACATGATCCGCGTCGATCTCCCCGAACGGCGTGTCGAGCCTAATCCGCCGACCGCCATGGTCGATACGGGTGACCGGGGTGGAGAGGCGGATCGGAAGACCGGCGGCATGACTGGTGACCAGCGTGCCATAGCCTTGCTTCACGGTCCAATTATCGTCCGATGCAGCATTTTCATACGCGGCCCAGTCATGGAGCGACACCTGCGACAGGTTCGCGCCATTCGCATAGCCTGAGATCGCGTCGATCCTAGACCGCCATTCATCGTGAGTGTCGACGAAGTCGGACAGCGGGCGGTCGGGACCGTCGAGCGCCGCCAATGCCCGGGCGTTCCATTCCTGATAGGCGGTGGACGAAGACGCCTGCTTTTCGGGTGAAAAACCAAGGTCACGCCATTGCGTGCGCCAGTTCGCGTCCGACCGGTCGACGCTGAAACCCGAACGCTCCGCAATCGCGGTCCATGGGTTGCGCTGCGCGGAGTGGAGCCACCCGCAACCGGCATCGACATGAGACCCCGCAAGGATAGAATTCGCCTCTGGCTTACTGCCCTCGCGGCTCAATAACGCGTCTATCGATAGACTATGCGCCCGACCACCAAGACGGTCGCTCGCCTCGACCAGCAACACATCATGCGCGGCGTCATGGAGCGTCCGCACCGCCGCAACACCGGCCGCACCGCCGCCAATGACGACGGTGCGCATGATGTCAGGCGGCAAGCAGGCGCTTTTCGCCAGCGATGCGCATCATAGCCTTTTGCAGCTTCTCGAACGCGCGAACTTCAATCTGGCGGACTCGCTCGCGCGAGACGCCATAGACTTGCGACAATTCCTCGAGCGTCTTGGGATCGTCCGTCAGGCGGCGTTCGGTCAAGATATGCTGTTCACGATCGTTGAGGTCGTCCATCGCGGAAACCAGCATCGAGTGGCGGACGTCGGCCTCCTGTGCGTCGGCAACGATCTTGTCCTGGAGCGGTGCGTCGTCCTGCAGCCAATCCTGCCACTGGCCTTCGCCGTCCTCGCGCATCGGGACGTTGAGCGAGGTGTCACCACCCATCGCCATGCGGCGGTTCATGCTGACGACGTCGGTCTCGGCGACACCGAGATCGGTGGCGATCTTCGTCACGTGCTCAGGGCGCAGATCACCGTCCTCGAATGCATCGAGGCGGCTCTTCATCCGGCGCAGATTGAAGAACAGCTTTTTCTGCGCTGCGGTGGTGCCCATCTTCACGAGCGACCAGCTGCGCAGGATATATTCCTGAATCGACGCGCGGATCCACCACATCGCATAGGTCGCGAGACGGAAGCCGCGCTCCGGCTCGAATTTCTTCACGCCCTGCATCAGGCCGATATTGCCCTCAGAGATCAGCTCGGACGTAGGCAGACCGTAGCCACGATAGCCCATGGCGATCTTCGCCACGAGACGGAGATGCGACGTCACCAGCTGCGCCGCAGCATCGGTGTCGCCATGCTCCTGGAACCGCTTGGCGAGCATATACTCCTGCTCGGGTTGCAGGATGGGGAATTTCTTGATCTCGGCGAGATAGCGATTGAGACCCGCCTCGCTGCCGAGCGCAGGTATCGTCGCTGGAACGTTGGAGCGGGCTGCCATGGTAGTCTTCCCTTTCTGCGAAACCATACCGCACTGCGGCAGGGTCCGATATCTATACGTGAAGCTCGCTGAACAGTTCCTGCATGTCCGCAGGCATCCTGCTTTCGAACGCCAAAGCGTTACTATTTATAGGATGGATGAACCCGAGATACGCGGCGTGCAAGGCCTGACGGCGGAAACCAAGCGTTTCGAGCAGCGTCTTCTGACCGGGCCGGTTTCTACCGTAGACCGGGTCGCCGAGCAAGGCGTGCCCGATCGAGGCCATGTGGACGCGCACCTGATGCGTGCGACCCGTTTCTAGCCGGCACTCGACCAGCGCGGCATCGCGAAGCGGTTGCAACGTCGTGAAATGCGTGACGGCGCGTTTGCCGCCCTGGACGATGGCGATCTTCTTCCGGTTTTGCGGACTGCGCGCCAGCGGGGCATCGACGGTCCCTGAGGAAGGGCGCGGGATCCCGCCGACGATCGCGCGGTAACGACGGTCGATGCTGTGATCATGGAACTGCTTGGCCAGTCCCTCGTGCGCGCGGTCGCTCTTCGCGGCGATCATCAACCCGGAGGTATCCTTGTCGATCCGGTGGACGATGCCCGGACGCGCGACCCCGCCGATCCCCGAAAGATTGCCCGCGCAATGGTGAAGCAGCGCGTTGACGAGCGTGCCGTCGAAATTGCCCGCTGCGGGATGCACGACCAGACCCGCCTGCTTGTCGACGACGATCAGATGCTCGTCTTCATAGGCGATGACGAGCGGGATGTCCTGCGCCTCGTTATGCAGCGGCGTCGGTGGCGGCACGGCGATCGCGAAGGTCTGACCGGCGGACGCTTTTTTCGAAGAATCGCGCCAGGCCTGACCCGCCTGCGATACCGCACCGGCGGCGATCAACGTCTTCAGCCGTTCGCGTGACATCGTCGGAACGGCATCCGCGAGCGCCCGGTCGAGACGCCATCCATCGGCCGCCGCGGCAATTTTCGCTTCAATCGTGGCAACCCCCCGGTCCATGCGGTAGCGATGTGGCGATGAGCGTTACGATTTCAAGCGGCGTCCTCGATCGGATCCTTGCACGGGCGGCGGCATCGCCGGCGGAGGAGGTTTGCGGACTGCTCTTCGGTACGCCGGGTGCCATCGCGACGGCAGAGCCTTGCGAGAACGTCGCGAACCATCCCGCCCACAGCTTCGAAATCGATCCTGCAGCGCTGCTGGCCGCACATCGTCGCGCGCGCCACGGCGGCCCAGCGGTCATCGGTCATTACCACTCGCATCCCACGGGCAACCCCGTGCCGTCGCCGCGCGACGCCGCGCAGGCGATGGGCGACGGAGCGATCTGGCTGATCATCGGCGGCAGGCAAGCCCGCGCTTGGCGCTCTCACGCCCCCGGCGCATTTGCCGAGGTTGCCATTGTGCTGATTTGACGTGATCCGCGGAGCATAAAGCGCGAAGCGCCAACGATGCGCCTTGCCGCTTGCCAGCCAATCGTGGCGAGGTCAGAACGGCACATGTTTTCGAGAGGATATTCATGACTGTCAGCCCGGTCGATTTTGCCAGCCTGTTGTGTTCGCGTTTGTGTCACGACCTGCTGTCGCCGGTCGGCGCGCTCAACAACGGGCTCGAACTGCTGGCAGACGAAACCGATCCGGCAATGCGTGCGCGGTGCATGGAGCTGCTGGCGGACAGCGCACGCGCATCGGCGAGCAAGCTGAAATTCTTTCGCTTGGCCTTCGGTGCTGCGGGGGGATTTGGCGAGGAAGTCGCAACCCGCGAGGCCAAGTCCGCGGTCGAAGGGCTGATCGCCGAGAACAAGCGGATCGAGCTCGCCTGGCTCGTGGACGAGGAAACGATGCCCAAGGCGGCGATCAAGGTCCTGCTCAACCTGGTGCTGATCGGCGGCGAATCGCTGGTGCGCGGCGGCCGGATGGAGATTGGCGGCGAGGACAATGCCGGCCATCTCGAGGTGGTCGTGAAGGTCGAGGGGCCGCGGCTCGTCCTGGACCCCGAAATTCGTCGGACGCTGGTCGACGGTCCTGGCGATACGGCGGTAACGCCGCGCGCGGCCGCCGCCTATATGGTGCACACGCTCGTCGCCGAGAGCGGGGGCAGCATGCAGATCTTCGAACCGTCCGATGGCGTCATGATCTTCGGTGCGGTGTTCAACGCGCGATAACATGGCTGGATACTGTGGTGCGGCGAGGGAGGAGCGATCCTAACGCGGCCTTAACCCCTGTTCGTCATGACGGGCCCGACGCACGCGTTCCGGGGCCCGCATGGACGATCTTCTACAGGAATTCATAGCCGAGACGCGCGAGACGCTGGAGGCACTGTCGGGCGAGATTGTCGCCTGGGAGGCGGCGCCGACGGATCGCGCGCGGCTCGATGCAATCTTCCGCTTCGTTCACACGGTGAAGGGCAGCTGTGGGTTTCTCGACATCCCCCGGCTGGCCCGGCTGAGCCACGCCGCTGAAGACGTGCTTGCGGCGGTTCGGGACAACAAGCGCGTGCCCGACACCGCGCTGGTGAATGCCGTGCTCGCGATCGTCGACCGGATCGGCGAGATCGTCGAAGCGATCGATGCCGGCGCGGCGCTGGATGATGCAAGCGAGGAACTGCTGATCACGGCGCTGGCGGAGGACGCCACGCCGGCGGCCGTGCCCGTACATGTCGCAACCGTGCGGGCCAGCAGCCGCAGTGTCCGTCTGAACGTCGATCTGCTCGACCGGATGATGAGCGGCATGTCCGACATGGTGCTCGCGCGCAACGAACTGGCGCGGCGATTGCGAGATAACGTCAGCGATCCGCATGTCGATGCTGCGCTCGAACGGCTCTCGCTGACCGTCGCCGACATGCGCGACACGGTGACGCGGACCCGGATGCAGAAGATCGATGCGCTGTTCTCGGCGCTGCCGCGCATGGTCCGCGATACCAGCGCGGAACTGGGCAAGGCGGTCAACCTGGTGATCGAGGGCTCTGACGTCGAGCTCGACCGCGAACTGATCGAGCTGATCCGCGATCCGCTGGCACATATCATCCGCAACGCCGTCGATCACGGGATCGAGTCGCTGGCCGACCGTCTGGCCGCGGGCAAGCCCGCGGCGGGGCGACTCGTCGTGTCCGCACGCCAGTCGGGCAACCAGATCCTCATCGAGATCAGCGACGACGGACGTGGCATCGACGTTGCGCGGATCGTCAGCAAGGCCAAGGACCAGGCCCTGCGTACCGAAGCACAGATCGGCGCGATGGATGAGGACGCAAAGCTCGATCTCGTATTCGAAGCGGGACTGTCGAGCCGCGACACGGTCACGACAGTCTCGGGACGCGGCGTCGGTATGGATGTCGTGCGCGCCAATATCGAGCATATCGGCGGGCGCATCGCGCTGTGCAACATGCCCGGCCGCGGGTTGCGGATCGTCATTCACGTGCCGCTGACGCTGTCGATCCTGTCGACGATCATCGTCAGCGTGGGGACGCAGCGTTTCGCGCTGGCGCGGCAGTCGATCGAGGAGATCGTCAGGGTCCGTGGAACGCAGGTGCGGATCGACACGATCGGAGATGCATCGGCCGTCGCGGTCCGGGGACGGCGGATGCCGCTGGTCTCGCTGGCCGCGCTGTTCGGGCTGGGCGACCATGACCCGGGCACGCTCGTGATCGTGTCGACCCGCGAAGGTGATTATGCGCTCGGCGTCGACGACGTGCTCGACGCGGAGGAACTGGTCGTCAAACCTGCCTCGCCGCACGTGATGGCGACCGGCGTCTACGCCGGCCAGACGCTGCCCGACAGCGGCCTGCCGATGCTGCTGCTCGACGGAGCGGGGATCGCGCATGTCGCGGGGCTGCGGTTTTCCGCCCTCGCGGTCGCGCACGACGAAGCTGCGGCGGACAGCGTCGCCGGCGTACAGGCGCTGCTGTTCGACGATCTGGACGGCAAGCGCCGCGTGATCGCGCTGGCGGTGATCGACCGGGTCGAACCGGTGGCGACGTCGGCGATCAGCTTTACGGCGGGCGCGCTGCGTCTCGCCATCGGCGGGGCGATCGTGCCGTTGCATTCGGTTGGCGTGATCGGCGACCGGGAAGAGGTCGCCGTACTCCGTCTGACCGATGGCGACAGCGAGATGGCCTATGCGATCGCGGAGGCCATCGAGATCGTCGAATTGCCGCCCGAAATGGCGCCGGCTAATGGCGGCGGGCCGATCGCGGGCGTCGTGATCATCGGCGGTGAGCAGGTCGAACTGATCGATCCGCACGCGTTGTTCGCGGGCGAGCCGGTCCGGCGCGCCTCGCGCCCGGTCTGCCTGTTGCAGAGCGACAGCAGCGGGTGGATGGAGACGTTCCTCAAACCCGCGCTCGAGGCGTCGGGCTATCGGTGTGTGACACGCCTCGCCGCGGGCGAGACGCCTGCGGTCGCGCTGGCGATGGAGGATGGACCGGTCGAGGCGGTCGCCGCCCCGATCGTCACGCTGCGCCGTAATCGGGAGGGCGCGAGCGCGCAGGACCATAGCATCTATCGCTATGATCGTCCGGCCCTGATCGAGGAACTCGCGCGGCGGGTCGCGGCGCAGGCCGGCGCGCAACAAGAGGATTCAGCACCCTCTATTCGCGCCGTGACGAGTGGGGGAGCGCGCTGATGGAATTGTTTCTGATCGCGCATATCGCCGGGCGCGGCGTCGCGATTCCGGCAGAACAGGTCGGCTCGGTCGTCGATATCGGTGATGTCGTCGCGGTGCCGCAGGCGGAGGCGGCGATCCGCGGGCTGACCGCGCTTCGCAGTCGGGTTGTGACGGTGATCGATACCGGCACTGCACTGGGGCTCGCGCCGACGCCCGAAACCGCCAGACGGGCGGTCATCACGCAGGTCGACGGGCATGATTATGCGATCCTGGTCGACTCGCTCGAGGATGTCGCGCCGTTCGAGCGGCTGCCGCTGTCGTCGGGGCTGGCGCTCAACCACGGCTGGGCGGCGGCGGCGTCGGGGCTGGTCGATCGCGATGGCGAGCCGATGCTGGTGCTCGACCTGGCCGCGGTGGTGCCGTCGTCCTTGCCCGCGCTCGTCGCCTGAACGGCGGCCAACTCGCGCGCGCTTAACCCGGTGCTTACGCTTTGCCGGCTAAGGCGGGCGCCATGATCACCCCGGAAGGCTTTCCATGAAGACCTGTCTTGTCGTTGATGATTCGAAGGTGATCCGCAAGGTCGCGCGTCACATCCTCGAAACGCTTGATTTTACCGTTCGCGAGGCATGTGACGGCCAGGAGGCGCTCCAGTGCTGTCTGGAGTCGGTTCCGGACGTCATCCTGCTCGACTGGAACATGCCCGTCATGAGCGGCATGGATTTCCTGCGAGCGCTGCGCGACAGCGATATCACGCAGCGTCCCAAGGTCGTCTTCTGCACGACCGAGAACGGCATGGCGTATATCCGCGCCGCGATCGAGGCGGGTGCCGACGAATATGTCATGAAGCCGTTCGACCGCGAAACCCTCGCATCGAAATTGCAAATCGTCGGCATGGCCTGAGCGGGTCTTACGACGCCGTGGCCGCCTCGCTGCCCCTTCCACCGCTGCCGCGGTCGCCTTCGTCCGCCGTCGCGCGCGTCCTGATCGTCGATGATTCGGTGGTCGCCCGCGCGGTGATGGCGCGGCTGATCGACGCGAGCTCGCAGTTCACCGTCGTCGGCGCGGTTGCCAATGCGGGAGCCGCACTCGAGTTCCTGCGCTCCGCTGAGGTCGATTTCATCCTGCTCGATATCGAAATGCCGGGGGTCGACGGACTGACCGCTTTGCCGGACCTTATCGCTGCGGGGCAGGGTGCCAAGATCCTGATCGTCTCCTCCTCCGCCGATGAGGGCGGTGCGGCAGCGGTCCAGGCGCTCGCGCTGGGGGCGGCGGAAACGCTGGTGAAGCCGGGCGCCAGCGGGATGTCTGGCCGCTTTGCAACCGCACTGGTCGAAAAGCTCGAACGCCTGTGTGAAGCCCCGACCGCGATCGTGCCTACCCGCGCGTCGGGACTGAGAAGCGCGAGCAACGTCACGGCCGCAATTGAGCCGCTGTGCGGCCGGGGTGCTGCGGATCAAGGCCGTTCCGTCGCGGTCGGCGACGCCTATGACATCGTCGCGATCGGTGCATCGACCGGCGGGATTCACGCACTGAGCCAGTTGCTGCGTGAGTTGCCCGCCACGTTCCAGCTGCCGATCCTGATCACGCAACATTTGCCCGCGTCGTTCATGCCGTATTTCGCGGCACAACTCACGGTCCTGTCCGGCCGGCCGTGCGACGTCGCGACCGACCGCCTGCGGATCCGCCCCGGCCGCCTGTTCATCGCCCCCGGCGACGCCCACATGACCTGCGTGCGGCTGAGCGACGGCGGTGCCGCGATCCGCCTCAGGCAGGGCGTCGTCGGCAGCGGCTGCCTCCCCTCAGTCGATCCGATGCTGGGATCGGTCGCCCAAGTCTTTGGCGCGCGCGCGCTGGCTATCATGCTGAGCGGCATGGGCCGTGACGGTGCGGAGGGGGCGCGACAGGTCCACGACGCCGGCGGCAGCGTGGTCGCTCAGGATCAGACGACGTCGGTCGTCTGGGGCATGCCGGGCGCAGTCGTGTCGTCGGGTGTCGCTGCGGCGATACTGCCCCCCGAGGCGATCGGGCGGCTCATCGCGTCGCAGCGCCGTCCATGATGGGCGCGTCAGCGTTGCGCGGGCGGAGCATGCCGACCACGGCGCCGTCATCCTCACCGGCAACGGCGGCCTCCCAGGCGACGATCGACGTGCTGACCGCGCTGCTAGAAGCGCGGACGGGACAGCAGATCGCGGCCTATCGCTCCTGGCGCCTTGATACAGCGCTCAAGCCGCTGTTGCGTGAACGCCAGCTCGGCAGCCTTGATGAGCTGGTTGCGCAGTTGCTGGCCGGAAAGGATCGGGAGATCGGCGAGCATATCGTCGACGCGCTGCTGAACCAGGAAACGTCCTTCTACCGGGACGCGCAGGTCTTCGAGCACCTCGTCGCGGCGATCGCGGATGCCGAGACCGCCGGTCATCGCATCCGGATCTGGTGCGCGGGATGTTCGACCGGGCAGGAGCCGCTGTCACTGGCGATGCTGTTCGCCGAGCGGCACGAGACGACTGGTGCGCCGGTTCCGGATATCGTCGCGACCGACGTTTCGGGCGCCGCAATCGCCCGCGCACGGTCGGGGCGTTTCACGCAGTTCGAGATTCAGCGCGGGTTACCGATCCGTCGGATGATGCGGTGGTTCGACGGTGTCGGCGCAGACTGGGTCGCCAAGCCTGAGCTGGTGAAGCTGGTCACGTTTCGGCGGGTGAATCTGGTGTCCGATGCGGCGCCGGCAGGACGTTTCGACCTGGTCCTGTGCCGCAATGTCCTGTTGTACCTGACGGCGGAGACGAAATTGCGGGTGTTCTCGACGATCGCACGGACACTACGGCCCGGCGGCCTGTTCGTGATGGGCGCGGGGGAGACGGTGAGCGGGCAGACCCCGTTGTTCGAGCCCAGCCAGCGCTATCGCGGCTTCTACGAAACGCCGTCGTCAAGCACTGGCGATCCGCGGCTTCGCGCGCCCGGGTCCTGATCCCGCGATAGAGTGCTGCGGCAGTTTACATCGCGGTGCGATCCCGGCAAGCGTTGGGGGATGACGATCCAGGCCGCACCTCCAGCGACGCATCGGTTCGGCCTGCGCGACTTTGCGATCGTCGTCGTGATGAACGTGCTGTGGGGGCTCAACATCATCGCCGTGAAGATGGCGGTGACGGAAATCGCGCCGATGACGGCCGGGTTCCTGCGCCAGGTCATCGTGTTTGCGGTCTGCGCAAGCTGGTTCCGGCTGGTGCCGGGACGGACCGCGACGCTGGCACTGCTCGGACTGTTGTCGGGCGGCATCTTCTATCTCGTGATCAATCTGTCACTGTCGGTCGCGACCAATATCGGCGCGTTGGCGATCGCCGGCCAGCTCGGCGTTCCGTTCGCGCTGCTGCTCGCGATCGTCGTTTTTCGCGAACGGATCCACTGGCCCCGGATGCTGGGGATAGGCCTGTCGATCCTGGGAGTGGTGCTGCTGGTCTTCGATCCGTCGGCAGCGCGCGAGGGCGCCGGTCTTGCGCTGACCGCGCTGGCAAGCCTGATCTGGGCGATCACCTCGCTGATCCAGCGGCGGCTCGTCGGCGTGCCGGTCCTGACGATCTATGCCTGGGTCGGTCTGATGGGGAGTCTGGTAATGGCGGTCGTGGCGATGATCACCGAGCCTGCGGCGATGCGCGCGATCCCTGACCTGCCGCTCCGCACGGTCGGCTGGGTGGCGTTTTCCGCGATCGGATCGACGGTGATCGGCCAGGGCTCGATGTCATGGCTGTTGCAGCGTCATTCGGTCAGCGTGGTCACGCCGATGACGCTCGCCGCACCAATAATCTCGGTGTTCGCCGCAGCCTATTACTTCGGCAACCCGTTGACGCTATTGATGCTTGCAGGCGGAGGCGTTGCGATGCTCGGCGTCGCGATCGTCACGATCCGGACCGCACGCGCGGACCGGCTGGAGGGGAAGCTGGCTTGACGATCATCGAGACGCCGTCACCGAATTTCGACGACCGAACGCTGCCTGTCAGCATGATCGTATTGCACTATACCGGCATGCAGGATGGCCCGTCCGCGATCGCCCGCCTGCGCGATCCGGACGCGAAGGTGTCGGCACATTATCTGATCGAGGAGGACGGGACCGTCCTGCGGATGGTCGCCGAGGATAAGCGGGCCTGGCACGCGGGACGGTCACACTGGCGCGGGATCGAGGACGTCAATTCGGCAAGCATCGGCATCGAGATCGTCAATCCTGGGCATGAGTTCGGCTATCGCCCGTTCCCGCCCGAACAGATCGCCGCGCTGCTGCCGTTGGTGGCGCAGATCAAGGACCGCCACGAGATCACGCGGGGTAACATCGTCGGTCATTCCGACATCGCGCCGACGCGCAAGCGCGATCCCGGCGAGTTGTTCCCGTGGCACGAACTGGCGCGACGCCGGCTTGCGCTGCCGCGGCCGACCAAGAATCTGATGGATCCCGGCTGGACGGAGGGCGGGTTCTGCCTTGCGCTCGAACGGTTCGGCTACGACGTGGAGAACCGGATGGCGGCGATCATGGCGTTCCAGCGCCGGTTCCGCCCCGAGCTGGTGGACGGCGAGATCGATGCGGAATGCCGGTGCATCCTGCTCGCTTTGCTGCTTCCCAAACCGATGGGTGACGACTAGGGATCGGCGCGCCAGAGGGTCGGGCGACCGCGGGGGTGTTGTAATGGCATCCGCGAGGAAAGTCCGGGCTCCGCGGAACGACGGTGCCGGGTAACGCCCGGCGGGGGTGACCCCAGGGACAGTGCCACAGAGAGCAGACGGCCAACCCTCGGCGCAAGCCGGGGCGGTCAGAGTGAAAGGGTGCGGTAAGAGCGCACCGCGCGCCTGGTAACAGGGGCGGCATGGCAAACCCCACCGGGAGCAAGATCGAATAGGGGTGGCACATGGGCTTCGTTCCGGCTCGTCACCCGGGTTGATTGCTTGAGGCGGCGGGCAACCGTCGTCCTAGAGGAATGGTCGCCTAACTTTCGACCGAAGGGTCGGAAATGGACAGAACCCGGCTTACAGACCCTCTGGCATCCTTTCCCGATCGCATGCAGACTGCCCAAAAGACGTGGGGGATGTAATGCGTATCGACCGGGCAGGACTGATGGGCGCAGGCGTTTTGATGGCGACGGTCGCCGCGCAGGTTACGGCGCAGGGGCCCGTAACCACAGTGCAGCAGGATTTCGAAGCGGCAGCAGCGTTGGATGCGAAGGGCGACAGGCCCGCTGCGCTGGCGGCATGGACGACACTCGAGGCGCGAACCAAGCCCGGATCGCGGAGCCGGGGGATTGCGCTGATCCGCAAGAGTGCGGCGCTGTTCAAGCTCGACCGGTCGGACGATGCGGTGACCGCGGCGCGCGACGGCCTCGCCCTGTTGCCCGCGAACGATCCGACGCTCGCCGAGGATCGGTGGCGGGCCTATTATGATCTGGGCCTCATTGCGCAGAATGCGCTCGATTATGCGGGGGCGAGCGTCTCGTTTGCTAGCGCCGCCGCTGCGGCGGACGGCGCGTCGCTGAAGGTCGCGGCGTTGTTGTCTTTGGCGGACACGACGACGTTCACCGATCCCGCCGCCGCGGATGCGGCCCTTGCGAAGGTCGATGCGCTCGTCCGGACGGCCCCTGCCGATGCGGATGTAAAGGCTTTGATTGCGCGGCGTCGCGCGATTCTGGCGCTGAACCGGGGGCAGTATGAACAGGCGCGGACGCAAGCGGTTGAGGCGGTCAAATTTTATGGCGGGATGACGTCGCAGACCGATTCGCGCGACGTTTCTGCGCGGTCAGATGCGGCGATCGCGTCACTGTTGGCGGGCAAGAGCGAAGAGGCCCGCCGGTACATGGCGATGACCGGCGCGGGCCGGTTGAGCAAGGGGGAGTTTGATCCGGCGGTACAGATGGAGGTACCCGCCTGCGGTGGCGAGGCCGATCTGAGGCCTGCGGACATGGCGGTCGTCGAGTTCACGATCGACAATGACGGCGTGGTGCGCGGCGTCTCGCCCATCTATGCCGCAGGCGGTGGCGCGGTGGCGCTCGAATTTGCGCGTGCCGTCCGCGACTGGTCATGGACGCCCGAGCAGACCAAATCCTTTCCCGCGTTCTTCCGCTACAATATCCGCGTCGAGATGCGCTGCTCGACCGCGTTCGAGCGACCGTCGATCACCAAGTTTCTCGACGCGGACATGGCGGCCTGGCTCGAGTCCAAGGGGCTTTCGCTACCGGTAAGCGAACGTGGCGCGGATGCCGCCGCCATCGTCGGGCAACGTGCCGCACTCGCGGCGGCGGAGGGCAAGTCGGGGCCGACATCGCTCGCCACGCTGCCACCCTTGTACCAGCTCGTTGGCAACGCGGTCGTGGGTCGTGAGGAGGCGCATGAGCTGGCGCAGCGGGCGTTCGCTATTGCTCAGGCAAACGGCGCCCCGCCGATCGCGCTGCTCCCGCTCGACATCCGTGTGCGTGAGACCGAAAGTGCCGATAGCTGGAAGCAGGGCGCCTATGCCCGCGCTATCACGCCGCTGCTGTCGAAGCGCGGTTATGCGCAGGATCCGCAAGCGCGATCGGCGCTGCAACTGCTCATAGCGGATTCGACCAAGAGCCGAAGCCGGCGTGTGGCGCCGTTACAGGCGGTCGCGGACGACAAGGGTTTGGCAGCAAACGACCCGATGCGTGTCGGTGCGCTGATCCGGCTGGCGTCGCTACAGCAGCAGGCGGGGGATTCGGTGGCGGCACGTGCCACGTTCAACCGGTCGGGGCTGGCGGCCAGCCAGTGCGCGATCCTTGATGCCCCGCCCCGATTCCTTTCGGCCGGCGGCACGTTTCCGGATGAAGCCCGCATTTGGGGATTCGAAGGCTGGACCCGGACGCAGTTCGATGTGGGGCCGGACGGCAAGGTGTTTAACGAGCGCGCGGTGCTCAGCTATCCGCCGTTCGTTTTCACCAAGGCCGGCACGCAGACCGTCGCGGGCGCCCGATATACGAAGACGTTTCGCCCCGATGGCGGTGTCGGCTGCGGCGGGCTTTCCCAGAATGTCCGGTTCAAGATGCCGGGATGATCCTGCCCTCCCCGTCGGAGGAGGGACTGACGTCAGACCAGCACCTTGTCAGGCCTGCCAATCTCGTCGAGAACCGTGTCGGCGGCGATCTCCATGAGCGGTTTGATATGGCCGTCACGCATGTCGTAGACCCAGCCGTGCAGTGCCAGTTCCTGCCCCTTGGCGAACGCATCCTGCACAGTCCTGGTGCGCGCGAGGCGAACGAGCTGGTCGCGGACGTTGACCTCGACGAAGCGATTGACCTTGGCCTCTTCGGTAGGCTGCGCATCGATCTCGTCGCGGTGATCGCGCAGCACTTCGCGCGCAGTATCGAGCCACTCGTCGACGGGACCGTCCAGGCCACCTTGCAGCGTACCCATGATGCCGCCGCAACCGTGATGGCCGCAGACGATGACATGCTTCACCTTCAGTACGTCGACCGCATATTGCAGCACCGACATGAGGTTCAGGTCGTGATCGTTGACGAGGTTGGCGATGTTGCGGTGGATGAACATCCCGCCCGGCTGAGTCATCGTCATCTGTTCGGGACTGACGCGACTGTCCGAGCAGCCGATCCACAGGAATTCCGGCTTCTGGCCGACCGTCTGGCGGCTGAAGAAATCGGGATTCTCGTCGGTATGCTCTGCGACCCAGGCCTTGTTGGCGAGCAGCAGCTGTTTGTAGCGTCTCATGTGTACAGAACCTCGCTCGATGGCGCGTTGATCAACGCGGCACGCTTGCCGGCGATATCGCCGCGCAGGCTGACGGTGATGCCGCGATATTCCGCGCCTTTGATGAACGCGTTGATGATGTCGATATTGTCGAGGTCGACATAACTGGTCGACGACAGGTCGATCAGCACCTGGGTATTGTCGGGCACGCGGTTCAGCGACTTCTGCAATTCATATTTGTGGATGAAATACAGGTTGCGGCGCGCACGGACGAGGCAGTCGTCGCCATCGCAGGCAAAGGTGATCGCGGTACGGAAGTTGCGTGCAATGACGAATACGAAGCCGACAACGATGCCAATCACGATGCCCTCGAGCAAATCGGTAAACAGGATCGCGCCGACTGTGACGACGAAGGGGATGAACTGCGTCCAGCCCTGCTTGTAGCGTTCCAGAAACAGCTTCGGCTTGGTCAGCTTGTAACCGGTCGCGATCAGCACCGCGGCAAGCGCGGAGAGCGGGATCAGGTTAAGCAGCGACGGGATCAGTGCAACGCTGATCAGCAGCCAGAAGCCGTGGAGCATGGTCGAAAGCTTGCTCTCCGCCTTGGCGTCGACATTGGCCGACGATCGGACGATCACCGACGTGACGGGAAGCCCGCCGATCATGCCCGACAGGATGTTACCCCCGCCCTGCGCGAGCAACTCCCAGTTCTTGTCGGTGGAGCGACGGCGCGGATCGATCTCGTCGACCGCTTTCACGCTGAGCAGCGACTCCAAGCTCGCGACGATTGCGAGCGTGACCGCAGTTGTCCAGACGATGCCCATGCTGATGCCGGAAAAGTCCGGGAGCGTGAACAGCGTGGGAAATTCGGAAAGCTTCTGCGTGACGGGTACCTGGACGAGATGTGTCGCCTGGAGCTGCCAATCAGGCTTGACCGCGCCCAGCAGCGCGTTGCCGAGCACGCCGATCAGGACGACGACGAGCGGGCCGGGGACGAACCGGAGCGGGCCATTCTTCGGTTTCGCGCCGTCCCACCAGAACAGGAATGCCAGGCTGATCCCGGCAATCAGGATCGCACCGGGGGTCACGCTCGCGCTCAGACTGTCGATGATTCGCGAGAAGGTGTTGACGCCGTTGGCGGTGGAGAATTCGAAGATCCCCTCGGCCTCGCGGTCGAAGCCGACCGCGTGCGGAATCTGCTTGAGGATAAGGATCAGGCCGATCGCGGCCAGCATCCCGGTGATCACCGAGGAGGGCACGAATTCGCTGAGAATACCCGCGCGCGTCAGCGAAAAGCCGATCTGAAGCACGCCCGCCAGCACGACGGCCATCAGGAACATCTGGTAGCTCGGCATGCTTTCGATCGCCGCGAGGACGATCACGGTCAAGCCTGCAGCCGGTCCGCTGACCGACAAGGGAGATTTTGAGAAGAGCCCGACGGCGATGCCGCCGACGATTCCGGCGATGACGCCTGCGAACAGCGGCGCACCTGACGCAAGCGCAACGCCCAGACACAGGGGCAGGGCGACAAGGGCGACCACGATCGACGCGGGCAGATCGGCCCGCCACGTGCTTAGCTTCGGAATGAGAGTTTGCACCAGGGCTCCTGTCGCCGCGACGTCGGCCGGGATGCGCCCGGAGCAGACGCTTTACCCTATGCCAGATGACAATTTATTCATGTTCATTAGGCGATGAACGCCTCCTGACTCAAGGCGCAATGTCGGTCCCGGCCGCAGGTGCGGCCGCGTGGCTTGATCGTTTGGCGGTGCGGTACGCGGTTGCGTTGTCGGTGGGGACGCCTATCTCGAACGGCTATGGCGCGAAGCACGACACGTACACCCGATTGGGGATTTCCGCGGTGGCGCGGCTATGGCTCTAGCAGCGAGGCGGTGACGGTTCGATTGTGCGACCGGCACGGCTGCAACGAACCCGGCAATTGCCCGGCGCCGAAATCGCCCAACAGCCCGGACCGCTGGTATTTCTGCATGACGCATGCGGGCGAGTATAATCGCGGCTGGAATTATTTCGAAGGTCTGAGCGCCGAGGAAGCTGCCGAGCGCGAGGCGGCGGAGACGCGTACCGCGGACGGCTATGCGGATCCGAAGCATTATGCCTGGGCGGGGTCGGGCGACGGCAGCCGGTCGCGCGACGAGATGCGCGCGCTTGAAGTGCTGCAGCTCGAACCTGATGCGACGTTCGAGGATGTCCGTGCCGCGTGGCGGCGAATGGCCAAGGCCAATCACCCCGATGTGCGTCCGGGCGACAAGGATGCAGCAACACGGTTCCAGGGTGTCCAGGCCGCTTACGAGGTCTTGCGCGCCGCAGAGGATGCACGGACGTGGAAGCCGGCGTGATCCGCGTGCTGGCGAGCCGCTGGCAGGGAAGCGTGCTGGTCTGCGGCAAATGTTCGAAGAAGCTCGCGGGCGGGTTTGGCGACAAGCGCCGCACGCCGCTCGCCAAGCTGTTGCGCGCCGCCCTCGGGCTGAAGAAGGGGCGCAAGGCCGACCGCGGCGTGGTCGAGGTCAAATGTCTCGGGGTCTGCCCGAAGAACGCGGTCGTGATGATCGATGCGGCCCAGCCCGATCGGTGGATGCTGGTCCCCGCCGGCGCCGACGTTGGCGAGATCGTAACGACGCTGCGCGGGGGTGATGCCTCTCCGCCGTGCCCTCCCCGGGTGGAAGACGGCCTCAAGGCCGCCTAGCTGGCGTAGCGTTCGGCGGTCTCGCGGATCAACGCGATCATGTTCGGGATTCCCTGCGTCCGGTTCGAACTGAGTTGCTTGCCGAGATCGAACGGCGCCAGTTCCGCACCGATGTCGGTCGCGACGATCGCCGCCGGCGGTTGGTCCTGCACCGCTTGAAGGACGAGCGCGATGATCCCCTTGGTGATCGCGGCGTTCGAGTCCGCGAGGAAATGGAGCCGGCCGTCGTCGGTCTTCATCGGATAGACCCACACGGATGCCGAGCAGCCGCGAACCAGCGTCGCATCGGTCTTCAGGGCATCGGGCATGGGTTCGAGATCGCGTCCGAGGTCGATCAGAAGGCGGTAGCGGTCGTCGGGTTCGAGGAAGTCATATTCCTCATGGATATCGGCTAGCTTGGGCATGGCGTCGCGGTACTCCCGCGTCATCTCGCCCGCAACCGCTGCGCGTGCGGCAGGACACGATTGCCGCGCTACAGGTCGACCCCGGCGGCGATCGCCTCCAGCTTCTTGATGCGTTCCTTCAGGTCTGCGATCTCGATGCGCGCGCCAGTCGACACCGCCACGGGCAGGCCGGTGTCGTGCGCTTGGTCGATCTCCAGGCGCCTGATCGACAGCCAGCCGCGCCAGCCGGCGAGTCCCGCGGTGACGATCATCGCGAGCGCCACCAGGCCGGTCAGCGCGAGCGTGATATAGACGTTCGGTTCGGTCATGTCCGCCTCCTCCTAGCGGTCGCGGAGCCGCTCGATCTCTCGGTCGAGATCGACGCTCTTGTGGTTGTCGGTGATGACGCGTTCGAGCACCTGGATGCGCTCCTTCATCTGGCGCACCTCGTCGCGCAGACGCAGCGTGTCGGCGGTATCCGCCGGGGCGGAGAGCGATCCTTGCGCATGGTATCGCGCCCGGAGCACGCGGGAGACCGCCACGATCAAAACGATACAGACGACCATCGTGAAGGGATTCATCGGTCAGCTCCTGAATACGGGTCTAGTTTAGGGGGCGCTCGTCGCGGAGCAGGTCGATTTCGTCCGCCAGGCCGATCCCGCGATCGGTGACGATCCGTTCCAGCACCCTCACACGTTGTTCGAGACGTTCATTCTGTGCCGCATATTGTGCGGACTTTTCGGCGACGAGTTGGGCATCGATTTCCATCCGGCGCTGCCGATAGGCGAACCAGGGCTTGACGAAGACGCCGCCGAAGATCGCGAGCAGGCCGCAGGATATGCCGAGAATGGGGATGAGCAGGGGGCTGATCATGGCGGCGTCCTCTATCGCGGCTGGAGGCGGAGAGCCTCGATCTCGCGGGCGGTACGCTCCGCGGGATCGGTGGCGATGCGCTCAAGAACGGCAATCCGCTCTTCGAGACGGGAAACCTGGCCGGTCAGGCGCTCGTTCTCGCCGGAAAGCAGTTCCAGCTTGCGGGCGTCCTTCGGGTCGACCCGGTGCGTCTTCCCGCTCCACTCATCCTCCAGCGCATAGCCGTGCTTTGCGCGTATCCAGTTGTTGATCACCCATCCCATCGTCGTGATCGCGATGATCGCGACGACGAAACCCGGTCCACCCCAATTCATCATCATTCTCCCCGTCTACGCCGCGTCTCAGCGCAGGCTGTCGATCTCTGCCGCGAGGCTGCTGCTGCTCCGGCTGGTATAGTGCGTTTCGATGTCGGCGAGACGACGATCGATGTCGCGGAACTTGCTGCGGACCTCTGCGGTCGAGCGCTTCGGGTTCGAGCGGACGCCTTGCCAGAACTTCGCGTCGTCGGGTGTTTCGTACAGACCGAACGGCTTTGGCTGTCCCATCCACGCGACCAGCCAATAGGCGATCAGTGTCCAGGGAAAGCCCCCGGCCAGCGTCAGCAGGACGACCGAGACGCGGACGATCAGGACATCGATCCCGGTATAGTCGGCGATCCCGGCGCAGACGCCCTTCCATTTGGCGTTCTGCTTGTCGAGGTAGAATTGGGTACGGCTGGCGGACATTTCAGTTCCTCCGATCCATGTTGCGTTCAAAGCGGGTGTCGATCGTGCGGTCAGCCTGGCGATCGGACAGGTAGGACGACTGGCTGGTGCCGAGGCCGGGCTTCCAGTCGGGATTGTCGGCGGCGATGATCCGCTCGACCGTCAGCACCCGGTCCTCGAGTCGGCGGGCGAGAAGTTGCATCTCGTCGAGCAGTCGTTCGTCCTCATCGGTGATCTTGGGTGCGGTCTTCCACTTGGTGACATAATGCAGGATCAGCCAGGGCAGCCCGACGAGCGCGCCGAGAATGGCGACGAGTCCTTCGAAATCCATCTCAGTCGTCCTTCTTCAGGCGGGCCTTGAGCGCGGCGAGCTGGGCATCGACCTTGTCGTTGCTGCGCAGCTCGGCGATCTCTTCCTCGAGCGTCTTGACGACGCCGAGCCCCATTGCGTCGGCGCGACCCTCCGCCTCGTCGACGCGGCGGTCGAGAATGTCGAAGCGGCTGAACGCCTCGTGCGTCTTCGGGCCGTTGTACATCTCGCGAAGCCGGGTGCGGTTGTTCGCGCTTTCCAGCCGCGTCTGCACCGCATTCTGCTTGGTCCGCGCCTCGCGCAGCTTGGTCTGCAGCTTGGCGATGTCCGCCTCGGAGGCGCTGAGCGCGTCGTCGAGGACGCCGACTTCCGCCTTGAGCTGCTCGGCCATGTCGGACGCCTTCTGGCGTTCGACCAGCGCAGCCTTGGCAAGATCCTCGCGGTCCTTGCTCAGCGCGAGCTCGGCCTTCTCGGTCCAGTTTTCCTGGAGCTGTTCCAGCTTGGCGATATGGCGGCGCATCTCCTTCTGGTCCGCGATGGTGCGCGCGGCGGAGGCGCGAACCTCGACCAGCGTTTCCTCCATCTCCAGGATGATCATCCGGATCATCTTGGCCGGATCCTCCGCCTTTTCGATGAGGTCGGCGAAGTTGGCGGCGACGATGTCGCGGGTGCGGGAAAAAATGCCCATGTAAATTCTACTCCAGGGGTCTTCGTGCGGCGGACGAACCTTATGCCACGATTGCGGTGTGTCGCGTAGCGGGCGCCTGATGCGCGGGCGCCACCGCCGCGAGAATGAAGGTGGCGCTGACGACGAAGGTGCAGGCGAGCGTGGCGACGGTGCGGACGATGCCGGTCTTGATCATGATGAGTCCCCTTTGAGGCGATGGTTGGTTCCGCCTTTGGGCGGGTTGTCCAAAGCGTTGCATCAGTCGTGCCAGTTTTAGAAAAGCCCGGAAATCATGCGGTTGTGCCAGCAGGGCGTCGGGCGAGCAGTTTGTTCCTTGCTATGCGTTGGGAATTTCCGCCACACTTTGGCAATGGAGAGAACAACGCAGGTTATCGGCCAATCCGGCGCGTTCATGGGAGCGCTCGAACGTGCGTCGCGCGCGGCGGCGCTCGACCGACCGGTGCTCGTGATCGGGGAACGCGGTACGGGCAAGGAACTGGTCGCCGAGCGACTCCACCGGCTGAGCCCGCGCTGGGACCAGCCACTTGTGATCATGAACTGCGCCGCGCTGCCCGAGACGCTGATCGAGGCAGAATTGTTCGGACATGAGGCCGGCGCGTTCACCGGTGCGACCAAGGCACGGGTCGGGCGGTTCGAGGAGGCACATGGCGGCACCCTGTTCCTTGACGAGCTGGGCACGCTGTCGATGGCGGCGCAGGACCGGTTGCTGCGCGCCGTCGAATATGGCGAGATCACCCGGATCGGCTCATCGCGGCCGCTGCGCGTCGACGTTCGAATCGTGGCTGCGACGAACGAGCATCTGCCCGACAAGGTGATGCGGCATGAATTTCGCGCCGACCTTCTCGATCGGTTGTCATTCGAGGTCGTCACACTGCCCCCGCTGCGCGCGCGGGCCGGCGACGTGATGGTGCTAGCGGACCATTTCGGTCGACGGATGGCGTCCGAGCTCGGGCGCGAGCGGTGGGAGGGGTTCGGACCCTCCGCACGCGCTGCGCTGGCAGACTATGACTGGCCTGGAAATGTCCGTGAGCTGCGTAACGTCGTCGAACGCGCGGTCTATCGCTGGGAGCATGAGGGGCCGATCGATGCGATCGAGATCGATCCATTCCAGTCGCCGCACAGGCCACGTGCTGCTGACCGCAAGCCGGTCCTGCCACCAGCCCCAGCATCGCCGTCTGCCGGCGCGACTAATAACGCGGTAGAGGATGACGCCGACAATCCGGTCGTCGCATGCGAGGACGGGCCGTCGGATTTCAAGTCGCGCGTGTCCCGGTTCGAGCGCGACCTGCTGTCGCGTGCGTTGGCCGAGCATCGGTTCAACCAGCGGGCCACCGCCGAGGCGCTCGGTCTCAGCTATGATCAGTTGCGGCATGCCCTGAAGCGGCACGAACTGTTGCACGCCGGCGCCTGATCGAGGTCCGATCCGCTTGTGTAACGACCGTCCGGGGACCATTTGGGGGCCGCGGGCGTTTGACGTCCGACCCCATTCACCCATTGTCTTTGAGGAGACTCCTGATGGCTTTCGAACTTCCCCCGCTGCCTTACGCCTATGACGCGCTCGAGCCCGTGATCGATCAGGAAACGATGAAGTTTCATCACGACAAGCATCATGCGGCATACACGGCCAAGCTGAACGAGGGCGTCGAGAAGGACTCCGCGCTTGCGGGCAAGTCGATCGAGGACATTCTCGGCATGATCTCGTCGCAGCCGCCGCTCGTGCGTAACAATGGCGGCGGTTTCTGGAACCACGACTTCTTCTGGAAGACGATGGCAGCCAAGACGGGGCAGGCGCCGTCGGGCAAGCTCGCCGAGGCGATCGATCGCGATTTCGGCAGCCTCGATAAGCTCAAGGACGAGTTCAACACCAAGGGTGCGGGGCAGTTCGGGTCGGGCTGGGCGTGGCTGATCGCCGATGACAGCGGCAAGCTGAAGGTCACGAGCACGCCGAATCAGGACAACCCGTTGATGGACGATGCCAAGGAGCCCGGTACGCCGTTGCTCGGCAACGACGTCTGGGAGCACGCCTATTACCTGACGTACAAGAATGATCGTCCGGGCTATCTGAAGGCGTGGTGGGATATCGTGAACTGGGATGTCGTCGGCGAGCGCTACGCGAAGGTCGCTGGCTGAGCCGACCCCGTTACCGTCATCCCGGCTTTACCGGGATGACGGTTTATAATTACCCTTCGGGCGGCAGGTTGGTGACGGCCTTGTCGCCCGTTTGCAATCCATGCTTCAGCAGCATCGGGATGTTGGCAAAGGCGAAGATCAACGTCATCGGGATCGCGCCCCAGAGCTTGAAGCCGACCCAGAAATCCCACGTGGTGTTCCGCCAGACGACTTCGTTCAACACTGCCATGAACACGAAGAACACGGTCCAGTTGCGCGTGAGCTTGCGCCAGCCCTCGGCGGTCAGTCCTGGATAGGCGGTGCCGAGCAGCGACTGAAGCAGCGGGCGCCCGGTCACCAGCCCGAAGGTCAGGATGGCGGCGAACATCGCGTAGATGATCGTGGGCTTCATCTGGATAAAGCGCTGGTCATGGAAATAGATCGTCAGGCCGCCGAACACGACGATCAGGGCACCCGACATCCACAGCATCGGCGAGATATGTCCCGCCTTTACCTTCGAGACGATCATCGCGACGATCGTCGCGACGATGAACGCGGTCGTCGCGGTGACCACGCGCGCGATCGGTGCGCCGGGGGTGAGGAAGTTCACCGCGAAGAAGATCGCCAGCGGACCATAATCGATCGCCATGCGCAGGCCGGGGGACAGGGGGGGCTTGGTCACTTTTGTATCCAGGAATTGCGGTAAGACCGGAGAGCGGGGCGGCGTGTTATTTTCGGACGCTTTCGACGCCCGCGATGATCCGGCTGACCTCGTTTGCGTCGAACGGGCGCAGGTCCGTCATGCCTTCGCCGATGCCGATCGCGTGGATCGGCAGACCGTATTTCTCCGCCGCTGCGACCAGCACGCCGCCGCGTGCGGTGCCGTCGAGCTTGGTCATCACAACGCCAGTCACGCCCGCCACCTCCTTGAAGACTTCAATCTGCTGGAGCGCATTCTGCCCCGTCGTCGCATCGAGGACGAGGACGATGTCGTGCGGGCTCTCGGGATTGATACGGCCGAGCACGCGACGGATCTTGGCGAGTTCGTCCATCAGTTCGCGCTTGTTCTGCAGGCGGCCGGCGGTGTCGACGATCAGCACGTCGATCCCCGTTTCGGTCGCCTTCTTCACCGCATCCCAGACGACGCCCGCTGCGTCGCCGCCTTCCGGTCCGGTGACGATCGGCACGCCGACGCGCTCGGCCCAGGTGCGCAACTGGCCGATCGCAGCGGCGCGGAACGTGTCGCCCGCCGCCAGCATGACGCCGTAATCCTGTTCCATCAGCAGATGGGCGAGCTTCGCGATGGTGGTCGTCTTGCCCGACCCGTTGACGCCGATCACTAGGATCACCTGAGGGCGCGGGAAGGCGTCGATCTCGAGCGGCTTGGCGACCTTGGCAAGGACCTTTTCGACCTCTTCCGCGACGATGACGCGGATGCCGAGCTCTTCCATGTTGCGCTCGAAACTGCCCTCGGCGAGCCGATGGCGAATGCGGCCGGCGGTTTCAGGACCGAGATCCGATGCGATCAACGCCTCCTCGATCTCGTCGAGCGTCGCATCGTCGAGCCGCGCACCGCTGAGGCCAGCGAGATTGCCGACGAGCCGGTCAGAGGTACGCTTGAAGCCGCCGATGAGTTTGTCGTGCCAGCTTGGGGTGGTGCTCATAGGGATTCCCGTGTTGCGCTCAGGCGCTCGCCCAGAACGCCGGTGATCGTGATTCGGAGGATGTCGCCCGGTGCCGCAGGCGCGTCCAGCAGGACTTCCGCGAAATTTCCGACATGGCCGGAGTCGCCCGGACGTTCGACCAGCAGGTGCTGCGTCGTCCCGACCAGCGTCTGCAACCATGCCGCGTGAACGGCCTGGCCCGTCTCGCGGAGGATCGCAGCGCGTCGGCGGCGGATCTCGGGCTCGACCTGCGGCATTCGGGCGGCGGGGGTGCCGGCCCGCGGTGAATAGGGGAAGATGTGCGAATGAACGATGTCGCAGTCAGCGATCAGCGCATGCGTGTTCTGGAACATCGCCTCGTCCTCGGTCGGGAACCCGGCGATCAGGTCCGCGCCGATCGCGATGTCGGGACGGGCGGTCTTGAGCCGCTGGACGAGCGCCACGCTCTGGGCGCGCGAATGACGTCGCTTCATCCGCTTCAACACCATGTCGTCGCCCGCCTGGAGCGAGAGGTGGACATGCGGCATGATCCGGGGCTCGGTCGTGAGCAGCGCGAAGAGCCTGTCGTCGATCTCGATGCCGTCGAGCGACGACAGACGGAGCCGCTCGAGCCGCGGCACCGCGTGCAGAATGCGCTCGACAAGCTGGCCGAGCGTGGGGGCGCCGGGAAGATCGGGGCCATAGCTGGTCAGGTCGACGCCGGTCAGAACGATCTCGCGGTGTCCTGCATCGACCAGCCCGGCAATCCGGTCGACGACTGCGCCTGCGGGGACCGAGCGGCTTGGCCCCCGTCCGAACGGGATCGCGCAGAAGGTGCAGCGATGATCGCAGCCGTTCTGGACCTCGACAAAGGCGCGGGCATGCGACGAAAAGCTAGCAACCAGATGCGGCGCGGTTTCGCGAACCTGCATGATGTCGCTGACGACCACCGGTGCGAGCGTGGCCCATGCGGCTGGGGAGAGCTTGTCGGCATTGCCGATCACGCGATCGACCTCGGGCATCGCCGCGAAGGCACCCGGGTCGATCTGCGCTGCGCATCCGGTGACGACGATCTGCGCATCCGGGCGATCGCGCCGGGCCCGGCGGATCGCAACCCGCGTCGCCTTCACTGCCGCATTGGTGACGGCGCAGCTGTTGACCACGACCATGTCCCGCCCGGCGACGAGCGCGCGGATGGTCTCGCTTTCGGCGATGTTGAGACGGCAGCCGAGGCTGACGACCTCTGGCAGCGGGGCAGACGGCATGATGCGCGATCTAGGAGGGGCGGGGGGCAAAGTCCACGGCTTGCAGCGCCGGGCTGGAGTAAGGATGGCGGCTCGGCAGTGGGTGCGTCCGTGTGCAGGGCGCAGCGGGTTCGCGATCAGCCCGCGAGTCGTGGTGCAATGCCGCGGACCGGGGGGAAGTCGCCATCGGGCTGGTGTGCGAGCAGACGCTGTTCGGCGAGCAGCCGGCGCAGTTGCGCGGCGTTCATGGGGCGACCGTAGAGATAGCCCTGTCCCTTGGCACAGCCGAGCGCGCGCAGCCGCTCCTCGACCGCGGCATCCTCGATGCCCTCGGCGGTGACCGGCAGGTTCAGGCTGTCACCAAGCCGGACGATCGTGTTGACGATCGCCATGCTCTCCGCATTGTCGAGGATCGACGCGACGAAGCTGTGGTCGATCTTGATGCGGTCGAACGGGAGCGCGCGCAGATGCGCAAGGCTAGAAAAGCCGGTACCGAAATCGTCGAGCGCCAGCCGGATGCCCTGATTCTTCAAGCTGCCGACGATCGATTGGGCAAGCGCCAGATTGTCGAACAGCGCGCTTTCGGTAACCTCGATCTCGAGCCGGCTGGCGGGAAAGCCCGTCTCGACCAGCGTCTTGATGATCTTTTGCGCCAGCCACGCGTCGCGTAGCTGGACCGGTGAAATGTTGATCGACAGCGTCAGCGCCGAATCCCAGTCGCGTGCCGCGGTGCAGGCCTGACGCATGAGAGACAGCGATAGGTCGCCAATCACGCCGATCTCCTCGGCGATCGGGATGAAGACGTCCGGGGGGATCATCCCGCGCGTCGGATGGTCCCAGCGCGCTAGAACCTCGAACCCGGTGGTGAGCCCCGTGGCGAGGTCCACCTGCTGCTCGAAATAGGGGATGATGTCCTGCGCGGCGACCGCAAGGCGGAGCCCGGACTCGAGCTCACCGCGCACCTGCAGCGATTGCTCCATCGCGGTGTTGAACCAGACGTGGCGGTTGCGGCCCGCCGTCTTGGCCGCGTGCAGGGCGATGTCCGCGTTCCGCAACAGCGCGTCAATCGAGGCACAGTCTGCGTCCGAGCGGGCGACGCCGATCGACACGGTGGCGTGAATGTCGACGCCGTTCGCACGGAAGGGCCGCGCGAAGCCGGTGACGAGACGCTCCGCAATTCGATCTGCCACCCCTTGATGCGCCGGATCGAAGACGAAGGCGCAGGCGAACTCGTCCGCGCCCAGGCGTGCCAGAAGGCTTGATGTGGGGGCGATGGCCGCGATCGTTTCCGCGACATGGACGAGCACCTGGTCGCCGACGGCATAGCCGTGCATGTCGTTGACGCTCTTGAAGAAGTCGACGTCGATCGTGAGCATCGCCACCACTTTGCCCCGGCGTCTCGCGCTGCCGAACAGGGTCGCGCCATCTTCGGACAGACTGCGGCGATTGAGGAATCCGGTCAGCGAATCCCGCTGTGCCAGAACGCGGGCGCGATGACCCGCATCGGTCGCCTCGTTGAGCTCGGCAGTGAGCGCGCGATAGCGCAGGCAGCCAAACAGCAACAGCGCGACGTTGAGCAGCACGGCGACAACCAGACCTTGGTCGATACCCGAACTGCGTCCCGTCAGACGGGCAAAGATGCTCACCAGAACAGCGCCGCCGGTACCGACGAGCATCAACGCTGCAGCCCCGGTCACGGCGCCGGTGACGAATTCCCGGTTGATGGTGCGGGGCGAACGGGTCGCCGCCGGCGGTGCGGTCATGGGCTGGATCGCCTGTGAGGTCGGGGCGGACACACATATGACATAGCATAAGTGTAGGACCGGTTAAGAGCGTCGATCCGTCCAATATGCCGGGGAGGGACTTTGACGTTGGACGCCGTCGCAGCGCATCGACGGACGGGTCGCTTGCGTCGGCGGCCCGGGTCGCGTAAGCAGCACGCCACGTTCCGTTACGGGGCACATGTGACGAGCATCCAAGGATGCACGCTGGCCGGCGAGGTTTCGCCCGCCGGCGCTTTTGCGTTGGGCGTCGTCATGTGTCCGGTAATGGTGATTGGGAGTGTCTCGATGTTCGAAAGCCTGAGCGATCGTCTTGGCGGCGTCTTCGACCGCCTGCGCGGCCGGGGTGCGCTGACCGAAGCGGACGTGCGCGCGGCAATGCGCGAGGTGCGCGTTGCGCTGCTCGAAGCCGACGTCGCGCTACCCGTCGCGCGCGAGTTCGTCGAGAAGGCGACCGAGAAGGCGATCGGCCAGAACGTCCTGCGCTCGGTCACGCCGGGGCAGCAGGTCGTCAAGATCGTCAGCGATGCGCTGGTCGAGATGCTGGGCGCGGATGCGTCCGAGCTCGATCTGGGCGTCACGCCGCCCGCGATCATCATGATGGTTGGGCTTCAGGGCTCGGGTAAGACGACCACCACCGCCAAGATCGCCAAGCGGCTGTCGGCAGGGCCGGGTGGGCGTGATCGCAAGAAGGTGCTGATGGCGTCGCTCGACGTCAATCGCCCGAACGCGCAGGAACAGCTCGCGACGCTCGGCACGCAGATTTCGGTCGCGACCTTGCCGATCGTCGCCGGCCAGCAGCCGGTCGATATCGCACGGCGCGCGATGCAGGCGGCCAAGCTGCAGGGCTTCGACGTCCTGATGCTCGATACCGCGGGTCGCCTCCATGTCGATCAGGCGCTGATGGACGAGATGAAGGCGGTCGCCGACGTCGCGAACCCGGCCGAGATCCTTCTCGTCGTCGATTCGCTGACGGGCCAGGACGCGGTCAACGTCGCGCAGAACTTCTCCGACCAGGTGCCGCTGACCGGCATCGTGCTGACCCGGATGGACGGCGATGCGCGCGGTGGTGCGGCGCTGTCGATGCGTGCGGTTACCGGCAAGCCGATCAAGTTTGCGGGTACCGGCGAGAAGCTCGATGCGCTCGAGGCGTTCCATCCCGAGCGGGTCGCCGGGCGTATCCTCGGCATGGGCGACGTCGTCAGCCTGGTCGAGCGCGCCGCGGAGTCGATCCAGGCCGAAGACGCCGAGCGGATGGCGGCCAAGATGGCCAAGGGTCAGTTCGACATGAACGACCTGCGTGCTCAGCTGGCGCAGATGCAGCGGATGGGCGGGCTCGGTGCGCTGGCGGGGATGATCCCGGGCATGAAGAAGGCGCAGGGCGCGGTCGCTTCGGTCGGCGGCGAGAAGGTCCTCGTCCATATGGACGCGATGATCGGATCGATGACGATCAAGGAGCGCGCCAAGCCCGAGCTGATTAACGCCAAGCGCAAGATCCGCATCGCCAAGGGTTCCGGCACCACGGTGCAGGAGGTCAACAAGCTGCTCAAGATGCACCTCGAAATGTCGACCGCCATGAAAAAGATCAAGAAGATGGGCGGCATGAAGGGCATGATGGCGATGCTCGGCAAGGGCGGCATGGGCGGCGGTCTCGGCGGAATCGGTAACGCGATCGGCGGGCCGCAGATGGGCGACATGCTCAACAAGGCCGGCGCAGGTGGGCTCCCTGGGGGCAATTCCGGGGGCGGCCTACCGGGCCTGGGCGGCAAGATGCCGCAGCTGCCTGCGGGCTTCGACGATTTTCTGAAGAAGAAATAACCTTTTACTTAACCCCATTACCCTGGCGTTTGCCGGGCGAAATATTAGAAAACGAAGGAAAATATCATGGCAATCAACATTCGTCTCGCACGTGGCGGCTCCAAGAAGCGTCCTTATTACAAGATCGTCGTTGCCGATGCGCGCAGCCCGCGTGATGGCCGCTTCATCGAGAAGATCGGCAACTACAACCCGCTCCTCGCCAAGGACAACGAGCAGCGCGTGCAGCTCGACGCCGATCGCGCGAAGCATTGGCTGAGCGTCGGCGCACAGCCGACCGACCGCGTCGCCCGCTTCCTCGACGCAGCAGGCGTTCTTGAGCGTTCGGCACGCAACAACCCGAACAAGGGCAAGCCCGGCGAGAAGGCCACCGAGCGCGCTGAAGAGCGTGCGACCAAGGCGGCTGAAGCTGCTGAGGCGGAAGCAGCGGCAAAGGCGGCACCTGCTGCCGACGCAGAGGCACCTGCTGCCGAGACTGAAGAAGCCGCTTCGTAAGATCGTCTTCCTCGTCATCCCAGCGAGGGCTGGGATCCAGAGCCAGGGACGGCAGCGTCCTCGGCTCTGGATCCTGGGTCTAGCCTAGGATGACGGCTTGGGGTGGGCGATGTCCGCACCCGAATGGCGGTTCATGCGTTCTTTGTCGGTCCATCACCCACAAGGAGCGCATGATGACCCCCGATCCAGATCCCAGAACAGCCCCCGCACCCGAGGACATCGAAGATGCCAGCAATGAAGGCGTCTCCGCCGACGACCCCGCAGAAGGCGCCGACGACACCCCTGGACCCGATACCGGCTCCGCGCAGGGATAAGGTCACGCTCGCCGTCGTGATCGGCGCGCACGGCATCGGCGGCGAGGTGCGGCTGAAGGTCTTTGCCGAGACCATGTCGGGCTATAAGAGTTTCAACGACGGTACGCTGACGCTCAAGTCGGCGCGCCCTGGCAACAACGGCACGATCGCTCGCTTTGCCGAGGTCGCCGATCGGAACGCTGCAGAAGCGATGCGCGGGACCGAATTGACGGTGCCGCGATCGTCGTTGCCACCGCTCGAGGATGGCGAATATTACCACACCGACCTGATCGGGCTCCCCGTCGTCTCTACCGACGGTGAGGCGATCGGACGCGTTGTCGCAATCGATAATTTCGGTGCGGGCGACGTGATCGAGATCGAACGGCCGACTGCAAAGCGGTTCATGGTGCCGATGCGCGTTGAGGCGGTTCCAGAGTGGGATGCGGAACGACTCGTAGTCGAGGCGTCTTTCGCTACCGAATAGTTCCTTCGAGCTTAGCTCTTTCACGAACGCGGGGGCCCCGCCTTCGCGGTGAGGCATCCAAAGTCAGCGCCGGATCGGGCGCTGCTCCGACAGCATGTTGCGGATGGTCGTGGCGGCCACCCCGGCTTCGCCCATCGCGTGGCTGATCTGGTCGAGCCCCTTCACCACGTCGCCCGCCGCGAACAGCCCGGGGATCGAGGTGCGCTGGTGGTCGTCGACCTCTAGGCACCCTTCGGCGGTCGCGCGTGCGCCGGCCGCGACGGCGAGCTCGGAGCGGATCACCGAGCCTAACGCCGGATAGACGCTGTCGAACGACAGACGCCCGTCGACCGTGTCGAGCGCGAACCGGCTGTCTTCGATCGCGTAGTTGCCGCAAGGGCCGCCGACGCGGATGATGCCGGCGTCGTCGAGGGCCGCCTCGCAGGCGGGATCGAGATCATGGCCGCCGTCCGGGGCGATCAGGGTGACGTCGGCGGTGTAGCCGCGCAGGAACAGCGCTTCGCGCATGCCGTGGTCGCCAGTGCCGATGACGCCGACGCGCTTGTCGGTGACCTCATAGCCGTCGCAGATCGGGCAATAGCGGAGCAGCCCCGCCTCCAGGGCCTCGTCATGGAGCGCGTCGGGCATGGCGGGGCGGTTGTTGACGACGCCTGTTGCCAGCAGGACGCTGCGGGCGCGGGCGCGGCGGTCGCCGAGGCGGACGGTGAAGCCGTCGTCGTCCACCTCGATCGCATCGACCCGCGCGGCCTCGCGTACCGCCCCATAGGTCTCCGCCTGTGCCAGCATCCGGGCGAGCAGGTCGGTGCCGCGGATGCCTTCGGGGTAGCCGGCGTGGTTGTGCGTGCAGGGGATCAGCGCGGCGCGGCTGCTGCCGCAGTCGAACAGCCGGATCGAGAGGTGGAACCGCGCGAGATAGATCGCCGCGGTGAGGCCCGCGGGGCCGGCGCCGATGATGATGCAATCGTCCATCCCGCTATAAGCGCGGCGCGGCAATTCCGTTCCGGTGGCGAAACGCTCGATCGCTATCGCAAGCCGGGCGCGGGAGTGATAGCGGCGTGCGGCATGAGCTATTGTCGTTGGTCGGAAGGCGATCTCCACGCCTATGCGTCGCACACCGCGGACGGGGTGCGCCGGTACGTCGCGCAGGTCGCCGAGCCTGCCATGGAACGGTGCGGGGTGGAGGCGGAGTATGTCGAGGACAGCGCCGACGCGTTCCTTGCACGCCTGAAATGGCTGAAGGCGCGGGGGTGTGAATTTCCCGCCGACGTCGTGCCCCAAATCCTCGCCGCGGCGCAGGAGGAGGCGCGGCTGGCGCGGCTGGCGGCGGGCGAGCTGCCCTGGGCGGCGACGATCGTGACGCTGTACCCCGAGATGTTCCCCGGGCCGCTCGGCACGTCGCTAGCCGGGCGGGCGCTGGGGGAGGGGCGGTGGTCATGCGAGCCCGTCCAGCTGCGCGACTTCGCGACCGACAAGCATCGCTCGGTCGACGACACGCCGGCGGGTGGCGGGGCGGGGATGGTGCTCCGCGCGGACGTGGTCGCCGCGGCGATCGACAGCGTCGCGGACGGGCGGCCGGTGCTGGCGATGACGCCGCGGGGCAGGCCGCTGACGCAGGAGCGCGTCCGGGCGCTGGCCGAGGGGCCCGGCGTCACCGTGCTGTGCGGGCGGTTCGAGGGGTTCGACGAGCGGCTGTTCGAGGCGCGCGCGATCGAGGAGGTGTCGATCGGCGACTATATCCTGTCGGGCGGCGAGATGGGCGCGCTGGTGCTGCTCGATGCTTGCATTCGGCTGCTGCCCGGCGTAATGGGCGCGGCTTCTAGTGGGGATGACGAGAGCTTCGAAACGGGGCTTCTCGAATATCCGCATTATACCCGACCTCAGATATGGGAAGGGCGCACGATCCCGCAGGTGCTGCGATCGGGGGATCATGCGAAGATCGACGCATGGCGCAAACGCTGCGCGGAGATCGATACACGGTCACGGCGACCGGACCTTTGGGAGCGCCATGAGGGCGCTCGGGTCCAGTCGCCCTCTGGCGCGCGGCGACACGAGGACTGACTATGAACCTGTTGCAGACGATCGAAGCCGAGAACATCGCGAAGTTCCTGGCCAACAAGACGATCCCCGATTTCCGCCCCGGCGATACGCTGAAGGTCGGCGTGAAGGTCGTCGAAGGCGAGCGCACCCGTATTCAGAACTATGAGGGCGTGTGCATCGCGCGCTCGAACAAAGGCATGGGCAGCAACTTCACCGTGCGCAAGATGAGCTTCGGCGAGGGCGTCGAGCGCGTCTTCCCGCTCTACTCGCCGAACGTCGATTCGATCGAAGTCGTCCGCAAGGGCGCCGTGCGTCGCGCCAAGCTGTATTACCTGCGTGGCCGCACCGGCAAGGCAGCGCGTATCGCCGAGCGTCGCGACATGCGCCCCGCCAAGGGCACCGCAGCCGCCGAGTAATCGGGTCCTGCGAGACGCGATCGAGGGCGCGGGGGCGATGGTCCCCGCGCCCTTTTTCGTGCCTGTCGTCCGGCGTCCGGCAGGGTTCGAAGCAGGGGCAGGGGCCGCGAATGTTGCGAATGTTGAGACGATAGCGCGTTTTTTCGCGCGGGGGTGACGACCCCCTGTCGGGCATGAGCCGACGGCCGCGGAGGCGGGGGTGCGAGTCGAGGCTGGATCAGACCAGGCCATGCGGGCAGGCTGCGCTTTTTGCGGCATTTTGGCCAGCAGCGTTCCTTACAGCGGGCCGGGTGGTGACGAGCGCCATGGAGGGCCGCCCTCGTGACCCTGGATCCTGACTTTCGTCAGGATGACGGTGTGGGTGGGGTGGTGGCCCGTGTGGATCGTGGGCCGTGGTGTTGAGGCGGGCGGCGCAGGGCCGGGTCAGGCGTCGCGCCAGCGGCTGGGGGCGAGATCCGTCAGGGTCCAGTCGCCGATGCTCCAGCGGACGAGGCGGAGCGTCGGGTGGCCGATCGCCGCGGTCATCCGGCGGACCTGGCGGTTGCGGCCTTCGCGGATCGTGATCCTCAGCCAGCAATCGGGGATGCTCGCGCGGACGCGGATCGGCGGTACGCGCGGCCAGAGGTCGGGCGCGTCGATCCGTTCGACCTCGGCGGGGCGGGTGGGGCCGTCCTTCAACACGACGCCTTGGCGCAAGGCATCGAGCGCGGTCTCGCCCGCCTCGCCCTCGACCTGCACGAGATAGGTCTTGGCCAGCTTGAACTTGGGATCCGCGATCCGCGCCTGGAGGCGGCCGTCGTCGGTCAGCAGCAACAGCCCCTCGCTGTCCCGATCGAGCCGCCCCGCCGGATAGACGCCGGGCACATCGACGAACTGCGACAGCGTCGCGCGCGGCGTCGGCGACTTCTCGTCGGTGAACTGGCTGAGGACGTCATAGGGTTTGTTGAAGAGGATCAGGCGGGGCATGGCGGGGCTTTACCGGCATTATCGGGTAGTTTCGACCGCAGTTATCGCTCCGCGAGGCTGTATCGGTGGAACTGAGCGTGGCCGGATAATATCCCCGTAATCATTTGAAAAAGGGTGTCTATTTCGGCGTCGGGGCCGTTGTGTTAGCTCTCCGTACTAGTAGAGGCGAGGCTTCATCGATCAATAAGCAATCGTTTGTATAAGTCGAATGAGCAGATAAACAGATGATATTGCACCAATAAGAAGCACCACGCCAATGGATCGCGTAAACCAGCTTGGCCATATCCTCTGAGGTGCCATCATTATATATTTTCCCTGACACTCGTCAGATCGAACAGCGGTTAGTATCGGGAGGTCCTCATTGATCGACATGATATCAATCTTAGTCTGTTCGCTCGGTGCAATACTGTCGAATTTTATTGAATGACCGCCCAGCGGGCTTGTTGATTCTGAGTATGCACGACGGGGGGATACGTTCATGATCTTAGGCTTGAACGCGAACGCGATTTCCAAAGCCTTGGCGGTACTAATGCCCCCATTTTCTACGACTATAGATGCCATGTGGACTATCTGATTCGGTGAAAGGATGCTCCCCTTAGCGTCCAGTCGAGGTTCATTGACTAGAATACTAGAAGAGTGATGAATGCTGTAATAAATCCTGGGGCGCAACCGAGCAAACCTATTGACGGTTGTCGCGAATAGGACGGTTGCCAAGCTCCATAACTGAACCTGATACGGACTAACGGTATTCCAAAGCGAAAGCACGTAATACCCTCTCAGCAAACTAGGTCGTAACAGACGCGCTTTCGTGACGTAGGGCAAGCGCCATTGCCAAAGGAGGAACTGCGACCCAAGCTGACAGTATCGATTCGGTGTTTGGGCCGAGGTCGGTAAGGGGGAAATATGAAGGCATTAAAGCGGTTCAGACTAGGCGAGGCCATTCTTTGGCTGGGCTTTGTGCTGTTTGGATTTGCAGCGGCTAATGGCATCGAGGAAGCAATGACATTAGCAGGGCTTTGCGTGCTGGCAGCAATCGGGGTTCGGGCAACCCGCGCCGATTTACTTGTAGAGCGGCCCGATGAGATCGAATAATCGCAAGTCGTCTGGCTTAGCCGTATGTGCACTCATAGCAGCCTGGCTGTTTGCAACCGACATATCTAGCCGTGTCGATGATGTTCAGAGCACCGGGGACTACGCGAGTAGTAAGGTTGATGAAATAGCGGGCAGGCTAGGTGGTTTGACCGGTTACTAAGCGCCGATGGTCAAAAAAGCGACTGATAGAGACTTGCGAGAGGGTCGTGCAGGCGACCGTGAGCGGGTTGTACCCCGTATTCCCGGTCCAAACCTCAAGCGAATATGACGCGCTTAGCGCGACCTGCATTATCGTGCGTGGTTCTCGATCGTTTCATAACGTGTCACAGTTGCCAAATGATCTACCATCGACACTGTCTAGGATAACATAGCGGAAATGTGAGAAGTGCCGGCGGGCAGAGGGGGCGTGGAGTTCACGCAAGCTAGCGCGGATGCTTTCGGCGGCCATCCCTTTCGGACACCTAAGACTTGTTTCCCCGCGAAGGCGGGGATCCAGACTGGGCTCCCGCCTTCGCGGGAGAACAGGGGAGGGCATGGTGTCTTGCGAACGCCGGCTTGTCGTTGTTCGGGGGATATGGGAGCCGATGCTGTCTCGCATTGACCCCGGTACGATAACGAAAAAGGCCGCGATGTTTCCACCGCGGCCCGTTCGTTCGATCAGAAATTCCGCAACCCTTACTGGTCGAGGAAGCTCCGCATCTTCCGCGACCGGCTCGGATGCTTCAGCTTGCGCAGCGCCTTCGCCTCGATCTGGCGGATGCGCTCGCGGGTGACGCTGAACTGCTGGCCGACTTCCTCGAGCGTGTGGTCGGTGTTCATGCCGATGCCGAAGCGCATCCGGAGCACGCGTTCCTCACGCGGGGTGAGGCTCGCCAGCACGCGCGTGACGGTTTCCTTGAGGTTCGCCTGGATCGCGGCATCGACGGGGATGATCGCGTTCTTGTCCTCGATGAAGTCGCCGAGATGCGAATCCTCCTCGTCGCCGATCGGCGTTTCGAGGCTGATCGGCTCCTTGGCGATCTTCATCACCTTGCGGACCTTCTCGAGCGGCATGGAGAGGCGCTCGGCCATTTCCTCGGGCGTGGGCTCGCGGCCCTGCTCGTGGAGGAACTGGCGGCTGGTGCGGACCAGCTTGTTGATCGTCTCGATCATGTGGACCGGGATGCGGATCGTGCGGGCCTGGTCGGCGATCGAGCGGGTGATCGCCTGGCGGATCCACCAGGTCGCATAGGTGCTGAACTTGTAGCCGCGGCGATACTCGAACTTGTCGACCGCCTTCATCAGGCCAATATTGCCCTCCTGGATGAGATCCAGGAACTGAAGACCGCGGTTCGTGTATTTCTTGGCGATCGAGATCACGAGACGCAGGTTCGCCTCGACCATTTCCTTCTTGGCGATACGCGCCTCGCGCTCACCCTTCTGGACCATGTTGACGATCCGGCGGAACTCGGTGAGCGCCATGCCGGTCTGCTGCGTGATGTCGGCGATCTCGGCGCGGATGCGCTCGACCGCCTCGCTCTCGTTGGCGACGAACGCGGTCCACTTCTTGTCGACCTTGTTGACCGTCGCCAGCCAGTTCTCGTCGATCTCGTGCCCGATATAGCGATCGAGGAAGTCCTTGCGCGGCACCTTGTGGCGCTCGGCGAGGCGCAGCATCTGGCCGCCCAGCGCGGTCAGGCGGCGGTTATAGGCATAGAGCTGATCGACGAGATATTCGATCTTGGCGTTGTGGAACTGGACGCTCTCGACCTCGGCGGTCAGCTCCTCGCGCAGCTTCTGGTACTTGCGCTCGTCGGCCGCGGAAAAATCGCCGCCGATGCCCATCGCGTCGACGCGGCTCTGCTGGATCTTGCTGAACTTCTTGTAGAGCGCGGTGATGTTGGCGAACCGCTCGAGCGCGATCGGCTTGAGCTGTTCCTCCATCTGCGCGAGGCTGAGGGTGTTGTCCTCCTCCTCGTCGTCCGACGCGCGCGGGGCGCGGCGCTCGCCGTCCTCATCCTCGTCGGCGGAGGGCTCTTCGGGCTCGGCCTCTTCCTTGAACGAGGGGCCGGCGTTCTTCTCGCTGATCTCGCCGTCGTCGGCCTCGCCGTCCTCGGCCATGGCTTCGGGCGCGGGGTCCTTCGAGAGCATCGCGTCGAGATCCATGATCTCGCGCAGCTGCATCGTGCCCTCGTTGAGCGCGGTCGACCAGTCGATGATCGCGTTGAAGGTGATCGGCGATTCGCACAGGCCGAGGATCATCGTGTCGCGACCCGCCTCGATCCGCTTGGCGATCGCGATCTCGCCCTCGCGGCTGAGCAGCTCGACCGCGCCCATCTCGCGAAGATACATGCGGACCGGATCGTCGGTGCGATCGACGGTCTCCTTCTTCTTCTCGATCGCGGGGCCTGTGTCGGCTTCGGCGTCGGCGGCCTCGGGCTCGTCGTCGTCGTCCTTGGCGGGCTCGGCCTCGCCTTCCTCGCCGGCTTCGTCGTTGTCGACGATGTTGATGCCCATCTCGCTCAGCGCGGCGCTGATGTCCTCGATCTGGTCGGACGACATCTCGCCCTGCGGCAAGGCCTCGTTGAGCTGATCATAGGTGATGTAGCCACGCTTCTTGGCGCGCGCGATGACCTTCTTGATCGACGCATCGTTCATGTCGATCAGTGGCGCATCGCCGGTGTCGTTCGTCTCGGCGGGTTCCGCCATGTTCGCCTTAGCCATCAATCGCCCTCGGTACCCAACGCTCGGGCGTCTTCGTTCGACTGTACAAGATTTGCAAGTCGGACTTCCAACGCCTGTTTCTCTCTTACCATTGCCACTTGTCGTTCGAACGCATCTTCGGTGAAGTGCGTCTGCATCGCCGCGGTCGCCTGTTTGAGCGCCGCATCGACCTCGGGACGCGCGACCATGATCGCGATCGCCTCGTCTAGGT
Organism: Sphingomonas aerolata; assembly: GCF_023935825.1. Taxonomy (NCBI): domain Bacteria; kingdom Pseudomonadati; phylum Pseudomonadota; class Alphaproteobacteria; order Sphingomonadales; family Sphingomonadaceae; genus Sphingomonas; species Sphingomonas aerolata. The sequence continues at coordinate 2,964,548 of NZ_CP098762.1, read as the reverse complement.
CGGCGCGGACGCGGTCGGGGTCGGCCGTGGTCTGCGTGAACGAGTAGGGCATCGTATCGGCTCGCAACAGGTCACTCGCGACTGAATTGAAACCGGACCTCGCCAATATGGTGAGCAAGCGGCCGCTATCAAGCTTCTGGTCCTCAAGTGCAACATCCACGACCGCCTCGAACAGCCGGCCGAGCGCGCCGTCGATGAGTTGCAGCGGCCCCAGCACCTCCATGTGGCGGGCGATCTCGACCGGATGGCGGATCAGCCCGGCGAGCACGGCTTTTGCCAGCACGCGGTCGATTCCCGTGGCGAGGAAGGCCTTTGCGTCCTCGGTGACCGGCGCGGAAGGCGGCTTCCACCCGCCCTTGGGGCGTTCGCCGCGGGGGACGAAGGGCGCGCGGACGGGTTTGAAATGCTTGTAGAAGCGGTCCTTGAACTCGGACTGATATTCCTGCTTCACCGACGGATCGCCGATGCCCTCGGCAAGCTCGTGGAGGCGGCGCTTGAGGCCGGCGCGCTGTTCGGGGGTGTCGAGTGCCTCGGCGGCGACTTCGGACGCCCAGAGGCGGTCGACGAGCGGTTCGGGGGCCTTCAGCAGCGCCTCGAACGCGCCGGGGCCGCCGGCGCGGACGAGATCGTCGGGGTCCTGGCCCTGCGGGAGCGTGACGAAGGCGAGGCTGCGGCCGGGGGCGAGCAGGGGGAGCGCGCGGTGTGCGGCGCGGAGGGCTGCCTTCTGGCCTGCGCTGTCGCCGTCGAAGCAGAGGAGGGGGACGTCGACCATCCGCCACAACCGTTCGAGCTGTGCCTCGGTCAGCGCGGTGCCGAGCGGTGCGACCGCTTCGCCAAAGCCGGCCTGGGCGAGCGCGATGACGTCCATATAGCCCTCGACGACCAGCACGCGGCCCGACTTGCGCGACGCGGGGGCGGCGCGGTCGAGATTGTAGAGCGTGCGGCCCTTGTCGAAGAGCGGGGTGTCGGGGGAGTTGAGATATTTGGGCTCGCCGCCGTCGAGCACGCGCCCGCCGAACGCGATCGTCCGGCCGCGCGGATCGCGGATCGGGATCATCAGCCGGCCGCGGAACCGGTCATACGGGTCCTTGCCCTCGACGTTGATGAGCATGCCCGATTCGACGAGCATCGGATCGCCATAGGTTTTCAGCGCGGCTTTCAGCTTGCCGCGGCTGTCGGGGGCGAACCCCATGCCGAACGCGCGGGCGGTCTCCGGCGTGATGCCGCGGCGGTCGAGCAGCGCGCGGGCGTCGTTGCCCGCCAGGCCGTTCAATTGCTCGACGAACCAGTCGGCGGCGTCGGACATGACCTCGTGCAGTCCCTTGGCGCGTTCGGCCTTGGCGGCGGACTGGCGGTCCATCGCGGGCATGTCGAGCCCGGCGGCCTGGGCGAGCTCCTTGACCGCGTCCATGAACGGCAGACCGCGCTGGTCGGTCATCCACTTGATCGCGTCGCCATGCGCGGAACAGCCGAAGCAGTGGTAGAAGCCCTTGTCGTCGTTGACGTAGAAGCTGGGCGTCTTCTCGTTATGGAACGGGCAGCAGCCCTTGTGCTCGCGCCCGGCCTTGGTGAGCTTGGTGGTCTTGCCGATCAGCGCCGACAGCGACGTGCGGCCGCGCAGCTCGTCCAGAAATTGCGGGGTCAGGGCCATGCGCGCGAGTATAGCTCGGTATCACTATTGGAGTGATACCTGCAATCCGAAGAGGAGAAGAAGCAGGGTTTGTTCGCGCGGAGGCGCGGAGGCGCGGAGGGGGTGCGTCCGCCGGGAGCGGATGCGCCCCACTATCGCCGCGCAGCGGCAGATAAGAGCAATACTTGCGCTGACGCGCAGCAGAAGCCCCGAGCGCAACACCTCCGCGCCTCCGCGCCTCCGCGCGAAAAAATCTTCTTAGGACAGCGCCGCCTTCACCAGGCCGCTCGCCTTGCTCATGTCCAGCTCGCTCGCATGACGCGCCTTCAGTTCGGCCATGACGCGGCCCATGTCCTTCATGCCGGTCGCGCCGAGCTCGTCCTTGATCTTGAGGATCGCCGCCGTCGTTTCCGCCTCGTCCATCTGGGCTGGCAGGAAGCGTTCGATCACCGCGACCTCCGCGGCCTCGGCGTCGGCGAGTTCCTGGCGGCCGCCGTTCGAAAACATTTCGATCGACTCGCGGCGCTGCTTGACCATCTTCTGGAGCACTTCGATCACCAGCGCGTCGTCGCTTTCGGGTGCCTTGCCGGTCCGCGCCTCGATGTCGCGGTTCTTGATTGCGGCCTGGATCAACGAGATGGCGTTGCGGCTCTCCTTGTCGCCGGCCTTCATCGCGGTGAGCTGCGCGGCCTTGATGTCGTCGCGAATCATATACGGGTCTTTCAGGCGGTTCGGGATAGCCGGACGCGATAGCGCGTCGAGCCAAGGTTTAACAGATTGACGCTGCGGCACGCCGGCCTTAGCGGACACCACTTAGCGACATCGTCAACGTAAAGAGAGTGCCCAGCCTGATGGCCGACGCCCAGCCTACACCCATGTCTTCGGCAAAGCCCGCCGGTGCGACCGGCGTGCTCGTGCTTGCCAATGGCGACGTGATCTGGGGGCGCGGGTTCGGCGCCGAGGGCGAGGCGGTCGGCGAAGTGTGCTTCCACACCGCGATGACCGGCTACCAGGAGGTGCTGACCGATCCGTCCTTCGCCGGGCAGATGATCTGCTTCACCTTTCCGCATATCGGCAATGTCGGTGCGAACCCCGACGATATCGAGGCGGACGACCCGCACGCGCTGGGCATCATCGTCCGCGAGGACGTGACGCAGCCGTCCAGCTTCCGCGCGGTCGAGGGGCTCGATGGCTGGATGAAGCGGCATGCGCGGATCGGCCTGTCGGGGATCGACACGCGCGCGCTGACGCGGCGGATCCGCGTCGGCGGCGCGCCCAACGGCGTGATCGCGCATTCGGCGAGCGGCGAATTCGACGTCGCCGCGCTGCTGGCGATGGCGCGGGGCTGGCCGGGGCTCGAGGGCATGGACCTCGCCAAGGGCGTGTCGACCGAGATGCATTATGGCTGGGGGGATCAGGCGCCGGGCGGCACGTGGCGGCTTGGGTTCGGCTATGGGGAGAGCGGTGCTTCGACTGCGCTCAGCACGAACGGGGAAGGGGATGCGTCGCCTCAATCGTTCGCGCCGGGCGAAGGCGATGCCCCCGTCGCGAGTGCGGCCCGCCCGCATGTCGTCGCGATCGACTATGGCTCGAAGCGCAACATCTTCCGCAACCTCGTCGCCGCCGGCGCGAAGGTGTCCGTCGTGCCCGCCACCGCGACCTATGACGAGGTTATGGCGCTCGCCCCCGACGGCATCTTCCTGTCGAACGGCCCCGGCGATCCCGCCGCGACCGCCGAATATGCCGTGCCGGTGATCCGCGAGCTTCTCGAGACGGGCAAGCCGCTGTTCGGCATTTGTCTGGGCCACCAGCTGCTCGGCCTCGCGGTCGGCGCGACCACGACCAAGATGTTCCAGGGCCACCGCGGCGCCAACCATCCGGTCAAGCGCCTGTCCGACGGCGCGGTCGAGATCACCAGCATGAACCACGGCTTCTCGGTCGAGCGCGACAGCCTGCCGGCGAACGTCCGCGAGACGCATGTGTCGCTGTTCGACGGGTCGAATGCGGGGCTCGAGCTGACCGACAAGCCGGCGTTTTCGGTGCAGTATCATCCCGAGGCCAGCCCGGGGCCGCAGGACAGCCTGTATCTGTTCGAGCGGTTTGTGGGTCAGCTGAGGAACGCATAATGCAGGCGCTCCCCCCTCCAGCTTACCATTGCGTGCAAGCGGCGGACGTAAAATCAGGGTCATCATTCCTAATAGTAAGCGGTGACCCGGCTCAGCTCTCTGCGTTTCTGACCGAAGCGAAGAAGCAGCCGCAATGGACGGTAGAGGCGGACGCTACTGCCAAAGGTATTCGGTTCGCCAGACTGCGCGCTGGTATAAACATTCCCTACCGATCTGTCGGTGGCCTGATCTATTCCGCCCAAACGCGTCATTTGGCCGTAGCGATGACCACTGACCCGCTAATTTGCGAGAATGAAGAGAAATAATGCCAAAACGCACCGACATCTCCTCGATCCTCGTCATCGGCGCAGGACCCATCGTCATCGGCCAGGCGTGCGAGTTCGATTATTCGGGCACGCAGGCGATCAAGGCGTTGAAGGAGGAGGGTTACCGGATCGTCCTCGTCAATTCGAACCCCGCGACGATCATGACCGATCCCGAGCTGGCCGACGCGACCTATGTCGAGCCGATCACGCCCGCGATCGTCGCCAAGATCATCGAGAAGGAACGCCCGGACGCGATCTTGCCGACGATGGGCGGGCAGACCGCGCTCAACACCGCGCTCGCGCTGTTCCATGACGGTACGCTCGAGCAATTCGGCGTGACGATGATCGGCGCGGATGCCGATGCGATCGACATGGCCGAGGACCGGCTGAAGTTCCGCGACGCGATGGACCGGATCGGGCTGGAAAGCGCGCGCTCGGCGATCGCACATACTGTCGAGGAAGCGCTCGAAGGGCTTGAAAAGACGGGGCTTCCGTCGATCATCCGGCCGAGCTTCACGATGGGCGGATCGGGCGGCGGGATCGCGTATAACCGCGAGGAGTTCATCGCGATCGTCCGCAACGGGCTCGACCTGTCGCCGACCACCGAGGTGCTGATCGAGGAATCGCTGCTCGGCTGGAAAGAGTATGAGATGGAGGTGGTGCGCGACCGCAAGGACAACGCGATCATCATCTGCTCGATCGAGAATGTTGATCCGATGGGCGTCCATACCGGCGACTCGATCACGGTCGCGCCGGCGCTGACGCTGACCGACAAGGAATACCAGATCATGCGCAACGCATCGATCGCGGTACTGCGGGAAATCGGTGTCGAAACAGGCGGTTCGAACGTCCAGTTCGCAGTCAATCCGAAGGACGGCCGGCTCGTCGTCATCGAGATGAACCCGCGCGTGTCGCGCTCGTCGGCGCTGGCGTCGAAGGCAACGGGCTTCCCGATCGCCAAGGTCGCGGCCAAGCTAGCGGTCGGCTACACGCTCGACGAGATCGAAAACGACATCACCGGCGCGACGCCCGCGAGCTTCGAGCCGACGATCGACTATGTCGTCACCAAGATCCCGCGCTTCGCATTCGAGAAGTTCAAGGGTGCGTCGAGCACGCTCGGCACCGCGATGAAGTCGGTCGGCGAGGTGATGGCGATCGGCCGCAACATCCACGAATCGATGCAGAAGGCGTTGCGTGGGCTCGAGACCGGGCTGTCGGGCTTCAACCAGGTCGACCATCTGGTCGGCGCGCCGCGCGCGGAGATCGAGGCGGCGCTGGCCGTCGCGACCCCCGACCGGCTGCTGGTCGCCGCACAGGCGTTGCGCGAGGGCTTCACCGTCGCCGAGGTGCACGCGATCGCGAAGTATGATCCGTGGTTCCTTGAGCGGATCGCCGAGATCATCGCGGCCGAGGCCGAGGTGATGAAGGACGGGCTGCCGATCGACGCGCCGGGCATGCGGCGTCTCAAGAGCATGGGGTTCAGCGACAAAAGGCTCGCCTGGCTCGCGCTGCAATCCGCCAATCTGCGCGGCATGAACCGCGGGATCGCGCGCGGGTCGGGGCTGATCCACGAGGTCGTCAAGGCGATGACTGGTGGCGTGACCGAGGAGGAGGTGCGCCAGCATCGCCTGAAGCTCGGCGTGCGGCCGGTGTTCAAGCGGATCGATACCTGCGCGGCGGAATTCGACGCGAAGACGCCGTACATGTACTCGACCTACGAGGCGCCGAGCTTCGGCGAGCCCGAGAACGAGTCCGCGCCGACCGACCGGAAGAAGATCGTCATCCTCGGCGGCGGGCCGAACCGGATCGGGCAGGGGATCGAGTTCGATTATTGCTGCTGCCATGCGTGCTTCGCGCTGGCGGATGCGGGCTATGAGACGATCATGGTCAACTGCAACCCGGAGACCGTGTCGACCGATTACGACACCAGCGACCGGCTGTATTTCGAGCCGCTGACCGCCGAGGACGTGCTCGAGATCCTGCATGTAGAGGCGTCGAAGGGCGAGCTGGTCGGCGTGATCGTGCAATTCGGCGGGCAGACCCCGCTGAACCTCGCGCGCGCGCTGGAAGCGGCCGGGATCCCGATCCTGGGGACGACGCCCGACGCGATCGATCTGGCGGAGGACCGCGAGCGGTTCGCGGCGCTGATCACCAAGCTGGGGCTGTTGCAGCCTGCCAACGGGCTTGCACGCAGCCGTGACGAGGCGGTCGCTGCGGCCGAGCGGATCGGTTATCCGGTGCTGATGCGGCCGAGCTATGTGCTCGGCGGGCGGGCGATGGAGATCGTCGATACGCTGGGGCAGCTCGAGCATTACATCGCGACCGCGGTGCAGGTGTCGGGCGACTCGCCGGTGCTGATCGACCAGTATTTGCGCGATGCGATCGAGGTCGATGTCGACGCGATCTGCGACGGGACCGATGTCGTCGTCGCGGGCGTGCTGCAGCATATCGAGGAGGCGGGCGTCCATTCGGGCGACAGCGCCTGCTCGATCCCGCCTTATTCGCTGTCGGCGGAGATCGTCGCCGAGATCGAGCGGCAAACGGTCGCGCTCGCGCATGCGCTGTCGGTCGTGGGCCTCATGAACATCCAGTTCGCGGTCAAGGACGGGCTGGTCTACCTGATCGAGGTCAACCCGCGCGCATCGCGGACCGTGCCGTTCGTCGCCAAGGCGATCGGTGCGCCGATCGCCAAGATCGCCGCGCGCGTGATGGCGGGCGAGCAGCTGAAGGACCTGCCCAAGATCGACCGGCATATCGATTATTATGCGGTGAAGGAGGCGGTGTTCCCCTTCAACAAGTTCCCCGGCGTCGATCCCGTGCTGTCACCGGAAATGAAGTCGACCGGCGAAGTCATGGGAATCGATCCCGATTTCACGATCGCCTTCGCCAAGGCACAGCTGGGGGCGGGGACGATCCTGCCGACCAAGGGCAGCGTCTTCGTCAGCGTGAAGGACAGCGACAAGGCGATGATCGTCGAGGCGGTCAAGGCACTGGTCGACACCGGCTTCTCGATCGTCGCGACCGGGGGCACTGCGGAGCATCTCGCCCGCGCCGGCCTGCCGGTGGAGACGGTCAACAAGGTCGCGCAGGGACGGCCACATATCGTCGACCGGATCAAGGACGGCGACATCGCGCTGATCTTTAACACGACGGAGGGGTGGCAGAGCCTGAAGGACTCGCAGCCGATCCGCGCGTCCGCGCTCGGCCAGCGGATTCCCTACTTCACGACCGCCCCCGCCTCGCTCGAGGCGGCCAAGGCGATCGCGAAGCTTTCGACGCACAGCCTTGAAGTACGGCCCTTGCAATCCTATTATTCGCAGTCGCACAACTGATCCCGACATGAGAGCGTGATGTGTGAGCGGGCCGCGTAACGGCTTGCGTTGGGTAATGAATTGGGGACGAGATATGGCGACCGTCGAAAAGATGCCAATGCTGCAAGAGGGCTATGAGACGCTGTCCGCGGATCTGAAGCGCCTCAAGGCCGAACGCCCGACGATCGTCGATGCGATCGAGGAAGCGCGGGCGCATGGCGACCTGTCGGAGAACGCCGAATATCACGCCGCCAAGGAGCGTCAGGGCCAGGTCGAGGCCTCGATCTCGGACATCGAGGACAAGCTGAGCCGCGCGCAGATCATCGACCCCAAGGAGCTTTCGGGCGACAAGGTCGTGTTCGGCGCGACCGTTACGCTGCTCGACGAGAACGACAAGCCGGTGAAGTACCAGATCGTCGGCCAGACTGAGGCGAACGCCAAGACCGGCCGGATCTCGTACAACTCGCCGCTGGGTCGCGGGCTGATCGGGCGCAAGCTCGACGAAGAGGTCGAGGTCACGGTGCCCGCCGGCGAGCGCTATTACGTCGTCTCCAAGATCGAGTTCATCTAGGCATCATGACATTTTTCGAGACGCGGGCGACGGCGATCATCACGATCGTGACGGTCGTGATCTCGGGGCTTTTGCTGGTGACCGGCGCGCTGCCCTATTGGGTGGTGAATGCGGGCTTCATCCCGCTTCGGCTGACCGAGCTCGGCATGGCGGGCGGTCACAACTTTGCGATCCCCGCCTGGGCGACGCCGCTGACCGCGGCGCTGCTCCATGGCGGCTGGGCGCATCTCGCGCTCAACCTCGTCATGCTGGTCTATTGCGGACAGTTCGTCGAGCGGGCGATCGGCACCATGCAGATCGTCGTCCTCTACATCGTCGGCGCGTATTTCGCCGCCGCCGGGCAATGGGTGCTCGATCCCCGATCGATCGCACCGATGGTCGGCGCCAGCGGCGCGATCTCGGCGGTCGTGGGCGCCTATGCGCTGCTCTATGGTGAGCGACGCGCGCGCGCGATCGGACCGGTGCCCGCGGGGGTCGTACACGTGCTGTGGCTGGCCGCGGCGTGGATCGGCATCCAGCTGATGATGGGGGTCGCGGGGTTCGGCGCGTCGGTGGGGGCCAATGGGTCGATCGCGGTCGGCGCGCATATCGGCGGGTTTCTGGCGGGGCTGGTGCTCGCGCGGCCGTTGTTGTTGTGGCGGTACCGCACGGCCTGAGGGGCCGGGTGCTGGCGGTTTGCGTGTTGCAGTCGCCTCAAACGCTTCCGTCATCCTGACGAAAGTCAGGATCCAGAGCCACAAACGACACGCCCCGTAACCCTGGATCCTGACTTTCGTCAGGATGACGGGGGTGGGGACGAGCCGGCAGGCAGGTGACGCTGGATGGCGTTTGCGGCTCTGGGTCCTGACTTTCGTCGGGATGACGGATTGGGGATTGCCGTCCTAAGCCAGCCATAGGGCGTAGAGGCTGTGGGCGGTCGGGCACCGGGTGCCGACCGCGGTCCGGGCCGCCTCGTCGCCGTGCGGCGTGTTACGCCGTTGGGGTGGTGGTCAGGTTCGGCTCGAGCATGCGGTGGAGATGCACGACGACGAACTTCATCTCGGCATCGTCGACCGTGCGCTGCGCTGCAGCACGCCAGGCCTTTTCGGCGCTGGCATAGTCGGGGAACACACCGACGAATTCGATCTTGCTGAGGTCGTTGAAATCCAGGGTGCGCGGGTCGCTGACGCGGCCGCCGAATACGAGATGAAGCTTGCTCATGCGCTGCTGTCCTTGGAATGGGGGTTGCAGACGCCCTAGCGTGTTCGACCCGCGCTTTGAACCCTTTGCGGACCGGTCCTTTAGCCGGGGGTCTTTTGCGAAACGGCCTTCGCACCTGCGGTACCCGCGGTGGTCAGCGCCTTGACGATCCCCTCGACGAGACCCTTGGCCTGGCCACGGGCATTGTCCTTGGTAAGGCCGAGCTCGCCGAGCTCCGACTGGCCGGCCGCCTTGGCGGCGGCGGTGGCGGCGATCGCGGTCTCGCCGAGACGCTTGCCGAGCGGCGCGAGCAACGACTTCTCACGTGCCGAGCGCGGGATCAGCACACCCGCGAGCGCACCGACGACCAGGCCGCCGACGAGAATGCCGAGCGGGTTGGATTCGAGGCTGTTGACGGTACGACGTGCGGTTTCCTTCGACGCGTCGAGCGCCTCGGCGGCCTTGTCGCCGGCGTCGTGATATACCTTTGCGGCGGTGTCGCGAACGGTGTCGAGACCCTCGCGCAGGCGATGTTCGGCGTTTTCGATCTTGGTGTGGGCGTCGGTCATGGGACGGTCCTTCTGATTTCCGGCGGCGCCATCGGGACGCGGCCGGGACAATATGGTTGGGGCGCGATCAGCGTCCGCGGCGAAACAGTCCGACGATACGGTGACGGGCGAGAAACAGGCCCGCCACAGCCGCGGCGCCCGCGGCGGGACCGGGGTTGCGGCGTACCGTCTCGACACTGGCATTGAGCGCGGCGGTGCCGACATCGGCAACGTCGCGGCTGGCGTTGAGCGCCAGCCGACGCGGATTGAGGCGGTCCTGCAACTGCCCGATCGTCATCATGACGCGCTGGCGGGCGAGGGCCGCTTCGATCTCTGCGGCGGCGACTTTGGCGGATGTCATGTGGCGGGCTCGCTTTCGGGCTTAAGCTTCGACTTGCCGACCATCGCGAGCGCGCCGGCAATCGCCAGCACGACAAGGACGACGATGGCCGTCGCCCATCCTGGCCCCACCAGCGTCGCCAGCGTCAAGATCGCACCGACCAGAAGTGCGATCAACGCGGCCAGCGCCAACACCCCGGCAATGGCGAAGAACATCGCCGCCGATTTGTACGCCGTCGCCGTCTCGCCGAACTTTGCCTTGTACACCGCAATTTCCGCGGTCGCGAGCGCGCGCGTCTCGCCGGCCAGACGGCCGACGACCGCGGTCAGGCTTTCCTCACCATCGAGCGCAAAGGGGATGGGATCCGCCAAGACCTCAGTCCTTCGGGTTTGCATCGATGCCCGACTGGACCAGTCGTGCCACGACGAAGCCGAGGGCCGCGGCCGCACCGACCGCAACGGCGGGCGACTTGCGGACCAGTGCGGTGACGTCGTCGACCAGTGCGTCGATGTCCTTGCTACGGACCTGCTCGGCGAAGCCCGAGACGCTGTCCGCGGCGCTGCGGGCATAGCCGCCATATTGCGCGCCGAGCTTGTCATCGACCTGCGCAGCGGCGTCGGTCAGCAACTGTGCGACCTGCTCGAGCGCGGTGCCGGCGCGGGCCTTGCCGTCCTCGGCGAACAGACGCGCCTTGTCGGCGGCCTGCTGGCCATATTTGCTCGCATTGTCCTTGATCACCTGCTTGGCCTCGGTCGCCTTGGTGCCGGTGGTGTCAGCGGCGTCGTCGAGCCGCGTGACGCCGCCCTTCAGCGGCTCTGCGATGGTGGCAGTGCCGGCGGCGGCGACATCGCCTGTGGTCATCGGCTGTGCGTCGGTATCGGCCATGGTCGTCCCTTTCGAAATGCTACGCCCTCAACACCGGTGCGCAGGCACGGTTCCCCTAGTCGGCCCGATTGCCCGATATGACGCGAGGCGGTAGAGGCAGCGCGAACGTCCCGGGCGATCGACCAGCTTGGGGATTTGTAGGAGCATCGTTACGTGACCGCAATCATCGACATTCACGCCCGCCAGATCCTCGATAGCCGGGGCAATCCGACGATCGAGGTCGACGTCCTGCTCGAGGATGGCAGCTTCGGCCGCGCCGCGGTGCCGTCGGGCGCCTCGACCGGTGCGCACGAGGCGGTCGAGAAGCGTGACGGCGACGCCACGCGCTGGGGCGGCAAGGGCGTCGACAGCGCGGTCGACGCGGTCAATGACGAGATCACCGACACGGTGCTGGGCATGGACGCGGAGGACCAGTCGGACCTCGACCGCGCGATGATCGAGCTCGACGGCACCGAGAACAAGGCGCGGCTGGGCGCGAACGCGATCCTGGGCGTCAGCCTGGCCGCGGCCAAGGCGGCCGCCGAAGCGCGCGGCCTGCCGCTGTACCGCTATGTCGGCGGCGTCCAGGCGCATCTGTTGCCGGTGCCGATGATGAACATCATCAATGGCGGCGAGCATGCCGACAACCCGATCGATTTCCAGGAATTCATGATCGTGCCGGTCGGCGCGTCGAACATCCTCGAGGCGGTGCGCTGCGGCTCGGAGATCTTCCACACGCTGAAGAAGGGCCTGAGCGCGAAGGGCCTGTCGACCAGCGTCGGCGACGAGGGCGGCTTCGCGCCGAACATCGGCAGCACGACCGAGGCGCTCGACTTCATCATGTCGAGCATCGAGAAGGCCGGCTACAAGCCCGGCGAGGACGTGATGCTCGCGCTCGATTGCGCCGCGACCGAGTTCTACAAGAACGGCAAGTACGACATTTCGGGCGAGGGGAAGATCCTCGAGAGCGCCGAGATGGCCGAGTATCTCGCCGACCTGACGCGCCGCTATCCGATCTTCTCGATCGAGGACGGCATGGGCGAGGACGACTGGGAGGGCTGGAAGACGCTCACCGACCTGATCGGCGACAAGGTCCAGCTGGTCGGCGACGATCTGTTCGTGACCAACCCGAAGCGGCTGAAGCGCGGGATCGAGGGCGGCTATGCCAATTCGCTGCTGGTGAAGGTCAACCAGATCGGCACGCTGACCGAGACGCTGGAAGCCGTGTCGATGGCACAGCGCGCCAAGTACACCGCGGTCATGTCGCATCGCTCGGGCGAGACCGAGGATTCGACGATCGCCGACCTCGCGGTCGCGACCAATTGCGGGCAGATCAAGACGGGCAGCCTTGCGCGGTCGGACCGGCTCGCCAAGTACAACCAGCTGATCCGGATCGAGGAAGAGCTGGGCGACGCGGCGCGCTATGCGGGTCGCGACATCCTGATCGGCGGCTGATAGGCTAAGACCCGGAGGACGGCATGGCGCGCACGACGAGCACGACGAAGAGCACCAAATTGCGGCGGACGATGCGCAAGGCCGCCTGGCCTGCGCTGGGGCTGACGCTGATGGCGTTCTTCGGCGCCTATGCCGTGCTCGGGCCGAACGGGATGTTCGCGTACGGTGATTACAAGCGGCAGCTGGCGAAGCGGGAGCGCGACTATGCCGTGCTCGACCGCAAGCGCGAGGTGCTCAAGAACCGGGTAGCGCTGCTCAACCCGGATCATGCCAATCCGGACATGGTCGACGAGATGGTCCGCAAGGAGCTGAACGTTGCGCACCCGGACGAGGTGATCGTGCCGCTGGGGAACTGAACTACGATCCTCCCCCTTGCGGGGGAGGATTGGCAGGCGGGGTTACCGGCCGAGGAAGCGCAGCAGGTCCTGCGTGAAGCGGTCGCTTTCGGTGAGCGTGAGCCCGTGCGGGGCGCCGTCATATTCGACCAGCTGCGAACCCGCGATGCCCTTGGCCGCGGCGCGGCCGGTGGCGTCGATCGGGACGGTCTTGTCGGCGGTGCCGTGGACGATCAGCGTCGGCACGCGGAACGCGGCGAGGTCGGCGCGGAAGTCGGTATGGCCGAACGATTCGGCGCAGGCGAGCGTCGGGCGCAGCCCCGCCTGCATCGCCAGACCCCAGACCCAGTCGACCATCTCGTCGCTGACCGGCGAGGTGATGAACCCGACGCCGAGGAACTGCTGCAGGAAGGTGCGGAAGAAGGCGGGGCGATCCTCCTTGATCCCGGCGCCGATGCTGGCGAGCGTCGCTTCGGGGACGCCGTGGGGATTGTCGTCGGTCTTGAGCATATAGGGCACGACCGAGGCGATCAGTCCGGCGGCGATCACGCCCTTGCCGTCGTGGCGGCTCATGTAGCGCGCGACCTCGCCGCCGCCCATCGAAAAGCCGACCAGCGTCGCGTCCTCGGTCGCGCCGGTCGCGGCCATGACATCGGCGAGATCGTCGGTCAGCGTGTCATAGTCATAGCCCGACCAGGGCTGGCCCGACCGACCGAAGCCGCGGCGGTCATAGGCGATCGCGCGGAAGCCCGCCTCGGCCAGCGCCATCGCCTGCGCATCCCAGCTGTCGGCATTTAATGGCCAGCCATGCGTGAGGATGACGGGCCGCCCGCTGCCCCAGTCCTTGACGTAAATGTCTGTACCGTCTCGGGTTTTAATGAAGGGCATGTCAATCTCCGGGGTTGTCGCCAAAGTCCTCACCTCAACGGTCCGGGCTATTGGCCGTTCCAACTCTGGCGTCCGCGCGATTCCGCTGGCAGCATTGCGGGCACGCTACGGCGTGAGGGGGGAGATTGATGCGGACGAGGTTCCCGGCGAGGACGGCGGCGCTGCTGCTGGCGCTGGGCAGCTGTACGCCCGACGATCCGCAGACGCGGAACCGCGTCGCCGCCACGCCCGTTGCCGCGCCCGTCGCTGCGATCGCGCCCGATGCGTGGACCGCGTTTCGCGACCGGTTCGTCGCGACGTGGTTCGCGCTCGACCCGGCCTTTGCGGTCTATCAGGGGCGGCATGAGCATGATGGCGGGCTGCCCGACTGGAGCGCGCAAGGGCTGGGTCGGCAGGCGGCGTTCCTGCACCGGTCGATCGCGGCGGCGGGACGGTTCGAGACGGCGACGCTCAGCCCCGAGCAGCGGTTCGAGCGCGACTATCTGGTGATGGTCGCGCGCGACAAGCTGTTCTGGCTCGAGGCGGCGGACGCGCCGCATCGCAACCCGGCCTGGTATGTCGCGGGCGGGCTCGACCCCAATGTCTATGTCGTGCGTGCCTATGCCGACCCGGTTCGGCGGATGCGCGCGCTGATCGCGCTGCTGCGCCGGATCCCGGCGGCGACGCTGCAGATCCGCGCGAACCTCGCGACGCCAATGCCGATCAGCCATATCGACTATGCCGCCAACGCGTTCCGCGGCTTTGCGTCCTATTACATGGACGATTCGGTCAAGGCGTTCGCCAGCGTCGCGGACGAGGGGCTGCAGCGCGAACTCGCCGATGCGGCGATGACCGCGTCGGAGGCGATGCGCGACCTGGCGCTCTGGGTCGAGGCGCAGCGCCCGAGCGCGACGCGGTCGTTCGCGCTGGGACCCGCGCTGTTCGCGAAGATGCTGCGCGAGACCGAGGGGGTCGACACGCCGATCGGGACGCTCGAGGCGGCGGGGCGGGCCGATCTGGCGCGCAACCAGCGCGCGCTCGCCGCGGCCTGTGCCCGGTTCGCGTTCGGCCTGACGGTCCGCGACTGTCTGGCGCAGGTGAATGCGGACAAGCCGGTCGACGGACCGGTCGCCGAGGCGCGCCGCCAGATCCCGATGCTGCGCGCGTTCATCCTGTGGCGCGACCTGCTGACGCTGGCCGGCAACGAACAGGCGCTGGTCGAGGAGAGCCCGCCCTATAGCCGGCAGAATCTCGCCTATATCGATCCGCCGGGCCCGTTCGATCGCGGCGTGCCGTCGGTCTATTACATCTCGCCGCCCGATCCGCGCTGGACGCCAGCGGTGCGGGATGCGTTCGTGCCGGGCAAGGCGGACCTGCTCTTCACCTCGATCCACGAGGCGATGCCCGGGCATTTCGTCCATTTCCTCCACGCCAATCGCGTGCCGTCGCTGATCGGGCGGGTGTTCGTCGGCTATGGCTATGCCGAGGGCTGGGCGCATTATGCCGAGGAGATGATGTGGGAGGCGGGGCTGGGCGGCGGCCGCGCGGACATCCATATCGGCCAGCTGTCGAACGCGCTGCTGCGCGACTGCCGGTTCCTCGCCGCGATCGGGATGCATGCGCGCGGCATGACCCAGGCGGAGGCGTTCACGCTGTTCGTCGACCAATGTTACCAGGACGAGGGCAATGCGCGGCAACAGGCGCTGCGCGGGACCTATGATCCGGCCTATCTCAACTACACTATGGGCAAGCTGATGATCCGCCGGTTGCGGCAGGACTGGACCGCGGGCCGGGGCGGGCGGCGTGCGTGGAAGGCGTTCCACGACCGGCTGCTGCGCTATGGCGGGCCGCCGATCCCGCTGGTCCGGCAGGCGATGCTGGGCGAGGCGAGGCCGATCGCGGCGTTCTGAACGGGAGGCGGCGGCTAGCGCGCCTGTGCGGCCGGCTGGACGTCGCGCGTCTCGTCGATCGGCGGGTTGCGGATCGAGGGGCGCAGGCGCGACACGCTGCACAGGCCCGCGACCAGCGCCATGCCCGCAGCGACCAGCGGCGGCGTCGTGCCCGCGCCGACCCCGATGGCGAGCAGCGCGGCGACGACGGTGGCGCCGGTCGTCTGGCCGACCAGCCGGACCGTCGAGATCAGCCCCCCGGCGGCGGCGGCCCGCTCGCGCGGGGCCGAGCCGATGATCAGCCGCGCGTTCGGCGCCATGAACATCCCGAACCCCGAGCCGCACAGCGCCATCCGCCAGGCGATTGCGAAATAGCTCGGATCGGCCGGCATGAAGGCGAGCAGCAAGAGCGCGGCGATCGAGACCGCCATGCCGATGCCGCCGAGCAGCCCGGCGGGATAGCGATCCGACAGCCATCCCGACAGCGGCGCCACGACCATGTTGGCGAGCGGCCATGGCGCGATCGCGGCACCGACCTCGGCCGCGGAAAAGCCGTAAGCCTGGGTCAGCCGAAACGGCGTCGACAACAGCAGCGTCATCTGCGCGATGAACGCGGTAAAAGCACCGATAGCGGACAGCGCGAGGACGGGGCGGGCAAGCAGGTCGATCGGCAGGATCGGCTTGGCCTCGCCGCGTTCGCGCCGCACGAAGATCCAGCCGATCGCCATCCCGGTCAGCACGATCGCCGCCGAGACGACCGGGCTGTCGCCGTGCACCGCGGTCTCCGACCCGCCGATGACGAGCCCGATCATCGCCGCGCACATCACCGCGCCGAGCACGTCGAACGGTTCGCTCCGCGGCCCGGGATCGGGCAAGGCGCGCCCGAGAAACAGGCTGAGGATCGCGAACGGCACCGCGCTGGCAAAGACCCAGGGCCAGGGCGCGACCGCGAGGACCAGCCCGCCCAGCGTCGGCGCGAGCGCGGCCGAACTCGACACCACGACCGAATTGATCCCGAGGCCGCGGCCGAGCTGCTGCGACGGGTAGATCGAGCGGATCAGCGCCGACGATACGCTGAGCGCCGCCGCCGCGCCGAGCGCCTGGGCGGCGCGGACGACGAGCAGGAAGGGCAGGCTCTTGGCGAAGAAGCAGAGCAGGGTCGCGACGGTGAAGACGAGCTGGCCATATTGATACATGCGCTTCAGCCCGATCCGGTCGCCGAGCCCCGAAAAGGGGAGCAGCGCCATCGCCAGGATCAGCTGATAGACGGTGACGACGGTCACCACCGCGCTGCTGTCGACGCCGAGATCGCGTGCGATCGTCGGCAGCGCGACATTGGCGACGCCGCCGTCGATGATGGTCAGCGCGGTGCCCGCCGAGATGGCGGCGATCGCGAGGAAGCGGCGGGGCTTGGGAAGGCCATCCAGGGCCGTTGTCTGGTCGGACTGCATTGCGGACCGCGATAGACACCGTCATGAATGACGCCAAGCTATTCGGGGAAATGGACGATGCGGGTTCTTACGGCTGCGCTTGCGGCGACGATATTGACGGGCGGCGCCGGCCTTGCGGCGGGCGGTGCGCTCGCCCAAGTCGCACCGATGACGAACACAAAGCCTGCCCCGCCCCCGGCCGTGAACACCGCCGCGGACACCGCCGCCGACCCCTATATCTGGCTCGAGGACAAGGATGGCGCCAAGCCGCTCGCCTGGGTCGAGGCGGAGAATGCCAAGACGCTGCCCCGGTTGCAGAACGACCCGCGCTACAAGAGCTTCTATGCCGAGGCGCTGGCGATCGCGGCGGCGAAGGACCGGATCCCGATGCCCGACCAGCGCTTCGGCCGGATCTACAATTTCTGGCGCGATGCCGAGCATCCGCAGGGCATCTGGCGGTGGACGAGCGAGGCGGGCTACGCGCAGGCCAATCCCGCCTGGACGACCGCGCTCGACCTCGATGCGCTGAGCAAGGCCGAGGGCAAGAAATGGGTGTGGAAGGGCGCGACCTGCCTTCAGCCCGACGAGCGGCTGTGCCTCGTCTCGCTGTCCGAGGGCGGCGAGGATGCGGTGTCCTACCGCGAATTCGATCTGCAGACCGGGCAGTTCGTCGCGAACGGCTTTGCGCTGTCGACGTCGAAACAAGGCGCGAGCTGGGTCGACAAGGACACGCTGCTGGTCGCGCGCGACTGGGGTGCGGGGTCGATGACCGCGTCGGGCTATCCGTTCGTCGTCAAGGAGGTGAAGCGCGGCCAGCCGCTGAGCGCCGCGCGCGAGATCTTCCGCGGCGAGGCGTCGGACCAGCTCGGCACCTATGCCAGCGTGATGACCGACGGGCAGGGCAACCGCGTGACGATGATCCAACGGCGCCCGACCTTTTTCGGCGGCGAGAAGCATGTCGTCACGCCGGCCGGGCTGGTGAAGCTCGACGTTCCCGACCGCGTCTTTCCCTCAGGCATGGTCGACGGACAGGTGATCTTCTCGACCAGTGAGGCGTGGGGGCAGATCCCCGCCGGCGCGATCGCCTCGGCGCCGCTTGCCGAGGTGCGCAAGGGCAAGTTCACGCCGACCCTGGTCTTCGCACCGACCGATCGCCAGTCGGTCGACGGCGTGTCGGTGACGCGCGATCACGTGGTCGCCAGCGTCTATGACAATGTCCGCGGGCGGGCGATGGTGTTCACGCACGGCAAGGGAGGCTGGACGTCGCGGGCGGTCGCGCTGCCCGACAATGCCTCGGTCGATGTCGCGAGCACGACCGATCGCAGCAATGCGACGTTCGTGCAGGTGACGGGGTTCCTCGCGCCGACGACCTTGTGGACGCTCGATGCGGGGCCTGGCGGTGTGGCCAAGCAGATCAAGGCGCTGCCCGCGAAGTTCGATGCATCGCGCGACGTCGTCGAGCAGTTCGAGGCGGTGTCGACCGACGGGACAAAGATCCCCTATTTCATCGTCCACCGGAAGGACGTGCCGCTCGACGGGACGACGCCGACGATCATGACCGCCTATGGCGGGTTCGAATCGTCGATGACGCCCTATTATTCGGGGGTGATGGGCAAATTGTGGCTCGAGCGCGGGGGCAGCTTCGTGCTCGCCAATATCCGTGGCGGCGGCGAATTCGGGCCGAAATGGCATGATGCGGGACGCAAGACCAAGCGGCAGATCATCTATGACGATTTTGCCGCGGTCGGGCAGGACCTGATCGCGCGCAAGCTGACCAGCCCGGCGACGCTCGGCATCTATGGCGGGTCGAATGGCGGGCTGCTGATGGGGGTCGAGTTCAACCAGCATCCCGAATTATGGAAGGCGGTGACGATCCAGGTGCCGCTGCTCGACATGATCCGCTACGAACAGATCGCCGCCGGCGCGTCCTGGGTCGACGAATATGGGTCGGTGAAGATCCCCGCGGAGAAGGCGTTTCTCGAGACGATCTCGCCCTATCAGAACATCAAGCGCGGCGGGGCGTATCCCGAGCCCTATATCTGGACGACGACCAAGGACGACCGGGTCGGGCCGCAGCATGCGCGCAAATTCGCCGCGCGGCTGAAGGAATATGGCCTGCCGTACCTGTTCTACGAGGATACCGCGGGCGGGCATTCGGGCGACGCGGACATCGAGCAGGGGGCACGGATGCAGGCGCTGCAGATGACCTATTTCGCGCAGAAGCTGATGGGGCCGGCGAAGTAGGACTCACGCCTGTTGTTCTCCCGCGAAGGCGGGAGCCCAGGGTTACGGGCGCTGTGGCGGGTAACCCTAGGCCCCCGCCTCCGCGGGGGAACATAAGACTGCGGTGAGCGGCCGCCTTAGCGGCAGCGGATCTGGCTGTTGTTCTGCTCGACCGCGCGGCCGGCGAGGCCACCTGCGGCGGCGCCGAGCAGCGAACCGACGATCCGCGAGCGGCCGCCGTCGATCACGTTGCCGAGGATGCCACCACCTGCCGCGCCGATGATCAGCCCGGTCGTGCCGTCGTTGCGCTTGCAGTAATAGCGGCCGTCCTGCCCCGCATAGACGCGGTCGTTGGCGGACAGGGTGCGCTCCTGATAATTCGGGCCGACGCGATAGTCGCGGGCCGGGTCGTAATTGCCCTCGTCGCGCTCGTCGGGATAGCCGCCCTCATACCGGTCGGGTGCCTGGCGATAGCCGCCCTGCGGCGCCGGCGGAACATAGCTGCCGCCACGATTGCCGCGCAGCGACTGGTAGCGATCGAATTCCTCGCGGAAGATCTGCAACTCGCTGTCGAGGCGCGCCTGGGCGGCGGCGAAACGGGCGTTGTCGGCACTGGTCTGCGCGACGGCGGGGGCGGCGGCGGACAGGCAGGTCGCGGCGATCATCGTCGCGAGGCCGAGAGAACGCTTCATGATCGAAATCCTTTCACGGTGGGGTGGCACGGGGGGGGGGGGCCGGTGGGGTGTCCCGGTAACGGGTGGCGACATCGCGCCGCCACCCGGCTCTCGTCAACGACAGATCTGGACGCGACGATGGTTGCGCCATTCGGTGCGGCAGCGGCGATTATTGTTCCATTTGCGACGATCATTGTCGCGGCCGCGGAAGCGGCGGCCGTCGTGGCGGCCGCGATGGTCGTTGCGGCGATAGTCGCGACGATCGGCGCGGTGATCACCGCGATGATCGTTGTCGCGATACTGCTGGCTATGGCCCCGATCGCGCTGGGCTTCGGCGGGCGCGGCCACGCCGAGGCCGAGCGTGGCGAAGGCGAGCCCGGCGGCGATGAGATTCGTGAACTTCATGAGGTGTCCTCTTGCCCGAGATCGGGCTGGAAGGACGATACGATCCTGCTTCGGCATCGTTCCTGAACGGGGTTGTCGGCTCCCGTACAGGTTGGCGCCGACCGGTCGTCCTACGGTGCGATCGTCACGAAGCTGTCCATGACGCGTTTGCGGCCGGCCTGTTCGAAGTCGATCTCGAGCTTGTTGCCCTCGATCTCGGCGATGCTGCCATAGCCGAATTTCTGGTGGAACACGCGCTGGCCGAGCGAGAGGTCGTCGCGACCCTTGTTGCCGAGGCTGATCGCGCTCGCGCGGCTTTCGACGACGCGGGCGGGTTTGGTCGAGAAGCCGCCGCCGGGCGTGGCCGCGCGCTGCCAGCCGGGGCCGCGGCCGGTGCCGCGTGCGACGTCGGCGAACGGATCGGCGCGGTCGGACCAGTTGGCCTGCCAGAGGCTCGCGCCGCCCGACATTGTCGTCTCGGTGTCGGTATGCTCGTCGGGCAGTTCGGCGACGAAGCGCGAGGGAATCGACGAATTCCACTGGCCGTAGATGCGGCGATTGGCGGCGTGGAGGATGACGGCCAGGCGCCGCGCGCGCGTGATCGCGACATAGGCGAGGCGGCGTTCCTCCTCGAGGCTCTTGACGCCGCCCTCGTCCAGCGAGCGCTGCGAGGGGAAAAGTCCTTCCTCCCAGCCGACGCAGAAGACGGTGTCGTATTCGAGGCCCTTGGCGGCGTGGATGGTCATGATCGTGACCTGCGGATCCTGCGCGCCGCCCTCATTGTCCATGACGAGCGAGACATGTTCGAGGAACGCGCCGAGCGAGTCATATTCCTCCATCGCGCGGACGAGTTCGCTCAAATTCTCGAGCCGGCCGGTCGCCTCGACCGATTTCTCGGCCTGGTACATC
The DNA here is from genome assembly GCF_023935825.1 of Sphingomonas aerolata. NCBI lineage: Bacteria > Pseudomonadati > Pseudomonadota > Alphaproteobacteria > Sphingomonadales > Sphingomonadaceae > Sphingomonas > Sphingomonas aerolata. Next base: position 2,943,508 of record NZ_CP098762.1, on the reverse strand, counting down.
GCGGTATAGCCGCTCTCATCGAGCAGCTGCCGGGCGAGTTCGGCGTGCGGCAGGCTGGTCGCCATGTCGCGCCAGCGCGCGATGTCGCCGACGAGGCGGCCGAGCGACTTCTTGGCGGCCCCGGTCAGTTCGTCGGTGTCGAGGATGCGCGCGGCGGCCGTCGTGAGCGGGGTGCCGGTGGCGCGCGCGAGCTGGTGGATGCGCGCGACCGCCTTGTCGCCGAGCCCGCGCTTGGGGACGTTGACGATGCGTTCGAAGGCGAGGTCGTCCGCGGGCTGGTTGACGACGCGGAGATAGGCGAGCGCGTCGCGGATCTCGGCGCGTTCGTAGAAGCGGAAGCCGCCGACGATCTTGTACGGCATGCCGATCGCGATGAAGCGGTCCTCGAACTCGCGCGTTTGGTGCTGTGCGCGGACGAGGATCGCGACCTCGTCGAGGCTCTTGCCCGTGCGACGGACGCTCTCGATCTCCTCGCCGACGCGGCGCGCTTCCTCGGGGCCGTCCCAGACGCCGATGACCTTGACCTTCTCGCCGACGTCGAGCTCGGTCCAGAGCTGCTTGCCGAGGCGACCGCCATTGTTGGCGATTACGCCCGAGGCCGCGCCGAGGATGTGCGGCGTGCTGCGGTAATTCTGTTCGAGGCGGATGACTTTCGCGCCCGGAAAATCGCGTTCGAACTTCAGGATGTTCTCGACCTGCGCGCCGCGCCACGAATAGATCGACTGGTCGTCGTCGCCGACACAGGCGATGTTCTTGCGCTCCTGCGCGAGCAGCCGCAGCCAGAGATATTGCGACGAGTTGGTGTCCTGATACTCGTCGACCATGATGTATTTGAAGCGCTGCTGATACTGCGCCAGCACGTCGCGGTGCGTCTTCAGGATGACGAGCATGTGGAGCAGCAGGTCGCCGAAATCGCAGGCGTTGAGCGCGCGCAGCCGGGTCTGATATTGCTCGTACAGCTCGCCGCCGCGGCCGTTGGCGTAGCGCTCGCTCTCGCCCGCATCGATATCGGCGGGGACGAGGCCCTTGTTCTTCCACTGGTCGATCAGCCCGGCGAGGCTGCGCGTCGGGAAGCGCTTCTCGTCGATATCAGCGGCGAGGATGAGCTGTTTCAGCAACCGCAGCTGGTCGTCGGTATCGAGGATCGTGAAGTTGGACTGCAGCCCGACGAGTTCGGCATGGCGGCGCAGCATCTTTGCGGCGATCGCGTGGAAGGTGCCGAGCCACGGCATCCCCTCGACCGCGTCGCCGACCAGACGCCCGACGCGCTCGCGCATCTCGCGCGCGGCCTTGTTGGTGAAGGTGACCGAGAGGATCTCCGACGGCCACGCCTTCTTGGTGAAGATCAGGTGCGCAAGTCGCGCGGTCAGCGCCGCGGTCTTGCCGGTGCCCGCGCCCGCGATGATCAGGACGGGGCCGTCGGTGGTCAGCACCGCCTCGCGCTGGGGATCGTTGAGGCCGCGGAGATAGGGCGGCTGGCGGTTTGCGTCGGACGGATGGGCGATCTGGTTCACCGGTGAACAGGTAGGGAACGGGGCGCGATCGGGCAAGCGGCTAAGGCTTGCACGGCGCAGCGATGTGTGGAACAAATCGAGAATATCAACAGGAGGCGTGCATGTTGTCGGGACGATGCCACTGCGGAGCGATCCACTATGTCGCGACGGGCGAGGCGGCGCATCATGCGCTGTGCCACTGTAAGGATTGCCGCCGAAGCGCAGGCGCGCCGATGGTCGGCTGGATCGCGTTCAGGACCGAGCAGGTGATGATTTCGGGCGATCCGGTGACCTATGCGTCGTCCGAGCACGGGCGGCGGCAGTTTTGCGGGACGTGCGGGACCGGACTGTTCTACACCAACCCGGTCGCGCTGCCGGGGATCATCGACATCCAGTCGTGCACGCTCGACGATCCCGAGTCGGTCGCACCGGGCGCGCAAATCCAGGTCGCGGAGCGGCTGGCGTGGATGGCGGACCTGGCGAGCCTGCCCGAATTCGCACGCTATCCGGGGATGTGAACGCGCGTTCGGTCGCCACCGAGGTGCGGGGTGATCGAAATCGCGGGGCGACCGACGAACCGTCGCCAAACCGTCGCGGGCGCGTAACGATCCGGGCGTAGGGCGTGCGCAGCGACGAGGGTCTTCGTCGGAGAGGCCGCGCAGAGACGCTCCTCCCGACGGTCGGGCTTAGTCGCGCGCAGGCCGGTGTGCCTGCGGACCGCAGGACCAGCAAAGGACGTCATCATGAAGATCCTCCACAGCGTCGCTTCGGCGGCGATCGCTTCCGCGTGCCTTTTTGCGACCGGCGCTGCCGCCGATCCGGTGCGCGACCCCGTCACGATCCGTGTCTCGCATGCCGGGCTCGACCTGGCCAGCGACGCCGGGCGGCGTGTGCTTGCGCGTCGCGTGCAGTCGGCGGTCAACCGGACCTGCGCCCCGCGGACCGGCGGGCTGAATGCCTTTGCCGAGTCGCACCGGTGCCGTACGGAAATGATGCAGGACGCCACGGTCCAGACCGCCGCGTTGCTGACGCGCAACGGGACGCAGCTGGCAAGCCTCGCGGGGCGGTAGCGTCTTCGCGCTCGATCCGATGCGCGATCGAGGGAGGACCGCTCTGTCAGAGGCGCGGCGGTCCTCCCCCGCCGTCAGGCTGTGCCTGCCCCCCCGGCGGGGGAGGATCATGGGCGGTCGCGCGCTGCGCGGGGTTCGTCACTGTGTCATTCTGGTATCGCCGCGCGGCGATGCATCGCGTTGTCATAAAGTTGTAATCGTTAGGGCCGACTGCGCGATCATGGCTACTTCCCCATTAACGGTCGAGGCGATCGACCGCGCACCGCGCAGCGGACCGCGGCTCGATCATGATCTGCATCCGGCCGGGCGCTGGATCTTTCTGGCAATATTGCTGGGGGGGCTGGCCTATGCGGGGTTCAGCATCGCCACCGATACCGCGCAGGTCGGCGAGACGCTCGCGGTCGGTGCGTTCGCGTTCCTCGGACTCGCGCTGCTGATCGCGCTCGGGTTCGAATTCGTCAACGGCTTCCACGACACCGCCAATGCGGTCGCGACGGTCATCTACACGCATTCGATGCCCGCGCCGCTCGCGGTCGTCTGGTCGGGATTCTTCAATTTCGTCGGCGTGATGACGTCGTCGGGCGCGGTGGCCTATTCGATCATCACGCTGCTGCCGGTCGACCTGATCCTCAACGTCGGCAGCGCGGGCGGTTTCGCAATGATCTTCGCGCTGCTGCTCGCGGCGATCCTGTGGAACCTCGCGACCTGGGCGGTCGGGCTACCCAATTCGTCGAGCCATGCGCTGATCGGCTCGATCCTCGGCGTCGGGCTCGCCAACCAGCTGATCAACGGCGGCGCGGACGGCACGTCGGGCGTCGACATGGCGCAGGTGACCAAGGTGCTTTCCGCGCTCGCGTTCAGCCCGGTGGTCGGCTTTGTCGGCGCGCTGCTGATGCTGCTGGTGATGAAGGCCTTCTCGACCGATCGCAAGCTGTTCGAGGCGCCCGAGAGCAATACGCCGCCGCCGCGCGGGATCCGCGCGCTGCTGATCGGCACCTGCACCGCGGTCAGCTTCGCGCATGGCAGCAATGACGGCCAGAAGGGGATGGGGCTGATCATGCTCATCCTGATCGGCTGCGCACCGACCGCCTATGCGCTGAACCGGACGATGCCCGAAAGCGCGACGCCGGCGTTCGTCCAGAGCGCCCGCGCGGCGTCGTCGGCCTTTGCTGCACATGCCGACGGCACGCCTTCGACGGTCGAGGCCGCGCGCGCGCGCGTCACCACCGCGCTGAAATCCAAGCAGGTCGCCGAGCCCGTCGTCTATGGCGCGCTGGCCACGCTGTCGAACGACGTCACCCGCCGGATCGAGGGCTATGGCTCGCTCGGCAAGGTGCCCGCGGCAGCGACGTCGAACCTGCGCAACGACATGTACCTCGTGCTCGACACGACCAAGCTGGTCGCGGCGGACAAGACCGCGCAGGCGCGCTTTACCGCGCAGGAGATCACGGAGCTGAAAACCTATGGCGGCGGGCTCGAGCAGGGGACGCGCTACATCCCGATCTGGGTGAAGGTCACGGTCGCGCTCGCGCTCGGGCTCGGCACGATGGTCGGGTGGAAGCGGATCGTCGTCACCGTCGGCGAACGGATCGGCAAGTCGCATCTGACCTATGGCATGGGTGCGTCGGCGGAGCTGGTCGCGGCGGCGACGATCCTGATGGCGGACCGGTTCGGCCTGCCCGTGTCGACGACGCATATCCTGTCGTCGGGCGTTGCGGGCGCGAGCGTCGCCAATGGCGGCGGGCTGCAGCGGCGCACGCTGGTGAACATGGGGCTGGCGTGGATCATGACGCTGCCGGTTGCGATGCTGTTGTCGGGCGGGCTGTACTGGATGCTGCTCGGGGTGGCGCACGCCTTGGGGCGTTAAAGCCGAGCGTACGATTGACGGGGCGGCGGCGGGCAGCGATGCACGCGGCATGAGCACGCTTAGGTCCAGCCGCCGCATCCTCGCCGCCAGCCTGGTCGGCACCGCGGTCGAATTCTACGACTTCTACATCTACGCGACCGCCGCGGCGCTCGTGTTCGGGCCGCTGTTCTTCGCGGGCCAGTCGGCGTCGGCGCAGCTGCTGCTGAGCTATGCGACGTTCGGGCTGGCGTTCGTCGCGCGGCCGGTGGGCGCGGTGCTGTTCGGGCATTTCGGTGACCGGGTCGGGCGCAAGTCGACCCTGGTCGCGTCGCTGCTGCTGATGGGCGGATCGACCGTCGCGATCGCGTTCCTGCCAACCTATGCGCAAGTCGGCTGGTGGGCGCCGGCGCTGCTCTGCCTGATGCGGCTGGGGCAGGGGCTGGGGCTGGGCGGCGAATGGGGTGGCGCCGCGCTGCTCGCGGTCGAGAATGCGCCGCCGCACCGCCGCAACACGTTCGGCATGTTCCCGCCGCTCGGCGCGCCGGTCGGGTTTCTCGCCGCCAACGGGCTGTTCCTGATCATCGGCCTAGTCCTCGACGAGGCGCAGTTCCTTGCCTGGGGGTGGCGGATCCCGTTCCTGGTCAGCGCGGTGCTGGTCGGGTTGGGGCTGTGGGTGCGGCTGAAGCTGACCGAGACGCCCGCGTTTCTGGAAGCAGAGAAGACCGAGGCGATCCCGCGCGTGCCGATCGCCGAGCTGCTGACGCGGCATCTGCGGGCGACGCTGGCGGGGACGTTCGGGGTGATCGCGTGTTTCGCGCTCTTCTATCTCGCGACCGCGTTCGCGCTCGGCTACGGCACGAAGACGCTCGGCTATTCGCGCGAGGCGTTTCTCGGCGTCGAGCTGGTCGCGATCTGGTTCCTCGCGGCGGGGGTGATCCTCGCGAGCGTGCTGGCGGATCGCTATACGGCGGCGCGGATGCTCAGCGTCGGGTTTGCGGGCTGTATCGTCGTCGGCGCGCTGATGGGGCCGATGCTGGGATCGGGATCGCTGGTCACGGTATCGCTCTGGCTGTCGGGCGCGCTGTTCGTGATGGGGTTCGCCTATGGCCCGCTCGGTGGATGGCTGCCGAGCCTGTTTCCGGCGGGCGTGCGCTATACCGGCGTGTCGATGACGTTCAACCTTGGCGGCGTGCTCGGCGGCGCGCTCGCGCCGATCGTGGCGGAGGCGCTGGCGCCGCGCGGGCTGGGGCTGGTCGGTGTGTATCTGATGGCCGCGGGAGTGCTGAGCCTTGGCGGGCTGCTGATCGTCGGGCGCCGCGCCGACGCGTAGGACGGGGTCTCCCGCTTGCGCGGGAGACCGTTACGTCAGGCGGGGCGCAGCAGCGTCAGCCGCGCCTTGCCGTGGACGCGCGTGGCGTCGACCTCGAAGCCCGGCAGCTGGACGACCTCCGCCTTTGCGGTCTCGAGGCTGATCCACGTCGCCGGGCTGGTCCAGCCGAGCCGCGCGAGCTTGTCGAGCGCGACGAGGCCCGCACCGGTGTCATAGGGCGGATCCATCAGGATGATGTCGAGCGGCGCGGGCGCGGGGCCCATCGCCATCACCGAGGTCGCGCGGACGTCGCCGCGAATGCCGAGCTTGGCGAGATTGCCCTTCAGCGCATCAAGCGCGGGCTTGTCCTGCTCGACGAACAGGCACGACCCCGCGCCGCGCGACAAGGCCTCGATCCCGAGCGCACCCGAGCCCGCGAACAGATCGGCGACCGCGAGCCCTTCGAAACTGCCGACGCGGCTGGTCAGCATCGAGAACAGCGCCTCGCGCATGCGATCGGCGGTCGGGCGGGTCGCGTCACCCTTGGGCGCGACGATCTGGCGACCGCGATACTGGCCTGCGATGATCCGCATCAGCGTTTACCTCCGCGTGGTGCGCGGGGCGGATGACCGCGCCCCCCTGATGGTCCCTTGCCGGGCGCGGGCGGACGGCTGCCGCGTTCGGGACGCGGTGCGCCGTCGCGCGGCGGGCGGGGATCCGCACCGGGGCGACCGGCGGCACTGCGCGCGGCACGCTTGTCGAGACCGGTCCGCGCGCGGGAGTCGTCCGTCTGAGGGCGGAAGCCGCGTTGCTGGTCCTGGCGCTGGTCCTGACGCTGGGGCGAGTCGGGGCGGCGCGGGGCTGTCGTGCCCCCGCTACCGCTACCGCTGCTGCCCCCGCCGCCGACGCGGGTCGGGGCGGCGCGGTCGCGGGGCGGCTTGGCGGCGCGGAAATGCTTGATCTTGGGGCTGGTGCTCAGTTCCTCGCCGCGGTCCGCGCGCTCCTGGCGATAGGTCGGGCGACCGGTGCCGGCGCCGGTCGGCTGGGCGTGATGCGTCGCGGCCGCGCGATTGCCGCCGCGCGCATCGGGCTTGGCCCAGGGATCGGTGACGTCGCCGCGGACCATCGCCGCGGTCGGGCGGATCCGCTCGGGCCGGGCCGGGCGGGCCGGTCGTGCGGCGCGATCGACCGGCGCTGCGCCGCTCGAGAAGCCGGAGCTTGCCGGCGCCGCATAGGGGCTGCGCGCGGGCTGGCGCGGTGCCGCGGTCGCGGGCCGGGCCGAGGGGGCAGGACGGGGGGCGTTGGCGCCACGCTGGGGCGACTTGGCGCCGATCCCCGCACCCGCGCCGGCACTGGCGCTGATGCCGATGTTCGGACGCGCGCCGGGGCCCTCGGGCTTGCCGCGCGCGAGCTCCTTCTGGAAGGCGACGACGTCGTGCTGGAGCACTTCGCCGATCTGGCCGGGGGCGAGGTCGCCGAGCACGAACGGGCCGTAGCGAGTGCGGATCAGGCGCGAGACCTGGAGGCCCAGATGTTCGAGCACGCGGCGGACTTCGCGATTCTTGCCCTCGGTCAGGATCATCTCGATCCAGACGTTCGCGCCGGTGCGACGTTCGATATTGGCGTTGATCGAGCCGTAGCGGACGCCCTCGATCTCGATCCCCTCGATCAGCTCCTCGAGCTGCGGCTGGGTGATGTTGCCATAGGCGCGCGCGCGATAGGCGCGCTCGACGCCGGTCGCGGGGAGTTCGAGCTGGCGCTTGAGACCACCGTCGGTGGTCATCAGCAACAGCCCCTCGGTGTTGAGATCGAGCCGGCCGACGGGGACGAGTCGCGGCAGTTCGCGCGGCAGGCGGTCGTAGATCGTCGTCCGGCCCGCCGGATCGCGCTCGGTGACGAGCAGCCCGGTCGGCTTGTGGTAAAGGAAAAGCCGCGCCGCGCTGGGCGCCTCGACCGGATCGCCGTCGACGGTGACGCCGGCAAGGTTGCGCAGGATCGTCGCCGGCGTGTCGAGCGTGCTGCCGTTGAGCGCGACGCGCCCCTCGGCGATCATCCGTTCGATGTCGCGGCGCGACGCGACGCCCGCGCGGGCGAGCAGTTTGGCGATGCGGTCGCCCTTGATGGGGGCTGCGGGGGCTGTTGCGGGCGCGTCGTTCGACGGGCTGGCAGTCGGGTTATCGTCTTTTGAAGTCGTCATGGCGCGGCTGATACTATGGATCGGGGTGCAGCGCGAAAATATTTGCGTCCCTTCGTGATGCGGTGCGTTATGTCGCATGGGCGTAACGACCATTCGTTGCGCGAAGGGGCGTGATGTCGATGCTGTTCGCAAAGAAGAAGCGGCTGATCATCCGCTTGCTGGTTGTTGAGGACGAACCGCTGGTCGCGTTCGACACCGAATATTTCCTGACCGAATCGAAATTCACCGTGGTCGCGACAGTCGACCGGGTCAGCGATGCACTGGCGGTGATCGAAAGCGAGTCCGCGATCGACCTGATCCTCGCCGATGTCAGCCTGAGCGACGGATCGGGGCTCGACGTGGCGCGTGCGGCCCTGGAACGCGGGGTGCCGGTGCTGTTCGTCACGGGCAACTGCCCGGTCGAGGCGACGACGCTGGCCGCGGGGTGTCTCTCCAAACCCTATTCGCAGCGTGACCTGCTTGCCGCGATCGCCGCGATCGAGGCGCGGATGGCGGGGAGCGAGCCGAAGAAGCTGCCCTCGGGCCTGCGGCTGTTCAGCGCGCCCGTCTGACGGCACGCGTTTAGCTTCGTCGCGACCAAGGCGAAGCGGCGACGTCTTCCGCCTTCCCTCGCGTCGACAGCCCGCTATGGTCGGCCCATGTCCAGTACAGCCGTTCCGCGTCGATCCCTGCTCGCCACCATCGCCCCCTATCTGCGGCCCCGGCCGATCGCGGCGCTGCTGCTCGGGATATCGAGCGGCTTTCCGCTCGCGCTGTTGCTGGGGACGATGGGCTATTGGCTGTCGAAGGTCGGGATCGACAAGAAGACGATCGGCTTCGCGATCGGCCTGACGACCCCGTACACGCTGAAATTCCTCTGGGCGCCGTTCATCGACCGGTTCCAGATCCCGGTGCTGACGGCCTGGGTCGGGCAGCGTCGCGCCTGGCTGTTCTTCGTCCAGGCGCTGCTGTTCGGCTCGGTCTGGATGCTGGGGTTCAGCGCGCCGCAGGATCATCTCGGGGTGTTCGCCTTCTGGGCGATCGTGACCGCGTTCCTCGGCGCGACTCAGGATATCGTGATCGACGCCTACCGGATCGAGATCCTGCCCGAAGACGAATTGCCGCACGGGACCGCGAACAACCAGTTCGGCTACCGGCTCGGCAATCTGGCGGCAGGGGTCGGCACGATCGCGATCGCCTCGTCCGAAGGGCTCGGGCTGGGCTGGGCGATGGGCTATGGGCTGACCGCGTTCTGCGTCATTCCCGGCGCGCTCGCGGCGCTCTGGGCGGGGCGCGGACTGCATGACCGGGTGCTGGCATCACAGGATGAGGCGTCGCGCGGGCGCTGGCTCGAGGATACGATCATCGGGCCGTTCCGCGAGTTCTTCCAGCGTCGCGGCGCGGTGCTGATCCTGCTGTTCGTGCTGATCTACAAGCTGGGCGATGCGATGGGGCAGGGCATGCTGAACCCGATGATCGTCGAACTGGGGTTCAGCGACACCGAATTCATCGCGATCAATAAGCTGGTCGGGTTCTGGGGGCTGATCGTCGGGACCGCGCTGGGCGCGCCGTTCATGGCGTGGCTGGGCCTCGGCCGCGCGCTGTTCGTGTCGGGCATGCTGATGATGCTCAGCAACTTCATGTTCGTCATCCTTGCCTGGCACGGCCATTCGAACACCTGGCTGACGATCGCGGTCGCGACCGAGCAGGTGACGAGCGGGATCGGGCTGACGGTGTTCGTCACCTATCTCTCGGGGCTGTCCAACCTCGCCTATACCGCGACGCAGTTCGCGCTGCTGTCGTCGTTCGCGGCGGTCGGGCGGACGTGGCTGGCGGCACCCGCAGGCTATGCCGCCAACGCGCTGGGCTGGCCCGGCTTCTGGATGCTGACGATGGTCGTCGCGGTGCCGGGGCTCGTGCTGCTGTGGATCCTGTGGCGTCAGGGGTTCGTCGTCGAAAGCGTGCGGCGCGACCCGGCGATCGCGGCCGGGGCGGACTGACACCGGCGCGTGACCCGGTTCAACCCGTAACCGGGCGCCCCTCGTCCGCGAAGGCGGCGGCGACTGCGGCGGCGCTGGTGAGGACGCCGTCGACGCGGCGGACGCCGAGCAGGTCGGTCATCAGCAGCCGCGCGGTGTCGGGCGCGGTCTCGACCCGCGCGAGGATCGACAGCAACGCCGATTCGGCCGGCGTCATCCGCGCGCAGCAGCAGGGCGCGATCGCGATCGTCCCCGCCGCGCTGCCCGCGAGATCGGCCATCAGCGCGCGCATCAGGATCAGCGGCCGGCGAAACCCCTGTCCGAACGCGGTGAACAGCGTGTGCGCGGCGCGCGCGTCGCCAAGCCCGTTCGCACCCATCCGTCGCATCGCAAACAGCGCGATCCGCGCATTCTCGCAGGGCGGCAGTGGATGCGGCAGCACCGTCGTCATGCTGGCAAGCGTCGTGCCGGCAAAGCGGTTGGCATCGGTCATATACGCGACTCCGTGGTTACAAGACCAAGGTCGCGCGTTCGTTATTGATAGTCAATAGCAATAAGGGGTCAGTGCGGCAGCTCGTCGTTGCCTGCGAGCACTTCGCCCGCGAGATAGAGCGAACCGGCGATCAGCACGAACTGCGGCGCGTCACCCTGCGCGGCGATGCGGTCGAGCGCCTCGGCGGGGGTCGCGGCGGTCTCCGCGCTGCACCCGGCGCGTCGGGCGATCGCCGCCAGCGCGTCCGGGGCGTGGTGCGCATGACCCGGAACGGGGAGCGCGACGACGTGGCCGACCTGCGGGCCGAGAATGTCGAGCACCGCGTCGGCATCCTTGTTCGCGAGCATGCCGAGCACGAGCGTCGCGGGACGCCCTGCCGCCAGCGTCCGCAGCACGCGCGCGACCGGCTGTGCGGCATTGGGATTGTGCGCGCCGTCGAGCCACAGGTCGCTGCCCGCGGGCAACCGCGCATGGAGCGGGCCGTCGGACAGCCGCTGCATCCGCGCGGGCCAATGCGCGGCGTCCGCGGCGGCGCGCATCGCCGCGTCGGGGATGGCGAGCGCCGACTGATGCCGCAGCATCGCGATCGCGAGCGCGAGATTGCGCGACTGGTGCAGGCCGACCAGCCGCGGGCGGTTGGTGACGAGCGTGCCGTCCGCATCGGTGTAGCGCATCGTCGTGCGCGTCGTCTCGCTCGTCCAGGCGGTGCCGCGCGCGAGGACGGGGGCGCCCGCCGCCTCGGCGATTCCCGCGATGCGCGCGCGCAGCGGTCGGGCATAATCCATCGTCACGAGCGGCACGCCGCGCTTGGCGATGCCCGCCTTCTCGCCCGCGATCGCCAGCAGCGTGTCGCCGAGAAACGCCTGATGGTCGATCCCGAGCGCGGCGATGCCGGTAGCGACGGGGTTCGGGATGACGTTGGTCGCATCGAGCCGGCCGCCCAGCCCGACCTCGACGATCGTCGCCGCGGCGGGCGTCCGCGCGAAGGCGAGGAAGGCGGCGGCGGTGGTGACCTCGAAGAAGCTCGCCTGCAGGTCCGCGGCGTGGTCGAGCACCTCGGACAGCAGCGCGGCGAGCGCGTCGTCGTCGATCAGCCGGCCGGCGAGGCGAATGCGTTCGTTGAAGCGGACGAGGTGTGGGCTCGAATAGACATGGACGTTGAGCCCCGCCGCCTCGATCGCGGCGCGCAGGAACGCGCAGGTCGATCCCTTGCCGTTGGTCCCGGCGACATGGAACACGGGCGGCAGCGACCGATGCGGGTCGCCGAGCCGCGACAGCAGCGCGGTGATGCGCTCGAGGCCGAGAATGTCGGCGCCGGGGGACAGCGCGGTCAGCCGGTCGAGCTGCGCCTGGACGGCGGGGGAGGAGGAGGTGGCGTGGTCGGGCATTCTTGGCTCCTCACGATCCTCCCCCTGGCGGGGGAGGATCGGATTTACGCCGCTTCGCGGGCGCTCAGATAGCCGATGACGGTGCCGAGCTGTTCGCGCAGGTCTTTCCGGTGGACGACCATGTCGATCATCCCGTGTTCGAAATAATATTCCGACGTCTGGAAATCCTCGGGCAGCTTCTCGCGGATCGTGCTCTCGATCACGCGGCGGCCGGTGAAGGCCAAAGTCGCCTTGGGTTCGGCGATCTGGACGTCGCCGAGCATCGCATAGGCCGCCATCACGCCGCCCGACGTCGGATCGGTCAGCACGACGATATAGGGCAGCCCGGCGTCGTGGAGCATCTGGATCGCGACGGTGCTGCGCGGCATCTGCATCAGGCTGAGAATGCCCTCCTGCATGCGTGCGCCGCCGCTGGCGGTGAAGATCACATAGGGCACCCGGTCCTCGATCGCGGCCTCGACGCCGCGAACGAAGGCTTCGCCGACCGCGAGGCCCATCGATCCGCCCATGAAGCCGAAATCCTGCACGCCGACGACGACGCGGTGGCCGTCGATCGCGCCGCGGGCATTGACGAGCGCGTCACGCTCGCTGTTGTCGGTGCGTGCCGCCTTGAGGCGATCGGTATAGCGCTTCTGGTCGCGGAACTTGAGCGGATCCTCGGGCACCGGCGGCGCGGGCAGCTCGCTGCAGCTGCCTTCGTCGAACAGCTGCGCGAAGCGGATCTTCGGGCCGATGCGGTCGTGATGGTCGCATTTCGGGCAGACGTGGAGATTTTCCTCCAGCTCCTTGGTGAAGACCATCTGCCCGCAGCCCTTGCACTTGTGCCAGAGATTTTCGGGCGTCTCGCGCTTGGCGACGAACGGCAGGACGTTGCGGACGCTGTTGAGCCAGCTCATGCCCCGATCTCCATGCGAATTTCCTTTCTTGCGGACGCGACGGCATCGGCGAGAGACGTGATATAGGCGCGGACGGGCTCCGCCGCAGCGGTGCCGTGCTGCGCGACCAGCTCGACGATCGCCGAGCCGACCACGACGCCGTCGGCGACGCGCGCGACGTTCGCCGCCTGCTCGGGCGTGCGGATGCCGAAGCCGACCGCGACCGGGATGTCGGTCTGCGCCTTCAGCCGTGCGACCGCGTCCTCGATCGAGGATTGCTGCGCCTGTTGCAGCCCGGTGATGCCCGCGACCGAGACGTAATAGAGGAACCCGCTCGCGCCATCGAGCACGGCCGGCAGCCGGGCCGCGTCGGTGGTCGGGGTGGCGAGGCGGATCAGGTCGATCCCGGCGGCGCGCAGCTGGGGCCCGAGCGCATCATCCTCCTCGGGCGGCACGTCGACGCAGATCACGCCGTCGACGCCCGCAGCCGCCGCGGCCTGCGCGAACCAGTCCGCGCCGCGCCGCAGCATCGGGTTGCCATAGCCCATCAGCACCAGCGGGGTGTCGGGATGGCGCGCGCGGAAGGCGGTGGCGATCGCGAGGATGTCCGCGGTGCGCGTCCCCTGCGCGAGGCTGCGGATGTTGGCGGCCTGGATCGCGGGGCCATCGGCCATCGGGTCGGTGAACGGCATGCCGAGCTCGATCGCATCCGCGCCGCCCGCGACGAGCGCGTCGAGGATCGCCGGCGTCGCGGCGGTCGAGGGATCGCCCGCGGTGACGAACGCGACGAGCGCGGCCCGGTTCTCGGCCGCGGTGCGCGCGAAGGTGGCGGCGAGGCGGCTCAAATCGCCACCCCGAGCGCTTCGGCGACGGTGAAGATGTCCTTGTCGCCGCGGCCGCACAGATTGGCGAGGATGATCTGGTCCTGCCGCATCGCGCGCGCCTTCTTGGTCACGGTCGCGATCGCGTGGCTCGGCTCCAACGCGGGGATGATGCCCTCGGTGCGGCAGAGCAGCTGGAACGCGTCGAGCGCCTCCTGGTCGGTCGCGCTGTCATAGTCGACGCGGCCGATGTCGCGCAACCAGGCATGCTCGGGGCCGATGCCCGGATAGTCGAGGCCCGCCGAGATCGAATGCGCCTCGGTGATCTGGCCGTCCTCGTCCTGCAGCAGATAGGTCTTGTTGCCGTGGAGCACGCCGGGGAAGCCGCCCGCGAGGCTCGCCGCATGCTGCTTGTCGAGCCCGTGGCCCGCCGCCTCGACGCCGAGCATCGCGACATCGGCATCGTCGAGGAACGGGTGGAACAGCCCGATCGCGTTCGATCCGCCACCGATCGCGGCGACGAGCAGGTCGGGCAGGCGGCCGACGCGGTCGAGCATCTGCGCGCGCGCCTCGGTGCCGATCACCGACTGGAAATCGCGGACCATCTCGGGATAGGGGTGCGGGCCGGCGGCGGTGCCGATGATGTAGAAGGTGTCGTGGACGTTGGCGACCCAGTCGCGCATCCCCTCGTTCATCGCGTCCTTCAGCGTGTGCGCGCCGCTGGTGACGGGGCGGACCTCGGCGCCGAGCAGCTTCATGCGGAACACGTTGGGCGCCTGACGTTCGACGTCCTTGGCGCCCATGTAGATCACGCACGGCAGGCCGAAGCGCGCGCAGACGGTCGCGGTCGCGACGCCGTGCTGGCCCGCGCCGGTCTCGGCGATGATCCGCGTCTTGCCCATCCGGATCGCGAGCAGGATCTGGCCGATGCAGTTGTTGATCTTGTGCGCGCCGGTGTGGTTCAGCTCGTCGCGCTTGAACCAGATCTGCGCGCCCATGCCGGGTTCTGCGGATTCGCGCAGCGCTTCGGTCAGCCGTTCAGCGTAATAGAGCGGGCTCGGGCGGCCGACATAATGTTCGAGCAGGTCGTCGAACTGCGCCTTGAACGCAGGGTCGGCCTTGGCGGCGCGGTACGCCTCGTCGAGTTCGAGGACGAGCGGCATCAGCGTCTCGGCGACGTAACGGCCGCCGAAATCGCCGAAATGGCCGCGTTCGTCGGGCTGGGCGCGGTAGGAATTGGGAGCAGGGGTAGCGTTCATGCGGAGCGCTTTAGCACCTCGTTACAATGCGCCAAGCCCCTGTATCCCCGCGAAGGCGGGGACCCAGTCTGGGCACCCGCCTTCGCGGGTGAACAGTTCAGGTTGCGACCGCCTTCAGAAACGCCGCGATCCTGGCGTCGTCCTTCACGCCGGGTTCGCTCTCCACCCCCGACGACACGTCGACCAGCTCCGCGCCGGTGCGCCGGATCGCCTCGGCGACATTCGCCGGGTCGAGCCCGCCCGACAGCGCCCAGCGCAGCGGATGCCGGAACCCGTCGAGCAGGTCCCAGTCGAAACGCAGACCCATCCCGCCGGGCAGCGCGGCCGAATCGGGGGTTTTCGCGTCGTAGAGGATACGATCGGCGACACCGACGAACGCGTGCGCAGCGTCGAGATCGCCGCGCGTGCGCACCGCGACGGCGACCCATAGCTCGATCCCGAACCGCGCGCGGATCGCGGCGGCACGTGCGGGCGTGACCTTGTGGAGCTGCAGCACGTCGAGCGCCGCGGAGGCAATCGCCTGTTCGAGCATCTCGTCCTCGGGATCCACGAACACGCCGACCCTGGCGACATGGCCCGGCACGCGCGCGGCGAGTTCGGCGGCCTTGTCGAAGGTCACGTGGCGCGGCGAGGCGGGGAAGAAGACGAAGCCGACATGGCTCGCCCCGTGCCGGATCGCGGCGTCGAGCGTCGCGGGGGTCGAGAGGCCGCAGATCTTGGCGGTAGTCATGGTGTTCCTCATATCCCGGCGGCCTGTGAATTCCCACATTCTCTGTCAGGATGACGGGGGTAGATCGTCGGGATGACGGTGGACGGTGAGGGTCAGAGCGTCGCGGCGATCGCGCGGGCGGCGGTGTCGGGGTCTTCTGCCTGGGTGATCGGGCGACCGACCACGAGGATCGAGGCGCCGGCGTCGAGTGCCGCGCGCGGGGTGACGACGCGCTTCTGGTCGCCGACATGGCCGTCGGGCAGGCGGACACCGGGCACGACGAAGAACCCCTTGGGCCAGATCGCCTTGGCCGCGGCGACTTCGGCGCCCGAGCAGACGATGCCGTCGACCCCGGAGTCGCGCGCCAGTTCGGTCAGCCGCGCGACATGGTCGTGCGCGCTGCCGGTGATCCCGGTGGCGGTAAGATCGGACGCATCGAGGCTGGTAAGCATCGTCACCGCGATGACCTTGGTCCCGACCGGCGCGGCGGCCTTTGCATCCTCGAGCATCGCGCGACCGCCGCTGGCATGAACGGTCAGGATCGCGGGGGCGAGCCCGCCGAGCGCCTGCACCGCCTTGGCGACGGTATTGGGAATGTCGTGCAGCTTGAGATCGAGGAAGATCGGCAGGTCGAACTCGGCCATCGCATGCACGCCGGGCTGGCCGTGCGCGCAGAAGAATTCGAGGCCGAGCTTGATCCCGCCGACATGGTGGCGGACGCGCCCGGCGATCGCCTTGGCGCGGGCCAGATCGGGGGTGTCGATCGCGACATAGATCGGGCTGCTCATCATGCGACTCCCGGCGGGACCGCGGTCGGCGCGGCGGCGGGCGGGATGGCGGACGCGACGGCCGGTTCCTCAGGGTAGGACGGAGTCGGATAGGACGGGGTAGGGTAGCCCACCGGCGGCACGGCATGCGCGGCGCGCAGGTCGAGGATCGTCCGCTCCGCGGTCGCGAGCCGCTGACGCAGGCGCCAGCGCATCGCGAGATTGTAGAGCAAGGTCGGCAGGAACCCGATCAGGAACGTGACCAGCAACAGCATTGGCAGATTCACGTCGGCGATCAGGCCGCCCCAGAGCCGGATCGGCACGGTCGCCCAGTTGGCGATGGTGAAGACTGCGGCGATGAACGCCAGCAGGCACCAGAACAGGATCTTCAGGAACTGCATGACTTATCCCCTTGCATCCGCCCGGGGGTAAAGCCGCCGTCCGCTTTTGGCCAGCCTTGCGCCAACTTAACCCTGTTCCGGACCAAGCCGGCGGTCACGGACGGTGCGTTTTAGCCGATCTCGCGGCGCAGATCCGCGAACAGGCCGGGCACAGCGGTCAGCCGTTCCTCCTCCTCGTCGAGAATGGCGAGGAACGCCGCGCGCTTGATCGCGGCGACGCGGCCGGGCTTCATCCGCACCGACGGGGGCAGCGTCGAGACGGTGATGTCGATCATCCGTTCGGCACCGTGCAGCCGGCCCCAGAGATAGTCGTTCTCGCGGTAGGCGCGGCTGAAGAACGCACCGAAGCTGTTGAACTGGATCCCTTTCAGCGTCGCCTCCGCGCCGCCCGAGCGAATCGCGATCGCGTCGTCGGGGGCGATCCGGTCGACCTTGATCGGGTCGAATTCGTCGAGCCCCTCACCCTGCAGCAGCGGCAGCGTCGCGGTGTCGAAATAGGGGAATCCGAGATAGGCGAGCAGCATCGAGCGGCGCACCGGCCGGTCGAGCGCGACGAACGCCTCCGCGAGCCGTACATCGGTCTCGGCGTCGCGGCGGTTGAGGTCGAGCGAGGCGGCGAGCGCGTCGAGCAGCGGCATCGCGTCGTCGCGCAGCGTGCGGACCTCGCGGCGCAGCGCGGCATGCGCATCGGTCCGCTGGCATTCGAGATAGTCCGACAGCGACGCGTAGATCGCATCGCGGATCGGCGCGAGTGCGACCTCCTCGACCTCGGCCTCGAGCACCGTCAGACGGCGTGCCATCAGGCGCAGCCGGCGGATCCGGAAGCCGAGATCGAAGCGTCGCAGGAACGCGATCGTCGCGGGGCTCGCGCCGCCGCCATGCGCCGCGCCGATCTCCTCGGCGCCGCTCTGCGTCACCGCGGTCGCGATCGCCGCGCGGATCCGGTCCCAGCGCTGCGGCCCGGGTTCGCCGCCGGCGTGGAACAGCAGCGAGGTCAGCGTCTCGACCACGCCTGCGACCTTCAGATGGCCATAGGCGGCATAGCCATAACCCGCGCTGCTCGCCGCGGCCTTTTGCGCACGCGCACGCCAGTTGGCGAGCCGCGCCGCGGTCGGGCTGTTGAGGAACAGCGTGTGCCCGAACAGCTGCTCGACCTCCGCCTCGACATCGGGGCGGATCGCATCGATGATCGCGCGCATCCGGTCGATCTGCGCCGAGCGCGCGGCGATCGCGTCGAGATTGTCGCGGATCGGCTGCTGGCGCGGCAATTCGCTGATCGCGCCGATGATCGTCTGGAAGAAGCCCGGCGTGCCGTTCTGTGGCGGGAGGCGGAACTTCATCCCCGGCGACGGATCGATATAGACGAAGCGGCGGTCGATCTGGCGGCGCGCCGGGCGTTCCTTCAGCGCGTCGATCGCGGGGCGGAACGGCGCATTGGCGAGCACCGACCCGTCGATCAGCACGACCTGATCCGCGCCGTTGGTCGCCGACTGGCGGGGCAGGATGCGCTTGAGGAAGGCATCGCGCGACGCCCAGGACGTCTTGCGATCGGCGAGCACGCCGTCGAGCTCGGCGACCATGAACGGCGGGAACGCACCCGGAAAGCTCGAGGTCGCGCGTGCGGCAAAGGCGAGTTCGGGGATGTCCGCCAGGCTGTCGGTCGGCGTGCCGTGATCGGAAAAGTCGACGACGACGCGGTGCTCGGTCTCGACGACCTCGGGCGGCGAATTGAGTTTGAGCCGTTCGGGATGGCCGGTGAAATCGGTCACCGTCACGAACAGGTCGAGCGGCTGGCCCGGCGGCAACAGGCGGGGCCCGCGTTCGCTGGCGGCCATCGCGTCGAACGCGTCGAGCAGCAGCCCGGTAAAGGTCGCACCGCCGAACGGGGGCTCGAACCAGCGCGAGCGGACGAAATGCGACAGCTTGGCCTTCACCTCCTCGCGCGTCGTGTCGTCGAGCGTCTGGACCTTGTCCGCGCTGCGCCCCGCCGCCATCCAGGCGAGCGGCAGGGCCCAGGCCTTCGAGAAGCGCGAATGCGGCGCGGCATGGGGATCGATCAGCGCCTCGACATCGGCCGAGCTCAGCCAGAGATCGGTGAGCGGATCGAGGCTCTGCCCGGTCGCGATCGCCTGGGCGAGGAAGATGCCGTTGATGCCACCCGCGCTGGCGCCGGCGATGATGTCGGCGAGCACGCGGACCTTGAGCGCGCCCTGCGCCTCGATCTCGTCGAGCAAGTCGCGGTACACCGCCTGGCTGCCGGTCCCGCGGCCGCCACCGGCATGATGACCGTGGCTGGCGCGGACGAGATGCCAGATCTCCTTGGTGATGCCGTGCATGTAGACGGCCAGGCTGATCCCGCCATAGCAGACCAGGGCGAGACGAAGCTCCTTCTCGCGCACCCGCTCAGCCCCCGACCGGGCAATGATGATAGCTGACGGCGCCGGTCCGGATCATGCGGGTTCCAGCGTCGCCCAGATCGGCAGGTGATCTGACGCCTTGCGCGCGGCGGCGCTGCTGTGCACGCCGCAGCTGGCGATGCGCAGGTCGCGCGACGCCATGATCCGGTCGAGCCGGGCGATCGCGCGGCGCGAATGGAAGCTCGCGCCGGTATCGGCAAACGCGAAGTCGCGGCCGAAGTCGCGCAGACAGCCCGAGCCCGCGCTCCATTCGTTGAGGTCGCCCATCAGCACGGTAGGGTGGCGGGTCGCACAGGCGTCGACATGCGCGAGCACCGCCGCCGCCTGACGCCGTCGCCACAGCCCCGACAGATCGAGATGCATGCCGACGACGCGGATCATCCCGCCTGTGGTCCGCACGTCCGCCATCACCGCGCCGCGCGGCTCGAGCGAGGGCAGGTGGATCGCCTCGCTGTCGACGATCACCGCCGACTTGCGCACCAGTACGACATTGCCGTGCCATCCCATGCTGAGCGCGCTGAGGCTGACGGGGATCGGCTTCCAGTCGCTATGCTCCTCGAGCAGGTGATAGGGCAGCACGCAGGCGCGGGTGCCGAACCGGCGATCCGCCTCCTGCAGCGCGATGACGTCGGCGTCGATCTCGCGCAGCACCTCGACCACGCGTTCGGGGTTCCGGCGGCGGTCGAGACCGATGCCCTTGTGGATATTATAGCTGGCGACCTTGATCATGTGCGCGGGCTTAACGCGGGATGGCGGGTGCGGGTTGCCGCGGGCTCGGCCGATTGCCCCGGCCTGCGCCGTGCATGATGGACTAACCGGCACCGCACGGCGGCGGAGCGATGGATTGGAATACAGCAATCTCCTTGTACGTAACAATAGCACCGGGATGCGCGCGAAACAGGACAAAAACTGCTTGCGCGATCGATTCAATTGGGGTGTCATGCGGTCATAACAAAACGCAGGGACGGACGATAACGAGCTGGTGCGGGCAACGCGCCGGTCGCCGGGGGAGTGTGCCGCGGATCCGAGCCAACAGGACGGACGACGCGAAGGTGAGCGACTTTCCAGGGGACGCGCGGTCGAGGCCGCGCAAACGGGGCGGACTCACAGATGATCACGCGGCGATCGATCCTACAGCATATCGGCATGGCGGGCGGCGCGGCCGCGACCTTCGGGGCGATGGAGGCGCTGGGTATCGCGGGCAATGTCGCGGCGGCGGCGCCGATGCCCGACCTGCCCGCCGGCTTTGGCAAGGGGCGGTCGGTGATCGTGCTGGGGGCGGGGATCGCCGGGCTGGTCGCCGCCTATGAACTGCAGCAGGCGGGGTTCGACGTCACCGTGCTCGAGGCGCGCGACCGGGTCGGCGGGCGCAACTGGACGGTGCGCGACGGCGACCGGATCGTGATGGACGGCGAGGCGGACCAGGTCGCGCGCTTCTCCGACGGCGCCTATTTCAATGCCGGGCCGGCGCGGCTGCCGAGCTTCCACCACCGCATCCTCGGCTATTGCGGCAAGCTCGGCGTTCCGCTCGAGGTCGAGATCAATTCGAGCCGCAGCGCCTTCCTGATGGGGCAGAAGGGCGACAAGGTGCGGATGCGCACCGCGATCAACGACACGCGTGGGCACGTCGCCGAACTGCTGATGAAGGCGGTCAACCAGGGCGCGCTCGACCAGAGCCTGAGCGCGGCGGACAAGCAGGCGCTGCTGCCCTTCCTCAAGACGTACGGCGATCTCGACGCGACGGGGCATTTCGCAGGGACGTTGCGATCGGGGTTCCAGGCGTTTCCCGATGCAGGCGTCGGCGTCTTCGCGCGACCGCCCGCGCCGATGCCGCTCGACCGGCTGCTCGCCAACGAACAGCTGCCGGCGATGCTGTTCGAGGACAATGTCTATATGCAGGCGACAATGTTCCAGCCGGTCGGCGGGATGGACCGGATCCCGGCGGGGTTCGAGCGGGCGCTGACCCGCAAGGTAGTGCGCGGCGCGGACGTGACGCGGATCCGTAACCGCCCCGATGGCGTCGAGATCGCCTGGCGCGATACGAAGACGGGCGCGGGCCGGATCGCGCGCGCCGATTTCTCGGTCTGCACGATTCCCTTCCCGGTGCTCGCCAAGGTCGATTGCGACTTCGCGAAACCCGTCGCGCAGGCGATTGCGGGCGTGGTGTACGACCATTCGAACAAGGTCGCATTCGATTCGCCGCGCTTCTGGGAACAGGACCAGATCTATGGCGGCATCTCGTTCGTCGGCGGCGAGACGTCGCTGATCTGGTATCCGAGCGCGGGGCTGTTCAGTCCGCGCGGGATGCTGCTGGCCTGCTATACCTCGGGCGAGCGGGCGGAAGGCTTTGCGAAGCTGCCGATCGCCGACCAGGTCGAGCGGGCGCGCGCGGCGGTCGAGCGGCTGCACCCGGGGCATGGCAAGGACCTGATCAACGGCGTCGCGGTCAACTGGAACAAGATCCCGTACAGCCTGGGGCCATGGCCGAACTGGTTCGTTGGGATGGCGGGACATCAGGAGGGTGATATCGATACCGAAGGCTATCGTCTGTTGTGCCAGCCCGCGGGCCGCACCGTCTTTGCCAGCGCCGCGCTGAGCCAGACGCCGGGATGGCAGGAGGGCGCGGTCCAGTCCGCGCATCACGCGATCGCCGCGATCGCGGGGCTTCAGCGTGCCGATCTGGGTGCGCGGCCGGACCGGGTGGCGGCGTGATCGGCATGATAATGAGCGGCACGACGACGGGCGGGGTGACGATCCGGGCGGCACGGCGCGAGGATGTCCCCGCGCTGGAGCAGCTGATCGCGACGTCGGCGGCGACGTTGGGGCAGGGCTTCTACGCCCCCGATGCGCTGGCGAGTGCGATCCGGACGATCTTCGGGGTCGACACCGATCTGGTCGACGACGGCAGTTATCTGGTCGCGGAGATCGACGGCGCGCTGGCGGGGTGCGGGGGGTGGAGCCGCTTCGCCACTTTGTTCGGCGGCGATCGCTATGCCGACCGGTCCGCCGCGCTGCTGGTACCGGGGCAGGATGCGGCGCGGATTCGCGCGATGTTCACCGCCCCGGGCTTTGCGCGGCGCGGGGTGGGATCGGCGATCATGGCGGCGAGCGAGGCGGCGGCGCGCGCGGCGGGCTTCGACAAGCTTGCGCTGATGGCGACGCTGTCGGGGGTCCCCTTCTACGAAAGCCACGGCTTCGTCGCGGAGCCCGGAATCACCGTCGACGCGGACGGGATCGCGGTTCCGTTCGTGCCGATGAGCAAGGCGCTTCACACATCCGACGCGTCCTGACGCGCGGGACCACCGAATTTTTGGGAGAGACGACCATGCCAGTGCGACCGATCGTGAACCGCGTCTCGCGTACATTGACCCGTGCCGGTCTAGGCCTAGCGGCGGCGGCGATGCTCGCGACTTCGGCCTCCGCGCAGATCGTCCGCCACGCCAATCCGGGGCCGGGGCCGTCGCTGATCCTGCAGAGCGTGACGATCCCCGCGGGCGCGGAAACGCTGGTGCTGTCGGGGCAGCTCGCCGCGCCGATCGATCCGTCGAAACCGGTCACCGGCGTCGAGTCGTTCGGCGACACCAGGACGCAGACGGTCAGCATCTTCACGAAGATCAAGGCGATCCTGGCTGAGCATGGCTATACGATGGCCGATGTCTACAAGCTGACGGTGTTCGTCACCGCCGACCCGAAGCGCGGCGACGGCAAGATGGACTTTGCCGGCATGAACGACGGCTTCAAGCAGTTCTTCGGGAGCGCGGACAACCCCAATACGGTCGCGCGGTCGACGGTGCAGGTCGCGGCGCTCGCAGGCCCCAATTACCTTGTCGAGATCGAGGCGACCGCGGCGCGGATGCCGCGTCGCTGAGGCGGCGGGGCGGCGGTCAGGCGTCGCCCCGCGCGCCCGACGGCAGCATCCGGTTGCCGATACGGTCGACGAACTGATGCTTCAGCGCGGCGCCGACATGCAGGACGAGCAGCGCACAGGTCAGCCAGACGAGCAGGCCGTGCGCCTCCTCGAACCCCTCATGCGCAGCGCGCGGCAGACCGGGGATGAACGGCCAGCTCAAGCCGCCGATCAGCGAGGTGGTGCTGCTGGTCAGCGCGGGCTTGCCCGTCGACAGATACATCCACCCGGTCGCGGGCAGGCCGATCAGGATGATGTAGAACAGCGCGTGGTTGGCGCGGGCGAGCACGCGTTCCCAGGTCTGGAGCGCAGCGGGGAAGGGCGGCGGCGGATTGGCGATCCGCCAGATCAGCCGGGCGATGCTGAGCAGCAGGATCGTGAAGCCGAGCGTCTTGTGCCAGTCGAACCAGCCGCTGCGCAGGTCGCCGCGCGGCATGTCGGCAAAGGTCCAGCCGACATAGAGCTGGATGAAGACCAGCGCTGCGATGATCCAGTGGAACGCGATCGCGCCCAAATTGTAGCGCCGTGCGCCATCGCGTCGTGCCGTCATCTGCTGTCTCCCCGGTCGCCCGGTTCTACGCCGCGCGGCCATCGGCGTACAGTGGTCATCCCGCCGGCACCGGGGCCGGCCTAGGTAGATACCCGCATGGGAAAGCGCAGGCGGCCGCCCTACGCTCGGCCGATGAACCTCTTCGTCCAGCTCGCGGTGGCGACGGGCATGGTGCTGGCCACCATCCTGGTCCATCTTGCCGGGCTGGCCGGGCTGTTGCTGGTGATCCGGCGGCAGGGGCGCAGGACCGGCGTGCGGCGGCGCTGGCACGACGTGATCGGGATCGTCGGCGCCGCGACCGCGCTGTTCGTGGTCCACGGGATCGAGATCTGGGCCTATGCGCTGCTGTACAGCGGGACGGGCGCGCTCACCGATTTCGGCACCGCGCTGTATTTCTCGACCGCGACCTATACGACGATCGGGTATGGCGACGTGCTGCTCGGGGAATCGTGGCGGATCGTCGGCGCGATCGAGGGCGCCAATGGCGTGATCCTGCTCGGCTGGTCGACCGCGTTCTTCGTCGCGATGGTCGCGCGCATCACGATCGTCGAGCGCGAATTCACCGAGCGGCCAGCGACCCCGCGCCCCGCGGCGGATCCGTATAAACCGCAATAACGCGTGCGCGCCGGACGGCCTAGCACCGGGGCCGTATCCAACCCGAAAGGCGTCCGATGAAAAACATTCTGGTGCTGGCGCATGACGACGAGGGCCAGGAGGCCCGGCTCCAGGTCGCGCTCGATCTCGGGCGGGCGCTGACGGGGCATATCACCTGTCTCGACGTGACCTATATTCCGCCGATCCTGGGCAACGACTATAGCGAGGCCGGCTATGCGATGGCGGCGGTGCTGGCCGACGAAACGACGCGCGAGCGCGCCAACAAGGTGACGCTCGAGGCGCGGTTCGCGCGCGAGGATGTCGCGTGGAACTGGGTCGATGCGACCGGGGAGGCAGCGGCGTGCATCGTCCGCGCCGCGGCGCTCGCCGACGTCATCGTCCTCAACCGCCGGCTCGACAACCCGTCGGTGATCGACATGCGCCGCACCGCGAGCGAGCTGATCGTCAAGTCGGGCAAGCCGGTGCTCGCGGTGCCGGGCGAGTCCCGTGGGATCGACCTGGCGACTGCACTGGTCGCGTGGGACGGGTCGCCCTGCGCCGCGGCGGCGCTGCGCGCGGCGGTGCCGATGCTCAGGCTCGCGGACCAGGTCACGCTGTTCTCGGTCGACGACGGGGCGATGGCGTCGCCGATCGAGGACGCCGCCACCTATCTGTCGCGCTACGACATCCACCCCGTCATTCGCCGGATCGAGGTCCAGCCCGGCGGCGCGCCCAAACAGCTGCTCGCCGCCGCCGCGAGCGGGCAGTACGGCTATGTCGTGATGGGCGGGTTCGGGCATCTGCGCTTTACCGAGGCGCTGTTCGGCGGGGTGACGCGGACCATGCTGACCAGCAGCCCGATCCCCGTCTTCCTCGCGCACTAAATGAGCGGGGTCAGAGCGCCCCGGTCAGCAGCAGCTTGCGGACGTCGTCCTGTACCTGGTTGGCGGCGCCCAGCCGCTCGATCAGCTGTGCGGGACGGCTGCCGCGCAGGCCCGCGACGGTCAGTTCGCCGTCGCGGACATAGGTGTAGACGCCGCTGACCGCGAACGCCGCGACATGGCCGACATGCGCCTTCTGCCCGTCGATCGTGGCGGTGAAGCGGTCCGAGGCGAAGAAGCGGCGGCGCGTCATCGGCGTCTCGAAGGCCAGCTCGAGGATCGCGACCTGTTCACGCTCGGGCGGCACGGTGTGCGCGACGTCGGGCGCGGGCGGCGCGGGGTCCGCATTGTCGTAGCGCTCGGGCAGATGCAGCCGCAGCTTCAGCACCGCGGGGTCGGCGGCGAGCGTATCGGCGAACTGCGTCATGAAGTCCGCAAACCCGGCGGCATCGGTGTCGCCGATCCCGAAATGGACGTGGAGCCGATCGATGCTCTCCCCGC
Source organism: Sphingomonas aerolata (assembly GCF_023935825.1). NCBI lineage: Bacteria > Pseudomonadati > Pseudomonadota > Alphaproteobacteria > Sphingomonadales > Sphingomonadaceae > Sphingomonas > Sphingomonas aerolata. The sequence continues at coordinate 2,918,072 of NZ_CP098762.1, read as the reverse complement.
CATTGGGCACCGGGTTGGCGATCCGGTCGACCAGCGTCCGCGATCCCTGCGGCAGCGCATAGGCGACGGTCGCGGCGAACATGTTCTGTTCGTCGGCGAACAGGATCGGGCAGGCGGCGTTGAAAATTTCCTGATCAGCGGCGCTGGCAAAGCCGATCTCGACCCCGCCATCGAGCACATAGTCGTCGAACGGCGCGATCCCGTCGATCGCCGGCCAGAGATGCGCGTCCTGCGCGCGATCGAGATGCATCTGGACGTACCAGCCGAGCCCGGGAATGCGCGAGCAGAGCGGTCCGTGGACGTCGCGCCAATAGGTCGCGAAGACCTCGTGCGGGACCTGCGGTCGGCGCAGCACCGTCGTGAAGGTGTTGATCGCGATCCGCGAATCGCGCGCGGAATAGTCGGTCGTGACGCTGGGGTCTGACATGGAAGGATCTTTGTTCTGGAGAAATTGGGGGAGCAGCGTCAGCGCTCGCGGAGATCGGGGACGCTGTAGACAGAGGGTTCGTCGTCGGCGGTGCCGCGCGCGAAGACGGCGATGTCGCCCGGCATCACCTCCTGCCGGGCCCACCGGTCCCATCCGATATGGATGAAATCCGGCGGGCCGAAGATGCGTAGCGCGGCGCTGTATTCGTCGCCGCGAAACCCGACAAAGTGCAGCGCGGGGCGGGCGCTCACAGCATCGGCATGCCGCCCGTCACCGGCAGCAGCGCGCCCGACATGTAGCTGCCCTCGTCCGAGGCGAGCAGGACATAGGCCGGGGCGAGCTCGCCCGGCTGGCCCGCGCGGCCGAGCGGGGTGTTCTGGCCGAGCGTCTCGAGCTCGTCGCCGCCCTTGGCGATCGGCTGGATCGGCGTCCAGACGGGGCCGGGCGCGACGCAGTTGACGCGGATGCCCTTGGGGGCGAGCAGGTTGGACAGCCCGATCGTCAGGCTCGCGATCGCGCCCTTGGTGGTCGAATAGACGATCATGTTCTCGGTCGCGATCTTCGCCTGTACGCTGGTCGAATTCACGATCGCGGCGCCCGGCTTCATGTGCGGCACCGCGGCCTTGGCCAGGCGGATCATCGCGAAGACATTGGCGGAAAATGCATCCTGCATCTCGTCGTCGTCGATATCGTCGAGCGTTTCGTTCATCGTCTGCGCGGCGGCGTTGTTGACGAGGATGTCGAGCTTGCCGAGATCCGCGACGGTCCGCTCGACCAAAGCCGCGCAGTGATCGCGGTCGCGAATGTCGCCGGGCAGCAGGATGCAGCGGCGGCCGGCCTTCTCGACCCAGGCCTTGGTCTCGTCGGCATCGGCCTGTTCCTCGGCGAGATAGGAGATCGCGACGTCGGCGCCTTCGCGCGCATAGGCGATCGCGACCGCGCGACCGATCCCCGAATCGCCGCCGGTGATCAGCGCGACGCGGTCTTTCAGCAGCCCCTTGCCGACATAGCTGTCCTCGCCGTGATCGGGCTTGTTGCGCATCTCGACCTCGAGACCGGGGCTCGGCTGCTGCGGTTCGTTCGGAAAGGACGTGGGGGCGCTGCTGCGGGGATCGCTCATAATCTCGTGTCCTGGGTAGAGTTTAGGGGGGATATGCGGGTCGAACGAACCAGCACGCGCATCGCTCCGCCGCGGGAGGCCGATCGCGAAGTTGCTGGGCGATGCGGGCAGGCGTAGGTGTCGCGCATGGCCTTTGTCAGCGTCACCCGGCTTCGCTTACGTGCGCTGCGGTTCCTGCCGCTGTTCGCGCTCGATGCGCTCAGGACCACTGCGCAGGTGCGGCGTGCCGACGGGTATCTCACCGGGGCCATCCTGCGCGACCGTGCACTGACCTTCTGGACGATGACGGTCTGGCGCGATGCCGCGGACATGAAGCGCTATATTACCGACGGCTCGCATCTGAAGGCGATGCCGAAGCTGATGCACTGGTGTGACGAAGCGAGCATCGCTCACTGGACCACCGAGACCGCCGATCTGCCCGGCTGGGACGAGGCGGATCGGCGGATGCGCGGGGAGGGTCGGCCGTCCAAGGTCCGGTATCCGAGCGCAGGTCATGCCGCGCTCGACTACCGCCCGCCGCGGCTGACCGGCGCGGCAGCGATCCCGCCGCGCCGGGGGTAATTACCCGGTCGCTGCGCTTACCATTCGATGCCGATCTTGCCGAAATGCGCGCCGCTCTGCTGCAGCGCGAACGCCTCGGCAAGCTGGTCGAGCGGGAAGCGGCGGTCGACCACCGGCTTGATCCCGGTCGCGTCGATCGCGCGGACGAACTCCTGCTGTTCCTGACGACTGCCGACGATCAGGCCCTGGAGCCGCGCCTGCTTGCCCATCAGCGCGGCGGTCGGGACCTCGCCGCTGTTACCCGTCAGCACGCCGATCAGCGAGATGTGCCCGCCGACACGGACCGCGGTGATCGACTGCGCCAGCGTGCCCGGGCCGCCGACCTCGACGACATGATCGACGCCGCGCCCGCCGGTCCAGTCGACGACCTTGCGCCCCCAGTCGGACTCGTCGCGATAGTTGAGCGTGAAGTCGGCGCCGAGCGCGCGCGCACGGTCGAGCTTCTCATCCGATGACGAGGTAATTGCGACCCGCGCGCCCATCGCCTTGGCGATCTGCAACGCCCAAATCGAGACGCCGCCGGTGCCGAGCAACAGCACGGTGTCGCCCGCCTTCAGCTTGCCGTCGACGACGAGCGCGCGCCACGCGGTCAGCCCGGCGGTGGTGATCGTCGCCGCCTCGACCGCGTCATAGCCCTTGGGCGTGTGCGTGAACGCGGTCGCGGGCAGGACGACATGCGCCTGAGCGAAGCCGTCGATGCCGTCGCCGGGCGTCCGCGAGAAATCCCCGATCGTCGGCGTGCCGGTCTGCCAGTCGGGGAAGAAGCACGACACGACCTGATCGCCGACCGCGAATTCGGTCACGCCGTCGCCGATGCTCTCGACCACGCCTGCGCCGTCGGACAGCGGGATGCGCCCGTCCTCGGTCGGCATCCGGCCGGTGACGACGCCCAGATCATGGTAGTTGAGCGAACTGCCGTGCAGCGCGACACGGATCATTCCCGCGCCCGGCACGCCCGGATCCGCACGGTCTTCGCTCTGCAGCATGTCGAGCCCCGCGGGCGATCGCAGCGTCATGGCCTTCATCGTCAAACTCCTGATGTTCGCGCCCCCAACGGCCGAGCCGGGCAAACAGCCGCATCCGATGTCGGAAGCTTTACCCGATCCCCGGCACGTCCCGACGTCAGACCCGGTGAAGCAGCGCGTCCAGGTCGGCCTCGCCCAGGATCCGGATAGCGCCACCGTCGCGGCGATAGGCCTCCGCCTTCAACCGGGTGGGATGCGTCCGCAACGCGCGCGCCTGCGGGTCGGGGCCGGCGACGAGCAGGATCGTCGTGGTCGCGCCGACCGAGGTCATCACCCGCGCGCCGAGCGCGGCGACCCGGTGTGCGAGCGGCCCGTCGCGCGGCTGGCCGAGCAGCGCGATCCGTTCGCCGCGCAGGGGCCCGTCGAGCGCCGCGGCGGGGGCGGGGCCGGCGACGCGCGGCGGGGCGAGCCAGTCGGCGAGCGTCAGCCCGGTATGGTCGATCGCCTTGACGATCACCCAGCCCGCGGCGCGCGCATCGCTCAGCGCGTCATGGTGGCGATGCTCGATCCCGAGATAGCGCGCGAGCTGCCCGAGCTTGTGGTTCGCCAGATCGGGCCAGGCGCGCTTGGCGACGCGCACGCTGTCGAGCCAGGTCGTCTCGATCGCCGGGCGATCGTGCACGCGGCACGCGGCGGCGAGCGCCCCCTTGTCGAAATAGGAGTGTGCGACCGTCGTTCGCCCCGACAGATGCGCGGTCACCGTCGCATGGATGTCGGCAAAGCTCGGCTGGCCGACGACATGATGCGCGGCGATGCCGTGGATCCGCGTGTTAAACGCGTGGAACTCGTCGCGCGGATCGACCAGCGTCTCATAGGCGAAGACTTCGTTACCGCCCCGAAAGCCGACGATCCCGACCTGGCAGATGCTGCTGACGCGCGCGCAGGCGGTCTCGACGTCGATCACGACGAAATCGGGCGCAGTCTCGTCGAGGTCGTGGGCCAGCGGTTGCAGCGCGGTGGTCGTCAGCATGGCGTCACCTCTAGCGCCGACCCAGGCGGCACGCGATCCCCCAACACCCTCCGCATCAGCGAAGCTGGCTGTCCTTGCTGCCGCGGCGGTTGAACAGCGATGCCGCGGGGCGATCGCGACCGCTCTGGCAGGCGATGCATGTCCGTACGCCCGGCACGGCCTGGCGTCGCCCTTCCGGAATGTCGTCGCCGCAGGCGATGCACTGTTCCTCGCTTTCGCCGACCGGAATCCGCGCACGCGCCGCCATCACCGCATCCATCACGGTATCGTCGATCTGATCCTGCACCGCGCCATCGCGCGTCCAGCCGCCTGCCATGCTTCGTCTCCGTTCGTGCCCCGATCGTGTCAGGTGCCTGACCTATATGGGAAAGCATCGGCGGCATTGCACGTCGGCGGGTCCGGCGGCGGCACCAGCTAGCGTCCTGCGCTATCCGGATCGCCCAGCGCGCGGCGCAGCGCAGTGACTTCGGCGTTGAGCGCGCGCAGCCGGTCGGGCGTCATCCCGCTGCGGTCGACGATCATCGGCCCGAGGCACCCCGTACCCGCCCAGCAGGTCCGGCCCGCCGGGGTGAGGCGGACATGCATCTGCCGCTCGTCTGCCGGGTTGCGCAGCCGAGTGACCAGCCCCGCGGCCTCCAGCCGCTTGGCGAGCGGCGTGATCGTGCTGGGTTCGAGCGCGAGCCGTTCGGCGATCGCGCCGATCGTCCGGCCATCCTCCGCCTCGTGCAGCGTCTGGAGCACGAGGAACTGCGGATAGGTGATGCCGAGCTGGTCGAGCATCGGCTTGTACGCGCGGTTTATCGCGATTGTCGCGGCGTAGAGCGAAAAGCAGAGCTGCTCGTCGAGGGGAAGCGGCGGGGGGACGGTATCGGACGATGACGGCTGATCGGGCACGATAGGGGCTCCTGTCTGAGTAGCCGACCTACCATGCCGATCTTTATCGTGGCAAACGACGCGGCAGACCGAAGCCCGCCGCGTCGCCTCAACGCGCGATCAGTCCTTCGCGCTGCCGGGTTCGGCCATCTTGCGATGCTGCTCGGCGAGGACCGAGCCGGGGACGACATTGGCGATCACGCCCTGCAGCTTGGTCATCCAGCCCGAGAACACCGAGCCCTTGCCCGCCATCAGCGCGTCCCAGCCGTCGCGCGCGACATCGGCAGGCGAGCGCTTGTTGGGATCGGTGCCGACATCGGTGTCGTTCATGTCTGCGCGGTCGAAGAATTCGGTGTCGACCGGCCCCGGCATCAGCGTGGTCAGCGTGACGCCGTCCGCATCCTTGATCTCGTTGCGGAGCGCTTCGGTGAAGCTGTCGATGAACGCCTTCGACCCGTTATACACCGCCTGGAACGCGCCGGGGATATAGCCCGCGACCGACCCGGTCACGAGCAGCTTGCCGTCGTTGCGCGCGACCATCGCGGGCAGCACCTTCTGTACCAGATACAGCGTGCCCATGATGTTGGTGTCGATCACCGCGCGCCAGTCGGCGACGCTCTGGTCGAGGAAACCGTGTCCCAGTCCGCGGCCGGCATTGGCGCACAATATGTCGATCTGGCGCCCGTTGGTCGCCGCAAGCAGCGCGTCGACGCCGTCGGTGGTCGACAGGTCGGCCTCGAGCGCGGTGACAGTGGTGCCAAACTGGCGGAAGTCGGCTGCCGCCGCCTCGATCAGCGCCTCGTCCGCGACGACGAGGATGTCATAGCCGTCCTGCGCCGCAATCGTCGCGAGTTCGAAGCCGATGCCCGTCGAGGCGCCGGTGATGACGGCGAATTTGCCGTGTGGTGATGCTGTAGCCATGGGTCGATATCCTCTCAGTTGAAGCCGGGCTTGAGCACGACCTTGGTCACTTCGTTCTGATCGTCGTGGAACATCTTGTAGCCCTGCGGCGCCTCCTCGAGATCCATCCGGTGCGAGATGAGGAAGGTCGTGTCGATCTTCTCTTCGAGGATCGCGTTGAGCAGCGCGGGCATGTAATGCTGGACGTGCGTCTGGCCGGTCTTGAGCGTCAGCCCCTTCTCCATGAAGGCGCCGAGCGGGAACTTGTCGACGAGCCCGCCATAGACTGCGGGCATCGAGACGCGGCCGCCCTTGCGGCAGGCGATGATGGCCTGGCGGATCGCATGCGCGCGGTCGGTGCCGAGGAAGGTCGACTTTTTGATCTGGTCGATGACGTTGTCGACGAAGAAGCCGTGCGCCTCCAGTCCGACGCTGTCGATCACCGCATCGGGACCGATCCCGCCGGTCATAGCCATCAGCGCCTCATAGACCGCGCTTTCCTCGAAGTTGATCGTCTCCGCACCGAACCGCTTGGCGAGTGCCAGCCGCTTGGGGAAATGGTCGATCGCGATGACGCGCTCGGCGCCCATCAGGAACGCCGACTGCACCGCGAACAGCCCGACCGGGCCGCAGCCCCAGACCGCGACGGTATCGCCGGGCTCGATCTGCGCATTCTCCGCCGCCTGCCAGCCGGTCGGCAGGATGTCGGAGAGGAACAGCACCTTGTCGTCCTCGATCCCGTCGGGGATCACGATCGGGCCGACATCGCTGAACGGCACGCGGACATATTCCGCCTGGCCGCCCGCATAGCCGCCGGTCATGTGGCTATAGCCGAACAGCCCGCTCATCGGCTGGCCGTACAGCTCCTGCGCGATGTCCTGATTGTCCGCGGGCAGGCCGTTGTCGCAGGCGGAATATTGATGCTTGCCGCAGTGATAGCAGCTGCCGCACGCGATCGTGAACGGCACGACGACGCGCTGGCCCTTCTTCAGCGTCGACTTGGGACCGGTCTCGACGACCTCGCCCATGAATTCGTGGCCGAGAATGTCGCCCGCCTGCATCGTCGGGATATAGCCGTCATAGAGATGCAGGTCGGAGCCGCAGATCGCGGTCGACGTCACCTTGATGATGCAGTCGCGCGGGTTGAGGATCTCGGGGTCGTCGACGGTATCGACGCGGACGTCGTGGCGGCCATGCCATGCCAATGCGCGCATCAGGCGAACTCCTCGTCATGCTGTTTGCGGGTGAAGGAGCCGGTCGCGATCTCGCCGGTCTCCATCAGTTGCTTGAACCGGCGCAGGTCGCGGCGCGCCTGGATCGCGGGTTCGCGCTGGAACATCTTGGCGACGATCCTGCCGACGATGCCGGCGGGCGGATCATAGACGATCGTCGCGGTGACGACGGTGCCGCGCGCGCCGGCGTCGCGGAACTCGACCCGGCCGCTGTTCGCGACATCGGCGCCGGGTTCGGACGTCCAGGCGATCATTCGGTCGGGCGTTTCGTCGGTCACGACCGCATCCCATTCGACCGTGCGGCCCGCGGGCGCCTTGACCACCCAGTGCGACCGCGTGGCGTCGATCGGGGTGATCGACACGACGTTTTCCATGAAGCGCGGCAGGTTGGTGAAGTCGCGGAAATAGGCGAACAGCTCGGCTGCCGGGCGATTGATCGTGACCGTACGGCCGACGATGCTGTCCCCGGTCGTGGTCGGCAGGCCCTCGGCGGCGATCGGATCGCCCTTCTTCCAGGTCGTCGGGGGCGCGTCGTCGGTATGGTCGGTAGGGGACTGCGACATGTCCGTTCTCCTGTCCAAAGATGCTGTCTCAACGCGTCAGTCTGGCGGGGAGCCGGCGGGCGCCGGGCGGTTCGTCGCAACACAGCGACGGCTCGTCGTCGGCCACCCGGGAAATTGATGTCGCTCAGTAGATTTCTCTCGGCGGGGCGGCGGGGAACCCCGACGCATAAAAACTACCGCCCGGTACAGAAGGTGGTTGACGTTCGGGTCGATCGGTTTGTATACCGCTCGGTATCGAAGGTTGCTCCGACGTCGGAACGACACCGTCACCACGACCGCACCCGCGCTGCCCCATGCCGTGCCGATGGACCCTCCATCGACGCAGGTCCGGTGCTGCCCGATCCGAAAGGGGATATTCATGGCCTATCTCGACCTCGATACGCATTTCGCCGCACCCTGTGGCACGCGCAACACCACGCGGGTCGCAGCCGCCGCATTAGTAAATCCGGCCGCGAACCTCGCCGCGGATCTGGCCGCCGATCTGGTGGTCGATCTCGCTGGTGACGCGTCCGATGAGACGGCAGGCTTTTCCGCGCTCGAATGGAGCGTCATCGCGCTCGCCAAGCGCGACACGCTGCGCAGTCTTGCCAGCCCCGGTGCGGTGTCGCGCGCGATGGGCGGGCTGTTCGGGCTGGGCAGCCGGTCGCAGCTTGCCGATCCGCGGCTCGAGGCGCTGCGGCGGATGGCGGTCTATGCGTGGCGGCGCGGTTTCGCGCTGCCGATGACCGAGATCCGCGCGTTCCTCGCCGCGGGCTTCGTCGAGGCGCAGATGGAGACGCTGGTCGTCAGCGTGACCGGGATGCGCGTCGGCGCGACGACGCGCGCGCAGCTCGCCGGCTGACACCCTGCGCGAGACGGCTTGACGTCACAATGTGACAGATCCACGACAGTGCCAGAGCAGGGGGCAACGACCCCTTGCCGCACAGGAGAGGATCTATGAAAACGACGTCCGCCGTCGCGGCGCTGCTGGGCACGACCCTGGCGATCGCATCCCCCGCGCGAGCCCAGACCGCGAGTGGCGCGACCGCCGCCGCCGCGCCGGTCAACCGCATGGTCGTGTTCGGCGACAGCCTGGCCGACGGGGGCTATTATCTGACGCTCGACCCGCGGTTGCCGCGCGACGCGGGCAGCTTCACGACCAATCCCGATCCGGTGGCGCCCGAAGTGCTCGCGGCGCGGCTCGGGCTGCCGCTGACCCCGGTCTATGGCCAGGGCGGCACCAACTATGCGGTCGGCGGCGCGCGCGTGACCGCGGCGAACGCGCTGTCGATTCCGATCACGACTCAGATCACCAACTTCCTCGGCGCGGGCGGCACGTTCGGGCCGCGCGACCTCGTCTATGTGCAGGGCGGCGGCAACGACTATTTCGCGTTCCTGGCCGGGGGCGGCGCGAACCCGGAGATCCTGACCACCGCCGCGACTCAGCTCGCCACGCAGGTCAGCCGGCTGCAGGCCGCGGGAGCGCAGCGGATCGTGACGATGGCGGTGCAGACCGGCGGCGCGGCGGGGCTCGCTTTGTTCAACCGGACCTATGCGGCAGCGCTCGCGGCGGCGAACGTCAACGCGCTGTATTTCGATACCGACCGGCTGTTCAACGAACTGGTGACGAGCCCGGCGACCTATGGCTACACCAACATCACCGGGGTCGCCTGCACCGTGCCCTCGTCGCTCGCCTGCACGCGTGCGACCCTGGTCACGCCCAATGCGAACGAGACCTATATCCTCGCCGACAGCGTCCACCCCGCGGGCATCACCCAGCGGATCCAGGGGCAGGCGATCGCCAGCCTCGTCCAGGCGCCCGAGCAGATCGCCGGGCTCGGCTATGCGGCGCAGGCGATGTTCCGCGCGCAACGCGACCTGCTCGAGGGGCCCGAACGCGGCGGGTCGCAGCGTGACGGTCGCGCGCTGTCGGTGTTCGGCGGAGCGGCCTATCATTATTACGCGAGCGGCAATTCGGCGCAGCGCGTGGGGATCACCGAGCGGGGCTTCAGCGGGACGCTGGGTGCGGACCTCGCGATCGGCGCGGCATCGGGCGTCGGGATCGCGGGTGCCTATTCGGACGGGACGGGCGATTTCCAGAACGGTGCGGGACGCTACAAGCCGCGCGCCTGGTCCGCGAGCGGCTATGCGCGCGGCGAGCTGGGGCCGGTCCGGCTGCTGGCGGACGGGACCTATGGCGAGATCGACTATCGCCAGATCCGGCGCAGCGTGCAGCTCGGGCCGACGATCCGCACGCATGACGGCGAGACCGACGGCAATTATGTCGCGGGCCGGATCACGGGGGCGCTCGACCTCGTCCGCACCGGCGGCCTCGCCTTCGGGCCCGATCTGGCGGTGCAATATGACCGGGTGCGGCTGGCAGGCTATGCCGAGGCGGGCGGGCTGTCGACCGCGGCCGCGTTCGGTCGCCAGCAGATCGAGAGCCTGACCGGTCGGTTCGGCGCGGTCGTGCGGTCGCTGCCGGGGGAGCCGGTCCGCGTGTTCGTGCGGGCAGGCTATGAGCGCGAGTTCGACGACGATCCCCGCACCCTGACGATGACCCCGACCGGCGCGCCGATCCGCTTCACCAGCAGCGTCGAACGCGCCGATCGCAATTACATGAGCTATGCGATGGGGGTCGACGGACAGGTCGCGGGCGCATTGTCGCTGCGCGCGGGCGTCGCGGGCTATGCGCTGCGCGACGACCGCGACAGCGTGACCGCGTTCGCGGGGCTGTCCGCAGCGTTCTGAACGCGGGCGTGCCGGACCGGGGCGTCAGCGTCCCGATCCGGCCCGCGCGTCAGAACCCCTTCTTCAGCGACACGAACACCTGGCGCGGCGCGCCGGCCAGCAGCGTCTGGTTGTCGCCGCTGGCGGTGAAGCCGTTCGAGCCGATCGTCGAGATATAGCCCTTGTCGGTCAGGTTGGTGACGCTGCCCTCGATCGAGACGCCGTGGAGCGGGCCGTCCCCCTCGAAGCGGTAGCCGATGCTGGCATCGACGAGCACGCGGCCCGGCACCGACTGGTCGTTCAGATAGGTGAAGTAGCGCTTGCTCATATAGTCCGCGCCGACGCGTGCGGTGACGCCCGACTGTTCGAACACGATCTCGCCCTTGACCATGTGCTCGGGGCTGTCGACCGCGGTCTTGCCGTCGGTCGCGACCAGCACGGCGCCGCGCGCGTCGAGCACGTCGTCGGCATATTGCGAGTTGTTGTACGAGTAGCTCGCGAACAGCGACAGCGGCGTGAACACGCGGTAGGTCAGCGCGACCTCCGCGCCATAGGTCCGGACGCTGCCGACATTGTTGAGCGTCGCCGGGTTGCCGATGATCCCCGCGCCATTAGCAAAGCCCAGCAGCCGGTTCGAGAAGTCGATATAATAGCCGACCGCCGAGGCCTGGACCGGGCCCTGGCGGAACCGCAGCCCGCCCTCCGCGGTCTTCGACCGTTCGGGCTTCAGCCGGTCGCGGATCGCGTTGAACCCGGCCTGCGTGGTCGAGAACGGCCCGGTCGTCGCCGACGAGACATAGGCGCGGACGTTTTCCTTATAGTCCGCGAACAGCTCGGTGCCTGGCGCGAGCTTGAAGAGCAGCCCGGCCTGGGGCTGGAACCAGTCCTTGGCGGAGATCCGCCCGACCGCGAGCGGCGAGGTCGTCGCGGGCAGCATGATCGCACGGTTGGTGACGGTGAAGCCCTTCCACCCGGCGTTGAGGGTCAGCCGATCGTCGGCGAGGCGGAGCGTGTCGCCGACATGATACTGGATCGTGTCGGTGGTGTATTTGCCGTCCCATTGCGTCGCATAGGGATTGTCCTGGAACTTCAGCACGTCGCGGTTCGGCGTCGCGGTATCGGTCATGCTGTAGAAGCGGCGCGCCTGGGTGAAAGTGTTGCTTTCATACCAGCCGCCGAGTTCGAGCGTGTTCGCGCCCGTTTCATAGGCGAGGTTGCTGAGCGCGCCGCCGCGCTTGATCGCATATTCGGTGGTGCGGAAGCCGAGCGGGCTGGCGGCGGCGATCGGCGTGCCATCGGCATTGGCGGCGCCGGCCGGCGTCGGCGAATAGGGCGTGATCCACGATCCCTGGCCCTTGTTGTCGTGATAATAGCCGGTGGTCCTGAGCGTCAGCCCGGGGGTGAGGTTGGCGTCGAACGTGACCCCGCCCAGATAATCGCGACGGACGCCCGCGGCGTCGAAATAGACGTCGTCGACCGTGCCGATCCCGGCGGGAAACGCGGTGCCGACGCCCGCCCAGGGCTGCGCCGCGCCGGCCGCTGCTGCCGCCTGGTTCTGCGCGACCTTTGCGATCTGCAGCGCGAGCGGATAATTGTCGGCGATGTTGTCGTTGCCCAGCCCCCGGCGGCGGATGATGTCGTAGCTCAGATCTTGATAATCCTGCTCGCGCCGGTCGGAGAAGTTGAGGAACGCCGACAGGCTGCCGAGGCTGCCCAGATCCTTGACGATCTTGCCGTTCGCCTGGTGCTGGCGCTGGACGCCCGCGCCCTTCCACTTGTCGGTGGTGAGAAACCCGTAGCTCAGATAGCCCTTCAGCCCGCCGCCGAGATCGCCGCTGTCGATCCGTGCGAAGCCGCGATAGGTGTCGTTCGAACCATAGGTGCCGCCGCCGGTGACGTTCAGCGTGTCGCGCGGTTTGTCGCTGAAGAACTCGATCGTACCGCCCAGATTGCTGGTCGAAGCGGTGCCGAGCGCGCCTGCGCCCTGCGCCACGTCGGTCCGCGCGACGTTTTCCGAAATGATCGCGCGGCTGATGTGCAGGCCGTTGACGTTGCCATAGCTCATGTCGCCGAGCGGCACGCCGTCGAGCGTGAAGCCGAGCTGGTTCTGGTTGAACCCGCGCAGCGAGATACGGACCGCCCATTCATAGGCGCCGAACGGATCGGCGGCCTGGAAATTGACGCCCGGCAGCTTCTCGATCGCCTTCAAGGGGCTCGACCCCGGCGTCAGCCGCGAGAGATCGGCGGCGGTCACGCTCTGCACCTGACGGCTCTCGCCAAAGCCGAGCACGACGATCTCGTCACCCGGCGGCGCGTCGGCGGCGGGCGTCGCGACCGGCAGCGATGCAGGGTCGCCCGCGGTCTGCGCGGCGGCGGGTGCCGTGACCGCGAGGCCGATCCCGAGCGCGACCGCGGCGACGCCCGTGAGCAAGGTGGAGAGATAGGTCATGAAGCGTCCCCTTGGCCGCGACCGCGCAGCCTCGGGGGGATCCATTAACCAGATCCGTGACGTGGCCGCGTCGTTACGGTGACGGTTCGATGTCGCCGCCGCGATGCCCCGTTGCAGCCCGCGCATCCGGTCGCGCATTCTTTTCACTTATCGCACAGTCGCTTGGGACCTATCGGGCCGGGTGAATGCGTTGTGCATCTTCGTGCACGCGAAAGATCGTCACAGAACGATCGCCAACAGGGACTTCGACATGACTGCCTATCGTACCGCGCTGGCGCTGGCCGCCTCGACTCTCGCTTTCGTGGCCGCGCAAGCCGACGCGCAGGTCGCGCCCGCGCCTGCGGAGACCGTGCAGGATGCACCCCCCGCGGCGGGGCCTGACGGCGCAGCGCCGGTCGCGCAGGACGAGATCATCGTCACGGGGACGCGCGCGGTCGGCCGGTCGCGGCTCGACAGCGTGTCGCCGGTCGACGTGCTGAGCGGCGCGTCGCTCCAGCGCCAGGGCACGACCGAGCTCGGCGCCGCGCTGTCGGCGATCGCCCCGTCGATCGACTTCCCGCGCGCGTCCGCGGTCGACGGCACCGATGCGATCCGCCCGGCGACGCTGCGCGGCCTGTCGCCCGACCAGACGCTGGTGCTGATCAACGGCGTGCGCGGGCATACCGCGGCGCTGCTCAACATCGGCGGTTCGGTCGGCCGCGGCTCGGCGGCAGTCGATCTGAACACGATCCCGACCGTCGCGCTCGACCGGATCGAGGTGCTGCGCGACGGTGCATCGGCGCAATATGGGTCGGATGCGATCGCGGGCGTCGTCAACCTGCGGCTGCGCGAAGCGCGTTCGGGCGGCGGCGCGACGGTCAATTACGGCTTCTACAACACCGACATCGATACCGCGCGCGGCAGCCGCAGCACGACCGGCGAGCATGCCGTGACGGTCTCGGGCTGGCAGGGGCTGGGCTTTGGCGAGGACGGGTTCCTGACGCTGTCGGGCGAATATCTGAACCGCCAGGCGACCAACCGCGCCGATTTCGATCCGCGCGTCACCCCGACCCGCGTCACCGGACGCTTCGGCGATCCGCAGGTCGAGCAATATAGCGTCTTCGCCAATGCCGGCACGACGCTGACGGGAAGCTGGGGCCTTTATGGCTGGTTCGGCTATCAGGACCGCGACACGCGCAGCGCGGCCTTCCCGCGGTTGGCGAGCGCGACGACCGCGCTGGCCGGCTATCCCGACGGCTTCCTGCCGCTGATCAACACCAAGTCGCGCGACATCAATTCGGCGGTCGGGATCAAGGGCGAGGTCGCGGACTGGAGCGTCGACCTGAACGTCAGCTATGGCCGCAACAAGATCGGGTTCCGCACGCTCAATTCCGCCAACTATGCCTATGGCGCCGCGACGCCGCAGGACTTTTCGGACGGCGCGCTGATCTATGGCCAGCTGGTCGCCGGGCTCGACGTCAACCGCAAGCTCGACGTGCTGCAGGGGCTCAACGTTGCCTTCGGGCTCGAGGCGCGGCGCGAGAGTTTCGAGATCCAGGCGGGCGAACGCGCCTCCTACACCACGCCCGTGACGGGCGCGGTCGCGGGCGCGGCGGTGGGGGCGCAGGGGTTTGGCGGCTTCTCGACCGACAATGTCGTCGACCGCAATCGCCGCAACTTCAGCGCCTATCTCGATCTCGAGGCGCAGGTGACCGACGCGCTGCTGATCGGGCTGGCGGGGCGCGGCGAGGATTATTCCGACTTCGGCTCGACCGGGACCGGCAAGATCTCCGCACGCTATGACGTCGCGCCGTGGATCGCGGTGCGCGGAACGGCCTCGACCGGCTTCCGCGCGCCGGCGTTGCAGCAGCAATATTTCACGTCGATCTCGACCGTGATCCAGAATGGCGCGCCGATCCAGACGGGCACCTTCCCCTCGGTCAGCCCGGTCGCGGCGCGGCTCGGCGGACTGCCGCTCGAGCCCGAGAAATCGACCAACCTGTCGCTCGGCACGGTGCTGCGGTTCGGCGGGTTCGACCTGACCGTCGACGCCTATCGCATCCACATCCGCAACCAGATCGGGCTGTCGGAGAACATCACCACCGCGGCGACCCAGTCCCCCGAGGTCAACGCGCAGATCGCCACGCTGCTCGCCGGATCGGGCGCGACCGCGGCGCGGTTCTTCATCAACGGTCTCGCCTCGACCACCAAGGGCATCGACGCGGTCGCGCATTACCGCGTGCGGACCGTGGCGGCGGGCAATTTCGACCTGACGGTGGCGGGCAACATCAACGACGGCAAGGTGACGCGCGTCCCGACCTCGACCTCGACGCTCGACCCTGCACCGACGCTGTTCGCGCGCAGCCGGATCCTGACGCTCGAGGACGGCACGCCGGGCGAGAAGGTCACCGGCTCGATCGACTGGTCGCTCGACCAGCTCGGCGCGCTCGCCCGCGTCACCTATTATGGCGACGTCAACCAGCCGGGGACGACGCCCGCCGCGGACGTGCACAGCGGCAAGCACGTCATCACCGATGTCGAGCTTCGCTATCAGGCGACCAAGGGCGCGCAGCTCGGGCTGGGCGTCAGCAACCTGTTCGACGTCTATCCCGATGCGACCGTCACGGCGAACAACACGACCGGCGTGATCGGCTTCCCCTATTACTCGCCGTTCGGCTTCAACGGCCGCTATCTCTACGCCCGCGCCGGGCTGAGCTGGTAGGTGATTCCAGGCCGCATCCTGCTGGGGGTCGCGCTCACGCTCGGCCTCGCAGGGTGCGGCAGCTTGCCGCGGTTCCGGACGCTGCCCTGTGGCGGCGTCGACGCCGGGGAGGGCGGCGGGCCGCCTGCGATCCAGATCGCGGCATCGGGCGAACGCAGCACGACGATCGACGTGCTGACCTATAATATCGAGGGGCTGCAATGGCCCGCGCGGTCGGGGCGCGGGCGCGATCTCGCGGCGATCGGGCGGATCCTGCGCGATCTGCGCGTGGCCGGGACCGCGCCCGACGTGGTGCTGTTCCAGGAGGTCTTCTCGCGCGCGGCGGTGCGCGGGGTGGTCGCCACCGGCTATCCGTCGCTCGCGAGCGGACCGTCACGGACGAGGCGCAGCGTCTATTCGCAGGACGACCGGCTGCCCGGGCGTGCCAAGCTGGCGAAGGGCGAGCTGGGCGTGCGGCTGATGAGCTCGGGACTGGTCATCGCCAGCCGCTTCGCGATCACCGGCGTCGCGCGCGATCCCTATTCGCGGCGGGCCTGTGCGGGGTTCGACTGTCTGTCGAACAAGGGCGTGGTGCTGGCGACGCTCGCGGTGCCCGGCGTTCCCGAGGGAATAGACATCGCCAACACGCACATGAATGCGCGCAAGGCGTCGAAGGTCGCACCCGCGCGGCACCGCGCCGCGCACCGCGCGCAGACCCGCGAGCTCGAGGCGTTTCTCGCCGCGCGCCGCACCCCTTCGCGGCCGATGATCCTGGGCGGCGATTTCAACATGCGCCGGTCGCCCGCGCGGTTCGACGATTTCCGGCTGCATCACCCGTTCGGTCTGGTCCATGAATATTGCCAGGCGCGCGCAGCCTGTGCGGTATCACTGTCCTGGGACGGCGACGCGCCGTGGCTCGACACGCAGGATCTCCAGTTCTTTGCGCAGGGTACGCGCATCCGCATCGTGCCGGTCGCGGTCCGCGCGATGTTCGACGGCGCGCCGGGCAGCCCGAAGCTGTCCGATCATGACGGGCTGCTCGTCCGCTACCGGCTCAGCTGGACCGGCGATGCGCCGCCCGGCGGCGGCTGCCCGCGGATCGCCGAGCTGCGCGGAGCGGGGCGTCCAGCGGCGGGACAGGCGGATGGCCCGACCCGCGCGACGACCGGCGACAGATCCGCGCCGACCCGCTAGGACGGGCGCGTGACACCGCTTCGCCGCCTGCTCCGCGATCATCCTGCGCTCGCCGCATGGCTGGTCGTGGTCGCGCTGGCGATGAAGATCCTCGTGCCGGGCGGGTTCATGCCGGTCGTGACGAACGGCGTGCTCACGATCCAGTTATGTGCCGGGGCGGGGCCTTCCCCCCTCGCGACGGCGACGTCGCAGACGACGCACGCGGCGATGCCGGGGATGACGCATGACCCGGACAAGACTCAGCATGCGGGCCGCGAGATGCCCTGCGCCTTTTCCGGCCTGACGACGGCGGCGCTGGCCGCGGCCGATCCGGTGCTGCTCGCGCTGGCGATCGCATTCGTCGTCGCCACCGTCTTCCGCGTTGCGACCCCGGTCGTCGCGCGCGCACCCGAGTTTCTGCGTCCCCCCTTGCGAGGTCCTCCGGTCCGCGGTTGAGCGGTTGCCGGCGCGACGCCCCGAACGGGCCGCGCGGTGACCCGATGCGATGCCGACCCTGTCCGCCGAAGTGCGGGCGGGGGGCGGCTGCCCGCGACCCCTACATGACCCGGTCCCGACGGGACCCGGCCGCGTCCGACCAGGAATTCCCATGTCCCGATGCCATCTCATGGCGGCGATCTCCGCGATCGCCTGTGCCGCGCCGATCGCGGCTGCGCCTCTCCCTGCCGCCCAGAATGCCGATATCGCAGCCCGGCGTGCGGCGCTGCTGCGCGATCGTGCCGCGATCGATGCCGAACTGCGCCGCCTCGACGAACCGAGCGGCCCGGCGGAGGCGCCGCGGCGTACCGCCGCCGTGGCGATTGACGGTGACGACATCATCGTCACCGGCAACGCATTGTCGCTGACGACGCGCGTGACCGGGCAGACCGTCACGACGATCGACGACGCCGCGTTCCGCAACACCCCCGCGACGACGATCGCCGACATCGTCAAGCTGTCGCCCGGCGTCGTCGTCATCCAGGGCAACGGCCCGCGCGACGTCGGCGTGTCGATCCGCGGCTCGAACGCGCGCAACAGCTTCGGCGCGCGCAACATCCAGGTGTTCGAGGATGACTTCCCCGTCACCCAGCCCGACGGGCTGGCGCGGTTCGACCTGACCGATCCGCATGCTTACGGCGCGGTCGACGTGGTCCGCGGGCCGTCCTCCGCACTTTATGGCAATTACGCGATCGGCGGCGCGGTCAATTTCCGCACCCGACGCGGTCGCGACATCGACGGCGCCGAGATCGGCATCGACACGGGCAGCGACGGCTATGCCAATGTCTATGCGACGATCGGCGATGCCGGCGCGGATTTCGACTATGTGCTGTTCGGCAGCTTCGTCCGCGCGAACGGGTCGACCGGGCATACGGGGTATGAGACCGGGACGATCAACGCGCTGGCGACCTATGCCATTTCGGACCGCGACCGGCTGACCGCGAAGATCATCTACAACGAGGGCGAATTCGCGCTGTCGACGCGGCTCTCGCTCGACCAGTATCGCGCCAATCCCTATCAGCGCGGCTGCGCGACGCGGGTCGGCGCGGCGCCGGGCTGCGGGACGATCTCGGTGCTCGCCAACGGCGTCAACGGCGCGCGGATCGCGCAGACCGCGGCCGAGGCAGATCTTGCGCGCAACGATCGCCGGACGATCGTCGGCACCCGCTACGAACATGACCTGAGCACGACCGCGACGTGGCGGACCCAGGCGACGTTCGACAGCCGCGTCGTCAACCAGCCGACCAGCGCGACGCCGTTCAAGGGGACGCTCGACAGCTACAACATCACCAGCGACGTCACGCACCGCGGCACGCTGTTCGGAATGGCGGCGACGAGCTTTGTCGGCGTCTTCTACAATTACCTCGATAACCAGAGCTACAGCTTTAACAAGACGCCCGCGGGCCGCGACGGGATCGGCGCGCCGACCCAGACGGTGTTCGGCGACGTCCGCAACATGGGCGCGCGCGCCCGCGAGGAGCTGAGCCTGACGTCGCGGCTCCAGTTCATCGCCGGCATCGGCGCGGAGCGATCGATCATCGGCGTGACGCAGACCGGCTATGCCTATCCGCTCGGCGCGAACCCGGTGCTGAGCGTGATCCCCGCCGAGCGCCATTTCTGGAACGTCGCCCCCGAGGCCTCGCTCGTCTGGCAGGCGATCGACGCGGTCCGCCTGCATGCGCGCGTCGGCACCGGCTATGGCATCCCGCAGGCCGGCGCGCTGTTCGTGACCGCGGCGGGGGTGCCGGGCAACAACGTGACGCTGAAGACCCAGCGAAACACCGGTATCGACCTCGGCGTCGAAGTCGCGCTCGGGACCAATCTGAAGGCCGAGGTGACGGGCTATTACGAATGGTTCCGCAACGAACAGGTCAGCCAGTCGGCGGGCGTCAATTTGCTCGCCTATACCACCAACGCGCCGCGCTCGGTCCACCGCGGCGTCGAGCTCGGGCTCAGCTGGACGCCGCTGCCCGCGCTGCTGCCAGGCGCGCGGATCGATGCGAGCTACAGCTATAACGACCATCACTATACCGAATTCGTCGAGCGGCTGACGTCGGGCGCGGTGTCGGCGACGTTCGACCGCGCAGGTAACCGCATCCCCGGGGTCATCCCGACCTTCGTCAACGTCCGGTTCGGCTATGACCAGCCGGGTGGCGCGGTGGCGGGGCTGGGCGGGTTCGTCGAGCTGACCCACCGCGATCGCTATGCGATCGACAATGGCAATTTGCTGAGCGTGGCGGGCTATACGCTCGCCAATCTCAACCTCCATTATGATCCACCAAGGGGGGAGGGGGTGTGGTCGCGGCTGCGGCTGTTCGCCTCGGTGCAGAACCTGTTCGACACGACCTATGTCGGCTCGGCCTCGGTGATCGCGAACAGCCTGAACGCGACGACCGGTCAGCAGAATCCGGAAGCGGTGCTGCGGACGGCGACCGGGTCGATCTATGCCGGTGTCCCGCGCACCGTCTATGCCGGCGTGAAGGCGCGGTTCTGATGCGTGCGTCCGCTCCCGCCGCCGCCCCGGCCTCTCCAGGCGGACCCGGCCCCGGCCGTGGCTGGCCGGGCTATCCGACGATCTGGCGCTGGCATTTCTATGCCGGGCTGTTCTGCCTTCCGTTCGTGCTGTGGCTGTCGGTCACCGGCTCGATCTACCTGTTCCGCCCGCAGATCGAGGCGCTGATCGATCGCCCCTATACGCATCTCCCGCTGGACGGCGCGCGCGCCTCGGCGGCGCGACAGGCCGATGCGGCGGTGCGCGCGGTGCCGGGATCGGTGCTCCACCGCTATCAGTTGCCCGAGCGGCCCGACGAGGCGGTGCAGGTGATCGTCGGCGCCGGCACCACCGAGACGCGCGTCTATGTCCATCCGAACACGCTCGCGATCCTCCACAGCGTCGACGAGGACAGCCGGCTGATGCGGATCATCTTCCGGCTCCACGGTGAGTTGCTGATCGGCACGCCCGGCTCTTATCTGGTCGAGCTCGCCGCTTCCTGGGCGATCGTCATGATCCTGTCGGGGCTGGTCCTGTGGTGGCCGCGCGGCAGCGGGCTGGCGGGGGTGGTCTATCCGCGGTTGCGCGCGGGCGGGCGGCGGTTCTGGCGCGACCTGCACGGCGTCACCGGGCTCTGGGTATCGGTCTTCGCGCTCGCATTGCTCATATCGGGCCTGCCCTGGGCCGCGAGCTGGGGGAGTTACCTGAAGGCGATCCGGACGGTGGCCGAGGGGCGGGTGGTCAGGCAGGACTGGTCGGCGGGGCAGGCCGCGGAACTTCGCGCGCGCGGTGCCGCCGATGCCGGCACCCGCGCGATGGTGGGCGCGCATGCCGAACATGGCGGGATGACGATGGCGCATCCCGCGGTCTCGGACGTGCCGCTTGACCGGCTGATCGCGACCCTGCGCCCGCTCGCGCTCGCGCCGCCGGTCCTGATCGCGCCGCCGGCGGGCGCGGGCCAGCCCTGGACCGCCAAGTCCGATGCCGCGAACCGGCCGCTGCGCACCGACCTGACGCTCGACGGTGCGACCGGCGCGATCCTGACACGCAAGGACTTCGCGCAACGCCGGCTGATCGACCGGATCGTCGGTTACGGCGTCGCCGCGCACGAGGGACAGCTGTTCGGCTGGGCGAACCAGCTGCTCGGGCTGCTGACCGCGATCGGGCTGGCGCTGGTGTCGGTCAGCAGCGTCGTGCTGTGGTGGCGGCGTCGGCCCGCCGACACGCTCGGCGCACCACCCGCGCGGCCGCGACCGCGCGTCGCGGCGGGGTTCGTGGCGCTGCTGATCCTGCTCGGTCTGGCTTTGCCGCTGTTCGGCGCGTCGATGCTGCTGGTGCTGGTCGTCGAGCGGCTGGTGCTGCGCGACTGGACGGCGGCGCGACACTGGCTCGGTCTTCGGTGATCCGGCCCGCTCAGCCCGCGGGCACGTTCCGCGACAGCACCGCGCCGACTTCCGCCGCGAACCCCGCCAGCGCCGCGGCGGTCTCGCGCCCGCTCAACTGGCGCGGGCGCGGATCGATCGCGCACAGCGTACCGTAGAACGACCCGTCGGCTAGCGGGATCGGGAAGGAGACATAGCTCTTGAAGCCATAAAGCGACGGCGCGGGGTGCGTCAGCCAGCGATCATTCGTCGACACGTCGTCGATGACGACGGCCTTGCCCGACTGGCGGATGTCGTCGCAGATCGTCGTCGAGATCCGCAGCTCGTCGCCCGGCGACATGCCGAAATCGATCTGGTCGAGCACCTGGCAGGCGATCCAGCGCGTATCGGTGACGCGCGCGACCGCGACGAACCCCATGCCGGTCAGCGCCGCGACCTTTTCGAGGATCGCCCGCACATCGCCATTGTCGCTTTCGAGCATGACGCTCTCGGCCAGTTGATCGTACATCCGCCCCATTCCCCGTTCGGCGCACGATCCCCCCGGAGATCGCGCTGCTTACGCTACGGCAGATGTGGGCGCGGCGTGAGAATGCAAGGGCAGGGGTCAGTCGCCCCGCTCGACCAGATGCGTCAGGAAATTGGTGAGTTCGAGCCGCCGACCCGCCTCCTGCGCGAAATCGTCGCCGACGCCGAGCAGCCAGAGCAGCGACCGGCGGTCGGGATCGTCGTGCAGCGCATCGAGCTGGGCCGCGCGCTGTTCGACATCGGCCTCGCGCTCGGCGAGCCCCGCCTCGATCAGGCTGCCGGCCTGGCGGCGGAGCGCGATCGCGATTTCGCGCGGGGCCAGTTCGGGGTGATATTGCACGCCCCAGAAAATCCCGCCGTCATGCCGGATCTCGGCCGCCTGGATCGCGGTGACCGCGTTGCTCGCGAGCAATGTCGCATCGTCCGGCAGCCGCTCGACCTCGTCGCCGTGGATCGCGGGTGCGTCCCAGCTCTCCGTGCGGCCGGCGAGCAGCGGGTGATCGCGCCCCGCCTGCGTCCGCGTGATCCGGCGCGCGATCCCGGCCTCCATCGTCTGCGGCATCTTGCGGACCGTGCCCCCCGCTGCGGCGACCGCGAGCTGCAGTCCCGCGCAGGAACCGAAAGACGGCGTCCCCGAGGCGAACACCGCACGCATGAAGGCGAGCTGGCGCTGCACCTCGGGCGAGTCGTCATAGACGTGGAGCGGCGAGCCGGTGACGAACACCGCGTCGAAATCGCCGATCTCGGCAGCCGCGAGCACGCGCGCGTCGTCGTCTGCGGGTGCGACGATCGTGATCTGCGCATCGGGCCTGAGCTGTTCGAGCGTCGCCGCATAGGTCTCGCCCGAGCTCTTTCCCGCATGCTCGCGGCGGGCGTCGCGCTGTTCGGGTGTTTCGCTTTCGGCCACTAGAAACTTCAGCACTATCAGTCCTCTGACCGCAAATGGCCGACAGGATAACGCGCGCGCTGGCGGTTCGCCCAAGACCGCAGGCATATAATCCGCGCGCGTCCGTAACGACCTCGCCCGCCAGCTTCGTCGCGCAGGGTGCAGTGCAACAAAACCGCGTCGCGCGGAGTTGCCAGCCTCATTCCATCCTTCCTGAACCACGGAGACTGTCATGTTCGGACTTACCAAGAAGGTGCGCTACGCCGTCGTCGGCGGCGGGCAGATTTCGCAGCAGGCGTTCATGCCGGGGATCGCGCGGACCAATAATTCGGAAATGACCGCACTGGTCACCGGCGACCCGGTCAAGGCGGACAAGCTGGCCAAGCTCTACAAGCTCAAGGCCTATTCCTACGAGCAATATGGCGAGCTGCTGGCCTCGGGCGAGATCGACGCGGTCTATATCGCGACGCCCAATTTCCTGCACATGCAATATGCCGTCCCCGCGCTCCAGGCGGGCATCCATGTCCTGCTCGAAAAGCCGATGGCGTCGAGCGTCGCGGAGGCCGAGCAAATCATCGCCGCCGAGAAGAAGGGCGGCGCCAAGCTGATGATCGCCTACCGGCTGCATCACGAACCCGGCACGGTCGAGATGATCACACGCGCGCGGGCGGGCGAGTTCGGCGACCTGCGCGCCTTCTCGTCGACCTTCATGCAGAATGTCCGCGAGGAGAATTCGCGCGGGCATAACGGCTATTGGGGCGGGCCCGTCCCCGACATGGGCACCTATCCGCTGAACGCGGTGCGCAACCTGTTCGGGCAGGAGCCGATCGCGGTGCATGCGGTCGGGACGAAGACGCCGGGTCGCGGCTTCAACTTTCACGACACCGTCGCGGTGACGCTGAAGTTCGCCGACGACCGCATCGCGCAGTTCACCGTCAGCTATGCGACCGCCTCGTCCGAGGGGTTCGAGCTGGTCGGCACCAAGGCGAGCATCCACGCCGCGCCCGCCTTCATGTTCGGCCCGACGACGAGCATCACCTATGTCGAGCGCACCGCGGACGGCAAGGAGAAGACGCACGCCTTCGATCCGGTCGAGCAGTTCGGCAACGAGACGCAGTATTTCTCCGACTGCATCCTCAACGACCGTCATCCCGAAGCCGATGGGCAGGAGGGCCTGTTCGACATGCGCGTGCTGGCAGCGGTCGAGCGGTCGCTCGAGACGGGCGAGACCGTGACGCTCGAGCCGGCGACGCGCACGCGGCATGTGACCGCGGATCAGGCGCTCAAGCTCAAGCCCGCCAAGGAGCCGAGCGAGGACGCGATGATCAGCATCATTCCGCAGTCCGCCTGACCACCGGCCGCGCCGCCCTTCGGGGCGGCGCGCGCCGTCTCAGGCGCCGACCCCGCGTTCATGCGCCCAGACCACCGCGGCGCTGCGCCGGTTGACGCCGATCTTGGCATAAAGCCGCGCGACATGGTTGCGCACGGTGTTGCGTGACAGTTCGAGCCGCTCGGCGATCGCGGCATCGTCGAGATCCTGGCAGATCAGCTCGAGCACCTCGCGCTCGCGCTTGCTGAGATCGAGCAGCGGCGCGTCCGAGGCGGCGCCGGGGCGCGGGTTCCGCAGCGTCGCCAGCTTGTCCATGATCGACCGGCCGAGCCAGTTGGCGTCCTTCATCACCGCCTCGATCGCCTCGACCAGCTCGAGCTCGCCGCGCCGCCGCGCGGTAATATCCTGATAGAGCCAGAGCACGCAGGCATCGCCGTCGATCCGCATGTTTTCGGCGGAGGCGAGACAGTCGAGCGCCTCGCCATTCTTGTGGAGCAGGCGGACGTCCTGTCCGCGGAACCCGCCCTGCGCGCGGATCTCGGTTTCCAGCTGCTCGCGCTGGCCCGCATCGTTCCACAATTGAAGATCGTCGGCGACCCGGCCGACCACCGCGCGATCGTCATAGCCGGTCAGCGTCTTGAACGCCGCGTTCACCTGCAGGATGCGATTGTCGTCGGTCTGGGTCACGACCATTGCCACCGGCGCCATCTCGAACACCGCGGCGAAATGCCGCTCGCTCGCCTTCAGCGCATGTTCCGCGCGCCGCCGCGGTTCGAGGTCGGCGAAGGTGAACAACAGGCAGTCGCGGTTGCCGACCTCGATCGGCTGCCCCGCCAGGATGACCAGCGTGGTGTCGCCGCCGGCGAGCGGCAGCTCCGCCTCGAGCTGTGGCACGACCTCGCCGCGCGCCACGCACGCCTTGACGAACGCCTTGCGCTCGACATCTGCAAGAAAGTCGAAATCGAACAGCGTCTTGCCGATGATCGCGTCGCGGTCATAGCCCGACAGGTCGAGAAACCCCTGATTGACCAGGACGAAACGCTGGTCGGCGATGCGGATGATCAGCGCGGGGGCGGGATTGGCATGGAACATCGCCTCGAACCGGTCCTCCGCGTCGAACCGCTCGGACACGTCGCTGATCACCAGCGCGAGGCAGTCGGGCTCGCCGCCATCCTCGTCCATGACGATGTCACGGACCTGATGGACCCAGCATGGTTCGTCCGCGTCGCGCGGCGTGACCTCGACGATCAGGTCGGGGAAGCTCTCGCCCGCGAGCAGCCGGAGCAGCGGATATTCGCGCCGCGGCACCTTGCGCCCGTCGCGGTAGCGCAGGGCGAACCGCGCGGCATAATCGTCCGCGGTCGCACCTAGGTCGCCGACGCCGCGGACGCCGTGCATCTTGAGCGCGGCGGGGTTGGCGCTCAGGATCACGCCCGTCGGGTCGATCAGGATCACCCCTTCGAGCAATCCGGCCATGAGCTGTTCGAGATGGTGCAGGGTGGGGGCGTGCAGCGGCTTGCCGGGGGTACTGGTCATGCCTCCTCAGCGCTGGAGCGCACGACCGGTTCCTTCACAGTCAGACCCGACCTACCAACCGGACTAGTATCCCTGCACCAATGTCGCAAAGCACTATGCGTGGCGGAACTGAACGTTAGCCGCACCCGGTCCGTTGAGCAGCCTGTACAAGTATCAACAGGAGCCTCATCATGAACCTCATCATCCTTCTCGTCGTCGGCGGACTCATCGGCTGGGTCGCCAGCATGATCATGCGGACCGACGCACAGCAGGGCGTTTTCCTCAACATCGTCGTCGGCATCGTCGGCGCGTTGCTCGCAGGCTTCCTGATCACGCCGCTCATCGGTGGCGCCTCGATCATGGACGGCGCGCTCAACATCCAGTCGATCCTGATCTCGCTGGTCGGTGCGGTGATCCTGCTCGCGATCGTCAACATGGTGCGCCGCGGTTCGGTGCGCTGATGAGGGGAGGGGCGGCCGCACCACGCGGCCGCCCTTCGTCGCATATTGATCTCGATTATTCGTCACGCCAGCCCGGCGTTGCGGTGTCTTTGCGCGTAGCCTAGATATCAGCGACTTAGTGCAAAGGGCGAGTAGACGGTCTTGAACGATACACCCGACCGCGCCGACCCCGGCGCTCGTCCGTTGACGGCCGACGCCGAGCGAATCGCCGCCGAGCTGATCGGGCAGGACCTTGGCACCGACCCGTTCGTCGCGGCGGTGCGGGCGACGCGGATGCCGATGATCATCACCGATCCGCGCCTGCCCGACAATCCGATCGTGTTCACCAACGACGCGTTCTGCCGGCTCACCGGCTATCCGCGCGAGGACATACTCGGGCGCAACTGCCGGTTCCTCCAGGGGCCGGAAACCGATCTCGCGACGATCGACCGGATCCGCGACGCGGTCCGCCGGGTCGAATCGATCGAGATCGAGATCCAGAACCACCGCAGGGACGGTGAGACGTTCTGGAACCGGCTGCTGATGGCGCCGGTCTTCGACACGCACGGCGTGCTCGCCTATTTCTTCGCCAGCCAGGTCGACGTGACGCTCGAGCGTGAGCGGCTTAAGGGACTCGAGAGCAGCAACGCCTCGCTGATGGCGGAACTGACCGACCGGTTGCGGCAGCAGCAGGAGCATGAGCGCGAGCTCGCCTTCACGCTCAAGGCGGCGCGGTTCGGGACCTGGAGCCTCGAGATCGCGACGAAGCGGCTGACCGCATCGGATACCTGCAAGGAGATCTTCGGCCGGCCTACGGACGCGCCGTTTTCCTATGACGACCGGCTGGCCGCGATCCATCCCGACGATCGCGCGCTGAGCGTCGCCGAGGTCCGGCGCTGCGTCGAGGAGGGGACCGATTACGAGGTCGTCTACCGCATCTACCGCCAGGACGGCGAATTGCGGTGGATCGGATCGCGCGGACAGCCCTTTTATTCCGCCACGGGCGAGGCGCTGCGCATCGCCGGCGTGTCGACCGACATCACCGACCAGCGCCGCGGCGAGATGATGCGCGCGGCGCTGGTCGAGCTTGGCGACATGTTCCGCGACACCGACTGCCCCGACGACATCTCCTACCAGGCCGTCCAGATCATCGGCCGGACGATCGACCTCAGCCGGACCGGCTATGGCGAGATCGATCCGGACGCCGAGACCGTGACGGTGCACAGCGACTGGACCGCGCCGGGGGTCGACCAGCTTTCGGGAACGTTCAGGCTGCGCGACTTCGGCACCTATATCGACGACCTCAAGCGCGGCGAGGAGGTCTGCGTGACCGATGCGCGTGCCGACCCGCGGACCTACGCGACGAGTGCTGCGCTCGAGGCGGTGCAGGCCCGTGCGATCATCAACATGCCGATCACCGAAAATGGCCGGATCGTGGCGATGCTGTATCTCGCCAGCGGCTGGGCGCGGCACTGGCGCGCGGACGAGGTCGCGTTCGCGCGCGAGGTCGCGGATCGGACCCGCATCGCTACCGAGCGCCGTCGCACCGAACAGGCGCTCGCCGCGCTCGCCGCATCGCTCGAGCAGCAAGTGATCGCGCGGACGAGCGAGTTGCAGACCGCCGAGGATGCGCTGCGCCAGTCGCAGAAGATGGAGGCGGTGGGCCAGCTGACCGGTGGTGTCGCGCACGACTTCAACAACCTGCTCACCGTGATCCGGTCGGCGACCGACCTGCTCAAACGCCCCGACCTCCCGCCCGAACGGCGCGAGCGTTATATCGACGCGATCTCGGACACCGCCGATCGCGCCGCCAAGCTGACCGGGCAGTTGCTCGCCTTTGCGCGGCGGCAGGCGCTCCAGCCCGAGGTGATCGATGTCGGCCAGAGTCTCGGCAGCATCGCCGACATGCTCGGCACGCTGACCGGATCGCGCATCACGATCGCGATCGACGTGCCCGACACGCCCTGCTTCACCAATGTCGACCCGAGCCAGCTCGACACCGCCCTGGTCAACATGGCGGTCAATGCCCGCGATGCGATGGACGGCGCCGGACGGATCGACATCGCGCTGCGGACCGCCACGATGATCCCCGCGGTGCGCTCGCATCCGGCGGTCGAGGGGCAGTTCGTCGCGATCTCGATGCGCGACACCGGGTCGGGCATCCCGCCCGAGAAGCTCGAGCGGATCTTCGAGCCGTTCTTCACGACAAAGGGGGTCGGGCAGGGCACCGGCCTCGGGCTCAGCCAGGTGTTCGGTTTTGCCAAACAGTCCGATGGCGACATCATTGTCGAGAGCGAAGTCGGCTGCGGCACGGTCTTCACGCTCTATCTGCCGCGCGCGGAGGAGCGCACCGCGAACCTGCCGGGGGCGGTCCCGGAGGGGCTGGCGGACGGCCATGGCACCTGCGTGCTTGTCGTCGAGGACAACAAGGACGTCGGCACGTTCACGACCCAGTCGCTTGCCGAGCTCGGCTATGTGACGGTCTGGGCGGCGGATGCGCAGGAGGCGCTGGCGGTGCTGGGCGAGGACGCGTCGCGCTTCGACATCGTGTTTTCGGATGTCGTGATGCCGGGCATGAACGGCATCGATCTGGCCAAGGCGATCCGGGCGTCGCATCCCGGACTGCCGGTGGTGCTGACGTCGGGCTACAGCAACGTGCTGGCGCAGGATGGTACCGACGGGTTCGAGCTGCTGCACAAACCCTATTCGGTCGAGGACCTGTCGCGGATCCTGCGCAAGGCGGCAGGATAGCGCGCAGGAAAAAGGGCGACCGGCCGAGACCGGTCGCCCCTTCGGATCAGGTGAGGCTGTGCTTGAGCGCGCTCATCTTGTCATGGCCTTCACGGACCGAGGCATAGCCCTTGGTGACCGCGTCGAGCGACGCGGGCGACAGCTGGCCGTCCTTCATCGCGTCCTCATACTTGGCCTTGATGTGGTCCTCGCCACGCTCGACCTCGAGGATGATCGCCTTGTCGTCCTTGCCGGTCAGCGCCTGCTTCAGGTCCATGAAGGTGCGATGCGCTGCGGCGAGCATGCTCGAATCCATCTCGGGCTCGCTGCCGAGTGCGCGGACCTGCGCCTGCAGGTTCGTCGCAACCTGGGCACGATCGCGTGCGAAGTCGGCGAACATCGTCGCATACTGCGTGCTCTCGGCGTCCTTGGCCGCGTCCTCATAGCCCTTCATGCTGTCGAGGGTCGTCTTGATCAGGCCGTTCAGGACGGACACGTCGGTGTCGTTGCTCATCATTCGTCTCCTTTGGGAATGGCGGCTCAACGATCGTCACGCGATTAAGTCGCACCCGGATTTTGCCTTCCGCGCGGACAAGTATCGAGCATTGCGGCCGAATTCGGCGGTGAAACGGCTTTTGCGCCTGTACGGCTTGATCTATGTGATGGTCTGGCCACGGGGCCGGACCGCCGGTCCGCCACCGACGCGCCCGACAGTCTGGAGTGCCCATGGTCGCCGTTCCGTCCGCCGCATCGCCCTCTTCCGCCACCGACCGACGCGACGGCCCGGTCGAAGCGCTCGCGCGCGCGGAGTCCGCGGCACAGGTCCGCGAGCAGATCCTGTGCTATCCCGGCGCCGTCCGGATCCCGGCACCCGGGATCGAACTGTACATCGTCCGCGATTTCCTGCCGCTCGACGTGTGCGCGACGCTGATCGCACTGATCGATGCCGATCGCGTGCCGTCGCCGGTCGTCGCCGACGATCCGCGTCCCGCCTACCGGACCAGCGAGACCTGTTACCTCTATGCGGGGCCCGACGCGGTCACCGCGGTCGAGACGCGGCTTGACGCGCTGACCGGGCTGGAACCGCGCTTCGGCGAGGCGCTGCAGGGCCAGCGTTATGCGGTCGGGCAGGAGTTCAAGCCGCATCACGACTTCTTCGATACCGGCCAGCTCTACTGGCAGGATCAGGTCGCGGTCGGCGGACAGCGGACCTGGTCGGCGATGACCTTCCTTAACGAACCGGAGGCGGGGGGGCGGACCAATTTCCCGGCGGCGGACGTGATCATCGCCCCCAAGGCGGGCAATCTGGTGATCTGGAACAATATGGACGACTATGGCGCGCCCAATCCGGGGTCGGTGCATCAGGGCATGCCGGTCGAGCAGGGGGTCAAGTACGTGCTGACCAAATGGTATCGCGAGCGCCCCTGGGGTCAGTGAGGCACGGTGTCCGGCGCTGAGGCCGTCATTGCAAACACGCTGCGTAAGGGCCGGGTCTCGGGGAGGATATAGACGATCCCGACCGTGCCCGTGAACAGCGGCTTGATCACCCCGTCATAGAATCGCGCGGGCACGTTGACGCAGCCATAGGAGATCCGGTTGTCCTGCGGCGTCGCCGAGGCCAATCGTCCGGCGCGGTCGTCGACCCGGCGGCCGGCGATGACGCGGTGGAGCGACAGCGCAGCGGCATAGTCGATCCACAGGATATCCTGCTCGAAATCGGCGCCGATCGACGCCTGGAACCGTCCGGCGGGCGTGGTCCGCTCGGCCGGCGTGATGGTCGCGAGCTTGCGCTGGCCGATCCCCGGCACGCTGTCGTCGCCGCGGGCGAGCCCGAGCAGCGCGGGTGCCGTATCGCGCAGCACCCCCGCGCCATCGAACGCGAAGACCACCGCGTTCACCTTGTCGATCACGACGAACGGCAACGCCTGGTTGTCGCGCGACCGCATGACCCAGTCGACCGTGTCGCGGGCATCGCTGGAGACCGCGGCAGTCCCGAAGCGCGCCGTCGCCGGTGTGCTGGCCGCGACCGGCCGCGCGCCGGCGGCGGACGCGACCCCAGCCGCCAGGGCGACCGCGACCAGCACGCCGTGCCGCGCTGCTCGCGACCCGAAGCCTGCCATATCAGTGGCGCGCCTGCTTGCGCGGATAGACCGGGACGACGGGGGTGCGTGGCACGGGTTGCGTCAGCTCCCCCAGCGACGATTGCGTCGGCGGCGTCACGGGGACCGGCGTCACGGGGGCCGGGGGGATCGGGAACGGTCCCGGACCCTCCGGCGGCACGCTCACGCCGCCATCGACCACCGTCCCGACCGGCACGTTCGGCCGCCGGACCTGGGCCGGTGGCACCTCGAGGAACGGCCGCGTCGCGGTCGGCAGGACGGTGACGATCACCGGCGTCGGCGTCGGTGTCGGCGTCGGCGTCAATATCGGCGTTGGCGAAGGCGAGGGTGCTGGCGACGGCGCGGGTGCGGGTGCTGGCGACGGGGCTGGCGAAGGCGCTGGCGAGGGGGCAGGCGACGGCGCCGGCGCAGGCGCAGGCGATGGCGACGGTGCGGGCGCTGGGGCCGGCGACGGGGCCGGTGCTGGCGACGGTGAAGGCACAGGCGACGGGGCCGGCGAAGGCGACGGGGCCGGCGACGGTGCCGGGGCAGGGGCTGGGGCCGGTGCAGGCGCCGGCGCGGGCGCCGGTGCTGCGGTGATCGTCCCGGTGGTCCGGAAGCCCGCGGTGCAGCAGGATCCCGCCAGCGCATATTGGTCCGCATTCGCGCCGGTCAGCGTATAGCCGCTATAGCTCACGCCGATGCCCGCCCCGGCGTCCGCGCTGTCGAACGTCGCCGTTGCGTCCGTCCCCGCGACCAGGGCGACGCCGCTCGGCAGACCCGACGTGTCCGAGGCGTTGAAGCCGCTCAGCACCGCCGCATTGGTGCCGTCCGCGACCTTCTGCGCGGACGGGAAGACCAGCATCCGCTGCGCGATCGCCGCACCCTCGGTCAGCACGAACTCGCTCGAGAAGTCGGTCGGCGTGGTATACGAAATAGGATTGTAGTTGATCGACACCGGCGCCGCGGTCACCGTCGTCGGCGGCGACAGCGCGGAAAACACGATCGTGCCGCCATTGACGCCCGGCCCGGTGCCGTCCGCGCCTGCGATCAGCGTCAGCCCGACCGGCAGGCCCAGGCTCTGCGCCGGGATCGTCGTGCCGCGCGTCAGCGTGACGGCGGCGTCGATCATCACGTCATGCCCCGCGCACAGCGCGATGTTGCCGTCGGTCGTCGTGATCGCATGATAGACGTTCACGTTGCGCCCGGCGTTGAGCAGGATGCTGCCATTGACCGTCGTCAGGTCGGCGTTGACGTTCACGTCGCGGCCGCAGCAGGCGACGATGTTGCCGTTGGTCGCGCTGATCGGCGCGTTGATGACCACGTCGCGAAACGCGTTCAACGTCAGCGTCGTCGGCACGCCCGACGCGGTCCACGCGACCGCGTCGTTGACGAAGATGTCGCCATTGCCCGTCGTCGTGTCGCCCGCCGCGGGCAGCGTGCTGATCGTGATGCTGGTCGTCACGAGCTGCGCCGACAGCGTCGAGCCGGAGATGTTGCCGCCTGCGCCGATCACATAATCCTGCGGATCGATCAGCCAGGTGCCGGTCGTGCCGGTCCGCGCCAGCGTCGAGACCTTGGCCCCATCGGCGATGTTGACGGTCGCCGCCGACGTTTCGATGAAGCCGCCATTGCCGCCGACCGGTGCGCTCGCATCGAGCGTGCCGCTGAGATTGGTGGTGCCGGTCTGCATGTCGCCGAGCAGCAGGATGGTGCCGCTGCGGTTCTGCAGCGTCCGCGCCTCGATGATGCCGCTGTTGTTGACCGCGGTGTGGAGCAGGTCGCCTGCGCCCTGCGCGGTCATCACGACCTTGCCGCCATCCGCGCGGATCAGCCCGCCATTGCGGACCAGCGCGCCCACCGCGCCCTTGTCGACCGCGACGTTGAGCAGCCCGTCGCCCGCGACGTCGAGCATGATCGCCTCGCCTGCCGCCAGCACGACCGTGCCGAAATTGGCGCGGATCACGCCGCTGTTGCCGACCTGGGCGCCGAGCAGCGCGACATAGCCGCCCTTGGCAGTGATCGTGCCGTCATTCTGGACGCCCGCGGTGCTGGTCCCGGCAAAGCGCGACTGGCCGGCCATGAAATCCGCATCGCTGATGTTCAGCGTCGATGCGACCAGCCCGCCGACGTTCACGCTGGCGGTCTTGCCGAACACGATGCCGTTGCCGTTGACCAGGAAGACCTTGCCGTTGGACGAGAGGCTGCCGAGGATCGACGATGGATCCGACCCGACCACGCGGTTGAGCGCGACCGAGCTCGTGCCCGGCTGGTCGAAGGTCACGCTCGCGTCCTTGCCGATCGAGAAGGACTGCCAGTTCAGCACCGCGCGATCGCTGGTCTGGGTGACCGTCATCGCCGGCCCGCGCGTCGCGATGCTCGCCTGGCCCGCGGCCACCTCGCCCCCGGTCGGCAGCGTCTGCGCCGTGGCGGGGCGCGCGGCGACCGTGCCGGCAAGGCTGATGCCGATCAGCCACGCGAACCGCGCGAGTCCGGTCGTGCCGAACAGCCCGCCGCGGCGCTGACGCGTCGGGGCGGTGGAGGGGGCAGTAGGGCGATGGCGGATCGATGCGGGGATCGGGGTCATGGGCGGTATCCTCGGGTTGCGGCGGATGGCCGCGAAATGTCGGTGCTGGTCGCTGGGGCGCGCGCGGGCGTCAGAAGCTCTTGGCGATCTGGAACCAGGCGCGGCCGGACCGGTCGGGGGCGGCGGTCGCATCGGCGCTGCCCAGCTTGCGCGCATAGGTGGCGCGCAGCACGATGTCGTACGGCGCAGTCCAGGTCGCGCCCGCGCCATAGGCGCTGCGGACCGCATGGTTCGATCCGTCGAAATAGCGCCGCTTCACATAATCGACCTCGCCGACATCGACGAAGGCGAACAGCTGCAGCGCGCCCGGGATGACCCGCGGCAGCGCGAGCCGCGCCTCGGCGGTCGCGACATAGCCCTGGTCGCCATAGGCCTCGCCCTCGGGATAGGCGCGCACCGCGTAGGCGCCGCCCAGTTCCATCTTCTCGGAGATGTCGAGATTGTTGAACGCGACCTGCCCGCGGACCGAGCCGAACACTGAGACCGGCCCGCTGATCGTCTGCAGCCGCGCCAGGCTGAACTGCATCTTGCCGTAGCGCCCATCGGTGCGCGCGGTCAGTGCGTCGACCGACCGCTCATAGGCACCGCGAATGTCGAGCGTGCCGACCGAGACGCTCAGCGAATAGGCGTTCCAGCCGCCGCCAAGCAGCGTGTCGTGCGAGTCACCGCTGAGGCCGCCGGTGACGACCTGCGCGCGGCGATAGGTGACCGTGTCGACGATCCCGAACCGGTCGTCGAACCATTTCGCATCGCCCGCCACCGTCACGTACAGGTTGCTGTCGCGCGACCGGATCAGAGGGTAGCTGGCATAGACGCTGGCGATCTCGGCATTGCCGCTGCCGTCGAGGCTGTCGAATTCCTTGCCGAGTTCATAGTCGAGATGCGCATAGGCGACGCCAAGCGTCACCTTGCCGATCGGCGCCTGATAGGAGGCGCGGCCATAAGCAAGCCCCGAGAAGGACGTCAGCGCGCGAAAGCCGAGCACGTCGCCCGAGCCGGTCGGGTTGTTCCAGTTGACCGACCCGCCGACGCGGTAAGCGCCGGTATAGCGATTGCCCGCATTGTCGGCCTCGACGCTGCCCCTGATGCTGCGGCCCGGGGTGATGTCGACCAGCAGGTCCGACGTGCCGACCGCGGTGCCGGGGCTCAGCGTCGAACGCACGCGCACGCCGGGCAGGTCGGACAGCATCAGCAGCCGGCGTTCGATCGGCGCGACCGCGACCGCATCACCGACCTCGAGCCCGTCGAGCATGCCGTTCGCGACGCTGTCGGCCAGGCGGGATTCGTTGCGCAGCCCGACCGCGCCGAGGCGACCCTCGACGACCGCGATCGTCACCGTCCCGCTCTGCACGTCCTGCGCGGGCAGATAGGCCTGCGCGACGAAATAGCCGCGGCTGGTATAATAGTCGGTGATCCGCGCCGCGAGCGTCTTCAGACCCGCGAGATCGAGCGTCGCACCGGGCGCGAACCCCGTCGCGGCGACCAGCGTCGCTTCGGGGAACAGCGTCGCGCCGGTGACGCGGATCGCATCCACGCGCGCCGAGGGTCCGCCCGCGGCCGGGATCGCGACCGGCGTCTTGCGCGTCAGGCCGAGCTCGGGATCGGGCGTATCGCTCAGCGGCACGGGCGGGATCTGCTGCAGCTGGCCACCGGCGCCGACCGGCACCTGTGCCTGCGCGGCCCCGCCGCCTGCCACGAGCGCAGCCATACTCACCGCCGCACACGCGGCTGCCCGAAGGATCGACGTCATTGGATATACCTCGAAAGTCACCGCGGATGGACGCTACGAACCTCCCATCCGCAGCAGCGGGAGTCGTAGTAGCAAGGCGTCGGAAGAGCCGCTGAATGCGGCAATGTCGGTGGCGAAGGTCTTGATGAGGAGAAGGTCGATCGTTGTATAAAACGAACGGCCGCTGTGGCTTAGTCCTTCGAATACAACTAAAATATACCTCGATTCCGTTAT
Source organism: Sphingomonas aerolata (assembly GCF_023935825.1). Taxonomy (NCBI): domain Bacteria; kingdom Pseudomonadati; phylum Pseudomonadota; class Alphaproteobacteria; order Sphingomonadales; family Sphingomonadaceae; genus Sphingomonas; species Sphingomonas aerolata. The sequence goes on along the minus strand of NZ_CP098762.1, from coordinate 2,882,947 downwards.
CGTTCTCTTAACGTTGATCTCTGTTCTTGATTTGAATCAAAAAACAGGTCCGCGCGCGGGCTGATGCTGGGCGCGCGACCTGCCTTACCGGACGGCGGCAAACCCGATCACATGCCAAGCCGCGACAGCCTTATTGTCCTGACACGCAGAGGGCCGGGGGGCGTCAGAGACGTGGCACCACGTGACTCGCTCGTCCAAAAACCGTCCAAAATCCAGGCCAAACTCAAAAATTAACTGGTCAGGCCAATTGTCAGGAATTAAGCTGCCAAAAAAAGATCAGGGAGAGGGTTATGCAGACCAGATATGTCGCGGCGGCCGTCATCGCCGTCATGGCCGCGCCCGCTGCCGCACAGAGCGAGCGATCGGTCGTCCCCTTGGCTCAGGGCTGGGAGTTCCAGCGCGGCGGCGACGTCGATCCGGCGCAGGCGGCACAGGCCCCCGGCTCCTGGGAGCGGGTCAGCGTACCGCACACCTGGAACCGCGTCGGCTATTACATGCCCGACCCCCAGACCCATCTGAACCGTGCCGAATCGGTCGACAAATATCAGGGCGTCGGCTGGTACCGCATGACGTTCACGCCGCCCGCCATGGACGCGGGACAGCGGGCCTGGCTGCAATTCGACGCGGCGAGCCGCACTGCCGAGGTCTGGCTCAACGGTCAGCGGATCGGCGGGCACAAGGGCGGGTTTTCGCGGTTCCGGCTCGATGCCACGCGTGCGCTCCGCGCCGGGCAGGCGAACACGCTGCTGGTCAAGGTCGACAATACGCAACCGGCGCAGGGATCCTCGACCGCCGACATCCTGCCGCTCGCGGGCGATTTCTTTGTGCATGGCGGGCTGTATCGTCCGGTCAGCCTGATCGTCACGAACGCGGTCCATGTCGACATGCTCGATGCCGGTGGCAGCGGGATCTTCGCGACGACCAGGTCGATCGACGCGGCGATGGCCAAGGTCGACGTCCGCGTGCGGATCCGGAACGACGGCACCAAGGCTCAGGCGGTCAACGCGGTGGTCAGGCTGATCGACGCGGGCGGCAAGACGGTCGCGACCGGAACCCGCCGCATCCCCCTGCGCGCCGACACCGCGTCCGAGAGCGTCCAGTCACTGTCGGTCGCGACGCCGCATCTTTGGAACGGGGTCGCCGATCCGTATCTGCACCGTCTGGTGGTCGAGATCGCGACGCCGTCGGGCGCGGTGCTCGACCGGGTCGAGCAGGCGTTCGGCATCCGCGAGATGCGCGCCGACCCGGCCCGCGGCTTCCTGCTCAACGGCAAGCCGCTGCGGCTCCAGGGCGTCGGCTATCACCAGGATCGCGAGGGCAAGGGCTGGGCGACCGCGCCTGCGGATATCGAGCAGGATTTCGCGATCATGCGCGAGATGGGCGTGAACAGCATCCGGCTCACCCATTACCAGCACGGCCAGGTGATCCACGACCTCGCCGATCGGTACGGCATGGTGCTGTGGGACGAGATCCCGCTCGTGTCGCGCTGGACCTGGGGGGACGATGCGGTCGCGACTGCCGGGCTGCGCGACGATGCGCGCCAGCAGCTGCGCGAGCTGATCCGGCAGAACGGCAACCACGCGTCGGTGTTCAACTGGGGCATCGCGAACGAGGTCGATTTCGGCAAGTCGCTGCCGGCGTTCATCACCACCAGCAAGGATACGCCCGCGCCCGATCCGCTGCCGCTGCTGCGCGAACTGAACGCGTTGGCGAAAAGCGAGGATCCGTCCCGCGCGACCGCGCTGGCGACCTGTTGCGAAGGCCGGCTGCTCGGCTCCGCGGACATTCCGATCACCGCGGAGGCCGCCGATCTCGGCGGGGCCAACCGCTATTTCGGCTGGTATTACGGACAGCCCGGCGATCTCGGCAAGCATCTCGACTCGCTCCGCGCGCTGCGCCCGAACCAGCCCGTGTCGGTGACCGAATATGGCGCGGGCGGCGCGACGACGATCCACACCGACAACCCGCTCGGCGGCAAGGTCGACCAGCGCGGCCGCAACCAGCCCGAGGAATATGAGAGCTACATCCACGAAACCGCCTGGGCGACGCTGTCCGCCAAACCCTATCTGTGGGGGACATGGCTGTGGAATTCGTTCGACTTCGCGACGACCGTCCGGCGCGAGGGCGATGCGATCGACATCAACACCAAGGGGCTGGTCACCTACGACCGGAAGATCCGCAAGGACGCCTATTATTTCTACAAGGCGAACTGGACCGCGACGCCGACCGTGCATGTCGCCGGGCGGCGCTATGTCGACCGCGCCTATCCGGCCGCCGACGTCCGGGTTTACAGCAACGCCCCGCGCACCGATCTGCTCGTCAACGACCGCGTCGTCGGCACGCTGAGCGCCTGTCCGCAGATGATCTGCGCCTGGTCGAACGTCGCACTGGCGGCGGGCGCGAACCGCGTCGTCGCGCGCGGCGTCTTCCCGACCGGCGCGGTCGACGACGCGATCGAATGGCGGGTCGCGCCGGAGGCCGCGCGCTCGATCCGGATCGACAGCGGCGCGCTGGTCGCACCCGAGATCGCGGGCAAGCGTTATGGCTCGGACGCGTTCTTCGACGGCGGCCGTTTCGGCGATATCAACGCCTATTCGGGCTATGGGCCGCGCCCCGAGAAGAAGGTCGTCGCGGGGACGCCCGAAGGCGCGGTCGCCGAAACCTACCGCGAAGGCCGGTTCGGCTACCGCGTACCGCTCGCCAACGGGCGCTACACGGTCGAGCTGAGCTTTGTCGAACCCGCGCTCGCGGCGGGCGCCCGGCAGTTCGACGTCGTCGCCAACGGCAAGCGCGCGATCGCCGCGTTGGATATCGCCGCGGTCGCGGGCGCGCCGCTCACGCGCGTCACGCGGCGGATCGTCGTGGGCGTCACCGACGGCATGCTCGACCTGAAATTCGTGCCGATCAAGGGCGACGCGATCGTGTCCGGCATCGAGATCACGCGATGAGCGCGCCGGGCACCCCGCGGCGCGGCTGGCGCAGCGTGCCGCTGCGCTGGCGGCTGATCGCGCTGGTGACGCTGGGGACGATCCTCAACTATCTCGCGCGCTCGACGCTGTCGGTCGCCGCACCGCAGCTGAAGACCGAATTCGGCATGTCGACCGAGGATTACAGCTGGGTCGTGCTGGCGTTCCAGGCCAGCTACACGGTGATGCAGACCGTCGCCGGCAGCGTGCTCGACCTGCTCGGCACGCGGCTCGGCTTCTTTCTGTTCGCAGTCGGCTGGGCGCTCGCCAACATGGCGCACGCGCTGGCGACCGGCTGGCCGAGCCTCGCGCTGTTCCGCGCGCTGCTCGGCGCGAGCGAGGCGGCGGCGATCCCCGCGGGCGCCAAGACGGTGTCCGAATGGTTCCCCCCGCGCGAGCGGTCGCTGGCGACCAGCGTGTTCCAGATGGGCACCAGCGTCGGCAACATGATCGCGCCGCCGCTCGTCGCCTTCTGTATCCTCGCCTGGAACTGGCAGGCGGCGTTCATCGTCACCGGCGGGCTCAGCCTCGTCTGGGCGTTCCTGTGGTATTGGGGCTATCGCAGCCCCGCCGACCATCCCGCGCTGAGCGAGGACGAGCGCGCCGCGATCATCGAGACCCGCGGCGAGGACGTCACCGCCAAGCCCGCGACGCGCGGCGACCTGTTGCGCAGCCGCAGCTTCTGGGGGATCGCGGTCCCGAAATTCCTGGCCGAACCGGCGTGGCAGACGTTCAACTTCTTCATCCCGCTCTATCTGGTGTCGGTATGGAAGCTCGATCTGAAGAGTATCGCCTTGTGGGCGTGGATGCCGTTCCTCGCCGCCGATTTCGGCAGCCTGGCCGCGGGCGTGTTGCCGAGCTGGCTGATGAAGCGCGGCGTGCCGCTGGTCGCGTCGCGCAAGATCACGATGACGATCGGCGCGCTGTGCATGATCGGGCCGGCGTGCATCGGTCTTGCGGACTCGCCCGGTGTCGCGATCATCCTGTTCTGCATCGGTGGCTTCGCGCACCAGATGCTGAGCGGCGCGCTGGTGACGCTGTGTTCCGACATGTTCGACAGCCGGACGGTCGGCACCGCGACCGGGATGGCGGGGACGTCGGCCTGGGTAGGGGGGATGCTGTTCACGCTGCTGATCGGGCAGAGCGCGGATGCGTGGGGATATGACCCGCTGTTCGCCGCGTTGGCGGCGCTCGATCTGCTCGCGGCGGTCGTCTTGTGGAGTTTGCTGCGCGCTACGCCGCGCACGGGGTTGAGGGTTTAAGAGGATGACGAGTGTGTTGATGACGCAGACGATGCGCTGGTTCGGGCCGAACGATCCGGTGCGGCTGGACAGCATCCGGCAATCCGGCGCGACCGAGGTGGTGACCGCGCTGCACGAGGTCCCGAACGGCGAGATCTGGACGCGCGAGGCGATCGCCGCGCGCAAGCAGATGGTGCGCGACGCCGGGCTCGACTGGACGGTGGTCGAAAGCCTGCCGGTCGACGAGGGCATCAAGACCCGCTCGGGCGAATGGGATCGGCTGATCCATGCCTACCGCGAGAGCCTGCGCAATCTCGCGGCGTGCGGCATTCGCGTCGTCACCTATAATTTCATGCCTCTGCTCGACTGGACGCGCACCGATCTCGCCTGGGAACTGCCCGACGGATCGCGTGCGCTGCGGTATGAGGCGATCGTGGTGGCCGCCTATGACCTGTTCATGCTGCAGCGGCCGGGTGCCGAGCAGAGCTATGCGCCAGCGGTGCGCGACGCGGCGGCGGCGCGCTTTGCCGGCATGGACACGGCGGCGCGCGCGGATCTCGAACGGACGATCCTTGCGGGGCTGCCGGGCAGCGAGGAGGGCTTCACCTCGGCCGCGTTCCTCGAGGCGATCGGCCGCTACGACGCGATCGACGCGGCGCGGCTGCGCGACAATCACGTCGCGTTTCTCGAGGCGGTGTGCCCGCTGGCCGACGAGCTCGGTATCGCGCTGGTCGTCCATCCCGACGATCCGCCGTTTCCGATCTTCGGCCTGCCGCGCGTTGTCAGCACCGAGGCCGACGTGACCGACCTGTTCACGCGCGTGCCCAATGTCTCGAACGGGCTGTGCCTGTGTACCGGGTCGTTCGGCGTGCGCGCCGACAACGACCTGCCCGGCATGGTCGACCGGCTCGGCTCGCGGATCGGCTTCCTCCATCTGCGCTCGGTCCAGCGCGAGGCCGATGGCGCGTTCCACGAAGCCGATCATCTGGAGGGCGATGCCGGCATGGCCGCGGTCATGGCGGCGGTCCACCGGCTGTCGGTCCGCGAAGGCCGCAGCATCCCGATGCGCCCCGACCATGGTCATCAGATGCTCGACGACCTGACGCGCACGACCAATCCGGGCTATTCGCTGCTCGGCCGGATGCGCGGGCTCGCCGAACTGCGCGGACTTGAACGCGGTATCGCCTTTGCGGCAGGAGCCCTTGCATGACCCGTCCTTTAGAGCTTCACCCCGACCGGCTGTTCCCCGCCGATCCGACCACCCGCGCGATCGCCCGCACGCTCTATGCGGAGATCGCCGACCTGCCGATCGTCAGCCCGCACGGCCATACCGATCCGACCTGGTTCGCCGACAATGCCAACTGGACCGACGCGACGTCGCTGCTGCTCGCGCCCGACCATTATCTGTTCCGCATGCTCTACAGCCAGGGCGTCGATCTGGACGCGCTGACGATCGCGCGGCGCGATGGCACGCGGAGCGCCGATCCGCGCGCGGCGTGGCGGCTGCTCGCCGACCATTATGCGCTGTTCCGCGGCACGCCGTCGCGGATGTGGCTCGACCATGTCTTTGCCGAGGTGTTCGAGTTCGACGTCGCGTTCGAGCCGGCGACCGCGGACCTGTATTTCGACACGATCGGCGAAAAGCTCGCGACCGCGGCGTTCCGCCCGCGCGCGCTGTTCGACCGGTTCCGGATCGATTTCCTCGCCACCACCGAAGGCGCGCACGACAGCCTCGACGCGCATCACCGGATCCGCGAGAGCGGCTGGAACGGCCGTGTCGTCACCACCTATCGCCCCGACGGCGTGATCGATGTCGAGCACGAGCAATTCGCCGGCGCGCTGCGCCGCTTCGGCGAGCTGACCGGCGAGGACGTCTATGGCTGGCAGGGCTATCTCGCCGCGCACCGCAAGCGCCGCGCAGATTTCCGCGCGGCGGGCGCCACCGCGACCGATCACGGCCATCCGACCGCGGCGACCGCGAACCTGTCGACCCCCGAATGCGAGGCGCTGTTCGCGCGCATCACCGGTGACGACTGGACCGCCGCCGACGCCGAGCTCTTCCGCGCGCAGATGCTGACCGAGATGGCGGCGATGAGCGTCGAGGACGGCATGGTCATGCAGATCCATCCCGGCTCGGTGCGCAATCACAATGCCGGGCTGTTCGCCAGCCATGGCCGCGACAAGGGCGCGGACATTCCCGGGCGCACCGACTATGTCCACGCCCTCAAGCCGCTGCTCGACCGGTTCGGGACCTCGACCGAGCTGTCGATCATCCTCTTCACGCTCGACGAGACGGTCTATGCGCGCGAGCTGGCACCGTTGGCGGGGCATTATCCGTGCCTGAAGCTCGGCCCCGCCTGGTGGTTCCACGACAGTCCCGAGGGCATGTGGCGGTTCCGCGAGATGACCACCGAGACTGCGGGCTTCTACAACACCGTCGGCTTCAACGACGATACGCGCGCCTTCCTGTCGATCCCGGCGCGGCACGACGTCGCGCGCCGCATCGACTGCGGCTATCTCGCGCGGCTGGTCGCCGAGCACCGGCTGGAGGATTGGGAGGCGGCAGAGCTCGCGCGCGAACTGACGAGCGATCTGGTCCGCAAGGCGTACCGGTTGTGAGGCTGTCCAGGGCCACGCGCTCCGCGCTCGCCGCCGACGTGGCGCAGCCCGCGTCCTCGGCCGTCACCGTCGGGCGGATCGTCCATCTCGGGATCGGCGCGTTCCACCGCGCGCATCAGGCGGTCTATACGCAGGATGCATCGACGCCGGACGCGGGCTGGCGGATCACCGGCGTGTCGCTGCGCTCGCCGCAGGTGCGCGACACGCTCGCACCACAGGACGGGCTGTATACCGTGACCGAACGGTCGAACGGCGTCAGCGCGACCCGGCTGATCGACGTGATCGACACGCTGCTGGTCGCCACGGAGGATCCCGACGCGGTGATCGCCGCGCTGGCCGACCCCGCGACCCAGGTCGTGACGCTGACCGTCACCGAAAAGGGCTATTACCGGCATCCGGCGACCGGCGCGCTGCTCGTCGACGATCCGGCGATCGCGCACGACCTGGGCGGCGGCGTGCCGCGGACGATCTTCGGCTTTCTGGCGGCGGCGCTCGATCGGCGACGCGGTGCGGGGGCAGGGGGACTGACGTTGGTGTCGTGCGACAATCTGTCGGGCAATGGCGCGCTGTTGATGCGCCTGTTGCTCGCGTTCGTCGAACGCCGCGATGCGGATCTGGCCGAATGGGTGCGTGCGCACGTCACCGCGCCCGACACGATGGTCGACCGGATCGTGCCCGCCTCGACCGAGGCCGACCGCGCGGGGGTCGCGACCGCGATCGGGGTCGACGACGCCGCCGCCCTTGTCACCGAACCGTTCCGGCAATGGGTGATCGAGGACCGCTTCGCCGGCCCGCGCCCGCGCTGGGAGGCGGCGGGGGCGCAGATCGTCGACGACGTCGCGCCGTTCGAACTCGCCAAGCTGCGGCTGTTGAACGCCAGCCATTCGACGCTCGCCTATGTCGGACTGCAACGGGGCCACGCCTTTGTCCATGAGGCGATCGCCGACCCGGCGCTGCGCGCGTTCGTGATCGCTCAGATGCAGGAGGAGGCGGTGCCAAGCCTGACCGCGGCGGCGGGGCTCGATCCCGCGGCGTACATCGACGCGATCCTCGACCGCTTCGCCAATGCCGATCTTCACCACCGGCTCGATCAGATCGCGATGGACGGATCGCAGAAGCTCCCGCAACGCTGGATCGCGACCGTCGCCGAGCGGCAGGCGCAGGGGCTCGACAGCCCGAAGCATCGGCTCAGCCTCGCCGCGTGGATCGCCTATACCGCCGCCGCGCCCGCCATGGCCGACGATCCGCTGCGCGATCGCTACGCCGCGATCTGGGCTGACACGGCGGGCGACGCGCGGCAGGTCGTCGCGCGGTTCGTCGGTGAGCTCGGCATATTCCCCGCCGATTTCGACCACGCGGCGCTGGGCGATGCGGTGGTAACGTGGCAGGCGCAGGGGCCAGAGGCCGCACTGCGCGGCGCCATCGGAGAGCCCGTCGCATGACCGGTACGATAGTGTGTTTCGGCGAGATGCTGTTGCGGCTCGCCGCGCCCGACCGGGGGCATTTGTTCCAGGACGCCCGGCTTGACGCGCATTTCGGCGGCGCGGAGGCGAACGTCGCGGTCGCGCTCGCGCGGATCGACGTTCCCGCCGCGGTCGTCACGACGCTGCCGCATGGGCTGATCGGCAATGCGGCGCTCGACTCGGTCCGCGCTGCGGGCGTCGACGTCTCGCGGGTGGTGCGCGCGGACGGTCGGCTCGGCCTGTATTTCCTCTCGCCGCCGAGCGGGTCGCGCGGCGCGCAGATCGTCTACGACCGCCTCGACAGCAGTTTCGCCGCGACCCCGTCGAGCGCCTATGACTGGCCCGCGATGCTGGACGGCGTCGGCTGGCTGCATCTGTCGGGGATCATTCCCGCAATTGGTCCGGGTGCTGCGCAGCTGTCGCTCGATGCGATCGCGGCGGCGCGGGCGGCGGGGGTCAGGGTCTCGTTCGACGGCAATTTCCGCGCGAGCATGTGGGCGCGCTGGTGCGCCGATCCGCAAGGCGTGCTGGTCGATCACATCGACGGTGCGGACCTGCTGTTCGGCAGTCACCGCGACATCTCGCTGCTGCTCGGCGAGGACCATGCGGGCGACACGCCGGACGCGCGGCGTCGCGCGTGCGAGGCCGCGTTCGCGCGGTTTCCGACGCTCGCCTGCATCGCCTCGACCGCGCGCCGCGTGATCGATGCCGATACGCACGCCCTGTCCGCGCGCGTCGATCGGCGTGACGACTCGTTCGAGACCGAGACTGTCCTCGTCACGCAGATCGTTGACCGGATCGGCACCGGCGACGCGTTCGCCGCGGGCGTGCTCTCCTGTCTCGACGACGGGTGCGAGGCGGCGGCGCGACGCGGCCTCGCGCTCGCCGCGCTCAAGCATGGCACCGCGGGCGATCACAGCCGGACGACGCTGACCGATCTCGCCGACTTCACCGGGGCACCCGCCGACGTGCGGCGGTGACCGGGCTCAGCCCGGGTTGGGCGTCTCCGCGACGGGGGTGAGCGCGCGGCCGGTCTCGAACCATTCGCGCAGATTGTCGACCACCAGCCCGCCCATAGCCGCGCGCGTCCGCTTCGACGCCGAGCCGATATGCGGCAGCAGCACCGTGTTCGGCAGCGCGCGCAGGCTGACGGGGACATTGGGCTCGTCCTCATAGACGTCGAGCCCGGCGGCGAGGATCGTGCCCTGCTGCAACGCCGCGATCAGCGCGTCCTGATCGACGACGCTGCCGCGCGCGACGTTGATGAACACGCCCTGCGCGCCCAGCGCCTCGAGCACCGCGGCGTCGACCAGATGCTGCGTCCCCTGACCGCCGGGCACGATCGCGATCAGCACGTCGCACGCCGCGGCCAGCGCGACCGGCGTGTCGTGATAGTCATAGCTGATATCGGCCTGCCGCGACCGGCCGTGATAGGCGATCGGCACGTCGAACGCCGCGAGCCGCCGCGCCACCGCCTTGCCGATCGCGCCGAGCCCCAGGATCCCGATCCGCCGTCCGCGCAGGCTCGGCGACAGCGGAAACGACTGTTCCGCCCAGGCACCGTCGCGGACATGGCGATCGGCCTGCGGAATCCCGCGCAGCGTCGCCAGCAGCAGCCCGATGGTCAGATCGGCGACCTCCTCGTCCAGCACGCCGGGTGTATTGGTCACGACGATCCCGCGCGTCGCGGCGGCGTCCGCGTCGATCCCGTCATAGCCCACGCCGAAATTGGCGACGATTTCGAGCGCGGGCAGCCGGTCGTACCACGACGCGTCGATCCGCCCCGCGAGCGAACTCGCCGCAAGCCCGCGGACGCGCGGCGCCACCGTCGCGAGGAACGCGTCGGGGTCTTCCTGCTCCCATAGACGGTGCACAACGAACCGCTCGCCCAGCGCGTCGACGACGCTCGGCAGCATGGGGGCGGGGATCAGGATTTCGGGTCGGTTCATGCCGGGGGTTTACGCATAAATGGCGCGGGCAGACACCCCTTTCCGGGTCACCCGCGGCCGCCGACGCACGCGAGAAAACTGCCCAACCCTATGCCCCCGCTACGCAAAAGGCCGGGATCGCTCTCGAATTGCTATGCCACGGCCGATAGCTGGAGGGCCACGACAAGGAGAGTGGCATGGCAGCGTGGCCTCGTTCGCGGCGCGCGGATCTTGGTCTGCGCGCGGTGGGACTTCTCCTCTGCGCAATGACGTACATCGCCGTGTGGCGGCTGTCCGCCCTCGCGCTTTCCCCTCACGCCGCGGGTGCGTTGGCCTTCGCGCTCGCCGCGATCGGCTTTCTGGGGGCGAGCGCGGGCAGTGTCATGGTGCTACTCGGGCATCACCTGTTCGACGGTATCGCGGTCAGCGAGCGCTGGCGGCCCCGCGTCCGCGCCACGCCAGCGACCACGCGCTGAAATGCGACGAGCCGTTGCGGCCACTATGGCGCCACTATGGCGTTTCGGGAAATCGCTCTCGAATCCCTATGCCGCGGTTCGTAATTCGGGTTTGCGGGCGCCTGGACGCCCGATCACACAGGCAAAAGCGCGAACATGTCGTCTGAACCCACGCCGGAGCCCCGCGCACGCGGGCGCGTCATTCCTCTCGGCCAGAACAAGGCGGGCCACGGGCGTGTGACGACCGCACGCGGCGCCACGGCTGAAGCGAAGGCGGACATGCCCGCCACCATGACCCGAGCCTGCGCACGCCGCGCGACGCGCGATCCGCGCTGGCCACATATCACGGCGGCGCTCGCCGATCTGCGCGAACGGCATCGCCACGCGGTCCGGATCGTTGATGCCGACTGTGCTTGCGGGACACTGCTGATCGAGACCGTGCGTTACGCCCGCGCGCTCGGCTTCACCGCGATCGAGGGGCAGGGCGTCGACGATGCGCCGGCGCTGATCGGCCGTGCCCGCGCCGCTGCAGCGCGGCTGCACGATCCCGCGATCGGGCTCGACTTCGAAGGTGGCGGTCTGGCGCAGGCGCTCGCCCGCGAAGCCGATTTCCCCGCCGACATCGTGCTGTGCCACGACCAGGACGGCGGCATCGCGCGGCTGCTGGCGGCCGCCGGCACGCTCGTGATCGCCGATCCCGTCGCGACGCGCGTGCGGAGTGAGGCGGCATGACGCGGCGCGACCTGCAATGGAAAGCGGGTGGCTTCGCGCTGATGGCCGTCTCCTGTGCGCTGTGCATGGCGGTCGACGGATCGCCGCTGATGCTCCTCTTCTTCCCGCTCGCGCTGCTCGGGTTGCCGCTGATGATCCATGGCAAACGCGTCGGGCAGATGGTCCGGGCGGAACGCCGCGGGCACAGCCACACGGTCGACGCCGTCCATGCCGCGCGCAGACGTCGGCGCGGACAGGGCAGCGATGGCTTCGGCCGCTGACCAGCAGAGGACCTGTTACGGACATCGTCGACGATCGCATGTCACGCTCGTGCAACCTGTCGGCTTTAGCGATCCTGGATGAACACGCCGTCGCCGCTGTCGCTCGACGTTTGATCTGAACCGGGCATGGTCCGCTCGCGTTTGCGGACCATGCGCTCCTCCTGTGGGTTGCCCCAATGACCGATGTTTCGCGTCGTACACTGCTCGGTGCAGGCGTCACCGGTGCCGCGCTGTCCGCGTTTCCCGCAGCGATCGCGCGTGCGGCGGCGATTGCGCCCGATGTGCAGACCGGCTCGATCATGGATGTCGAGCATGTCGTCATCCTGATGCAGGAAAATCGCGGCTTCGATCATTATTTCGGCACGTTGCGCGGCGTCCGCGGCTTTGCCGACCGGTTGCCGATCCCCGTGCCCGCACCGTCTGCGGGCGGGGCGGCGGCGCCGGTCTGGTATCAGCGCGACCGGACGGCACCGGGCGGCGCGCGGACCGTGCTGCCCTTCCATCTCGCCACCCGCGCCAATTTCGACCTGATGCGGATGGAGGGGACGCCGCACAGCTGGCCCGATGCGCAGCGCGGCTGGGATGAGGGGCGGATGGCGCACTGGCCCGAGGCGAAGAGCCAGCGGGCGATGGGCCATTACCGGCGCGAGGATCTGCCGTTCCAGTTCGCGCTCGCCGAGGCGTTCACGCTGTGCGACGCCTATCACTGCTCGGTGCAGACGGGGACCAACACGAACCGGCGGTTCCTGTGGAGCGGCACCAACGATCCCGGCGGCACGCTGGGCGGTCCGGCGATCGGCAATTCGCATGACGGTTTCCCGGAGGATGGCGGCGATCCCGACCCCTATCGCTGGACCACGGTCGTCGAGCGGTTGCAGGCCAAGGGCGTCGACTGGCGCATCTATCAGGACATGGCCGACAATTTCACCGACAACCCGCTGGTCGGGTTCGCCGCCTTCCGCGCGGCGCATCATGCGGGTGGCGATGCGGCGCTGCGCGACCGGGCGCTGACGACGCGCGGGCTCGACGCGCTGCGCGCCGACGTGCTGGCCGGGCGGTTGCCACAGGTGTCGTATGTCATCGCCACCGCGAAGGGATCCGAGCATCCCGGCCCGTCGAGCCCGGCACAGGGTGCGGCCTATACCGCCGAGGTGCTCGACGCGCTCACCGCGGATCCGAAGATCTGGGCGCGAACCGCCTTGTTCGTCATGTTCGACGAGAATGACGGCTTTTTCGATCATGTCCCGCCGCCCGCGCCGCCGTCGCGCGCCGCCGACGGCACGCTGCTCGGCGGATCGACGGTTGATCTGACCGGCAGCTATCACCTCAATCCGAGCAAGGGCGACGCGGCGCTCGACCTCCCCGCCTATCGCGGCCGCGCCTATGGCCTGGGGCCGCGCGTGCCGATGTACGTCGTCTCGCCGTGGAGCCGGGGCGGGTGGGTCAATTCGCAGGTGTTCGACCACAGCTCGGTGATCCGCTTCCTCGAACGACGGTTCGATGTCCACGAGCCCAACATCACGCCATGGCGCCGCGCGGTCTGCGGCGACCTGACCTCGGCGTTCGACTTCACCGCCGCCGACGTCGCGCCCTTCGCGGCAATGCCCGATCCGCGTGCCGAAGCCGCGCGCGCCGCGGCGATCCCCCGGCAGCCGAGCCCGCAGGCACCGCCAGGCGAGTCCCTCCCGTGGCAGGAACCCGGCATCCGCCGGTCCCGCCCGCTGCCCTATGCGCTGCGCGTCGGCGAGACGATCACCGGTGACGCGATCCGGCTGGACTTCACCGCCGACGGCACGCAGGCCGCGGTCTTCCACGTCTATGACCGCAGGGGCCTGGACCAGCCGCCCCGCCGCTTCACGGTCGAGCCCGGGCGCACGCTCGACGGGCAATGGGGGTTCGACGCGGAGGGCCGCTACGACCTCTGGGTGCTAGGCCCGAACGGCTTCCACCGGCATTATGCGGGGCATCGTGACGACCCGGCACTGGTGTCGCGGCTCGTCTGGCACGCGACACCGACCGAATTGGCATTAGTGCTCCCCGCCGGACACCGCGAACACGGGCTGGTCGCGCAGGTCGAGCGCGTCGGGGCGGCGGCGCTGGTGACCGGGCTGGTCGACACGCGCTACCGCTGGCCGCTCCGCAACAGCCATGGCTGGTACGACGTCACGATCACCGCGGCGACCGCGCCGACCTATCGCCGCCGCGTCTCGGGGCGGGTCGATGCGCCCGGGCGGATGACGTGCAGCGATCCGTTCGTCACCGCGGCTCAGAACGCGGGGAGCACCGCGCCCGCATAACGGTCCGCGATGAAGCGCCGCGTCTCGGGGCTTCGCAGCGCCGCGATCAGCTTGACGACGCGCGGATCCTTGTCGCCACCGGGCAGGCCGACGACGAAATTGACATAGGGGCTGTTCTTGTCCTCGATCGCGAGCGCGTCGCGCACCGGGTTGAGCTTCGCATCGAGCGCATAGTTGGTGTTGATCAGCGCCAGATCGACCTCGCCGAGCGTGCGGGGCAGGGTGGCGCCCTCCAGCTCCTTGAACTTGAGGTTCTTGGGGTTGGTCGCGATGTCGTTGAGGCTCGACAGCGGGTTGGTCGGGTTCTTCAGCGTGATCAGCCCGGCCTTCTGCAGCAGCAGCAGCGCGCGGCCGCCATTGCTCGGCTCGTTCGGGATCGCGACGGTCGCGCCGTTCGGGACCTGCGCGATCGTCTTCCACTTGCGCGAATAGGCGCCCAGCGGCTCGACATGGACGCCCGCATAGGGAACCAGATGCGTGCCGCGCGAGGCGTTGAACTCGTCGAGATAGGGCTTGGTCTCGAAATAGCTGACGTCGATCTGCTTCTGCTCGACCTGCAAATTGGGCTGCACATAATCGTTGAAGACGCGGATCTTGAGATCGACGCCCTGCTTGGCGAGCGCCGGCTTGATCGATTCGAGAATCTCGGCATGCGGCACCGCGGTCGCGGCGACGGTCAGCGCCGTGCCGTCATCCGTCTTGGCGCCACCGCATGCGGCGAGCGCGAGCAGCGAGAGCGAGGCGAGCAGGGTGCGGCGGTTCATGGCATTTCCTAGCGGCGGGTAAAGTGGCGGGCGAGCGCGTCGCCGGCATATTGGATGATCTGGACGAGGACGACCAGCAGGACGACGGTGACGACCATCACGTCGGTCTGGAAGCGCTGATAGCCGAAACGGATCGCGAGATCGCCGAGCCCGCCCGCGCCGACCACCCCGGCCATCGCGGTGAACGAGACGAGCGCGACCGCGGTGACGGTGGCGCCCGAGATCAGCCCCGGCATCGCTTCGGGGATCAGCGCCCGCGTGACGATCTGGCGCGTCGTCGCGCCCATCGCCTGCACCGCCTCGATCGTCGTCCGGTCGATCTCCTTCAGCGATCCCTCGACCAGGCGTGCGTAGAAGGGTGCGGCCCCCACCACCAGCGGCGGGATCGCGCCGGCGACGCCCAGCGACGTGCCGACCAGCAGGACGGTCAGCGGGATCATCACTATCAGCAGGATGATGAACGGCACCGATCGCAGGATGTTCACGGCGATCCCGAGCGCGCCATTGGCAAGCCGGTTCTCGATCAGCCGCCCCTTGCCGGTCAGATACAGCAGCACGCCGAGCGGCAGGCCGAACAGGATCGTCAGGACCAGCGACCCGCCGAGCATGATGAGCGTGTCGAGGCACGCCTGGCCGATATCGGACCAGTCGACATTTTCGAAGAAGGTCATGCCGCGAGCGCCGCCAGCATGCGCCGGGTCGCCGGATGCGCGGCGTTGGCGAAGATGTCGGTGACGGTGCCGGTCTCGACGACCTGGCCGCGTTCCAGCACCGCGACGCGGTCGCAGACGTAGCGGACGACGTCCATCTCGTGCGTGATCAGGACGATCGTCAGCCCGAGGTCGCGGTTGAGGTCGCGGAGCAGCGTCAGCACCGAGCGCGTGGTTTCGGGGTCGAGCGCGCTGGTCGCCTCGTCGCACAGCAGGATGTCGGGATCGGTGGCGAGCGCGCGGGCGATGCCGACGCGCTGCTTCTGCCCGCCCGACAGCTGGGCGGGGTATTTGGCCGCGTGATCGGCGAGCCCGACCCGGTCGAGCAAGGCCGCGACCTTGCTCTCGCGCGTCGCTTTCGCGACGCCGGCGAGCACCAGCGGGAAGGCGACGTTCGCCGCGACCGTGCGCGAGGAGAGCAGCCCGAAATTCTGGAAGATCATGCCGATCCGCCGCCGGAGCGCGCGCAGGTCCGCCGCTGACAGGCCTGCGACGTCGATGCCGTCGACCTCGACGCGCCCGGACGTCGGCCGTTCGAGCGCATTGATCAGCCGGATCAGCGTCGACTTGCCCGCGCCCGACTGACCGATCACCCCGAACACGCCGCGCGCCGGGATCTCCAGCGACACGCCGTCGAGCGCGGCCGCATCGCTGGCCGGGTAGGTTTTGGAAACGTCGCGCAGGCGGATCATGCGGACCCCATGACCTGCACCGCGAACCGTTCCATTTCCTCAGCCTGCGGGCTCATCTGGAGCAGCAGCAGGTCGAGCCCGGCGGCCTCATATTCCGCGATCCGCTCCTTCAGCTGTTCGGGGGTGCCGACCAGATTCGGGCGCAGCCCGCGGTTGGAGACCGAATATTCCTGGATCTTCAGTTCGCGTTCGAGCTGCGTGCCCGACAGCCACTGGTCGAAATTGGCATAGCCTGCGGGCAGTTCGGTGACGCTGGTGATGCGCTCGAGCTCGCGCTTCGCCTCCGCTTCGCTGTCACGGACGATCGCATAGGCGGCCATGCCGTATTGCATCGGTGCGCCGCCCGCGGCTTCGCGTCGCGCCGCCATGTCCGCGATCTTCGGCGCGATCGCGTCGGCCGGGTCGCCGTGCATGACATAGGCGTCGCACTTGGCCGCGATCATCGCCTTCGCCTTCTCGCTCTCGCCGCCGGCATAGACGGTGGGGCGCTTGACAGGCTTGGGCGAACAGATCGCCTGCTCGGTGGTGTAGAACTGCCCGGCAAAGTCGAACCGCTCCTGCGTCCACAACCCGTCGACGACGGAGAGCCATTCGTCGGTCCGCGCATAGCGATCGTCATGCTGGTCGAACTGCAGGCCATATTGCTTCGCCTCGTCCGCCCACCAGGACGACACGACGTTGAGCGCGAGCCGCCCGCCCGAGATCCGGTCGATATTGGCGGCCGCCTTGGCGAACAGCGCGGGGTGGTGGAAATTGGGGCGCACCGCGACCATCAGCTCGATGCTGTCGGTCACCGCCGCCAGCGCCGCCGCGGTCGACCACGCATCGAGCGCGGGCTGCTCGACGCCCTTGATGTCGTTGAGGTTCAGCTCGGCGATCAGCGTCAGGTCATAGCCCCAGCGCTCCGCATTCTGAGTCAGCGCCTTGGTATAGGCCCAGCTCGCCTCCATCCCCTCGTCGGGGACGTTGCGAAGCCAGCCGCCGAAAACCGGAGTCCAATAGCCATAGCGCATCAACGAGTCTTCCCAATCTGTTCGATCAGGTAATCGACGAGCCGGTCATGCGGATCCCAGCCGAGGACGTCGAGCGGCCTGGCGACGAAATTGGACAGCGCGTTGATGTCGTAGAAGCGCGCGACGCCGTCGCGGTCGTCGATCATCACCTCGACCCCGCCGACATCGAGATCGACTGCGCGCGCGATCGCCTCGGCGGCATCCTTCAGCACCTGCGACGGCTCGACCGCGGCCATCTTGATCCCCGAGCCGGGGACGACGCACGCATCCGCGGGGCAGAGATCGAACGCGCCGCCGCCTGCGACGTCGATCGCATAGAGGAACTTGCGGTCGAGCGTCTCGATCCGGGTGATCGCGCCACCCCGGACGGGGACATATTCCTGCACCAGCAGCACGCCGTCGACACTGCTCGGCAGGCCATTGTCGGTGACCGCGGCGCGGAGTTCGTCGAGACTGTCGAAGCGGATGATCCCCGCGCCCGAACCACCGATATTGGCCTTCACGACCAGCGGGAAGCGCAGCGTCTGCGCGGCGGCGACGACGTCGGCGGCGCGGTGGACGACGCGCGTCTCGGGGATCGCGAGGCCGAGCGACGCGATCAGCGACAATTGCCGCGCCTTGGAGGCGTCGATCGCGAGCACGTCGGCGCCGTTGATCACGCGCGCACCGGTGCGGCGCCAGTGATCGAGCATCGCCATCGTGTCGAAGATCGGATGCTCGTCGCTGCGCAGGAAGCTCGACATCGCGATCCGGTTGAACACGACGCGCGCCGGCGCAGTCTGGTCCGCGGGGTTCCAAAACCCGTCCGGCGTGGCGCGCGAGAACCCGACGCCGCGCGCGTCGAGCGCCGCGAACAGCGGCACGAACCAGGCGGGATGTTCGTAAAGGACGGCGAGATCGATCATGAAGCCTCGGATGAATTGAGCGCGCCCTCTGCCACGCCGACGCGCGGACCGCCATCGATAGCGGCTTTGGCCCGATCAAGCCTGGGTTTAGCGAACGGCGCCGGCGCCGGCGGTCGCTCCAATCGATCCGCGGGATCGACCTGCGCGATCTCGACGCAGCACGCTTGCGGCGCGCTCGTCAGCGTGGCGACGATGCCGACCGGGAGGGTGGGGAGGGGCGGGCCTCGCGGCGCAGCGCCGACGGCAGGCGCGCTCAGTCGATCGCGGCGGGTCGGCGGAGGCGCCGTGCGGGGCGGGGGCCGGGCGTGAACGCATCGCCCGGTACCCGGTGCTGGAGCAGCGGGAGCAGCGCGATCAGCCGGGCCTCGTCCTCGGTCGGGGTGGCGGTGCGCGTCGTCGGCGCCGGAGCGGCGATCGATCCGCGCTCGACGAAATGACTGCCCCAGCGATCGGCCAGCGCCAGCACCCGGTCGATGAACGGACCCGGGGCACAGGCGACGACCGACGGGAAGGGCAGGCGCGTCGTCGGCCCGGGTCGCGCCGCCGCCGCGATCGCCTCCTGACCGAAGCCGACCGACAGCGGCGAGAGCAGGACCGCGCCCTCGATCGCCTGCAAATAGCTGCGCGGCGACAATTGCGCCCACCACGCGACCGCAAGACAGGCGACCCCCTGCGCCAGGATCACCGCCGGCTCCTCGCGCCGGGCAAATGCCGCGTCGAGCTGCAGTGCCCAGCGACCGCTCTGAAATTTCGCGAGATCCAGTTCGATCGTCGGGATCGCGGCGTCGGGGACCGGATCGCCCCGGATCACGACGATCACGGCATGCTGGGTATCGGTCGAAGCCTTGTCCCTGACGGCCATAGCGGATCACCTCGGATAGACCTGCAGCAGCGCGCGACCATCGATCTCCGACTCGCAGTCTCGCGCTACGATGACGAAGCGTAATCCGGCCCGGCCGATAGGCAATAGTCTTGCGTCATCCCATGCCGGCGATGCGCCGGATCGCGTCCTGCCGACCCTGTCGTGCTGGCATGGCCGGAGCGCCCCGATCAGGCCGCGAGCGCGCTGATCGTCGCGCGGTTGCGGCCGTCGCGCTTGGATTGATACAGCGCCATGTCCGCCGCCTGGATCAGCGTCGCGCCCTCCCGGTCCATGATGTCCGTCCAGGTCGCGATGCCGAACGACATGCTGGTCGATCCCAGCGCGCGGTTGCCGTGGCGGACGGCGATCTCGGAGATCGCCTGCCGGACGATATCGACGCGCTTGGCCAGCGCCTCCGCGGTCGTGCCCGGCGCGATGATGGTGAACTCCTCGCCGCCGAAGCGGCAGACGACATCGCCGTCGCGGAACCGGCTGCGCATCTCGGCCGCGACCTGCTGGAGCACCGCGTCCCCCGCGTCGTGACCGAACTCGTCGTTGAACCGCTTGAAATGATCGACGTCGCACATGACCAGGCTGAGCGGATTGCCCGACCGCGAGGCGCGGGCGATCTCCAGCTTGAGCGCCTCCTCCATGTAGCGGCGATTGAACAGGCTGGTCAGCGGATCGCGGATCGTCTGTTCGCGCAGCGACCGCTGCAGGCGGTGGTTCACCAGCGCCGAGGCGATGTTCTCGGTCAGCACGTTCATCCGGAAGCGGTTCTCGGCCTCGATCCGGCCGCGCAGATAGAGCACGCCGATGACCTCGCCGCCCGCGAGCAGCGGCTCGCAGTGATAGACCTCGCCCTCGGCGACATGCGCGCAGACGATGTCGCGGCGCGGATCCACGACCGAATGGCTCTGACCACGGCGCAGTGCCCAGCACCGCTCCGGCGCGAAGCCGTCGTCCGGCACGACGATGTCTCCCCAGCTGGCGACCGGGACCAGGCAGTTGCGCGAGTTGTTGTGCGCGTACAGCGCGCCGGGAATGTCGGGGAGGACCTGCGGTACGAACACCCGGATGATCTGGGCCAGTTCGTCGTCGGTGCGCGCGGCCTGCATGCGATGCGCCATGCCGCCGAGCAGCTCGATCACGTCGCCGCGTTCGCGCAGCGTCTTGGTATTGCGCTCGAGCTCGGCGTTGACGACCTGCAGCTGGCGCTCGCTCGCGCCCTGATCGGAAACCGCGCCCTCCAGCCGGTCGGCCATTGCATTATAGCCGATCGCGAGGCGGTTGAATTCGCGCGATCCCATCGCGGTATCGATCCGTGTCTGCTCGTCCCCGCTGCCCAGCGCGGTCATCGCGCGCAACATGGTTTCCAGCGGGCGGCGGATACCTTGCACCAGCAAGGTAAAGCCGCCGATGACGATCAGCGCGACGGCGATCGCGCCGAAGATGGCAAGCCGCTTGCCGCGGCGCAGGCGCTGCGCCGCCGCATCCTGCCGCGCGGTCTGCAACGCGCGTTCCTCTTCGAGAAACGCCTCCCCGCGCACGCTGATCGCATCCATCAGGTCGCGACCACGGCCGCTGGCGATGATCGTGACCGCTCCCGCAAAATTGCCCCGGCGGGCAAGGTCGAGCGGCTGGCGCAGAAAGGCGGACCGCTCCTTCATCAGCAATGCCATTTCGCGCGCACGGGCATGCTGGCGCGGGTTGTCGCGGGTCTGGCCCGCAACCCGCGCGATGGTCCGGGCGGCGCTGTCCAGGCGTTTGGCGAAGGACCGGGCATAGGCTGGATCCCGCGTGATGACGAACCCGCGCTGGCCCGATTCGGCCTCGCGCAGATCGTTCAGCGCCGCCTCGGTCGTCTCGATGACCTGCGCGGAATGGGCGGCCCATTGGAAGCTCTGGCTGGCCTGGTACGAGGCGTCGGCGAGCAGCCCGGCCAGCGACCCCAGTGCCAGGACCACGATGAGGCCGATCGCGACGATCCGCGCAGTAAGCGATATGAACATTGCGCTATGTTAAACAACAAAGACTTAGCTTTTGGTTACTCGCCATCACACGCCGCGCCGCGACCGGTCTACTGCGTCAGCACCCCGAGCTCCGCGATGGCCAGCCGCGTCTCGCCCTTGGCGGTCCGGGTGAAGGCGATCTCGATGTAGCGGCCACGGTGCGGCCGCGCGAAGGCGAGGCGCTGCGGCGCCTGGTTGGCGGCGATGTTCGAGAACTCGCCCTGCTCCTGCGGCGCGTCGGCCAGCCCCGGGTCGTCACCGATGCGCACGCGCCAGGCGGCGGGGTCGCCGGCCCCCTGCGGCGCGTGCCAGCCGGGCTTCAGCACGAACCCGCGCAGCGCGACGCTGCGGCCGAGATCGATCGTCACCGAACAGGGCTTGCCGTCCGGACCGATCAGCGGCGCGACCCAGTCAGTGCGGTTCCTCATAGGCGTGCCAGAACCAGCCATAGCGGGTCGAGACATCCGCCTCGGCCGGCCACCAGATCGCACCGCCGCGAACGCCGGCATTGCCCTTTTCCTCGGTGAAGCCCTTGTCGTCCATCGTCGCCCAGCACGGGTCGCCGGCCTCGCCCTCCTCGTTGCCGACCCAGCGCAGGTCCGCGCCGACCGGATCGAAGGTGCAGGCCATCGGTTGCAGCGCGTGGACGAAGGCGATGATCGACGGCCAGTCATAATAGGGGACCGCGTCGATCTTCCGCACTTCGCGCGCGCCGCCATAATAGCCGTCGCCGCCGTTCGCGCCGTCGAAGAACACCTCGTAGATCGGCCCGTATTGCGTCAGCAGCTCGCGCAGCTGGTTGCGGAAGAAGGTGATGTATTCGGGCCGGCCATAGTCCGGATGGTTGCGATCCCAGGGCGACAGGTAGATCCCGAACTTCAGCCCCTGCCGCCGGCATGCGGCGGCCAGTTCGCCGACGATGTCGCCCTTGCCGTTCTTGTAGGGGCTGCTCGCGATGCTGTGTTTCGTGAACTTGCTCGGCCACAGGCAGAAGCCGTCGTGGTGCTTGGCGGTGACGATCAGGCCGCGCAGGTTCGCCGCCTTTGCCGCGGCGACGATCTGGTCGGCATCGAACTGCTTGGGGTCGAAGATCGCGGGATCCTCGTCGCCATAGCCCCATTCGCGGTCGGTGAAGGTATTGATCGTGAAATGGACGAACGCGGTCTGTTCCAGCCGGTGCCACGCCAGTTGCCGCTTCGACGGCGTGGCACCGAAGGGGACGAGCGCCGCACCGGTGGTCGCCGCGCCAATGGTGGCCGCGAACGTGCCGCCGGGAAAGGCCATCGCTGCGCCAAGCGTTCCGGCCGTGAAGGCGATTGCATCGCGCCGCGATGGGCGCAGGGGATCGGTCATCGAATGTCCTTCAGCGTAAAGCGTACCGTGTCGACGCCGTAGAGCGGTCCACCGACCGGCGGCGCGACGATCAGGCACAGGTCCGTGTCGGTCGTCCCACCCGCCAGCGGCGCGGTCAGTATGAATTGGTTCGGCGTGGTCGCCGGATCGGGCAGCGGCACCATCGCCAGCGCGGGCCCGTCGCAGGTCCGCGCATGCACCATCAGCGTCCCGAAATGCGTCGGGTTGTAGCGCCACGCGACCATCTGCCGCTGTGGCTGGCGCAGCGCGAAGTTGCGCGGCAGCCGGCCGAGCGAGACCGTGATGCCCCGGATCTGTCCGAGCGGCGCGGCGCGGTACAGCCAGCAGCCGTCATAGATGTTCATGCTGTACGCCGGCCCGCCGCCCGTCGCATCCGGCGTCAGCGGCAGGCGCAGCCGGATCCCCGCGCCGGCACAAGTTTCGAGGCTCGCACTCGCCCGCGTCAACAGCGCGGCGGGTGCGGTATCGAAGCTGCGCACGGCGGCGAGCGCGCGGCCGTCGGGTGCGAACGTCACCGCGCGGACGACCGTGTCCGGCGCCACGCTCAGCGGTCGGGCATAGGCGCGCGAGGTCGATGACGGCGCCGCGCCATCGGTCGTGTAGCGGATCGTGCCATAGCCGGCCTGGTTCGCCATGCCGATCGTGACCGTCTTGCCGCGCACCGCCGGACCGACCCCGCCGACCACGGTGTAATCGACCGCGAAGGCGCTGTCCGCGGCGGCGATCCCCTGCCGCTGATAGCGGTTGAGCTGGGGATCGAGCCGCGCGAGGAAGCCCGGCCAGTCGCGCGCGGCGCGCGGCGACCAGGCCATCTCCGCCAGCGCCGCGATGTGTGGAAACAGCGCATGTTCGCGCTGCGCGGGGGTGACCATATATTCGGCCCACAGATTGGCCTGCGGCCCCAGCACGTGATGCGCCTTTGCTGCGGCAATCCCGGCGGGCAGGGGGTCATAGGCATAGACGTCGGCGAGCGTCTGTACCGCCATGCGTCCCGGCGGCTCGTCGTCGCGCCCGCTTTGCAGATTGTCGAGATACAGGACCGGGCCGGGCGACAGCACGACGTCGTGCCCCATGTTCGCCGCTTCGATCGCGCCCGCCTCGCCGCGCCACGACATCACCGACGCGGTCGGCGGAAGCCCACCCTCGAGGATCTCGTCCCAGCCGATCAGGCGGCGCCCGCGCTTGGCGAGGTGCGCGCCGAGCTGACCGACGAACCAGCTCTGCAGGCCCTTTTCATCGGCGATGCCGAGCGTGCGCATCTTCGCCTGGACCGCGGCCGATGCCTGCCACTGCTCCTTCAGCGCCTCGTCGCCGCCGATATGGATATAGGTCGACGGGAAGATCGCCATGACCTCGTCGAGCACCTGCTTGACGAACGTGATGCTGCGATCGTCGACGTTGAACAGATAGGGGTTGATGCCCCAGTCGCCCGACACCGGCGGCCGGTCCCCCGTCACGCCGATCTGCGGATAGGCGGCGACCGCTGCCTGTGCGTGGCCGGGCAGGTCGATTTCCGGCACGATCGTCACCGCGCGTGCTGCGGCATAGGCGACCAGCGCGCGCAGCTGGTCCTGCGTGTAGAAGCCGCCATAGCGGCCTGCCGGCGCACCCGCGTTGGGCGTGGACGAGGCGCGCCAGGCGCCGATCCGCGTCAGCTCGGGATGACGCTTGATCTCGATCCGCCAGCCCTGGTCATCGGTCAGATGCAGTTGCAGGCGGTTCAGCTTGTGCTGCGCCATCATGTCGATGACGCGCTCGATCGATGCGATTGGCTGCATGTGGCGCGCGACGTCCAGCATCACCCCGCGCCACGCAAAGCGCGGGGCGTCGTCGATCGCCACGACGGGGACTGCGACGCCCGTCCCGAACCGCGCATCGGGGGACAGCATCTGCGTCAGCGTCATCGCGCCATAGAACAGCCCGGCATCGGTGGCCGCGGCGATGCGGATCCCCGCGGGGGTCACGTCGAGCCGGTATCGCTCGCTGCTCCCCCCATTTGCGGCGGGCAGCCGCACGAAACTGATCGCCCCCGGTCCGCGGTCGGCCACGTTCAGCGTGATGCCGCGCGTGCGGGCGACGATCTCGACCGCGCGCCGCGCCGCACTGGCAGCGCCCGTGTCGCCGGCAGGGACGACGATCCGCGCACCATCGTCGATGCGGACGCTGTCCGTACCCGCTGTCGCATGCGCGGGCAGCGGCAGCAGCGGGGAGGGGCCGGCGACCGCGGGCTGGCAGACAGTAACCAGCGCCGCGGCAACGCACGGCGCGATGACGAGGCTCATCCGACGCCGACGGATCGCCCCTTGGACCACGCGCATCAAAAGCGCGTCGTTGCCGAAATCGAGATCTGGCGTCCCAGCGTGTCGTAACGCTGGGGAATCGTGTTCCCGCGCGACAGCGCGTAATCATAGGTGTTCGTCAGGATCGGCTGCTGGCGGTCGAAGATGTTGTTGACCGCCGCGGTCAGCGTCATCCGCTTGGCGATGTTCACGCCCAGCGACAGATCGAAATAATGATAGGCGGGGATCCGCGTGAAGTCGGAGACCTCGGTCGCCGGCGTCGAGTTCGGGCCACCATTCTGACCCGCGGTCGTGCCATCGATATAGCGCCACGCGACCGACGCGCTGAAGATCCCGTCGTCGCTCGAATAGGTGGTGCGGACATTGTGGATCCAGCGTGGTGTCGGCTGCGGGCAGGATCGGCCGAAATAGCCGACGCAATTGGTCCGCGGCTGATCGGGTGCGGCCTGGCCGCCCTGGTCGGTGGTCAGCGTGCCGTTCATCAGGAAGTCGAGCTTGCCCGCCGTCCCGCCCAGCCGCGCCGAATATTGCGCCTGGAAGTCATAGCCGCTCGCATACAGCCGGTACGCGTTCAGATTGCCGCCCTGGATATAGCCCGCCGTCGTGCCCGTGCCGTTCAGCTGATAGGTCGTCGGATCGCGCACCAGTCGGCTGCAATAATAGGGGTCGCCGGTGATCACGCAGCCATCGACCGCAAAGCTCGCACCCAGATAGCTGATCACATTGTCGACGCGGATCTTGTACCGGTCGACCGAAAAGCTGAACCGCGGCAGGAACCGGGGCGTCAGCACCAGGCCATAGGTCAGCGTCTGCGCGTCCTCGGGATCGATCGGCGTGCCGTTGTTGCGCTGGCGGCAGACATCGTCGACGCAGCGCAGGCTGCCGGGAATATCCGCACGGCTTCGCGATCGAGGTCGGCACGGCAAGCTTTCCGACGCTGGAATCGTGGCAGCGCACCGTCCCCGTCGAGGATCGCTGGCCGATCAGCGACACCTGGGTCTATCACGACTGGCACCAGGAACGCGGCGTCTCGATGGCGAGCTTCGTGCGCGCGATGGACACCGAATTCGGTCCGGCCCGCGATCTCGCCGATTTCGAGCGCAAGGCGCAGATGCTCAACTACGAATCGCACCGCGCGATCTTCGAAGGGTTCAATGCCGGGCTGTGGACCACCAACAGCGCCCGGATGCTGTGGATGACGCACCCTGCCTGGCCCTCGAGCGATTTCCAGATCTACTCGTCGGACTATGACACGCACGCCGCGTTCTACGGCACCAAGAAGGGGGCGGAGCCGGTTCATATCCAGATGAACCAGCCGGGCCGTCAGGTCGTGATGGTCAACACCACGCGCCAGCCGCTGACCGGGGTGAAGGCCACCGCGCGGGTCACCGATCTGACCGGCGCGACCGTCGCGACCCACGCGCAGACCGTCGACCTGCCCGCCAACGCCACCGTCGCGCTCTTCCCGCTGGCGCTCGATGCGGCGCTGGCGAAGGGGCCGGTGCTCGTCCGGCTCGACGCATCCGCCTCCGACGGGAGCCGCGTGTCGGAGAATTTCTACTGGCAGGCGGCGAACCCCGCGGATCTGCGTGCGCTGTCGGCGATGCCGCAGGCCACGCTCCGGGCTGACGTGGCGGCAGGAACGGCGGCGGCGGGCGAGCGATCGCTCCGCGTCACGCTGTCCAATCCGGGCACGACTCCCGCATTGCAGACCAAGCTGACGCTGTTCGACGGCAAGGGCGTGCAGATCCTGCCGGCCTATTTCAGCGACAATTACGTCTCGCTGCTGCCCGGAGAGACGCGTGACGTCACCGTCGCCTATCCGGGCGACCGCGGCGTCGCCACGGTGCGGCTGCGCGGGTGGAACAGCCCCGCGACGACGATCGGGGGCAGATAGGCTAGACGACCAGCGACAGCAGCAGCGTCAGCCCCAGACCGACCACCGAGATCAGCGTTTCGCACACGGTCCAGCTGCGGATCGTGTCGGCGACGCTCAGCCCGAAATACTCCTTCACGAGCCAGAAGCCGCCATCGTTGACGTGGCTGAGAATCACCGATCCCGCACCGGTCGCGAGCACCAGCAGCTCGGGCCGGATACCGGGATTGGCCGCGGCCAGCGGCGCGATGATCCCCGCGGCGGTCGCCATCGACACCGTCGCCGACCCGGTCGCCACGCGCATCAGTGCCGCGATCAGCCAGGCGAGCAGCACGATCGGCATATGGACGCTGGTCGCCGCGGCGACGATCGCGTCCGATACGCCGCTGTCGATCAGGACGCGGCCGAATCCTGCGCCCACGCCCACCACCAGCGTGATCATCGCGGTCGGCGCTAGGCAGTCGTTGGTGAACTTCTGGATCGTCCCGAGGTTCATCCCGCGCGCGAGCCCCAGCGTCCAGTAGCTGACGAGCACCGCGGCGAGCAGCGCGACGACCGGCGTGCCGACGAAGCGCAGGATGCCGTCGAGCCGCGATCCGGGCAGCGCGATCATCGTCGCGAGGCTGCCGGCGAGCATCAGCACGACGGGCAGCAGCAATGTCGCAAGCGTGATGCCGAAGCCGGGCAGGCTCCGTGTGTCATCGGCCTCGACGACCGCGGCGGGGGCGATCGGCTGCGGTGCGAGATGCCGGATCACCAGCCGGCCATAAAGCGGTCCGGCGATCGCGGCGGTCGGGATGCCGACGATCAACGCGAACAGCACGGTAAGCCCGACATCCGCATTATACGCCTGCGTCGCCAGCAACGCCGCCGGATGCGGCGGGACCATCGCATGCACGACCGACAGCCCGGCCGCCATCGGCAGCCCCATTCGCATCGGATGCTGCCCGAGCCGCCGCGCCAGCGTGAAGACGATCGGCACCAGCAGGACGAAGCCGACCTCGAAGAACACCGGCAGGCCGACGACCAGCGCGACCGTCATCATCGCCCAGTCGGCGCGCGCAGGGCCGAAGAAGCCGATCACGCTGTCAGCGATCCGCTCCGCGCCGCGGCTTTCGACCATCATCTTGCCGAGGATCGTGCCGAGCCCGACGACCAGCGCGATATGCCCGAGCGCACCACCGACGCCCGCCTCGAAGCTCTTGACGATCGATCCGAGCGGGATGCCGACGACCAGCGCGAGCGCGAGCGACACCAGCGTCAGCGCGATGAACGGGCTGAGCCGCACCCGTACGATCAGCACGATGAGCGCGGCGACGGCGATCGCCGCCTCGGTCAGCAGCATGCCGCCCGGCTGCATTTACGGTTTCTTCCAGGCGACGCAGTCGACCTCGACTTTGCAGTCGACGACCATCTGCGACACGACACAGGCACGCGCGGGGGGATGCGCGCCGAAATATTCCTGAAACACGCGGTTGAACGACATGAAGTCGCGCGCGTCGTCCAGCCATACGCCGCAGCGCACGACATGCTCGGGACCGTATCCGGCTTCCTCGAGGATCTTCAGCACGTTGCGGATCGCCTGATGCGTCTGCGGGATGATGCCGCCGTCGATCACCTCGCCATCGACCATCGGCACCTGGCCCGATACGAACAGCCATCCATCCGCGCCGACCGCGCGCGCGAACGGCAGATGCTGGCCACCGGTGCCGCTGCCGCCTTCGACGCCATAACGCTTGAGTCCGTCCGTCATCTGATCATTCCTTCACTGGGTAATGGGGTTTGCGCGGCGCAGCAGGCGGCCCGCGCGGGCGCCGGTCGGTCGGCCGAGCGCGAGCGTCGCGACGCCGTTGACCCAGACACCGACCACGCCATCGGCCGCGGTCGTCGGCTCGTCATAGGTCGCACGGTCGGCGATCCGCGCGGGGTCGAACAATACGAGATCCGCGGCGAGCCCTTCGCGGACATAGCCGCGGTCGTGCAGGCCGAAGCGATCGGCGGGAAGCCCGGTCATCTTGCGGATGGCGGTCGCCAGCGGGAACAGGCCGCGGTCGCGCGCATAATGGCCGAGCACGCGCGGGAAACTGCCCCATAGCCGCGGATGCGGCCGCGGATCGCAGGGCAGGCCGTCCGACCCGACCATCGTCAGCGGATGCGCGAGGATCCGGTCGACATCGCTGTCGGTCATGCAGTGATACACCGCACCCGCCGGTTGCAGCCGCGTTGCGGCGGCGCGCAGGTCGACGCCCCAATCGGCCGCGATGTCCGCGAGCATCCGCCCCGCCTGGGCGGGCTCGGCCTCCGACCAGGTGATCCGGATCGGCGTCTCCGGCACGACCTGCTTCAGATCGAGCGTCGAGGAGCTTGCCGTATAGGGGTAGCAGTCGCACCCGACCGGCTGGTGCGCATCGGCGTCCTCGAGCATCGCAAGGATTTCGCCGCTGCGACCATATTGCGGGGCGCCCGCGCATTTGAGGTGCGACACGATCACGCGCGCGGCGGCGTGCCGGCCGATCGCGAACGCCTCGTCCAGCGCGGGGACGATCGCCGCCGCCTCGCTGCGCAGATGCGTGCAATAGAGCGCGCCGGTACCGCGCAACGCCTCGGCGATCGCCATCACCTCCGCGGTCGAGGCGGCGTTGGCATTGGCATAGGCGAGCCCGGTCGACAGCCCGAACGCGCCTGCCGCCAGCCCGTCCTCCAGGTCGCGGCGCATCGCCGCGCGTTCGTCGTCGCTCGCATCGCGGTCGAACCCGTCCATGTGTCGCGCACGCAGCGCGGTATGGCCGATGAGCGCGACGACATTGGTGGCAGGGACTGCGGCGTCGACCGCCTGCGCATAGGCCGCGAAATCGGAATAGCGGAATTCGTCCGCGCCACCGAGCAGCACCAGCGGGTCGGGCAGGGGGGCATGCGCGCTCAGATCACTGCCTGCGCTGATCCCGCAATTGCCGACCACCACCGTCGTCACGCCCTGCGTCACCTTCGCGGTCATCGCGGGCGCCGCGATCACGACCAGATCGTCATGCGTATGCGCGTCGATGAACCCGGGTGCGAGCGCCAGGCCCCGCCCGTCGATCGCGCCTGGCGGCGGCGACGCGGCGGCTGCCGCGACCCGCGCGATGATCCCGTCGCCTATCTCGACGTCGGCGCGGAAGGCCGCGCCGCCGCTGCCGTCATACACGTCGACACCGGCAATGACTGTCGCCATCATTTCACCTCCCAGAGGTTCCAGAGGTCAGTGCCACGCGTCTGTCGTGGCCGGGCTGGATCGACACTGTCACCGCGGGTCAAAATAATGTAAACAATTTTCTTTATCTGGGAGGTCTGCCGTGAGCGACGTCGGTGTGAAGCTGCACAAGGGTATCGGTCGGGATGCGGCCGCGCGCTGGAACCTGCTCGCGGGGGACGTCATGTTTCCGGCGGCGGTGCTCGATGCGCGGCGGATGCAGCATAATCTCGACTGGATGTGCGCGTTCATCGATGCCTATGGCGTGTCGCTCGCACCGCATGGCAAGACGACGATGGCGCCCGCGCTCTTCAAGCGCCAGATCGATGCCGGCGCGTGGGGCATCACGGTCGCCACCAGCCAGCAGGCGCAGGTCGCGGCGGCGCACGGCATCGACACCATCCTGATCGCGAACCAGATCGTCGGCGACGCCAATATCGCCGCGATCGTCGATCTGCTCGCCGATCCTGCGCTGCGGCTGATCTGCATCGTCGATTCCGCCGCCGGGGTGGCGCTGCTCGGGGAGGCGTGCCGCGCGGCCGACGTGTCGCTCGACCTGCTCGTCGAACTCGCCCCCGAGCCCGACCAGTCGGGCTTCCGCACCGGCGTCCGCAATGCCGCCGCGCTCGCCGGGGTGCTCGACGCGGTCGCGCACTGGCCGGAGCATCTTCATCTCGCCGGGGTCGAATTCTACGAAGGCGTGCTGAGCGACGAGGCGGAGGTCCGGCGGTTCATCCGTCGTGCGGTGACGATCACGCGCGATCTGCTCGCGACGGGGCGGATCGCGCGGACGCCCGCGATCCTGTCGGGGGCGGGCTCGGCCTGGTACGACGTGGTCGCGGAGGAAACCGCCGCGCTGGCAAAGGCCGGCGACGTCCAGGTCGTGCTGCGCCCCGGCTGTTACATCAGCCATGACGATGGCCTGTACCGCATCGCGCAGGACCAGATCCTGAAACGCAATCCGGTCGCGCCGGGCTTTGGCGACGCGCTGCTGCCCGCGCTCCGCATATGGGCGGTGGTGCAGTCGATCCCCGATCCGGCGCGCGCGGTCATCGCGATGGGCAAGCGCGACGTTGCCTTCGATGCCGGGCTTCCCCGGCCCGCGACGCTGTTCCGCAAGGCACGCGACCGCCGCCCGGTCGACGCCCCCGCGCACTGGGCGGTGACCGGGCTGATGGACCAGCACGCCTATCTGGCGATCACCCCCGGCGATGACATCGCGGTCGGCGACGTCATCGCCTTCGACATCTCGCACCCCTGCCTCACCTTCGACAAATGGCGGCGGGTGCTGGTGGTCGACGACGATTTCACCTGCGTCGAGGTGGTCGAGACCTTCTTCTGATCCCGCCCTCGGCAGCGGTTGTCAGCGCGGCGCCGAGGGCGGGCGGTCCTCGGCGCGCGTGCCGAAGCGCGACGGCTTCGCGCCCATCGTGAATTCCAGCTCGCCGCCCTGGATCAAGTCGGCATGCGCGATCCAGTTGCGGGTCCAGGGCTTGCCGTTCCAGCGCACCGACTGGACATAGGGCCGGTCGGGCGCATTGCCGATCGCGCGCACCCGGAGCGTCTTGCCCGCGCCGACGCGCATCTCGCCGCTGTCGAACAGCGGCGACCCGAAGACATAGATCCCCGTCGTCGGATCGACCGGATAGAATCCGAGCGACGACAGGATGAACCACGCGCTCATCTGGCCGCAATCGTCGTTACCGATCACGCCGTCGGGATCGTCCTTGTACATCTCGGTACACAGCCGGCGGACCATCGCCTGGGTTTTCCACGGCGTCCCGACATAGGCATAGAGATACGCCACATGATGCCCGGGCTCGTTGCCGTGCGCATATTGCCCGACCAGCCCGGCGATGTCGGGTGGCGCGTTGGCGGGCAGGGTCGAGGGTGCGTTGAAGAAGGAATCGATCTTCGCGTCATACGCCGCATCGCCGCCGAAATGCGCGATCAGCCCGTATATGTCGTGCTGGTTCAGGAAGGTCGCCTGCCAGCCATTCGCCTCGGTATAATCCCGCCACCGCGGTTGCGGCATGTGGCCGAGCTGGATCGGATCATAGGCCGCCCACCAGCTTCCGTCGGCGAAGCGCGGCCGGGCAAAGCCGATCTTCGGATCGATCACGTTGCGCCAGTTGCCGCTGCGCTTGCGGAGCAGCGCCGCATCGTCGGTCTTGCCGATCGCGTCGGCGAGCAGCGCCATCGCATGATCGTCATACGCATATTCCTGCGTCCGGCTGACCGACTCCTTGATCTTGTCCGCGGGGATATAGCCGAGCCGCATGTAATGATCGCGGCCCAGCGTCGCGAGGCTGTCCTTGTACTGCGGGTCGAAGGCACGCCGGCGGATATTGGGCCAGGCCGCCGCATAATCGGCCTTGATCCCCTTGGCATGCGCCTCGGCGAGCACCGCGACCGAATGCCAGCCGTTCATGCACCCGGTCTCGAACCCCTGCAACGGCCAGGTCGGCGGGCCATAGGGGCTCTGCTGCGTCTGGCGGATGAGATCGTGGACGAAGCGCTCCGCCATGTCGGGACGGACCAGCGTCATCAACGGATGCAGCGCGCGATACGTGTCCCACAGCGAATAGGCGCTGTACGCGCGTTCGGTCGCGGGCAGGGCGTGGACCTGCTGGTCGAGCCCGACATAGCGACCGTCGCGGTCGCTGAACAAGGTCGGGCCCATCAGCGTGTGGTAGAGCGCGCTCGCCATGATCGTCCGCTGCGCCGGCGTCCCGCCCGCGACGCGGACCATGTCGAGTTCCTTCGCCCAGATCCGCCGCGCGGCGGCGCAAGACGCGTCGAACGTCCAGCCCGGTGCCTCGGCCAGCGCGCCGCGCGCGCCTGCGACGTCGACCGCCGAGATGCCGGTCTTGACCAGGATCGGTGCCGCGCCCGCATCGTCGAAGAACAGCGCGACCTTCAGCCGGTGCCCGGTCACGCCGCGCCCGCCGCCCGCGACCGGCGTGTCGCCGTCGCCATAGAATTGCACGCGGTCGGGCTTGCGCGACAGCTGCATCGCGAAATGGATGCGGCGCCCCTCCGCCCAGCGGAAGACCTGGCGGCTGCCCGTCAGCAGGCCGTCCTCGCCGATCGACAGCGACGCGTCCTCGATCCGGATCGCCTCCTCCGCGGTCTCCTGCTTGCAGTGCGTCAGGTCGATCAGGATATGCCCCGGACCCTTGGCAAAGGTGTAGCGGTGCAGCCCGGTCCGCTCCGTCGCGGTCAGCTCCGCGAGCACGCCCGACTCGAGCTTGACGCGGTAATAGCCCGGCTCGGCATGTTCGTCGGTATAGCGCTGGCGATAGCCGTCGGACGGCGTCTCGCGCGGCCCCGCGACGAGCTTCAGCGGCTTGCGCGTCGGCACCAGCAGCACGTCGAGCATGTCGCCGATCCCGGTCCCCGACAAATGCGTGTGCGAAAAGCCCATGATCGAGCGGTCGGACTGGTGATAGCCCGAACAGGCATCCCAGCCATGATTGTTGGTATCCGGCGAAAGCTGGACCATCCCGAACGGCAGGGTCGCGCCGGGGAAGGTATGGCCATGCCCGCCCGTGCCGATGAACAGGTCGGGCCTGGTGACTGCCGGCGACTGCGCGCGTGCGGCAAGGGGAAGGGCCGTGCCGAACGCGGCAAGGGTCGAGCCGGCAAGCAGCTCGCGACGGGTGGCGCGGATCACGCGGTGGTCTCCTAAAGGTCGGGCGGTCGGGGGAATCAGAAGGTCTCGCGCAGCAGGGCGGGGCGGCGCCGCTCGAGATCGAGGATCAGGTCGCCGAACAGCCCGTTCGCCCAGGCGAACCAGGGCCGCGAGAACCGTTTCGGGTCATCCTTGTCGAACGATTCGTGGATGAAGCCGGTGCCCGCGTCGGTGGTCTTGAGCCAGCGCAGGCATTGCCGGATTTCGGCATCGTCGTCGCTGGTCATCGCGCGGACGATGATCGACATCGGCCAGATCATGCCCAGCCCCTTGTGCGGGCCGCCGATTCCGTCCGCCGCGCTGCCGGTGAAGAAATACGGATTGCGCGCACTCCAGGCGGCCGCCCGGGTCCGACGGTACAGCGGATCGGTGCGCGACGCGGCGCCGAGCAGCGGCAGCGCCGACAGGCTCGGCACGTTCGCATCGTCCATGAAGATCGCATTACCGAACCCGTCCACCTCGAACGCCCAGACGTCCCCGCCCGTGCCCGTGCCGCCCGCGCGATCCGCCATCCGGCCATGCGTGCGCAGCGCCGCGTCGACCTCGTCGGCGAGCGCAATGCACTCCGCCGCCGCGGCGCTGTCGTGCCGCGCCTCGACATGAACCTTGGCGAGCATGTGCAGCGCCGACACCGCGAACAGGTTCGACGGGATCAGGAAGGGCAGCGTGCAGGCATCGTCCGAGGGGCGGAACATCGAATGGATCAGCCCGACCTTGCGTGTCGGCGCACCGACGCCCTTCAGCATCAGCGTTTCGGTCGCGTGGCGATTGACGCGCTCGAACCGGTACGGGCCGTCATCGGTCTTGCGCTGCTGCTCGCGCATCGTCGCCACCGCCCGCGCCATCGCCTTGGCCCAGAGCGCGTCGAACGGCGCGGTATCGCGCGTCTCGCTCCAGTAGCCATAGGCGAGCCGCATCGGATAGCAGAGCGAATCGAGCTCCCATTTGCGTTCGGCAACGCCCGCGCGCATCTCGGTCAGGTCGTCGATCGCGCCCAGGTTCGACTTAGACTGCGGATCCGCCATGAAGGCATTGGCGTAGGAATCGATCAGGATGCACCGCGCCTGGCGCTGGATGACGCCGTGGAACAGGCGGCGCAGCTCCGGGTCACGGCGGCACAGATGGACATAGGTCTGCATCTGCGCCGAGCTGTCGCGCAGCCACATCGCCTCGATGTCGCCGGTGATGACGAACCCGTCCGGCTTGCCGTCGACGATCCCCAACCGGACCGTCGTGTCGAGCGTGTTGGGATAACAGGTCTCGAACAGATGGCGCAGCGCAGGATCCGCGATCCTCGCCTTCACCCGCACGATCTCCTGCTCGACCGCCGGGCTGACGAAGCGACGCTGATCGCGCGGCGGCCGGGCGCCGCCACCGACAGGCGCCCCCGCCGCGACCCCGAACACGGGCGTCGCCGCTGCCGTGCACAGCGCCGCAGCGCCGGCCTTCAGCATGTCGCGGCGAAGTAGTGCAGAAGATGACACCCCGATCATGCGGCTGACATCTCCACACATGCAAGTCCTGGAAGAAGATTGCTCCGTACACGCTCCACCAATCGCCCGGTGTCCTTGCAGGCGATGCCTCGTGATGCTGCCAA
Source organism: Sphingomonas aerolata (assembly GCF_023935825.1). Lineage (NCBI taxonomy): Bacteria > Pseudomonadati > Pseudomonadota > Alphaproteobacteria > Sphingomonadales > Sphingomonadaceae > Sphingomonas > Sphingomonas aerolata. The sequence goes on along the minus strand of NZ_CP098762.1, from coordinate 2,847,958 downwards.
TGCGCCTCTCCAATACACGTCCGGGGCCGGCGTCCTCGTCGGGATTGCCGGAAAGATACTGTCGAACCATTGAACGGCGGCGCGACATGATGTGCTGGGGTGAAGGCTAGGGGCCGACGTACCGGGGCGCAAGCAGATTAAGAAATTTAATTTTCTTTCACGCGGTCGGTTTTCCATGCGGTTGCAGCGGGGTGGCGCGTGATAGGGCCCGGGCGGATCGATGAGCCCGGCCGGGCCCATCGACTTTTCTTTCGCCGGACGTGTAAGAATACGTCGGAGGGGCATATCACGATGGACAAACCGATACGGGAAGCGCGCGGTGCGCGCCTCGCAGTGTCGTTGTCGGGCACGAACCTGGCGCGTGCGAGCGACTATAATCAGCGCGTGGTTCTGCAGGCCATCCGGCTCAGCCCGGAGACCAGCCGTGTCGAGCTGAGCCGGACGACCGGGCTCACCGCGCCGACGATCGCCAACATCACGCGCCGCCTGATCGACGCGGGTCTGGTGAAGGAGGTCGGCCGCCTTCAGGGCCCACGCGGCCAGCCCGCGATCCAGCTGACGATCGAGCCGCTGGGATGCGTCGCGATCGGCCTCAACATCGATCGTGATCACCTGACGCTGGTCGTGCTCGATCTCGCGGGTCAGGTGCGCAGCCGGATCGCGCAGGATATCGCCTTTGCGATGCCCGAGGACGTCGTCGCGTTCGTCGCGCACAACCTCGAATCGCTGCTCGCGGAGGCCGGGATCGGACGCGACCGCGTGATCGGCGTCGGGGTCGCGGTGCCCAATGATCTGGGGGTCATCACGCTGCCCGGGCGGCCGTCGGATTATGATCGCTGGGCGGGCCTCTCGATCCCCGCGCTGCTCGCCCCGGTCATGCCCTGGCCGACCGTGATCGAGAACGACGCCGCCGCGGCGGCGATCGGCGAGGCGCAGGCGGGGGCGGGGTCACCGCTGGCGAGCTTCTTCTATATCCTGATCAATTCCGGGCTCGGCGGCGGGTTGATGATCGACCGCCATTTCGTCGAGGGCGCGAACAAGCGCAGCGCCGAACTGGGATTGCTGCCCGACGCGACCAACCCGGCGCCGGGCGCGGTCGTGCAGGACATCGTCTCGATCTCGGCGCTGCTGCAGATGCTGAAGGAGGCCGGCCTCGATGTCGAAAGCCAGAAGGACATCCGGCCCGCCGATCCGCAGACCGACCGCGTGCTCGAACGCTGGGTCGATCTCGCCGCCAAGGCGCTGATCGCACCGCTGATCAATATCACCTGTCTGATCGATCCCGACGCCATCGTCATCGGCGGCCGGCTCGACACCGCGCTGCTCGACCGCCTGATCGCCCGCCTCGCCGGCGCGTTGGCGGTCACCGTACAGCCCCCGATGACCACGATCATCCGCGGCGCCCTTGCCGCCGACGCACCGGTCATCGGCGCCGCGCTGCTACCCTTCCTCGACAAGCTGCTCCCCTCCGACGCCATCCTGATGCAGGTCGGCCGGTAGGGGCGTGAAGAGCCGGAATACGGCCCTTCACGCCGCGCCTGCGAGGGAGGGGCCCTCGCGGCTTACTGTCCCGCGATCATCTTCGTGTAGGCCGCCACCGGCACCGATTCCCGCGTGCCCTTGGTCGGTTCGATCTTGAAGAAATAGGATTCCGTCCACGCGCGACCGCCGCCCCAGGCCATCGCATCGAGCCAGACGTCACTGTCGGTCTTGATCGACTTGACGACGTTCGCCGCGATCGCGGTGCAGGATGCGGGCAGCCCCTTCGAGCTTCCCAGTGCATATTCGCCCAGGATCGCCCGATATCCCCGCTTCCGGGCAGCGGCGGCGAAGATCTTCAGTCCGCCGTCGCCCGCCGGTTCGCTGACGCACTCGGCATTGGTACCGCTGGAGCCGGTGTCGAAATAGCGATGCGGCGACAGGATGATGCGGTTCAGCGGATCGATGAGGCCGCCCGAGCGATCGATCGCGCACGCAGCGCTCTCGCAGTCCCGGCTGGCCGGTTCGTTCTTGTCGAACCGGAATGACGCGGACCATTGCGGCCACTCGACGAGGATGCGGTGCTTGAACCCCGCGTTGCGAATGCCTGCGACGATCTGGTTGGTATCGCGAACCCATTGCATCCAGTCGTTCGTCACCACGGGATCGGTGAAGAAGCGCGGCTCGTTCATCAGGTCGATCATGACCATTTCGGAATTGTCGAGCTTGCGCAGGATCGGCAGCCAGAATGCGATCTGCTCGGCCGGCGTCGGCCATTTATAGTCATGGCGGTCGAGGATCACGGGCACGTTGCGGGCGTTGGCCGCCTTGACCACGTCGATCACCCGCTGGAGGACGACGGGGTCATTCATCTGGCTGCCGTTGAACGGCAGGCGGATGCTGCGAAACCCGGCCTTGTCGACGTACCAGGCGACGTCGGCCACGGTCGGGCACAGCGCGCCGTTCGCGACGAACGAACATCCCGCGAGATTGACGCCGAACCGCGGCGCGGCCTCGGCGGCCGTGGCGAAGGACAGCAGGGCCGTGGCAGCGGCGATGACGCGAGGAAGAATCATCTTACTTCACCTACGAGGTTTGTATGGAATGCCGTGCTTTCGATGTGAAGCACAGTGCGATCCTTCAAATAGCCAATTTGTGTTAAATTTTTCTTCCGCAACAAGACGTTGGCGCCGAAAAATTATCGGGAGCGTCACAATTACTGACAGAGTTCGACAGATGCCATCGAGACGTGTGACACAGGTGGCGCGTGTTCGGCATGAACATGGTCGAGATCATCGGCAAAGTGAATCGTCCGGTAACCAAATGCTCTGATGCGACGACATGCCTGCCAGCCGCGGTCAGTGCCATTCCGGGTCGCGCGGACGCCGGGAATCCCGTGGAAGTCAGCGCCATTCTATGCCAGAAGCCCGCTCACGATACCGGATGGGGACCAGCGTGCGGTCAGATATGCCCTCTATCTATCTGATAATGCGGTTTTAAGCCCGTCGACATGACGCTGAACCGCCGACGTGGTTCGACGAGCACCCTATGACTCTGAGGTTGTACCCCCGTCAGATGCCGAAATCGACGCGTATAATAGTCGAATATCCTGTCCTGCAGCACCGGTTGCGTGCCGCAGGGCCCGTAAACCTGTTTAAACTGTAAGGCGGACAATCAGTGACCTCCGTACCAAAATCCGGGATGCACCTGTCCTCCTTGCAATATCTGCGCGGTATCGCTGCACTGGCCGTCGTCTATTTCCACGCGGTCGTACAAGTCGAGCAGGTGGCGCATATTCGCGAACTTCCCATGTCTGGATCGTTCGGCGTCGATATCTTCTTCGTCCTGAGCGGGTTCGTCATGTGGTGGACGACCAGGGATCGCAAGGTCGGCATCGGCGACTTCCTGGTCAAGCGCCTGATCCGGATCGCGCCGCTTTACTGGGTTCTGACGATATTTGCCGCGATGGTCGCGCTGTTCTTCGGCGATCTGTTGCGGTCGACCAAGTTCGACCTTCCGCATCTCGGCTTCTCGCTCCTGTTTCTCCCCTATTGGAACCCGGCCGTTGCCGCGACCAATGCGGAGGTCCTGACCCCGGTCATCGTTCCGGGCTGGACGCTCAATACCGAGATGATGTTCTACGCGGTCTTTGCCTGCGCGCTGGCCGTCAGGCAGACGCTCAGGCCCCTGTTCGTCGCCGTGCTGCTGGCGCTCGTGTACGTATCGGCCAAGACGTGGCTCTCCGGGACGACCGCGGCCTTCTACGGTACGGACCGCCTCGCCGAATTTCTCGCGGGGATTGTTCTGGCGTGTACGATCCGCCGTCTTCCGCGCCTGTCGCCCGGCATCTGGGCGGTGGCAGGGCTTGGCGCGTTCGCCATGCTGTTCTGGATGGATCTCGAAAGGCCTTCCGTCTCGCAATTCATTGTCCTCGGCATACCCGCGGTCATTCTGCTGTGCGCGGCGCTGCAGATCGAGATCTCGGGCCATTTGCCCGACCTGCCGAAACTGTCCCTGCTCGGCGACGCGTCCTACAGCATCTATCTCAGCCATATCTTCGTGATCGCGGGCACCCGCGTCGCGGCCCATGTCGTCGGTCTCGATCTGGGCATGGCGAACGGTGCCGTCTTCGTTATCCTCGCGCTCGTCGTCAGCAGCGTCGCCGGGATCGTCGTCCACCGGACCATCGAACTCCCGCTGCTCAAGGGCATGAACAGGCTGCTGCGCGGTGGCCGCAAGCCGCCCGCCGCCGCCGAACTCGGCACATCCTAGTTGGGATTTAGGGCTGGCCATCGACGGGCAGCCGTAGAATGTTCGTCCAACGGCGCGTCGGCCTCGATCATCCGCACCAACTGCAAACGGTGACATCATGAAGACTTCACAACCTATCACCGGGATCAGGGCGCGGCGCATGACGGCGACGCCAACCGGCGGCAAGGCGCTGATCAGCGATCACAGGTTCGGGATCCTCGCGGTCACGCTCGTCGTCTCCGCGAGCCTGTACAATGCGATACTCGCGATCATCAGCGCGCATGTGAAGGGCCTCACGTCCGCGGCGCCGATCGCGATGGAGGGGCTGCTGCTCGGCGGCGCGATGGGGCTGGCGCTGCTCAAGCGCCGCCCAGACGGCGAAGACGCTCCGGCGATCGGCTTGCTCTACCTGTTTGCGCTCCTTGCGGTGTTCACGTCGCTCGCGAGCGATGCGGTGTTCCCCGATGCCTTTCGCAACGTCGCGATCATCGCGTCCTTCTTCCTGCTCGGTCGTCGGTGCAGCTTTCCCCAGGTGCATCTCGCCTTTGCGCTGCTGACGATCATCACCCTGACGGTGCTGATCTTCGAGATCGCCTTCCCGACCGCCTATGTGTCGGTATTCCAGCCGGGCAATTACTATGCGGCAACGCGCGGCATGGAGGTGAGCGAGTTCAACGAGACCGGCCTGTTCAACAATGCGGCGGGGTTCGAATCGCGCTTTTCCTTCGGGGTGTTTTCGGGCGCGCGGACCTCGTCGGTGTTCCTCGAGCAGGTTTCCAATGCGAACTTCGCCGGTATCCTCTGCGTGTTCCTCGTCGCCACATGGGGACGGTTGAGCGTCGCCATCCGGACGACGATGGTGACGACGATCGTGCTGATCCTGCTGTCGAACAACACGCGGACGTCGTCGGCGCTGGCGGTGGTGACGATGATGGGATATTTCATCTTCCCGTATCTGTCGCGCGGACTCACGCTGCTGATCGCACCGGTTCTGGTCCTGCTGGCGTTTCTCGCCGTCGGCGACACTGTGACGCATAATGATGATCTGATCGGCCGGCTGGGCATCACCACCGAGGCGCTGCGCAAGCTCGACATTCCGACCATATTCGGTGCGAATGCGATGAAGGCGCGGCATCTGATGGACACCGGCTTCGGCTATGTCACCGCCTCCAGCTCGATCTTCGGACTGATCGCGATCTGGCTGTTCTTCTCGCTTGGCCAGCGCGCGACGGACACCGCCTCGAAGCGCTGCGCCTGGGCGACCGCGGTCTATCTCTTCGCCAACATGATGATCGGCGGCACCGCGATCTTCTCGATGAAGGTCGCCGCCCCCTTGTGGATGCTGGTCGGGTATATGGCCGCCACCGCGCCCAAGCCCCAGACGTCGCGACCGAATGGCCCCGCGCCTCGAGGATCGATCGCGGCCTGAAGCAGGACCCGGCCTGCATCCGGGGAGTATTGGCGTCGGTGTGCTATGTCGGGACCGATTGGCTGCATAAAACCTAATTCAATCTGATACGTAGCTTTTCCATGGCAAGCAGCGAATCTCCCTCAACGGCAACCCGGTCTGCGGAAACACTCCCCGACGATTCTCCCCTGCAACCGCCGGCCATCGAGCCGGCCGATCGGGAATATCTGGTCGCCGCGAGCACGATTCCGGGTTCGCACTACGGCGCAAGGATCGGGAGCAACGCGGCGCTCTGGGCGCTCGCGAACCAGCGTCAGGACATCGACAAGCGTTTGGCGGTCCTCACGGCCCGTAACCAACGAAGCATCCGTACGGCACGATACTCGGCGATCGCCGCAGTCGTTCTGGGGATCATGAGCACGGTTGGCGCAGCCTATTATGCCCGCCAGGCAGATCCCCGCCCGGCTCTGGTCAAGGCTCCCGTCGCCCAAACCCCAAAAGCCTCCATCGCACCGCCTGTCAGGCCGCAGCCAGCCGCTATCTCGACCGCAGTTCCAGCTGAAGGTGGCAACATTCCGGTGGCGCAGAAGGCCAATGCCGCACCGAGCCAGGCTGGAGCGTCAATGCCCAAAAAGGCACGGAGGCTGTCACCCGCGAAACGTAAAGTGCGGCGTGCTCGCGCGCGGTCGTCAAGGTGGATTGCACAGCCTCTGCACGGTGCCGCTCTTCGACGGGCGTTGATTGCCGATCGCAAGCGGACCCGGGAACTCAATCAAGCCCAGCTGAGAAAATTGACACGCCGACGTCGCGACTGATCGCGCGCTGTCGCCCTCCGTGGCGGCAGAGCCCCCCTCCGCCGCGGCCGATCACAGCCCACAGCAACTCGTGATCGGCAAGCAGCCTATGCCGCGACGGAGCTTACCGATGCACCGGCAGGCCGTAATATCGTCAGCCGAATCCAGAGATGGATCATGCCTGCCTGCTTGTCCGCTTACGCCCATTTGCGGCTGTTCACCGCGCCGTTGACGCGGCCCGGAAGCGGACGTCCGGTTAGGGCGCGATCTGCGGGTTAGCTTCCATCCGCCAGCCCTTGGCTTTCGTTGTAACATTGCAACGTGGCGACGCGCTGCTCTTCTGGCGCAACATGCACAATCACCGTTTCGTGAAGGACAACGTCAGGGTGTGATGCGCTATGACCTGCAAACCAAAGAGCCTCTGCAAGCGGTTCTTTGTCATGCCACGTGGTCATCACGAACTTGTCGTCCGGTATGTCGCCGAAGTTGAAGCCCTCCAACACGGTCCAGTCCACGGTATCGTGCCACGCCTCGCAATCTGTACCCCACGCGATGAAGTAAAGGCATCCGCTCTGCACAAGCCACGAGGCGATGTCGTTTCGCCAGCTCTGACTTGTATCCAGCTTTGCGATCATCACTGCTCGGTAAGGTCGAGCCACCATCGCAGGCGGCGCTTCGTCCGGACGTAGATGAACATAGTTGATTTGCATGGAGACAGCCTAGCGGCGGCCTAGCCGAGTGCAAGTAAACGGCAGCTTCGCCACGTTTCTGCCCGAAAGCGGTCGGTCTGTTCACCACCAACTCCGGCCATTCTGCCTCCGACCCGAATGCAGACATCGGTCAAATTGACATCGCGGACACCTTGCTACCAATCCCGCTCACCTATCGAACCACCTAGCGCGTCCGGACCAGTCTGAAGGGAACCTCGTTCGTCGTGCCCTTTTCGGTGATCCTTACCCACATGGTGAGCGCGCTTGGGCTCGTGCGTTCGATCGTCATGCCGTCGAAAAACCATCGATCCTTCTCTACCGCCACCAGCGGGAAGATTACGGGCTTGCCCGTCCCATCTTCCCAGCCCGTCATGTCCTGGCTGAAGTGACGAACCCGATAGGCCAGCGATCCCCGGAGCGGGACGTAGTCCACGAGTTCGGTAAACGAAACGCCGCCCTTGCCGTCGGCCATCGCGAAATGGCCCGTGATCCGGCCTCCCAGCGGTGCGGAGTAGGTTTCCGTCACGTCGGAGCCCATTCCCGTGCCGACCCAGCTGCCAGCCAGCCAGGCCAGTTGATCGATTGACGCGGGTGGCGACGTGCCGGTCCCCAGTGAGCGCGTGTGCTGCGCGGTCGCTGGAACGGCCATCGCAAGACCAATAGCGGCCAAGGTCCGTATCACGGCACGTCTCCCTGTGATCAGGCGCAGCCTAGCGCCTCGGCCGACGGAATCCACCGTGTCTTTCGTGCCTGGACCGTGGCCGCGTCGACCAGCACGATCGCGCGAAAATTTGTCCCCGGCTCTATCTCGGCGCGCTTGGCCTGCCCGAACAGGGGGCCGTTGCGACCTTTCGGCCTTGCCCGGCTCGTCACGTCCTCGGCCCTGGGTATCACGGCACCAAGGGCACTATGGTACTTTGGTTGCTCGCAAAATTTACCGGAATTTTGGGTCGGAACCAATGCGCCGCTCAATTCTTGGACTCTCACGAACTCAGTTACGTCGCAATTAACGCGATTGTGAAAAGAGTTAAACAATAGGGTTAATAGGAGTTCACGATGCGCGACAAGGCCTCGACACCACATGGTGCTGGATCAGCAAACCAGGATCGTGGTTACTGCCAGCGGATGCCGAGCAGTATGAAGGCGGGCAACCGAGATCTCGGCATGTTCAATCGCAGCAGCGTGAAAGGCGAGAAATACCAGGGCCATGGTACGACGCCGGCCTATATCTAACTCAAAGCCGAGCTCGGCTGTCACTGGCAACAGACGTCAGGGGCATATCTGAGAGGTCGGCAAGGTCAGCGATGGTGAGCCGTAGAAGCGGTTCAGCCATCGCGGTTGCCGAATAGCAACGTATGCTTGCGACCATCCGCAAGGCGTGGCCGATGCGCGATGCGGAAGAGCTATCGCTCCGCATCATCTGTCCCGTCATGGTCGGGACATCACCGAAGTCGATCCGTGCCGAGGTGCTGTGGCCTTCGACCAGCCTCGTTCGTACAAACGGCGCCACGATCCACGGCGTTAACCATTTCTTAACCACAAAGCCTCACCCGGCAGATGAGGCCTCGCCTCCCCGCAAGGGTTCCCTGCTCGTCACGATGCCGCCCCAGCTGGGACGGGCAGGGACTGCGGCCCAATGAGCGAGTCCGAGCGACCGCTGCCGGCGCGCCTGGGACGTATTAGGCTCGGAGGATGCCACAGGCGCCGGGTACCGCGCGATCGCGCGGGCAGGGGCCCAGCTAGGCGAGCAGATCGCCCTGATACAGTCGAAGACGGGCAACCCGGTCGTACGACCGATCTCCGGTCACGCAATGCTCAACGTCATGCGAACCTGCAGCGAGCCAATCGCGAACAAGGCGCGAAAGATCGCGGTCGCGCGGCGAGCGTATATCATCCAGTTGGGAGAGAAACTGTCGGAAGACAGATCAGACCATATCGAACAGACATGACTCCGCCGCAGTGGAAAACATTTGTTTTCTGCGGTGGAGAATGGTGGACGCACTTGGGCTCGAACCAAGGACCCGCTGATTAAGAGTCAGCTGCTCTACCAACTGAGCTATGCGTCCATTCCGGGGCGGTTTTGAGTGGCGCCCTGGTGTGGCGCCCCGCTGCTGGAGGCGCGCTGTTAGCAGACTCATCGGGGGCCGCAACCCCCTTTCGTCCAAATTGCTGTCTTTTTCTGCTTACCAGCGTGTCGTCTTGCGATTTTCCCGGTCGATCGACATCAATATCCCCAGGCACAGCAGCACCGTCATCTGCGACGACCCGCCATAGCTGAACAGCGGCAGCGGGATGCCCACCACGGGGGCGAGGCCCATCACCATCATCAGGTTGATCGCGACATAGAAGAAGATCGTCGTGGCGAGCCCCGCAGCGGCCAGCCGCGCGAACCGCGACTGCGCGCGCTGGCCGACCTCGATCCCCCAGCGGATCACCAGTAGGAAGGCGAGGATCAGCAGGCAGCCGCCGACCAGCCCCCATTCCTCCGCCATCGTCGCGAAGACGAAGTCGGTATGCCCTTCGGGGAGGTAGTCGAGATGGCTCTGCGTGCCGTTGAGGAACCCCTTGCCCCACAGCCCGCCCGATCCGATCGCGATCTTCGACTGGCTGATATGATAGCCGGTGCCCAGCGGATCGCTTTCGGGATCGAGGAAGATCAGGATGCGGTTGCGCTGATAGTCGTGCAGCGCGAAGTTGATCGCGAGCGGGATCGCGACCGACGCGGCGACCGCGCCGCCGACGAACAGCCTCAGCGGAATGCCCGCTAGGAACATCACCGTCGCGCCACCCGCGCAGATCATCAGCGCGGTGCCCAGATCGGGCTGTTTCATCACGATCGCCGCGGGGATGCCGATCAGCACCGCGGCGGGCCAGACGGCCGCGAACCGCCGCGTCTCGTTGGGCGGCAGCATGTCGTAGAAGCGCGCACAGGCGAGCACGATCGCCGGCTTCATCAGTTCGGACGGCTGCAGCCGGATGAAGCCGAGGTCGAGCCAGCGCTGGCTGCCCCCGCGCACCGCGCCGAGCAGCTCGACGAGCACGAGCGCGAGGACGAGCGCACCATAGGTCGGCCACGCCGCCGCCTTCCAGACGCGCTCGGGGATGCGTGAGAGCACGACCGAGCCTGCCAGCAGGATGAAGAAGCGGATGCCCTGCGGCAGCGTCCAGGGGCGCAGCGAGCCGCCCGCCGCCGAATAGAGCACGACCAGCCCGAAGGTCCCGATCGCCGTGACCAGCAGCAACGTCCGCCAGGGCAGGGTGGCAAGCTGTTCGGGGATGATCCGCGATGTCATTGGCCGCGCTCCGTGGTTCCGTCTTCCGCGACCCCGCCGCCCGCGGTCGCCAGATCCGCCTGCGTCCGGTTGGCGACGTCGGTGGCGTTCTCGACTGCCGGGGCGTCGCTCGGCACGGTCGCGTCGGTCTTGGTCGCGATCGCGGCGGGCGGGGCGCTCTGCGCCGCGCGATAGGTCGCCGCGGTCGCCGCCATCCGCGTCCTGATGTCGCCGCCCCAGGTCGGTTCGACCTCGGCGAGCGTCTTCAGCGCGCGCTCGCGGTCGAGCATGTAGGTCATGATGTCGCGCCCGATCATCGGCGTGTCGAGGTTGCGCACCGTGTGCCCGTTATGCTCGAGTACCACGGCGAGCGCGTAGCGCGGGTTGTCCGCGGGCGCGAAGCCGATGAACAGCGCATGGTCGCGCAGCTTGAACGGCAGCTGGCCGTTCTTGAGCACGCCCGACCGCCGCTCCGCCATGGTGATGCGGCGGACCTGCGCGGTGCCGGTCTTGCCCGCGATCGCGACGCCCGGGATCAGCAGCTTGGCCGCGCCGCCGGTGCCGCCCTGGTTGATCACGCCGAACATCGCCTCGCGCACCCGCGCGAGATTTTCGGAATCGATCGCCAGCGCGGGCGCGTCGCGGTGGACCTGGCTCGCGAGAATGCTTGGCTGCAGGTCGCGGCCCGATGCGATCCGCGCCGCCATCACCGCCAGCTGCAACGGGTTGGCGAGCACATAGCCCTGGCCGATCGACGCGTTGAGCGAATCCGCGACCGTCCAGGGCCGCTTGTACTTGTGAAGCTTCCAGTCGGGGTCGGGCATCGTCCCGAACCGCTGCGTCGAAAAGGGCAGGTCGAACTTCTGCCCCATGCCCAGCGTCCGCGCGATCGGCGCGATCGCGGCATAGCCGACCCGCCGCGCCATCTCGTAGAAATAGATGTCGCAGCTCTGCATGATCGCGTTCTTGAGGTCGAGCGGCCCGTGCCCGCCGCGCTTGTGGCAATGGAACACGCTCGTCCCCAGCCGCATCGCGCCCGAACAATTGACCCGCGCGTCGGCCGGGACGCCGGCATGGAGCAGCGCGAGCCCGTTCATCGGCTTGACCGTCGAGCCCGGCGGATACAGCCCCTGCGTGACCTTGTTCATCAGCGGCACGTGATCGTCGTCGCTCAGCATCTGCCATTCGAGATGGCTGATCCCGTCCGAAAAGCTGTTCGGGTCATAGGCGGGCATCGACACCATCGCGAGCATCTCGCCGGTGCGACAGTCGATGACAACCACCGAGCCCGAATTGGTGCCCAGCCGGCGCGCGGCATATTCCTGCAGCCCCGCGTCGATCGTCAGCCGCGCGGTCTTGCCCGGCACGTCGGGTTTGGTCGCGAGCTCGGCGACCAGCTTGCCGCGCGCGGTGACCTCGACCCGCTTCGCGCCCGCCTCGCCGCGCAGCGCGGGTTCGAGCATCTTCTCGAGCCCGTCCTTGCCGAGCTTGAAGCCGGGGGTAACGAGCAGCGGGTCGCGCGTCTTCTTGTATTGTTCGGCATTGGGCACGCCGACATAGCCGGTCAGATGCGCGACCGCGGCGCCTGCGGGATAGTTGCGCGCAAAGCCGCGCGTCGGCGCGACGCCGGGCAGCTCGGGCAGGCGCACGCTGACCGCGGCGAACCGCTCCCAGTCGAGATTCTCCGCGACCTGGACCGGCTGGAACCCGGCGGCATGGTCGAGGTCGATCGCGATCCGTTCGATCTCCTCGGGCGGCAGCTGGAGGATGCGGCCGAGCAGCGGCAGCACGCGTTCCTTGTCGCGCAGCCGGTCGGGGATGATGTCGACGCGGAAATCGGTGCGGTTGTTCGCGATCGGCACGCCGTGGCGGTCGACGATCCAGCCGCGCCGCGGCGGCAACAGCGTCATGTTCACGCGGTTGCTCTCGGACAGCATCGTGTAGCGTTCGTTCTGCGCGATCGACAGCCATGCCATCCGCCCGGCCAGCATCAGCCCGACGCCACCTTGCACCGCGCCCAGCATCCAGGCACGGCGCGAGAAACTATAGGCTTGCGACATCTCGGTCACGACACGCGGCGGCCGTCTCATTCGGAAACCCGCCTCATTCCTGAACCCTGCGTCGTTCGATCGTCGCGACGATCCGCGCCGCCAGCGGGAAGAGCATCATGGTGATCACGATCTGCGCCAATAGCACGGTGTCGACATGCGTGCCGACCCGTACGCCCAGAAATCGCCCGCCGATCACGCAGCACGCGATTCCGCCGCTCGCGATCAGCCAGTCCTGCCAGAAATCGCGGTACACCAGCCGCTGCTCGATCATGTCGATCGCCACGAACGCGAGCGACCAGAGCAGCACCGCGCTGCCCAGCGGCTGCCCGCTGAGCAGGTCGTCGAACAGCCCGAGCGGTGCCGCCGCCCAGGGGCGCAGCGCGTAACGCGCGAGCAGCCGCCATGCGAGCAGCATGACGAAGCCGAACGGCGGCAGGATCGGGATCGTCGCGATCAGCGGCACGATCGTCATCAGCGATCCCGCCATGACGGTCAGCCACGGGATCGCCCGCGCCCGGCCGCCTGCGACCTTCGGTTCGAATGGCTTGTAGTCGACGCTGTTGCGGGTGGTCACGGCTGGTCGATCATTTGGGGGAAGACGGGATAGGGTGGTTTGGCAGTCACTTGGCGCTATTGTCGGAGGGCGCAAGGGGGCGCGGCGGCGGCACCGGCATGAAGCCTGGCTCGACCACCGCGAAATCGAAGGTGTCGGGATTGGCGAAGGTCCGCGCCATCACCGAATCCGCCCCCGCGGTCATCACCCGCGCGACCGGGATGCCGGGCGAATACAGACCGCCGACGCCCGACGTGACGAACAGGTCGCCCGCATTGAACTTGACGTTGGTCGCGTTGACCGACCGGACGTCGAGCATGCCGTCGCCGCGCCCGACCGCGATCGCGGGCAGCCCGTCGCGCGTCCGGCGGATCGGCACGATGCTGTCGCCGTCGGTCAGCAGCATCACGCGCGCCGCATTCGGGCCGGTCTCGACGACGCGCCCGACCAGCCCGTCGGGGCCGCGCACCGCCATGCCCGGCCGCACCCCGCTCCAGCGGCCCGCATTGAGCAGCGCGAAGCGGCGCCCGCTCGACGCGCTCGAACTGACCAGTCGCGCGGTGACGACGGGTTCGGCGATCCGGTCACGGACCTTCAGCAGCGATCGCAGCCGGCGATTGTCATAGGCGATCGTCCGCGCACGCATCAGCAAAGCGCGCGTCTGCTCACGCTCGCGGCGCAACGCGACATTTTCCTGGCGGACGAAGAAATAGGTCCCGATCGCCTCGGGCACCGCGGCGACCCCGCCCACGACCCAGGCGAGACCCGACGAGACCGGCGCGGTGAGGCCCGCCACGCCCATCCGCGCGCCGGCAAAGGCGGGCGGGTTGAAGGTCGAGACGACGAGCAACGCTGCGCCCACCACCGCACCGGCGATGGCGAGCACATAGCCTACGAACACCCCATATTGACGCCGTCGGGAAAACCCCGTCCGGCGGTCGCGGGCTGGCGCCATGCGCCTGTCCCCTCGTTCTCGGGCATCGCCGGGTCCGGGGCCCTATCCCCGCGACTCGGTCGATGCGATTTCCACTGACCCGATTCCCACCTACACGCTTCTCAGCCGCTCATCAGCACGCCGCGGAACAGCGGGTCCTCCAGCGCGCGACCGGTGCCCAGCGCGACGCAGGTCAGCGGGTCCTCGGCGACCGTCACCGGCAGGCCGGTCTCGTCGCGCAGCACCTCGTCCAGCCCCTGCAGCAGCGCGCCGCCGCCGGTCAGGACGATGCCCTGGTCGACGATGTCCGCGGCCAGCTCGGGTGCCGTGTTCTCCAGCGCGACGCGGACGCCCTCGACGATCGTCGCGACGGGCTCGCTCAGCGCCTCGGCGATCTGGCCCTGGTTGATTTGGATTTCCTTGGGCACGCCGTTGACCAGGTCGCGGCCCTTGATGTGGATGATCGTGCCGATGCCGTCGACCGGCGGCTTGGCGATGCCGACCTCCTGCTTGATCCGCTCGGCGGTCGCTTCGCCGATCAGCAGATTGTGGTTGCGGCGGACATAGCTGACGATCGCCTCGTCCATCTTGTCGCCGCCGACGCGGACAGACGTCGTATAGGCCAGACCGCGCAGGGACAGCACCGCGACCTCGGTCGTGCCGCCGCCGATGTCGACGACCATGCTGCCGATCGGCTCGGTCACGGGCATGTCGGCGCCGATCGCGGCCGCCATCGGCTCCTCGATCAGCCAGACCGTGCTCGCGCCCGCGTTCGACGCGGCGTCGCGGATCGCGCGGCGCTCGACCTTGGTCGACCCCGACGGCACGCAGATCACGATTTCGGGCCAACGGGCGAAGCGGCGCGGGCCGTGCACCTTCTGGATGAAATATTTGATCATCTGCTCGGCGACGTCGATGTCCGCGATCACGCCGTCGCGCAGCGGGCGGATCGCCTCGATATTGCCCGGGGTCTTGCCCATCATCAGCTTCGCGTCGTCACCGACCGCCTTGACGCGCTTGATGCCGTTGATTGTCTCGACCGCGACCACCGACGGCTCGTTCAGGACGATGCCGCGGCCACGGACATAGACAACCGTGTTCGCGGTGCCGAGGTCGATCGCCATGTCGTGCGACATGAACTTGAAGAAACGCGAGTAGAAGGCCATTCAATCAGGGTCCCGTAATCCTGGCCGCCGGACGGGCGGCATTTCGCACATCATCTCGCGGGCCCCGCCGGTGTTTTCGAGCACCGGGTGCCTAATAAGCGGGCGTTTGCGGGTCGCGGGATGCCGTCGCTTGGTCTAGACGCAAACCCATGTCAATACGGCGTCTCCCCGAGCATCTCGTCAATCGTATCGCCGCCGGTGAAGTGGTGGAAAGACCCGCCAGCGCGTTGAAGGAGTTAGTCGAGAACGCCATCGACGCAGGCGCCGGACGCATCGCGATTCTCCTCGTCGAAGGCGGCACATCGCGCATCGAAGTCGCCGACGACGGATGCGGCATGACGCCCGCCGACATGATGCTCGCGCTCGAACGGCACGCGACCTCGAAGATGCCCGACGAGATCATCGAATCGGTCGTGACGCTCGGCTTTCGCGGCGAGGCGCTGCCCTCGATCGCCAGCGTCGCGCGGCTGACGATCGAGAGCCGGGTGAGGGGGGCCGAAGGCTGGTCGCGGATCGTCGACAATGGCCGCGTCGAGCGTGAGGGGCCCGCCGCGCTGCCCCCCGGCACGCGCGTCGTGGTCGAGGATCTGTTCGCGCGCGTCCCCGCCCGCCGCAAGTTCCTCCGCTCCCCGCGCGCCGAATATGCCGCCTGTCTCGACGTCGTCCGCCGGCTCGCGATGGCGCGTCCCGATATCGGCTTCACGATCGAGCATGACGGCCGCCGCACGCTGGCGGCGACGCAGGTCGAGGACCGGCCGGGCCGGGTCGCGACGCTCACCGATCGCGCGCTCGCCGACAATGCGGTCACGATCGATCTCGAACGCCCGGTCGACTCGGGCATGCTCGTGCTCGGCGGGGTCGCCAGTCTCCCGACCTACAATCGCGGCATCGCCGATCACCAGTATCTGTTCGTCAACGGCCGGCCGGTGAAGGACCGGCTGCTGATGGGCGCGATCCGCGGCGCCTATGCCGAGATGCTCCCGCGCGACCGGCACGCGGTCGTGGCGCTGTTCCTCGACGTCCCGACAGACCAGGTCGACGTCAACGTCCACCCCGCCAAGACCGAGGTCCGCTTCCGCGACCCGGCGATGGTCCGCGGCCTGATCGTCTCGGGCCTGCGCCGCGCCCTCGACGCCGCCGGCCACCGCAGCCAGCGCGCATCCGAGTCCGCCCTGTCGATGTGGCAGCAGGAAACCTCCTCTCCCCCCGGGGGAGAGGAAGGGGCCCGCCCGCAAAGCGGGTGGGAAGGTGAGGGCACGCCCCAAAGACTGCCGCTAGAAAACCGCAGCTACGCCACGGTCAACGACGCCCGCCCCACCTTCTTCGCCGCCCCCCCACAGGCAAGAGCCGAACCCGCCTGGACGCCGCCGCCACAGACCAGCGCCTTCCCGATGGGCGTCGCGCGCGGCCAGGTCGCCAAGACCTATATCGTCGCCGAGGCGGAGGACGGTCTCGTGCTCGTCGATCAGCATGCCGCGCATGAACGCCTCGTCCTCGAACGGATGCGCGCCGCACTCGCCGGCGGCACGGTCGCGAGCCAGGCGCTGCTGATCCCCGAGGTCGTCGAGCTCGACGAACCCGCCTGCGACCGGCTCGAGGCACGCGCCGCCGAACTGTCCGAGTTCGGGCTCGACCTCGAGCGCTTCGGCGCGCGCGCGATGCTCGTCCGCGCGACCCCCGCCTTGCTCGGCCAGAGCGATCCCAAAGGGCTCGTCACCGACCTCGCCGACGAACTCGCCGCGTTCGACGAGGCGCTGTCGCTCAAGGAACGGCTCGACGCGGTCGCGGGCACGATGGCCTGCCACGGCTCGGTCCGCGCCGGCCGCATCCTCTCGGTCCCCGAGATGAACGCGCTGCTGCGCGAAATGGAGATCACCCCCCATTCCGGCCAATGCAACCACGGCCGCCCCACCTGGGTGAAGCTCGCGCACGGCGACATCGAGAAACTGTTCGGCCGCAAGTAAACCGTGCGGCGTGGGGGTGGGCGCCGTCTCCCGCAGCCCCCCACACTCCCGTTCGTGATTATCGTAAATACAAGAGCTTTGACCAACGATGGTGTTCGACAGGCACTGCTCACGGTACCCCCCCCCCCCCCCCCAGCAGAACCGCCTGCCGAACGCATCGGCATGTAATAAAGCAGGCTGCTCAGGACTATTATTAAGTTTGATCCGAGGATCGACAATTAACTATTGATACTACGATTTATGGAAAATACACCTTTCAGGTGTACTTCAAGGCTTATCCGGACATGGATAAAGCGCATAATGCATAACATAGGTTATGTTTTAGGATCGACTTCTTTGTGCTTCTGCATATTCTGATTCGACGAGATACTTCAACACTTTCGTGGCAGGAGTGCTATCTACTGCGAGCGTCGTCCATGGCCATTGCCAACGTTGTTCGCAACAGGTTAACTTGGCAGGTGGATTAAGCTGACACTTCCACCTTCGCGTAATTGCAGACATTCGAAGCTTAGCGAGGTTGGAAGCAAAGGAGCGTTCATGCCCGGCAAAACATCTGGCAATTACCGTGACGCGTATGCTTCCGCTCGCGGCATCGCTGCTGTCTGGCACTCTATTGGGTCGAGCGGCAATGCTCGCGTTAGTTTCGCCGATGGCGATGGACGGTGGACAGTCCGTCGGCGCGTGGGCGCTGGTATTGTTCTTGCTCGCTCAGCCTATCATGCTCGTCGCTGCTATGACGGCGGGCTTTCTCTGCTATCGCCGATTGACAAAATGGCGCTTCGTCACTGCGCTCGCACTGCCGGCTTTGCACCTTCTCGGCATGAGGATTCTCATGCTCGCTTTATAGGCTGAAAGTCGAGTTTCCACCTAGTTGAGCCGTTGACACCGGCTGCCCGGTGCCCGGCGATAACGCCCTCACATCCGCGTCTCGTCACAAAAAAAAAAGCCCCCACCGTCAGGTGAGGGCTCGTGACGTCAGGCGAAGTCTTACTTCTCGCCATTGTCCTTGACGCCCACGGTGGGCACGTCGACCGTTTCGGTCTCGGTCTTGACCTTGGGGACCTCGACTTCGGTCTTCTTCGTGCCGACGACGACCGCCTTCGAGTCGAGATCGACATTCGGCATGTCACCGCCCTTGACGGAGACCTCCGGAAGCGAACCTTCCTTCACGTTGGCGCTCCAGAACCCGGTCGCAAAGAGGACACCGACGATGGCCGCAATGACGACAAGGACGATGACGATCGTCTTGCCTGCGCCGCTCTTCTGACGAATTGGCTCGCCGCCCCGATAATCTGACATTTAACTCTCCCTGTACTTACAACAGGTTCGAACACTCTCGACGCAGTCTTGTTCCGTTTGCGTCATGACGTCAAAATTGCCGGCGCCCGGCACGCGGATCTTAACGCGTCTCGAGGGCGGAGCGACGGGCGGACGTCGCCGGCTCCCGCACCAAAAAAAAAGGGGGCCCGTCGCGAACGACGAGCCCCCCGATACGCCCCGGTTCGATCAGAACCGCACGGTCGCCCCGACCGCGAGGTTGCGGCCCAGCGCGTCGTAGCGCGCGGGGATCGTGTTGCTGCGCGCCAGGCTGATGTCATAGGAATTCGCCAGGATCGGCGGCGTCTTGTCGAGCAGGTTGTTCGCGATCAGCCGGAGCGAGAAATCGCGCGACACGGCGAAGGTCAGCGCCAGGTCGAAATAATTCACCGGCGCGATCCTGTAGAAGGTCGTCCGCGCCCGGTCGGGCGTGCCGCCGATCGCCGGATCGCCCGAATTGTCCGCACTCGTCAGCGACCCGACATAGCGCCAGTTGAACGAGGTGCTGAAGATGCCGTCGCTCGTCGTATAGGTCGTCCGCAGCCCGTGCGACCATTTCGGCAGCAGCTGGCCGCAGCCATTGCCGTAATAGCCCGCGCAATTGCGCTTGGGCTGGAGCGGCGAATCCTGCCCGCCGGCAAAGGTGGTCAGCGACCCGTTGAAGTTCCAGTCGATCTTGCCGACCCCGCCCAGACCCAGCGTATACTGGCTCTGGAAGTCCCAGCCGCGCGCGATCGAGAAATAATAATTGGTCGTGCCCGCGCGGATGAAGCCGCTGGTCGGGTTGTTCGCGGCGGCGGCGTAGAGGATGCCGGTGCCGGGCTGGCGGACGATCCCCGAGCAGAAGAACGGGTCGCCGTTCGAACGCTGGCAGCCATCGGTGTAATAGCTGTCGTCGTTATAGCCGAGCGAGTTGTTGATCTTGATCCGGTAGCGATCGACCGAGAAGACCAGCCCGCGCAGGAAGCTCGGCTTCACGACCAGGCCATAGGTCTGGGTATAGGCGGTTTCCGGATCCGCGGTGAACCCGCCCGATCGCACCGTGCACTGGTCGTTCGGGCACAACAGAGTCGCGCTGCCATAGAGTGCGTCGGACAGCCCGGTCGCCGCGCACACCTCGCGCGAGGCGATCGGCGTGGTCGTGGTGATCGTGCGGCCGGGATTGGCGGGGTCCGCGATCTGGCGCGGCACGGGGGCGCAGAAGTCGTTCTGCGATCCGCCCTGCCGGCTATAGTTGATCGCGGTCGCCTGGCGGATCTCGAACACGGTCGGCGCGCGCTGCGCCTTGTTGAACGACGCGCGGAACGTCAGGTCGCTGACCGGGGCATAGGTGCCCTCGAGCTTCCACGTGTTGAAGGTCTTGGGATTGCTGCTGTATTTCGACACGCGATAGCCGCCCGTGACCTGCAGCAGATGCGCGAAGCGGCGCTCCTCGATCAGCGGCGCCTGGACTTCGATGTTCGATTCCCACACGTCCTGGCTCAGGTTGAAATCCTCGCCGCCATTCTGCTCGCGGTAGATCGCATCCGCGGACGAGGCATAGCTGTCCTTGCGATATTCGCCGCCCAGCGCGATCGCGACGCCCTGGTTCGCAAAGGGTGAGGTGATCCCGTATTTGCCGAGGTCGCCGGTCACCGACGACACGATGTCCCACAATTTGGCGACGCCGGTCGAGGTGCCGCTGCGCGCGGTGAAGAGGTAGTCGGCGAGCGGTCCGCCGAGCGTCCCTGCGCTGAACGCGTTGAACGGGACACAGGCCGGGTCGACCCCCGACACGGTCGCCGCGCAGGTCGGCGTGCCGTTGACGCTGACGACGTTGAGCGAGCGGTTCACCCGATCAAAATCGGCGAAATTGCCGAAGGTGATGTCCTGCTGGTTGCGCGAGAACACGCCGCCCAGGTCATAGGTCCACGCCTCGCCGACGGTACCGCGGATGCCCGCGGTCGCGCGGATCCCCTTGTTCAGATAGACGTCGGGCGAGAAGGGCAGGTCGTTGAAGCGATAGCGCACGTCGAGCGGCGCGAGCGCCGACGTCCCCGCCTGCGCACCGCAGATCGTGCTGGCCTGCGACGTCGACAGGAACGGGTTGTTGCAGTTTACCTGGTACGGCGTGTCGCCATAGGCGGTGTAGCTGTAGACGCGCGTCGGATAGGGGTTCACCGACCTGTCGCGGAACCAGATCCCCGAACCATAGAGCTCGAGCTCTGGCGCGATCTTCGCGCTGACGAAGCCGCCGGCGGTATAGCGTTCGAATTCGCGCTGATAGGAATAGCCGTCATAGGGGTTGGCCGCGTTGCCCGCCCCCGCGCCGTACGGCACGAAGCTGCGCGTGCCGGCGGGATCGTTGACATAGCCGACGCCGCTGTTCGCCCCGCTGCGCGGCGAGATATAGCCGCTCGGCGAATAGGTCGACAGCGAGCAGGACAGCGGGCCGTCCTTGCCGGTCTGGACCAGCTGGCACGCCGAGCTCGACCGCGCGTCATAGGGGACGTCATTGGCCTGGCGGTAATTGACGAAGCCCGACACGCGCAGCGCGCCGTCGAACAGCTTGGTACCCGCGGTCAGCGTGACGTCGGACCGGCCGCCATCATTGGTCAGCCCGCGCGGCGCCTCGAACGCGTTCGCGCGCGCCAGCGGCGACACGATCGTGTCCTTGTTCTCGTGATTGTAGAAGCTGTAATTGCCGTCGAGCTGGATCCCCTCGAAATCCTTCTTCAGGATGAAGTTCACCACGCCCGCGACCGCGTCCGATCCATAGACCGACGACGCGCCGCCGGTCAGCACGTCGACGCGTTCGAGCAGCGAGGGCGGGATGATGCCGACGTCCTGGCCGTTCTGCGTGCCCAGCCGCTTGCCGTCGACCAGCACCAGCGTCCGCTCGAAGCCGAGGCTGCGCAGCTTGATCCGCTGGCGGCCGTCCGAATCCTGATAGGTCTGCTGGCTGTCGGGCGACACCTGCGGCAGGCGGTTGAGCACGTCCTCGACGGTGATCGCCGCCTGCGCGCGGATGTCCTGCGCGGTGACCGAGGTGATCGGCGCGGCCGATGTCATGTTGGGTCGCTGGATCCGCGATCCGGTGACGACGATCATGTCGTCGGACACGGTCCTGGCCGTATCGCCCGCGGCGAACGCGGTCTGCGCATCGGCCTCGACCTTGGCCTGGGCCGGCGTCGCCGGGCTGTCCGTCGCGGTCTGCGCCGCAGCGGGGATCGCCGTCAGCAACAGCGATCCGGCAAGTGCAATATAGGACGTGGTATGTCTGAAGTTCATGAAGGCCCCCTTGTCCGGCTGCGCGATCGCGCTTGGTCCGGTTCCGGGGACATGAATTCTCCATTCTGACTTATATGACAATACCTAAATATGACCTCTTCATACGAATGTTGCGAGCATGTTCAGAATAGGCACTATTTCGGTTATCGAGAGCCATCGCCGTTCACCGTGGCGCCGCACATTGGCAGGCCGCCCGCCGACGAATCGTCGCGGGCGGCACTTCGGCGGATTGTCATAGGGCCGTACCGCTACCGGTACGGCGGGCGGGCTAGCGTTTGGCGTTCCGCTTGCACGCAAAGGACCGGCGCAGCGCGTCGCGGACCACGAAGATCGGTGCGGCCTTCGCCTTCTTGCCCTTGGTGCGCAGATACTTCCGCGTCGTCGCCACCGCGTCGATCGTCGACCCCTTGGTTGCCGAGGGGCAGATCTCGCGCGCCATCGACAGCGTGTCGAACGCGCCGAGGATATAGCCCGTGCAGAAGCTCGGCGCCGGGTCCGCATCCTTGCCGCGGCACTGCGCGATCAGCTCCTCGGTCGTCAGCGCGCTCACCACCACGGGGCGGTCGGCGCGAGCGGGGGTGCGGGAAGTGGGGGCGGGGGCAGGAGCGGGGGCAGCGGCCACCACGGCGAGCCAGAGCAGGATCATGTCGGTTCGCTTTCCGCACCAGGGGTCGCCGCGACCGGCGTCGGCTTCAGATAGGGCAGCAGCCGCGCCCGCGGAAACACGTCGTCGAGCGTCCGGCTCTCGGGCAGGATATACACCACGCCGCCCTTGCGGCGGAACAGCGGGCTCAGCTGGCCGGTATAGAATTTGCTGCCGACATTGATGCAGCCAAAGCTGATCCGGTTGTCCTCCGGGCTCGGCGACACCAGCCGCTCGACCCGGCGTTCCTTCTTGTGGGTCGTGATCACCGCATGGATCGCGACCGAATTGGCATAGTCGACCCACAGCACCGACTGGCGTCCGAACGCGCGGCCGAACTTCGTGACGAACCGGCCCGCGGGCGTGGTCCGCTCGGCGGGGCCGATCTCGGCCAGATCCTTTGCGCCGACGCCCGGCGACGAATCGTCCCCGATCCCGACGCCGAGCAGCACCGGCGTCTGCCCGACATATGCGCCCTTCGCATCGAACAGCAGCAGCGACGCCGCCTGCTTGTCGATCACCGCATAGGGCAGGCCGGCATTGTCCTTCGCCGCCGCGACCCAGGCGACGATCTGGTCCGCAGCCGGCGACAGCAGCGGCAGCGCGAGCGGCACGACCGGAGCGGCCACCGCCACCCCGCGCCGCGGCTTCGCGCGCGTCTTGCCAGCGGCCTTGCCACCCGCCTTGCCACCCGTCTTCGCGGCGACCTTGGCGCCGGCAGCGGCCGCCAGCGGCACCGGCGCGGCGACGAGCGCCAGCGCCAGGCCGGCAAGCGCCGCCGCCCGGTACCGTCCCGGTAACGGCCCTCTCACGCGCAAGATCCTCTCACGATGGCGATCCTGCGCGGCGAAAGCCGTCCCGGGTATTGGCATGGAGCAGGGTCAGGCTCAGCCGCGCGGCTTGCGCTGGCGCTGCTGCATCTGCTGCTGCATCTTCTGCTCCATGCCGTCGACGCGACCATTGATCTGGTCGATCCGCTGGCCGTTCTGCTGCGCCTGGCCGGCTGCGGCCTGGGCCTGGGTCAGCGCCTCGCCCGACGTGCCCTCGACGGTCCGCAGGCGGCCGTCCATGCCGTCGATGCGCGTGTTGACGGTCGCGATCTGCTCGCGGACAAAGCCCTTGGTGGCGCAACCGCCCAGCCCGATCGACCCGATCAGCAGGAGGGCAACCGTCGGATATTTCTGGAGACTCGTACGCATTTTCTTAACCTTTCCAAAAACTGGAACCTGCACTCAGCGATCACAATCGCGCGCTGACAATCGATTTTGGCCAGAATGTGCGTCTTCTGCGGTGGAGCAGGGGGCGGGGTGAATGCCGCCGGTTCGCCGCGCCGCGCGGTTCATCTGCCCGCAACCTTTTGCAGGCCTTGGGCATTATCGCCGCGTCCCATCTCAAAGAGTTCGCCGGCCATGAAACAGATCCTCCCCGTCATCTTCGCGCTCGTGCCCCTCGCCGCGATGGTCGGTGCCTGCGTCACCTGCCCCTGAGCCGCTGGCGTTCCTGCCGCGGACATGAAAAAGGCCCGCCCGGATCGCTCCGGACGGGCCTTTTTCGATTTGGCCAGGAAAGGCGAGGGGGTTAGCCCTGTGCCTCTTCCTCCTGGTCGCGCGGGGCTTCGGCGGTCGCGCCGGGCTCTGCGTTCGGATCGTAATCCTCGACGAAGCCAGCCTCGTCGCGCTCGAACATCGACGACATGACGTCGACGCCCTGAGCCTGCATCTCGGCTTCTTCCGGCGACCGGGCGACGTTGACCTTGACGGACACCGACACCTCGGGGTGGAGTGCAACCTTGACGGTGTACACGCCGATTGCCTTGATCGGCTTGTCGAGCACGATCGCCGACTTGCCGACCTTGTGACCATCGGCCACCAGCGCATCGACCAGATCGCGAACCGCGACCGAGCCGTAGAGCTGACCGGTGTTCGACGCCTGACGGATAAGGGTCACACTCGCGTCGGTGAAGGTCTTCGCTTCGGTCTCGGCATCGGCACGGCGCGATGCGTTGTCCGATTCGATCCGCGCACGGTTCGCTTCGAAAACCTTGCGGTTGGCTTCGTTCGAACGAAGCGCCTTCTTGTTCGGGAGAAGGAAGTTACGGGCATAGCCGTCCTTGACCTTCACCACGTCGCCGATGGCGCCGAGCTTTTCGACGCGCTCAAGCAGAATGACGTCCATGGGGGCGCTCCTTACTTAACGATGTAGGGCAGCAGGCCCAGATGACGCGCACGCTTGATGGCCTGGGCCAGTTCGCGCTGCTTCTTTGCGGCCACCGAAGTGATACGCGACGGGACGATCTTGCCACGCTCGGACACGAAGCCCTGCAGCAACCGGACATCCTTATAGTCAATCCGGGGAGCGTCTTTGGCAGAGAACGGGCAGCTCTTGCGGCGGCGGAAGAATGGACGTGCCATGATTATTCAGCTCCCTCTTCGCGGTCACGACGGGGACCACGGTCCGGACGATCGCCGCGGTCAGGACGGCCTTCACGGCCACCTTCACGGTCGCCACGACGCTCACGGTCGCGGTCCGACTTGCGCATCATCACGGTCGGGCCCTCTTCGAGCGTGTCGACCTTGACCGTCATGTAACGGATGATGTCTTCGTTGATCTGCGTCTGGCGCTCCAGCTCTGCGATCACGTTGCCCGGGGCATCGATCTCGAGCATCACATAGTGCGCCTTGCGGTTCTTGGCGATCTTGTACGCCAGCGAACGCAGGCCCCAGTTCTCGGTCTTTACGACCCGACCTTCGTTGTCGTTCACGATCTTGGTGGCGATTTCCGCCAGAGCGTCCACCTGCGCCTGTGCCAGATCCTGGCGCGCAAGGAACACGTGCTCGTAAAGAGCCATGTCTTGTCCTTCGTCTTGGCCGATCGCTGATACACGCCCCATGCGTGCACCCCTCCGGCTGTCGTCTAGAATGCAAACCGGGGCAAGGGACGCGAATCCCTCACCCCGGTTGCGATGGCCCTTACCCGATTATCGGGGAAAGGCAAGGTTGGTTACGACCCTGACGGCGCGATTACCGGAACGCGCCACCCCGCACCTGGACCACGTTGCCGCGGCCGTTGACCAGCAGCGCGTCACGACCCGAACGGACCCACTGGCTGCCACGCGGCGGGGCGGCGAGGCGATAGTTGCGGTACGTCGTGATCACCCGGTAGTTCTGCGCATAACGGCGGTCGAACCGCTGGCCGGTGCGGAAATTGCGATACTGGTTCGGGCGGACGGTGGTCCGCTTGGTGACGACGGTGCGGCCATTGTTGTTCTGGCGCACGGTGGTCACTTCGCGGCGCTGCTGCGCCTCGGCCGGAGCGGCGGCCAGCAGCGGGCTGGCGACGAGGGTGGCGGCAAGCGCGCTGAGGATGAACGTCTTCATGATACTCTCCCGTTGAAACACGGCGCCGATGCTGCGGCGTCCTCCATAATCTGGGGGCCGCTTGTCGCAGGCGCTTGTCGCAGGGGTCGCGAATTGGTCGCATTTTGTCGCAAACCTGCCGGGTCCGTTCAGGTTCGCGCGGTTGCAACTCGGGCCACACCTTTCTAGTCCGCCCGCTTCAAAGAGGAGAGGTCATGCGCGCGTTCATCTTCCCCGGCCAGGGGAGCCAGTCTGTCGGCATGGGCAAGGCGCTCGCCGACGCCAGCGCCACCGCGCGCGAGGTCTTCGCCGAAGTCGACGAGGCGCTCGGCCAGAATCTGTTCCGGCTGATGAGCGAGGGGCCGGCCGACGACCTCCTCCTCACCGAGAATGCGCAGCCCGCGATCATGGCGAACGCGATCGCCACGCTGCGCGTCGCCGAGAAGGAGGGCGGTCTGCGCCTCGCCGACAAGGCCGACTATGTCGCCGGGCACAGCCTCGGCGAATATACCGCTTTGTGCGCCGCGGGCGCGCTCGACCTGTCGACCACCGCGCGGCTGCTGAAGCTGCGCGGCCGGGCGATGCAGGCAGCGGTGCCGGTGGGCGAGGGCGCGATGGCCGCGCTGCTCGGTACCGACCTCGAAAAGGCGCAGCTGATCGCCGGCGCCGCGGTCGATTCGATCCTCGCCGAGGGCGGGGCCGAGCTGGTCTGCACCGTCGCCAACGACAATGACCCGTCGCAGGTCGTGATCTCGGGCCACCGCCTCGCGATCGAGAAGGCGATCGCGCTCGCCAAGGATCTCGGCGCCAAGCGCGCGGTCCTGCTCCCGGTCTCCGCGCCGTTCCACTGCCCGCTGATGCAGCCGGCCGCCGAGGCGATGGAAGCCGCCCTCCTCGACGCCGACCTCCGCGCGCCGCTGGTGCCGGTGTTCGCCAATGTCGACGCGGTCTCCGTCGCCAACCCCGGCGCGATCCGCCACCTGCTCGTCCAGCAGGTCACCGGCATGGTCCGCTGGCGCGAATCGGTCCTCGCGATGCACGCAGCCGGCGTCGGCCGCTTCGTCGAATTCGGCGGCAAGGTCCTCGCCCCCATGGTAAAACGCACCGCCCCCGACGCCGAAACCACCAGCGTCATCACGATGGACGACATCGAGGATTTCGTGAAGAAGATGTGATCACGCGGAGACGCGGAGCCGCGGAGAGAAGATTTGAGAGAGATCGACCAGATCAGCGGCGATGTGCTCGATCTCTCCGTTCGGATTCACCGTGCTCTGGGTCCGGGACTTCTCGAAAGCGTCTACGAACTGGTGCTGGCGGGTAAGCTCGCCAGTCTGGGTTACCACGTGGCGCGGCAGCGACCGGTAGACATCGAATTCGACGGGACCCGCTTCGAAGCGGCCTTTCGGATCGACCTCCTGGTCGACGAGCGCCTTCTCGTAGAAATCAAATCGGTAGAGCAACTGAACGCCGTCCACGGCAAGCAATTGCTCACCTATCTACGCCTCACCAAACAGCCCGTCGGGCTGCTTATCAACTTCGGTGGCGCGACGCTCAAGGAAGGGGTGCGACGGATCGTCAATGACCATCGCCCCTCCGCGTCTCCGCGTCTCCGCGTGAACCAATCTATTGGAGACTAGAATGTTCGACCTCACAGGCATGACCGCCCTCGTCACCGGCGCATCGGGCGGGATCGGGTCCGAGATCGCCCGGGCCCTCGCCGCACAGGGCGCGCGCCTCGCCATATCCGGCTCCAACGCCGCCAAGCTCGACGCCTTCCTCGCCACCCTCGGCGGTGACCATGTCGCGCTGCCCTGCGACCTGTCCGACCCCGCCGCGGTCGACGCGCTCGTCCCCCAGGCGGTGGAGAAGCTCGGCAAGATCGACATCCTCGTCAACAATGCCGGCGTCACCCGCGACAATCTCGCGATGCGGATGAAGGACGACGAGTGGGACAGCGTCATCCGCGTCAACCTCGAGGCCGCGTTCCGCCTGATGCGCGCCGCCGCCAAGCCGATGATGAAGGCGCGCTTCGGCCGGATGATCTCGGTCACCTCGATCGTCGGCGTCACCGGCAATCCCGGCCAGGCGAACTACGCCGCGTCGAAGGCGGGGCTGATCGGCATGTCGAAATCGATGGCGCAGGAGCTCGCCAGCCGCGGCATCACCGTCAACTGCGTCGCCCCCGGCTTCATCACCTCGCCGATGACCGACGCACTCCCCGACGCGCAGAAGACCGCGCTGACGACGAAGATTCCGGCCGGCCGGCTGGGCGAGGGCGCGGACATCGGCGCGGCGATCGTCTATCTCGCCAGCCGCGAGGCGGGCTATGTCACCGGGCAGACGCTGCACGTGAATGGCGGGATGGCGATGATCTGACGTCACGGATCCGCGGCATGAGCCGGGCTAACGCCCGGTTTTCGCCCGCAATCGCGCAAAGCGACCCGGCAAGGCGATGAACTGACCCTTGCCACGAAACGGACCCCGTTCTACGGGCGTTCAGGAACTGGTAAAAACCCCCAAAGATAGAGGGAACGAACATGAGCGAGACCGCAGACCGCGTGAAGAAGATCGTCGTCGAGCATCTCGGCGTCGAAGCCGACAAGGTGACCGAAGATGCGAGCTTCATCGACGATCTGGGTGCCGACAGCCTCGACATCGTCGAGCTGGTCATGGCGTTCGAAGAAGAATTCGGCGTCGAGATCCCTGACGACGCGGCTGAGAAGATCGCGACCGTCAAGGACGCGATCACCTATATCGACGAGCACAAGGCCTGATCAGGGCTTGAGGTCCGATCCGTCGGGCTTGCCCTGGTGGCTATGATCTGAGCGGCTCCCCGTCCTTGGGCTAAGAGGGCGGGGAGCCGTTTCGTTTTGGAAGCATGTGGAGTTTGAGGTCATGCGGCGTGTCGTCGTAACCGGGCTAGGCCTGGTCACCCCCCTGGGGGCCGATGTTGAAACGGCTTGGGCGAACATTCTCGCCGGCAAGTCGGGGGCGGGCCCGATCACCCGGTTCGATGCGTCGGACCAGGTCTGTCGCATCGCCTGCGAGGTGAAGCCCGCAGACCATGAATATGGCTTCGATCCCGCCAAGCGAGTCGACCACAAGGTCCAGCGCCAGGTCGATCCCTTCATCATCTACGGCATCGACGCCGCGGGCCAGGCGCTCGAAGACGCCGGCCTGACCGAGATGACGGTCGAGGAAAGCTGGCGCGCGGGCGTGTCGATCGGCTCGGGCATCGGCGGCCTGCCGGGTATCGAGAGCGAATCGATCGTCCTCCACACCAAGGGGCCGCGCCGCGTCTCGCCGCACTTCGTCCATGGCCGCCTCATCAACCTGATCTCGGGTCAGGTCTCGATCAAATACGGCCTGCGCGGACCCAACCACGCGGTCGTCACCGCCTGCTCGACCGGCGCGCATGCGATCGGCGACGCCGCGCGGATGATCGCGATGGACGATGCCGACGTGATGCTCGCGGGCGGCGCGGAGGGCACCGTCTGCCCGCTCGGCATCGCCGGCTTCGCGCAGGCGCGCGCGCTGTCGACCAACTTCAACGATTCGCCCGAAAAGGCCTCGCGTCCCTATGACAAGGACCGCGACGGCTTCGTGATGGGCGAGGGCGCGGGCGTGCTCGTGCTCGAGGAATATGAACACGCCAAGGCGCGTGGCGCGAAGATCTATGCCGAGGTGATCGGCTATGGCCTGTCGGGCGACGCCTATCACGTCACCGCACCGCATCCCGAAGGCGACGGTGCGTTCCGTTCGATGCAGATGGCGATCAGGAAGTCGGGCCTCAAGCTCGAGGACATCGACTACATCAACGCGCACGGCACCTCGACGCCGATGGGCGATGAGCTCGAACTCGGCGCGGTCCGCCGGCTGTTCGGCGATGCGATCTCGGGCCTGTCGATGTCGTCGACCAAGTCGGCGATCGGCCATCTGCTCGGCGGCGCCGGCGCGGTCGAGAGCATCTTCTGCATCCTCGCACTGCGCGACCAGATCGTGCCGCCGACGCTCAACCTCGACAATCCGAGCGACAGCTGCATCGGCGTCGACCTCGTGCCGCACGTCGCCAAGAAGCGCGAAGTCCGCGCGGTGCTGAATAACTCGTTCGGCTTCGGCGGCACCAACGCCTCGCTGGTGATGACGCTGGTCAAGTAACCGCTGTGCCCCGGCGAAGGCCGGGGTCCAGTTGGAATGGTCTATCGATAGAAGCGAGCCGTTCGCCCAACTGGGCCCCGGCCTCCGCCGGGGAACTTTAATGCGCAAGGTCGGCTGTTTCGGAGTGATCCTCGCCCTCGTGGCGGTCGTCGCGCTGTTCCTCGTCGTCCAGGGCTGGGGCGGCGCCGGCCCGGCCGCGCGCACGCTCACCGTCCAGGTCGCGCAGGGGTCAAGCCTCGCCGCCGCCGCGACCGAGCTCGAAAAGGCCGGCGCGATCCGCTCCGCCAGCCGCTTCCGCCTCTACGCGCGCATCTTCGGCTCGGGCGATCCGATCAAGGCGGGCGAATATCGCATCCCCGCACAGGCCAGCCCGTCCGATATCCTCAAGCTGATGCAGGGCGGCAAGGTCGTCCAGCGGCTGGTCGCGGTCCCCGAGGGCTATCCCTCGGTCCTCGTCCACGACGCGCTGATGAAGGCCGACGGCCTGACCGGTACCGTGCCCGTCCCCGCCGAAGGCTCGATCCTGCCCGACAGCTATGCGTTCGAGCGCGGCGACACGCGCGCCACGGTCGTCGCGCAGATGCAGTCGGCGATGACGGCGTACCTCGCCAAGGCCTGGGCGGCGCGCAAGCCGGGCATCGCGGTGGCGACCCCCGAACAGGCGATCATCCTCGCCTCGATCGTCGAGAAGGAAACCGGCAAGCCGTCCGAGCGTCGCATGGTCGCCGCGGTTTACGGCAACCGTCTGCGCGTCGGCATGCCGCTCCAGGCGGATCCGACAGTCATCTACCCGATCACCAAGGGGCGCCCGCTCGGCCGCCGCATCCTGCGCTCCGAACTGCAGGCGAAGAACGGCTACAACACCTATGCCAGCCCCGGCCTGCCGCTCGGCCCGATCGCCAATCCCGGCCGCGCCTCGATCGACGCGGTGCTCGACCCGGCACAGACCCAGGCGCTGTATTTCGTCGCGGACGGCACCGGCGGCCATGTCTTCGCCGACACGCTCGACCAGCACAACGCCAACGTCCGCAAATGGTACGCCATCCGCAAGGCCCGCGGCGAGATGTAATCGCCCCCTCGGCGCCCGACAGCATGGCGCCGGGTCGCTCAGCCACCCCGTTCGTCCCGAGTAGCTGCTGAGCGAAGTCGAAGCGGCGTATCGAGGGACAATTGGCGCACGGGCCCCCTCCGTCGATACCCCCTTTTCGGA
Organism: Sphingomonas aerolata; assembly: GCF_023935825.1. Classification (NCBI taxonomy): domain Bacteria; kingdom Pseudomonadati; phylum Pseudomonadota; class Alphaproteobacteria; order Sphingomonadales; family Sphingomonadaceae; genus Sphingomonas; species Sphingomonas aerolata. Next base: position 2,816,922 of record NZ_CP098762.1, on the reverse strand, counting down.
TAAGCGGTGCTTCGATACGAGCCCTCGATACGCCCCATCGGGGCTACTCGGCCTCTACTCGGCACGAACGGGAAGGGGGGGACGTGGGCACCAGTGCCGCACGTCCGATCCTTACCCCCGCAGCGCGTTCGCCGCGCGTGCCTTCATCTCGATCTCGGCCATCGTGCCGCCGGTCACCCAGCTGCCGCCGACGCACAGCACCGGCTTGAACGCCAGCCACTCGGGCGCCGACGCCTCGGTGATCCCGCCGGTCGGGCAGAACCGCGCCTGATAGAACGGCGCCGCCAGCGCCTTCAGCGCTTTCAGCCCACCGCTTGCCTCCGCCGGGAAGAACTTGAAATGCGTGAGGCCGAGGTCGAGCCCGGTCATGATGTCCGCGGCATTGGCGATGCCCGGCAGGAACGGCACGCCGCTCTCGATGATCGGCGTCGCGAGCCGCTCGGTCAGGCCGGGCGAGACGATGAACTCGGCGCCCGCGTCCATCACTTCGGCGAACTGGCGCGTGTTGATGACGGTGCCCGCACCGACGATCGCACCCTCGACCTTCTTCATCTCGGCGATCGCCTCGAGCGCGGCGCCGGTGCGCAGCGTCACCTCGAGCACGCGCAGGCCCCCTGCGACCAGCGCCTCGGCGAGCGGACGGGCCAGCGCCGCGTCCTCGATCACCAGCACCGGGATGACGGCGCTGGTCTGCATGATGTTTGCAATGGTGGGCAAGGCTGTGGCGGTCATTGCGTGTGTTCCTGTGCGAAGGCAGCCGCGGCGCCGAACAGGCCGGGCTGGGGATGGGTGATCAGCTTGACGGGCATCGCCGCCATCATCGTCTGGAACCGGCCCTTGGCGACGAAGCGCTGGTCGAAGCCCGAGCGTACCAGACGGTCCTTGATCCGGAAGCCGAGCCCGCCCGCGATCACCACCGCCTTGGCGCCCTGCGCGAGCGCAAGATCGCCCGCCACCGCGCCGAGCGCGAGGCAGAAGCGGTCCAGTGCGGCCAGCGCGATCGAATCGGTGCCGTCGATCGCCTCGGTCCAGATCGTCCGGTCGTCGCGGCTGGGCACCGAACGCCCCTCCATCTCGGCCAGCGTCTCGTAGATCGCGACGATCCCCGGCCCGGCGACGACGCGCTCGGCCGACACCCGCGTGAAGGTCTTGCGCAGCCGCTTGAGCAGCGCATCCTCGATCCCGTCGAGCGGGGCGAAATCCATGTGACCGCCCTCGGTCTCGAGCACCTGGTACCGGTCGCGGTGCCGCAGCAGCTGGGCGACGCCCAGGCCGGTGCCCGGCCCGCAGATCGTCGTGATCCCCTCGGACGGCAGCGGCGTGTCGGGTCCGCACAGATGGATGAAGTCGCTGTCGGGGACCTGCGCGACGGCATGGCCGACCGCGCCGAAATCATTGACGACGACCCACTGGTCCGCGTTCAGCCGCTCGGTGATCAGCGACTTGCGGATGATCCACGGATTGTTGGTCAGGCGGATCACATCGTTGGCGACCGGTGACGCGACCGCGATGCCCAGCGCGTGGGGCAGGGGCCGTCCCAGCCCCGCCTCGAACGCCTGATAGGCGGTCTGCAGCGACGCATGATCCGCGGTCTTCATCGTCACCGGCTCGCCCAGCTTGACGACGCGGCCATTCTCGACCTCGGCAATCGCAAAGCGCGCATGCGTCCCGCCGATATCTGCCGCTACGATTTCCATTGGTCTCTCCCGATCCTTGATCTCTTATCGCCGTTCGTCCTGAGCGACGTCGAAGGACATCGCCCGGAACGAACGGTTCGCGCGGGCTTTAAAGCCCCGCGCCCGCCAGCATCGCCGACGCGCCCTTTTCGGCCTCGTCGGCCAGCCCGCGGAACATGCCGAACAGCTCTCGGCCCATGCCGCTGACCGCGGGCGGCAGCGTCACCATCTCGCGCGTCGCCCACACGTCCGCATCGACCAGCGCTTCCAGCGTGCCGTTGACCGCATCGACGCGGATCATGTCGCCGTCGCGGATCAGCCCGATCGCGCCGTCGAGCAGCGCCTCGGGCGAGCAATGGATCGCGCACGGCACCTTGCCGCTCGCGCCCGACATGCGGCCGTCGGTGACCAGCGCCACCTTGAACCCGCGATTCTGCAGCACGCCCAGCGGCGGGGTCAGCTTGTGCAGCTCGGGCATGCCGTTGGCGCGCGGCCCCTGGAAGCGGACGACGACGACGACGTCCTTTTCCAGCTCGCCGCGCTTGAACGCCTCGATCACGTCGAGCTGGTCGTCGAACACCATCGCCGGTGCCTCGACGATCCAGCGATCGCGCTCGACCGCGGACACCTTGATGCACGCGCGGCCGATATTGCCCGCGAGGATCCGCATGCCGCCATCCGCCGAGAACGGCGCGGTGGCGGGGCGCAGGATCGTCTCGTCACCGCTGTCGGGCGTGTCGCGCCATTCGAGCGCGCCGTCCGCGACGACCGCGGTCTTCGCATAGGCCGACAGATCCTGTCCGCCGATCGTCATGATGTCGCCGTGGAGCAGCCCTTCGCCCAGCAGTTCGCGGATCACATAGGGCATGCCGCCCGCCGCCTCGAACGCGTTCACGTCCGCCGAACCGTTGGGATAGACGCGTGCGATCAGCGGCACCGCGGCCGACAGGCGATCGAAATCCTCCCAGTCGATCACGATCCCCGCCGCACGCGCGATCGCGGGGACGTGGAGCAGGTGGTTGGTCGACCCGCCCGTCGCGAGCAGGCCGACCGCCGCATTGACGATCGCCCGCTCGTCGACGCAGCGGCCGAGCGGCCGGTAGTCGTCGCCGCGTGCCCCGATCTTGGCGAGCCTATGGACCGCCGCGCGCGTCAGTTCCTGGCGCAGCTTCGTGCCCGGATTGACGAACGCCGCGCCCGGCATGTGGAGGCCCATGACCTCCATCATCATCTGGTTGGTATTGGCGGTGCCGTAGAAGGTGCAGGTGCCCTTCGAATGATAGGCGCCGATCTCCGCCTCGAGCAGTTCCTCGCGGCCGACCAGCCCTTCGGCGAACTTCTCGCGCACCGCGGCCTTGGCCTTGTTGGGCAGCCCGGTCGGCATCGGCCCACCTGGGATCAGCACCATCGGCAGATGCCCGAAGCGCAGCGCGCCCATCAGCAGCCCCGGCACGATCTTGTCGCAGATGCCGAGCAGCGCCGCGCCCTCGAACGTGCCGTGGCTCAGCGCGATCGCCGTGCTCAGCGCGATCGTGTCGCGGCTGAACAGCGACAGCTCCATCCCCGGATAGCCCTGCGTCACGCCGTCGCACATCGCCGGCACGCCGCCCGCGACCTGCGCGGTGGCGCCGGCCTCGCGCGCCCAGACCTTCATCAGTTCGGGATAGCGGTAATAGACCGCATGCGCCGACAGCATGTCATTATACGCCGTCACGATGCCGATGTTCATGCCGGCATCGGCCTTCATCGCATCGCGGTCCTCCTCGGTTCCCGCATAGGCGTGCGCGAGATTTGCGCAGCCCAGCGACGGCCGGCGCACCTGCGCCTCGCCCTCGCGGTCGATCAGCGCGAGATAGGCGGCGCGGCTGTCGCGTGACCGTTCGATGATCCGGTCGGTGACCGCGGAGACGACGGCGTTCAGCATCTCAGGCGGCCCAGTGGATGTCGACGGGCAGCTCGACCTCGGCCAGCACGCGCCCGATCGGATATTTGGACGACGGACCCTGCTCGATCGCCTGTTCGAGCAGCGTCTTCTTCTCCTCGCCGGTGATCATGATCATCAGCGCCTTGGACGAAGCGATCGCCGCCGCGGACAGGGTGACGCGCGCGACCGGCGCCTCGGGGGGCAGCGGCTCGGGCATCACGCCCACCGCGCGGCGTTCCTTGGGACCGCTCAGCGCCTCGTCGAAATCGGGGCCGGGGAAGATCGACGCGGTATGGCCGTCGGTGCCCATGCCGAGCAGGCAGAAGTCCAGCGGCCAGTGCAGGTCCTGCATCAGCGCATCCGCCGAGCGGCCAGCGGCCTTGTAGTCGGAGATCGCATCGGGGACGATCGGCTTCACCCGCGCACCCTTGGGCAGGAAGATCTTGGCGAGCGCGGTGACGTTCGACATCGGATCGCCCAGCTTCACGATCCGCTCGTCGCCGGGGATGATCGTGACCTTCTTCCAGTCGAGCTTGGCCTGGGCGAGCTTCTCATACGCCGCCATCGGCGTCTTGCCGCCCGCCAGCGCGATCACCGCCGAGCCGCGCGCGTCGAGCGCGCTCTCGATGACGAACTGGATGTCGCCGGCAACCGCGGCTGCGAGCTCTTCGGTGTCCTCGTAATCCCACCATTCGATCTCGGTCATATGCTCAAACTCACTTAGAAATTAGTGTTCGTGCCCAACAGTTCAGGTCGTGTCCGCCAGTCCCGTTCGCACCCAGCAGTCCCGTTCCTACTCAGCGGCCCGTTCGTACCAACCAGTCCCGTTCGTGCCGAGTAGGGATCGAGCGAAGCCGAGAGCCCGTATCGAGGTACAATGCCACAACCGGGCCGATCCCTCGATACGCCATCTCGACAAGCTCGACGGCTACTCGGGACGAACGGAGGAAAACATGCTCAGTCGTCCTGCCAGGTCACGCCGTCGCGCTCGGTCAGCGCGATCGCGGCGGACGGGCCCCAGCTGCCCGACGGATAGCTTTTGGGCTTCATTCCGTTCGCTTTCCAGCCCTCGCGGATCGCATCGATCCAGGTCCACTGCGCCTCGACCTCGTCGCGTCGCACGAACAATGTCTGGTCGCCCTCGATCAGGTCGAGCAGCAGCCGCTCATAGGCGATCCGTCGGCGCGTGCCCGCAAACTCGGCGTCGAGGCTGAGGTTGAGCGGCACCTCGCGCAACCGCACGCCCTCGCGGTCGAGACCCGGTTCCTTGGCCATCACCAGCAGCTGGACATGCTCTTCGGGCTGAAGGCGGATGATCAGCATGTTGGGCTGGAGCAGCCCGCCGCGCCCTGCGAACATCGAATGCGGCACCGCCTTGAACTGGATCGCGATCTCGCTGCCGCGCGCCGCCATCCGCTTGCCGGTGCGCAGGTAGAAGGGCACACCCTGCCAGCGCCAGTTGTCGACATGCGCCTTGATCGCGACGAACGTCTCGGTGGTCGACGTCTGGCCGAGCTCTTCCGAATAGCTCTTCACGAACTTCCCGTTGACCGCGCCCTCGGCATATTGCCCGGTCACGGTGACGTGCGGCGCCTCTTCGGGCTTGATCAGCCGGAGCGATCGGAACACCTTCGACTTCTCGTCGCGCACGTCAGTGCCCTCGAACCGCGCCGGCGGCTCCATCGCGATCAGCGCGAGCAGCTGCAGGATATGGTTCTGCACCATGTCGCGCAGCGCGCCCGCGCTCTCGTAATAGCCCGCGCGTTCTTCCAGCCCGACCGTCTCGGAGATCGTGATCTGGACGTTGTCGATCCCCTGCGCATTCCACACCGGCTCGAAGAACGAGTTGCCGAAGCGCAGCGCCAGGATATTCTGGACGGTTTCCTTGCCCAGATAATGATCGATCCGGTAGGTCCGGTTCTCGGGAAACGCCTTGGCGACCGCGTCGTTGATCTCGCGGCTCGTCGGCAGGTCATAGCCGAGCGGCTTTTCCAGCCCGACGCGGACCGTCTCGCCCGCCAGTCCGACCTTGTGCAGCCCTTCGATCGCCGATTCGAACAGCGACGGCGCGGTCGACAGATAGATGGCGAGCCCGCCCGAAATGTCGCCGATCTTGTCCGCCAGCGGCTGGAAGCTCGCCGGATCGGACAGGTCGGTCGGCTGGTAATGCACGCGCTCGAGGAACGCGTCGATCGTCCCCGCATCCTTGCGATCGTCCTTCAGATACTCGTCGAGCGCGGCTCTCGCAAAGGTGCGATACGCTGCGTCGTCGTGATCGTGACGCGCCGCGCCGGTGATCGTCAGCCCCTCGGGCAGCAGCCCGTCGGCGTGCAGGCCATAGAGCGAGGGCAACAGCATCCGCTGCGCGAGATCGCCGGTGGCGCCGAACAGGAGCAGCTTGGCTACGGGATTACGGTGCATGAGAGCTCCTGGGTCAGTCGGTCTTACGAAACCAGACCGGCGACCGGGTCGACCCCGGCCATGATGTTGAGGTTCTGGACCGCGGCGCCGCCGGCGCCCTTGCCCAGATTGTCGAGTGTCGCGACCAGCCGCGCGTGACCGGTCGCATCGTTGCCGCAGACGCGCAACGTCAACCGGTCGGTTCCGGCATTTTCCTCGATCGCGATCGCCGCCGCATCGCCCGCCGCCACGCTCACGAGCGCCGCGCCGTCATAGGCGTGCCGCAGCACGTCCTCGACCGCCGCCAGCGTTGGTCGGCCGGGCAGGGCATGAAGGTGCAACGGCACCTCGACGACCATTCCGCGATAGGTGTTGGCGACCGCGGGCGCGAAGATCGGCGCATGCGTCAGCGCGGCATGCTGCGTCATCTCGGCGATATGCTTGTGCGCGAGGCCCAGCGCATAGGCGCGGAACGCGGTCGGGGTGGCGCCGGCCCCCTCGAACTCGGCGATCATCGCCTTGCCGCCGCCCGAATAGCCCGATGTCGCGTTGACGCTCAGCGGATGGCCCGCCGGCAGCAGCCCGGCCGCGACCAGCGGGGCTACGAGCGCAAGGAAGCCGGTCGGATAGCAGCCGGGGTTGGACACCCGCGTCGCCGCGGCGATCCGCGCCGCCTGGCCCGGCAGCTCGGCGAACCCATAGGTCCAGCCCGGCGCCACGCGGTGCGCGCTCGATGCGTCGATCACCCGCGTGCGGTCATTGTCGATCAGCGCGACCGCTTCGCGTGCGGCGTCGTCGGGCAGGCAGAGGATGACGAAATCGGCATCGTTGAGTGCCGCGCGGCGTGCCGCGGGATTCTTGCGGTTCGCCTCGTCGAGCAACGCGATCCGGATGTCGGACCGCCCGGCGAGCCGGTCGCGGATCTCGAGCCCGGTGGTGCCCGCCGCACCATCGATGAACACCGTCGCGGTCATGCCGCCACGGCCTTACTGTCCGGCAGGTCGAGCGCGTCGATCTCGACATAGCCGACCAGCCCGTGCGGCTGCGCGACCCCCCAGGCGGACGATCCGGCGATCTCGAGCACTTCGATCGTGTCGCCGACCGCCAGCGCGGTGACCGTCTCGCTCGCCGTGTCACGGCCCGCGCGCAGCGTCGCGGTGCGCGCGACCAGCCGGATCATCGGCACCGCATAATGCGGCGCAAAGACATGCTCGGCGAGGCGGATGTCGGCAATGTCGCGGCGGACCGCGTGCGTGCGCAGGTCGAGATCGACCGAACGCCCGGTCAGCGCGAAACTCTGGCGACGCGAGTCGGCAGAATCACGCGGCTGAATGACGCCGTCAGGCTGTCGCGGCGCGGGGCGCGGCGTCGTTATCGCCGATGAACTGCCCGAATTCTTCAAGAAAATCTGCCCCTTCACTCGTCCGCGCGACGAAGATGTTGCGCTTGTCGCTATCGTCGCGTTGCCGGCGCAGATAGCCGAGGGCACCCAATCTGTTCAAGGCGCGCGTGACGACCGGCTTCGATACGTTCAGTGCACGCGCCAGACCGCGCACCGTATGCGGGCCGGGTTTGAGATAGACGAGCAGCAAAAGCGCCATCTGGCGATTGGTCAGATCCGGTTCACCCGAACGGACATAATCGACCAGAGCCGTCATCCACGTCGATAGAGTATTGACTGCCATTGATGCCACAGCGTTGATCCGCCATCTGAATTTCAGGGTCTACGTCCCGTTAAGGAACGTCATTACGCTGTCACAACGCCCGCCCGCACGGCTTGTTTCCGTGTGTTTCGGTGTCGCGTGCGATATCCGGAGCCCGGGATGCGGTTGATCGTTGCCGCCGGCTCGCCTATGTGCGCGGCTTCGTAAAAGTTCCGGGGTTTTCCGCGCAATGTTCGCCTTCCTGCTTGTCATCCACGCGATCATCGCGGCCGCCCTCGTCACCGTGATCCTCATGCAGCGGTCGGAAGGCGGCGGTCTGGGCATGGGCGGCAGTCCCTCGGGGCTGATGTCGGCCCGCGGCGCCGCCGATTTCCTGACGCGCGCAACCGGCGTGCTGGGGACGATGTTCGTGCTGTTCTCGATCCTGCTCGCGATCCTCGCGGCGAATCACCGCAGCACCGACATCGACACGTCGCTCGCCCGCACGCCCGCCGCCGCCGCCACCGCGGTTCCGACCGCGGAGCCCAAGGGCGATGCGGCACCCTTCGCCGGTGGTGCAGAGAATGCCGGCGCCGCCGCACCGGCGCCTGCCGACAATGGCGCGGTCCCGCTCGCCCGCTAAACACTCCATTCGCCGACAAAAGCGCCCTGCGTGATCCGCGGGCGCTTGTCGTTCGTCCCCAACACACGCTACGAGACTCTTCCCATGGCTCGGTACATTTTCATCACCGGGGGCGTGGTATCGTCGCTCGGTAAAGGTCTCATGGCGGCATCGCTTGCCGCCCTCCTCCAGGCACGCGGCTACAGCGTCAGGATCCGGAAGTTCGATCCGTATCTGAACGTCGATCCCGGCACGATGTCGCCCTATCAGCACGGCGAGGTCTATGTGACCGACGACGGCGCCGAGACCGATCTCGACCTCGGTCACTATGAACGCTTCACCGGCGTGCCCTCGCGCCAGTCGGACAACGTCACCTCCGGCCGCATCTATCAGCAGATCATCGCCCGCGAACGCCGCGGCGACTATCTCGGCGCGACGGTGCAGGTCATCCCGCACGTCACCGACGCGATCAAGGCGTTCGCGCGGGCCGAGACCGACGATGTCGACTTCGTGCTCTGCGAGATTGGCGGCACCGTCGGCGACATCGAATCGCTCCCCTTCATCGAGGCGATTCGCCAGCTGAAGAACGAGGAAGGGCGCGGCAAGGCGATCAGCATCCACGTGACCTTGGTTCCCTATATCGCCGCTGCGGGCGAGCTGAAGACCAAGCCGACCCAGCATTCGGTCCGCGAACTCGCCGCCCTCGGCGTCCAGCCCGACGTGCTCGTCTGCCGCTGCGAACACCCGCTGCCGCCGTCGGAGCGCGCGAAGATCGCGCTGTTCTGCAACGTCCCCGCCAGCGCGGTCATCCCCGCGCTCGACGCGAAGAGCATCTATGCGGTGCCGCTGCAATATCACGGCGAGGGCCTCGATATCGAGGTGCTGCGCGCGTTCGGGATCGAACCCGCCGCCGCGCCGGACCTGTCGCGCTGGACCGAGATCATGGACCGGCTGACCAATCCGCAGGGCGAGGTCACGATCGGCGTGGTCGGCAAATATGTCGGCCTGCAGGACGCCTACAAGTCGCTCAACGAGGCGCTGGTCCATGGCGGCATCGCCAACCGCGTCAAGGTCAACGTCCGCTGGATCGACGCCGAGCTGTTCGAGAATGCCGAGAGCGACATCGCCGGCCAGCTCGAGCCCTGCGACGCGATCCTCGTCCCCGGTGCATTCGGCGAACGCGGCGCGGAGGGCAAGATCGCCTCGGTCAAGTTCGCGCGCGAGCGCAAGATCCCCTATTTCGGGATCTGTTTCGGGATGCAGATGGCCTGCGTCGAGGGCGCGCGCGGTCTCGGCGGCGTGCCCGACGCCTCGTCGACCGAATTCGGCCCGACCGACAAGCCGGTGGTCGGCATGATCACCGAATGGATGGGCCGCGAGGGTCTCGAGACGCGCGCGGCCGAGGGCGATCTCGGCGGCACGATGCGGCTCGGCGCCTATGACGCCAAGCTCGACGGCAACAGCGTCGTCGCGGCGATCTATGGCGGCACCGACATCTCGGAACGCCATCGTCACCGTTACGAGGTGAATACGGGGTACAAGGACGTGCTCGAACAGGGCGGTCTGGTCTTCTCGGGCATGTCGCCCGACGGCACGCTGCCCGAGATCGTCGAGCGTCCCGACCATCCCTGGTTCGTCGGCGTCCAGTTCCACCCCGAACTCAAAAGCAAACCCTTCGACCCACACCCCCTGTTCGCCAGCTTCATCGAAGCCGCGGTCAAACAGAGCCGCCTCGTCTGACTCGACCGGGCGCCCTCACGGGCGCCCGCAAGGGCGAAATATCGATCACGCGAAGGCGCAAAGGCGCAAAGGGACCCAAAATCTTAGCGCCTTCGCGCCTTCGCGCGAACAAAACTCGCTGCGCCCGATCCGAACAGAAGAATGTGTTCACGCGGAGACGCGGAGACGCGGAGTGCATTCGTGGCCTATCGCAGCCAGCCTCACTCAGGTTCGCGCAGGATTTCATGAGGGCCGCAACGCGGCCAGGAAAATCTCCGCGCCTCCGCGCCTCCGCGCGAACAAATTTCTTCTAAACGCCGAACCCCAGACACAAAAAAGGCGCCCGGACCCCAAGGATCCGGACGCCCCACCGCGCTGACCAAAAATCAGGCAGCCTGATCGACAGCAACCGTATCGACCGCAGCCAGCGGCGCGCCGGTCTTGATCGCGATGCTCTTCGGCTTCATCCCCTCGGGCACTTCGCGGACCAGGTCGATCACGAGCAGCCCGTCGTTCAGCCGCGCATCCTCCACCAGCACGAAGTCCGCCAGCTCGAACCGCCGCTCGAACGAGCGGTTGGCGATGCCGACATGGAGCAGCTGGCCCTCGGGCGCGCGCTCCTCCTTCTTGCCCGCGACCAGCAGCAGGTTCTGCTGCGCGGTGATCGCGATCTCGTCGCGCGAGAAGCCGGCGATCGCCAGTGTGATGCGGTAACGGTCCTGTGCGATCCGCTCGAGGTTGAACGGCGGGTAATTGTCGGACGTCGCGCCGCGCGCGTTCGTCTCGATCATGTCGAACAGCCGGTCGAACCCGACGGTCGAGCGGCGATAGGGGGTAAGGTCGAGTCGCATGGTCAAATCCTCGTCTTGAGCAATCCAACTTCAGCCCTGGCCCGCCTATGCGCGGCCCGGGCACACGGCCCATCAGGCGCCGTGCGGCAGTGATCTGGTCACCCCGCAAAAACCTTCAAGATCGCCCCGCCAAGATTTTTTCCAGGCCCCCGATAGCGCAGCTTTGCGCCCGCAAAGCCGTTCCCGATTGAAATCCCACCAAATCAATGGACTTTTAGCGCCAAGGTTCAAGGGAGACGATTATGGCCCATATTTTCGCGATGCTGGTCGCCGCACAGGCGGCCGCATCACCGCTGCCCACACCCGCCGATCAGGCCGCACCCGCGCCGCAGGACGCACAGCGCGACACCGGCCGGCTCGGCGCGGCACAGCAGGGCGGGGGAGACATCGTCGTCACCGCACGCCGCCGCGCGGAGACGATCCAGAGCGTGCCGATCGCGATGTCGGTGATCGGCGGCCAGGCGATCGCCGACACCGGCGCGTACAACGTCAACCGCATCACGCAGCTTCAGCCGACGCTGCAATTCTACTCGACCAACCCGCGCAACTCCGCCGCCAACATCCGCGGGCTCGGCGCGCCGTTCGGCCTTACCAATGACGGCATCGAACAGGGGGTCGGCATCTATGTCGACCAGGTCTATTACAGCCGCATCGCGTCGGCGACGTTCGACTTCACCGACACCGAACGGATCGAGATCCTGCGCGGGCCGCAGGGCACGCTCTACGGCAAGAACACCACCGCGGGCGCGATCAACATCTACACGCGCAAGCCCAGCTTCACCCCCGAGGCGCGGATCGAGCTCACCACCGGCAATCTCCGCTTCGTCCAGGCCAAGGCGTCGGTGTCGGGCCCGCTGGTCGACGACAGGCTCGCGATCCGGCTGTCCTCGTCGATCACCCGGCGCGACGGCACGATCCGCAATCTCCGCACCGGCAAGGACGTCAACGCGCAGGACAATCAGAGTCTGCGCGGCCAGCTCTTCTGGCACGCGACCGGCAATCTCGATCTCACGCTGTCGGGCGATTATAATCACCAGAACCCCGATTGTTGCGCGCAGATCTTCGCACGCGTCGGCACCACGCAGCGGCCCGTGTCGCGGCAATATGACGCGCTCGCCGCCGCGCTCAACTACACCCCGCCGTCGCGCGACGCGTTCGACCGCGTGACCGATCTCGACACCCCGCTGCGCGCACGGCAGGAGCTGGGCGGCGCCGCGCTGCTCGCCGAATGGGATCTCGGACCAGTGTCGCTGACCTCGGTCTCGGCATGGCGCGTCTGGGACTGGAAGCCGTCGAACGACCGCGACTTCATCGGCCTGCCGATCACCTCGGTCTCCGCCAACCCGTCGCAGCAGGAACAGGTCAGCCAGGAGGTCCGCCTCTCGTCGAACGGCCGCAACACCGTCGATTACGTCGCCGGGCTGTTCTACTTCCACCAGACGATCGACACGCAGGGGCTCCAGGTCCAGGGCGCCGCCGCCAGCCGCTATCTGCTCAACCCGACCAGCGCGAACGCATCCAACCCCGCGGTGCTCGACGGCCTGACCGCGACCAACACGATCGGCTTCAAGAACACGTCCGCGGCCGGGTTCGGCAAGGTGACGTGGCACATCGCCGACACCCTCTCCTTCGCCCCGGGCCTGCGCGTCAATTACGACAGGAAGACCGGCTCCTATGTCTCGGTCGTGACGACGGGGACGGGGGCGGGGGCGGGGGCGGTGCTCAACTGTTCGACCACCGCGCAGGCGGCCAGTTCGGTCACGCGCGACCGGTGCAGCACGCTCGCGCCACAGGTCTACACCCCCGCCTTCGACGACTGGAACGTGTCGGGCGACGCCACGCTCGCCTATGACGTCGCTCAGGACATCCACGCCTATGCGACCTATGCACGCAGCTACAAATCGGGCGGCATCAACCTGTCGGGGCTCCCGCTCGACGGCGCGAACAACCCGATCCTCGCCTCGGCGACGGTCAAGCCCGAGACGGTCAACCATTACGAACTGGGACTCAAGACGCAGTTTCTCGACCGCCGCGTGACGCTCAACCTCGCGGGCTTCTGGACCGAGATCAACGATTACCAGGCGACCGTCACCAACGGCCAGCTGGGCGTACTACGCGGCTATCTGGCCAATGCGGGCAAGGTGCGGACGCGCGGGTTCGAATTCGACTCGGCGTTCCGCCCGACGTCGCGCTTCAACCTCTACGTCAACGGCGCCTATACCGACGCCAGATATGTCCGCTTCGTCGATGCGCCATGCCCGCCCGAGCTGTCGGGCGGCACTACCGCCACCGCGGGCCAGATCCCAAGCCCGGCAGGGACCCCGGGCGGGATCAGCCCCGCAAACTGCGACATATCGGGCCAGCGTCTGCCCGGCATCTCGAAATGGGCCTTTTCCTACGGCGCGGAGTACGACCTGCCCGCGCGGATCGGCGGTCTCGATGGCCAGGTGTATCTGGGCTATGACGGCAGCTATCGCTCGACCTTCTCGTCCAACCCGTCCGCCTCGGCCTATACGAACATCAAGGGCTATGCGCTCGGCAATGTCCGGCTGGGCTTCCGCGGCGAGGACCGGCTGAACGTCTTCGCCTGGGTCCGCAACGTCTTCGCCAAGGATTATTACGAATTGCTCGCGCTGCAATCGGGCAGCACGGGGCTGGTCGTCGGCCAGCCGGGGGATCCGCGCACGTACGGCGTCACGATCTCGCGCTCGTTCTGATACGGTTCACAAACGCTGCTCTACTCTATCTGCTATAAAGAGAGATCCGGGCGAAGGGTGAGAATTGGAAGCTCCCACTCTTCGTCCGGTGCCTGTTGCACTTCGGGGGTTCCGGGAGCGGCGAATAGTGTATTCGTTGTAAGGAAAATGGCCCGGACAAGCAAACGCCCGGACCGTTTCCGATCCGGGCGCCTGCGTGACGATCGCTCGTCAGCCCCCATTTTGTCGCTTCCGCTCTGCACCTTCGGTGCGGCGTCAAAGCATTCCCCGAACCACGGCCGTTGCCTGTGTCTCAGCGAGGTTTTTGCTAAGTAATTGCGTGGTGTTTGTCACCCTGTTTGCGGGGCGCGCCACACGATTGGCAGGGGGCTGTGTCGAATCCGCAACAGACCAATCCAGACGCGGCCATGGTTGCCTCGCGCGGGGCCGCGTCCTAGAGCCGATGGACATCTCTTCTAACGATCGAACCCCCGCACCCATGATCCTGTCACGCTATGAACGGATGATCGCCCGGCGCTATCTGCTGCCGGGCAAGGGCGAGGCGTTCATCTTCCTCGTCGCCTCGATCAGCCTGGTCGCCGTCATGCTCGGCGTCGCCGCGCTCGTCATCGTGATGAGCGTGATGAACGGCTTCCGCGCCGAGCTGTTCGACAAGATCGTCGGGCTCAACGGCCATGCGGTGGTCCAGCCGCTCGGCGGCCGGATGCCCGACTGGCGCGAGATCGTCGCACAGGCGCGCGCCACCCCCGGCGTCACCAGCGCGGTGCCGCTGATCGAACAGCCGCTCGCCGCCACCTATAACGGCCGCGCGGAGGCGGTGCTGGTCCGCGGCATGCGCGTCGACGACATCCGCCGCAACTCGACGATCCAGGACAAGGTGCTGATGGGGTCGCTCCAGTCGATCACGCAAGGCTCCGGCCGGATCGCGATCGGCTCGCGGCTCGCCGAGTCGCTCGGTGCGCAGGTCGGTTCGGACATCTCGCTGTTCAGCCCGCAGGGGCAGACCACGCCGTTCGGCACCGTGCCGCGCATCGTCAGCTACAAGGTCGGCGCGATCTTCGAGATCGGCGTCTATGACTATGACAAGGCGTATATCATCATGCCGATCGAGGATGCGCAGACGCTCCTCCTGATGGGCGATGCCGCGGGCATGGTCGAGCTGAAGACCGTCGATGCGGACAAGGTCGGCGAGATCCTGAGGCCGCTCGCCGAGAAGATCGGCGGCCGCGCGGTCATCCAGGACTGGCGGACGATGAACGCGCAGCTGTTCGAGGCTTTGGCGGTCGAGCGCGTCGCGATGTTCACCGTGCTGTCGATCATCATCCTCGTCGCGGTGTTCAACATCCTGTCGTCGCTGATCATGCTGGTCCGCGCCAAGACGCGCGACATCGCGATCCTCCGGACGATGGGTGCGACGCGCGGCGGGCTGATGCGGATCTTCATCGTCGTCGGCACGACGATCGGCGCGCTCGGCACGCTCGCCGGGCTCGGGCTCGGCTTCGTCTTCCTGTTCTACCGGCAGGGCGTCGTGAACTTCGTCCAGCTCGTGACGGGGCAGAATCTCTGGGATCCCTCGATCCGCTATCTGACCGAACTCCCGTCGAAGACCGATCCGGTCGAGATCATCGTGATCGCGCTGATGGCGCTGATCTTCAGCTTCCTCGCCACGCTCTATCCGGCCTGGAAGGCGGCGAGTACTGACCCAGTGCAGGTGCTGCGTTATGAATAATGGCCTTCCGATCGAGCGGCGCAGCGCGCAGGCGTACGACTATGTCCTGCAGACCAGCGGTCTGACCAAAAGCTTCACGCAGGGCGGCGCGACGATCGACGTGCTGCGCGGCATCGACCTCGGAATCGCACCGGGTGAGATCGTCGCGCTGCTCGGCCCCTCGGGCTCGGGCAAGTCGACCCTGCTCCAGGCGGTCGGCCTGCTCGAAGGTGGCTTCCAGGGATCGATCAAGATCGCCGGTACCGAGGCGTCGAAGCTCAACGCGCATGACCGCACGGTGGTACGCCGCGACAGCCTCGGCTTCGTCTATCAGTTCCATCACCTCCTCCCCGATTTCAACGCGACCGAGAATGTCGTCCTGCCACAGCTCGTCCACGGCGCGACGCGCGCACAGGCGGATGCGCGTGCGGCCGAACTCCTGACCCAGCTCGGGCTCGGCCACCGCCTCACGCACCGCCCCAGTCAGCTCTCAGGGGGCGAGCAGCAGCGTGTCGCGGTAGCCCGCGCGCTCGCCAACAAGCCCGCGCTGGTGCTGGCGGACGAGCCGACCGGCAATCTCGACGAGCATACCGCCGACATCGTCTTTGCCGAATTCGTCCGGCTGGTCCGCGAACAGGGCACCGCGGCGCTGGTCGCGACCCACAACGAACGGCTCGCCGCGCGGATGGACCGTGTGTTCCGGCTGCACGAGGGCCGGCTGGCTTGAGCTGGGACGCGACACCGACGCTCGTCGGGCGTCATGTCACGCTCCGCCCGCTGGTCGCGGAGGACAAGGACGCGCTCGTTGCCGCCGCGTCTGCGGATAATCTCTGGGACCTGTTCTACGCCAATGTCGCGCTGATGAAGGCGCCCGATCGCTGGCTCGCGGCGGCGTTCGAGCAGCAGGACTTTGGCCGCGCGCGGGTCTTCGCGGTGGTGGTGGACGGCATCGTCCGCGGCAGCACCCGCTTCATGCGGATGAGCGCGGCCAACCGGCGGCTCGAGATCGGCGGCACCTTCTACGCCACCGCGGTCCAGCGCACCGGCGTCAACACCGAGGCCAAGCGGATGCTGCTCGCCCACGCGTTCGACACGCTCGGCTGCGAATGCGTCCAGATCCGCACCGACAGCCTCAACAAGCGCTCACAGGCCGCGATCGAGCGGCTCGGCGCGAAACGCGACGGCGTGCTGCGCGGGCATCAGGTGATGGCGGACGGCCGCTTGCGCGACACCATCGTCTACAGCATCTTGTCGCACGAATGGCCGGGCGTCCGTCAGAACCTGACCTATCTGCTCGCCCGACACGAGGACCGCGCATGACCATCACCGACTTCACCGTGAAGGCCGCCAACGGCACCCCCGCGTCGCTCGCGGCCTATGCCGGCAAGGTGCTGCTGATCGTCAACACCGCCTCCAAATGCGGCTTCACCCCGCAATATGAAGGGCTCGAGGCGCTCCACCGCGACTATGCCGACCGCGGGTTCGAGGTGCTGGCCTTCCCCTGCAACCAGTTCGGCGCGCAGGAACCCGGCGACGCGGCGGAGATCGCGAACTTCTGCACGCTCACCTACGACGTGACCTTCCCCGTCTTTGCGAAAGTCGACGTCAACGGCGGCGAGGCGGACCCGCTGTTCGACCGCCTGAAATCCGACGCCCCCGGCGTGCTGGGGTCGAAGGCGATCAAATGGAACTTCACCAAGTTCCTGATCGACCGCAACGGCAAGGTCGTCGACCGCTACGCCCCCACCACCAAACCCGCCGACATCCGCACCGACATCGAAAAACTGCTCTAGCGCGCCCTTCCTACCACCCCGGCGAAGGCCGGGGCCCAATTGGAAAGGTCGCCGTAACGAAGCGCAGACCTCGGTCAGCAACGTCCCCCAACTGGGCCCCGGCCTCCGCCGGGGTGGTAATTGTGGGCGACACCCGCACCAAAAGACTGTTCCCCCGCAAAGGCAGAGACCCAGCCCGGCGCGTCCCGCACCCTTCCGGACCACCCCGGCGAAGGCCGGGGCCCAGTTGGAAAGGCCACAGTAACGAAGCGTAGACCTCAGTTAGCAACGTCCCCCACCTGGGCGCCGGCCTCCGCCGGGGAGGTGCTTGTGGGCAGCACCCGCACCAAAAGACTGTTCCCCCGGAAAGGCAGGGACCCAGCCCGGACTCCCACCTCCTTTCCTACCACCCCGGCGAAGGCCGGGGCCCAGTTGGAAAGGCCACAGTAACGAAGCGCAGACCTCAGTCAGCAACGTCCCCCAACTGGGCCCCGGCCTCCGCCGGGGAGGTGCTTGTGGGGAGCACCCTCACCACAAGGATGTTCCCCCGCGAAGGCGGGGGCCCAGCCCGGCGTCCCGCTCCCTTCCGGACCACCCCGGCGAAGGCCGGGGCCCAGTTGGAGAGGCCACAGTAACGCAGCGCAGACCTCAGTCAGCAACGCCCACCAACTGGGCCCCGGCCTCCGCCGGGGTGGTAACTATAGGCAGCACCCGCACCACAAGACTGTTCCCCCGCGGAGGCGGGGGCCCAGACTGGACTCCCGCCTTCGCGGGAGAACAGCCTCGAACCAAAAACCCACACACACAGACTCAACTCATCCCGTCCCACCCCGCACCCCCCGCCATCGCGTCTGGTCGAATCACGCCGCAACGCCTACCTCTCACCCATGCATTCCGGTTACGTCCCGCTCCGCGTCTTTTCCTGCTACACCATGCTCGACGGCGCGATCGATCCCAAGGCGATCGCCAAGCAGGCGCGCGCGCTCGGCTTCCCCGCCGCCGCGTTGACCGACCGCAACGGGCTCTACGCCGCGATGGCCTATTCGGACGCCGCCAAGAAGGATGGCGTCCAGCCGGTCATCGGCGTGATGCTCGGCCTCAGCCGCCCCGACATGCCCGACGGCATCGCCACCCCGTTCGACTGGATCGCGCTCTATGCGCAGAACGCGAAGGGCTATGACAATCTCTGCGCACTCGTCTCGATGGCGCATCTCGACCGCCCGATCGAGATGCCAGCGCATGTCGATTTCGCCGCGCTCGAGCGCCATGCCGACGGGCTGATCGCACTGACCGCGGGCGGCGAGGGCGGTCTCGCCCGGCTGTTCGCGGAGGGCCAGCCCGACCGCGCCCGTGCCTATCTCGGCCGCCTCGAGGGGCTGTTCGGCGACCGCCTCTACATCGAACTGTCGCGCCGCGGCGACGCGACCGAGATCGCCGCCGAGGACGCGCTGATCGACATCGCGTACGAGCGCAACCTGCCGCTCGTCGCGACCAATCCGTGCTGCTTCACCGAGAGCGCGTTCGGCGATGCGCACGACGCCATGCTCTGCATCGCGCATTCGACCTATGTCGAGACCGAGGACCGCATCCGCAGCTGCCCCGAAGCGTGGATGAAGCCCGCGCCGGTGATGCACGAGATGTTCGCCGACCTGCCCGAGGCGATCGCCAACACGCTCGTCGTCGCCCAGCGCTGCGCGGTGATGGCGCCCTATCGCAAGCCGATCCTCCCCAGCCTCGCCGGCGATATCGAAGGCGAGGCGAAACTGCTCCGCGACGATGCCGAGGCCGGGCTCGAGGCGCGTCTCGCGCGCATCACCGAACTCCACGGAGAGGCCGAGGACGGCTGGCGCGACGTCTATCGCGCGCGGCTCGCCTTCGAGGTCGACGTGATCGTCCAGATGGGCTTTCCGGGCTATTTCCTGATCGTCGCCGACTTCATCAAATGGGCGAAGGACCATGACATTCCGGTCGGTCCCGGCCGTGGCTCGGGCGCAGGCTCGGTCGTCGCCTGGGCGCTGACCATCACCGATCTCGACCCGATCAAGCTGGGGCTCCTGTTCGAGCGCTTCCTGAACCCCGAACGCGTGTCGATGCCCGATTTCGACATCGACTTCTGCGAAACCCGCCGCGGCGAGGTGATCCGCTACGTCCAGGAGAAATACGGCCGCGACCAGGTCGCGCAGATCATCACCTTCGGTAAGCTGAAGGCGCGCGCGGTGCTGAAAGACACCGGCCGCGTGCTGCAGATGAGCTATGGCCAGATCGACCGGCTGGCAAAGCTCGTCCCCAACCACCCGACCGATCCCTGGACGCTCGAGCGCGCGCTGAACGGCGTCGGCGAACTCGCCAAGGAATATGCCAACGACAATGGCGTGCGAAAGCTGCTCGATCTGGCGATGAAGCTGGAGGGGCTGCCGCGCCACTCGTCGACCCACGCCGCCGGCGTGGTGATCGGCGACCGGCCCTTGGCCCAGCTTGTGCCGCTCTACCGCGATCCGCGCTCGGACATGCCCGTCACGCAGTTCGACATGAAATATGTCGAGGGCGCAGGGCTCGTGAAGTTCGACTTTCTCGGGCTGAAGACGCTCTCGGTGCTCCAGAAGGGCGTGCAATTGCTCGCCAAGCGCGGGATCAAGGTCGATCTCGACGCGCTCGAATGGGATGACGCGGGCGTCTACGCGCTGCTCCAGAAGGGCGACACGGTCGGCGTGTTCCAGCTCGAATCGGAGGGTATGCGCCGCACGCTGTCCGCGGTGCGCCCGTCCAACTTCGGCGACATCATCGCGCTCGTCTCGCTCTACCGACCGGGCCCGATGGACAATATCCCGTCGTTCGGCCGCCGCAAGAACGGCACCGAGACGATCGAATATCCGCACCCTGCGCTCGAATCGATCCTGTCGGAGACCTACGGGATCTTCGTCTATCAGGAGCAGGTCATGCAGGCCGCGCAGATCCTCGCGGGCTTCTCGCTCGGCGGCGCCGATCTGCTGCGCCGCGCGATGGGCAAGAAGATCAAGGCCGAGATGGACGCACAGCGCGCGATCTTCGTCGAGGGCTGCGCGAAGGTGAACGCCATCCCCAAGGCGAAGGCCAACGAGCTGTTCGACTTGATCGACAAGTTCGCCGGCTACGGCTTCAACAAGAGCCACGCCGCCGCCTATGCGCTGCTCGCCTACCAGACCGCGTGGCTGAAGGCGCATCACCCGCACGAATTCTTCGCCGCGTCGATGTGCTACGACCTGCACCAGACCGACAAGCTCGCGATCTTCACCGACGACATGCGCCGTCTGGGCATCGCCACGCTGCCGCCCTGCATCAACGCGAGCCAGGCCGAGTTCGACGTCGAGGTGCTGCCCGACACCGAGGAAGAAGACAGTTCACCCGCGAAGGCGGGTGCCCAGACTGGGTCCCCGCCTTCGCGGGGAAACAATCTGGCGGTCCGCTATGCGCTCGGCGCGCTGAAGAGCGTGGGCGAAGGCGCGATGGAGAAGCTCATCGTCGAGCGCGTCCAGAACGGCCCGTTTGCCGGGCTCGACGATCTCGCCAAGCGCGTCGACCCGCGCCTGCTCAACAAGCGCCAGCTCGAAACGCTCGCCGCCGCGGGCGCGTTCGACGGGTTCGAGCCCAACCGCGCCGGGATCCACGCCACCGCCGAGACGATCCTCGCGATCGCCGCGCGCACCCACGCCGCCAAGACCAGCGGGCAGGGCGGTCTGTTCGGCGATGCAGAACCCGCGGGCGACGCGATCAAGCTGCCGCCGTCGGTCCGCTGGACGCTCAGCCAGCGGATGGATCAGGAGAAGGAGGCGTTCGGCTTCTACTTCTCCGCGCACCCGGTCGACCGCCACCGCCACATCGCCAACAGCCACGGCGCGCGCGCCTATACCGCCTTGTCGGAGCTCAACATTCCCGACGACGGCAGCCGCGCCGGCGCGACGATGGCGGTGCTGGTCGAGGATGCGCGCTATCGCACCTCCGCGCGCGGCAAGCGCTTCATGATGGCGCAATGCTCGGACGCCAGCGGCCAGTTCATGGCGACCTGTTTCGACGATCAGGTCTCGAAGGATCTGGAAGACGCCGCCAAGGCGGGCGGCTGCGGGCTCATCACCGTCGAGCTCGACCGCAAGCCCGGCGAGGACACGCCGCGCGTCAGCATCAAGCGGATCCAGCCGTTCGAGGGGCTCGCCAACATTGCGCGCTTCCAGGTCGTCGTGACCATCTCGGACATGGCCGCCTTCGCCGGGCTCGCGTCCTTGCTCGCCGATCACCGCGGCGCGCGCGGTGAGGTGCGGGTCCGCGCGATGCTCCCCGACGGCGAGGTCAGCATCCTGCTCGGCCGCGATTTCCTGCTCGACGGCGAGCTTGCAGAGCACATCGAGTCGTTGCACGGTGTGACAAAGGTGGAGCTCAAGACCTCAGAAACGCGGCTGGCTCTCGTCGGATAAACAGCTTGGGAGAGCGGGAATGCTGGGTGGAATGCAGGACTTCGAGCTTCGCGTCCCCCGGCTGATCGACCATGCCGCGCGCGAACATGGCCGGCGCGAGATCGTCAGCTACTGGGCGGACGGCCGCGAGACCCGCACCGACTGGTCCGGGATCGCACGCGACGCGAAGAAGCTCGCGCAAGCTCTTGAGAAGCTTGGCGTCCGTCCGGGCGACCGGGTCGCGACGCTGGCCATGAATCACGCGCACCACCTGATCGCCTGGTATGGCACGATCGGGATGGGCGGGGTGATCCACACGATCAACCCGCGGCTGTTCGACGAACAGCTCGTCTATATCGCCAACCACGCCGAAGACCGGGTGATGCTCTACGACAAGGCCTTCCAACCCATCGTCGACCGGCTGCGCGGCCAATGGTCGAGCGTGCGGCACTATGTCTGTTTCGACGATCTCGGCCCCGACGGCTTCCGCGCGCTGCTCGACGAGCAGGATGGCGACTATGCCTGGGTCGAGGGGCCGGAGCGCGATCCGTGCATGCTCTGCTACACCAGCGGCACCACCGGCAATCCCAAGGGCGTGCTCTACACGCACCGCTCGACGCTGATCCACGCGATGGCGGAGGTCGCGCCCTGGGTGTTCGATCTGTCCCCCAGCGCGGTCGTGCTGCCGGTCGTGCCGATGTTTCACGCCGCCGCCTGGGGGCTGCCCTTCGCCTGCGCGCTGTCGGGGGCAAAGGTCGTCTATTCGGCCATCAACGATCCGGGCGTGCTGTGCCGGCTGATGAACCAGGAGCATGTCACGCATTCGGCGGGCGTGCCGACCGTCTGGCTCGCGCTGTTCGGGCATATCGACGCGACTGGCGAGGCGCCCGAGCATCTGAAGCTGGTGACGATCGGCGGCGCCGCGGCACCGCGCGCGATGATCGACCGGATCATGACCATGGGCGCGTCGGTCAAGCATCTCTGGGGCATGACCGAGACCTCGCCGATCGGCACCGCGGGCTTCGCGCCGCCGCACTGGGACATGATGACGCATGACGAGAAGCTCGATCTCGTCACCAAGCAGGGCAGCGTCCCCTTCGGCATCGAACTGCGCATCGTCGACGATCAGGGGCAGGTGCTGCCACGCGACGGCTCGATCGCCGGCTCGCTCCAGGTCCGCGGCCCCTGGGTGGTGCAGCGCTATTTCGGCGCGGACAGCGACGCGGTCGACGCGGAGGGCTGGTTCGACACCGGCGACGTCGCGATGCTCCACACCGACGGCACGATGCAGATCACCGATCGGTCGAAGGACGTCATCAAGTCGGGGGGCGAATGGATCAGCTCGGTCGATCTCGAAAACGCCGCGATCGGCTGCCCCGGCGTCGCGGAGGCCGCGGCGATCGGCATCCACCACCCCAAATGGGACGAGCGCCCGCTGCTGATCGTCGTCCGCAAGCCCGGCAGCACCGTCACCGACACCGCGATCCGCGATCACCTGGCCCGGCACGTCGCCAAATGGTGGCTCCCCGACGCGATCGTCTTCGTCGACGAACTGCCCCACACCGCAACGGGCAAACTCCTGAAAACCGCGCTCCGCGAACGGTTCAGGGACTTCACCCTCACCGACGCCTGACGCCCTGCGCTAGACCTTCCGCGGCGTCCGCTTGGCCTTGCGGACCCGCGGCTCGACCAGCATGTCCGCCGCGGCCTTGATCTCCTGCCGCAGTTCGTCGCGCTTCTCGTGGATCGACGCGATCACCGGCCCCATCGCGACGCCCAGGTCGACCAGCACCGCCTCCGCCAGCTGCAGCGAGCTCTCCAGCGTCTCGGGCACCGCATCGGTCACGCCCGCGCGGTACAGCTCGGCAGCATGCGCGGTATCGCGCGCGCGCGCGACGATCGGCAAATTGGGCGCCAGCAGCCGCACCCGCCGCGCCAGCCGCACCGTCAGCACCGGGTCGTCCATCGTCAGGATCAGCGCCTTGGCGGTATCCAGCTTCAGCCGGTCGACCAGCTCGGGCCGCGCGACGTCGCCGAACAGCACCGGATGCCCCTGCGCCCGCGCGGCTTCGACCGAGTCGATATCCGCCTCGACCGCGACATAGCGCTGGCCGTGCACCGCGAGCATGTCCGCGACCATCCGCCCGACCCGGCCGAAGCCGATCACCACCGTCCCCGGACCCTCCTCGTCGATCTCGACATCGCCCGCATCGGCGACCGTGCGACTCTCCAGGTGGCGCGACACGGTGCGGCCGAGCTTGGCGAGCAGCGGCGTGATCGTCAGCCCGATCGCGGTCACCGTCTGCCAGAAGCTCGCGGTCGATGGCAGGATCAGCTGCGCCTGCGCCGCGGTCGCCAGCACGATCAGCGTCGTCTCGGACGGGCTGCCCATCAGCAGCCCGGTCTCCGCCGCCACCCCGCGCCGCGAATTGGCGACGCGCAGGAACAGGAACGTCACCACCGCCTTGGTTGCCACCACCCCCGTCACCGCGAGCAGCAGCGACGGCCAGTTCTGCGCGATCAGCCGCAGGTCGAGGCTCATCCCCACCGTGATCAGGAACACGCCGAGCGCCAGCCCCTTGAACGGCGCGGTGATCACCTCGACCTCGCTGTGATATTCGGTCTCCGCGATCAGCAGCCCGGCGAGCAGCGCGCCGACGATCGGCGACAGCCCCGCCGCGGTCGTCGCGACACTCGCCACGATCACCACC
Organism: Sphingomonas aerolata; assembly: GCF_023935825.1. Lineage (NCBI taxonomy): Bacteria > Pseudomonadati > Pseudomonadota > Alphaproteobacteria > Sphingomonadales > Sphingomonadaceae > Sphingomonas > Sphingomonas aerolata. The sequence goes on along the minus strand of NZ_CP098762.1, from coordinate 2,792,755 downwards.
AGCAGCGACGCCGCCAGGAACAGCTCGGGGCTCTTGGTCCGCGCCGCCTGCCCGAACAGCCGCGGCAGGATCAGCCGCCCGCCGACATACATCGCCACCACCGTGGCCGCGCCGCGCAAGGCGACGCCTGCCAGGTTGCTCCACCCGTCCGCGGTCGCGGTCGGCGCCAGCGCGCCCAGCACGAAGATCAGCGGCACCAGCGCCAAATCCTCGAACAGCAGCATCGCAAACGCCCCGCGCCCGACCGCGCCGGTCGTCCCGACCAGCGGCAGCACCAGCGCGGTCGACGACAGCGCCAGCGCAAAGCCCAGCCCGATCGCGCCCGCCCAGCCTTGCCCGATGAAATGCAGCGCGACCGCGATGATCATCGCCGACCCGATCAGCTCGGCCGCCCCCGTCCCGAACACCAGCCGCTTCATCGACCAGAGCCGCCGGAACGACAGCTCGAGCCCGATCGAGAACAGCAGCAGGATGATCCCGAACTCGGCGAACGGCTCGATCGCCTCGGGGTTGGAAATCGTCAGGTAATAGAGCCACGGCACCGCCCCGGTAAGCGAACCCAGCCCCGCCGGCCCGACCAGCAGCCCGACCAGGATGAACCCGATCACCGGACTGACCCTGAACCGCGCAAACGCCGGGATCACCAGCCCCGCCGCGCCGAGAATGACGAGTGTGTCGCTGAAACCCTGATTGTCGAGCCGTAATGCCATCCCCCGACCTTAGGCGACGCCTCCCCGATTCGTCAGGGAATAATACCGCCCCACCGCCGCGCGGTTCGTGCGCCTGCGAGCGGCAGCGCGGGGGGGGGGGCGGGGCGAGCCGCGCTTGGCTGGGCCGAGGTGGGCCGAGCCGAGCCAAGCCAAGCCAAGCCAAGCCAAGCCAAGCCGGGCAGCGCAATGCCGGGCATCGAACACCGACATCCACCTCCACCCGTCATCCTGACGAAAGTCAGGACCCAGAGCCAAGCAGCGCACCGCCCGTAACCCTGGATCCTGACTTTCGTCAGGATGACGGCGGTGGCGGGGCTCAGAGCAGGCCGGGGCGGGGCGGGGCGGGGGCGCGGCGCGGAGCAGGCAGCGATTGACCAGCGCAAACCGAAGCTGCGCAAAGCCAAGCCCCGCTACTCGGCAACGACCCACGCCCCACCCCCCAACCCGTCATCCTGACGAAAGTCAGGATCCAGAGCCAAGCAGCGCGGCGCGCGTAACCCTGGGTCCTGACTTCCGTCAGGATGACGGCGGAGAGGGCCAGGACCGGAAAGCTAAAGCAGGGGAGTTGGAGAGCCGGGAGGGCCGTGGACGCCGGGCCGGCCGAGCCTCGCAGCGCCGTGAGCGCGCGGCGTCACGGAAGGCCGCCATCACGCAACCCGCACCCAAAAAAAAGGCCCCTCCCGTTTCCGGGAGGGGCCGTCCGTCAGGCCCAGTTGGCCATTTCGGCTTCGAGGTTCGAGCGGACCTGCTCGAAGAACTGCTCGGTCGTCATCCAGGGCTGGTCCGGCCCGATCAGGATCGCGAGATCCTTGGTCATGTGGCCGTTCTCGACCGTCTGGACGCAGACGCGCTCGAGCGTCTCGGCGAACTTCGTCACGTCGGGCGTGTCGTCGAACTTGCCGCGATACTTGAGGCCACCGGTCCAGGCGAAGATCGACGCGATCGGGTTGGTCGAGGTCGCCTTGCCCTGCTCGTGCATGCGGAAGTGGCGCGTGACCGTGCCGTGCGCGGCCTCGGCCTCGACGGTCTTGCCGTCCGGGGTCAGCAGGATCGAGGTCATCAGACCCAGCGAGCCGAAGCCCTGTGCGACCTGGTCCGACTGGACGTCGCCGTCATAGTTCTTGCACGCCCACACGAACTCGCCGTTCCACTTCAGCGCCGACGCGACCATGTCGTCGATCAGGCGATGCTCGTAGACGATGCCCGCTTCCTTGAACTTGTCCTTGAATTCGCTCTCGAAAACCTCGGCGAAGAGGTCCTTGAAGCGGCCGTCATAGGCCTTCAGAATCGTGTTCTTGGTCGACAGGTACACCGGCCATTTCAGGTTCAGGCCGTAATGCATCGACGCGCGCGCGAAATCGCGGATCGAGTCGTCGAGATTGTACATCGCCATCGCGACGCCCGCCGACGGGAACTGGAACACTTCGCGGTCGATCGTCGCGCCGTCATCGCCTTCGAACACCAGGCGCAGCTTGCCGGGGCCGGGGACGAGGAAATCGGTCGCGCGATACTGGTCGCCGAACGCATGGCGGCCGACGACGATCGGGTGGGTCCAGCCCGGGATCAGGCGGGGGACGTTCTTGATCACGATCGGCTCGCGGAAGATCGTCCCGCCCAGGATGTTGCGGATCGTGCCGTTCGGCGACTTCCACATCTTCTTCAGGCCGAACTCGGTCACGCGCTGCTCGTCGGGCGTGATCGTCGCGCACTTGACCGCGACGCCGTGCTTCTGCGTGGCGAGCGCGCTGTCGATCGTCACCTGGTCGTCGGTCGCGTCGCGATGCTCGACGCCGAGATCGTAATAATCGAGCTGGATGTCGAGATACGGCTTGATCAGGCGCTCGCGGATCCATTCCCAGATGATCCGGGTCATCTCGTCGCCGTCGATCTCCACGATCGGATTCTTAACCTTGATCTTCGCCATATATCGTCCTTCGGGGGAGGGGGTTGGGGGAGCGTCTAGGGGAGCGCGCCCCGGCGATCAACCGTCGGGCGCGCGCCGATCGACTGCCGAATGTCGCGCGAAGCAACCTCGAGCAACCTTGCGCAACCCACGGTCCTGTCGCGAAAAGGCTGTTCATCGTTGTATCGCGCGTCCGGCACGGATAGACCCGCACGCTATGGCATCGCTCGACAAGCCGCCCGTCACGACCTCCACGGTCAAATGGCGATTTCCCGCAGTCCATCCGGAAGGCTATAAATACGTCGCCATCGCGACCGGCATCACATTGCTGCTGACGATGCTCAGCCATGTGCTGTTCTGGCCGATGGTCGGCGTCGTGATCTGGGTCGCGACCTTTTTTCGCGACCCCGTCCGCACCACGCCGCAGGGCGAGGGGCTGATCGTCGCCCCCGCCGACGGGCTGATCACGATGATCCAGCGCGTCCCCATCCCGCGTGAGCTCGCGGGCGAGAATGGTCTGGGCGACGCGCCGCTGGTGCGCGTGTCGATCTTCATGTCGGTGTTCGACGTGCACATCAACCGCACGCCGATTGCGGGCACGATCCGCCAGGTCGTCTATATCTCGGGCAAGTTCCTCAACGCCGATCTCGACAAGGCGTCCGAGGAAAATGAGCGCCAGCATTTCGTGGTCGAGGATCGCAACGGCATGCGGATCGGCTTCACCCAGATCGCCGGGCTCGTCGCGCGCCGCATCCTGGGCTTCGTCAAGGCGGGTGACATGGTCGCGGTCGGCCAGCGGATCGGGCTCATCCGATTCGGCAGCCGCGTCGACGTCTATCTCCCCGATCATGTCGTGCCCCAGGTCTGTCTCGGCCAGCGCAGCATCGCCGGCGAGACCGTGCTCGGCCGGGTCGGCGGCGTGCCCGTCGGCGGCATTGCCCAGTGATCGATGGTCCTTCGAATGATGGTCCGGTGAACGATCGGGACGGGACGTCTTACGGATCCGCCAGCCGCGCCGACGAGTCGCAGGCGGCGGGCCGCGCGATGCGGGCGCGCCGGCCGCGTCGCGGTCTGCCGCTCCGCGCGGTCGCACCCAATGCGGTCACCGCGCTCGCTTTGTGCTCGGGTCTCAGCGGCGTCCGGTTCGCGATCGGCGGCCAATGGGAAAGCGCGGTCGCGATGATCATGGTCGCGGGCGTGCTCGACGGGCTCGACGGCCGGATCGCGCGCATGCTCCACGGCGAGAGCCGGTTCGGCGCGGAACTCGATTCGCTGTCCGATGCGATCTCCTTCGGGGTCGCCCCTGCACTGATCGTCTATCTCTGGTCGCTCGCCGCGCTGCCGCGGATGGGCTGGATCTGTGCGCTGATCTTCGCCGTGTTCTGCGCGCTCCGGCTCGCGCGCTTCAACGCCAAGATCGACGAAAGCCATCAGCCGCACAAGTCCGCAGGCTTCCTGACCGGTGTTCCCGCGCCTGCCGGCGCAGGCCTCGCGCTCATGCCGATGTTCTTCTGGTTCTGGACCGACGAACCGCTCTTCGCTTCGCCCTATCTCGTCGCACCCTGGATCGCGTTCGTCGCGCTGCTGATGGTGTCGAGCATCGCGACCTGGTCGTGGAGTTCGCTCAAGCTGCGTCGCAACGTCCGGTTCGAGGCGATCGCACTCGTCGTCCTGCTCGGTGCCGCGCTCGTCAGCGCCCCGTGGCACACGCTCAGCCTCATCTGCCTTCTCTATATCGTCTCGATGCCGTTCAGCATCGCCAGCTATGCCAGGGTCCGCCGCCAGCGCGCCGGCGTCCGTAGCGGCGAGACATCCTCCAAGCCGGGTCTCTGATCCGGCCGATCGAGCCCCGGGCCTGCTGGCCCGGGGCGGACGATCCCCAGGCGGACTCCGTGTAATCCACAAGCCGACCACGCCCGCGGGTCAGCAAGGCGCCTGTCGACAGGCCCCCAGGTCACACCGCCAAAGTTCAGGCGGCGGCATTCCAGCGCTGTGACGGCTGCGGCATGCCGGTCGAAGACCAGCGGCGGACCGCGATGCGGCGCTCGGCCCGCGCGAGCGTCTGCAGCGGGGCGAAGGCCGGCTCGACATTGCCCGATGCCAAGCTGACGATGCGCGACCATTGCGGTGCGATCGACGTCAGGATCACCGCGGTCGCGACTGCGAACGACCCCGAGAACACCATGAAGCTCACTATCATCATCCCGCTCATCTTCCCGCTCGCCTTCCCTGCAAATGCGAACATTGTGTTAAGGTTCGCAACACCCGGTCGAAAACATCGTTCCGTTCGTCGCATTTGGATCACCGCCGTTCCGGGGTGATTCTGCGCCGAGTCGAACCTCTGTTCTGTTCTGGCCCCGTTATGTTCTTATTGCGTTCTTTTGTCAAGTCGGCGGTAAGCCGTTGCATTTGGCGCGGTCCCCGGCTAAGGGCCGCGCCTCTAACCCCGCATGGGAGGCATCATAGCCCGGTGCGTTTCGGTCATTCGGCCGGCACGTCATCCGCTTCCCAGAGGCACAACCGGAAGGACATATCCTATGGCGGCACCAGTCGTCTCGATGCAGCAGCTCATTGAAACGGGCGCACATTTTGGTCACCAGACGCATCGCTGGAACCCCAAGATGAAGCCTTACATCTTCGGTGACCGCAACGGCGTCCACATCCTCGACCTCTCGCAGACCGTGCCGCTCTTCGCGCGCGCGCTCGAATTCGTGTCGTCGGCCGTCGCCGGCGGTGGCAAGGTCCTGTTCGTCGGCACCAAGCGCCAGGCGCAGGAACCCGTCGCCGACGCCGCACGTCGCGCAGGCCAGCACTTCGTCAACCATCGCTGGCTGGGCGGCATGCTCACCAACTGGAAGACCATTTCGGGTTCGATCAAGCGTCTGAAGACGCTCGAGGAAATGCTGTCGGGTGACACCGTCGGCCTGACCAAGAAGGAAGTGCTCCAGCTCACCCGCGAGAAGGACAAGCTCGAGCTTTCGCTCGGCGGCATCCGCGACATGGGCGGCATTCCCGACGTGATGTTCGTGATCGACGCGAACAAGGAAGAGCTGGCGATCAAGGAAGCCAACACGCTGGGTATTCCCGTCGTCGCGATCCTCGATTCGAACGTCTCGCCGGACGGAATCGCCTTCCCGGTGCCCGCAAACGACGACGCCGCCCGCGCCATCCGCCTCTACTGCGAAGCCATTGCAATCGCAGCGACTCGTGGTGGCCAGGAGCAGCAGCGCCGGACCGGTGCCGACATCGGCGCAATGGTCGAGCCGCCGAAGGAAGAGGCGATCGCCGAGCCGATCGTCGAGCCGACCGCCGACACGACGCAGGTTGCGGCGAATGCCGAGACCGCCGCAGAGTTCGCGGCCGAGGGTGAGCGCCAGATCGACGCATAAGCGTCGTCGCCGAACCGTCATGCGGGCGGGGTAGGGCATCTGGCCTTACCTCGCCCGCAACTACATTCAGACTAAAGAGGATTTACGGACATGGCTGATATCACGGCAGCAATGGTCAAGGATCTGCGCGAAAAGAGCGGCGCGGGCATGATGGACTGCAAGAAGGCGCTCAGCGAGAACGCCGGCGACATGGAGCAGGCGATGGACTGGCTGCGGACCAAGGGTCTCGCCGCCGCCGCCAAGAAGTCCAGCCGCACCGCGGCCGAGGGTCTCGTCGGCGTCGCCGTCTCGGGCACCAAGGGTGCTGCGGTCGAGGTCAACTCGGAAACCGATTTCGTCGCAAAGAACGATCAGTTCCAGTCGTTTGTCCGTGACGTGACGCAGATCGCGCTCGCCACCGGCGGTGACATCGATTCGCTCAAGACGCAGCCGATGCCATCGGGCAAGACCGTCGAGGAAGTCCTGACGAACAACGTCGCGACGATCGGCGAGAACCAGTCGCTGCGCCGTTCGCGCACGCTCGAAGTCAGCAAGGGTGCGGTCGTTCCGTACATCCACAACGCGGCATCGCCGGGCCTCGGCAAGATCGGCGTGCTCGTCGCGCTCGAGTCGGAGGCTTCGGACGAGGTGCTCCAGACGCTCGGCAAGCAGCTCGCGATGCACATCGCAGCGGCGTTCCCGAAGGCGCTGAACGAAGCGGATCTCGACGAAGCCGAGATCGAGCGTGAGCGCGCAATCGCGACCGAGAAGGCCGCCGAATCGGGCAAGCCTGCTGATATCATTGCCAAGATGGTCGAAGGCGGCATCGCCAAGTACCGCAAGGAGCATGCTCTGGTCAGCCAGCTGTTCGTGATGGACGGCAAGACCAAGATCTCCGACGTCGTCGCCAAGGCCGGCAAGGACGCGGGCGCCGAGATCAAGCTGGTGGACTATGTCCGCTTCCAGCTCGGCGAAGGCATCGAGAAGGAACAGTCCGACTTCGCCGCCGAAGTCGCTGCCGCCTCGGGCGTTCCGCAGGCGTAACAACGCCCTCCCTCTCCCGTCCGGGGAGAGGGAAGGGGCCCACGGCCACTTGGCCGTGGGAAGGGTGAGGGGAGTGGCGAGGTCTCGAACCTCACGCCCCTCATCCGGCCCCGCTGGTCCACCGTCTCCCCGAGGGGAGAAGGATCACGGAGTAACCGCGTACTACTCCGTCATCCCCGCGCAGACGGGGATCCAGACCCTATGCAATCGGTGTTCGCTCGCGATCCACCCCCTATGGGCGTCCGTTCCCGCGGAAATGACGGCATTTCCCCTCGCGCGCCCTCCTGCGGTCGACGATTTTCCGTCTCCTGATCGCTCAGAGTCCACACAGGCACGTCGCAGCGCTTCACATCCCCGGCCTCGCCGCCTAAGGTCCGCGCCGCCCCGCCAATCACAATTCGAGATTTATGACGCCTCCGCGCTTCAAACGCATTTTGCTCAAACTGTCGGGCGAAGTCCTGATGGGACCCGCCGGTCTTTCGATCGATCCCACCGTCACCGCACGTGTCGCCGGCGAGATCGCCGACGTCCGCGCCAAGGGCTATGAGATCTGCATCGTCGTCGGGGGTGGCAACATCTTCCGTGGCCTCGCCGCCGCCGCCAAGGGTTTCGAGCGCGCGACCGCCGATTATATGGGCATGCTCGCGACCGTCATGAACGCGCTCGCGGTGCAGAACGCGCTCGAGCAGATCGGCATCGACACGCGCGTCCAGTCGGCGATCCCGATGGCGAGCGTCTGCGAACCCTTCATCCGGCGTCGCGCCGAACGGCACCTTGAAAAGGGCCGCGTCGTGATCTTCGCCGCCGGTGTCGGCAGCCCCTATTTCACCACCGATTCGGGCGCCGCGCTGCGTGCTGCCGAGATGAAGTGCGACGCGCTGTTCAAGGGCACGTCGGTCGACGGCGTCTACAGCGCCGATCCGAAAAAGGACCCGGACGCAACGCGCTACGAGACGATCTCGTACAGCACGGTGCTGTCCGAGGACCTCAAGGTCATGGACGCGAGCGCGATCGCTCTGTGCCGCGACAACAATATCCCGATCGTCGTCTTCAACATCCGCGAACCCGGCAATCTTGCCGCGGTGCTGGCGGGTGATGGCGTGTCGACGATCGTCCAGAACGAGCAGGAGAGTTAAGATGGCAGCGTATGACAAGAGCGACCTGGAACGCCGCATGGCGGGTGCCGTCGAAGCGCTGAAGCATGATCTGGCGGGGCTTCGCACCGGCCGCGCGTCGACCGCGCTGCTCGATCCGGTGATGGTCACGGTCTACGGCTCGTCGATGCCGCTCAACCAGGTCGCGACCGTGTCGGCGCCTGAGCCGCGGATGCTGTCGGTGCAGGTCTGGGACAAGTCGAATGTCGGCCCGACCGACAAGGCGATCCGCTCCGCTGGGCTGGGTCTCAACCCGATCGTCGACGGCCAGACGCTGCGTCTGCCGATTCCCGATCTGACCGAGGAGCGCCGCAAGGAACTTGCCAAGCTCGCCGGCCAATATGCTGAAAAGGCCCGCATTGCAGTCCGTAACGTCCGCCGCGACGGGATGGACTCGCTGAAGGTCGACGAGAAGAAGGGCGTGTTCGGCGAGGACGAGCGCAAGCGTCACGAAGTCGAGGTGCAGAAGCTCACCGACAGCACGATCGCCGATCTCGACGCGACCGCGGGCGCCAAGGAAAAGGAAATCCTGGGCAAGTGAGGCCGCTTGGCGCTGCTTCGGCCGGAGCCTCCCAGGCTGCGTCGCTCGTCGCCGTTCCTGGGGGCGGCGCGGTGCCGCGCCATGTCGCGATCATCATGGACGGCAATGGGCGGTGGGCGAAGAAGCGCTTCCTCCCCCGCTTTGCCGGCCACAAGGCGGGCGTCGATGCGGTGCGAAACGTCACCCGCGCGGCGCGCGCGATGGGGATCGAGGCGCTCACGCTCTATGCGTTCTCGTCGGAAAACTGGCGCCGTCCTGCGGAAGAGGTCAGCGATCTCATGGGGTTGCTGCGGCATTTCATCCGCAGCGATCTCGACGAGCTGACCCGCGAGAATGTCCGTCTGCGCGTCATCGGCGACTACCACGCCTTTTCGCCCGATCTGGTCGCGATGGTCGACGATGCGATCGCGCGGACCGCGGCCAATACCGGTCCGCTGCTCGCGATCGCACTCAACTACGGCGCCCATGCCGAACTCGTGCTCGCGGCCCGCAGGCTTGCGGAACGCGCGCGCGACGGGGTGCTCGATCCGGCAAGCATCGACGCGGCGATGGTCGAGGGCGAACTCGACACGCGCGATCTTCCCCCGCTGGACCTGATGATCCGCACCTCGGGCGAACAACGCCTGTCGAATTTCCTGTTGTGGCAGGCGGCTTATGCCGAACTGCTGTTCGTCGACACGCTCTGGCCCGATTTCGATGGCGACGCGCTGGCCGAGGCCGTTGCGGCCTTTGGCGTGCGGCAACGCCGCTACGGTGGGCTGTGACGCTTACCGATCCCGAACGGGCCCCCGATCAGGCGCTTCGCACACCATCCAACCTCAAGCTCCGGATGATCGCGAGCGTCGGCATGATCGTCGTCGCGAGCATCGCGCTGACGCTGGGCGGCATCGCCTTCTGGCTGCTCGGCGTGGTGGCCGCGCTGTTCATGATGGCCGAATGGGCGATGCTGCAGGGCGCCGACGCGAAAACCAGGCGCATGACGCAGTTCGCGTTGTCCGTGCCGCTCGCGCTGATGGCGCCGGCCTCGCTGATCCTCGTCGTGCACGACTTCTTCACGCTCGGCCTGCTTGCCGGGGCGGCGTTCTTCGTCGTCATCACCACGCGTAAGCCTCCGCTGGCGCTCGGAATTATCTATTGCGGGCTACCCGTGCTCGCGCTGATGATCATCCGGCGTCAGGAGGACGGCGTGCTGCTGACGCTCTGGGCGCTGTCGCTGGTATGGGCGTGCGATATCGGCGCGTTCTTCACCGGACGCTCACTCGGCGGACCCAAGCTTGCACCCGTGATCAGCCCGAACAAGACCTGGTCGGGCCTGATTGGCGGCGTGGTGCTCGCGGGCATCGTCGCGGCGATCCTTCACGTTGAATATGCGCTGCCGTTCCATCTTGCGGTCGCCACGCCGTTTCTCGCGGCGCTGGCGCAGATGGGGGACCTGTACGAAAGCTGGTTGAAGCGCGTCGCAGGCGTCAAGGACAGCGGCAATACGCTGCCCGGGCATGGCGGCGTGATGGACCGTCTCGATGGGCTCGTCCCGGTCGCCCCCGTCGCGGCGTTACTCATCATGTTGCCGAGCTTATACTCATGAAAAGCGTCACGATTCTCGGTGCGACCGGGTCGGTCGGTACGTCGACGCTCGATCTCGTCGAACGCGAGCCCGATCGTTTTCGCGTCGTTGCACTGACCGCGAATTGCGACGTCGCACGGCTCGCTGCGGCCGCGATCCGGACCCGCGCCGAATTCGCGGTGGTTGCCGACGAGCAGTGCCTGCCAGAGTTGCAGGCGGCGCTGGCGGGAACGGGTGTCCGCGCCGGTGGCGGTGCGGACGCGATCGCCGAGGCCGCCGCATCGGGCGCCGACTGGACGATGGGCGCGATCGTCGGCTGTGCGGGCCTCAAGCCCGTCCTGTCGGCAATCGAGCAGGGCGGCACGGTCGTCATCGCGAACAAGGAGCCGCTGGTCTCCGCGGGCGACGTCATCTTGCGCGCAGCTGCGCGGTCCGGGGCGACCCTGCTCCCGGCAGATTCCGAGCATAACGCAATTTTCCAATGCTTTGATGCCGCGCGGCCCGAAGGCGTGCGGCGGATTATCCTGACGTGCAGCGGCGGGCCCTTCCGCGACTGGACGACCGATCAGATGCGCGGCGTGACGCTCGAACAGGCGGTCAAGCATCCCAACTGGTCGATGGGCGCCAAGATTTCGGTCGATTCGGCGACGATGATGAACAAGGGGCTCGAACTGATCGAGGCCGCCCGGCTGTTCCCGATCGCTCCCGACCGGATCGAGATCGTCATCCATGCGCAGTCGGTGATTCACAGCCTGGTCGACTATGTCGATGGCTCGGTTCTCGCGCAGCTCGGCCCGCCTGACATGCGCACGCCGATCGCACATACCCTGGCCTGGCCCGACCGGATGGCGACACCGATGGCGCCGCTCGATCTCGTCGGCATCGGCCGACTCGATTTTGCGGCGCCCGATCCGGTCCGGTTTCCCGCACTGCGGCTGGCCCGCGAAGCACTGGACGCGGGCGGGGGGCGCCCGGCGATCCTCAACGCGGCGAACGAGGTCGCGGTCGACGCCTTTCTCAACCGCCGGATCGGCTTCCTCGAAATTGCCGCAATCGTGGAGGATACGCTGATACGCTACGATCCGGCCGCACCGGATAGCGTCGATGCCGTTCTGGCCATCGACGCCGAGGCGCGGCGCCTTGCGAGCGAGCGTGTGAAGGATTGCGTGGTTTGATCGAAACGCCCGGTATCCTGCTGACGATCCTGTCCTTTATGCTCGTCATCGGACCGCTCGTGTTCGTTCACGAGATGGGCCATTATCTCGCTGGACGGATATTCGGGATCAAGGCCGATGCCTTTGCGATCGGGTTCGGACGCGAGATCGCGGGCTTTACCGATCGTCGCGGCACACGCTGGAAATTCGGCTGGCTGCCGCTTGGCGGTTATGTGAAATTCGCCGGGGACATGACCCCGGCAAGCCAGCCTTCCGCCGAATGGCTCGCCTTGCCTGCCGACGAACGTCAGCGGACATTCCAGTCGAAACCGGTTTGGCAGCGCGCGATTGTCGTTGCCGCAGGTCCGGTGGTCAATTTCGTCGTCGCAATCGTCATCCTCGCCGGATTCGCGCTCGCTTATGGCGACGTCCGGATGCCGCCGGTGATCGGGGCCACCGTTCCGGGCAGTGCGGCGGCACTCGCCGGTCTGCAACAGGGCGACCGGGTCACCGCGCTGGGCGGGCGTTCGGTCGAAACCTTCGACGACATGGCACGCTATGCCCGCATCCGTGCGGGAGAACGCACCCGCATTGATGTACTGCGTGATGGACGACTGGTATCGCGCGATGTCGTGATCGGTACCGAGCTCCAGCGCGACCGGTTCGGGAATGAATATCGGATCGGCCGGCTCGGGATCGCCGGTGGCAAACCCATCGTCGTTCGCGTCGGCTTGCTCGAAGCACCGGCCGTCTCGGTGAAGCGGACGGGCGAGATCGTCTCGATGATGGTCGAGACGCTAGGCCAGGTGATTTCGGGCCGTCGCTCCGTCAAGGAGCTTGGCGGACCGCTCAGTATCGCCAAGGTCTCGGGCGAGCAGATGTCGCTCGGCCTCGATGCCTATGTCTTTCTGATTGCGCTGGTGTCCATCAATCTGGGGTTCATCAACCTGCTGCCAGTGCCGATGCTTGATGGCGGACATTTGCTATTTTATGCGATAGAGGCAGTCCGGCGAAAGCCCGTCGGTCCCGACGTTCAGGAATGGGCGTATCGCGGCGGTCTTGCGGCGATCCTCGCATTGATGCTTCTCGTGACCTTCAACGATCTCGGCAATTTCGGGTTGTGGAAGAATCTGGCCGGCTTGATCGGCTGACGCGGTTAGGGCAGGGCGGGCGCGCCCTTGCGTATGCAAGTTTCTTGGGGTGGGTTTGGTGACAGCAATCAACGGTTACACTTTGGCGCGTAACGGCGCCCTGCTCCTGGCAGGTACGATGCTGTCCGGCGTGCCGGTCTGGGCACAGGTTGCGCCTACCGGCGCCGCGCCCGCGGCTCAGGCACGATCCGGTCCGCCGCGTGCACAGGCGGCTGCCCCTGCATCTGCTCCTACAACGCCCGTAGCGGCGCCTGTATCCCAGACTCTGATCAAGACTTTGCGTGTCGAAGGCTCGCAGCGCATCGAGCCCGAGACCGTGTTGAGCTACACCAAGCTCCGCGTCGGCATTCCGTACACGGCCGAGACGCTCGATCAGGCGCTCAAGGACCTGCAGGCAAGCGACCTGTTCGCGGATTATTCGATCGCCGGGGTCGAGGACGGCAATATCGTCCTGCGTATCCGCGAGAATCCGATCATTAACCGCGTGATTCTCGAGGGCAACAAGGCGCTCAAGGCGGACAAGATCACGAAAGAGATCAAGCTCGCGCCGCGGCAGATCTTCACGCGCACCGCGGTCCGCCAGGATATTGCCCGGATCATCGAGCTCTATCGCCGGCAGGGCCGCTTCGCCGCGGTGGTCGATCCGAAGATGGTCAATCTCGACCAGAACCGCGTCGATGTCGTGTTCGAGATCAGCGAAGGCCCGAAGTCCAAGGTCCGCCAGATCAACATCCTCGGCAACGAGGTGTTTTCGGACGACAAGATCCGCGGCCAGATGGCGACCAAGCAGGCGCGGCTGTTCCGCCTCCTGTCCTCGGCGACCAGCTACGATCAGGATCGCCTGAGCTATGACCAGCAGAAGCTGCGCCAGTTTTACCTGACCGAGGGCTATGCCGATTTCCGCGTCACGTCCGCGGTCGCCGAGCTGACGCCGGACAAGAAGGACTTCATCATCACCTACGTGGTGGAGGAGGGGAAGCGCTACAAATTCGGCGACGTGACCGTCGACAGCCAGATCCGCGACTTCGACAACAAGAAGCTCGCCTCGACGCTGCCGCTCAAGAAGGGCGAGTGGTATAACGCGAAGCTCGTCGAGGATTCGGTCGACAATCTGAGCCAGACCGCGGGCCTGTTCGGCTATGCGTTCACCGAGGTGAACCCGGAGTTCCAGAAGGACGTCGATACCCTGACCATGGGTATCAACTTCAATATCGCCGAAGCCAAGCGCACCTATGTCGAGCGCGTCGAGATCAATGGCAATTCGCAGACGCAGGACAAGGTCGTGCGTCGCGAGATCCGTCTTGCCGAGGGCGACGCGTTCAACAGCTTCCAGGTGAAGCGCTCGCAGGATCGCATCAACTCGCTCGGTTATTTCCAGGACAAGATGGAGATCAAGCAGACGCCGGGCTCCGCGCCCGATCGCGTGATCCTTGAAACCAATCTGGAAGAGCGCTCGACGGGCGAATTGCAGCTGTCGGCGGGCTATTCGAGTCTCGAGCGGTTCATCATCCAGGCGAACATCACGCAGCGCAATTTCCGCGGCAAGGGCCAGGAACTGCGCGCCGGCGTGAACTATTCCAGCTATTCCAAGTCGATCGAGCTTGGTTTCACCGAGCCCTATCTATTCGACAAGAACATCGCGCTCGGTGGCGACATATTCCGGCGCGATTACAATTCTTTCAACTATGTCGGGAACGACCGCCAGACGACCTATTCACAGGTCTCGACGGGCTTCCAGATCCGTGCCGGCGTGCCGCTGACGGAGTTCTGGTCGCTGTCGGGCCGCTACGGCCTGTCCTATGACGAGGTCGGCCTCGATCAGGCGTCCTATTTCACCAACGGCGTCTGCGACCCGCTCAAGGCCGGGCGCTACCTCTGTGAGGCACTCGGCAATCGCTGGACGTCGTCGATCGGCTATTCGCTGATCTACGATACGCTGAACAGCCGTTTGCGTCCGACCGCCGGGCAACGCTTCTCGTTCAGCCAGGACTTTGCCGGTCTGGGCGGCGACGTGAAGTATATCCGTACGCGCGCCGAAGGATCCAAATTCTGGAACCTCGGCAGCGGCTTTATCGGTTCGATCATCGCGGAAGGCGGCTATATCCACTCGCTCGAGAAGAGCCGTGGCGAGGGCGTCGACCGCGTCCGCATCACCGATCGCTTCTATCTGGGCGAGCCGCAATTCCGTGGTTTCGACATTCGCGGCGTCGGTCCGCGAGTCCTGCGCCAGCAATATGTCACTGCGGCCGATGGTACGCAGACCGTGGTGACCGATCGCAACCAGATCGTCGATGACGCGCTCGGCGGCCGGGCTTATTATCTGGCTCGTGCCGAAATCGAGATTCCGCTGGGCTCTGGCGCGCGCGAACTGGGGCTTCGCCCGACCATCTACGCGCAGATCGGCAGCCTGTTCGGCATCACCAAGCCATTGCCAACCGCGGTCTTCCCAACGTCGGTCGACGCGGCCGGCAATGTCACCGTGTTGCCGATCAACACGCCGCTGTTCGACAGCGCAGGCCGCCAGCTCTATTTCAACACCTACACGCCGACCGGCGCGACCGAAACGGCGCAGCGGGCAACGACGTGTCAGACGGGCTATTCCGATACGCTCGGCGGTGCCTGCGCGGGTGCCGAGGCCAATGTCATCGCGACCAGCGCGATCGCGCCGTTCAAGGAGACGTTCCTTGGCAACTCGCCGCGACCGCGTCTGTCGGTGGGTATCGGCGTGAACTGGAATTCGCCATTCGGCCCGCTGCGTATCGATCTCGCCAAGGCGATCCTGACGCAGCCGGGTGATGACCCCAAGCTTATTACTTTCAACGTAGGGACACAGTTCTGATGACGACGTTCAAGACGCTTCTTCTCGCCGCAGCCGTGCTCGCACCGGCGGCGATCGTCGCACCGGCGCAGGCCCAGGTTTCGGGTATCGCGGTCGCCGACCCGCAGGGCGCGATCGCAGGCTCCAAGGCTTGGACCACCGCGCGTGGCCAGATCGAGACGACCTACAAGGCACAGCTCGACCAGGCCGAGACCCGCCGCCAGGCGATCGCCCGTGAACTGCAGCCGCTCGTGACCGCCTTCCAGACCGCACAGCGCGCGCCGACCCCGAATGCGGCGTCGCTCCAGAGCCAGGCTCAGGCGATCCAGGCACGCGAGACCGCGGCAAACCAGGAACTCGCCCGTCTGACCCAGCCGGCACAGCGCGCCCAGCAATATGTCATCGAACAGATCCAGGCGAAGCTCGGCGATGCGGTCAGCAATGCTGTCCGCGCCAAGAACGTGACCCTGCTGCTTCGTCCGGATGCCGCATTGTTCGCACAGCCGGCTGCCGATATCACGGCGTCGATCACGGCCGAGCTCGACCGTCTCGTCCCGACCGTCGGCATCACGCCGCCCGCCGGCTGGCAGCCGAACCAGCAGGGCCAGCAGGGTGGGGCAGCCGCACCTGCCGCAGCGGCACCCGCCCGCGCGACCCCCGCGCGCACGACGCCGCAGGGCCGCTGAGAACATCGTCGGTGAGCACGGATAACGTGAACGTCGACGTGGCTGACGCTGCGCCCGGTCGATCGAGCGGACCGCTCGATATCGGCCGGGTGATGGCGGCATTGCCCCACCGCTATCCGATGTTGCTGGTTGATCGTGTCGTGGATCTCGTCCCCGACACATCGATCAGCGCGATCAAGGCGGTGTCGATGAACGAGCAGTTTTTTCAGGGGCATTTCCCTGGCAGGCCGATCATGCCCGGCGTGCTGATCGTCGAGGCAATGGCGCAAGCCGCCGGCATCTTGGCGGTCGAATCGCTCGGTCTCGCAGGTTCGGGAAAGCTCGTCTATTTCATGGCGATCGACGGTGCGAAGTTCCGCAAGCCGGTCGAGCCCGGGGTTCTGCTTCAGCTCGACGTGACGTTCGTGCAGAAGCGCGCAAGCGTCTGTAAATTCGCAGGGCGCGCCCTGGTTGACGGTCAGCTGGTGGCGGGAGCGAATTTTACCGCGATGATCGCCGATCCGCCTAAGGCGTAATTGCCAAAACGGGGGGCTCGCTTGCATCACGGCTCTGCTGTGTGTACGGGCCCGCCGTGCTTTAGGCTGGTCGGAACCAGCCGTTTATACCGGAGACATACGATGAAGGCCGATACGCATCCCGACTATCACATGATCACGATCCAGATGACCGATGGTACTAAGTACCAGACCCGGTCGACCTGGGGTAAGGAAGGTGATGTGATGACGCTCGAAATCGACCCGCTCGCTCATCCGGCGTGGACCGGCGGTCGTGGCACGATGCTCGACACCGGTGGCCAGGTCGCCCGCTTCAACAAGCGCTTCGGTGGCGGTCTCACGCTTCGCAAGTAATTCCTGTCCGACCCATGTCGGATTGGCGGAAGATAAAGCCGGCGTACGCAATCAGCGTGCGCCGGCTTTTTCGTTTTTCATTTCGCGTTTGAATAAGGTGAATAAGGCGAAGCGGTCTCTACCACGGTACCGGGTCGCGGAATTGCACGACCCGGCCCATCGGGAGGGGCAGGAACTGGGGTAGGGCGGTCTAGAAGCTCCGCAGCGCGCCAGTTCGCAAAAATTGCCATAAAAGTGAAATTTGCATTTGACGGGGTTGGGGATGGGCCCTAGAGGGGTGTCACCGCAGCGAACGGCCACACGGTCTGGTTGCTGAGGTCGCAAACAACCAGATGCTCCAAGCCTTCCGCGAGGGAGGTTATGCGAGTGTCGGTATTTTTGTCGGCTATTTGACATTGTAGGTTTAGATGAAGGGACATGTGGGCGGCGGCTTGCGGTTTCTGGGGTCCTCAAGGCTCTGGATAATCGTTTAAAGCTAAGTCGTTCTCATATGTCCTTCACGTATCCATACGTAATGGACGGTCTGTGCGGTTTTCGAACTGCGCGGGTCGTCTGAAGAATTTTGTGTAGAGCGGCTCCTTGAGATGAGCTGTCGTGTCGTGGAATTCCACTGCGACGTGATGGTGGCATAAACTTGAGAGTTTGATCATGGCTCAGAATGAACGCTGGCGGCATGCCTAACACATGCAAGTCGAACGAAGCCTTCGGGTTTAGTGGCGCACGGGTGCGTAACGCGTGGGAATCTGCCCCTTGGTTCGGAATAACAGTTGGAAACGACTGCTAATACCGGATGATGACGTAAGTCCAAAGATTT
>NZ_CP098762.1:1720000-2772500 GCF_023935825.1 Sphingomonas aerolata | reverse complement strand
TGACAGCCCCGTATACGAAAGTGAGAATTCAGGACTCGAGTAGGGCGGAACACGTGAAATTCTGTCTGAACATGGGGGGACCACCCTCCAAGCCTAAATACTCGTACATGACCGATAGCGAACTAGTACCGTGAGGGAAAGGTGAAAAGCACCCCGATGAGGGGAGTGAAACAGTACCTGAAACGGATTGCCTACAAGCAGTTGGAGGGCTTTTATGGCCTGACAGCGTACCTCTTGCATAATGGGTCTGTGACTTAATGTATCAAGCAAGCTTAAGCCGATAGGTGTAGGCGCAGCGAAAGCGAGTCTGAATAGGGCGCCAGAGTTTGATGTATTAGACCCGAAACCCGGCGATCTAGGCATGACCAGGATGAAGGTGCAGTAACATGCACTGGAGGTCCGAACCGATTAACGTTGAAAAGTTACCGGATGAGTTGTGTTTAGGGGTGAAAGGCCAATCAAGCCGGGAAATAGCTGGTTCTCCGCGAAAACTATTGAGGTAGTGCCTCGCACGAACACCTTAGGGGGTAGAGCACTGGATGGGCTAGGGGGTCGCGAGATCTACCAAACCTAACCAAACTCCGAATACCTAAGAGTGATATGCGGGAGACAGACGGCGGGTGCTAAGGTCCGTCGTCAAAAGGGAAACAGCCCTGACCTACAGCTAAGGCCCCCAAATCGTATCTAAGTGGGAAAGCATGTGGGACTTCCAAAACAACCAGGAGGTTGGCTTAGAAGCAGCCATCCTTTAAAGAAAGCGTAACAGCTCACTGGTCTAAACAAGAGGTCCTGCGGCGAAGATGTAACGGGGCTCAAGATACGTGCCGAAGCTTAGGGTGTGCCACTTATGTGGTACGCGGTAGCGGAGCGTTCCGTAAGCCTGTGAAGCGATCTGGTAATGGGTCGTGGAGGTATCGGAAGTGCGAATGCAGACATGAGTAGCGATAAAGAGGGTGAGATGCCCTCTCGCCGAAAGACCAAGGGTTCCTGCGCAAGGCTAATCCGCGCAGGGTGAGCCGGCCCCTAAGACGAGCCCGAAGGGGGTAGTCGATGGGAACCACGTTAATATTCGTGGGCCTGGTGGTGTGTGACGGATCATGTGTGTTGTCATCCCTTATCGGATTGGGATGGCTTCGAAATGGTTCCAGGAAATAGCCCCACCGTATAGACCGTACCCGAAACCGACACAGGTGGTCAGGTAGAGTATACCAAGGCGCTTGAGAGAAGTGTCCTGAAGGAACTCGGCAAATTGCCTCCGTACCTTCGGAAGAAGGAGGCCCTCACTATGCGCAAGCACTTTGAGGGGGCACAGGCCAGGGGGTAGCGACTGTTTAGCAAAAACACAGGGCTCTGCTAAGTCGGCTTCAAGACGACGTATAGGGCCTGACGCCTGCCCGGTGCCTGAAGGTTAAGTGGAGGGGTGCAAGCTCTGAAATGAAGCCCAGGTAAACGGCGGCCGTAACTATAACGGTCCTAAGGTAGCGAAATTCCTTGTCGGGTAAGTTCCGACCTGCACGAATGGCGTAACGACTTCCCCACTGTCTCCAGGACATGCTCAGCGAAATTGAATTCTCCGTGAAGATGCGGAGTACCCGCGGTTAGACGGAAAGACCCCGTGCACCTTTACTGCAGCTTCAGAGTGGCATTAGGAAGAAACTGTGTAGCATAGGTGGGAGGCTTTGAAGCATCGGCGCCAGCTGATGTGGAGCCATAGGTGAAATACCACCCTGTTTGTTTCTGATGTCTAACCTCGTTCCGTAAGCCGGAACAGGGACCCTCTGTGGCGGGTAGTTTGACTGGGGCGGTCGCCTCCTAAAGAGTAACGGAGGCGCGCAATGGTGGGCTCAGGACGGTCGGAAACCGTCTGTTAGAGTGCAATGGCATAAGCCCGCCTGACTGCGAGACTGACAAGTCGAGCAGAGACGAAAGTCGGTCATAGTGATCCGGTGGTCCCTCGTGGAAGGGCCATCGCTCAACGGATAAAAGGTACGCCGGGGATAACAGGCTGATAACCCCCAAGAGCTCATATCGACGGGGTTGTTTGGCACCTCGATGTCGGCTCATCACATCCTGGGGCTGGAGCAGGTCCCAAGGGTTTGGCTGTTCGCCAATTAAAGTGGTACGTGAGCTGGGTTCAGAACGTCGCGAGACAGTTTGGTCCCTATCTGCCGTGGGCGTCGAAATTTGAGAGGAGTTGACCCTAGTACGAGAGGACCGGGTTGAACATACCTCTGGTGTACCAGTCGTTCTGCCAAGAGCGCAGCTGGGTAGCTATGTATGGACGGGATAACCGCTGAAAGCATCTAAGCGGGAAGCCTCCCTCGAGATAAGATTTCATAGAGCCGTCGGAGACCACGACGTTGATAGATCGGATGTAGAAGTGCGGTAACGCATGGAGCTAACCGATACTAATTGCTCTATTCGCGCTTGAGAGTCTCACACCATCAATGACAACACTGGGTTCGCCCAGCGTCAAAGATGCGTGCGGATGATTAAGACGACGCCAGATTGCCAATCCCCTCGCCGTCGAGGGATTGGTCATAAATACCACTAACCTTGCACGGTATCGATTTTAAAACCCTCAAGACCCGTCGCAAGGCAGGCCTCGAGGGACCCAGATATCACAGTGACGCATGTCGCACCGGCTCCATTGCCTGGTGGCTATAGCGTCGGTGTCCCACCCGATCCCATTCCGAACTCGGCCGTGAAACCCGCCTGCGCCAATGGTACTATCGCTCAAGCGATGGAAGAGTAGGTCGTCGCCAGGCATTGAAGCCCGTGCGACATGCATCACACGATATCTAAACCCATTCACAATCTCATCTACCCTTACGTCCCTAACCGGACCGTCGCGGGGTGGAGCAGCCCGGTAGCTCGTCAGGCTCATAACCTGAAGGTCACAGGTTCAAATCCTGTCCCCGCAACCATCTTGATTTGCAACGCCTCCTCGGTCACATCCGCGGAGGCTTTTTGTGTTTCTGGACACATGCATAGCTCGAGCATTGACGCAAACTTGCCGCGAAGATGGATCGCAAGTACGCCGTTTTCCGGTTTCAACACCACGGTGTCGATCAGCGAACGGATGCGCTCGAACGCCTGTGCCTTCAGCGCATCATCCGGGAACACTGCGGTAAGCTGTTCGACCCTCTCGCGATAAAGGTATCGGCATAGACGATGTCGATACCGCTTGCCGCCACCGCTGCCACCAGCGCCTTCACGGTCGCGGTCGCGACTGCCTTGCGCACGGCATTATGCGGGCTCCGCGAGATCGCGTACCGGCAGGCGTGCAGGCTCCAGCGCGAGATCTTGCAGCGGAGAGGGCGGCTCGGACGACATCCCCCAACTGGTAACCGCCGTCAACACGTCTCCAACCTCCCCACAGGATTACGATCCATGCCGATTGATCTTCCTCTGTTCCCTCGATCAAACACGTCGCAATCCGTTAACCAACGGCCTTCGGTGCCACCGACGTAGCCGCATTCTTCGCGTAGCTGTGGTGCCAGAATATGCATCGGCGAGAACGACCCAAACCCGGACATTCGCGCATCCTCCCCCGCTACCCGACCTTGCACAATCGCTCATCTCCCCGATCACCACGTCCTCATGAGTATGGTGACTGGGAAGGAAACGACGACATCCGGCATTCTCGTTTAGCGCAGACGCAAATGATCTGCTGCCGTCATCCGACAAATCCTGCCTCCCATCGCTACATCTGATCGCATCCAAACGCCCCGTGGTCACAACTACGTGCACGGCGTTTGACCGCCGGCCGGAGCAGCCAAGCATGGTCGACTTCAAGAACTCCTAGCGATTGCAGATTAGAGGCGCGCCACTAAGCAAAGCGATCGCCCAGAAAACCCGGATGGTTCGTCTACCCAACAGAGCAAAGGTGGACGGGCAGGCCGGCGAGGGCTAATGCCTGAAAGAGCGTCGATCATTGCACGACAAGGGCGCGGCTGCCCAGATCGCTCCGCCTGCGCGGCGTCGCCTTGCGGATCAGCGGCTTGCACGCTTCGAGTATGGCGAGCAGCCCGATCCCCATGCCGAGCGCCAGCGTCATATCGCTCCAGGCGATCAGCCCGAACTTCAGCAGCATTTGCGCACGGGGCAGAAACAGGATCAGACCGGTTACGCAGACAATCGCTGCGACGACATAGCGGAGCGCTGCATTGTGGCGGACCAGCGCATCGCGCATCGACGCGCTGAACGACCGGTTGACCAGGATCAGCGCGAGGATTTCGGCGATCAGCGCAAAGAAGATTAACGCGCGAAGCTCGCGCTCCGGCATCCCGGCCAATTGCTCGATTAGAAACACTGCCGCCAGCATGGCGAAGGCAAGCCCGCCCTGGAACACGCTCCAGACAATCATCGGCACGGAGAACAGCGCCTCGGACGGCGCGCGTGGCGGGCGGCGCATGACGTCTTCCTCGTCCCGCTCGGCTTCGAACACGAGGGTGCAGACCGGATCGATCACCATTTCGAGCAGGGCGATATGGATCGGCCCGAACAGGATCGGCATGCCGAAGAACAGCGGCAGCAGCGCGAGCCCGGCGATCGGCACGTGCACCGCAAAGATGAACGCCATCGCCTTGCGGATATTGTCGTAGATCCGTCGGCCCAGCCGCACCGATTGGACGATCGCGCCGAAGTCGTCATCGATCAGTATGATTGCGGCGGCTTCGCGCGCCACGTCCGTCCCGCGCTTGCCCATCGCCACACCGATATGCGCGGCCTTGAGAGAGGGCGCGTCGTTGACGCCGTCACCCGTCATGGCGACGATCTCGCCTGCGGCCCTGAACGCGTCGACGATGCGCAGCTTCTGCTCGGGCATTATCCGCGCGAACACCGTCACAGATGGCAGCTGTGCCGCGAGATGGGCATCGTCGAGCGTCGTGAGGTCCGCGCCGGTCAGGACCTCGCCCTCGGCGATCCCCGCCTGCCGTGCGATCGAGCGCGCGGTCGCGGCATAATCGCCGGTGATCATCACGACACGAATTCCTGCGCGACGACACTCGGCGACTGCACCCGGAACACTGGCGCGGATCGGATCGGCCAGTCCGACCAGCCCGACCAGTTGATAGCGATAGCCGTGCTGCGTTTGCGCCCAGTCGCGATCCGGCGGTGCCGCGCTCGCGACGGCGAGGACGCGAATGCCGCGCACCGCCATGGCGTCGACCGCGGCGGTCATCGCTGCATGTTGATCCGGGGCAAGCGCGCACAGGCTGGCGATCGCCTCGGGCGCGCCCTTGGCCGCGATGCGCAGCGCGTCGCCGTCGTCCCACACGTTCGACATCGCCAGCAATTCGGGACGCAGCGCATAGGTGTGGACGAGCGTCCCGGTGGATGGCGACCGCGCCACGACCGCGGACCACGCGTCGTGCAGCGCGATTTCCATCGGGTCACTCGGAGCAATCGTACTGGCGCGCGCGGCGGTGGCGAGCAGCGCGTGATAGCCAGGCGTCACCGGCCTATTCCCCGCGAGCACGAGCGTCGCGGAAGAGGGCAACCAAAGCTCGCCGACCGACATGCGGTTTTCCGTCAGCGTGCCCGTCTTGTCGGTGCACAGGACCGTGGCCGATCCCAGCGTCTCGATCGCGGCCGCACGGCGGGTGAGCACGCCGACCTTGCCGATCCGCCACGCTCCCATCGCGAGAAACACCGTCAGGACGACGGGAAACTCCTCCGGCAACATCGCCATGCCGATCGCGATCCCGGCCAGCAGCGCCTCGATCCAGCCCCCGCGCAGCAGCCCGAACAACAAAACGACCAGCAGCGCGACCGCGCCGCCGCCGATCCCGCACCAGGTCACGATCCGGGTCGTCTCGCGGCGCAAACGCGGTACCTCGGTCTCCAGCCTCGCCAGCGACTGGCCGATCCGTCCCACCTCGGTGCGTGGCCCGATCGCGAGAACGCGTGCAAGCCCATTGCCGCGCGTGACGAGCGAGCCCGAATAGACGAAGGGTTGGCCTTCGCCACCTGGGCGGCGGGGCTCCGCGATGGCGGCATCCGCTGCCGGGAGCTTGCCCACGGGCAGCGATTCGCCTGTGAGGAGCGACTCGTCGGTCTGGAGATCGTCGGCGTCGAACAGCAGCGCATCGGCGGCGATCCGGTCCCCCTGTTCGAGCACGAGGATATCGCCACACACCACCTCGCGCGCGGCGATGAGCTGCCGCGCACCATCGCGGATGACCTGCGCACGCGGTGCGGAGAGATCGCGTAGCGCATCGAGCACATGCTCGGTGCGGCTTTCCTGGACCACCGTCACAACGATCGAAAACGTCGCGAAGGCGAGCAGGATCAGCGCTTCGGTAAGATCGCCGAGCAGCATATAGGCGACGCCGCCGGCGAGCAGCAGCGCCAGCATCGGCTCGCGCAGCACGTCCAGCGCGAGGCGCAACACCGAGCGTCGGTCGGCGCGCGGCAATTCATTGGGGCCGTCGCGTAGAAGCCGATCGGCGGCGACCACGCTGGACAGTCCGCTGCGATCGGCATCGACGGACAGCGTGGCCGTGCCGGGCATTCAGTGCGCCATGAGAACGGGCAAACGCGGATCGTCGATCAGACTGCGCGTGACGCCGCCGAGCACGATCTCGCGCATCCGTGAATGCGCAAAGCCGCCGACAACGAGAAGGTCGGCACCGCGATCGAGCGCGAAGCTGGTCAGCCGGTCCTGCGCTTCCCCGCTCCGTTCGAGCGCATGCCCCTCAACCCCGAAACCGTAGCGGTGCAACAGCGCGACGACCGGTTCGAGTGCGGTTTCCGGTTGATCGGCCAGACCGTGTTTGATCGCAACGACATCGATCCGCGCACCGGGCGCGGCGAGCCGGACGAGATTTTGCAAGGCGCGCATCGCAGTCGGCCCGGGCTTCCAGCCGAGCACGGCGTGACCGACGTTGCGGATCGAGCGGCCCGGCGGCAGCAGCAACAAGGGCGTGCCCGAGGCCATCAATACGGTCTCGATTGTCCGGCGGCGGAGCCAATCGATCGACCATGTCTCATGCGGACCGATCATGACGAGATCCGCGAGAGGCGCGCTGGCGCGGACGTCGCCCGGGATCCACCCGACATCGTCGCATTGCGACACGATCTCCGCTTGGCTGTCGGGCGGCAGGAGCGCGCGCAGGCTGCTGGCATGGTCGCGGACCAGTTGCCGCAGTTCGCTGGACAATGTGTACACCGTGCCGAACGGGGCAAGATTAGGCGACAGCATGGGAGCCGCGGTCAGGACATCGAAGATCATATGCGCCTGCCGGTGGTCGGCTACGCCAAGGACCGCGTCGATAAAGCTGCCACCGCGTACGGGGCCCTCCACGATTGCGAGAATTGTCTTGATCATGGCCACCTCGCTAGATCGGGCCAGCTTAGGTCACGGATCATGGGCTAGATTTACGTAGTTTACGCAGAGGCAAGCCGCGACGCGTTGCGATCGTCTCGGCCAGTCACGCCTCCCGCGCTTCGGCGTAGGGGTCGCTCTCGTAGGAAAAGAGCAGTCGGCGTGTGTGGGCCAGTCTACCGGACGAAGTAAGCGAGCATTGACCGATATGCGCACAAACGACCTGGATACCAATTTTTCGAAAGGCATCTAAGGTACCAGCTGCCTCGAACCACAGACGGGTCACTCCCAGGCGGCTCGTAAAAGTCTGGCTTTCGCAGGGGTCGGTCCGAGATCTGACGATACCCTGAGGCTCCAATCGACGCGCTGAGCGGGACGCTGACACAGTTGAATATGCGCGTTCATCGATGCGTGATGACGACCAGGGCCTGCGACCGGCTGATCGCCGCGGCCAGGCATTGACCAAGACGCTGTGGATCCAGCGACGCGAAGCTCTCGTCGAGGATCGTGAGCGATGCGCGCTGCAGCAACGCACGCGCGAGGAAGATGCGGCTCCGCTCGCCATGCGACAACTGCCAGCCGGTCTCGCCCACCTGTTGCTCGATCCCGCCTGGCATCCGCGACAGCAGATCCCCCAGACCAAGCTCCTCGCATAACTCTGTCGCATCGGCGAGATCGGCGGACGTGGGCGGCCAGCTGCGCGCCATCAGCAGGTTGAAGGCGAGCGATCCTGACAGGATGTGGTTGTCGTGAAACTGCGGAGCGGCGGCGGCCAGACGGTGCCAGGCGTCGCCCCGCGTCGCCTTGTCGAGCCCGTCGAGCAGCAGCAGGCCCGATGTCGGCGTCTCCAGTCCGGTCAGCAATGCTGCCAGCGTGGACTTTCCGCCGCCCGATGCGCCGTCGAGCAGGATCTTCTCACCGTGCCTGATCGTCAGGTTCGCGCGATCGACGACTCGGCGATCGGCACCGGGATAGCGAAACATAAGTCCCTCGGCCTCGATCACCGGCCGGTCCTCGTCCGCAATCCCGTCGGTTCGCCGGGTCACGGTGACCGCCCCGCCGCGCGACGCGGCAAAGAGATCGCGCACCCGCGACCAAGCGATCGCGGCGCGTGCAAGTCCAGCCGAACCGCCAGCGATCCCGCCGAAAGCGCGCTGGCCGAAAAGCAGCCCGCCCAGACTTATCGCCAGCGTCACGGGCGACGGCACCGGCTGTCCCGCGAAGGCCGGGACGAGGGCGGCGATGCCCGTCAGCAGCCAGATCGATGGCAGCGCGGTGACGCCGACAATGCTCGCGCCATCCATCGCCGCCGATGTCGTGAGATAGCGCTGCACCACCGCGTCGTCCTGCGCGTCCCGGCGCGCAGCGCGGTCCTGGGCCAACCGGGTCCGATGTCCGACCATCGCCTCGATAAGCGCGTTGGTCATGTCCAGACGTTCCCCCGACCACTGGCGCATCCGCACGAAATACCGCCAGCCAAGCAACCCGGTCAGCACAACCCAGCCGACCAGTAGGGTCAGATGCGCAGCCGGCGCTGCGCCATGGGCGAGGACCCATGCAGTGAAGACGAGTTCGATCCCCGCGAGCAGCACCCCGATACCGCCGTTGAAGGTGAGCGCTTCGAGCGCCTGCGCCTCGATCACGCGACCGATCATCTGGCCGACACCGCTGCGCTTGATCGCGTCGGGTCGCAACGCGAGCGCGCCGGCGAGCAGCCGCGCCTTCATGATCCGTCCGAGGTCGACCGCGAGGCTCGCCTCGCACCACGCGCTCGCGGTCTGCGCAACGACGGCGGTGAGCAGGATCACCATCCAGCCGAGCAGCCAGCCGGAATCGACCTTGCCCGCCAGAACGCCTTCGCCGATCACCTTCCACCCTGCGATTTCCAGCACGTAGAGTGCGACGAATGCCGCAACGATCAGCGCGAGCGTACGCAGACCGCCGTCCAGCCGCATCTGCCGCCAGACCGGCGCGGAGGCAGGCGCACGGAGCAGGCTGATCCCGCCGATCCGTTCGGCCTGCAGCCGTTCGTGGAGCAGCGCGGCCGCGGCGCGCGGACGACGGCGTGGCTGGATCATCGCGCGATCGAGCAGTTCATCGACCGCCGCGCGGTGTTCTGCCGCGACCGGCTCGACGAGGCGATCGCGCAGCGCAGCGATCGGTACGCGGCGACGGTGCGCATGCCGATCGAGCAGCAGCACGCCGCCGCGTCGCCGGTCGGCAAGCGCGAAGAAGCCCGGGCCCTCCGCCGTGTCATCCAGCAGGATCGCGGGCCCGCCGCTTGCCAGCACGGCGTCGATCGCGGCGGCCGGTGTCTCGACGTCGACCGCCTCGACTCCCAGCCGCGCCGCCGCCCATTCGGTCCACCTTGGCACGTCCTCGAGCGCGAAGGCGGCGGGAACGACCAGCGGATCGGTCGGCGGGTCGCGGATCAGTCCGGCATCCAGCGCCAGCGCCTCGATCGCCTCGCCGAGCCGGGCAAGCGGCCACCAATTGGGGGTGAGATCGGTCATGATGCGCGTTCCACGACCAGGCCATCGACCATCGTCAGTTGCCGCCACGCCGTGCCCTCACGCAGCGCATCCTGCACCGCTGCTTCCGCGTCGAGCAGATCGCGGTAGCGCGACGGGGCCGCGGCGAGCACCGCCGGCGCGCCGTCCTCGACCAGCCGGCCGTCCTCGATCACGAGGACTCGATCGAACGCCCGCGTTTCCGCGAGATCATGGGTGACGCACAGCAGCGTCGTCTCGCGCCACCACACGCGTGCTTCGGCGAGCAGCGTCTCGCGCTGACCACGATCGAGCCCGCGAAATGGCTCGTCGAGCAGCACCAGCCTGGGATCGTCGACCATCAGCGCCCGCCCGAACCGGACGCGCTGTCCCTCGCCGCCCGACAACAGTCCGCCGCCCTCGCCGAGTATCGTCTGCAGTCCTTCGGGCAGCACGCGCGCGATCCCGCGCAGCCGCGCCGCCGCCATCACGGGCCCGACCTGACCGATCGCGTCGTCGGTCGCGGCGTAGAGCAGGTTGTCGAGCAGCGAGCAGTTCCACAGCTGGATCGCCGGATCGACCCAGGCCGTCGTCGCGCGCAACGCCACCGCGCAGAGCGGTGCCCCATCGATCGTGACAGTTCCTGCCGCGGGCACATGCCAGCCGAGCAGGACGCCCAGCAGCGTCGACTTGCCCGCCCCCGAGGTGCCGACGATCGCGACATGCTCGCCTGGCGCGATCCGGACGCTGAGCTTGGTCAGGATCGGATGCCCGCCCGCGACGACATCGACCGCGTCGAACGCGATCGCGGCGGGACCTTCGGCGGTCGGTGCTGGGCCGGCGATCGGCTCTTCCCGGGCATCGAGCGGCTCGACAAGGCGGAGCAGGACGTTGCGCTGGCCCGGGTAGCTTTGCGCGAGCCCGGCAAGCCGCGATCCCAGGCCCGGAAGCTTCAGCGCCCAGAACACCAGCAACAGGTCCGCACCGCCGACACCGCGCCCGCGCGACAGATGGCTCGCGACCAGCGCCGCCGCCGCCATGGTGCCGATCAAAGCCTGTGCGCCGTCCGCCGTTACTGCGGTGCGCGCGAGCCTGCGCATCGCATGCGCCCATTCGACCAGCAGTCCCTCGTGCTGGCGCGCCACCGTGCGCTGCGCGCCGTGCGCGCGGATCGGAGCGAGGCCGAGGATCGCGTCGAGATAAAAGCCATGGAGCGCGCCTGCGTGATTGCGGACACGCAGGTCGCGTTCGTTGAGCACCGGCTGGATCGCGAGCGGCATCGCGATCGTCAGCAGCGCGACGCCAATTGCGGCAAGGCCGCTGTCCGGGGCGATCAGCGCAATCGCAAGCGCGGTCAGGGCAAGTTCGAACACGGTCTCGACGAAGCGCAGACCGATGCCGGGAACACTGCGGATCCCGTGAATATTGTGGCTCCGGTCCGCCATGTCGCTGATCGGGCGGCTTTGGAAATAGCGATCGGCCAGCCGCGGCAGCTTTGCGAGTAGCGCTATCCGCAGCCGAACTTCCAGCGCCCGTCCCATCCGCAGCGCCGCCGATCCCGTCGCCAGTTCGATCGTGAGCAGCACCGCGATGAACACGAGCAGCGCGATTCCAGCGGTCAGCCGGTCCAGCCCCATCGGCAGCCGCTGCGCGACGTCGATCAGTCCGCGGAACAACAGCGCCTCGAGCATCAGCGCGCCCGCCGCGAGCGCCGTGGCGAACATCAGTGCTACCGGCGCGACCAGGCCGTCGGCCCGCAGCATCGCAACCAGGGTCCGGAGCGGCGTGGCGGGCGGCTCGGCGAGCGCGGCGGCGAGTTCGGGCGGAAGATCGGCGGCGGGCGCGGCGGCGGTATGCCTGCCGGCGATGGTCATCAGCACCGCCCCGCGCACCACCGCGTCGTCCCCGGCGGGGACCGCGCTCCAATAGGTTTCGGGGATCGCCGTGAACGGATCGGCCGCAGCGCGATCGGCGAGCGCCCCGATCAGTCGCGCGGCGTCCGATCCGGGCGGCAGCGCGCGCGCGTCGACCAGCGCCGTCACCAGCCGTATCGCTGCATCGAGCGCGGCGGCGTGCTGCCAGTCCGCAGCGGTGACGGTAGCGAGCAGCCGATCCGCCGGTCCGCCCGCGACGCCGATCGCGACAAGGCGTTCGCGCCACGCCGTCGCTGCCTCCGCCGAGCGTGCCCATCCGTGCCAGGCCGCCGCGGGGACGCGCGTGCCATGCCGGTAGATCGCGGCGCGGAACGTCGCCTCGCGCAGCCAGCGCCGCCCGATTGCCGGGTCCATGACCTGCACCCAGCCGCGAACGCGCCGCCACAGCACGACGAAATGCGTCGCCTCATCAGCATGGCGAACCACGACGATCGCGGGCAGCGTTGTGCTGGCGAGCATCACATGGTCGTCGGGAACCAGCACCTGCTCCGCCGCCAGGCCGAGATGATTGGCGACGGCTTCGATCGTGTCGATCGACGTGCCGTCGACGCTGGTCTGGCACGCCTCGCGCAGCCGCCCGTAGCTGACCGGGATGCCGTGCCCCTCGAGCAGGCACTTGAGTGCCGCCGGGCCGCAATCCATGCTCGATGTCTGGACGACTTCGGGGGCGAGCCATCGCCGCGGACCGCTCATCGCAGCGCCCCGCCTGCGGTCCGCATCAGCAACCGCGCGGGCGAGACATGCTCGACCGCGACCTCGACCGACCCTGCAAGCCCGTGCCCCAGCGCGACGCCGCGGATGGCGCCGCGTGCCGCGGACAGCTCGACCCGCATCCGACCGTCGCGCAACTCGCCCGCAACACGCTCGACCCGTGCCGGCACGACGCCATATTCGGTCCAGGGATACCCCGCGAGGCGAAGCCTCGCGCGCTGACCTGGACGGATCCGGCCCAGTCCGTTTGCCGGATCGAACGCCGCGACAACGATCAGGTCGCCGGCCGGGAGGATCGTCGCAAGCCGCTGACCTGCCACAACGATCGCGCCTGGGGCGACCGCCTGGACATCCGCGACGACCCCCGACACCGGCGCGCGAACCACGCGACCGGCAATCTCGATACGCAGTTGCGTGGCCAGCGCCGCGGTCGATGCCTGGTCGTCGGCCAGGGCGAGGCGCATGCGTTCGAGCTCCTCGCGGCGCGCGCTGTTCCGGCCGCCGCGGGACTGTGCCTCGGTTGCGATGCGGCGTGCGTCCTCGGCGAGCGCATCGCGCGCAGCAGCGGCACGGCGTGCATCGGCGCGGGCGCGGATGGCGTCGGCCTGCGACACGCCACCCGCCTCGCTATCCTCGACGTGACGTCGCGCGATATCCGCGGCAAGACGCGAAGCTGCATCGGCTTCGGTCGCGCGCGCGCGCGCCGCACGCGTTGCCGCCGCCGCGCTCGATCGATCCGCGCTGTCGGCATCCCCAAGCAGCGCCATCTCACGGTCGAGCGACGCCAGACGTCGCGGATAGTCGCGCATTCGCCGCTCCGCCTCTGAGAGCCGGAGCCGCTGGGGTTCGGCATCGAGCGAGACCAGCACGTCCCCGGCCGTCACGCGGCGCCCGATCGAGAGCCGCGTCGCGATCATCCGCCCCGATTGCGCGGGCGACACGGCTCGCGGGGCAATGCCGACCTCGAGCCGCGCACTGGTCGACACCTCGTACAGCGTCACCGACGCCAGCGTGAACCACAGCAGCCAGATCGCGAGCAGGGCCGCTGCGACGGCAAGCGCGAGCAGTGCGAGGCGCGGCGTCTCGCGAGCCAGCGCGTTATGCGTCCGGGCGAATGGCGTGGCCATGCCGCGATCACTGCCCCGCCGGAGTGAGGGTGGATGGCGGCGAAGACGTCGTCCGCCATCCACCGCCGAGCGCGCGGACAAGGCCGACGGTGGCGATCGCCCGCGCATGATGAAGCCGGACCAGCCGAGTTTGCGCGCCAAGATCCGTGCGTGCTGTGTCGAGCGACTCGAGCAGGCTGATCGAGCCGCGGGCGAGGCGTCTGGCAGCCAGCTGCTCGCCGCGAAGGCTCGCATCTGCCGCTTCGCGCGCCACCGCCTCCTCCGCCGCAAGCAGTCGAGTGGCTGCGAGCTGGTCCTCCACATCACGAAACGCGCGCAGGATGGTGTCGCGCTGCTGAGCCTGGGCCAACTCCTCCTCGGCCGCCGCCCTGCGGACGCGCGCGGCGGTACGGCCGCCGTCGAAGATCGGCAGCGAAAGGATCAGGTTGAAGCCGAACGTCTGCGCGGTCTGGGACAGGAGCTCGCCGAGCGTCGGCGAGGCCTGCCCGCCATTGCCCGTGAGCGCAAAGCCCGGAAACCACGCGGTCTTCGCGGCCCGATGCCGCAACCGCGCCGCCTCCACCGCATCCGCGACCGCCGCGACGTCCGGCCGTCGCAGCAGCATCTCGCTCGGCAGTCCGGCCGGGATCGTGGGAACCGTGAGGAGTTCCGGTGCGGCGTGACGGTCGGGGATTGCTGCGGCACCGACCAGCAGTGCCAGTGCATGCCGGGTCAGTGCGCGGTCGCGGTCGCGCGCGAGCAGGTCGGCGCGCAGCATGGCAAGTTCCACCTGTCGCCGATTGACGTCGCGCGCCGCGGCATTGCCGCGCGCGGCCTGCGCCGCAACGATCGCCAGCGCCCGCGCCGCCCGGTCGATCGCGCTGGCCAGGACGTCGCGCTCGCCATCGAGCGCGCGCAACGCGAAATAGGTCTGCGCAATCTCCGCCTGCACCGCGAGCCGCGCACCGGCCAATGTCGCTTCTGCGGCGCGCGCATCCAGCCGCGCCGCGCGCGCGGCGTTGCCAAGGCCGCCAAATAGGTCGGGCTCCCACGCCGCACGGAGGCCAAGCTCAAACAGACGGCCGTTTTCGCCGCTGGCGGTGGCAAGATTGCCTGACTGGTCGGTGACGCCGGCGATCGCGGAAACCCGCGGCAGACGTTCGGCGGACGCCGTGCGGACGGCGGCCCGTGCGATCGAAAGCCGCGCCGCGATGATCGCGATGTCCGCGTTATCGATATTGCCCCGCGTGACAAGCGCGTCGAGCTCTGGCGAGCCGAAGATCGTCCACCAGTCCGTGCGCCAGGGCAGCGGGCTCGCGACGCGCTGTGCCTCGGCATAGGTCGGGGGCACGTCCGTTGCGTCAGCGGCCGCCGCGATGCCGAGCACGCTGGCGACGAGAAGGGGGATTGCGTACCGGACGCGGAGATGGCCGGAACAAGTCCGGCCATCTCGTCTGGAAACGATCATCTGAGATCGCAACCGCAGCGGGTCAGGCGTGCGGCTTGGGATCGTCCCTGCCACGACCGCGACGGATGTGGCCGGCGGGATCATCGGCGCCGCGTTTGCCGGCGTGTAGATCGGTCTGGATCTTCATGCTTCTTCTCCTGACATGCCGCGCAGCAAGACTCCGCGGCGGGTTTCGGTGTGTCGGATCCTGTCGAAATTGGGCGTTCTTGCGTCGCTCGAAGGTTGTTCCGACCGCATCCCATCACCGCTGCAGGCGGTGACATGCGTTAGTGTCGCGCGCGCAAAAAACGGTTCAAACCATTGGAACTTTTTTAGAAACTGCGTCGCGCACCAAGGATGAGACCGCTCTGCCAGCGTCCGCTGTCATGGTTTGGGCCATTGCCTGCCCATTGCACGGTGATGGCGAGTCTATCGAACCGGCGCGCGACACCCAGTCGCCAGTCGAGCTCGATGAATCGCGGCCTGCCGGGATCGCGTGGTGGCGTCAGGACCCCGCCATGGCCCGCCAGGGACCAGGGGCCGTGCTCGACCAGCGTCGCGTTGACGTCCACATAGGCCGCTTCGCCGCCGCGGCCGTCATAATCGGGCGTCAGGTAGAGATGCGACTGCACGCGCCGCCCGATCAGTCCGACATAGGCTTCGGTCAAATGGCGTGCATAGTCGCCGGTAAAGAACCGGCTATAGACCCGATTGGTGATGCCGATGTCGAAGGTCAGCGCGCCGCTGAGACGTCTGGCGTAACCGACATACTGTACCGAACGGTGCGGCCGGACGCCGCTGTCTCGCGTCGCAACGACCGTCGCCGAAATACCGGCATAAAGCCCACGGACATCGTCATAGGCCAGCGTCGCGGTGCCGATCGGTCGATCGCCGCTGACCGTCTGTCCGCGAAAGCGGTCATCCGATGCGACGGAAATCTCGAACCCGGTTTGCGCCATCGCAGGCACGGGGACGAGGCCGATCGAGCATATTGCAAGACCGTGCAGACCGCGCGCGCGCCGCCGCCTAATTCGGCACGGAACAGCGCGCGCTGCCGGACCGCGCCAAATGTTGGAGCGTGTCGCACGCATCAATGACGCCGCCGCCGCTGCGCGCGGACACAAAAGACTGGCCCGTCTTGCCGGGGCGCAATTCCTGCATGAGCGCCATCAGCCCGCTGACATGTGCTGCCGCATAGGAATTTCCACTGACCAGATACCATCGACCGCCCGGCTCCGTGGTCGGCACGTCCCGCCCGGGGGCAATGTAAACCCCGGTTCGCGTTCCCGCCACTCCATCGTCTGCGACCGCGACAACGCCGGGCAGCGCCGCCGGGAAGCCCGAGCCCGTCTCCGGATCGACCGCCGCGACGAACGCGACGCCGCGCGCGATGCCGACCTGGACGAGCCGGGCGAGCAGCTGATCGAACGGCCCTGTCAGGCTGAGATTGACGACGCGCGCCTTGCGCTCGATCGCGAAGGTCAGCGCCTTGGCGAGGCTCAGCGTGTCGCAGATCGTTCCTGCGGTGCCGCCGGGTTGCCAGCATGCGCGCAGCCCCATGAGGCGCGCACCAGGCGCAATCCCTGCAATCCCGACCGCGTTGTTCGCCCGCGCGCCGATGATTCCTGCGACGCCGGTCCCATGGGTTTCCGCCCCCACGGTCGCGGCATCGGCAACAAAATCGCGATTGATCATCAATTGCCCGCGAAGATCGGGGTGGCCGGCATCGATCCCGCTGTCGATGATCGCCACCGTGATGCCGTTGCCGGTCGCCATCCGGTGAAGCGCCGCGAGCTGCCAGCCGCGCGTCGCGGGCTGGGCACGGAACAGGCGATCATTGTAAAAGGCCGGCGCCTGGCCCTGCGTCGCGTAGCGGTGCAGCGGCTGTGACCAGGCGACGCCTGACAGGTGCGAAATCCGCTCGGCGGTTCCCTCGAGTGATCGGCCTTCGGGGACGATCATCACCATGCAGTCGATCCCAAGGATCGGCATCGGCCAGCCGGTCTCCAGCCGCAACCCTTCCTTGCGCGCGATCCGCGCCGCCAGCCGGCGTCGCGCCTGTGCGCTCGTCGGATCACCGTAGCCGCCGCCATAGTCGGTGCCCGGGCGATAGTGCTCCGGGGCGAGCCTGAGCATCACCAGGATGCGGCGATCCGCCATCGCGTCGGGGCTCGGCGATGGTGCGGCCGCCGCGCCTGCCGGGCGTTGCGCGGTCGCCATCGACGGGGTGGCCGTGATCGCGAGCGCGAGGAGCAAAAGCGCGCGATTCATTTCGCGGGCGCCTGTTCGATCGGTTCCGCCATCGTCACGTCCGCGTCGCGCCGCAGCCGTGCAAGCGCCGCGCCGCCCGCGCCGCCCGGTACTGCGAGGACATAGGCGCCGGACGCGGTCGGCCCGTCGACCAGTCTCGCGCCGCTTGCCTGGAGCGCCCGACGGAACGCCGCCTCGCTCGCCTCGGGCCGAAACATCGCCAGCACATTGCCGCTGCGTGTTGCACCCGCGTCGCCCAGCACATGATACGCGCCCGGCCGCCCATCGGATCGCTGCGTCAGCGTCTGCGCGCCGAGCGCGAGTACGGCGACGAATTGCGCTGCGACCACCCAGCGTAGCGTCCGGGGGCGCATGACGGCGCGACGTACTGTGCGCAACGGATCGCGTATGCGGTGTCGCGGCGCGGCCGTCGCGACCGACACGGTGCTCGTCGCGTCGAGCCGCGCCGCCATCGCCGCCCAGCTATCGCCGGTTTCACCCGTATCCCGCGCGACCGCATCCGCCAGATGCCGCTCCTGCACCAGATCCGCGCGGCACGCGCCGCACTCGGCGAGATGCTCAGCGACGAACGCGGTCTCCACGGCATCCAGCTGCCCGGTGACGTACCAGGGCAGCAGCAGGTGCACCTCGGCATGCCGGTCGGTGGGGAAGGGAAGGATCTGGGTCATTGTCCTGTTCTAGAGCCAGTCCGACAGATCGCCGGGAAGGCTTTGCTTGAGGTGGCGGCGGGCGTGAAACATCCGCGTCTTCACGGTATCGACGGGGCAATCCATGATTTCGGCAATCTCGCGGTAGCTGAAGTCCTGGTAATAGGTCAGGTTGACGACGGCACGGTGCGACACGGACAAGCCTTCGATGGCTTCGGCCAGCGCCAGCTTCACGCGGACCGCCCGGCTGTTCTCCTCGGGTGTCGCCGCGTCGCTGGCGCGTGCTTCCGAGCGGTCGTCATCGACCGGCTCGTCCAGCTTGCGCAGCGCCGCGAGGCCCTGGCGATAGGCAATTCCGAACATCCACGTCGACAGCCGGCTCTCGCCATTAAAGCCTCCGATCCGGTTCCACACGACCATCATGGTATCGTTCCGCACCTCCTCCACGAGATGCGGGCGGCGTAACAAATTGAGGAGGAAGCGTGACAATCGGGCGTCCCACGCGCGATAGAGCATCTCGAACGCCCGCCGATCGCGCGCACGGATGCGATCGATCAGCGCGGCCTCGCCGATACCGTGTCCGTCCTTGGCGCGCGGCGCCGCAGACCCGACCCCTGTCACTCCGGTCCTCCTGTTCGCCCCTTAGTGTCTGTCCGGCCGGAAATGGTTCAATCGCAACTTCGCATGTTACGATCCAGTCCTGGATGAGCAGTCCTCAGCGGTCACACGGGCTGACGCCCCGTTCACATTTCCAGAATTCAGCGCGAGACGATAAGCCAATTCCGCTCACCCTCGCGAGCATGAACACGCGGCAGAAACGTTGCTCTTCGTGCCGGAACAGGACGGTCCGCGTCCGACCAGAA
This sequence comes from Sphingomonas aerolata, assembly GCF_023935825.1. Taxonomy (NCBI): domain Bacteria; kingdom Pseudomonadati; phylum Pseudomonadota; class Alphaproteobacteria; order Sphingomonadales; family Sphingomonadaceae; genus Sphingomonas; species Sphingomonas aerolata. Next base: position 2,753,699 of record NZ_CP098762.1, on the reverse strand, counting down.
AGCGGCCGGTTGGCCCCTTACCCGACCGCCTGAACGAAGGTCCACTTGCGACGATAGTCACTCAAAAGCGACCGCACGCTTACCACCGAGGCAGTGTGAAAACGTCTTGTTAGGCTATGCTTGGCTGCGTCATCTGGAGACGTCGGATGGGTCGTTTCATCGAGGGGTGTGACCGCCGGGAGCAGCTTTTTCTGCCGCCCTGCGTGCACGATTAGTTACGGAAGACAGCACCGTGCGCATCGTCGATGTGTTCGTCGACGAACTGGATCTGGCGACGCTGGGGTTTGCCGGCGCCGCTGCGACGGGTCGGCCAGGCTATCATCCGGCGACGTTGCTCAAGCTCTACGTCTACGGCTATCTAAATCAGATTCCGTCGAGCCGACGCCTGGAGCGCGAGGCGGGCCGCAACGTCGAGCTGATGTGGGTGACGGGCAAGCTCGCACCGGATATCAAGACCGTCGCCGACTTTCGACGCGAACATGAGCTGCGATCCAGGCGGCCTGTGTCGGCAGCTCGGCCTCATTGCGGGCGGCACGGTCGCGGTGAACGGGAGCCGCTTTCGCGGGGTGAATGCGCGCGACCGTAATTTCACGCCGGTCACGATCCGGCGCCGGATAGAGCAGGTCGATGCCAGCATCTAACGCTACCTCGGCCTGCTCGACACCGCGGGAAAGCTTCGCGGCTGTCGTCGTTTTTTGGCAAATGCGACGAGGTCTGATCTGCTCCCCAGAATCATGCCCTTGGTAAATTTGCTCGTCAGATGGAGACGAGTGATGCGGCGAGGCCGATTTACCGGGGATTAGATCATTGGCGTGCTGCGCGAGTATAAGGCCGGCGTGAAAACTGCCGAGTTGTGCCGGCAGCACGGGATTAGTGATGCGACGTTCTACAACTGGAAGGCGAAATACGGCGGGATGACCGTGTCGGAGACGGCGCGGTTGCGGGCGCTTGAGGACAAGAACCGCCGGCTGAAGGATCTGCTGGGAAAAAACCGATCCGGTCTGCGGAGCGCTACGCTTCAGTGGAGAAGCTGATGGCTGACCACGGTTTCTCCGAGGGGCGTGCCTGCGGGCTGATCGGGGTCAATCGGTCGGCATGGCATTATGAGCCGCTTCGCGGGCAGGACGATGCTGCCCGCGTCCGGATGCGCGAGATCGCGAACGAGCGTCGTCGGTTCGGCTACCGGCGGCTGGCGATCCTGCTCAGGCGCGAGAGGACAGGCATGAACTTGAAAAAGGTGTATCGGTTGTATCGCGAGGAGCGGGTGACGGTGCGCAAGCGTAGCGGCCGCGAGCGCGCGCTTGTGACGCGACCGCCGGTCGCCTTCATCCCCCGGCACGAGCGATAGCGCATTCTCGTGCGATCCGCTTCGACGACAGCATACGCCCGCCGCTCGCTCATCCTCAGCACCGTCCGGAGATGCGCGACTGCTTGCTGCTTCACGGCAGGCGTCATCGCTTTTTTTGACAACAGGTCTTTCAGACCTGCGTTGTTCAGCATCTGTCACACAGAGTTAAGATGCGCGCCGTAGCGGCCGCCTATGACAAATCGAACGTTAAGACTCTGGTCGCGGAGCATGGTCGCACGGCTGATGGTACCCGTCGCCATCATGCTGGGGCTGGTGTGCCTACTGGGCCTGATCGGGCACGGTACCAGAGAGCGTGTTCAGACGGCGCGCGATGCGGCGAATGCCGGCCAGACCGTTCGGATCAACCTGATCGAGGTGCGGTCGATCAGCCGCTCTTTGCAGCGTGACGCGCTGAACCTGCTGCTCGAACGCGATCCCCGCGCACTTGCGATTATCCATGGGAAATTTGCGAAACGGTCCATCCAGATGCGGACGCAGCTTGCCCAGCTGGTGCGAAACCCCATCGCGGGGTTGAGTGCACGGAGCCCATATATCGCCAGTCAGATTATCGTATTACGTCAGTTGGCGATCATGGCTGACAACGCCACGAGGAATCGCCAGGATCGGGCTTGGACCGTCTTTCGCAATGACGTCCGTCCCAACGAACGGATGGCATCCAAGATCGCCGATACCCTCATCGCGTCCCAGGAAGACGAAGTCGAGCGTCTGTTCCGCAACGCCCATGATCTGGAGCGGCAAGAGGTCGCAATCAGTGTCGCGGCAGGCATCATCCTGTTCGCACTGTCCGCATACGGCACGGTGGTGATCGTCCAACGGACCATTGTCCGCCCGTTGCTGGACATCGAACACGCATTGGCGGTGATCGCCGGCGGGAATGCAGAAGGTCGCACGCCGCATGCAGAACGAACCGATGAGATCGGTCGGATGTCACGCGCGATCGAAGTCTTTCGGGCCTCGGTCGTGGAGCGCGGACGGTTGGAAGCCGATAATGGCCGGCAGCGGTTGGCAGAGGTTCACCGCGAACGTCAGATCGAAGATGCGCGGCGCACGGCACAGACAGCCGAGGCGGAACGTGACCGCATCGTCCGACAGGCCGCAACCACGTTGGAAGGCGAGATAGCGAACGTGCTTGCCGAGCTTCGCGGAGCAGCCGGACAATTGTCCACGACATCGGGCGAACTCGAGGATCATTCGACCGACGCGACCCGCGAGCTTGGTAGTGTCGGCGTAGCCGTCAGGCGAGCGATCGACGGCGCGACGGATATTGCCGCGGCAACGACCCAGTTTATGGGCGCGATCCGTCAGTCCAGCCAGAGTACACGTCTGTCTGCCGATCTCAGCGCAGAGGTTGCGGACTGCGCGGCTCAGCTCGCACAGGATATGACGGACGTCCAGAATGACGCCCGCGCAATTGGTGCAATCGTCGGAGTCATCAGGACCATTGCTGCACGAACCAAGCTCCTCGCGTTGAACGCCGCCATGGAGGCGGCCCGTGTCGGCGAGGCAGGAAAGGGGTTTGCCGTCGTTGCCGACGCCGTGAAATCTCTGGCCGCGCAGACCGCGGAAGCGACGGGTGAGATTGCGGAGCAGATAGCTGGCATGCAACGCGGCACCGGGGCAGCCTATGCCGGCCTGTTGCACATTCGCGCGATGGTCGAGGATATGGCTCGCGGCACCGATGATCTCGCGTCGAGCATTGGCGAACAGGCGCAGAGCGGCCAGGCCATCAGCCGGAACGTGGATGGAACTGCTACAGACCTCGACCTGATCGGGCGTCTGGTGACGCATGTATCCGTCGCGACGCAAAGCACGACGGGGATGGCAGCCAAGGTCCGCATGGACTCACGGTTGGTCGAAAACGGGGCATCGTCAATCGATGCCGCCCTGTTGCGCTTCTTCGAGACGCTGCACGCAACGTGAGGCTACGCGTCGTCGATCCGGAGCATCGCACGGGCGCGGTTCAGCGTAGACCGCTGCCCTCCAACGCGAGGACCGCGGCCCGCATTGCTACGATGCGATCGGCAGCTGTGGGCGAAAGCTCGCCCCAAGAGAATGCCGAACGGTCACGCGCGCCTTCGCGCCACATCCGCGCAGCGACATTGTCCAGGTCCGCTGCGGTCGGGGACCGGCCCGTCGACATGCAATCGACGATTTGATGGGGAACGAGCGAGGTAGCGCTGGACATCGGGAATACCCTCTACTGCAAGCGCTGTCCCTAGCTGCGTTTGATGGCACCAGAATGACAGGCGCGGTGTTTTCAAACACCTAGTGGTATGGAAATGCTTTCCGGAGCCTCGGGCCCTGTCGCGAAAATCACGTCCAGCCATCGGCCGTGCTGATCCGAATATATGCCACAGCCATCGTCGTGACGATCAAGTCATGCCGCATCGTAACATGCACGTCACAAGTTTACCGCATTCAGCCTGGAGCTAGATGCGGTAACTGGGGGCGCGATCTTTTAGATCTTGGCTAATTGCTGGCGTTCGTCATTTTGACAAGCCGATGTAAGCGATAAACTCGGGCGACGCGTACGCTTGCTGCTGCAACGCGACGGCATGAAGAATTGTCTGGTCTGCCCGATCAATAGTCGTCGCGTGCGCTAAAGCCAACGTATCACCGCAGGCGGACTGCCGTTCCATTAAATGAAATCTGTCATGATCTCGAACGGAACACGTTCGGGGCGCGACGTCGCACGTCCAGCGATCACCTCGCGAGGTGTCACTGGCATATCAGCACCGGGGGAAACCGAACAATGATCCGTAGTTTGAAGCATGTCGACCGCATGGCGTCCCTGCTCCTGGGAGCCGCGACCGCAGCACTGTCCGTGGCACCGGCCGCTGCCCAAACCGTAGCGGCGCCCGTCAGTCAGGAGGCCGATACGGGCGACGAGATCCTCGTCTCGGGGTATCGCCGCAGCCTCGAAGAAGCGATCGACATGAAGCGCAACACGATCGGCTTTTCGGACTCGATCATCGCCACCGATATCGCCGACTTCCCCGAGCAGAATCTCTCCGAAGCGCTGCAGCGCGTGCCCGGCGTGACGATCGAACGCGAACGCGGCCTCGGCACGCGCGTCAACGTCCGCGGCCTGCCGAGCGAATTCACCTTCGTGTCCATCAACAAGCTGGCGACCGCCTCGGGCTCGGGCGGCCGCGACGTCGAGTTCGACATCTTCGCGTCCGAACTGATCCAGTCGGTCACCGTGCAGAAGTCGCCGGTGGCGGCGGACGAGGAGGGCGGCATCGCCGGCTCCGTGCTGATCCGAACCGCGCGGCCGTTCGACAACCCCGGGCTTCGCGTGGTCGGCAGCGTTGATGGCGCGTATAATTCGATCTCCGAAAAGATCGATCCCAACTTCTCGTTTCTCGCCAGCAAGACCTTTGGCGACTTCGGCGTGCTGGTTTCGGTCGCCAAGCAGCAGCGCACCAATCGCACCGATTCCAACTCGGGTATCAACTTCCGCCCTATCGCGCGCTGGACCGATCGTACCGGCACCGTCTACCGCAACCAGGCGATCGCCGTGCTGCAGCGCGACGCCGGCATTGCTTTCACCAACGCTGACAAGAACAGAATCGTCTTCCTCGATAAGGTCGGCGACCGCGTCTATCAGAACGATCAGGACCGCCTCGGGCTGTCGGGCTCGGTGCAGTACAAGCCGAGTGACGATTTCAGCCTGGCGTTCGACGCCTTTCTCGGATCATACGACACGACCGAGGACGAATATGACGCTGCCGGCTATTCGGCATCGAGCAATTCGACGCTCGAGACGATCCACGAATTTGATGCCAAGACGCTCGCGGATAGCGGCATCGTCGTGCTGCGCGACGTCTCCTACACCAACACGCAGCATGAATTCCTGAGCAAGGAATATATCAACGAGACCGACTATCGGCAGTTCGGCGGGGAGATGAACTGGACGACGGGCAACTGGAAGATCAATGCACTGGGTGGCTATTCCGGCGCCAGGAAGACGCTCGACTATGCGAATCTGAAGCACGTCGCCTACGCGCCCTCGCGCACGCGCTATACCGAGAATGGCGGCGAAACGATCCCGAGCGGCAATCCGAAGACGATCGACATGTACGATGCGCCGAATTCGTATCTGTTCGAAGCCTATGAGACCACGCGCGAACAGATCAAGGACGACAAATATGCCGCTCAGATCGATCTGAGCTATCAGTTCGAATCGTCGGTGCTCAAGCGCTTCAATTTTGGTGGTCGCTACACCGACAAGACCAACGAGCGTCAATATGGCGAGGAGAAGATCCAGGGCCCGACCCGCGGCAGCACCGCCTATGTCAACACCCGCAAGCTGGGCGACAGCCCGCTTGAGACCGTCACCGACATCGTCGGCGGGAAAAACTACCAGGCACGCGACCTGAGCTGGGCGCAGGTCTCGAACGCCTATGCGCGCGACTTCTTCCGGCCCGACGGGTTCGTCACGCCGTTCAGCGATGCGAACTATTACAAGGTCAAGGAAGAGACGATCGCCGGCTATGCGATGGTCGATTTCGAATTCGACGTGGCCGTGCCGCTGTTCGTCAATCTGGGTGGCCGCTATCTGCGCACCACGATCAATTCGGAAGGGTTCCAGCAGGTCCAGAACCCGAGCGGCTCGATCGGCCTGACCCCCGCGCCGGTGTCAAGCGACGGCAAATATGAGAAGTTCCTGCCCTCGTTCAACGCGCATGCCGAGCTGACCGACAGCCTGTTCCTGCGCGCTGCCGCGTCAAAGACGCTGATCCGCCCGGCGTTGACCGATCTGGCGTACAAGCGGATCGCGAGCATCGGCAATTTCCGGTACACCGACGGCAATCCCGGCCTGAAGCCTACGCTTGCCGATCAGTGGGAAGTCGGCCTCGAGCAATATCTCCCGCGCGGCGGTATTCTGGCGGCGTCCTATTTCTGGAAGAAGATCAAGGGTGTGGTGCAGAGCCAGCTGACCGGTGAGGTAGCCGGCGTGACGGTCTACAACGCCAACGGCACGGTCAACGGCGTCTATGACTTCGACGTCTACCAGCCCGTCAACGCCAAGGGCGCGTACAAGGTCAGCGGCGTCGAGGTGAACGCGGTGATCCCGTTCGGCATGATTGCGGACTGGGCGGACGGCTTCGGCGTCAACGCCAACGCCACCTTCCTCGACAGTTCGCTGACGGGGCAGTCCGACCTCGGCATCGATACCTCGCCGATCGGCCTTGCCGACAAGACCTACAATGCCACGGTCTTCTACGACAAGGGACCGCTGTCGCTGCGCGTCTCGTACAACCGCAAGGGTGCCTATGTGGAGCGGATCGAGCGAAACATGTATCCGGTCTACCGCGATGCCTATGGCCAGTTCGACGTTGCCGCCAGCTACCAGATGACGCGCAACGTCCGTGTCGAGCTGCAGGGCATCAACGTCGGCAATGCGAAGACCACCGGCTACACGATGGATCCGTCCTTTCCGGCGATCTACGAATCTTCGGGCAGTCGTATCAGCCTGGGTATCCGCGGGCAGTTCTGATCCCCGGCAGGCCTCGCCGTGGGGGCGGGGCCTGCCGCGTAATCTCGTTGTGGAGAATTCCCAAGTCTCGCGTGGCACCCTTGCCGCAGTGCTGGCCTCGTCCGTCCAGCCGAGGTCGCGCCGCGGGAAGCCCCCGATTTTTCGCGCACGCTACCAAAGATATGGTGCGTAACGCCCCCAACCGGAGGCCCCGGTGGGCCGTCGCATTCCAGAGCGCGGACGATCGTTCAGTAGGATGAATTCCGGTAAGACCGCCGCGCCCCCGCCATCCACGAAGAGCTCATGGCCCGCGACGAAGCCGCTCTCGCTCGACGCTACGAACAGGAGGGCACTCGCGACCTCTTCAAGCCGCTCCAAGCGCTCGAGTGGTACCCCCTTGATCACATCATCTTCCTCCCGGCCGAGACAACGTTCACGCGGATGCCGCGTTCTTTCCGGTCAGGACGGCATATCAAGCGCCGCTCTGCCCGAAATCGAATAGGCGTCCGCCTGACGGTCGATGATGCCGAGTTTCCCGGCTTCTTCGAATACCGCTTGAAAATCGGGCGTGGATGAGGTGCGCGTTCAACGCCGCCTGATCTCGCCAGGCTTCAATCAGGCGGAACGTGCCGGCGGCACCTACTTCCTCCGTAACGTCGAGAAATACACAGCCGTCCCGCAGCCTGGCTGCGCTCGCCATGCGCGAAGCGATGTCCCGGAACGCCTCCACGTCGCTGAGCTGGATGCGATATGTTGCATAGATCAGGATGGTCGGGGTGTCGGTCATGTCCAAGCTCCATTGTGGCGACGGAAAAGACGATCGATCCCGTCGCGCACGTTTCCGAGATATGGACCGGCACTGGTACTGCGGGTAGAACCTACCTGAAGGTAAGTGTCAAAGAGGCTTGATGAACGTTCCCCGATCTGACCCTGCAAGTGACTGTGGCCTCGATGTCGCGCTGGCCATCATGGGCGGCAAATGGAAGCCGCTGATCCTGTATCATCTCCGGTCGGGTCCGAGGCGGTTCGGCGATCTCAAGCGGGCGGTTGCCGGCATCAGCGAAAAGGTGCTGATCCAGCAATTGCGTGAACTCGCTTCGGCAGGCGTAGTGGTTCGTCACGATTATGGCGAAGTGCCGCCCAAGGTCGATTACACCGTCACGCCGTTCGGCATGACGCTGATCGAGGCTCTGCTGCCCCTGTGCGAGTGGGGCGTAAGGAACCGCACCCGCGCTTCGACCATAATGACTTCGAGGGCGAGCTAGAGAGCCGCTAACTGCGCCTCGTTGCTAAGGCTTTCTCAATATTGTATCTTTTTTGAAGAGGCATCACCGCGATGTCGGCTATTGCCGGCCGCCGTCCGGAAAGCCGCCGTTCCACTTTCCTCCCTCGGCAAACATCAGACTAACGTACAGAAAGGCGAAGCTGCTGATGGCCTGACATGTTTGCGGTCAGGCGCCCGGCGACGATCCTGGCAACTGCCGTTTGAAATGCTATTCTCCTCGCGCGTCCAAGAAGCGCTCATGCCAAATCGCAGCTAAGGTTGCCGTGTGCAGCAGCGCGATGGCCAGGTTGCTCTTTACCACCGGATTGCGCCAACTGACCGCCGGTATGGTCATCAGCTTGTAAATAATCTGCATCGGAAACAAGACGCCGGCGATAGCGATCGACAACGTCGTATTGCCCGAAGCCTCGCCGATCAGCGCGACGGCGCTGGCCATTGCGATGGTCGCGTAAAGGCATGCAAGGATACGTCGTGCAGCACTGTCGGCGCCGTAGCACGTCGTCATCGCGGGCACGTCGCGCGCGATCAACGCTGGAATGACCGTCACAACGATAACATTCACGAGATGAGATAGGGTCAACAAGACCATGGCTTCATCCGATCAGAAGCTGGCGCATGGTGAATATATGCATCCGATGCGTACCGGTCCAGCGAGGGCGCGGCTTATGGACCCGACAACAGACACGCCTGATCGGAATTGATCAACGAGGCGCTAAATCCGTTCTATAAAATATCCTTGCGAGTTAGCTAAGCTGCGACTTCGTTGAGTATCTATAGGCCGATGTCTTTCAATAAAAGATATCCCGGTTTAGCGTCCTTAGTCCGTAAGGTAGTCAGAAAAGTAGAAGGCCTAAAAAGTGACCAATTTTTGCTTTTGCCGCCGTCAGACGAGCTCATTTAAACCGGACATTGCCAACGCAAGAAACGCGAGATAGATTTTAGCCATGTGGACATTGTTCCCTTGAAATATTGCGGCTCTGGGCATCCAGGCTTTCCGCTGCGGGCCTTCCGGGTGCGCTTTGGATTACCGGACCAGTCGGGAAGCTCTCCCGCCGTATGAGGCGGAACGGGGGCGGCTGGGGGGCAACTGGCTCGAAGGATATAGATTGTTGGTGCGAACTTCCTAACTTAAGTCTACGAAAGCTACCATCAACGGCGTCCCGTTGGCTGAGAGACGCTGGAGTGCTCCCGCTTATCTGGGGGAGTGACCAATGTTCCGTTTCGATCTGGAGCCTGCGATACCGCTTCTGACGGTCATCCAGAAAGGCGTTTGGACAGCCGCGACGGTGGCGACGTTTGAGCCGGCATTTCGGCAAGAGCTGAAACGGCTTCTGGTCTCGGGGCGGCCGACATCGCTGATTATCGAAATCAGAGCCACGGTGCCCAGGGATCTTCTTGTCACCGAGGCGCTGCGCGCAATGGTTGCGCGACTTGGACATCTCAACGCGGATAGAACCGCCGTGGTGTCGTCGTTGGGATTTGCAGATCTGCAAGCCGGGCGCATTTCCGACCCAAATACACGGATTTTTACGTCGATCGTCCAGGCAAGGGATTGGGTGACGAACAAACCCGCGGAAAACCCAGGTATGACGTCAGGCAATGAGCCGAGTGATGCTAGCCCAAAAGGGTCTGTCGTCCATGTACGCGGCCCTGCAGACGTGGACTTTGTGCTTACCCCAGCCGCCGCGCTCGAAACGGCTAGGCGTATCAGCGATGCAGCGGTGGAAGTGCTTCTCGAAACCGCGAGCGCGACGGCTCAGCGCGTCATTCCGATGTAAGCAGTTCCAAAGCCCGGACGCCTGATTTGGTGCCAGCACTGGAGTGGCGCTGAGGATGGAAAGCCTCTGCATCGCATCATTTGCTAGATCATGACACGCGCACTTGGCCGGCCTGAGGTTCGCCGCGGTGAACCTCAGGCCGGGTTGCGTGCGCTGGGACCGGAAATTCGGAATGTCACCTGCCGAGCGCTTTGGCGATCGCCGCGGTCGCGAGGGGGCGCATGACGGCATAGCCCTGCGGGGTCGGGTGGACGCCGTCGGTTGCGTAGCCGGGCTTCATCGCCCCCGCCGGCGTCGAAAGTGCGGCGTGATAATCGACATAGGTGAAGCCATTGGCTTTGGCATAGCCGCGTAGCCAGTCGTTGAGCGCGGCGATCTGCGGGACCGGGCGTTTGTCGGGGCTCCAGGGAAAGGCGGCGGCGGGGGGAACCGAGGCGAGGATCACCTTGATCCCGTGCGCGCGCGCGAGTTCGGCCATGCTCCGGATATTGCCTTCGACCGTCTCGATCGTTGCGGCGCCGGTGTTGCCGGCGATGTCGTTGGTGCCGGCCATGATGTGGACTGCCCGCGGTTTGAGCGCGATGACATCGCTGCGAAACCGGACGAGCATCTGCGGGGTCGTCTGCCCGCTGATCCCGCGATCGACCACGCCGTTCGAAAACAATGCCGCGTCGGCATGGATCCAGTTGTCGGTGATCGAATCGCCCATGAACACGACGCGGACCGTCTCGCCGGCGAGCGCGCGATTATCCGCCGCGTAACGGCACAGCTGGCCAAAATCGCGGGTCAACATATGCCGTTTCCATGTTGCCCAGCCGGCTGCATCGGCCGGTGCCGGATGCTGCGGGCAGGGGTCGGCGACGATACCCACCGGATCGCTGGCATAGGGCGTGTCTGCGTCACTCGTCTGCGCGGCGACGGTGATTGGCAACACACCAAGTATCATTGGCAAGAGCCAGTGTTTCATCGCCATGCGGTGGATCCTTTCCTGTGTCCTACGTCGCCCTCGACCGGCGCAATTATATAATTACCGCAAATTATCATACAAACCTTGTTACCGCTATCGGATCAGGCAATACAGCGGCGCTACGCGACCGGAGCTTATCGGTTGCGAGGCTAGAGGGGACGGGACTGGTGGGGAAGAGGGTGGTCTTGACGAGCGCGATCGCGTTGCTCGCCCTGTCGGCGCATCCCCGTCCCGCAGCGTCGCACGCCGAGGTTTCTCCGGCTCGCGCGCCCTATGCGTGGCGCAACGTCCGGGTCGGTGGCGGCGGCTTCGCGCCCGGCATCATCTTCAGCACCGTCGAGCGTGGGCTCGCCTATCTGCGTACCGACATGGGCGGAGCCTATCGCTGGGACGCGGCCGCGCGTGCCTGGCTGCCGTTGCAGGACGGCAATGCCGTCAGCAGCTATATGGGGATCGAAAGCATTGCCGCGGATCCGGTCGATGCGGATATCGTGTATCTCGCGGCGGGCATGTCGGCGCGTGGCGAAGCGGGGATCTGGCGATCGGACGACCGTGGCGCGCGGTGGCGGATCACGCCGGTACCGTTTGCGATGGGCGGCAACGAGGATGGCCGCGGCCTTGGCGAGCGGCTTGCGATCGACCCGCATCACCCGGCGACGCTGATGTTCGGGTCACGCCATGACGGCCTTTGGCGAAGCGACGATTCGGGTGCGCATTGGCGAAAGGTCGACAGCTTTCTGGTTGGGGGGCTCGGCAAACCGGTCCAGCCCCGCGCAACGCATGGCGGGCTGAGTTTCGTCCTGTTCGATCGTGCGCATCGCGGGCGGATCTTCGTCGGCCGGGCGGACCCGGGCGCGCATCTGTTCCGGTCCGATGACGGTGGTGGGTCGTGGCGCCAGGTATCGGGCGGACCCGATGAGAGCATGCGTGCCGTGAAGGCCGTACTTGGTACGGACGGTGTCGTAACGATGACCTGTTCGAACGGAATCGGGCCAAATGGAATCACCCGAGGCGGCGTCTGGCGGTACGATCCAGCGATCAATGTCTGGACCGACGTGACCCCCGACAAGCGCCCGGATGCGCCGGCGGGAGGCTATATGGGCGTGGCGGTGTCGGCGCAGGATCCGCGCGTCATCGCCGTCAGTACCGTCAATCGCTATCGCCCCGTCGACACCGTGTGGCGATCGAGCGACGCGGGCGCACATTGGGACCAGCTCTACCAGCGCAGCACCCGCGATGTGACGCAGACTCCGTTCCTCGCGTTCGACGGCCCGGCGGATTTCGGGCACTGGATCGCCGGGCTTGCGATCGATCCGTTCGACCCGGACCACGCCGCTTATGTGACCGGCGCGACGCTGTACGAGACACGCGCTTTCGACCGACCCGGTGCCATGCCGTGGAAGCCCTGGACACGGGGTATCGAGCAGACCGCGATCATCACGCTGATCAGCCCGACGGGGGGCGCACCGTTGATCTCGGGGTTCGGCGATATTGCGGGGTTCCGTCACGACGATCTGACGGTTTCACCGCCCAACAGCCACCGTAACCCCTATCTGACCAACACGAACACGCTCGATTATGCGGGACTGGCGCCGGCGGTGGTCGTCCGCAGTGGCAGCAGCCATAGTCGCGAGGTCGCTGGCGCGAGCCTGGCCTGGTCGCCGGATGGGGCCCGGAGCTGGCAACCGCTCGTCACGCCGGGCAGGGGCGCGTCCGAACGGACCGGCGATGCGCCGATCATCGTGTCGGCAGACGGTGCGGCGTTTATCGTCGAGACGGAACAGCCAGTCCTGACGCGCGATCGCGGGCAGACCTGGGTCCGGATCCAGGGTCTTCCGGCGGGGCTGCGGCCGGTCGCCGACAAGGTCGATCCATCCCGCTTCTACGTCGTCGACACGCTGAACAACCGCGTCTTGCGCAGCACGGACGGCGGCGCGCATTTCCTGCCGGTCGCTGCACAGGGCCTCCCCGCCGACCTTTCGATGGCGCAGGGCCGCAACCGGGAGGCGCAGAGCCCGCTGCTCGCGACGCCGGGCACGGCGGGCCTGCTGTGGCTCAACCTCGGCGGCGACCTGTATCGCTCGGACGATGGAGGCACGCGGTGGACGCGGGTCGGGGCAGGGTTGCGCGTCGCGCAATTCGGTCTGGGCAAGGCGGCAGCCGGCGCCCGCTGGCCGGCACTCTACGCGATCGGTCGACAGGTCGGACAGGATGCGGTGTGGCGATCGATCGACGGCGCGACGACGTGGCAGCGGATCAACGACGACCGGCATCAATGGGGACTGCGCTTCCGCGTGATCAGCGGCGATCCGCGGATCTTTGGCCGCGTCTATATCGGCACCGACGGCCGCGGCGTCGTCTATGGCGATCCGGTCGCCCGGAACAAGAAGAGCTGAGGGGATGACGATGAAACGACAGGCTTTGCTGCTTGCGTGGACGATGTCCGCGCTGGTGACCGCCGCACATGCGCAACAGGCGACGCCGGTGCCGCATGTCGAGACGAAGAACGGCCGACATGCGCTGATCGTCGACGGCGCGCCCTTCCTGATGCTCGGAGCGCAGGTCAACAATTCGAGCAACTACGCCTCCGCGCTGCCGAAGGTCTGGCCGATGCTCGAGCGGATCCATGCGAACACCGTCGAGGTCCCCGTTGCCTGGCAACAGATCGAACCGATCGAGGGGCAGTTCGATTTCTCGTTCGTCCAGACGCTGCTCGATGAGGCGCGCACGCATGACAGGCGCGTCGTCCTGCTCTGGTTCGGAACGTGGAAGAACACCGCGCCGGGGTACACGCCCGACTGGGTCAAGCTCGACAATCGCCGCTTTCCCCGGATGAAGGACAAGGCGGGGCAGGATCATTCCGTCCATACGCCGCTCGCCCGGTCGACGCTCGAGGCCGACAAGCGCGCCTTTGTACGCCTGATCGGTTATCTCAAGGAGCATGATCCGCAGAATACGGTCATCCTCGTCCAGCCCGAAAACGAGGTTGGCAGCTACCGCGTCCCGCGCGACTATAGCCCGGCGGCGGACGCGCTGTTCGCGAAGCCCGTGCCCGCGGCGCTGACGCGCAAGCTCGGCAAGCCCGCCGGAAGCTGGACCGCGCTGTTCGGCGCGCAGGCCGACCGTGCCTTCAACACCTGGTACACGGCACGATATGTCGACGAGATCGCCGCGGCGGGCAAGGCCGTCAAGCCGATCCCAATGTACGTCAACGCATCGCTCGCCGGACCATCCAACGTGCCCGATCCGACCGGCGTCGCCAGTGGCGGGCCGCAGCAGGACGTGCTCGACATCTGGAAGGCGGCAGCGCCGTCGATCGATTTCGCCGCGCCAGACATCTATGACCGTGCGAGCGAGAACGTCGCGCAATATCTCGATAAATATGCGCGGGCCGACAATGCGCTGATGGTCCCCGAAATCGGCAATGCCCGCGAATTCGCGCGCTATCTGTACGGTGCGCTGGGTCGTGGCGCGATCGGCTACGCGCCGTTCGGGATGGATGATACCGGCTACGTCAACTATCCGCTCGGCGCCCGGTCTCTGGACGAGGCGACGCTCGATGCGATCGCCAAGCCCTATGCCCTGTTCGCCGGCATGGCGCGCGAGTGGGCGAAGATCGCGTTCGAGCGTCCGACCTGGGGCGTCTTCAAACCCGACGACAATACGCCCCGGTCGACCGTGATGGGCGACTGGACGATCGCTGCGACCTGGGGCGAATGGCAGTTCGGTCAGAAGGACTGGACCTGGATCAAGACCGAGCCCGCGCCATGGGGCAACGAGCCCGTTGGCGGCGCGGCGATCGCGCACTTGTCCGCCAATGTCTTCCTGGTCGCCGGCGACCATGTCCGTCTAAACTTCGGCGCGCGACCGGGGGGGCCTGCAAACGGCCTCGTCCTGCGCGTCGAGGAGGGGCATTTTCGGGACGGTGTCTGGGTGCGCGACCGGATCTGGAACGGCGATCAGACCGACTACGGGATCAACCTGATCGAGCCCGTGCTGCTTCGCGTCACGATGGGCGCATATCGCTGAAACATTACCGATCGACGCGCCGCTGGCGGCGTCGGCACTGCTGGAGAGTAAAATGACCAAGCCATTCCTGACCCTGTTGCTGGCGAGCAGCGCGATCGCCTCCGCGCACGCCGCTGCACCCGGCGGGTACGAGAAGATCGACGGCGGCGTTGCCGTGACCCCCGCAAGCGGCGCGACCGCGCGCGTCGAGGTCACGGTGCACGGCGACGGGATCATCCACGTCGTCGCAGCCCCGGCGAGTTCGATCGGCGCGACCCGCACCACGAGCCTGATGGTGCCAAGCCCCCCAAAGGCTGGCGCGTATACGGTGACGGAGCGGGCAGGGCATATCCTCATCAAGACGGCGCGGGATACGGCGGACGTCGACCTCGCGACCGGGCATGTCCGGTTCCTCGACGCCACCGGCAAGACGGTGCTCGACGAGGCCAATACGCGCCGCTTCCTGCCGAAGACGGTCGACGGACGGCAATATGTCACGGCGTCGCAGCAGTTCAACCGCGGTACCAGCGAGGCCTTTTACGGGCTCGGCCAGCATCAGAACGCGCAGATGGATTATAACGGCGAGGACGTCGAACTCGCGCAGCACAACATGGACATCGCCGTCCCCTTTCTGGTTTCGACCGGCAAGTACGGCATCCTGTGGGACAATGACGGGATCACCCGGTTCGGCAATCCCAAGCCGTATGACCTGGTCGGCGCGGGAACCGACACGGGCCTGCGCGTGACGAGCAACGGCAAGCCGGGCTTCACCGCGAACTATTATCTCGACGGCAAGCTGGCGGTGACGCGCCAGGAAGCCACGATCAACTATCAGTATATCAAGGATCAGGCGAACTGGCCCGAGGCGGCCAAAGCCCGCACGGTGGCGGCAACCGGCGGCCAGAACACGGCCGGCAATGCGGCCCAGACGCAGCGGGTCGTATGGACCGGCCGCGTGACGCCCGACCAGACGGGCAATCACAAATTCCAGCTCTATGGCTCGAGCTATTTCAAGGTGTTCGTCGACGGGCGCGAGGTGCTCAACCGCTGGCGGCAGAACTGGAATCCCTGGTACGCCAATTTCGACCTGCCGATGACCAGGGGCAAGGCGGCGGAGATCCGCATCGAATGGGATCCGAACGCTGGATATATCGCGCTGCTCCACAATGATCCGCTGCCCCAGGCCGATCGCCACTCGGCCTGGTTCACCAGCGACGTCGCGCGGTCGGTCAATTATTGGTACGTGCCCGGCAGCGATATGGACGACGTGATTGCGGGCTATCGCAAGCTGACCGGCAAGGCCGTCATGATGCCCAAATGGGCCTATGGCTTCTGGCAGTCGCGCCAGCGCTACAACACGCAGGACGAGGTCGTCGACGTGGTCCGCAGGTATCGCGACCTCCGCATCCCGCTCGACAACATCGTCCAGGACTGGTTCTATTGGCCCGAAAACGCCTGGGGCAGCCATCAGTTCGACAAGACGCGCTTCCCGGAGCCGCAGAAGATGGTCGACCAGCTCCACGATTTGAACGCGAACTTCATGATCTCCGTCTGGCCGAAATTCTATCCGACCACGGACAATTACAAGGAGCTGGCGGCCAAGGGTTTCACCTATGACGGCAATCTGAAGATGGCGAACAAGGACTGGGTCGGGCCCGGCTATGCCAATACCGACTATGATCCCTATGCGCCCGAGGCGCGGACGATCTTCTGGCGGCAGATGCGCGACAGCCTCGCCAAGTTCGGCATCGATGCCTGGTGGCTCGATGCGTCGGAGCCGGACATCCATTCGAACCTGTCCATCCCCGAGCGGATCGCGGCGATGGGGCCGACCGCGCGCGGGCCGGCGGAGGAATACTTCAACAGCTTCCCGCTGGTTCATGTCGGCGCGGTTTATGACGGCTGGCGCCAGTACAAGCCCGATGTCCGGCCGTTCATCCTGACCCGTTCGGGCTTTGGCGGATTGCAGCGCGAGGGGGCCGCAATCTGGTCGGGCGATGTCGCCAGCCGCTGGTATGACCTGCGCGCGCAGGTGTCCGCCGGCGTCAATGCGTCGATGTCCGGCATCCCCAATTGGACCCACGACATCGGCGGCTTCGCGCTCGAGGATCGCTATGCGAGCAAGACGCCGAAGCCGGCCGATCTCGACGAGTGGCGCGAGCTCAACCTGCGCTGGTTCCAGTTCGGTGCGTTCAGCCCGTTGTTCCGCAGCCATGGCGAGAGCCCGTACCGCGAGATTTACGAGATTGCGCCCGAGGGCACGCCGATGCGCGCCTCGATGCTCTGGTATGATCAGCTGCGCTATCGTCTGATGCCGTATATCTACACGCTCGCCGCCGAGACGTGGTTCAAGGACGGCAGCATCATGCGGGGAATGGTGATGGATTATCCCGACGACGTGAAGGCGCGCCGGATCAACGACCAGTATATGTTCGGCCATGCGTTCCTGGTCGCGCCGGTCACCGACTACAAGGCACGCTCGCGGTTGGTGTATCTGCCCGGCGCCGCGACGCTCTGGTACGATTTCCAGTCCGGCCAGACGTATCGCGGCGGCCAGACGATCACAGCGCCCGCGCTCTATACGCGCATGCCGCTGTTCGTGAAGGCGGGGGCGATCGTGCCGATGGGGCCTGTCCGCCAGCATGTCGATGACCTGCCCGACGCACCCGTGACGGTGACCGTCTATACCGGCGCCAGCGGGCAGTTCAGCCTGTACGAGGATGACGGTCGCAGCGAGCAATATCGCGGCGGTGCGTTTGCGCGCATTCCGATGCGGTATGACGATGCAGCGGGCACGCTGTCGCTCGGTGCGCGCGAGGGCAAGGGCTTCAAGGGCATGGCGACGTCCCGCACGATCAACGTGCGCTGGATCACGCCCGGCAAGCCCGTGACCGACGCCGATACCGCCGATGCAACGGTGACCTATGCGGGCAAGGCGATCACGGTGCAGCGCCCGCGTTGATGGACGCCCGAGGGGGCACGGACACGAAATCCCTTCGGGCCTGAACAGTCGCGGCGGACATCTGGACGCCGCGACGAATGCCGGGCTAGATCGGGCGAAACGAGACGAGGCGGGACAGCATGCGCTGCCCGTCTCGAGACGGCATGTAGAGAGAGAAATGTGATGATGACGCGCGGTACCCGATCGCTCCTGAACGTCTTGCTGCGCAGCGCGGTGCTAGTCGGTGTAATCGGGGTTTCGCCCGCGCTGGCGCAAACGACGAACAACGCGCCCGCGGCGGCGGCGGCGAAGACCGATGCGCCGGTCGCGCGGCCGTGGATGGATACGAGTCTCGATCCGTCCGTCCGCGCCGATCTCATCCTCAAGGAGATGACGCTCGACGAGAAGCTGCAGCTGACCTTCGGCTATTTTTCGACCGATGCCGCCTGGCTCAAGACGCCGACCAAGAACTGGGAATTTCCGAAGGACGGCTTGCCGGGATCCGCGGGGATCGTTCCGGGCATCGCGCGGCTGGGTATCCCGAGCCAGTGGCAGACCGATGCGGGGGTCGGTGTCGCCAGCCAGCGCAGCGCAACCCCGCGGCTGCGGACGTCGTTGCCATCGGGAATATTGACCGCGGCGACGTGGAACCCGGCGCTCGCCGAAGCCGGTGGCGCGATGATCGGCAACGAGGCGTTCCTGTCGGGCTTCAACGTGCAACTGGCGGGCGGCATGAACCTGCTGCGCGAACCCCGTAACGGCCGCAATTTCGAATATGGCGGCGAGGACCCGCTGCTCGCGGGCGTCATGACGGGGCATGCGATCAAGGGAATCCAGTCCGAGCATGTCGTCTCGACGATGAAGCATTACGCGTTCAACGGGCAGGAAACCAACCGCTTCACGATCGATCACCGCATCGGCGAACAGGCGGCGCGCCAGTCGGATCTGCTGGCGTTCCAGATCGCCAACGAGATCGGTCAGCCGGGTTCGGTGATGTGCTCGTACAACCGCGTCAACGGTCACTATGCGTGCGAGAACGACTGGCTGCTGAACACGGTCCTGAAGAAGGACTGGGGCTTCAAGGGCTATGTGATGTCGGACTGGGGAGCTGCCCATTCGACGACGGAAGCCGCCAATGCCGGGCTCGACCAGCAATCGGGCTGGGCGTTCGATCGGTCGCCATATTTCTCCGAAGCGCTGCGCGAAGCGGTGAATAACGGCCATGTCAGCACGACGCGCGCGGACGACATGGCCCGACGCGTGCTGTGGGGGATGTTCTCGGTGGGCGCATTCGACGCGCCGGTCCGCGGCGATCGCGCGGCGACGATCGACTATGCCGCACACGCGGCGGTCACGCGCAGCGATGCCGAGGAGGGCATCGTCCTACTGAAGAACGACGCCAATCTGCTGCCCCTAGCGAAAACGGCGAAGTCGATCCTGCTCATCGGTGCGCATGCCGATGTCGGCGTGTTGTCGGGCGGCGGATCGTCGCAGGTCTATTCTCACAACGCGCCGACCAGCGGCCTGATCGTGCCGGACGAGTTCAACAAGGGCTTTCCCGGCCCCAAGACCTATCACGCATCGTCGCCCATGACCGCGCTGCAGGCCCGCACCGGCGCCCGCGTCACCTATCTCGACGGCAAGGATCCGCGCGCGGCGGCGACGGCGGCGCGCAAGGCCGATATCGTGATCGTCTTTGGCGAACAGTGGACGGGGGAGTCGATCGACGTCCCCGACCTGGCGTTGCCCGATGCGCAGAATGCGCTGATCGACACGGTCGCGCGCGCCAACCGCAAGACCGTTGTGGTGCTCGAGACGGGCGGGCCGGTCGTCATGCCGTGGCTGTCGAAGGTCGGCGCGGTGATCGAGGCCTGGTATCCGGGCACGGCGGGCGGCGAGGCGATCGCGCGCATCCTGACCGGCGAAATCAATCCGTCGGGTCGCCTTCCCGCGACCTTCCCCGCGTCGCTGTCGCAACTGCCGCGCCCGGTTCTGGAAGGCGACCCGAAGCTCGACCGTGACGCGCATCCGATGGGCAATTACGACATCGAAGGCGCCGCCATCGGCTACAAGTGGTTCGACAAGACCGGCCGCAAGCCGCTGTTCCCGTTCGGCTACGGCCTGTCCTATACCCGGTTCGCGCTCGACGGTCTGAAGGCCGAAACAAGGGGGAAGGGCATCGTCGCGACGTTCGCGGTCCGCAACACCGGGTCGGTCGCGGGCAAGACCGTCGCCCAGGTCTATGTCGCGGCGCCGGGCTGGGAAGCGCCCAAGCGGCTCGGCGCGTTCCAGAAGGTCGATCTGGCACCGGGGGCGAGCCAGTCGGTGGCGACGATGATTGACCCGCGCCTGCTTGCGACCTTCGATACGGCAACCGCGACGTGGAAGATCGCGGAGGGCGACTATCAGGTCATGCTGGCCGACTCGGCGGCGAGCATCGCGCAGACGGTCACCGTGCATCTGCCGGCGCAGACGCTCGACAGCCGGGGGAAATAGCGGACGGCGCGGGGGCTGTCGCGCGGCGGCGGACGCTGATCAGGACCGCGACCAGTCCCAGCGCCGACGCCCCGGCACCCGCAAGCGCGACCATCGGATAGCCGAGGCCTGCCGCGATGACGCCGCCGCCAACCGCCGCGCCGATCGCGTTGCCCAGGTTGAACGCACCGATGTTCATCGCCGAGGCGAGGTTCGGCGCGTCGGCGGCGGCGTGCATGACGCGGACCTGAAGCGGGGGGACGAGCGCGAAGCTGGCGACACCCCACAGGAAGATGAGGATCGCGGTCGGCACCTTGAACGGCATCAGCACGGCGAAGGCGACCAGGATCGCGGTCAGCAGCGCAAGCGTCACGATCAGCGTCCGGTCGACCGAGCGATCGGCGAACCGCCCGCCGAGCCAGTTGCCGACCGTCAGGCCGACGCCGTAGGTCACCAGCATCGCGGTGACATAGCCGAGCGACGCCTGCGTCACCTCGCGCAGGATCGGCGTGATATAGGTGAAGACGGTGAACATCGCGCTGGCGCCGACGACCGTCAGGCCAAGCGCACCCAGCACGGGCCCGCGCGTGAGGACGCGCAGTTCGGCCTTCGGGTCCGTGCCGGTCGGCGCGGGCAGCACGGGAAGCGTCAGCCGCAGCGCCGCCATCGTCGCTAAGCCCAGCACCGAAATACCCCAGAACGACGCGCGCCAGCCGAGGTGATCGCCCGCCCATGTCGCGAGCGGAACGCCGACGACATTGGCGATGGTCAGCCCCATGAACATCGCCGCGACCGCGCCGGCCCGGCGTTCGGGCGGGACAAGGCTGGCGGCGGCGATCGCCCCGACCCCAAAGAACGCGCCGTGGTTGAACGACGTCAGGATCCGCGCGGCCATCAGCATGCCGTACCCCGTCGACATTGCGGCGAGCAGGTTGCCGATCGTGAAGATGCCCGCGAGCTTGATCAGCAGCGTCCGGCGCGGCACGCGCCCGGTCGTCAGTGTCATCAGCGGTGCGCCGATGACCACGCCCAGCGCATAGGCACTGATGAGCAGGCCCGCGGTCGGGATCGAAACGCCAAGATCGCCGGCGATGACGGGGAGCAGGCCCATGGGGGCGAATTCGGTCACGCCGATGCCGAACGCGCCGACGGACAGGGCCAGAAGCCCGGGGTTCAATTTCATCGCTGTATTCCTGATGACGTGGGCGGGTCAGACCATCGCCGGGTTCAGCCGGGCGAAACCCTCCTGCTGACGATAGGGGGTGTGCGGATAGGGCGGCAGAACCGCGCTGGCGGCATCGAGCGCGGCGACCTGTTCGACCGACAAGGCCCAGCCGACCGCACCGATATTGTCGCGCAGCTGCGCCTCGGTACGTGCGCCGATGATGACCGACGCGACGGTCGGCCGACGGAGCAGCCAGTTGATCGCGATCTGCGGCACTCTCTTGCCCGTTTCGGCCGCGATCACCTCGAGTGCATCGACCACGCGGTAGAGCAGCTCGGCGTCGACGGGCGGCGCGAATTGCTCCGTGTCGTGAAGCCGGCTGCCAGCGGGCACCGGTCGATCCCGGCCGATCTTGCCCGTCAGCCTGCCCCAGCCGAGCGGGCTCCAGACGAGCGCGCCGATGCCCTGGTCGGCACCGACCGGCATGAGGTCTGCTTCGTACGCACGACCGACGAGCGAATAATAGACCTGATGCGCGACGAGCCGGGACCAGCCATGGCGGTCGGCCAAGTTCTGCGCCTTCATCACCTGCCACCCGGGATAATTGGATATCCCGGCATAACGAACCTTGCCCGCCGCGATCAGCTGGTCGAGCGTCGCCATCACTTCCTCGGTCGGGGTCGATGCGTCGAAGGCGTGAAGCTGCAACAGGTCGATATGGTCGGTGCCGAGACGTTGCAGCGACTCCTCGACCGCACGGATCAGCCGGGCGCGCGACGTGCCCCAGTCCTGTGGCCCGTCCCCCATCGGCAGGCCGGTCTTGGTCGAGATCAGCACCTGATCACGCCGCCCCTTGATGGCGCTGCCGAGCACCGTCTCGGACGCGCCGTGCGAATAGACATCGGCGGTGTCGAACAGGGTGATCCCGGCATCGATGCACAGGTCGACCAGTCGTCGGGCTTCGACGGCGTCGCTGCATCCCCAGGCGCCGAACAGCGGACCCGTTCCGCCAAAGGTGCCGGTTCCGAAGCTCAATGCCGGCACCCGCAGGCCCGACGATCCCAATTGGCGATAGTCCATATCTTGATCCCGATCGCGGTGTACCCGGCTGCGATTTAGACGCATAGATAGGTCGAAGTGCACGGGCCGATTAGGCTGTATCGCCACGAAGGACCTTTGACTTGAACGCACAGACGGGAATGGGGGCGGATCGGGCCCGCGCGCTTGAGGTCTTCGCCGTGGTCATGCGCGAGGGAAGCTTCTCGGGGGCGGGACGCGTGCTCGGACTGACGCCGTCCGCGGTGGCGCGGGCGATCGACCGGATCGAGGCCCGGCTCGGCGTCCGGCTGCTCCTGCGGTCGACCCGTGCGCTGACCCCGACGGCCGAGGGGCAGGCCTATCTTCAGACGGCGCGCCGGATCCTCGCCGACCTCGACGATGCAGAGCAGCAGATCGCCGATCAGGGCGCGCCCCGGGGACGGCTGCGGATCAGTGCCGCGCTGTCGCATGGGCGGTTGTGCGTCGTCCCGCTGCTCGGCGATTTTGCCGAGGCCTATCCGCATATCCTCGTCGATATCGCATTGACCGACACGATCGTCGACGTCGCGGCGGGGCAGGCGGACGTCGCGATCCGCTTCGGTCCGCCGGTCGACAGCCTGTTGACCGCCCGGAAGCTCGGCGAGAGCCGGCGGGTGATCGTCGCGGCACCCGACTATCTGGCGCGGCGTGGTACCCCGACCAAGCCCGAGGACTTGCACCGGCACAACTGCCTGAATTTCAACTTTCGTCGGGTCGAACCCGTCTGGCCGTTCCGTGTCGATGAAGTAGACATGGCGCTCGTCGTGACCGGCAATATCGAAGCCAATAACGGCGAAACATTGGGGCAGCTGGCCGCCGCGGGCGTCGGGATCGCGCGCGTCGGTGCGTTCAGCGTCGTCGACGATATCGCCGCGGGCCGTCTCGTCCCGCTCTTCGAGGCGTATAATCCGGGCGACGTCGAACACATCCACGCGCTCTTCGTCGGCGGTAGCAACACGCCGGCGCGTGTCCGGGTGTTCGTCGACTTTCTCGCGGAACGCCTCCGGGGCTGATCGCCGCGCCGGTGTGCCGGGAGGGGTTATCGACCCGCGGCCATCCCGGGTCGCGCAGGCACTTGGCGGTGTCCGCTGAGATCGGATCCGGCATCGACGGCAAAACGGCGGTTCCAGATCGTGGCGGCCGCCGACACCGCCGTCACGACGAGGAATGCGAGGGTGAAATCGGCGAGCACCGGGCGTGTCGTGCCCGATCCGAGCATGCCGACATGCAACGCGGCCGCGCCGACGCAGATGCCGAGCGAGAGCATGAGCTGCTGGAACGTTGCGTAGAAACTGGTCGCGCTGCTCATCCGTGACGATGGAATCTCGTCATAGGCGATCGTGTTGTAGGCGGAGAACTGGAACGACATGAAAAAGCCCGAGAGCATCAGGACGCCAAAGATGACGGGGATGGGCCAGTCGGGGCGGAACAGCCCGCACACCGCGTAGCCGCCGCTCGAACACAGGCCGCCGACGATCAGGCTGTTGCGGAATCCGAACCGTCGCAGCACGCGGGGGGCGAGGCTCTTCATCATCAGCGAACCGATCGCCCCGGCAATCGTGATCGCACCGCTTGCCGCCGCGGTCATGCCGAACCCGAGCTGGAGCATCATCGGCAACAGGAACGGTTGCGCGCCTTGCGTGATCCGCGTCAGCGATCCGCCGATCACCGACAGGCGGAAGGTCGGGATCCGCATCAGCGACAGGTCGAGGATCGGATCGCTGCGGCGTCTGGCGTGGCGGATATAGGCGACGCCTGCGACCAGGCCGATTGCAATGAGCCCGATGGCCTGCGTTAATTCGCCCGTGCGGCTGGTCATCTCGAACCCGAACAACAGGCAGCCGAGCGACACGCCTGACAGGATGAAGCCGGGGACATCGAACCGTGCCGGCCGATCCTCGCGCACATCACCGATATAGCGGGTGACGAGCACCACGCCGACCATGCCGATCGGGATGTTGAGGTAGAAGATCCAGCGCCAGTCCAGATAGGTGACGATCGCGCCACCGACCGGCGGCCCGAGGATCGGACCGATCAGCGCGGGCATGATCAGCCACGACATGGCCTGCACCATGTCTTCCTTGGCCACGCTGCGAAGCAGGACGAGACGCCCGATCGGGATCATCATCGCACCGCCCAGACCCTGCAGGAACCGCGCGCCCATCATGAAACCCAGGCTGGTCGCCTGACCGCACAGGATCGAACCGCCGACGAAGATCAGGATCGCGGCCCGGAACACGGTGCGCGATCCGAACCGGTCGGCAAGCCGCCCGCTCGCCGGGATGAAGATCGCCAGCGCCAGCAGATAGGAGGTAAGTGCCGATCCCATGCTCGTCGCGGGCACGCCGAAATCGCGCGCCATGGTCGGCAACGCCGTCGCGAGCACGGTGGAATCCATCTGCTCCATGAACAGCGCACAGGCGATGATCAGCGCGGTGACACGGTAGTTGCTCGGCGTGTGCGGTTGCTCGCCGGCGTCGCGCGGGACCCGGGCGATCGTGTCGGCGGCCGGGACGATGCCGTCGCGGACTTCGCTGTTGATCGCGGCGAGCCCGCGCCGGCGAAGTCTCATGCCTGCCACCCGCCGCCCAAGGCCCTGAAGACGTCGACCTGACGATCGATCAACAACGCGTCGGACGCGGCGAGGTTGGCCTGGGCCGTGGTCAGGGCCGCCTGCGCGGTCAGCAGCGACAGGAAATCGGTTCGGCCAAAGCGATAAAGCGTGCCCGCCTGGCCGGCGGCGGTCGCAGCGCTCGCCTGCGCCCGCGACAGCGCGGCGTTGCGGTCGCCTTCACGCGCATAGGCGGACAGCGCGGTCTCGGTCTCGCGCAAGGCCTCCAGCGTCGTCGAGTTGAACTGCGCCAGTGCCTGATCCGCCGCAGCGCCGGCCTGCGCTATCCGTGCACGGACGACCGGGCGGTTCGGAAAGCTCCAGCTGATGAGCGGGCCGAGCCCCAGGTGAAACGCGCTAGTGGATCCGAGCGTCGAGACCGGCCCTGTGAACCCGGCGGATCCCCCCAGGCTGACCTGCGGATACAGGTCAGCGGTGGCGACGCCGATCCGCGCGGTCGCTGCGGCCAGTGCGCGTTCGGCCTGACGGATATCGGGCCGGCGGCGGATCAGCGCGGCGCCGTCGCCGATCGGCAGTGGCCGGGTGAGTGCGGGGGGCTTTGCGCAGGTCGCGATCTCGGCGGGATAGGCGGCGGGGGCGCGCCCCATCAGCGTCGCCAGCCGGTAGAGCGCGGCGGTGCGCGTCGCGACCTGTGACGGGATCAACGCCTCGCTCTGATCGACCGCAGTCCTTGCGCGCGTGACGTCGAACGCCGTGCCGCGCCCGCCGCGCTGCAAGCGGCGCGTGACGTCGAGCGTCTGGCGTTGCAGGGCCAGGACGCGACTGTTCGCGGCGAGCACCATGTTTGCCGTGCACACCGCGGCATAGCTGCGCGCGGTTTCGGCAGCGACGGTCACGCGGACGTCGTCGCGCGCGGCGGCAACCGCCTGCGCATCGCCCTGCGCGGCTTCGATCGCGCGCCGAATGCGCCCCGACAGGTCGAGCGGGTAGGCGAGGGTGATGCCGAGATTGGCGTCAAGCGTTCCGGGCAGGTTGCCGCGGCTCGCATAGGGCCGGTCGATCGACGTACCGCCGCCGATCGTGGTCGACAGCGTCCGCCCGGCGGCAACCTCCGCAACGACCGCGTCGGCGCGGCGGAGATTGGCATCGGCCGCGCGCAGATCGGTGTTCGCCGCCAGCGCCTCGGCGACGAACGCGTCGAGCCGAGGATCGCCATAGAGCTGCCACCAGCGATCGGGGAGGGGGGCATCGACGAACGCGGCCTCGTGACCGCTGTCGAACGCGCCTTGCGCGGCTGGCATCGCGGCGACGGCGTGGTCGGGGCGCGCATAGTCCGGGCCGGCGGTGGTGCAGGCGGCGAGGCCGAGCGCGAGGATACTCGCGGCGAGACCGCGGAGGGTGGGGGAACGGCTGATCGGCGAGAAACGCGTGCTCATCACGCCGGCGCTCCCGACTGAAGTTTGGGTTCCACCGTCACCGTCGCCGTCCGCCCGACGATAAGCGGGACACCCTTCGGCACCTGCACCAGCTTCACGCGCACCGGGATGCGCTGTGCGAGGCGGACCCAGTTGAACGTCGGGTTCACATTGGGCAGCAGGTTGGTCGTGTTCGTCCGTTCGCTGTCATTGATGCCCGCCGCGATGCTATCGACGCGGCCGTGCAACGCCTGCGCTTCGCCCATCAAATGCACGGTCACCGGGTCGCCGAGATGGATGCTGCCGAGCTTGGTTTCCTCGAAATACCCCTCGACGCGAAGCGAGTCCGTGTCGATCAGCGCCATCGCTTGTGCACCCGCCGCGATATAGTCGCCGGGGTGCAGGTCGAGATTTGTGACGATGCCGTGCACGGTCGCCCGCACCGTCGTCCGCGCGAGGTTCAGCGCCGCGGTCGATCGCGCGCTCCGGGCCTGCGCGAGCGTCGCCGAGGCGGTGGCGACGCGCGCGACATTCTGTTCGTGCGTTTCCTTGGCGACCAGGTCGCCCAGTGCGAGGTCGCGCTGTGCCTCGCGCCGCGCCTGCAGCAGCGTCGCGCGCGCGCTCGCGATCGAGGCGTCAGATTGCGCAAGCGTCAGTTCGAATCGCGGACGATCGACC
Organism: Sphingomonas aerolata; assembly: GCF_023935825.1. Taxonomy (NCBI): domain Bacteria; kingdom Pseudomonadati; phylum Pseudomonadota; class Alphaproteobacteria; order Sphingomonadales; family Sphingomonadaceae; genus Sphingomonas; species Sphingomonas aerolata. The sequence continues at coordinate 2,726,487 of NZ_CP098762.1, read as the reverse complement.
ACGAACAGCACGTCGCCGGGCTTGACCGTCTGGTTGTCCCGCACCGCGACGCGCGTGACGAGACCCGCGACATCGGGCGTGACGCGAACGATGTCCGCCCGGATATGCCCGTCGCGCGTCCACGGATCGCTCTCATAGCGCTTCCACAGCCACAGCGCGACAACCACCGCGAGCGCGACGATGACCAAGGTGACGGCGGAACGGCCGAGCGGGGCCAGCAGGGACTTGAGACGGGGCGAGGTCATGAGGAGGGTCCGGTGAGCAGGGCAAGCAGCCCGAGGATGAGGATGAACAGCGCCAGGTCGACCAGCGGACGATAGGTCACCGCGCGGTACACCCCGGCAAAGGCGAGCAGGCGGGTGGCGACGCCCGTGAGCACGACCGCGGCGACCGCAAGCAGGAGGAGGGTCGGCAGATAGACACCGCCGATCGAGATCTCGCCGGTCATGCAGGCATCTCCGGCGAGCCCGTATAGGCGGGGGCCGAGGGAAAGAGGTTGCGGCGCAACGAGGTGAGCGCGAGCACGCTGGTGCGGTGGCGCTCGGGCATGCTCGACGCGAAGCCGGTCAACGCGCGGTCGATCCCCGCGAGCAGATCGGGTTCGGGGGGCGCCGGCTGGTTGGGGCGTAGTGCGCGGTAATGCGTGCCGACCCCGCGCAGCACCGGCGTGATCATCGCTGCCTCGTCGACCGGACCGTCGATGCTGAGCTGGCGGAGTTCGCCGACCGCCACACCGACGCGCAGGTCGGTCAGCGCATCGAGCAGCGGCTTGCCGGGATCCTCGCCCTGCAGCGCCAGCCGCGGTGCGAGCAGGCCGATCCGGTCGAGCATCCGCGCGATCCAGCCCGCCGTATCGGGCCGGCCGGTCGAATCCGCGCGCGTCGCCAGTTCGCGCCAGCCGGCACGGAGCAACCGCCGCGCGCTGGTCTGCGCGCCGATCGTCTGGAACAGGCCGACCGTGACGACCGCGAACAACGTCCCGATCAATTGCGCGATCGCGCCGTTCATAAACTGGTCGAACCCGCCGCCGAACCGGTCGTTCAGCCCGACCGTGTTGAGTCCGCCGAGCAATGCGCCCAGCGTCACGAGCAAGGTTGCCGGCCGCGCGAGGAACATTCCTCCGATCAGCATTGGCGGGGCGAGCACCGCGGCCAGCGTCACGAAGTCCGTCACGCGCGGCAGGATCGCAAACGCATAGACGGCCGACACGACCAGGCCGAGGATCGTGCCATAGAAGAATGCCTTGATCGCCGGCGCCGGGTTGTCGCTGTTGCCGAACAAGGCGCAGCACACCCCCGCGATCAGCACCGCGCCCGCACCGTCGGTCCATGCGGTTCCGATCCAGAAGGCGCAGCCCAGCAGGATCGTCATCACCGTGCCCGCGGCCGCCCGTAGCGCGATGCCGCGATCGCGGTGTAGCGGTCTGCGGGCGGAGCGTGCGAGCAGTCGCGCGACGGCGGGGGTGACGGGCGCGCGCGACGGCGATCGCATCTGATCGCGCAAGTCGCGCACGTTGCGATGCGCGTCGACCAGTTCCCCGAGCCGCGCCACTAGGCTCAGCCGCAACGCGTCACGCCAGATCAGCGCGCTGCCGGGCGCGGGTTCGAGCGCGCAGGCCCGGGCGATCAGCTCATCGGCGTGCGCGCCGCGCTCCGATGCGGAAGAGGGATCGCGCAGCCATTCGCGAACGTCCTCGATCAGCGCGAGCGCCTCGGGGCGCGGCATGTCGGCGCCCCGCTTGAGTTCGATGATCCGGTCGTCGATCGCACTCGCCAGCGGCAACAGCATCGACAGCTCCGCCTGGAGTGCGCGCAACGTCCGGACGCGCGGGAGCAACCGGGCGGTGTCGAACGGCAAGTGAATGGAAAGCTGGTGCAACTCGTTGATATCGAGCGCCAGCCGCCGCCGGTCCCGGTCGAGCGCGGCATCGTTTTCCCCCGCAAGCGAATCGCGCGACCAGCGTTCCGCATCGGCAAGGATCGCGTCGATCCGGCCGAGCAGCACGGCGGTGACGGTCTGCGGGAAGACGAGGCCGTGGATCAGACTGCCGCACAGGATACCGATCGTGATCTCCTGCACCCGCAGCGCAGCGATGGTGAAGACCGCGCCCGGCGCCGCAACCGACGGAAACCCGATGATGCTGGCGGTATAGCCCGCGAGCAGGAACACATAGGCCCGCGGCGTCCGGTCGAGCAGCGAGATGTAGAGGCACAGCCCGAGCCACAGCGCGAGGCCGAGCGACAGGAGTTCGGGCGCGTTGACGAGGTTCGGCACGAGCACGACCGCGGCAATCGCGCCAAGCACGGTCCCCGCGACCCGGAACACCGCCTTCGACAACACCGCGCCGGCCAGTGGCTGCGCGACGATATAGGACGTCGTCACCGCCCAATAGGGCCGCGTCAGACCGATCCGCAGCGCGATGTAATAAGCGAGGATCGCGGCGACGAAGCATTTGACCGAGAAGAGCGCCTCCTTCCCCCCGAAACGCGACAGCGTCATCGTCCGCGATCTGCCACAAACCGCGCGCCGAGCCGTTCCGCAACACGTAGCGCGGTGGCCAGATCGTCGTCCGGCACGCCCTCGAGCATCGCATGGCGCAGCGTCGCGAACTTCGCCTCGATCGTGGTGACGAGCCGCCGCCCGTGTGGCGTCAGGCGGATCCGGCTGACCCGCGCATCGGCGGGATCGCGGTGGCGCTCGACAAGCCCGGCGGCGGTCATCTGGTCGATCGAGCGCACCAGCGATGCCTGTGTCACGTCGAGTTCACAGGCGAGATCGATCTGCCGCACATCGTCGCCCAGCCGCCCGACCTGAACAAGCGCCCAGCCGGTCGATGCCGACACCCCCATGTCACGGAGCGCATGGTCGGCCGCCTGCCGCCAGCTGCGCGCGAGCGGCAGGAGGGTGCGAGCGTAGGAGGATTCGAGCTTAGCGCGGGGGGAAGTCATTAGCGTGCTAAGTAATCACATCAGCCCATGCTGCAATGCAAAATAGTAAGTTATGCAAGGAATTTGTTCGCGCCCGCCGGGCCGCGCGGCGTGCGCGACCCGGCGGCTCAGACCTAGTGGTTGTCGCGCGGCAGGCCCATCGTCTGGGCGATGCGCTGGTATTTCTCCGCACCTTCGAGGATGGCACCGGTTTCCATCTGGCCGACCGTGGCGCGCTGAATTTCCTGCCACGGCGTCTGCGAGCGCGGGAAGGCATAGCCGCCCGCCGCAGTCAGCGTGCGGCGCCGCTCGGCGAGTTCCTCATCGGAGATCAGGACATCGGCGCTGCCCTTGCCGAGATCGATGCGAACCCGGTCGCCGGTGCGGATCAGCGCGAGGCCGCCCATTGCCGCCGCCTCGGGGCTGGCATTGAGGATCGACGGCGAGCCAGACGTGCCCGACTGGCGACCGTCGCCGATGCAGGGAAGCGCGTGAACGCCTTCGCGGATCAGATAGGCGGGCGGACGCATGTTGACGACTTCGGCGGCACCCGGATAGCCGATCGGGCCGGCACCGCGCATGAACAGCAGCGTATCGGTGGTGATGCCGAGCGACGGATCGTCGATCCGGTGGTGGTAATCCTCGGGGCCGTCGAACACGACCGCGGGGCCTTCGAACGCTTCGGGATCGTCCGGATTGCTGAGATAGCGTTCGCGGAATTCCGGCGAGATGACGCTCGTCTTCATGATCGCGCTGTCGAACAGGTTACCGCGGAGCACGATGAAGCCGGCATCCTCCAGCAGCGGGGTCGCGAACGGGCGGATGACGCGCTCGTCCTCGATCGTCGCGGTGCGGCAATTGTCGCCGATGCTCTTGCCGTTGGCGGTCATCGCGTCTTCGTGGATCAGGCCCTGCTTCATCAGCTCGGCGACCACCGCTGGCACCCCGCCGGCATGGTAATAATCCTCGCCGAGATACTCGCCGGCGGGCTGAAGGTTGACCATCAGCGGGACCTTGTGACCGTGCGTCTGCCAGTCGTCGATCGGCAGGTCGACGCCGATGTGGCGCGCGATCGCGGCGAGGTGGATCGGCGCGTTGGTCGATCCGCCGATCGCCGAATTGACGACGATCGCGTTGTGGAACGCCTCCTTGGTCAGGATGTCGCTGGGCTTCAGATCCTCGGCGACCATGTCGACGATGCGCTTGCCGGTCTTGTACGCGACTTCCTGGCGGTCGCGGTAGGGCGCGGGGATCGCGGCCGAGCCGGGCAGCTGCATGCCGAGCGCCTCGGCGAGCGAATTCATCGTCGTCGCGGTGCCCATCGTGTTGCAATAGCCGGTCGAGGGCGCCGACGAGGCGACGAGCTTGATGAAGCCTTCATCGTCGATCGCGCCGGTCGCGAGCAGCTCGCGCGCCTTCCACACGATCGTCCCCGAGCCGGTCCGCTCACCCTTGTGCCAGCCGTTGAGCATCGGCCCGACCGACAGCGCGATCGCGGGAATGTTGACCGTCGCCGCCGCCATCAGGCAGGCGGGCGTGGTCTTGTCGCAGCCGATCGTCAGCACGACGCCGTCGAGCGGATAGCCGTAGAGCACCTCGACCAGTGCCAGATAGGCGAGGTTGCGGTCGAGCCCGGCGGTCGGGCGCTTTCCGGTCTCCTGGATCGGGTGGACCGGGAATTCGAGCGCGATCCCGCCCGCCTCGCGAATGCCTTCGCGCAGCCGTTCGGCGAGCACGAGGTGATGGCGGTTGCAGGGGCTGAGGTCGCTGCCGGTCTGCGCGATGCCGATGATCGGCTTGCCCGAACGCAGTTCCTCAAGGCTCAACCCGAAGTTCAGATAGCGCTCCAGATAAAGCGCGGTCATGTCGATATTCTCGGGATTGTCGAACCACGCGCGGCTGCGGAGTTTGGGCAAGTCGGTCATGAGAGGCTTTCCGGGGTAAGCAGGTCGAATATCAGCGAGCGACGGAGACGCGGTAGATCATGGCGTGATGATAGGGCTTGCCCGGATCGACACGCGCAGAGACAAAATTCGGCTTGTTCGGTGCGTCCGGAAATTTCTGCGGTTCCAGCGCGATACCGTCGCCCATCCGGTAGAGATGGCCGTGCTTGCCGATGAACGTCCCGTCAAGAAAATTGCCCGTGTAGAATTGCACGCCGGGCTCTGTCGACAGGACTTCGAGCACGCGTCCCGAGGCAGGATCCTCGAGCCGCGCGGCCAGCTCGGGCTTGGCGGTGACGCCCTTGTCGAGCGCGAAATTGTGATCGTAACCGTGGCCGTAGCGGATCTGCTGGTCGCGGCCGTCGCGAAGCCCTTCGCCAACGATCCGGCCGTTGCGGAAGTCGAACACGGTCCCCTGGACGGGCTGCAACGCACCGGTCGGGATCAGCTTGTCGTCGACGGGCGTGATCGCCTTGGCGGGGATCGTCAGCCGGTGGCCGTTCGCGCCCATTGCCGATCCCTCGCCACCAAGGTCGAAGATAGCGTGATTGGTCATGTTCACGATCGTCGGCTTGTCGGTCCTGGCATCATAGGCGATGCCGAGATTGCCCGCTTCGTCGAGCGTATAGGTGACGGTGACGTCGAGGTTACCCGGATAGCCGGACTCGCCATCCGCGCTGCGGTGGCCGAGCACGAGCGTCGCGGTCGGGCCGTCCTTGATCGACAGGACTTTCCACGCGACCTTGTCGAACCCCTTGCCGCCGCCGTGCAGCGAATTGACCTTGTCGTTGAGCGGAAGCTGATAGGCCTTGCCGTCGAGCGTGAAGCGGCCGCCGGCGATGCGGTTGGCGAAGCGCCCGACCGTCACGCCGAAGAAATTGGGATGGTCGACATAGGAGGCGAGGTCGTCATAGCCGAGCACGACGTCGGCGACCTTGCCGGCCCGGTCGGGCGCCATCAGCGATTGCAGCGTCGCGCCGTAGGACAGGATGCGCGCCGAGACGCCGTGCGCGTTGCTGAGCGTGATCGCCTCGATCGCCGTGCCGTCGCGCAGCGTACCCGCGGGGGTGCGCCTGGCATCGGCCGCGTTCGCCGCTGGCGCTGCCAGAGCGGCTAAGAGAGTTGCCAAGATGATCCCCGTTTTTCCGATTCCGCTCATTCCGGTTCCTATCCTGATCCTCTGACGCCGTTGACGCGCCTTATGGGGGTATATAGTCGGACAATATATTTCTGAGCAAGCCATGCGGGAAAAGACTGATGCTCAGTCGCCGACATGGCACGGAGGATGATGACTATGGCGATGCCGATACAGACGCACGGGACGATCGCAGGCGCTGCACCGGGGGCAGGGGGCAGCGCGGAGGGGCCGAGTTACCGATCCGCGCTGACCTTGCTGGCCAGCCTGTTCTTCATGTGGGGCTTCATCACGGTCATCAACAACACGCTGCTGCCGCATCTGCGCAGCGTGTTCGACCTCAGCTACACACAGACCACGCTGATCGAGAGCGTCTGGTTCATCGCCTATTTCTTCGCGTCGATCCCGTCCGCCAAGCTGATCGAGCGCGTCGGCTATCAGCGCGCGATGGTGTTCGGGCTCGCACTGATGGCCGCCGGTGCATTGATGATGGTGCCCGCCGCGCGGCTGCCGTCTTATGGCGTGACGCTGTTCGCCCTGTTCGTGATCGCCAGCGGCATCACGCTGCTTCAGGTCGCGGCGAACCCCTATGTCGCGGTCGTCGGCCCGCCCGAGACCGCTTCGTCACGGCTGAACCTGGTCCAGGCATTCAATTCGGCGGGCGCGACGCTCGCGCCCTTGTTCGGCGGCTATCTGATCCTCGGCCGCTCGACCTCGGGTACGGCGGTCGCCGGATCCACCGCAGTACTGACCCCCGCCGAGCGGCTTGCCGACGCGCAGTCTGTCGTGCTGCCCTATCTCATCGTCGCGGGCGTGCTGGTCGTGCTCGCGGTCGTCATCGCGCGCTTCCCGCTGCCGGCGATGGGGGCAGCGACCCAGCGTTCGGCAAAGGCCGATCGCAAGGGCCTGTCGCTCTGGTCGCATCGCAACCTCGTCCTCGGCATCCCGGCGATCTTCATTTATCTGATCGCCGAGATCGGCGTCGCCAACCTGTTCATCAATTTCGTCAGCCAGCCGCAGATCGGCAATCTGACGCACGAGCAGGCCTCGCACTATCTGTTCATCCTGTGGGGCGGGATGATGGTCGGGCGGCTGGTCGGCAGCGTCATCATGCGCAGCGTTCCGGCGGAGCACGTCCTGGCGCTGGCCAGCATCGGCGCGTTCGTCGTGATGCTGGTCGCCACCTTCACCACCGGGCACGTCGCGATGTGGGCGCTGATCTCGGTCGGGCTGTTCCATTCGATCATGTTCCCGACGATCTTCACGCTCGGCATCCGCGGGCTCGGACCGCTGACGGAAGAGGGGTCGGGGCTGCTGATCATGGCGATCGCGGGTGGTGCGTTGGTGATCGTGCAGGGCTGGCTTGCGGACCGTTATGGCCTGCAGATCTCGTTCCTGCTGACCGCGGCGTGTGAACTCTACATCCTGTTCTACGCCCTCTGGGGATCGCGCGTGACGCATGCGCTGCCCGAGCCGGTCGCGGTCGGATGATCCGGATATCGGCGGTGCGGCGCGTTCAGCGCTGCATCGCCGCCTTCGTATCTTCCAGTGCCAGGTCGACCAGCGTGCGCATCGCGGCACTTGCCGCCGCGGTATCGCCGGCTGCGATCGCGTCATAGACCAGCACATGATCGGGTATCGGATTGCGGGGCAGCGCGCGGGCGCGTTGCTTGTACTGGGTGGTCCAGTTGACCGCCGCGCCAATGCTGGCGCTCAGCACGATCAGCGCATCGTTCCGCGTCGCGGTCAGCACGGCGTCGTGGAATTCGCGATCCGCCGCGCGGCCCGCCTCGGTCGCGAGCGTGTGGCGACGCATCGCGGTGAGCGCGTCCTTCATGATCTTCAGATCGGCGCGGTCGCGGCGCTCGGCCGCCAGCGCGGCGGCGGCCGGTTCGACGATCGCGCGCAGTTCGAACAGGTCGCGGACGAACATGATGTCGGGCTCGGCCGCGAATGCCCAGGCGAGCACGTCGGGATCGAGCAGGTTCCACCGGCTGCGGGGCAGGACGCGCGTGCCGATCTTGGGCCGGCTCTCGACCAGCCCCTTGGCAGTCAGCACCTGGACCGCCTCGCGGTACGCGCTTCGGGACACGTCGAGCGTCTTGGAGAAATCGACTTCCCCGGCCAGCGTGTCGCCGGGCGCATATTCGCCCGACAGGATCGCGGTGCCCAGCTTGTGCGCCACCGCGCCGTGAAGGCGGCGGCCGGTCCCCCGGGGGCTGCGTGCTGTTCCGGCGTCGGTCACAATCTCCTGTGGATCGTCGTCGTTGATCGTCATAGCGCCTGCTCCATCATCACGGCGTAACAGTCCGCGTGCCATCAAGGAACGCCAAAAGATTGCTAAATCGGGCCATTGCGCATAAGTCTGAGTATAAGGGAGCTACTATCCATGACTGATATCCAGACGGCCGAGACGGCCGGCAACGACGCGTTCCGTTCGATCGACGCGGCGACGGGGCTCGCGACCGGCGAGGCCTTTGCGGTCCACGGCGCTGATGACGTTGCGACGGCCTGTGCTGCCGCCGACGAGGCATTCGATGCGTATCGCGCGACCGACAATGCAGCCCGCGCGGACTTTCTCGAACGGATCGGCGAAGAGATCGTCGCGCTCGGCGACACGCTGATCGTCACTGCGATGCGCGAAAGCGGCTTGCCGCGCGCGCGGCTCGAGGGCGAGCGGGGTCGTACCGTCGGCCAGCTGAAGCTGTTTGCGGGCGTCGTGCGCCGCGGCGGCTGGATGGGTGTCCGGATCGACCCGGCGCTGCCCGACCGCGCACCCTTGCCGCGTCCCGACCTGCGGCTGCGGATGATCCCGCTCGGCCCGGTCGCGGTGTTCGGCGCGAGCAATTTCCCACTCGCCTTCTCGACCGCGGGTGGTGATACCGCCTCGGCGCTCGCTGCGGGTTGCCCCGTCGTCGTCAAGGGTCATCCGGCGCACCCCGCTACCGGCGCGATGGTCGCTGGCGCAATCGAGGCGGCGGTTGCTGCCTGCGGCCTGCCAAAGGGCGTGTTCTCTCATCTGGTCGGCCCCGGCAATGATCTGGGCAGCACGCTGGTCCAGGATCCGCGGATCGCTGCGGTCGGCTTCACCGGGTCGCGCGCTGGCGGCCTGGCACTCGTCAAGCTGGCGCAGGCGCGCGACGTGCCGATCCCCGTCTATGCCGAGATGTCGAGCATCAATCCCGTCGTGCTGCTGCCTGAGGCGCTGAAAGCGCGCGGCGCGGCGCTGGGCACGGCGTTCGTCGGATCGCTGACGATGGGCGCGGGGCAGTTCTGCACCAATCCCGGCCTCGTCCTCGCGATCGAGGGTGACGGGCTCGATGCGTTTGTCGCCGCGGCGGCCACCGCGCTTCCCGACGCACCGGCGGCGACCATGCTCACCGGCGGCATCCACGCTGCGTACCAGAAGGGCGTCGAGGCGCTCGCGGGCCATGACGCGGTCAAGACGATCGCACAGGGCAAGGTCGGCGAAGGTGTCGCACAGGGGCAGGCGGCGTTCTTCGAAACCACCGCCGCGCAGTTCCTGAGCGACGCGGCGCTGGGGCATGAGGTGTTCGGGGCGTCGTCGCTGCTGGTGCGCTGCGCAGACGAGAACGAGCTCCACGCCGTGCTGCGCGCTGCGGAAGGTCAGCTGACCGCGACGATCCAGATGGACGCGGGCGATGCCGGGATGGCGTCGCGCCTGATCCCGCTGCTCGAGCGCAAGGCGGGGCGGATCCTGGCCAATGGATGGCCGACGGGCGTCGAGGTCGCGCATGCGATGGTTCATGGCGGGCCGTTCCCGGCGACGTCGGACGGTCGCACGACCTCGGTCGGCAGCCTGGCGATCGACCGCTTCCTGCGGCCGGTATCCTACCAGAACCTGCTGCCGGAATTGCTGCCCGCCTGCGTGCGTGACGACACGGACGCGCCGCGGCTGATCGACGGCGTCGTCGCCGGTTGACCCGCCAATTCCCTGCATGATGACGTCCGGGCGAACCGTAACAGCGGCACCTGGAAAGTAGAGGATGATGAGCTTGCGCCTGTTGCAGCATGTTGGCGTCGACGGCACGCGATCGGTAATCGCGGCCACCAGCGCCGGGGCGGCTTTCGTTACCGGCGTAGATAGCGTCCGTGCGCTTGCCGAGCGCGCGATCGCGGAGGGTCTTGATCTTGCCGCGACGGTCGCGGCCTGCGGCACGGGCGCCAGCGTCGACATCGCGGCCGAATTGGCGGCCGGTCGTGTGATGTCGCCGATCGATCATGTCGACCCGGCGCATGTTGTCATGACGGGTACCGGGCTGACGCATCTCGGCTCGGCCGAGGGCCGCGACAAGATGCACCGCGCCGCGGCGGATGCCGAAAAGCAGACCGATTCGATGCGGATGTTCCTGGAGGGCGTCGAGCGCGGCAAGCCGGGGCCGGGCGAGCACGGCCAGCAGCCCGAATGGTTCTATAAGGGGGACGGTTCGGGTCTCGTCGCGCCGGGTGCAGCGCTAGAGATGCCGGACTTTGCGGAGGATGGCGGCGAGGAGCCCGAGCTTGCCGGGATCTACCTGATCGGGGCTGACGGCACGCCGTTCCGGCTCGGCCTGTGTCTGGCCAACGAGTTCAGCGATCACGTGACCGAGCGGCACAATTATCTGTGGCTCGCGCATTCCAAGCTGCGCCAGGCGTCGCTCGGCCCTGAGCTGCTGGTCGGCACGCCGCCCGAGCATGTCGAGGGAATGAGCCGGATCCACCGCGACGGCGCCGTCCTGTGGGAGAAGCCATTCCTGTCGGGCGAGGCGAACATGTCGCACAGCATCGCCAATCTCGAGGCGCATCATTTCAAATATGATCTGTTCCGCCGCCCGGGCGACATCCATGTCCATTTCTTCGGGACCGCGACGCTGTCGTTCGCCGAGGGCGTGACGACGCGCGCAGGCGACGTGTTCGAGATCGAGGCCGCGCCCTTCACGCTGCCGCTGCGTAACACGCTGACCAGGGCCGCGCCGCGGTCGGTCGCGGTAAAGGCGCTCTGAGCGTGGCAGCCATTCGCATCGCCGTCGTCGGCATGGGCAAGATCGCGCGCGACCAGCATCTCCCGTCGATCGCCGGCAACGCCGAATTCGAGCTCGTCGCCAGCGTCAGCCCGCGGGATCCGGGCGTCGAGGGCGTCGCCAACTTCAGGTCGCTGGAGGCGCTGCTCGCCGACGGTCCGGCGATCGACGCGATCGCTCTCTGCACGCCGCCGCAGGTGCGCTATTCGCTCGCCACGATGGCGCTCGAAAAGCGCCTGCACGTGTTCCTCGAAAAGCCGCCGGGCGCGACACTCGCCGAGGTCGCCGCGCTCGAGGCCCAGGCAGCACAGACCGGCGCGACGCTGTTCGCCGGCTGGCATTCGCGGTTCGCGGCGGGTGTCGCACCCGCCAAGGCCTGGCTGGCCGACCGTCGCATCGACCGCGTGTCGATAATCTGGCGCGAGGACGTCCGCGTCTGGCATCCCGGCCAGGCGTGGATCTGGGAGCCGGGCGGGCTTGGCGTGTTCGATCCGGGCATCAATGCCTTGTCGATCGCGACGGAGATCCTGCCCGAGCCGTTCTTCCTCGCGTCCGCGACGCTGTCGACTCCGGCCAATCGTGCCGCGCCCATTGCTGCCGATCTTGCCTTTCGCAGCGCGTCGGGCACGCCGATCACGATGGATCTCGACTGGCGTCAGACCGGCCCGCAAAGCTGGGATATCGTCGTGCAAACCGATGCCGGCACGCTCCGTCTCGCCAGGGGCGGCGCCGTGCTGACCCTGCCCGAGGGCAGCAGCGAGCATGACGATGCCGAATATGCCGGGCTCTACGCGCGTTTCGCCGCCTTGGTCCGTGACGGGCGCAGCGAGGTCGACACGACCCCCTTCACGCTCGTCGCCGACGCGTTCCTGCGCGGCACCCGCGTCTCGGTCGCGGCGTTCGACGACTAGGACCGCGGGCGCGATGGCCCGCGGTCCAGTTCGGCCGCGGGATTAGAGCCTCAGGCCTAGACCGACGCCGAAGACGAGCGGATCAAGATTGATCTTCACGTTCTGCGTACCGATTGCCGTCGTGCGCAGGCGGGCGCTCGTGTCGATGTCGATATATTTGACGTCGAGGTTGAGAAAGACCTTCGGCGTGATGTCGACGTCGACCCCCGCCTGCGCCGCCCAGCCGAAGCTGTCCTTCATACGTACCCGCGTCCGTCCGACCGCCTTTTCGAGACCCGCCGAGGCATCCTCGTTCCAGAACATCGTGTAGTTCAGTCCGGCCCCGACATAGGGACGGATCGAGCCGCGTGGGTTGAGGTGATATTGCGCGGTCAGCGTCGGGGGCAGCACCCAGGTCGAGGCCAGCTTGCCGATCGATCCGGTCGTCCCGCTACGCCCGCTGGCGCTGTGCTTGGTCGTCGCGGCGATCAGTTCGAAGCCGATCTGGTCGGTGGCCATATAGGTGACGTCGACCTCGGGCATCGCGCTGTTGTCGACGCTGACGCGCTCGCCGGGAAAGGTCGGGAGGATCCCGCCCGAGCGTTCGTTCGGGGCGACGAGGATCGCGCGCAGGCGGACGAGCACGTCGCCGGCCTTGATACCGGTGCGCGGTGCCGGGTCCTGCGCCATGGCCGGCGTGGCGATGCCGAGGCCGGCGGCGGCTAGAACTACGCCGATGGAAAGATGCTTCATTGCCCGACTCCTGATTGAGATGCGCTCGAGCTAGGCGTGCGGCGAGGCGGGGGCGTTGATCACGGCCAAACGCGGATTTGATGCCGATCAAAGACCAGTCGAAGGGGACATCGCACCCATCATCGCATGTGGACCTATCACCCCGAACTGCTCGCGACACCCGTGCCGCGCTATACAAGCTATCCGACCGCTGCCGAGTTCGGCGACGATGTCGGTCCGGCCGACATGAAGGAGGCGCTGGCGGCGATCGCGCCGGGGACGGTCGTTTCGCTGTATCTGCACATCCCCTATTGCCGGGACATCTGCTGGTATTGCGGATGCAACACGGGGGCGGCGAACCGCGCCGCGCGGCTCGCCACCTATGTCGAACGGCTCGAACGCGAGATCGCACTCGTCGCGCAGCAGGTAACTGGCATCCGCGTGGGACGGATCGCATTCGGCGGCGGCAGTCCGAACGCGATTCCGCCGGCGGCTTTTCTCCGGCTGGTCGAACGCGTCAGGACGGCGTTCGACTGCACCGATGCGATACTATCGGTCGAGGTCGATCCGCGTGGCTTCGACCGCGACTGGGCGGGGGTGATCGGGCGAGCAGGGGTGTCGCGGGTCAGCCTCGGCGTCCAGACGCTCGACCCGCAGGTCCAGGCGGCGATCGGGCGCGTGCAGCCGTCGGAGGATATCCGTCGCACGACAGCGCTCCTGCGCGATGCCGGTGTCGGGTCGATCAATTTCGATCTCATGTATGGCCTGCCGCAACAGTCCGAGCAAAGCCTGCGCGCCAGCATCGTCGAGAGCATCGCGATGGGGCCCGACCGGCTCGCGGTGTTCGGCTATGCGCACGTCCCGCACCTCGTACCGCGCCAGAGACGTATCGTCGCGGACGGGCTGGCGGGGACGGCGGAGCGCTTTGCGCAGGCGGCCCTGGCGCATCGCATGCTGGTCGATGCCGGCTATGATCCGGTCGGGTTCGACCATTTCGCCCGACCGGGCGATGCGCTCGCGCAGGCGGCGGCGAGCGGCGGCCTGCGCCGCAACTTCCAGGGTTTCACCGAAGACCCGGCGGAGATCCTGATCGGTCTTGGGGCCAGCGCGATCAGCGACTTTCCCGACAAGATCCTGCAGACCGAGAAGAATACGGGGCGCTACGGCATGCGGATCGAAGCCGGAGCCCTTGCAACCTGTCGCGGGCTGCGGCGCAGCCCCGAAGACAGGCTGCGCGGCCGGGCGATCGAGACGATCCTGACCCGGGGCACGACCGACCTGACCGCACTGAGTGACGGGGCGGACATCCGCAGGCGACTGACGCCGTTCGAACGGTACGGGCTGATCGCCTGGGAGGGGAATGTGCTCCGCCTGAGCGAAGACGCGCTTCCCTATGCGCGCGTCATTGCGCGCAGCCTGGACGCCTACCGGCAGCCCGCGTCGGCACGCTTCAGCCATGCGGTCTAGCGCGGTTGGCGGGGCGGTCGTGACGCTGCCGCCGCGCTGTGCCGCCCGCAACGTACGCGACGATGCGCTATGTGCGACGCTCGAAGACGCGGGCCTGGTCGCGCTGCACGGGATCGGCCGACGGCGGACGATGCCGGCAGGGCAGGTGCTGGTCTGGAGCGGGGATCCGAATACAATCTGCGCCACCGTCGTGTCGGGCGTGCTCAAGGCGATGCGCACGGGGCCCCAGGGTCGCGAACACATTGTCGGCCTCGCCTTTGCCGGAGATTTCGTCGGCGACCTGTTTGCCGACACCGCGAACGAGACGATCCGGGTGATCACCGATGCGGAGCTCTGCGTGTACCCGCGTGCAGCGCTGCAACGCATGCTCGACGCGCATCCGGCGATGGAACGCCTGTTGCTGCACCGCGCGCTCGGTGCGCTCGACGACGCGCGGATGTGGATGTTGATGCTGGGACGCAAGGCCGCGGGCGCGCGGATCGCCACGTTCCTGCTGGAAATGGCACGGCGGATGGGTCAGCCGGACCCGGCCCGCTTCGACCTGCCGATGAGCCGGTCGGAGGTCGGCGCACTGCTGGGGATGACGATCGAGACCGTCAGCCGGCAGATGACATCCCTGAAGCGCCGCGGGGTCGTCGCCCTGCCGGGCGGGCGCGGCGTCATCATCCTCGATCGGGCGCAGCTCGCGCGGGCCGCGGCGGGCTGAGCGACAGCGTCCGGAGCCGGTGCTAGGCGGCGCTACGCTGGTCCGATCCCGCCTGTGTCAGGTCGAAACGCCGGGGGCAGAGGGCGACAAGCGCCGGGCGGTGGCTCACGAGGATCAGCCCCTGTCCGGTCGTGTCGAGGCGCTGCGCCAGTCGGACCGCGAGCAGCTTTTCGGTCGTGCCGTCCAGCCCCTCGCTCGGCTCGTCGAGCACGAGCCACGGCGCGAGCGAGCAATAGGCACGCGCCACCGCGAGACGGCGTCGCTCCCCGCCCGACAGCCGTGCGCCGTTTTCACCAACCCACGCGTCGAGCCCTTGATCGAGCGCGCGAACCCGATCGTCGAGCACCGCGTCGTGCAGCGCCCGCCACAAGGTCGCATCGTCGGCATCCGGGTTGGCCAGCATCAGATTGTCGCGCACCGTCCCCGACAGCAGCGCGGCATCCTGTGGTGCCCAGGCGAAGCTGCGCCGCGATATCTCTGCCGGGATCAGGCCGATATCATCTCCGTCCAGCCATATCTCGCCGAGCGCGCTCGGCCGCAACGACAGCATCTTTTCCACGAGCGTCGTCTTGCCGATCCCCGAGGGGCCGGTCAGCGCGACCCGATCGCCCCGCCGCACGTGACACGTCCCCGCCGGCAGGACGAAGTGCAATGCGCTACGGCTAGGACCGGTCGTGTTCGGCAAAGCGCGCGGATATGTATCCTCCGGGTAAGTGTCTGTACTCCCGTGGGTTTCCAGGATATCGTCGAGCCGGTCGCGTGCCGCGCGCATGCGGCCCCGCTCGATCATCGCGCGCAACACGGGCGTGCCCGCGTCGATCGTCATCGCCGCTGCCAGCGCCGCCAGTGCAGCCCGTGGCGCCCCCGATCCTGCCGACAGGATCGCGGCGGTGGCGGCGGCGATACCGACGGCCGTCGCGTGCAGCAGATCCAGCCATCCGGCGGCTTCTGCCTGCGCACGCTGCGCGGCGGCGAGCGCACGACTTCGATCGTCGACCAGCGCAGCGGCCCAGGGCTCGAGCCCGAAGCATCGCAGTTCGGGGGCGGCATCGGCAAGGCCCGCGAACGTCTCGCGAAGCGCCCCGGCAGCATATTGCACCGCCTGGCCGAGCGGCGCGCTACGACGGGCAAGCAGGTCGGCAACGATCAGGAGCACCGCCATGCACCACGCGGTGGCGATCGAGACAGCGACGCCGCCCAGCGATACGAGCCCGAGCCCCGTGATCAGCGCGGCGACGACGCCCCAGGGCGCGGACTGGCGTACGAACTGCATCTCCATAGCATCGACGTCGCCGATCAGCCGGGCGGTCGCCTCGCCCGTCCCGAAGGCGAGCGCGGTACCAGCAGGCTGTGCTGCGAGCGCGCGGAAGATGGCCGGGCGTATCCGCGCGAGCGCGCCGAACGCCGCCTCGTGGCTGGCGAGGCGCTCGCCGTAACGTGCGCCGGTCCGCAGGATGGCGAGAAGCCGGATCCCCGCGCTCGGCAGCATGTAGTTGAACGCGAGCGCTGCGGCCGGGCCCGCCAGACCGGCGATCGCGGCGGCGGTGATGAACCATCCCGACAGCCCGAGCAGCAGGACCGACGCTGCCGCGACGATTGCGGCGAGCAGCGCGGCGCGTGTGAGAAGTGCGCGCTGCGCACGTCGCTCCTGCGCGAGCAACCTGTCGAGTGGACCGGTCACGCGGGGTCTCCAAGCCGGACCACGTGATCGGCAATGCCGGCCAGGCGGTCGCTATGAGTCGCGATCAGCGTCGTCCGGCCGCGACAGGCGGCCGCGATCGTCGTCACCAGCGCGATCTCCGACAGCGCATCGAGATGCGCCGTCGGCTCGTCGAGCAGCAGGATCGGTGCCGGCTTGAGCATGGCACGCGCCAGGGCAAGCCGCCGCCGTTCGCCACCGGACAGCCCGCCGCCGCGCGCATCGAGCCGCGTGTCGAGACCGGCCGCCATCCGACCGCCGCCGCGTGCCATCAGCATCGGCCGAAGACCGGCCTGCACCACGGCGCGGTCGATCGCATCGTCGGTGGCGTCGGGGCAGGCGAGGCGCAGGTTTTCGCGGATCGTGCCGGCGATGATCAACGGATGCTGGCCAGCCCAGGATGCGGACGGCGCGAGCGAACCGCCGGGTGGGAGCCGATGGCCGTCGATCAGGACATCGCCCGCGACCAGCGGCGCGAGGCCGAGCAGCAGGTGCAACGCGCTGGTCTTGCCGCTGCCCGATGGTCCGATCAGCACGACGATGCGGCCGGACGGAACGTCGAACGACAGGTCGGACACGGCGTCCCGTTCCGTGTCGGGATAGCGGATCGCGACCGACCTGAACGCCAGTGCGGGCAGAGCGGGCAGATCGGGGCGCAGAGCGCGTGGTGTCGGTGGCAGCGACGCGGGCATGGTAGAGACGGGAGTGGGCGCGGGGAGGGCGATCAGGCGATCCGCCGCGGTCTCGGCCGCCTGCTTATCGTGATAGGCGGCGGCGAGACGTCGCATCGGTGCGTAGAATTCGGGTGCGAGCGCGAGGACGAAGAAGGCGCGGCCGAGATCCAGCTGCTCTGGCACCGGGAAGGGCAGGAGGTGGAGCAGGTTGAACCCGCAATAGACCGCGACCAGCGCGACCGAGAGTGCAGCGAAGAACTCCAGCGCGCCCGAGGACAGGAAGGCGACGCGCAGCACGCCCATCGTCCGCGCCGCCAGATCGTCCGCTGCAACCCCGAGCGCGCGCGCCTCGCGGTCCTCGGCGTCGAACGCAAGGACGACCGGCAGCGCCCGCACCCGGTCCGCGAACCGCCCGGTCAGCCGAGCCAGCGCGGTGAACTGGCGCCGGGATTTGTCCGCGGCCGCACCCCCCGCAAGCGCCATCGCGACGATGAACGGTATGAGCGTCACGACCAGGATGCCCGCGGCGACGGGGCTGGCCAACGCGGTCGCGAGCAGGATCAGGAAGGGTGCGACGGCGCCCGCTTTGCGCGCGGGCAGGAAACGCGCGATATAACCGTCGAGCGCGTCCACCTCGTCCACCACCGCGGCCATCAGGACACCCGTGGTCGTCGGCGCACCGGGGTCGCGGTGCAGCGCCGACGCGACGATCCGGCGACGCAACGTCACCTTGACGTCTTCGGCCTGGCGGGCGCCCGTGCGCGTCGCGAGCATGACGACGAGACCGCGAAGGCCGCCGGACAGGACGACGAGCATTGCCCAGGGCAGGACCGCGGCGGCACCGGCCGGAACCGCGACGATCGCCCCCGCCAGGCCGCCGGCAAAGCCGATTGCGGCAACGCTGTCGAGCATGAGCCACGCCGCCGCCGCATCGCCGCGGCGACCGCCCTGGGCGATGGTCTTGAGCCACTGGCGACGCGCGCGGGGCGTCCGGTCGGAGGATGCGAGGTCGCTCGAAGATAGTGCCGTCATGGACAGGCTTGTCGCGTATTGCCGTTCGTCTGGTCTTTGACCGCGGTCAATGTTCTGGTCGGCCGCGCCACTTACGCCCCGACCAAACCGGCATGTTCGCCGGGGAGGAGACCGTTCCATGGACCTCGGGGTCATCGACCTGTCGCGGCTGCAGTTTGCGCTCACCGCGCTCTATCATTTTCTCTTCGTGCCGCTGACGCTGGGCCTGTCGATGATGCTCGTCATCATGGAATCGGTCTATGTCATGACGAACCGGCCGATCTGGCGCGTGATCACGCGCTTCTGGGGGCGGATCTTCGCGATCAACTTCGTGCTGGGGGTGGCCACCGGGCTGACGATGGAATTCCAGTTCGGCACGAACTGGTCGTATTTCTCGCATTATGTCGGGGACATATTCGGCGCGCCGCTCGCGATCGAGGGGCTGATGGCGTTCTTCCTCGAAGCGACGTTCGTCGGCATCATGTTCTTCGGCTGGGGGCGACTGTCGAAGCTCGGGCATCTGCTCGTCACGGCCATGGTGGCGCTCGGCACCAACCTGTCCGCGCTGTGGATCCTGATCGCGAACGGCTGGATGCAGAATCCGGTTGGTGCAAAGTTCAATCCGGAAACGATGCGGATGGAGGTGACCGATTTCGGCGCCGTCCTGTTCAACCCGATCGCGCAGGCCAAGTTCGTCCACACGGTCAGCGCGGGCTATGTCTGCGCGGCGGTGGTCGTGCTCGGGATCAGCGCCTTCTGGTTGCTGACCGACCGCTACAAGGGCGTGGCACGGCGATCGATGACGGTGGCGGCAGCCTTTGGCCTGGCCGCGTCGCTGTCGGTCGTCGTGCTGGGTGACGAGAGCGGCTATGCCCTGACCGACAACCAGAAGATGAAGCTCGCCGCGATCGAGGCGGCCTGGCACACGGCACCGGCGCCGGCCGGTCTGACGCTGTTCGGCGTACCCGACGTCGCCGCCCGTGAAACCCGGTACGAGGTTCAGATCCCCTGGGTCCTCGGGCTGATCGCGACGCGCAGCCTCGACGGTACCGTCACCGGCATGTCCGAACTGGTGCTCAAGGCGCAGGAGCGGATCACGTCGGGCGTGGTCGCCTATGACGCGGTCGAACGGCTCAAGACCGACCCTGCCAACGTCGTACAACGCGCACGGTTCGAGGCGCACAAGCGTGACCTGGGCTACGCCCTGTTGCTCAAGCGGCATGTCGCGGATCCGCGCACTGCCAGCCCCGCGCTGATCGCCACGACGGCATGGGACGTGGTGCCGAACGTGCCGCTCATGTTCTGGAGCTTCCGGATCATGGCCGCGATCGGGGTCCTGATGATCGCGCTGTTCGGTGCGGCGTTCGTCCTGACGTCGCTCCGCCTGCACACGCAGACGCGGTGGTTCCTGAAACTCGCGGTGCTCGCGATCCCCTTGCCCTGGATTGCGATCGAGCTGGGCTGGATGCTTGCCGAGATCGGCCGCCAGCCCTGGGCGATCGAAGGCGTGCTGCCGACCTTCCTCGCCGCATCCTCGCTGACGCGCGGCGTGCTGTGGACGACGATCATCGGTTTCACCGCAATCTACGGGACGCTCGCGGTCATCGAGGTCCGTCTGATCCTCGCGACGATCCGCAAGGGGCCGTTCGAGCATGACGAGGATGCCTATCCGGTGCCCGATGCCGGACCGGCAGGGCGCGGTGCCGCGCGCCCCGTTGCTGCTGACCCGATCCCCGCCTGACCCCTTTTCGCCTGATCCGAAAGGCACGATCCGATGTTCGACTATGAGACGCTGCGCATATTGTGGTGGGGGCTGATGGGGGTGTTGCTCATCGCCTTTGCGCTGACCGACGGGTTCGACCTCGGGGTCGCCACGCTTCTGCCGTTCGTCGCACGGACCGATTCCGAGCGCCGGATGGTGATCAACTCGGTCGGTCCGACCTGGGAGGGGAACCAGGTCTGGTTCATCCTGGGTGGCGGCGCGATCTTTGCCGCCTGGCCGTTCGTCTATGCGGTCAGCTTTTCCGGTTTCTACCTCGCGATGTTCCTCGTGCTCGCGGCGCTGATCCTGCGACCGGTCGGGTTCAAATACCGGTCGAAGCGGCGGATCCGCGGTGGCGGTCCGGATGGGACTGGGCGCTGTTCGTCGGGGGCGTCGTGCCGGCGCTCGTCTTCGGGGTCGCGGTCGGCAATGTCCTGTCTGGGGCGCCGTTCCGGCTGGACAGCGATCTGCGCGCCTTTTTCGACGGCAGTTTCCTCGGGCTGTTCACGCCCTTCACACTGATCTGCGGCCTGTTGTCTGTCGCGATGCTGGTCCTGCACGGCAGTGCGTGGCTGGCGATCAAGGTCGAGCATGGCCCGGTCCATGACCGCGCGACGCGGTTCGGGACATTGGCCGCGATCCTGTCGCTGGTCCTGTTCGCGGCCGGCTGGGCGTTCGTCGCCTGGACCGATATCGGGTTTCGCATCGTCGGGGCCATCGATGCGGCGGGGCCGTCCAATCCGCTGCGCACGACGAGCGAAATCGCTGCGGGCGCGTGGCTGGCGAACTATGCACTCCATCCCTGGATGATGATCGCCCCGCTGCTGGGATTCGGCGGCGCGGTGGTCGCGCTGATCGGGATACGCCGACGGATCGAGAGTGCGGCATTTGCGGGATCCTCGGCATCGGCGGTGGGGATCATCGCGACCGTCGGGCTGTCGATGTTTCCCTACATCCTGCCGTCCAGCATCGATGCGCATTCGAGCCTGACGGTCTGGAATGCGTCATCGTCCGAAAAGACACTCGGGATCATGCTGTTCGTCACCGTCGTCTTCCTGCCGATCGTCCTCGCCTACACCGCATGGGCCTTCAAGCTGATGTGGGGCCGCGTCACCGCGCACGAGGTCGCGACCAATCCCGATTTCTACTGATCACTCCGTGCGGCAAGGACGATAGATAATGTGGTATTTCAGTTGGGTATTGGGCCTCGGCCTTGCGCTGGGCTTCGGAGTGCTGAACGGCATGTGGCATGAATTCTCGTTGCCGGCCGATGACGAGATCGACGTACCGGACATGCCGTAGACAGTGTCGCGCAACATATCCTGACCGGCCCGTCCGGCGATATTGACCAGTCGGCGCCGAATTGATGCGGTCAATTCGGCGACCGGGCGCTATATCTCCCGTCATGCTTGCTGCAACCATCTGCGTCGACTGTGCGGTCCGCGATCAGTCGCTGTGCGGCAGCCTGACCAATAGCGAACTACATGCGCTCAATACCCTGGGTCGGCGGCGGATCGTGCGGCGTGGCGAGACGCTGATCTGGGCGGGCGAGGACAATATCCTGTGCGCCAATCTGCTGTCGGGCGTGCTCAAGCTCGTCGCATCGAGCGGTGACGGCCGCGAGCAGATCGTCGGGCTCCTATACCCCGCCGATTTTGTCGGGCAGCCCTATCCCGGGCAGGCGGATTTCAACGTGTCGGCGCTGACCGACGCGGAAGTGTGCATCTTTCCGCGGGCGTCGTTCGAGCGCGTCCTGACCGATCATGCGCGAATGGAGCGGTTGCTGCTGCAACGCACGCTTGCCGCGCTCGACGAGGCACGATCGCGCATGCTGACGCTCGCGCGCAAGTCGGCGAGCGAGAAGGTCGCGGGGTTTCTCGTCGATATGGCGACCCGTGCCGCGGCGACCGGTTGCAGGGGAACGCCCCGCGGGCCGGTCACGTTCGACCTCCCGCTTTCGCGGGGTCAGATCGCCGACATATTGGGTTTGACGATCGAAACCGTCAGCCGGCAGATGACGCAGCTGAAGACTCGCGGCGTCATCGGCTTGCCCGGCGGAAGAGCCATCACCATTGTCGACCGCGACGCTCTCGCGGCGCGCGCCGATCCGGCATAGCGACGCCGGGAGCGACAGCAAGCTGCGCTCAGGGTGAAACGCTACGCGCCAGGCTGTCGGTCAGCCGCATCCTGGCGGCGCGCGTGAGGCGGGCATGCCCCAGGGTCAGGATCGCCAGCTCGGTGAAGTCGGTGGCACGGCGGCAGCCGTCGAAGAAGCATCGCAGCATATAGCCGAGCATGTCGGGCGCGAACCGGTCAGCCTCGATCGAGCGCGGATCAAGCGCGACGATGAGATCCTGCGCATAGACGGCGTCGGTCGCGCGGTGCGCGGCGACATGATCGAGCAACACGCCGATCAGCGGCTGTGACGGGGTTCGCCGGAACAGCGTGTCGAGCGTCGGCTCGAGGCCATCGTCGCACCGTTCGGTCATCAAGGCCAGTCGCGCACAGATCCAGTCCGCATCACGTGCCGAGGGCCTGACGGGCAAGCAGTCGGCGCAATGTTCCAGAATGCTGCACAGGCTGCGCAGGTCGGCATGCGCGGACAGCAGCTCCGCGAGATCGTCGTCGCGGATGACATGCCAGTGACGACACGCTGGAACCGGGGATGACTCGCCGTCGCGTGATGCCCGATCGACGCGCTGCGCCTTGCCGTCCTGCTTCGTGCCGTGCCCGTCCGTCATGCCGGCTCCTCCGGTCATCGCTCTGCCCGTCATGGCGACCCGCGGCATTGATCGTCGTCAAAGGGGCAGGGTGCCGGTTTGAGGCGACCGCGGCGCCAGGGCGCGGACTGATATTTGGTGACGTTTACCGATGCTTAGGCGCGCCGGCCTATCTTTGGACGGGTCGCCCCGTCGTTCCGAAGTCGCGGGATGGACGCATTTTCACAGCTGACCATAATGGTGGAACTGGCCATCATTATGGGTCAATATATTTGCCAATAAGCTAGGTAATAATACAGTATTGGCATATACTTGCCAGATAGCATGGAGACTTCAACGCAAGACGATTCCGTTTCGACAATGAGCCAGCCGGGCCGTACTGTGGCCGGGTTGTGCATCGCGGCTGTCTTTGCGTGTGCGACGGTCCCGATGATCGGGTGAATGCTGCGGATTCCCGTGCTGACGACGTTCGGTTTGGTCGAGCCAATGCCGCCGTTCGGCTGCATTGCCTTTGCCTGCATGGCGGCGGCGACCCTGATATTGTCACGCGGACATTCCAGTCGCCGGGCCATGCCGCTGCTCGCCGTGCCGATCGCCATTGGTCTTGAGCGCCTGTTCGTCCAACTGGTCCTGCCGGCCGGGAGCCATGGAATCGATGGGTGGCTGTTTGCGGACGATGTCCGGACAGCCTTTGATCGCGCGATGACGGGGCCGGGCATTGTCGCCGATCTCATACTCGTCGCATTGCCCGTCGCGATCGGCGCAGCCGCGGCAAATACCCGCTCCTATGGACGGCTGGCGGCGGCACTCGCAGGCGGCAGTTTGGTGACTGCAAGCACAGCCTTATTGTTGATCCCGATGCTCCCGGCCCTGCATGCGACCGGGTGGCATCTGTCGTCGACGTCCCTGCCATCCGCGATCGGCGCGATGCTGCTGGCCCTGGCGGTACTTGCCTGGCGAAGTGATATTCTGGACGAGCCCGGTGCCTGGTCGCCCGAATGGCACATGTTGCGACTTGTTCTGCCGCTGCTGCTGGTCGTACCGGTGCTAGCGCCGCTCGTGGAAATGGCGAGCATCGAGCTTGCCGGGGTGTCTGCGGTCTGGGGCGAACTGATGACCGTTACGCTGAACTTCGTGGTGGTCAGCGCGCTCGTCACCTGGACGGTACGTAGCGGAGCACGCCACCGCGCCGCTTTGTCCGAGCTGACCCAGGCATTGAACGCCGCACCGATGGCGCTGGTCGATACCGATGACCGGATCATCCACTGGTCGCGCGGGTGCGAGGAATTATACGGGTGGCGTGCGCACGAGGCGCTCGGCAGGCAGAAGCATGTACTGCTCGCGTCGTGCACCGCCGACGGCAGCTTGGCGACGGGCTGCCCGCATGCCGATGGCGAGCGTGAACTGATCGAGCGCCGCCGCGACGGCAGTGCGGTGCACGTGATCGAGCAGGCGCGCAGGGTCGAGAAGCTCGCCCGTGCGCCGGCCCTTGTCCTGTCGATGACCGATATCAGCACGCGGCTCGAGATCGAGGCCGCGCTGCGCAAGAGCGAGGAGCGTCTCGCGCTCGCCAGCAGCGCGCACGAGGTCGGGGTCTTCGAATGGGAGGTCGCGACCGGGGCACTGACCTGGACCGCAGGGTCCGAGCAGCGTCTGGGGCTGCCGGCGGGAAGCCTGCATGATTATCCGAGCTGGGCGGCGCTGATCGATCCGGACGATCTGGCGGAGGTCGAACGTACGATCGCCGAAACCGTCGGCAAGCGCGCACCCCGCATCAGCTTCACCTATCGGCTCAGATTGCCCAACGGCACGCAGCGCTTTCTCGAGGGCTCTGCCCGGTGCTTCTATGATCAGGCCGGCGTCATGATCCGGACGACGGGGATCACGCTGGACATAACGCGGCACGAGGAGCGCGAGGCGGCGCTTCGCGTGCGCGAGGCGCAATTGCGGTCGATCCTTGAAACCGTGCCCGATGCGATGATCGTGATCGACGAGGCCGGCGCCATCCGCTCCTTCAGCGCCGCCGCCGAACTCATCTTCGGCTATAGCGCTGCCGAGGCGATCGGATTGAACGTGCAGACCCTGATCCCGGGCGAGCGCGAGGCGTGGCAGCAGGGGTATTTACGGCGTTATCCGGCCTCGGGCGATCGGCGTGGCGTTGGTCATGGCCGGCTTACCACCGCGCGGCGCGCGGACGGGAGCAGCTTCCCGGTAGAACTGCATGTCGGCGAGGCACTGGTCGACGGCGAACGCGTGCTGACGGGGTTCGTCCGTGACATTTCGGAACGGATCGCCGCGGAAGAGCGGCTGAGCCTCGTCCGGCGGGAATTGATGCAGGTCATCCGGTTGAACGCGGTCGGCGAAATGGCTGCGGCGCTCGCGCATGAACTCAACCAGCCGCTCGCTGCGATCGCGAACTTCGTCACGACCGCCGAATTGCTCCTCGACAGCGGCGCCGGCATGGATGGCGACCGGCTCAAGGCCACGTTGATATCGGCGAACGCGCAGGCCCTGCGGGCAGGCGACATCATCCACCGGCTTCGCGAGTTCATCGCCAAGCGCGAGTCCGAGATGCGGATCGAGCCCGTGGAGGCGACACTGCGTGAGGCCGTCACGTTGCTGACGTCCGGCGGACAGCATGCCGATATCGAGCTGAGCTTCGCGCTGTCCCCCGACGCCGACTTCATGCTCGCGGATCGGATCCAGGTGCAGCAGGTGGTCGTCAACCTGCTCCGCAACGCGTTCGAGGCGTTGGCGACATCGCCCGACGGCGCGCGCGGCGTCCTCATCGAGGCGCGGTTGAACAAAGCGGCGCTCGTCGAGATCAGCATCTGCGACAATGGTCCCGGCTTGCCCGATGCGATCCTGTCGCGGATGTTCACGCCCTTCACGTCATCGAAGGGGGAGGGGGGCATGGGCTTCGGCCTGTCGATCTGCCGCCGGATCGTCGAAGCGCATGGCGGGGAGCTGGTCGGCTTCAACGCCCCGGGCGGTGGCGCCTGCTTTCGCTTCACCGTGCCGCATGTCTGTTTGGAATAAGCCGTGAAAGGATGTCTGGATGCGTACCGTCTATGTCGTCGACGATGACGACGCCGTCCGTGCATCGGTGCAGGGGCTGCTGTCGACCCGTCCGAACCTGTTGATCCGCGGCTTTCGCTCCGGGGATGCGTTTCTGGACGAGCTCAGCAGCCTCGACCCGGGTATCGTGCTGCTCGACCATCACATGCCCGGAACCACCGGGCTCGAGGTGTTGCGAAAGCTTGTGCCGTTCGCACCGCATTTCGCGCCGATCATCCTGACCGGGCAGGGCGACGTGCAGCTCGCCGTCGAGGCGATGAAGGCGGGCGCGCTCGAGTTTCTGGAGAAGCCGTGCGATCCGCACATCCTGCTGCGCACGGTCGACGAAGGTTTTGCGCGGCTCGAAACCGAAACCGCGGCCGCGGACCGGACCCAGGCGGCGCGTCAGCGGATCGCGCGGCTCTCGATGCGCGAGACCGACGTACTGATGGGACTGATCGACGGC
Source organism: Sphingomonas aerolata (assembly GCF_023935825.1). NCBI lineage: Bacteria > Pseudomonadati > Pseudomonadota > Alphaproteobacteria > Sphingomonadales > Sphingomonadaceae > Sphingomonas > Sphingomonas aerolata. The sequence continues at coordinate 2,700,277 of NZ_CP098762.1, read as the reverse complement.
CAGCCGAACAAGGTGATCGCGCATGCGCTGAGCCTGAGCCCGCGGACCGTCGAGATTTACCGCGCCAATCTGATGGACAAGCTCGGCGTGCGGAGCCTGTCCGAGGCGCTTCGGATTGCCTTTGCCGCCGGCCTCGTGACGGTCGACTGACGATCGTTCGGTCCAAGGGGGTGTCGTTTGTGGCGTGTGCCGGTTAGGAAGGACCCGACGCCAAGCGGGAGTATCTTTTGGAAGCTGTATCGATCGTTCTGTTCCTCCTGCTCGCGGTCGTCCTGAGCGGGTCCATTTCGCGAATGCTCCCCGTGCCGGTGCCGACGCCTCTGGTGCAGATCATGCTCGGTGCGGTCATCGGTTTGTCGACGTCGTACCGGGTCGCGCTCGATCCCGAACTCTTCCTGCTGCTGTTCCTGCCACCGTTGTTGTTCCTCGATGGCTGGCGGATCCCCAAAGACGAGCTGCTCAAGGACATTTCGACCGTGGTCGAACTGGCGCTGGGGCTGGTGCTGATCACGGTGATCGGCATGGGGCTGTTCATCCACTGGATGATCCCGGCCATGCCGCTTGCCGTCGCGTTCGCGCTTGCCGCAGTCGTCTCGCCGACCGATCCTATCGCAGTCTCGGCGATCGCCGCGCGCGTCCCTATCCCGAAGCGGATGATGCACATCCTCGAAGGGGAATCGCTGCTGAACGATGCGTCGGGCCTCGTCTGTCTGCGTTTCGCGATCGCCGCGGCGCTGACCGGATCCTTCTCGCCGTCCTCCGCCGCCTTCAACTTCGTCTGGGTTGCCGGCGCAGGCATCGTCGTGGGGGTCGGCCTAACGCTCGCGGTCACGCGCGCCAAAGCATGGGTATCGCGGAGGTTCGGTGAGGAATCGGGGTCGCAGATCCTTGTCAGCCTGCTGATTCCGTTCGGTTCCTATCTGCTCGCCGAACATCTTCACGCGTCGGGGATCCTCGCGGCCGTCGCGGCGGGCGTGACGATGACCTACGCCGAGATATCGCGTCAGGCGCTGCCGAACACGCGGATGCGGCGCAACTCGGTGTGGGACACGATCCAGTTCGCGCTCAACGGCATCATCTTCGTGCTGCTCGGCGAACAGCTGCCGGCGATCCTTGCGGGTGCCAGGACGACGGTCAAGATGACGGGGCATGACAGCACCGGCTGGCTTGCCGCTTATGTCCTCGCGATCGTCGCCGGGCTCGCCGCCCTGCGGTTCGTCTGGGTCTGGGTGTCGTTGCGGCTGACGCTGCTGCGCCGACGCTATCGCGACGGGGTGACGGTCCACAGCCCGGACTGGCGGCTGGTCGCGGCGATGTCGCTGGCGGGTGTCCGCGGGGCGATCACGCTTGCAGGTGTCCTGACGATCCCGCTGGTGCTCGACGACGGCACCGCGTTTCCGGCGCGCGACCTTGCCATATTCCTCGCCGCAGGGGTGATCATCGTGTCGCTGGTGCTGGCGAGCGTCGGCTTGCCGATCCTCCTCAACGGCCTGACGATGCCGCCCGAGCCGTCGTTGCTCGCGGAAGAGGATGCGGCGCGGGTCGCGGCGGCGGAAGCGGCGATCCGCGCGGTCGAGCGGTCGCAGCATGAGCTGGCCGAACGGATGGGCGATGGCGATTTCTATGCGGCGGCGGGTGGCCGGGTGATGGACATCTATCGCGACCGGATCGACAGCCGCAGCGGTTCCGCCAAGGCGTCCGCGGCCGCGCGGGTGCAGGACCGGATCGAGCGGGACTTCAAGCTCGTCGCGCTCCAGGCGGAACGCAGCACGATCGTCGATCTCGCGCGCGATCGCCGGATCGGCAGTGCGACGATCCGCAAGCTGGTCCGTGAACTTGATCTTGTCGAAGCCCGGTATCGCGGCTGACGGTTCAGAAGGGCATCAGGCTTAGGACTTCGGCCTAGTCAGCGCCGAGAGCCATGCGACCACGTCGTCGGGTCGTGTCACGGGGATCATGTGGCCGCCCGCGACCAGCGTGAGCGCCGCGGCGGGATAGGCGTCGGCGAGACGCTGGCCGTGGGCCAGCGGATCGAGCACCGCGTCGTCGCGTCCGAACAGGATCGCGGTTGGAATGGACAGTGAGGGATAGCGGGCGACCATCGCCGGCAGATCGGCGTTTGCCGCGGCGAGATCTGCCGCTGCTCCGGCAAAGGCCGATGGGCGACCGATCAATGCGCCGCCGCCACGGGTCGCGAAATCGTCGGGTACCGGATCGGGTGCGAAGACCATGCGCGCGCCGCTGGGTCGCGCGAGCAGCGCCGCGGGCGTGGCGACCGTCCATGCCAGCGCGCTGCGCATCGCGCGCGTACCGATGGCGCGCGTCGCGACGATCTGCGGCACGGTGGCGAGCGGCTGGGTCAAGGGTGCGATCAGCGCGAGCCCGCCGACCTGCTGCGGATGATCGAGCGCAAGCGCGAGCGCGATTGCGCCGCCCAGCGAGTGGCCGACGACGAGCGGCCGGTCGAGCCCCATCGCGGTGATGAACGCCGCGACATGCGCGGCTTGTGCACGGATATTGGCCTGCGCGATCGGCGCCGAATAGCCGGAGCCGGGGCGGTCGATCAGGATCACGCGGTGATCCGCACTTAGTCGGTCGAGCAACGCATAGCCGAAGTTGCGCATCTGCCCGCCAAGCCCGTGGATCATCACGATCGCCGGGCCCGTACCGCGTTCGAGATAATGCATCCGACGCCCGTCGATATCGATGAACGTTCCGTCGGCGGGCACGCGCCGTTCCACGCGGTTCGCCGCGAGCCTGGCAAACAGCGCAAGACCGGCCACCACACCGAGCGCGAGGCCGGCTGCACGCGCGGCCGGATGGCAAGGCGGCGTGGCGGCCGCATGGTCGTTCTCATTCATATGCGTCATCCGCCGACACATAGATTGCGCCGACAGGTCCCGCCAAGCCTCCGACACGCTTGGAATAACCGCCCCAGAGCGCCAGTTCGCGCGGACCCCATCTCAGGAAGGAGGGTGAGCCGCTCTATCATCTCGTCGATGTCGCATGGGCGGTATGCAGCCCGCTTGCGAAGCAGCAGGCGCAGGCGGCATGACGCTGGTATTGGAACCGGGCCGGGCGGGTGCGCCGGATGGGAGATGGTGATGACCGACATGATGGCGATCCTGGCGGCGCAGCGCGCGGCGTCGATGGCGGCGATGCCCGAGCCGCTGTCGGTCCGCAAGGACCGGCTCAAACGGGCCGTGGCAATGCTCCGCGAGTCCGCCACACGGTTCTGCGACGCGCTGTCGGAGGATTTCGGGCACCGGAGCCGCGAGCAGTCGATGATCACCGACATTGCCGGATCGATCGCGCCTCTCATGCATGCGATCAAGCATCTCGACCGCTGGGCGAAGCCGGAGCGGCGCTCGGTCCAGTTCCCACTCGGGCTGCTCGGGGCGAAGGCCTGGGTCGAATATCAGCCCAAGGGCGTGGTCGGGGTGATCGCGCCGTGGAACTTCCCGGTCAACCTCGTCATGGCGCCGCTTGCCGGCATCTTCGCGGCCGGCAACCGGGCGATCGTCAAGACCAGCGAATATACCCCGGTCACGGGTGCGCTGTTCGAGGAACTGGTCGGGCGGTATTTCGCGGCGGACGAACTGGCCTTTGTCGGGGGCGGGCCGGAGGTCGGCAAGGCGTTTGCCAGCCTGCCGTTCGATCATCTGCTCTTCACCGGCGCGACAGGGATCGGGCGCCATATCCTCCACGCGGCCGCCGACAATCTTGTCCCCGTGACGCTGGAGCTGGGGGGCAAGTCGCCGGTGGTGATTGGTGCGGGGACGGATATCGTGCGCGCGACCGAGCGGGTGGTGCTCGGCAAGATGCTGAATGCCGGGCAGATCTGTCTCGCGCCCGATTACATGCTGGTCCGCGACGCCGACGAGCCTGCCGTAGTGGCCGGCCTGACCGCCGCGGCCAGCGCGATGTATCCGACATTGCTCGACAACGCGGACTATACGTCGCTGGTCAGCGACCGCCACATGGCGCGGCTGAACGACTGGCTCGACGATGCCCGGGCCAAGGGTGCGCGGGTCGAGATCGTCAATCCGGCGGGCGAGGACCTCAGCGGTGCGAATACGCGCAAGATGCCGCTGCACATCGTCCGCGACGCGACCGACGACATGATCGTGATGCAGGAGGAGATCTTCGGTCCGGTCCTGCCGATCCGTCGCTATGACGATATCGACGACGCAATCGGCCAGATCAATCGCCGCGACCGGCCGCTAGCCCTTTATCACTTCGGCAGCGATGCGGGCGAGCGTCGCCGGTTGCTCGATCGAACCGTGTCGGGCGGCGTCAGCCTCGACGACGTGATCCTCCACGTCTCGATGGAGGATCTGCCGTTCGGCGGCATCGGCCCGTCGGGCATGGGCGCCTATCACGGCGCAGACGGGTTCCGCACGTTCAGCCATGCCCGCGCGGTCTTCCGGCAGGCGCGGTTCGACGTCGCCAAACTGGCTGGCCTGAAGCCCCCCTATGGTGCGACCGCGCGCAAGGCCGCGGCGCGCATGATTGGATGAACCGCGCGTCCAATCGGCCCGCCGCGCCCGGTGGCGGTCAGAAGTCCTTGCGCAGCAGCAGGCCGGTATAGCGCTGGTCGTCACGCGGGACAAACCGGACCGTCCCTGCGAACGTCCCTGCGGTGAGGAACGACGAATAGGAGGTGTTCGTCAGGTTCTTCACATAGGCGCGCAACTGCCAGCCCGACCGGTCGCTGAGCAGGGCGACGCTCGCATTCCAGATCGCATAGGCGGGCTGCACCGTGCTCGGCGTCTGCGCCAGCGCATATTGCACCTTGCTGCTGAACGTCACGTCGCTCTGCAGTTCGAGCGCTAGCGTGTCGCTGAGCGCGAAGCGGTAGGCCGCATTCTCATAGAGCTTGATCTTCGGCGCATAGGGGAGTGGCTGGCCGTCGATGTTACAGCTCGTCGGCGCACCCGGCGGGCAGAGGAAATTGCGCACCGTGGCGTCGGTATAGGCGGCCGAGATGTCGAGCGTCAGCCCCTTGGTCGGGCGCAGCGTCACGTCCGCTTCCGCACCGCGCGACCGCACCGAGCCGGCATTGATCAGGCGGCTGACCTGCGCGCCGGCGACGACGTCGTTGAAGCTGGCCTGATACCCGTCGAAGTTCGTCGTGAATGCGGCCAGGCTGTAGCTGAGCGCGCGGTCCGCGGTGCTGCCCTTCAACCCGACCTCATAGGAGTTCGACGTCTCCGGGCGCAGCGGGACCTCGTCGAGCGGCGTCGTGGCGTTGAGCGACCGCATGTTGAAATACACGTTATACGCCGGCCCCTTATAGCCGCGCGAATAGGTGAAATAGGTCTGCGCGTGATCGCCGATGTCATATTGGAGACCTAGCCGGTAGCTGTCGCCACGCCGATCGAGCCCGTCGGTGGCATTGTGATAGGCGCGCACGCCGGGGCGATCGAGCGCCGCTGCGCCGGTATTGAGGGGATCCGCGCTCGACGTGCGGACATGGTAGAAATCCAGGCTGTCCCAGGTCGAACGATAGCCCGCGATACCACGGAAGCGCGGGGTGAAATTGACGTTGGCCTCGCCGAACAGCGCGAAATTGTCGTTGGTGATGCCGTAGTTCGCGATGCCCGTCGTCGTGCTGCGCGCACCACCAGCGGCCAGCGACGTCAGCGTCCGCTGATAGGTCTCGTCGGTGGTGGCGTGGAGATAATAGGCGCCGAGCACGTAATCGATCAGCCCGCCCTTGGGCGATGTGAGCCGCAGCTCCTCCGAGAACTGCTTGGTGTTCACCCGCCCCGTATCCTGACCCGACGGGAAGGCGGTCGATAGCGCGGCGACGCTGTCATAATCCTGACGTTGCGTGTTCAGCCACTGCCGCCAACCGGTGATCGAGGTGAGGTGATAGTCGCCGAGCGTGAGGTCGCCCGTGAACGAGCCGCCGTAATTCTCGTCGCGCACGTCGGTGATCGTATCGTTGTTCGTGCGGCGGTTGCTGGCGTTCGCGCGGATGCCGCTTGCCGTGAGCGCGGCGGCCAGGTCGGGCGAGTTGGTGACGGTGCCGGTGGGGTAGGCGGTCCGGCTGGTGCTGGCATAGACGCTGGTCGGGGTGGTATCGTGCGAATTGAGATAGTCGCCGATGATCGTGAACTTCAGTGCGTCCGACGGCGTGATCACCAGCTTGCCGCGCGCACCGTAGCGCCGATAGCCGTTGACGTCGTCGTTGCGGGTAACGTTGCGGACATTGCCCTTGAAGTCGTCGTAAAGGCCGCCGATCAGCGCCTGGACCTTGCCGGGCACGATCGCGCCCGAGATGCCGGCCTTGATCCGGTATTCCTCGTCCGACGTCACGCCGGCTTCGCCGAACATCCGGAATTCGTCGGTCGGGCTGCGGGTGACGATGTTGACGACGCCCGCCGACGCGTTCTTGCCGAACAACGTACCTTGTGGGCCACGCAGCACCTCGATCCGCTCGACCTCGCCCAAGTCGAGCGTCGACTGGCCGGGGCGGGTGAGGACGACGCCGTCGAGCACGGTCGACACCGACGGCTCGACGCCCGGCGAGGTGGTGATCGTGCCGACGCCGCGAATGAAGATCGTCCGGTCCTTGTTCGACGCACCGCTGCGAAAGCCGACCGCGGGGATCGTCGCGGCGATGTTCTCGACCGTGTTCAACTGGCGTTCGGCGAGCGACTGTCCGCTGACGGCGGTGATCGCGATCGGTACGGACTGGAGGCTTTCGTTGCGAAAGCGCGCGGTGACGACGACGTCTTCGCCGGTGTCGGCGGGAGGCGTTGCCGCCTTGGGCGTCGCGGCTGCCGGCGCCGCGGCCGTGTCCTGAGCGAATGCCGGCGTGGCCAGGGTCGCAAGCGCGGTGCCGGCCAGCAGCGCCATATGGCGTGGATCGATCATGATATCCCTCCCGAAGATGATGTCGTCTTTTAAATCCCATTCAGCCGATGGGTATATAGATCTGGATGCAGGCGCATCGTATCAGCTTTAGTGCCCCTCGACCGGGCGCAACCGCGGCAGCAGCAGCTGGATCCAGCCGACCGCGAGCAGATATGAGACGCTGGCGAACAGGAACAGCGGCAGGTAGCCGAGCCCCGCGGTCAGGACGAGGCCGGCGACCTTGGCGATCACCATACCACCGACATTGCCGCTGAACGAGCCGAACGCGGTGACCCGGCCGAGCTTGTCCTGCGGGACGACGTCGGCGATCAGCGCGAACAGGTTGGTCGAGAACGCCTGGTGCGCGGCGAGCGTCAGTGCCATCAGCGCGATCGTGACGGGATAACTGCCGACGTAAAGCACGAGCGGCACGGGCAGGACGCAGAGCGCGGCAACCAGCAATATGCCCTTGCGGACGGCGTTGACGCTGTAGCCGAGGCTCAGCAACCGGGTCGCCACGCCGCCGCCGAGCAGCGAGCCGACCGCAGCGCCACCATAGGCAATCGCGAGCGGGACACCGAGCGCGACCCCGCTCAGCCCATATTGGCGGTGGAAGAAGTCGGGCAACCAGAAGAGCATCAGCCACCAGGTCGCGTCGGACAGGATCTTGGCGACCGCAATCGCCCAGGTCTGGCGGTTGCGCAGGATCGGGCCGTATTCGCCGACCGGTGCCGCGGCATCTGCGGCGCCCACGGGCTGCGAGGTGAAGCGCAGGCGACGGGTCACGATCAGCCAGACCGCCGCCCAGGCGAGCCCGAGCGCACCTGCGACGACGAACGTCCCCCGCCAGCCGACGAGCAGAGCGACCCCCGGTATCGCCAGCGGCGCCAGGATCGCGCCGATGCTGTTGGCAGCATTGGTCGCGCCGAACCCGCTCGACCGCCAGTTCTTGGGCAGCACCGACGCGATCGTCTTGATCCCGGTCGGCGTGCCCATCGCCTCGGTCGCGCCCAGGCTCACGCGGATCATCACGAACTCGGTCATCGATCGCGCCCAGCCATGCGCCATCGCGGCGATGCTCCACGCCGCGACACCGATCGGGTTCGCCCATTTCACCCCGAGCTTGTCGACGATCCAGCCGGTGAACAGGAACGCGAACGCCGCGCCGCCCTGGAACCAGGCGGCGAGCGTCCCGTAATCATCGTCGCTCCAGCCGAGATCGGCGGCGATCGTCGGCTTGAGTACGGCGATGATCTGACGGTCGACGAGGTTGAGGATGCCGGCGGTGACGACCAGCGCGAACAGCAATGTGCGGCCACGGGCGCTGAGTTGTGCGACGGTCTTGATGGGCGGGGTCATAGCGGGCCAGCATGGACGATGGGGCGATGCATGCGAGCCAGTTTCTCTTGTCCGCGTCGGTTATTTGATTTCAGTCGGTCTCAGCGGCCAGGCCTGCGTACTAGACGACCAAGGGACCATGCTCGATCCGCGGCAGCACGTGACGGGCGAACAGGTCGGCTTCGGCGGCATGCGGATAGCCCGACAGGATGAACGCATCGATCCCTTCGGCCCGGTAGGCGTTGAGCTTGGCGAGCACCTGGTCCGGATCGCCGACGATCGCGGCACCGCATCCCGACCGCGCCCGGCCGATCCCGGTCCACAGATTGGCCTCGGCATAGCCGTCGTTGGATCCCTCGCGCAGTTCGGCCTGGCGACGGACGCCGGCGGACTGCGAATCGAGCGAACGCGCGCGGATCGCCTGGCCTTCGGCATCGTCGAGCTTGGACAGCAGACGATCGGCCGCGGCGCGGGCTTCCGTCTCGGTCTCGCGGACGACGACATGGACGCGGTAGCCGAAGCGCAACGTGCGGCCGTGGCGTGCGGCGCGGGCGCGCAGGTCGGCGATGATCGCACGGACGCCGTCCATCGTGTCGGGCCACATCAGATAGACGTCGGCATTGCTCGCCGCGGCCTCCCGCGCGGCCTCGGACAGGCCACCGAAATAGAGCGCGGGACAGCGCCCGGACACGGTGGTGGTCCGCGGAGGGTCGAGCTTCAGCTTCCAGAAGTCGCCGTCATGGTCGAGCGGCTTGCCGTCGAGCAGCGTGCGCAGGATGTGCATCGCCTCGACGGTGCGCGCATAGCGCGGCGCGCTTGCGAGCGTTTCGCCGGGCAGGTCGCTGGAGATGATGTTGATCGCCAGCCGGCCGCCGAGCATCTGGTCGATCGTCGCGATCTGGCGGGCGAGCTGCGGTGGCCAGCTTTCGCCGATCCGTACCGCCATCAGCAGTCGCAATCTCTTGAGCATCGGTGCGATCCCCGCGGCGAACGCGGTCGTGTCGATGCCGAGCGTATAGCCCGAGGGTAGCAGGATATTGTCGTATCCCGCCGTCTCGGCCTGCATCACGATGTCGCGGCAATGCTCCCAGCTCGATTTCAGCGCGGGGTCGGGGACGCCGAGAAACTCGTAATCATCGTCGCACAGCGCGGAAAACCAGCTGATCTCGCAGGGCGGGAGGCTTGCCGATGGATCACTCATGGCAGCGAGACGCCCATGCCGGCCTGCAGCACCGCATACCATTCGCTGCGGGTCCATTCGACCCTGTACGCATCGGCCGAGGCTGCGATCCGCGCGGGGGTCTGCGAGCCGACAATCGGGATGATCCGCGCCGGATGCGCCATGATCCAGGCCAGGGTCGCGGTCGCGGCGTCGACGCCGTAGCGCGCGCCATGCTCGGCGAGCAGCGTTGCCGCCGGGTGATCGCCCTGCGCCAGCCGACCGCCGCCAAGCGGCGACCATGCCATCACCGCGACGTCGTGCGCCATCGCCTGATCAAGCGTGCCATCGAACAGGGGTGCGGTCTGGAGCGGGGAAAACTCGGGCTGGGTGCTGACGATCGGCTGGCCGAGAAACGCCTGCAACGCGGCGAATTCGTGGACGCTGTAGTTCGAGACGCCGATGCTGCGCACCTTGCCCGCCTCGACCATGCGCGTCAGCACCTCGGCGACCTCCTGCGGATGGGTCATAAAGTCGCGGCGGTGGATCTGGTACAGGTCGACCTGTTCGATCGCCATGCGCGTCAGCGACGCGTCGAGGGCGTCGGCCAGATAGTCTGCACTGGAATTATACGGAATGCCGGGACGGATGCCCGCCTTGGTCGCGATCACCATGTTTGCGCGCAGGCTCCGGTCCTCGGCCAACGCGCGCCCGAACAGCGCCTCTGCCGAGCCGAAGCCCGCCGGGACGTCGCAGCCATAGATGTCGGCGGTGTCGAAGAAGTTGATTCCTGCACCCAGCGCAGCGTCGATCATCGCGCGGACCGGCGCGGTCTCTCCGGCCAGCCGCCACATGCCCCAGGCTATCGGTGAAACAAGGATTTCGCTCTTGCCGAGCGGGCGAAGGTCGTTGGAAAGGCGGATCGTCGTCATGCCGACGGCTCATGGCATAGGGATAGACAGCTTGGTAGCCACGATCAGATACGGTGTCGTCGGAACGGGCATGATGGGCGTCGAACACATCCGCAACCTGGCGATCCTGCCCGGTGCGGAGATCGTCGCGATCGCGGATCCGGTCGCGACCTCGATCGACTGGGCGACCGAGGCGCTCGGCGACCAGGCCGATGGCGTTGCGCGGTTCGACTCGGTCGAGTCGTTTGCGAAGCGCGCCGATGTCGATGCGATCATCATCGCGTCGCCGAACAATACGCACCGCGACGTGCTCGAGCGGCTGTTCGCAATGGACGCCGCGATCCTGTGCGAGAAGCCGCTGGCGACGACGATCGACGATGCGCGGTGGATCGTCGAGCGTGCCGCCGCACACGCCAGGCCGTTCTGGACTGGTATGGAGTATCGCTTCATGCCGCCCGCAGCCGCGTTTATCGAGCAGGTCCAGGCGGGCCGGGTCGGCCGGTTGCAGATGCTCGCGATCCGCGAGCACCGCTTTCCCTTCCTGCCCAAGGTCGGCGACTGGAACCGGTTTGCGCGGAACACCGGCGGCACGATGGTCGAGAAATGCTGTCACTTCTTCGATCTGATGCGGCTGATCGTCGGGTCGGAAGCGGTGCGCGTCCATTGCTCGGGCGCGATGGACGTGAACCATCTCGACGAACTTTATGACGGCGAGCGCCCGGACATCATCGACAACAGCTATACGACGGTCGATTTCGCGAACGGCGTGCGGGCGATGCTCGATCTCAGCATGTTCGCTGATGGTGCGGAGAATCAGGAGGAGATGTCGGCGACGGGCGATGCGGCGCGGCTCGACGTGCTGATTCCTGCCGGCGAGCTCGTCTATTCGCCACGGGTCGGATTTCTCAACCCCAAGGCGGTCGAGCGCAGTCATGTCTCGGTCGATCCGGCGGCCCGGGCCGCAGGCTCGCACGAAGGCGCAACCTATTATCAGCACGCCGCTTTTGCCGCGGCGGTACGCGGCGAGGGACCGGTGCAGGTCACCGCGGAAGATGGCCTGCGCGCGGTCGCGATCGGTACCGCGGCGGAGATCAGCGCGCGTGAGCACCGGGTCGTGACGATGGCGGAACTGGGCCTCTGACACGGCCGCGGGGTTGCGCGCCATCCGCCGGGCGCGCAGAGGCTGTGGCGAAATCACGCCCAGGAGGTCGATATGCCCGTGAAGGTCATTGCGTTCGTTTCCGTCAAGCCCGGCCATGAGGAGGCGTTCATCGACGCCGCCCGCATCTGCGCCGCGGCGTCGCGTAATGAACCGGGGGTGCTCCATTACGATCTGTGGCGCGAGGCCGATGGCGACCGGCGTTTCGTATTCAACGAGTTGTATGTCGACGATGCCGCGGTTCAGGCGCACATGGCGTCCGACCATTTCAAGGCACTGGGCGTGGCGTCACGCGATCTCGCCGCCGCGCGTCCGACGATCATCGCGACGCATCCGGTCGACGTTGCAGGCTGAGGCAACACCGCGGCCGCGACGCGCGCATCCGTGAGGGGCTAACGCGCGCCGCCTGCGGCCGAGCATCCGCCATGGTCGTGACGTTTTCTCTTACGGTATAGGCGACGGATGGACACGCAGGGTCTGGAGGCCGTCTTCCTCGCCAACCGCGATACGCTGCTCCGCTTTCTGTCGGCGCATGGCGCGGGGGATGCGGCGGAAGACCTTTTGCACGAGCTCTGGATCCGCGTGCGAACGCCGCGCGGCGGGCCGATCGCGGCGCCGCTGGCCTATCTGTACCGCGCGGCGCACAATCTCATGCTCGACCGTCATCGCGCGGTCCGGCAGGCCGCCCGACGCGACAATGACTGGAGCGACGCGGTCGGCGCCACGGTCGCGGGCCAGTCCGATGCGCCATCGGGTGAGCGCGTACTGATCGCGCGCGAAGAGGCGCGGATGGCGGCGCGCGCGCTGGAGGCGGTCGGCGAACGCGCCGCGGCGGTGTTTCGCCGCCACCGGATCGACGGGATCGCCCAACGTGCGATCGCGGACGAGATGGGCGTGAGCCTCAGCACCGTCGAAAGTGATTTGCGGCAAGCCTATCGTGCGATGATCGCGTTGAAAGGGCGGCTCGATGAGGTTTGAGGCGAACGTCTCCGTCAAGCCAGTCAGGAGGCCATGATGGCGCAGGACGACACCGCATTGGACGCACAGGCGCTCGACTGGATCGTGCGGACGGGCGATCCCGCATTCGACGACTGGCCCGGCTTCATGGCGTGGATGGAGGCGGACCCGGCGAATGCCCCGCGCTATCACGCGCTGAACGCCGCGATCGATGATGGCGTCGCACTGGTGCGCGCGCCGCAGGCGGGCGCGGTGGCGCCGCCGATCGCCAGCCCGTCACGACGCGCGCCGAAGCGTATCGATCGGTGGGCCGGTGGGGCGATCGCCGCATCGCTGGCGGTCGTCGCCGGCCTTTCGGTCTATGAGCGCCGGCCCCAACCCTATGCCGTCGAGGCGGCGCCGGGGGCCGCGCGGACGATCCTCCTCGCTGAGGGAAGCCGGATCATGCTCGCCGGCGGGTCCTGCGTGACGATCGATCGACGCGACGCGCGCATCGCGACGCTCGATCGTGGCGAGGCGATGTTCGTCGTCGCGCATGATGCGGCGGATCCGTTCGAGGTCCGGGTCGGCGAGACGCGCCTGGTCGATGTCGGCACGGCCTTCGACGTCAAGCGTACCAGCGATGGCATGCGGGTCGCCGTGTCCGAAGGTGCGGTCGACTATGATCCGGGGCCGAACGCGATCCGGATGACGGCGGGGCAGGGCGTCGTGGCCACGCGCGGCGGTGTGATGCGGATCACGGTCGATGCCACGGCGGTCGGGTCGTGGCGCGAGGGGCGGCTGGCGTTCGAAAATGCGCCGATGACCGAAGTCGCGGACGATCTGTCGCGAACGCTGGGCATCACGATCGCGGTGGAACCGGAGATCGCCGACCGCCCGGTCCGTGCGACGATCGCCACGGCAGGGCTCGCGCGTGATCCCATGCCGCTCGCCGCGCTGCTCGACGTGAAGATGCGGCGGTCCGCCCAGGGTTGGACGATGTCGGCACGGTGATCCGGCAGGGCGGGGTCTTTGTCGTTATGGTGGCAATCGCCGGGCTTACCGCTGGGTCGGCTGCGGCGGGGCCGGTATCGCTCGACCTTCGCGCCGGCCGTCTGGGCGACTCCGTCATGGCACTGGGGCGGCAGGCCGGGGTCAGCATCGCCGTCGACGACCCGGCCTTATGGGCACGCCCCGTCCCCGCGATCCGGGGACGCTTCACGGCGCGGCAGGCGCTTGCAAAGCTCGCACGGTCGACGGGGTCGACGATACGGTCCGCAGGGGCCGGGGGGTGGCGTCTGGTCGCGCGTGCCGCGCCGCCACGTGCGGCGCAGCGCCGTCTGCCGGGGGCGACCGCGAATGCCGCGCCGGCAGTACCGACCATCGCAGGGGCCGATATCATCGTCGCCGCCAGCAAGCGGGACACCCGGCTGCGCGATTTCGCCGGGCAGGTCGCGCATCTCGACGGAATCGACCTGGCGCTTGGCGGCGCGGGGGGCAGCGACGCGGTGCTGGCGCGGCTCGCGAGCGTGTCGTCGACGCATCTCGGTGCGGGGCGCAACAAGCTGTTCATTCGCGGCATTGCGGATTCGAGCTTCACCGGCCCGACGCAGACGACCGTCGGCCAGTATCTCGGCGACATCCGGCTCAGCTACAACGCGCCCGATCCCGACCTGCGGCTCTACGATATCGCGTCGGTCGAGGTGCTCGAGGGGCCACAGGGCACCCTCTACGGCGCAGGGTCGCTTGGCGGCATCATCCGCACGGTCCCCAACGCGCCGGTGATCGACGACACGACGGCCGCCATCGCGACGGGCGTGTCCGCGACGACGCATGGCGACCCCGGCGGCGACATCGGCGCGACGCTCAACCTGCCTGTGATGGAGGGCCGGATGGCGCTGCGTATCGTGGGCTATGCGGTGACGGAGGGCGGGTATATCGACAACCCGACACTCGGGCAGAGCGACGTGAACCGCACCAGCATCGCCGGAGGGCGGGGTACGCTGCGTGTCGATCTGGGGCGCAACTGGACGCTCGATCTGGGCGGCGTGTACCAGCGGACCCGCGGCGACGACAGCCAATATACCGATCGCGACGCGCCGCCCCGCACGCGAAACAGTGCCGTCGTACAGGGCTTCGGTGCGGACTACCGGATGGGCGATCTGGTCGTGTCGGGCACGCTTGGCGGCCTGATGCTGCGATCGTCGACGGCGATCGTCGGGCAGACGCTGACGGAACGCTATGACGCCACCATGGTGAACGGCGATCCGCGGCTGTTCGTGCAGCGCAACGCGACCGCGATGCTGACCAACGAGACCCGGCTGTGGCGGCCGATGCGCGCCGGCTTCGGCTGGGTGGTGGGCGGCAGCTTCACGCACAACCGTACGCGGCTGTCGCGCGCACTCGGCGCAGTCGAGGCACCGGTGCCGGTAACGGGAGTCACCAACCGGATCGACGAGGCGACGCTGTATGGCGAGGCCAGCATCGCGCTGTTCCCCGGATTGATCGCGACCGGCGGCGCGCGCGTGACGCGGGCCGCGCTGTCGGGGACGGGCCAGGATCTGGCGGAAGCCCTCGCCCCGGTTGCGCTCGCGCGTGCGCAAGTGACCGCCAGTCGTCGTGAAACCAGCTTGTTGCCGTCCGGATCACTGATCGCAACGGTGCTGCCGCGGCTCTCGCTCTATGCCCGGTACCAGCAGGGGTTCCGGCCCGGCGGGCTCGCGATCGAGAGCGACTTCGTCCGGCGGTTCCGCAACGACAGGGTCCGCACGATCGAAAGCGGCATACGGTTCGGGCAGAGCGGGATCGACGCGGTATCCGTCTCGGCCGGGCTGTCGCATACGCTGTGGGACGATATCCAGGCGGACTTCATCGACGGCTCAGGGTTGCCGAGCACCGCCAATATCGGCAACGGCCGGATCTGGTCGGCGAGCGCGGCGGCCGCCTGGCGACCGGTCGCCGGGCTCACGATCGACGCCGGGCTGACCTATAACGACAGCCGCGTGACCGAACCCAGCCAGGCCTATGCCCTGGCGTTCGCGCGCATGAGCCAGGTTCCCAATATCGCCCGGTTCGCAGGGCGGCTGGGGCTCGACTATAGCCGGCCGCTCCGCGGTGACCTCGATCTGCGGGTCTATGGCTGGGCGCGGTATGTCGGCCGCTCCCGGCTCGGTATCGGCCCGGTGCTCGGGGAGGAGCAGGGCGATTATCTAGATACCGCGCTGACAATGCGCGTCGGCCGGCCGACACTCGGCTTCACGCTCGGCGTGACCAATCTGACGGATGGCGCCGGCAATCGCTTCGCGCTGGGCACGCCGTTCCAGATCGGCAGCGGCCAGATCACGCCATTGCGTCCCCGCACGTTGCGCCTGGGGATAGACGCGGCATTCTGAAAAGCTGCGCAGCCCGGCAAGGCTGCGCGGCAATGGTTCCGTCCTGTGTTCGAAACATATTCGAAAAGGGACCTGGTTCATGCGTCGTATCCTGCTTGCCTCTACCTGCCTGATGGCGGTCGTTCCGGCCCATGCGCAGACCACGATCGAGACCAAGCGCATCGATGCGGTGCGGACCTCGACCGTGAAGGCCGGGGCGCCGGATGCGATCCGGATCACGACGGCGGGATCGGTGACCCCTGCCGGCGGCACGGCGGTGACGATCGACAGCGTGCATGCCGTCACCAACGAAGGCACCGTCCAGATTACCAATGCGGACAATGCCACGGGCATTCTTGCGGTTGCGGGGACCGGCGGCGGTATCACGAACAGCGGCAAGATCATCGTCGACGAGACCTATGAAGCGACCGATGTCGACAAGGATGGCGATCTCGACGGCCCCTTCGCGGCGGGCAGCGGCCGTACCGGCATCCGCACCGCGGGCGCCTATAGCGGCGCCATCGCCAATACGGGCGCGATCACGGTCGAAGGGAACGAGTCCGCAGGGATCTGGCTCGGCGGCCCGCTGTCCGGTGCGCTCAAGACCGAGGGCACGATTGCGGTGACGGGGACGAACGTCGTCGGCGTACGGGCGGGCGACATTACCGGCAACGTCCGGCTCGCCGGAACGGTCGCGGCGATCGGGCAGGGGGCCGTGGCGGTCCGGCTCGATGGCGCGATCACCGGTGCGCTGGTGGTGCAGGGTTCGCTCGGCGCGACCGGTTACCGGACCACGACCGCGCCGGCGGATCCGTCGAAGCTCGATGCCGACGACCTGTTGCAGGGCGGCTCGGCGCTGGTCGTCGCGGGCAACGTGTCGGGCGGGATCATCTTCGCAGTGCCGCCAAAGGATGCCAGCACGACCGACAATGACGAGGACAAGGACGGGATCGACGACAGCAAGGAAGGATCGGCGTCGGTGACCGCCTATGGTGCGGCGCCCGCGGTCCAGATCGGGTCGGCAACCAATGCGGTCGCGATCGGCGCAGTGGCGGGCAGCGGCACGAATTTCGGGCTGATCGTCGATGGCGGCATCGGTGGCAGCGGTGTCTATGCGGGTGTCACCGCGACCGGGCTGTCGATCGGTGGCTTGGGTGGCGCCGTGTCGATCGCCAACGGGATCGCGGTCAACGGCACGGTCCAGGCGCAGGCCAATGGGGCGAGTGCGACCGCGATCCGGATCGGCAGCGGCACGACGACCCCCGAACTGCGCAATGCCGGGACGATCGCGGCGGCGGGCGGCGGCACGACCGCGTCGCTGTCGAGCGCGGTCCTGATCGAGGCGGGCGCGACGGTCGGCACGATCCGCAACAGCGGTACGATCAAGGCGAGCGCGCAGGCCGCCGATGGCAGCGCAACCGCGATCCTCGACCGGTCCGGCCGGGTGACGCTGGTGGAGAATAGCGGGGCGATCACCGCAAGCGGTGCACTCGCAACGTCGGAGCGCAACGTCGCGATCGACCTATCCGCAACGACGGCGGGCGCCACCGTCCGCCAGACCGCGGTCGCGGCGGGCGTCACGGCGCCGAGCATCGTTGGCGACGTCCGCTTCGGTACGGGAAACGACGTGTTCGAGATCGCCGATGGGACCGTGTCGGGCACGACCCGGTTCGGCGGCGGCGCGAACCGTCTCGCGCTATCGGGCGACGCGGCCTATGCGGGGACGGCGCTCTTCGGCACCGGCAACGACACGATGGCCCTTGCCGGGACGGCGGTGTTCAGCGGCGCAGCGGATTTCGGTGGCGGGGCGGACACGCTGACCATCGGCGGGACATCGCGCTTTTCGGGCACGCTCGCCAACAGCGGCGGGCTGGCGGTGACGGTCGCGGGCGGTACGCTCGACCTGACCAAGGCGGCAACGATCGCGTCGCTGGCGATGGGCTCGGGCAGCGTGCTGGCGGTGACGCTGGACAAGACCGGGGGGACGGGGACGTCGATCACCGTCGCCGGGGTGGCATCGTTCGAGAAGGACACCAAGCTCGCGCTCAAGCTGGCCAGCATCACCGGTGCGGAAGGACGGTACACGGTCCTGCGCGCGGGCAGCCTGACCGGCGCGGCAAACCTGACCGCCTCGACCACGCTGTTGCCGTTCCTCTACAAGGGGAACGTCGCGACGGGCACGGGCAACGACGTCGCGATCGACATCGTCCGCAAGACCACGGTCGAACTCGGCCTCAACCGCTCGCAGACCTCCGCCTACAATGCGGTCTATGCGGCTCTCGGCACCGACGCCAAGGTCGGCCAGGCGTTCCTGAACATCAATGACGGCGACGCATTTCGCGGATCGCTGCGCCAGATGCTTCCGGATCATGCCGGCGGGACGTTCGAGACCGTGACGATGGGCTCGCGCGCCACCGCCAGGGTGATCGCCGACCCGCACGGCCCGTTCAAGGACGAGGGGCAGTGGGGCTACTGGGTTAGCCAGGTTGGCTGGGGCACGTCGAAGAGCATCGGCGATACCGGCGGCTATGACGTGACCGGCTGGGGCGTTTCGGGCGGGGCCGAATACAAGACCGGGCTGGGTAATATCGGTGCGTCGCTCGCCTATCTCAGCGGCCGCGATGCCGATGAGGGGACCAGCAATGAAGTCAGCTCCAACCAGTATGAGCTTGCGGCCTATTGGCGTGGGCACTGGGGTGGGCTGAACGCCAATGCCCGCGCCTCGGGTGCCAGGATCGGTTTTGACGGCGTGCGGCGCTTTGCCGGCACCGTGGGGACCGAGGCGGTGCAGCGCGTATCGAGCGCGGACTGGAACGGTACGCTCTACTCGGCATCGGGCGGCCTGTCCTATGATGCCGATCTGGGCAATATCTCGTTCCGGCCGATCATCGCGGTCGATTATTACAAGCTGAAGGAGGACGGCTATAGCGAAACCGGTGGCGGCACCGCGATCGATCTGGTCGTCCAGTCGCGCAGCAGCGACGAACTGGCGGTCACCGGCAGCGCGGCGCTGGGTCTCGATCTCGGGGGGCAGAATCAGGACGCAGGCTGGTTCCGCTTCGAGCTCGAGGGCGGGCGCCGCGAACTCGTCGGCGGGGGGCTGGGTGCGACGACCGCGGCCTTTGCCGGCGGGACCGCGTTCACGCTGACACCCGAGGAGCGGACAAGCGGCTGGGTCGGCAAGCTGCGCGCGGTCGGGGGCAATGCGGCGTTCCGCTTCGGCGGCGAATTCAACGCCGAACAGCAGCAGGGACGCGCCGCATTGTCGCTGCGCGCAAGCCTGCAGATCGGGCTGTAACGACGGAAGACTGGTCCGCCTGCGTCAGCGCGGCGCGGACCAGTCCCCGGACTTTCCGCCGCGCTTTTCGAGCAGGCGGATCCCGTCAATCTCCATCGCCTTGTCGATCGCCTTGGCCATGTCGTAGACCGTGAGCAGCGCGACCCCGACCGCGGTGAGCGCCTCCATCTCGACGCCGGTCTTGCCGTCGGTCGCGACGGTCGCGGTCGCGGTGACGCCGCTGGCGTCGACGTCGAGGTCGAGCGTGATCTTGGTCAGCGGCAGCGGGTGGCACAGAGGGATCAGGTCGCTGGTCCGCTTGGCGGCCATGATGCCCGCGACGCGGGCGACGGCGATGACGTCACCCTTCTTGGCCGAGCCCTCGGCGATCGCGCGCGCGGCCTCGGCCGACATGGTGATCCGGCCGGTCGCGACCGCCTCGCGTGCGGTCGGCGTCTTTCCGCCGACATCAACCATCCGCGCGGCACCCGCCGCATCGACATGCGTCAGCTGGCTCATCCGACCAGTGCCCGCGTCGCGGCCTCGACATCGTCCTGGCGCATCAGCGCTTCCCCAATCAGGAAGCACCGGATCCCGCGCTCGGCCATCGCGTCGAGGTCGGCGCGCGTCGTCAGCCCGCTTTCGGCAACAAAGGTACAGTCGCGCGGGGCCTTGTCGACCAAGTCATAGGTCCGCTGGAAATCGACCGTGAAGTCGCGCAGGTCGCGGTTGTTGACCCCGATCAGCCGCGATTTGAGCTTGAGGGCGCGCTCGAGTTCGTGCGCATCGTGGATCTCGACGAGCACGTCCATCCCGCATTCGAGCGCCGAGGCCTCGATCTCCGCCATCTGAATATCGTCGAGCGCGGCGACGATGATCAGGATCGCGTCGGCGCCGATCGCGCGCGCCTCGGTCGCCTGCCACGGGTCGACCATGAAATCCTTGCGCAGCACCGGAATCGACACGGCGTCACGCGCGGCGGACAGATAGGCGTCAGCGCCCTGGAACCATTTTTCGTCGGTCAGCACCGAGAGGCAGGCGGCACCGCCCGCCTCATAGGCGCGGGCATGCGCGGGGGGATCGAAATCGGCGCGGATCAGCCCCTTGGACGGACTGGCCTTCTTGACCTCGGCGACCAAGGCATAGCCCGACTTCGCATCGAGCGCAGCGCGGAAGCCGCGTGGCGCCGACATGCGGGCGATGCCGGCGTCGATGTCCGACAGCGATGTGGTGGCCTTGCGCGCGGCGACTTCGGCGCGCTTGGTCTCGAGAATACGGTCGAGCATGGTCATGTCAGTAGGCGATCCAACGGTCGAGCAGCGCGTCGGCGCTGCCGGTGTCGAGGGCGGTGGCGGCGAGCGCCGCGCCTGCGACAAGGGTGGGGACGGTCCCGGCGACCATCAAGGCCGCGGCGGCGTTGAGCAGGACGGCGTCACGATAGGCGCCCGCCTCGCCCTTCAGCAGGCGGCGGAGCGCCTCTGCGTTATGAGCGGCATCACCGCCGCGAATTGCCGTGATCGCATGCCGCGGCAGCGCAGCATCGTCGGGCGTGACGCGCGCGGGAAGCACGACGTTGCCGATGGACGCAACGACGCTCGGTCCTGCGCCGGACAGTTCGTCGAGCCCTTCCTCGCCGGAGACGACGAGTGCGGCCTGGGTACCGAGCTGGCCGAGTGCATCGGCGTAGAGCGGGACATAATCGGGCCGCGCGATGCCGATGAGCTGACGCGTCGTTCGCGCGGGATTGGCGAGCGGCCCCATCAGGTTGAAGATCGTACGCCTGGCGATACGCTGACGGATCGGGGTGATCCGCTTCATCGCCGGATGGTGATTGGCGGCGAACAGGAAGGCGATGCCGATGTCGCGCAGGCTGGCCTCGGCCGTCGCACCCGCGCGGTCCATGTCGAGGCCGAGGACTTCGAGCGTGTCGGCGGCGCCGGCCTTGCTCGAGGCGGCACGGTTGCCATGCTTGGCAACCGGCACGCCGCAGGCGGCGACGACAAGTGCGACCGCGGTCGAGACGTTGAGCGTATGGTGGCCGTCGCCGCCGGTGCCGCAGACGTCGATCGCACCCGGCGGCGCATCGATCGGGATCATCCGCTCACGCAGCGCACGCGCGGCCTCGGCGATCTCGATACTGGTTTCGCCTCGCTCGGACATGGCGATCAGGAATGCGGCGATCGCGTCTTCGCTGGCGCGCGCGTCGAGGATGTCGGCAAACGCCGCACGCGCGGTCTCGCGCGAAAGCGGCGTCGTCGGATCTGGCAGGAGCACGGTGGTCGTCATCGATCGAGCCCCTCGCGCAGGCGGTCGGGCAGCTGATGCGGAATCCCCGCCAGCGTCAGGAAATTGGCGAGCATTGCGTGGCCGTGTTCGGTCGCGATGCTCTCGGGATGGAACTGCACCCCGTGGATCGGCAGCGTCGCGTGGCGGACCCCCATCACGCTGCCATCCTGCGCGGTCGCGTTTACGACCAGCGTATCGGGGACCGCGTTGACGATCAGCGAGTGATAGCGCGTCGCGATAAACGGCGAAGGAAGGCCGGCATAGAGGCCGGTGTCGTCATGGACGACCGGCGACGTCTTGCCGTGCATCAGCCCGCCACGTTCGACCTTGCCGCCGAAATGCTGCCCGATCGCCTGATGGCCGAGGCAGACGCCGAGCAGCGGTTTGCCGGCATCTGCGCAGGCGGCGACGAGGTCGAGGCTGACGCCCGCTTCGGTCGGCGTGCAGGGGCCGGGGGAAATGAGAAACGCCTCCGCGCCGGACGACAGGGCCTGTCCAGCGGAGATCGCATCGTTGCGGACGACCTCCACCTCGACACCCAGTTCCATCAGATAATGGACGAGGTTCCAGGTGAAGCTGTCGTAATTGTCGACGACCAGGATCATGCGTTCGCCATAGACGAAGTCGAAGCCGGTGCAACGGGGATGCGCATCGGGCGACGCTGCACATCATGTCGGCCATAATCGGTGCAGGGCAAAGCGCGGGGCATGCTATTCAGCACGGAGCAACCTGCGGCGGCAGACGTTGTGCGTATGCAAGGAGTTTTCCACGAATGTTCCGTCTCACCGTCCTCGCCGCGCTGATCGCGCTTCCCGCCCTCGCTTCGGCGCAGGAGCAGACGGCCGAACAAGGCCAGCCGCCGCAGCGCATCCGCAGCGTTACGCTGGGGGCTGGGCAGAAGTGCCCGACATCGACCAATGGCGAGATCGTCGTCTGCTCGACACTCGACCAACCCTATCGTATCCCCAAGGAACTGCGCGATACCGCACCGATCGCCGCGCAGAACCAGAGCTGGGTCAACCGGGCTGCGACGGTCGACCAGGTCGGCCGCGTCGCGGGCGGGCTACCGGACACCTGTTCGCCGGTCGGTACGGGTGGACAGTCGGGATGCGCGCTCGCACGGGCCCGCGCCTATTCGGCCGAGCGTCGTGCGCAGGCTGCGGGGCAGGCGATCGATCCCTGACGCCACAGCGAGCACCATCGGGATCCTAGGCCGCGGTCGTCACCTGACGCCCGCGGCCTTTTACTGTGTTTGTCGAACGATGGCGGGATTACTGCCCGTAGGACGTCCCGCCGGCGCGCGCGACCGCTTCGCGGGCGGCGGCGAGGATCGCCCCGGCCTTGGCCTCGCATTCGCGCTGTTCGGACACGGGATCGCTGTCCGCGACGATTCCCGCCCCGGCCTGTGCATGGATCATCCCGTCCTTCACGACGGCGGTCCGCAACACGATGCACGAGTCCATCGATCCGTCGGGGGAGAAATAGCCGACGCCGCCGGCATAGGCGCCACGTCGTTCGGGTTCGAGTTCGGCAATGATCTGGCACGCCCGGACCTTGGGGGCGCCGCTGACCGTGCCGGCGGGGAAGCCCGCGAACAGCGCATCGAGCGCATCGCTGCCGGGCGCGAGCGACCCGACGACGTTCGAGACGATGTGCATGACGTGGCTGTAGAATTCGACGCCATAGCTTGCCGTGACGCGGACCGAGCCCGGCGCCGATGCCCGCCCGACATCGTTGCGGCCGAGGTCGAGCAGCATCAGATGCTCGGCGCGTTCCTTCGGATCGGCGAGCAGGCTGGTCCGGTTCGCCTCGTCCTCCGCAGCACTGCGGCCACGCGGACGGGTCCCCGCGATCGGGCGGATCGTCACCTCGTCGTCGCGGACGCGGACGAGGATCTCGGGTGAGGATCCGATCAGCGCGAAGCCGGGAAGATCGAGGTGATAGAGGAAGGGCGACGGATTGATCCGCCGGAGCGAGCGATAGAGCTCGAACGGCGGGAGCGTGAACGGCGTGCTGAAGCGCTGGGCAAGGACGACCTGGAAGATGTCCCCGGCCACGATATAGTCCTTCGCGCGCGCGACCATCGCACCGTAGCGGTCCGGCGACAGCGCCGGCGTGTAGGACGGCTCGGGTGAAACTGCCCGGACCGGTGCCGGCACCGGCGTGGCGGTGAGCTTCGCGGCGACGGCATCAAGCCGCTCTTCGGCACGCGCGACGATCGTGGCGGGATCCATGGCTGGATCCGGCCAGGCGGGGGCGACCAGAAACAGCGCGTCGGCGAGCCGGTCGAAGACGAGAACCACCGAAGGACGCACGAAGATCATATCCGGCAGACCGAGCGGGTCGCTGTCGGGTTGCGGCAGTGTCTCGACCAGGCCGACCGTCTCATAGCCGAAATAGCCGACCAGACTGGCGAGTGCGCGCGGCAATTCTGCCGGGACGTCGCTGCGGCATTCGGCGACCAGAGCGCGCAGGGCATCGAGTGTGGGCAGCGCACAGGGCTCGAACGCCTCGCGATCGGTCGACCAGTGACGGTTGATCTCGGCCCGATGACCCGCGGCACGGAACAGCAGGTCGGGCGCGAGGCCTATCAGGCTGTGCCGTCCGCGTATTGCGCCGCCTTCGACCGATTCGAGCAGGAAGTCTCCACGCCCCGGCTCGATGAGCTTGAGGGCGGCGGCGACCGGCGTCTCCGTGTCGGCGACCTGCCGCCGCCAGACGAGGGCGGGGCGTCCGGCGGCAAGCGCCGCGCATGCGAGCTCAGTTATTGGAACCACCCTGTGCCAGCAGTTCGGCCCGGACGCGGGCAACCGCCTTCGGATCGGTCTTCACGCCGACCTGCGCGCGGACGGCCTTGACGAACTGGTCGACATATTCGCGGCCGACACTGCGCGCGATCGAACCGCGAGCGGCCTGGATCGCCGCCTGGTTGCCGGTCGCATTGCCCCGATCGATCTTGTCGAGTTTGACCACGAACCAGCCATCGGGGCCGGCGATCGTCTTGGCGGTACCCTGCGCCATGCTGAACATCAGGCGCAGCACGGGCGGGGTGTTTTCGGGGTTCTGCATGATCTGCGCGCGCGACGCCGTGACGGGGCGCGCGGGCGGGACCGGGAAGCCCGACTGCCCCAGCGCCTGCTGCAGCGGCATACCCTTGTTGATCCGGGCCAGCGCGGCATTGGCATATTTGCGGGCGGCCTGGCTGGCGCGGTCAGCCATCAGGTCACGCATCACGGCAGGACGGACCTGTGCGAGCGGACGGGGTGCGGCGCGAACGACACGGCCGAGCGCGACGACCGCGAAGCTGCCGTCCGACCCGGTCTGGACCATCTGCGGCGCATCGCCTTCCGCGGCCTGGAACGCGGCGCTGACGATCGGCGCGAGCGCGGCGTCGGGCTGGGTGCCGGGCGTGTCGGGGTTGGTGCCGTTGGCGACGAGGCCGGGCGTGGTGATCGCGGTCAGCTTTCGGTCCGCGATGATCTCGTCGAACGTCGCATTGTCTGACAGACCATCATCGATCGCATCATGGATCTTGCCGAGCGCTGCTTGCGCCTTTTGCGCGCTGAGTGCTGTGGCGATCTCGCCCCGTGCCTGGTCGAGGGTCTTGGCGGGGACGTTCTGGATCGAATCGATGCGAGCGATCGTCCAGCCGAGCGGCGTACGGACGGGGCCGACGACCGCGGCATTCGCTGCCGCGAACACGGCATCCGCGACCTGCGGGCTGGTCGTGCCGGCATAGACAGCTTTCTCCACACCCGTCTGGGTCGATGCCTCGAGCCCGGCGGCGCGGGCGGCATCGGCGATCGCGGTTCCGGCCTTCACCTTGGCAGCAATCGCAGCGGCGCCCGCCTGATCGGCGACGACGACCTGCGTGATCGTGCGCTTTTCCGTCGAGGCGTAGCGTGCCCGATCCTGCTGATACTGGGCAGCAATTTCGGCGTCGGTCGGAACGGCCTGCGCCTTGACCTGTGCCGCGTCGACGACGGCGTAGCGGATGACGCGGCGTTCGGGGATCGTGTAGCGCGCGACGTTGCGACGATAGAAGGCGTTCAATTCGGCGTCGGTCGGCGCAGGGCCGGCGGGCACCGCGGCGGTCGGGATGAAGCCCACCAGACCGCTGCGCTTCTCGAGCAGCAACGAGGCGAAGGGGAGGGCGAGCTGGCTCGGGACCTGCGACGCGCCGCGCGTCGGCAGGATCAGCTGCTGCGCATAGGTGTCGCGGACGATGTCAGCGCGGATCTGCGCGTCGGTCAGCTTCCGTTCGACCAGCACGCGCTGATAGAGGGACGGATCAAACTTGCCGGTCGGGCCCTGCAGTGCGGGGATGCTGGCAATCTGCCCGTCGACCGCGCGCTTGCTGACGACCATGCCCTGCTGCCGGCCGAACTGCTCGAGCGCGAGGCTCGCCGTGATGCGGTCCAGCGTGCCGTCGAAGCCGCCCTGCTGGACATAGCTCGCCATGTCGAGCGTCGGCTGCTGCTGGCGGAACCCTTCCATCTCGGTCTGGACGCGCGTGCGAAGCTCGTTCGCCGTCACGTCCGCCTTGCCGACCGTGGCGACGTCGTCGGCGGCGATGCCGCTTGTTCCGCCGCCCAACCCGGTCATGTCACCCGCCGCGAAGGCGAGCGCGATGACGCCGAGGAGGCCGAAGGTGATGATCACGCCGAACCTCGACTGGGTGAGGCGGCGGAAGAAACTGAGCATGGATGGCCGATCGACAGGGACTGAGTTCCTTCCGCTTTACGGTGCGCATCGGCGCGCTTCAAGCTTGTGCCGTTCGGTGTCGGCGCTATCCGGGACCGATGATGATCGGGAGAGTGCGATGCGGCGCAAGTTGGTAGCGGGAAACTGGAAGATGAACGGGTCGCGCGCGGCGCTTGCTGAACTCGACGCGATTGCGGCGGCGGCGGCGGCAGCGCCGGACGTCGATGTGGAAATTGCCGTGCCCTTCACGCTGATCGCCGCGGCGGCTGATCGCGCGCCGGCCCTCGCGATCGGTGCCGAGGATGTGCACGAGGCCGATTCGGGCGCGCATACGGGTTGCGTGTCGGCGGGGATGGTGAAGGAAGCGGGTGCGCGCTTCACGATCGTCGGTCATTCCGAACGCCGTGCTGACCAGCACGAAACCAGCCACGACGCCTGGGCGAAGGCGGCGGCGGCGCGGCGGCAGGGACTGCGCGTCATCCTGTGCTGCGGCGAGACCGAGGCCGAACGCGATGCCGATCGGGCCGAACGTGTCGTGCAGGCGCAGATCGAGAAGTCGGTGCCCGACAATGCCGACGGCAGCTGGTTCACGCTGGCCTATGAGCCGCGCTGGGCGATCGGTACCGGGCGCACCCCGACGCTCGACGAGATCGCCGCGATCCATGCGATCGCGCGGGCGAAGCTGCGGATGCTGATCGGCGATGCGGCAGCGGGCGTGCGGATCCTCTATGGCGGGTCGGTGACCGGGAGCAACGCGGCCGCCATCTTGGCGACCGCGAATGTCGACGGCGCGCTGGTCGGGGGCGCGAGCCTGACCGCGGACAAGTTCGTCCCGATCATTGAGGCCGCGGCGGGTTGCAACGACGCCCGCTGACGCGCGGTCCGGCCGCCGGCCTCAGCCGGTGCCGTACCGCGTGCTCAGCATCGCGAAGGCGGCGCGCAAGGCATAGGCCTCGCCCCCTTTGGGGCGGCCGGGCTTCGCGGTCGGGCGCCAGGCGAAGACGTCGAGATGCGCCCAGGCGATGCCGGGCGGTACGAAGCGGCGCAGGAATAGCGCCGCGGTGATCGCACCGGCAAAACCGCCATCAGGCGCGTTGACCAGATCGGCGATGTCCGACTTGAGCATGTCGTCATACCCGTTCCACAACGGCATCCGCCAGAGCGGGTCGGCTTGTGCGTGGCTGGCGGCGATCAGTTCTGCCGCGAGCGTCTCGTCGTCGGTGAACAGCGGCGGAAGATCGGGGCCAAGCGCGACTCGCGCCGCGCCCGTCAGCGTGGCAAAATCGATGATCAGCGCGGGCCGATGCTCGACCGCACGCGTCAGCGCGTCGCCGAGCACCAGCCGCCCCTCGGCATCGGTATTGGTATTCTCGACCGTCATGCCCTGTCGCGTGTCGAGCACGTCGCCCGGGCGGAAGGCATTGCCGGCAATCGCATTCTCGACCGCGGGGATGAGCAGGTGGAGCCGGACGGGGAGCTTCGCCCCCATCACCAGCCCGGCCAGGGCGAGCGTGTGCGCGGCGCCGCCCATGTCCTTCTTCATCAGTCGCATGCCCGCCGACGGCTTGATGTCCAGGCCGCCCGAGTCGAAGCAGACCCCCTTGCCGACCAGCGCGACGCGCGGGTGCGTGGGGTCGCCCCATTCGAGCTCGATCAGCCGGGGCGCGCGTGCGTCCGATGCTGCCTGGCCGACCGCGTGGATCATCGGATAGCCGCTGGCGAGCGCGTCGCCGCGCGTCGTCGTGACGGTCGCGCCATGCCGTGCGGCGAGCGCTTCGACCGCCGTCTCGAGCTCGGCGGGGCCGAGATCCGATGCGCCGGTGTTGACGAGGTCGCGGACCATTGCGGTTGCCTCGGCAAGACGGATCGTCGGCTCGATCGACGCGACTTCGCTCGTCAGCAACACGCGCGCGGGCTTGGCGGCGGGTTTGCGATAGCGATCGAACTGATGCTGTGCGAGCATCCAGCCGAGTCCGGCACCCCCCACGTCGCCCTGCGCAAGGCGGTAAGTGCCCGCGGGGAGTGAAGCACCGAGCGAGGCGATCCGCCACGGCGACGACATCGCCTCGTCACAGACGAGCAGCATCGACCATGTATCGGGGGCGTCGCCCGGGAGCACGGCACGGTCGCCCGGCTTGCCGGTCAGGCCATGGGCCGCGATCGCGGTGCGGATGCGCGGAGGCTGAGCACCGAGCCAGCTCGCAAACTCCTCCGGACGGACGACGTGGATCGACGTGGCGGGCTGGCCGCGGTCGGGCTGAAGCAGGGAAGCGAAATCGGTCATTGCGTGCCAGTTACTGAGAGGGAGCCACGAGGAATTGTTCGTACCGGCCGTTCGCACCGGGTTCGGCATAGGTGCTGAGCGAGAGCGTACGGTCGGGATAGGTGATGCGATAGGTGCGGTTGACGAAGCCGCCGCGCAAGCGGGCGCGGCCGGTTTGCGCAAAACCGGTCGGTTCGCCGAGCGCGCCGAGGCTCGACTTATAGTCCGCGAGCGCGACCGGCTTGAAATAGAAATTGGCGTCCTCGGTCAGGCGGCTGCGGTCGAGCGTGCCGGTGCGGAGCTGATCATAGACTGCGCGTGCCCTGGGCAGGGCGGCGGCATCTTCTCCGTTCGCGGCGGGGGGTGGCAGGACGATCTTCGCGATCCCGCTCGAGATGCGGCCGACCGCATCGCTGAACCAGCTGTTGGTAAGCACGACGATCGCCGCCTGATCGTCGGGATACACGATGTTCTCGGACAGGAAGCCGACCGCCTCGCCGCTATGCTCGACATAGCGACGCCCGTTGGCGGTGCCGGTCGAGACGCCGAGGCCATAGCCATTGGTCGATCCGTCGACGAGCCTGATAGGGGTCTCCTGCGCCGCCCAGTCGTCCGCGGGCAGCGTGGTTCGGGTAAGGCGCGCGACGTCCCATTTGGCGAGGTCCCGCGCACTCATCGACAGCTCGCCCGCGGCGTACAGCCAGCCGGGCGCACTCGGCGTCTCGGGACGGACGGGCCCGAGCGCGAAACGGCCATAGCCTTGTGGAAAGCCCTTGCCGATCGCCTTGTCCTGATCGAGTGCGCGAATGTCGAGCGGCTTGAAGATGCGCTGCTGCAGGAAGTCGAGCAGCGGTTGTTTCGCGATCTTCTCGACGATCAGGCCCGCGACGACATAGCCGGTGTTGGAATATTGCCACTGCGTGCCCGGCTCGAAATCGAGCGGCTTCTTCCCCCAGCGATCGACGATCTGCTGCGGCGTGACGGGGGTCGCCATTGCCGCAAAGCTGTAATCCTGCGGCCAATAGTCCTGCAGGCCCGAGGTGTGGCTGAGCAACTGGCGGATCGTGATGCGGTCGCCGCCGGTCACGCCGGGGACATATTTTGCCACCGTATCGTCGAGGCTCAGCCGGCCCTCATCCTCGAGCAGCAGGATCGCGGCGGCGGTGAATTGCTTCGAAATCGACGCGATCTGGTAGGGCAACGCCGGATCCGCCACGGCGATCGTTTCCGACGGCTTGCCATAGGCCTTGGCGAATATGATCCGCCCGCCGCGCACGATCGCGATCGATGCGGACGGGACGCCCGTATCGCGGAGCGAACCGGCAACGAGCGTATCGATCTGCGAGGTTTCCGCAGGCGTGAGCGACTGGGCGATGGCTGGGAGAGGAAGCGCGAGCGCGGCGAGCGTGAACAGGCGAAACAGCATGGCGACATCGAAGCAGAAGGCGGGTGTCAGCGCAACGTCGCAACTTAATGTCGAGCTAGCTGAGGAGCTTAACCCATATCAGGTTAAACGGCGGAACACGCTCGAGCGCGGGGACGTTTCAGCGGCATCGATCACGTCATCACAACAGATTGGGAACTGCCATGCTCTGGACCATCGCCGTCATCTTGCTCGTCCTCTGGCTTGCCGGTTTCGCCTTTCACGTCGCGGGCGGGTTGATCCACATCCTGCTGGTGATCGCGGTGATCGTGGTGCTCGTGAAGCTGTTCACCGGTCGCAACGTCGTCTGAACGTGTGAGCCCCAAGGTGCAGGCGTTTTCGCGTGCACCTTGGGGTAGTATCGTTGCGTCAAGACCGACGCAGGCGCGTCAGACCGGCACGCCGTACAGATCATGGTCGTCGGCATCTTCGATCGTCACGGGTACGATGTCGCCGACCGTCAGGTGACCCGCGTCGCGCAGGAAGACCTCGCCGTCGATTTCGGGCGCATCCGCCTGTGAGCGACCCGTCGCCCCCTCGTCGTCGACCACGTCGATGATCACGTCGAGCGTCCGGCCGATCTTTGCCTGCAACTTCGCTGCCGAGATCGCCGCAGTCTTTTCCATGATCCGGGCGTAGCGCTCTTCCTTGAGCTCCTCGGGCACGTGGTCCGGCAGCAGGTTGGCGACCGCGCCCTCGACCGGTTCGAACCGGAACGCGCCGACGCGGTCGAGCTGCGCCTCGTCGAGCCAGTCGAGCAGATACTGGAAATCCTCCTCGGTCTCGCCGGGGAAGCCGACGACGAAGGTCGAGCGGATCGTGATGTCGGGCGCGATCTCACGCCATTTGTGAATGCGCTGGAGCACCTTGGCGTCGTTGCCTGGGCGCTTCATCCGGCGCAGCACCGCTGGCGCGGCATGCTGGAACGGAATGTCGAGATAGGGCAGCACCAAGCCCTCCGCCATCAACGGGATGACGTGGTCGACGTGCGGATAGGGGTAAACGTAATGCAGCCGCACCCACGGCGCGATCTTGCCGAGTTCGCGCGCGAGATCGGTCATGTGCGCACGAACCTCGCCGCCACCCTTCAACGGCCAGACCGAGTGGCGCAGGTCGACGCCATAGGCCGACGTGTCCTGGCTGATGACCAGCATCTCCTTCGTACCCGCGGCGACCAGTTTTTCGGCTTCGCGCAGGATCGCGTCGGGACGACGGCTGACGAGATCGCCGCGCAGGCTCGGGATGATGCAGAAGGAGCAGCGATGGTTGCAGCCCTCGGAGATCTTCAGATAGCTGTAGTGGCGCGGCGTCAGCTTGAGCCCGGCATCCGGAATCAGGTTAAGGAATGCGGAGGGCGGCATCGGAGCGGCTTCGTGGACCGCGCCGACGACCTGCTCATATTCATGCGCACCGGTGATCGCGAGCACCTGCGGGAAGCGCGCGCGGATCGCCTCGGCTTCCTTGCCCATGCAGCCGGTGACGATGACACGGCCGTTCTCGGCGATGGCTTCGCCGATCGCCTCGAGGCTTTCCTCCTTCGCCGAATCGAGAAAGCCGCAGGTATTGACGAGGACAACGTCGGCACCGGCATAGTCGGGCGACATCTGATAGCCGTCACCGCGCAGCTGCGTGAGAATCCGCTCGCTGTCGACGAGGTTCTTCGGACAGCCGAGCGAGACCATGCCGATCTTGGGCGGAGTGGGGAGTATGGTTGCCATGGGAGCCGCGCACATAGGCGCAAAGTTCGGTTTTTTCTAGGCGGTCGAGATACGATCCGTCATGGCCGGGTTTGAGGACAGGCAAGGGGACCCAAAATGCTGGCGATTGGATTGATGTCGGGGACGTCGCTCGACGGGATCGACGCCGCACTGATCGAGACCGATGGCGAGGCGATGGTCCGCCCCATCGCGTTCCGTGGGGAGCCCTATTCGGATGCGGCGCGCGCGGAACTGTCCGACGCGACACGTATGGCGCTGACGTTCGATCGGCCGCGTGCAAGTCCGCCAATCGTCGCGGCGGGCGATCTCATCACGCGTACGCATGTCTTCGCGGTACACAAGCTGCTGGCGGATGCCGGTGTCGCCGCAGCGGAAGTAGACGTGATCGGGTTTCACGGGCAGACGATCGCGCATCGGCCCGATCGCGGCTGGACCTGGCAGATTGGCGACGGCGCGGCGATGGCGCGCGCGACGGGGATCACGACGGTGTCCGACTTCCGGTCGGCCGATGTGGCGGCGGGTGGGCAGGGCGCGCCATTGCTTCCGGTCTATCATGCGGCGCTGGCGTCCACGCTCGACGGGCCGGTCGCGGTGCTGAACCTGGGCGGGGTCGGCAACATCACCTTCATTCCAGGCGCGACAAATGGCAACGACTCGCTGGTCGCGTTCGATACGGGGCCGGCGAACGGCCTGATCGACAGCTGGGTCGAGGCGGAGACGGGTGCGCGCTACGACAAGGGGGGCGCGCTGGCGGCGGCGGGGCGCGTCGACGAGACGGTGCTGACGGCGATGCTCGATCACCCGTTCTTCGATGCACCGCCGCCCAAGTCGCTCGATCGCAATGACTTCACGATCCAGCCGGCACGCGGGCTGTCGGCGGCGGATGGCGCGGCAACGCTGACCGCATTCACCGCGGAGACGGTCGCGGACGCGGTCCGGCATCTGCCTGCGCGACCCAAGCGGCTGCTGGTCGCGGGCGGTGGACGTCATAATCCGACGATGTTGGACATGATCGCCGCGGCGACCGGGCTGCGGGTTGAGGCGACTGACGCGCTCGGGTGGAACGGCGATGCGCTGGAGGCGGAAGGGTTCGCCTATATGGCGGTGCGGACGCTCCGGGGGCTACCAATCAGTTTTCCGGGGACGACGGGGGTGCCGGCGGCGATGATGGGCGGGATCGTTCACCCGGCCTGAGCCCGCCAAGATACAAAAGACTATGGCCCACCGTTGCCGGCGGGCCACACATTTCCCTCAGTGAGCCTTTTTCGGCTTGCCGGGCTTCTTGGGCGCGGGCTTTGGCGGGGTCTTCTTTTCCGGTGCGTCCTTTGCGCGGAGCGCAGGTGCGGCAATCGCGGCGGCAATGCCGGCGACCAGCGTGGCGCCGACCGCGATCGCGGTCTTCGGGTGCGACTTCACCGCGTCAGTGGCGGTGGCGATGCCGGCCTTTGCCGCGTCCGTCGCATCGTCCATCCAGTCGCCCTTCGCGGCGGGAGCCGGCGCGGCGTCGTCGTCATGCTTGACCTTGGCATGCGGCATGGCAGAATTCGGGATCGACGACATAAGCTATTCCTCGCACAGGGATGATGCACGCTAAACCGACCGGGTCCATGACGGTTCCGTTACGGGATCGCGCAGGCGGCGCGTTAGCGCTTGCGGGTAAGCTCACGCATCGCGTCGTCGAGACCGGCGAGTGTCAGCGGGTACATGCGGTCGGTCATCAGTTCGCGCATGATGCGGACCGATTGCGAATAGCCCCATTGCGCCTCGGGCACGGGGTTGAGCCATGCCGCAGACGGATAGGTAGTCGTCAGGCGCTGCATCCAGACCGCGCCCGGCTCCTCGTTGAAATGCTCGACCGAGCCGCCGGGGTGGGTGATCTCGTACGGGCTCATCGATGCGTCACCGACCAGCACGAGTTTGTAATCATGGCCGAACTTGTGGAGCACGTCCCACAAAGGCGTACGCTCGGCGAAGCGGCGCGTGTTGTCCTTCCACACGCCCTCGTAGGGGCAATTGTGGAAATAATAGAATTCGAGGTTCTTGAACTCGGTGGTCGCGGCCGAGAAGAGTTCCTCGCAAAGCTTGACGAAGGGATCCATCGATCCTCCGACGTCGAGGAACAGCAGCATCTTGATCGCATTGCGGCGTTCGGCTCGCATGACGATGTCGAGATAGCCCTGGCGCGCGGTGCCGGCGATCGTGCCGTCGATGTCGAGTTCGTCCGCGGCGCCGTCGCGTGCGAACCGGCGCAGGCGTCGCAGCGCGATCTTGATGTTTCGCGTGCCGAGTTCGCGGGTGTTGTCGAGATTGCGGAACTCACGCTGGTCCCAGACCTTCAGCGCGCGCTTGTGCCGGCTCTCGCCGCCGATGCGCACGCCTTCGGGGTTGTAGCCGCCATTGCCGTAGGGGGAGGTGCCGCCGGTACCGACCCATTTGTTGCCGCCCTGATGGCGTCCCTGCTGTTCCTCGAGCCGCTTCTTGAGCGTCTCCATGATCTCGTCCCACGAGCCCAGCGACTGGATCGCGGCCATCTCGTCCGGGGTGAGGAATTTCTCGGCGACCGCCTTCAGCCAATCCTCGGGGATGTCGGTCGGCGTCGTGCCATAGCTCGTGGCGAGGCCGCGGAAGACCTTGGCGAAGACCTGGTCGAAGCGGTCGAGCATCCCCTCGTCCTTCACATAGACCGCGCGGGAGAGGTAGTAGAATTCCTCGGGCGTCCGCTCGATCACCTCGGCGTCGAGCGCCTCGAGCAGGAGCAGATGCTCCTTGAGGCTGGCCGGGATGCCCGCGCTACGCAGCTCGTCGAGAAAATTGAGAAACATCGCCCTATCCTGCCTCTCCAGCCCCGCGAAGTCGAGGGGCGAGTCGAGGATCGGGTATGCGCGGTCAGCTGCCCGGGACGTATGCGTCGATCAGCGCGCCGACATAATCGGGATTGCGACTGGTCAGTTCGGCCGCGGGTCGCGCATCGCCGTGGATGAAGCCGTAGACCGGGTAGATCCCGCCGCCGAGGCCGTCGACATCCTTGTACCAGACCTTGACGCGGCTCCAGTCATTGGCTGGCGAGACGTCGAACAGCGTGACGTCCTGTTCGGCATGACCGCGTTCGCCGTTCTGGCGCGACCAATTGGCATGGGTCAGCATCACGACGCGCTTCTCGACGACGCGGCTGATGACCGCGACATGCCCCATCGGCAGGCGGGCCGTCTTCGCAAAAACGATGACCGAGCCCGTCTTTGGTCGGTGCGTCCGCTCGTAACGGCCATCGGCCTGACGCCACCAGGTCCAGGCATCGCCATAGATCTCGATCCCCGAGGCCGCTCGCGCAAACGGAACGCACTGGCCGACATAGTCGAGCAGCGATGCCTGTGCAGCGGACCCCGCGCCGATCGTGAGGACAGCGGAGAGAAGGGCGCGACTGAAGCGATTCATCCCGTGATCCTAAAGGCCGTCCCATGACCGCCATGTTGCCGCCTGTGGTTAATGGCATGACGATGCGCCAGCCTCAATATGGATTAGACGACAAGGCGTTGCGCGCGCGGGGTAGTCCGTAAAGTGCCCAGTCGGTTCCCGACAGCATTTCCCGGCGGCGCATGGTCCGAAGCGTATAGACGCGTCCGCAGCGTCGCGTCGTGGCCATCGCCGCGCCGCCGTCGTCGAGATCGACAAAGACGAATTGCACAGGTCGGCAGTCGCTTGTCAGCACGAGCGGATAGCGCGCCGTCGCGGCTGCGACCCGAAGCGGGGCAACGGGCTGGAGGTGATCGACATGAACGCGTGCGCCGCCCGGTGCTTCGATGCGGACGCTGGCGATGGCGGCATCGATATCGCCGCGCCGTCGCGCGATGTCCTGCGCGATGTCGTGGTTCATGCCGATCGCGAGGAGAGTGAGGGCGAGCGCGGCCAATATCTTTGACCGGGGGCCTTTCGTCAGCGCGGTGGCGATCAGGTCAGTCAGGAGCAACAGGACCGCGACGCTGGATAGCAGGAAGTAGCGCGGCATTCCTGTGTTGGCGATGTGAAGCGTGGCGAGGGCGATCGGCAGTCCGGCGATGGCGAGCATTGCCAGCCACGCCATGGGTCGTCGTTGCGCCACGGCGATTCCTGTGACGACGAGTGTCGCCAGCGCGAGCATTGCGATTGACCACCGGGCCAGGCTGGACGCGCCGAAAGTCGTCGCCAGCATGACCTGCAGCGCATTGACGAGGCTCGCGAACGAGAAGGGCACATAGTCGCCGACCTGCATGCCGCCAGGGCTTGCAGCGGCAGCGCCGAAGACCAGCGTGAAGACAAGCATGACGGCAACGACGCTCGGCAGCATCAGCCGCGCGGTCATCGCAGCGGCCGTCCCTGTGGCAACCCGCTGGCGCAGCGTCAGCGCGACCCAGCCGGCGATCGCGACCACGAAGAACAGCATCGTCAATTGCGACAGGAGTCCGAGAATGGTCAGCAGCGCAAGCAGCCCCGGCGCATGGCGGGGCGCAGGGCCAGGGGCGTTGAGCCAGCGTGCGGCGACCAGGATCGCACCCACCGCGCACAGCAGCATTGGCGCATAGCCGCGCGCTTCGCTGCCATAATTGACCAGGATCGGCGACAGCGCGAACAGCGCTGCGCCGACCAGCGCATGCGCCGTGGAGCGCCGCGCACCGATCGCGGCGACGACCAGCACCGTGGCGGCACCGGTGACGATCGACAGCGCGCGCAGGGCCAGCGGCGGCGCGGCATAGCCGACCGCCTGCATCCACAGGCTGTTCAGATGGTGGTTGTTGTCGTGGTTGATCGACCTGAACACCGCCCAGGGCGTGCCCGCCTTCGCCACCAGCACCGCGGACCACGCCTCGTCGACCCAAAGCCCGCCATGGCCCGATAGGATCCGGACCCAGACCGCGACGCCCAGGATCGCAAGCAACGCGTATGCCGCGGGGAGGGGCAGGTGGTGACGCACCCCCGGAGCGATAGCGCGCAACTGGTTAAGGCCGCATGTTCAGCGTTGCTCAGGCGGACGGTCCCGGCCGCTGCTGTCCCGCCGCTCCCGAAGCTACCCTTGGTTCTTCTGCCGCTTTGCCATGAAGGCGAGGCGTTCGAACAGCATCACGTCCTGTTCGTTCTTGAGCAGTGCGCCGTGGAGCGGCGGGATCGCCTTGGTCGGATCGCGATTCTGCAGCGTCTCGAGCGGCATGTCCTCGTGCAGCAGCAGCTTGAGCCAGTCGAGCAGTTCGGAGGTCGAGGGCTTTTTCTTGAGGCCGGGGACGTCGCGGACGTCGTAGAACAGGTCCATCGCGCGCGAGACGAGCATGCGCTGGATCCCGGGGAAATGGACGTCGACGATCGCCTGCATCGTGTCGCGGTCGGGAAACTTGATATAGTGGAAGAAGCAGCGGCGCAGGAACGCGTCGGGCAGTTCCTTCTCGTTGTTGCTGGTGATGATGACGATCGGGCGCTCGACCGCGCGGACGGTTTCCTTGGTCTCGTAGACGTGGAATTCCATCCGATCGAGTTCCTGCAAAAGGTCGTTGGGGAATTCGATATCGGCCTTGTCGATCTCGTCGATAAGCAGGACGGGCGGCGCCGGCTGGGTAAACGCCTCCCAGAGCTTGCCCTTGCGGATATAATTGCCGATGTCGTGGACGCGCTCGTCGCCGAGCTGGCCGTCGCGCAGGCGGGCGACCGCGTCATATTCGTACAGCCCCTGCTGCGCCTTGGTCGTCGACTTGATGTTCCATTCGATCAGCGGCGCGCCGAGCGCCTTGGCGATCTCATAGGCGAGCACGGTCTTGCCGGTGCCGGGCTCACCCTTGATCAGCAACGGGCGGCGTAACGTCACCGCGGCATTCACCGCGACCTTGAGGTCGTCGGTCGCGACATAGCTCTGCGTGCCTTCGAAGCGCTTCATGCCCATTCCCGTCAGAATCGAATTCCCGGTACGGATAGAAGCTGTTGGGCATCCGACGCAACCCGGACGATGACGACACCGACAGCGATCAGGGTTCGTGGCAAGGCCCGGACGGTGTACGGAACGATCGCGCGGCGAAACGGCGCGGCTGGAGGAGGCATCACGATCATCATGCTGAACAGGCGGGCTCTCCTGTCAGGCGTTTCCGCAACGCTCGTCACGCGTCCGGCCTTCGCACGTAGCGAGGCTCCTCCGCCCGGCGTCGCGGCCTACGAGGCCGCGAGCGGCGGCCATGTCGGGCTCTACGCGCGCAACCTGATGACGGGGAGGGCGATCGCCTGGCGTGCCGATGAGCGGTTCGTCATGTGCAGCACGTTCAAGGCCTCGCTCGCCGCGTGCGTGCTGAACCGGGTCGATCGCGGCCGGGCGCGGCTGGCAGACAGGATCGCGCTATCGCCCGCAGACCTGCAGGACTGGCACGCGCCCGTCGCCCGGCAGAATCTGGCGCGCGGCGAGATGTCGCTTGGCGAGATGTGCCAAGCGGCAGTCGAGCAGAGCGACAATAGCTGCGCCAACATCTTGTTGCAGCGGATCGGCGGACCCGCCGCGCTCACCGCCTATTGGCGGGGTCTCGGCGACGATGTCAGCCGGCTGGACGATATCGAGCCGTTCCTGAACCGTACGCCGCCGGGTGGGTTGCGCAACACGACGACGCCTAGGGCGATGGCGTCGACGATCGGACGGCTGACACGTGGTCCGGTATTGTCGCCCTCGTCACGCGCGCTGCTCATGCTGTGGCTCCGGCAATGCCGGACCGGCGACGCGCGGTTGCGGGCCGGTCTGCCGCGCGCGTGGGTGATCGGCAACAAGACGGGTAACAACGGCAAGGACGCGGCCGGCGACATCGGGCTGTTGTGGCGCGATCCCGACACGCCGATCATCATCAGTGTCTACACGCGTGGCGGCTCGCCCACCGAGGCGCAGTTCAAGAGTTTGTTTTCAGAGGTTGCCCGGGGAGTTGCTAGGACACTGGCCTAGGCTGCGTGTGCAATCCGGTCAGAGATCGCCGCGCGCGCTGGCGCGGGCTTCGAGCAGCGACCAGAGGCCGCGATGCTGGGCGTAGAGCTGCTGCGCCCCGAAGGTGATGGCGCGCCGCGTACCCGGCGTTGCACCCAGCGTCGCCAGTGCCTTGGCGCTGACGTCAGCGGGCGGGAGCGCGCGCGGCGGCGCGATGATGCCGAACCGGGTCGCGGCAAGGTCGAGCACATCGCGCGTCACCGCCCAGTCGTGGAGCAGCGCGGCCACCGCCCCCGTGGCGCAACCGGCGCGCTCCGAACCGGACAGGATCTCCAGCGCGTTGCGCACGCCGGCGAGGGCGGCCTCGGTCGCCGCCTGACCCGGTGTCGAGGGCAACGGCCCCACGGCGGCGGTCAGCTGGGCGAGATAGCCGCGTTCGATCGCGAACCCGGTCGCTGCGGTTTCGAGCCAGGGCAGCGAACCCAACTGTGCGCCACGCAGCAAGGCGTCGTCGATCATCCCGGGATGCCGTCCATAGACGTCGCAGAACGCGTGCACCGCATCCGACAGGTTGCGCTGGGCGGGGGCGGATTGGATCAGTCGCGTCGCGTGAGGGTGCGCGACAGCACCGTCGACGGCGCCAAGGCGCGCGACGACGTCCCAGGCGCCGGGCCGTGTTTCGTCAATGGATGCCGTCGTCGAAGCCATTAGTCCCCGGTCATGTCTGGGATGCCCGCGCGCCATATGCGTGCGGACGTCCGATCGCAGGTCCTTGCACGTCACGTGTAAAGACCGCGTGCACATGACGTTAACCGGCTGCTAACCATCCGCCGGCGGGTCCGGTCGGCCTGGGCTTGACGGCTTGGCCGCGGGCGAGCGCATCACGCGGGGTTTACGGCTTTACGGGGGCGGGACGCGCCGCGATAACGCGCGCGGCACCGGCACCGCGCTGGAGCCCGTCCATCGGAGACTATAGGATGCGTACATGGTTGCTTGGGCTTGCACTTGCTTCGGTCGGAACCGCCGCGATGGCTGCTGACGGCGCGTCCGCGCAAACGGCAGGCGCCGCCGACGGCGTTGCCACGCCGAGCGATCCGGCTGCGGCTCCCATGGCGGCTGCAGCCCCGGCCGGCGATCTGACGCTGGCGCGGGTGTTCGGCAATCCCGACCTGTCGGGCCCGCAGCCGCGCGCGGTACGGCTGTCGCCCGACGGTGCGCTGTTGACCTCGCTGCGCAACCGGGCGGACGAGAAGGAGCGGTTCGATCTCTGGGCGGTCGATACCGCCACGGGCCAGGAGCGGATGCTCGTCGATTCGAAGAGTGTAGGCAGCGGCGCCGAGCTGAGCGAAGCCGAGAAGATGCAGCGTGAGCGCGCGCGGATCGCCGGGTCGAAGGGTATCGTCGCCTATGACTGGGCCCCCGATGGCAAGTCGATCCTCGTGCCACTCGACGGCGACCTGTACATCGCGACGCTCGACGGCAAGGTCCGGCGGCTGACTGATACACCGGGTGGCCAGCTGAACCCTGTGATCAGCCCCAAGGGCGGGTTCGTTTCCTATGTCCGCGACCAGAATCTCGTCGTCCAGCCGCTCGCGGGCGGCGAGGCGCGCGCGGTCACCAAGGGCGGCGGCGGCACCGTCCATTTCGGCGAGGCGGAGTTCGTCGCGCAGGAGGAAATGGATCGCCGCACGGGCTATTGGTGGTCGCCCGACGAGCGCTATGTCGCGGTCGAGCGGTTCGACGAGGCACCGGTGCGGATCTTCACGCGCGCGTCGATCGGCGCGACCGGGACCAAGGTCTATGATCAGCGCTATCCCGCCGCGGGCACGCCCAATGCACTGGTCGACCTGTATGTGATGAAGCCCGACGGGTCGGGACAGGTGAAGGTCGATCTGGGCACCAACCCCGACATCTATCTGGCGCGGGTCGACTGGACGCCGGACGGGACGATGTTGCTCGTCCAGCGCCAGAGCCGCGACCAGAAGCTGCTCGAGATGCTGCGCGTCGACCCGGCAACGGGCAAGTCGACGATCCTGTTCACCGAGAAGTCGGGGGTGAAGAGCTGGCTGAACCTGTCGGACGCCTACCGCGTGCTGAAGGACGGCAGCCTCATCTGGCGGTCGGAACGGAGCGGCTATGGCCATCTCTACCGGTTCGCGGCGGGGCGCTGGACGCAGCTGACCAAGGGCGACTGGGTCGTGACCGGGCTGGTCGGCGTCGACCAGGCCAAGGGGCGGCTGTTCTTCACGGGCAACAAGGACGACGTGCTCGAGCAGCAGCTCTATTCGGTCGATATTGCCAAGCCGAATGCGATCACCAAGCTGACCGAGAGCGGCTGGTGGAACAGCGCGTCGATGGACGGCGCGGGGACGCGGTTCATCGTCTCGCGCTCGAACCCGTCACAGCCGACCCAGGTCTATCTGGCGGATGCGACCGGCAAGCGGATCTCGTGGATCAACGAGAATGCGGTGAAGGAGGGGCATCCCTATCATCCCTATGCCGCCAGCCATCAGCAGACCAAGTTCGGCACGCTGAAGGCCAAGGATGGCACGACGCTCTATTACGAGATGATCACCCCGCCGATCGAGCCGGGCAAGAAATATCCCGTCTTCTTCCAGCATTATGGCGGTCCGGGCACCGGCCAGCAGGTCACGCGCGGCTGGCAGGGGCCGCTGCCGCAATATCTGGTCGATCAGGGCTGGATCTTCTTCCAGATCGACAATCGCGGCTCCTACAACCGCGGCAAGAAGTTCGAGGACGCGATCTATCACGCGATGGGCACGGTCGAGGTCGAGGACCAGCTGGCCGGGGCGGAGTATCTGAAGACGCTGCCGTTCGTCGAGCCGAGCAAGATCGCGACCTATGGCTGGTCCTATGGCGGGTACATGTCGCTGAAGATGCTGGAGAAGACGCCGGGGGTCTATGCCGCCGCAGTCTCGGGCGCGCCGGTCACCGACTGGCAGCTCTATGACACGCATTATACCGAGCGGTATCTGGGCGATCCCAAGACCGATCCGGCGAGCTATGCGACGTCGGCCGCGGTCGAGGATGCGTCGCTGATCAAGGATCCGCTTCTGCTGATCCACGGCATGGCGGACGATAACGTGTTCCTCGACAATTCGACCAAGGTGGCCGCCAAGATGCAGGCGACCGCGACGCCGTTCGAGATGATGTTCTACCCGGGCTATACGCACCGCGTCGCGGGGCCGGGGATCAGCGAGCATGTCTGGGGGACGATCCTCAACTTCCTCGACCGGACGGTGAAGGACAAACCTGTTCCCGGCGAAGGGACGAGCTTGCCCCCGACGAAATAAAGTTATCTGGCAGGGCGCGTCGGAGACGTATACGGACGCGCCCGGATGAAAATCAGCAATGTCGCGATCGTTTCGCGGCGGCATCAAGGGACGACATAATGGGTTATCGGATCGTGGTCGCAGGGGCGACCGGCAATGTCGGGCGCGAAATGCTCAACATCCTGGCGGAGCGCGAATTTCCGGCGGACGAGATCGCCTGCGTCGCATCGTCGCGCAGCCAGGGCGAGATGGTCGATTTCGGTGACACCGGCAAGCAGATCAAATGTCAGAATATCGAGAATTTTGACCCCACCGGCTGGGACATGGCGCTGTTCGCGATCGGGTCGGAGGCGACCGCGGTCTACGCACCGAAGTTCGCCGCGGCGGGCTGCACCGTGATCGACAATTCGTCGCTGTACCGGATGGATCCGGACGTGCCGCTGATCGTGCCCGAAGTGAATGCGGACGCGATCGACGGCTATAAGGTTCGCAACATCATCGCCAACCCGAACTGCTCGACTGCGCAGATGGTCGTCGCGCTCAAGCCGCTGCATGACGCCGCGAAGATCAAGCGCGTCGTCGTCGCGACCTATCAGTCGGTGTCGGGCGCGGGCAAGCAGGGCATGGACGAGCTGTTCGAGCAGAGCCGCAACATCTTCGTCGGCGACCCGGCCGAGGCCAAGAAGTTCACCAAGCAGATCGCGTTCAACGTGATCCCGCACATCGACAGCTTCCTCGACGACGGGTCGACCAAGGAAGAGTGGAAGATGGTGGTCGAGACGAAGAAGATCCTCGACCCGAAGATCAAGGTCACCGCGACCTGCGTCCGCGTGCCGGTGTTCGTCGGCCATTCGGAAGCGATCAACATCGAGTTCGAGAGCGAGATCTCGGCCGAGGAGGCGCAGAACATCCTGCGCGAGGCGCCCGGGGTCATGCTGATCGATAAGCGCGAGGATGGCGGCTATATCACGCCGATCGAATGCGTCGGCGAGTTCGCGACCTTCATCAGCCGCGTGCGCGAGGATTCGACCGTCGAGAACGGCATCAACCTGTGGTGCGTGTCGGACAATCTGCGCAAGGGCGCGGCGCTGAACGCGGTGCAGATCGCCGAGCTCCTGGGTCGTCGGCATCTGAAGAAGGACGCGTAGGTCGTTGGTCGGGGGGGGCGGCACGCCCCTCCCGTCATCGCGCACCTAAAGAATGGCCGCTGAGATCAGTGGCCGATATAGCGGCCCGGGCGGTGCCAAGCGATCAGGATAAGGCTGATGGCGGCCGCGCTTAGGACCGACCAGCCGAACTGACCCGCGCTGACGACGGGAATCGCCGCGGCGAGGATCACCACGTCGAGCGCGATCTGTGTGCGGCCCGCATTCCACCCACGCGTGCGCTGTAGCCACAGCGTCACGACCCCAGTGCCGCCGACCCCGGCCTGATGTCGCGCGAGGACGAGGATGCCGAGCCCGATCACCGTGCCGCCGACGATCGCGGCGAAGAACGGGTGCATCTGGTCGACGTGCATCGATCCGCCCGCGAAGGTCGAGAAGGCGGCGATCCCGGCATTCACCAGCATCGTCTTGATCGCGAAGCGGCGGCCCATCGCGTAATGCGCGAACAGGAAGAACGGCAGGTTGATCAGCGTGAACAGCACGCCGGTCGGCAAGGGCACCAGATAGGACAAGAGCAGCGCGATCCCGGCGATCCCGCCGGTGACGAGCCCTGCCGCCTTCAGGAAAACCAGCCCGATCACCAGCAGGATGCAGCCGATGACGAGCGCGTAAAAATCCTCCGCGATGCTGTGCGGGCGTCCCAGCGG
The DNA here is from genome assembly GCF_023935825.1 of Sphingomonas aerolata. Classification (NCBI taxonomy): domain Bacteria; kingdom Pseudomonadati; phylum Pseudomonadota; class Alphaproteobacteria; order Sphingomonadales; family Sphingomonadaceae; genus Sphingomonas; species Sphingomonas aerolata. The sequence goes on along the minus strand of NZ_CP098762.1, from coordinate 2,656,852 downwards.
GAGTGTGGCTGAGGGAAGGGTGGCGTCGGCAGATGGCGGCATTGCGGGTCCTTGGTCGGGCCCTTCGCGCATCCTCGGTGAATCGTCCGACGCGATCCTTGTCCCTTAGCTAAAGGAGTTTGCGTGCCACACTACCCCTTTTTGTGATCGCGTCGTACGGCAGGGCCATAACGATGGGCGCTCGTCATCCTGACGAAAGTCAGGATCCAGGATACCAAGCGCCGCATCCGTGGCTCTGGATCCTGACTTTCGTCAGGATGACGTAGCGGAGGGTCGCGGATATTCCCGGAGCGCGTCTCTTCGTGGCGGTTGACAGCATGGTGTTGTGTGTCGGACGGGGGCGACGACATCCTAAGATTATAGGGATCTGGATCCGTGGCACATTCCCCGACCGAGACGCAGTATTTCGAGAGCTTTGACGGCACGCGGATCGCGTGGCGCGAGGTCGGCGAGGGGCGGCCGGTGGTGCTGATCCACGGCTATTTCTCCGACGCGAAGACCAACTGGATCCGCTACGGCCATGCCGCCAAGATCGCGGCCAAGGGGTTCCGCGTGATCATGCCCGACCTGCGCGCGCACGGCGAGAGCGGCAAGCCGCATGGGCTGGAATTCTACCCCGCGGATGCGCTGACGCTCGACGGCCATGCGCTGGTCGATCATCTCGGGCTGACCGATTATGATCTTGGCGGTTATTCGCTCGGCGCGCGGACGACGTCGCGAATGCTGGCGACGGGCGCGACCCCCAGGCGCGTGATATTTTCCGGGATGGGGCTCGCCGGGCTGACCGAGACGTCGCGGCGCGCGGGGCATTTCCGCAATATCCTCACCAATCTGGGCGAGCATGTCCAGGGCACGCCGGAGTGGCTGGCCGAGGCGTTTCTGAAGACTACGGGCGGCGATCCGGTCGCATTGCTCGGGATCCTAGAGACCTTTGCGGATACACCGATCGAGGCGGTCAAGGCGATCGAGCAGCCGGCACTGGTGGTGTGCGGTGCGGAGGACGAGGATAACGGGTCGGCACCGGACCTCGCCGCAGTCCTGCCGCAAGGTCGTTATGTCGCGACGCCGGGCGGGCATATGAGCGCGGTGGTAAAGCCCGAACTTGGCCAGGCGATCGCGGACTTTCTTGCTGAATAGACCCCGGTCATCCTGACGAACGTCAGGACCCGCAGCCAGGCAGCGCCGCCCCCCGTGACCCTGGGTCCTGACTTTCGTCAGGATGACGGGAGGGCGTGGCTGGCGGGTTGACCATCTGGCGGCGGATCATCCATCAGGGCCTCACGATAAGGGGATGATGATGGTTCGGTTCAGCGTTTCGATGTTTGCTCTCGCCGGCGCGCTGTGCGCTGCGCCGTCAGTGGCCGGTGCTCAGGCCACCGCTGCTGCGTCCAGGCCGACCGCCGCGCAGGCGGACGCGTTCGTCGCCGAGGCGGAAAAGGTCTTTGCCGCCAAGTCGGTCGACGCCTCGCGCGTGGCGTGGGTGAACGCGACCTACATCACCGACGATACCGATGCGCTGGCGGCGAAGTCGGGCGCGGAGATGACCGATCTCGGCGTGAAATATGCGCTGGGCGCGGCGAAATACGCCAATGTCCCGGGCCTGTCGGTCGACACGAAGCGCAAGCTCGACCTGCTCCGCGGGGGGCTGACGCTGCCCGCCCCGACGCGGCCGGGCGCATCGGACGAACTGTCGATGCTGACGACGAAGATGTCGTCGTCCTACGGCAAGGGCATGGGGACGCTCGACGGCAAGCCGATCAACGGCTCCGACATCGAGGCGGCGATGGGCGAGAGCCGCGATCCCGCCAAGCTGCAGGAGATGTGGACGAGCTGGAACGACGCGGTCGGCGCGCCGATGCGCGGCGACTATGCCAAGATGACCGCCATCTCGAACGAGGGCGCGCGCGAACTCGGCTACAAGGATGTCGGTGCGCTGTGGCGGTCGGGCTACGACATGAGCCCCGAGCAGTTCGCCGCGCTGACCGACAAGATCTGGAAAGAGGTCGAGCCGCTCTACATGGCACTGCACACCTATACGCGGTGGAAGCTCAACGAAAAATATGGCGATGCGGTCCAGGCGAAGACCGGGCCGATCCGCAGCGATCTGCTCGGCAATATGTGGGCGCAGGAATGGGGCAATATCTACGACATCGTCGCCCCCAAGGGGGCTGGCGATCTCGGCTTCGACACGGGCGAGCTGCTGAAGGCCAAGGGCTATGACGCAGTGAAGATGGTGAAGCAGGGCGAGGGGTTCTACTCGTCGCTGGGCTTTGCGCCGCTGCCCGAGACCTTCTGGAAGCGGTCGCAGATCACCAAGCCCGCGGACCGCGACGTGATCTGCCATGCCTCGGCCTGGGATATCGACAACCAGGACGATATCCGGATCAAGATGTGCACCAAGGTGAATGCGGACGACTTCGTCACGATCCACCACGAGCTCGGCCACAATTACTACCAGCGCGCGTACAAGGCGCAGCCGATGCTGTACAAGAACGGCGCGAACGATGGCTTCCACGAGGCGATCGGCGATACCGTCGCGCTGTCGATCACGCCCGATTATCTGGTGAAGATCGGGCTGCTCGATCAGGCGCGGGTGCCGAGCGCGGACAAGGACATCGGCCTGTTGCTGCGCCAGGCGATGGACAAGGTCGCGTTCCTGCCGTTCGGGCTGCTGATCGACAAATGGCGCTGGGGCGTGTTCTCGGGGCAGATCCCGACGACCGGCTATCAAGCGGCATGGGACCAGATGCGGCTGCAATATCAGGGGATCAAGCCGCCGGTCGCGCGCGACGAGACGAAGTTCGACGCGGGCGCGAAATATCACATCCCGGCGGCAGTGCCCTATACGCGCTATTTCCTCGCGCGCGTGCTGCAGTTCCAGTTCTACAAGGCGGCGTGCGAGCAGTCGGGGTGGAAGGGGCCGCTGCATCGCTGCTCGTTCTACGGCAACAAGGCGGTCGGCACGAAGCTGAACGCGATGCTGAGCATGGGGCAGTCCAAGCCCTGGCCCGACGCGCTGCAGGTGTTCACGGGCAGCCGCGAGATGTCGGGCGCGGCGCTGGTCGAGTATTTCAAGCCGCTCAAGGCGTGGCTCGACGTGCAGAACAAGGGCAAGCCCACCGGTTGGTGAGGCAAGGCTGTCATTCAACCGCCCCGTTTCCCCGCGAAAGCGGGGATCCAGGGCCGCGAGCGCGTTTCGGGTTTTAGCGGGGCTCAGGCGTCCGCGGGGGAGCAGCCTCGTACCTCCCCGGTCTTAGCCGGGGGAGGGAACCGGTCGAACGGTCCCGGGGACGATTATTCCGGGATCGTCCCTTCGTCGGCAATCCCTGCCTCGAACGACTTCGACGAATCCGTACTGTCCGCCTGATGCGCGTGCTTGCCAGCGGGTTTGGGCGTCTTCGGTGTGCTGCCGCGAAGGGTCAGCAGCGCTGCGGCGGCGCCGAGTACCGCGACGCCGCCCGCGATCGCGGCGGCACCCCATTTGCCGCCGACCTTGTCGATCGGCTTGGCGACGGGCGGCGGCGTCTTGCGCGCCGATATCGGTCGCGGCGTGCTGCGCTTGGTCGAGCGGGGCTTGGGGGCGGGCTTGGGCTTGCGCGAGACGGGGACCGCCTTTTCGGATGTCGGCTTGTCGAGTGCCGGCGCGGCCGGCGCAACCACTGGCTTTGCCGGCTTGGGTGCACTGGCCTTGCGCGGCGCGCGGCGGCGCGTGACGACGGGCTTCTTGGCGTCCGTTTCAGGCGGGTCGGTGTCGGCCACGGCTATGCTCCCTCACAAATGATCCCGCGGGCGTAACGCATCGGTATGCGATGCGCTCCGAAAATCGCGCGGCAGGCCTTACCGGAACGGCGGCTCGTCGAACGCCCGCAGCTTGCGGCTGTGCAGCTTGGCGCCCTCCTGGCGAAGCTGCTCACAGGTTTCGATCCCGATCCGCAGATGCTCGCTGATCGCGCGTTCGTAGAAGCGGTTGGCCTGACCCGGCAGCTTCAGCTCGCCGTGGAGCGGCTTGTCCGAGACGCAGAGCAGCGTGCCGTAGGGAACGCGGAAGCGATAGCCCTGTGCGGCGATCGTCGCCGATTCCATGTCGATGCCGACCGCTCGCGACAGCGAGAAGCGCAGCGCCGATTTCGAATAGCGCAGCTCCCAGTTGCGGTCGTCGGTGGTGACGATCGTCCCCGTACGCAGCCGGCGCTTCAGGTCCTCGCCCGACTGGCCCGAGACGATCTCGGCGGCCTTGGCCATCGCCACCTGGACTTCGGCGATCGCGGGGACGGGAATCTCGGGCGGGAGCACATCGTCGAGCACATGGTCGTCACGCAGATAGGCATGCGCGAGCACATAGTCGCCGATCCGCTGGCTGGGACGCAGGCCGCCGCAGTGACCGATCATCAGCCAGGCCTCGGGACGCAGTACCGCAAGATGGTCGCAGATCGTCTTGGCGTTGGACGGGCCGACGCCGATGTTGACGAGCGTGATCCCGGTGCGGTCGTCCGCCATCAGGTGATAGGCGGGCATCTGATGCCGCCGCCATGCGCTGTCGGAGATGATCTTGTCGATATCGTCCCCTGACGAGATCGTGATCCCGCCCGCACCCGACAGCGTCGTGAACCGGCTGTCTTCGCCGAGCTGCGTGCCCGCCCAGCGAACGAATTCATCGACATAGCGGTGGTAGTTCGTAAACAATACGAAGCGCTGCGCGTGTTCGGCAGGGGTGCCCATGTAATGGCGCAGCCGTGCGAGACTGAAATCGGTGCGCAAGCCATCGAACAGCGCGAGCGGACGGGTGTCGTCCTGCGCGACCCACAGTCCGTCGGCGATCTCGTCACCGATATGCGCGAGCTCGGTGGCGGGAAAGAACCGTGCGAGCTCGGTCGCGGAGACTTCGTCGAGGCTCAGCGCGTGGCCGGGATCGATGACGTACGGGAAGGGAATCTCCTGCCGCCCTTCGACGGCTTCGACCTCCACGTCATAGTCCTCGATCAGCAGGGTGAGCTGTTCGGTCAGATAATCGGCGAAGATCGCGGGTTTGGTCACGCTGATCCGGTATTCTCCGGGATTCACCATCCGCCCGAAGGAGCGGAGCGGGGTCGGGCGGTCAATGCCGCCTTTGTAGATCAGCCGGATTTCGGGATAGGCGAACGAGCCATCGCTGCGGCTTGCCGGATCGGGCACGGTGCCGTCGGCGATATACGCACTCATGGCGGACTGGAGCCGCGCGACGGAGGCGCGGTAGAGGCGGTCGAGTTCGGCGACCAGGTCGGATGCGATTGTCATCGCCCAGTGTTACGCGGGCGAGATTACGGAGGCAAGACTGGCGCGCGTGCGGCGCCAGCTCCATCATTCCCGCGTGCGCGGGGATGACGGAGCGCGACGCGATCAGATCTCGCTAAGCAGGTACTCGGCGGAGCTCACCTTGAACTCACCGGGGGCCTCGACGTTGAGCTGCTCGACGACGCCGTCATTGACGATCATCGAATAACGCTGGCTGCGCGTGCCCATGCCGAAGCCCGAGCCGTCCATCGTCAGTCCGACCGCCTTGGCGAAATCGCCATTGCCGTCCGCGAGCAGCGTAATGTCGCCGGCACCGGCCGACTTGCCCCATGCATCCATCACGAACGCGTCATTGACCGATGTGCAGGCGACCTCGTCGATGCCCTTGGCCTTCAGCGCAGCTTCCTTTTCGACGAAGCCCGGCAGGTGCTTGGCAGAGCAGGTCGGGGTGAAGGCGCCGGGCACCGCGAAGAGCGCGACCCTGCGGCCCGCGAAGAAGGTCTCGGACTCGACCTGATCGGGGCCGTCCGCGGTAGCCTTGACGAGAGTGGTGTTGGGAAGCCGGTCGCCGACGCTGATCGTCATGGAAATTCTCCTGTCGCCGCGAGATCGTCCCGGGCGGACGGTACCTCGTATGGGAGGCGCGCGATTTCAAGCGTGGCGGCGGGGCCGTCGCGACGCTATGGTCTAGGGCATGGACAAGACGGCTTTTCTTTCCGGGCAACTCCTTCTGGCAATGCCGGGGATGAGCGATCCGCGGTTCGCCCGCGCGGTGATCGCGATGTGCAGTCATGACGAAAACGGCGCGCTCGGGATTGGTCTCGGCGCCACCGTCGACGGTCTCGGCTTTCACGACCTGCTCGAACAGTTCGAGATCGCACCCGGTGACGCGCCCAATGCCCCGGTGCATTTCGGCGGGCCGGTCGAACCCCGCCGCGGCTTCGTCATCCATTCGTGCGACTGGGGCGGGCAGGACACGATCGAGGTCGCAGGGCTCTGGGCCTTGTCGAGCACGATCGACGTGCTCCGCGCGATCGCGGAGGGGAAGGGGCCGTCGCAATGGGTCGTCGCGCTCGGCTATGCGGGATGGGACAGCGGGCAGATCGAGGGCGAACTGGCGCGTCCCGGCTGGTTCAACGTCGCCGGCGCCGCCGATCTGGTGTTCGACACCAACGCGGATGAGCGCTGGAGCAGGGCGTTCGAGCGGGCCGGCGTCGACCCGCGGCTGCTGGTGGCGGATACCGGTACGGCCTGACGATCGCGGTGCGCATCCGCGGGTCAAGATGACATTCTAGCGCGGCGAGGACCGTTCCGGGCGTCATATAAAGATATCTTTATATTTGATTTGGGCGGCCCGTTCCTCTATGCGGCCCTGCATCCGGCACGGGCATGAGGCTCGCCGATCAAAGATTTCCAGGAGATATCCTCGTGGCCACCACGCTCGCGCCCCAGAAGACGGACGGCAAGACCGATTACGTCGTCGCCGACATCAGCCTTGCCGATTTCGGCCGCGCCGAGATCAACATTGCCGAAACCGAAATGCCGGGCCTGATGTCGCTCCGCGAGGAATTCGGCGCAGCGCAGCCGCTCAAGGGCGCGCGCATCACCGGTTCGCTGCACATGACGATCCAGACCGCGGTGCTGATCGAGACGCTGACCGCGCTCGGCGCCGACGTCCGCTGGGCGACGTGCAACATCTTCTCGACGCAGGACCATGCCGCCGCCGCGATTGCTGCGACGGGCGTGCCGGTGTTCGCGATCAAGGGCGAGACGCTCGCCGACTATTGGAACTATGTCGGCGACATCTTCTCGTGGGATCGCGACGTCGAGGGCCAGACCGCCAACATCATCCTCGATGACGGTGGCGACGCGACGATGTTCGCACTCTGGGGTGCAAAGCTCGAAGCCGGCCACACGATGCCCGAGCCCGAGAATGAGGAAGAGGTCGAGATGCAGCGTGCGCTGAAGGCGTATGTCGCAAAGAACCCCGGCTATCTGACCGAGACCGTCAAGAACCTGAAGGGCGTGTCGGAAGAGACGACGACCGGCGTTCACCGCCTGTACGAGATCGCCAAGAAGGGCGAGCTGCCGTTCCCCGCGATCAACGTCAACGACTCGGTCACCAAGTCGAAGTTCGACAATCTCTACGGCTGCAAGGAATCGCTGGTCGACGCGATCCGTCGCGCGACCGACGTCATGCTCGCGGGCAAGGTCGCCTGCGTCGCCGGTTTCGGTGACGTCGGCAAGGGTTCGGCCCAGTCGCTCCGCAACGGCGGCGCACGCGTGATGGTCACCGAAGTCGATCCGATCTGCGCACTGCAGGCGGCGATGGAGGGCTTCGAGGTCGTGACGATGGAAGACGCCGTGAAGCGTGCGGACATCTTCTGCACCGCGACCGGCAACGCCGACGTCATCACCGCCGATCACATGAAGGCGATGAAGCCGATGTCGATCGTCTGCAACATCGGTCACTTCGACTCGGAGATCCAGATCGCCGCGTTGTCGAACTATGACTGGACCGAAGTGAAGCCCGGCACCGACCTGGTGAAGTTCCCGGACGGCAAGCAGATCATCATCCTGGCGAAGGGGCGCCTCGTGAACCTGGGTTGCGCCACCGGCCACCCGTCGTTCGTGATGTCGGCCTCGTTCACCAACCAGACGCTCGCGCAGATCGAGCTCTGGACGAAGGGTGAGAACTACAAGAACGAAGTCTATGTCCTGCCGAAGCATCTCGACGAGAAGGTCGCAGCGCTGCACCTCGAGAAGCTGGGCGTGAAGCTGTCGCAGCTGACCCCGAAGCAGGCCGGTTACATCGGCGTGCCCGTCGAAGGCCCGTTCAAGCCGGATCACTATCGCTACTGATCGCACACGCGATCTGAAGCGGAAAAGGCCGCGTCTACCGAAGGGTGGACGCGGCCTTTTCTTTTGGATCTGAATGTTGCGTGTCGACTGGTATGCCGGTCTTTGCGTCACATCTCGGTCACTTGTGGTGCTTTCCTGACGTCCGGCTTCAACACCGGGGCTGCGGCTGCGGCTGCCGCTGGCGTGGCGGGCGTCTTGCGCCGCACACCGTCGAGCTCCTGTGGCGCATCCGCCGGGGGTGCAGCCTTGTCCACCGCCGCGGGGGCCGCGCGCAGCGTCTGTCGCGCGCGCATGCACTGCGAGGGATCGGGCCGGCGGACCTGCTGGCAGTTCCACAACGCCTTTTCGTAATCGGCCGAGCGATCGCGCAGATAGCTGAACGTGATTGCCGCGCTCTGCACCGGCGTCAGCGGCGTGGACGTTGCGGCCTTGGTTTTGTCGGCCCATGCCATGAACCGACAAAAGGCACGGTCGCCGCAGGCGATCGTCGCGAGCGTCGGGTAGGCGTTGGGGAGCACGCCCGGCGAGAAGGTCATCAGCACCGTATCGCCTTCGGCAGTCGCGAAAGGCGTCGAGGCGGCGTTCGCGAGGTCACCGGCGACCGCGTCATCGCCCAAAACAAAGCCGAGCGCGGCGGATGCCTCGGCAATCGCGGCATCGGCTTCTGACAGCGCGGCGGCGGTGCGGTGCGCATCCGAAATAGGCGCGAGCTGCGCGATGACCGGTTCGCCCTGCTCGGGCGCGCGCCGGAAGGCTGGGGGCGTGCCCCACCAGCCCGACCAGCGGAAGAACAGGTGCGAGCCGACCGCGACGATCTTGTCGAGGCTCGACTGCCAATAGGGGACGACCCAGTCGGTGTGGTAATGCGTGGCATAGCCGACCGGTCGATAGACATTGCCCGACAATGCGGCGGTCGCGACGCTGCGCGCCCGGCGCCAAGCGTCCTCGGAGGGCTTCCATCGAAGCAGCGCGCCGTCGCAGCTGAAGCTGAACTGGCATCCCGTCGCGCGCGTCTCGCCCTCGAACACGACCCCGCAGACGGTCTTCGGAAAGGCGGGATGACGTAGGCGGTTCAGTACGACCTGCGCGACGGCGCGTTCGCCGACCGTGTCGTCCCCCGCCTCGTACAGCGTGCCGGCCGCGAGGCAGTCGGTCGCGCGTGCAAGGTCGTCTGCGGTGCCAGCGAAGCGGAACGGCCGTGCAGCGGGGTTCGGATCAGTCGAGAACGGCACCGTGGCGTTGAACGCCCGCGCATCCTCAGGCGCTAGGTCGACGAACCGGACCGGCTCGACGGGGGGCAGCTCGGCCTGGGGCACGACGCGCTGTTTCGGCATCGCGGCGCGCGCCGGGTGCGGCAGCGCCGGAGGATTGGTCACGACGAGCGTCGGTCCGACGATCGCCGCAGCCGCGATCGCGAGTACCGACACGCGCAGATAAACGGCGCCACGCGCATCGGTCATCGTCGTCACTGCTCCGGAAGGAAGTCCGGCACGGACAGATAGCGCTCGCCGGTATCATAGTTGAAGCCGAGAACGCGGACGTCGTCGGGAAGATCGGGCAGCTTCTGCAGGATCGCGGCCAGCGTCGCGCCCGAGCTGATCCCGACCAGCATGCCCTCTTCGGCCGCCGATCGGCGTGCCATGTCCTTGGCGACCGCGGCATCGACCTCGATCACGCCGTCGATCGCCTGGGTGTGGAGATTGGCGGGGATGAAGCCTGCGCCGATGCCCTGGATCGGATGCGGGCCCGGCTGGCCACCGGCGATCACCGGCGAGGCGGCGGGCTCGACCGCATAGACCTTCAACTCGGGCCAGTGCGCCTTCAGCGCCTCGGCGACGCCCGTGATGTGGCCGCCGGTGCCGACGCCCGTGATGATCACGTCGATCGGCGTATCCCGGAAATCTTCGAGGATTTCCTGTGCTGTCGTGCGGACATGCACGTCGATGTTCGCAGGATTTTCAAACTGCTGCGGCATCCAGGCGCCGGGCGTCTCGGCAACGCGCTCGCGCGCGCGTTCGATCGCGCCCTTCATGCCCTTCTCGCGCGGGGTCAGGTCGAAAGTCGCACCATAAGCGAGCATCAGACGCCGACGTTCGACGCTCATGCTTTCGGGCATCACGAGGATCAGCTTGTAGCCCTTGACCGCTGCGACCATCGCCAGGCCGACGCCGGTGTTGCCGCTGGTCGGTTCGATGATCGTGCCGCCGGGCTTCAAGTCACCGGCCTTTTCCGCGGCCTCGACCATCGCCAGCGCGATACGGTCCTTGATCGAACCGCCCGGGTTGGACCGTTCGGATTTCACCCAGACTTCGGAATCGGGGAAGAGCTTCGACAGGCGGACGTGCGGCGTGTTGCCGATCGTGTCCAGGATCGAGGAGGCTTTCATGGCTTGGCTTCTCCGTGCTGTGGTTCGGTCTCTAGGATCTCGGGGGGATCAAAGGTCTTCGCTGCCCCGAGTTCCGGGAACAGGCGCGCCCAGCCGATCGTGACGGCAATAGCACCAACCCCGCCGAACACCACTGCGCCGACCGGGCCGAGCAGCGATGCCATCACCCCGCTTTCGAATTCGCCGAGCTCGTTCGAGGCCGAGATCGTCAGCTGCGATACCGCGCTGACCCGGCCGCGCATCACGTCGGGCGTGTGAAGCTGGATGAGCGACTGGCGGACATAGACCGAGATCATGTCCGCACCGCCCGCGACGATCAGCGCGACGAGGCTGAGGACGAACGCGGGATGAATGGGGAACCCCGCAACCGTGCCGGGGGTGAGCCCGATTAGCTCGACGATCGGCGTCGCGACCCCGAAGGTGAGGATCGCGATGCCGAACACGATCACCGCGACCAGCATCTTGACCCCGACATTGCGGGACATCGGCCGAATCGAAAACCAGATCGCGGTGACCGCGGCGCCGATCCCCATGCCCGCGGCGAGCACGCCGAGCCCCTGCGACCCGACATGCAGGATATCGCGGGCATAGACCGGCAGCAGCGACGTGGCTCCCGCCAGCAAAACCGCGAACAGGTCGAGCGTGATCGTCGCGAGCACCAGCCGGTTGCGGCGGACATAGGTGAAGCCCTCGATGATCCGCGCGAGGGGGCGATGGTCGGTCTGCGCGGCGGGCTGTGCCACCGGGCCGATCAGGAACATGAACACGAGCGCCACGAGGAAGAGCAGCGTCGCCACGCCGTACGCGACCTCGGGATGGATCGCGTAGAGCAGCCCGCCGACGCTGGGGCCTGCGATCGTTCCGACCTGCCACGCGATCGAACTGATCGCGATCGCGGTGGGGAGCACCGCCCGGGGCACGAGATTGGGCGCCAGTGCCGAATAAGCCGGCCCGGAAAAGGCGCGCGCGACGCCGAAGGCGACCGCGGCGGCGAACAGTGCGCCCAGCGTGAGATGGCCGGACCATGTCAGCAGCCAGAGCGTCGCGGCGGTGAGGACCAGAAGCGTGGTCGTGCCGCGGACGATCCAGCGCCGGTCGAAGCTGTCCGCGACGAGCCCGGTGATCGGGGTCAGCAGGAACAGCGGCACGAACTGCGCAAAGCCGATCATCCCGAGCATGAACGCCGCCTGGCGGATGTCCATCGTTTCGCGCGCGAGGTTGTAGACCTGCCAGCCGATGACGATCGACATCGCGCTGACCGCGATCGTGCCGGCGAACCGCGACAGCCAATAGGCGCGAAAATTGGCGATCCAAAAGGGATGCTGATGCGGGTCGATCGTCGGGTTCATTGTCCTGGGCTTTAGGAGGTCGGGCGCGGAAAGGGCAACCGGAGCTTTGCTTGGGGCGGGGATAGGGGCGGGGGCGACGACCCGCGAGTTGGGCGCGACGGATCGAGGCTCGCGGGACAGTCGCAAAATCGCATACCCCAGACGGGAATTGATGTTCGGCCCCGTCCGCGCCTATAGGCTGCGGCAACTCCCCTACGGAAAACGAGGTTTCCCACATCGTGGCCAAAGCCCCCCCAGCACGTGCAATCGCCGAGCCCCCGATCACCAACCGTGAACGGCCAGCCGAACCCAAGCCCTATGAGGCCAGCAAGGACGAGCTGCTCGCCTTCTACAAGCAAATGCTGCTGATCCGGCGTTTCGAGGAAAAGGCGGGCCAGCTTTACGGTCTCGGCCTGATCGGCGGCTTCTGCCATCTGTACATCGGCCAGGAAGCCGTCGCAGTCGGCCTGCAGTCCGCGCTCGACGGCGAGACCGATTCGGTCATCACCGGCTATCGCGACCACGGCCACATGCTCGCCTACGGGATCGACCCGAAGGTTATCATGGCCGAGCTGACCGGGCGCGGCTCGGGCATCTCGAAGGGCAAGGGCGGGTCGATGCACATGTTCTCGACCGAGCATAAATTCTACGGCGGGCACGGCATCGTCGGTGCTCAGGTGTCGCTGGGCACCGGCCTCGCGTTCAAGCATAAATATTCGAACGACGGCGGCATCTGCATGGCCTATTTCGGCGACGGCGCCGCGAACCAGGGCCAGGTGTATGAGAGCTTCAACATGGCCGAGCTGTGGAAGCTCCCGATCATCTTCGTGATCGAGAACAACCAGTACGCCATGGGTACGAGCGTCAATCGCGCCTCGGCCGAGGACCAGCTCTATCGCCGCGGCGAATCGTTCCGCATTCCCGGCATCCAGGTCGACGGCATGGACGTGCTGGCGTGCCGCGGGGCCGCCGAAGAGGCGATCGCCTGGGTCCGCGCGGGCAAGGGCCCGGTCATCCTCGAGATGAAGACCTATCGCTATCGTGGCCACTCGATGTCCGATCCGGCGAAATACCGTACGCGTGACGAGGTCCAGGCGGTCCGCGACAAGTCCGACCCGATCGATCACATCAAGAAGCTGCTCGACGAGCAGGGCGTGACCGAGGCGGACCTGAAGTCCATCGAACAAGAGATCAGGAAGACTGTGAACGAAGCCGCCGATTTCGCCGAACAGACCCCCGAGCCGGATGTCGCCGAGCTCTACACCGACGTTCTGGTGGAGTCGTACTGATGGCGATCGAGATCAAGATGCCCGCGCTCTCCCCGACGATGGAAGAGGGTACGCTCGCCAAATGGCTCGTCAAGGAAGGCGATAGCGTCAAGTCCGGCGACATCATGGCCGAGATCGAGACCGACAAGGCGACGATGGAGTTCGAGGCTGTCGACGAGGGCACGATCGGCAAGATCATGGTCGCCGAGGGTACCGACAATGTGAAGGTCGGCACCGTCATCGCGACGCTGCTCGAAGAGGGCGAAAGCGCCGACAGCGCGCCGACCGAGGCGCGCGCGGGCGAAGCCGCCAACGCCGCGCCCAAGGAGACTCCGTCGGACGACAAGGCGCCGCCGGTGCCCGAGGGCGCGTCGCCTGCCAAGGCCGAGAGCGGGACGCAGCAGCTCGTCGCGTCGGCGGAGAAGGTCGGCAAGACCGATCCGGCGATCCCGGAGGGTACCGAGATGGTCAAGACAACCGTCCGCGAGGCGCTACGCGATGCGATGGCCGAGGAAATGCGCGAGGACGACCGCGTCTTCGTGATGGGCGAGGAAGTCGCGCAGTATCAGGGCGCGTACAAGGTCACGCAGGGGCTGCTCGACGAGTTCGGCGAGCGTCGGGTGATCGACACGCCGATCACCGAATACGGCTTTGCCGGCATCGGTGCAGGCGCGGCGATGGGTGGCCTCCGCCCGATCGTCGAGTTCATGACCTTCAACTTCGCGTTGCAGGCGATCGATCACATCATCAACTCGGCCGCCAAGACCAACTACATGTCGGGTGGCCAGATGCGCTGCCCGATCGTGTTCCGTGGTCCCAACGGCGCCGCGTCGCGCGTGGGTGCGCAGCATTCGCACAACTTCGCGGCCTGGTATGCGAGCGTCCCCGGCCTGATCGTGATCGCGCCCTATGACGCGGCGGATGCCAAGGGCCTGCTGAAGGCGGCGATCCGCACCGACGATCCGGTCGTGTTCCTCGAGAACGAGCTGATGTACGGCCGCAGCTTCGACGTCCCCAAGCTCGACGACCATGTCCTGCCGATCGGCAAGGCGCGCATCGTCCGCGAGGGCAAGGACGTGACGATCGTCAGCTACTCGATCGGTGTGGGCATCAGCCTCGAGGCAGCCGAGAAGCTCGCCGAGGAGGGGATCGACGCGGAGGTCATCGACCTGCGCACGCTGCGCCCGCTCGACACCGACACGGTGCTGAAAAGCCTCGCCAAGACCAACCGCATGATCATCGTTGAGGAAAACTGGGCAACCTGCTCGATCGCGTCCGAGATCGTGTCGGTGGTGATGGAGCACGGCTTCGACGACCTCGACGCGCCAGTGCTGCGCGTGACCAACGAAGACGTGCCGATGCCCTATGCGGCGAACCTCGAAAAGCTGATGCTGGTCGATGTCGCAAAGGTCGTCGATGCGGCGAAGAAGGTGACGTACCGGTAACGGCTTGCCGTTCGAGCGAGGGGCTGCGTGCGGTGTCTGCCGCCCAGCCCCAAGCCCGTTTCGTCGAGTTTTCGCGATCCGACGCCGTCAGGCGCTGAACTGAGTGCAAGGCGAGGCGGTGCCTGTCGATTGCACGTCGTTGACCTTACGCTCGCGTACCGTCATCCCGGTGATCGATCGCAATGTGCGCGCACCGAGAAAACTGTTCGAGATGAGCGGCTGATAGGCATAGACGACCTCAACGAAGATGACTTCGTCGTTGGGACCCGCGGCGATCTTGCGCCCAGATGGTCCGATTCCCGCAACACCCAACGACGCGCCGGCAGCGCCATAGGACGACGTTACAGCCAGAGCGCCGGAACAGCGTTGCCACCGGATCCTCTGATTGGTTACTGTGCCGGCTGAGTCCAGGATCGGCTGCACGCTCGAAACAATGATGCGGCCGTTCGCGGCAAAGCCCATCGTCGATCCGATGTCCTTGATCCCGTTCAGTGACTCGGTGATGTCGCCCTCGCTAATGCCGATCCGAATGCGTGCGATCTGGTCCGTCGTGAGTGTCGCGACGTCACCGACTTTCTGCGATGCATAAGCGAGATTGACGGTCTCCATCCCGACCATCGTCAGGCCGACGAAGATTGGCAATGCCAACGCGAATTCCAACAGCGCGATGCCGGAGCAATCGCCGCGAATTGCTATGACGCGCTGTCGCGTCGGGCGTAGTTTGGGGGAGGTAATCACGATTTGCACCGGATGGTTGGGGCGGTCTGCGCTTCGAACGGCTG
Organism: Sphingomonas aerolata; assembly: GCF_023935825.1. Taxonomy (NCBI): domain Bacteria; kingdom Pseudomonadati; phylum Pseudomonadota; class Alphaproteobacteria; order Sphingomonadales; family Sphingomonadaceae; genus Sphingomonas; species Sphingomonas aerolata. The sequence continues at coordinate 2,641,510 of NZ_CP098762.1, read as the reverse complement.
GCGACGCACCACCGTGCTGGCCTGTGTGCCGGTGCGCGACGATCCGCCAATGAAGCGGTTGATCGGCAGCAACCGGTCATATGTCACGGTCACGGTGTATTTTACAATGTCGTCGGCCCCGCCGATCGAATTTGCGCCCGTGGTCACGATGTTGCGGACACCGTTATTGTCGACGTCTTCCCAGCAGTCCGACTTGTCCTTCACGCCATTACCATCGGTATCGACAGGACCGTCAAGAATGCCGTTGTTGTTGAGATCCTGCGTCAGGCGCTCGAGCGTGCCGAAGCTGTTATACCGGTTCACGCTACCGCGCACGATGTCCACCGTGGCGGAAGGCGCGACGCGTCGGATCTGCGCGCGCAGTTCGGTTTCCCCGACGCTCGCATCGGCATTCTGCAGCGTAACCGCACGGGTCAGCGTCTCGACTGCGCCAAGCGTGACGGACCGGACATAGGCCTGATAGCCGACCTCCATCGTTCCCATGATCATCACGCAGAGCGGGGCAAGGATCAGTGCGAACTCGGTTACCGTCGCACCGCGCCGGTCCTGGGTGATTGCGGGGAGGAGGCGGTATGTCACCGCGAGAGCCTCAGCGACCCGATATTCTCGCCGATGTCCTGGAACGCCTTGTTGAGCGCATCGCTGTCTGCGGCGCGATAGCCGTAGCCGGCGCCCGACGAACAGGCCTGAAGGGCAGCAGACAGGGTCGATCCGTTGCCGAAGGAGATCGCGTAGATTTCCGCTTCCATATTCTTGATCGCGTCGCAGGTCATCAGCAGACGCTTTTCGTGGTTTTCATCCGACGTGTCGCGGTTGCCGTTGTTCGTAATGCGCCTCCAGAACAGCTCCTGCGCATAAGCTCCATAGCCGACATTGCCGGTGTCCATCTCGCCGTCAGTCATCAGGATGACATAGCGTTTGACCGGGAAGCCATTGTAGATTGCCGGATTGTCACTTCCCCATAATCCGTTTCGCGACAACAGCCGTGCCGCCCACAACATGCCGATATCAAGATAGGTGCCGCCGTTCGCGACAAAGCCGGTGTTGAACGCGAAATAGTCATTGAACGCGTTTGCCGTCATCGGCGCGAGCTCGCGCATTGCCTTGGGGCAGGCATATTGCGCGACTCCAGTCGCCTCCGTGTCGGCCATCGTCCAGCGTGTGTCCGTGCTGTTCGGGACGACGTCGAATTTCAGGTCCTGCGCGTTCGCCGGAAGGTTGCCGGGGATCTGATAGCCTGAGTTGGCCGTGATCAGGTTGCTCGTGCCGCGTTCCTCGACGCACCCGTCCCACTTCTTGGCGATCCAATCCGCGTCGTGAGATGTCGTTGCAGGCGCGTAGGCACAGGACGTGGACGCTGCGCCGCACCAGGAATAACGGTAGGAACCGCTGGCATTGAACCAGCCGGGATTGCGGGCATAGAGCGTCGCTCCCGTCGCACCGGTGCTGAACCCAGGGTTCGTCATCTGTGAGAACGGCACGATTGCCCAACGAATCCGCTTGCGGGAGCTGGAGGACGCAGCGGAAAATTGCGATTCGATGATTGCCATCTGCGCCTGAAGCGACTTCAGCGCATTGCGCAGCCCCTGCATGCGCGAGATGTTGCCCGTTCCGATCGCACCTTCTTCCGCGACATAAGTCACGTCCCTTCCGGCGACCCGGAGGATGTTGCCCAACTGTGCGTTGGCATAGGTACTGCAACTCGATGCCGTGCGTGCCGGCGCGCACGCCATCGACCCGGTGGTGTCGAGCACCAGAACGATGTCGATGTTCGCATAGTCGTCACGGGCACTGCAATTGACCGTCACCGCGACGGTGCTTGTCCCGAACAGCCGCATGATCGCGGTGTTCATCGTCGTCGACAGCGTCAGGTTGATCGTATCCGTCGCGCTGGTGAGCGTGGGGACGATCGTGAACGGCGCGGTATCGTATGACGTCTGCGGGAAGTTGAAGTTGACGAAGCTTGCGATCTGCCCGGAAACGCTGGTGGATAGCGACCCTCCGGCGCCCATCGCCCGCCGCCCGGCGAGTACGCCGGCGTCACAGGCCTGCTGAAGTCGCGTGCGCACGAGATAGGCGCGGCTGAGATCGAGACCGGCACCGATAAAGGCAGTCATTGGCAGGATCGCCGCCGCGACGATTGCCAGGACATTGCCCTTGGTGTCGCGAGCTAGCCTGCCTAGAAAGCCACGGGCCGGCGAAGATGCCTTATTCCTACAGAATCGCATTGTGCGCCATCGAACGAAATTGGAAGTGCAGGTCTTGCACCGGAAGTCGATAAGCGGAGCACAAGCAATATGGTTAACGAGACTGCCTCGGCGCAGACGGCACCTCCAGTGCCGGCCGTCAATCCCGAGCGCGCGCTTGCCCTGAGCTACGCCCCGGCCTCGACCCGGCCCGGGCTCGAGGCGCTGTTCGCGCTCGATACGGCGCTCGGCACGATCCTCAAAACGACGCGCGAGCCGATCGTCGGGCAGATGCGGCTGACCTGGTGGTATGAGGCGCTCGGCCGGCTCGACACCGCGCCGCCGCCGGCCGAGCCCGTGTTGCAGGCGCTCGCACGCCATGTCGTGCCGCAGGTCGGCGGCGCGACGATCGCGACGATCGCCGAGGGGTGGGAGGCACTGCTTGAAACGCCGCTCGACGATGCAGCGGTCGAACGCTTTGCCCGCCTGCGCGGCGGACAGCTGTTCGCGGCGGCGGCATCTTTGCTGGCGGCGTCAGACGATCGCATCGCGGCGGCGGGTGAGGGATGGGCGCTGGCAGATCTGTCGCTGCGGCTGTCGGATCCGCAACGCGCGGCAGGCGTGGCCGCGATGGCGCGCGGGCGGCTCGATACGGCGCTCCACGGCCGCTGGCCACGACGCGCACGATCGCTCGGCGCACTCGCACTGCTGGCGCGGGTCGATCTTGCGGCGCCGGAGCGACCGGCCGGCAGCCCGAAGCGGGTCGGCCGTCTGCTGCTGCACAGACTGGTCGGATACTGACCGGTTCGTTTGAGATCGGCGCGCTGCAGGACTAGCCTTGCGCCTGGACGGGGACGTCCGGGGGTGGGGGAGACCGGGGATGTGGCGATACCTGACGGGCGGCGCGGCGCTGATCGCGCTGATCGGTGCGGCAATACTGGGCTTTGGCGGCAAGGTGCGATCCGGGCCAGTGCTGGCGCCACAACCGACCGCGCAGGCGCAGACCCAGGCACAGGCGGACGGCGGGACCGACCCCTTGCCGCCCACGGCGCCGCGCGCGACCGATGCAACGCGCGAACAGCGCCGATTTCAGCGGTACGACAAGGATCGCGACGGCGCCGTGACGCGCGACGAATATCTGGTCGCGCGGCGCAAGGCCTATACGAAGCTCGACGTCGATGGCGACGGGCGGCTGTCGTTCGACGAATGGGCGGTCAAGGCGACGACCAAGTTCGCCGGTGCGGATGCGGACAAATCGGGCGCGATGACCGCGCCCGAATTTGCCACCACCGCGGTCAGGCGGAAGCCGTCGTCTCGGGCTGCCTGTCCGCCGGTTCCGCCGTCGTCTGAGGAGAGTTGAGCCACGCCGCCAGCGCCGCGCGGCCGCGATCGGTATACATCCGCTTGCGATCGGTCTTCTTGGTGCGGCCGGGGATCGGCGGGAACAGCCCGAAATTGACGTTCATCGGCTGATAGGTCTCCGCCTCTGCGCCACCGGTGATGTGGCCGAGCAACGCGCCGAGTGCGGTCGCAAAGGGTGGCGGCGTCAGCGTCTGGCCGGTCAGTTCGGCGGCGGCGAACCGGCCCGCGAGCAGGCCGATGCCGCAGCTTTCGATATAGCCCTCGCACCCCGTGATCTGCCCGGCGAAGCGGATGTTCGGCCGCGATTTCAGCCGCAGCGTCGCATCGAGCAGTTCGGGCGAGCGGATGAAGGTGTTGCGGTGCAGGCCACCCAGCCGGGCGAACTCGGCATTCTCCAGGCCCGGAATCGTGCGGAACAGCCGGACCTGATCGGCGTGCTTCAGCTTGGTCTGGAAGCCGACGATGTTCCAGAGCGTCCCCTGAGCATTGTCCTGGCGGAGCTGGACGACCGCGTGCGGCCAGCGCCCGGTCTTGGGATTGTCGAGCCCGACGGGCTTCATCGGCCCGTAGCGCAGCGTGTCGACGCCGCGCTCCGCCATCACCTCGATCGGCATGCAGCCGTCGAAATAGGGCGTGTCCTTCTCCCAGTCTTTGAACGGCGTCTTCTCGCCATCGACCAGGCCCTGATGGAAGGCGAGATACTGGTCCTTGTCCATCGGGCAGTTGATGTAGTCCTTGCCCTCGCCCTTGTCCCAGCGCGAGGCGAACCACGCCGTCTCCATGTCGATCGAGTCGCGGTGGACGATCGGCGCGAGCGCGTCGAAAAAGGCGAGTGCCTCGCGGCCGGTCTCGGCGCCAATCCCTGCGGCGAGCGAGGCGGCGGTGAGCGGGCCGGTCGCGACGATCGTCGGGCCGTCGGGCAGCGCGTCGATGCGTTCGCGGACGAGCGTAATGTTCGGATGCTGGTCGATCGCCTCCGTCACGCTGTTCGAGAAATTGTCGCGGTCGACCGCGAGCGCGGAGCCGGCGGGGACGCGGTGGATATCCGCCTGACGCATGATCAGCGAGCCGAGCGTGCGGAGTTCCTGATGGAGCAGGCCGACCGCATTGCTCTCCGCATCGTCGGATCTAAAACTGTTCGAGCAGACGAGTTCGGCGAGGCCGTCGGTCTGGTGCGCGGGCGTGGCTTCGCCGCTGCCGCGCATTTCGGAGAGGCGGACCTTGAGGCCGGCTTCGGCGAGCTGCCAGGCGGCTTCGGATCCGGCGAGGCCGCCGCCGATAACATGGATGTCGTGGGTCATTCCCGCCAGATAGCGCCGGACGCTTGCCGTGTCAGCGGTCCAATCCCACTTCGCTCTCATGAAGATCTTCACGATCGGCTATGAAGCCACCACGATGACGGACTTTCTCGCGGCGCTGAGGCAGGCCGGGGTCGAGCGGGTGATCGACGTCCGCGCGCTGCCGCTGTCGCGTAGGCCGGGATTCTCGAAGACGTCGCTTGCGGCGTCGTTACGCGAGGCGGAGATCGATTACACGCATCTGAAGGCGCTCGGGACGCCGAAGCGCGGGCGCGATGCAGCGAAGAAGGGTGACGTCGCGACGCTGACCGCGGTGTATGACGAACAGCTCGAACTGCCCGAGGCGCAGGCACAGGCGGCGATCATGCTCGCGCTCGCGGCGGAGAAGCCAAGCGCGCTGCTGTGTTACGAGCGCGACCCCTGCCATTGCCACCGGACCCTGCTGTTGCAGGCGGTGGGCGAGGGGGCCGAGGTGGTCGACCTGTTTACGTGATTTTCGACGGGCTTGACCCTCCGTCATCCTGACGAAAGTCAGGATCCAGAGCCACGAACGGTGAACTTCAGCAACCCCGTCATCCTGACTTTCGTCAGGATGACGGGGTTGTGGAGTAAGAGTGGCAGACCGCGTTGCAATGCAGCACCGTATCCGCTAGCAGGCCCGCATTCGCTTGGACCCGGTGCAATTCCGGGTGGCTATTCCGGCCGCCGATCCGCCGGACAACGCAACGACGCCATTGTGAACACCCGCGACCGAAAGCGTCGCCGCGGTTCGTGCGTCCTATGCGGACACATCCATGACAATTTCTGCTTTTTCTCGTTACCGCGCCGAGTGGTATAGCGGCCCGACGGCCGCGCGGCGTGACATTCTCGCCGGCATGGTCGGCACCTTCGCGCTGATCCCCGAGGTCATCGCCTTTTCCTTCGTCGCCGGCATCGATCCCGAAGTCGGCCTGTTCGCCTCGTTCGTGATCGGCATCGTCATCGCCTTTGCGGGCGGGCGCCCCGCGATGATCTCCGGCGCGGCGGGCTCCGTCGCGCTGGTCGCTGCCGCGCTCGTTCATGCGCACGGGCTGCAATATCTCCTCGTCGCGACGATCCTCGCGGGCATGCTCCAGATCGCGTTCGGGCTCGCCAAGCTCGATGTGCTGATGCGGTTCGTCTCGCGCTCGGTCCATGCGGGCTTCGTCAACGCGCTCGCGATCCTGATCTTCTCGGCGCAGGTGCCGCAGATGGTGGGGGTCAGCTGGCAGGCCTATGCGATGATCGCGGGCGGGCTTGCGATCATCTACCTCGTGCCGCGGATCTCAAGTGCGATTCCGTCGCCGCTGATCTGCATCGTCGTGCTGACCGCAATCGCGATGTGGTTTCCGATGCCGCTGAAGACGGTCGGCGATCTCGGGCGGCTGCCCGATTCGCTGCCATCGTTCGGCTTGCCCGATGTGCCGTTCAGCTGGGATACGCTGCGCATCGTCGCCCCCTATGCGTTTGCGATGGCGGCGGTTGGGCTGCTCGAATCGATGATGACCGCCAATGTCGTCGACGAGATGACCGAGACGCGCAGCTCCAAGGCGCGCGAATGCACCGGGCTTGGGCTCGCCAACATCGCTGCGGGCGCGTTCGGCGGGATTGCCGGGTGCGGGATGATCGGCCAGACGGTCGGCAATGTCCGCTATGGCGGCACCGGACGGCTCTCGACGATGGTCGCCGGCGTGTTCCTGCTCGTCGTGATGGTGCCGTTGCGTCCCTGGGTCGCCCAGGTGCCGGTCGCGGCGCTGGTCGCGATCATGATCATGGTGTCGATCAGCACCTTCTCCTGGGGGTCGTTGCGCGATCTGGTGCGGCATCCCAAGGTGTCGAGCGTGGTGATGCTGGCGACGGTCGTTGTCACCGTCGCGACCCACGACCTGTCGCTCGGCGTCGGGGTGGGCGTGCTGCTGAGCGGCGTATTCTTCGCGTGGAAGGTCACGCGGATGATGGACGTGGCGGTCGAGTACGACGCGACGAGCGATACGCGCATCTACAGCGTGACGGGGCAGGTGTTCTTCGCCAGCGCCGATATCTTCGCAGACCGGTTCGACCTGCGCGAGGAGGCCAAGCATGTGCGGATCGACCTGACGGGCGCGCATCTCTGGGACGTCACCGCCGTCGGCGTGCTCGACGATGTGGTCGCCAAGCTGCGGCGGCATGGTGCGGTGGTCGAGGTCGTCGGGCTGAACCAGGCGAGTGCGGTGCTGGTCGACCGGCATGCACCGTTGATGCGCGATCTGGCGGCGTGATCGGGTAGCGGGGGGCGGATAAACGACGGTCGTCGTTGTCGCCCCTCCGTCACACTTTGCCTGCCACCTCCCCCTGGCGGGGGAGGATGGTCAGGGCTTCAGCCGGCTACGGGAAGCTTCACCTGGCCGGCATCGTCGCGTTCGAGCGGGCCGTAGGACAGCACCGTCTCGAGCAGGAGCGGGCCGTTATAGATGTGCGGGAAGAGCTGGCCGCCGCGCGACTCTTCCCATGTCACGTCGTCGCCGATCGCTTCGAGATCGACTGCGGCGACGTACAGGTCGGACTGGCCGGTGAAATGCTTGTCGACCGTCTCGGTCAGCTGCGCCGCGGTCGACAGGTGAATATACCCATCGGCCAGATCGACCGGCGCGCCGGCGAAGCTGCCGCTTTCCAACGACGCCAGCTGCTCGCCCGTCAGCACCTTGTAGGCGATAGGATCGCGGCTCATTCGCCGTCCCCCTGGCCTTCGGTCGGATCGCCCGCTGCCGTGTCCTCGCCGATCGTCGCGCCGGTGTCGGGCGCCAGCTCTGGCGTTGCGTCGGCCAGGTTCACTTCGGCGTCTTCCTCGGTCTCCTCGATCCGTGCGGCCGAGACCACATGCTCGCCCTTCGCCACGTCGAACAGCTTCACGCCGGCCGAATTACGGCTGATAACGCGCAGCGATGCAAGCGTCGTGCGGATCAGCTTGGCCTGGTTGGTCACCAGCATCAGCTGATGGCCCTTGGCCGCGGCGAAGCTCGCCACGACCTGACCGTTGCGCGCGATGTTGTCGATGTTGGTGATACCCTGACCACCACGCCCCGTGCGACGATAGTCGTACGCGCTCGACAGCTTGCCATAGCCGTTCTCGCAGACCGTCAGGATGAACTGCTCGCGATCCTTGAGATCATTGTAGCGCTCGTCGCCCATCCCGTGATCACCCTCGCGCTCGCCCTTCCAGGGGGCGAATTTGAGGTACGTCTCGCGCTCTTCGGGCGTCGCGCCGACACGGTGGAGGACTGACAGCGAGATGACCTCGTCGTCGCCCTTCAGCGTCACGCCGCGCACGCCCGTCGATGTGCGGCTCTGGAACTCGCGGACATCGTCGCCGGCAAAGCGGATCGCCTTGCCGAGCCGCGTCGCGAGCAGCACGTCGTCATGCTCGGTGAGCAGCGCGACGCCGATCAGCTTGTCCTCCGAACCCTCTTCGAAGCGCATCGCGATCTTGCCGTTCGACGGCACGTTGGTGAACGCATCCATCGCGTTGCGGCGGACGAGCCCGCGCTGCGTCGCGAACATCACGTGGAGGCGGCTCCACTCGCTCAGATCCTCCGGCAGCGGAAGCACGGTCGAGATCGTCTCGCCCGGCGCCAGCGGCAACAGGTTGATCATCGGCCGGCCACGCGTGGCAGGGCCACCCTCGGGCAGGCGCCAGACCTTGTAGCGATAGACCTTGCCGAGGTTCGAGAAGAACAGCACCGGCGTGTGCGTCGAGGTGACGAACAGCTCGGTGACGACATCCTCGTCCTTGGTCGACATGCCCGCGCGGCCCTTGCCGCCGCGTGCCTGCGCACGGAACGTGTCGAGGCTGGTGCGCTTGATATAGCCCTGCATGGTCACGGTGACGACCATGTCCTCGCGCTCGATCAGATCCTCGTCATCGATGCCGTTGGCGGCCGCGGCGATCTCGGACCGGCGCGGGGTCGCGAATTCGTCACGGATCGCGATCAGCTCTCCGCGCATCACCTCGTACAGCTTGGCGCGGTCGGCGAGGATGTGGAGCAGTTCGGCGATCGATGCCGCGAGCGTCTTCAGTTCGTCGCCGATCTCGTCGCGGCCGAGCGCGGTGAGGCGGTGGAGACGCAGATCGAGGATCGCGCGGACCTGCGGCTCGGACAGCTTGTAGATGCCCTCCTGCTGCTTGTCCTCGACCGCCTCGACCAGCGCGATGTACGGCGCGATTTCAGCGACCGGCCATTCGCGCGCGAGCAGCTTGCCGCGGGCTTCGGCGGGGCTCGACGATCCGCGGATGATGCGGACGACTTCGTCGAGGTTGGTGACGGCAATGACGAGGCCGAGCAACAGATGCGCGCGCTCGCGAGCCTTGGCGAGCTCGAACTTCGAGCGGCGCGTGATGACCTGTTCGCGGAAGGTGATGAACGCGCCGATGATGTCGCGCAGGTTGAGAAGCTCGGGACGGCCGCCGCGAATAGCGAGCATGTTGGCGGGGAAGCTCGACTGCGCGGGGGTGTGCCGCCAGAGCTGGTTGAGCACCACGTCAGGGGTCGCATCGCGCTTCAGGTCGATGACGATGCGCACGCCCATGCGGCTCGACTCGTCGCGAATGTCGCTGACGCCCTCGATACGCTTGTCCTTGGCGGCTTCGGCAATCTTCTCGACCAGGCCGTTCTTGCCGGTCTGAAACGGGATTTCGGTGAGGACGATCGAGCGACGGTCGCCCTTGCCCTCCTCGACGACGTGGCGCGAGCGGACGATGATCGAGCCGCGGCCGGTCTCGTAGGCGGACTTCGCACCCGCACGGCCGAGAATGATCGCGCCGGTCGGGAAGTCGGGCCCGGGGACGATCTCGAACAGTTCCTCGGTCGTGATCGCGCCATTGTCCATATAGGCAAGGCACGCGGCGATCACTTCGCCGAGGTTATGCGGCGGGATGTTGGTCGCCATGCCGACCGCGATGCCGCCCGCGCCGTTGACGAGCAGGTTGGGGAAGCGCGCCGGCAGCACCGACGGCTCGCGCTCCGACCCGTCATAATTGGGCGTGAAGTCGACCGTGTCCTTGTCGAGGTCGCCGAGCAGCGCGTTGGCGACCTTGCCAAGGCGGGCCTCGGTGTAGCGCATCGCCGCGGGTGGATCGGGATCCATCGAGCCGAAGTTGCCCTGACCGTCGATCAGCGGCACGCGCATCGACCAGTCCTGCGTCATGCGGGCCAAGGCGTCGTAGATCGAGCTGTCGCCGTGCGGGTGATATTTACCCATCACGTCACCGACGATACGCGCCGACTTGCGATACGGCTTGCCCGCGACGAAGCCGCTTTCGTGCGCGCCGTAGAGGATGCGGCGATGGACGGGCTTCAAGCCGTCGCGGACGTCGGGGAGCGCGCGCGCGACGATTACGCTCATCGCATAGTCGAGATAGCTCGACTTCATCTCGTCGACGATCGAGATGGTGGCAATGCCGGCTGGCTCGCCGCCGGTGGGTTCGGCGAGCATGGTCTCGTCGGTCAAATCTGAGGGCTTTCGGCTTGTTTCGGTACGATGACACACCTTAGCCGAGGGGGGACCACCTTACTACCCCCGCGCACGCGTACGCGCGGGGAGAGGAGAGGTTTCATCGGTATCTGCGGGTGATTGCGGGTTGTCGGCACGATGCGTTTTACCAGCGTTCGCCGGGGTGACGGACTTCAGGGCGGGCGAAGGCCCGGGTCAGGGGGTAATCTCGACCCCGTCCCAGGCGAACAGCTTCCCGCTGTCGGGCGCGCGGAGGCCGTCGATCACGTCGAGCAGCTGGACCGCCGCCCGGTCAGGCTTGAACAGCGTGCCGGGCGTCACATTGCCCTGGAACGGCTGCGACAGACCGGTGTCGACCGTACCCGGATGCAGCCCGACGACGATGCCGCTCGAATTGCGCCGCTTGTCCTCGATCGCGATCGTCCGGACGAGCTGGTTGAGCGCCGCCTTCGACGCGCGATAACCGTACCAGCCGCCGAGCTTGTTGTCGCCGATGCTGCCGACCCGCGCCGAGAGGACCGCGAACACGATCCGCCCCGCCTTGGGCATCGTCGGCAGGAAATGCTTGGCGACCAAAGCGGGACCGATCGCATTGATCGCGAAGTTGCGCGCCATCCACACCGGATCGAGATCACGCATCGCCTTTTCCGGCCCCTTGTCGCCCGCATGGAGCAGGCCCGTCGCGACGATCACGAGCGTCGGCGACCCGACCTTCGTCGCCGCAGCAGCGATGCTCGCTTCATCCTCCAGGTCCAGATGGCGATCGCCATCGGCCGATCGCGAGAAGCCGTGGACGGCATCGAACGTGCCCTCGTCGCGCAGCGCCTCTTCCAGCGCCTTGCCGATCCCGCCCGAGGCGCCGATGACGACCGCGCTGCTCATCGGCGCACGAACCGCCACTGCGCGTCGGTGCTGCCCGCCGCGTCATAGGCATAGCCGTCGGTGTCGAAGCCCTTCATCCCCTCGATATCGTCGATGCGGTGCTCAAGCATCCAGCGCGCCGCCATCCCGCGCGCCTTCTTGGCGTGGAAGCTGACAAATTTCTGGGCCTCCCCCTCGCGGAAATCGAACGCGACGACGCGGATCCCGGCTGGCAGCTTGCCGTCCGCCGCCGCCCAATATTCCTGGCTGGCGAGATTGAGGATCGTCCCGGAGCCTTCAGCCTCGACGTCTTCGGCAAGAAGCTTTGCGATCCGATCGCGCCACCAGTCGGTCAGCTTCTTCTGACGGGGCGCCCAGCGCGTCCCCATTTCGAGCCGATAGGGGCGCATCGCGTCGAGCGGACGGAGCAGGCCGTAAAGACCCGACAGCATGCGCAGATGATCCTGAGCATAGTCCACCGCCGCCTCGTCGAGCGTCTTTGCATCGAGCCCGGTATAGACGTCACCCGCGAACGCGAACAGCGCGGGGCGTTCGGGCAGCGTGTCGAAATCGCCGAACCGGTCGGCATTGAGCTTCGCGAGCGCCGGCGAGATGTGCATCAGCTCGCTCAGCCGCTTCTGCGTCAGATGCGCCGCCGCATGCGCCAGCGTCGTCGCCTCGTCGGCGAACCGCGGCTGGGTGGGGGTGACGGGGGGCAGGGCCGTCTCATAGTCGAGCGTCTTGGCGGGCGAGAGGACGGCGATCATGCGGGTCACCTAGCCGTGCAACCCGGCGCGTTCAATCGGCGTTCAGTGCGCGAGACACATAAGGCGTGTCTTCACCCTGATTCCCGCTGCTTGCTTGAACGCAATCGGCCACACCCATATAGCGTCGCGCCAAGTCGCAGATACGCACGAGGAGAGTTCCCGCATGAAGACCATTTCGAAACTCGCACTGGCCGCGGTGCTCGCCACCGGGGTGAGCGGCATGGCACTTAGCGTTCCGGCCATGGCCAAGGACAAGAAGGAAGAGGCCAAGGGCGGTCTCAAGCTGAGCCCCGAGGTCCTGAAGGCCGCGCAGGTCGCACAGCCCGCGATCGCCGCGAAGGATTTCGCCACCGCAGAGCCCGCGCTCGCGCAGATCGACGCAGCCGCGAAGACCGACGACGACAAATATATCGGCGCCGCGCTGCGCTATGATCTGGAACAGCAGAAGCTGGCCGCCGCACAGGCCGCCAACCCCAATGCTCCGATCAACGAGACGGTCTTGGCCGGGCCGCTCGACGTGCTGATCGCCAATCCCAGCACGCCTGCCGACATGCGCGGGCGCTACACCTATCGTCGCGGCGCGCTCGCGTTCAACGGCAAGCAGTATCCGGTCGCGATCCAGTATTTCCAGAAGGCCAAGGCGCTCGGCTTCACCGATCCCAACCTCGACCTCCAGATCGTCAAGGCGAAGATGGAAAGCGGCGACGTGAAGAGCGGCCTCGCCGATCTCGACGCCTCGGTGACGGCATCGACTGCGGCGGGCCAGAAGGCACCTGAGGATTTCTATCGTTATGCGATCAGCAAGGCCAATGCCGCCAAGCTGAAGCCCGAGACCTTTGCTTGGTTGCAGAAATACGCGGTCGCCTATCCGTCGCCCAAGACGTGGCGCGACGTGATCGTGACGTTCGGCCTTCAGCAGAACGGCGTCGTCACGCTCGACGAGACGCAGAAGATCGACCTGTTCCGGCTGATGCGCCAGACCAAGTCGCTGGCCGATCAGAACGATTATCTTGAATATGCGGACAGCGTGAACCGTCGCGGTCTGCCGAGCGAGGCGCAGGCCGTGCTCAAGGAAGGCATGGCTGCGGGCAAGATCCCTGCGACCAACACCATGGCGAAGACCCTGCTGGCGGATACCGGCACGGCGATCCGCAACGACGGCCCCTTGTCCGGGCTCGAGAAGAAGGCCGCGAGCAACGCCGATGGCAAGCTGGCTGCCGGCACCGCTGATGCCTATCTCGGTCAGGATAACTACGCCAAGGCGATCGAACTCTATCGCCTTGCGCTCAGCAAGGGCGGCGTGAATGCCGATGACGTCAACCTGCATCTCGGCATCGCGCAGGCGAAGTCGGGCGACAAGGCTGGTGCCGCGACCTCGTTCGCAGCGGTGAAGACCACGCCGCGTCTGGAGACGGCGCAGCTCTGGTCGGCCTGGATGAACGCCCCCGCCGCCTGAGGGAGTGGCAGGAATGGAAAAGGGGGCGGCAGCGATGCCGTCCCCTTTTTTTGTGCCCCGCGTCGGAGGGGTCGCCGCGGATGCGGCGTTGAGCTTGAGTCTAGTCGAGCGTGACGGGAATGCCCGACAGCGCCTTGGCAGTGCGGATCGTCAGCGAGGTCTTCACGCTGGCGACATTGGGGGCAGGGGTCAGGTGCGTGGTCAGGATTTCCTGGAAGCTCTTCAGGTCGGCGGCGACGATCTTCAGGATGAAGTCGATCTCGCCGTTGAGCATGTGGCATTCCCGGATCTCGGGGATGTCGGCGATGTGCGTTTCGAACGCGGCCAGGTCGTGCTCGGCCTGGCTGCGCAAGCTGACCATCGCGAAGACGGTGATCGGGAAGCCAAGGCGGCCGGCGTCGAGGTCGGCATGATAGCCGCGGATCGCGCCCGCTTCTTCCAGCGCTCGGACGCGGCGCAGGCATGGCGGCGCGGTCAGCCCGACCTGGTCTGCTAGGTCGACATTGGTCATCCGACCGTCGGCCTGCAGAAGCGACAGGATCTGACGATCGATCCGGTCAAAACTCATTACGTGTAACTCCCATGAAACGCGTCAAACACGGCGATCGACCCTCCATAGCGATAAGATTGTTGCGGCGAAACGCAATTGTCCCACATCGCCACGGCATAACCATGCACGCCAATTCTGTTGTTCCTTCCAAGGCCGCGTCGGGGTATGACACCTTGATGACGCAGGCGGTGCAGCGTCCATTCGGGGAACTCCGTGCGCTTCGACGACAGCCTGAAGACCGTGCTATCTGCCGACATGGCCACGGATTTCGGTGCTCAATCGGCGTGGCGTCAGATGGTCGACCTGATCGGCCGCGGGCGTAGCCCGGCCGATGCTGAGTCGCTGGCCCGGTTGCAGGCGCTGCGCAAGCTGGTCCCCGACACGGTTCGCGCGGCAAGCGCGCGCGCGCTGGCGTTCGCGAAGCCCGATGTCGCACTGGTAGGGTTTTTTGCCGAAGACACCTTGGCGATCGCCGCCCCCGTGTTGCGGACCGCGATGCTGCCGGCGGATGACTGGCTTGCTCTGCTGCCTCAGCTGACCCCGGCGGGCCGATCCGTCCTGCGGCATCGGCGAGATCTGCCCGACCCCGTCTGTCGCGGTCTTGAGAGTTTCGGGTCGACCGATTTCGTCCTCGCGCATCATCCGGCCCCATCCGACGTTGCTCCCGCGATCAACCCCGGTGCAGAGGTGCAGCTTTCTGTCGATGACGTGGTGCCCGCACCTGCCGTCGAGGCTCCAGCGGAATCACCGTCGTGTCCGACCATGCCGCGCACCGCGTCGCCCTTTGTCACGCTCGGCGCAATTACGCGCGGTCTGCCGGTCGTGGCCGAAGCGCTGCGTCACGCGGCGGTACCGGCGACCGACGCCGCGCCCGAGCCCGTCGCGAAGCCCGAGCGGTTCGAAATTTCCGACCTCGTCAAACGCATCGACGCGTTCAATCGCGATCGGATCGTGCCTGACGCGACGGACTTTGCCGCGGAGGTTGCCGACAGCTTCCGCTACGAAACCGATCCGACGGGCGTGATCCGCTGGGTCGACGGCGTGTCGCGCACGGCGCTGGTTGGCGCCTCGCTGGCCTATGCCGCCGTTCAGGGTGAGGTTCAGATCGACGGAGTCGCGGCAGGCGCCTACCGGCGGCGCTCCGCCTTCGACGCGGCGCGGCTCCAGATTGGCGGTTTGTCGAGCGCTGCCGGTGCATGGCGTATTTCGGGTGTCCCGGCCTTCGATCCCGCATCGGGGCGGTTTACCGGGTTTCGCGGCACCGCGCGCCGGCCGCGCCGCGACGAGGTCGCGTCGCTCGGGGAGCCGTTGGCCGCGCCCAAGTCGCCGGTTTCCGATTCGTTGCGGCAACTGGTGCACGAGTTGCGCACGCCGACCAATGCGATTGCGGGCTTCGCCGAACTGATCGAGACCGAATTGCTCGGCCCGGTCCCTGCAACCTATCGCGAACGTGCGGCGATGATCCGGAGCCAGGCGTCCGAACTGCTGGCCGCGATCGAGGATCTGGATACCGCGGCACGGATTGAAGGCGACGCGCTCGAGCTGCGCCCGACGATCGTGCCCGTCCTGCCGTTGCTCGACGGCGTGGTGCGTGACCTCGCACCGCTGGCAGCGTTGCGCGGTGCCCAGGTCGTCATCGATCCGTCAGCGGCCCATTGCGACATCGCCGGTGACGACCTTGCGGTCGAACGGCTGGTGGGGCGCCTGCTGGCGACCCTCGTATCGGCCTGCAGCGCGGACGAGATGCTGATGGTCGCGGTCCTGTGCTGCGGCGATACGGTGGCGCTGCGCTTCGATCGGCCTCGCGCGATGGCGGTGCACGACACGAACATCCTGCTGAGCATCGACAACGACCGCGGTCACGAGCGCGATGGCGCCCCGTTGCTGGGTACCGGATTTGCGCTGCGGCTGGCGCAGAATTTTGCGGTCGAACTGGGTGGGCACATGGCGTTCGAGTCCGAACACATCATCCTCACGCTACCTGCCGTCGCGGCCGAACGGATGGAGCGCGTTCTCGACCGGTTTCGGTGAACGGCGCGCGGTACAGGCTGGCTTCACCGCCGGAGCCCATCGTCTGGCGGCCGGGTTTTGGCCCGCGCTACACGCTGTTCGTCGATGTCGAGGAGCAGTTCGACTGGAACGCGCCATTCGAGCGTACGCGACATTCGACGAGTGCGATGGCGGCATTCCCCGAGGCGCATGCACGTTTCCGTGAGCAGGGCGTAGCGCTGACCTGTCTGGTCGACTATCCGATCGTCGATGACCCCGCCGCCGTTGAAATCCTCCGCACCGTCGTTGCCGATGGCCGGTCTGAGATCGGCGCGCAGTTGCACCCCTGGGTCAACCCGCCCTTTGGAGAGCCGCTGACCCCGGCGATGAGCTTTGCGGGCAATCTTCCCGAAGGCCTCGAAGCCGCGAAGCTCCGCTTGCTCACCGACGCGATTGCCACGGCGTTCGGTCGACGCCCGCGTGCTTATCGCGCCGGTCGCTACGGGGTTGGCCCGGACACGGTCGCGGCACTCACGGCGCTCGGCTACCGCGTCGATAGCTCGGTCCGGCCCGGCTATGACTATTCAGCCGAGGGCGGGCCCGACTTTTCATTGAGTGATCCGCGTCCCTGCCGCCGGGGCGCGCTCCTCAGCGTGCCGTTGTCGACGTTGTATGTCGGCGCGCTGCGTGGTCACGGTGCGGGACTGTACCGCGCGCTGGGGCGAGTGCCCTATGCGCGCGGTGTCGCGTCGCGACTGGGGCTGTTGTCGCGGGTCGCGTTGACGCCGGAGGATATGCCGATCGGCGCCGCGCTGGAGGCGGTGACGATCGCGGTGGGCGAGGGGGTCGAATTGCTCAACTTCGCGTTCCATTCGCCGTCGCTCGTCCCCGGCAACACGCCCTATGTCCGCGACACCGCCGATCTGCGCACGTTCCATGACTGGTGGTCGGCGATGCTGACCCGGCTCGACCGGCTGGGCGTGCGCAATGCGTCGCTCGACGAAATCCTGGAGAATGCCCTGTGACGACGTCCGCTTCGCGCTGTGGCTGGGCGGGGCACGATCCGCTGATGTGCGCCTATCACGACACCGACTGGGGCGTTCCTGAACGCGACGGACGCGCGCTATGGGAAAAGCTCATGCTCGACGGTTTCCAGGCGGGGCTTGCCTGGATCACCGTGTTGCGCAAGCGCGAGGCGTTTCGCGCCGCCTTTGCCGGGTTCGACCCGGAACAGGTCGCGCGCTTCGACGAGGCGGACATCGCCCGGCTGATGGGGAACGCCGGCATCATCCGGTCGCGGGCCAAGATCGTGTCGACGATCGGCGGCGCGCTCGCGGTCCTCACGATGCGCGATGCGGGGCTGGATTTCGCGACCTATTGCTGGTCGTTTACCGATGGCAAGGTGCTGATCGGCGACGGTGCCAAGCTGGTGACGCAATCGCCGCTATCGGCCCAAATCGCGGCCGATCTCAAGAGTCGCGGGTTCAAGTTCGTCGGTCCGACGATCGTCTATGCCTGGATGCAGGCGGTCGGGATCGTCAATGATCACGAAACCAAGTGCTTCCGACGCGCGGAGCTCGGCGGCTAGGACGCGACAGGTCGGCGCGGTCAGAACGCGCGACGGTGCTTTCCGCCATAGCGACGGCCGATATAGTCGCCGATATGCGCGACCTCTATCGCCGCTTCGCGCACTGCGCCGTTCTGGCAAGGCATCGGGTCGCTGGCCGGTTCGGCGGCGCGGCGCTGGACCGTGGCGCAAAGCTCCTCGATGTCGGCGCGCGACAGGATGTTCTTCTCGCGCAACAGGCAGATCAGGCTTTGCAGGATGACGAGGTTCTTGTCCTCGGGATCGGCTTCGAGCCGTAGCGGCGTCGTCACTGTCTCTCTCCTTATGTTTATCCGGTGATGATATGCTCATGAGGTTCAGGCGCAAGGATTGATTTTCGCTGTGTTGCAAAGGCTTGCCGGTAACGGGTGACGCATCGCCCAACGCACCCTATCTGGTGGGGATGTACAAACCGAAAGCCGGTCTTCCGACCCGCCAGCAGATCCTGGACTTCATCGCGTCGTCGGACGTCCCCGCGGGTAAACGCGAAATCGCCAAGGGCTTCGGCCTGAGTGCGCAGGACAAGATCGGACTGAAGGCGTTGCTGAAGGACATGGCGGACGAGGGGCTGATCGACAGCGCTCCCGGCCGCGCGTTTCACAAGATGGGCGGCGTGCCCAAGGTCACTGTGCTGCGGATCGCCGATGTTGACGATGCGGGCAATGTCTGGGCGGTCCCCGAGCGCTGGGAGGCCGAGGGCGTGCCACCGCCGCGGCTGCGCGTGCGCGAACGCAAGCGCGGTGCGCTGGGGGTCGGCGAGCGGATCCTCGCGCGGACCGAGGAGGCCGGCAATGGCTGGACCGCGCATCCGATGAAGGTGCTCGCGCCCGCGTCCGAACAGGTGCTGGGCGTGCTGCGCGAGGAGGCGGGGCGGTTGTGGCTGACCGGAGTCGACAAGCGCGAGCGGCGTGAGTTCGCGGTCGCCGATGCCGGCGGCGCCGCGCCGGGCGATCTGGTGCTGGCCGAACTGGCGGGCAAGCCACCGCGGATCGCCGCGCGGGTCGTCAACAAGCTGGGCGACCCGTTCGCCGCGCGCAGTTTCTCGCTTATCGCGATCCACAAGCACGGCATCCCCGACGTGTTCGCGGTCGAGGCGATCGACGAGGCCAAGCGCGTCGCGCAGCTCCCGCTCGGCGACGACCGTGAGGATCTACGCCACCTGCCGATCGTCGCGATCGACCCGGAAGATGCGCGCGATCACGACGACGCGGTCTGGGCGCAGGCGGACGAGGATCCGGCCAATGCGGGCGGCTGGAAGGCGATTGTCGCGATCGCCGATGTCAGCTTCTACGTGCGGCCGAAGTCGGAAATCGACCGCGAGGCGCGACGTCGTGGCAATTCGGTCTATTTCCCCGACCGCGTCGTGCCGATGCTGCCCGAGATCCTGTCGGCGGACGTCTGTTCGCTGAAGGAGGGCGAGGATCGTGCCGCGCTCGCCTGTCATTTGGTGATCGGCAAGGACGGGTCGCTCAAGTCGTGGCGTTTCACCCGGGCAGTGGTGCGGATCGCGGCGAACCTCGCTTATGAGGAGGCGCAGGCGGCGATCGACGGCACGCTGGCGCTCGACATGACCGAGACGGTGCTGAAGCCCCTCTGGGGATGCTGGGCGTCGCTGGCGAAGGCCCGCGATGCACGAGCGCCGCTCGACCTCGACCTGCCCGAGCGGCGGGTGGTGCTCGACGAGAAGGGGCGGATCATGTCGGTTGCGCCACGCGAGCGGCTCGATGCGCACCGGCTGATCGAGGATTACATGATCGCGGCGAACGTTGCTGCGGCCAAGGCGCTCGAGGGCAAGAAGGCGCCGGTCATGTACCGCGACCACGAGCCGCCGAGCCGCGAGAAGCTGATGGCGCTGAAGGATTATCTCGAGACGTTCGGGGTGCCGTTCGCGCTGGGGCAGGTCATCCGGCCAGCGACGTTCAACCATGTGCTCGAGCGGATCGGCGATGCCGACTTCCGGCCGCAGGTGATGGAGCAGGTGCTGCGCACGCAGACCCAGGCCTATTACAGCCCCGCCAATCACGGGCATTTCGGGCTGGGGCTCGGCAGCTATGCGCATTTCACCTCGCCGATCCGCCGTTATGCCGATCTGATCGTGCATCGATCGCTGGTCGCGGCCTATGGCCTGGGGGCAGGCGGTCTGCCTGCCGAGGATGCAGCCGGGATGGAGGCGATCGGCGAGACGATCAGCCGGCTCGAACGCCGCGCGATGGAGGCGGAGCGCGACACGATCGACCGCTATGTCGCGTCCTTCCTGTCCGAACGCGTCGGCCAGATCATGGAAGTGCGGATTACCGGCGTCACCAATTTCGGATTCTTCGCGACGGTCGAGGGAATCGGCGGCGACGGACTGATGCCGGTGCGCGACCTTGGCGGCGAGTATTTCCGTTTCGACGAGGCGGCGCGGACGCTGGTCGGCGAGGATAGCGGCGACGTCTATGCGCAGGGGCAGATGCTCGACCTCAAGCTCGCCGAGGCGAACCCGGTATCGGGCGCGCTGCGCTTCGAAATGCCCGAGGGGAAAGGGGCCGCGGGACCAGCACGCGCGCGCAAGCCGGGCCGCGAGATCAAGCGGCGCGGGCGTCCGGCGAACATCCGGCACCAGGGAAAGCGACGCTGATTGTGATCCCCGTTGCCACAGATGATGCGGAAGCTTTGGCATAAGCCCGGCGAGGTGCTAACGGCGCGCGCATGACGACCGAATTGTCCCGCATCCGCAACTTCTCCATCATCGCGCATATCGACCATGGCAAGTCGACGCTCGCCGATCGACTGATCCAGCAAACCGGCGGTCTGACCGCGCGCGAAATGTCCGAGCAGGTGCTCGACAACATGGACATCGAGAAGGAACGCGGGATCACGATCAAGGCGCAAACCGTGCGCCTGGCCTACCGCGCGAAGGACGGCGAGGATTACGTCCTCAACCTGATGGACACGCCGGGACATGTCGACTTTGCCTATGAGGTGAGCCGCAGCCTCGCCGCATGCGAGGGCGCGCTGCTCGTGGTCGACGCGGCGCAGGGCGTCGAGGCGCAGACGCTCGCCAACGTCTATCAGTCGATCGAACATGATCACGAGATCGTGCCGGTCATCAACAAGATCGACCTGCCCGCCGCCGAGCCCGAGAAGGTCCGCAAGGAAATTGAGGACGTGATCGGCATCGACGCGTCCGGCGCGGTGCTGGCGTCGGCGAAGTCGGGCATCGGCATCGAGGACATCCTCGAGGCGATCGTCACCAAGATCCCGCCGCCCAAGGGCGATCCGGAGGCACCGCTGAAGGCCATGCTGGTCGACAGCTGGTACGATCCGTATCTCGGCGTCGTCATCCTCGTCCGCGTGATCGACGGCGTCCTGAAGAAGGGCCAGCAGATCAAGTTCATGCAGACCGGCACGATGCACCTGGTCGACCGGGTCGGGTGTTTCCGCCCCAAGATCGAGCAGCTGACCGAGCTGGGCACGGGCGAGATGGGCTTCATCACCGCGCAGATCAAAGAGGTCGCGCAGACCCGCGTCGGCGACACGATCACCGATGCGAAGCGGCCGGCGCTGGAAGCGCTGGCGGGCTTCAAGGAAGTCCAGCCGGTCGTGTTCTGCGGCATGTTCCCGGTCGATGCGGCCGAGTTCGAGAAGCTGCGCGAGTCGATCTCCAAGCTGCGCCTCAACGACGCGAGCTTCTCGTTCGAGATGGAGACGTCCGCGGCGCTGGGCTTCGGCTTCCGGTGCGGGTTCTTGGGGCTGCTCCATCTGGAGATCATCCAGGAGCGCCTGACGCGTGAGTATGACCTCGACCTCATCACCACCGCGCCGTCGGTGGTGTACGAGATCGAGCTGACCCACCCCGATCCCGCGGGCACGACGCATATCGAGTTGCACAACCCCGCCGACATGCCCGAGCCGAACAAGATCGCGACGATCAGCGAGCCGTGGATCGAGGCGACGATCTACGTCCCCGACGAATATCTCGGCAGCGTCCTCAAGCTCTGCCAGGACCGCCGCGGGATCCAGAAGAACCTGACCTATGTCGGCGGCCGCGCGCAGGCGACCTACGAGCTGCCGCTCAACGAGGTCGTGTTCGATTTCTACGACCGGCTGAAGTCGATGTCGAAGGGCTATGCGAGCTTCGACTATCACCAGATCGGCTATCGCGAGGGCGACCTCGTCAAGATGGGCATCCTGGTCAACGAGGAGCCGGTCGACGCTCTGAGCATGATCGTCCACCGCGGCACCGCCGAGGTACGGGGTCGCGGCATGGTCGAGCGGCTGAAGGACCTGATCCCGCGTCACCTGTTCAAGATCCCGATCCAGGCAGCGATCGGCGGCAAGGTGATCGCACGCGAGACGATCAGCGCGATGCGCAAGGACGTGACCGCCAAATGCTATGGCGGCGATGCGAGCCGCAAGAAGAAGCTTCTGGAAAAGCAGAAGAAGGGCAAGCTGAAGATGCGCGAATATGGGTCGGTCAGCATCCCGCAGGAGGCATTCATCGCCGCGCTGCGGATGGGCGACGACTCCTGAGCTCTACGGCTCGGCCGGACCGCAATATCAGGCCCCGCGCCACGAGGTGACGTGACGGATTTGTCATCGTCCCGATTGGTCACGGGCATGAATGGTGGTGCATGGCGCGCGATCCTGGGGTCGGATAGCGTTGGTCATGGCACTGCATCCTGTTTTCTACGACGCTAGCGGTCGGCGTCGTCGTCGTTTCGCATTGGGTGTCATCGCCTTCGTCGCGCTCGTCTTATTGTCGGTGGCGGTGTTCGCCGTGTCGATCGGCGCGGTCCCGGCGGCACCGTTACTGCCGTTCGAGCCCGAGCATCCCGGGCTTCACCGTCTTCCGGCACCGCATAGCGGCGTGATCGGGCGGGCGCAGCGCAGCATCGATTATTACGGCAAGGCACTGTTCGGCGGACCCACCGCGGGCGCCGGCAAGGCGGGTGCGAAGGGGGGCGTCGGACAGGCGCCGCGCGCGACCAACCCGCGGCTGGCCATCGCCTTCCACGTGCCCTGGGACGAATCGAGCGTGGCGAGCCTTGCCCGGCATGTCGAACAACTCGACTGGGTCATTCCCGGCTGGGTATCGGTGACCGGGGCCGACCACCGGATCACCGTGTTCCGCGATGTCGCGGGCCGCGCGGTGCTCAATCGCGCGATCCACCGCCCGGTGATCTTGCCCATGGTTCAGAACGCCAAGGACGGCGACTGGGACGGCGCGGGCAGCGCCGCGCTGTTTGCGGATGCGACCGCCCGGCGCGCCTTTCTCGATCGGCTGGTCCCGTTCCTCGCGGCGAACCATGCAGGCGGCGCCTTCTTCGATTTCGAGAGCCTGCCGGCGGGGGCGCAGGCGAACTACCGCCTGTTCCTTGCCGAGGCGAAGGCGCGGTTCGCGCCGCGCGGCTGGGTCGTCGCGATCGCCGCGCCGGTCGGGAACGCCGACTGGAACATGCGTGCCTATGCGCGCGTGACCGACAAGATCTTCCTGATGGCCTATGACGAGCATGAGACGAGCGGCCCCGCCGGGCCGATCGCATCGCAGCGCTGGTTCGCACGGTCGGTCGCGAATGCCGCGCGCGGTGTCGCCCCTTCCAAGCTGGTCGTTGCGTTCGGCTCCTATGCCTATGACTGGCATGACCGTGGCGGCGATGCGCTCGGCGTCGAGGAGGCATGGCAGGCCGCATCCGATTCAGGCACCGTCCCGACGTTCGACAAGGGCAGCGGCACCAGCAGCTTCGCCTATGCCGATGGCGGGACCCGGCATCTGGTATGGCTGCTCGATGCGGCGAGCGCGTATAACGACCTGGCCTTTCTTCAAAAGGCGGGGGTGCAAAGTTTCGCGCTGTGGCGGCTTGGGTCGGAGGATCCGGCGCTCTGGTCGATCTTTGGACGCGACCACCGCCGATTGCCCGATCCGCGTGCGATCAACACGACACCGGCCGGGACGAATGTCGATATCGAGGGCAATGGCGAGATCCTGAAGATCGGGTCGACGCCGGTTTCCGGGCTGCGTGATACGGTCGCGGCAGCCGATGGGACGATCGCGGACGTCCGCTTCACGCGCATGCCCTCGCCCTACGTCGTCCAGCGTACGGGCTACAGCCCGCGGGCGCTTGCGCTCACTTTCGACGATGGGCCCGACGCCGAATGGACGCCGCAGATCCTCGACATCGTCAAGCGCAAGCACGTGCCGGCGACGTTCTTCGTGGTGGGCGAGAATGCGCTGACGCAGCGGAGCCTGCTCGAACGCATGGTGGCCGAAGGGCATGAGGTGGGCAGCCACACCTATACACATCCCAATCTGGCTACCGTATCGGGGCGGCAGGTCGGGTTCGAGCTCAACACGACGCAGCGGCTGTTCCAGGCGTTCACCGGGCGATCGCTCCGCCTGTTCCGCGCACCCTATTTCGGCGATGCCGAGCCGAGTACCGCGGACGAGATCAAGCCCGCACTAGAAGCGCAGCAGCGCGGCTATGTATCGGTCGGCCTGCACGTCGATCCCGACGACTGGAAGCGTCCGGGCACCGCGGCGATCATCGACCGCACGATCGCACAGGTCGTGGAAGGATCGCCCGAACGCAGCGCCAACATCATCCTGCTGCACGATGCGGGTGGCAACCGTGCGCAGACCGTCGCGGCGCTGCCGGTGATCATCGATCGATTGCAGGCGATGGGCTATCACTTCGTGCCCGTCTCGGCGCTGGCCGGGCTGACGCGCGATGCGGCGATGCCGGTGATATCGTCGAGCGACCGGGTCGCGGCGGTCGCGGATCTTGCGCTGTTCAGCACGCTGGGTGGACTGGTAATCGGACTGCGCTGGATCTTCGGGATCGCGATCACGATCGGTATTCTTCGTGCGCTCGCGCTGTCGGCGCTGGCGCTGATCCAGGCACGCCGCGAATTGCGGACGGTGTTCCCCGCGATCGATCCAGCCCGATTCGTCACAGTCATGATCCCGGCGTTCAACGAGGAACGCGTGATCGTCCGCGCGGTCCAGGGCGTGCTGGCCTCGACCGACGTCGTGGTCGAGGTGATCGTGATCGACGACGGGTCGAGCGATGGCACGAGCCAGGCCGTCGCCACCGCCTTTGCCGGCGACGCGCGGGTACGGCTCATGACTCTGGCGAACGGCGGCAAGGCGCGGGCGCTGAACCGCGGGCTGGCCGCGGCGCGCGGTGACATCGTGATCGCACTCGACGCCGATACGCAGTTCGAGCCGCTGACGATCGCACGGCTGGCGCGGTGGTTCGACGACCCGGCGCTGGGGGCGGTCGCGGGCAATGCGAAGGTCGGCAACCGGGTCAATCTGATCACGCGCTGGCAGGCGCTCGAATATATCACGGCGCAGAATCTCGAGCGCCGGGCGCTTGCGCGGCTGAACGCGATGACGGTGGTGCCGGGCGCGGTCGGCGCGTGGCGACTGGCGGCAATCCGCGCGGTCGGCGGCTATCCCGACGATACGCTGGCCGAGGATCAGGATCTGACGATCGCGATCCAGCGCGCGGGCTGGACGGTCCAGTATGACCAGTTCGCGATCGCCTGGACCGAAGCGCCCGAGACGCTGCGCGCGCTCGCCAAGCAGCGGTTCCGCTGGGCGTTCGGGACGCTCCAGTGCCTGTGGAAGCACCGCTCGGCGATCGGCCGCAGCCAGCCGCGCGGGCTTGGCTGGGTCGGGCTGCCCCAGGCGATCGTGTTCCAGATCCTGCTGGCAGCGATCTCGCCGATCATCGACCTCGCGCTGCTCGTCAGTGTCGCAACGACCTATGTCGCGGTGTCGGCGCATGGCTGGGCACAGAGCAGCCATGACCTGCAGACCATGCTGACCTATTGGCTGGTCTTCACCGCGATCGATCTGCTCGCGGCGACGATCGCGTTCGCACTCGAGCGACGCGAGCGGTGGAGGCTGCTCTGGCTGCTGATCCCACAGCGGATCGGTTATCGGCAGGTGATGTACTATGTCGTGCTCAAGGCGCTCGCCCAAGCCCTGCGCGGACCGATGGTCGGCTGGGGCAAGCTGGCCCGGACGGGGCGCGTGACGGCGCCCTCCGGGGCGGAATGAACCCCATGTCCGTTGTGGCGTTCAGCGGGCGGCATATTATAGCGCCGTGATCATTGGCGGGCCTGAGGGGACATGATGAAGTATCCGGTATTGCTCGCCATGCTGGCCGTCGGCGGCGTGGCGACAGGCGCCGACGCTGCGCAGCGCGCGGCACCGCTGGTGCTGGCGGCGGCGAGCCTGCAGGAATCGATGACCGCGGCCGCCGATGCGTGGGCGGCGAAGGGGCATGTGCGCCCGACGATCTCGTTTGCGGCCTCGTCGGCGCTGGCACGGCAGGTCGAGGCCGGCGCGACCGCGGACCTGTTCGTGTCCGCGGACGAGGACTGGATGAATGAGCTGGCGAAGCGCCGCCTGATCGTCCCTGCGTCGCGCGTGACGTTCCTGGGTAACCGGCTGGTCGTCGCGGCGGCGGCGGGGACGACGGTGCGGATCCCGTCACGCCCGCCCGCCGCGCTGGCGCGGGTCCTGACAGCGGGGCCAATCGCGATGGCGGATACGCCCGTCCCTGCGGGGCGATACGGGCAGCAGGCACTTGAGGCGCTCGGCGTATGGAAACAGGTCGCGCCGCGCGTCGTGAGGGCCGAAAACGTCCGCGCGACGCTGGCGCTCGTCGAGCGCGGCGCGGCCCCCCTGGGGATCGTCTATGCGACCGACGCCAAGGCATCGACGCGTGTCAGGATCGCGGGCGTGTTTCCTGCATCGACGCATCCCGCCATCACCTATCCGATCGCCCGATTGACGACGTCGCGCAATCCGGAGGCCGAGGCGTTCCGCCGGTTCCTGACGTCGCGTCAGGGCAAGGCGATCTTCGTGCGTTACGGCTTTTCGGCGCGCTGAGTGACGGATGGGTTCGTCCTGACACCGGCGGAATGGGGGATCGTCGGTCTGTCGCTGAAGGTCGGCGCCGTCGCCATGCTGATCACATTGCCGATCGCGTTCGGCTTCGCCTGGCTGCTGGCGCGCGTGCGGTTTCCCGGGCGGATCCTCGTCGATGCGGTGATCCA
Source organism: Sphingomonas aerolata (assembly GCF_023935825.1). Taxonomy (NCBI): domain Bacteria; kingdom Pseudomonadati; phylum Pseudomonadota; class Alphaproteobacteria; order Sphingomonadales; family Sphingomonadaceae; genus Sphingomonas; species Sphingomonas aerolata. Next base: position 2,614,876 of record NZ_CP098762.1, on the reverse strand, counting down.
TCTGCCGCTTGTCGTGCCGCCGGTCGTGACGGGGTGGCTGCTGCTGCTCGCCTTTGCGCCGAACGGGCCGGTTGGGGCGTGGCTGCAGTCGTGGTTCGGGGTCAGTGTGCTGTTTCGCTGGACCGGGGCGGCGATCGCGGCGGGGGTCATGGCACTGCCGCTGATGGTGCGCGCGATGCGGCTGTCGATCGAGGCGGTCGATGCACGGCTCGAAAGTGCGGCGCGGACGCTGGGCGCGGGGCCTTGGCGGGTGTTCTGGACGGTCACGCTGCCGCTGAGCGTACCGGGCGTGCTCGCGGGCGCGGTGCTGGGCTTTGCGCGATCGATCGGCGAGTTCGGAGCGACGATCACCTTCGTCTCCAACGTGCCCGGCGAGACGCAGACGCTGCCCTTGGCGATCTATTCGGCGCTCCAGCAACCGGGCGCGGAGATGCTGGTGTGGCGGCTCTCGGCGATTTCCGTCGCGCTGTCGCTGATCGCACTGGTCGCGTCCGAGCTTCTGACGCGGCGCGCGGGCAGGGGGCTGCATGTCCTTTGAGATCGACGTCCGCAAGCGTTTGGGCGATGCCGAGGTCGCGCTGACGCTGGCGGCGGGCGACGGCGCGACCGTGCTGTTCGGACCGTCCGGCGTCGGCAAGACCAGCATCCTGAAGATGGTCGCCGGGCTGCTCACGCCCGACCAAGGCCGCATCGTCGTCGATGGCGTCACGCTGTTCGGGGAGGGTGTCAACCTGCCACCGGAACACCGCCGTGCGGGCTATGTATTTCAGGAGGCGCGGCTTTTCCCGCATCTGAAGGTGCGCGCTAACCTGCTGTACGGCGCCGGCCCTGACGCGTCGGGGTTCGAGGAGCGGATCGGCTTCCTGGGGATCGGGCATCTGCTCGACCGCTGGCCGCGGTCGCTCTCGGGAGGCGAAGCGCAGCGCGTGGCGATCGGCCGTGCATTGCTCAGCAACCCGCGCTTCCTGCTGCTCGACGAGCCGCTGGCGTCGCTCGACCGACCGCGTCGCGAGGAGATCGTCCGTGCGATCGAGCATCTGCGCGACGCGATGCGCCTGCCGATCCTGATGGTGACCCACGACCCCGACGAGGCCGCACGGATCGGCACCCGCGTCGTACGGATGTAGCGCAGGCATGAAAAAAGGCGGCCCGGGAAAACCCGGACCGCCCTTTCTCGTAGCTTGGTAAAGCGTTTAGCGCTTCGAGAACTGGAAGCTACGACGGGCCTTCGCCTTGCCGTACTTCTTGCGCTCGACGACGCGGCTGTCGCGCGTCAGGAAGCCTGCTGCCTTGACCGATGCACGCAGCACCGGCTCGAAGCGGGTCAGCGCCTGGCTGATGCCATGCTTGACCGCGCCGGCCTGACCCGAAAGGCCACCACCCTTGACGGTGCAGACGACGTCATACTGACCTTCGCGCTCGGTGATGCCGAACACCTGGTTGATGACGAGACGCAGCGTCGGACGTGCGAAATACACTTCCTGGTCACGACCGTTGATCGTGATCTTGCCGGTGCCGGGCTTGACCCAGACGCGGGCAACGGCGTCCTTGCGACGGCCGGTCGCATAGGCGCGACCCTGCTTATCGAGGATCTGCTCGCGGAGCGGCATCGGCTCGCGGACCGGCTCGTTCGAGACGGGTGCTGCGATGTCGCCTTCGCTGGTCGGCAGCGACTGTGCGGCCGGAGCAGCCGGTGCGGGCTGGTTGGTCAGGCTCGCGAGATCGGCGAGCGACTGGCGGTTGTCGGTCATTTACGCACCCACCTTGTTCTTGCGATTCATGCTGGCGATGTCGAGAACCTCGGGGTTCTGCGCCTCATGCGGATGCTCGGTACCCTTGAAGATACGCAGGTTGCGCATCTGTTCACGTCCGAGCGGGCCGCGCGGGATCATGCGCTCAACGGCCTTTTCGAGAACGCGCTCCGGGAAGCGGCCGTCGAGAACCTTGGCGGCAGTGATGCCCTTGATGCCGCCGGCGTAACCGGTGTGCTTGTAATAGACCTTCTTCGCGGCCTTGTTGCCGGTGAAGCGGATCTTGTCGGCGTTGATCACGACGACGTTGTCACCGCAATCGACATGCGGGGTGAACGACGTCTTGTGCTTGCCGCGCAGGACGTTGGCGATGATCGACGCTGCGCGACCGACCACCAGATCCTCGGCATCGACGATATGCCATTTCTTCTCCACCTCGTGCGGCTTGGCCGACTTGGTGGTCTTCATGAGCGCCTTCATGGGGCTGAGACCTTTGCTGAAACGATATGCGCCGCCACGACGGACGGCGCTAACGAGGCGGCAATGGCGAAAAGGGGTGTTTAAGTCAAGCTTTCCGCCGGTTTGATGGCGGGTATTATGATACCTTGGGCGTATTGCCGAGGCGATGCGCGGCAAATACCGTGGCGATCAGCAACAGCGCCGCATTGGCTTGGTGTGCGACGGCGACATGGATGGCGACGCCGGTCATGAGCGTCGCGATCCCGAGGAAGACCTGCAGCGTGACGAGCCCGACCACCCAGAAGCCGGCGCGCGAACCGTGCTGCGTCGCGCGGACCGCGAGCCAGACGAGCCCGGCAGCGGTTGCGAAGGCGAGCCACCGGTGAATGAACTGCACGACGATCGGGTTGTCGACCGCGTTGATCCAGCCGGGTGACAGCATCGGGACGCCGGCCGGAAACAGGCTGTCGCCCATCAGCGGCCAGCTCGCAAAGGCATAGCCAGCGTCGAGCCCTGCGGTGAACGCGCCATAGACCAATTGAACGAACAGCAGCGCGAACGCGGTGACCGCGATCGGCACGAGGCGGGCTGGCGCCGCAAGCTTCGAGCGGTGGAGTGCGATCAGGTCCAGCGCCGTCCAGACGATGCCGGCGAGCGTGACGAGCGCGGTCATCAGATGGACCGCCAGACGAATGTGGCTGACGTCGGTGCGAACGGACAGCCCGGACTTCACCATCCACCAGCCGACAGCGCCCTGAAGCGCACCGAGCGCCAACAGCGCGCCGAGTCGCCAGCCATAGCCGACCGGGATCGCCCGGCGAAGCGCGAACCACAGGAGCGGGATCGCGAACGCCGCGCCGATCGTCCGTGCCAGCGCGCGGTGGAGATATTCCCAGAAGAAGATCGCCTTGAACCCGTCGAGCGTCATGCCGCTGTTGAGCTGGCTATATTCAGGGATCTGTTTGTAATTCGCGAATTCCGCCTGCCACTGCGCAAGCGTCAGTGGCGGGATGATGCCGGTGATCGGCTTCCATTCGGTGATCGAGAGCCCCGAATTGGTGAGCCGCGTTATCCCGCCCACGACGACGATACCGACGATCATCGCCGCGACGATAAGAAGCCAAGTCGCGACCGCTCGCGGGCGCGCGGTGGACAGGAAGGCGGCACTGGGCTGGAGCATAGCACGGCTCTACGCCTGTCTGACTGGGGCGTCGAGTATCAGGGGTTATCGGCCGCCGGGTTTCTGCCGGGCCGGGAGCCGCGCGCGGTGCGTTAAGAACGAGCGCACGCGGAGGATTGATCACGACATCGATGGAGCGTCCTTTCCTGGAAAAAAAAGCGAGCAGACTACCGCCGTTCGGCCGAATGTGATGTTGTATCCTTTCCTCTGATGGACTATCTGCTCGGAACGATGTCGACGACCGCCCACCACCATACCCATGCGCATCCGTCCTGGATCGCAGGCCTGGATCGCTATGCGATCGGGCTGTCGGGTCTGTGCATGGTGCACTGTCTGGCAACGTCGGTGCTGGTTGCGCTGATGTCGACTGCGGGCGGGGTGCTGCTTGATCCCATCTTCCACGAAGTCGGACTGACGATCGCGATCCTGTTCGGTGCGGTCGCGCTGGGGCGGGGGATACTTCATCATGGCTATGCGATGCCGGCCGCGATGGGTGCGTTCGGGCTCGGGATCATGGCGGGGGCAATGACCCTCCCGCATGATTCGGGAAGCGGTGAGACGCTCTGGACGATCATCGGCGTCGCGTTGCTCGCGTTCGGGCACGATCTGAACCGCCGCGCCGACAGCTGAGGAGGGCCGCAGGATTGCCCCGGCGCGGTCGCTGCTTGTCGCGGCTCCTCCGGCACCCTAAATTCACGGGATAATGGCATCGCATTCGCATCATGAGCCGCAAGGCGCCGACCTCAACGTTGCCGCCCAGGCGACGCTGGAAAAATCGGGCGAGCAGTGGACGACGATGCGCGCCAGCGTGTTTTCCGCGCTGGCTGGCTTTGACAAGCCGGCCTCGGCCTATGACATCGCAGAAGCCGTGTCGAAGGCGGAGGGGCGGCGCGTCGCTGCCAACAGCGTCTACCGGATTCTCGACCTGTTCGTGGGCGCCAATCTCGCGCGACGGGTCGAGAGCGCTAATGCGTATGTTGCCAATGCTCATCCCGATTGCCTTCACGACTGCATCTTCCTGGTGTGTGATTCGTGCGGGCAGACGACGCATATCGACAATGACGTGATCACCCGCGGCGTCCGCAATGCGGCGGTTTCGGCCGGTTTCGTCCCTGTCCGCCCCGTCATCGAAGTCCGCGGCCGGTGTGCCGCATGCGAGGCGCAGCGCTGATCGAGGACGGCTGCCAGCGCCATGACGGGGTGACCAATCTGCCGTCGCTGCGTAGAAATATCCGCGGATGGCGGGGTTTCGTTCGGTAACAATCGACACCAAACCTGTGCTGCGATAAGCCGGTGGGATGGCAGATACTCCTGTAACCCCGTTGCTCGACACGGTTTCGACCCCCGATGACCTGCGCAAGCTGAAACCCGACCAGCTTCGCCAGCTTGCCGATGAACTGCGGACCGAGACGATTTCGGCCGTCGGCACGACCGGAGGCCACCTCGGATCGGGGCTCGGCGTGGTCGAACTGACGACCGCGATTCATTATGTGTTCGATACGCCGCGCGATCGTCTGGTCTGGGACGTCGGGCATCAATGCTATCCGCACAAAATCCTGACGGGCCGCCGCGACCGGATTCGGACGCTGCGGCAAGGTGGCGGCCTCAGCGGCTTCACCAAGCGGAGCGAGAGCGAATACGACCCGTTCGGCGCTGCACATTCCTCGACGTCGATCTCGGCCGCGCTCGGCTTCGCGGTCGCCAACAAGATCGCGGGCACGCCGGGCAAGGGCATTGCCGTGATCGGCGACGGCGCGATGTCGGCGGGCATGGCCTATGAGGCGATGAACAATGCCGAGCAGGCGGGCAACCGCCTCGTCGTGATCCTGAACGACAATGACATGTCGATCGCGCCGCCGGTCGGCGGTCTGTCGGCCTATCTCAGCCGGATCGTGTCGAGCCGCGAGTTCCTGGGCATTCGCGAGCTCGCCAAGAAGCTCGCGCGCCGCCTGCCGCGGCCGTTCCACAACGCCGCGCGGAAGACCGACGAGTTCGCCCGCGGCATGACGATGGGCGGTACGCTGTTCGAGGAACTCGGCTTTTATTATGTCGGGCCGATCGATGGGCATAATCTCGAGCATCTGATTCCCGTGCTCGAGAATGTGCGCGACGCGGAGGAGGGCCCGATCCTCGTTCATGTCGTGACCAAGAAGGGCAAGGGCTATGCGCCCGCCGAGGCCGCGGCCGACAAATATCACGGCGTGCAGAAGTTCGACGTGATCTCGGGCGTGCAGACCAAGGCGCCGCCGGGACCGCCGCAATATCAGAACGTGTTTGGTGCGCAGCTCGTCGCCGAGGCCGCCAAGGACGACCGGATCTGTGCGATCACCGCGGCGATGCCGTCGGGCACCGGCCTCGATGCCTTCGCCAAGGCCTATCCCGATCGCTTCTTCGATGTCGGCATCGCCGAACAGCACGGCGTGACCTTCGCAGCGGGGCTTGCCGCGCAGGGGATGCGGCCGTTCTGCGCGATCTATTCGACGTTCCTGCAGCGCGCCTATGACCAGGTCGTCCACGACGTCGCGATCCAGAACCTGCCGGTGCGCTTTGCGATCGACCGCGCCGGGCTGGTCGGAGCGGATGGCGCGACGCACGCCGGATCGTTCGACGTGACCTATCTCGCGACGCTGCCGAATTTCGTCGTGATGGCGGCGGCGGACGAAGCAGAGCTGGTCCATATGACGCACACCGCGGCGCAGTATGACACCGGCCCGATCGCCGTGCGCTATCCGCGCGGCAACGGCACGGGCGTCGCCTTGCCTGCCACGCCCGAACTGCTCGAGATCGGCAAGGGCCGGATCGTTCGCGAGGGCAAGGCCGTGGCGATCCTGTCGCTCGGCACGCGGCTCGAGGAAGCGTTGAAGGCCGCCGATGTGCTCGAAGCCAAGGGGCTGTCGACCACCGTCGCCGATCTGCGATTCGCCAAGCCGCTCGACGTCGAGATGATCCGCAAGCTGCTGACCACGCACGAGGTTGCGGTCACGATCGAGGAGGGCGCGGTCGGCGGTTTCGGGGCGCATGTGCTGACGCTGGCCAGCGACGAGGGGCTGATCGATGGCGGGCTGAAGCTGCGCACGCTGCGCCTGCCGGATCTTTTCCAGGATCAGGACAAGCCCGACGCGCAATATGCCGAGGCCGGGCTCGATGCGGCGGCGCTGGTGGAAACCGTGCTTAAGGCGCTGCGCCATAATTCGGGCGGGGTTGCCGAAGCGCGCGCATGACCGGGCCGACCAAGGCCATCGTGATCATCGCGCTCGCGGTGATCGTGATGGTGTCGCTGAACATCGCCATGTGGCGGCGGATGCGCGCCGGTCTGGCCGCGGCACGCGCCGCCGACCAGCAGGATCAGCAGTCGCAGGTGCCGGCAGACGACACAATGCGCGGCTGATCCGGAACGACTGCCGGACGCGCGCCCTGCCTATCTGCCCAGATAGTGGGAGTGGGCCGCGTCTGTTGCGCTGACGGCGAGGATCGATCGCGCCTGGCTGGCCGGCAGAGTTTGGCCGTGACCGTCGCCACTCGCGACGATCACCCGCTCGAGCAGATCCTGTCCTTCGCGCCACCAGCCGATACCGCTCGCCGCGTTGAGATGCCCTCGCGGGCCGGCATCGACAAAATGACTGCCCCAGTCGGCGGCCATGCTGTGCGCGCGGTCGGGCGTGACCCAGGGATCGTCGCTGCTCGCGACGACGATCGAGGGGAAGGGCAGGGCGCCGCGCGGGGTCGGTGAAAAGCCCTTGAGCTCGGCCTGGGCGCCGCCGCGGTCGACATCGGCGGGCGCGACGAGCAATGCCCCCGCGACGGGCCATCCATAGGGTTGCGGACTGAGTTCGGCCCACCACGCGACAGCAAGGCACCCCAGGCTGTGGGCGGCAAGGATGACGGGCGCCTGCGCGCGCCGGATCGCCTCGTCGAGCCGCGTGACCCAGGCGTTGCGATGCGGCGTGTTCCACATCCCCAGTTCGACACGGACGGTGTCCGGCCGGGCATCTTCCCACAGGGTCTGCCAGTGTGATGGGCCGGATCCGCCGAGCCCGGGGACCGTCAGGATGGTCGGTTGAACGCTATCATATGGTGCAAAAGAACCCACGACGCCTCTCCTTCTCCAGACCCCCGGAGCCCGGGGGTGGGATCGTGATCGATCAACGCTCTAGGGGACGTCGACCGATCACGATCCCTGTCCACAAGATAATCCTACCAGTTCAGTGGGCAATAGACATTGCGGCAAAAGGAAGGCAGCTTGCGATGATCGGACGCCGGGGCGATAGGCTGGGCGTATGGCAAAGCAACGCGCGGACCAGATGCTGGTCGACAGGGGACTGGTCGAGTCGCGGACGCGCGCGCAGGCGCTGATCATGGCGGGGCTGGTCTTTGCCGGCACGCGCAAGGTCGACAAACCGGGGCAGACGCTCGCAGAAGACGTCGTCCTCGACGTGCGCGGCCGCGATCACCCCTGGGTGTCGCGCGGCGGGATCAAGCTCGCGCACGGGCTCGCACATTTCGGCTGGACGGTCACGGATGCGGTGGCGATCGACGTCGGCTCGTCGACCGGCGGGTTTACCGACGTGCTGCTCAGCAACGGGGTCGCCCGCGTCTATGCCGTCGACAGCGGGACCAACCAGCTTGCGTGGAAACTCCGCCAGGACCCGCGCGTGATCGTCCACGAACAGACCAGCGCGCGCATCCTGACCGACGCGCATATCCCCGAGCCGGTCGACCTGATCGTCTGCGATGCGAGCTTTATCGGGCTGGCCAAGGTGCTCGAGCGCCCAATCGGGTTCGCACGTCCCGGAGCGCGGCTGCTCGCGCTCGTCAAGCCGCAGTTCGAGGCAGGCCGCGAAGAGGTCGGAAAGGGCGGCGTGATCCGCGATCCGGCCGTCCATGCGCGCGTCTGCGGCGAGGTCGCGGCCTGGTTCGAGGCACAGGGCTGGCAGGTCGAGGGCGTCGTCGAGAGCCCGATCACCGGTCCCGAGGGCAATATCGAGTTCCTGATCGCCGCGCATGCGGTCGCCGCGCCACGCGGCTGAGGACCCGGATGCTACCCGCGCTGGCCCCGGATCGGCCATCGCAGAATGACACACTTCCCGATCGGTCCATGCATGTTGCGGTTTACGGCAGGGCGTTCCCGCGGCAGGACTAAGCCGATCAGTCTTGAAAGGACGTATGTGGGAGGCATCGCTTCGAAGGGCCAGCTGAGGATGTCGTTCCTGCGCTGGGCGATCGTGACCGTTCCGTTGATCGTCCTGCTGGGCTTTCTGGCCGGGCGCGCGGTCCCGGTGGGGAGCGAAAGTGCCTGGTACACCGCCCTGGTGAAGCCCGCGCTCACTCCGCCAGGCTGGGTGTTTCCGGTCGCCTGGTCGACGCTCTACGTGCTGCTCGGCCTGGCTCTCGCAATGATCCTCAATGCGCGCGGCGCGCGGGGGCGGGGGCGGGCGATCGCCTTGTTTGCCGCGCAGTTCGTGTTGAATCTTGCCTGGACCCCGCTGTTCTTCGGCGCGCACCGAATCGGTGCGTCGGTGCTTGTCATCGTCGCGATGCTGCTGCTCTCGATCGCGGCGACATTCCTGTTCGCGCGCATCCGGCGCGGGGCGGCGTGGCTGATGGTGCCCTATATGGTGTGGATCAGCTTTGCGGGAATGCTCACATACGGTATAGGCCGGCTCAACCCCGATGCCGAAACCCTTGTGCCGACGACGCGTACCTCCCAGATGTTGTGACGGGGCGCGTGGCGCAAGTTACTAGCAGGATGATGACAATGCAGTCCGAAAACCGGATGTTCGACGATTTCGTGAAGGTCCTCAACGGCGCCGCTGGAACCTTCGCCGGTGTCGGTCGCGAAGCGCAGTCTGGGGTTCGCGAGCGTGCCCGTGAATGGCTCGGCGGCCTCGATTTCGTGAGCCGTGAGGAGTTCGATGCGGTCAAGTCGATGGCGGCTGCGGCGCGCGACGAAAATGACGCGCTGAAGGCCCGGCTCGACGCTCTCGAAGCAAAAATGCAGGTCGGCGTCTGACTTTTCCACAGATTTCTGGGCATTCGGATCGAACGGGGTTGTCGGAGCATTTTTGCCCCGGCACCCTTTGTCGCGTGACAGGGAGTGCCAGGACGTAATGATGCTCGACCACGCCGACCATGACCAAGACGACGCTGCTCCCATCGACATGCTCGAAGCCTATTATGCTGCGCATGGATGGGAACATGAACGTCACGATGACGAGATCGTCGCGACCGTAAAGGGCAGCTGGACGACCTACGAGCTGCGCGCCTTGTGGCGCGAGGACGACAGTGTGCTGCAGTTCCTGGCGTTTCCGGACATCAAGGTGCCCGACGAACGGCGTCAGGCGGTCTACGAGACGATCGGGCTCGCCAACGAGCAGCTCTGGATCGGCCATTTCGAACTCTGGTCGACGAGCGGAATCCTGCTGTTCCGCCACGCGGCGATGGTCGATGGCGGCGAGGATGGCACGATGTCGCTGTCGGCCGCCGAACTGCTCGTCGAATCGGCGATCGAGGAGTGCGAGCGCTTTTATCCGGTGTTCCAGTTCGTCCTGTGGGGCGGGAAGACGCCGGCGGATGCGCTTGCCTCGGCGTTGATCGAAACCCAGGGCGAGGCGTGATCGCGCCCGTTTTCTTGGGCGCGGCGTGCCGATGACCGGGCGGATCCTGATGATCGGCTGTGGCAATATGGGCGGGGCGATGCTGGCCCGCTGGCTTGCCGACGGCCTTTCACCCGACAGCGTGACCGTCGTCAGCCCCAGTATGCGCGTGATGCCACCCGGTGTGCACGTCGTCGCCGCGGTGCCCGACCCCGACGACTTTTCCGCTGAAACCGTCATGCTCGCGCTGAAGCCGCAGCAGCTTGGCGCGCTGAAGACGCCCGTGTTCGCGCGCTATGCGCCAAAACTGCTGATTTCGATCCTTGCAGGGGTCGAGATCGCCGCACTCGACCGTCTGTCCCAGGCGCAGGCGGTGGTTCGAGCGATGCCCAACCTGCCGGTTGCGATAGGCCGCGGCGTGGTTGCGCTGCACGGCGCGACGGATGACGGCGCGGCGCGTGCGACCGCAGAGGCGTTGATGACCCCGCTCGGTCTGGTCGAGTGGATCGCCGCAGAGGCGCAGTTCGATGCGGTCACCGCGTTGGCGGGATGCGGGCCGGGTTTCGTGTTCCGCTTTGCCGACGCGCTTACCAAGGCGGGGCAGGCGCTCGGCCTGCCGGCGGATCAGGCGGCTCGGCTCGCGATCGCGACGCTCGACGGATCTGCGCGGATGGCCGGTGCTGCGGACGTTTCGCCGGCGGTGCTGGCGGACCGGGTCGCGAGCCCTGGTGGGTCGACGCGGGAAGGGCTGAACGTGCTCGACGACGGCGATGCACTGGTCTCCCTGATGTCCCGCACGCTGGCGGCCTCGGCACGGCGGAATGCGGAGATGGCGGCAAACGCCCGCGGCGACCTCGCGCCGCTTTAGTCAGCCGCGCAGCTTTATCACCTGCTCGCGTTCCTCTTCCGGAATCAGGCCTTCGAGCACCGCCCAATAGCCCGCAACCGCGCCGTGGCCGGCGTGATTATAGGCTGCGGACATCTTCTGTCGCGCGGCTTCGAACAGGTCGCTCTCCATCTTGCTGCCGACCGGCGTCAAGCGCAGCAGCCGCTGACGCCGGTCACGATCGCCGGGACGAACCTCGATAAAGCCGCGATCGCTGAGTTCGTTCAGCACGCGGCCGAGCGACTGCTTGGTGATCGCCAGCAGCGACAGCAGCTCGCTGACCGTCATGTCCGGTTTGCGGGCGATGAAATACAGGGCGCGGTGGTGCGCGCGCCCCAGCCCCTGCTCCGCGAGCCCCGCATCGATCGACCGGACCAGATGGCTCTGACCGAAGTACAGGAGTTCCATGCCGCGACGCAGTTCGGGTTCGCGAAGAAACAGGGGTGAAGCGGGTGATGCTGAGGCAGCCATGTTGACCGGTTTAGTCTTCGGTCCTAGTCGACGGCAAGCCGTGGAAAGAGAGAAAAATTCAATGCATCCTCCGTTGTCGCAGGCCTCATCGTCCCCAGACGCGAGCATGACATTTTCGTTCGAACCGTGTGGCGATCCGGTCGCTGCGAACGAGCGTGCGCAGCGCCTGATCGATCCCGGCTTCGGCCGGGTCTTCACCGACCATATGGCGATGATCCGCTTCAGTGACGCGAAGGGCTGGCATGATGCCAGGATCACGACGCGCGCGCCGATCATGATGGATCCCGCGTCCTCGGTTCTGCACTATGCGCAGGAAATCTTCGAGGGGATGAAGGCCTATCGACTCGCCGATGGCGGCACCGCGCTCTTCCGGCCCGAAGCCAATGCGCGGCGTTTCCAGGATTCGGCACGCCGGATGGCGATGCCCGAGCTTCCCGAATCGCTGTTCCTCGAATCGGTCGAGCGGCTGGTCCGGACGGATCAGGACTGGATTCCCGACAGCGACGGCGGCGCGCTGTATCTGCGGCCGTTCATGTTCGCGAGCGAGGTGTTCTTGGGGGTCAAGCCGAGCGCCGAATATCTCTACATGGTGCTCGCCTCGTCGGTCGGTGCCTATTTCAAGGGCGGTGCCTCCGCGGTCTCGATCTGGGTCAGCCAGCATTATACGCGAGCGGCACAGGGCGGCACGGGCGCGGCGAAGTGCGGCGGCAATTATGCCGCCAGCCTGCTCGCGCAGAAGGAAGCGATCAGCCAGGGATGTGACCAGGTCGTCTTCCTCGATGCGGTCGAGCGCCGCTGGGTCGAGGAACTCGGCGGCATGAACGTCTTCTTCGTGTTTGCGGACGGCAGCCTGTCGACTCCCGCGCTCACGGGCACGATCCTACCCGGCATCACCCGCGATTCGATCCTGACGCTCGCGCGGGCGCAGGGGATCACCGTGCGCGAGGAGCCCTATGCGATCGATCAGTGGCGCGCCGACGCGGCGAGCGGCAAGCTTGTCGAGGCGTTCGCCTGCGGCACCGCTGCGGTCGTGACCCCGATCGGGACCGTCGCGTCGCCCGAGGGCCGCTTCACGATCGGCGGCGGCGAGCCGGGCGCGATGACGCTGCGGATCCGCGATTCGCTCGTCGCGATCCAGCGCGGTCTGGCGCCGGATGCCAATGGGTGGGTCCATCGACTCGATTAAGACGCGATAGGGCTTTTCTCGTCGGGGCGCGCCGCTATAAGGCCGCCTCTGCTGGGGCGTCGCCAAGTGGTAAGGCAGCGGCTTTTGATGCCGCCATGCGCAGGTTCGAACCCTGCCGCCCCAGCCAATCCTTCCTGCGTCTATCGGTTCTGCCATATATGGGGAGCCGAGGATTGAGTGAAAGCAGGCGGTGATGACCCATCCTTATGATCTTGAACGGTTCGTCACTGCGCAGGCGGCAGTCTACGAGTCCGCGCTTGCCGAGATACGCGGCGGCGCCAAGCGTGGTCACTGGATGTGGTTCATCTTCCCGCAGATTGCCGGGCTCGGACGAAGCCCGATGGCGCAGCATTATGCGATCGTGTCACTCGAGGAAGCGCGGGCCTATCTCGCGCATCCGGTGCTCGGGGCGCGTCTGCGGCAATGCGTGGAAGCGCTCGACGGGCTGACGGGGACGACCGCCCGGGCCGTTTTCGGTGAGGTCGATGCGATGAAGCTGCGATCGTCGCTGACTCTGTTTCGCGAGGCGGGGGCCGATCCGCTGTTCGGTGCCGCGCTCGATCGCTGGTTTGCCGGGACGAGTGACGCGGCCACGCTCGGCCTCATCGACAGATTGAGCTGACGACGATCCGCGTCGTGTCGATCAGTCCTCGGCCCAGCGCCGGAGGAGGTTGGATTGCGTCTTGGCGAGCAGGTCCAGTTCGGTCGTCTTGCCCAGCCGCTCGAACAGCGCGTGGCGGGCGGTTTCAAGATCGAACAGCAGTTCCCGCGCATCCGCGTCCCGAACAAGGCTCCGGACCCAGGTCACCGCGGCAAGCCGCTCGCCCGACACCACCGGCGCCACGCGGTGCAGCGAGGTCGTCGGATAGCAGACCGCCGAGCCCGCGGGCAGCTTGACGTCCTGTTCGCCGGCGGCGGACTCGATCACCAGTTCGCCGCCGTCATAATCCTCAGGCTCGCTGAGGAAGACCGTCACCGACACATCGGTCCGCATCCCGCCCATGATCGCATCGTCGACATGGCTGCCATAGGCCATGCCCGCATCATAGCGGCTGAAGAGCGGCGGGCGGACGACATGCGGCCGCGTCGCCATGCGGAACAGGGCATTGTCGAGCAACCGGTCGACGACGAGGTCCTGCATCTCGGCGAGCAACGGGTCGCTGCGGTCGACCTGTTCGTTGCGTTTGACCGGGCGCGCCTCGCGCCCCGCGGTCCGTCGGCCGTCGACGTAGCGGGTCTTGCGCATATTATCTCGCAGCCACTGGAGATTGTCGGCATCCAAGACGTTGGCAATCATGATCATCATGGGAAATCTCGCATATCCGGCATGGAGCCGGGTGACGTGCCCCTAACAGTTCAGTGCCTTCCCGGCCAATGCGTCGGAACCAAGGAGATAGTATGCGTACGAAATTGTGGATGGGCGTCGGCGCCTTTGTGATCGCGCAATCGGGCCAAGCCGTCATCGGCGACGCGGCCGCCAAGCCAATGCCGCAGCCGGCTCAGCAGGTCGGTGAAGGCGAGGGTGAAGGTGAAGGACGGCGGGTCGTTCGGTCGGGCAAGGCTCGGCATGCGGTGACATCGCCGCGGCGCGCGCGCGCGGTGCAGCAGCAGCGTGGCCAGCGCGGCGAAGGCGAATATGAGGGTGGTGAGAACGAGCGCGGCGAGGGTGGCGAAAACGAGGGTGGCGAGGGCGAACGATGAGCCGCCTACGCCGATTGGCGTAACCAGCACTGCCGCACGGACCGGCATGATCCGTGCGGCAGTAACGAGACGGCACCATGGGCATCGCCCCGGCGGTGACGAACGGACGGTCAGTCGGTGCGTGATCCGCTCGGCTTGGCGCGATAGCGATCGAACCAGGCGATGATCGCCGAGGCCTTTGCCGCGGATTGCGACGGCCGTGCGGTGAAGCCGCCATGGCTCGCACCCGGCACCTTGACGAGCGCGGTCGGTACGCCGCGAATCTGCAACGCGGCGTAATATTGCTCGGATTCCGAAACCGGCGTGCGGTAATCGTCGCTGCCCACCACGACCAGGGTCGGCGTCTTGACGTTGCCGACGAGACTGAGCGGCGAGCGGTTCCAGTAGCTCATCGGATCCTCCCATGGCAGCTTGCTGAACCAGTAGCGCGACGTGAACAGCGTATTGTCCATCGTCAGCGCCTCGCTCGCCCAGTTGATCACCGGCTTCTGCGTCGCCGCGGCCTTGAACCGGTCGGTCTTGCCGACGATCCAGGCGGTCAACACGCCGCCGCCCGATCCGCCGGTGACGAACAGATTGTCGGGATCCGCGGTCCCATCCGCGATCGCCGCGTCGACCGCGGCGATCAGGTCGCCATAATCGTCGGACGGGTATTTCTTGTCGATCAGGTTGGCGAACTCCTCGCCGTAGGAGGTCGAGCCGCGCGGATTGGTCCACAGCACCGCATAGCCTGCCGCGGCATAGAGCTGCATGTCGGTGGCGAACCCCGGGCCATAGGCGCTGTTCGGCCCACCATGGATTTCCAGGATCAGCGGCACGCGCTGGCCGGGCGTGCGATTGGCGGGCGTTGCGAGCCAGGCGTCGATCGCGCGGCCATCGGGCGCGGTCACCGCGATCTTGCGGATCGGCGCGAGCGTCTTTGCGCCGGTCATCACCGCGTTGAGCTGCGTCAGCCGCCGGGACTTGCCGCCGCTCGACACCCAGACATCGGCGGGAGCGCTGCCGTCGCCGCCGGTATAGGCGATCGTCCCGCCTCTCGCGACGGAGAACTCGCCCCCGGTATAAGGCCGGTCGAGCCCGCCACCCGTGACGTTGTCGACCAGCGGCGTCGTCCTGCCGTCGAGGCCGATGCGCGCGATTTGGCGCTGCCCGTGATCGTCATAGCTTGCGTAAAGGCTGCGCCCGTCGGCGGCCCACACCGCATCCTCGATCCCGCGATCGAGCGCGGCCGTCAGCGAGCGCGGGCTGCCGGCGTTGCGGTCGCCGAGGTAGAGTTGGGTATTTTCGTAGCTGCGCCGCTTGTCGTCGAAGCCGAGCCACGCGATCCGCGTGCCGTCGGGGGAAATCCTCGGTTGCGCATCGGGGCCGTCGCGGGTCGTCAGCGTCCGCATCGCGCCGCTCGTCGTGTCGACCGCGATGAGGTCTGAATTCATCACCTGCCGCTCGGCATCGGGCCCACGGATCGCGGCGAACACGATCCCGCGGCCGTCGGGCGTCCATGACAGGGGGCCGCCGTCATCGAACGCGCCGAAAGTCAGCTGTTGCGGCGCGCCGCCGTCGGCCGCGACGACGAACAGATGATCGCGGCCGGGCTTTACATAGCCGGGGCCGTCGTTGCGATAATTGACGCGGTCGATCACCGCCAGCGGCTCGGCCCATTTTGCGCCCTCGGGTTTGGGCGGTGGCTTGCCGAGCGTCGTCGCTTCGCCCGCGACGGTCGCGACATAGGCGAGCCGGGTGCCGTCGGGCGACCAGGCGAGCGCCTGCGGCTCGCCGGGAAAGCCCGTCACCCGCGCGCTCGTGCCGGTCGCGATCCAGCGGACGAACAGTTGCGACTGCTCGCCGTCGCGCGCGGCATAGGCGACACGCGTGCCGTCGGGGGACCAGCGCGGGTCGGACCCTTGCGCAGCGAACGGCGACTGGCGACCGGTCGCGACGTCGATCAGCCACAGCGACGACTGGACGCGGTCGGTCATGACGTCGGCGGTGCGGCGAACATAGACGATCGTCCGCCCGTCCGGGCTGATCTGCGGATCGGCCGCGATCGACAGGCCGAACAGGTCAACGCCCGTGAAGCTTCGCGTCGGTGCGTCGGCGGGCGCGGCGATCGGCTGCTGCTGCGCGACGGCGGGGGCGGCCGACAACAGGGCGAGGACGAGGGTGAGGCGCAAGAACGGCTCCTTTGACGATGATCGAGGTGCGATCATGCCCGATCCTCCGGCCCGTGCAAGGACAGGGGCGGGGGCGTTGCCGGTCGGGTGATCGTCAGCCGGTCGGCGCGAGGAACACCGCCCCGGGGACGCGCAGGGTCTGATCGGTCGGCGCGAGACGGCCGTCCTTGCCGAGCGCCATGACCGCGATCGTGCCCGACCGCTCGTTCGCGACAAGCATCTGCCGCTGATCCTCGAGCAGGAGGAAGATGCGTGGCCAGTGTCCGCCGGCGGCGATATGCTGGACGAGGGTCGGCACTCCGTCGCGATCGAGTGCGAACACCGCGATACTGTCAGCGCCGCGGTTCGAGACGTAGAGGTGCCGGCCGGCGCGATCGATCGCGATGTGCGCGGCCTGGGACGACCCGACATGGCCATCGGGCAGGGTGGATACCTGCGTGCGGGTGGTGAAACGCCCGTCCGGCTGTGCATCGAGCATGGTCACGGTGTTGGCGAGCTCGGCGACGACATAGGCGCGTGGCAGGCGCGGATGCCAGACGAGGTGGCGCGGTCCCGTTCCCGGCGGCGCGCGCCAGGCCGGGACCGGCGCGGAAAGGCTGCGCGCTCCCGGATCGAACCGATAGGCGAAGATCGTGTCGGCGCCGAGGTCGACCGAATGCAGCCAGTGCCGATCGGGGCTGAACCCGACCCAGTGCGCATGCGGCCCCTCCTGACGGCTCTTGTCTGGACCGGTCCCCTCATGGCGGAAGATCGTCGGTTCGCCCGGCGCACCGGTCGCGGGATCGATGCGGTAGAAGCCGACGCTGCCGCTCGAATAATTGGCGATGGCGAGGCAGCCGGACGCGTCGTCGAACGCGGCATGGCAGGGATCGGCACCACCCGACGGCATCGTGCCGCGGGCTTTCCAGCCGGGCGCAAAGCCGGTGACCGACCCTTTCGCCTGCTCGCGCAGCACGTACCATAGCCCGCTGCGGGGTGCCCGCACCGCGAACGACGCGTCGTCGATCCCGGCGACCGGCGGCTCGACCTGCCAGCGATTGCGCGCGCGGTCATGCGACAGCGTGTACAGGCCCTTGCCGCCCTCGCGCGCATAGGTGCCGACCAGCACGCGGGCGTCGCGCGGCGATGGCGGCGCGGCGCGCAGACCGGTGGCGAGCGTCGCGGTCGCCATGCCGCAGAGCAATGATCGGCGGGTGATGGTATTGAAAACAGGTGGCGTCATGGATGGCGGTCCGATGGTTGATCCTCCACCCCAGCTTACCATCTAAGCAGCGGTCTCGTGCAAGGGGCTCTCCAGACCGAGGATAGACCAACGAGCGAAGATCCTGTCATGCCCGGTACGGAGCTGGGCGCTGAACGAAATCCACACGCTGATAACGAGGCTGTCTCGGACGCGGGATCGCAATCGCGTGGCGGGCGGTCGATCCCGCGGGGCCGGCTGTCGCGGCTCGGCGTGTTCGGGCGGCTGGCCGGCGGCGTCGCGGGCGGGGTCGTCGCCGAGGGGGCCCGGCGGCTCGCGAGCGGCGAGCGTCCGCGCATGTCGGACCTGCTGCTGACCCCCGCCAACGCGGTGCGCGTCGCGGACCAGCTTTCGCATCTGCGCGGTGCGGCGATGAAGCTCGGCCAGATGGTGTCGATGGACGCGGGCGACATGCTGCCGCCCGAATTGGCGACGATCCTCGCCAGGCTGCGCAACGATGCGTATCACATGCCGCCCGCGCAGCTCGACCGGGTGCTCACGGCCGAATGGGGGAAGGACTGGCGCCGCCGCTTCGCGCATTTCCAGGCGCATCCGGTCGCGGCCGCATCGATCGGTCAGGTGCACCGGGCACGGCTCCCCGACGGACGCGTGCTGGCGATCAAGGTGCAATATCCGGGCGTGAAGGACAGCATCGACGCGGATGTCGACAATGTCGCGACGCTGCTGCGCGTGTCGGGGCTGCTGCCCAAGGAACTCGACATCACACGGCTGCTCGGTGATGCGAAACAGCAATTGCACGACGAGGCAGATTATGTCCGCGAGGGCGAGATGCTGGAACGCTATCGCGCGCTGGTGGGCGATGATGCGGGGCTGGTCGTCCCGCAACTCGAGCCGACATTGTCGACGCCGCGCGTGCTGGCGATGGAGTATATCGACTGTACGCCGATCGAGAGTCTCGAGACCGCACCCCAGGACGTACGCGATACGGCCATGGAGCGGTTGATAAGGCTCACGCTGCACGAACTGCTCGACTGGCGGCTGATGCAGACCGATCCCAATTTCGCGAATTATCGCTGGCAGGCCGAGACGGGGCGGATCGTCCTGCTCGACTTCGGGGCCGCGCGCGCGGTGCCGCAGGACGTAGCGGACGGGTATCGCCGGCTGCTGGCCGCGGGGCTCGCCGGACAGCGCGACGCGGTCCGCGAAGCCGCCGTTCAGGCGGGCTTTCTGGGCGAGGCCGCGGTCGTGGGGCATCGGCCGCAGATCGACCGCATAATCGACGTGATCCTGGCGGAGATGAACCGGACGGGGCCGTTCGACTTCGGCGATCGCAGCTTCGTCTCTGTGCTGCGGGACGAGGGCGCGGCGATCGCCCGCGACCGGTCGACCTGGCATATCCCGTCGGCCGACATGCTATTCGTGCAACGCAAGATCAGCGGTACCGCGCTGCTCGCCGCACGGCTGAAGGCGCGCGTGGACGTGCGGGCGATGGTCGAACCTTATTGTCCGTCGAATGAAAGCCGTACTGACCTATAAAGGCGATCACTGGCTGCGATTTTCCTGTTTTGCCGCTTATGCTGCGGCGCGGTATCGCGACTCCAAACGTTAAGGCTGCATGGACCCGGGCCTTTTCCGCGGTGACACGCCCGATTTGGAGATTTGAGTATGCGTAACAAGCGTCCCGACGGGATCGTCGACTATACGGGCCCGGCCGGTGGCTGGGGTGCGCTCAAGGCGGTTGCCACGTCGCTGAAGGCCCAGCAGATCGTCGTGCGGGGCGGGCAGACGCTGCTGAAGTCCAACCAGCCCGACGGGTTCGACTGTCCGAGCTGCGCCTGGCCCGACCCCAAGCATACCTCGTCGTTCGAATTCTGCGAAAATGGCGCCAAGGCGGTGGCATGGGAATCCACGGCGAAGCTGATCGGCGCCGACTTCTTCGCCAAGCACAGTGTCGCCGAGATCTGGAAGCAGAGCGATCACTGGATCGAGGATCAGGGTCGAGTCACCGAACCGCTGCGCTACAACGCCGCGACCGACCATTATGAGGTCGTGACCTGGGCGGAGGCGATGTCGGCGATCGGTGCGGGTCTTGCCGCGGTGCCGGATCCGAACCAGGCCGAATTCTATACCTCGGGCCGCTGCTCGAACGAGGCGGCGTTCCTCTATCAGCTATTCGTGCGGCTGTACGGGACCAACAACTTCCCCGACTGTTCGAACATGTGCCACGAGGCGACGTCGGTCGGCCTCCCCAAGTCGATCGGGATCGGCAAGGGTACGGTCAGTCTCGAGGATTTCGATCATGCCGACCTGATCCTGTCGATCGGCCATAATCCGGGGACCAACCACCCGCGGATGATGGCGACGCTGCGCGAGGTGTCGCGCCGCGGTGGCAAGATCATCGTGTTCAATCCGCTGAAGGAACGCTCGCTCGAACGCTTCGAATCGCCGCAGTCGGTGGTCGAGATGGCGACGATGTCGGCGACCCAGATCGCCAGCTCCTATCTGCAGGTGAAGGTCGGCGGTGACGCCGCAGCGTTGAAGGGTATCGCCAAGGCACTCGTCGCGCTCGACGGGGCGGCGCGCGCGAGCGGCGGCGAACCCGCGCTCGACCATGCGTTCATCGCCGAACATACCGACGGGCTCGATCCCTATATCGCCGATCTCGCGCGGACCGACTGGGCCGACATCGAACAGGCCAGCGGCCTGCGCCGGGCGGATCTCGAGGACGTTGCGCGGATCTATGCGTCGTCCAAGGCAACGATCGCCTGTTACGGCATGGGGATCACCCAGCACCGCACGGGTACCAGCAACGTCCAGCAGCTTGCGAACCTGTTGCTGCTGCGCGGCAATATGGGCCGCCCCGGCGCCGGGATCTGTCCTCTGCGCGGGCATAGCAACGTGCAGGGCGACCGGACGGTCGGCATCACCGAACGCCCGATGCCGCTGTTGCTCGATCAGATGAAGAAGGTCTTCAACTTCGAGCCGCCGCGCGAGCATGGTCATTCGGTCGTCGAGAGCATCGCGGCGATGCGCGACGGCAAGGCCAAGGCGATCGTCTGCCTGGGCGGCAACCTCGCCATCGCGTCGTCCGATCCGCAGGCGTGCGCCGAAGGGTTCCGCAATCTCGATCTGGCGGTGCACATCACCACCAAGCTCAACCGCACGATGCTGTTGATGGCGAAGGACACCTATATCCTGCCATGCCTGGGGCGGACCGAGCTCGACACGCAGGCCGGTGGCCCGCAGTCGGTCACGGTTGAGGATTCGATGTCGATGGTCCACGCCTCGCGCGGCTTCCTGATGCCGCCGGGCGAGAATGTGAAGTCGGAGATCTGGATCGTCGGCGAGATCGCCAAGGCGACGCTCAAGGGCAAGGGCGATATCGACTGGGATGCCTTTGTCGGCAATTACGACCTGATCCGCGACAAGATCGAGGCGGTGTTTCCCGATTTCGCCGATTACAACGCGCGCATCCGCAAGCCCGGCGGGTTCCATCTGCCCAATTCCGCCGCGATGCGGATCTGGAAGACGAGCAGCGGCAAGGCGAACTTTATCGTCGCCGAGGGGATCGAGGAAGACGAAACCGCAAACGCGCCAGACGTGCTTCGTCTGACGACATTGCGGGCGCATGATCAGTATAACACGACTGTCTACAGCCTCGACGACCGGTATCGCGGTGTCTTTGGTCGTCGCGACATCCTGTTCATGAACGAGCGGGACATGGCGCGGCTTGGCTATGCGGAGGGCGATGTCGTCGATGTCGCCACCGCGTTGCAATATGCGCATCCCGACCGCGTCGTGCAGAAGCTGACCCTGGTCCGCTATGCGCTGCCGGACGGGTGCATCGCGTCCTATTATCCCGAGACGCAGCCGCTGATCGCGCTCGAGGATCATGATCCGCAGAGCTTCACGCCGTCCTACAAGTCGGTGCCGGTCACGGTGCGGCGGGCCGGCGGGGACGTCGGTGCGGAGCGCGGCGTGGCGCGCGCGGGGGTCGTCGGTCAGAGCCAGGCCGCGATGGCATGAGCGCGGGATACGCGCCGACGATCGACACCTATGCGACGCTCGCGGCGGCCAAGGCCGCGGCGTGGCGTCGCTCACCGGTGGGCTTCTTTGCGGGCGCGATCCTGGCGGGAACCTATATCGGAATCGCGATGATCCTGGCGATCAGCGCGGCGGCGGGGCTTCCTGCCGGCGTCCGGCCGCTGGTGATGGGCGCGACGTTCGGCATCGGCCTGATCCTGACGGTATTCGCCGGCGCCGAGCTGTTCACCGGCTATGTCATGTATCTCGGCTTCGGCCTGGCGAAGCGGACCATCGGCTATGGTGAGGCGATCACGCTGGCGGCCGTTGTCTGGCTCGGCAACCTGGTCGGTGGCGTCCTGTTATCGGTGATCTTCGCGATCGGCGGGGGCGGGGCCGTGTTCGCCAATGCCGACACGATGTTCAACGCCTATGTCCAGCACAAGGTCGAGGCGGACGGGATCGCGTTGTTCGCGCGGGCGATCCTGTGCAACTGGCTCGTCTGTCTCGCGATCTGGACGGCGGCGCGGATGAAGGGCGATGCGGCCAAGTGCATTGCGATGGCCTGGATCCTGCTGGCGTTCGTCGCCGCCGGTTTCGAACATTCGGTCGCCAACATGACCGCACTCACGCTCGGCCTTATGGCTCCGCATCCGGTTATCGATCTGGCGGGCACGGTGCATAATCTCGTCGTTGTGACTGCGGGAAACACCGTCGGCGGGCTGGTCTTCGTCGTCTTCGGGTACATGCTCGCGGCCCGGACGGACGCCGCAACCGCGCCAGCGGCGGACTGACGCGCACTTGGCCCGGAAGCATTATCTCACCGCGACGCTGCCCGATGGCTATGTGAAGACGATCGGGCCCACGGCGACGGCGTTCACGCATTACTGGAGGATCGTCGCGGTGCTCGCCAACGGCAAGACCGAAGTGTTCTGGGGGCACAGCAAGTCATTGGCTGAGGCGAAAAAGAAGCGCGTCGCGGCCGAGGAGGCGTCGATCCAGCGCGGTTGGCGATCGCACGCGTTCGAGATCGCCGAACTCGTTCGCTCCTAGACCGTCCACGCGTACAGCTGGGCCAGACGCGAAACGGCCGCCCCGCACAAGATGTGCGGGGCGGCCGTTCTTCTGTTGGACGAATGAAACCACGCGCGAACGGCGTGGTCTCATTCTACCACCGATCAGGCGAGCGTGCGGACGCCGGGTTCACGATCCCAATAGCGCTTCGCACCCGCGGTCGCGATGTCGGCCAGCGCCACCACACCCGCATCGGGCTCTACGCCGGCCTTGTCGAGAAGCGGCTTGGCCGCATCGCTGGCGCCGATCGCCTTCAGATGACCGAACGCATCCATGACCCACTGGACCGCCGCGCCTTCCTTCAGGAGCATCTTGCACCCGTCGGCCGACAGGACGACCGCCACCGCGTCGAAGATCTGCGACGGGCTGCCCGCAAGCTGGCCCTGTGCCTTCTTCATGCTGCCATCGGCGAGCTTCGCGCCACCGACCTTGGGCGCGACCAGAACTGGCTTGCCGCCTGCACCCTCGACCGCCGCGACGACCGCGTCGATCTCCGCGCCATCCGACCCGTCGGCGATCAGGATCCCGACCTGACGGCCCTCGAGCGTCTCCTTCATGTTCTTCTGGATCGACAGTGCCGGGCTCGGTGGCATGTCGACCGGCGCACGGAACGCCGGATTGGCCGCCGGAAGGGGGATGCCGAGACCATCGGCAACGCGCGTCGCCAGTTCCTCGTTCACGTTGCGCAGATTGGCGACGGTGCGCTCCTGAACATGCGCGAGACCAACCTTCGACAGCTCGAAGGTGAACGCCGACGCGATATGCGCCTTCTCATTGTCGGTCGCCGACACCCAGAACAGCCGCGCCTGGCTGTAATGGTCACCGAACAGTTCGGCGCGCATCCGCAGCTTCTCGCCCTGCTCGTCCGCACCGGTCGGGTTGGTGGTTGTCACGAAGCCGTTCGGCGATTCGCGCGGGCCGCCGTCTTCGCCGACAACCGACAGGCTGTTCGGCTCGTAATTGGCACGACCCTTGGGCACCCTGGTCTGCATCATGCCGTCACGCTGGAAATTGCCAGCGGGGCTGCGCGGTGCGTTGACCGGGATCTGATGGAAGTTGGTCGTGCCGAGACGCGACTTCTGCGTGTCGAGATAGCTGAACAAACGGCCCTGAAGCAGCGGATCGTTCGAGAAATCGATACCGGGGACGATGTTGGTCGGCAGGAACGCGACCTGCTCGGTCTCTGCGAAGAAGTTGTCGACATTGCGGTCCAGCACCATCCGGCCGATGATCCGGACGGGAACGTCCTCCTCGGGGATCAGCTTGGTCGAATCGAGCACGTCATAAGGCTGCGCCTCGGCGAACGCTTTGTCGAACACCTGGATGCCGAGCTCCCATTCGGGGAAGTCGCCGGTGTCGATCGCTTCCCACAGGTCGCGACGATGATAGTCGTTGTCCGCGGCCTGGAGCTTGAGCGTCTCGTCCCAGATCGTCGACTGGAGACCGAGCTTGGGCTTCCAGTGGAACTTGACGAAGCTCGACTTGCCTTCCTCGTTCACGAGCTGGAACGTGTGGACGCCGAAGCCTTCCATCATCCGCAGCGAACGCGGCAGGGTGCGGTCAGACATCGCCCACATCTGCATGTGCGTCGATTCCGGGGTCAGCGACGCCCAGTCCCAGAAGGTGTCGTGCGCCGAACCCGCCTGCGGATAGGCACGATCGGCCTCCATCTTCACCGAATGGATCAGGTCGGGGAACTTGATCGCGTCCTGGATGAAGAACACCGGGATGTTGTTGCCAACGAGATCCCAATTGCCCTCGGTTGTGTAGAACTTGACCGCGAAGCCGCGCACGTCGCGCGGGGTGTCGACCGAGCCGGCGCCGCCGGCGACCGTCGAGAAGCGCGTGAAGAGTTCGGTCTTCGTA
Source organism: Sphingomonas aerolata (assembly GCF_023935825.1). Classification (NCBI taxonomy): domain Bacteria; kingdom Pseudomonadati; phylum Pseudomonadota; class Alphaproteobacteria; order Sphingomonadales; family Sphingomonadaceae; genus Sphingomonas; species Sphingomonas aerolata. Next base: position 2,590,314 of record NZ_CP098762.1, on the reverse strand, counting down.
CCCTTCTTGAACACCGCCGCCTTGGTCAGATCGGAGATATCGTCGGTCGCTTCGAAATAGCCGTGCGCACCCGTTCCGCGCGCGTGGACGATCCGCTCGGGGATACGCTCGTGATCGAAGTGGAAGATCTTCTCGCGCAGCACGAAATCCTCGAGCAGCGTGGGACCACGCGCGCCGGATTTCAGGCTGTTCTGGTTGTCGGACACGGGCACGCCGTGATTGGTGGTCAGGACGGGGACGTCGCCGCCTGCCTGCTGATGCGTCTCACCACCGTTGCCGGGGTTGCGCTGTTCGATGTCGCTCATTGCGGATCCTTGCTGTCGAGGACGAAGTTCGGGGGCTCAACGTGCGATCCACCAGACCGGGTCCATGCAGGCGGCAAGGAATCGGCCTGCTTCATGTTAGGGGATCAGGTCGTGGGCGACGGATGTTGCCCGGACCACGCCGAACCGAGTCCGTTTCCAGCAGGTGCCCGGAATCGCCGGAGTTTTTTCGCCGACCGCCAGAGCAGAAGCAGGCCGATCGCGAACAGGAACAGCGCACCGAACAGGAATGCGAGGTAGAAACCTGGTGCGAGCCAGGCCGATCGTATCACCGGCGCGACCTCGGCACCGTCCATGGCGGCCCCTGCGATTGTGGTCATCGGCACTGTACTGGTTTCGATCGCTGTCATGGCGTGTCCCCGGCCGAACCGGCGCCGTGGCGGCACCGCATCCGACCTGGGGTATGCGCGCGATTTATTGCACGCGTGGGACAGACCGTATCATTGCGTCACCCGCTGCGCGGCCGGAACGCGCCGATCCCGGCAATTGCGAGGCGACGGGCAGGAACCGCGGTCTCGGCAAAGCTGAGGCGGAGCAGACGGGCGGTGACCGGGCTCGCAAAGGCAATGCGCTGAGTCGCGAGCGCATAGGCGATGTTGGGCAGTTCGCCCTTGCCGGCCTCTTGCCAGTTGGCGCCGTCGGTGCTCGTCTCGATCCGGTAGCCCTTTGGCGGTGCGGTGTCTGCCATCACCGCGCGCGACGGCGTCAGGCTGAACCCGGCAAGCGTCTCGGTCGCGCCGAGGTTGATCGTCACCGAGGCGGGGGCGCCGGGTTTGGGGGCGGGCAGCGCCCAGCTCGTCGCGGTATCGTTGTCGAGCAGTGCCTGTGCGCCGGGGGCGGAGGCGGCGGCGATCGACCAGCGCGTCGTGGCGACGATGCTAGGGTCGGATGCGACGACGGTGGCGACCGCGGCGGGCGCGACCTGGCGGAAGAGCGCGATCTCGCGGATCGCGGGACAGGCGGGGGCCTCGAGGATTCGCAGACGCAGGCGGCGGGCCGTGACCGGTGCGGGCAGGCGGATGATCCGCTGCGCGCCGATGCAGGCGTGCTGCGCCAGTTCACGCCACCGGCCGTCCACTTCGGCATCGACCGCAAACCGCGTCACGCGCAGTCCGAGCGGGAGATATTCGCGCAGGCGGATAAGGTCGAAAGTTCGGCCGGGGGGAAGGTCGAGCACGAGACTGGGAGTCGTGATCCCGTCGGCGGTCGACCAATAGCTGTCGGCGCGACCGTCGAGAACGTTTGCCGGCGTGAAGCCGGGGCCGCGGCTCTGGCTGGCGGTCGCGACCGCACCCTGAGCGAGGTCGCGCGCGAAGGTGGCGGCCTGCGCGGTGCCGAACGACTTCAGCACGGCGACGTCGATATCGGCGAGGCGGCCGCGCCGGTCGGGTGGCAGGTTGAGGTTGAGGTTGGTGCCGCGACCGACCGACTCGTCGTACAGCTTTACCAGCCGCGCGGGCGTCTTGACCTTCGCATCCTCGTCGGCGTGATAGAACCAGCCCGGGCGGATCGAGACGTCGGTCTCGGCCGGCCACCAGAGCGGCGCACCCCGCACGCCCGAATTGCCCTCGCTCTGGACATAGGGATGGTTCGGCATGGTCGGCCAGCAGGGATCACCCGCGACCCCGTCCTCATTGCCGACCCAGCGCACGTCGGCGCCGAGCGGATCGAAGGTGCAGGCCATCGGCTGATGTTGATGGACCAGCGCGACGATCGACGGCCAGTTGTAGTATTTCGGCGCATCGATCTTCCGCGTGTCGCGCGCACCGCCATAATAGCCGTCGCCGCCATTGGCGCCGTCGAACCAGAATTCGAACAGCGTTCCATAGCGCGTACAGAGCTCAACCACCTGCTTGCGGAAATAGTCGACATAGGCCGGGCGGCCATATTCCGCGTGATTGCGATCCCAGGGCGAGAGGTACAGCCCGAAATCGAGCCCGGCCCGCCTGGTCGCGCGCTCCATCTCGCCGACGACATCGCCCGTGCCGTTCTTGTACGGGCTGTTGCGGATGCAATGCTCGGTCAGCATCGTCGGCCACAGGCAGAAGCCGTCATGATGCTTGGCGGTCAGGATGATGCCGCGCATGCCGCCTGCCTTGGCCGCCGCGACGATCTGGTCGGGGTCGAAATCGGTCGGGTTAAAGAGCTTGGGATCCTCGTCGCCATAGCCCCATTCGCGATCGGTGAACGTGTTGATCGAGAAATGGACAAAGGCATATTGCTCGCGCGCATGCCAGGCGAGCTGGCGCTTCGACGGCGTCGCGCCCCAGGGGCGGGGTGCGGGCGTGCGGCTCGCGGCGAGCGCGGGTGTCGCGGTTGCGGCCAGGCCCGAGGCGAGCAGGAGGCGGCGGGAAACTTCGGTCATCATCGTCTCCATGGGAATTCAGGCGGCGGGGCGCCCGAACGAGGGGGGGCGGTCAGCGAGCTTCGCGCCGAACGCCGGATCGGGGGTGGCGGACATGGTGAAGCGCAGCGTACCGCCGGCGACGAGGTCGGCATGCGCGATCCAGCTTTTCGTCCAGGGCTTGCCGTTCCAGGTGACCGCGGTGACATAGGGCGTATCGATGCGGTTGCCCGGCGCCTCGATCACGACCTTGCGCTTGCCCCCGACCTTGAGTTCGGCGCGTGTAAAGAGCGGCGAGCCGAACACATAGACCGCCGCGACTGGATCGACCGGGTAGAGGCCGAGCGCTGACATCACGAACCAGGCGCTCATCTGCCCGCAATCATCGTTGCCGATGATCCCGTCGGGCGCGCGCTTGTACATCGTCGTCAGGATCTTGCGGACCAGCGCCTGCGTCTTCCAGGGCTGGCCGACATAGGCGTAGAGATAGGGCACGTGCTGATCGGGTTCGTTGCCGTGCGCATATTGGCCGATCAGCCCCGAAATGTCGGGCGGCGCGTCCCTGGGCAGCGTCGAGGGCGCAGCGAACAGCGCGTCGAGGCGTGCGGCGAACTTCGCATCGCCACCGAAATGCGCGATCTGGCCGTATAGGTCATGCTGGTTGAGGAAGGTCGTCTGCCAGCCATTGGCTTCGGTGAAGTCGTGGTAGCGCTTGATATGGCCGAGCTGGATCGGGTCATAGGGCGTCAGCCAGCTGCCATCGGCAAGCTTGGGCCGCGCCAGGCCGATCGTCGGGTCGAGCACGTTGCGATAGTTCCGGCTGCGCTCACGCAGGCGGGCCGCGTCGTCGGTCGCCCCGGCCCTGGCCGCGAGGGCGGCCATCGCCCAGTCGTCATAGGCATATTCCTGGGTCCGGCTGACCGACTCGTCGACCTGATCGGCAGGCAGATAGCCCCGCGCGATATAGGTGCCGCGCGCGCGGCTGTTGACGAGGTCGGGGGCCTTGGCGTCGAACGCGCGCGTGCGGATCGCAGGCCAGGCGGCGGCATAGTCCGCGTCGATGCCCTTGGCCGCGGCCTCCGCCATGATCGCGACCGAATGCCAGCCGATCATCGTGCCGGTCTCGACCCCCTGGAGCGGCCAGCAGGGCGGGCCATAGGCGCTTTGCTGCGTCTGGCGGACCAGGTCGCGGACGAGCGACCGCGCGCGATCGGGCGCGACCAGCGTCAGCAGCGGGTGGAGCGTGCGGTAGGTGTCCCAGGTCGAATAGGTGCTGTAGGCCTGTTCGCCCTTGGGGACGCTGTGGACCAGCCGGTCGAGCCCGACATAGCGGTCGTCGACATCCGAAAACAGCGTCGGCGCGAGCATCGCATGATAGAGCGCGGTGGCCATGACGACGCGTTGGTCGTCGCTGCCACCGTCGATCTTAACGGTCTTGAGCGCATCGGCCCAGTCGCCGATCGCCTGGCGCCGCGCGGCATCGAAGTCGCGCGAGGCCGAGGCGGCGAGGTTGGTCCGTGCGCCCGCCATGTCGACCGCGGAGACCGCAGTGCGCACGACGATCGGGGCGGAGCCCGCATCGTCGTAATGCAATACCGCGCGCACGCGGTCGGCGGTCGCGATCGCGCCGTTGACGACCTGGTCGCCCGCATGGAGCGTGATCCGGTCGGGCTTGCGCGAGACCTGCATCGCGAAGTGGATGCGGCGCCCCTTGGCCCAGCGGAAGGTGCGGCGGCTGCCGATCAGGATGCCGTCGGATTCGAGTTCGATCCGGCTGTCGTCGATCAGCGGGCCTTCGCCCGGGCGGCTGTCGCGGTAATTGCCGAGGTCGATCAGGAGATGCCCGGGGCCGGCGGGAAAGCGGTGCCGCTGCCAGCCGACGCGCGCTTCGGCGGTGAGTTCGGAGCGGACGCCGTTGCCTAGCGTGCAGGCATAATAGCCGGGCTCGGCACTTTCCTGCGCATAGGTCTGGCGATAGCCTTCGCCGGGCTTGTCGGGTGCGCCGGGGCGCAGCTTGACCGGGCCGCGCGCAGGGACGACGAGCACGTCCATCATGTCGGCGATGCCGGTGCCCGACAGATGCGTATGCGAAAAGCCCATGATCGACGGGTCACCGCGATGATAGCCCGAGCAGTTCGCCCAGTTCTCCGTATCCGTGTCGGGGCTGACCTGGACCATGCCGAACGGCACGGTCGCGCCGGGATAGGTATGGCCGTCACCGCCGGTCCCGATCCACAGATCGGGCACCGCGCGCGACCGGCCGGCAAAGGCCGGCATCGCGCCGCTCAGCGCCAGCGCACCGGTCGAGCCGAGCAACGCACGTCGCGTGAGCCTCATAACGGCGCCGCCAGCAGCGCAGGGCGGGTATCGGCAAGATGGACGAGCAGTTCCCCGAACAGTCCGTTTGTCCAGGCGAACCAGCTGCGCGTGAACTTGGTGGGATCGTCCTTGTCGAACGCTTCGTGCATGAAGCCGGTGTCGGCATCCGTATCGCGCAGCATTCTGAGGCAGCTGCGGACGGTCGCGTCGTCGGCGCCGGCAAGCGCGCGGATGATCAGAGACATTGGCCAGATCTGGTCGAGCCCGACATGCGGGCCGCCGATCCCCTCCGCCTTGGTGCCCTTGAAGAAATAGGGATTGGCGTCGCTCCATGCCGCGTCGGCGGTGCGGCGCCAGAGCGGGTCGGTGGCAGGAACGCAGCCCATATAGGCGAGCGCGGACAGCGACGGCACGTTGGCGTCGTCCATGAAAACCGCGTTGCCGAACCCGTCGACCTCATAGGCCCAGACCTCGCGGCCGTCGCGCAGCCGCATCTTGCCATGCGCGTTGAGCGCGGTCTCGACCTCCGCCGCGAGCGCGGTGGCATCGGCGGCGAGCGCGGTATCGTTGCGCGCTTCCTTCGCGACGACGGCCAGTTCGCGCAGCGTCGTCACCGCGAAGTGATTGGCCGGGATCAGATAGGGATAAAGGCAGGCATCGTCGGACGGACGAAAACCGCACTGGATCAGGCCGTTCGGCTTGGCGGGATTGCCCCAGCCCTCGAGCGCCATCGTCTCGGTATTGCGGTTCGAGGCGCGCAGGAAGCTATAGGGTCCGCGACCGTCCTTGCGCTGCTGCTCGCGATAGGTGCGCAGGCTGGCGCGTGCTGCCTCCGCCCAGGTCGCGTCGAACGGGGTGGCGTCGCGTGTCGCCTGCCAATAGCCATAAGCGAGACGCATCGGGTAACAGAGTGAGTCGATCTCCCATTTGCGCTCGGCAACACCCGGTTTCATATCGGTCTGGTCGTGCAGCGCCCAGCTCAGCTCGGTCTTGCCAGCGAGATCTTCGAGAAATGCGTTGGCATAGGGATCGAGCAGGATCGACCGCGACTGGCGGGCGATCAGCCCGCGGAACACGGTGCGCAGTGCGGGATCGTTGCGGACGAGGTGGAGATAGGGGCGGAGCTGCGCCGAGCTGTCGCGCAGCCACAGGCAGGGAATGTCGCCGGTGATGACGAACGCGTCGGGGGCACCGCCGATGGTCGACATCCGCACGGTCGTGTCGAGCGTGTTGGGATAGCAGTTGCCGAACATCCAGCGCAGCTTCGGATCGGCGATCCGGGCCGAGACGCGGGCGATCTCGCGTTCCACCGCCCGGCTCTTGAACAGACGGTCGGCGACGGCGGGGCGCTTGGAGGGCAGGTTCGGGCGGGCGGCAAAAGCAGGGGTGCCGACGAGCGCGAGCCCGCCGGCGATCAACGAACGGCGATCGATCATTTGGGCAGCCCAACCGCTGCGCCGGTGATCGTCAGGTCGGTCCATTGTCCCTCTCCGTCGCCGGGCTGGCCGCCGCCGACATAGAGGCGATAGGCGCCGGGCTGGATCGTGCGCGTGCCGTCACGCGCGACGCTGCTCATCGAGCGGGGATCGAGCGCGAACGAGACGGTGCGCGACTGGCCGGGCTTGAGCGCGACGCGGTCGAAGCCGACGAGCTGGCGCTGGAGCACCGCGGTGGTCGCTCCGCCGCCGGTAGTCGCGGTCGGGACGAGATAGGCCTGAACCACCTCTTCGCCCGCGCGCGCGCCGGTGTTGGAGACCTTCGCCGCGAGCGTGAGCGGCTGGCCGGCGGCGACGGTGAGGCTGGGTTTTGCCGCGGCATAGCCGAAGCTGGTATAGCTCAGCCCGTGGCCGAAGCCCCAGAGCGGCTTGCCTGTAAAATAGCGATAGGTGCGCTCTTTCATCGTATAGTCGATGAAGGCGGGCAGGTCGCTGGCAGACTTGTAGACGGTGACGGGGAGGCGACCCGAGGGGTTGTTGAGCCCCGCCAGCGTCTCGGCGATCGCGGTGCCGCCGGCCTGGCCCGGATACCAGGCGGTCAGGATCGCGTCGGCGAGCGACGGATCGACCGCCACCGCGCTGCCGCTGGTCAGGACGAGGATGACGGGTTTGCCGGTCGCGCGCAGTGCTCTCAGCAGCGCCTGTTGCGCGAGCGGAAGCCCGATGTCGGTGCGGTCGCCGCCGACGAAGCCGGGGACACTGACCGACAGCGCTTCGCCCTCGAGATCGGGCGACAGGCCCATCACCGCGACGACGACGTCCGACGCGTTTGCAGCCGCGACGGCGGCGGCGAGCATCGGCGCGGCGGGCGGCGTCCAGAGCAGGCGGATACCCTCGTCGTCGCTGCGGTGATCGAGTTCGAGGCGGAAGACGGCGGGTTTGCCGTCGCTGGAGACCGGGATCTCGACGCGGCCCTTCTTGATCTCGCCGGCGGTGAGCTGGCGGCCGCCGATCCAGAGGCGTGCGACGTCATGGACCGAACAGTCCTTCCAGCACGCCGGGACGTCGATCACCAGCGTATAGTCACCCGCGGCGGGCGGGGTGAAGACACCCGACCAGCGGACGCCAAAGCTGCGGCCAAGCCCGGGCGCCGGACTGACGCGGTTGAGGTCCGCATCGATGCGGCGTTCGGTCCGCGTCAGCACCGGCGTGCCGCCGGTCGTCCCGGTACCTGCGAAATACTCCGCCTTCAGACCCTGTGGGAAGACGGTTTCGGGCACCACCACCGGCGCGCCGTCGGCGAGCACCGAGCCCTGGGCATAGCGGACATTGGCGGCGCCGAACTGCTTGCGGATACCGTCGAGCGGGGTGACCGGGGCGACGGCGGTGCCGTGGTAATTGCCCTGGAGCACGCCGATATCGTCGGCATTGGTGCCGATCACCGCGATCCGGCTGCCCGATTTGAGCGGCAGGCGGCTGGCGTCGTTCTTGAGCAGCACGATCGATTTGCGCGCCGCTTCGAGTGCGAGCGCACGGTGCGCGGGGGTGTCGACCTGATCGGTGCCGATCTTGCTCCACGGGCTGTCGCCGCCGAACGCGATGCCCAGCGCGCGGCGGGCGCGGAAGGCCCGCGTTAGCGCGGTGTCGACCTCGGCCTCGCTCACCAGGCCCTGGCGGACCGCGGCGGGGAGCCCGGCATAGGCGGTGCCGCAATTGAGGTCGGTGCCGCCCCTGATCGCCGCCGCCGCTGCGCCGGGCGTGTCGAGCCGGTAGTGGTGATAGGTGCTGATATTACCGACCGCGTCGCAATCCGAGACGGTGAAGCCGGTAAAGCCCCAGTCGCGCCGCAGCCGGTCGACCATCAGCGGCGACGACGCGCAGGCGGGCACCCCGTGGATCGAGTTGTACGCGCACATCAGCGAGAGCGCCTTGCCCTCGGTCACCGCCTGACGGAAGGCGGGCAGGTAGGTTGCTTCCAGATCCTGCGGGCTGGGGTCGACGTCGAAGCTGTCGCGCCCGGCCTCGGGGCCGCTGTGCACCGCGAAATGCTTCGGCGTGGCGACGACCTTGGGGTGGAGCGGGTCGGGGCCCTGGAGGCCGCCGATGAAGGCGACGCCGAGCCGCCCGGTCAGATACGGGTCCTCGCCATAGGTTTCCTGCCCGCGCCCCCAGCGGGGATCCCGGAAGATGTTGATGTTGGGCGACCAGATCGTCAGCCCTTCATAGATGCGGCGATCGGCATTGGCGGGCTTCGCGTTGAAGCGCGCGCGTGCCTCGGTCGCGACGACGTCGCCGATCTTGCGGACGAGCACCGGATCCCAGGTCGCGGCCATGCCGACCGCCTGCGGGAACACGGTTGCATGACCATTGCGCGCGAGACCGTGCAGTCCCTCGTTCCACCAGTCATAGGCGGGCAGGCCGAGCTTCGGATCGGCGGGCGCGGTGCTCTGCAGCTGCGCGGCCTTCTCTTCCATCGACATGGTGGCGACCGCGGTGGCGACGGGATCGGCGGAGGCGAGCAGGAGCCAGATCATCGGGCAAGGGTCCTCAAGGTGAGCGCTTTGCGCAGTGTGGCAGGCGACGCGTCCGACGCAACGGCGACGGTCCGCGTCTCGCCCGGCAGAAGGTCGAACCCGTCGTCGGCGGGCTGCGCCGCCACGTCGCCGAAATCGAGCATGACCGCGCGGGCGAAGCGGCTGGCGGTGATCGTTGCGGTCGAGCCCGACCAGGTGACGCTCAGGCCCGGATCGGGATAGGCCATGTCCTTGGGCAACGCGCGTTCGATGATCGCACGGCTGGCGACCGTGTCGCCGACGATCAGCTCGGCGACCGCATAGCTGGTCCCCGGCGCGGCACTGCCGAAAAGCGTCGCGTCGGGGAGCGTCGCGGCGAGCGTCGACGAGAGCGGCGGCAGCGTCGCGGGCGTGGTGGTGTCGTTCAGCACGGCGCCCGCCATGTCCATCGCGCGCACCCGCCAGCGCGCGGCGATCGGCGTGGTCGCGTCGGAGATCAGCGAGATCCGCGTCGCGCCATCCTTGTGCTCCGCGGCGATTGCTTGGGGTGCGAAGAAGCGCCGCGCGGCATAGTTCAGCAGCTTCCACTGGCCGTCATGATCGATGCTCGCCCAGCTGATCGAGGGCCAGACGTCGTTCAGCTGCCAGTAGAGCGACCCCATCGTCACCGGGCGGCACGCACGGTGATGGAGGGCGGCAATGCGGATCGCCTCGGCCTGGTTGACCTGCGTCAGATAGACGAGATCGGCGAAATCCTTCGCCGGGCGCAGGCGATCGCGTAGATACATCAGCAGCCGCTCATTGCCCTCGCCGGCGAGGAACTTCTGATGCGCCTTCATCACCGGGCTGTCTGCGGCAAGCGGGCCCTTGCCCGCGAAGGCGCGGATCGTCGCGAGGTCCGGCATCGCCTGGAACCCATATTCCGACATGAAGCGCGGGCAGCTGTCGAGATAGCGTTCGACCGGTTTCGATCCGGACCAGACATCCCAGAAATGGCGATCGCCGTTCGTGTCGGTGTCGGTCGGGCCCTCATAATCGGTCGAGGGGGAGCCCGGCCAATAGGGCGTGCCGGGCGAATATTTCGTCACCGCCTGGCGCAGCACGCGGTCGAACAGCACCGCCATGCCCGCGCCGATCCGCTCCTGCTCATCCGCGCCGACCGCCTTCTTGAACGCCTTGCGATCGGACCAGTTCTCCCAGCCCGACAGCACTTCGTTGCCGCCGGCCCAGATCACGACCGAGGGATGCGAGCCGATCCGCGCGACCTGCTGCTCGGCCTCGATCCGGACATTCTCGCGGAACGCGGCATCGGGCGGCGTGACGCTGCCGCCGAACATGAAGTCCTGCCACACCATCAGCCCCATGCGGTCGGCCAAGTCGTAGAACGCGTCGTCGAGATAATAGCCGCCGCCCCAAACGCGGATCATGTTCATGTTGGCGTCCGCTGCGCCCTTCAGGATCGTCTGCATATAGGCGGGGGTGACGCGTGACGGGAACATGTCGAACGGGATCAGGTTCGCGCCCTTGGCGAAGATCGGCGTGCCGTTGACCTTGAAGCCGAAGCTGCCGTCCTTGCGGATCAGTTCGACCGTGCGCAGGCCGATCCGCCGCGTGACACTGTCCTCTGCGGTCGCGTCCGCGCCGGCGAGCGAGGCGGTGACGGTATAGAGCGGTTGCGCGCCATAGCCGATCGGCTGCCAACGCTGCGGCGCGGCGATCGTCAGCGGTAGCGAGACGCTGTTGCTGCCGGCGGCGAGCGTGACGCTACGGTCGACCGTGACGGCCTTGCCGTCGGGGCCCGTGACCACCGCGTGCACGGTGGTGCGACCGGGCGTGTCGGCGACGATGTCGAGCTTCGCCGCGATCCGCGCCTCGGCGTCGCTCAGATCCTCCTGCTCGACCCGGAACGTCTCGATCCGCGCCTCGTCCCAAATTTCGAGACGGACCGGGCGCCAGATGCCGATATTGACGATCCGGGGACCCCAGTCCCAGCTGTAATGATATTTGGGTTTGCGAATATAAGGCGAGGTCTGCTTGCCCTTGGGCTCGTCGCCGAACGCGCTGTCATATTCACCGGGAAGCGGATGCTTTTCGGCGAGCACCATCGGCTGCAGTGTGCGGATCGGCGAAGCGATCGTCACCAGCACCTCGTTGCGGCCAGCCTTCAACGCCGATTTCGCGTCCACGCGCCAGCGACGGTGCGCGTTGTCGGTCTTCAGCAGCGGCGTGCCGTTGACGGTGACGGTCGCAAAGGTGTCGAGACCGTCGAATACGAGATCGAGATGGTCGCGCGCGAGCATCGCCGGCGTGACGTCGAGCACGCGGCGGAACTGCCACCGGGTCAGCCCGGCCCACTGGATCGCCGCCTCGTTCATGCCCTTGTAGGGATCGGGGACGCGGCGCGCGGAGATCAGGTCCTGCTGGACCGATCCCGGCACCGTGGCCGCGAGCCATTTCGCCTCGCGCTTGTGCGCGGCGACCGCGCTCGTGTCGGTCGGATCGATCCGGACCTGCCAGTCGCGGTCGAGCGTGACCACCGTCTTCGGGGCCGAGATCGCGGGCGAGGCGAGTGCGAGGAGAGGGAGTAGGAACCAGCGACGCATCAGCGTGTCTCCGTGAGTTGCATCCGCTCGACCGCATAATAGGGATCGGACGTTGGGGAGGTGAATTGCAGGCAAATGTCGCGGTCGCCGGTCAGCGCGGGCAGGCGGCCCTTGACGCTGAACCGGGTGGCGGCAGTTGCCGGATCGGGGAGCGGGAAGGTGCCGGCGACGACGGGCTTGGCACCCGCCACTGTGCAGCCGACGAGCACGATCAACTCGCCGTGCGGGGTGACGTTATAGTGCCGGCGCAGCTTGGTATCTTCATGCGCGAGCGCATAATGACGCGGCAGTCGTGCGATATCGATCGTGAAGCCCTTGGCGATATCCATCGGCGCGGCGGGATAGGCGGTGCACAGGTCGAACAGGTCGATATTGTAGACCGGTGCATTTGCCTGCGCCTCGGGCGTCAGCGGCACGCGTAGCGCGAGCGATCCCTTGGGACAGGCGACCATGTCGGAGGCAGTGCGCGTCAGCAGTGCCTGACGGCCGGTATCGAACAGGCGTGGCTCGGCGATCTGCTGGCCGGCGGCATCAAACGCGGCGGCGCGGATTTTGACCCCGGCTTTGATCGACAGCGGCGCCGTATAGGCGGGCGACCGCGGGCCGGGGGCCTTGCCGTCGAGTGTGTAGCGGATCGTGCCATAGGGCGCCTGCGTCGCCAGCCAGACCTTGGCGTTTTTGGTGCGCAACGCATCGCCGCGTGTGCCGGCGAGCGTATAGCCGACTGCGAACGCGCTGTCCGCGACCTGCATGCCGGAGGTGCGCCAGCGGCCGATCTGCGGCTGGACCCGCTCAAGGAAACTGCCGAAGTCGCGCTTGTCCTTGCCCGACCAGGTGATCTCGGCGAGCGCGGCGGCGCGTGGGAAGATCAGATGCTGCATCTGATAGGGCGTGACGATGTACTCACTCCACAGATTGCCCTGTGCACCGAGCACGTGATGCGCCTTGTCGGCGGGGATCCCCGCGGGCATCGGCTCGTATTTGTACACGGTCTCGAGCGACTGGATGTCGATTCGGCCCGGCGGTTCGTCGCTGCGATCGCTTTGCAGGCTGTTGAGGTAGAGCGTCGGTGCAGGCGAGAGGACGACGTCGTGGTTCTGGTTCGCGGCCTCGACCGCGCCCTTTTCGCCACGCCACGACATCACCGACGCGGAGGCGGGGAGGCCGCCTTCGAGGATTTCGTCCCAGCCGATCAGGCGGCGGCCCTTGCTGGCAAGATATTCGCCGAACTGGTCGATCATCCAGCTCTGCAGCCCGTTCTCGTCCTTGATCCCGAGCTTTACCATCTGCGCCTGGACTTCGGGGCTGCGTTCCCACTGATCCTTGACCGCCTCGTCGCCGCCGAGATGGACATAGGTGCCGGGGAAGACCGCCATGATCTCGTCGAGCACCGTCTTGACGAAGGCGATGCCCTTGGGGCCGGGATTGAAGAGATAGGGGTTCACGCCCCAGTCGCTGCTGACCTTCGGCGTGTCGCCAAGGACGCCGAGGTCGGGATACGCGGCGACGAGCGCCTGGGCGTGGCCGGGCAGGTCGATCTCGGGGACGATGACGATGCCGCGCTCGGTTGCATAGGCGACGAGCTTGCGCAGCTCGTCCTGCGTGTAGAAGCCGCCGACCTGCGTGCCAGGCGCCTCGCCGGTCGAGGGGGACGTCCGGACGCTGCCGATCGCGGTCAGCCGGGGATAGGCCTTGACCTCGAACCGCCAGCCTTGATCGTCGGTGAGGTGGAGATGGAGCGTGTTGAGCTTCACCGACGCCATCTGGTCGACGATCGCATAGAGCGAGGGCAGCGACTGGAAATGCCGTGCGGTGTCGATCATCAGCCCGCGCCAACCGAAGCGGGGGGCATCGTCGATCGTGACCGCTGGGATCCGGACGGGCTGGCCGAAGGCGCGATCGGGGCTGATCAGCTGCGCCAGCGTCATCGCGCCATAGACGAGCCCGGCATCGCCCGACGCCGCGATCCGCACGCCGGACGCATCGACCGTCAGACGATAGGCTTCCGCGCCCTTGATCGCCGCGTCGCGATCGATGCGGATCACGCCGCGCGCGCCGGTTGCCAGCGTCAGGCCGCGTTCGACCTTCACATGGGCGAGGAGCAGACGGGCGGCGGCGGTGGTGCCGGCATCGCCGGGATTGGCGGACACCGTGCTGCCCGTCGCGATCGTCACGGCGCCGGTTCCGCGCGTCATCGCTGCGGGTTGCGGGACGAGCGGCAGGCGGTCCTGCGCATCGGCCACGCCGGTGGTGCCGAGCATCATGCCGGTCGCGATAAGCGCGCATCCGAAACGGGGGGGTGCGTTTGACCGCATGATTTCTGCTCCCGGTAACCGGCTCCTCACGGCCGCTAGTCGGGGAATGTAACCAATATAGGTCCAGACACAAGCCGTTGATTGGCCGATGTCCCGAAACCTTCCGCCGAGCCGCGATGATGTTTGCCCGTCTTTCCGACAGATCTGGTAGCAGCGACCCGTTTTGAACGGAAATACCAATATAATCCTTGGCGTCGGTCTGGTTGCCGCGCGGCTGTGCTTTGGCTATCCTCCCGCGCCAGGACAGGGTGTGGCGCGCTTCGGGCTGCCAGTCAAAGGGGGGTACATGGCGTTTTCCGATGATATCGGACGCTTTCGCAAGGGCAATCCGTCGCCGCTCTATCTTCAGTTGCAGGATCTGATCCGCAACGCGATCGGCGAGAAGCTGCTCGTCCAGGGCAATGCGATCCCCGCCGAACGCGATCTGGCGATCGAATATGACGTCTCGCGCATCACCGTGCGCAAGGCGATCGGCGGGCTCGTCGAGGAAGGGCTGCTGACCCGGCGCCGGGGTGCGGGCACGTTCGTCGCCGGCCGCGTCGAAAAGAGCTTCTCGAAACTGTCGTCGTTCAGCGAGGACATGGCGGCGCGCGGCCGGACATCGAGCAGCACCTGGATCTCGCGATCGGCCGGCCAGGTGAACCCCGAAGAGGCGATGGCGCTCGGCCTGTCGCCGGGCGCGCCGGTGTTCCGCTTCAACCGCATCCGCTATGCCGACGAGGAGGCGATGGCGCTCGAATTCTCGACCATCGCGGGCTATTGCCTGACCTCGGTCGATGGCGTGACGGACTCGCTCTATGCCGCGCTCGAAGCGGCGGGGAGCCGACCGGTGCGCGCGCTGCAGCGGCTGCGGGCGGTGCCGTTCGGGGGCGAGCATGCTCGAATGCTGGGGGTCGATGCCGGTCATGCCGGGCTGCTGATCGAACGCCGCGGCTTCCTGCGCGACGGACGCGCGGCCGAATTCACGCGCTCCTATTACCGCGGCGACGCCTATGACTTCGTCGCCGAACTGGCCGACATCTGATCCGTTACACCGAAAGACTGCCATGAACCGACGCCAGCTCCTTATCGGCACGGCGGGCGCCGGTGTCGGCGTCGTCGTCCGCCCGACCGACGCCTTTGCCGCTGCCGCTGCCGGGGCTGGCCCGGGTCGGCGGGCAGGCGAGGCCGGCGCGTTGCCGATGCCCGCGCCGTCGCGGATACTGCCGCCCGCGATGCATGTTCAGGATCCGTCCTGCACCCGGATCGAACGCGGCTGGGTGTTTCATGAAGGCGATGTCGCGACGCCCGCGCCCGAGGGGCATAATGCGACCTATCTGAGCGTGAAGGCGGGCAACGCGCTCGGCGCCGCGGCGATGGCGTTCGACGATTCGGACTGGACGCCGGTCCGGTTGCCGCACGACTGGGCGTCCGCGCAGCCGTTCGAGCGCGACGCGAATATCTCGCAGGGCTATCGCCGGCGCGGGATCGGCTGGTACCGGCGGACGCTGCGGCTGGAGGCGGACGATCGCGGCAAGACGATCGCGCTGCGGTTCGACGGGATCGCGAGCAACGCGACGATCTGGGTCAATGGCAGCGTCGTCGCGCACAACTGGTCCGCCTATAACAGCGTCGAGATCGACCTGACCCCGTTTGCGCGGTTCGGCGACGATCTGAACATGATCGTCGTGCGCGTCGACGCCACCGCGATGGAAGGCTGGTGGTATGAAGGCGCCGGCCTGTACCGGCATGTATGGCTGATCCGGCGCGCGCCGGTCGCGATCGTCACCGACGGCGTGCACTGCGATCCGCGCCGCGACCCGGCGGGGGGCTGGCACGTGCCGGTCGCGGTGACGATCGGCAGCATCGCGCGGGCTGCGGTCGGCGTGACGATCGAGACGATCCTGCTCGGCCCGGACGGCAAACCGGTCGCGACGGCGCGCGCGGCGGCGACCGTCGCGCCGCTCGATCCGGTGGTGACGACGCTGATGATGCCGGTGACGGCGCCCCGCTTGTGGTCGATCGAGACCCCGACGCTTTACACCGTTCTCACGCGTGTGATGCGCGACGGCAGCGTCATCGACGAGCGGCGGACACGCGTGGGGTTCCGGACGATCCGCTTCGATGCGGACCGGGGCTTCTTCCTGAACGCGCAGCCCGTGAAGCTGAAAGGCGTGTGCCTGCATCAGGACCATGCGGGCGTCGGCACCGCGATCCCCGACGCGATGGTCCGCTGGCGGCTTGAACGGCTGAAGGCGATGGGCTGCAACGCGATCCGCTGTTCGCACAATGCCTCGGCGGCCGAACTGCTCGACTTGTGCGACGAGATGGGGTTCGTCGTGATGGATGAGAACCGCCAGTTCAACCCGGCGCCCGACTATATGGCACAGCTCGAATGGATGGTACGGCGCGATCGCAACCATCCGAGCGTGATCCTGTGGTCGTTGTTCAACGAGGAGCCGATGCAGGGGACGGAGGCCGGCGTCGAGATGCTCCGGCGGATGGTCCATGCGACGCACGCGCTCGACGACAGCCGGCCGGTGACCGCGGCGATGAACGGCGCCTTTTTCGATCCCGTCAACGTCTCGAGCGAAATCGATGTGACGGGGTTCAACTATTATCAGGGCGATTATGATCGCTTTCACCAGCTCAACCCGACCAAGCCGATCACGAGCTCGGAGGATACGAGCGCCTATGAGACGCGTGGGGCCTTTGCCAGCGATCCGGCGCGGCATGTCCAGTCGTCCTATGACGTCGAGGCGGCGAGCTGGGGGGATACGCATCGCGGCACCTGGAAGAAGATCGCCGAGCGGCCGTTCGTCGCGGGTGGCTTCGTGTGGACGGGGTTCGATTATCACGGCGAGCCGACCCCGCATGAATGGCCGACGATCTCGAGCTTCTTCGGCATCCTCGACCTGTGCGGTTTTCCCAAGACCGCGTTCGACATCCACCGCGCGCACTGGGTCGATACCGCGCCGGTGGTGAGCATCGCCCCGCACTGGACTTGGCCGGGGCGGGAAGGCCAGCCGGTCACGCTGCTGGTGATGAGCAATGCCGAGCGCGTCGAGGTCCGGCTGAACGGCCGGGTCGTCGGCGAGGCGGCGGTCGACCGGATCATGGGGAATGAATTCGTCGTGCCCTATGCCCCCGGGCGGATCGAGGTGATCGCGCGGCGCGGTGGTTCGCCGGTGGCGCGCGCGGCGCATGAGACCGCCGGTCCGCCGGTCGCGCTGCGGCTGACGCCGGCGCGGACGGTGATGGCGGGTGATGGCGAGGATGCGCAGCCGGTGACGATCGACGCGGTCGATGCGGCGGGACGCCACGTGCCGACCGCCAACCTGCCGACGCGGTTCGCGGTCGAGGGGGCGGCTATCATCGGGATCGGGAATGGCGATCCGAACAGCCATGAGAGCGAGAAGGGCAATGCCCGGTCGCTGTTCAACGGCCTCGCGCAGGTCATCGTCCAGGCGGGCGAGGGGCGGGGGCGGATCGTGATGACCGCAACCGCGCCGGGCCTCAAGCCGGCACGGCTGACGATCGATCGCGCGGGTCTCGCGCCGCCTGCGCAGGTCGCCGTGACGCTAGCTGCGATGGCGATCCGCGAGTGGCGGCGTTCGCAGGCGATGGCGACGCGGCCCGATCCTGCGTTGGCGCCGGTCGATGGCGACAATAACAGCTGGGCGTTCGTGCGCAGCGGGACCCCGGTCGATCCGGATCGCGCGGGCCGCTGGCGCATCTATCGCACAACGGTCACGCCGTGGCGGCGGGTTGCGCAGGAGGGGGGCGTGATCCGCTTTGCAGCGATCGCCGGGCGTGCGGAGCTCTGGGTCGACGGCACGCGGGTCGCGGTCAAGGACGCCGCATCGGTCGGACCGTTCGAGGCGGCGGTGCCGCCGGGCGGCGGCGTGCGGAAGATCGCGGTGCTGGTCGAGGCGGCGCCGGGCGTCGCGTCCGGGCTCGTCGGCGGCGTGACGCTGGAACCGCGCGCACGATAACAAGGGCTGAGCCGTACCGCCCGTCCCCCGGCCGATGCCGAAGGGACGGGCGGAATGGGCATCAGGCGGCGGTGTGGATCAGCGTCGCGAGCGTCGCGTCGGTCCCGAGCAGGTGCAACTGACCGGCAGCGGGGCGTGCGGTGGCGCGGAGCCCGAGCCGAGCGAGCCGCGGTTCGTCGATCGCCGCAGCGTCGGCCAGTTCGATCCGCACCCGACCGGGGTGGCGGCTCGCGGTGACGATATTGTCCTTGCCTCCGAGTGCGGCAACGGCCGCGTCCGAAAGCCGCAACGCGGTGGTGTCGTGCACTACTGCGACGGTCGCGACGGGCGCAGCGCGGGCGACAACTGCAGGACCGCCCAGGGCGAGCGCATCGCGGATCTCGACCGCGACCACATCTGCAATCGGGCCGAGCACGACCTGCAGCGCGGCGTTCGATGGGCGCAGGATTCCTCGCGCGCCGAGCGCCTTGAGAGCCGCGTCGTCGACCGCGGACTGATCGACGACGATGAGACGCAGCCGCGTGGTGCAGGCGCTGACCGTGGTCAGGTTCGCACCGCCGCCGAGCGCCTGCGCGAATGCCGCACCACGGCCACCTGCGACGGGCGCCGCGGCGACAACGCTCGCCTCCGCTTCCCGGCCCGGGGTGGCGAGGTCGAACTTGCGGATGAAGAAGCGGAACAGCCCGTAATAGAGCGCGAAATAGACCGCACCGACGGGGAGCAGCAGCAACGGCCGCGTCGCCTTGCCATAGTTGAGGACATAATCGAGCAGCCCCGCCGAGAAGCCGAAGCCGAGCTTCACGCCCAGCGCGTTCATCAACGCCATCGACAGCCCGGTCAGCACCGCATGGACCGCATAGAGCAGCGGTGCGAGGAACATGAAGCTGAACTCGATCGGCTCGGTCACGCCGGTCAGTGCGGAGGTCAGCGCGAGGCTGAACAACATGCCGCCGACCGCCTTGCGGCGCTCAGGAAGCGCGGCGTGGTACATGGCGAGACAGGCGGCGGGGAGACCGAACATCATGACCGGGAAGAACCCCGCCATGAACGCGCCGGCATTCGGATCGCCCGCGAAGAAGCGCCGCAGATCGCCGGTCGTGCCGTGATAATCGCCTGCGACGAACCAGACGATGTTGTTGACCAGATGATGCAGCCCGGTGACGAGCAACAGCCGGTTGAACAGGCCGAACAGGAACAGGCCGATCGCACCGCTGCCGCTGACCGCTAGGCTGAGCTGATCGACGCCCGCGTTCAGGATACCGAAGCCCGCGCCGAAGATGACCGCGAAAACCAGCCCGGCAACGCCGCTGACGATCGGAACGAACCGACGCCCGCCGAAAAAGGCGAGATATTCCGGCAATTTGATTGCCGAGTACCGGTTGTAGAGCAGCCCGCCGGCGAGCCCGGACAGGATCCCGATCGGCACGTCGAGCCGCGCGATCGCCTTGGCCTTCCAGGCTGCGGCGACAATCTCAAGCGTCGGAGTCGCTATCCCCGCGACGACGTCGGCGGGGACGGCGAGGAACACCTTGCCCGCTTCGGTCGCGACGAGGAAGCACACGACACCCGCGAGACAGGCCGCCCCATTGCCGTCGCGTGCGAAGCCGGTCGCGACGCCGATCGCGAACAACAGCCCGAGATGCGAGAAGATCGCGTCCCCGGCCGCGCTCAGGAACGCGATGTCGAGCAGGTCGGGCTGGCCGAGCCGCAGCAACAGGCCGGCGATCGGCAGCACCGCGATCGGCAGCATGAGCGCACGGCCGAGCGGCTGCAGGGCTTCGAGTATCGACTTCATGCGGCAAACTCCCGGGCAAGCGTTCGAACTTGGGCGGCGGAGGTGCAGGCGAGGCACGCGGTCGCGTGCGCGCGGCAGGCCTCCATGCCGAGCGTGGCGACCAGCGCCTTGATCTCCGGAATGATCGCTGGCGCGCAGGAGAGTTCGGTGACGCCGAGGCCGATCAGGATCGGCACGGCAAGCGGTTCGGAGGCCAGCCCCCCGCAGACGCCGGTCCAGCGCCCATGGACCGCGCCACCCTTGCAGGTCTGCGCGATGAGGCGGAGGACGGCGGGGTGGAGCCCGTCGATACCCGGCGCGACCGCCGGATTGCCGCGGTCCATCGCCAGCGTATATTGGGTCAGATCATTGGTGCCGACCGACAGGAAGTCCGCCTCGCTGGCGATCAGGTCCGCGGTCACCGCCGCGGCGGGGGTCTCGATCATGACGCCGACCGGGACGCGATCTGGCAGATCGAGCTCGGCGGCAATCCGGTCGACCGCGGCACGGACTGCGCGCAGCTCGTCGAGGCTGGCGATCATCGGCACCATGATCCGGCACTGACCCGTGGGACGGACTGACAGGATCGCGCGGACCTGATCCTCGAGCATCTGCGGATAGGCGAGCCCGACGCGGATGCCGCGCAGGCCCAGCGCTGGATTTTCCTCGGCATCCATCGGCAGATAGGGCGCGGGCTTGTCGCCGCCGATATCGAGCAGCCGGACGATCAACGGCCGACCGTCGAGCGCGTCGGCGATCGCCTGATAGTCGGCGGTCTGTTCAGCGACGCTCGGCGCGGACTCGCGTTCGAGGAACAGGAATTCGGTGCGGAGAAGGCCGGAGCCCTCCGCACCGTTGTCGCGCGCGAGACGGGCATCGCCGATCGATCCGAGATTGGCGAACGCCTCGATCCGCGTCCCGTCGGCCATGCGGCAGAGTTCGCCGGCGCGCGCGAGCATGTCGGCGCGGCGCATCTCGGCTTGGGCGAGCCGGACCTGCGCGGCAACAAGCGTGTCCCCATCGGGATCGACGCGCATGAGCCCTTCGCTCGCCTCGAGGATGACGGGCGTGCCGTCCGCCAGCGGGGCAAGCGCGGGGCCGATCGCGACCAGAGCGGGCAGGCCGATCGTCGCGGCGAGGATGGCGACATGCGACGTCGGCCCACCGCGCGCGACGCACAGGCCGATCACCGTCGCGCGGTCGAGCGCGAGAATGTCCGATGGCAGCAGGTCGTCGGCGAGCAGGATCGTCTCAGGCGGAAAGACCGGGACGGTCGTCTCAACGCCTTCGAGGACCGCCAACAGCTGGCGTTCGAGGTCGAGCATGTCGTCCGCGCGCTCGGCGAGCCGTGCATCGGAGCCGGCACGCATCGCGTCGGCAAGCGGACGGATCGTGGCGCGCCAGGCGTGGCCCGCGCTCCTGCCCGCGGCGATCTGCGACTGCGTCCCGTCGCGGAGCACGGGATCGTCGAGCATCGCCGCATGCGCCTCGACGATCGCCTTCTGCGCGCCCGCGCTGTGGCGGGTCTGCTCGGCAAACCGCGCGGCGAGCGTCGTGATCGCGCTCGCGAACCGCTCATTCTCGACGGCGATGCCCTGGCCCTGTTCGGGAACCGCGATCTCGGCATGACGGAACCAGCGCGCCTTGCCGACCGCGAGGCCCGGTGCAGCGGTCACGCCGAGCAGTGCGCCGTCGATCGCCGCACGCACCGGGCTGGCTGCTGCCGGGGCCGGGGCGGGTGCCGGAGCGGCCTCGTCCATGCCGCTGAGGATCAGCGCGGCAATCGCGTCGAGCGCGTCGGCGGCGTCGGGGCCCCTCGCACCCAGCGTGATCGGGTCGTTGTACCGCACCCCGAGCGCGAGCAGCCCGATCGGGCTGAGGATGCTGGACGTGTTCGCATCGCGCGTGACCGTGACGTCCGCGGTATAGCGTTTCGCGAGCGCCCCGAGCCGCGCGGCGGGGCGCGCGTGGATCCCGTGTGCGAGCGGCACGGTGATCGTCCGCGTCAGGATGTCGCCCGCGTCCGCGCCTCCTGCGGCGGCGTCGGGCCGGATGTCGGCAATCGGTTCGATCGTCATCAGCGGGTCGCCGAGCGCGACCTGCCGGTCGGTCGTGCACTGCGTGATGGCGAACCGGTCGGGATTGACGACGATGATCGGCGTGACGACGGCACGTGCCTCGCGGACGAGCAGGTCGAGATCGAAGCGGATCAGCGGCGCACCCATGACCACCCTGTCGCCGACCGCGACGCAGGGCGAGAAGCCCCGACCACCGAGCGCGACGGTATCGAGCCCGATATGGATCAGGATCTCCGCGCCTTCCGCGGTGCGCAACGTGATCGCATGGCCGCTGTCGAGCAGCGTCAGCACGGTCGCGTCACAGGGCGCGTAGAGCCCGTCGCCGGTCGGATCGATCGCGACGCCGTCCCCCAGCATGCGGTCGGCGAAGACCGCGTCGGGGACCTGGTCGATGGGCAGCGCCCAACCCTGCATCGGCGCGCTCAGGAGGATGGGAGCCATGGGATCGTCCTTGGTGCCGTAAGGGGGGTAAAGCGGGGCGCGGTCAGGCGGACGGAACGCCGCCGAACCAGGTGCCCAGGGGGTGGAGATCGTGCGTCAGCCGCACCCAGTCGGCGCGCTGCCCGGGGGCAAGCGCCCCGCGCGTGTCCGACAGGCCTAGAAACGCAGCCGGATAGGTCGATGCCATCGCGGCGGCGACTTCGGGCGCGAGGTCGAGCCGTGCGACCGCATTGCGGACTGCACCGGTCATGTCGAGGTCCGACCCCGCCAGCGTGCCGTCCGCGCCGACGCAGCGGCCATCTTCGACATGGATCGGCCGCCCCTGGATCGTGAAGGACTTGTCCGCCGCGCCGACACAGGGCATCGCGTCCGAGACGAGCATGAACCGGTCATGCGGGCGGCTGCGCAATGCGATCCGCAACGCGGCGTCATCGACGTGAAAGCCGTCGACGATGATCCCGCAATAGACCGACTGGTCGTCGAGCGCTGCGCCGACCACGCCGGGCGCGCGGTGGATCAGCGGCGACATCGCGTTGAACAGATGGGTGACGCCGGTGATGCCCGCAGCGATGCCCGCGGCGGCGGTTGCATAGCTCGCATCGCTGTGACCGATGCTGACCAGCACTCCGGCGGCGGTGAGCGCGGCGACCTGATCGGCGGTGACGCGTTCGGGCGCGAGCGTCAGCATGACTCGGCCGCGACGGGGACGCGTCATCAATTCCATCAGATCGTCGTCGAGATCCTGGAAGCGCGACGCATCATGAATGCCCTTGCGGACCGCACTGATGACCGGACCCTCGACATGAATGCCGACCACGCCCGGCACGCCGGCGTCGATCGCGGCGTCAACCGCATCGAGCGCGCGCGCGATCACGTCGGGTGTGTCGCTGATCAGCGTGACCATGAAGGCAGTCGTGCCGTAGCGGGCATGCGCCGCACCGATGGCGGCGATCCCCTCGACCGTGGTGGCATCGTTGAACAGCACGCCGCCGCCGCCATTGACCTGCGTGTCGACGAAGCCGGGCATGATCCAGCCCCCGTCGAGGTCGATCGTCTCCACGGCCGTGCCCGTAGCGGGCGCTGCGTCGAGGCTGACGATCCGGCCGTCTTCGACGACCAGCGTCGCGTCGGTGAGGACAGCGGCCGGCGTGACGATATGGCCGTTGGAAAACCGGAAAGTCGTCATAGCGTGCGCGTGACCTTGGCAAGATGCGAGGGCGCGTCGGGATCGAACCCGCGCGCCACGGAAAGGGCGTTGACGAGCTTGTAGAAGCTCTGGACCATCAGGACCGGCTCAATCGCCGGATGCGCGGTGAGCGCGGGCAGCGTCGCGTCGCCGGCCTGCGCGTCGCGTGCGGCATCGGCCAGCAGGACGCAGGCGCCGCGCCCCGCAAACTCGGCCGCGGCGTCGCGCACGCCGTCGCCGGCCGCGTCGGAGGTCGCGAGCGCGAGCAGGGGAAAACCGTCCTCGACGAGCTGCATCGGGCCGTGGCGCACCTCGGCCGAGCTGAAGCTTTCGGCGTGAAGCGCGCAGGTTTCCTTCATCTTCAGCGCCGCCTCATTGGCGATGCCGAAGCCCGGGCCGCGCGCGATGACGAAGAGGTTGGTAGCAGTGCGCAACGGCTCGATCGCGCTAGACCAGTCGAGCGCCCAGGCGCGCTCCAGATCGGCGGGAAGTGCCGCCACCGCGCCGCGCAACGCATCGTCGTCGGCCCATTCCGCGGTGAGTGCCGCCAGTGCCGCGAGCGCGCAGATATAGGATTTGGTCGCAGCGACCGAGCGCTCGGGACCGGCCTTGAGCGCGATCAGCGTGTCGGCGGCAGCGGCGAGCGGCGACGTCTCGTCATTGACCAGCGCGACGACATGCGCGCCGCCCGCTTTCATCGAAGCGACGGTTGCGAGCAGATCGGGGCTGCGGCCGCTTTGCGAGATGGCGATGCAAAGCGTCGTCTGCGCGGAAAGCTCTGCGTCGTACAACGACACGACCGAGGGGGCGGCGGCCGCGACCGGGATGCCGGTCTTCGTCCAGATCAGGTATTTGCCGTAAACCGCAGCGTGATCGGACGATCCGCGGGCGCAGGTCACGACCACCGCGGGCGGTGCGGCCCGCACCTTCGCGCCGAGCGTCGCAAAGGCTTCGGCATTGGCCGCGAGCAGCCGGGCAACCGCGGCACCCGATTCCGCCGCTTCGCTGAACATCAGCGTGGCTTCCGGGTCGCGTGCCGCCAAGGGGGCGGGGGGGGCGTTGGTCATGACAGCTCGCTCTCAGGATCTTGCACGGTGACCGTATGGCGGCCTTCGTCGTTGGATTATGCCAAGCGTAAGTTATAGATTGGTCTTATTCAAGCGTGTGTTTCTGCGTAAGCATATGCGACAGCTGGCGGATGCGGTCCGTACTGGTCGCGGTGCGGTTCGGCGCGGCGAAACCGAATCGCACGTCCACCGGGTCGGCACCGCCGGCGATCGGCTGACGGCACGACGCGTGGACTTCGGTGATGCCGGTGCGCAGCAGTGCAGGCAGTGATTGCGGGGACACGCCGCTGCCCGCGAGGATGATGATGCGTCCGGCGGCTTGGCGATGCAGGTCGGCCACTGCCTCGACCCCGTCGATTGCCCTGGGCGTCCCACCCGAAGTGAGGACCCGGTCGAAGCCGAGTTCGATCGCGGTGTCGAGGGCGGTGCCAAGATCGGAACACACGTCGAAGGCGCGGTGCAGCGTCAGCGACAGCGGTCTGCCGCGTTCGCTGCCGAGCGTCCGTGCGTGCGCGATCAGCATGGCCAAGGTTGTCGCATCGAGCCGGTGGTCGGCCAGGGTTGCGCCGATCACGATGCCCGCGAGACCGGCGTGCGCAGCGGTGACGATATCGTCGGCGATCAACGCGATCTCACGCGGGGTGTAGGCGAAGCCGCCCTCACGCGGGCGTACGAGCAGGTGCGCGGGGAGGGGCGCCTGCGCCGCCGCGCGGATCAGCGACGCAGGCGGCGTCAAGCCACCGACCGCGAGCGCGGCGCACAGCTCGATCCGGTCGGCGCCGCCCTCCACCGCGGCATCGATGCCGTCGAGATCCTCGACACAGACTTCGAGCGTCATGGCGTCGCGCATCATGCGGTCAGCTCGCGAACAAGCTGCGCGCCTTCAGCACCGTGGTGCTGCCGCGCGCGTCGGTGACGGCGTAGGTAAAGCCCGGCAGCAGGCAGAAGGCTCCGACCGCGCCCTTCGTATCGAGCGCGAGGAAGCCGACCTGCACGCCGCGTATCGCGTCGCCGCGCAGCCGCGCGATATGGCGGACCACCTCTTCGCAGGCTTGTTGCGGTGACGCGCCCGCGCGCATCGATGCGACGACGCGCGCCGACCCTGCGACACGCGTGACCTCCTCGCCCAGCCCGGTCGAGGTCGCGCCGCCGACGCCTGCCTCGACATAGAGTCCCGATCCGACCTGCGGCGAATCGCCGACCCGGCCGCGCATCTTGAACGCCATGCCCGATGTGGTGCAGGCGCCGGCCATCCGCCCCGTCGGGTCGCGCATCAGCAGGCCGATCGTGTCATGGTCGAGCGCGCCACCGGGCGTCCGTGTGATGCGGTTCTCGCTATTGGCTTCGGGGCGATAATCCGCGGTCTTCAGCCAGTCGCGCCACGCCTTTTCCGCCTCGGGCGTCAGCAACGACTGTTGCTTAAAGCCCTGGTCACGCGCGAACCGCGTCGCGCCTTCGCCGACGAGCATGGTGTGCGGTGTCCGCTCCATCACCCGCCGCGCGACGGAGATCGCGTGCATCGTGTTCTCGAGCGCTGCGACTGCGCCGACGCCGCCCGCATCATCCATGATGACCGCATCGAGCGTGACATGGCCGTCGCGGTCGGGATAGCCCGAATAGCCGACGCTGTGATTGTCCGGATCGGCTTCGGGGACCATCGCGCCGGCCTCGACCGAATCGATCAGCGATCCGCCGGCGCTCCTGCGGGCAAAGGCTGCGGCATTGGCTGCAGCACCGAAATCCCAGGTCGACACGATCAGCGCAGGCGCAGGGGCGCCGGTTGCGGCGCGCGCGCGGGCGATCGGCGCAACAAAGGGCAGGGCCGCTCCAATACCACCAAACGCGGTCAGCAACGATCGTCTCGTCTTCATCAGCAGCCCCCTGTTGTCACCCTGGCGCCCAGTCGTATCGCAAGTCACGGCAGTCGACCAGTCGTATGGCCATTTTACAACATCCGGTCCGAAACGTTACACAGTGGTCTTACTAAGGTATTGACTGAGACCCGATTATGACCAAAACCTTACGAAGGAGACGGGGGCAGGCGACAACGCTGGCCCAAACAAGGGTTTTTAGTATGAACGTGCGTAATTCGGCGTCTTATGTGGCGCTTGCGGGGGCACTGATGGTGTCCGCGACCCCGGCGATTGGACAGGTCACGCCGGCACAGGCCGAGGCTACCACGCCCGCGGAGGCCAAGGTCGAGGCGGATGCGGCGACCGCGACCAGCGCCGTCGACGCGCCGCCCGCCGAAGACCGCGCTGGCGGAGGCGACATCGTCGTGACCGGATCGCGCATCCAGCGTCCGAACATGACCTCCGCCGCACCGATCACCTCGGTCACGTCGCAGGACATCCGCGCCCAGGCTGCGGTCAATGTCGAGGACGTGCTCAACCGCCTCCCGCAGGTCGCGCCCGACAGCCAGCAGACCTATAATGATTCGGACGGCCGGCAGCGGATCAAGCTGCGCAGCCTCGGGTTCGAGCGGACGCTTGTGCTGATCGACGGCAAGCGCCTCGGCACGCAGAACGGGCAGGACGTGGGCATCATCCCGCCGTCGTTGCTCGAGCGCGTCGACGTCCTGACCGGTGGTGCGTCGTCGGTCTACGGGTCCGATGCGGTGGCCGGCGTCGTCAACTTCGTCCTGAAAAAGGATTTCGAAGGCATCCAGCTCGACGGCAACTATAATTTCTACAACCACAACAACAAGGACACGGTCGTCTCGTCGCTGGCACGCGCAGCCGGCTTCAACAGCCCGCGCGGCCTGACCAACGATGGCGGCCGTGCCGACGTCACGCTGACCGCGGGCAAGAAGTTCTTCGACGGTGCGCTGCGGATCAACGGCTTCGTCAACTACAAGCATACCGACGAGGTCCTGCTGTCCGAGCGGTCGAACTCCGGCTGCTACCTCACGCAGACGAGCCTCAACGCGCCGATCTCGTGCGGCCTGACGCCGAGCAGCTCGACGAGCGGCCTGATTTCGCCGCTCGACAGCAAGGGCGTCGCGACGGGGCAGTATGTCAACAACCCCAATGGCACGCGCACCTTCGTGCCGTTCGGCACCGGCGCGGGCAATGCGTCGAACTATTTCAGCAACTATGCCTATCAGCGCCCGTCCGAGCGCGTGAATGCGGGTGGCTTCGTCAGCCTCGACGTCGCGCCGGACGCCGAAGTCTATGCATCGGGCATCTGGTTCCGCGACAAGTCGTACAACAACTACCCGGCGATCGCGGGCGGCAACGTCCAGGTGAACTGCAACAATCCGTTCCTGTCGGCTTCGCAGGCCAGCACGATTTGCGGTGCGGCAGCGGGTACCGCGGCGTTTGCGCCGATCGACATCCGCTATCGCCTCGGCGAGGGCAATGACCAGCCGGACAGCTATCTGAACACCGGTCTGCGCCTGACCGGCGGCCTGCGCGGCAAGGCTGGCGATGCATGGACCTATGACATCGGCGGCGTCTATGCGCGCAACAAGCAGGACTACACGCCGAGCTTCGTCAACGCGGCCAATCTGCGGAATTCGCTGAACGTCGGCGGGACGCTCGCGGCACCGACCTGCGCAGGGACCACCGACGCCGCCTGCGTGCCGTTCGACGCGTTCAGCGCGGGCAACACCAATCCGGCGCTGATCGACTATCTCTACGACCGCGGCACGTCGACCACGATCGGTACGCTGTATGACGTGCAGGCGAACATCACCGGCGATCTCGGCAAGTACGGCGTCACCTCGCCGTTCGCCGAGCAGGGCGTCGCAATCGCGCTCGGCACGGAATATCGCAAGGATACGCTGAAATCGACCGCCGACAGCGTCTACCGCGCCGGGCTTGGTGGCAATGACACCTATCTCAAGCAGGACGTCTGGGAGGCCAATATCGAGGTCCAGGCGCCGCTGATCGAGCACAAGCCGTTCGCGGAACTGCTGCAGGCCAATGGTGGCTATCGCGTTTCGAAGTACAGCAGCAATTCGAGCAGCTTCAACACGTGGAAGATCGAGGGCATCTACGCCCCGGTCAGCGACCTGACGTTCCGTGCCTCGTTCAACAAGGCACAGCGCGCGCCGACCGTGACCGAGATCCGGCAAGCGACCAATGTCGATTTCGCCCGTGGCGGATCGGGCACGTTCAACGATTTCTGCGCACCGACCGTGACGACCAACGCCGCTGGCGGCGTGACCTATGGCACGCCCGTCGCCTCGCGTGAGGTCTGCCGCGCGACCGGCCTGTCCGACGCCCTGTACGGCAGCCCGACGCTGATCTGTCCGGGGGATGCATCGACGGGGGCGACCGGGTGTACGGTTCGCTCGGGCGGTTTCGAAGCCGATCCCGAAACGGCCTATACCCAGACCTATGGCCTGATCGTGAAGCCGCGCTTCGTTCCCGGACTGGTCTTCTCGGTCGATCGCTACAAGATCAAGATCGACGACTCGCTCGGCTATAACGACTTCAGCTATTACACCGATGGCTGTCAGCGTTCGAACGGCGACGCGTTCTTCTGTCAGGGCATTGTCCGCAATCCCGGCACTGGCACGCTCTACTCGGACGCGGCGAGCAACCCAACGACCGGCTTCATCCGCCAGGGTACGACCAACTTCTACAAGTCGATCGCCCGCGGCTATGACTTCCAGGCGCAGTACACGCTCGATCTCGCCAGCGTCGGCAAGATCGACTGGAACTTCAACGGCTCGCTGACGACTTTTGCTGGTGGTCAGGACTCGCCGGTCCAGCCGACCCGCAACTGCGCAGGCTATTACGGCAATGGCTGCGGTCAGCTGATCCCGAAATGGTCGCACGGCCTGCGCGCGACCTATACGACGGTCGACAAGGGGTTCAGTGCGTCGTTCAACTGGCGCTATGTCGGTTCGCTGACGAATGCGGACAATTCGGGTGATCCGGCGATCGGCGGCACGCCCGAGCGCGAGCGGACCAGCTATTTCCGCGTCTCGCCGAAGAGCTATTTCGATCTCGCGCTCAACTTTGCGATCGACAAGGCGTTCTCGCTGCGCCTGATCGCGAACAACCTGCTCGACAAGAGCGCGCCGATCGTGCCCGATTCCTACAATGTCGCGCTGGCACGGACCAACACGATCCCGCAGCGCTACGACTCGCTTGGTCGCAATCTGGCGGTTGGTGCTACCGTCAGGTTCTGATCCCGTACCCCCACCTCAAGGCCCGCCGGAAACGGCGGGCCTTTTTTTATGCGCGCGTTCGGGGATGGAGAGGCGGGTTCGTGCTTGCGGGCGTGGATCGCATGGTCTAGCGAAACCGCCGCTGCCCGGGGCTTGAAGCCTGCAGGGCGGTCGTGCGGGTGTGGTGGAATTGGTAGACGCGCTGGACTCAAAATCCTGTTCCGAAAGGAGTGCCGGTTCGACCCCGGCCACCCGCACCACCTTTACTGTTTAAGAGCCCGGGCGACCGAAACCAGTCGGCCCGGCTCTACGGCTACGAAGCCGGAAAAATCTGAACATCGTCGAAGCGAAGCCCCGCACGAGCGCCACGCTCAGGCAAGGGACCGCTCGTGTCGATCTCGACCGCAATGTCGTCGACACGCGCCTCGACGCGCCACGTACCACCCCGCTTGTGCACGGCGCCGACGACGATCGGGAGCGCACCGGGAGCGTCATCCCCCAATAGCGCCTCGTGCGGGCGGAAATGCAGTTCGGCCGGTCCGTTGGCGAGCGCCTTCGGAGAAACGTCGAGCGCCTGTCCGTGATGCAGGACGCGGCCATCGGCGACCGTCACCGGGATGCGGTTGGTCTCGCCGACGAATTCGGAGACGAACGGCGTGGCGGGCATGTCATAGACTTCGCGCGGGGTCCCGATCTGTTCGATGACACCGCGGTTCATGATGACGACGCGGTCGGCAAGCTCGAGCGCCTCCTCCTGATCATGCGTGACGAACACCGAGGTCAGGCCAAGCCGGTCGTGGAGCTCGCGCAGCCAGCGGCGCAGGTCCTTGCGGACCTTGGCATCGAGCGCGCCAAAGGGTTCGTCGAGCAGCAGCAGGCGGGGCTCGACCGCGAGCGCCCGCGCCAGTGCGACACGCTGGCGCTGACCGCCCGAGAGTTGTGCTGGATAGCGATGGCCCAGATCGGGCAGCTGGATCAGGTCGAGCAGCTCGGCGACACGCGCGCGGATGTCTGCCTTGGCCGGACGATCGCGGCGTGCACGCACGGTCAGGCCGAACGCGATGTTGTCGGCGACCGTCATGTGACGGAACAGCGCGTAGTTCTGGAACACGAAGCCGATCTGGCGTTCGGCCGCAGGCGTCCCCGTCATGTCGGCACCGTCGAACAGGACATGGCCGCTATCGGGGAAGTCGAGCCCTGCGATCATGCGGAGCAGCGTCGTCTTGCCCGAGCCGGAGGGCCCCAGCAGCGCGAGGAACTCGCCGGGACGCGCTTCGAGGCTGACGTCGTTCAGCGCGGCGAACTGGCCGAACCGTTTGGATACGGCGTCGATGACGATACTCAATGCGCACTCCTTGCCTGATGATAGCCGAACCGCCATTCGAGCAGGCTCTTCAACACGAGCGTGACGAGCGCGAGCGACGCGAGCAGCGATGCCACCGCAAACGCGCCGACGAAGTCATATTCGTTGTACAGGATCTCGACGTGGAGCGGCATGGTGTTGGTCAGGCCGCGGATATGGCCCGACACCACCGACACCGCGCCGAACTCCCCCATCGCGCGTGCGTTGCAGAGCAGCACGCCGTAGAGCAGGCCCCAGCGGATATTGGGCAGGGTGACGTGCCAAAAGGTCTGCCACCCCGACGCACCGAGCGACACCGCGGCTTCCTCGTCGTCGCGGCCCTGCTCGGCCATCAGCGGGATGATCTCGCGCGCGACGAACGGGAAGGTGACGAACACGGTGGCGAGGACGATGCCGGGCACCGCGAAGATGACCTTCCAGTTGTGCGCGATCAGCCACGGCCCGAACCAGCCCTGTGCGCCGAACATCAGCACGAAGATGAGGCCGGCGACGACGGGCGACACCGAGAAGGGCAGGTCGATGAGCGAGATGAGCAGGCTCTTGCCGCGGAAGTCGAACTTGGTGATTGCCCAGGACGCGACAACGCCGAACACGCAGTTGAGCGGCACCGAAATCGCCGCGACCAGCAGGGTGAGCCGGATCGCCGCACGCGCATCGGGCTGGCCGATCGCGTCGACGAACATCGGCCAGCCCTTGGCAAAGGCCTGAACGAACACGACGACGAGCGGCAGTGCGAGGAAGAGCGCGAGGAAGAGGAGACCGACGCCGATCAGGATCCGCCGGGCGACGGGGCTTTCGCTTGAGGCGGCGCGGGTCATTTCGCGCTCCGCTTCGCACGCCACGCCTGGAGCAGATTGACCAGCAGCAGCATCGAGAAGGAGGCGACCAGCATGACGCACGCGATCGCGGTCGCGCCGGGATAGTCGAACTGCTCGAGCTGGGTGACGATCAGCAACGGGGCGATCTCCGACTTGTACGGCATGTTGCCCGCGATGAAGATGACCGAGCCATATTCCCCGACGCCGCGCGCAAAGGCGAGCGCGAAGCCGGTCAGGAGCGCGGGTGCGATGGCGGGCAGGATCACCCGGCTGAACGTCTGCCACCGGGTTGCCCCGAGCGTCGCTGCGGCTTCCTCGACATCGGCGCCGAGATCGGCGAGGACGGGCTGGACCGAGCGCACGATGAACGGCAGGCCGATGAAGATGAGCGCGACGACGACGCCGAGCGGGGTGTAGGCGACGCGGATGCCGAGCGGTGCCAGCAGCGACCCGATCCAGCCGTTTTCGGCATAGAGCGACACCAGCGCGATGCCCGCGACCGCGGTCGGCAACGCAAAGGGCAGGTCGACTGCGGCGTCGACGAACTTCTTGCCCGGAAACTCATAGCGCGCGAGGATCCAGGCGATCAGCAGGCCGAACACCGCGTTGACCGACGCGGCCAGCAGCGCGGTACCGAAGCTGAGCTTGTAGGCGGACAGCGCGCGCGCCGAGAGCCCGACCGCGACGAACCCGTCCCAGCCAAGCCCCGCCGCGCGCAGGAAGATCGTCGACAGCGGGATGAGCACGATCAGGCATAGCCAGACGATCGTCAGCCCCATCGTCAGCCCGAACCCGGGAATGACCGACCGTCGCGCGCGGCGAGCGCGGCCGGGCCTGGCGCCGAGGCGCGCGACGTCAGCCACCGACGAGGATCCGAACGATCGCATTCCCGATCAGCGCTTCGGACCCGAATAGATCCGGTCGAACACGCCGCCGTCTGCAAAGAAGCGGGCCTGCGCAACCTTCCATCCACCGAAATCGCGAATGGTGCGCATCTCGATCTTCGGGAACAACGTCGCATAGCGCGCCAGCACCGCAGGATCGCGGGGGCGATAATAGTTCTTGGCGACGATGTCCTGGCCCTCGGGCGTGTAGAGGAACCGGAGATAGGCCTCAGCGACCTTCTCGGTACCGTGCGCCTTGGCATTGGCGTCGACGACCGCGACCGATGGCTCGGCGAGCACCGAGATCGACGGCACGACGATGTCGAACTTGCCGCTGCCGAGTTCCTTTTCGGACAGGAACGCCTCGTTCTCCCAGGCGATCAGCACGTCGCCGAGCCCGCGCTCGACGAAGGTGGTGGTGGCGCCGCGTGCGCCCGAATCGAGGACCGGGACATGGCCGTAGAGCTGCGAGACATAGGCCTGCGCGGCGGCGTCGGATCCGCCTCCAGCCTTCTTCCCATAGGCCCAGGCCGCGAGGAAGTTCCAGCGTGCGCCGCCGCTGGTCTTGGGGTTGGGCGTGATCACCTGGACGCCGGGTTTGATCAGATCGCTCCAGTCGCGAATCTGCTTGGGATTGCCCTTGCGGACCAGGAACACGATCGTCGACGTATAGGGCGCGCTGTTGTCGGGCAGCCGCGTTTCCCAATTGGCCGGCAGCAGCTTCGCACGCTCGGCAATCGCATCGACGTCATAGGCGAGCGCCAGCGTGACGACGTCGGCGCCCAGGCCGTCGATCACCGCGCGCGACTGCTTGCCCGATCCGCCATGGCTCATGTTGAACCGCACCGTCTGGCCGGTGTCCTGCTTCCACTTGGCGGCGAACGCGGTGTTCACCGCCTTGTAGAGTTCGCGGGTCGGATCGTAGCTGACGTTGAGCAACTCGACCGATCCGTCCTTGCCCGTGCTCGAGGGCGACGAGCAGCCCGCGACGATCGCAGCAAGCGCCAGGCCGATATGCGTGCGGTTCAGTCTCATCCAGTCCCTCCGGTTCGCGTAATCCCTATCGCGTCGGTAGTGGTGGGGAATAGCCGCAAAGCTTGGCCATGCCAAAGCCTGGGTATCCGGCAGGTGTCACATCTGCAGCGGATCGGCATAGCCGGTGAGCTCGAGATAGCCGCTGCCGCCCGCCGTGCGGACCGCACCTTCCCAATAGACGGGCATGCCGCTGCGCCGCGCGTCGAGCTCCTGATCGGCGAACAGCGGATCGAGGCGGAAGCGGCGGACCCCTTCGGGAAGGCGGACGGTGAGGCGTTGCGTCACGGGGTAGAGCGCCCCGGTGCGCGGCGAACGCCACTGGCGGAGCGGATCGAACCGGACGTCGGCGGGCGCGAACCGGACGACGCGCCCATCCGCGCGGCGCAGCGATCCGCCCGCCCAGAGCGGCTTGCCGTCGCGGCCACGTATGCGGAACGCCATCAGCGCTCCCCCGTCGTCGAGATTGAGCCCGGTCCAGTCCCAGCCTACCGCGCCGCCGCCCAAATAGTCCGAGGACCATTCCCGGTCGAGCCATGCCTGTCCGGTGACGCGTTGCGGTGTGCCGTGCCGCACCAGCAGCCCCGCCACCGCGAGGTGCGGGATCGAGTAATAATAGCTCGCCTGTTCGGGCTTCGGGCCCTTCTGGCTGTAACCGGCCTTGCCCTGCAGCAGGGGCGGCTGGCGCGGTGTCAGCGTCAACGTCAGCGCGAAATCGCCGGTGGTAACGGTGGTCGTGAACCGGCCGTCGGGTCGCCTGCGGATATGCCAGTCCTTGAGTGTGACGTCGGTATCGCCGATGCGTGCCTGGGCCAGGCCGAACCCCGTCCGTGCCGCGCGCTCCCCGTGCAGCAGATGGCCGAGTTTGGGGTCGGAGATGGCCGCATGCGCGAACAGGATCTGCTTGGGGGCAAAGCGGCTGGGGTTCGCCGCGTCGGTGCCCGGGGTGGTCCGGAAGAAGGTGATCTGGAAGCCGAGGTTGCGACCCTCCTGCGTCTTCAGCAGACCGGTGACATACCACCATTCGGTGCGGAAGGCCGGATGCGCGCCGTGTTCGCGCGGGAAGGTGAAGGAGGCGCCGGGACGGACGACGGGATAGCCGGTCGCGGCCGGCGTCGCGGCGGTCAGCGCCAGCGCTGCAAACGTAAACACGGGGCGCATCACCAGTCCTCCCTGACCATGCGGACCGCATCGGCGGCGATCGCGCGCCGGCCGGCAAGCACCGCGGTACCCGCCGCCGCAACGATCAGCGCAAGTGCTACTCCGCCGACGCTACCCCAGGGGATGCGCGTCGCCATCGTCCAGTTGAACGACTGCGGATTGATCACATGGACGAGCACCTGTGCCATCACCCCGCCGAGCGTGATCCCGGCGATGCCACCGACGAGACCGAGCAACGCCCCCTCGGTCGCCAGCATCGCGACGATCTGCCGCTTTGCGACGCCGATATGCCGGAGCATCCCGAATTCGCGCGTGCGGGCGATCGTCTGCGCGGACATGGTCGCGGCGACGCCCGCCAGCCCGACGAGGATCGCGACCCCCTCGAGCAGATAGGTGACGGCGAAACTGCGATCGAAGAGTTCGAGGGCATAGCGGCGCAGGGTGGCCGGGCGCGCGATCGAGACGAGGCCGGCGAGCGCCGGGGGCGCCGCCGCGGTCAGCGCGCGCTCGACGGTGCGGGGATCCGCGCCGCGGGCGAGCGTGATCGCCGCCTCGGCCCGCGTGCGGTCGCCGGTGGCGCGCGTATAGTCGGTGTCGCGGACGATGATCGCGCCTTGCTGGCGGGCATAGTCGCGCCAGATCCCCGCGACGACGTACCGGCCGGCGATCGGCAGCGTGACGCTGTCGCCGACCGACCAGCCGTAGAGCCGCGCGGCGGGCTCCGAGATCCACATCGGCGCGGTGCCGGCGGGGCGGGCGCGTCCGCTTTCGAGCAGCACGAGGCTGGGGTCGGGGCCATCGGTCACAACCGGGCGCGCGATCAACGAGACGGGCGGCCGGTCCGGCGCGAGCGTCAGCGGGATCTGCCGGCTATACGCGATCGCTGTGATGCCGGGCACTGTGCGCAACCGAGCCTGCGCCGCGGGATCGAGCCCGGTGCCACCCTCGACCCGAAGATAGAGATCGTCCGAGAGGACCTGACCCAGCCATTCGTCGACCGCGCCGCGAAAGCTGGTGACCATCACCGCCATCGCGATCATCAGCGCGGTGCTCGCGACGATTCCGCACAGCGCGGTGGCGGCCTGGGCGGGGGCACCGTGGAGGTGGCGGATCGCGAGGTCGACGGGGACGGACCGCCCGGCACCGCGGCTGATCGGTGCGAGCAGCGTGCGCGCGAGCCAGGGCATGCCGGCGATGCCGCCTGCCAGGATCAGCGCCATGCTCGCAAACCCGAACAGCGGCAGGCCGCCGATCGCCGGGAGCAGCGCCGCGCCACCGCCGAGCAGCATCAGGATGGCGGCGGGGCGGACGGGCATGGGGGTCCGGGGGTCGATGACGTCGCCGGCGTTGCGCAGCGCCGCGGCGGGGGCGGCACGCGCCGCGATCCGCGCCGGCAGGACGCTGCCCGCGACCGCTGCCAGCAGGCCGAGCGCGAAGAAGCCGACCGCGGCGGCGGGCGCGAAGGCCAGCCGGACGCGGCCATCGGCGAAATAGCCTGCGCCGAGGTCCGCGCCGAACCGGGCGAGCGCGGCATAGGCCAGCGCATAGCCGAGCAGCAGCCCGAGCGCGGCGCCGATCACGCCGATCGCCAGCCCCTCCAGCGCGACGGTCGCGACGATCCCGTTGCGCGGCAGGCCGAGCGTGCGGACGAGTGCAAAGGCCCGCAACCGGCGGGCCACTGACAGGGACTGCGCGGAAAAGACGAGGAACCCGCCGGTCAGCAATGCGACCAGCGCGAGCATGTCGAGATTGACGCGGTACGCGCGTGACAGGGCGTCGCTGCGGGTCGCATCACTCTCGTCGCTGCCGATCGTCGCATCGCGCGGGAGGATGGTGGCGAGGCGTGGAGGGGCGGCGCCGTCCCGCTGTTTCACGTCGATCCGGTCGAGGCGGCCGAGCCGGTCGAAGCGCCACTGCGCCGCGGCGATGTCGATCACGCCGATCGCCTCGCCCTCGGCTACTCCCGGCAACCGGCCTGCGACGCGCATCGTCGCGGTGCGCCCGTTCGCGGTGACGACGAGCATCGCGCCGGGACGGGCATTCACGGTGCGCATCGCCGCGGCGGACAGATAGAGCGCGGCGTCGTCGAACGCCGCGTCGCCACGGCGGTCGATGCCGGCGGGGGCGACGCCCACAAGTGACGGCGTGACCTGTGCCGCGCGGATCACGTCGAGGCCGAGCAGGGTGACGGGCCGTTTCCCGATCGTCGCGCGCAGGATAACGACCGGGCTCGCGTCCGCGACTCCGGCCGCGGTCGCGACTCTGGGATAGAGCGCCTCGTCGAAGCCGAGCGGGCTGGTCGCGTTGACCTGAAGATCCGCGCTGCCCTTGACGGTGCGCAATGCGCCTTCGAACGACGACAGCGCCGATCCGTTGACGAGGTGGACCGCGAAGCCGAGTGCGACACCGATGGCGATCGCGATCGCGGTGAGGGCGAGCCGCGCGGGATGCGCGCGCCACTCGCCACCGATCATCCAGCCCAGCGCGAGCCGCGCCGACAGGATGCTCATCGCGCGCGTTCCAGCCCGTTTGCGGTCAGCGTCAGAACATCGTCGGCGATCGCGGCGGCCGCCGCCGAATGGGTGACGATGATCGCGGCGACGCCCTGTTCGCGAACCGCGTCGGAAAACAGCGTCAGGATCTTCGCAGCGGTGTCGGGGTCGAGATTGCCCGTCGGCTCGTCGGCGAGGATCAGCGCGGGACGATGGATGAGCGCGCGCGCGATCGCGACGCGCTGCAGCTCGCCGCCCGACAGGTCGCGCGCATAGCCGTCGCCGCGGGTGCCGAGCCCGACCCGGGCGAGCATCGCCTGCGCCTGGTCGGCGATCACGCGACGGTCGGTCGACACGAGCGCGAGCGGAAGCGCGACGTTCTGGCGAAGGGTCAGATAGGGCAGGACGTGAAAGGCCTGGAACACGAACCCGATCCGCGTCGCGCGCAACCGCGTCAGCGCGGCCTCGTCGAGCGTGTCGAGGATCGTGTCCTCGATCGCGACATGCCCTGCATCGGGCGCATCGAGCCCGGCGAGGATGTTGAGCAGCGTCGATTTGCCGACGCCACTTTCGCCGACGATCGCGATCAGCTGGCCGGCGCGCGCGGTGAGGTCGAGCCCGCGGAAGAGCTGGCGGCCGCCGGGGACCGACTTTTCGAGCGCGGTGACGCGGAGCAGGGCGCGGTCTTGCATGGGCGGCTCATGCCACGGCGCGGGGCCGGGGGACAGCGTGGCGGTGTTGCTATGGGTTGTCTTGGGGGCTGGTTTTTGTGGGGGTGTGGCTGCGAAGGGGTGAGCTTTGGGTTGGCCGATGCCGCGTGCTCCCGCGGCGCCCTTAATAGCGCCTCCCCGGCGGAGGCCGGGGTCCAGTTGGAGAGGTGGGAGTAACGAAAGGCGACGCCTGCCATAACCGTCCCCCAACTGGGCCCCGGCCTTCGCCGGGGAGGTGTCTTTGGGTAGGCATGCGCGTCTTTACTGGGCGTTGGAACAGACCAGCGCCGCGGCGAAGCCGCGGCGTCGGACGGGGCTTTTGGCCCCGCCGGCCGGGCCTGACGCTGGTCCGCGCCGGAGCTTGCGCTCCGGCTTGGGCGTCAGGCCGCGAACTGGTTCATCGTGTTGTGGACGCCGCCGGCCTTCAGCGCCGCCTCACCCGCGAAATACTCCTTGTGGTCGTCGCCCAGGTCCGAGCCCGACATGTTCTGGTGCTTCACGCAGGCGATGCCCTCGCGGATTTCCTTGCGCTGGACGCCCTTTACATAGCCGAGCATCCCTGCATCGCCGAAATACTCCTTGGCGAGATTGTCGGTTGAGAGCGCCGCGGTGTGATAGGTCGGCAGCGTGATCAGGTGATGGAAGATGCCGGCGCGCTTTGCCGAATCCGCCTGGAAGGTGCGGATGCGTTCGTCAGCCTCGTCGCCGAGCGGCGTGCCGTCATACTCGACACTCATCAGGCGCGTCCGGTCATAGGCCGACACGTCGCGGCCGGCTTCGCTCCACGCATCAAACACCTGCTGGCGGAAGTTCAGCGTCCAGTTGAAGCTGGGCGAGTTGTTGTAGACGAGCTTTGCATTGGGCACGACCTTGCGGATGCGGTCGACCATGCCGGCAATCTGTTCGATGTGCGGCTTCTCGGTCTCGATCCAGAGCAGGTCGGCGCCCTTCTGCAGGCTCGCAATGCAGTCCATCACACAGCGATCCTCGCCGCTGCCGGCGCGGAACTGGAACAGGTTCGAGGGCAGGCGCTTCGGGCGGAGCAGCTTGCCGTCGCGGTTGAGGATGACGTCGCCATTCTGCGCGGTCGCGGGGTCGATCTCCTCGCAATCCAGATACGAGTTGTACTGGTCACCGAGATCGCCGGGCGTCTTGCTGACCGCGATCTGCTTGGTGAGGCCAGCGCCGAGCGAGTCGGTGCGCGTGACGATGATGCCGTCCTCAACGCCGAGCTCGAGGAAGGCGTAACGGCAGGCACGGACCTTGGCGAGAAAGTCCTCGTGCGGGACGGTGACCTTGCCGTCCTGATGGCCGCACTGCTTCTCGTCGCTGACCTGGTTCTCGATCTGGAGTGCGCAGGCCCCCGCCTCGATCATCTTGCGCGCGAGCAGGTATGTCGCCTCGGCATTGCCGAAGCCTGCGTCGATATCGGCGATGACGGGGACGACGTGAGTCTGGTGGTTCTCGATCGCGTTGAGCAGGCGCTTTTCCTCGATCGCGTTGCCCGCTTCGCGCGCAGTATCGACGTCGCGGAACAGCATGCCGAGCTCGCGCGCATCGGCCTGACGCAGGAAGGTGTAGAGCTCTTCGATCAGCGCGGGGACGCTCGTCTTCTCGTGCATCGACTGGTCGGGAAGGGGCCCGAATTCGCTCCGGAGCGCGGCAACCATCCAGCCTGAGAGATAGAGGTAACGGCGGTCGGTGGTGCCGAAATGCTTCTTGATGCTGATCATCTTCTGCTGCGCGATGAATCCGTGCCAGCAGCCGAGCGACTGGGTGTAGTTCGCCGGGTCGGCGTCATAGGCGGCCATGTCGCGACGCATGATCCCCGCGGTGTAGCGGGCGATATCGAGACCCGAGCGGAAGCGGTTCTGTGCGCGCATCCGGGCGACCGATTCGGCGGAAATTCCGTCCCAGGTGCCGTTCCGCGCGGCGATCAGCTGGTCGATCTGGGTAAGGTCGGTCTGGAAGGTCATGCTGCATCCTCGTTCCGCATTTGATGACGGATCGGTACACAACATGACAACGAATCGCCCGGGTCGAACCGATGGCTACAGCGTCGCGCTGTCAAACTCCTGCGTCCGGCTGAGTCTCGTTGTCACGTTTGTGACAGCGCGCTGTTATGCCGTGGCGGCCTGCGCGGTGCCGGCGTCGTGTAGTGCCGGATCGAGCAGACCCTGCCGCTTGGCGACGATCGTCGGGACAAGCGCCTGCCCGGCAACGTTGACCGCGGTGCGGCCCATGTCGAGGATCGGGTCAATCGCGAGCAGCAGGCCTGCGCCCTCGAGCGGGAGGCCGAGCGTCGACAGCGTGAGCGTCAGCATGACGACCGCGCCAGTTAGCCCTGCGGTGGCGGACGACCCGAGCACGGACACGAGCACGATCAGCACATAGTCGGCGGCATGCAGCGGGATACCGTAATATTGCGCGACGAAGATCGCCGAGACCGCGGGGTAGATCGCGGCGCACCCGTCCATCTTGGTCGTGGCGGCGAGCGGTACGGCGAAGGCTGCATAGGTGCGGGGGACGCCGAGGCCGCGTTCGACGACATCCTCGGTCACCGGCAGCGCGGCGATCGACGAGCGCGACACGAAGCCGAGCTGGATTGCGGGCCAGGCAGCGGCGAAGAACCGCCGCGGGCTGAGCCCGTTGGCAAGCAGGAGCAATGGATAGACCACGAAAAGGACAATCGCGAGTCCGGCATAGACCGCGATGCTGAACGCGCCGAGCGCCGAGAGCGACTGCCAGCCATAGCGCACGATCGCGTTGCCGAGCAGCGCGCCCGTACCGATCGGCGTCAACCGTATCACCCAGCGCAGGATGCGGCGGAAAAGCGCGAGCGCCGATGCGTTGAAGGCGAGGAACGGCGCGCCCGCATCACCGATCCGGACCGCGGCGATTCCGATCGTGATCGCGATGACGATGATTTGCAGGACGTTAAACGACAGCGCGGTCCGCGCAGTCTCGTCGGTCAGCTTGGTCGACGCCTCGAGCCCGAGAATATTGGCAGGGACGAGCCCGCGCAGGAAGTCGAGCCACGACCCG
This sequence comes from Sphingomonas aerolata, assembly GCF_023935825.1. Classification (NCBI taxonomy): domain Bacteria; kingdom Pseudomonadati; phylum Pseudomonadota; class Alphaproteobacteria; order Sphingomonadales; family Sphingomonadaceae; genus Sphingomonas; species Sphingomonas aerolata. The sequence goes on along the minus strand of NZ_CP098762.1, from coordinate 2,549,314 downwards.
GCGGTCGTCGGCGCGACCGCGCTGGCGGCACTGACCCCCGCGGTCACGCCGGGCTGGATCACCAGCGCAAGGACGATGCCGATCGACACCGCGATCAGCGCGGTGATTGCGAACCAGGCGAGCGTGCTGATGACCAGCCGCCGCGCATTGTCGAGATCGCGCAGCGCGGCGATCGACGCGATGATCGCGGTGAAGACGAGCGGGACGACAAGAGTTTTCAGCAACTGAACGAAGATCTCGCCGACGATGCGCAGCGTTTCCGCGAGGCCAGATCCCGCGCCGGTCCCGCGCGCGACGAAGCCGAGCGCGAGCCCGGCGATCATCCCGATCAGAACCTGTAATCCGAACGATCGCCGTAATGTCTGCATGGCCGCTGTCCCGTATGAACCGAACGAAATACAGCTTCTGCATGGTGCGGTGCAACGAAGACGCTGTCCTTGCCGGGATAGCCGAGCTTGTCGGTCGCGCGGCGCGCCAATCAGCGGATGATCGGGAATTCCTCGCGAAACCGGTCGACGAGCGTCTCGATCCGGTCGATGTCCTCAGCGCTGCCCGAGGGCGTGACCGACCAGTTGCAATGCGCGTGCGTGTCGGTCGAATAGACCCGGACCTCGCCGACCGCCATGCGCCAGCGACGCCGGTCGCCGAGATGGTCGCGGGTCAGCACGGTCACGAGCCGATCGCGCAATTCGCTGGCGGTCAGCATCGGGGTCCGAAACGGGTCATTGGGCAGGGCAGGTGGAGCAGCATGGGGCCGGCGATACCGCGCCCGTCGCGATGTGGCACCCCCCAAAGGGCGATCAGGTCGGATCGCTTTCCTCGGAAATCGAAACGACCGGCAGCGGGGCGCCCCCGCCAAGGACCGGGCCGGCATGTGCCGAACCGATATGAATGCGGACACCCGACGCCAGATGCACGCGTGGTGTTGCGGCGGAGGACTCAGATGGTGCCGACATCGCAGTCTCCACCCCCGGCATGGTCCGGCCGCGATGGACGGTGACGCCGGATCCCGCCGTACCGGGTTCGGTAGAGGTGGACGGGGACGCGGCGAGGATCGTATCGGGCGCCGCAACGCGGGTCGGTTCGACGCCCGCATAGGTCTGGCGGAAGCTCAGCGCGCGCTCCATCGCGCCGCGCCAGCGATAGAAGATATGCGCACCGACTGCGCCGACCCGGCTGAGGCTTGGCGCCCACCAGGGCAGGATCGAAGCGGCGTGGTAGGAGGTCGAGGCGCCGACCGGCGCGAAGACGCTGCCGTCGAACGCGGCGCGCGCGACCGATGCGGCCCTTGCCCAGGCGGCACCGTCGCGGGGGTGGTTCATCGAGCCGTCGCAGGTGAAGCTGAACTGGCAGCCGGTGCGCCGGGTCGACCCCTGATAGACGACGCCGCAGACGCTGTGCGGAAAGGCGCGATCGCGCACGCGGTTGAGCACGACCTGTGCGACGGCGCGCTGGCCATCGGTCGGTTCGGAGCGTGCCTCGTAATAGACCGCGGCGGTCAGGCAGGCGATTGCGCGCTGGCGGTCGTCGTCACTTTGCGCGGCGCCGGGAAAAGCGGGCGCGGCGGCGAGGGTGCGCGGGGGGTCGTCGGTGGAGGCGGCAGAGCCGGCAAAGGCGCGGTCGAGTGGTTCGGCGGGCGCCTCGAGCGCGAGCCCGGCGAGCAGGCTGCGCGCTTCTGCTGCGTCGCGGACCGGGACGCCGGCCGTCGGTGCAGCCACGCGCGTCGACGGGGGAACGCACGAGGTACTGGCGGCGATCGCGGCGAAACCGAGCACTGTTCTCTTGAGCATGGGGTAGATCGCGCGTCGTGACAGGAAGCCTGCGCGTACCACCCGGATGTTAGATAGTGGTTAAGCCCCCGGCGTGGCGCCGACGAGGCTCAGCCCGACCGCCTCGGCGACCTTGATGCCGTCGACGCCCGCAGAGAGGATGCCGCCGGCATAGCCCGCGCCCTCCCCGGCGGGGAACAGGCCGATCGTGTTCAGGCTCTGAAAATCGTCGCCGCGCGTGATCCGGACGGGGGACGAGGTACGCGTCTCGACCCCGGTGAGGACCGCATCGGGGTGGTCATAGCCGGGAATGTCGCGACCAAATACCGGCAGCGCCTCGCGCATCGCGGTGACCGCGAACTCGGGAAGGCATTCGGCGAGGTCGGTGAGGTGGACGCCGGGGCGGTAGGACGGGATGACCGTGCCGAGCGCGCTCGACGGGCGGCCGGCGAGGAAATCGCCGAGGCGCTGCGCGGGGGCCTTATAATCGGATCCGCCGGCGACATAGGCGCGCGATTCCCAGTGGCGCTGCAATTCGATGCCCGCCAGTGGATTGCCGGGATAGTCACGCGCAGGATCAATGCCGACGACGAGTCCCGAATTGGCGTTGCGCTCGTTGCGCGAATATTGGCTCATCCCGTTGGTGGCGACGCGGCCTTCCTCGGACGTCGCCGCGACGACGGTACCGCCCGGGCACATGCAGAAGCTGTAGACGGTGCGCCCGTTCGTGCAGTGATGCGACAGGCTGTACGCGGCGGCGCCGAGATCGGGGTGGCCGGCACAGGGGCCGAACCGCGCCTCGTCGATCCAGGATTGCGGATGTTCGATGCGCACGCCGATCGAGAAGGGCTTCGCCTCCAGGAATACGCCGCGATCGTGCAGCATGTGGAAGGTGTCGCGCGCGCTGTGCCCCACCGCGAGCACGACATGATCCGCCTCGAGATAGTCGCCGGTATGCAGGTGCAGCCCGCGGATGCGCCGTGTGCCGTCCGCATCGACCGCGATGTCGAGATCGTCGACGCGGTGTTCGAAGCGATATTCGCCGCCGAGCGACTCGATCGTCGCGCGCATCGCCTCGACCATCGTCACCAGCCGGAACGTGCCGATATGCGGATGCGCCTCGGTCAGGATCTCGGGGGGAGCGCCGGCCTTGACGAACTCGGTGATGACCTTGCGGCCGAGATGGCGCGGATCCTTGATCTGGCTCCACAGCTTGCCGTCGGAGAAGGTGCCCGCGCCCCCCTCACCGAACTGGACGTTGGATTCTGGGTTGAGGACGCTGCGGCGCCACAGGCCCCAGGTGTCCTTGGTGCGTTCGCGGACCAGCTTGCCGCGGTCGAGGATGATCGGGCGGAACCCCATCTGTGCGAGGATGAGGCCGGCGAACAGGCCGCACGGCCCTGTTCCCACGACGACCGGGCGACGCGCGCCCGGCGTCTCGGGTGCCTTGGCGACGTGGCGGTAGCCGGTATCGGGGGTCGTGTTGACGTGGCGGTCCTTGCGGAACCGCGCGAGGATCGTCGCCTCGTTCTTCGCGGTGACGTCGATCGAATAGACGAGCTGGATGTCCATCTTGTCGCGCGCGTCATGCGCGCGCCGCGCGACGGTGTAGCGGATCAATTCGCGGGGGGTGATGCGCAGCCGCTTGCAGACCGCGGCTGGGATCGCTTCGTCGGCATGGTTGAGCGGAAGCTTGAGTTCGGTGATGCGGAGCATGGGGCCCTGTAACGCGGGCCGCGGGGTTTCGCCATGAGCTGTAGTACCGAAGCGCAGACCGGGCGGGCCTTGCCCTGGGACGGCCCGGACTGCACGATATCGGCATCCGGCAACTAGGGAGCTAGCCGATCAACAGCGCCGTCGTCATCGCCGCGATGCTTGCCTATGGCACCGCGTTGTTCGGGATCGCCTGGGTCGTCGATCGGCGCGGGCTTTCGCCGCGCATGGCGCGGATCGCCTATCCCTTGTCGCTGGCCGTCTATTGCAGCAGCTGGACGTTCTTCGGCGGCGTCGGCACCGCGGCGACGCGCGGCTGGGATTATCTGTCGATCTACCTCGGCCCGGCGCTGGTGTTCCTGCTCGCGCCGGGATTCCTGACCAAGCTCGTCCGGCTGGCGCGCGATGAAGGGTCGAGCTCGATCGCCGACTTCATCTCGGCGCGTTATGGTCGCAGCCGGAGTACCGCGGCGATCGTCGCGGGGACCGCGCTGGTCGCGTCGATCCCCTATATCGCGCTGCAGCTGCGCTCGGTGACGCTCAGCTTCGGCGCGCTGGTCGGGATCGGTGGATCGGTGCTGGTCGGGCCGCTCGTCGCGCTGCTGCTGGCGACGTTCGCGATCAGCTTCGGCGCGCGACGCTATGAAGTGGCGGGGGGCAATACCGGCGTGGTCGCGGCGATCGCGGCGGAATCGCTGATCAAGCTGCTCTGCTTCGTGGCGCTTGGCGGATTCGCGCTGACGCTGCTTGCGACGATGCCGGCCGCGCGGATCGCGCCGCCGCTGACCGGCTTCGTCGAGGGTTTCGCGCCCGGCGCACTGACCCCCGATTTCTTCGTCCGTACGCTATTATCCGCCTGCGCGATCCTGTGCCTGCCGCGTCAATTCTATGTCGGGATCCTCGAAGCGAGCGGCCCGGCGGCGGTGCGGCGCGCGCGCTGGCCGTTCATCGCCTATCTCGCGGTGATCTCGGTGATGGTCCTGCCGCTCGTGCTCGCGGGGCTGGCGGTGCTGCCAGCCGATACGCGACCCGACCTCTATGTGCTGGCGGTCCCGCTGGCGCGCGACAATGATCCGATGGCGCTGCTCGCGTTCATCGGCGGGTTTTCCGCCGCGACCGCGATGGTCGTCGCCGAGACGATCGCGCTGTCGACGATGGCGACCAACGACCTGCTGGCCCCATTGCTGCTGCGGCGGCAGACCGATGGCGGGGAGGGCGATCTGGGGAGGCGGCTGCTGCGTGTCCGGCGCGTGATCATCGCCGCGATCGTCGCCGCGGCTTTGTGGTACGGCACGAGTATCGGCGACGAGCTGTCGCTCGCATCGATCGGGCTGATCGCGTTCGCCGGCGTCGCGCAGTTCGCGCCCGCGCTGATCGCCACCGTCGGCTGGGGCTTTGCCGATACCCGGGCGGCGCGCGGCGGCTTGATCGGCGGCGTCGTCGTCTGGGCCTATTGCCTGTTGATGCCCTCGGTATTGGGTGGCTTCGGCGCCAGTCTTGCGAAAGCGAGCGGCGGACTGCTCGACCCCGATGCGCTGATGCGGGTCGCGCTCGGATCGCCGCTGGTCAACGGCACGGTCTGGAGCCTGGGCGTGAATATCGCGCTGATGGCGGTGCTGCACCTGTACGCGGCGCGGCGGCGGGTCTTCGGGGGGCGGCACAGCGTGCTGGATCACGTCACGACCTTTGGCGAGCTGAAGATCCTGGTCGCGCGATTCGTCGGCGATGCCGAAGCCGCAGAGGGGCTGGACCCGCTGTCACGCGATGCGGGCGCGCCGATCGACGGACGCGCCGCCCGTCAGGCGGAAAGGCTGATCGCGGGGGTGATCGGCGCACCCTCGGCGCGGCTGATCGTGACGTCGAGCCTGGCGGGATCGGCGATGGAGGTCGGCGACGTCGTCCGGCTGCTCGACCAGCGGGGGCGCAGCCTGCGCTTCTCACGGTCGCTGCTGTCGGCAACGCTCGAGACGATCGACCCGGGCGTCAGCGTGATCGACGCCAACCTGCGGCTCGTTGCGTGGAATCCGCGCTATGTCGAGATGTTCGACTATCCCGAAGACTATGTGATCGCCGGACGGCCGATCGCCGATCTGATCCGCTACAATGCCGAGCGCGGCGAATGCGGCCCGGGCGGCGTCGAAGCGCATGTGTCGCGCAGGCTCGCACATCTCGAACGCGGCCTTCCGCACAGTTTCGAGCGGCTTCGACCGTCGGGGCGGTGGATCAAGACAGTGGGTCAGGCCATGCCGGGCGGCGGCTATGTCCAGAGCTTCACCGACATCACCGCGGAGAAGACCGCGCAGGCGGAATTGGAGGCCCGGGTCGAGGCGCGGACGCATGATCTGGCCCAAACGAACACGATGCTCGACGAGGCGCGGCGGCATGCCGAGACCGCGACGCGCGACAAGACCCGGTTCCTTGCCGCGGCAAGCCATGACCTGCTCCAGCCGCTTCATGCCGCCCGGTTGTTCTGCGCGGCGCTCGACGAGGGCAAGGCGCCGCACCAGGCCGACCTGGTCCGCGCGATCGATGGCGCGATCGGGTCGGCGGATACGCTGCTGCGGGCCTTGCTCGACGTGTCGCGGCTTGACGCGGGCGGGGTCGTGCCGAAGATCGAGCAGTTCGTGCTCGGGGACCTGATCGAGGAACTGGCTGCCGAGTTCCGGCCGCTTGCCGGCGAACGCGCGTTGATCCTCGCCTCGCACCCGGGGACGCACATCGTCGCCACCGACCGGTCGCTGCTGCGCTCGATCCTGCAGAACTTCCTGTCGAATGCGGTGCGTTATACCCCGTCGGGGCGGATCTGGATCGGCGCGCGGCGGCGCGGCGGTGACGTCCTGGTCGAGGTGCGGGACAGCGGGCCGGGAATTGCGGCGGGTGACCGTGAACGGATCTTTGCCGAGTTCGAGCGGGTGGAGAGCAAGGGCAGCGCGGGCGGCGGTGTCGGGCTGGGGCTGGCGATCGTCCAGCGGATCGCGCAACTGCTCGACCTGCGGATCGAATTGCGGTCGCAGCCGGGTGCGGGGTCGACCTTCGCCGTTCGCGTTCCGCTGGCGGCGCATGCGACGCTGCCCGATCGTGCCAGGACGGCCCCGGTCCTGCGCGACCTGCCGCCGGGGCTGCGCGTCCTGTGCCTCGACAATGATGCCGCCATTCTCGCGGCGCTCGACGCCGCGCTCCGGTCGCGGCGCTGCGTCCCGCTGCTGGCGGCGACGATCGAGGAGGCGATGACGCTGGCGGCGGACGAGGAGCCCGACGTCGCACTGATCGATTTCCATCTCGAGGTGGCGCAGGACGGACTGGACGTTGCCGAACGATTGTCGGCGATGGCGCCGGCGCCCGCGATCGCGCTGGTGACCGCGGACCGCAGCGCGGCGGACGATCCGCGCTGTGCCGGGATCACCGTCCTGACCAAGCCGGTGGTGCCAGGCGAGCTATGGGCATTCCTCGAACAGGCATCGGCGGCCGCGGCTGCGGTTTGAGGTGCTGACCAGCGCGCCTATTTGTTCGGTGCGCTGGTGAAGTCGATCTTGATGCGGACCCAGGCGCCGATCATCTTCTTGCCGCCGACCCGGGGCGGCAGCACGCGGAACTGCCATGCGGCCTGCCGCATTGCGCGGGCCAGCCCCGAGCCGACCGGGGATTCGCCGAGCGACCGGCAATTCTCGACCCTGTAATTCTCCGCGGTCCGGCAGGCGATCAGTGCCCAGCTGCCCGGGGGTGCGCCATTGGGAACATAGCCCGCAAGTTCGGCATGGCTCGGTTCGGTATACCATTCGGCATTGTAGAGCCGCTCGCCACTTGGACCTTCGCCCGGGCCGTAGGCAGAGCCGCTGTCCTTGCCAGCGCCCGCGCCATCGGTGTCGGAGCCGCCCGCCTGGCGATCGCCCGGGTGCGACGGGATCTTGGATATGTCCGCCGAATCGAACAACTCCATGCCGCCCGCCAGCATCTTGGGGAAGGCCGGGGCAGGGGTGACGGGGCGCGGGTCCGACGCCGGCGCGGTCGATGGCGGGCGGGGCGATCTGGGCGAGGCGCCGCCGGCGACCTTCTTCGCCTTTTCGATCACCGGGCGTTGCGGGGTCTCGGGTTTCGTCTCGCGGTCGGGTAACAGGCGGAAGCTGCTGGGCGGTGGCGTCGGCTCGGGCTTGGTCGGCGTTGGCGCGAGCCGCAGCAGCAGGAGAATGACGACGACATGCGCGGCGATCGCCAGCAGGAATGAACGCGCGCGCCGCCAGAGCGGCTGGCGCGATCGGTTCGACGCGGACAGGTAGGACGTCGAAGCCATTGATGGTCGCCTAGACCGCGCAAGGTGGTGTCGCAAGACGTCGATTGCCGTGCGGCTCGTCTCGCAAGTGGGAGGCGGTCGGCTAGTCGGCGAAGCGAATGTCGAGCGCGCGCGCGGCAAGCACCGCCTGGGTGCGGTTCTGGACGCCGAGCTTGCGCAGGATCGCGGTCATGTGGCCCTTTACGGTCGCCTCCGAAACGCCGAGGTCGAACGCGATCTGCTTGTTGAGTCGCCCCGCGAGAACGCCGAGCAATACTTTCAATTCGGTCGGGGTCAGGCTGGCGACGCGATTGGAGATGTCATCGGCCGGCAGGGCGGCGACGGGGGCATCGCGGTCGCCCGCCAGCGCGCGCGCGACCGCATTTTCGAGCGTGGCGAGATCGGCGGTCTTCGACACGAAGCCGACCGCGCCATAGGCGCGCGCGCGCGGCGCGGCCTCCGCCTCGTCGGCGGACGAGATGACGACGATCGGCGTGTCGGGACGCTCGGCATGCAGCAGCGCGACACCCGCAAAGCCCTCCGACCCCGGCATCCGCAGGTCGAGCAGGATGAGATCGAGGCGGGCGGCGCCGCGCGCCGCCTCGATCGCCTCGCCGAGCTGCCCCGCCTCGAGGATCACCGCATCGGGGGCCGCGCGACCGACCGCCAGCTTCAACGCCTGGCGAAACAGCGGGTGGTCGTCGGCGATCAGGATCGTGCGCGCGGTCATGCGAAGGCGGCGGTGGCCTTTTCGCGACCCGTGATCAGCGCGTCGACGACCGTCGGATCGGCGAGCGTCGAGGTATCGCCCAGACCGTCGAGCTGGTTCTCGGCGATCTTGCGCAGGATCCGGCGCATGATCTTGCCCGAGCGCGTTTTCGGCAGGCCGCGGGCGAACTGGAGGACATCGGGCGTCGCGATCGGGCCGATCTCGCGGCGGACCCATTGGACGAGTTCCTTGCGCAACTCTTCGCTGGGTTCGGCATTCGCGTTGAGCATGACATAGGCATAGATGCCCTGGCCCTTCACGTCGTGCGGCATGCCGACGACCGCGGCTTCGGCAACCTTCGAATGTGCGACCAGCGCGCTCTCGACTTCGGCGGTGCCCATGCGGTGGCCGCTGACGTTGATCACGTCGTCGACGCGGCCGGTGATCCAGTAATAGCCATCCGCGTCGCGGCGGCAGCCGTCACCGGTGAAATACTTGCCCGGATAGGTCGAGAAATAGGTCTGGAAGAAGCGCGCATGATCGTTCCACACGGTCCGCATCTGCCCTGGCCAGCTGTCGGCGATCACGAGATTGCCCTCGACCGCGCCGTCCAGCACCTTGCCGTCGGCATCGACCAGTTCGGGCACCACGCCGAACAATGGCTTGGTCGCGCTGCCGGGCTTGAGCGCGGTCGCACCGGGGAGCGGGCTGATCATGTGTCCGCCGGTCTCGGTCTGCCACCAGGTGTCGACGATCGGGCAGCGGCCTTCACCGACGACATTGTGATACCAGTTCCAGGCCTCCGGGTTGATCGGCTCGCCGACCGACCCGAGCAGCCGAAGCGACTTGCGGCTGGTCCGCGTGACCCAGTCGTCGCCCTCGCGCATCAGCGCGCGCAGCGCGGTCGGTGCGGTGTAGAGCGTGCTGACCTGATATTTGTCGACGATTTGCCAGAAGCGGCTGTGGTCGGGGTAATTGGGAACGCCCTCGAACATCACCGTCGTCGCGCCGTTGGCGAGCGCGCCGTACAGCGAATAGGTGTGCCCCGTGACCCAGCCGACATCGGCCGCGCACCAGAACACGTCGCCCGCGCGGTAATCGAACACATATTCATGCGTCATCGACGCCCAGACGAGATAGCCGCCGGTGGTGTGGAGCACGCCCTTGGGCTGGCCGGTCGATCCGCTGGTGTAGAGGATGAACAGCGGATCCTCGGCGTTCATTGGCTCGGGCGCGTAGTCGGTCGACTGGTTCGCAACGCACTCGTGATACCAGCAATCGCGACCCTCTGTCATCGCGATGTCGCCGCCGGTGCGGCGGACGACGATGACGGTCTCGACGCCGAGATCGCCCTGATCGAGCGCGGCATCGACATTGGCCTTCAGCGGAATCGTCTTGCCGCCGCGCAGCCCTTCGTCCGCGGTGATGACGACGCGGCTGTCGCAATCGTGGATCCGGTTGCACAGGCTGTCGGGGGAGAAGCCGCCGAACACAACCGAATGGATCGCGCCGATCCGCGCACAGGCGAGCATCGCGAACGCGGCTTCGGGGATCATCGGCAGATAGATCGTGACGCGGTCCCCCTTCGCGACGCCGCGTGCCTTCATCGCATTGGCGAGCCGGGACACTTCGTCGCGCAGCTCGGCGTAGCTGATCGTGCGCGAGTCGGCGGGGTCGTCGCCTTCCCACAGGATCGCGGTCGCATCGGGGCGTGCATCGGCGTGGCGATCGACGCAATTGGTGGCGACGTTGAGCTGGCCGTCCTCGAACCAGCGGATGCGGAAATCGGCCTCGTCGAACGACGTGTCCTTGATCTTGGTCGGGGAAATGATCCAGTCGAGCCGCTGCGCCTCTTTCGCCCAGAAGGCATCGGGATCAGTCGCGGCCTCGGCATACATCCGGTCATAGGCGGCGGCATCGATCCGTGCGTCCTTGGCCCATGCTGCGGGAACGGGATAGCTGGCCTCGGTCATCACACTCTCCTTTTGCCGCCGTTCTAGACGGTCGCGCGGCACGCGGCACCCCCAACCAAAGTCAGGGATGATCCCGCCCGGGCGATCCGCCATCGTCCCGCTGCTTGCATCTACGCGTCAGACCAGTGGAGCAACCAGGAGGTTGGGATGAAACGATCGGTATTCACGACGTTGCTGCTTGGCACCGCCCTTGTCGGGTTGACTCCAGGCGCCGCCTTTGGCCAGACCGCGCGAGAGGCGGAACTCGAAGCACGGCTCAAGGCGCTCGAAGCCGCGGTCCAGGACCTTCGCGGTGAGTTGACCGCAGCGCGTGCAACCGCCGCCGCGGCCCCGACGCTGTCCCCACAGACCGCCGTCGCTGCGTCGCAGGTGACGGCGCCGGCCGCGTCGCCCGGCGGATCGCCCGGCGCGACCAATGTGGCCCAGGCCAAGCCTGTCGCGACAAATTCGGCACCGACCGACGGTTTTCGCATGGGGAACACGACGGTCAAGCTGGGCGGTTTCGTTCGCCTCAACGCCATCGCCAGCCGCTACAGCGGTGGCGAGGTCGCGGTCGGGGGGCTGGGCAAGGAGTTCTTCCTGCCGCAGCAGATCCCGGTCGGCGGCGGGTTCTCCAGCCAGGACCTGTTGCTCTCGGCGCGCCAGACCCGCCTGCAGTTCAGCACGGCAACTCCGATGAACGGTACCGACATAAAGACGCTGGTGGAGTTCGATTTCGCGCTCGCGACGGCGCCGGTCGGTGCCCAGCGCGCGACCAACCCCTACACGCCCACTTTCCGCCGTGGCTTCATCGAATATGGCAATCTGCTGGTCGGGCAGGAATGGTCCACCTTCCAGAACATCGCGGTGCTGCCCGAAACGACCGATTTCGTCGGCCCGCTGGACGGCACGGTGTTCAACCGTCAGGCGCTGATCCGCTACTCCATCCCCTTGCGAACCGGGCTGACGTTGCAGGTCGCGGTCGAGAATCCCGAAACGGAAACGGCGCTGCCCGCCAATGCGGCGCTGGTCGACACGGATGACGACCGCCTGCCTGACGTGGTGGCACGGCTGAACTGGAAGTCGACACTGGGCGATTTCGCACTGGCCGGCATCGCGCGCGAATTGCGCACCGATACGCTGGGCCGCGGCGATACCGCCTTTGGCTGGGGTGTTTCCGGGTCCGGCAAGATCCCGATCGGCAAGCGTCACGACCTGCGCTTCATGGCGACCTACGGCCAGGGCATCGGCCGGTATCTGGGATTGGGATATGTCCCCGATGCGATCTACGGCGGCACCGCGACGCAGCTCGAGCGGATCGACAATTTCGCGGGCTTCGCGGCACTGCGTATCGGCTGGACCGATGCGATCCACTCGACGCTGATGGGCAGCTACCAATCGGCCGATTATCCGGCCGGCGTGATCGTCACGGGGCTGGCCAATGCCAAGTCCTATGGCGGTGCTGCCAACCTGTTCTGGTCGCCCGGCAAGGGCTTCGACATCGGCGTCGAATATCGCCACGCCGTCCGCGAACTGGTCTCGGGTGACACCGGTGCGCTCGACCGCATGGAATTCGCCATCAAATACGGGTTCTGATCGCCCGACGTTCCAAAATCACCACCGCTCCACTTGAGAGGATACCGCCATGGCAACGACAACAGGGGACGCATCGCCCCTTGGTCACGTGAAGCAGAGCCAGCCACTGATCATCATCGCGTCGTCGCTCGGCGCGGTGTTCGAATGGTATGACTTTTATCTGTACGGGCTGCTCGCGACGATCATCACTGCGCAGTTCTTCTCGGGCGTCAACGAGACGACCGGTTTTATCTTCGCGCTCGCGGCGTTCGCGGCCGGGTTCGCGGTGCGGCCGTTCGGTGCGCTGGTGTTCGGGCGGATCGGCGATGTCGTCGGGCGCAAGAACACCTTCCTCGTCACGATGGCGATCATGGGATTGTCGACGTTCCTCGTTGGTCTGCTTCCGAGCTATGCCTCGGTCGGCGTCGCCGCGCCGATCGCGCTGGTCGTGCTGCGGCTGCTGCAGGGCCTCGCGCTCGGCGGCGAATATGGCGGTGCTGCGACCTATGTCGCCGAGCATGCGCCCGACAAGAAGCGCGGGCTGTTCACCAGCTTCATCCAGACCACGGCGTCGCTCGGTCTGTTCGCCGCCCTGCTGATCGTCATCGGTGTGCGCACGCTCGTCGGCGAGGAGGCGTTCGCGGCCTGGGGCTGGCGTATCCCGTTCATCGTCTCGATCGCGCTGCTCGCGGTGTCGCTCTGGATCCGGATGCAGCTCGAAGAGAGCCCCGTGTTCCAGAAGATGAAGGAGGAGGGCAAGACCTCCAAGGCACCGCTGACCGAGGCGTTCGCCAAATGGGGCAACCTCAAGATCGTGCTGATCGCGCTGTTCGGTGCGGTCGTGGGGCAGGGCGTCGTTTTCTACACCAGCCAGTTCTACGCGCTGTTCTTCCTCGAAAAGAATCTCCGTGTCGACGGGCCGACGACGAACATCCTGATCGCAATCGCGCTGCTGATCGCGACACCCGCGTTCATCTTCTTCGGCTGGCTTTCGGACAAGGTCGGGAGGAAATGGATCATCCTGACCGGCTGTGCCCTCGCCGCACTGACCTATATGCCGCTGTTCCACGCGCTGTCGAAGGCAGCCAACCCGGCGCTCTATGCCGCGCAGCTGTCGTCGCCGGTCAGCGTCGTCGCCAACCCCGATGAATGCTCGGTGCAGTTCGATCCGGTCGGCAAGAACAAGTTCGACAGCAGCTCGTGCGACATCGCCAAGTCGTATTTGGCCAAGGCCGGCATTTCCTACACCAACGTCGTCGCACCGGCGGGCACGGTCGCACAAATCCATATCGGCGGCGCGACCATTCCGGTCGTCAATCCGGCGATCGTGACAGGGGCCGATCGTACTGCAGCGATCAAGGCGTTCGGCGCCGAGGTGAAGACCGCACTGACCGCGGTCGGCTATCCCGAAAAGGCGGACCCGGCGCAGATCAACAAGCCGATGGTCGTCGCGATCCTCGTCCTGCTCGTGCTGTACGTGACGATGGTCTATGGCCCGATCGCCGCGCTGCTGGTCGAACTGTTCCCGACGCGGATCCGCTACACGTCGATGTCGCTGCCCTATCATATCGGCAATGGCTGGTTCGGCGGCTTCCTGCCGACTGCGGCCTTTGCGATGGTCGCGGCGACCGGGGACATCTATTACGGGCTCTGGTACCCGATCCTGGCCTGTGCGGTTACCGCATTGGTCGGTCTGGTCTTCCTGCCCGAGACGTTCCGCCGCTCGTTGCACGGCTGAACGCAAGTATCGAGCAGTCCCGGGGTGCGGCAGCCGCCGCACCCCGGATCTGTTTCAGAACAGCGTCTTGAACAATCCGGCATTGGTCTTGCCGAGTTCGACGATCGAATCCCCCCGACCACTCATCACCGCTTTCGCCATATAGAGCGTGAAGCCCTTCATCTGTTCGAGCGTGATCTTGGGCGGCATCGACAGTTCGGTGCGCGCCGTGACGGCATCGAGCAGCGCGGGCCCCGGATGCGCGAGCACCTCGCGTACGCCGGCCTTGACCTCGCCAGGGTCGGTGACGCGAACGCCGTGCAGACCGATCGCGCGCGCCATCGCGGCGAAATCGGGATTATCGAGCGCGACGCCGGTCTCGATCATCCCCGCCGCCTTCATCTCCATTTCGACAAAGCCGAGCGTGCCGTTGTTGAAGACGATGATCTTCACGGGCAGGCCGAGCTGCCGAACGGTCAGCAATTCACCCATCAGCATCGCGAGGCCACCGTCGCCCGACAGGCTGACGATCTGACGGCCGGGATAGGCGGCCTGCGCGCCGATCGCCTGGGGCAGGGCGTTTGCCATCGAGCCATGGTTGAACGACCCGATCAGTCGGCGGCGGCCGTTCATCTCGAGGTAGCGCGCTGCCCAGACGGTCGGGGTGCCGACATCACATGCAAAGACGGCGTCGTCGCTTGCCAGGTAGCTGACGCCGCGCGCGACATGCTGCGGGTGGATCACGCCGCTGCCCGGGGTGCCGGTCGCGAGCTCGTCCAGGCCTTTGCGCGACTTGGCGTAATCCTCGCGTGCGTCGCGCAGGAAGGCGCCGTCGCGCTCGCGTGTCAGCAGCGGCAGCAGATGGTCGATCGTCGCGCCGACGTCGCCGACCAGTCCGAGATCGATCGCGGTGCGGCGCCCGAGATTTTCGGGCCGCAGGTCGATCTGCGCCACCTTCGCCTTTTCCGGATAGAATTGGCGATAGGGGAAGTCGGTCCCGAGCATCAGCAGCGTGTCGCACGCCATCATCGCATCATAGCCGGACGAGAAACCGATCAGCCCGGTCATGCCGACATCGTAAGGATTGTCATATTCGACGAATTCCTTGCCGCCGAGTGCATGGACAACCGGTGCCTGGAGCACGCCGGCAAGCGCGACGAGTTGCGCATGCGCCCCCCGACAGCCGCGACCCGCGAGGATCGTCACCTTGCCGGCGTCGTTCAGCAGCGCGGCAAGGCGGGCGAGCGCGTCCTGATCGGGGATGATCGTGGCCGCTTCGGGCAGCAACGCGGTGCGGGATCGGGCGATAAGGCCCGTGGTCGTGCGCAATGCGACATCACCCGGCATCGCGACGACTGCGACGCCACGATGGCCGACCGCGGCACGGATCGCTGTGTCGAGCGTGCGCGGCATCTGATCGGCATCGGAGATCGTCTCGCAATAGACGCTGCATTCGCGGAACAGCGCCTCGGGACGGGTTTCCTGGAAATAATTGGAGCCGATTTCCGCGCTCGGTATCTGCGCGGCAATCGCCAGCACGGGCACGCGGGTCCGGTTGCAGTCGTACAGCCCGTTGATCAGATGCAGGTTGCCCGGCCCGCAGGAGCCAGCGCAGACCGCGAGCTTGCCGGTGAGTTGCGCTTCGGCGCCGGCCGCGAAGGCCGCCGCTTCCTCGTTGCGGACGTGCACCCATTCGATCGTTCCGCGCCGCCTGAGCGCTTCGGTGAGACCGTTCAGGCTGTCGCCGACCACGCCATAGATGCGCTCGACGCCGGCAAGTTCGAGCGTCTCGACGAACAGGTCGGCGATCAGGGTCTTGGGCATCGGGCGTCTCCGGGTCTCGAAAAATGGTGAAGGTCGAGGCCTCAACGCGTCCCGGCGGCAAGTGACGCGGCGGAATCGCGGAATTGACCCTAGGAGCGGTATGACCGGATCGTTGCAGAAATGTAACAAGTCCGAATTTTCGGTCCGAAAACGCGTGCGGATACGATCTCGTTACCCTGAATCGGTTGCATTCAAAATTTGGAGACCCGAGCATGCGCAACGGATCCCGGCAACATCCCGGGCCCATGACAAAGGATTGATTTCGGCACGGCCAGTATTGCGTGAGCAAACGACGTAAATCGTCGATGGACTTGAGGGAAGGATCCGAAAAGGCGCTCACCATTCGGGGGTAGCCTAATGAAGATTGCTCATCATATCTCGCGTCACGCCTTGATCGTTGCCCTTGCTGCTGGGGGGCATGTTTCGGCCAGTGCCCAAGAGCTTGCCCAGACGACAAACCCCGCCACGGTAGGATCGGCCAGCGCGCCGACAAGTGATACGCCCGACGACATCATCGTGACGGGGACGCGTGCGACCGGCATTACTGCTGCCGAAAGCGCGGCGCCGATCAAGGTGCTTGATGCCGACATGATGAGCCATGTCGGCCAGCCCAATCTGAACCAGATCCTGACGCAGTTGGTCCCGTCCTTCACCGCGCAGGCATTTGGCGGCGACACCGCGAACCTGACGCTGTCCGCCCGGCTGCGCGGGCTGAGCCCCAACCACACACTGGTGCTCGTCAACGGCAAGCGCCGGCATGGGACCGCCAACCTCGCAGTGCTCGGCGGGCCCTATCAGGGTGCGGCGACCGCGGATCTGGACCTGATCTCCCCCTCGTCGATCAAGCGGATCGAGGTTCTGGAAGACGGCGCGGCGGCCCAATATGGCTCGGATGCGATCGCCGGGGTGATCAACATCATCCTCAAGGACGGCGATACGGGCGGCGATGGCTATGCGACCGCGGGCGAGAATTACCAGACGGGCGGACGGACCTATGCCGGGACGCTACATCTCGCGACGAAGATCGGCGAGGACGGCTTCCTCAACGTGACCGCATTCCACCGCTATCACGACTTCACGCAGGTCGGTGGGCTCGACCGGCGGGTGACGGACGGTGATGGCAAGTTGCTGACCGGCACAACGTCGCCGGCGCTCAGTCCCCTGCAACAGCAGCTCTACCCGAATATTTCGGGCTTCCCGTACGTCAATCGGATCAACGGTGATGCGCAATCCCGCCTCACCAACCTGCAATTTAACAGCGCCTACGACTTCGGCGCGGCGGAGGTGTATAGTTTCGGCACCTATTCGAAGCGGATCGCCAGCGCGTACGAAAATCTGCGTGTCCCGACGCGGGTCTCGCGGACGGTCGGCGGGGTCACGACCTATTTCGATCCTGACGGCGACAGCCCGGTCAACGGCTTTTCGCCGCGCGAGAAGATCCGCGAGGACGACATGGCGTTTACCGGCGGGGTTCGCGGGCTGCTGAGCGGCTTCAATTACGACGTGTCGACCAGTTTCGGGCAGGACAAGAACCTCATCTATACCGTCGATTCCGCCAACGCCTCGCTCTACGCGGATACCGGATTTACGCCGACGAGCTTCTATAACGGCTTCTTCAAGGCGACCGAGTTCACCGCGAACGCCGATGTCACCCGCGAGATCGCGGTGGGCATGGCGGCCCCGCTAAACCTCGCATTCGGCGCGGAGTACCGGAAGAACGTGTACGAGATCGGCTCGGGCGATGCCGCATCGATCTATAAGGAGGGCGGGCAATCCTATCCCGGGTTCCGGCCATCCGATGCGGGCGTGAACGGCCGCAACAGCCAGGCGGCCTATGTCGATGTCGCGATGATGCCGATCGACGGGCTGAAGGTCGATGTTGCCGGACGCTATGAACATTATTCCGATTTCGGCAGCAAGTTCATCTACAAGGGGACGAGCCGCTACGACTTTTCGGACGCGTTCGCACTTCGCGGCACGGTCTCGACCGGGTTCCGGGCGCCGACGCTCGCAGAATCCTATTATTCAGCGACCAATGTCTCGCCGACGTCCGCGTTCGTGCAGCTGCCGGCCAATTCCGCCGCGGCCAAGCTCCTAGGGTTTGCCAATCTCAAGCCGGAGAAATCGACCAATTTCAGCCTGGGGACCGTACTGCGCCCGGCGCCACGCCTGACGATCACGCTCGACGCCTATCAGGTCAAAATCCGCGACCGCATCCTCGGGACCGGCTCTCTGTACGGCAGCGGTGGTGCGACGAACTTCCCGATCGTGACCGCGGCCATTCGGGCGAACGGCAACATCCTCGACCCGACCGTCAATCAGACCGGGATCAACATCTTCACCAATGGCGCGGACACGCGGACGCGCGGCATCGATCTGGTGGTGAGCTACGTCACCGATCTTGCCGACTATGGCAAAGTGAACTGGATGCTGTCGGGCAATTATAACGAGACCAAGGCGCTCAGGCTGAATGCGGCGCCTGCGATGCTCGGCGGCATCCCGCTCTTCGACGATGAGGCGATCAGCTATCTCGAGACGGCGTCGCCCAAGACCAAGGTGATCGGTTCGATCGTCTATGCGGTCGACAAGTTCGGCGCGACGCTGCGCGGGACCGTCTACGGCAAGACGACGGCGTATCTGACCCCGGATGGCGGCGAATATTACAAGCAGACGGTCGGGTCGGCGTTCATCGGCGACGTCGAACTCAACTATGACCTGACCGCCGCACTCAAGCTGTCGGTCGGCGCCAACAACCTGTTCAACAAGCGGCCGCCGACCGTCGGGCTGGTGCCGGGGTCGACCAACTCGCTGGTCAACGACGCCAATGTTCTCGACGGGCCGCTGACGTTCAGTCCCTACGGCATCAACGGCGGCTATTATTACGCGCGCTTCAATATTACCTTCTGACGAGATCGGGCGCGGCGCTCGGCGGCCGCGCCCGAACCTGCCTGTGGGTCAGGCGGGTGCCATGACCGACAGGATATCATCGACCTGCGCGGTGGCGAACGCGGTATATTCGTCGCCGATCGCATAGGGCAGCAGGATGCGGCGCCCCTGCAACAGCCCGCCACAGCTATAGGTGACGTTCGGCACATAGCCGCCACGCTGCTCCGCGCTCGGGAACAGGAGCGGGGAAGGCGTGCGCGCCAGCACACGGCTGGGGTCCGCCTTGTCGAGCAGGCACGCGCCGATGCAATAGCCGCGGACCATGCCGACGCCGTGGGTGAAGACCAGCCAGCCCTCGTCGATCTCGATCGGGGATCCGCAATTGCCAAGCTGCACGAATTCCCACGGATATTTCGGTGCCATGATCGGCGTCCCGCGGTCCCAAGTGTAAAGATCGTCCGAGCGGAGCAGCCAGATCGTCTCGCTGTCCTGCCGTCCGAGCATCACGAACTGGCCATCGATCCGGCGCGGGAACAGCGCCATGCCCTTGTAGCCGGTCATGGCGCCGGCGAGGGGGCGCATCTCGAAGGTCCGCATGTCGACGCCGCGGAGCATTTCCTGCTGAACCTTGCGTCCGTCGAACGCGGTATAGGTCCCGATGATGCTGCGAACGCCGTCGTGATCGGTAAAATTGACGAGGCGCAGATCCTCGACCCCCTGGCGCTGGCTGGGCAGCACGGGAAAGATGACCGTTTCCGACGCGTCCTGGCTGTCGTCGCATAAGAGCCGGACCCAGCCATCCTGGTTGCGGTCGATTCGTGGCGGCACACCATGCGGGCTTGCCGGATCGATCACGAGGCGATCGTCGGGTCCCCATTCGCCGGTGCGGAACGTGACCGAGGAGATATGTCCTTCGCCGATGCCGCGCAACGACAGCACGAACTTGACGCCGCCCGTAGCCGATCCGGGTTCGTCGTCGATCCGCGCGATGCTCGGATTGAAAAGGGCCGCCGACTCGAACGCATATTCCTGACTGAAATAGGCGCCCAGCAGCAGGGCCTCGTCGGCGTCGATGTCGCCGATATCAAGCTCGTCTTGAACCTCGGCAAAGCGGCGGCGGAAGACGTCATCGGCATTGCGATGCCGCTCCTCCATCGGTTTTGCGAGCAGTTCGACCATGCGTTTGCGCAGCGCGGGGTCGAGTGCCATCACCCGCTGCGCCACCTTTTGCGCGCGCGATGGACGATCGGCCGCAAATGCCTCGGGGTAGCTGAAGCTGAACGGGCGGATCACCGTTCGCGAAGGATCGGGCTTGAGTTCGATCTCAAGCTTCTTGAAGACGTTGGCAGCTTCCATGCGCGGACCTTTCATCGGGCGGCGTCCTGCATGCGCACACCCTTGCCCCGTTCAGCGATAGACCGCGCATTTATATCCACGGATCGCATCGCCGCGGCGGATTTCCCCGTAACCTGCTGCTCTCGGACCTTACCGGATATCGTGCAACAACTTTGCTATTGATAACCACTCGCAAACTTCTGTAGGGCATGACCATGCAGGCCACCCCGCAGCGCACGCCGGATCTAAGGCGGACGGCAACGTCGCCGCGGCGTCGCTTGCGTCCTGCGGTCGTGCCGATGATTGCCCGGATCGGGACCGCGCTGGTCGGTGGCTATGTTCTTGCCTCGGCGGTCGCCACGCTGATCGCGCGGCTGCTGCCAGTGGACCGTGCCGAGGCGACCAGCTGGGGAATGATCCTCTCGTTCCTGGTCTACGCAATCGCCGCGCTTTGGAGCTTTCACGGGCCACGCGTGATGCGCGTCATGCTCGGCATCTGGGGCGGCAGCGCGGCGATCGGCCTGGCACTGGCCTTGCTCGGGGTCCGCCCATGACGGCTGCCTTGCCGCTGCGGCAGAGCATGGCGTGGATCCATGGGTGGCTGGGACTGCTCGCGGGATGGCTGCTGTTCGCGATGTTCCTGACGGGGACGGCAAGCTATTTCCGGCCCGAAATCACTCAGTGGATGCAACCCGAAATCCGCGCGAGCACGGTGTCGCCTGCGCAGGCGGCGCAAGGCGCGATGACCTATCTGCAGCGGATCGGCGCGGGGGACGACGTCCAGTGGTTCCTCTATCTTCCCGATGCCCGCTCGGCGGTGACGCGCGTGTTCGAGCAGCGGAGCCCGACGTCGACGGCACCGCCACGTCCCGCCGAACTCACGCTCGATCCTCGCAGCGGGGAGCCGGTCCGTGCGCGCGAAACGCGCGGCGGCGAGCATTTCTATCGGTTCCACTTCCAGCTTCAGCTGCCCTATCCCTGGGGGCGCTGGCTGGCCGGACTGTGTGCGATGGTGATGCTGGCGGCGATCGTGTCGGGGGTGATCACGCACAAGCGGATCTTTGCCGATTTCTTCACGCTGCGCTGGAACAAGGGACAGCGGAGCTGGCTCGATGCGCATAACGTCTCGGCCGTGCTCGCGCTGCCCTATCACGCGATGATCACCTATACCGGGCTGATCACGCTCGTGGCGATGTACATGCCGTGGCCGGCGATGGTGAACTACAAGACGCCGCTCGATTACGGGGCGGTCGCATTCGGCATTCCGACCGAGCGCGCGGCGACCGGGATTGCCGCGCCGCTGCTGCCGATCGGGCCGATGATCGAGAAGGCCGAAGCGCTTCTCGGCGCACCTGCGACCCGGGTCGTGGTGCGCCATCCTAATGATCGTGCGGCAACGGTGACCGTCTATCGTCATGCCGGCGTGTCGATCAATGCGCGGCTGCCATCGGTGACCTATTCGGGAAGCACTGGGCAAATGCTCGAGCGATCGGGCGGCACCGGCCCCGCGCTGATGACCGCGGGGGTGATGCTCGGTCTGCACGTCGCGAGCTATGCGGGTACCGGGCTGCGCTGGGCCTATTGCCTGCTCGGCCTGACCGGCGCCGCGATGGTCGGTACGGGCCTGTTGCTCTGGACGACCAAGCGGCGGCGGCCGGGCGCGGCGCCGTTTCCGGGGCTGGCGCTCGTCGAGCGGTTGAACATAGCGGTGATTGCCGGGCTGCCGGTCGGGATGGCGGCGTATCTCCTGGCGAACCGATTGATTCCTGTCGATGCGGCCGGGCGTGCGGATGGCGAAGTCGCCGCGATGTTCTGGGTCTGGGGCGCGGTCGCAGTCGCGCAGCTGGCCCGATCGCCGCGGCGCGCCTGGATCGAAGGGTTCGGGATCGGTGCCATCGCCTTTGCCGCAATTCCGGTCATCAATGCCGTCACGACCCCGCGCGGTCTGCCGGCCTCATTGCGTGGCGACGACCCGGTATTTGCCGGGTTCGACCTGACCATGCTCGCGATCGCCACCGTGCTGGGGATGGCAGCATGGCGTGTCGCGCATCTTCGTCCGGCCCCCCCGGTACGACGTCCTGCCCGTGGAGTGGTTCATGCTTGAAACGATCATCGTCACACTGGCGGGCTGGATGCTGCTCGCGGCCTCCGCGTTTCGCTATCGCCGGGATCTCGGGATCACCGCACCCGGGACGATCCGGCTGTTGCGGATCGCCGCCGCCGCCGCGCTGACGCTGGCGTTCCTGCGGTGCGGGGCGCCGGTCAGCGGCGAACGCGTCGTGCGGTTTCTGGGTGGCGGCTCGATCGCGGCGGTCATCATGGTCGGCACGCTGTCGGTCGCGCCGATGCTCATTTTGCGGCCCGTCGTCCTGATCCTCGGCATGGCGCGTGCCCTACGACCTTCGAAAGACGAACACCGTACCGCTTCGGCCTGACGGCGGAAGCGGTACGGAGGGTGCCGGTCATTCGCGATTGGCCTGAGGACTCGATCCGCCACAGTTGTGGCGGATCGCAACCATCCTAGCGATTTACCGCGGCAGCCGGTGCGCGGGGTAGCGTTTGCGCGACGGGTGTGCCGACGGGTGCCGGTGGCGGCGTGACACCGGTTACGGATGGGGCACAGCCTGGGACGGTGGACGGCGCCATTGCCCCGGGAGGGGCCAAGTTCGCGCCGCCCGGTGGCGGGGGCGGCGGACCATCGTGGCCGGGACCACCGGGGCCGCGAGGACCACCGGAGCCATGCGGCGGCGGCCCGCCCGCGGGGCCGGCGGCGATGATCCGCCCATTCGGATCGACCAGATAGGACGCGCGCAGCTGCCCATTGTCGTAGCGACCCTGTACCGTCATCGTCGCACCGGCAGTGACGCCATCGCCGTTGCGACCGGCATCGATCATCGTCCGCCCGGTTGCGTCCTGAAGGACGAAGCGGTCACCGAAGATCTCGACCACACGGCCCTTTACCGTCACCACGCCGCTCGCGCCCGACAGTCGGGCGATCGCGGTCGGCGTGGTGGGTGCCATCTCGATGCCGGGCCGCGTCAGCGATACGGCGCCGGCGCCGCCTGCCACGCCGACGCCGAGCAGGGCGGCAGCGGCGAGCTTCATCCGCGTTCCGCGGTTCAGTGTGTCCATCAAACGGGGCATTCATCGTCTCCTCTTCGTGTCGATGACCGGCGTCTAGGCGCCGCATCCCCACGCCCCGCTGAACTTCCCCGTTCAGTTTGGGTTTAGCGTGCACAGCTAGCGAGGTCGTCATGCGTATATTGCTCGTCGAGGACGATCCCGATCTCGGCCCCGCGCTGGCCAAGGCCTTGCGAGGCGAGAATTGCGCGGTCGATCTTGCCGCAAACGGCGTCGATGCGGGGCATCTGGGCGACACCGAGGCCTATGACGCCGCCGTGCTGGATCTTGGCCTGCCGGGCCGAGACGGCGTCACGATCCTGCGGGACTGGCGGGCGGCGGGGCGCGACCTTCCTGTGCTGATCCTCACCGCGCGCGACGGATGGTCGGACAAGGTGGCGGGGTTCAAGGCGGGGGCCGACGACTTCATGACCAAGCCGTTCCGCGTCGAGGAACTCGTCATGCGGCTGCGTGCGCTGGTGCGCCGGGCGGCGGGGCACGGCGCCACACGGCTCGAATGCGGTCCGCTCGCATTCGAGACGCAGACCGGCCAGTTCGAGCTCGACGGTTTGCCGGTCAAACTGACTGCGCTCGAATGGCGGGTGCTGTCGGCGCTGATGCTGTCGAAGGACGCGGTGATCGAGCGCCTGGCGTTGATGGAGCGTGTCTATGAGGGCGATGCGGACGTCGATTCGAACAGCCTCGAGGTGATCGTGGGTCGGCTGCGCAAGAAGATCGGCGCATCGCTGATCGATACCGTCCGCGGCCGGGGTTACCGGCTCGCGACGCCGGCACCCCGATGACGCTGATCCCGCGGTCGATCCATGGGCGGATGCTTGGCCTTTCACTGCTCGCCACCCTCGTTGCACTTTTGGTCGCGGGTGCGGCGATCGCCGGCGTGCTGCAGCGGTTCGTCACCCAGGGGCTCGACCAGCGGCTCGATGCCGAATTGTCGCTGCTTGCCGGTGCGGTCGATGGCGATGGGCGGATCGACCGGGTGCGACTGACACGGCTTCGTGGCCTGCTCGATGCCGGCCCCGGCTGGCAATGGCAGATCAGCGGTCCGGCACAGACGGTGAGTTCCGCCGAGCTTCCGGCGCTGCGGACGCCCGGCCCGGCACCGCGAGACGCGCTGCGCGGGGAAGGGGAGGCGCGTCCGCAACCACTGGAAGGGCGGGACGGGATCCATGCTCGACGGATTTCGATCGCGACGGACGCGGGGCCGGTGGTGCTGACCGCGGCGGCACCGCGCGATGTCGTCGCCCGACCGATCCGGGCGGCGGTGGTGCCGTTGCTTGCGACGCTCGGCATCCTTGGCATCCTGCTGGGCGTTGCGACGCTGGTGCAGGTGCGGATCGGGTTGCGACCGCTGCGCGCGTTGCGCGACGGCGTTGCTGCGATGCGCAGGGGGGCCGCCGGTGTGTCCGAAACGCAGCCTGACGAGCTTCGTCCGCTCGCGATCGAACTTAACGCACTGGCGCGGGACAACGCGGCGGCGCTCGCAACCGCGCGCGCGTCGGCGGCCAATCTGGCGCATGCGCTGAAAACCCCGGTCGCGACGCTTGCACTGACGGTGCGTGACGATCCCGCCCAGGCGGCGCAGCTTGCCCGGATCGACGCAACGATCCGGCATCATCTTGCTCGGGCACGCAACATCGCCGGCGGTCATGCGAGCCGCACCGCACTCGCTCCCGCGATCGCCGATCTGGTATCGACCATTCGGCGGCTGAGGATGGAGCGCAGCATCGTGATCGATGCGGCGATCGACCCGGCGCTGCGCGTTGCGGTCGATGCTGCGGATTTTGACGAGCTGGCGGGAAATCTGATCGACAATGCCGCGCGGCATGCGCGAACGACGGTGCGTGTCGCCGCGATGTTCGATCAGGGCATGATCCGGCTCAGCGTCGTCGACGATGGCCCGGGCATCGCGCTGGCGGACCGTCAGCGGGCGACCGATGCTGGCGTGCGGCTCGACGAACGTGAGGACGGCCATGGGTTCGGACTGGCGATCGCGCGCGAGCTCGCGGCGCTGTATGGCGGCGTGCTGGTCCTCGACGATGCCCCAGGCGGTGGGCTCTCGGCTTCGGTCACATTGCCGATCGGTACCGCGGTCTAGGACTGGCCGGAATGCGCGGCGATCAGGTCCGCGGCGTTTGGACGGCGCAGGATGCAGATGCCGTCATCGCGATAGTCGATCAGCCCCATCGCGACAAAGGCGTCGAGCCAGCCCTGCATCGGCCACCAGCCCCAGCGCGCATGGAATACCGTTGCGTTGCGGACGATGTCGTCGAGATGCTGGACGGGCGGATCATAGCTGTCGTGATACTGATGACAGGCGATCGCCCCACCGACGAAGATCAGCGGGGTTTGTGCATGCTCGGCGCGAAAGCCGAAGTCGGTGTCCTCCGCGCCATAGCCGACGAACGCCTCGTCAAAGCCACCCAGCATGTCGAACCGTGATCGGCGGATCGCGAACGCCAGCGACCAGAACAGGCCGGGATTGGTTTCGCGCCGCGTGCCCGTTGCGGGAAAGCTGCGCACCGGATGTGGCCGCCCGGTTGCCAGCAGGACCTCTTCGTTCCATGTCCAACGCGCGTCGTCGGGTCCGAGATAGCGGATATCCGCGCAGAGCAACGCATCGTCCGCATCGAGTACCGCACCCATCCTGCCAAGGCACTGCGCCATCGGGATACAGTCTACGTCGAGGAACAGCAGATGTGCAGACGTCGCGTGCCGTGCTGCAAGGTTGCGCGCGGCGGCAAGCGCGAGAGTGCCGGTCTGGAGCCGATGGACGTGGACGGGGAAGGGCGCCTCCGGCTGCGCGACCGGGTCGCTGCTCATGTCGACGACGATCAGTTCGGCGGGGGCGACAGCGCTCCGTTTCAAGCCCTCGACCAGCTGGATCAGATGGGGTTCGCGGTCCTTGACGAGGGTCAGGACGGAGAGCGGCGTCATCGCAGGGACCACAGGTCGAGGCGGTACGCGGCGGTCCGTTCCGCACGCTCGACCGCAAAATCGCCGAGCCGGTCGCGCAGCTTGGTGACGGCTGCGTCGCCGGTCTGTGGATAGTCGGTATCGCCCGTCCAGTGTACGAGCATGATGCGGCAATCGGGCGTGGCGCTGGCGCGGATCGCCGCGGCTGCGCGCTCGATGTCAGCGTCGTCCCAATAATAGACGACCTCCGACAGCACGACGAGATCGAACGCGTCGTCCGGCGTCTCGGCCGGGAAGCCACAGCGGGCGATCGTGACATTGGGCAGTGCGGCGCAGCGCGACCGGGCAAGCTCGACGGCGCGCAGGCTGATGTCGATCGAGGTCAGGGTATCGCACAAAGGCGCAAGCCGCGCGGTCAGCACGCCGTGGGCGCAGCCGATCTCAAGGGCGGAACGATAGCGTCGATCGTCGATCGCGGCGATCGTCGCATCGAACTTTGCGGCTTCATACGGGCTCGAGGCGAGCGACCAGGGATCATCGTCGCCGGTGAAGACGTCGTCGAAATAGCGCGCGTCGAGGCTATGGTCGGGTCGCATGTCGGTTCGCCAGATAGAGGAGATCGGTGCCCGGCATGCGCTGCTGCGCGCGGGGCAGGCGAAAGCCGTCGCCCATCAATCCAGTCAACTGGCTGCGGTGCGCGCGGAGCGCGGCGCTGCGCCGGGCGGTCGGCATCGCCGCGGTGCGGACGACGCGCTTCCCTTCGGGGCGTTCGCCCCAGACGGCATATTCGAAAATCGCGACCGGCCTGCGCGCCGCGCGCGCGGCATGCACCGCAAGCGTGAAGCACGCGGCATGGTCACAATGCGGCTCGCCTGCCGCGGTTGTCGCGATCGCGTCGACCGCGTGCCGGCGCAACAGGGCCGCGAGTTGCCGCACGGACCGACGGAACGCGGCGCTTTCGGGGCGGTGCGGGTTTGCATCGTGCCAGTCGAGAAACCGCGGGACGATCCGCCATTCGCCGGTCAACAGCGCGACGGCATGTCGTGCCTCACTGCGCCGTCGCCGGATAAGCGCGCTACGATCCGCCGGCGTCGGGCAGGGATGCGAACCCGATCCGTCGGTCAGGATCATCACCCCGGCAAGGCGATTGCGCGCTGCCGTATCGGCGATCAATGCCCCCGTGCCGAGCGTTTCATCATCGGCGTGCGGCGCGAGCACCAGCCACCGCGCGCTGCGCCAAGGACTTCGGCTCAGTGCAGTCGCGGGGGTCACCACAAGCGGTCGCCGGCGCCCCAGACGTCGCGGTCGAGCCAGGCAAGCGCCGCCTGATCGCGCGCATAATCGGGGCCTGCCTGACGCAGATAGAGGCTGAGGTCGCGGCTGATCTTGTCCGCACGCTCACCATCAAACGCGCTGCGCGTACCGAGAAGACGCGCGGTGGCTTCCATGACGTCGAGCGCGGCACGTTCGACGACCCCGCGCGTCATCTGGACGAAGATGGTGGCGTCGGCCTCCTCACGCGCGGCACGTCCCGCAGCCTCGCGGATCCACAGATAGGCGGTGCGCGCGGCAACGACCGCCTCGGCGAAGCGCGCACGCTGGACGGGATCGCCGCGTGCAGTGTCGGACAAGGCGCGCCGGGTCTCGGTCAGCAGCCCCTCCATGCCGCCAAGCTGAACCGCCAGGAACCGCCATGCGCCCGCGGTGAACCGGGGTTCGCGGTCATAGTCGCCCGGTGCGCCTAGCGTCTGCATGACGCCGGCGGGATAGCCCGAACATTCGTAGCGACCACTCATGCTCGCGCGCATGCCGCGCACGCGCCAGCGGGACGCGTCGGTACGCACGGGATCATCGGCCGGGATGACGACGATCGGACGCTGGCCCGCCGCCGGACGCGCGGTGACGATCGCGTAATCGATACCGCCGGCGCCGCTTGCGAAGTGCTTGGCCCCATCGAGCACAGGGCCGTCAGGACCGTCGGTTACCGCGACGCCGGGCGGAGGCTCGGTCGCCCAGACGCCGAACCAGGCGCCGCGGTCGAGTTCGGTATCGAGCCAAGCGAGCTGATCCGCCGATGCATACCAGTCGAACAGCGCGAGCGCGTTGACATGGCCCTCGAACAGCCGCCCGACGCTAAGGTCACCGCGTCCGACCGTCCGCAGCGCATCGAACAGCTCATCCGGTGCACCATTGGCTTGCCCACCAAGCTCCCGCGGGGCGAACCGCCGGTGCAGGCCGTGGCGGACCAGAGCTGCCATGCTGTCCGCGGGAAACATCGGGGCGGCATCATAACGCTCGCCGCAGGACGCGAGCGTCTCGACGAGGTCGAGGGACGGCGTAGCGGGGGCCGGCCGTGCAGTCGGGCCACTCATCGGTCGAGCCCCAGCGGCATGTCGCAGCGCATTGGCGGGAGCAGGGGTTCATCGCGCGCGACCCCGGCCTCACCGCCCGGCTGGTCGCGTCGCATCCGTCGCCACGCCGCGCGTGCGCGCCACTGATCGAACGACGGCAGAAAAGTGGGCTCGCCGCGCGCCACGCGGACGGACAGCGCCTGCATATGGTCCGCCATGCCCCCGGTCGCGCGACCGATGGTGCGCGCTGACACACGGGTCCACACACTCATCGGATGACCGAGCCGACCGCCTGCCGCGACCGCCGCCTCGACCAGTGCGCGGTCTTCCCCGGCGGGGATAGCGGGGACACCGCCCGCCGCACGGTAGAGCGGGGCAAGAATCGCCAGGCTTGCGCCGGTATGGTCGCCGTGACGGGGCGCCGGATCCCAGCGGCACGGATCGATGTCGTCCTCGATCGCGCGAACACAGGCCCAGTAGCGGTCGAGCTTGACCTGCATCGCATCCATGTCCGCGGCGAGCGGTTCGGCATCGTCGACGACGATCCGGCCGCCGACGATATCAAGCCCCGCGTCGATCGCGCGAAGCATCGCCGAGATCCAGTCTGACGGCGGCCGGGTATCGGCATCGGTGGAGATGAGAACGCCGCGATCCGGATCGATGCGTGCCAAGCCAGCCTCCATCGCCAGGCGTCGTGCGGTGCCGGCGTGCGCACGCTCGGGCGGAAGATCGTGGCACGCTACGGCGAGATGCAGTCGCTCGCCCCAGGCGGCCTGTGCCCGGGCCACCGCGGCGACGCTGTCATCGACGGTGTTATTGATCAAGATCGAGACGCGGATCGGTCCATCGAAGTCCTGCCGCGCAAGGGCGTCGAGCAGAATTGGCAGGCGGTCTGCCTCGTCACGCGCGGGCACGCACACGCAAAAGCGGGCGTCCGTCATGCCGCCCCCGTCAACGTGATCGGATAGTCAGACGCGCGGCCCCGTGCGGCGTGGCGTGTCGGCTGGATCATCTCTTCGTATAAATCCTCATAGCGGTCGATCATGACGTCGGCGTCGCAGATCGCCTCCGCGCGCAGGCGGCAGGCGCGGCGGTCGAGCAGCACCGCCCGCCGCGCGGCATCCGCGAGCGATGCGACATCGTCCGCGCGTGCGAGCGTGCCACAGGACTCGTCGAGGAGCGCCGGAATCGCGCCGCGCGCAAAGGCGGCGACGGGCGTCCCGGACGCGAGGGCTTCGGCGACCACCAGCCCGAACGGTTCTTCCCAGCGAGGCGTGCAGAGGAACGCACTCGCGCCGCCGACGAGCGCGCCGAGTGCCGCATGCTCGAGATGCCCGACATGCGTGACGTCGGCGCCGAGCCGCGGCAGGATCTCGGCTGCATAGTAATCCGGATCGGAGATCGGTCCGGCGATGCGGAGCGGATAGCCTGCCACCCTCGCCGCGTCGATCGCCAGATGAAGGCCCTTTTCGGCGACGATCCGCCCATACCAGACGAGATAGCGGTCGGGACTTGCGGCAGGTTGGAAGGGGAAGCTCGCAAGGTCGATGCCGTTCGGGATCGTCCGGTCGATCGGCGTCACGTGGCTCCACAGACTACGGATCGTATCAGATACGGCAACGAAGCGGATCGATGGTGACTTGCAGAGGCGGATGCCGCTTTCCAGCCAGCAGAACGGGGGTGTGTGCAGCGTCGTGACCATCGGCGTATCGAGCGTTTCCGCCATCGAGACGGGAAGATAGTGGAGCGAGTTGTTGTGGATGACGTCGAACCGTCGATTTCTTAGCATGCTCATCAGCCGCAGATAGGCATGGTGTTCGCGGAAGAACGTCACGTCCTGCGCTTCGGCGGTGCCGGTTTCGAGAAGCGAGGTTTCGTCGCAGATCGCCTCGAGCCCCATTGCCGGATCGGATTTCATCGATGCGAATACTGTGACCGCATGTCCACGTCGGCGTAACGCGGTAGCCAACAGGTGCGTATGCATTTCGAGGCCACCGGCAAAAGGCTCGCGGATGGCATATTTGAGATGCGCAATAATCGCGATTCGCATTCCGACCCCTTCACCAGCGATCACGATCTAGGTCGCGTCGATTCGGTGAGAAACGCATCAATTCGGCTTTTATGTCCGCTACTCGCACCGCGTTTGTGCTAATCTATATCAATACTATAGCGGGTCACGGTCAGACTGCATGTCGGGATGTGCAGCGGCGAAGGCCGGCAGGGTCGCGGCGTTCGCGGCGGCGGTGGCCAGACAGGGGTAGCGTGAGAGATCGACGGCGAAGCGTTCGGCCGCATAGACCTGCGGCACGAGATAGCAGTCGGCCAGCGTCGGCGTGGCGCCAAAGGCATAGCGGTCGCCGTGGCGAGCGATCTGTGGCTCGATCGCATCGAATCCCGCGGTCATCCACCGCGCGATCCAGGCTGATACCTGATCGGGCGTCGCGGCGAAATCTGTCCTGAGTGCATCAAGGATCCGCAGATTGTTGACCGGATGAATGTCGCACCCGATCGTCGCCGCAATGCCGCGCACGATCGCGGCCTCGATCGGATCGGCGGGCAATAGCGGCGCCGCCGGATAGGTCGCGTCGAGCCATTCGAGGATGGCAGGCGACTGCGTCAGGATCGTGCCGTCGCCAATGTCGAGCGCGGGCACCAGCCCTTGCGGGTTAAGCGCGAGATAGCGCGCGTCACGCTGCGCGCCGGTCCTGAGATCGTGCGTGCGCTGCTCATAGGAGCACTGCTTCAGGTTCAGCGCGATCCGCACGCGGTAGGAGGTTGTCGACCGCCAATAGCCGTGCAGGATCATGCCGGCAGCACCGCCTTGGGGAAATCGGCCCAGACAGCGTCATAATCGAGCTGGGCATGTTCCAGCGCATGCGGCGTCGGTCGGTAGGGCCAGCAACTCTCCACCATGAAGGCCATGGTCCCGTCGATCTTGTGCGGCTTGAGATCGGCGTTCGTAGCGGCGGTCCAGCTATCGAGATCGGGACCGTGGCCTGCCATCAGATTGTGCAGGCTCAGACCGCCGGGCGTGAAGCCGGCCGCCTTGGCGTCATAGGCGCCGTGGATCAGACCCATTGCCTCGGACATGACGTTTCGGTGGAACCAGGGCGGGCGGAACGTGTCCTCGGCAACCATCCAGCGCGGCGGGAAGACGACGAAATCGGCATTGGCGCGGCCGGGTACGTCGGAGGGCGAGGTCAGGACGGTGAAGATCGACGGATCGGGATGGTCGAAGCTCACCGTGTTGATCGTATTGAACCGCGCGAGATCATAGCGCCACGGCGCCAGATTGCCGTGCCACGCCACGACGTCGAGCGGACTGTGCTCGAGCGTCGTGCACCACAGCGATCCCATGAATTTCTGGATTACCTCGAACCGCGTGTCGCGATCCTCGAACCAGGCGACCGGCGTTTCGAAATCGCGCGGATTGGCCAGCCCGTTCGCGCCGATTGGACCTAGATCGGGCAGGCGGAACAGCGCGCCGTGGTTTTCCGCGACATAGCCCGTTGCTTGCCCATCGGGTAGCAAAGCCCGGAAACGAACACCGCGCGGGATGAGCGCGATCTGGCCGGGCGCGACCATGATCCGCCCGAGCTCGGTCAGGAGTTCGAGCCGCCCCGCCTGGGGGATGAAGAGCAGTTCGCCATCGGCATCGACAAAGACCCGCGCGGTCATGTCGCGGTTGGCGGCATAGAGGTGGACCGCGACGCCCTCCAGATCCGCAGGATCGCGGGTAGAAAGCATCGTCGTCATGCCGTCGATTAGGTCGGTGCCCGGGGAGGGTGGTGCGCTCGGATCCCAACGCAACCGGTTGGGCGCCAGTGGACCGTCATGCGCGCCCGCGGCAAAGCGGGCGGCGCCGTCATATCGGACATAGGGCGGATGTTCGGCGGTGGGGCGCATGCGGTACAGCCAGCTCCGCCGGTTCTCGTGACGCGGTGCGGTGAAGGCCGTGCCCGACAGCTGCTCGGTGTACAGCCCGAAAGGCGGTCGCTGTGGCGCATTGCGCCCGACGGGCAGCGCGCCCGCGACGGCCTCGGTCGCGACATGGTTGCCGAAACCCGAAATATAGCCGGTGGCGGCCGGGTCATTGGCCATCGTAACACTCTCCTCGCACACCCCTGTTCGACGTGCCGCGGGGGCCGGGGGTTTCGCCAAGGACGATGGCCCCCGGCCAATATGGTGTCAACTGTTACCAGTTTGCGCTGCTTTTGCTTCCTGCCGGAAGCGGTGGAGCAGGGGTTCTGTATAGCCGTTCGGCTGATCAAGCCCTTCGAAGACGAGCGCGCGCGCGGCGCGATAGGCAAGGCTGGTTGCTTCGTGCCCTGCCATCGGCCGATAGTGCTGATCGGAAGCATTCTGTGCATCGACCTTGGCCGCCATCTTCACAAAGGCGGCATCGACCTCGGCGGGCGTCGCGATGCCGTGGAGCATCCAGTTCGCCATATGTTGCGAGCTGATCCGCAGGGTCGCGCGATCTTCCATCAGGCCGATGTCATGAATGTCAGGCACCTTCGAGCAGCCGACGCCCTGGTCGATCCAGCGCACGACATAGCCGAGAATGCCCTGCGCATTGTTCTCGAGTTCGTCGCGGATCTCGTCGGGGGACCAGTTATGGCCGTGTGCGAGCGGGATCGTCAGAAGCGTGTCGAGCGGTGTGACGGGCTCGCTCTGTCGTGCCGCCTGTCGCGCGAAGACGTCAACGCGGTGGTAATGTGTCGCGTGAAGCGTCGCCGCGGTGGGCGAGGGGACCCAGGCGGTGTTGGCGCCGGTCATCGGGTGCGCGATCTTCTGGTCGAGCATGTCCGCCATGCGATCGGGCGCGGCCCACATGCCTTTGCCGATCTGCGCGCGACCGCTGAGGCCGCAGGCGAGGCCGATCTGGACATTGCGATCCTCATAGGCGGCGATCCAGGCGCTGGCCTTCATCTCGCTCTTGCGGATCATCGGTCCGGCGCGCATCGCGGTGTGCATCTCGTCGCCCGTGCGGTCGAGGAAGCCCGTGTTGATGAACACGATGCGGTCCTTCACCGCGGCGATGCAGGCGGCCAGATTGGCCGAAGTGCGGCGTTCCTCGTCCATTACGCCGACCTTGATCGTGTGGCGGTCGAGGCCGAGCAGATCCTCGATCGCGTCGAACAGCCGATTGGTGAAGCCCGCTTCGTCGGGGCCGTGCATCTTCGGCTTGACGATGTAGAT
Source organism: Sphingomonas aerolata (assembly GCF_023935825.1). NCBI lineage: Bacteria > Pseudomonadati > Pseudomonadota > Alphaproteobacteria > Sphingomonadales > Sphingomonadaceae > Sphingomonas > Sphingomonas aerolata. The sequence goes on along the minus strand of NZ_CP098762.1, from coordinate 2,515,960 downwards.
CGAACCCTGGCGGCTGTTCCGGAAGCGGCCGGTGCCGTTCAGATCGTGCAGCGCGATCAGCGCGGTCACGATCCCGTCGAGAATGCCCTCGGGCGCCTCCGTCCCATCGGGCAGACGGATTGCGGGCGTGGTCATCAGATGGCCGACATTGCGGACGAACAACAGGCTGCGTCCCGGCAGGATGATTTCGGACCCGTCCTGCGCGATGTAGCGCCGGTCGTCCTCCAAGGACCGGGTCAGCGTCCGGCCTCCCTTGTCGAACTGCGCCTCCAGATCACCCTTCATCAGGCCCAGCCAATTGGCATAGGCCGCGACCTTGTCGTCGGCGTCGACCGCGGCAACCGAATCCTCGAGGTCGACGATCGTCGTGAGCGCGGATTCGAGCCGGACATCGGCGAGTCCGGCGGGGTCGGACGCGCCGATCGGATGGTCGCGATCGATGACAAGCTCGATGTGCAGGCCATTGTGGCGCAAGAGGATCGTGCTGCCGGCATGGCCGCGGAGCTGATCCGGTTGTGCCAGCACGGGCGGGCTGCCGTCCCAGTCGGTCCACGAACCCGTCGCAAGCGGCACGCTGGAATCGAGGAACGCCTTGGCCCAGGCGATCACCTGTGCACCGCGGTCCGGATCATAGCCCCGACCGGACGGCGTTCCGGGGATCACGTCGGTGCCGTAGAGTGCGTCGTACAGGCTGCCCCAGCGCGCGTTTGCGGCGTTGAGGACGAACCGGGCGTTGAGGACCGGCACGACCAGCTGCGGGCCTGCCAGCCGTGCCACCTCGTCATCGACGCGGGTCGAGGTCGCCACGAACGGCGCAGGCTCCTCAACGAGATAACCGATCTCACGGAGGAAGCGCGCCTGGGCATCCGGATCGACGGGGCGGCCGCCAAGCGCGCTGTACCAGGCGTCGATCTTCGCTTGCAGCGCATCGCGGCGGGCAAGCAGCGCGCGATTTTCGGGTCCGAAGCGGGCGTAGATGTCGGCCATTCCGGACCAGAAGGCGGACGGGTCGACTCCCGTGCCGGGCAGCGCCTGGTCTTCGAGGAACCGTGCCAGCGGTGCGGCGACACGCAGCCCCGCCTTGTCGATCATGTCGTCTGACGTCGCGGTCATCGCTCTCTCCCTATCTGACGACCATCCTATACGACCGCCAGGCTGTTCGGTAGACGATCAAGTGTTGAAGCTGTCGATCACTGGGGGAATGAATGGATCCGGATGCCGCCTTGTTCGTCGACGTCGTCGCGACAGGAAGCCTGAGCGGAGCTGCCCGCTTGCGCGGCATCTCCCCGGCGATGGTATCGAAACGGATCGTCCGGCTCGAGACGCGGCTCGGAGTGCGGCTGCTCAATCGTACGACGCGGCGGCTCGAGCCGACGGCGCGAGGGGAGCGGTATCACGCGGACATGGTCGCAATCCTTACCGCGATTCGGGAGGCCGAGGGGCGGGTCGGCGACCGGGCCGCCGGGCCGAGCGGTCCGCTCCGCGTCAGCGCGCCGACGTCTTTCGGGCGCTTGCATATCGCACCTAGGCTCAAGCCTTTTCTCGATGCGCATCCCGACATCGCGCTGGAACTGAACCTGTCCGACGGCTTTTCGGACCTGCTCGGCGAGGGTATCGACCTCGCGATCCGGATCGCGCCGACGGTCGAGCCGGGTTTTGACGCGCACCGGCTGGGCGACAGCCGCCGGGTCCTGTGCGCCGCACCCGCCTATCTCGAAATGGCGGGAATTCCCGGCAGCGCGGCGGCGCTGGGTGACCATCGGCTGCTCGCGGCGCGCGGGCAGATGCCGTGGCGGCTGACGGGGTCTGACGGCGATTTCACGATCGATGCCGCGAGCCACGTGCGCACGAATTCGAGCGAGGTCGTGAGAGAACTCGCGCTGTCGGGCGTGGGGATCGCGCTGCGGTCGCTGTGGGACGTCAGCAGTGATCTGGCGGCGGGGCGGCTCGTTCGCGTCCTGCCGGCGATCGAGGGGAGCGCGGATGTGGGGATCTTCGCGCTGCACCCGCGCGGTGCAGTGCCGTCGTCGGTTGTCGCGCTGCTCGACTATTTGCGGACGTTGTGGACACCGTCACCGCCCTGGGCCGGCTGATCGAGCGCGCTGGTCACCGCGTCGATCCGACGGAGCATCGCCGTGAACGCGGCGACTTCGGCCGGGTCGAACTGTGCAAAGATCCGCGCCTCCAGATCGCGTGCCTTGGGTGCGACCGCAGCGTAAAGCGTGCGCCCGGCATCGCTGAGCATCAACAGGTGCGAGCGACGGTCGCTGGCATTGGCGCGCCGTTCGAGAAGGCCGCGCTCGACCAGCGCGATGGCCGCGCGGCTTACCGTAACCTTATCCATGCGCGTACGATGACCGATTTCCGCCTGGGTGATGCCGCCGGTTTCGGCGATGACGGCGACCAGCCGCCATTCGGGGATCGAGAGACCGAACAGCGATTCATAGCTGCGCGCGATCGTGTCGCTGACGAGGTTCGACGTGAACGACAGCCGGAATGGGATGAAGTCGTCGAGCAGCAGTGGGCGGTCGGATGAAGCGGTCATGGCACGGGATAGTATCAGTTGACACGATCTGCGCAAACGCGCAGTTGGTATCCAACGATACTATAAAGCTGTGAGAGGCTGTCGCATCATGGAGCATATGGACGTCAACCCGATGGGGTTGGATGGTTTCGAGTTCTGCGAGTTCACATCGCCCGATCCGGCGGCGATGGGCAAACAGTTCGAGCAATTGGGTTTCGTGCCCGCGTCCCGGCATCCGACCAAGGCAGTGACCCGGTACAAACAGGGTCGCATCAACCTCTTGCTAAACGCCGAGCCGACGGGGCAGGCCGCGACGTTCCGCGCCGACCATGGTCCTTCGGCGAACGGCATGGCGTTCCGTGTTGCGGACGCCAAGGCGGCCTTCGACGCTGCGCTGGCACGCGGCGCGAAGGCGGCCGATGCGTCGCGCGGCGCGCTGGGCGACGAGAGCTACGCGCTGGAGGGGATCGGCGGATCGTTGCTCTATCTCGTCGACCGTCATGGCGGCGCGGGCAGCTTGTACGATGCGTGGGATCAGATCCCGGGCGCGGCAGAGGCCGAGGCCGAGAATTCGGTCGGTCTCGATCTGCTCGACCATCTTACCCATAACGTAAAGCGCGGGCAGATGCGGACCTGGTCGACCTTTTACGGTCAGATTTTCGGGTTCGAAGAGCAGAAATATTTCGACATCAAGGGCAAGGCGACGGGCCTGTTCAGCCAGGCGATGATCGCGCCCGATCGCGCGATCCGGATCCCGCTGAACGAGAGCCAGGACGACCACAGCCAGATCGAGGAGTTCATCCGCGACTATAATGGCGAAGGCATCCAGCATCTCGCGCTGACCACCGACGATATCTACACGACCGTCGAGAAACTGCGGGCTCGCGGCGTCCGGCTGCAGGACACGATCGAGACCTATTACGAACTGGTCGACAAGCGCGTGCCGAACCATGGCGAGGATCTCCAGCGGCTGCGGCGCAACCGGATCCTGCTCGACGGCAATGTCGGTGAGGAGGGGCTGCTGCTCCAGATCTTCACCGAACCGCTGTTCGGGCCGATCTTTTTCGAGGTCATCCAGCGCAAGGGCAATGAGGGGTTCGGCAACGGCAACTTCCAGGCGCTGTACGAGTCGATTGAACTCGACCAGATCCGGCGTGGGGTGATCACGGTCGACGCGTGACGACGTCATGACGGACATGCAGGGCCAGCCGGGCGACGACAGTGCCGTGAGCGATGCGCCGTCGTCGGTGCGGCTGTTCGCCACGCCGGCCGGGATCGCGCTCGGGTCGATCGAGGCGATCGCACCCGGCCAGTCGAGAGGCTATGTCGTGCAGATGCGCGCGGGGCGGTTCCACGGCTTTGCGGTCCGGCGCGGTGACGGCGTCGTCGGCTATGTCGATCGCTGCCCGCACGCCGGACTGCCACTGGCGCGCGCCCTCGACAACTATCTGAGCCCGAATGGCGACCTGATCGTCTGTGGATGGCATTCCGCACTGTTCAGAATCGACGATGGCCGCTGCGTCGGCGGCCCCTGCGTGGGTCAAGCGCTTGCGGTCTGGCCGATCACGGTCGTAGACGGCGTGATCACGACGCTCGGCGCGACGGCTGCGGTCCCTGACCCTCGCTGAGCATCGGGCGAGAACGGTAAAGAGAACAGCCCGGCAAGCCACGGGATTAATACGGTAAGGAGAGTTTCGTGACGCCAGATTTCGACTTCGCGCTGGGCGAAGCCGCGGACATGATCCGCGACACGACGCAGCGTTTTGCGAAGGAGAAGATCGCTCCGCTGGCTGCGAAGATCGATGCGGACGACTGGTTTCCCCGCGAGCTCTGGCCGGCAATGGGCGAGTTGGGGCTTCACGGCATCACCGTCGAGGAAGAGTATGGCGGGCTCGGGCTCGGCTATCTCGAGCATGTTGTCGCGGTCGAAGAAGTGTCGCGCGCATCGGCGTCGATCGGCTTGAGCTATGGCGCGCATTCCAATCTGTGCGTCAATCAGATCCGTCGCTGGGGCAATGCCGAGCAAAAGGCGAAATATCTGCCAAAGCTGGTGTCGGGCGAGCATGTCGGAAGCTTGGCAATGTCCGAGGCCGGGGCGGGATCCGACGTCGTGTCGATGAAGCTGAAGGCGGTGAGGACCGAGAGCGGCTATGTCCTGAACGGCACCAAGTTCTGGATCACCAACGCGGCCTATGCGGATACGCTCGTCGTCTATGCGAAGACGGGCGAGGGATCGAAGGGGATCACCGCCTTCCTGATCGAGAAGGACATGCCGGGTTTCGCGATCGGGCAGAAGATCGACAAGATGGGCATGCGGGGCTCCCCGACTGCCGAGCTCGTCTTCACCGATTGCCACGTGCCGTTCGACGCGGTGATGGGACCGGAGAATGGCGGCGTCGGCGTGCTGATGTCGGGCCTCGACTATGAGCGCGCGGTGCTCGCGGGCATTCAGCTCGGCATCATGCAGGCCTGTCTCGACGTGGTCATCCCCTATGTCCGCGAACGCAGGCAGTTCGGGACCGCGATCGGCCAGTTCCAGCTGATCCAGGCGAAGGTCGCCGACATGTATGTCGCGCTGAGTTCCGCACGTGCCTATGTCTATGCCGTCGCGCGGTCCTGCGATGCGGGCAAGACGACGCGGTTCGACGCAGCGGGCGCGATCCTGCTGGCGAGCGAGAGCGCGGTGAAGGTCTCGCTGGAATCGATCCAGGCTCTGGGTGGCGCGGGCTATACCAAGGACTGGCCGGTCGAGCGTTTCATGCGCGACGCCAAGCTGCTCGACATCGGCGCGGGAACAAACGAGATCCGCCGGATGCTGATCGGACGCGAACTTATCGGTGCCGCGCCCAAGGTGATGCAATGAGCGTGCGGATCAGGTCGCGGCGGGGTGAACGGTGAGCGGTCCCGTCCTCGATACGAAGCTTTCGGTCGACGCCGAGACGTTCCAGGCGAATGCGGCGCACAACCGCGCACTCGCCCAGCGCCTGCGCGACGACGTTGCGCGCGTCGCGCTCGGCGGGGACGTCCGGTCGCGCGACCGGCACGTTGCGCGTGGCAAGCTGCTGCCGCGCGACCGGGTCGAGCGCTTGCTCGATCCGGGTTCGCCGTTTCTCGAGATCGGCCAACTTGTTGCCAATGGCCTGTATGACGACGCGGTCCCCGGCGCGGGAGTGATTGCGGGGATCGGCCGCGTGGCCGGGCGGCAGTGCATGATTTTGTGCAATGATGCGACGGTGAAGGGAGGGACCTATTTCCCGCTGACTGTCAAGAAACATCTGCGAGCGCAGGAAATCGCACAGGAAAATCGTCTGCCGTGCATCTATCTCGTCGATAGTGGCGGAGCGAACCTGCCCCATCAGGCGGAGGTGTTCCCCGATCGCGAGCATTTCGGTCGGATCTTCTACAACCAGGCGCAGATGTCGGCGCTGGGGATTCCGCAGATTGCCTGTGTGATGGGGAGCTGCACTGCGGGCGGCGCCTACGTCCCGGCCATGTCCGACGAGACGATCATCGTCCGCGGGCAGGGCACGATCTTTCTTGCTGGGCCGCCGCTAGTCAAGGCGGCGACGGGCGAGGTGATTTCTGCGGAGGACCTCGGTGGTGCGGACACGCACGGGCGACGGTCGGGGGTGGTAGATCATGTTGCGGAATCGGACGACCACGCGCTGACGATCGTTCGCGACATCGTCTCGACCTTGCCGCCACAGGTCCCTGTCACGGTGAACCGGCAACCGACGCGCGCCCCGAAATACGACGCCGAGGGGCTTTATGGTGTCGTGCCGTCCGACGTCCGCGCACCCTATGACGTGCACGAAGTGATCGCACGGCTCGTCGATGGCAGCGAATTCCATGCGTTCAAGGCGCTCTATGGTACCTCGCTGGTGTGCGGGTTCGCGCATATCCACGGACTCCCCGTCGCGATCCTCGCCAACAATGGCGTCCTGTTCAGCGAAAGCGCACAGAAGGGCGCGCATTTCATCGAGCTCGCCTGCCAGCGCAAGGTACCGCTGCTGTTCCTCCAGAACATCTCGGGCTTCATGGTCGGCGGGAAGTATGAGGCGGAAGGCATTGCCAAACATGGTGCAAAGCTCGTGACGGCAGTCGCGACCGCGACCGTGCCGAAGATCACGGTGCTGATCGGCGGCAGTTTCGGCGCCGGCAATTACGGCATGTGCGGACGCGCCTATTCGCCGCGCTTCCTGTTCAGCTGGCCGAACAGCCGGATCAGCGTGATGGGCGGCGAACAGGCGGCCTCGGTCCTCGCCACCGTTCACCGCGACGCGGACGACTGGACGGCGGAGGAGGCCGAAGCGTTCAAGGCGCCGGTTCGTCAGAAATATGAGGACGAGGGGAATCCCTGGTACGCGACCGCGCGGCTGTGGGACGACGGGATCATCGATCCCGCGCAGACCCGCGACGTGCTCGGCCTCGCGCTCGCCGCGACGCTCAACGCTCCCATCGCCGAACGCCCCGCGTTCGGTGTATTCAGGATGTAAGCCGATGATCCTGCTATCGTTTCTGCTGGCCGCGGGTCAAATCACACCGGTCCAGCCGATCGTCAAAGGGACCGGCTTGCCGCCAGCCGTGGTGACCGAGGAGGCCGGCGTCATGGTGCCGATCGACGCGATGTTCGCCGCGTTGGCCGCCCGCGATGGCCAGGCACTGCTCGCACAAGCGCGCCCCGAGGGGGGCGCTACGGCCGTGGAAGAAAAGGCCGACGGCACGCGCATCGTCCGCCGGACCGGCTGGTCCGAGTTCGCCGCCGGTCTGAAGCCCGGACCGGAGCGATATGCGGAACGCCTGACGGATCCCGCGGTGGATATCGATGGCGATATCGCGATGGTATGGTCGCCCTATGTCTTCACCATCGACGGCCGGGTCGCGCATTGCGGGACCGACCATTTCGACATGGTGCGGGAAGCGGGCCGGTGGAAGATCCTCAACATCACCTGGTCCAAGCGGACCACTGGATGCCCCGCGCAATGATCGAATCACTGCTTATCGCCAACCGCGGCGAGATCGCCTGCCGCATCATTCGCACGGCTCGGGCGTTGGGAATTCGCACGATCGCGGTCTATTCCGATGCCGATGCGGGCGCGCTGCATGTCCGGCACGCTGACGAGGCGGTGCATATCGGTGCGAACCCGGCGCGCGAGAGCTATCTGGTCGGAGAACGGATCATCGCCGCCGCGCTCGCCACCGGCGCCGAGGCAATTCATCCGGGGTACGGGTTCCTGTCCGAGAATGCGGAATTCGCGCAGGCCGTGCTCGACGCAGGGATCCTGTGGGTTGGCCCCGATCCCGACAGCATCCGAGCGATGGGGCTGAAGGATGCTGCGAAGCAGCGGATGATGGCGGCCGGCGTCCCGGTGACACCGGGCTATCTGGGGGAAGACCAGTCGCCCGATCGGCTCCAGCGCGAGGCGGATGCCATCGGCTACCCCGTCCTGATCAAGGCCGTTGCGGGCGGCGGCGGCAAGGGTATGCGCCGCGTCGATGCGTCCGCCGACTTTGCCGACGCGCTCGCGTCGTGCCAGCGCGAAGCCTCCGCTTCGTTCGGCAATACCGACGTGCTGATCGAGAAATATATCCTGTCACCGCGGCATATCGAGGTGCAGGTGTTCGGCGATCGGCAAGGCAACGTCGTCCATCTGTTCGAACGTGACTGTTCGTTGCAGCGCCGGCATCAGAAGGTGATCGAGGAGGCCCCGGCGCCCGGCATGGATGATACGACGCGCGCGGCGATCTGCGCGGCGGCGGTGCGCGCGGCACAGGCCGTGAACTATGTCGGCGCGGGTACGATCGAGTTCATCGCCGATGCGAGCGAAGGCCTGCGCGCCGATCGGATCTGGTTCATGGAAATGAACACCCGGTTGCAGGTCGAGCATCCCGTCACCGAGGAAATCACCGGACAGGACCTTGTCGAGTGGCAGCTGCGGATTGCCAGCGGCGAGGCGTTGCCGCTGCAGCAGCATGATCTTGCGATCCGCGGATGGGCGATCGAGGCGCGGCTCTATGCGGAGGATCCCGCCAAGGGTTTCCTGCCGTCGATCGGGCGGCTCGAGGCGTTCGATCTGGGCGATGCGACGCGGGTCGATACGGGTGTCGAACAGGGGGCGGACATTTCGCCCTATTATGACCCGATGATCGCCAAGGTGATTGCCTGGGGCGACACACGTGAAGCCGCGCGCGAGACGTTGGCGGAGGCGCTGGACAAGGCGGTCGTCTGGCCGGTCCGGTCGAATGCGGGCTTTCTCGTCCAGGCGCTCGACCATCCGGAATTTGTCGCGGGAACGCTCGATACCGGGCTGATCGCCCGCGAAGGTGCGGCGCTGATGCCCCCGGCGCAGCCCAGCGAGGAAGCGCTGATCGCGGCCGCGCGCGCGCTCGTACGCATCGAACCGATGGCGGGCTTTCGCCTCAACGCGGGACCTTTGAAGACGGCGCGGTTCCTGCTCGATGACGACATCGTGACGATCGATCTCGACGGTCGCGGCGTCCATGAACCAGTCGATGCCGCCCTCGTTTCCGATGCCGGGCAGACCTGGCAGTTGCGGCCCTGGCGTGCGTCTGGCGCGGCGATGGGGGCGGCAGCGGATGGCGCGATCTTGTCACCAATGCCGGGACGGATCATCGCGGTCGACGTGGCTGTCGGGGACCGTGTCGCAAAGGGGCAGAAGCTCGTGACACTTGAGGCGATGAAGATGGAGCATTCGCTCGTCGCGCCGTTCGACGGGACGGTTGCCGAACTGACCGCCATCGAAGGCGGGCAGGTGAGCGATGGCATGGTGCTCGCGCGTATCGAGAAGGATGACTGATGGCCGGCCGCTATTTCGACCAATGGGCAGTCGGCGACCGGATCGTCCATGAAATCCGCCGCACCGTCACGGAGACCGACAACCTCCTGTTTTCGACGATGACGCACAACCCGCAGCCGCTGCACCTCGATGCCGAAGCGGCGAAGGCGAGCGAATTCGGCCAGATCCTCGTCAACGGCACCTTCACCTTCGCGCTGATGGTCGGCCTGTCGGTTGGCGACACGACGCTCGGGACGCTCGTCGCCAATCTCGGTTACGACAAGCTCGTGCATCCGAAACCCGTCTTCATCGGCGATACGATGCGCGCCGAGACCGAGGTCGCCGAGCTTAAGCCCAGCCGGTCACGCCCGAACGCCGGGATCGTCACATTCATGCACCAGCTGATCAACCAGCGTGACGAGATCGTCTGTCAGTGCCTCCGCTCGGCGCTGCTGCTGCGGACGTCGGCATGAGGTTGCGCTCGCTGCTGTTCGTGCCCGCAGACCGGCCCGAGCGTTTTGCGAAGGCCGCAGCGAGCGGGGTGGATGCCATCATCCTCGATCTGGAGGACTCGGTCGCACTCTCCCGCAAGGCCGTTGCCCGCGAGGCGGTCCGGGCCGCGTTGCAGGACCATACCGACGTCGTCCGGATGGTGCGGATCAATCCCCTCGACTCGGGGTGGCTGGACGACGATCTCGCTGCCGCGAGGGGGGCCGATGCAATCATGCTGCCCAAGGCGACCGGACCCGCGACCGTCCTCGCGTTGGTCGAGGCTTATGGCGATGACTGTCCGCCGATCCTGCCGATCGCTACCGAAGTGCCTGCCGCGATCTTCACACTGGGCGAATATGCGCGAGTCAACGACCGGTTATGCGGCCTGACCTGGGGCGCCGAAGACCTGCCCGCGGCGATCGGCGCGGCGACCAGTCGGGAGGACGACGGATCCTATACCGAACCCTATAAGCTCGTACGATCGCTGCTGCTGTTCGGCGCACATGCGGCGGACGTCGCGGCGATCGAGACGGTCTATCCCGCAATCGCGGACATTGACGGGCTGGCAGCCTATGCCGCGCGCGGCAGCCGGGACGGCTTTACCGGCATGATGGCGATTCATCCGTCGCAGGTCGCCACGATCAACGCCGCGTTCACGCCGGATGCGGCGACCGTTGCACATGCGCACGCCGTCGTCGCTGCGTTTGCGGCGGCTCCCGAGGCGGGCGCGCTGCAGCTTGATGGGCGGATGATCGATGCGCCGCACTTACGTCAGGCGCGGGCGATCCTCGCGCGACTTTAGGCCCATTGGCGGCAGGAAATTTCTGCGCTACCGTCGCCCTGCGAAACCGGTGAAGGCCGGGGTCGCAGATCGCGTCGGTGCCCCTCGGGGCTTCAAAGGGAATGCGGTGCGGGAGACGGTCCTCCTCATGCCGCGGCTGTCCCTGCAACTGTAAGCGGTGAGTGCGGTGCGCATGTCCCTTCATCACGGGGGGACGACCACTAGGCCTGAGCGCAAGCGCAGGGCCCGGGAAGGTCGCGTACCGGGCGTCGACCCGTGAGCCAGGAGACCTGCCGGCGCTCGGTCGCTCTTGCCATGGTCCAGGGGATGACCGCGGCACGGTACTCCGTCTGAGCGACGAACCATGCGGCGGGGGCCGCATCGGTGCGCGTGGCGGGTGCGGTTCGGCGTACACCCCAAGCGTTGCGCCGGCTGTCCGTAGCATCGGACGGCAGGCCCCGGCCGGTCGCTGGTGACGCCGGGGGTATCGTTTCATGACCAGAATTTTCGTTTCGCTTGTGGCGCTCGCCACCGCCACGGCCTTTGCATCGCCGGCCGCGGCCGAGCCTGATCCGGTTACTGCGGCGACGGGCGAGGCGGCAGCGGGCGGCGCTGAGCTGGTGGTTACCGCATCGAGATCGGGCGACGCGGTTCCGGCCGATCAGATCGGTGCGTCGGTGACGGTGCTCGACGCAGCGACGCTCGACCAGCGGCAGACCCGGATCGTGTCCGACGTGCTGCGCGACGTCCCAGGGTTGGCGGTTAGCCGGACCGGCGCGGTCGGGGGGACGACGCAGGTCCGGATCCGCGGATCGGAGGGCAATCATGTGCTGGTGCTGATCGACGGGATCGAAGTGTCCGATCCCTATCAGGGCGAATATGATTTCGGCACGCTGATTGCCGACGAGGCGGCCCGGGTCGAGGTGCTACGCGGCCAGCAATCGGCGCTGTACGGGTCCGACGCGATCGGCGGCGTCATCCAGTATCTCACGCTGAGCGGCGCGGAGGCCCCGGGCGTATCACTGCGGGCCGAAGGGGGATCGTTCGGCACGTTTTCGGGAGGCGCCCGGGTCGCGGGCGTAGCGGGCAATCTCGATTACGCGCTGTCGAGCTCGACCTACCTCACCGACGGCACGCCGACCGCACGGGGCGGATCGCGCGACATCGGCGCGAAGAGCGTCGGCGCGACGGGCAAGCTGAGCTGGTCGCCGACCGACACGCTGAAGGTCACGGGCGTCGGGCGCTATAGCTATACCGATGCCGACAGCAACGACACGGCATTGAGCGGCCCGCAGTTCGGCACGATCGTCGATACGCCCGGCGCGCGCAGCACGGTCGAGGCATATTACGGGCTGGTTCGCGCCGAACTCGCGCTGGCGGATGGCCGCTGGACGAATGCGCTCAGCGGCCAGTTTGCCGATACGACACGCCGGGCGCTGGTCGACGATGCCTTGAGCTTCGGCAACAAGGGACGGCGGTACAAGGGATCGTTCGAAAGCACCTTCCGGTTCGGCACTGATCGCATCCGGCATCGGCTGACCGCCGCAGTCGATGTCGAGCGTGAGGAATTTCAGACACTTAGTCCGGTCTCTTCGGAGTTCGTCTTCACAGGGCGGCGGCACACCGACAATGTCGGGATCGTCGGACAGTATGACGTCGTGATCGACGACGCGCTAGCGATCGGCGGATCGGTGCGGCGCGACGAGAATAACCGGTTCGACGACACCACCACCTACCGCGCGCAGGCGAGCTATCGTTTTGCGACCGGAACGCGGGTGCGCGGTGCCTACGGTACCAGCGTGAAGAACCCCGGCTACTTCGATCTCTTCGGCTATTCCGACGGTCGTTATATCGGCAATCCGAACCTCAAGCCCGAAAAGTCAAAGGGGTGGGAAGCCGGGGTCGAACAGGCTTTCGGGGGGGATCGTGCGACGATCGGCGCGACCTATTTCGACAGTCGGCTGACGAACGAGATCTTTACCACCTATCCTGCCCCCGACTTCGTCGCGACGCCCGGCAACCGCAATACGCGATCGACGCAGCATGGCGTCGAGGTGTTTGCTACAGCCCAGCCAATTCCGCAGCTGCGCTTCGACCTCGCCTATACCTATCTGAAGGCGCGCGAGGACGGGGGCGTGGAGATCCGGCGACCCAACCATATCGGCAGCGTCAACATGACTGCGTTCAGCCGCGACCAGCGCGCCTCGGCAACGCTCACCGTTCGGTATAATGGCCGGCAGCAGGACGACGCCTATACCGATCCGAGCTATGTCCCGGTCCGCGTCTCGCTCCAGGAATATGTCCTCGTCAACCTGAACGCGGCGTACAAGTTGACGCCCGGGCTGTCGGTTTTCGGTCGGGTCGAAAACCTGTTCGACGAGCGGTACGAGGAGGTGTTCAGCTATGTTGGCCAGGGGCGCGGCGCCTATGTCGGCGTGAAGGCAGCATTCTGATGCGGAGCGAGGCGGAGCACACGGCGCGGATGGCCAAGAAGAAGGTCGTCCAGGACAAGATCGTCGCGGCCAAGACGATCGAGAAGGGCCTGCTGATGGTCCACACCGGACCGGGCAAGGGCAAGACCACCGCGGCGCTTGGCATGGCGGTGCGGATGATGGGGCATGGGCGAAAGGTCGGGATCGTACAGTTCGTCAAGGGTGCGATGACGACCGGCGAGAAGGTCATCTTTGACGCCTTTCCCGATCTGGTCGAATTCAAGCCGATGGGCGAGGGCTTTACCTGGGATACGCAGGATCGGGCCCGCGATATCGCGGTGGCGCGCGAAGGGTGGGACGAGGTCCGCCGAATGATCCTCGACCCGAGCTATGCGATGGTCATCGCCGACGAGATCAACATCGTCCTGCGCTATGACTATCTGCCACTCGACGAGGTGCTTGCGGGGTTCGCGGCGCGACCGGCGATGACGCATGTCGTGGCGACGGGACGCAACGCGCCCGAGGCGTTGATTGCCGCGGCGGATCTCGTCACCGAGATGGGGCAGGTCAAGCATCCGTTCCGGGGCGGGGTCAAGGCCCAGGCCGGCGTTGAGTTCTAACGGTCGCGGCGAGGACTAGCTGGACGCTGCGTGCGCAACTGCGCCGCGAGGCTTTGCGCGGCGAGCACATAGGCGGGACCTCCGCAGACGGTCCACGCCTCGGGGATGCGCAGACGGGGAATCCCGTCGAGAATCGGATGATGCAGCATTTCGGTGCCCTGATCGGTCACGCGGTCGGTGGCGCTCTCAACGACGAGATAGTCCGGGCGTGCCAGCGCCATTTGTTCGAGCGACAGTTGCGAAAGTGCCGGCTTGCCGAGCCGGGTCGCGAGATTGGCCAGCCCGAGACGCTGCATCAGTTCGTCGACGAGCGTGCCGGTACCGGTCAGGAAACCCCGACGCTGATAATAGGCCGCCGTACGACCACCTCCCGGGGCGCGCGGCAATCGTGCGAGCGCGGTGTCCATCCGGCGGATCAGCGTTTCGCCGCGATCGGGGTGCCCGATGGCTGCGGCGACCTGCCGGACTTGCGTCACGATCGCGGTATAGCTGTCAGCGGGGGGCAGATCGAGCGTCGCGACGTTCCGGCCGGCGAGAACTGCGGCGACCGTCTGGCGTCGGAACGGCGAGGAGATCACGAGATCGGGGCGGAGCATCAGGACGTCTTCGGCGCTGCCACGGCTGACTGGGATGGTACGCGCGGCGTTGGCGGCCGCGGACATGTTCGGATCACGCGCGAACCGGGTCAGTGCGACGATCTGCGCGGGGTCGGCCAGCGCCAGAAGATACTGGTCAGCGCACAGGTTGAGCGAAACGATACGCGCCGGCGGTCGAGGCGCTGCCGCCGCAGCAGATGCGCCAGCGGCAGCGATGATCAGGATGGTCAGGAGACGGCGGCGGCGCATACGCAAAGCCCTGCCGCAGCGGGCGCTTATGCGCTAGGCGGAAATCGATGCGGTGGGATCTGGCACTATGGAACGCGTGACGCGTGCGCGATTGGTCGGTGGCCTCGCGCTGCTTGCGCTGCTGGCCGGCGCCGCGTCGGTCGCGGTGGGTAGCGCGGCGATCCCGCTGGCGCATGTCGTGCGGGCGCTCAGCGGGCAGGGCGATCCGATCGAACGCGCGATCCTGTTCGAACTTCGGCTGCCGCGCGCGATCCTAGGGCTCGCGGTCGGCGCGATGCTGGGGCTGTCGGGTGCTGCGCTGCAGGGATTCCTGCGCAATCCGCTGGCCGAGCCATCGGTGCTGGGCGCGTCGAACGGCGCATCGCTGGGCGCGGTGATCGCGCTGTATTTCGGGCTGGCGGAGCTTCATCCGGCGATGCTGCCGATCGTGGCGATCGCCGGGGCGTTCGCGGCGCTGGGGTTGCTGTTCGTGCTGGCGGCCGGGTCGCAAAGCGCCTTGTCACTGATCCTCGCGGGGATTGCGGTTGGAACGCTGGCCGTCGCGGGGGTCAGTCTGGCGCTGAACCTGTCCCCCAACCCATTTGCAGCGATGGAGATCATGACCTGGTTGCTCGGGTCGCTCGAAGACCGGTCGTTCAGCCATGTCGCGCTGGCGCTGCCCTGTATCGCGCTCGGCATGGTGCTGGTCGCCTGGGACGGCCATGCGCTCGACGCGCTGACGCTCGGCGAGGATGGCGCACGCGCGCTAGGCGTCGATCTGCGTCGGACGCGCATGCGGATGCTGGTCGGGGTGGCGATCGGGGTCGGCGGGGCGGTTGCGGTATCGGGCGCGATCGGGTTCATCGGCCTGATCGTCCCGCATCTCGTCCGGCCGATGACCGATCGTTCGCCATCGGCGATCCTGCTCCCCTCCGCACTGGGCGGGGCCGCGTTGCTCACTTTCGCCGACGTACTGGTCCGGGTGATCCCGACGTCGAACGAACTCAAGCTCGGGGTCGTCACCGCGTTTCTCGGTGTGCCGGTGTTCCTCGTCCACCTCATCCGCGAGCGGCGGCTGTGGTAGCCCTCTCCGCGGACCGCCTCAGCGTCCGCCGTGCCGGGCGGGTCGTGGTCGACGATGTCAACTTCGCGGCAGAGGGCGGCGCGCTCATCGGGATCGTCGGCCCCAATGGGGCGGGCAAATCGACGCTGGTCCAGGCGCTGCTCGGGCTGGTTTCCGCTACGGGGGCGATCCTGCTCGACGGCGTTCCGCTGCCGGAGCGCTCGCGACGCGCGATTGCGCAGACTGTCGCGTATCTGCCGCAGGGTCAAAATCTTCATTGGCCGCTGAGCGTCGAACGTCTCGTCGCGCTGGGCCGATTGCCCCATCTCGCACCGCTGTCCCGCATCTCACGGGACGACCATGCCGCGATTGCCCGTGCGATGGCGGCGGCGGACGTGACCTCGCTTGCCGCGCGTGTCGCGACCGAGATTTCGGGGGGTGAGCGGGCCCGCGTCCTGCTGGCAAGGGCGCTCGCGGTGGAGGCGCCGGCGCTGATCGTCGACGAGCCGCTCGCGTCGCTCGATCCCGCGCATCAGATCGCAGTCATGGAGATCCTGCGGGCGGAGGCCGCGCGGGGCGTCCTGGTAATTGCGGTACTGCACGATCTGGGGCTCGCCGCACGCTATTGCGATCGTATCCTCGTGCTCGACGCGGGCCGGCTCGTCGCCGACGGCGCGCCTTCGGCAGTGCTGACGCCGGCGCGGCTGCGTGAGACCTATGGTGTTCGGGCGTGGTTCGGATCGATCGAGGGCGTACCGGTCGTGGTAGCGCTGACGCGTGACAACGCGCAGGGCGATTGACCCGGGCCGCTTGCCCGGCCTATTCCTCTGACCGCGACAGGTTCCCCGGCGACGGGGATGAAAAGGGAACGGGAGAACCCCGGCTGCCCCTGCAACTGTAAGCGGCGAGCCATCGTGCCATCATGCCATTGGGATCCCGGTCCCGAGAAGGCGGCGCGAAGGGCTGTGACCCGTGAGCCAGGAGACCTGCCCGTCGCGGTCGTCTTTCGTCCGGCCAGGGTGCGCCGAGCGGACGGGGGTAAACCCGCGCGACGACATAACCAGCCTGCGGCTTGTGCCGCGGGCGCGTATGTCATGGGGTTTCAATGCCAAATCTACTGGTTCCCGCCGAAGACGGGGCGGCCGTCGTCGCCTGCAGCACCTGCCGCGCTTCCACCGATGCGAAGGACGATGCCGAGGGCATGCGGGGCGGTGCAAGACTCGTCGCAGCATTGCAGGCGGTCCAGGCGAGTGATCCGCGCTATGCCGGGATTGCGGTGCAGGCGATGCCGTGCCTGTTCGCCTGCCAGGACTTCTGCACCATCCATGTTCGTGGGCCCGCGAAGATCGGCTATGTGCTGGGGCGCTTCACGCCGGATGAGGAGGCTGCGCGAGCGATCCTCGATTATGCCGTGCTGCATGCGGAGAGTGCGGAGGGGCAGGTGCCGTTTCGGCAGTGGCCCGCCGGGATCAAGGGGCATTTCATCACCCGGACGCCCCCCGCCGGCTATGTCGCGCAGTGAGGCAGTTCCCGACGGTCGCGGCGTTCGACGCGGCGCTGGGGGCTCTTCCTGCGGCAGACGAAGCCGCGCGAGGGGCCGCATCGCTGCGGCAAACACAGTTGACCAAGCCACCGGGATCGCTTGGCCGACTTGAAGACCTCGCGGTCTTCATGGCGGGCTGGCAGGGGCGCGAGCGGCCGCGGTTCGAGCGTGCGCGGGCGGCGATTTTCGCCGGAAATCACGGCGTTGCGGTGCACGGGGTGAGCGCTTTCCCGGTCTCCGTGACCGCACAGATGGTCGAGAATTTCCGTCGTGGGGGCGCGGCGATCAATGCGCTGGCGGATGCCGTCGGGCTCGAGCTGATCATCGCCGACATCGATCTGGAAACCCCCACGGCGGATTTCACGACGGCACCGGCGATGGACGAAGCCGCGTGTCTCGCCGCACTCAACATCGGTGCCGACGTCGTCGTGCCGGGGCTCGACATGCTTGTCGTGGGTGAGATGGGGATCGGGAATTCCACGTCGGCCGCAGCACTGTGTCTGCGCAGTTACGGCGGAACCGCCGCGGACTGGGTTGGCCCGGGGACGGGGGTTGATGTGGCGGGAATCGCGCGGAAAATCGCGGTGGTCGAGGCGGGGATTGGGCGGCATGATGATTTCCCGCGTACGCCGTTCGAGACGTTGCGGCGGGTGGGGGGGCGTGAAATCGTCGCGATCGCCGGCGCGGTGGTGGCGGCGCGGCTGGCGGGGGTGCCGGTGGTGCTCGACGGATTCATTTCGTCGGCGGCGATCGCACCGATTGCGGCGGCGTATCCTGGCATCACAGAGCACTGCATTGCGGGGCATTGTTCGGCCGAACCAGGGCATGAGCGGTTGCTCGCCGCGCTGAAACTCGAGCCTTTACTGAGACTTGGGATGCGGTTGGGGGAGGGAAGCGGGGCGGCGGTTGCGGTGGGAGTGATCCGGTCGGCGTTGGCGGCGCATGACGGGATGGCGACGTTTGCCGAGGCGGGGGTGTCGGTGGCGTGAGTGCGCCGTTCCTGCTCCACCTGCTGCGGCATGGCGCGCCTGAACTAACCGGGCGGATGCTGGGGCGGACCGATAGTCCGGTCACGGCGGAGGGAATGGCGGCCTGTATGGCTCGGGTAAAACCGCTGAATTTCAAGAAGATCGTCTGTTCTGATCTCATGCGAACGCAGGCTGTTGCGGATGCGATCGGGCGGGAGCGGGGGCTGGCTCCAACGACCGATGCGCGGTGGCGGGAGCTGGATTTCGGGGATTGGGACGGGCTGGCTGCGGCGGAGATCGACGCTGCGGCGTTGCAGCGGTTCTGGGACGATCCGGATGGTGCACCGCCGCCGGGTGGGGAACGGTGGAGCAATCTGGTCGCAAGAGTTACCGATGCGATAGAAGATCTTACACCCGAAACCTCATTGATCGTGACACATGGCGGGGCGATCCGTGCGGCGCTGAAAACGCTGTGCGAGTTCGGCCAGCGCGAGCTCTGGGCATTCGATTTGCCTTATGCGGCGCTGATTAGTTTGCGGATCTGGCCGGACCGGACGGCGCAGATCGTGGCGCTGCAGACTGATCCGGTTTCGTGAAGCGGCTGGTCGTCGCCTTCGGCTTTTTGACGCGCGTGCCGATGCCGCAAGTCGCTGCGAACGCTGAGGATTTTGCCGCCGCGATCCGGTGGTACCCGGTCGTCGGGGCGTGCATCGGGGTGGTCGTCGCGGCGGCGGGGTGGGTCGGCGCGCAGGTCGATCCGTGGACCGGTGCGCTCGCCGCGCTGACTATTTGGGTAGCGATTACAGGGGCTTTGCACTTGGATGGGCTGGCGGATCTGGCGGACGGGCTGGGTGCCGCGCATGGCGACCGCGACCGGCTGATCGCGGTGATGGCGGATCCGCATATCGGCAGCTTCGGTGTTGTGATGATCGCGCTGCAACTCCTTGCAAAACTTGTCTTATTGCATGCCGTTTCGAGTCAGGGATGGGCGGTCGTGATTCTCGTCCCGATGCTCGCGCGGATCGGGCCGTTATGCTGGGCGCGGTGGGTGCCGCTGCTCCGGGAGGGCGGGCTGGGAGGGATGGTGGCAGGGAAGATCAGGGTGCACGATCTGGTCTTTTGGGGGTGCGTAACAGGGTGTTTAGGGGTGCCTGTGCATGCCGTTGCAGGGGCCCCTGCACTGATCGCGGTATTCGGCTGGTGGCTGATCCGGCGGGTCGGCGGCGTTTCAGGCGATTGCCACGGTGCGGGGATCGAATTCGTCGAGACCGGGATGCTAGTCGCGCTCGCCATTGCCGGCCGCGTCTGAGCCCGCGAGCTTCGACAGCGCGATCAGCGCATCGATATCGAGATGGCGTTCGAGCGTTTCGGCAATCGCATCGAGCGCGGCGTCGATCGACGCCGCATGGTCGGGCCCTACCGCACCGACCCCGAGCCGGCTGAGCCACGCGCGGCGCTGATCCGCGAGGCCGAGCAGGCCGTGGACATAGCTGCCGGAGACGAGCCCGTCGGGGCTGACCGCGCCGTCGCGGCGGCCATCGTCGCGGGTCGTGAGCGCGCGCGCGGTGTCGGGGCCGGTGGTTTCGCCGATATGGATCTCATAGCCGTCGAACCGTGCGCCGATCGCGGTGCCGGCGACGCGCTCGAGCGTCTTGGCGGGGGACAGGATCGTCGCGACGTCGAGCAGGCCGAGCCCGGGGGCGATACCGGCGGGCCCCTCCAGCCCGTCCGGATCGGCGATGCTGCGACCGAGCATCTGATAGCCGCCGCAAAGCCCGAGCACCGGGCGGCCGCGACGGCGATGCGCGTGGATGTCGATGTCCCAGCCCTGCGCGCGGAGAAAGGCGAGGTCGGGGATCGTCGCCTTGGAGCCCGCGAGGATGATCATGTCGGCGTCGGGGATCGGTTCGCCGGGCGGGACCATGACCAACGTGACGCCGGGGTCGAGCCGCAGCGGATCGAGATCGTCAAAATTGGCGATGCGCGGGGTGATCGGACAGGCGATGACGACCTGGCCGTCCTGCCGGTCGTGACCGGGGCGGCGTTCGAGTATGACCGCATCCTCGCTCGGCAGGCGGGCGGCCTCGGGAAGCCAGGGGATGACGCCATAGCCGCGCCAGCCCGACCGCGCCTCGATCGCGCGATAGCCGTCGTCGAACAGCGCGGGGTCGCCGCGAAACTTGTTGACGAGGAAGCCGTGGATCATCGCGGCGTCGGCGGGATCGATCACCGCACGCGTGCCGACGAGCGAGGCGATGACGCCGCCCCGGTCGATATCGCCGATCAGGATGACGGGGACGCCGGCGGCGCGCGCGAAGCCCATGTTTGCGATGTCGGCGGCGCGCAGGTTGATCTCGGCGGGGCTGCCCGCGCCCTCGACGACGACGATGTCCGCCTGCGCCCGGAGCCGGTGATAGCTGGCGAGCACGTCGTCCATCAGCCCCTCGCGTCCCTCGCGCCAGCGGCTCGCGCGCAGGATGCCGCGGACCTTGCCGTGGACGACGAGCTGCGAACTGCGGTCGCCCTGCGGTTTGAGCAGGACGGGGTTCATGTCGGTGGTCGGCGTGGTGCGCGCGGCGATCGCCTGGGTCGCCTGGGCGCGGCCGATCTCGCCGCCATCGGCGGTGACGGCGGCGTTGTTCGACATGTTCTGCGGCTTGAAGGGCCGGACGGAGAGCCCGCGATTGGCGAGCGCGCGACAGAGGCCGGCGACGAGCACGGACTTGCCGACGTCCGAGCCGGTGCCCTGGAGCATCACCGCACCCATAGCAGCGCCCCCGTGACGATCCAGAGCAGCAGGCAGGCGCGGCGATAGACCTGAAGCGCGCGGGCGATGTCGGCGGCGGTGGCGGCGGGGCGGCCGCTGCCGATCCAGGGCTTCAGCTGGGTGACGCCGTCATAGCTGACCGGGCCGGCGAGGCGGAGGTCGAGCACGCCCGCCATCGCTGCCTCGGGCCAGCCGGCATTGGGCGAGGCGTGCTTGCGTGCGTCGCGCCGCATCACGCACCAGCCGCCGGGACCGGCGAGGCACAGCAAGGCGCCGCTGATCCGCGCGGGGATCCAGTTGGCGAGGTCGTCGATCCGTGCCGAGGCCCAGCCGAACGTGCGCCAGCGTGGCTCGCGGTGACCGATCAGGCTGTCGGCGGTGTTGATCGCCTTGTAGATCCACAGCCCGGGGAGCCCGCCGATCAGCAGCCAGAACAGCGGCGCGACGATGCCGTCGCAGAAGCTTTCGGCAAGGCTTTCGATTCCGGCGCGGGCGATGCCGGCGGCGTCGAGCCGGTCGGTGTCGCGACCGACGATCTTGCCGACCGCGATCCGCGCGCCCTGAACGTCACCCGTGCGGAGTGCGGCGGCGATCGGGGCGACGTGATCGTTGAGGCTGCGCTGGGCGAGACCGGGGGCGGCGAGAAGGCCGATGCCGATCCAGGCATAGCCGCCGAGATAGGTCGTCATCAGCCAGGTCGCGCCCCAGGTGATCCCGCCCGTCACCGCGAGCGTGATCGCGAGCGTCGCGATTCCGGCGATGCGGCGTGTCGCGTCTGGCCATGACGGACGGTTGAGCGCCTTTTCGAGGCCGCCGATGATCGCGGCGATCCCACCGACGGGATGACCGATCCGACGGTAAAGCCGTTCCGGCCAGCCGAACGCGGCGTCGAGTGCGAGGGCGATGAGCGCGACGGGGTCAGCCATGCGCGAGCGCCGTGTCGAGACGCGCCAGTGCGGCCGCGTCGGCGGGGACGCCGAGACGCAGCCAGCGGGGGTCATAGGTGAAGGGTCGGGTCAGGATGCCCGCCATATTCAGGCGCTCGAACAGGGGCTTGGCGTCGTCTGTTGCGATGAGGCGGAAGAGCGGGCAGGCGCCCGTCGCGGTGAGTCCGTGGCGGAGGAGCATCGCGTCGAGCGCGGCCGCACGGGTGACGAGCTGTGCGCGGGTGGTCTCGATCCAGGCTCGGTCGGCATAGGCGGCTGTGCCGATCGCGAGCGCGGTGGCGGAGATCGGCCAGCTGCCCAGACGGTCGCGGACCCGCGCGACGATGCCGGGCGGTGCGATCATGAAGCCGAGCCTCACGCCGGCGAGTCCGAAGAACTTCCCGAATGATCGGAACAGGATGACTGGATCTTCTGCGGACAGATGCGAGGCCAGGCCGGCGTCGGGGAGCGTGTCGGCGAAGGCCTCGTCGACGACCAGCCAGCCTGCATGCTCGCGGAGCCGGTCGATTACTGGCCGAAGCGCGTCCGGACTGACCAGACGGCCGTCGGGGTTGTTCGGGTTGGCGAGCAGGATGGTGCCGCCGCTGGCCGCTTCGTCGGCGAGGCTGTCGATCGAGATACGCGCGGGGAAGACCGCTTCGTGCGTCGCGTAGCTGGGGCCGACATGGCGGGCGGGGGCGGGCAGGCCGAGCGCGCCGAGCAGGCGGAGGCCGATCTCGGTGCCGGGCAGCGCGACGACGCGCGCGGGGTCGGCGCCGAAATGGCGCGCGGCGACGGCTTCGAGCATGGCGAGCGCGGCGGGCGAGGGGAGGTTGCGCAGGTCGACCGCGAGATCGACGGGCGGCTCCCACGCGCAGGGGTTGATCCCGGTCGACAGGTCGAGCCAGGGACGCGGCGCGTGCGGGTACAGCGCCTGCGCGCTGTCGATCCGGCCGCCATGTTCCATCAGCGCGTGCACATGCGTCCCCTGCGCCGGCGATGCCGCGGCGTTGCTGCTGGCCTTCGCCATTCGCCGGGGATAGCGCAAGAGGCGATGGAGGAGACGGTCGTGCAGGGGTTTGGAAAGACGGTGCTGGTGACCGGCGGTGCGCGCTCCGGCAAGAGCCGCCATGCGCAGGCTTTAGCAGAGGCGGGGGGAGAGGCGGCAGGTGGCCACGCGCTGGTCTATATCGCGACCGCGCAGGCTTTCGACGGGGAGATGACCGAACGGATCGCGCGGCATCGCGCCGAGCGGGACGAACGGTGGCGGACGGTCGAGGCGCCGCTCGCGCTGGCAGAGGCGATCGTCGAGGCGGATGCGCCGGACGGGGTGATACTGGTCGACTGCCTGACCTTGTGGGCGTCGAACCTGATGCTGGCGGAGGCCGATGCGGAGACGGCGATCGCCGCGCTGCTGGATGCGATCGGTCGCGTCGAGGGGCGGCTGGTGCTGGTCACCAACGAGGTCGGGATGGGGATCGTGCCCGACAATGCGATGGCGCGGCGGTTCCGCGATCTGGCCGGGATGCTGAACCAGCGGGTCGCGGCTGCGGTCGAGACGGTGGATCTCGCGGTGTCGGGGCTGACGATCCGGATGAAGGGATAGGGTGCCCCTCCCCGAGATGGGGAGGGGCGGTTAGCGTCAGAACGAGACGCGGGCGCCGAGCGAGGTGACGATCGCGCTGGCGTCGCGGAGCGCGCCGTTGGTGCGGATGATGCTGCCCGCGACGAGCGTGGCGCGGTCGATCGTCGTGTTCTCGAAGTCGACATATTGCGCGGCGGCGTCGACCGCGATGCGCGGCGTCACCTGGTAGGAGGCGCCGGCGGCATAGGTCCAGCGATCGGCGTCGGGGACGCGCGCGTCGCGCTGGCCGTCCTGGGTCGGCGTCTTGGTGCGCTGGACACCGCCGCGAACGGTCAGCTTGGGCGTGACGTCATAGTCGAGACCGCCCGCGAGGCTCCAGCTGTCGCGGTAGTTCTCCGGGATCGACGTGTTGAGCGGTGCGCCGAGATCGATCGTATCGAACTTGCTCCAGTTGAACGCGATGACCTGGGCGTTGAGCGTCAGCTGGTCGGTGGCGCGGACGCGGCCCGCGACGATGACCTGACCGGGGGTGTTGAACTCGGCGGTCGCGCCCGAGACCTCGGTGTTGCCGCCGGCGAGCGGGCCGAGCAGGCCGGTGACGACGAGGTCGCCCTTCAGCTTGTGGCGGATGCTCGATTTGTAGGTGACGCCGACGGTGGCGAAATCGTTGTGGAGCTGGACGCCCGCGGTCCAGCCGAGATCCCAGCCGTCGCCGCTGAGTTCCTGGCGGCCGTCGGGCTGTGCCGCGGAGACGTTGGGGAGCGCGTTGCTGAGGATCGCGTCGGTATATTCGACGTTGAGCGCACCGCCGACACGGAGCCAGTCGGTCAGCTCGACGCCGATCGAGGGCTGGATGTCGATCGTGCGCAGGCGGGTCTTGTCCGCGCTGTAGCGGGCCCAGCTGTCGGCGTCATAGTTGGTCGTGAAGCTGAACGGCGAGGTGACGACGAGGCCGACCGCGATCCGATCGGTCAGCGGATAGGCGACCGCACCCGAGGGGACGACGCCCTTGTTGACCGGGTCGCTCGAGTTCGACTGGCCGCTGATCGCGGCGCAGGGCTGGCCGCCCGGACGGCAGATCTGCGAACCGGTGTCGATCACGTCGCCGCGCGGGATGATCGCGCTGGCGCTGAGCGTCGCGCTGCCGTCGCGGATGCCGGCGATCGCGGCGGGGTTCCACCAGAGCGACGCGGCGCCGGTATCGGCGGCCTCACCCGAAAACGCCCGGCCCGCGCCGCGCGCCGACTGCGCCTGGAGATAGAAGGCGTCGGCATAGGCGGTGCTGGCGCATCCGAAAGCGGAGACGAGCGCGGTCACGGCCAGCAACGGGGCCTTGGTACGAAACGACATTTACAAAATTCCTGAACGCTAACTTTTGGGGAGATGAAAGGGACCTGGGATCAGCGGACGCGCGTCCAGGTCTGGGTCTTGCAGAGCGGGAAGAAGACGCAGCCGCGCAGCTTCAACTGGTTCGCGCCGACCGGGGTGATCTTGCCGCTATAGGTCTTGCCGTCCTCGGCATTGTAGACCTGGCCGCTGCTCCAGACGCCGTCCTTGTCGGACTTGAAGCCGCTGAGCATCTGCATGCCCTGGATCGGACGGCTGCGCAGCGCGGTGTTGCTGTTGTTGGCGTCCTTCATCGACGGGTTGGCGCGCAGCGCGTCGGAGGTCAGGATCTTGCCGCAGATCGAGGGGCCGCAGCGCGCGATCTCGACGATGGCGTTGTGCGTCTCGGTCCGCCAGCGGCCGACCACGGTGTCGGCGGTCGCGGGCGCGCCGGCAAGCAGCGCGGCGATCATCATCAGGGACATCGTCTATCCTCTCCTAGTGTCGGGGCGCCGCATCTGTACGGTCACCCAGTGTATTTGCGAGCCCCGCGACCTATTCGCGAGTCCGCTGCCGTATACGGCATGTCGTCGACCCGCCTAGATTTGTACAAACAATAGTCAAGTGTTCTTACTGATCCGGGCAGGTGAAAAATTGGTCATGCGCGGGTGTTCCCCCGCTCGCGCGGGGGAACTGTCTCAGTTGCGCAGTGGCTTACCCGTCTGGAGCATGTGGACGACGCGCGCCTGGGTGCGCTGGTCCTTGACGCTCGCCATGAAGGCGGCGCGTTCGAGGTCGAGGAGCTGCGCCTCGGTGACGGTGTCGACGAGGTCGGCCTCGCCGCCGGTCAGCACCTCGGCGAGACGGTCGGCGACCACCACGTCATAGTCGGTCGCCATGCCCTTCTTGTGGAAGTCCGACACCGCCATCGACAGACCGGTACGACCGCTCGCGCCCGCCAGACGGAAGGTCGGTGGCTCGGGGGCGACATAGCCCTCGACCAGCGCGATCGCCTTTGCCTTGGCGTCGGCGAGCAGGCGATCGCGGTTCATCGTGATGCCGTCGTCCTTGCGCAGGATCATCATCTCCTTCGCCTCCGCCGCCGACTTGGCGACCTGCGCGGTGGAGACCGCCTGGAACACCTTGGTCAGCGCGGGCATCGGGCCGTTGGGGAGCGTGCGCGACTTCGTCCAGCGATCGAGCATCTCGCCATTGCCGCCCCAGCCGGGGACGAGACCGACGCCGCATTCGACGAGGCCGGCATAGGTCTCGGCATGCGCCTGGACCGCGTCCGAGTGGAGCAGCATCTCGCAGCCGCCACCGAGCGCGAGCCCGGCGGGCGCGCTGACGACGGGGAAGGGCGCGTATTTGAGCGCCTTGTACGCCTGCTGGCCGCGCGAAACGCTGGCCTCGACCATGTCCCAGAGGCCCGCACCGACCGCGAACATCGCCGCGCCGAGATTGGCGCCGGCCGAGAAGTTGCTGCCCTCGTTATAGACGACCAGCGCCTTGAAGCGCTCGCGCACGACCGGAACCGCTTCCTCGATGAGTGCGATGACCTGATCGTCGAGCGCGTTCATCTTGGTGTGGAATTCGAGCGCGGCGACACCGTCGCCGACGTCCCAGAGCGACGCCGAGGCGTTGGTCAGGACGGGCTGCGACCGCAGCTTGATGTCCTCGAGCAGTTCGACGCCGTCGGCGCGTGGCACGTCGACATAGTCACCGCCGGTGGTCAGATACTGGCGGTTGCCGTTCTCGACGCGGTAGAAGGAACGGTCGCCCGCAGTCGTCAGGATCGCAGGCACGTCGCGGCCCTCGGCGGCGAGACGCTGGGCGAGCAGGCCCGGCCCCATCCGGTCGATCAGCTCGAACGGCCCGTATTTCCAGTTGTACCCGAGCTTCATCGCGTCATCGATCGCGACGATATCGTCCGCCGCCTCGCCGACGAGCATCGCCGCGTAGGACAGCGTGTTGCCGAGGATCGTCCAGGCATAGGTGCCGATCTTGCCGGGCTCGGCGATCAGCGCGGCGAGATCCTTGCCGGTCTTGCCGGGCAGCTCGGCGGGCTTGGCCTCGGGGCGATAGTCGCCGGTCGCGAGGTCGAGCGAGAGCTTGGTGCGCGTCGCCTTGTCGAAGCGGTAGAAGCCGCCCTTGCCCTTGCGGCCGGTGAACCCTTCCGCGATCATCTTGTCGACGAGCGGCATGTCGCGGACGGTGTCGAAATAGGGATCGCCCGCGGGGAGCGTCGACGAGAGGCTCTTCGACAGCAGCGGCATCAGGTCGACGCCGACGAGGTCGACGAGCCCGAAGATCCCGGTCTTGGGCACGCCCATCGGCCGGCCGCCGATCTGGTCGGCCTCCTCGACGGTCAGCCCCTGGTCCATCGCCGCGTTGATCGCGATCGCCAGCCAGTAGGTGCCGATGCGGTTGGCGATGAAGCCCGGCGTGTCCTTCGCGCGGACGATGCGCTTGCCCATGAAACGATCGACGAAATCCTCGACCTTCTCGGCGACCGCGACGTCGGTATGCTCACCGCGAACGATCTCGACCAGTCGCATGTAGCGCGGCGGGTTGAAGAAGTGGGTGATGAGGAAGTCGGCCTTGAACTGGTCCGAGCGGCCGTCGACGAGGTGGCCGAGCGGGATCGTCGAGGTGTTCGACGAGACCGCGGTGCCGGGACGCTTCAGCGCCTCGAGCTTGGCATAGAGCGCCTGCTTTATGTCGAGCCGTTCGACGATCGCCTCGACGATCCAGTCGCACTCGGCGACGCGGTCGAGATGGTCGTCGATATTGCCCGTCTCGACCAGCTTGGCCGCGCGCTTCGACATGAAGGGGGCGGGGTCGGTCTTGAGCATCTTCGCGACTGCGCCCTTGGCGACCGCATCGCGATCGTCACCCTCGCGGGGGACGATATCGAGCAGCAGCACCGGGATGCCGGCGTTCGCGACTTGCGCGGCAATCCCTGCGCCCATGACTCCCGCGCCGATGACGCAGACCTTTTTCACCTGATCGACCATCATGCGCGCTCCAGCACCGTTGCGATGCCCTGACCGCCGCCGATGCACTGGGTGGCGAGCGCGTAGCGGCCGCCTTCGCGGGCGAGCAAGGCTGCGGCCTTGCCGACGATCCGCGCGCCGGTGGCGCCGAGCGGATGGCCGATCGCGATCGCGCCGCCATCGAGGTTGATCGTCTCGTCCTTGAGCCCGAGGTCGCGGATGCAGGCGATCGCCTGGCTGGCGAACGCCTCGTTGATTTCGACCACGTCGAGGTCGGCGACGGTGATGCCGGCGCGCTCCATCGCCTTTTGCGAGGCGTAGATCGGGCCGAGGCCCATCGTCGACGGCTCGTTGCCCGAGACCGCGACCGACTTGATGCGCGCGAGGATGGTCAGGCCGTGCTTCGTCGCGAACTCTTCCGAGGTGACGAGGACGGCGGAGGCGCCGTCGGTCAGCGGCGAGGAGGTGCCGGCGGTGACCGAGCCGTCCGCGCTGAACGCAGGCTTGAGGCCGGCGAGCGCTTCGGTCGTCGTGCCGGCGCGGATCGTGCCGTCCTGGCTGACCGGGCCCGCCTTGGTCTGGATCGTCACGATCTCGTCGGAGAGGCGGCCATCGGCGCGCGCGGCGGCGGCCTTGTCCTGGCTCTTCACCGCGAACGCATCCTGCTCGGCGCGGGTGATCTGGTAATCGCGCGCGACGTTCTCGGCGGTCTCACCCATGCCCATATATGCGCCGGCGTTCTTCTTGAAGAGATCGGGGTTGGGGAGCGGGTTGTAGCCGCCCATCGGCACGCGGCTCATCGATTCGAGCCCGGCGCAGATGAACGCGTCGCCAGCGCCGATGTTGATCTGGCCGACCGCGATGTGGATCGCGCTCATCGACGAGCCGCAGAAGCGGTTGACCGTCATGCCGCCGACCGACAGCGGCAGGTCGGCGAGCAGGCCGATCATCCGCGCGACATTCAGGCCCTGCTCGCCCTCGGGGAAGGCGCAGCCGAGGATGATGTCCTCGATCGCGGCGGGATCGACGCCGGTCTTGTCGAGCAGGCCGCGGATCGTCTGCGCGGCGAGATCGTCGGGGCGGACGCGGGCGAGGTCGCCCTTGCCGGCAAGGTGGAACGGCGAGCGGGCGTACCCGGCGATGACGACGTTGGTCACGATGATCCTCTCCAATTGCAATCGGTCCGCTTAAGACTTGCGGGCTACCCTTAAGGTGCGATAACTCTCCTATACGTCAAGGTGATGCGGCCTACAATATCAGTCGAGAGCGCACGCCGAAAAGGAGAGAGAGATGCTGGACACCGACGGCCGTGCGATCGGCGTACCGCTAGAAGGCGAAGCGCGTTTGCTGGGCGACATGCTCGACACGGCGGTCCGCCGATTCGGGTCGCGGACGGTGCTGGATTTCCTCGGGTCGACGATGACCTATGCCGAGCTTGGCGACGCGGTCACGCATGCGGCGCGGGGGCTGCAGGATCTGGGCGTGGTGAAGGGGACGCGCGTCGCGCTGTGCCTGCCGAACACGCCCTATTATCCGGTGCTGTTCTTCGCGGTGCTGAAGGCGGGCGGGATCGTCGTCAACGTCAACCCGCTCTATGTCGAACGCGAGCTGTGCCACCTGCTGAAGGATTCCGGCGCGGAGATCATCGCGACCTGCGACATCATCGAGATCCATGCGCGCGTGCTGAAGGTCGCGGGCGAGACGGGACTGCGGCATGTCATCACCTGCCCGATCGCGGGTGCGCTGCCGACGCTGAAGTCGATCGCCTACCGCATCTTCAAGCGCGCCGAGATCGCCCACGCGCCGAACGACGCGCGGCATCGCAGCTTCGACTCGCTGGTGCGTGCGAAGGGCGCGCCCGCGCCGGTCGCGGTGACGCCGGACGAGGTCGCGGTGCTGCAATATACCGGGGGGACGACCGGCGAGCCCAAGGCGGCGATGCTGAGCCACGCCAATCTGGTGTCGAACGCGGACGCGATGATGACGTTCGTCGGCGGCGAGACGCCCGAGCAGGACCGGGTGATGGGGGCGCTGCCGCTGTTCCATGTCTTCGCGCTGACGACGGTGCTGACCTATTCGATCCGCGCGGGTGCGCAGATGATCCTGTTGCCGCGGTTCGAACTGCAGCAGCTGCTCAAGACGATCGTGCGGACCAAGCCGACTTATTTCCCCGCGGTGCCGACCATCTATGCGGCGATCACCAAGGCGGCGGAAACGCAGCCGATCGACCTGTCGTCGATCCATGCGTGCATTTCGGGCGGTGCGCCGCTGCCCGCCGAGGTGCGTACCGCGTTCGAGGCGGCGACGGGGTCGAAACTGGTCGAGGGCTATGGCCTGTCGGAGGCCTCGCCGATCATCACCTGCAATCCGATCGAGGGGCTGAACAAGCCGGGATCGGCGGGGCTGCCCTTTCCCGGCACGATCATCGAGATCCGCGACCGCGAGGACCCGACCCGGCTGCTGCCCGTCGGTGAGAATGGCGAGATTTGCGCGCGTGGCCCGCAGGTTACGCAAGGGTATTGGCACAAGCCGGAAGCGAGCGCGGCGCTGTTCGCGGACGGGGCGCTGCGCACCGGGGATGTCGGGCATCTCGACGCGGACGGCTATCTGTTCATCGTCGACCGGATCAAGGACCTGATCCTGTGCGGCGGCTACAATGTCTATCCGCGGGTGATCGAGGAGGCGCTGTACGAGCACCCCGCGGTCGCCGAGGTGGTGGTGATCGGGGTCGCCGACGCCTATCGCGGACAGGCGCCCAAGGCGTTCGTCACGCTGGTCGAAGGTGCGGTCGCAACCCCTGTGGAATTGCGTGATTTTCTCCGCGACAAGATCAGCAAGATCGAGCTTCCCCGCGAGGTCGAAATCCGCGACACTCTGCCCAAGACGTTGATCGGCAAGCTATCCAAAAAGGAACTTGTCGCGGAGGAAGAGGCCAGGCTGGCACGCGCGATGCCGGCCGGGGCGGCGTCGGGGGAGAGGGGAGCGACACCGTGAACGAGCGGCAGGACGATCTTACCGGGATTCAGGACGTGTCGCAGGCGCTGGGGGTCAGCGCGCGGACGCTGCGCTTCTATGAGGACAAGGGGCTGATCGAGCCGTGCCGGATCGGCACGACGCGCGTCTATACGCGGCGTGACGTCGCGCGGATGCAGCTGATCCTGCGCGGCAAGCGGCTGGGATTCTCGTTGCGCGACATCGAGGAGTTTCTCGTCCTGTATGATGCGGATCCGCAGCATGTCGAACAGATGCGCGCGCTGGCCGAACGCTGTCGCCAGCGGATCGACGACCTCCAGCAGCAGCAGGCGGCGATCGCGCAGACGCTGGAGGAGCTGGAGAAGATCGAGGCGCAGGCGCTCGAGCGGATCGCGTCCTGACCGGTCTGTAACGCGCGCGGTTGCGCCGGCTCGCGCGGCGCGGCAGGGATGGGTGATGCGTACCATCTCCTCCGCCGTCGGCGTTCGTCTCTATCATCTCGACGATGCGCTCGAGGGCGGCGCGGCGACGACCTTGTTCTACGGCCCGCTCGGCGAGGCGCTGGCGATCGCCGCGCAGCAGTCCGAGGAGGTTCAGGCGGGGCTGTACATCGCGACCGAGAACGACGTCGTCGCCTATCTCGACCTCGACGAGTGAGGGTCAGGCGCCGGCGGTGAAGCCGTCGTCGCGGTCGGCGGGGACGGGCGCGCTGACCGCCTTGCAGATCGCGCGGAGTGCAGGCTTCAGCCCCTCCTCGAGCGTCGGGTGATAGAAGGGCATGTCCAGAAGGTCGGTTGCGGTGCGGCCCTGCTGGATCGCCCAGGCGATCAGGTGCGCGCTGTGCTCGACCCCGGGGGCGGCCATCGTCGCGCCGGTGAGCCGGCCGGTGCCCGCCTCCGCATAGAAGCGGATCAGCCCGGCGTTGCGCGCCATGACCTTGGCGCGACCCTGATCCTCGTAGGAGGCTTCGCCGATGACGATGCCGTCCTGGTCGTCGGGGGTGATGTCGCCGATCACCGCGACGGTCGGGTCGGTGAACATGATCGCGAGCGGGACCATCCGCGGGCCGGGGGTGACGTCGGGGAACTGCGCGGCGTTGCGGCCGGCGATCATCCCCTCGGCAGACGCTTCGCCGAGCACGGTGCGGTCGTGATCCGCGTCGCCGGCGATGAAGACCGGCGCGTCGCCGCACTGCATCGTCGTCCTGTCGAAGACCGGCGTGCCGTGATCGTCGAGCGTGATCCCGGTGGTCTCTAGCCCGAGGCCCTTGAGCCGCGGCGGGCGGCCGGTCGCGACGAGCAGATAGTCGAAGCGGCGGGATCCCGATTGCTCGCCCGACCAGGACAGCCGGACGCCGCCGCTGTCGGGTTCGGCCTTCAGTTCCATTTCGAGATGGATCGGCAGTTCCTTGTCGAGGATACCGTGCAGCACCGCCGAGACCTTCTGGTCCTTCAGCGCGGCGAGGCCGGGGGACTGGTCGAACACCGCCGTCTCGACGCCGAGCCGGACGAGCGCCTGGGCGAGTTCGAGGCCGATCGGCCCGGCGCCGATGACGCCGACCGAGCCGGGCAGTGTCGGCAGTTCGAAGATCGTCTCGTTGGTCAGCACGCGGTCGCGGACCGCGTCGAAACTGTCGGGGATGTTCGGGTAGGAGCCGGTCGCGATCACGACGGCCTTCGCCGTGACGGTGCGGCCGTCGTCGAGCCGGAGCGTGGTCGCGTCGACGAAGCGCGCGCGGGCCTCGATTTTCACGCCGTCGGGCAGCTTGTCGAGCGAGTCGCAGACGCCCGCGACGAACGCGTCGCGCTCGCGCTGGACGCGCGCCATCACCGCGTCCCCGTCGATCTTCGGCTCGGCGGCGATGCCGAAGACCGATGCCTGGCGGACCGCGTGCGCGGCATGGGCGGCGGCGATCAGCAGCTTGGAGGGCATGCAGCCGACGCTGGCGCAGGTGGTGCCCGAAAAGGTCTCGTCGATCAGCAGCGTGCGCGCGCCGTTGCGTCGCGCGTTGCGTTCGGCGGCGAGCCCCGCGGTGCCCGCGCCGATGATCGCGACGTCACAGGTTAAATCGGGGCTGGTGTTCGGCATGATCGACTCCGTCTCCGGAGCATTCCGGTCATGGCAGCGAAACCTTCCAACCGCCTGACCCGTTCCGCATGCCGATCCGATAATCACCACGATCCGAGGACCCGCCATGCTGACCGTCCATCACCTGAATTTCTCCCGGTCTTTCCGCATCTTGTGGCTGCTGGAGGAATTGCAGCTGCCCTATGAGCTGGTCCGGTACGAGCGGGACGCGAGCTTTCGTGCGCCCGCGTCGCTGAAGGCGGTGCATCCGCTGGGCAAGGCGCCGATCGTGCAGGACGACGAGCTGACGCTCGCCGAGAGCGCGTCGATCCTGTCCTATCTCGATCGCAAATATGGCGGCGCGCGGCTGAGCCCGCCCGAGGGCACGCCCGAGGCGGCGATCCACGACGAATGGCTGCATTATGTCGAGAGTTCGGCGGCGTTCCCGATCATGATGACGGTGATCGGCAAGATGATGGGCGGGCTGCCCGAGGGGCTCGGCAAATTCTCCGAGCCCGAGGTCGCCAAGACCTTCGCCTATATCGCCGAGGGGGTCGGCGAGGGGCCGTATCTGATGGGGGCCAAGCTGACGCTGGCGGATATCCAGATGTCGTACCTGCTCGCGACCGCGGAGAGCGCCGGGCTGCTGAAAGATCAGCCGGAGGTGAGCGCGTACTTCGAGCGGCTGAAGGCGGTGCCGGGCTATCAGAAGGCGATCGAGATCGGCGGGCCGCTGTCGCCACCGCGGCGCTGACGGGGGACGGGACCGGCGCTGCGATACGGCAGCGCCGGTCCCGCCGGATCAGCGCGCCTTGAAGCGGATCGCCTGACCGCCGCCGGGCGCGAGCGCGAGCGTCAGCGTGTCGCCCTTGCGGACGCGCTTGGTCTCGATCGTGATCGCGTGGCGTGCGGTCGTCTTGTAGTCCGCGCCGGGGCCGTCGCGATAGATCTGCGCGGTGTAGGTCCGGCCAGCGTCGAGGAAATCGAGCGCGACGGTGAGCGTCCGGGCATTCTCGTCGGTGACGCTGCCGACATACCAGTCGTTCGACTTGCGGTCCTTGCGCGCGAAGGTGACGAAGTCGCCGACCTCGCCGTTGAGCACGCGGGTGTCGGACCAGTCGGTCGGCACGTCCTTGATGAACTGGAACGCGGCGGGGTATTTCGCGTAATTCTCGGGCGTGTCCGCGGCCATCACGACGGGCGAATAGAGCACGACGTAGAGCGCGAGCTGCTTGGCGATGGTCGACAGGAGATCGCTGTCGTCGGTGCCCTTGAGGCTAAGCACGCCGGGGGTGAAGTCCATCGGCCCCTCGAGCATGCGCGTGAAGGCGAGGTTCGCCTCGTGCTCGGGCGGGTTCTTGCCGGCCCAGCTGTTATATTCCATCCCGCGTGAGCCCTCACGCGCGATCCAGTTGGGATAGGTGCGGCGCAGGCCGGTATCCTTGACGGGCTCGTGGCTGTCGATCGACACCTTGTACTTGGCGGCGGTGGTGACGACGCGGGTATAGTGGTTCACCATCCACTGGCCCTCATGCCATTCGCGGTGCTGCGACCCGTCGGGATCGACGCGCTCGATCTGGCCCGCGTCGGTGACATAGCCGGTCTTGATCGCGGGGATGCCGTGATCGCGCGCAAAGGCGAAGGCGCGGTCGAGCTGGCCGTCATAATGGCTGGCCGAACCGCCGGTCTCGTTGTGGCCGATCAGGTAGACGCCCTTCGACTTGGCGTATTTCGCGAGATAGCCGGCGTCGAAATCGGGGGTCGGCGTGTCGAACTGCATCGCGGTGCCGTCGCCGAACCAGTCGCCGTCCCAGCCGACATTCCAGCCCTCGACGAGGACGCCGGGGATTTTGTTGGCGCTCGCGAAGTCGATATAGGTCTTCACATGCGCGGTGGTGGCGCCGTGATTGGGGCCGGTCGCCCAGCTCCACTTGCCGGTGATCATGTTCCACCAGACGCCGACGAACTTGCCGGGCTTGACCCAGCTGACGTCGCCCAGCTTGTTCGGCTCGTTCAGATTGAGCTCGATATGGCTCATGTAGAGGCCGGGCGCGTCGTCCGAGAGGATCAGCGTGCGCCACGGCGTCGCGAACGGGCCGGTCCGCGTGACCTTGGGGGCGCCGGCGCCGGGGGTCAGCACCGCCTTCAGCGTGTTGCCCTCGACCTTGGCGACGTTCATGCCGGCATAGTCGATGAGCGCGGCCTCGTGCAGCGCGACATGCGTGCCGCCCGCGAGCTTAAGCGTGATCGGCGTCGCGGCGGTGCCGACATCGGCGAGCGCCGTGCGGTTGTAGAGATATTCCTCGCGGTTCCATTCGAAGCCGGGCTTCCACCAGGCGGTCGCGTCCTCGGCAAAGGCGAACTGCGTCAGCTCCTCGGCGATGTTGACCGTCTTGAAATTGGGCTGGTCGGGGAAGACGTAGCGGAAGCCGATGCCGTCGTCCTGAAGCCGGAAGACGACGTCGATCGCGCGCTGCAACCGGTCGGTCTCGCGCAGGCGGACGCGCATCTCGGTGTGGTTGTCGCGGATCGTCTTCCACTCGCCCCAGGGCTGGGTCCAGGTCGAATCCGCCTTGTCGCGGGTGACGGTCTCGATCTTCAGATGCCGGTCGAACTTGGGCGCGTCGGTGAAGAGGAAGCCGAGCCGCGACGGCTTGACGATCAGCGTGCCCTTGCGCGTGACGCTGTAGGTCGCATGGCCTTCGCCGTCGGTCGCGACGGTGACCGCGATGCTGCCGTCGGGCGAGGTCGCGATCGCCGAGGGGATCGTCGGGACGGGCTGCGGCTTGATCGTCTCGTTCGTGGTGACGGCCGGGGTGGTGGCGGCGGGGGCGGCCTGATCCTGCGCCATTACGGGTGCGGTCGTCGCGAGCAGGGTCGCCAGCGTGAGCGAGAGGGTCTTCATGATCCGGTCCTTTCGACGATCAGCGCGGCATAGCCGCCCAGTCGTCCTATCGTTGCGTCGTTGATGCTGTCGCGGACGCGCCAGTGTTCGGGGGTAGCGGGGCTCCACGCGACGGGTGTCGCGGCCATGTTGAAGACGCAGAGCAGGATCTGGTCGCCGTCACGGCGTTCGAATGCGAGCAGCGTGTCGGTGACCTCGGTCAGGACCAGATCGCCGATCGCGAGCGCGGGGATTTCGCGGCGCAGCGCGAGCAGGCGGCGGGTGAGCGCGAGCAGCGAGTCGGGATCGCCCTCCTGCCGGTCGACCGCGAGCTCGGGATGGTCGTTGCCGACCGGGAGCCACGGCGACGCATCGGTGAAGCCCGCATGCGGCGCATCGGCCCGCCACGGCATCGGCGTGCGGGCGCCGTCGCGCGACAGCGTCAGCGGCCAGTTGGCGATCGCCTCGGGATCCTGGAGCTGGTCGAACGGCACCTCGACCTGGGTGAGCCCCAGTTCCTCGCCATAATAGAGGAAGATATTGCCGCGCAGGCAGACGAGCAGCGCGATCTTCATCCGCGCGAAGGCGTCGCGGTCATCGGGGCCGATCCAGCGCGAGACGGCGCGCGGAGCGTCGTGATTCTCGAACGCCCAGCTCGGCCAGCCCATCTCCGCGTCCGACGGCCAGAGCGTGATCGCGTCGGCGACGGTGCTGGGGCGGAGGTCCGACGCGTAGAGGAAGTCGAAGCCATAGGCGCTGTTGAGCCTGGTCTGGCCGCGGGTGAACAGCTTCATCTCGCGGTCGCTGTCGGCGCCGCCGACCTCGGCCACGGTGAAGCGGTCGCCATAGCCGTCGATCAGCCGCCGCAGTCGTTCGAGAAAGGCGGGGATGTCGGGATGGCTCTGGTTGTGGACATGCGCCTGAAAGTCGAAGGGGCGCGTCTTCAGGCTGTTGTCGGTGACCGGCGGATTGTCGGTCAGCGCGGGGTCGTGCATCGCGAAGTTGATCGCGTCGAGCCGGAAGCCGTCGACGCCGCGGTCGAGCCAGAATTTGGCGGTGTCGACGATCTCGTCCTGCACGTCCGCGTCGTGGAGGTGGAGCTGGGGCTGCTCTTTCAGGAAATTGTGCAGATAATATTGGCGACGGCGCGCGTCCCAGGTCCAGGCGGGGCCGCCAAAGACCGACTGCCAGTTGGACGGCGGGCTGCCGTCGGGCTTGGCGTCGGCCCAGACATACCAGTTCGCCTTGGCGTTGGTGCGCGACGAACGGCTCTCGACGAACCAGGGATGCTCGTCCGAGGTGTGGCTGTAGACCTGGTCGATGATGATCTTCAGGCCGAGCGCGTGGGCGCGCGCGATCAGCGTGTCGAAATCGGCGAGCGTGCCGAAGATCGGGTCGACATCGCGGTAGTTTGCAACGTCATAGCCGAAGTCCTTCATCGGCGACGTGAAGAAGGGCGAGAGCCAGACCGCATCGACGCCCAGGCTCGCGACATAGTCGAGATGGCGGGTGATGCCGGGCAGGTCGCCGATGCCGTCGCCGTTCGAATCCGCAAAGCTGCGCGGATAGATCTGGTAGATGACCGCGCCCTTCCACCAGGGTCGGTGCACGGGCAGGCTCGTATCGTCGGGCATCAGCGGGTCTCCGCGGCGCAGACCGCATAGCCAAAGGCGGGGATGGTCAGCGTGACGCTGCCGGGGGCGGTCGCGCGCGCGGCGCAAGCGCCGGCGAGCGTATCGAAGCGGGTCGAGCGAGTCTCGACCTGGATCGCGCTGGTCAGCGGCTTGGCGCTGGTGTTGTACGCAAGGAGCATCTCGGCGCCGGTCACGGGATCGAAACGCGAAACCGCGAACAGGCCGGGCTTATCGCCGCGTGCGCGGACGAGCGTGCGGCCGCGGGTCAGCGCCGGGTGCGCGACGCGGAGGCGCGCGAGCTGGGCGATCTGGCGGAACAGCGGGTGGGTCGTACCGAAACTGGCGGTCGCGGTGGTGGCGTCGGTGCCGACGAGGCGGTTGTCGTTATAGACCGCGACCTTCGAGGCGAACATGTCCTCGCGTGCGTCCTGGTCGTCGCCGTCGCCGGCAAAGCCCTGCTCGTCGCCCGAATAGATGGTCGGCACGCCGCGCATCGTCAGCAGCATCGCATGGCCGAGCTTGACGCGTGCGAGCACCTCGGCCTCGCTCGCATTCGGGTTGAGGCGGCGGACGTCGCGCGCGAAGCGGCCCTGGTCGTGATTGCCGAGGAAGGTCGGCAGGATCATCGCGGTGTCCGCGCCGTGTTCGTAGAGCGCATCGCCGTCGAACAAGGCGGCGAGTTCGTTGGTGCCCTTGTTGCCCGCGACGACGTCGGTCACGCCCCAGCGGAAGCCGAAGTCGAGCACCGCGGGCAGCTTGTCGACGCGGGTGAAGCGCGCGAGATAGCCCGGATCCATCGTCCCATAGGCGACCTCGCCGAAGATGTGGAAATTGGGGATGCCGTTCGCTTTGGCGCGGTCGAGCATCGCCGGCGTGAAGGCCTGCCAGAATTCGGGGTTCACGTGGCGCGCGGTGTCGATGCGGAAGCCGTCGACCTTGAACCGGTCGATCCAGCCGCCGAAGATGTCGATCATGCCCGATACGACGCGCGGATTCTCGGTCGCGAGATCGTCGAGGCCGGAAAAGTCGCCCATCGTCGAGCTCTCGTCGGTGAAGGTCGAGTCGCCGCGGTTGTGGTAGTAGATCGGGTCGTTGAGCCAGGCGGGGACCTTCACGGTCCGTTCCTTCGCAGGGACATAGGGCGTGTAGGCGAAGCCAGGGTCGGTCAGCCGCGCGAAGTTTTCAGGCGTGCGGACGGCGTCGCCCGCGAAGCCGGGGTTGATCGGCTTGCCGCGCAGGCCGAGCTTGCGCTGATAGGGATAATTGGCGCGGTCGCGATAGGCGCAGGGGGTGCCCTCGGTGCATTCGCGGTAGTGGATCACGTCGGCGGTGTGGTTGATGATGATGTCCATATAGACCTTCATCCCGCGCGCATGCGCCGCGGTGACGAGCGCGGTCATGTCGGCATTGGTGCCGAGATGCGGATCGACCTGCGTGAAGTCGGTGATCCAGTAGCCGTGATAGCCCGCGGACTCCCGGCCGGGCGCGCCCTGGACGGGCTTGTTCTTGAAGATCGGGCCGAGCCAGATCGCGGTCGCGCCGAGCGACTGGAGATAGCCGAGGCGGTTGGTCAGGCCCTTGAGGTCGCCGCCATGGTAGAAGCCCTTGGCGGTCGGATCGAAGCCGGTGACGCGGCGATCGCCGGTGAGGCCGCCGCGGTCGTTGGCGGGATCGGCATTCTCGAACCGGTCGGGGAGGACGAAATAGATGACCTCGTCCTGCGGCAGCCGCGCGCGGTAGTCGGTCGCCGGTGCGGCCTTCGGTGCCGGGCCCGGGTCTGCGATGGCGGGCGAGAGCGCGAGCAACCCTGCCAGGATGGTGGCGACGCTCTTGATCATCGGATGTCCTTTTCGCACCGGAACTCGGTGACGGCGCCACCGGCGCCGGGTCGCCGTCCGCCGGGAGGACCCCGGGCGGACGGCGGTATTGCAGGTCGTTAGAAGCGGAAGCTCGCACCCAGATAGAACTGGCGCCCGAAATATTGCAGCGTGCCCGTCTGTGCGGTCTGGCCGAAATAGGAGCGGGTCGGCTGGTCGGTCAGGTTGTTCGCCTGCGCGAGCAGCGTCATCCCGGCGAGCGGGCTGCCCTGCGGGAATTCATAGCTCATCTGCGCGTCGAACACGGTCTCGGCGGCATTGGTCACGATCTGCTCGCTGAGGCCGAACTGCGGCGCGACGAACTTCGAGCGGTAGCGCATCGAGACGCGCGTCTGGAAGCCGTTCTTCTCGTAGAAGAGCGTGGGGTTGGAGACGATCTTCGACAGGCCGGGCAGCGACAGCGAGAGCGTGTTGCCGCTGATCGCGTTGGTGATGCTGACGTCGGACTGGTTGTACGAGATGTTGAGCACCGCGCCGAGGCCGTCGAACGGCGCCGGGAGGAAGTCGAACGTCTTGGTGATGGCGCCTTCGAAACCATAGACATAGCCGCCATTGCCGTTGATCGGTGCGAACAGGTTGCCGGTCGTGACGACGCTGGTGAAGCCGGTCCCGGCAAGCGGCGGGGTGCTGATGCCGTTGGCGGCGAAGTCGTAGTTCGGGATGACGCCGCCGATCACGAAGCTGCGGACGTCCTTGTAGAAGGCGCCGAGCACGAGCGAGCCGCTGTTGCCGAAATAATGCTCATAGGTTGCGTCGAACTGGTTGGCGCGGAACGGCTGGAGCGCGGGGTTGCCGCCCGACCCGTCGAGCCGCGCCGCGGTGCCGCCGATGCTGACCAGGTTGGTGCTGATCGAGTTGCGGAAGTCGAAGAAGCGCGGGCGCGAGATCTGGCGCGAGAGCGACAGGCGGGCCTGGTCGTTCTCGGTCAGGCCGAGGATGAAGTTCGCCTGGGGCAGCCAGTCAGTGAACTTGCGGCCGCGGGTGTTGAGGTAGCGACCGGTGCCGCCGTCCGAGATGGTCGAGGACGAGCTCTGGTCGGTATGGACGACGCGCAGGCCGATATTGCCCTTGAACGGCAGTGAACCGGCGATCGTGTCGAAGTTGAGCTGGCCGTAGCCGGCATAGGTCTTCTCGTCGATCGTGAAGCTCTGGTCCTGCGTGAACGCCTGGGTCTGGTCGACGACGCGGTCGGGCCCGAGCTGCGAGTCGAAGATGCTGCCGATGTCGGCGACGATGAAGTCGGGAAAGGACGAGAACTTGCCCTTGAAGCCCGCGGTCGTCGAATTCGAGCCGGTCAGCGTGACGGGTGCAGCGAAGCTGAACGCGTTGAAGCTGGTGATCGTCCGCTCTGCCTTGCGGTTGCCATAGCGGCCGCCGACCTCGAACGACTTGAGGAACGGACCGTCGATCTTGAGCAGCGCGCTGCCCGCGAACGCATAGAGGCGGTCGGTGTCCTTCTGCGGGACGATGTAGAAGCCCTCGAACGCGTTCGCGGCGGGATCGGTGTAGTTGGCGTTGGTCGAGAACGAGCCGACGTTCAGACCATCGAGCTTGTAGCTGAGCGTCGTCGGCGTGGCGGTCGTGTTGCCGTTGTCGTCGAGACCCGAATTGTTGAAGAAGCTCGACGCGCGCGAATAGGAGCCGTCGGCGGTCAGCGTGAGCTGGCCGATATCCTTCTGGACGTTGCCGCCGAAGGTGTAGAGCTTGTCGAGGCGGTTCTCGTTCTGCTGGATCGTGCGGGTGCGGATGCCCGAGGCGTTGCCGCCGACGATCGTGTTGCCGATGACGGTCGGATCGGTGAGGTTGCTGCTGGTCTGCTGCAGGTTCTCGACACGGATGCCGCGGCGGAACACGTCCGACTTGAAGCGCGAATAATAGCCGTCGAGCAGGACGCGGAACGTGTCGGTCGGCTCATACTGGACGCTGCCGAGCACGCCGTCGCGGGTCTCGTTGCCGCCCGACTGGACCGCCTCGAAGCCATAGCCGATCGCGTCGGCGCGGCCGTTGCCGTCAAGGTCGCGGATCGCCGGGCTGCCGTTCTGGCCGGTCGCGGTGTAATCATAGCCGACGAAGCGCGTCGCGACGTTCGCCTGCTTCAGACGCGCATAGCCGACCGCGAGGCCGAGCGTGTCGTCGAGCAGCTTGGTCTGGATCGAGGCGCTGCCGCGATAGCCGAATTCGCTGGCGTCGGGGTTCTGGCCGGCGCGGTCGTTATAGACGCCGCGGACGTTGACGCTGACGAGCGTTTTGCCGGGGATGCTGAGCGGGCGCGCGGTGCTGAGCTCGACCTTGCCGGCGACGCCGCCCTCGATCTGCGAGGCCTTGGGGCTTTTGTAGACCGCGGCCTGGTTGATGAGTTCGGACGGATACTGGTCGAATTCGATGACGCGGTTGCCCGAGGTCGCGACCTGTTCGCGGCCGTTGAGCGTGGCGGAGACGAGATCCTGGCTGAGGCCGCGGATGTTGATCGCCGACGCCTGGCCGCCGGTACGCTGCGAGGTGACGCCGGGCAGGCGGGCGAGCGACTCGGCGATCGAGACGTCGGGCAAGCGGCCGATATCCTCGGCCGAGACGATCTCGGCGACGACGTCGAGGTTGCGCTTGACCGCGATCGACGAGCGCAGGCTGGCGCGGAAACCGGTGACGACGATGTCGTCGCTCGACTCGGCGGCGGGGCCGCTGCTCGGCGCGGTGGCGTCCTGCGTCGCGACGGTCGGGGCGGGCGTCGAGGGTGCGCTCGACACCGTGTTGTCGGCGGAGGCCGGGGCTGGATCGGTCGCGACCTGCGCGTCGGCGACCGACGCGGCGAAGAGCGCCACGGCGAGCGCGGTACTGCTGGCCGATAGGGTGAAAAGGTGATGCGCGGCGGATGCCGGGAAACGCTTGGACGTCGTCATGTTCAACTCCCCTGAAAGCCCCGCTGCATCTTTCGCGCCGTGGGCCGTGTGTGGCGTTCCAATGGAATTCCGCCTCACGAAAGCCAATCAATCGACATACGTATTCAGTGCGGCCGTTCCGGCCGTGTTGCCGATTTGCCACGGATCGCCGGGGCCAATGCGTTGACCTTGCGGGCAAACTGGAGTGATGATTGCGACGGCGACGCCGTCCGAGCGCCCCCGAGAGGATCCCTGTCTTGAGTGCCCAGCGCAAATCCACGTCGTTCGACATCGCGCAGGCCGCGGGCGTATCGCAGCCGACCGTGTCGCGCGCGTTGCGCGGCAGCCCGACGGTCAGCCCGGCGACGCGGCAGCGGATCGAGGCGATCGCCAAGCAGCTCAACTACACAGTCGACCGCAGTGCCTCGAACCTGCGCAGCGGCAAGACGCGCACGATCGCGCTGCTGCTGTTCCGCGATCCGACGCCCGACGAGACCGAGGTCAATCCGTTCTTCCTGGGCATGCTGGGCGCGATGATGGGGGCGTGTGCCGATCACGGCTATGACCTGCTCGT
Source organism: Sphingomonas aerolata (assembly GCF_023935825.1). Lineage (NCBI taxonomy): Bacteria > Pseudomonadati > Pseudomonadota > Alphaproteobacteria > Sphingomonadales > Sphingomonadaceae > Sphingomonas > Sphingomonas aerolata. Next base: position 2,473,431 of record NZ_CP098762.1, on the reverse strand, counting down.
TTCGTTCCAGAATTTCTCGTCCGACTGGCATACCGATTACGAGGACAGCCACCGTGCCGACGGGCTGATCCTGCTCGGCTATGGCGATTATGCGGATTATCGAGCGCGGCTCGATCACCTCGTGGCGCAGGGGACGCACTTCATCCGCTGGGGATCGGTGCGGCACGACCAGCCCGGGCTCACCGTAGGCTGCGACAATGTCGCGGGCGGTGCGGAGGCGACGCGGCACCTGATCGCGCAGGGGCGGAGGCGGATTGCGTTCCTGGGGGATGCGACCGACCATTATCCGGAGTTTTACGACCGGCACCGCGGCTATCTCGCGGCGCTCGAGGAACATGGCCTGCATGCCGATCCGCACTTGCAGGTCGATGCGATCACGACCGAGGAGGACGGCACGCGCGCCGCTCAGGCGTTGCTCGCGCGCGGGGTCGCGTTCGATGCGATCGTCGCGGCGAGCGATCTGATCGCGCTGTCGGCGATGCGGGTGCTGGCGGGGGCGGGGCGGATCGTGCCCGACGACGTCGCGATCGTCGGCTTCGATGACATCCCCGCCGCCAGCCTCGCCAACCCGCCGCTGACGACGGTGGCGCAGGATACGGTGCTCGGCGGCCGGCGGCTGGTCGAGATGCTGCTCGCGCGGATCGACGACCGCCCGGTGACGAGCATCGTGCTGCCGACTCAACTGGTCGTACGGCGTTCGTCGGGCGAGGCCGCCGCGTGACGCGCGAGAAGCCGCGTCAGGGTTTCTGGGGTCTGTGGAACATCTCGTTCGGGTTCTTCGGGATCCAGATCGGTTTCGCCCTCCAGAACGCGAATGTCAGCCGGATCTTCCAGTCGCTCGGCACCAGTGTCGACGACCTCGCCTTTCTGTGGATCGCCGCGCCGCTGACCGGGCTGCTCGTCCAGCCGGTGATCGGGCATTACAGCGACCGGACCTGGGGGCGGCTCGGGCGCCGGCGACCCTATTTCCTGGGCGGTGCGGTGCTGGCGACGATCGCGTTGCTGGGGATGCCGAACGCGCCTGTGCTGTGGGTCGCGGCGGCGTTGCTGTGGATGCTCGACGGATCGCTCAACGTCGCGATGGAGCCGTTCCGTGCGTTCGTCGGCGACATGCTGGGCAGCCGGCAGCGGACCGCGGGCTATGCGTTCCAGACCGGCTTCATCGGCGCGGGTGCGGTGATCGGCAGCCTGGCGCCGCTGATCCTGACCGACGTCTTCCACGTCGCCAATACCGCGGCGGGCGGCGGGATCCCGCCATCGGTGCGTTATGGGTTCTATCTGGGTGCGGCGGCGTTGTTCTGCGCGGTGCTGTGGACGGTGCTGACGACGAAGGAATATTCGCCCGACGAGATGGCGGCGTTCGAGCAGGACGGCGGCGTGGTCGAGGCGGGGCCGGCGATAGCGGCACCGGTCGGATCGGGCGCGCGGCTGGCGCCGGTGTGGATCGCGCTGGGGGCGATCGTGATCGCGGCGGTGGCGCGGTTCGGGCTGGACAAGCCGGTCTATCTGCTGGGTGGCGGGCTGATCGCGTTCGGTGTCGCGCTGCTGGTCAGCGCCGCGCTGGTCCGGTCGGGTCGCGAGTCCAATGTTCTCAGCCACATCGTCGGCGATCTTGCGACCATGCCGCAGACGATGAAGCGGCTTGCGCTCGTCCAGTTCTTCACCTGGTCGGCGCTGTTCATCATGTGGATCTACACCACGCCGATCGTCACGCAGCGCGCGTTCGGGACGACCGACACGGCGAGCGCGGCGTATAATGACGGCGCGAACTGGGTCGGGGTGCTGTTCGCGGTGTATAACGGCGTGGCGACGGTGTGGGCATTCGTGATGCCGTGGCTCGCGGGCCGGATCGGGCGGCGTAATGCGCATATCCTGGGGCTGCTGAGCGGCGCGGCGGGGTTCGGATCGTTCCTGGTGCTGCGCGATCCCCATGCGCTGATCGGGTCGATGGTGCTGATCGGGATCGCCTGGTCGTCGATCCTGACGATGCCCTATGCGATGCTGTCCAACGCGCTGCCGCAGGCCAAGCTGGGCGTGTACATGGGGCTGTTCAACATCTTCATCGTGCTGCCGCAGCTGATCGTGTCGTCGGTGATGGGGCAGGTGATGCGGACGGTGTTTCCGGGCGACCCGGTCTGGGCGATGCTGATCGCGGCGGGGGTGATGGGCGTCGCGGCGCTGGCGATGCTGCGCGTGCCGCGGGACGCCTGAGATCCTGTCCTCCCCCTGGCGGGGGAGGATCAGGGGTCAGCCGCCGAAACCGCCGCGGCCGCCAAAGCCGCCGCCGAACCCGCCGCGCGAGATCACCGAGCTGCGGGTCTGGACCCGCGCGGGCGCGCGCGCCGTGGTGGGGGTGAAGGCGTCCGAGCCGACGCGGGTGCGGCCGGTGACGTAGTCGCGGCTGATGCGGCCGCCGGCGCCGCCATAATAATTGCCCTGACGGTCGCGGTACATCGGCGCGCCACGATAGCCATAGCCGCCGTTGAGCGCCTGGCCGATGATGAACCCGGTCAGCAACGGCGTGAAGAAGCTGCCGCCGCTGCCATTGTTGCGCGGTTCGCACTGCGCGGCGCCGAACTGCTCCTCGCAGGTCTGCTTGTCCTCGAACCGTGGTGCGGTCTTGGCGGCGTCGGTCTTGGCCTGTTCATAGGCGGTGTCGCACTGCGCGGCGGGGATCGCCCCCGCCGAGCGGCATTCGGCGACCGAGGCATAGCTCTGCGCGTCGACGGGCTTGCCGCCGACATCGCCGTCGCAGGCGGTCAGCGAGATGCCCGAGCCCGCGATCAGGCCGGTGAGGACGATCGAGCTGGAACGCTTCATGTCTTTGCCTCTCAGTTCGTCATGCAGGCGGCATTGAGGATGCCGACGCAGAGCGAGATGCTGCCCATATAGGTGGCGGCGGCGATGTCGCCCCGCACGATCCGGTCGTGAATGTCGCGCATCACGAGGCGGCGGACGACGAGTGCGGCGACGATCTGGATCACGCCCGCGAGCACCGCCCACACCGCGAACTCGACCAGCGTGACGGTGTGCGTCAGCGCGGAGGCGAGCGGGAGGACATAGCCGAGCAAGGCCGCGCCCAGCGTGATCGCCGCGGCGGTATTGCCGTCGCGGATCAACGCCTTCTCGTTATAGGGCGTGGTCACCTGGAAGATGATCTTGAACGCGATGGTGAAAAGCCCGGCCGCAACGAACGCGATCAGGAAGGCCGCCGCGCTGGCGCCGAAGCTGTAATAGTCGATCATCTGAATCCCCCGGAACGCTGATGCGACGATGCTAGGCGCGGAACTCGCCGAGTTCCAGTGCGACGCCGAGCATGATCTCGAACGAGACCTCGCCCGCCTCATTCTCCTGGTCGATCGCGAGCAGCAGTTCGCGGCCGTCGTCGCCCGGCAGGTCGCGGCCGAACAGCATGCAGGTCTGGAAGATGCGGCGGTCGACGATGCCGTCGCGGTCGTCGTGGAGGTCCTCCCAGAAGGTCACCGGTTCCTGTTCGCTCGCCTCGGGACCGAACCAGACGCGGTTATAATCGGGGAGGCCCTCCGCGGTGAAGCTGCGCGCCTTGAGCCGGGACTTCCAGGCGGGGCGCTCGGCGGCGGAGGAGGGGTAGGCGCTGTCCCAGGGTGCGAAGATCGTGACGTCGGTCACGTCCTGCCCCGCGCGGTCGTTCGAGACCGCCTGGAACATGATGTCGTCATCGGTGTAGAAACGGTGGACGAACCCGCCCTCGTTGAGGTCGACCAGACCCTGCGCGACGATCACCAGCGTGTCGCGGTCGAACGGGAACAGCAGCTCCGATCCGAACCGGCGCCAGGCGAGCGGGTCGACGGTCACCGTGCGGCCGAGCGTGACGTTGCGGATGACGGGAAGTCCGGTGCCTTCAAGCGGTTGCTTGCGGCCGAACAGGCGATCGAACATGCAATCCTCACGTTATGGTTCGGCCTGTGCATAGGCGAAAGCGGCGATGCTCGCAAAGCGCCATTGGCGCGCCCTTCGCCGACGCCTATGTGTGCGGGCACGCGACAAGCACGGGAGTTCTTGCATTGACCGACATCTGGACCGTCCGCAGCCTGAAGGCCGCGCTCGATACGTCCGAGCCTGCGAAAACGGGGGAGTTGAGAGTCCGTATCGTCGAGGGGGCGGATCCGATCCTGCTCGTCACGATGCACGAGCATGGCGACCTCGAACTGTTCGTCAATGTGAGCGAGGCGCAGATCTCGGCCTCGACCCTGCTCTGGCCGTGCGACGAGCAGGAGGACCAGGCGGCGTTCAACGCGTTCCTGCTGAAGACGCAGAAGCTGGTGCCACTGTCGAACTTCGGGATCGGCAGCGTCGAAGGGCGCGATTATTATGAACTGTTCGGCGAACTCGCGACGTCGAGCCGGCTCGACACGATAGTGATCGAGCTGCGCACGCTGGCCGAGAACGCGATCGATGCGGCCACCGACCTGCGCAACGCGCAGATCCCCGCCGCCTGACCCAAAGCATCATACGGAGAGACTGGCATGGCCATCTGGAGCAAGATTTTCACCCTCGGCCGGGCGAGCGCGCATGAAGCCGGCGCGGCGGTCGTCGACGCGAACGCCCTGCGAATCCTCGACCAGGAGATCCGCGACGCGGACAAGGCGCAAGGGAAAGCGCGCGACGACCTGGCCGGGCTGGTCGCCCGCCGTCGCATCCTCGAAACCGAGGTCGAGAGCTTCCGCGCGCAGGCCGCGAAATACGAGGCCTCGGCGCGGATCGCGGTCGAGAAGGGCAATATGGACCTTGCACGGCAGGTCGCGCAGCGGATCGCCGATCTCGAACAGGACATCGCGCTGAAGAGCCCGCAGGTCGAGGACATGCGCGCCGCCGAGGAGCAGATCCACACCGCGGTCGCGCAGACCGACCGCAAGATCGAACAGCTCCGCCGCGAGGTCGAGGTCGTCAAGGTCAACGAGTCGGTGCAGAAGGCGCAGGCGACGGTCGCATCGGGCAGCATCGGCGCGGGCAACAAGCTGGGCTCCGCGGCGGACAGCCTTGCGCGGATCCGCGAGCGGCAGGCGATCCGCGGCGAGCGGATCAAGGCGGCCGGCGAGCTCGAGGACCGGCGCACCGGTGCGGATCTCGACGAGAAGCTGCGCCAGGCGGGGATCCTGCCGGGTCAGTCGTCCGCGGACGACGTGCTCGCCCGGCTGACCGCGCCCAAGACCGACCAGCTCGGGCAGACGCTGCGGATCGAGCAGCGCGACGACAGCAAGACGCAGGACAACTGATGCGCCGGATCGCGGTCGACCCGCGCGGCGACTGGCGCGAACGGGCCGACGCGATCGGGTTCGTCTATCACGGCACGGCGGTGGGCGACGCGATCGAGCCCTATTGGGACGAGAGTGCCGCCTATGCCTTCACGCTGGCGGAGATCGAGGAGGATCTCGAACCCGCCGCCGAACAGATGCACGCGATGTGCCTCGACCTGGTCGACGAGGTGGTGCGCGACCAGCAGCTGATGGAGCGGCTCGCCATCCCGCGCGAGCAGTGGAATTACGTCGCGGAGACGTGGCGGACGCGCCAGCCGTCGCTCTATGGCCGGTTCGACTTCAACTATGACGGGACGGGGCCGGCCAAGCTCTACGAATATAATGCCGACACGCCGACCTCGGTGTTCGAATGCGCGACGTTCCAGTGGATGTGGCTGGAGGACCTGCTCGCGAGCGGGGCGATGCCGGCGGGGACCGACCAGTTCAACAGCCTGTTCGACAAGCTGCGCGAACGGTTCCGCGCGCTGTTCCCGAGTGGGGGTTTCGTCCATTTCGCAGCGGACGCGACCGCGATCGAGGACCGCCAGACGGTGCGGTTCTTCGAGGATCTGGCGAGTCAGGTCGGGATCGAGCCCAAATTCGTCGAGATGAAGGATATCGGGCTCGCCGCCGATGGCCGGTTCGTCGACCCCGAGGGCTTCGAAGTGCAGGCGGCGTTTAAGCTCTATCCGTGGGAGTTCATGCTGCGCGAACCCTATGCGCCGAACCTGTCACGCGCGGACGTGCGCTGGATCGAGCCGGCGTGGAAATCGGTCCTGTCGAACAAGGGCATCCTGCCGCTGCTGTGGGAGCGGCATCCCGGGCATCCGAACCTGTTGCCGGCGTTCTTCGACGGCGATCCGGCGGCGAAGATCCTGGGGCCGCGCCATGTCCGCAAGCCATTATTCTCGCGCGAGGGCGCCAATGTCGAGATCGTCGGCGGGGAGGAGGGCGGCACGCCCGCCATTCTCGACCAGGGCTATGGTGCCGAAGGGGCGATTCTCCAGGCCTATGCGCCGCCGCCGGTGTTCGACGGGCGGCATCCGGTGATCGGGGCGTGGATCGTCGGCAACGAAGCCGCGGGGATCGGCGTTCGGGAGGATGAGACGGTGGTGACGCGCAACATGGCGCGCTTCGTCCCGCATATCATCGAGGCGAATGATGACTGACCTACGCGAGCTGCCCCCGTTGCCGCCGATCGAGCGGCTGGTCGAGCTGATGTTCGATGCCGCGCGGATGGGGCGGGATGAGATGATCCCGGCGCTGCTGCAGGCGGGGGTCGATATCGAGGTGACCGATGCGCGGGGGTACACCCCGCTCGTGCTGGCGAGCTACAATGCGCAGGAATCGACGACGCGGCTGCTGCTCGACGCGGGGGCGCGGGTCGATGGCGATCCGGCGAGCACCGCCAATACCGCGCTGATGGGGGTGTGCTTCAAGGGCTATACGCCGATCGCGCGGATGCTGATCGCGGCGGGGGCGGACGTGAACCGGCGCAACGGTGTCGGGCAGACCGCGCTGATGATGGCGGCGTTGTTCAATCAGGGGGCGATCATCGACCTGCTGATCGAGCAGGGCGCAGATCCGGCGGTTGTCGATGCGGCGGGGAACAGCGTGGCGTCGCTGGCGATGTCGCAGGGGAATGCGGCGCTGGCGGCGCGGTTTGCTGAGGGTTCGCACGGGTTGGGATCCGCGGCCTAAACCTCGTCATCCTGACGAAAGTCAGGATCCAGAGTCATGAAGGTGCCGCCCGTTACTCTGGATCCTGACTTTCGTCAGGATGACGGGAAGGGGGTTGGTCCGGACTTTCCTTAGGGTGACGGGTGGGTGTGGCCGTCGTCATCCGCGTGCGTCTGCGGGAGGACCGCGCCGACATGCGTCTGGCCGCGGGCTTCGGCGAGGCGCATCTGGCGTTCGCGTTCGGCATAGCCGGCGCGCTGGGTCGCGTCGCGGGCGTCGTGGCAGGCGGGGCAGCTGATCCCCTCGACATAAAGCGGCGAGGCGCGGTCGGCGGGGCTGACGGGCATGCGGCAGGCGTGGCAGAGACCGTGCGTGCCGGGCGCGAGGCCGTGACCAACTGCGACGCGCTGATCGAAGACGAAGCATTCGCCTTCCCACAGGCTCTCCGCCTCGGGCACGGTTTCGAGATATTTGAGGATGCCGCCCTTCAAGTGATAGACCTCGTCCAACCCTTCCGCTTTCAGGAACGCGGTCGACTTCTCGCAGCGGATCCCGCCGGTGCAGAACATCGCGATCTTCGCCGGCGGGCCGTCGCCGACGAGTTGGTCGCGGTGCTCGCGGAACCAGGCGGGGAAGTCGCGGAAGCTGCGCGTCTTCGGGTCGATCGCGCCTGCAAAGCTGCCGACCGCGACCTCATAATCGTTGCGCGTGTCGATCACGATCGTGTCCGGATCGGCGATCAGCGCGTTCCAGTCGCCGGGCTCGACATAGCGGCCGACATCGCCGAGCGGGTCGATATCGGGTTCGCCCATCGTCACGATCTCGCGCTTCAGCCGGACCTTCATGCGGTGGAAGGGCATCGTTTCGGCGCGCGAATCCTTGACGTCGAGCGCGGTACAGCCGGGCAGTGCGCGGATATGTGCGAGGACGGTGTCGATCGCCGCGTCGCTCCCCGCGATCGTGCCGTTGATCCCCTCGGCTGCGAGCAGCAGCGTGCCCTTCACGCCTTGCGCACAGCACAGTGCGGCGAGCGGCGGCTTGATCGCGGCGATGTCGGCAAAGGGCGTGAAGCGATAGAGCGCGGCGACGCGGACCGGTCCCAGAGACTCGGGATGGCTCGCCATAGGCTCGGCGGCGGGTGAGGGGTCGGCAGGCATGGGCAGGACGGTCCGGATCGAAGATGGCGCCGCCGCTGTTACGCCAAGTCGGAGTAGGTGGCGAGCAGGGTTTCGGTCCTGGCGAGGCCCGTGGCGGTGAGCTGGATCACGCCCGCGCTGCAGTCGGGGCGTTCGACCAGGCCCTTTTCGGCGAGCGCGCCGATCCAGCGGTGCGTGCGCGGCAGATCGAGCAGCGACAGCGCGCCGAGCGTCGCCGCATCGATCACCCGACCCTCGGCCTCGGCGAGATAGATCTGCACCAGCACGAGCCAGGCATGGTCGCCGAACAGGTCGTCGCCGAGTTGCTCGCGTCGTCGGTGCAGGCTCCGGTCGACCTTCAGCGCGACCTGCCAGAGCCGTTCGGGCATGACGACGTCGGGCACCGCGGTGAGCGCCTTGGCTTGCGGAAGGTAGAGCGTGCCGACGAGCCGGCCGGCCTCGAGCCCGCGGTCGAGCCGCGAGACATGGACGTCGACCCACACCGCGGCACCGCCGGGCTGGAGATAGCGCTTGCGGATGCAGACCGGACCCGCGCCGGGGGCGAGCATGGTGACCCGATCGATGTTGCGTTCGCGGTCGTCCGGGTGGGTGACGTCGGCATAGGACCGCCCGACGAGTTCGCTAAGCGGCCGTTGCAGCAGGTCCTCGACGGTCTGGTCCATCGTCAGTAGCAGACCGTTCGGGTCCGACAGGGAATGGCCGACGAGCATCGAGGCGGGAGTCCTTTGTAATCCCCCGTTCAGATAGGGCGCGATCACCCTTATATCAAATGTTTACGCCGCGATCGCTCAGCTGGTGACGAAGGTCAGCCCGGCATGCGCGATCAGCCGGTCGCGCAGTTTGGCGCCCATCAGCGCGCCCGGTGTCCAGATGCCGCCATCGCCCGCGACATCCCGGACGAGGCAGATCGCCGATTCCGCGATCATCTTGCTGGTCGATCCATAGCCCGGGTCGCGGTCGCCCGTCACGACCGTGTCGATGCGGCTGCCATCGGGCATGATCCCTGCGAACAGCAGGTCGTAATGGCCTTCATCGCGTTCGGCCTTGGAGGGGCCTTCGCCGGGCTTCGGGCCCTTGTCGCCCGCGAAGGGATTGAACTTCGCGATCGCCTCGGCCGCGGCCTTGCCCATGTCGCCGAGCCCCGCGACCATCATCTCGTCATAGACGAAGTCCGCGCCATAGGCCTCGCCGAGCAGGAAATTCGTGCGGTGGACGTTCTTGGTGTTGATCGGCGCCATCACGAACGGTGCGACCCAGGTCTGGAGCGTCGAGTCATATTCGGGGAGCAGCCCGGTCGGCTGATGCGGCCCGGTGAAGCCGGGGGTGAGTGCGAACGGGCTGGTCAGCAGCTTGACGAGGCCGGGATCGCGCGCGGCGGCGGCGAGCGTCGCCTTGAGGCTGGCCGCCGTGCCGCCGGAGAAGGTGCCCTTCATCGTCCGGACGCGGCCCTTCACGCGCGGCGCAGGACTGCCGTAGCGTGCCTTGGCCGCCTCCTGGAGCGTGAGGACGCCGAGATCGAACGGGATGCTGTCGAAGCCGCAGGAGAAGACGATCCGGGCGCCGGTGCGCGTGGCCTCCCCCTCGTGCGCGTCGATCATGTGCCGCATCCAGGCGGGCTCGCCGCACAGGTCGACATAGGCGGTGCCCGTTGCGGCGCAGGCAGCGACGAGATCGGAGCCGTAGAGCTGGTAGGGCCCGACGGTCGAGATCACGACGGTGGCACGCTCGACCATCGCGCGCAGGCTTGTCGGATCGGCCGAGTCGGCGGTGATGAGGGGCGTGTCGGCTGGCGCGCCGATCAGGTCACGAACTTCCTCCAGCTTGGCGCGCGACCGCCCGGCCATCGCCCAGGTCAGGCCGGTCGGATAGGCCTGGACCAGATATTCGGCGACCAGCCGGCCGGTGAAGCCGGTCGCGCCATAGATGACGATGTCGAAGTCGCGCATATCCATCTCCCGTTTTGCCGCAAGTCTGCCCCGACCGGCGCCGCCCCGCAAGCGAAACGCCGCGTCTCGTCAAGGCGGGACGGATCTGTCAGGATCGCGCAATGGCCTCCGATCCGAGCATCGTCGCGTTCATCGTCGAGCAGATCGCCGCGGCGGGCGAGGTCGCCGCGCGGCCGATGTTCGGCGAATATGGCGTCTATTGCGACGGGCGGATGGTCGCGCTGATCTGCGACGACCTGCTGTTCCTAAAGCCGACCCCCGGCGGGCGCGCGTTCGCGGGCAGCGACGGGGCGACGATCGAGGAAGCATCGCCCTATCGGGGGGCGAAACCCTGTCTGGTGATCGACGCGGACCGCTGGGACGATGCCGACTGGATGGCCGAGATCGTGCGGATCTCGGCCGCGGAGCTGCCGTTGCCCAAGCCCAGGCGGGCGAAACCGCCGAAGGGCTAGGCCGCGTCGTTGAACTGCAGGCTGGCCAGTCGCGCATAGAGGCCGCTGTTGGTCATCAGCGCCCCGTGCGAGCCTTCCTCGACGATCTGACCGTCGTTCATCACGATGATCCGTTCGGCGGCGCGGACCGTCGCGAGGCGGTGCGCGATGACGAGCGTGGTGCGGTTCGCCATGAGCCGTTCGAGCGCCTCCTGGACGAGCCGTTCGCTCTCCGCGTCGAGCGCACTGGTCGCCTCGTCGAGCAGCAGGATCGGGGCATCGCGAAGCAGCGCGCGCGCGATCGTCACGCGCTGGCGCTGGCCGCCCGACAGTCGCGCGCCGCCTTCGCCGAGGAAGGTGTCGAGTCCTTCGGGGAGCTTGCGGAGGAATTCGGCGGCGTTGGCGGCCTCCGCGGCGGCCCAGAGCTGGTCGTCGCTCGCGGTCCAGTCGCCATAGCGGAGATTGTCGCGCGCCGAGGCGCCGAAAATCACCGTTTCCTGCGGCACCATCGCGATCCGCGCGCGGACCGCGGCGGGATCGGCGTCGCGCAGGTCGACGCCGTCGAGCGTCACGCGGCCCGCATCGGGATCGTAGAAGCGCTGGACGAGCTGGAACAAGGTGGTCTTGCCCGCGCCCGAGGGACCGACGACCGCGACCGTCTCGCCCGGCCTGATGTCGAGCGAGAAGCCGTTGAGCGCGGCGACGTCGCGGCGGGTGGGGTAATGGAATTGGACGCCCTCGAAGGCGAGCGCACCACGCGACGGCTGCGGCAGCGCGACGGGCGTGGCGGGCGGCGCGATCTCGGGGCGTTCGCGGAGCAGTTCGGAGAGCCGTCCGGCAGCACCCGCGCCGCGCAGCAGATCGCCATAGACCTCGGTCAGCGCCCCGAACGCGCCCGCGACGATCCCGCCGGTGAGGACGAAGGCGGCGATCGCGCCGCCGCTGATCCGTCCGGCGGCGACATCGACCGCGCCTTCCCACAGCACCAGCGTGATCGAGCCGAACAGCAGGCCGATGACGATCGCGGTCATGATCGCGCGCAACAGGATTCGCGCACGCGCCGCGGCGAAGGTCGCGCGCACCGCGTCACCAAAGCGGGTCGCCTCGCGGTCTTCCTGCCCGAACGCCTGCACGACCTTCATCGCGCCGAGCGTCTCGGTGGCGATCGACCCGACATCGGCGACGCGGTCCTGCGAAGTGCGCGAGTAATTGCGGACGCGCTTGCCGAGCAGCGCGATCGGCAGGACGATCAGGGGGATGCCGATCATCAGCAGCCCGGCGAGCTTGGGCGAGATCGCGAACAGGTAGATCAGCCCGCCGACCCCGGTGAAGGTGTTGCGCAGCGCGATCGAGACGGTGCTGCCGACGACCTGGTCGATCAGCGCAGTGTCCGAGGTCAGCCGCGAGGCGATCTCCGACGGGCGATTCTCCTCGAAGAATCGCGGCGTCAAGGTGAGCAGGTGACGCTGGACCGTGGTGCGGATGTCCGCGACGACCCGTTCGCCGAGCCACGACACATAATAGAAGCGCACCGCGGTCGCGACCGCGAGCACGACGACGATCATGAGCAGGTAATGGAACGAGGTCCCGACCGATCCGCTCGCGCCCGGGCCGAAGCCGCGGTCGATCACGCGCTTGAAGCCATAGGGTATGCCGATCGTCGCGGCCGAGGTGGTTACCAGCGCGAGTCCCGCAAAGGTGATCTGGCGCGGGTAGTTCGCGGCATGTCGCCACACCATTGCAAGGTCGCCGATCCGGCGGGGCGTCTTTTCGTCGAGTATCGGCTTGGCCATGGCGGATCGCCTAGCAGCGGCGGGGGTCACGCTCAACGGCAACCGCATGCCGGCCGGGACGTTGGACGAGCAGGACGCGCACGGGATTGGGACACGCGCGCGCCCGTGTCCCGGCAATGCTCTGTTGCGCGGCAGCATAATTGCATTACGGAAATGTTAACCCCTTTTGGGGTAGAGGATACCGAATGCTCTACGATGCCTATGAATTTCAGCGGTCGATGATGGCAGGCGCCAGCAGAATGGCCAGTTTCGGGGCGGGAATGCTGAACAATCCAGCAAACCCATTCGCCTATTTGGGCGGCGGCGCGGTCGTCGGATCGGCGCTGGAGGTGTTCGCGCACGTCAATGCGACTCGCGGAAAGCCGGCGTTCGGCCTCGACCACACGATCATCGACGGACGTGAATTCGCGGTCCGCGAGGAGATCGTGCTGCGCAAGGATTTCGGCCAGCTCAAGCGGTTCGTGCGGGAGGGCGTCGAGGGCGGACCCAAGCTGCTGATCGTCGCGCCCATGTCGGGGCATTATGCGACTCTGCTGCGCGGCACGGTCGAGCGGATGCTGCCGTTCGCCGATGTGTACATCACCGACTGGCGCGACGCGCGCAGCGTGCCGCTGTCCGCCGGGCGGTTCGATCTCGACGATTATATCGATTACGTGATCGCGTTCCTCGAGGCGATCGGTGCGAACGAGGGGCAGGGCGGCACGCATATGCTGGCAGTCTGCCAGCCTTCGGTGCCCTGCTATGCCGCGGCGGCGCTGATGAGCGCGGACGGCAACCCGTGCCGGCCGAAGACGCTGACGCTGATGGGCGGGCCGGTCGACACGCGCGAGGCGCCGACCGCGGTCAACACGCTGGCGACCGAGCGTCCGCATACGTGGTTCGAACAGAATGTCATCGCGACGGTGCCGGCGAATTATCCGGGCGCGGGGCGCAAGGTCTATCCGGGCTTCCTGCAGCTTGCCGGCTTCATGTCGATGAACCTCGGCAACCACATGGTCTCGCATTGGGAGATGTATAAGCATCTCGTCCAGGGCGACGGCGAGAGCGCGATGGCGAGCAAGGGATTCTACGAGGAATATCGCTCGGTCTGCGACATGACCGCCGAATTCTATCTGCAGACGATCGACGTGGTGTTCCAGACCCACGCGCTGCCTCGCGGCCTGCTGACGCACCGCGGAAGGCCGGTTGATCCGGCGGCTATCACCGATATCGGCCTGTTGGCGATCGAGGGCGAGCGCGACGATATTTCGGGGCTGGGGCAGACCAAGGCGGCGCTGTCGCTGGCGACCGCTCTGCCCGAGGAAAAGAAGCGCTATCTGATCGCCGAGGGGGCCGGCCATTACGGGATCTTCAACGGATCGCGCTGGCGCAACACGATCGCGCCGGTGGTCGAGGAGTTCATCACCGCGAACGGATAAGAATCCGGTACTAACAAGGTCAATCGCGACCGCCGGTCCTGAAACCGGCGGTCACGATCGGTATCTGGGTCAGCCGACCGAGTCGACGACTGCGTGGCTGCTCGACTCGCTCGACGTGATCGTGCCGCCGAACAGCATCTTGACGCGTCCGGTCAGCGAGATGTCGGTTTCCCAGAGCTCCGCGCTGTTGATGTCGAAGCGCAGCAGCGTGAGGTTGGGGTCTTCCTTGCCGCCCGGAAACCAGGCCTCGACCTGGTTGTTCCACAGCTTGTCGATCTGCGTACGATCGTTCATCTGCGAGACCGTGCCGGCCATGCATGCGAAGAAATCATGCCCCTTGCCGACGAACTGCCCCATCGCCGCGCCGCCCTTGGCGATGCGGTTGTCGCGACCAGCGAAGAAGAACAGCACGTTGGGCTGATCGTCATCAAGCTGCGCGGTCATCGGCTCGGAATGCTGGCCATCGTCGAGGCCGATCATCACGAACGGGCTGGACTTCAACTTGTCGAGGAAGGTGTTCGCGACTTCCTGCGGGGTATCCTTGTCGGCCATCGTCGTTCTCCTATTGGCTTGGATTGCCACAGAGAACGGGCGGGGCGGAGGATGGTTGCCACCGCCGCCCCGCGAGCATCACAGGACTTCGAACAGGCCCGCCGCGCCCATGCCGCCGCCGACGCACATCGTCACGACGACATGCTTTGCGCCGCGACGCTTGCCCTCGATCAGCGCATGGCCGGTCGCGCGCGCGCCGGTCATGCCGTAGGGATGGCCGATCGAGATCGCGCCGCCGCTGACGTTGAGCAGCTCGTCGGGAATGCCGAGCGTGTCGCGGCAATAGAGGACCTGGACCGCGAACGCCTCGTTCAGCTCCCACAGGCCGATATCGTCCATCTTGAGACCGAAGCGCTTGAGCAGCTTGGGAATCGCGACGACCGGGCCGATCCCCATCTCGTCGGGTTCGGTGCCGCCGACCGCCATGCCGATATAGCGGCCGAGCGGCTGGAGCCCGCGCTGCGACGCGATCTTTTCCTCCATCAGGACCGAGGCGGACGACCCGTCGGACAGCTGGCTGGCGTTGCCCGCGGTGATCGTCATGTCGGGGCCCATCACGGGTTTCAACGACTGGAGACCCTCGAGCGTCGTGTCGGCGCGGTTGCCCTCGTCGCGGGCGATCGTCACCTCCTTGTAGGTGACGTCCTTGGTCTCCTTGTTGACGATCGCCATGTTCGCGGTGACGGGGACGATCTCGGCGTCGTAATAGCCCGCGGCCTGCGCGGCGGCGGTGCGCTGCTGCGACTGGAGTGCATAGGCGTCCATCGCGTCGCGCGTGATGCCGTAGCGCTTGGCGACGACCTCGGCGGTCTGGAGCATCGGCATATAGACGTCGCGGTGCATCGCGAGCAGTTCGGGATCGGGTGCGACGCGCATCTGCGGCGTCTGGACGAGACTGATGCTCTCGACCCCGCCACCGATGGTGATGTCCATCTGGTCGGTGATGATCTGCTTGGCGGCGGTGGCGATCGCCATCAGCCCGCTGGCGCACTGACGGTCGAGCGACATGCCGCTGACCGTCGTCGGCAGCCCGGCGCGGAGCAGCGAGGTGCGCGCGATGTTGCCCGCCTGATGCCCCTGCTGCAGCGCGCAGCCGAAGACGACGTCGTCGACTTCGCCCCCGTCGATCCCGGCGCGTTCGACCGCGGCCTTGATCGAATGCGAGGCGAGCGTCGGCGCGGGGGTGTTGTTGAACGCACCGCGATAGGCGCGGCCGATCGGGGTGCGGGCGGTGGAGACGATGACGGCTGAACGCATGATGCTATCCTTTTTTCTGAAGTCCCCTCCCGCAAGCGCGAGGGGAGCGGTATCAAACGAAAACCTGGCTGATCCATTCGGCGATCAGGGCGGGCTTGTCCTGGCCCTCGATCTCGACCGCGAAGCTGTTGGTCTGCTGCCACTGGCCGGGGCGCTTCTCGTCGAACGACAGCAGCTTGAAGCGGCCGCGGAGCTTCGATCCCGACCGGACGGGCGTGAGGAAGCGGACCGAATTGCCGCCGTAATTGACGCCCATCTTCGCGCCCTCGATGGTCGGCGCGTCGGGGATCTTTGACGACAGGAGCGGCATCAGCGAGAGCGTGAGGAAGCCGTGCGCGATCGTCCCGCCGAACGGGGTCTGCGCCGCGCGGGCGGGATCGACATGGATGAACTGATGGTCGCCGGTGGCGTCGGCGAACTTGTCGATCATGCCTTGCGTGACCTCGACCCAGTCGGACAGCGTCTCGGTGCCGACGCGGTTCTGCATCTCGGCAGTGGTGATCGTCGCCACGGCATTCCCCTCCTAGCCTGTTTGGCGCTAAGCGCAGCGACGTCTCTAGGCGTACAGGCTGGCCGACCGCAAGCCTCACCCAACCGGAAGCTGGAAAATGTCGACTGCCGTAACGTCCAATGCCCGTAACACCATGGCAAAGCTGTACCGCGCAAGCGAACCCGATGTTCTAAAACCGTTGCTGGAGCGTGCCGCGCTCGATTCGGATTCGCGCGAGCGGGTGATGGGGCATGCGCTCGGCCTGCTCGCCGATCTGCGCGCGGCGCAGAGCAAGGGCTGGGTGAACCAGTTCCTCCAGGAATATCGGCTGAATTCGTCGGAAGGGATCGCGTTGCTCTCGCTGGCTGAGGCGTTTTTGCGCGTGCCCGATCCCGAGACCGCAGACCTGCTGATCGCGGACAAGCTGGGCGATGCCGACTGGCGTGCGCATGCGGGCAAGTCGAATTCGAAGCTCGTCAATTCGGCGACCTGGGGGCTGGTGGTCGGCCGCGTGCTGGTCGGCGAGGGCGCGACCGGGCCGCTGCGCCGGCTGATCAGCCGGGCGGGCGAGCCGTTCGTGCGCCAGGCGGTCGGTGCCGCGATGAAGATGATGGGCGAGATCTTCGTGATGGGCCGGACCATCGACGAGGCGATGAAGCGGATGCGGCGGCCCGAGAACAAGGGCTTCACCGCGAGCTTCGACATGCTGGGCGAAGCGGCGCGGACGCATGCCGATGCGCAGCGCTATTTCCAGGCCTATGTCGGTGCGGTCGATGCGGTCGGGCGCGATCCGGCGGCGGGGCATTCGATCTCGGTCAAGCTGTCGGCGCTCCACCCGCGCTACGAGGTTGCGCGGTGGAGCGAGTGCGTGCCCGCGCTGACCGAGATGCTCGAGGCGCTGGCGGTGCAGGCGGCGTCGAAGGGCATCGCGCTGACCGTCGATGCGGAGGAATCCGAGCGGCTCGAGATGAGTCTCGACATCATCGGCACGGTCGCCGGGCTGCCGTCGCTGAAGGGCTGGGACGGGTTCGGCATGGCGGTGCAGGCGTATGGTAAGCGCGCGCGGCCGGTGATCGCATGGGCGAACGGGCTCGACCGGGTGATGAACGTGCGGCTGGTCAAGGGCGCCTATTGGGACAGCGAGATCAAGCGGACGCAGGTCGAGGGGCTGGCGGACTATCCGCTGTTCACGCGCAAGGCGGCGACCGACGTCTCGTATCTGGCGGTCGCCAAGGACATGCTGGCGGCGGAGAATATCCGGCCGGCCTTTGCGAGCCACAATGCGCTGACGGTCGCGACGATCATGGAATGGGCGGGCAACAGCCGCGATTTCGAGTTCCAGCGGCTGCACGGCATGGGCGACGGGCTGTACGAGCGGCTGGTGCAGGAGAATGGCTATCACTGCCGCGTCTATGCGCCGGTCGGCGGGCACCGCGACCTGCTGGCGTATCTCGTCCGGCGTCTGTTGGAGAATGGGGCGAATTCGAGCTTCGTGCATCAGCTGGCGGACGAGCGACTGACCGAGGGGGAGATCCTCGCGGATCCGGTGGCGAAGATCGCGGCGGTCGGGGGCAAGCGGCATCCGAGCATTCCGTTGCCGGTCGACCTGTTCGGGGCGGGCGGGCACCGGAATTCGGCGGGGCTCGACCTGAGTGACGTGGATACGCTGGCGGCGACCGTGAAGGTGGTGAATGCGCCGATCGCTTCGTCAGGGCACCACCCCGGCGAAGGCCGGGGCCCAGTTGGGGGCGGTGGTGTGACGGAGGACGGCGCGTCGTCACGGCAGCTTTCCCAACTGGACCCCGGCCTTCGCCGGGGGGGAGCAGAAGGGTTGGGTGGGGATCAGGTTACGGCCGCCATCACCCGCGCGCATGCGGCGTTCCCGGGCTGGTCGCGGTCGCCGGTCGAAGAGCGCGCGGCGTGTCTCGATCGGCTGGCCGACCTGCTCGAAAAGCATCGCGACGAGCTGATGGCGATCTGTGTGCAGGAGGCGTTCAAGACGATCCCCGACGCGATCGGCGAGGTCCGCGAGGCGGTCGATTTCTGCCGCTATTATGCGCAGCAGGCGCGCGCCAAGCTGCAGCCGATCGAGCTGCCGGGGCCGACGGGCGAGCGCAACATGCTGCATATCGAGGGGCGCGGGGTCTGGGCGACGATCGCGCCGTGGAACTTCCCGCTGGCGATCTTCCTGGGGCAGACGGTGGCGGCGCTCGTCACAGGCAATGCGGTGGTGGCCAAGCCCGCGCCGCAGACGCCGCGGATCGCCGCGCGGGCAGTCGAGCTTGCGCACGAAGCCGGCGTGCCGGCCGACGTGCTGGTCCTGGTCACGGGTGGGCCCGAGGTCGGCGCGGCGCTGACCGCGGACGCCCGCATTCAGGGCGTCGCGTTCACCGGCTCGACCGCGACCGCGCGCAAGATCGCCCGCGCGCTGCTCGAGGACGACAGCCGGCCGATCGTGCCGCTGATCGCGGAGACCGGCGGGATCAACGCGATGATCGTCGACTCGACCGCGCTGCCCGAACAGGTCGTGGCGGACGTGATCGCTTCGTCCTTCCGTTCGGCGGGGCAGCGTTGCTCGGCGCTGCGGCTGTTGCTGGTGCAGGAGGATATCGCCGACGGCGTGATCGAGATGCTGTCGGGGGCGATGGACACGCTGAGGATCGGCCGTGCGGGCGATCCGGCGACCGATGTCGGTCCGGTGATCGACCAGGCCGCCTATGACCGGCTGATGGCGTATCGCGCGCGGGTGGTCTCGAAGACCGTCAAGACGCTCGACGTGCCCGCCGACGGCCTGTTCGTGCCGCCGACTTTGGTGCGGATCGGCGCGATCGAGGATCTGAACGAGGAGTGGTTCGGGCCGATCCTCCATGTCGCGACTTGGGAGGCGGGCAAGCTGAGCGAGACGATCGCGCGGGTCAACGCCAAGGGGTACGGCCTGACGATGGGGCTGCACAGCCGGATCGCGCGCGCGGCCGAGGTGATCGAGGCAGAGGCGGCGGTCGGGAACCTGTACATCAACCGGTCGATGATCGGTGCGGTGGTCGGGTCACAGCCGTTCGGCGGCGAGGGGCTGTCGGGGACGGGGCCGAAGGCAGGCGGGCCGCGCTATCTCTACCGCTTCTGTGCGGAGCGCGCGGTGTCGGTGGATACGACGTCGGCGGGCGGGAATGCGACGTTGCTGTCGCTGGATGAGGGTGGGATCTGAGGGGGGTTTTTCGCCTATTTTCCTTCGCCTCGTCATCCCCGCGTAGGCGGGGATCCATAGTGGCTGGCGGTGGGGGGTATCGTGGTCCGTTGAGGATATGGATCCCCGCCTTCGCGGGGATGACGGAGGGGGGTGGGCTTTATCTTGTATGAGACCTGCCGCGCTTCCTGAATCCTCCCCGGCGGAGGCCGGGGCCCAGTTGGAGGACGTTATTGACGACGGGTGCGTTCCGTTACTGCGGCCTCACCAACTGGGCCCCGGCCTTCGCCGGGGAGGTGTAATGGGTTGGTGTGGCGAGTTCCGTCACTTCCGGGGCGGCGTCAGGTGGATGGTGTATTCGCGCGCAACTGTTGCACCTCCGGGAATGGCATCACCATCGACCCGTCCGGGGCGGCGGTGAGGTTGACCTGGGTGGGGAAGGCGATCTCGATCTTCTCGTCGTTGAACCGCTGGAGGATGGCGATGCCGACGGCGGTGCGGCCGTTGTAGAAGCTGGCATAGTCGGGGCCGTCGCTGTCGAACTGGACCTCGAAATCGAGGCTCGATGCGCCGAAGCCGGTGAAGCCTGCACGCACGAAGATCTTGCCCTGCGCCTCGACCACGTCCTTCAGCATGTCGGGGATGCGCGCGCAGATTTCGGCGGGGGTGAAATAGGTAACGCCGATGATGAACTTCGCACGGCGATGGTTGCGCTGCGTGTTGTTGAGGATCTCCTTGTTGAGGAGGTTCTTGTTCGAGATCACGCGCTCCTCGCCGTCGATACCGCGGATGCGCGTCGATTTCAGGCCGATCGCCTCGACGCTGCCCGAGGCGGTGTCGTAGCTGATCGAGTCGCCGCGGCGGAACGGGCGGTCGAAGATGATCGCGAGCGCGGCGAACAGGTCGGCGAAGATGCCCTGCGCGGCCAGACCGATCGCGATGCCGCCGACGCCGAGGCCCGCGACGAGCCCGGTCACGTTGACGCCGAGATTGTCGAGCACGACGACCATCGCAACCGCGAACACGACGAAGGTGACGAGCAGGCGGATCAGCCCCATCGCCGACAGCAGCGCCTCACCCGAATAATGTTCGGACTGGGTGCGGTGCTCGATCGCGCCGAGGATGATCTCGCGCACCCAGACCGCGACCTGGAACACCGCGGCGACGGTGAAGAGGAAGTTGACCGTGGTCGCGACCTCGCCCGGTGCGGCGGAATAACCGTCGACGAGCTTGGCAGCGAGCATGACGATGAAGAAGTTGCTGGTCCGCGAGACCGCCTTGCCGACGACGATCCCCCAGCCGTTGAGCGCGCGCGGGCGTTCGCACAGCCGGCTGCCGAAGCGGCGTGCGGTGTGGAGCGCGAGGACGATCAGCGCGCCGGCGCCGAACGCGATCAGGATCTGCAGCCAATAGGCCTGGACCCAGGCGAGGCTGGCGGTGACGAAGCCCTGTGCCTGGCTGCCGACATCGCTCGCGTTGAAGATGGGGGCTTTGGCGACGCTGTTGGTATTGGACATCTGGATACTCGTCAGGCCGCGACGGCGATGGTCGCGGGCGTGCCGGCTTCGAGGAAGGCGATTAGGCCGCATTCCTCCCGGCTGAGATAGCGCTTGGCGCGCGGGAGGCGGAGCGCCTTGCGGAAGGTCGACTGGCCCTGTTTGACGAGGTCGATCAGGGCGGGGTGGACATAGCTTTTCCGCGCGATGGCATGGGTGTTGCCGAGCCGCGCGACGACCGGCTCGAGCATCGCCTTCAGGCTGAGATCGCGCTCGGCCGAGGCAAGCGCCTCGAACGCGGCGACGCTGGCTGCCCAGGTGCGGAAGTGCTTGGCGGTGAAATCGGTGCCGGTGACCGCCTGGATATAGGCGTTGACGTCGCTCGACGTGACGGGATGCGCGACGCCGTCATCGTCGAGCCAGGCGAAGAGATGCTGTTCGTCGAGGTCCTGGCATTTCTTCACGAAGCTGCTGAGCGAGCGATCGGTGATCCTGAGCGTGCGCATCTTGCCCGACTTGCCCTTATATTCGAGCCGGAGCGTGGCGCCCTTCACCGCGCCGTGGCGCTTGCGGAGCGTGGTCGCGCCGAAACTCTCGTTCGCGGCGGCATAGGCCTCGTTCCCGATACGGATATGCCCGCCGTCGAGCAGGCGGAGAACCGCGGCGACGGCGCGGTCGCGGCTGAGCGAGCGTTTGCGCAGATCGGCCTCGACCGCCTTGCGCAGCTTCGGGAGGGCGAGACCGAAATTGGCGCAGCGTTCGTATTTCGCGGCATCCTGCGCCTCGCGGAAGCCGGCGTGATAGCGATATTGCTTGCGACCCTTCTCGTCCCAGCCGACCGCCTGGATATGACCATTGGGCTTGGGGCAGAACCAGGCGTTGCTGTAGGCGGGGGGCAGGCCGACCGCGTTCAGCCGGTCGATCTCGTCGCGGTCGGTGATGCGGGTGCCCGATGCGTCCCAATAGCCCCAGCCGGCGCGCATCTTGCGGCGGGAAATGCCGGGTTTGCTGTCATCTGAATATACGAGTCTGCTGGGCAACGCGTCGTTCCTTCCGGTCGCCATTCGAAATGTTCGGGCGGGCGCATCGTTCCGGAACGACCCGCGCGGCGCGGGGTTGAGGGGGCACGGGATTTCACTGGAGACATGACATGGCCGATCTTTCCCAGGCACGCATTCTGATCCTCGCCACCGACGGTTTCGAGACCGTCGAGCTGTTCGAACCCAAGAAGGCGCTCGAGGCGGTGGGCGCGAAGGTGACGCTCGCGTCGATCAAGACCGACCCGATCCAGGGCATGAAGGGCGACATCAACAAGGCTGAGACGATTACCCCCGAGCTGACGCTCGACGAGGTCGATACCGACGATTACGACGCGCTGGTGCTGCCCGGCGGCGTCGCCAACCCGGACGCAATGCGCGTCCAGGAGCGCGCGATCGAGATCATCACCGAGTTCATGGAGGACGGCAAGATCGTCGCCGCGATCTGCCATGCGCCCTGGCTGCTCGCCGAGGCGGATGTGATCGACGGGCGTCGGCTGACGAGCTTTCCGTCGATCCGCACCGATCTGGAGAATGCCGGTGCGGACGTGGTCGACGAGGAGGTCGTGGTCGACGACAATCTGATCACCAGCCGCAAGCCTGACGACATCCCCGCGTTCAACAAGGCGATCATCGCCGCGCTCGAGGAAGAACTGGCGGACGAGCCGGTCGACTGACGGCCGGCGGTCAGAGGCGACGAGATACCCGGGGGTCAGCGTGTTTGCTGGCCCCTTTTTGGTGTTTGTCCAAGCGGTTGATCCAGGCCTGCGCGGGCCGCTCGACGCCGTGGTACAGGACGAGGGAGGCTAGCAGGATCGCGATGAGAAGCGCGCCGATCAGGAGCGGCGGGACCGCGACCGCGCTGGCGACGAACGCCATCTTGAACGCGGTCCAGAGCAATGAATGGCTGAGATAGGTCGAAAAGCTGATTTCGCCGAGCTGGTGGAGTGGCCAGGAGGCGAGCGGGTTGCCGGGGCGGTTTGAGGTCAGTGCGATGGCGAGCAGCAGTGCCGCGAGTGCGGCGGGTATCGCGACGATCTCGTTGACGAGGCCGGTTGCGAAGCTCGCAAAGCCCAGGCCGCCGACGCACAAGGCTGCGACGAGTGCGCGCCGGGGCTGGTCGCGGTGGCGTAGCCACAAAGCCGCGACTGCTGTGCCTGCGCCGAATTCGCTGACGCAGCGCAGGATGCCGAACCAGGGGATCGCCTGACCGAGCGTCGCCATGCCGTTCGATCGCATCACGTAGGCGAGCAGGCCCAGCGCGACGGCGATCGCCGCGATCAGGCCGGGTGTCGGAACGCGGCGCCAGTCGATGACGAGCGGGAGCAGCGGGAAGGCGAGATAGGCAAACATCTCGCTCGAGATCGACCAGGCGGGATCGTTCCAGTCGAGCGCAGTGATGCCGAACCAGTCGCGCGTCATCGGCCAGTTCTGGAGCAGGAGGATATGCACCGGCAAGCGGTCGAGCGGGAAGCGCGGGTCGGGGGGGCGTCCGGTCAGCGCGAGCGCGGCGACGATGAGCAGCGCGAAACCGAGCATGACGAGGTGGAGCGGCCAGATCCGCGCGACCCGGCGGCGCAGGAAGCCGGGGATGGCGCGCCAGCGCTGCACGGCGATCCGGTCGGCATAGCTCAGCCAGATCACGAAGCCTGAGAGCAGGAAGAAGAAGTCGACCGCGAGATAGCCCTTGGCGAGAACGCGCTGCACGCCGTCGGACACGCCGAGCGCGGCGCGGAGATGGAACAGCACGACGAACCAGGCGGCGACGCCGCGCGCGCCGGTCAGCGCCCTCAGTTCGCTCATGCGGGCAGGGGGCCGGGGGCGGGGCGTCGCATCGGGCGGAAGCTCGCGTCACGGCGCTTGCGCCCGAGATAGGTGTCGAGCCCGATCTGCGCGCCGATCAGCATGTAGATGAACGGCTGGAACGCGATGGCGATGAACGCCGCGCCGAGCAGATAGACGAGATGGCCGGTCTGCAATGCGGCGGCGAGCGGGCCGGCCCAGGCGAACTGCCCTTCCGGATCGCGGTAGCGGCGGCGCAATATCTCCATCCGGACGAGGCCGCCGAGGTTGAGGACCAGCCATAGCGCGAGACCGAAATAGCCCTGTTCGCCGAGCATCTCGAAATAGGCGCTGTGATAGGCGCGCGCCTTGTCTTCCTCGACACGGCCCGGCGTCGCAGCACCGGTCCCGGCAAGGTCGTAGCGGATGCGGTTGCCGCGATACGCCTCGAACCCGCCGCCGAACGGGTGCGATTTGGCATAGTCGATCGTCCACTGCCACACTGCGATCCGGGTCGAGGCGGATTCGTCGGCCTGGTAGGTCTTGATCGTGTTCATGCGGTCGGTGAAGGTCGAGGGCAGGAAGGGGATGGCGATCAGCCCGAGCGCGGCCAGCCCCGCCAGATACAGCGCCTTGCGCTTGACGACGCGGAGCGACAGGACCGCGAGCAGCGCGATGCAGAGCAGGCCGGTGCGCGTCGAGGTGCCAACCGGGATCAGCAGGCAGGCGAAGACGAGCGCGACGCAGAAGCCGCGGACGCGCCAGTCGGGTTTGAAGATCGTCCCGTAGCGCATGAACCAGATAATGATCGGGATGATCGCGACTGCGACCGCGCTGATCGTGCTGCCTTCATAAAGCCCCGAATTATTGTCGACCATCAGGTTCAGCTGGCCGTAACCGCCGCCGCCGCTGGCGATCGTCTTGATACCGCCGACGATGATGATCGAGGCGGCGGAAAGGATCATGAACAGCAGCAGCGCCTCGATCCGGAGCCGGGTGCGCAGCGTCAGTGGCAGGAAGGCGGCGAAGGCGAGCGCCTTCCAGACCCAGTCCCATTTGTCCTTCGCCTCGATCGGGAAGTCGGCGGCGAGCGTGGTCGCCCAGCAATAGAGCAGCAGCACGACGATCAGCAGCTGGCGCGGCGCGACCCGCGTGTCGCGCTTGTCGTCCGCGATCAGCCAGCCGCCGACCGCCAGCGCGACCGCGATCAGCGAGATGGGGACGGTGTTGAGCAGCAGATAGGTCAGCCGCTGCGGCGAGACGATGTCGATATAGACATAGGCGAGGACGAGCAGGAACGGACGCCGGAACCCGAGCGCGAAGATCGCAGCCAGAAAGGCGATGAAGGCGAGATCACGCACGCGGGCGGCGTCCGGTACCGCGTGCCGCCGGGCGGTCACCGGCGGGCGGGCCGCCACCCTCGCGATCGTTGCCGGCTTCCGGCTCGGAATCGAGATCGGGGCGGCGGAGCAGCAGGATCGCAGCGATCATCATAAGGCCGTGCGTCAGGCCCAGCGCGAAATTGTCGATCATCGGCCGGCCTTTCCGTGTCTGCGCGGTCCCGTTGCCGCCTGTGTCCGTCGCCGCGGCATAGGCCATGGCGGTTGACGCGCCGTTAAGCGCTGTCATGGCAACACGCTACTCACGATGCGCATTCTTCATATCCTCGACCACGGCCTGCCCCTGCAGAGCGGCTATACCTTTCGCACGCGGGCGATCCTCAAGGCGCAGGAGGCGCGCGGCTGGACGGTCGCGGCGGTAACTGGGCAGCGTCATGGTCCGGCCGCCGCCGCGGTGGAGTCGGTCGACGGGCTGACCTTCCACCGGACGCCGGCGACGCGCCGGTCGGGGCCGCTGGGCGAAATTGCCGGGATCCGCGCCTTTGCCCGGCGGATCGAGGCGGCGGTCGATGCCTTTCGCCCCGATATCCTGCACGCGCATTCGCCGGTGCTCGATGCGTTGGCGGGGCTGATCGTCGCGCGGCGGCGCAAACTGCCGCTGGTCTACGAGATCCGGGCGTTCTGGGAGGATGCCGCGGTCGGCAACGGCACCGGGACCGAGGGATCGCTCGCCTATCGGACGACGCGCGCGCTCGAGACCTGGGCGGTCGGCCGTGCGGACGGCGTCGCGGTGATCTGCGAAGGGCTGCGCGACGACCTGATCGCGCGGGGGGTCGACGGGGGCAAGATCATGGTGTCGCCCAACGGCGTCGATCTGACGCTGTTCGGGGCGGTGCCGCCGCGCGATGACGCGCTGGCGGCGACGCTGGGGCTCGACGGCAGGGACGTGGTCGGCTTCATCGGCAGCTTCTATGATTATGAGGGGCTGGACGACCTGATCGCGGCGATGCCCGCGCTGGTCGCCGCACGGCCGGACGCGCGGCTGTTGCTGGTCGGGGGCGGGCCGATGGCGGATGCGCTGGCGGCGCAGGCCGCGGCCTCGCCGGTCGCGGGGGCGATCCATTTCGTCGGCCGGGTGCCGCATGCGGAGGTCGAGCGCTATTACGGGCTGATCGACATCCTCGCCTATCCGCGCAAGCGGATGCGGCTGACCGATCTGGTGACGCCGCTCAAGCCGCTCGAGGCGATGGCGCAGGGGCGGATGGTGGCCGCGTCGGACGTGGGCGGACACCGCGAGTTGATTCGCGACGGGGATACGGGCACGCTGTTCCCACCCGACGATCCGCCAGCGATCGCGGCGGCACTGGCGGGGATGTTCGACGATCGCGCGGACTGGCCGTCGCGCCGTCAGCGCGCGCGGGCGTTCGTCGAGCGCGACCGTAACTGGTCGTCAAACATTTTGCGTTACGAACCGCTTTACCATCGGCTGATACAGGCCGAATGACGGACCATGGCATGACCGAATTCCATCGACAGTCCCCGATCCGCCACCTTCCCGTTGCCGCAGCACTGCTCGTCGCGGTCGCCGCGATCATTGGCTTCGTCGCGATGCCGGGGACGATGCTCGAGGAGCTGGTCTGGCGGACCGGCGTCGCCGCGCTGATCCCCGCCGCACAGCCGCCGCTGGGGATGACCGCGCGCGTCGTCCTCGCGCTCGCCACCGCGGTCATCGGCGCGGCGGTGACCTGGTCGGCGCTGTTCTTGCTGGTGGGGCCGGGGGGCTTGCTGGTCCGTCCGCCGCGTCGCCGCGACGACGGGGTGCCGGTCGTCCGCCGGGCCGATGCGCATCCCGACGCGCCGCCACGCCGGCCGATGACTGCCGCCGATCTCGGCACGCCGATGATGGAGGTGACCGCGGCGAACCCGGTCACGCTCGAGCGGTCGATCCCGGCGGACCTCGACCAGCCGCTCGCGGCGTTCGACCCGCATGCGATCCTGCCGGTGCCGATGGCGCCGATCCGGCCGGTCACGCCGCTGGTGCAGGCCGAGGCGGCGCCGGTCGCGCCAGCCACTCCGGTAGAAGACGAGGAGCGGGTCGAAGCATTAGCCGACGCATCCGTCGCGATCGACGAGCCGGTGGAGGCCGCGACGGTCCCGATCATGGTCAGCGAGCCGGTCGCGCCGCGGGTTTCGGTGGCTTGGTCGGCGCCATCATCGGCGCCACCGTCAGCCGGCGCCGTCAACGGCGCGGCGCGCCATGAGCCGCGTCTCGTCGATACGCCGGCGCCGGCTGCATCGCCGTCACCGCCTTCGATCGAGTCGCTGTTGCGGCGGCTGGAGCAGGGCGCGACCCGGCGGCGTCAGGCGACATCGGGCTGACATACCGCGACCGCGTGAAACCGCTGTCGATACGAAGAAACCTCTGATACCGATTGCTCGAAAACGACGGTCGGAGGGGTCATGGCGCAGGTCGCGGATCAATCGAAGTTCGAAGATGTGGCGGCGCCGGCGGGGCCGGACGGGCAGGCGGGGGCGAACCGCTATGGCTGGTATGTGCTGTCGATCCTGTTCCTGGTCTATGTGCTCAACTTCGTCGACCGGCAGATCATCTCGATCCTAGCCGAGGACATAAAGCGCGATCTGGGGCTGAAGGACCAGGATCTCGGGTTTCTCTACGGGACCGCGTTCGGGGTCTTCTATGCGCTGTTCGGGATTCCGCTCGGGCGGCTTGCGGACAATTGGCACCGCGTCCGGCTGATGACGATCGGCCTGACGCTCTGGTCGGTGATGACGGCGGTGTCCGGCCTGTCGCGGACCGGTGGGCATCTCGCGGCGGCGCGGATCGGCGTCGGTATCGGCGAGGCGACCGCCAGCCCGTCGGCCTATTCGCTGATATCCGATTATTTCCCCAAAAGGCTGCGCGCGACCGCGCTGTCGATCTATTCGGCTGGGCTGTACGTTGGTGGCGGCTGCTCGCTGTTCATCGGCGGGGCGATCGTACAGGGCTGGAACCGGGCCTATCCGGGGGGCGGGCCGTTCGGCCTCGTCGGGTGGCAGGCAGCGTTCATGGCGGTCGGTGTGCCGGGTCTGCTGCTCGCGATCTGGATCGCGACGCTGAGGGAACCGATCCGCGGGCATGTCGAGGGGCTTCCCGAACCGGCGCCGCACCCCGCACCGTTTCGGGCCTTTGCCGGCGAACTGCTGACGATCGTGCCGCCGCTGACGCTGATCGGTGCGGCGATGGGCGGGGTCGGGGCGTTCGTCGTCAACCTCGCCGGGCTGGTGATCGTCACGCTGGCGGTGGTCGGGCTGGTGGCAGCGGGCGAGCCCTGGCCGCAATGGGTGGCGATCGGGACCGGCGTCTATGCCGTATTCTCCTGGGCCTGTGCGCTGCGCCGTCGCGATCCGCCGACCTTCGCGCTGATCATCGGTACGCCGGCGTTCCTGTGCACGGTCGTCGCCTATGGCCTGAACGCGTTCCTGAGCTATGCGGCGAGCTTCTGGGCGGCACCCTATGCGCTGCGCGTGCTCGGCGCGACGCCGTCGAGCGCGGGGTTCCTGCTCGGCGGGCTGGGCGCGCTTGCGGGGTTTCTCGGGCTGACGATGGGTGGGGTCGTCTCCGACCGGTTGCGGCGGACCAACCCGGCGGGGCGGCTCTTGGTCGTGATCTTCGGCGCGGTGGTGCCGGTGCCGTTTTTGTGCCTCGCCTTCACCGCATCGGCGCCGCTGCCCTTCTATGCCGGGATCTTTCTCGCGCAGATTACCGCGAGCTGTGCGCTCGGTGCCGCGGCGGCGACGACGCAGGATCTGGTGCTGCCGCGGATGCGGGGAACGGCGACCGCGACCTTCTTCATCGGCACGACGCTGATCGGGCTAGCGCTAGGCCCGTATCTGGCGGGTCGCATGTCGACGCTGAGCGGGAGCCTGTCGGTCGGGATGCTGTCGCTGCTGGTCAGCGTGCCGATCACGCTGGCCACGGCGGCGGCGGCGTACCGGCTGGTCCCGGCCGCCGAGGCGTCGCGCGAGGCGCGGGCCCGGGCGGCGGGGGAGGTCGCCTAGCCATGGCCCCTCGTTGAGGATGTCATGGCTAGGCTAAGTGGTTCAGTTCGGCTGGAACACGCCGCAGGCGATGCGGCCGCCGCTGTTGCCGGCGGGGTCGGTCATCAGATCGTCGGGACCGGCATGGACCACGAAGGCCGAACCATCGGCATCGAGCAGCCCGGCCATCGTCGCGCCCGGGATCGTGACGCCGACCGTGCCGCGGCCGTCGGTGCCGGTGATCAGGTTGGGCAGATCGCCCTCATGCGGCCCCTGCGGGTTCATCGACCCGTGCTTCATCGACGTCGGGTTCCAGTGGCCGCCCGCGGTCGTGAAGTCGGGCGCGTCGCAGCGGCCGGTCGTGTGGATGTGGACGCCGTGCGTGCCCGGCGGCAGCGCCTTGACATCGACGGTGAAGCGCAGTCCGCCGGCGACGTCGGTCGCGGTCGCGCGGCCGACATCGACCCCGGCGGCGTTCATCAGCATCGCGCGCGCGCTCTGCCCCCCTGCGACCGGCGTGCCGGTCTCGAGCCCCTTCTGATCGCAGGCCGCCAGCCCTAGCGCCGCTGCACCGACCAGCGCAAATGTTGCAATCCGCATGTCCGTCTCTCCCTATTGATCCGACGCGAACCCGCCAAAGTCGCCGGCGGTTCCGGCGTCGGGTTCGAGCGGCCAGCGCAGCAGCGGTTCGTACCAGGCACCGTCGCGGCCGAGGTGGCTCTGGTACAGCGTCAGATGGGTCATCGCAAACGGCGCGCTGGCGAGCCCGGCATGGCGGGCGATCCAGCCGTCGATCTCCGGCGACGTGCCGAGCGACCGCGGCAGCCGCGCGAGCGTGACGTGCGGCAGATAGGCGCGGCGGTCGGGGGGAAGCCCGGCGCGGACCACCGCCTGGTCGACCTTGCGGTGCAATGCGGTGAGCGCGGCGTGCGGGGTGACGCCCGCCCAGAGCGTGTCGGTACGCCCGCGGCTTTCGAACTGACCGACCGCGTGCAACGCCACCGTTGGCGCCGCCGGCGTCAGCGACAGGCGGAGCCGGTCGATCTCGGTCACGATGTCGTCGGCCAGACGCGGATCGACCTCGCCAAGGAAGCGGATCGTGACGTGGAGCTGCTCGTCATCCTGCCAGCGCGCACCGCCGATCCCGTCCATCAGGTCGAACAGCATCTCGCGGATGGGGAGGGGCGGGCGGAGCGCGAGAAACAGGCGTAACATCGGCAGGAATCATAGCGCCGATCACCCCGAATTGGGAACGTCTCCGCTTGAAAATCGTCCTCCCAGCACCGATGTTGCACGCAACCGGCATGTGGCCGGATAGAGGAGTTGTAATTTCAATGGCTAATTGGTCTGATCCCCGGCCTCGTGCCGCGCCGTTCGGAGCGACGGCCACCACCACCGGTTCGGCAGCGTATGACGCGGGTCTCCGTTCGTACATGCTGTCGGTGTATAACTATATGGGCTCGGGCGTGCTGCTGACCGGCATCGTCGCGCTGCTGTTCGCCTGGGGCGGTGCATCGTCGCCTGCCGCACAGGTGTTCATGGGCGGCGGTCCGCTGAAATACGTCATCATGTTCGCGCCGCTCGCGATCGTGTTCGGCATGAGCTTCGGCCAGAACCGGATGAGCACCGCGAC
Source organism: Sphingomonas aerolata (assembly GCF_023935825.1). NCBI lineage: Bacteria > Pseudomonadati > Pseudomonadota > Alphaproteobacteria > Sphingomonadales > Sphingomonadaceae > Sphingomonas > Sphingomonas aerolata. The sequence continues at coordinate 2,442,921 of NZ_CP098762.1, read as the reverse complement.
GCTGCAGATGCTGTTCTGGGGCTTTGCGATCCTAATGGGTCTGTCGCTGTCGACGATCTTCCTGGTCTATAGCGGCACGTCGATCGCCAGCGCGTTCTTCGCGACGGCTGCCGGCTTCGCCGGTCTGAGCCTGTACGGTTACACCACGAAGCGCGATCTGTCGGCGTTCGGGACGTTCCTGATCATCGGCGTGGTCGGTCTGCTGGTGGCGAGCATCATCAACATCTTCCTCCAGTCGGGTGTCATGCAGCTGGTCATCAGCGGCGTCGGCGTACTGCTGTTCGCAGGTCTGACGGCCTATGACACGCAGCGTACCAAGAGCCTGTACATGCAGGTCGCGGGTACGGACATGGTCGGCAAGGTCGTGATCATGTCGGCACTGAGCCTGTATCTCGACTTCATCAATATGTTCATGTTCGTGCTTCGCCTGTTCGGCAGCAGCCGCAACTAAGCGCTTTGCACCTTCTCTCAGTAACGGTCCGGCGGGAAACTGCCGGGCCGTTTTTGCATCCTGGCCAGGATTTAAGACCACAATGCGTCTCTCGATCGACGTTCATCTGGATTATGGAATTGCCGGCGACGCCGACGTGTTGCTGCAGATCGAGGCGGCAGCGATGCCCGACCAGCGGATCGAGGAACAATCGCTGACGATCTGGTCGGACAGCCCGATCCGCGCGGTCCCGGGCGAGGACGGCATCGGCCAGCGCTGCTGGGCGCGGGGACATGGCCGGCTGACCGCGGCGTACCGCGCGGTGGTGAAGGTCGAGCGCCCGGTCGTCGCGCTCGGGGCCTATGGCACAACGCCGCCCCGGCTGCTGCCCGGCGACGTCACCGCCTATCTGATGCCGAGCCGCTATTGCCAGTCGGACCGGTTCGAGGGGTTCGTCGCGCGCGAGTTTCCCGGGCTCGCCGGTGGCGCGCTGGCGGCCGCGCTGAGTGCGTGGGTCGGCAACGCGCTCGATTACCGGATGGGATCGAGTTCGGGCGAGACGACCGCGCTCGACACCTTCGCGTCGCGGTCGGGCGTGTGCCGCGACTATGCGCATCTGCTGGTCGCGCTCGCCCGCGCGGGGGGAATTCCGGCGCGCTGCGTCTCGGCCTATGCGCCGGGCGTCGATCCGCCCGATTTCCACGCGGTCGCCGAGCTCTGGCTCGACGGCGCGTGGCGGCTGGTCGATCCGACGGGGATGGCATCGTGCGGCGATATCGCGCGTGTCTGCATCGGGCGCGACGCCACCGACATCGCGTTCATGACGGTGTTCGGGCAAGCGACGCTCTGGACACAGACCGTCCGGGTCCGCGCGCTCGACGACGAAACGGCGTGACCGGTCCGCGGCGCGAGTCGCTCGTCGCAGAGGCAGGAACACCGGGCGCGTTGAACCGTTTGCGTCCGTAACGATTTTCACAGGAGTCTCGACATGACCGATATCGACAAACGCGCGCTCGACAGCCTGTCGGTGGCACCGGATGGGCAGGATGGCGATGCTGCCAACGGCCGGACCGACGGCCGCGACCCGCGCCAGGAGGCCGGTCAGGACAAGTCGATCGGCAAGCGGCTGCAGAAGAACCCGTCGAGCAACGATGCGCGTCTCGACAATGCGCTCGACGAGTCGATGGATGCGAGCGATCCGCCCGCCTCGACTCAGCCGGTGCACAATCAGGGGCCGGCGCCGTCGTCGGGCTATGATGCCGAAGCAGAACGCAAGCTGGCCGAAAAGAACAGCTGATCTATCGGGGAGTCTGCTCGCGCCCGGCCGATGCCGGGCGCGGGCGGCGCTCCGACATCCCAAGTTCTAATGTTGCGTAAATACCGCCCTTGGCGAAAAGTTTGATGCCTGGCCTCGACTGGTCGCATTGCGTGTTGCAGCGCAACAGATTTCATGGTCGCTTATAACCGTGACGTGACGATGCGTTAGGGACCCTCCTCTGCCCCAAATGCATGGGAACGCCTGTTACTTGCAGCAAGGCGGGGTGACGATATGGCTTCACGGATGAAACCGGCAAAGGGCATCACGACGCTCGCCGAGATGAAGGAATTCGCAGGCTTTTCCAGCGCGACGCAGCGTTATATCCGGCGTTCGCTCGATGTCGGCCTCGACCGGGAGGATGCGATGACGCGCTGGTCGCGCGACGTGGTCGAGGAAGCCAGCATTCGCGCACAGGCGCGGCTCTATCGTGGTCTCGACGATGTTCGCGAGCTTCTGCCCGAGGATGCGGGACTTGGCGGGGCGGACCGGTTTCTTGGAAAACTGGTCACGCTGGCCGCGTTCGATCTGGGGCAGGGGCGGCTGACGAGCTTTTCCGCCTTCCGGTTCCTGTACGAGCGGCTCGCCGGCGCGGATGTCCGACCCTGGCTGCCGTCCGCCTTCTGCGCGGCGGCGGCGTTGCCGCATCTCCATCCCGAACTCCGCCGCAAGCTGCTCCAGTCGATCAGCGAAGCCGCGGCGACCGCGTCGGGCTGGTCGAGCCGGGAGCCGGTCTTCTTCCCCTATTGGGTGGAGAAGGTCGACAGCGGGACGTCGCTCGCGACCTGACGGCTCAGCGGCAGGCGCGCCAGCCCATCGCGCCGCGATCCGCCTGATCGAGATGGAAGTGATCGGCATGCGCGGCGTTGTAATCGGGCGAGAGCGTCGTTGCGAACAATTGGCAGGCGCCGTCGCGGACCTCGCGGAGGAAGGCCGCCTTTTCGTTATCGCCGCGCCAGTCGCGGGCCACGGTGATCCGGGTGCCATTGCCCAGCCGAAAGCCGGCAATGTCGACCGCGTCGGCGGTCGAATGCTCGCTCCACGTGCCGGCGTCGCGGCCGTAAATGCGGCGACAGCTATAGCTGCCGAAATGGTCGATGCTCGTGACCTTGGTGCCGAAATGCCGTTCGGCCGCGGGTTGGACGACATTCCATTCCCATATCGCGAGCGCCGCGGCGACCGGACAGGCGACGCCCAGACCCGCGGGCGCGAAGTCGATCCGCCGTGCGCCACCGGATGTGAACCGGACGCCGTCGCTATAGCCGCATTGGCCTTCACCGCTGCGAGGCGGCAGCGCGGTGTAGCGGACACCAGCACGCTCGAGCGCGGCGCGACAGGCGGGATAGGACTGAGTCAGCGCAGTGAGCTTGCGCCCGGTCATCAGCCCGATCGGCTGGCCGAGGTCGAGCGGGGTCCAGGGCAGATCCTGCGGCCGACCGCGCAGCGTCGACCAGAGTATCAGCCCGAGACCCGCGATCACCGCCAGCGCGACGATCCAGCCCAGTGTCCGTCGCACCGTGCGCATCAGCCGTGCGCCACACGCGTGACGGGCTCGCTGGTCACTGGATAGCCGAGATCGTCGGGGATGCAGAAATGGTCGATCCCGTCGCGCGGCTCGATCCACGGCGTCACGGTGCGGACCGGTCTGCGCCGCGCGTCGTCGACCGCGTCGTCGAAGCCCGCGAACAGCGCGAGGCGCTCGAGGTTACGGCGGGTGGGGAAGATCACCTGTGCGCGGCCGGCATCGGCATGCGCGAGGATCTCGGCAGCGGTCGCCCAGAGCAGGCGGACATTCTCCGTCTCGTCGACGCGGGCGGGGGCGGCGTCGGCGGGCAGGCGCGCGAGATAAAAGCGGGTGTCGAAGATGCGGGTCAGATGATGCGCCGGCCGCCACCGCGCGAAATAGGTGAGCATGTGCGGATCACAGCGGAGCCCCAGCGCGTCGAGCATCGGCCCCAGTTCCCGTCCGACATGCAGCGCCGCACGAAGTGTCGCGAGCGTATCGGCGGACGGTGCGGGATAAAGACCGATGGCGAGCCCCACCTCCTCGATCGTCTCGCGGATTGCGGCGATGCGGGCGGCGACCTCTTCGATCGTGACCGGATCAGCGGGCTGCCGGGTGAGTTGCTCTGCTAGCATGCGGTCGGAGGGGTCGACGCGGCCACCGGGGAAAACGAGTGCACCGCCGGCAAACGCCATCGATCCCGCGCGCTCGACCATCAGCAGTTCGGGGGCGAGCGACGGGCGATCGCGAAAGATCACCAACGTGGCGGCCGGAATGGCGGGGGAGATCGGCTCGGTCATCGGTCTGTGTAACGCGCGAAACCCGGATCGGGCCAGACGGCATTATAGCGTGATTCAGAGCGCGACCGGCAGAGCGCTCAGAATGCCTTTAACGGTCGGGGAGGGCAACAAGCCCTCCCCGTGGCGCATCAATCGTCGCTGCCGAGCGTACGCTTGGCGGCATCGAGCGCGGCCTTGCCGGTCTTGCGCGAAGTCTTGCCGGCGTCTTCCGCAGCGGCTTCGACCTTCGAGCCAGCCTTGCGGCCGAGGCCGATCGACTTCGCCATCGCACGGCGTGCTTCCGAATAGGTCGCAGCGACCATCGGATAGTCGGCCTTCAGGTTGAAACGTTCGCGATACTGCTCCGGCGTCATGCCATGCGTCGTCAGGTGGCGACGCAGCGTCTTGTACTTCTTGCCGTCGATCATCGAGACGATATGGTCAGGCGATGCAAGCGACTTGCGCGCCGTCACGGCGGGCTCATAGGTCGTCGCCTCGGCGGTATCGCCCGTCATCTCTGCGCCGGTCGTGAGCTTGGTCACGGCGGTGTGCATCGACAGGAGAAACGCAGGAACGTCTTCGGCAGCGGTGCGGGTGTTGGGGTTCGCCAGCCAGGCTGCCGTCAGTTCTGCCGCCAGTTCGACGGTATTGATGGTTTCGGTCACACGGGATCCTTGATTGTTGAAAAATTTTCCCCCTCCATTCGCGCGACTACGCGCTATTGGCAGAAAATGACACCCGCAAATATTATTAAAGCGCTCAATTGACCGGGAATTCTGTTCGCGACGTCGAATCCGGGCGCTGATCTTGCGATTTGCTGAGTTTATACGCGCGCCAGACCAACCCTATAGATCCTCACAAATACGCGCATTCGCGGTTGTAGCATGCGTGCGCTCGCAGCGGGTCCGACATCCGGCGCGGTCAACAGATCCGGCAGATCAGGGTGCGGATCGAGACGCCCGATTGGGACGTCGCGATTGGCAGACGCATCTTATCGCGCAGGGGCAGCCGGTCGGCGCGGCGTGATCTTGGTACCGAGCAGGACCAGCCCGTTCGCGCCGACACCGAAGCCGTGCGGAACGCCGGCGGGGATGAGCAGGACGTCGCCGGGGCGGAGCGCGCGGGTCGTGCCGCCCTCGATCCGCGCACCGTCGGTGAGGCCGGGATTGACGACATGCGGATCGACCAAGCGTCCACCCGAAAGCAACGTCCCCGATCCCGCGACGACGGTCGCATATTCATTCTCGTCGGGATGCACCGCAGGACGGCCTTCGGCTTTCCAATATTCGAGCGCGACGACGCTGCCGCCGCCGCTGACGAGCGTCTGCATCGCAAAGCCCTGACCCGGTTTCATCGTCGCTTCGAGCGCCGCGACCGCGCGGGGGATATCGGTCGCTGCGGCGAAATCGCGCGCCGCTTCCTGCGCCGGCGCGACCGTGGCGACCGCGACCGTCGCCAGCGCGAGCAGCACGCGCATCACGCCTTGGTGCCCGATGCCAGCCGGATCGTCCGCCCTTCGCGCGCCGAGCGATAGATCGCCTCGACGATACGCAGGTCGCGCAGGCCCTCCGCGCCCGAGACGATCGGTTCGCGGCCGGTGCGGATGCAGGTGACGAGATGATCGAGCTGGCCGGCGAACTGGGCTCGGCCGGATGCTGCTGGCGTGACATCGCGCTCGCGCCCGTCCGCACCCGTCCACATCCGGTTGTCGGCATAGCGGGTCGCGGGTTCAAGCTCGATCCGCCCGCGTTCGCCCATAAAAAGGATGTGGTTCTGGTTCGCGCTGTACATCGACTGGCAGCTGGCGATCGCGCCGGACGGGAATTCGAGCGTCCAGTCGATCATGTCCTCGACCTCGCGAAACCGCGGATCGGTGCGATCGGTGGACTCGCGCGCGGTCACCGCGACGGGCTCCTCGCCGGTCATGTAGCGCGCCGCCTGGAGGCTGTAGATGCCCATGTCCATCAGCGAGCCGCCGCCCGCCAGCGCCTTGTTCAGCCGCCACTTCGACGGATCGCGCTGGACGAAGCCGTGCTCGGACCGGACGTAACGCGTCCTGCCCATCGTCCCCGCGCGCGCGAGCCGCATCGCCTCGACATTGCAGGGCTCGAAATGGCAGCGATAGCCGATCATCAGCTTGCGATCCGCCGCCTTGCAGGCCGCGATCATCGCCTCGCATTCGGCGACCGAGACCGCCATCGGCTTTTCGCACAGCACATGCTTGCCGGCGCGGGCGGCCCGGATCGTGTATTCGGCATGCATCGCGTTGGGCAGGCAGATATAGACGATATCGATATCGGGATTGTCGCGGATCCGGTCGAAGGTCGCATAGCTGTAGACCGACCGGTCGGGCAGGCCATGTGCCGCGGCGACGCGCCGCGCCTTGGCAGGATCGCCGCTGACCACCGCGGCGAGCCGGCTGTGCGCGCATTTGGCGAATTCGGGGATGATGACGTCGAGGCCATAATAGCCCAGCCCGACGATCGCATAGCCGAGCTTGCGCGTCGGGTCAGCCGCCTGCGTGATCGCGGGCACCGCGGCCAGCGCGGTTGCGCCGATGACAAATTCGCGTCGTCCTATCGTCACGATCAGATCCCCCATGCTGCAAGCGCTGTCGGCCACCCTGTTCGGCTACCAGTTGTCGCGTGGCCATTACGACCTTGGTCGATCTTATCGCCGATCCGTGCCGTTAGCGCCATCCGCGCTGGCGCGGTCATCGATCCAGGCCCACACGTCGCGGATCAGTGTGTCGGGCGTGGCCTGCGCATCGAGCGTGATCGCGGCTTCGTCGGGCCCGGGGCGCTCGAGCGTCGCGCGCTGGCTGTCGAGCAGGCTGGCCGGCATGTAATGCCCCGCGCGCGCGCCGAGCCGTCGTGCGAGTTCCGCCGGATCCGTGTCGAGCAGCACGAACAGAAGCGGGACGCCCGCCGCAGCGCCGAGCCGCTCGCGATAGACCCGCTTCAGCGCGGAGCAGGCGGCGACCGCAAAGCCGTCCGCCGCGACCGCATCGCCGATCGCGTGACCGACGCGATCGAGCCAGGGCCATCGGTCGGCGTCGTCGAGCGGATGGCCGGCGCGCATCTTGGCGACCGCCTCCGCGCTGTGGAAGCCATCGCCCTCGAGGAAGCGGTGGCCGGTCTGATCGGCGAGACGCTGGCCGAGCGTCGACTTGCCGCTGCCGCTGACGCCCATGACGATGATCGCGCAACCGCGCGGGACCGCGTGGGGCATGCCGTCGCCGGAGCGGGCCTGGGGGAAGGGGGTGGTTTGCACAGTTCCTGACTCGCGGTTTGAGCGCGTCCGGCGGCGCCTGGTTCCAGGCCTCTATCCGGTCGATCGCGACAATTGGCCATTACGACCATCGTCGCGCCCTTGTCGACCGGCGTCGGGACGGGCATCGAGACCGGCCAATCACAGAGGTCGATGCATGTCCGCTCGCAATCATCATGACGTCCTGATCGTCGGGGCCGGCCATGCCGGTGCGCAGGTCGCGATCGCGCTGCGGCAACGCGGCTATGCGGGGACGATCGGGCTGATCGGTGACGAGACGTCGCCCCCCTATGAGCGGCCGCCACTGTCGAAGGACTATCTGGCCGGCGAAAAGGCGTTCGATCGCATCCTGTTGCGCCCGGCCAGCTTCTGGGGGGAGCGCGGAATCACGCTGATCCCCGGCCGTCGCGTGACCCGGGTCGACGCGGCCGCGCACTGCGTCAGCCATGTCGACGCGCAGGCGACCGAGAGCGCCGACAAGACGAGCCTGCACTATGGCACGTTGGTCTGGGCCGCGGGGGGATCGCCGCGGCGGCTGGGGTGCGACGGGCATGATCTTGCTGGGGTCCACGCGGTGCGCACCCGCGACGACGTCGACCGGATGATCGCCGAACTGCCGGGCGTCACGCGGGTCGTGGTCGTCGGCGGCGGCTATATCGGGCTGGAGGCGGCGGCGGTGCTGACCAGGCTCGGCAAGCAGGTGACGGTGCTCGAGGCGCAGGACCGGGTGCTCGCGCGGGTGGCGGGGGCGGCGCTGTCGCGATTCTACGAGGCCGAACACCGCGCGCACGGCGTCGATCTGCGGACCGGTGTGACGGTGGCGGCAATCGAGGGCGTCGACGGGGCCGCGTCGGGCGTGCGGCTCGCCGACGATACGGTGCTGCCGTGCGAGATGGTCATCGTCGGGATCGGCATCGTGCCCGCGGTCGCGCCGCTTATCGCCGCAGGCGCCGGTTCGGCGGGCGGTAACGGGGTGATGGTCGACGCGCATTGTCGCACGAACCTGGCCGATGTCTTTGCGGTCGGGGATTGCGCGGCGCACGCCAGTCGCTTTGCCGGCGGGGACGTGATCCGTGTGGAGTCGGTGCAGAATGCGAACGACCAGGCGGCGATCGTCGCCAAGGCGCTTACCGGTGTCGAGGAGGCTTATAGCGCGGTGCCGTGGTTCTGGTCGAACCAGTATGACCTGAAGCTGCAGAGCGTCGGGCTGTCGACGGGGCATGATCTCGCGCTGCTGCGCGGCGACCCGGCGACGCGCAGCTTCTCGGTGGTGTATCTGAAGGCGGGCCGCGTGGTCGCGCTCGACTGCGTCAACAAGACGCGGGATTATGTGCAGGGGCGCGCGCTGGTCGTCGCGTCGGCGCGGGTCGAGCCGGCGCTGCTGGCCGACATTACGGTCGATCTGAAGACGCTGGTGCCCGTGGATTGAGGTCCGGCCCGGCGGCGTGCAGCGTGAAGCGCGTCATTTCGGACGGGCGGCCGAGCCGGACCGCGAAGCCCGGCCACAGCCCGGTGCCGTTGCCGACATAGAGCGTCATCCCAGCGACGTCGTAGCGGCCGGACACGAACCCGCCATTGGCGCGCGCGAACAGACGGTCGAAGCCGGGCGCGACGCCGCCATGCGTATGCCCGGACAGCTGGAGCGCGACGCCGTGCGCTGCGGCGTTGCGCGCATTGCGCGGCTGGTGATCGAGCAGCACTACCGGCGCACCCGCGGGCGCGCCGCGCAACGCGCCGTCGAGATCGGGACCGGGCTGGCCGACCGAGGGGGCGGAGAGATCGGTGAGCCCTGCGAGCACCAGCTGCGCGTCGCCGCGGGACAGCACGGCATGGCTGTTGGGGAGCATCCGGAAGCCGAGCCCGTCGAGATGCCGCATCCAGGCGGCGTAATCGAAGAAATATTCGTGATTGCCCGGGATCGCATAGACGCCGTCGGGCGCGCGGAGCGCGCGCAGCGGGGCGACGTCGGCGCGGCGCATCGCAACCGATCCGTCGATGAAGTCGCCGGTGACGACGATCAGGTCCGTGCCCGCCGCATTGGCGCGGGTGACCACTGCCTCGGCCCAGCGCGCGGGGAACAGCCGGCTGATGTGCAGATCGGTGAGCTGGAGGATGCGATACCCCTCGAACCGCGGCGGGAGTCCGGTGATCGTGACCGCGACGTCCTTGACCGGCGGCACGCGCAGCGCGTTCGAGACGCCGATCGCGGAGATCAGCGCCGCGAGCCCCGCGATCGCATAACGCAGCCCGTCGGGCGCGGCGGTGGTGCTGCGACGCAGGATCGCGGTCGCGAGCGTGCCGATGTCGAGCAGCAGCTGGAGCATCGCGAGCAGCACGATCGCCGCGAACGCCCAGTTGAACAGGATGACGACGCTGCGCGGAAATTCGGGTGCGAAGACCGATCCCGAGGACAGCCGGTTCCAGAAATGGAACTGCGAGGCGACCAGCAGGAGCAGCGCCACGCCGGCCTTGAGCCAGAGCGACATCGACAGCGGCCAGAGCCAGCGGGCAAGGACGACCAGGCAGGGCGTCGCGAAAATGAGATTGAAAATGACGGTCTCCGTTCGTCCCCGCGCCGCCTGTGGGGGAGTTGGCCGTGCGTCGCAAGGCCCGCCGGACCCGTTGGCGCGGGCAGACCGGTCAGCCGCTCGCGGGTGGGCGCGCGGTCGAACGGCGCACCGTCAGTTCCGCCGCGACGGTGATCGGTGCGTCCGGCGGAGGATCGCCCGCCAGACCTGCGATGATGAGGCTGACCGCGCGCGCCGACGCCTCGGCGATCGGCTGGACGATCGCGGTCAACGGCGGATGGGCGAGGCGGATGATCGGCGTGTCGTCGAAGCTGATCAGCGACAGATCCTCGGGCACGCGCCGCCCGGTTTCGCGCGCGAGTTCGAGCGTCGCGAGCGTCATCTGGTCATTGCTGCCGATGATCGCGGTCGGCGGCTCGGGCAGCGCGAACAACGTACGGGCGGCGGCCCGGCCCGAAGCATGGCTGAAATCCCCCGATGCGAGCAGGTCGGTACAGGCCAGCCCCGCATCCGCCATCGCCGCGCGCCAGCCATCGACGCGCCAGCCGCTGAGTTCATACTCGGCAGGCCCGGCGATGAAGCCGATCCGCCGGTGGCCGAGCGCGACGAGATGCTCGGTCGCGATCCGCGCCGCGCGCGCATCGTCCATCATAAGGCGCACGCCGGGCCCTTCGCTGATCGAGCCGATCCGCACGAACCGGATGTCTTGCGCCTCGAGCAGGTCGATGATCAGCGGATTGCCCGAATGCGGCGGGGTGAGGATCACCCCGTCGGGCTGCAGCGCGGCGATCGCGCCCAGCAGCTCACGTTCGATATGGTCGCTATGCGTATCGACCAGCTCGACGATCAGGCGATAGCCATGTTCGGCGCAGGTGAGCATCCCGCCGAGCAGCATCTGGTCGACCCAGTCGGTCCCCTGCCGCGCGCGCCAGTCGGCGATCGTGCGTTCGCGGTCGTTGAGCGCGAGGATCAGATAGGAGCGCGAACCGCCCATCCGCTGCGCGGCGATCGAGGGAACATAGCCGAGCCGGTCGATCGACGCCTGCACGCGCTCGGCCATTTGCGGGCGGACGCCGGTCTCCTTGTTGACGACGCGACTGACCGTCTGCAGCGAGACGCCGGCGTCCGCTGCAACATGCTTGATCGTCACGGCCTGACGGCGCCTAGCCAAGATGCGGGGATCCCGCCGAGGCAGACGGCGCTGTGCTGCAATAATGCGCGACATAGGCGGCATGGTCGGGCAGCGCGTCGACGGTCGCGTTGGTCGTGTCGCGCAGTCCGCCGAGCAGCCGGACGAGTTCGTCGTCGCGCATCTTGGTCGCGATCGGGTGATAGCTCTCCGGCACGATGCCCTGGCCGAGCATCACCTGGACCCAGCTGTTTTCGGCGAACAGCTCGTCATTCTTGCGGAAGACGCGGCCGGTTTCGCGAAACAGCGCGATCTTGTGCGCGAGCGAGTCGGGCACCGGCATCGACGCGCATTGCCGCCAGAAGGCGCTGTCGCGGCGGTCGGTCGCCTTGTAGTGGAGGATCAGGAAATCGCGGATCTGCAGCATGTCGGTATGCTGCTGCTCGTTGAATTCGGCGACGTCGCGAGGGCTGATTCCGGCCGACGGAAACATCCGCAGCAGACGGAGGATGGCGCGCTGGATCAGATGGATGCTCGTCGATTCGAGTGGCTCCATGAACCCACCGGACAGGCCGATCGCGACACAGTTGCGATGCCATTGCTGGCGTCGCGCGCCGGTGACGAAGCGGATCTTGTTCGGCTCGGTCAATGTCGGCCCCTCGACGGTGCCGAGCAGGCGCTCGAGTGCGGCGTCGTGATCGAGATAGCGGCTGCAATAGACGATGCCGTTGCCGGTGCGGTGCTGGAGCGGGATGCGCCACTGCCATCCGGCATCGTGTGCGATCGCGCGGGTATAGGGCAGGGCGGGCCGGACGCTTTCGGTCTGGACCGCGATCGCGGAATCGCACGGCAGGAAATGCGTCCAGTCGTCAAACCCGGCATGCAGCGCCTGTTCGATCAGCAGTGCGCGAAAGCCGGTGCAGTCGAGGAACAGGTCGCCCTCGATCCGAGCGCCGGAGTCGAGCGTCAGCGCGGCGATGTCGCCGCTTTCGCCGTTCAGCTCGACATGCGCGATCCGGCCTTCGACCCGGGTCGTGCCGTCGGCCTCCGCCATCTTGCGCAGGAACCGGGCGTAGAGACCGGAGTCGAGCTGATAGGCATAGTTCATCCGGCCATCGGGGAGATGCGCGAACTTGCCCTGGAGTGCGGCGCGCAGTTCGAGGCAGTAATCGTCGAACGGCTGATGATGGCCGCGGGTCAGCCCGTGCAGCCAGAAATGCTGGAAGCCCGCGGACCAGTGATCCTTGCCGGTCGTGCCGAACGAATGGAAATAGGTGTCGCCGCGATCCTTCCAGTTGTCGAACAGGATGCCGAGCTTGAACGTCGCCTGCGTCTCTCGCATGAACTCGGCTTCGTTGATCCCGAGCAGGCGGTTGAACGTCACGATCGGCGGGATCGTCGATTCCCCGACCCCGACGGTGCCGATCGCCTCGGATTCGACCAGCGTCACCGCGACCGTGCGGCCCATCGTCCGCGCGATCGCGGCGGCGGCCATCCAGCCGGCGGTCCCGCCGCCGGCGATGACGACGCGGTGGATCGGGGGCGTGGTCATCGGCTGAGTGCTCGCAGGAGGAAGGCGCGCAGTTTGCCTGCGCTGTCGGGGGTGAGCGGGGCGAGGACGCCGCGTTCGGGCTCGGGGATATGCGCCGCGACCGCGGGGTCGTCCGAGAAGACATAATGATCGAACATGGCGCGCCAGTGCCGTTTCTCGTCCTCGGGCAGGTCGCGGATCGCGAGCAATGCGTGGTTGAGCGCATCCTGCGGCTGGCCGAGCCAGCGCGGCGTGTCGCGCCACCAGTAATTGACGAGCACGTTGAAGTCCGAAAGCCCCTCGACATGGTGCCACCACAGCGCCGGAATGTAGAGCGCGTCGCCGGCATCGAGCTCGGCGACCTGCGCCTGCGCCAAGGCATCGCGAAAGCCGGGATAGGCGGCGAAGTCGGGGTCGTGGAAGTCGACCATGCTTACCGCGCGGCCCGCGGGGGTATTGTCGACCGGCCCGAGATAGAGATTGCGGAACTGGTCGCGCGGAAACAGCGTGAAGCGGCGACGACCGACCGCGACGCAGGCAAGATTGTCGGGCGCGTCGTTATGCGCAGCGATCCGGGTCGGCGTCCCCATCCAGATGCTCGCGAGCGGCGTGCGGTCGCCGAGATCGACGTGATTGGCTTCGTGCAGTCCGGTGAAGAAATTCTGCATATCGATCGAGGCGAGATAGATGGACGGTGCGCCGTCGACCCCCTCATTCTCGGTCATCCGCGCGAAGATCTCGGGCAGCGGCGCGCGCATCATCTGGAAGTTCATGCCCTGCATGTCGCCGTAGAACAGCCGGCCACCGCTCTGCGACGCGCCGACCGAGACGGCAAAGGGCGTGGGCCGGGCATGGCGTTCGATATAGTCGCGCGCCGCACGTCCCGACTGGCGACCGGCCTCGACCATCGGCCAGTCGGCGACGAGGCCGCGGACGATGAACGGCGTCGTCGCTTCGCGCAGCAGCGTGTCGAGCGCCGCCGGCCCGCTGATGTCGACTTCGCGGATCCGCGGCAGGGCGGCGAAGATCCCCGCGGTGCCGGCGTCAGCCATGCGCGAGCCGTCGGTTCTTGCGCGCGACGAGATCCCCGATCTGGCCGAGCGAGGCGAGCGCCATGAAGATCGGCAGCAAATGGCCTTCGGCGTGGAGCTCGGCGACGGATGCGGGGTCGAGCGCTTCCAGGCGATCCTCGTCGATGACGTGATAGCCGACCAGGCGGTTCTTCGAGCCATCCTCGAGCGTGACGTCGAGCGTCAGCGGTTCGAGCAGGTCGTGACGCTGGAGCGCGGCGAAGAACGCGGTCGCGGCGACATAATCCTCGTCAAGCGCGCGCAATTGATCGGCGATGCGTTCGAGAAACGGCGTCGGGCGACCGGTATCGTCGAACACGCGCATGCCTTCGCCGGCACCGATCCGCGGGCTCGCCATGTCGATATGCACCTGGCGCAGCGACGAGCCCTCCGGCCCACGACCGACGAGGAAGGGCTGGCTGTCGATCGCGAGCGGGCGATAGCGGGCATCCCAGCGCCCGTCCTCGAGAAACAGATTCTCGCCCGCCTCGAAGCCGAACATCGCCAGCGCGGTGAAGCCGTCGCGGGTCTGGTTGCGCTGGAAGAGGATCGGATAATGGGTCTGGACGCGACGGAATTCGCTGGGGACGGTGATGCACGCCATCACGGCGTCGCCCAGCGCATCCGACCGGTCGGTGCGGATCCGCAGGTCGCGGTGCTCTTCGGGCGTCAGGATCGCGTGGTCGGGCATCAGGCTCTCGTTTCCATGGTAGCGCTTGTCATCGCATGCCGCAGGGCATCGAGATAGGCGCGATTGGTCGGCAGGGCGGCGGCGAGCATGCGACCGTGCCGGTCGACCTGCTGCACCAGCATGTCGGCGGCCCCGCGCGCGCCCGTCCGGACTGGCGTGCGGCGCGGCGCGGAAAAGCCCATGCCGTAGAGCACGTATTGATAGCTCGCCGCGGGAAAGATCTCGTCGACCATCGGGAAATCGGCGTGCGACGGGGGCTGGTCCGCCCATAGCTGGAGCAGGTCGGCGAGACGCGGCGGGATCGAGCCGGGATCGCGGTGGTGGCGCCAATAGGGCTCGTCGCGCTGGCTGAGGACATAATGCAGCTTGAGGAACTCGACGATCCGGTCCCAGCGATAGCGGAACAGCGTGTTGAAGCGCGCGGCGTGGAGATCCATCGTGCGGCGGGTGGCCGGGAAATTGTCGAGCAGCGCGTCGACCGACAGCTCGACGAGCACGATTGCGGATGCCTCGAGCGGTTCGAGGAACCCCGCGGACAGACCGATGGCGAGGCAGTTGCGATGCCAGAAACGGTCGCGGTGGCGCGACTGGAACCGCAGCGGGCGAAAGTCGGGCAGCGGTGCGTCGGGGGCGGTCGCGCGCAGATAGCGGGTCAGCGTGTCGGCCGCCGCGTCGTCGTCGAGATGCGCGGACGAATAGACGCAGCCGATGCCGCGTCGCGCGGGCAGGCCGATATCCCAGATCCAGCCCGCGGCGTGCGCGGTGGCATTGGTCTGCGACGCGATCACGCTGTCGGCGGCGACCGGCAGCTGAACCGCGAGCGCGCGGTCATTGAAGAGTTCGCGTCCGCGGTCGATTGTGCCGACGCCGTAATGCTCGCCGATCAGCAATGCGGCGTGACCCGTGCAGTCGAGGAACAGGTCGCCCTCGATCCGGCCCGATGCGCGCGTGCGGACCGCGGTGATGTCGCGATCGGCCGCGCCATCGACGCCGACGACATGGTCACGCAGGTGGCGCACCCCGAGCCGTTCGGTCGCGTGGCGGGCGAGCAGGGCGGCGAACTTGCCGGCATCGAGATGATAGGCATAGTTCAGCGTGCCCGCATAATCGGGCATTGCGCGCTGGCGTGGGGCAAGGTCCTGGCTGCAGACGGCATGTTGCGTGCAGAGCGCTTCGGCAAAGGCCAGACCGCTGTCGGACCAGGCCGAGGCGAGATCGCGCGGGGCTGCCTCGGCGGGGGTCGTGAAGGGGTGGAGATAGCGGTCGTCGGGCGCGCCGGTGCGCCAGCCGTCGAAGCGCGATCCCTGTTTGAACGCGGCATCGCAGGCGAGGAGGAATTCGGTTTCCGAGATCCCGATCCGTTCGAGCGTGCGGCGCATCGTCGGCCATGTGCCTTCGCCCACGCCGATCGTCGCGACGTCGGGCGATTCGATCAGGGTAACCTGAAGCGGATGCTCCGCATCGCGGTCCGCACGGGCGGCGATGAGGCACGCGGCGAGCCATCCGGCGGTGCCACCGCCGACGATCACGATCGAGGTGATCGCGCGATCCATGTCCAGCCCGTCAGTTTGCATGTCCGACACTGTCATTGTGTGCCGCCCCGGCGCCGAAAAGACCACCCCCCGTGGGGAAGTGGTCGTTCCGTAGGTCGGCGGCGCCGCGGGTCAGAAGTTGAACCGCAGGCCGGCTGCGTAGCGGGCATAGCCCGGCTGCGCGAAGGTAGCGAAATTGTCCGAGCGACGGTGACCGCGACGGCCCTGGCCAGTGAGATTGATGACCTCGCCGAACACGGCCAGCCCCGTGGTGACCTGATAGCTCGCGCTGGCGTCGACCTGCCCATAGGACTCGACATAGAGCGGATCAAAGGCGCCGCCGGCATAGAATTCGCCGCGCCAGTTATAGGCCACACGCGCCTGGATGCCGTTCTTGTCATAATAGGCGACCGCGTTGGCGCTGTCGCTGAGCCCGGTCAGCGCGAACTGGCCGATGTTCGGATCGAGCGTGTTGTCATATTTCGCGTCGCCATTGACGATCGTGTAGTTCAGGATGACGCCGAGCCCGGTGTTCCAGAGCCTGTGCTGCAGCGCGAATTCCCACCCGTCGATATTGGCGGTCTGGTCGCTGTTGAACGGCTGGCTCAGCTGGAAGTTGAACAGATCGTCCTCGGGCAGGCCGAAGATGTTGCCGTTCAGCAGACCGGAATCGCTGGTGCCCGTGACCTGCGACGAGGCGGGGAAGTTGCGCAGGATGTAGTCGCGAACCTGGAGGTTGTCCGTCGTTCCAAGTGCTGCGACCGCCTGACGATAGCGGGGGCCCGAGCCCGGGTTGCGCAGGTTGAACGCGGACGTGTTGACCTGCGTCGTGCCGATGAAGTTCTTCACGTCCTTGTTGAAATAGCCGACCGAGATGTAGCTTTCGGCACCGTAATACCATTCCGCCGACAGATCGATGTTCTTCGACTTGAAGGGAACGAGGTTCGGATTGCCCTGGCTGCCCGTGCCGCCACCGATGCGCGGGTTCGAATCGATGTTCAGGCCACCTTGCAGGCTGCCGTAATCGGCGCGCGTGATGGTGTGGCTGTAGGACGCGCGCAGCTTGACGTTGCGGAGGGGTTCGATGTCGAAATCGACCGCGGGCAACCAGTTGTGATAGCGGCCCTTCAGCGAGGTGAACGAATTGGCGCCGTAGGTGAGCGCGAATTCGTTCGCGCCCGTCCAGCGCGTACCGTTCGGGATCGGCACCAGCGCCGACGAGTTCACCTGCGTCTCGTCATAGCGGACGCCGCCGATGAGGTGCGCCGGCATCGAGAACATGTCGAACTTGCCGTTGAACTGAATATAGGGCGAGATCGTGCGTTCGCGGATGCGGCGATCGTTGGTGTAATTGGCAAGGCAGGTGCCTTCCGCCGCGACGCCCGTCTGCGGTGCGCTGCAGATCGCATATTGCGAGCGCAGCAGTTCGGCCATCTGCTCGAAATTGAACGTGTAGATCGACGGCGGCAGCGCGGGATCGTTCGATCCGGCGACACCCTTGAACTTGTCGGGCAGGCTGGTGAGGTTGAAGAAATCGTCGGGCACGGCGGCCGCGCCGAACGACGCACCGCGCGGGTCGACACCGCCCCAGGTTTCGTTCTGGATGAAGCCGTAAGCCGAGCGCACCTTGTTATCGACATAGGAAAAGCCCCAGTCGATGCTGCTCAGGAAATCGCCGTCATGGTCGTAATGACCCTTCAGCTGGAGCTGGTTGATCTCGTTCTTGAAATAGGCGTTGCGGAACGCGTTGCCGGTGGGCGTGATCAGCGACGCGTTCAGCGGGTCGATCCCGGGATACATCTGGTACGAGATGACCGGCAGGTCCTTCTCGAAATTGATCGTCTGCGACTGGACGCCGAAGATCGCGCCACCAATCGACGTGCTGCTGCCGTAATCGTTGGTCGGCTTCGACACCGCGGTCGAATGATGCGCATCGAGCGACATCGTGACGTTGCCGGGCGCTTCCCAGGTCAGGTTGCCGCCGAGCGACTTGTTCTCGGACTTGTTCGCGGTCAGCGAGCTGCTGTACGACAGATCCTTGCCGGGCGCGAAATTCTCCGAATAGAAGACGGGGCCAGCCGCGGGACCATCGGTCCAGGCGCTGCGCGTGTCGCCGAAGTTGAACCAGATGCCGACGCTGCTGTTGCGGACTTCGACCTTGTTGCTCGAATAGGTGAAGTCGAGCGTGGCGGTCAGCGTGTCGGTCGGCTTGGCCTGCAGCACGAGCTGGCCGTTGATGCGCTCGCGATCGATGTCGACGACATCGTAATTGGCGCTTTGCGGGATTTCATAGACGTCGGTCGGGCCGGGACGGTTGGTGATGTTAGCACCGCCCGGCGTGCCGGGCTGGGCGAGCGTGCCCCAGTTGTTCTCCGCGCCGAGAAAGCCGTCGCGGAAGCCGACGCCCGCCGAATTGTTACTCGCCTTGCGCCGCTGATAGGCGCCGCTGAGCAGGACGCCGATCCGGTCGTCGGCAAAGGTGGTGGACAGGATGCCCGACACTTCGGGGGTGATCGGATCCTTGCCGTTGCGCGAGCTGTCGAGCACGCCCTTGACCGCGACGCTGCCGCGCGTGCCGGGCTTGTCGATCGGACGCGGGGTGCGGATGTTGATCGACGAGCCGATCCCGCCAGAGGGGACCGCGGCGCGACCGGTCTTGTAGACCTCGACCGCGGCGACGCCTTCGGAGGCGAGGTTGGCGAAGTCGAACGAGCGCGAGGCGGGCGCGCTGGCCCCGTCGCCGAGCGTCGAGGTCGGCATCTGGCGCCCGTTGAGCGTGACGAGGTTGTACTCAGGACCAAAGCCGCGGACCGTGACGGTCGAGCCTTCGCCGTTCGAGCGGTCGATCGAGACGCCGGTGATGCGCTGGAGCGATTCCGCGAGGTTGGTATCGGGGAACTTGCCGATATCCTCGGACGAGATTGCGTCGACCACGCCCTGGCCGTTGCGCTTGATGTCGATCGCCTCGCGCAGCGACGCGCGGATGCCGGTCACGACGATGTCGTCGGTGACCGCGTTCGGATCGGCGGGCGTGGCTGGTGCGGCCTGCGGATCGATGTCGGACGGGCCGGGATTGCCGACCGTGGCTGCGGCATCCTGCGCCAGAGCGACGCCGGGGATGGCGGCGAGCGCCAGTGCCGATGTGCCGATGACAAGACGCGAAAGCGAGCGAGCCGTGAAGCCACGCATGGTAATCCTCCCTGTAGCCGACGCTATGAGTGCGCCTTCCGTGTGAACGTTCACTTTCCCTTTTCGCGATTCGTGTCAAGGATTTGGGCTGCTGGTTGTGAACGTTCACTAAATATGCTGTGAACAGTGACAATGGTGCCACAGCCCGGCCGGACGCGTGTCGCAGTCCGCAGGGGGAGGCGGAAAACCGGAAGGGAATGAGGATGTCGACGGGGTATCGGGCGCTGATGCTGGGCGTGTCGCTGATGGGGATCGCCGCCATGGTCGAGGCGCGCGAGACGCCTGCGAAGGTCGCTCCGCCCAAGGCGCCAGCGACGGCGGCGCAGGACGCCGGACCCGATGCGCGACGGCGGGCCGAGGCGATCGTCGCGGGGATGACGATCGACGAGAAGATCAAGCTGGCACACGGCCTGTTCCCGCCGATGGCGGCAGGCAAGACGACGGACACGCTGATCCCGTCGGCGGGTCATATCGACGGCATCGCGCGGCTGGGCGTGCCGCTGGTCCGCGAGAGCGACGCGTCGCTCGGCGTCGCCAACCAGGTCGAACAGCGCAAGGGTGACGTGGCGACCGCGCTGCCGTCAGGGCTTGCCACCGCGGCGAGCTTCGACCCCGAAATCGCGCGCGCGGGCGGCGCGATGATCGGTGCGGAGGCGCGGGCGAAGCGGTTCAACGTGCTGCTGGCGGGGGGCGTCAACCTGACGCGCGATCCCTGGAACGGCCGCAACTTCGAATATCTCGGCGAGGATCCGCTGCTGGCGGGCTCGATGGCGGGCGCGCATATTGCCGGGGTCCAGTCGAACCATATCGTCTCGACGGTCAAGCACCTCGCGCTTAATGCGCAGGAGACCGGTCGCATGGTTGTCGACGCGCGGATCGGCGAGGCCGATCTGCGGATGAGCGACCTGCTCGCGTTCCAGATCGCGATCGAGCGCGGGAAGCCGGGCTCGGTCATGTGCGCGTACAACAAGGTCAATGGCGACTGGGCGTGCGAGAACAAGCATCTGATGACCGACGTGCTCAAGCGCGACTGGGGCTATCGCGGCTGGGTGATGAGCGACTGGGGGGCGGTGCATTCGACCGCGAAGGCGGCCAATGCGGGGCTCGACCAGCAGTCGGGACAGGAGCTCGACAAGGCGATCTACTTCGGCGCGCCGCTCAAGGCCGCGGTGGCCGACGGCAGCGTATCGCAGGCAAGGCTCGACGACATGATCGTCCGCTATCTGACCGGCCTGATCGAAACCGGCGCCTATGACACGCCGATGCCCGCCGCAGAGGCGCCGATCCCCTATGCCCGCCATGCCACCGTGGCGCAGGAGGCGGCGGAATCGGGGATCGTGCTGCTCAAGAACGACCGCGACATGCTGCCGATCGCGCGTACCCCCAAACGCATCGTGCTGATCGGCGGGCGAGCGGACGTCGGCGTGCTGTCGGGCGGGGGATCGAGCCAGGTCCGCTCGGTCGGTGGCGCGCCGATCGAGATCCCGCTGACATCGGGCGCGGCGATGTCGTTCGCGCGCTATACCTATCATGCCTCGTCGCCGCTCAGGGCGATCACCGCGGCGTTGCCGGGTGCGGTGGTGACCTTTGTCGACGGCAAGGACACAGATGCGGCGGCGCGCGCCGCCCGTGACGCGGACATGGCGATCGTCTTTGCGACGCAGTGGACGACCGAGGCGCAGGACGTGCCGACGCTGTCGCTGCCCGACAATCAGGACGCGCTGATCGCGGCGGTGGCGAAGGCGCAGCCGCGGACGGTGGCGGTGCTCGAAACCGGCGGACCGGTGCTGATGCCCTGGATCGATGCGGTGCCGGCGGTGCTGCAGGCCTGGTATCCGGGACAGCGTGGCGGCGAGGCGATCGCGAACATCCTGACCGGCCGGGTGTCGCCGTCGGGCCGGCTGCCGATCACCTTCCCCGCCGCCGCGACCCAGGCGCCACGCCCGGCACCGGTCGGCCTCGACCGGCTGACGTCGGTCGAGGCGCAGGCGGCCGCCAATCCGGCGAACGCCGCCGCGATCCAGCTCGAAAGCTTTCCGGTCGACTATGTCGAGGGCGCGGACGTCGGCTATCGCTGGTACGAGAAGCAGCGCCAACGGCCGCTGTTCGCCTTCGGTCACGGGCTGAGCTTCACCAGCTTCGCCTATCGCAACCCGGTGGTGACCGGCGGCCGGCGGCTCAGCGTGACGTTCGACGTCGTCAATACCGGGCGCCGTGCGGGTGCTGACGTCCCGCAGATCTATGTTGCGCAGGCGGCGGCGGACGGGGCGGGGACGGCCGGGGCGGGGACGGCGACGCCGATGCGGCTTGCGGGGTTCACGCGGCTGACGCTCAAACCGGGCGAGTCGCGGCGTGTGACGCTGACCGCGGAGCCGCGGGTCGTCGCGCAGTACGACACCGCGCTGCCGGGGTGGCGGATTGCCGGGGGCCGCTACCGCGTCGCGCTGGCGCATGATGCCGCAGATCGGTCGCAGCTGCTGACGACGACGCTCGAGCCGATGACGATGAAACCCTGACCGGGGCGTAGACCAGCCGCGGCGGCGGCGGCGGCGGCGGCGGCGGAGGGGGCGGCGGCGGCGGCGGGGTGGTTCGGGAGTTGCCCGACGGCGGCGAGCGGGTCACAAGGGCGCCATCGTGCCGCGTTCCGTTTTCTCTCCCCCGCATAGTCGGTTACCGTCGCCCACGCCGCGACCGGCAGCTTTCCTCCTTGTCTGCGCACTTGCCTATGCGGGGGCGGTCGTCGGCTATCTGCCGCTGCTGACGCTGCTGCTGCCGATCAAGGTCGATCAGGTGGCGGGCGACGGTCGGCTCGATCTGCTGACGGTGACGGTGATCGCGGGAGCGATCGCGGCGAGCGTGGCGAATATCGGCTTTGGCTGGCTGGGCGACCGGTTGGTGAGCCGGGGCGCAGGCCGCCGCGGGATCATGGCGGGGGGCGTCGTCGCGACGATGGCGTCCTATGCGGGGCTCGCCGCCGCGACCACCCCTGCGTTGCTGGTCGCGGGGATCATCCTGTTCCAGGTCGCGCTGAACGCGGTGATCGCGCCGCTGATGGCGATCATCGCCGAAGAGGTGCCCGATGGCCGCAAGGGGGTCGCGGGCGGCCTGCTGGCGATGGCCAATCCGGTCGCGGCGACGCTGTCCGCCGCGCTGGTCGGGGCGAGCCGGTTCTGCGAGCCGGCGCGGTTCGCGGTGATCGCGGTCACCGTCGCTGCGTGCACACTCCCGCTCGTTATCGTGCGCGGGACGCGGCAGGGGGGGGCGCCGCCGCCGGTGTTGCGGTCGATGCTGCGGCGCGATCTGCTGCTCGCCTGGACCGCGCGGCTGCTCGTGCAGATCGCGGGCAGCGCGCTGTTCGTCTATCTTCTCTATTATTTCGAAACCGTCGCGCCGTCGGTACCGGAGTCGGTGCTCGCCGCAAGGATGGGGACGGTGATGATCGTCGCCTATAGCGTGCCGCTGCCGATCGCGGTGCTCGTCGGCCGGCTTGCCGACCGGACCGGGCGGACCAAGCCGTTCCTGTTCGCGGCGGCGCTGGTCGCGGCGGCGGGGCTGATCGCGATGATGGCGGCGCGCGACTTCACCAGCGGTGCGGCGGCGTTCTGCGTCTATACCGGTGGAACGTCCGTCTTCCTGGCGCTGCACGCGGGCTTTGCGATGCAGCTGTTGCCGAGCGCGCGGCACCGGGGACGGGACCTCGGGCTGCTCAACCTCGCCAACACCCTGCCCGGGCTGCTCGGGCCGGTGATCACCTGGGCGCTGGCGACGCCGCGCGATTTCGATGCGGTGTTGATCGTGCTCGCGGTGCTGACGTTGGGCGGGGGGATGATCCTGCTCGCCGCGCGGGGGCGGCGCTGAGGCTGATGGCGATCAGCGGCGCGACCGGTTCGGGGCAGGGCGCCAGTAGCGGACATAGTCGACCGCCATGCGCTGCGGGAAGGCGGTGTCGTCGATCCCCTTCTGCCCGCCCCAGTCGCCGCCGACCGCAAGGTTGAGGATCAGGTCGTAGGGCCGGGTGAACGGCCAGGCCGCCTTGCCGCCGGGCTGGTCATTGGCGACGCGCATGACCGCGCGGCCGTCGACGCCGATCGTGATGACATCGGCGCGCCAGTCGAGCTGATAGCGATGATAGCGGGTGCAGGCAGTCGGCACGCGCTTCTGCGCGCCGCGCTGCGTGCCCTTGGTGTGGTTGAACGCGCCGCTGTGTACCGTCGCATGGACGACGTTCGGGTCCCATCCGACCAGCTCGACGATGTCGATCTCGCCCTCGTCGGGCCAGCGTCCGCCGCTTGGCAGCAGCCAGACCGCGGGCCAGCTGCCGCGACCGCAGGGCAGCATCGCGCGGACTTCGTAGAAGCCATAGCCGCGTGGCACCCGCGAGACGAGCTTCGCCGAGCTGTAGCTCTGGCCGCCCCAGTCGGCGAAGCGTGCCTTGGACACCGTCTCGCGACGCGCCTCGATGATCAGCGAGCCCTTTTCGATCCGTGCATTCCGGGGCCGGTCCTTGGCATAATATTGACGCTCGTGATTGGCCCAGCCCTCGGCATTGCGCGAGGTGTCGAACCGCCATTTGCGGCGATCGATTGTTCGCCCGTTGAATTCGTCGGCAAAGGCGGGCGTCGTCTTGGGTGTCGGCATCGGTGCGTCGAGCCCGTAATTGGTCGCACCGAGCGTCGCGGCCTGCGCGGCCAGCAGCAGCAGGATCATCGTGTCACCGCCGTCGGGGACTGCGCGGCCGAGCCACTTGGGACGGGGTCAGGATACATGCGCGACGCTCTCCATTACGCCCCGGATCGTCGCCGCGACGTGCGGACGCGAACCGGTGGCGTGACGGGTCTAGGGCAGCCCCGCGGCAAGCTCAACCGGGCGGTTTCCCCGCGCGCAGGGCGTTTCGCAGCGCGAGGCCGTGCACACTAGAACTGGCCGCCGATATTAAAGGTGATCAGCTTGCTGTCGTCGCCATCCGCCTTGAGCAGCGCCTTGGCGAGATCGATCCGCAGCGGGCCGAATGGCGAGGCCCAGTTGACGCCGATGCCGATCGACAGCCGCGGGCTGGCGCTATTGCCCGTATAGGTCTCGCGATAGGCGCCGAGCGAATAGCTGTAGGGCGTGCCGGTGTTGGTCGTGGTGCTTGCACCGGCGGAATCGAGGTAGAGCAGGTTGCCGGCGCTGTCGGTGTATTGACGCGTCGCGGCGACGCACGCGATCGAGGTCGCGTTCGCGGCGGCGCAACTGTCGGTCAGCGCCGGCGTCCTGCCGCCGAACACCGCGCCGACGTCCATGTAGATGGAGGGGCGCAGGCCGAGTTCGCGCGCGCCCGAGCCCAGCGGGAGCTCGACCTCGAGGCGGGCCTGGTAATAGGCGGTGCCGCCCAGCGCGGTCTGCGTATTCGAACTGCTGTCGGTCGAGATCGTCGCGGGGATCGTGCTGGTGTCGTAATAGGTCCGCGTCACGCGCGGCCCAACGCCGCGGATATCGAAGCCGCGCATCTGCGGGTCGCCCAGATAGAAGCGGTCGGTCAGTCGCACCTGCTGCCCGAGCCCCCTGATATAGCCGCCCTCGGCATGCGCGGTGAGGATGAAGCGCGAGCCGAGATCGACATATTTCGAATAGTTGGCGGTGCTGCGGAGATACCGCGTGTCGCCGCCGAGGCCGGCGAAATCCTGGCTGACGCTGAATTTGCTGCCCTTGGACGGGCGGGTGCGGCTGTTCGTGCTGTCGAACACCAGCGAATAGCCGATCGACGAGGTCCAGCGATTGCCGACCGCGTCGCACAGATACTGGCCGGCGACCGCGGGATCGCACACGCCGTTGGTGTAATAGGTGTCCGCGTCGAGCGTGACCTGATCATAGGACAGGCCGTAGCGTGCGGTGGCCGACCAATATTCGGTCAGCGGCACCGCCGCGCGGATCTGGAACCCGGTCGAGATCTGTTCATAGGTCGTGCTGTCGGTGTCGCCGGTGGTGCTGTAAGAGCTGTAATCCCGCCGGAATATGTCGCCGCCCAGCGCGATGTTGGTGTCGAACAGATAGGGTTCGGTGAAGCCGAGATTGACCGATTTCGAATAGCTCGAATAGCTGACCCCGGCCCGTAGCTCCTGTCCCATGCCGCGGAAGTTGCGCTGGGTGATCGTGGCGGACGCGATGAAATTCTCCAGACTGGAATAGCCGGCCGAGAGCTGAAGCTCGCCGCTCGATTTCTCCTCGAGGTTGGTCTCGAGGATGACGCGATCGGGCGCGGAGCCGGGCTTCTGCTTGATCTCCGTCTTGTCCTGAAAATAGCCGAGCGAATTGATCCGGTCCTCCGAGCGTTTGACCTGGAAGCTGTTGAACGCGTCGCCCTCCGCCAGGCGGATCTCGCGCCGCACGACCTTGTCCTTGGTTTGTGTGTTGCCGTTGATCTCGACGCGTTCGACATAGGTTCGCTTGGCTTCGGCGATGTTGAGGTTGATCCCCATCGTCAGCGTGTCGGCGTCCTTCTGGAACTCCGGATTGACCTCGGTGAAGGCGTAGCCGAACAGGCCTGCGGTCTGGCTTAGGCTGTCGACCGCGTCCTCCACCTGCTTGGCGTTGTACCAGGCGCCTTTCTTGAGCGGCAGCGTCGCGGCGAGCTTGCTGCTGTCGAAGTCGCGGATCTGGCTGTCGACGGTGACGTTACCGAATGTGTAACGTTTGCCCTCCTCCACCACATAGGTGATGATGAAGTCCTTCTTGTCGGGGGTGAGTTCGGCGACCGCGGACGTGACGCGGAAATCGGCATAGCCCTGCGTCAGGTAGAATTGCCGCAGCTTCTGCTGGTCGTAGCTCAGGCGATCCTGGTCGTAGCTGGTTGCGGACGACAGCATGCGGCTGAGCCGTGCCTGTTTGGTCGCCATCTGCCCGCGCAGCTGCGCGTCCGAAAACACACTGTTGCCGAGGATGTTGATCTGGCGGACCTTCGATTTCGGGCCCTCGCTGACCTCGAAGACGATGTCGACGCGGTTCTGGTCGAGGCTGACCATCTTGGGATCGACCATCGCGGCGAAGCGGCCCTGCCGGCGATAAAGCTCGACGATCCGCGCGACATCCTGCCGCACCGCGCTGCGCGTGAAGATCTGCCGCGGTGCGAGCCTGATCTCCTTGGTGATCTTGTCGCTCTTGAGCGCCTTGTTGCCCTCGACGACGATGCGGTTGATGATCGGGTTTTCGCGGATGCGGACCACGATATTGCCGTCCTCGACCCCGGCAATCGAATAATCGGCGAACAGGTCGCTGGCCTGGAGGTCCTTGAGCGCCTGATCGAGCGTCTCCGCCGTATAGGGAATGCCGGCGCGCAATTTGGTATAGCTCAGCACGGTCTCGGGCTCGATCCGCTGCGCGCCTTCGACGCGCAAGGTTCGGATCGTCCGGACGGCGGGATCGGCTGGTGGCGTCGGGGCGGGGGGCTTCGCATGCTGGACGGGCGCTGCGACCGCCGTGCCGCCGATCGTGCCGGCCAAGGCCAGGGCCATCGTACTGGCGCCAAATTCGAACATCATGTGGAGGTCTCCGGGTGAGACCGGGCGCCTGGGCGGGCGATGTTTCCGGCGGATGGCGCGCGCCGGCCGGACTGCAACACTGGGTCACCAACGAGCGCGACCGCGCGGTCGCCGGGCTCGGCTGACACATGGAGCAAGTGGCGGGAAATGTTCGGGACATGGTCGCTGGCTAGAGCGCCGTGCGGGCCAATCGGCTCGCCCGTTCATCCTGCGAGGACCATCGCCATGCGTGTCGCCATCAAATCCGTCCCGTCATCCGCGCCGATCAGCGCGCCGACGCTGCCGCCGCTCGTCGACAATCCGTTTGCGCCCGAAGTCTTCGCCACGGGGCTCGCCGGGCTCGCCAATCTGTCGGGCGTGATCGTGCTGACGCTGGAGAGCGCGCGGTGCGATCACACGCGCGACGCGCCATCGGTCGAGCGGGTCGTCGTCGGGCGGGTCGCGCTGACCAGCGGCGCCGCGCAGGATCTGGTCGCGGCGCTGAACCAGTTCCTCGAGCAGCAGGGGCTGAGCCCGAGCAAGGCGATGGCCGCCGGGTCGACGTTCCAATGAGCCGCGCGACCGTGCCGCCCCCAGCCGGTATCCGCGGGTCGTCGGCCACCGGCTTTACCGTGGCGATCGAAGCGCTGCGGTTTGGCGTTCGAGTACAGAGCCGAGCTGTGGATCAGCCCGTGCGAAGCGTGACCGTCGTGTTCCGCCAACCGGCGGCATGATGCGTGGCTGATGTCCGCGCTGCGACCAAAGACACGATACAGTCTTGCTTGCGACACGGTTTGTCACAAACCGTGGCTGCGTAACAACAGGTGGAACGCATGACGGTTCGATGACGACTTAGCCGTTGTCGACCCCGTCAAATCCCTGCAGCTTTGCCGGACGGACCATATCCGTCATCGCAAAAAATGCCGCGCAACCCAAAGTGTTGCGGCTCAGGGAGTATCACCATGCGTCTGGACTTTCGCAAACGCCTTCTGGCGTCCACGCTTCTGCTTGGCTTGAGCGCACCGGCCGTCGCGCAGACCGTCGACCCGGCAACGCAGGCGGTGCCGGACGACGCCGCGCCGGCCGATGGCGAGACGATCGTCGTCACCGGATCGCGGCTGGGCGGGCTCCAGTTGCAGCAGGCGTCACCGATCGCAGTGGTCAGCGCACAGGACTTCGCACTGTCGGGCCAGCCCAATGTCGAGAATGTCCTGAAGGACCTGCCGCAGCTGGTGCCGAGCACGACGGGTGCGTCGAACAATCCCGGGGGCGGGGTGGCGACCGCGGATCTGCGCGGGCTGGGTTCGACGCGAACGCTCGTACTCGTCGATAACCGTCGCTACGTCGCCTATGACTCGAACCAGGTCGTCGATCTGAACACTATCCCCGCCGGGCTGATCGAACGCGTCGACATCGTCAGCGGTGGCCGGTCCGCGGTCTATGGCTCCGACGCGATCTCGGGCGTGATCAACTTCGTCATGAAGAAGGATTTCAGCGGCGCGGAGGTGAACGCGAACTACCGCATCAACGAAGCGGGCGATGGCGGCACGTTCAACGGCAACCTGCTGCTCGGGGGCAATTTCGAGGACGGGCGCGGCAATGCGACGGTCTATTTCGATTATACCAAGCGCAACGGCATCCTCCAGTCGGCGCGCGACTATTCGCGACAGGCGCAGGTCGATGATGGCGAGGGTGGCCTGATCGCAGGCGGTTCGGGCTCGATCGAGGGCACGCGGTTCGCAATCGGCGGGGTGAACCGCAAGTTCGAACCCGATGGGAGCTTTTCCGCCTATAGCGCTGCGACCGACGCCTATAATTATGCGCCGTCCAACTATCTGCAGGTCCCGCAGGAGCGGTTCCTGATGAGCGCGCAGACGCATTACGACGTCAGCGATGCGCTGACCGTCTATGCCGAGGGCCAGTTCATCAACAACCGCGTGAAGAACCAGCTCGCGCCGACGCCGTTCACCGGGTCGGTGTCGCTCGACGCCGATTCCTCGTTCCTCTCCGCAGGCTCGCGCGCGCTGCTCCAGGGGCTCGATACGGATGGCGACGGCTTTGTCACCTCGACCATCTACCGGCGGCTGAGCGAGGTCGGCAATCGCGTGTCGAGCCTCGACAACACCGCCTATCGCACGGTGCTGGGCGCGAAGGGAGACGTCGGCGGCGGCTGGAACTACGACGCCTATTACAGCTATTCGCGGACCAAATCGATCGAGAGCCAGACCGGGAACGTCTCACGCAGCCGCGTGCTCCAGGCACTGCGGACGACCTATGACACCGGCGGCAATCTGGTGTGTTCGGATACGAGCAATGGCTGCGTCCCGCTGAACATCTTCGGGGCGGGCAACATCAGCGACGCGGCCGCCGCGTTCATCACCATTCCGGTGCAGAATTCGAGCACGATCAGCGAGCAGGTCGCCAGCGCGTCGATCTCGAACCGCGAGCTGTTTGATCTGGGTGCGGGCCCGGTGGGGATCGTGTTCGGGACCGAATATCGCCGCGAACAGGGCAGCTACAATCCCGATTTCTCGCTGTCGTCGGGCGACGTGGTCGGCTTCAACGCGGGCGAAGGCCTGGGCGGCGGGTATAACGTCAAGGAAGTCTATACCGAGGTCGCGGTGCCGCTGCTCGCGGATCTGCCCTTCGTGAAGAAGCTCGAGGTCAACGGCGCCTATCGCTATTCCTATTATTCGACCGCGGCGAAATCGGTGAACACCTATTCGGGTGGCGCGGTCTGGTCGCTGATCGACGACATCGCACTGCGCGGCCAATATTCGAGGGTAGTGCGCGCGCCGACCGTATCGGACCTGTTCAGCGGCGCGTCGCAGGACTTTCCCGCCGCGACCGATCCGTGCACGACCGCGGTGGCGCTGACGAACACCAATCTGAATGCGAGCTGCCTGTCGAACGGCGTCGCGGCGTCAATAATCGGCACCGCCTATGACGGCGGCAGCACGCAGATCCAGACGGTGAACGGCGGCAACCCCGCGCTGCGCGAGGAGACGTCCGACACCTATACCGCGGGCATCGTGCTCCAGCCGCGCTTCCTGCCCGGCTTCTCGTTCACCGCGGATTACTACAAGATCAAGATCGCGAACTATATCTCGACGGTCGGCACCACCAACCTGATCCGCGCCTGTTACGGCGACGCGGACAATGGCTACACGCCCTATGACGCGAGCTATTGCGGGTCGTTGCCGCGCGATGCGAACAGCTTTGCGATCACCGATGCGGCCAACACGCTGGCAAATACGGGGGGCGTGACGACGCGCGGGGTCGATTTCGAGGCGCGTTACGGCCTGCCGCTCGGCTTCGGGGCGTTCGGCAGCGACACCAGCCGGCTCGACCTGCGCTTCAGCGGTACGCGGCTGATCGCGTTCGACTATAATCCGCTGGCGGCGATCCCCGACCTGACGATCGACTGTGCAGGCAAGTTCGGCCAGACCTGCGGCAACCCCTATGCGAAATGGCGGCTGTCGACGCGCGCGACCTATTCGACCGGGCCGATGACGGTATCGGTGCTGTATCGCCATCTGTCGGCGGTGAAGGACGACGACAGCGCGACGACCTATGCGGTCGAGCGGATCAAGGCCTATGACTATTTCGACCTGACCGCGGCGTTCAGGATCAAGGACGGCTTCACCTGGTCGGTCGGGGTGAACAACCTGTTTGACAAGCAGCCGCCGATCCTGGGCGACAACCAGCAACAGGCGAACACCTATCCGTCGACCTACGACCCCTATGGTCGCGCCTTCTTCGTCAGCACGAACCTGAAGTTCTAGGGGAGACGACCGGTAGGACTGCGAAACGCCCCGCCATCGATCGTGATGGCGGGGCTTTTTCGTGCCTGGACTTCGAAGCGCGCCGGTCGCGGAAATATTCGGGACAAGCGGTGCTGCGATATCCGGTCCGACGGAACGAACCGGGGAGCCAGCCATGTCGATGCCATCACCGCGCACCACCGATTGCAGCGTCGGGCGTCATTTGCCCCGGTCGCGGCACCGCGATGTCGCCGGCGCGTCGATCCAGCGCGCCGCCTGCCGTGGATGCGGGGCGACGATCACCAAATCCGCGCTGAGCCGGCGCTGGATCATATCCGGGATGCTCGGCTGATACCGGCGCCGGAACGGGGAAAGTACGATGACGATGATTATGACGAAACCGCGTTCGGCAGGCTGGCTGGCCGCGATGCTGCTGCTCGGCGCGACTTGCACTGCCAGTGCCGAGCGCCCGCGTGGGCCGGAGCGCGGGCCCGCAAATGTCGATGCGATGCGAACCCGGGAGGCCGACGATATCGCGCTGCTGCTGCATCTGCGGCCCGATCAGCGTGGCGCACTCGTGGCGTTCCTGTCCGCCTGGGGGCCGCCTCCGCCGCCGCGCGATGGCGGGGAGGGGCCGAACATGCGCCCGGGCCCGTCGATGCCGGGTGGCGAGGATTTCGCCCGCCATCTCGAACGGTTCGAAGCGCAGGCGACCGCGCGCGCGGCGCATGACCGGTCGCGCTTGATCGCAGCACGCAGCTTCTACGACAGTCTCGACACGCCCCAGCGCGCGGGGTTCGAGGCGCTGATGCGGCTTCGCCATGCGCCCCCCGGTCCGGGTGGGCCGGGCGGTCCGTTGGGGGCCGGGCCGCCACCCGGCTGATGCGGCCTGTCAGCGCGCGGGCGTCAGCGTTGGAGTCCCGAGTTGGTCGTCGCCGTTGCGCCAGGTGTCGCCGCCTGCGCGCGGCACTTCGTGACGGCGGATCGCGCCGTCGCCATTGCGGTCGAGCGCGGCGAACCGGTCGGCGGCGGCCTTGGTGAACTCTGCCCGGTCGACGCCGCGGTTGAAATCCAGATCCGCCGACGTGACCGGCTCGGGCAGGTCGAACAGGCCGAAGCGACCCGCGCCGATCCGCAAGGTCGCGTCGGCGGTGCTGGTGCGGCGGCTGGCGGCGTTGCCACGCTTGCCGGATCCGGTGTCGGGACGTCCCGCCGATCCGCCGCGTCCTCCACCGCGGACGCGGATTTCGGGGACGAGGATGTTTTCGTACCAGGCGATGTCCTCAGGATCGATCTCGCCATCGCGGCCGCGGTCGAGATGCGCGAAGACCCGGGTCGCATCCGCCTGAAACTCGGCGCGCGTGATCCGGCCATCGCCGTCGCGGTCGGCACCCTGGAACCATAATGCCTGCGCCGCGCCGGCCTTCTGCGTCGAGCGGAACGGCTCGCCCATCGGACTGATGAACAGCTGGCCGCGGCCCTGTTGCGGGCGCTGCCGGGGGGATCGCGCAGGCTCGGCGCCCGACTGCGCCGCCGCAGCGACATTCGGGGCGGGCGCCAGCGCGGCCAGCATCCCGCCGGCGATCACCGTCCATGCGCGCATCGACATCGGTCTTCTCCTGTTTCGGGGCCGGATCATGCCGGCAGGATGACGCGCACGATCAGACCGCCTTCGGGGCGATTTTCCAGCGACGCGGCACCGCCATGCGCATGCGCCACCGCGCGCACGCTGGCGAGCCCGAGGCCGGTGCCACCCGTGTCGCGGTTGCGCGACCGCTCCGCCCGGAAGAACGGCTCGAAGGCATGCGACGCATCGGCGGCGGAGAGGCCCGGACCGCGATCGCCGACCTCGATCACCACCGTGTCGCGGTCGCGGTAGAGTTGGACCTCGGCATGCCCGGCATATTTGACGGCATTGTCGACCAGATTGACCAGCAACGCCTTGAGCGCGGGGGCATCGCCGTCGATCGCGAGCGACGGACCGGGCGACAGCACCACCTGCTCGCCGCGGTCGGCATAATCATCGGTGATGCTTTCCGCGAGCGAGCGCAGGTCGAGCCGCTGGCGGCGGACATGCCGGGTCATGTCGCGGACGAACGCCATCGCCGCGCCGATCCGCTGGCTCATCTCCTGGATGTCCTCCTCGCTGGCCACGCGGATTTCGTCCGGCGCCTTTTCGAGCCGGAGCGCGAGACGCATCAGCGGCGTGCGCAGATCGTGCGCGACCGCGGCGATCAGCGTCGTGCGATCCTCGACATAGCGATTGAGCCGCTCCTGCATGACGTTGAAGGCGGTCGCGGCCTCCATGATCTCGGGCGGTCCGGTCAGCGGGATCGGATCGGCGCGGGGGTCGCGACCGAGCCGGTCGGCGGCGGCGGCGAACAGCGCGACCGGCCTGGCAATGCGTCGTGCCAGTACCAGCGCGACCGGTGCGGCGACCGCCATCGCGACGAGGAACCACAGGATCAGCCGCGCCTGCCACAAGCCGAACGCCGGACGCGCCGGGCGGATCGTCCGCCACTGGCCGTCGGGGGCATGGACCCAGACGACGAACGCGCCGAACAGCGTGTTGTCGACGACCGACTGGGGCGGCATCTTGGGCATGCCCATCGGCATGGGCGGCCGAAACGCGCCCGCCATCAAGGGCGGACCATAGCGCCGCGCCTCGACGATCACCGCGCGTGCCGGCACGCCCAGATCGGCAGCGATCACCCGGCCGAGATGACGATCGCGCGCATCGCCCTGCTCGGTCGGCGGGGCGGTCGCGACCGCGATCGTCAGCAGCCCGCTGGGATCGCGTCCGGCGCGCACGACCGAGGCGATCCGGCTGGTCGAATAGACCACCGGCGTCGGCGGCGGGACCAGCAGGACGGCGGCGAAATTGAGCAGCTGGACGAGCAGGACGGTGAACAGGATGAACGCGAAGATCCGCAGGAACAGCGGCCAGCGCCGTGGATGCCCGACCCTGGCGCCGACGGGTGTCGCGCCGGCCGTGCGTGGCGGCGTGGTCACAGCCGGATCACGCGGGGAACGAAGAAATAGCCTTCGTTGCGGATCGTCCGGATGATCTCGTCCCCGCGCGAGCGCAGCTTGCGTCGCAGCCGGCTGACCTGGACGTCGATCGCCCGGTCGAACGCGTCGGTATCCGGGCCCCGCGCCGCCTCCAGCAACGCGTCGCGCGCAAGCACGCGGCGCGGACGTTCGACAAAGGCGCGCAGCACCGCGAACTCGCCATCGGTCAGGTCGACGAGCATGCCGTCGCCGTCGAGCAGCTCGTGCGCGGCGAAATCGACCCGCCAGCCGAGAAAGCCATAGCTGCGTCCGGTCTCGGCAGCCGCGCCATTGCGTTCACGCAGTGCGGCGCGGACCGTGGCGAGGATCTCGCGCGGGCTGCACGGCTTGGTCAGATAATGGCTCGCGCCGATCTCGAGGCCGAGGATCCGGTCGGGTTCGTCACCCAGCGCGCTAAGCATGACGACAGGGGGCGCGCCCTTGCGGGTCAGGCGGCGACAGGCCGCCAGCCCGTCCTCGCCCGGCATCATCACGTCGAGCAGGATCAGCGCGATCGGATGCCGTGCGAGAGCGACGTCCATTTCCTGTGCATTGGTCGCGGTTTCGACGCGGTACCCGTGCATCCCCAGACTCTGCGCGAGCAGCGTCCGGATCGCATGGTCGTCATCGACGACGAGCAGCATCGTATCGGCGGGTTCGGGAGCGGCGCAGTGCATCGCCGGCCACTATGCCACGTATGTGTTCGCGATGTTTCAGCGATTTCGCATCATGCCACGCCACCGCCGGTCGTCGCCGGCGCGACGGATTGTGCAACATCCAGACATATGCCGGAAAGAACTGACCTGCAGGCGAGGCGCATGATTTTGACCAACAGCGTTTCCGTCGCCGTGCCCGGCCCTGATCTCCATGCCGGCACCCGAGGAGCGGATGACAGCGCGCGGATCGTCATCGTCGACGACGATCCCGGGCTGCGAGAGTTGCTGACGGGGTTTCTGGTCGATCACGGCCTGCGCGCCGAAGCCGTGGCGAGCGGCGCCGCGTTGCGGACCCGGCTCGCGCACCGTCCCTGCGATCTCGTCGTGCTCGACATGATGATGCCCGGCGAGGACGGGCTGTCGGTGCTGCGCGCGCTGACCCAGACCCAGGATCCGCCGCGCGTGATCATGTTCTCCGCGCTGTCGAGCGAGATTGACCGGGTCGTCGCGCTCGAGCTGGGCGCGGACGATTATGTCACCAAGCCATCGAGCCCGCGCGAGATCCTCGCGCGGATCCGGTCGGTGCTGCGGCGGCAACGGGCGCAACTGGCCGTCGGTGCGGCGCCCGATCCTGCCGACCCCGCGCCGGCCGAACGACCCGTTGGCGCCGCAAGTCCCGTGCAGAGCCACGATCTGGTCGGCTTTGCGGGCTGGGCGCTGAACTGCCGGATGCGGACGCTGACCGCCCCCGACGGCACCAATGTCCGGCTGACCGATGGCGAGTTCCAGATGCTGCATCTGTTCGTGGCGCAACCGCAGACGATCCATTCGCGCGACGACATGATCGCGACGCTGGGGCGCAGCGACGGCCCGGCGAAGGGCCGCACGATCGACGTCAATATCAGCCGGCTGCGGCGCAAGGTGCAGCGGCACGACCGCACCGAACTGATCCGGACGGTACGTGGCAACGGCTATATCTTCATGCCGGACGTGTCCCCGCTCTGAGCGGCGGGCGGACCCGGTCGGCGCGTTGCGGGCGGCTGCCAGGAAAATAGCGTTGGGGCGGGATATTGGCGCACGCCGCGACGTTCATGTCCGACCACGGCTTCCCCAGCATCGAATACCCGGCCTGGTGGGGGGCAAAGACGCGATCGGACAGACACTTCCATGGCCAAGACCCTTGCCGCATTGGCCAACGACGTGCTGCGCGCCACCACCCGACCCGCGCGCAACGATGTACGCGAGGGGGTGCGTGAGGACGGCTATCTGCGGCTGGAGGATTATGGCGCGCTCGGCGACGGGCGGTCGGTCGCGCTGTCGGGGGCGGACGGGTCGATCGACTGGTGGTGCGTGCCCAATCTCGATTCGCAGCCGCTGTTCGACCGGCTGCTCGATCCGGAGGACGGGGGACGGTTCAGCATCACCCCGACCGAGCCGTTCACCGTCGAGCGCCGCTATCTGCCCGGCAGCAACGTGCTCGAGACGCTCTTCATCACGGACAGCGGCCGCGCGCGGCTGACCGAGTCGATGAACAGCGGTACGGCCGGGCGGTTGCCCTGGACCGAACTTGCACGGCGGATCGACGGGCTCGACGGTGCGGTCCGGTTCAGAATCGAGATGCGTCCGGGGCGCAGGGCCAGCGGGGCGAGCCCGTATCAGTCGAAGATCGGCGAATATCCGGTCTTCCATGTCGACCGCGTGCTCGGGTTGTTCCTGCACAGCGACGGCGTCGTCGTGGATCGCAGCGACGAGGCGGTGACGGGCGTGCTGACGGTCGCGCAGGGGCAGCGCGAGGTCGTCGCGATCGTCGCGGGCGAGGACGAGCCGCTCGTCGTGCCGACGATCGCCGACATCGACGAGCGTATCGATATCTCCGACGCGGAATGGCGGCAATGGTCGCACCGGATCGACTATGACGGCGAACGGCGCCCCGCGTTCATCCGCAGCGTCCTCGCGCTGAAGCTGCTGCTCTATTCACCGACCGGTGCGATCGCAGCCGCCGCGACCACCTCCGTCCCCGAAGGGATCGGCGGCAAGAAGAATTACGACTATCGCTACGCCTGGATCCGTGACGCCGGCTATACGATCAAGGCGTTCCTTGCCGCGGGGGCGCAGATGGAGGCCAAGGCGGCGTTCACCTGGCTGTTGAAGCGACTGGGCGAACACGGCCCGCGCGTCTGCTATACGCTCGACGGCGCGCTGGTCCCCGATCTGAGCGAAATCGACGTGCCGGGATATCGGCGGTCGAAACCCGTGCAGGTCGGCAACACCGCGACCGACCAGAACCAGCACGGCGTCTATGGCGACATATTCGAGACCGCCGCCCGCTTCGTCAGTTGCGGCAATATCCTCGATGCGTCGAGCGCCGAGCTGCTGTCGCATTTGGCGGACCGGTGCGCGGACGCGTGGCGGCAGAAGGATGCTGGCATCTGGGAGCTCGAGGAGTCGCAGCATTACACCATGTCGAAGATCAGCTGCTGGCAGGCGCTGGCGCGCGCGGTCGAACTGGCGGACCAGGGGCAGTTGCCGACCACGTGCCGCGACCGCTGGTCGCGCGAACGCGACCGGATCGCGCGGTGGATCGAGGATGAATGCTGGTCCGAGACCAAGCAGGCGTTCGTCTTCTACCCCGGCAGCGACAAGCTCGACGCGTCGCTCGCGCTGGCGGTGCGGTTCGGCTTCGACGGGCGCGAGCGGCTGGAAAAGACGCTCGACGCGATCGACCGCGAACTGGGGGCGGGGCCCTATCACTATCGCTACACCGACGTATGGTCCGAGGAAGGGTGTTTCCTGGCGTGCACCTTCTGGATGATCGAGGCACGCGCGCTGCTCGGCCAGCGTGATCGGGCGGAGGCGGCGCTTGAAGGCATTTCCGAGGCGCTCGATCGCGGCGTCGGGATCATGACGGAAATGGCCGATCCGAAGACGGGCATGTTTCTCGGCAACCTGCCGCAGGGTCTGTCGCACCTTGCGCACGTCATGGCGCTCGACGTGCTCGGCGGACAGGACGCCTGCTAGCGACGGGGCGGGGCGGCGTTTCGCCGCCCCGCCGTCAGCCTGTCACCGGACGTGTCAGCCCGCGTCGACGCCCTGTTTGCGCGCGCCGGTGATCATGCGCGCGGCAATCTGCCGGACTCCGGCATCATCCTTGGTCTCGTCGGTCGCCGGGTCGCCGAGATGGTCGAGGCTGGCTTCCATGAAGTCGAGCAGCCCCGGGTGCTGCGCCTCGACATATTCCATCAATTTGAACAGCAGATGTTCGGACGCGATCTCGCGCTGGCGGGCCATGATGGCGGTGGTGTCGGTCATGTCGGATTCCATGGTGTCGGGGAGGGAGTAGAGACGGTCGCAGGGGTGGGGCGGACACCGTGTCGTCCGCCCCGCCCTTACGGCGTTTAGCGCTCTGCCACCTCGGAGGCGTCGAACTCGGCGAATGCGGCCCTGATGTCGCTGGCGCGCCCGGCGTCCGCGATATCGACCGAGACGATGATCTTGCCCTCTAGCGCGGCGTCGGCGCGCGACGCGGGCGTGAGATTATCGCCTGCAGTGTCGGCGCCCGCGCGTTCGTCGCCAGCACTGTTGTCCGCACCGTCAGTCGTGATGAAGATGTCGGTCCGCTCGACCTTCATTTCCTGGACGAGACGTTCCACCGTCATCTCGGCTTCGCGGCGCGTGTCGAACTTGGCTTTGAGAGTGGTCGGCATCAATGGCTCCTCGGGATAGGAAAGGTCCTGCACGACGGGCTATCGGCCGTCCTGCAACGCGTGATGACAACGCGCATCGGCAGATTTCGCCCAGCCGTTTCGAAGAATTTGACCCGACGGCAAAGGCCGATCGCCGATTTAGGGCTCGCTCTGCCGGACCGGGCGAACAAGACCTGCTTCCGTGCGTTACACGGTGATTCCGGGAGGTGACGCCATGATGCAGGATGATGAACGCTGGATGCGCGAGGCGATCGCGATCGCCCGGTCGAAGGGATCGGATCCGTCGACCTCACCACTGGGCTGCGTGATCGTGCTCGACGGCAAGATCATCGCGGGCGAACGCAACCAGACGCACGAGCTTCCCGACGCGACCGCGCACGCCGAAATGATGGCGATCCGACGCGCCTGCGAGGATACGGGCGAACTCGAACTGCGCGGGGCGACGCTCTACTCGACACTGCAACCCTGCGGGATGTGCACGATGGCGTCGATCTGGTCGAAGGTCGGGCGCGTCGTCTATGGCGCGGGCCGCGACGACGTGCATCCGATGTATTTCGAGGCGAAGCACGTCGATACGCTCGCCTTCATCCACGACGCCTATCGCGAGGACATCGTCATCGAGGGCGGGTGTCTGAAGGCAGAATGCGCCGTGCTTTATTATGGCCCGGACGCGGAGCTGCCGACCGACGAACAGGCCAATCTCTGACCTGAGGCGACGGGTCGGGTCAGGATTTTCCGATGCTCATGCTGCAACCGTGGTCGCGGCCTGGGCACAATAGCGATCGACGAACGCCTGATGCGCGGGCAGCCGTTCGACCTGTTGTGCGATCCCCGCCTTCAGCTCCGCGAGCGACGATCCAAGCCGTTCGGGCGGCATCATCCGCGCGAGGCGATGCCAGTCGCGCGGCTCGAGCCGCTGGCCCAGCATGACCTGGGTCCAGGAACTGACGCGGAACAGGTCGTCCGGCGACTGATAGGCCTGTGCGGCGTCGGCGAACAGCGCGATGCGTTCCGCCAGCGTGTCGGGGATCGGCATTGCGGCACAGGCCTTCCAGAACGGTTCGCTGCGCTGGTTCAAATGATAGTGGAGGATGACGAAATCGCGGACGCCTTCGATCTCGCGCCGCGTCTGCGCGTTGAACTGCGCAACGACCGCAGGGCTGATCCCGTCGAAGGGGAAGGCGCGGAGCAGCCGGGTGAGCGCGGTCATGACGAGATGGATGCTGGTCGATTCGAGCGGTTCGACGAACCCGCCGGCGAGGCTCAGCGCGATGCAATTGCCCTCCCACGCGCACAGGCGGCGCCCGGTCGTGAAGCGCAGCAGACGCGGGTCGGTCAGCGGGCGACCCTGGACCGACGCCAGCAGACGGTCCTGGGCCGCATCATCGGAGAGGTACTCGCTCGAATAGACGATACCGTTGCCGACGCGGTGCTGCAGCGGGATCCGCCACTGCCAGCCGGCATCGTGCGCGATCGCACGGGTATAGGGCCGGGCGGGCTCGACCGACGTCGTCTGCACCGCGAGTGCGCGGTTGGCGGGGAGCCAGTGGCTCCAGTCTTCATAGCCGACACCGAGCGCATCGCCGATCAGCAGCCCGCGAAACCCGCTGCAGTCGAGAAACAGATCGCCTGCGACGCGCGATCCGTCGGCGAGGACGACCGCATCGATATGGCCGGTCTCGGCCGAGCGATCGATCCCGGCGATCCGTCCCTCGATCCGGGTCAGCCCCGCGGTCTCGCAGCGCTCGCGCAGGAAGCGGGCATAGCGGCCCGCGTCGAAATGATAGGCATAGTTGAGCTGCGGACCCTGCTGACCGATGGTAAAGCGGCGCGCCTCTGCGGCCTGGAGTTCGAGGCAATAGTCGCCAAAGTCGCCGGCCAGACCGTTGGCGCGCGCTTCGAGCCAGAAATGCTGGAAGTCGCCCATCCAGGTGGACCGCCCGACATCGCCGAACGAATGGACATAGCGATCGTCCGGGCGCGCCCAGCCTTCGAACGCGATGCCGAGTTTGAAGGTTGCGCCGGTGGCGGCCATGAACGCGCGCTCGTCGAGGCCGAGCAGTGCGTGAAAGGCCTGGACCGTGGGGATGGTCGCTTCGCCGACGCCGACGGTGCCGATCTCGTCCGACTCGATCAGCGTGACGTCGATCAGCGCGCCGAGCTGTCGCGTCAGCAGCGCCGCGGCGAGCCAGCCGGCGGTGCCGCCGCCGGCGATGATCACGCGGGTTTTCGGCGGGGTATCCATCGCATATCCCTTCATCGATTGAGCCGTTGCAACAGCGTGGCGCGCAGCCTTCGCGCGGCCATCGCATCCAGCGGCGCGAGTGCGCCCCGTGCGTCTGCCGGGAGATGCGCGCCGGCGCGGGCCGCATCGCCGAAGACATAATAGTCGAACAACGCCTGCCACCCGCGCTTCTCATGCTCGGGCCGGTCGCGCAGGCTGAGCAGGCCGTGCAGCAACGTGTTCTGCGGCGTGTCCATGAAGCGCGGCGTCGGGTTCCACCAATAGTTGATCATCGCGTTGAACGGATCGAGCGCCTCGACCTGGTGCCACCACAAGGCCGGGTAGATGAGCGCGTCGCCGGGCTCCATCTCCGCGACTTCGGCCACCGCCAGCGCATCGGCAAAGCCGGGATGGCGGGTGAAGTCGGGCGCATCGAAATTGACCATCGAGACGACCTGGCCCGCGGGCGTCGGTTCGAGCGGCCCCGGATAGAGGTTGGCTACCTGCTCGGGCGGGAAGAGCGTGAAGCGCCGCCGCCCGACCAACGTGACCGCAATGTTGTTCGACATGTCGTGATGCGCCGAGGCGGTCGTCCGGTTGCCGATCCAGATACTGACCAGCGGCGGATGCGCGATGAGTTCGGGGTCGCCGAAGGGGAGCACCGCCTGGCCCCGGAGGCCGGGGAGATACTGATCGATGTCGGTCGAGCCGATATAGATGCTGGGCGCTGCGGCATCGTCGATGCGGGCGAGAAGCTGATCGAGATAGGCGGACAGCGATCCGCGCTCGCGGGTGAAGTTGAGCGCGGTGCAGTCGGCCGTGTATCCGAAGCGGCCGCCGATCGCGGCGTCGCCGATATAGGCCGTCACCGGCTGGCCGCCATCGAACCGCTTGAGCCAGGCGACCGCGGCCGCGGGGCCCTGACGCGCCGCGGCGACGAGCGGCACGTCGCGCGCGAGCCCTCGCAGGATCGTCGGGCGGCCCTCCGCGATAAGATCGGCGACGGGCAGGGTCCGCGCGTCCGCCCCTTCGATCACGCGTGTCCGGCGGGTGATGGCGGGCACCGGGGTCAACCGACTGCCGCGAGCCGCTGTTGCTTGTGTGCAATCAGCTGCTGAATATTGCCGAGCGATGACGCGGCAAGAATGGCGAGCCGCAGGATACCCGAGCGGTGCAATTGTTCGAGCGGCGGGCCGCTGAGCGCCGCGAGCTGCTCGAGGTCGACGACGAGCACGTCGGGTACGGTGTAGCGGCGTTCGTCGCTGACATCGATCGTGAGCGTGACCGGCGCGAGCAGCCCGGCGGCGTCGAGCGCGGCATAGGCGGCGGGCGCGGATTCCATCCCCTCGTACAGCAGCCGTAATACACCGGTGACATGATCGAGATAGGGCGTGTTGCCGCCATGCTCGAGGAACAGCGGCAGACCCGCCGGGTCACCGACGCGCGGATCGTCGAGATCGACCTGCAGCATCGCCCCGCCGACATCGTCCGGTGCGGACCGGGTCATGCCGATCGAGAACGGACCGCGTCGGTGGCTGGCGGGGACGTAGCGGCTGGTCCACCTGTCGTCGGTGAGGAAGAGATTCTCGTCGCGGTCGAGCCCGAACAGCGCATAGGCCTGAAGACCTTCGTCGCGGCGGCGAAACACGATCGCGAATTCGCGTTGCAGTTCCTCGAATTCGGCGGGGAAGACCAGCGCCTGATTGGCCGCGTCATTGAATGCGGCGCCGGCGCGCGGGCTGACGCGCAGGTCGGCATGATCGATATTGTTGATCTGTACGGGGTTCATCCGCTCCGGTCCCTTTTTGTCCGGGTCTATCAGCCAGGCGGCGTCGGACAACAGGAAAAGGCCGCGGCACGGTGCTGCGGCCCCTCCATTGCCCGATGCGGTGTCCGGCGCGCGCCGAGGCGCACGCCGGCCCGTGCTCAGAAGCGGTAGCGTGCGCCGAGATAGAAGCGCGGCTTCAGTTCCTGCACATAGACCAGATTGGTCTCGGTACGGGCATATTGGCGGAACGGCTCGCTCGTCAGATTGACCGCCTCGAGCGAGATCGAGAAGCTCTGCGCGATGTCGTAGCTGATGCTCGCGTCGAGCGTCCCGAAGGCTGCGGTGAAGAGCGGGTTGCGGTTGCCGCCCTGGTTGGTGCCCGACAGATATTTGTCGCGCCAGTTGTACGAGACACGCGCCGAAAGCCCGTTCTTGTCATAGATCCCGGTCAGGTTCGCGCTGTCGCCGAGGCCGGTCAGTGCGAAGATGTTGACGTTGGGATCGGCATAGGGATCGACGTTCACGTCGCCATTGACCTTGGTGTACGACACCGCGAAGCCGAAGCCGGTCTGGCCGAAGAAGTTGGTCCAGGCGACCTCGAACCCGTGGATGTTGCCCTCGCGGTTGTTGACCGGTCCGCTGATCGCGAACTCGAACAAGGGATCGTTGGGATCGGCGACGATGTCGACCGCATTGGCCAGATCGACGACGAACTGCGTCCTCAGGCCACCCGTCGCGGGATCGATATTGTTCTGGAACGCGGCGGATGCGGCCGCCTGGTTGCCGTTATTCTGCGTCAGCAACGCGGTGTAGGAGAACAGGTTGATGTCGCTGAGCGGCAGCCCGTTCGCCTGGAGATAGGCCAGCGCGGTACCCGAGCGCGAACCGGCAGCGCCCGAACCCGGGTCACGCAGCCCGAACAGATTGCCGCTGGTGACCTGGTTGCCGATGAAGTTGCGGACGTCCTTGTTGAAGAAGCCGACCGACACGAAGCTCGTCGGCTTGTAATACCATTCGAGCGACACGTCGAAATTGTCCGAGACCAGCGGCAGCAGCGCCGGATCCTGGCGCGTTGCGCCCGCAGGAGCGGCGCCGAGCGCGGTCGGGCGGTTCGGTGCCCCGGCGCTGACGGAGGCAAAGAGATTGCCATAGTCGGGACGGGCAAGCGTGCGGCTGAACGAGGCGCGCGCCATGACGTTGTCGATCGGTTCGATGTTGAAATCGAGCGATGGCAACAGATTGTCGTAGCTCGCCTTGACCGTGACGGCGCCGCTGGGCGGCCCGCCATCGACCGCGAAGTCATTGTCCTGCGACCAGCGAATGCCGCTTGGCACTGACTGGATACCGATCGACTTGACCCGCGTCTTTTCATAGCGGGCGCCGATCAGCGCATTGGCGCGGCGTCCGCCGAGTTCACCGGCCCAGGTGATCTGGCCATAGGCCGCCCAGGTCTTCTCACCGACGGTATCGTCCGAGGACGGGCTCGGCGAGACCGCGTTGCCGCGGGCGGCGTAGAAAGGCTCGAAGACGTTAAGCAGATCGACCGCGTTGGCGCGGAAGGCGACCAGTGACGAGCCTGTCGACTTCGGATCATATTTGTCGAACTTGCAGGTCAGGCAGAAGGTGTCGACGAGATCGCCGGCGAGTTCTGCGACGCGGCCGGTATCCGTGATGCCCCAGTCACCGAGCGTCTGAATCGTGTTGACCGTGGTCGAGCGCATGTTCGCGTCGATATAATTGCCGCCGACGTTGAACTTGCTGCCCCCGCCCAGGTCCCAGGCGACGTCGCCGCCGAACTGGTTGATCCGGGCTTCCTGAGTCGACGTGATCTTCCGTGCGACCTGGCTACCCAGATCCGCGATGTCGAGCGTGTTATTGCAGTTGCCGCCGCGACCACCGTTGGTTGCGGTGCAGTCGTTGATCGTCTCGGACTGCTGCGGGAAGCCGGTGGTGAAATCGACCTTGTGCGAGGAGCGTACCGGCGCACCGATCGAGATCGTTGTCGCCGAGGTTCCGTTCGCGTTATCCGGATTGGTCTTCGACTTGGCATGGTTGGCGTCGAGCGTCAGTCGCAGATTGTCGGTGAAATCCCACTTCACATTGCCACCGACCGAATAGAGCTCGGTCTTGGTCGCGAACCGCTGCTGCTCGTAGCCCTTGTCCGCCTGGATCGACTCGGCGAGGATCACCGCGCTCTGCATCTGATTGTTGTCATCGAAGGTGACTTCGGTGAACGGGCGCTGGAACCAGTTGGTCTGCTCGCTGCGTTCTTCGCTCAGCTTGTTGCGGGCATACATGCCGTCGATCGAGATTTCGAACCGGTCGGACGGCTTGAACTGGATGTTGGCCTGGCCGTTCAGACGCTCGCGGCGGTTCTCGGAGAACTGGTACCGGCTGTCGTTCGGTATCTGGACATATTCGGTCGTCGGGCGATTGGTGATCACCGTCGTCGGCCGGATATAGGCGCCCGCCGTGTTGAGGAAATCGGCCAGCGGCACGATGTTCCAGTAATTGGGGTTGGACTGAACCGAAGCGGATTCGCGCAGCTGATAGCTGCCGAACACATTGACGCCGAAGGTTTCGTTCGGGTTCTTGTAGTTGATCAGCCCGGACAGCTCTGGCGTGATCTTGCTCAGATCGCCCTCTGCCTTCTCGACCGAGCTGTCATACAGCCCCTTGGCACCGATCGACCCCGAAAGACCGCTCTCGTTCGACGACAGCGGTCGGCGGGTGACGACGTTGATCGCCGCACCGATGCCGCCCGACGGAATGTTGGCGCGGCCGGTCTTGTAGACCTCGAGCGTGGCGACACCCTCGGATGCGAGGTTCTGGAAATCGAACGAACGACCCGTACCGGTCGCAAACGCGTTGCCGGTGCTCGTGTCGATGCTGGTCGCCGGAAGCTGGCGGCCGTTAAGGGTGACGAGGTTGAAGCCGCCGCTGAAGCCGCGGACGGCAACCTGCGAGCCTTCGCCGTTGGCTCGGCTGATCGAGACGCCGGTGACGCGCTGCAGCGATTCCGCGAGGTTGGTGTCGGGGAACTTGCCGATATCCTCGGCCGAGATGGCGTCGACGACGCCTGCCGAGTTGCGCTTGATGTCGATAGCGCGACCAAGGCTGGCGCGGATGCCGGTGATGACGATCTCGTCCCCGGGGGCCGATTGCGGATCCTGGCTCGCGGTCTGCCCTGCGTCTTGCACGGTGGATGTCGCCGGAAGCGCGGCAGTCGCAGGCGACCCTGTCTCGGCAGCTGGCGCC
Source organism: Sphingomonas aerolata (assembly GCF_023935825.1). NCBI lineage: Bacteria > Pseudomonadati > Pseudomonadota > Alphaproteobacteria > Sphingomonadales > Sphingomonadaceae > Sphingomonas > Sphingomonas aerolata. The sequence continues at coordinate 2,398,032 of NZ_CP098762.1, read as the reverse complement.
ATTTGCGCGAAGGCCTGTGCCGGATTCAGCAGGCAAACGGCAACTGTGGCAATCGAACTCGAACGCACGAGTGCATTGAGTATGGACGAACCCCTCATCATTCTCTCCCCCTTTGCGGCATGACCGCAGCCCTTTCGAAACCGCTCTTATTGGCGGTGTGTGATAGGGCTACCATGGGCACGAATACTGTCAACGGTAATCTGTATTCTGTGTCGCGTATTTTAGACACAGTGGCAGTAAAGCCATAGCCGATAAAATAACTTAAATATGATTATTTAATACTTGAGACAGAGAGGGACCTGCCCCGTCATTGGAAAGCGGGGCGGGGCCTGTTCCGGCAGGTTCGGACTAGCCAAAGGAACGGGCGAACTGGTCGCCCGGTCTGGCGGCACAGGCCGGGGACCGGCGCAACCGTCATGCCGGGCGCGTGCTCAGCGCTGCGGCGTTGTGAACAGCGCCAGCGGTACCGCGGCACCCATCGCCCGATAGCCCGCTTCGGACGGGTGAAGATGATCGCCCGAGTCGAATGCCGGCGCGAGGCGGTCGGGACGGCGCGGATCGCGCATAACCCGGTCGAAGTCGATCACCGCATCGAACACGCCTGAGCTGCGGATGAAGCTGTTGACCGCCTGGCGATCGGCCTCGAGCGCGGCGTCCGGGTGATAATAGTCATTGCCGCCGAACGGCATCACCGTGCCGCCGATGATCCTGATACCGTGCACATGCGCGCGGTCGGCCAGTTGGCGCAAGCCGGCAGTCAGTTGCGCGACGAGCGCCGCATGGTCCTCGGGCGATGCCGGCGCGTCGCGCGTCAAGACGCCGAGATCGTTCACCCCTTCGAGCAGGATCGCCCAGCCGACGCCGCTGCGCGCGATCACGTCGCGATCGAACCGGGCAACAAGGTTGGGGCCGAGCCCGTCGAGCAATATCCGGTTGCCGCCGATGCCGGCATTGATGACGCCGAGCGCGCGTGTCGCCGGCGCCGCGCGCAGCCGCTCGGCAAGAATGTCGGGCCAGCGGGTGTTGCGTTCCGGGGCGACGCCATAGCCATCGGTGATCGAATCGCCGATCGTGACGATCGTCGTCGGGCGTGTCGCGCTGGTGACCTGGGCGACGCGGGGCCCCGCCACCTCGACATCGGCGAGCGCATACCAGTGCGGCGTCGCGGTCGCGCCTGCGAGGAGCGGGTCGGCAACGTGATTGCCCGCGACTGTGAAGCTGGTGGCCCGCGCACCGGGATGGCCGGTCTGCGGCGTGGCGGGATCGGGCAAATAGAGGCTGACGGCGAGGTCGGCCCCGGGTGCGAGCGCGAGCGCGACCGGATCCGAATAGATCTCCCCACCCGCCGGGATGACCGCGGTCACCTGTCCGGCAAAGCGAAGCGTCGTGCCGCCCGCGATACGCGCGGTGCCGAGAGCGGTCGGCCGGGCAATATGCGCCGCGCCGATCCTGAGCGGCTGCGTGCCGAACGCGTTGGACAGCCGCACGCGGACCTGCGTGCCGCCAGCCGACAGACGGACGACCTGTCGCAGCGTGATCGCGCCGGCGCGGTCGGCCGGCAGCGCATTGTCGCCGGTCGCGATCATCTGCGCAGAGCCCCAGCTCCCGGTCCACCGCTGAGCCGGCGCGGCGCGCTGGGCATCCGCGCCGGTCGCGAGCAATGCTGCCAACAGCCACGCCGTCGGCCTGGCGACCGAAGATCCTACCGTCATCGCTTTCTCCATAAGGCCGCTCACTGCGGGTTGCCCGGCGCAAAAGCGGGGTGCTGTGCCTTGTACCAGTCGAGATCATGCGCGGGCGCAGCGGCGCCGGTCGGCAGCGACCGGCCGTTCACCGACATCCAATAGGCGAGGCTGGCATCACGCCACCACCGCGCCTCGCGCTCCTGTATCCCCAGATAGGTCGCGGTCTTGGCCCAGCGTTCGGCATCGACCTGGCCGCGCAGTCCGTCCCAGCGCTGGCGCATGTCCGCGACATAGCCGACGCCGCGATCATAATCATGGACCATCTCGGCCCAGAGGCTGCGTCCCGATGCCATCGGCCGGTCCCATGACACGTGATGGAACCACAGCAGGTCACGCTCCGGTGTCGTCGCGGGATCGGCGAGACTGCGGGCAAGCTCTGGCGCATATTGCGCGACGGAGTTGCTGCCGGTGCGCGTCCGGTCGAACCCGATCCCGGCCTTGTCCGCGCGGTGATAATAGACCGGATTCCATTCCGGACGCTTCAAGTCGGCGACCCACGGGCCGGGGCCATAATGATGGCCCGTGGCCATGACGTGCGCGAGGCCGAGCGGCGTCATATAGTCGACCACCGCCTCGCGCGAGCCCATCATCATGTCCGTCACCGGTGCGACGATCGTGGGGTTCGGCCCGAAGGTCATCGCCGCCCATTCGCGCGCAACCGGCTGTGCACCGATCGTCGGATCCCAGGCCATCCGCCCGAACGCGAACCAGTTCGCCTGATTGAACGTCGATCCGGCCCAGTCGCGGTCGCGGCCGATATTGGCGACTCCCGCCATGCCGGTCAGCGCGTGGCGATTGACGCCGCCCTCGACGATCTGGGCGACCGTCGCACGCTTGCCGCCGGCGAAGGTCTCGCTGCCCAGCGTCTCGGCGAAGAGCGGCCCAAGATAGGCGAGATGCGTCGCAAAGCCGAGATATTCCTTCGTGATCTGGAACTCCAGCATCAGCGGTGTCCTGGGCATTGCCCCGAACAGCGGATGGAACGGCTCGCGCGGCTGGAAGTCGATCGCGCCGTTCTTGACCTGGACGATGACGTTTGCGGCGAACTTGCCGTCGAGCGGCTTGAACTCGGTATAGGCCTGTTTCGCGCGGTCGTCAGGGTCGGTGTCGGCATAGACGAACGCCCGCCACATCACGATGCCGCCATGCGGTGCGACGGCCGCTGCGAGCATGTTCGCGCCTTCCGCATGGCTGCGGTGATAATCGCGCGGCCCAGGCTGCCCCTCGCTATTGGCCTTGACGAGGAAGCCGCCGAAATCGGGAATGGCGCGATAGATTTCGTCGCTCTTCGCCTTCCACCAGGCCGCGACCTGGGGGTCGAGCGGGTCTGCCGTCTTCAGCTTGCCAAGCTCGATCGGCGCGGAGAACCGGGCCGACAGATAGACCTTGATGCCATAGGGGCGGAAGACATCGGCGAGTGCGGCGGCCTTGGCGATATAGCTGGCAGACAGGCTGTCGGGCTTGGCGTTGACGTTGTTGAGGACCGTGCCGTTGATGCCGATCGACGCATTGGCGCGCGCATAGTCGGTGTAGCGGGGATCCTTGAAGTCGGGGAGCGTCCACCAGTCCCAGAGCGACTGGCCCGCATAGCCGCGCTCGACCACGCCATCGAGATTGTCCCAGTGGTTCAGCACGCGCAGCTTCACTCGCGGTGCCGAGGCGAGCGCGATCCGGTCGATCCGCCCGCCGGTCTGGATGTGGCGCAGCAGCGCGAAGCTGCCGTAGAGCACGCCGCGGTCGGTACGCCCCGTCACCAGCGTGACGTCGCGGCCGCCGAGACGCACCTGCCGCACGATGTAGCCTTCGTCGCCGAGGTCGTTCAGCGGCAGGCCGAGGCGGCCGACGTCTCCGTCCGCCGAGGTCGCCAGCAGGATCGGATGCGGGCTCGGACCCATGGCAAAAGCGTGCCCGGTCAGCCCCGCGAGACCGCGGCGAAGCTCGTCCGCGGCGGCGCGCAACGTCGCCGACTGGCCGCGTACTTCGACCGATTCGGCATCCCGGTCGAGCGCCGTCGCCGCCTCTTTCGCCAGGGGGCGGTAGCGCATCCAGAGGTCGTAGCCGTCCTCTGCCTGCGCCCCGGTCGTACTCGCCATCGCAACCGCGACCGCCACGCAAAGCCAACGCACTCGCATCATTCTTTCCTCTCCCGGCACAGCCTCCCGCATTGACAACGGGTCTGCTTGTCGAACATGTTATCGCTATCACGATGACGGCATCGACAGCAATGCCGCGTTTGAAGACAGGAGACGATGGGTGACCGGCACGAGTTTCAGGACAATCGCGACCAGTCGCCGCGGCATGCTCCGCTGGCTGGGTTCGGCATCGCTCGCAACTTTGACGTCCGGTCTGGCCCCCGGACTGGCCGGCGCCGCGAAGGAGTCGCCCGTCTACCGCGATCCCCGCGCGCCCGTCGACCTGCGGGTCCGCGATCTCATGGCGCGGATGACGCTCGACGAGAAGGTGGCGCAGCTGATCACGCTGTCGACGACGAAGCGGCAGGTGATGGACGACGCGCTGCGCTTCGACCCGGCGCGCGCCGATACGGCCTATCCCAATGGCATCGGCCAGATCGCGCGGCCGTCCGACCGGGGCGGGGCTGCCACCGCGGCCAATACAGGGGCCGCCGTTACCGGGCGATGGCGCGCTCCGGCGGATACGATCGCGTTCGTCAACGCGGCGCAGCGCTGGGCGACGACCCGCACGCGGCTGGGCATTCCGATCCTGTTCCACGAGGAGGCGCTGCACGGTTTCATGGCGCCGGAAGCGACCAGCTTCCCGCAGGCGATCGCGCTGGCGGGATCGTTCGATCGCGACCTCGTCCGCCGGGTCAACGCGGTGATCGCGCGCGAGGTGCGGGCGCACGGCACCGTCCTTGCGCTGTCGCCGGTCGTCGACATCGCCCGCGACCCGCGCTGGGGCCGGATCGAGGAGACGTTCGGCGAAGATCCCTATCTGTGCGGGGAAATGGGCGTCGCCTCGGTGATCGGCCTGCAGGGCGAGGGCAAGACGCTGGCACCCGGCAAGGTGTTCGCGACGCTCAAGCACATGACCGGGCACGGCCAGCCCGAAAGCGGCGAGAATGTCGCCCCCGCGCCAATCGCCGAACGCGAACTGCGCGAGAATTTCTTCCCGCCGTTTCGCGCGGTCGTCGCGCGGACCGGGATCGGCGCGGTGATGCCGTCGTACAACGAGATCGACGGCGTCCCGAGCCACGCCAATCGCTGGCTGCTGAACGACGTGCTGCGCGGCGAATGGGGCTTCGACGGGGCGATCGTCAGCGATTATGCGGCGATCGGCGAACTCGCATCGCTGCATCACATCGCCGCGGACAAGGCTGAAGCGGCGCGCCTCGCGCTGGCGGCAGGCGTCGATTCGGACCTGCCGGACGGCGAGGCCTATCGCTCGCTCGCCGATCAGGTGCGTGCGGGTCGGGTGGCGATCGAGGCGGTCGATGCCGCGTGTCGGCGGATGCTGACGCTGAAGATGCGGTCGGGGATGTTCGAGCAGGCGATTGTCGATCCGCAGGCGGCGGCGCGGATGACCGGCAATGCCGAGGCGCGCGCATTGGCGCTCGAGGCGGCGCGGCGATCGATCGCGCTGCTCGTCAACGACGGTGTCCTGCCGCTCACCCCGGGCGCGCACAAGCGCGTCGCGGTCATCGGTCCGAACGCAGCGGTCGCGCGGCTCGGTGGCTATTCGTCGATCCCCAAGGCGACCGTGTCGCTGCTCGAGGGGGTTCGCGCGCGGTTGAAGGGCAAGGCCGACGTCGTGCACGCGCAGGGTGTCTTCATCACGCAGAGCGAGGACCGCTCCGCCAACGAGGTGCTGCTGGCCGATCCCGCGCGCAACCGGGACCTGATCGCCGAGGCGGTGACCGTCGCCAGCACCGCGGACGTCATCCTGCTCGCGGTCGGCGACACCGAACAGACGAGCCGGGAGGGCTATGCCAAGACGCATCTCGGCGATCGCACCAGCCTCGACCTGCTCGGCGAGCAGAATGCGCTGTTCGCCGCGATGAAGGCGACGGGGAAGCCTGTGATCGTGGTCGCGATCAACGGGCGCCCGCCATCTTGGCCGAGCGTGACGGCGCAGGCCAATGCCGTGTTAGAATGCTGGTATGTCGGGCAGGAGGGGGGCACTGCGATCGCGGAGGCGCTGTTCGGGGACATCAATCCGGGTGCGAAGCTTCCGGTGACGGTCGCGCGGTCGACGGGGCAGCTGCCGGTCTTCTACGACGCCAAGCCCTCGGCGCGTCGCGGCTATCTGTTCGACACGACCGCGCCGCTGTTCCCGTTCGGGTTCGGGCTCAGCTACACCAAGTTCGAGATCGGTGCGCCGCGCCTGTCGTCGGCGAAGATCGGGATCGCGGCTAGTGTCACCGTCTCGGTCGACATCGCCAATGTCGGCGCGCGCGCGGGCGACGAGGTCGTCCAGCTCTATGTGCGCGATCAGGTGTCGTCCGTCGCGCGGCCGATCCTCGAGCTGAAGGGCTTCGAACGCGTGACGCTGGCCCCCGGCGAGCGCCGCACGGTCCAGTTCACGCTCGGCCCGGACGCGTTCCGGTTCTTCGACATCGCGATGCGCGAGGTCGTCGAGCCGGGTCTGTTCGACATTTCCGTCGGTGCCGACTCGACGCGCCTCAAGACCGTTATTCTCGAAATCGCCTGAAGGATCGTCATGCCCAGGATCGTCAATGCCCGCGTCATCGTGACATGCCCCGGGCGCAATTTCGTCACCCTCAAGATCGAGTGCGACGACGGCACCACCGGGCTCGGCGACGCGACGCTCAACGGTCGCGAACTCAGCGTCGCGAGCTATCTCAGCGATCATGTCGTGCCCTGCCTGATCGGTCGCGACGCGCATCGGATCGAGGACGTCTGGCAGTTTCTCTACAAGGGCGCCTATTGGCGGCGTGGCCCGGTGACGATGGCGGCGATCGCCGCGGTCGACACGGCTCTGTGGGACATCAAGGGCAAGCTGGCGGGAATGCCCGTCTATCAGCTGCTCGGCGGCGCCGCGCGCGACGCGTGCATGGTCTATGCGCACGCCAATGGCACGACGATCGACGACACGATCGCGGTCGCGAAGGCGGAACAGGCCAAGGGCTACAAGGCGATCCGGCTGCAATGCGGCGTGCCCGGGCTCGCCTCGACCTATGGCGTCGCCAAGCACGGCGCACGCTACGAACCCGCCGATGCGGATCTGCCGAGCGAGAGCGTGTGGTCGACCGAGAAATACCTCCGCGTCGTCCCCGAGCTGTTCAAGGCGGCGCGCGAGGCGATGGGCTGGGACGTCCACCTGCTCCACGATATCCATCACCGGCTCACCCCGATCGAGGCGGCGCGTCTCGGCAAGGCGCTCGAACCCTATAACCTGTTCTGGATGGAGGATCCGACGCCCGCCGAGAACCAGGAGGCGTTCAGGCTGATCCGCCACCACACGACGACGCCGATCGCGGTGGGGGAGGTGTTCAATTCGATCTGGGACGCCAAGGACCTGATCGAGCACCAGCTGATCGACTATATCCGCGCCACCGTCGTGCATGCCGGCGGCATCACGCATCTGCGCCGGATCGCCGCGCTTGCCGACCTCTATCATATCCGGACCGGGTGCCACGGCGCGACCGACCTTTCTCCCGTGGCGATGGCCGCCGCGCTGCATTTCGGGCTCTCCGTCCCCAATTTTGGGATCCAGGAGCACATGCCGCACACGGACGAGACCGACGCGGTCTTTCCGCATGCCTATCGCTTCGATGCGGGGATGATGCATCCGGGGGAGGCGCCGGGCCTCGGCGTCGATATCGACGAGGCGCTGGCCGAAACCCATGACTATCGACGCGCCTATCTTCCGGTCGCGCGGCTGGAAGACGGCACGCTGTGCAACTGGTGAGCGCCGACGGATCGAGCCCCGCCGACGTCGTAAAACCGCGGGGCCGGGTCCGGTGGATCGTCTGCGCGCTGCTGTTCGCGGCGGTGGTGCTGAGCTATGTCGACCGGCTCGTCCTGCCGACGCTGAAGCCCGATCTGCAGCAACGCTATGGCTGGAGCGAGACGGGCTATGCTGACCTCGCCATCTGGTTTCAGGCGGCGTACGGGCTGAGCTATCTCGTCTTCGGCCGGCTGATCGACCGGCTCGGCGCGCGGATCGGGTATGCGCTCGCGGTGGCGCTGTGGACGCTTGGCCATGTCGGCCACGTCTTCTTCACCTCGACCAGCGGGATGATTTTCGCGCGGATTCCGCTCGCGCTCGGCGAGGCCGGGACCTTCCCCGCCGCGATCGCCGCGACCAACGAATGGTTTCCGCGGCGCGAGCGAGCGCTTGCGATTGGCATCTTCAACGCCGGGTCGAACGTCGGCGCGATCCTCACGCCGTTGCTGGTCCCGATCATCGCGGTGACGATGGGCTGGCGCTGGGCGTTCATCCTGACCGGGCTGCTAACGCTCATATGGCTGATCGTCTGGCTCGGCTTCTACCGCCGCCCCCGCGAGCATCCCCGGGTCACGGTCGAGGAGCTCGCCTATATCGCGAGCGAGCCGGTCGAACCCGGTCGGCCCGTCGCGTGGCGGACGCTGCTGCGGCAACGCCAGACCTGGGCCTATATCCTCGGGCGGTTCCTCATCGACCCGGTGTGGTGGACGTTCCTGTTCTGGCTGCCGGACTTCTTCAACCGGCAATATGGCGTGACGATGCTCGCCTTCGGGCCGCCGTTGATCGCCGTCTATCTGCTCGCCGATGTCGGGTCGGTGGCGGGCGGCTGGTTCTCGTCGCGGTTGATCGGGCGCGGCTACAGCGTCAATCGCGCACGCAAGACCGCGATGTTCGCCTGCGCCCTGTGTGCGGTGCCGATCGCGTTCGCGACCCAGGTGCCGAGCATGTGGTGGGCGGTGCTGATGATCGGCGTGGCCTGTGCCGGGCACCAGGGGTTCTCGGCCAATCTCTATGCGCTGCCGGGCGATTTGCTGCCGCGCTGGGCGACGGGGTCGGTGGTGGGGCTGGGGGGCCTTTCGGGCGCGATCGGAGGCATGCTGATGGCGAAGTTCGCGGGTCGCATCCTCGAGACCGTCGGCAGCTATCAACCGATCTTCATCGTTGCGGCCTGCGCCTATCTCGTCGCGCTCGCCGTCATCCATCTCGTCGTGCCGCGCTATGAGCCGGTGCCCCCGGATCGCTTGGGATGATGCCGGCGGCGCGTGCTTCGCGGCCCGTCCGGACCCGCTAGACGTGGTGCTCGTGGCTTGCTGCGATCATCACCCGCGCGACCAGATCATAGGCGTCCTGCCAGGCCCGGTCGGTATCAGGATCGAAATCCGCGCCGGCGAAATGCGCGACGACATGGCGCAACGCGTCGCCGATAATGGCGTAGTGATGATCCTTGGCGCCATACGCGACATGGCGTCGGCCCAGCGCCCTCAGTTCAGGACGCATCGCCTCGAACGCGGTCAGCCCGGTGACGATCTTGGCGAGCGTCTGCATGAAGAGCCGGCCCTGGACAATGCGGTCGTTCGTGAACAGCGCGCGGGACTCCGGGGCGAGCGCGAAGAGCCGGTCGTAGAAGATCGTCGAGGCCTCGTCCGCCGCGAACAGGATATGGACGAAGCTGTCGCGGACCAGATCGATCTGTCGCGGCGTCACCGGACGAGGTTCACCAGGATGCCGGTCGACCGGCGTGGCCCTAGGATGGAGCGTCCGGCACACGGCTCGTCCGACGGCGATCGTGGCGATATGGCATACATGCCTGTGACCTGTCGCATTCCGGCTCTCCCGACCCGCACGATTATGTACCGGTTTCAACAGCTTCACGATCGAGCGTCAATCCGCCATGTTGCACGCGTGTTACAATTGGCGCGAACCTCAAATCGTCGTACGGCGATCCCGTTGCGGCGGGAGTTTCGCCACAAGGGGGCGCGCCGAGCTTGACTGTTCGGCAGGTAAAGGTAGCGCTATCGGATTGACTTGGAGGAGAGAAGCTTTGGATCGCGTACCGGCTCGGCCGTTTCGTTCGCGCGACTGGTTCGCCGACCCCGCCCGCTCGGACATGACGGCGCTCTATCTCGAACGCTTCATGAATTACGGGCTCACGCCCGCCGAGCTGCGCTGTGGCAAGCCGATCATCGGGATTGCGCAGACCGGCAGCGACCTGTCGCCCTGCAACCGTATCCATGTAGAGCTCGCCAAGCGGACGCGCGACGGGATTATCGCAGCGGGCGGGATCCCGATGGAATTCCCGACGATCCCGATCTTCGAGAATTGCCGTCGCCCGACCGCGGCACTCGATCGTAACCTCGCCTATATGACGCTGGTCGAGACGCTGTACGGCTATCCGATCGACGCGGTCGTGCTGACCACCGGATGCGACAAGACGACCCCCGCGGGGATCATGGCCGTGTCGACCGTCGACATTCCCGCGATCGTCCTGTCGGGCGGGCCGATGCTCGACGGATGGCATGATGGCGAACTCGTCGGCTCGGGCACCGTGATCTGGCGCAGCCGGCGCAAGCTGGCCGCGGGCGAGATCGACGAGGAGGAGTTCCTGGCCCGCGCGACCGACAGCGCGCCATCGGCCGGACATTGCAACACGATGGGGACGGCGTCGACGATGAACGCGGTCGCGGAGGCTCTCGGCATGTCGCTGACTGGGTGCGCCGCGATCCCCGCGCCGTACCGCGAACGCGGCCAGATGGCGTTCGAGACCGGACGCCGGATCGTCGACATGGCCTATGAGGATCTGCGCCCGTCGAAGATCCTGACGCGCGAAGCCTTTCTGAACGCGATCCGCGTCGTCAGCGCGATCGGTGGGTCGAGCAACGCGCAGCCGCACATCATGGCGATGGCGCAGCATGCCGGGGTCGCGCTCGACATGAGCGACTGGTCGACGCACGGCTATGACGTGCCGCTGATCGTCAACATGCAGCCGGCGGGCAAGTATCTCGGCGAGCGCTTCCACCGCGCGGGCGGGGTGCCTGCGGTGATGCACGAACTGGCCGAGTCGGGGCTGCTCGACACGAGCTGCCTGACGATCACCGGGCAAAGCCTGGGCGACAATCTGACGGGCCGGGTGACGCGGGACCGCGAGATGATCCGCACGCTCGACGCCCCGCTGATGGAGCATGCCGGGTTCCTGGTGCTCAAGGGCAATCTGTTCGATCATGCGATCATGAAGACGTCGGTGATCTCCGACTCCTTCCGCGCGCGTTATCTGTCGACGCCGGGAGCCGAGAACCGGTTCGAGGCCCGCGCGGTCGTCTTCGACGGATCGGACGATTATCACCACCGCATCAACGACCCCGCGCTGGGGATCGACGAGCGGTGCATCCTGGTGATCCGCGGGTCGGGTCCGATCGGCTGGCCCGGATCGGCCGAGGTGGTCAACATGCAGCCGCCAGACGCGCTCATCCAGCAGGGGATCCTGACGTTGCCGACGCTGGGCGACGGACGCCAGTCGGGCACGTCGGACAGCCCGTCGATCCTCAACGTGTCGCCCGAAAGCGCGGTCGGTGGCGGGCTCGCCTGGCTGCGCGACGGCGATATGATCCGGATCGATCTGGTCGCCGGGACCTGCGACGCGCTGGTCGATGCAGACGAGATCGCCCGTCGCAAGACCGAGCCTGCGCCGCCGATCCCGCCGAGCAACTCGCCCTGGGAGGAATTGTACCGTGAAAAGACGGGGCAGCTGGCGCAGGGCGGGGTGCTGGACTTTGCGGTGAAGTATCGCGGGATTGCCGCGAAGACGCCGCGGCACAATCACTAGGCGCCGAGCGCGCCACCGACAGGCCTAAATGGGGCGGGCGGGAGGAACACCTCCCGCCAGCCCTTTTTCATGGTTCGGCTCAGCCGGTCATGTCTTCGAGTTCGCGACCCCGGGTCTCGGTGACCGCGGCGCGGACGAAGAAGAACGAGATGAGCGCGGCGATCGCATAGCCGAGATAGGTGAAGGCCAGCCCCGGCGAGAGGACGAGCGACGGGAAGCTGACCGAGATCAGCGCATTGGCGATCCACTGCGCGAACCCCGCGACGGCGAGGGCCGAGCCGCGGATCTGCGTCGGGAACATCTCGCCCAGCATCACCCACATCACCGGCCCCCAACTGACGTTGAAGAAGATCACGTAGAGATTCGCGGCGACGAGGGCGATCAGCCCCGTATTGCCGGGCAGCGTGACGCCGACGCCCGAGGCGGCGGGCACGGCGTTCGAGAAGGCCCAGGCAACGATACCAAGCGTGACCGTCATGCCGGCCGACCCGACCAGCAGCAGCGGCTTGCGCCCGATCCGGTCGATCAACGCGATCGTCAGGAGGCAGGCACCGATCGACAGGACGCCCGACAGGATGTTGATCTGGAGCGCATTGTCCTCGGTGAAGCCGACCGCTTCCCAAAGCGTCGCGCCGTAGTAGAACACGACGTTGATGCCGACGAGCTGCTGGAACACCGCCAGACCGATACCCGCCCAGAGGATCGGACGGATCTTGCCGGTGGTCTTGTCGACCAGATCGGACAGCCGCGGCTTGTGGTGATCGACGGCGAGCGACGAGCGGATCTCGGCCACCTTGCGGCGGGCCTCGGCCGCGCCGAACAGACGGGTCAGCACCACCTCGGCCTTTGCGTCATGACCCTTCACGACGAGATAGCGCGGGCTTTCCGGGATGAAGAACAGCGCGACGAAATAGATCGTCGCGGGGATCACCTGAAGCCAGAACATCCAGCGCCAGGCCTGATACCCAAGCCAGAACTCGGCGGTCGAGCCGCCGGCGAAGCGGGCGAGCGCGAAATTGGCGACGAACGCGCCGGTCAGGCCCGAGATGATCATCACCTGCTGGATGCTGGTCAGTCGTCCGCGGATATTGGCCGGTGCGACTTCGGAGATATAGACCGGCGAGGTGACGCTGGCGGCGCCGACCCCGAACCCGCCGATGATCCGCGCGATGATGAACAGCAGCGACGAATTCGCCGCCCCCGCTGCGAGCGCACTGACGATGAACAGGATTGCGGCCAGCATCATCGTGTTGCGACGGCCGATCACGTCGGACAGCCGGCCCGCCGCGAATGCGCCGACCGACGATCCGACTAGGATCGCGCCGACATTGATGCCGATGCCCAGTCTGCCGAGGTCGAACGCCGCCTCGATCCCCTTTTGCGTGCCGTTGATCACGCCCGAATCATATCCGAACATGAAGCCCCCGATCGTCGCCACCGCGACGATGAGGGCGATCAGCGCGCTGTTGACGCCCCCCGCATCGGTGGGTGAGCCCGTGGCCCTGGCTGTAGCCGTGCCGTTCATTAGTGACGTCCTTCCTGATGGTGCACGCTCTGTTGGCGCGTTCAAGGTCTAGAGATTAAAGGTCCAAGCTGACCGGCATGACGGGAATGCCGCCAATGTCGGTCCGGAACGTGAAGATGTCGCCCGCGAGCGGTTGCGAGGCGAGGCGCTCTGCCGACAGTCCCTGTCGCGCGGTCGTCGCAAAGGCGGTGCGACCATCGTCGCCGCCCAGCGCGATCTTGGTGACGTTCGAGACGGGAAAGCGCACTTCGTCGGTCATCGTGCCATCGGGCGCGAACCGTCGCGCCGCCCAGCCGCCGTAAAAGCCGACCCACACGCCACCGCCGGCATCGCAGATCGCACCGTCGGGATAGCCCTTGCTCGCGTCGAACTTGAGGAAGGGGCGACCCGCGCCGATCGTGCCGTCGAGACCGATCGGGTGCGCGGCGATCGACAGGCCCAGCGTATCAACCAGATAGGCGGTGCGCCCGTCGGGCGAGATAGCGGGGCCGTTGGTGATCACGACGGGCGACACGGCGGTCCTGCTGACGGCGCCGCGGTGCCACTGATAGATATGCCCGGTCGGGTGGACTTCCTTGTTGTCCATCGACCCGAACCAGATCCTGCCGGCGGGATCGACCGCGGCGTCGTTGAGGCGGTTGTCGGGCAGGTCCGCCTCGATGCCGTTCATCAGCGTGAAGCTGCCGTCGCGCGGATCGAAGCGGTGGAGGCCCTTGGCGAGCCCGGCGACCCACAGGCCGTCCTGTGCGGGAAGGATCCAGCCGACATGCGATGGCGCGTCGAAGCGATCGAGCGCATGCGACGCGGGATCATATCGATAGACGCAGGGCGCCTTGATATCGACGAACCACAGCGCCTTGTCGCGCGCCGACCAGACCGGGCCTTCACCAAGCTCGGCGCCGACCGAGGCGAGCAGACGGGCTTCGCTATCCATGGTTCAGCGCCAGCCCGCATCGATGAAATAATCGTGCCCGGTGCACATCCGCGCATCGTCCGACGCGAGGAACAGCACGAGTGCTGCGACGTCGATCGGCTGGATCCGGCCGTCGAGGCACTGGGCGGCGACGATCTCCGCCTCCCCCTCGGGCGTGTACCATTTCTCCTGGCGCGGCGTCTGGACATTGCCCGGGACGATCGTGTTGACGCGGATGCCGTCGCGGCCGAGGTCGCGTGCGAGGCCGCGCGTCAGGCCCTCGATCGCTGCCTTGCACGTCTGGTACAGGACCAGGTCGGGCAGCGCGAGATGCCAGCTGATCGAACCGAAGTTGAGGATCGTGCCGCCGCCGGCGCGCTTCATCGCAGGGACGACGGCCTGGGCTGCAAAAAACTGGTGCCGAAGATTGACGTTCAGCCGCTCGTCCCAATAAGCGGGCGTGACCTCGTCGACGCCGTGCCGGTCGTCATTGCCCGCATTGTTAATCAGGATGTCGATCCCGCCGAGCGCCTGCTCGAGCTTACCGAAAACGTCCTTAAGCTGATCGATGTCGGTCAGGTCGCAGCGATGATAGATCGGCACATGGGCCGCATCGACCGCGAGGCGTTCGAGCAGCGCCTGGCTGGGTTCGTCGGCGACGTCGACGAACGCGACGCGCGCACCCTGGGTGACAAACGCCTCGACCAGACCCGCGCCGATGCCCGAGCCTCCGCCGGTCACGAGGACCCGCTTGCCGGCAAGACTGGGATAGATGGCGCGGCCTTCACCGGCGCTGGTCTGCTGCAACACGGGAGTCTCCGTCTGATCGTAGGTCATGCGTCGAGAAGTTTGCGATGCGCGAGATTGGCCATCAGGCCGCCGATGCCCAGCGTCCATGCGGGCGCATCGCGCGAGGTGGTGACACGGTTCACCAAAGCGCCGAGCTTCGGGTTCGAGATGGTGACGACGTCGCCCATCTTGTGCGTGAAGCCGCGGCCGGGCTCGTCGCGGTCCTTGGTGGGCGCGAACAGCGTGCCGAGGAACAGGACGAAGCCGTCCGGATAATGATGCTCGCTCATCGCCTGCGTGACGAGATCGGTCGGGTCGCGGCTGATCTCGCGCATCGAGCTATGCCCGTCGAGCACATAGCCGTCCTCGCCCTCGATCTTGAGCGTCACGTCGCTCGCGCGGACGTCGTCGAGCGAGAAGCCTTCGTCGAACAGGCGGATGAACGGCCCGATCGAGCAGGAGGCGTTATTATCCTTGGCCTTGCTCAGCAGCAGTGCGGAGCGGCCCTCGAAATCGCGCAGGTTGACGTCGTTGCCGAGCGTCGCGCCGACGATCGCGCCGTCTGCATCGACTAGCAGCACGACTTCGGGTTCGGGGTTGTTCCACGTCGAATCGGACCGGATCCCGATCGGGCCACCCCAGCCGACGGTCGAGAGCGTCGGGCTCTTGGTGAAGATCTCCGCATCGGGGCCGATCGCGACCTCGAGATATTGCGACCACATCCCGTCCTCGATCAGCGCCGCCTTGAGCGCCGCCGCCTCGGCGGAGCCCGGCACGACCGAACGGACGCTGCCGCCGATCCGGGCTTCGAGCCGGCCACGCACTTCAACGGCCTTGGAGGCATCGCCCCGCGCACGCTCCTCGATGACGCGCTCGATCGCGGACACCGCGAACGTCACGCCGGCGGCCTTGACGCATTGCAGGTCGATCGGGCTCAGCAGGCGCGCAGGGGCATCGACCGCCGCGGACAGGTCGAGCGATTCGAGCGTGCCCAGCGACTGGCCGGCTGCCGTGTCGAACGTGCCGCCCGCGACGAGCGCGGACACGGTCGGTGCGACGCGGGACATGTCGAAGACTCCACCGCGGCTGACCAATATCGGCGTGGGACCTTCGCCGAGATCAACCCGGCCAAGCAGCAGCGCGTTGCGCCAGTCCGCAGGCAACGCCGACAGGACCGGCGCGGCGATATGCGACATCAATTTCCCTCTCCACTCATGTTACCGCTATCGTATAGGCCATTGCCCGATCGTCAAGAGACGCGGACGAGATTGATCGTACAATAGGCTGCCCCGCTTCGGGACGAGCGGCGCGCCGTGGCCAGCGAGCGACGGACTTGTCCCGTTGAGACGCGATCGCGCTTGCCATTCGCGGGCCTGTGCCTACCGTGAGCATATGGAAAATATCGCATCGCAGCTCGATCTGCTCACCTCGCTCAAGATCGCCTTTGTCGAGCGTGACGAGGCCGCAGACGCCTTTGACGTGTTCAAGCAGGACGCGATCATGGCGCATGAACCGTCGCCTGCCGACGCACCGGCGATCAGCAGCGACGACGCCGCCGATGCTGCAGCGGGTGAGGTCGATGCGTTCGACGCCGAGGTCCGTGGGCTGCTGGCCGATGCGTCGGATGCGGATGTGATCGCGGCCTATCGCGCGACGGAGGGCGAGGTCGGCGACCCCGCCGCCGAAGCGCTGCTCGGCGAGATCCGGCGTCGTCAACTGACCGCCTGAGCCGCTGCGGCGGCGGTGCGCTCGATGCACAAGGGCCGCCGCCGCGTGACGATCACTTCGCCGCGACCGCCTTCGCCACGACTCCGCGGTGCATGACGAAATCGACATGCGTGAGCCGGTTCACGTCGTCGAGCGGGGACCCCCGCACCGCGATGATGTCCGCGGTCTTGCCGGGCGCGAGCGTGCCAATATCGTCCCGCCCAAGCAGATCCGCCGCGCCGCTCGTCGCTGCGGCGATGGCTTGTGCCGGGGTAAGGCCGTTTTGCACGAGCAGCGCGAATTCGGTCGCATTGTCGCCGTGCTTCGACACGCCGGTATCCGTTCCGAAGGCGACCTTGACGCCGGCCGCATAGGCACGGCGATGGCTGGCGGCCATGGCTGCGGCGGCGGACTCCGCCTTGACGATGGTGGCCGGGGGCAGGGCGCCGCCGCGTGCCTGGGCGAGTGCCGCGACCGGTGCGATCTCGGTCGGCACCAGATAGGCGCCCCTGGTCTTGAATAGACGGATCGTCTCGTCGTCGAGAAACGTGCCGTGTTCGATCGAATCGACCCCCGCCTCGAGCGCGGCGCGGGTTCCTTCGGTCGCGTGGCTGTGCGCCGCGACCTTGCGGCCGAGCATGTGCGCAGTGTCGATGATCGCGCGCATTTCGTCCGGGGTCATCGCCCGGCCAAGGCCGCCGCTGACGTTCGACAGCACGCCGCCGGTCGCCGCGAACTTGATGACACGCGCACCGAGCGCAACCTGCGCCCGGACCGCGCGGCGGCAGTCGTCGGGCCCGTTGCAGACATTGACCTCGCGACCATGGACCATATCGGCGAATTCCTCGGCGAGGCCGTTGCCGCCATCGCCGTGCCCGCCGGTGACGGAGATCATCTCGCCGGCATTGGTGATGCTCGGCCCTTCGATCGCGCCCGCGTCGATCGCGTCACGCAAAGCACGGATGCCGCGCGGATCGCCGCCAAGATCGCGGACCGAGGTGAAACCTGCGGCGAGCGTCTGCCGTGCATTGGCGACCGCTGTCATCTCGTCATCGAACCGGTCGCGGGTCATCGCCTCGAGCCGCGCGCGCATCGGGTCGCCGCCGATGCCCCAGAGATGGACGTGCATGTCGACCATGCCCGGCATGACGAACGCGGTGCGCAGGTCGACGAGTGTCGCGCCCGCCTCCGGCGCCACGAACCCGTCGCGTAGCGCGACGATCTTGCCGTCGCGGACGATGATCGTGGTCGCGCCGCGCGGCGCCTGGCCCGGACGATCGAGCAGTGTGCCGGCCTGGATATAGGTCACAGCTGGTGGCGCCGTTTGTGCGTCGGCCGGAA
Organism: Sphingomonas aerolata; assembly: GCF_023935825.1. Taxonomy (NCBI): domain Bacteria; kingdom Pseudomonadati; phylum Pseudomonadota; class Alphaproteobacteria; order Sphingomonadales; family Sphingomonadaceae; genus Sphingomonas; species Sphingomonas aerolata. The sequence goes on along the minus strand of NZ_CP098762.1, from coordinate 2,380,264 downwards.
TTGTGGTCGCCGCAGCCAGCGCGACCAGTATCGCGGTCTTCATGTGTCTCTCCCCTTTGGTCCATGCTTGCCGATCCGCGACCTCCGGGCAAGCGTCGATGCGTGACGACAACCGTCCGCCAACACCCGCTCAAAGCTGCACTTGAGAACCAATAGCAATACGTGATAGTGCGGCATCTGTGATTTGGGGGGCTGAAGACAGATGATGATCGTTCGAGACTGCGCGCAATGACGCTGCGCCGCGTGCTGTTCCAGATGCACTGGTTTCTGGGGATTACCGCGGGTTTCGTGCTCGCACTGATGGGCGTGACCGGCGCCGCGATGGCGTTCGAGGACGAGATCATGGCGGCGCTCAGCCCGGGCGTGGTGACCCTCGCACCGCTGCCAAGTGGGGCGGGCGATGTGGCAAGGCTGTCACCTGATGCTCTGGTCCGGGCCGCATCCGCGCAGCGCGGGGGCAAGCGGGTGCAGGATCTGACGATCGCGCGCGATCCAACCCTCGCGGCGCAGGTGCGCTTCGCCGCGAAGAAGGGCCAGCGCGGTGGCGAGCGCAGCTATATCGACCCGCGAACCGGCCGGTTGCTCGGCACCGCCACCGGCGCGGGGGTGTTCCGCACGATCGAGAACCTGCATCGCTGGCTCGCGCTGCCGGGCGGACGCAACGGCATCGGCAGTCAGCTGACCGGCCTGTCCGCGCTGGCGCTCGTCTTCTTTGCGGTGTCGGGGCTGTATCTGCGCTGGCCGCGCCACCCGCTCGACTGGCGCGCCTGGTTCGTACTCGACCTGCGCAAGACCGGACGCAACCTGTACCGCGCGCTTCATGCGGTGATCGGCGGCTGGGTGCTCGTCTTCTACCTGCTGAGTGCGGCGACCGGCCTCTGGTGGTCCTATGACTGGTATCAGCGGGGCGCGCGGTACATGCTGACCGGTACGACCGAGCGGCCCGAACGTGGCGGGCGCGAGGGGCGCGCGCCGGGTGGCCGTCGCGGCGACCGGGGTGAGGTGACGGAAGAGTCGCGACCGATCGCCCCGGCCTGGGCGGGGTTCCGGCGTAGCGAGGGTTCGCGTTTCGACCGGGTGACGATAACGGTCCCGCAGGGCCCGGCGCCCGTGACGATGCGGATGGTGCCGATCGGCGCGCGGTTCGACCGTATGACCGACGAGCTCCGCTTCGACGCGCGCAGCGGCGCGCTGACCAAGGCGGAGCGCTACGCCGAGCGCGGCGTCGGCGAGACGATCGCGACCAGTATCTATCCGCTCCACACGGGGGCATTCTTCGGTCTGCCCGGGCGGATCGCGCTGTTCCTGACGAGCCTGACGATGCCGCTGTTCACGGTCACCGGCCTGCTGCTGTATCTGGGCCGACGGCGGACCAAGCGGGCGCTCGCGGCGGTCGTGGTAACGGCCTCGGCCGACAACGGGGGGGCGGACCGACCCGGCGTGCTGGTCGTCCACGCGTCGCAGACCGGCACCGCCGAGCGTCTCGCACGCCTCAGCGCTGCGGCGTTCCCGGGTGCTGCGATCCGACCGCTGGCGACGGTGTCGCCGGCCGATCTGCGCGATGCCGGCACCGTCCTGTTCGTCGTGGCGACCTATGGCGAGGGCGATGCGCCGGACACCGCGCGGGCGTTCGAGCGCCGCGTCATGGCCGCGCCGGCCGATCTCGACGGGGTCCGCTACGCGGTGCTGGCGCTGGGCGACCGCGAATATCCCGACTATTGCGCCTTTGGTCAGCGCGTCGACGCATGGCTGCATGCCAGTGGGGCGCAGCGCCTGTTCGACCGGATCGAGCTCGATGCGGCCGATGCGGACGGCGAACGCCAGTGGCAGCAACAGCTTCACGCGATCGGCGCGGATCCGGCGCAGCCTGACTGGCAGCCGGCGGACTATGCCGCCTGGCCGCTGGTCGCACGAACATGGCTCAATCCCGACAGCCCGGGCGCGCCGATGTACCGGGTCGAACTCGGCATTCCCGCGGGCACGCGCTGGGCACCGGGCGCGATCGCCGAGATCGAGCCGCGTCACGATCCGGCCCGCGTCGCGCGGTTCCTAGCCGATTGCGGGATCGTCGACGACGGCCGGGTCGCGGTCGCACTCGCCAGGGCGACGCTGCCCGATCCGGCGACGTTCGAGGCCGGGGGGCGGGATCCGTTGGCGCTACCGCCGCTTGCGCATCGCGAATATTCGGTCGCGTCGCTACCAGAGTCGGGCCGCGTCGAACTGCTTGTGCGGCAATGTCCCGCAGCCGATGGCGGGCTCGGCATCGGCTCGGGGTGGCTGACGGAAGTGGCGTCGATCGGTGATCCTATCGCCATACGGCTTCGTGCCAATCCGGGGTTTGCGACACCGATGGATCCGGCGACCCCGCTCGTGCTGATCGGCAACGGCACCGGCCTCGCCGGGCTGATGGCGCATCTTCGCGAGCGGGCGCGGACCGGCGGCGCGCCCGCCTGGCTGCTCTATGGCGAACGCAGCAGCGCATCCGATCGTCCCCTCGCGGCCGAGCTCGAAGCGCTGCACATTGTGGGTACACTCGAGCGGATCGACCGAGCCTTCTCGCGCGATGCCGGATGCGAACGTTATGTCCAGGCGCTGGTCGCGGAACAGGCCGACCGGATGCTCGACTGGGCGAACCGCGGGGCGGCGATCTATGTCTGCGGCAGTCTCGTCGGAATGGCCGGCGCGGTCGATGCCGAACTTCGGATCATCCTCGGCGACGACCGGGTCGAGGCGATGAGCGAGGCCGGGCTGTACCGCCGCGACATCTACTAATCGCTGTCGACCTCAGCGCCGGTTCCGATTGGGGATGTCAGTCGACATCCCCGTGTCCGTGGCCGACGGTGATGCGTGCGCCCGTATCGGCGCCCGCGCTGCCGCCCTCCCACCAATAGGCCTGGCGCTTGCGCGTGCCGGTGATCGTCTCGTTCAGCGTCGCCGCATCATAAAGGCGGCCGCCGAGCATCACCTGCGCGACCTTGTCGCTGTTGCGGATGTCGCTTGTCGGGTCGGCGGTCAGCACGACCAGATCGGCGAGCTTGCCGGGTTCGAGCGAGCCGACGTCCTTGGCGTATCCCAGCGATCGTGCCGATTCGATCGTACCCGCACGCAGCGCCTCGATTGGGCTGAACCCGCCCCGGACGAAGCTCCACAGCTCCCAATGCGCGCCAAGCCCCGGCTGCTGGCCGTGCGCGCCGATCGCCACGGGTACGCCCTTGACCGCGAGCTTGCGCGCCTCGCGTGCGGTCGCGCCATCGACATAATCCTCCTCGGGCGCGATCTCGCGCCGCGCATTCTGCGCCGCGAGCAGTGCCGGCGGCGCATGGCGGGCGAGCAGCGGATGCCGCCACACGTCGCTGTGCGCGCGCCAATAGGGATCGCCCGCCGGCCCGCCATAGGCAACCACGAGCGTCGGCGTGTAGCCGACCGTCGTCTGTGACCAGAGATCGACCACATCTGCGTAGAAATGCTCGAGCGGAACATTGTGCTCGACCGTGGAATTGCCGTCCTGCACCAGGCTCATGTCGAGCGTGAAGAGCGAGCCGCCCTCGGGCACGACCTCCATGCCTTCCGCCTGCGCTGCCGCCACGACCATCTGGCGCTGCTCGCGGCGTGGCTGGTTATAGTTCTTCACGCTGCGTGCGCCCTGCGCCTTGAGGCGGCGGACGACGGCGAGCGCGTCCTCATAGGTGTCGATCTGCGCATAGACGTCGGGCGCCTTGGCGCCATAGACGATCTCGCCGGTCGAGAAGGTGCGCGGTGCGAGCAGCATGCCGGCCTGCTGCATCTCGGCCGCCGGGAAGATTTCGGCGGAGCGCGACGACGGATCGTGGATCGTCGTGGTGCCGAGCGCGAGGTTCGCCATCGCCGACCAGTTCTGCTGGGGGACGATCTCGTCCTCACCCTGCGGACCATGCGCATGCGCGTCGACCAGCCCGGGGATGACCGTCTTGCCCGCCAGATCGACGGTCTTCGCGCCTGCGGGAATGGCGACCGTGGCTCGTGGCCCGACCGCGACGATGCGGTCGCCGCGGATCAGGATCGTCGCATCGTCGATGATCCCGCCATCGGCCTTCGCCATCGTCACGACGCGTGCGCCGGTCAGCGCCACCGTCGCGTCAGGCTTGGCGGCGGCGATGTCCATCGACAGCGAGGTGCCGGTGCGCGGCGCGACGAACTTCGGCGCGTCCTCACCCTTCGGCGTCGGCACCGCGCGGAACAGCGCCGCGGTCTCGGCCGTGTAGAGCGTCGGGCCCGCGCTCCAGTGGATCTGCCGGCCGTCGTTCGACCAGTTGATGAAGTCCGCACCGTCGCCACTGACGCGGGTGACGGGCAGGGGGCCGCCCTTGGCATCGGTCTCGACCGCCTGGCGTCCCGGCATCAGCGGCATCACGAACGCCTCGTAATTCTGACGGAAGGCGACGTAATCGCCCTGTGGTGAGATCTGATAGTCATTGACCAGCTCGCCCGAGGCATGGACGCGGCGGTCCTGTCCGTTGAGGTCGGTGCTGATCAGCTGGCGCTTGTCCTTCTCGGTCGCCATCAGGAAGACGCGGTCGTTCGCCGCCCCGAATTGCGGGCCGCTCGCCTCCTTGGCGATCCGCACCGGCGCACCGCCGCTGGCGGCGACGCGGTAGGCCCCGGCGTCGGGATTGCCCCGCGCCGCGGTCAGCCCGCCGCCGGGGCCCTGTTCGAACACGATCGAGCGCGCGTCGGGTGAAAAGCGCGGGCGGCGATAATGGCCGGCGACGGTCGTGACGGTGCGGGGCGAGCCGCCGCCTGCCGCGATCGTCCGGATCTGGCCGAGTCCGGCATCCGTCCAGCCGACGAACACGATCTGACGACCGTCGCGCGACCAGCTTGGGAACAGTTCGAATTCGTCCGCGCCGCGCGTCAGCCGGGTCGCGGTGCCGCCCGCAACGGGCTTGGTCCAGAGCTTGCCGAGCGTCTCGAACACGACGGTGCGGCCATCGGGCGACACACTGGCCCAGCGCGGCATCTTCGTCGCGAACCGGTCGGGTGCGACCGCGACCTGCGGATGGACCGCATCGACGATGACGCGCGTATCGTCGATGCGGAACGGGATGACCGCCGCGCCCGAGCCGTCGGGGGCCACCCGGCGCAGCTTGCCCCCCGCCCAGAAGACGATCGCCGTGTCGCCCGGCGTCCAGGCCATGTCGGGATAGACGCCCGTCACCGCCCATGTCTCCTGCACGTCGCGGTCGAGCGGACCATAGATCATCCGTTCGACCCCGGTCGCGAAGTCCTTCACCCATAATTTGGTGACGTTGTTCTCGCGCCGGACAAAGGCGATCCGCTTGCCGTCACGCGACGGGGTCGGCCGGACCGAGCCGCCGACCCCGGAGACCGCGGTGCTGACCTCGCCGCTGTCGACGTCATAGCGTTCGATGTCGAACAGGTCGGTGCGCGAATTCTGCGCATATTCGAAGATCGGGCCGGGCGAGATGTTGCGCGTGTAGAAGATGCTCTTGCCATCGGGCGCGTAGATCGGCTCGCCCAGTTCCTTCTGCAGAACCTCGCTCGCGCGTTTGACCAGCTGGACGCCGCCGCCGCCCGAGACGTGATAGAGCCAGATCTCGCCCGTGCCGAGCGAGCGGCCGGTCGTGAAATGCTTCTTCGCGGCGATGAACCGGCCGTCCGGGCTCCAGCTCGGCTGGTTGAGCAGGCGGAAATCCTCGTTCGTCACCTGGCGCTTGTCGCTGCCGTCGACGTTCATCACCCAGATATTGTCGCCACCGCCGCGGTCCGACGTGAAGGCGATGCGGCGGCCGTCGGGTGAGAAGCGCGGCTGATGCTCGAACGCCAGCCCCTCGGCGATGCGTCGCGGCGTGCCGCCCGTGATCGGCATGGTGTAGAGGTCGCCGAGCAGATCGAAGGCGATCAGCCGGCCGTCGGGCGAGACGTCGACGTTCATCCAGCTGCCCTCGTCGACATGCAGGGCGACCTCGCGCGTCTTCAGTCCGCGCGGCTGCATGACGTCCCAGACCGGCGGCTTGGCGGACGATTTCGATGTGGCAGCCGACGCATTGGCGGGCACGGCGGCAGTGACCGGGGCTGCGGCGACGGGCTGGGGCGACGGATTGGGGTCGGCGCGGGTCGTCGCGGGGGTGGGCGCCGTCGCCTGATTCTCGGGCGCCTGGGTCCGTTCGACGGGCTTGGCGGCTGGTGGCGGCGTGGTCTGTGCGGACAGTTCGGTGGCGACGAGGCAGAGTGCGATGGCGGTCAGTGCGCGGTGCTTCATGGTGTAGAGATCTCCCCTTGTGCGGCAGGGTCTAACCGATTGATCGCGATCGTCACTCGCAAATCTCTTTTATCGGGTCGCTTCTTGTCCTGTCGTCGCCGCTCCGCTTTGTACCGGTCTCGGACGTGATCTTCGCCGGTCGCGAGTGGATGGAAGGCGAGAGCACGTCACGCCGGGTCTAGAGCGTCGCGTCACAAGCAAGTTTCTCCGCTTTGCTTGCGCTTTTGGCGCGTTGACCGACGACCGATAGCAATGACCCCAGCGGATACTATTCCATGGCGGACGGACTCGCAACGGAAGCGGAATGGTGCGGTCTGAGGAACGCAAAGTCCTGTCATTGATACCGATTGAGACCGTTACGACACAAAATCCATACCGCGTGTCATTTCTGAAATTATTGGTATTGTTTTGATATTTGGGACGTGACAGCATGTGCCTGTCCGAGGGTCCGGATGGTAATGCCGAACAAGGTCAGCAAGGTCACGGGGCGACAGATCCCGATGAAAGCGCGTCCTGTTGTTCATCGAACGCTTCCGAACAGGGTCGGCAGCAATCGATACGATGCATCACCATCCATGTGACCCGATCGGCAACATGGGGGGTGATAGAATGGTGCTGTTCAAAGGGTTTCTGACTACGACATGTTGCGTCGCGGCGTTGTTTGCGATGCCGGCCCAGGCGTCGGATACAGGCGCGGGCGATGCTGCGCAGGAAAGCCAGACGGCGATCGGCGATCCCGTCGCCTCCGCCAAGCTCGGCGCAGATGCCGAACGCACCGGCGATCGGCGGGAAGCGTCGGATATCGTCGTGACCGGCACGCGCATCGCGCGGCCGAACAACCGGTCCGCCGCACCGATCGTGACGACGACCGCCGCGGAAATCGCGGCACAGGGCGCGACGACGATCGAGGAGGTGCTGAACCGCCTGCCGCAGGTGCAGGTGAACTCGGAACAGAATTTCAGCGATTCCGAAGGTCGTCAGCGCATCAAGCTACGCAGCCTGGGCTATGAGCGCACGCTGACGCTGATCGACGGCCTCCGCATGGGACTGGCCAACACGGTCGACGTCGGCATCATCCCCAACGCGCTGGTCGAGCGAATCGACGTGCTCACCGGCGGTGCCTCGTCCGTTTACGGATCCGACGCGGTGTCGGGCGTCGTCAACTTCGTGCTGAAGAAGAATTTCGAAGGCATCCGGCTCGACGCGAACTACAGCTTCTACAATCACGACAATGGCAGCAACGCGGTCACCGAGGCGGCAGGTCGCGCGGGTTTCGCCGCCAAGCGCGGATTGACCAATGACGGTGGTCGTTCGGATGTCAGCCTGGCGGCGGGTACCAATTTGTTTAACGACCGGGTGAACCTCACCGGGTTCATCAACTACCGCCAGTCCAATCCGATCGAGCTGGTCGATCGCTCCTATTCGGTCTGCGAGGCGGTCCAGCCGACCAACACCTCGCCGCTCGGTTGTTCGCGTGCAAGCTTCACGCCCGCCGGTACGATCATTCCGCAGTCGGGGCCGCGCGCCGGGCAGATCCTGGTCAACAATCCCAACGGCAACGGGACCTTCATCCCGATCAACAGCGGGCCGCAGGGCTCGTCTGCCAACCCCTATGACAATTGGGCGGTCCAGCGCGCGTTCAACCGCGTCAACCTTGGCGGTTTCCTGACTGCCAAGATCACCGACGACATCGAGTTGTACGGCAACGGGCTGTTCTACCGCGACAAATCCTACAACACCCAGCTCAACCGCACCTTCAACTTCGGTGCGTACGGCTCGGACCCGTTCCGCGTGAATTGCGACAACGCGTTCCTGTCGTCCTCGCAGGCACAGGATCTGTGCGGCGCCAACGCCGGTGTTGCCGGACAATATGCGCCGATCGACGTCCGCTATCGCTTCGACGGGCTGCCACTGGTGCGGCAGCGCTTCACCAATGAGGGCTATCGTATCGTCGCAGGGCTGCGCGGGCGCGGCTTTGACGACGTGTGGTCGTACGATGTCGCGGGCATGATCTCGCGCGCGCGCCTCGACACCATCGACGTGCCGTTCGCGCGCTTCGAGAACATCAATCGTTCGCTCGACGTCGTTCGGGTCAACGGGACGCCGACCTGTCGTGCGGTCGTCAACGGGACCGATCCGTCCTGCGTGCCCTTCAACGCGTTCGCGCCGTTCAACCAGGATGCGGCGCTCAACCAGTATCTCTACGGTGGCGCGACCGGCGGGATCAGCACGCGCATTCCGCGCCTGTTGCAGTTCGTCGGCACCGTCAGCGGCGATCTGGGCCGATACGGCATTACCTCGCCACTCGCGGACCAGGGCATCGCGATCGCGCTGGGCGCGGAATATCGCGAGGAAATGGAACGCACCATCGTCAACGAGATCTTCCAGCAGAACAATGGCGGCGAGAACCAGCGCTTCACGCAAAGCATCCTCGAAGCGAATGCCGAGGTGCAGGCACCGCTGATCGAACATCGCCGCTTCGCCGAGCTGTTGCAGGTCAACGCCGGCTACCGCGTGTCGCAGTACAACCGGCTCGCCGGCAAGTTCGATACCTGGAAGGTCGAGGGGCTCTGGTCGCCGGTGGCGGACATCACGCTGCGCGCCTCGTACAACAAGTCCCAGGCCGCACCGGGTGTCAGCACCGCGCAGGGGGCCGCCAACATCTTCTGGAACCAAGGCTTCTATGCCGATCCCTGCGCACCGCGGATCGATCCGTCGAACCCCAACGGCGCGCGACTGGCGCCGTCCGCGACGTTGCAGCAATGCCGTAACACCGGCCTTGCCGACAATCTCTATGGCAGTGCCTCGCTGATCTGCCCTGACGATCGGTGCACCGTGCGCGAGGGCGGGTTCAATCTGACGCCCGAAAGCGCTTTTACCAAGACGTTCGGCGTCGTGCTGCGCCCACGCTTCATACCCGGCCTGACGGTGTCGATTGACCGCTGGCTGATCGATCTGAAGGACCAGCTCGACTTTCTCCAGCCGCAGAACATCATCGGCGAGTGTCTCGCGACCGGGAACGAATACTTCTGCCGCGGCATCGTCCGCAATCCTGGCACCGGCACGCTCTCGAGCTCGCCTGCGACCAGTCCGTCGACAGGTTGGGTGGCCCGCGGCTCGGCCAATGGCTACAAGTCGCAGTCGCATGGCTGGGATTTCCAGGGGCAGTATAATGTCGGCCTGGGCGGCGTCGGCCGGCTCGACATGAGCTTCAACGGGACGCTGATGACCCGCGTCGGCTCGCAATCGTCGCCGACGATCGAACCGCGCGACTGCGTGGGGTATTTCGGCAATCTCTGCGGCGAGAGCATGCCGCGCTGGAAGCACCAGCTCCGCACCACCTGGACCGCGCCTGACAGCACGACCAGCCTGTCGGTCAACTGGCGCCACCGCGGCGCGATGCCGCTCGACATCTATGCGCCCGAGGACACCGGCATCCCCGCCCAGGACGCGAGCGCCCGGCGCGATCAATATCCGGGTGTCGGTTCGTACAACTGGATCGACGTCGCGCTCAGCTTCGACATCAACAAGCAGATGACGTTCCGGCTGGCCGCCAACAATATCTTCGACCGCGATCCGCCGCTCATTCCGGACAGCCGTTCGCGGATCGGTCTGCTGCGCGGCAATACCGTGATGGGGTATGACCTGCTCGGCCGGCAGCTCGTGGCGGGTGTCTCGCTGCGGCTGTAACGCGACCGACTGATGTGATCGCCGAGGTCCGGATCGGGACCCCGGCGATTTTTCGAAATGCGCTACGGTCTGCGAACGCCAGATTTTAGCAGCCGCTAACGCCCCGGCTCCGTCGCTCCCGCTGGCGACAGCAAAGCGGCGGCGGCGGGTTGTTCGGGCGTTGAGAACGGCCCTTTGGCGACCGGCAGCAGCATTTTGCGCGCTTCACCCCGAAGGTCGCGGGCGATCAGCTCCTCACCGAGTTTCAGTCTCGGACCGGGCGCGGCGGGCGCAGACTGAACGATCTTGTACAGCCCCTCCACCGCGACATCCGGGGCCTGCTGGCCCGCCGTTGCAAAGCTGTCGTGATACGCGATCAGCGCGAGGCTGCTCTCCGGGTCCAGGCGGTTGGCCCTGACGATGAAACGTCTCGCGTCTGCAAGCCGCTGCCGACGTTCGACGGCGGGAGCGCGCACAGCCAGCTGCGTCAGCGCCGTGCCTTTCCACACCAGCGCGCGTGTTTCCGTCGGTGACTGTGCAATCGCCCTCTCAGCGGCTTCAAGACAGGCTTCGGGATTGCCGGTGCGGCATTCGGCCTCGGCCAGGAGCAGATGGTTTTCGGTCAGGGCGGGGAAGCGTGTCGCGTTGTCGCGAAGCCGGTCGAGCCACGCGGAGCGCCGTGCGAGCGCCTTCTCACGGTCGGGGCCGGCGTCGGGCACCTCGATCCGCGCGCCGAGTTCAAGCCGGCCACGGATCAGCCCGGCCTCCGCGCGGGTCAGACGGCGGATGCTGGGTTCCGGCGCGCGATTGGCCGGAAAGGCCATCTTTTCAGCCTGTAATTTGCGGCCTCGGTAGGCGGTCACGGCGCTTTGGAACTGGCTCGGATTGCCAAGGGCGCTCGCGGCGGTCGGCAAGTCGTCACCCCGTGCTAGGGCTTTCAGATAATCGTGAAGCCGCGGCTTCCACTCCTCGGAGAAATACAGAAGGTGGACCAGCCGCCATGCGTGATAGGGCGTCCAGGCCCTACCCTTGCCCGAGAGATAGCGCCCGTCGAGGATGTGCGTGACCGGATACAGACCGTAATGATGCATGACCTTCGCGTAGCCAGGCGGAAGGTGGCCATATTCCACGAAGTCGTCGCCGGCTTCCATCGTCGCGAACAATTCTCCGAACCCCTGAAGATACCAGCGCGGATACGCTGCCGGAAAATAGGTCATCAGGTAGTTCTGGGCGAAGGCGGCATACACGCGGGATTCGGCCCATTGGCAAAAGGCGATCTCGTTCACCGCGAGCTGTCCGAGAATCTGGTTCACGTCGTACGTCGGCTGTCCGGTCGCCGTCACCCTGGGGCTTATGTAGTAATCAACGATTGGAGGGTTTCGGTCCTGCTCGCGCGTACAATTGCGGCTCGTCTTGCGGCCGACGGAGGGCTGAAGAACCAGGTTCACGCCCTCCTCGGTCGTTGCGAGCACCGACCCTTCCTCGCGCGGATCATAGTAGATCGTCTTTTCGAACGCCTGCGGGAAGGGACCATATTGCCAGCGCAGCTCGGTCAGTCGAAGCTGTTCGAACGATGCGACATCGCCGATCATCGTCACGGCGATCTTGATCGTCTCGTCAGGCTGATCCACCCGGCCATGAAGGACCGAGAGCAGGAAGTGCAGCTTTTCGAGATTGTGCGCGGTGCGTCGCAATGCCGTTTCGTCGCCCTGACTGAAAACGACGACGTGCGGCGTTTCCGCCATTCGCCACTCGCTCAACTCCACCTTGGATTCGCGGCTTCGGTTGCCCGTGACGATGATGGTCGAGTCGCCATTCTTCACCGATGCCGCAAGCTGCGCCTGCGCCGGGAGGCTGAAGGCCACGCTCACGATCAAGAGCAACCACCGCTTCATTTGTTTGAAGCCCCGCATTACCTCAAAGCATTGGGATGTAGACTAAGCGCCTGACCGAACCCGAAATCAAGTCATTCCGAGAGCAGGGTACCCCTACAGACGATCTTCAGGCGCAGTCTGTAAGAATGTTTGCTTCCCACCCCATTATGGACCTTCGGGATTACCCGTTGCCCCAAAAGTGGCTCCGATTTGATTGCGCTGTTTATGAACGGATTGGGGTTTCCGGGGATGCTAACGCGCCGGAGACGGGGCCTTGGGCGCTGTCATTAGCCGAAGCGAGGTAAGCTGAAACGAAGCATTGGCGGAAGAGGTGGGATTCGAACCCACGGTAGAGTTACCCCTACGCTGGTTTTCAAGACCAGTTCCTTAAACCACTCGGACACTCTTCCGCACCGCATCCGCGCCGCCGCAATGGCGGAGGGGCGTGTGCGACCGGCATCTAGGTCGGGGTGGACCGTTGCGCAACTCTTTCGCACGGAGGGGGCGGCCGTTCGACATGACTTGCCACGATCGCCCGGCTCGGGCAGCGCTGCGTCATGGATCTCGACGCGATGCTCACCCATTATTTCGGCACGACCGATCTCGATACGCTGGATACGATCGCGATCGATGACGGTCTCGAGCGCGTCCGGATCGCGTTCGGGACCGAGCGCGAGACCGGCCGGCGGTTTGCGCTGTGGGCCGTGCTGGCGACTCTCGGCGATGCGCCCGACCCGCGTGACGCGTTCAAGACCGCGGCCGAGCAACAGGCCGCGCAGGCCTATGTGCGCGCGCTGCGGACTGCGGACACGCTGGACGACTAGCCGCCCCGTGGGGGCAGACGGATAGCTTTGGCAAGGCGGGCGTTGGGGATGCAACCCCCGACAGTCTAGCGAAAGCGAGCCCCATGCACATCGATCTCTCCGGACAGGCCGCCATCGTCACCGGTGCGAGTTCCGGCCTCGGACGCGCCGCGGCGCTGCTGTTCGCGCAGGCCGGCGCGCGCGTCGCGGTCAATTACAACAGCAATCGCGAGGCGGCGGACGACGTGGTCGCGCGGATCGTTGCAGGCGGCGGCGAGGCGTTCGCCTGTCAGGCCGATACCGCGGACGAGGATGCGGTCCTCCGGCTGTTCGATGAGACCGTGTCGCGTTTCGGCGGCGTGGATGTCGTGTTCGCCAATGCCGGCATGCAGAAGGATGCGGGCTATGCGGACATGACGCTCGCGGATTGGAGCCGCGTCATCGACGTCAACCTGACGGGCCAGTTCCTCGTTTCGCGCGAGGCGGTACGCCGCTTCCGCGCGCAGGGTGATCGCGGCTTTGGCCGGGCGATCGGCAAAATCCTGTTCATGAGTTCGGTGCACGAGACGATCCCCTGGGCGGGGCATGCGAACTATGCGGCGTCGAAGGGCGGCAGCGGGATGCTGATGCGCACGCTGGCGCAGGAGGTGGCGCAGGAGCGGATCCGGGTCAATGCGCTGGCGCCCGGCGCGATCGCGACCGACATCAACGCCGATGCGACCAAGGGCGACGCCGCCGACGCGCTGCTCGAGCTCATCCCCTATGGACGGATCGGCGAGCCCGACGACGTGGCGCGCGCGGCGCTGTTCCTGGTGTCCGACGCCGCGGACTATATCATCGGATCGACGCTGACCGTCGACGGCGGGATGAGCCTGTATCCCGGTTTCCGCGACAACGGCTGACCGCGCTGGAGACATTGCCGCGACCCGCGAGGGTCGCGGCTCGCGTCAGGCCTGGAACAGGTCCTTGTACTGGCGCGGCTGTGAACGGAGATACTGATCGGGTGCCTTCACATGGCCGCCGAGATGTGCGGCGGCATGCCACGGCCAGCGTGGATCGTAGAGAAGGGTCCGGGCTAGCGCGACGAGATCGGCGTCACCGGTACCGATGATCGCCTCGGCCTGTTCATAGTCGGTGATCAGCCCGACCGCGACGACGGGGATGCCGACCGCCTGCTTGACCTGACGCGCCAGCGGGACCTGATAGCTCGGCCCGACGGGGATCTGCTGGTCCGGGCTGAGGCCACCGCTCGAGACGTGGATCGCATCGCACCCGCGAGCCTCGAGCGACTTTGCGAAGGCGACGGTCTGTTCACCGTCCCAGCCACCCTCGACCCAGTCGGTGCCAGATACGCGCATCGTCACCGGGCGATCCGCCGGGAAGGCGGCGCGGACCGCGTCGTACACTTCGAGCGGGAAGCGCATCCGGTTCTCGAGGCTGCCGCCATAATCGTCGTCGCGATGGTTGGCCAAGGGCGAGAGGAACTGGTGGAGCAGATAGCCGTGCGCGGCGTGCAGCTGGATCGCATCGATCCCGAGCCGTCCCGCGCGCGTCGCCGCGGCGGCAAACGCGTCGCGCAGTCGAGCCAGCCCCTCGCGATCGAGCGCCGTCGGCAGCGTATCGTCGGGCAGGAAAGCGGCCGGGGAGGGGGCTTCGGTCTGCCATCCCTTGTCGGCGCCCGGCGCGATCTGCCCGCCGCCCTTCCAGGGCACCTCGCACGACGCCTTGCGTCCGGCATGCGACAGCTGGATGCCGATCGGCATGTCCGACCAGCGCCGCACGCTCTCGAGTGTCCGCGCGATCGCCGCTTCGCTCGCATCGTCATACAGCCCGACATCGCCGTAGGTGATCCGCCCCTCGGGCGTCACCGCGGCGGCTTCGAGCATCATCAGGGCCGCCCCCGACAGCGCGAGATGCCCGAGATGGATCAGGTGCCAGTCGGTCATGCAGCCGTCGACCGCCGAATATTGGCACATCGGCGCGATGACGATCCGGTTGGCGAGATCGAGCTTGCCGACCTTGAACGGCGTGAAGAGCTGCGGACCGCTCATGCGGAAACGGCCGTAGCGATGGGGATGGCGCGCATCGTGAGAACCTCGTGCGATGGGGAATGCGCGTCAACGCACCGGGCCGGGATAGGAGCCGGCGGACGAGTGCCGGGCGCGCCAACTTGCAGCCGCCCGACTGGTCTTTGCGGATGGTCCCCGCCGTCCCGGCGCGTGCCGGAACGACAGGGTGGGACAGGGCTGTTTAGAACTTGGCGCCGAGCTCGACGCCGTAGAAGCGCGGTTCGCCGGCGATATAGGTGGGGATGCCGAAGCCGCCGCCCGTGTTGCCGGCGTCGATCAGGTACCGCTTGTTCGTCAGGTTGCGCGCAAAGCCGCCGACGCGGTAACGCCCGTCCGCAAGCTCGATACCCGCACGCAGGTTGACCAGCGTATAGCCGCGCTGGCTGATCGCGGCGCTGTTGGGCAGTTCGAAGAACACCTTCGACCGATAGTTGGCGCTCGGCGTCGCATAGAAGACCGCGCCGCCGAGGGGGAAGCGGAGCGTCGCGCCGCCCGAGGCCGTGGTGCTCGGCTGGAGGCGGAAGCGGTTGCCGGCAAAGGTGCCTGCAGGCTGGTCCGCGATCCCGCCGTCGAGATAGGCGAAGGTCCCGAACACCGACAGATACTGGCCAAGCGCAAGATTGCCCTCGAGCTCGACGCCGACATTCTTCGCCGAGCCCGCGCTGCGCGTGACCGCGACGACCGCACCATTGGCGGGATTGACCTCGTTCACCGAGACCTGGAACCCGTCATAGGTCTGATAGAAGACCGATGCCGCGCCGGTGAAGGGTCCGACGCGACCCTTGATACCGCCTTCGTAGTTCCACACATTTTCCTCAGGCACGATCTGAAGATTGGGGCGTACGCCGTTGACAGCGTTGAGTGCCGCCAGCTGGACGACCGGCGAGCGCCGGCCCTTGCTGATCGTGCCATAGAGGCTGACATCGTCGTCGAGCTTCAACAGCGCGTTGAACCGCGGAAGGATCGCGGCGAAGCTCTGGTCCGCCTCGAACTTGACGCCATTGGTGTTCGCGGTCCCGAGCAGGCTGGTGCGGACGCCCAGCGCGGCGAGAATCTGCGAATTGGGCTGGATCGACGAATAGCCCGACTGACGATCCTCGATCAGGATGCGTGCGCCGGCGGTCAGCTCGAGCGCCGGGATCGGGATATAGGTCGCATCGGCGAACACCGAATAGGTGTCGTTGTTGCCGTAATTGGTGAACTCGGACGAATAGGGGATCTGCGTCGAACGGCCGCCGGTGAGGATCGCGGTGGCGCGGGTTGCTGCCGGGATCGTGCCGTTGGCGGCGACACAGCCCGGGCCGGTCGGGATGCCGGCACCGTTCAGCGCGGTGCGGAACGGCTGATAGGCCGTGGCGATCGAGCAAGCGATATAGGTGCCCTCCTCGGTCGAGAAGGGGACGCGCTGCGACCCGTTCTCGAAGAAGGCGTTCCACCCGAACGACGCGCGATATTTCGGGCCGTCGAACGCGAAGCGGCTCTCATGGCTCCACTGGTCGCCCTTCGCATCCTCGGCGAATTCGAGATACCAGGCCGGGCCGCCATCCGCGTCGAATATCTCGAGCGCGTCGAAGCGGCGATAGCCGTTGACGGTGGTAAAGGTGATGCCGGGCGACAGATCGACCGACACCGTCAGATTGGCGTCATAGACGTTGCGGTCGAGACCGAGCTTCCGCGCACCGAGCGCCTCGGCGCTGAACGGCGAACCCGAGAGCTCGGCATTGCCGTAATCGCCCGTCTGGCCGCCGGTCGGGGCATGCGCGCGGCTCTTGAACGCGGTGCCGGGATTGCGCTGACCGTCATAGGTCAGGACGAGGTCGGCGGTGACCGCGTCGTTCGGCCGGAAGCGCAGCGAGCCGCGGATGCCGCGCTGGTCCTGCCCGTTCAGATCGTCCTGATCGACCTTGCCCTGGTTCTGGTTGGGGATGTTCGCATCGCCCGCGATGTTGCGGACATAGCCGTCGCGATATTTATAGGCGAAGGCGAGCCGCCCCGACAGCACGTCGTTGCCGGCGTTGATAAAGCCCGACACCTGCGTGCGGTTGTAATTGCCATAGGCGCCGGTGATCGCACCCGAGGTCCCGGGCTGCGGCTTGGCGGAGATGAGGTTGATCGCACCGACCGCGGCGGCGGTGCCGAACAGCGTCGCCTGCGGGCCCTTCACGACTTCGATCCGCTCGAGATCGTAGAGGTCCTGATAGGCGCCGCGCGAGCGGCTGATGTCGACGCCGTTATAGTAGAGCGTCACGCGCGCACCCTGCTGCGACGAGCCATTGTCCGAGGTGATGCCGCGGATCACGAAGCCGGGGTTGTTCGCGCTCTGCTCCTGGATTTGCAGGCCGGGAATATAGGCGGCGACTTCGGACAGCGAGTTGACGCCGATATCCGCCATCTTCGCGCCGGTCAGCGCGGTGACGGTCAGCGGCACGTCCTCGATCCGCTGTTCGCGCTTCTGCGCGGTGACGACGATGTCGTCGCCGCCCGTCACGTCGGCGCGGGCGGCTGGGCCGGTCGCCGGATCGGGTGCGACGATCGCCTGGGCAAGCGCACCCGTCGAACAGGATGCAGCAAGCGCGGCCAGAGCCAGGCGCGTAGAAATGGTCGTCATGAAGTCCCCCGATTGTCAGTGAGCGAGCACCTAGGGCGGGGTCGTTACGGTTCCGCGTCGGATACATGACCCGCGCGTGACGGCCTGTCATCGCGGCGTAACGCTGCCGCAACGTGACTGACGCCGAGCGCCCCTAGCAGGCGGCATCACCGCAAAAGGCACTGTTATGACGATCAATCGCCGCGACGCCCTCACGCTCTTCGGCTCCGGCTCCGCGCTCGCGCTTCCCGGCCTCGCCA
The DNA here is from genome assembly GCF_023935825.1 of Sphingomonas aerolata. Lineage (NCBI taxonomy): Bacteria > Pseudomonadati > Pseudomonadota > Alphaproteobacteria > Sphingomonadales > Sphingomonadaceae > Sphingomonas > Sphingomonas aerolata. The sequence continues at coordinate 2,362,743 of NZ_CP098762.1, read as the reverse complement.
CCGCGGCGCGCCCGAACGGCAGCGCCGGGGCAGCGCGCTTCGACCACGGCGTGGCGAGCGGCGATCCCTCCGCGGACGGCGCGATCCTGTGGACGCGCGCGACCCCGCAGGATCCGCAACAGGCCGGCGATATCGCGCTGACCTGGCATGTCGCACTGCGCGAGGGCGATACGCCCCTCCACTCGGGCCGTATCGCGGCGCGTGCCGCGCGCGACTTCACAGCCAAGGTCGCGGTCACGGGGCTGAAGCCCGGAACCGAGTATCGCTACTGGTTCGAAACCGCGGCGGGCACGCGCTCGCCCGTCGGCCGGGTCCGCACGCTGCCCCGCGGCGTGGTTGCGGATGTCGTCATGGGCGTGGTGTCGTGCCAGCTCTACCCCGGCGGGTTCTTCAACGCCTATGCTTCGATCGCCAAACTCGACCGGCTCGACGCGGTGCTGCATCTCGGCGACTACATCTATGAATATGCCATCGACGGCTATGGCGGCGACATCGGCAAGAAGATCGGCCGGCTGGTCGAGCCTGCGCATGAGATCGTGACGCTCGCAGACTATCGGATGCGTCACGCGCAGGTGAAGCGCGACGCCGACATGCAGGCGGCGCATGCCCGGGCGGCGTTCATCTGCGTGTGGGACGATCATGAGGTCGCCAATGACGACTGGATCGGTGGCGCCGAGAACCATGACCCGGCGACCGAGGGCGACTGGAAGGCGCGCAAGGCCGCGTCGATGCAGGCCTATTTCGAATGGATGCCGATCCGTGATCCGAAGCCCGGCGAGCCGTGGGAAGCGATCAACCGCAGTTTCGAGTTCGGCGATCTCGCGACGCTGGTGATGGTCGAGACGCGGCTGCTCGCGCGGAGCAGGCAGGTCGCGGCGAAGGGCGAGGCGATTGCGCCTGCCGAATATGCCCCGATGATGGCGGAGCGCGCGCAGCCGGGTCGCGAAATGCTGGGCGCACCGCAGCTCGCCTGGATCGAGCGGACGATGGCGGCGTCGGTCACGGCGCGCAAGCCATGGCAGGTACTCGGCAACCAGGTGGTGATGGCGCGCGTGGCCGGCCCGGATCTCGAGAAGCAGTTCGGCCCCGATCGCTTCGCCGCGATGATGGCGCGGCTGCCCGAGAAATGGCGCACCGCGCTGATGGCGAGCATGGCATCCTATCGCGCGGGCCTGCCGTTCAACTTCGACAGCTGGGACGGCTATCCCGCAGCACGCGAACGGCTTTATGCCGCGTTCACGCGGTCGGGGTCGCGACCGGTCGTGCTGTCGGGCGATAGCCATGCCGGCTGGGCGAACGATCTGCACGATGCATCGGGGAAGCTCGTCGCAGTCGAATTCGGCGCGACCGCGATCACCAGCCCGTCCTATGGCTCGCTGATACCGGGGATCGGGACGCTGATCGCCGACGCCAATGACGAGGTCCGGTTCTGCGACCAGGATCGCAAGGGGTACATCGTCCTGACGCTGACGCCGGAGCATGCCACTGCGGACTTCAAGACGGTATCGACGGTCGTTGCCAGGTCGTTCGAGGAGGCGAGCGTCGCGCGGTTCCGCGCCTCGGCCGCAGCACCGGAAGCGAAACTCGAGCAGCTTGGATAGCGGCGGCGACGCGCCGGGTGACGCCGATCGGCGTCACCCGCTTTGCACGAGACCGCCGGTAATTTCTCGTCGACAGGGAAAAGAAACCGAACCGGGAACATTGCCGAGAGCAGGCGGGTTTTCGCCCTGACACGCCGCCGCGCTGCTAGAATGGTGGGGGTTGGCGTCAATCTGGGGGCTCGCTTTGCATCTTCTGCCTGATACGCTCGAGGCCGGTTCGGCCTATCCGCTCGGCGCCACGTTCGACGGGCTCGGGGTCAATTTCGCGGTCTATTCGGCCAATGCCGAGAAGATCGAGCTGTGCGTCTATGACGACAGCGGCCGCCGTGAACTGAAGCGCTACGTCCTGCCCGAATGGACCGACGAGGTGTGGCACGGCTATCTCCCCGATGCGCAGCCGGGGCTGTCCTATGGCTATCGCGCCTATGGCCGGTATGCACCCGAAGAGGGCCACCGGTTCAATCCTAACAAGCTGCTGCTCGATCCCTATGCCAAGGCGATGACGGGCGAGTTGCGCTGGACCGACGCGATGTACGGCTATCAGGTCAAGTCAGCGCGCGAGGATCTGAGCTTCGATCGGCGCGACAATGCGTTGACCATGCCCAAGGGTGTCGTGACCGACAGCCATTTCGACTGGTCGCGCGACGTCCGCCCGAACACGCCCTGGTCCGAGACGATCATCTACGAGGCGCACGTCAAGGGCCTGACCAAGCTGTTCGACGAGGTGCAGCCCTCCGAACGCGGGACCTTCGCCGCGCTCGGCAATCCCAAGGTCATCGATCATCTGAAGCGGCTCGGCGTGACCGCGCTCGAGCTGCTGCCGATCCAGAGCTATACGCAGGACCGGTTCCTACAGGAGAAGGGGCTCCGGAATTACTGGGGGTACAACACCCTCAACTTCTTTACGCCCGAACGCTCCTTCTTCGCGACCGACAGTCACAACGAACTGCGCCGGTCGATCCGCCGTCTCCATGCGGCGGGGATCGAGGTGATCCTCGACGTCGTCTACAATCACACGTGCGAGGGGTCCGAGCAGGGGCCGACACTGTCGTGGCGCGGGCTCGACAATGCGAGCTATTACCGGCTGGTCAAGGATCAGCCGCGCTTCTCGATCAACGACACGGGGACCGGCAACACGCTGAACCTGACCAAGGCGCGGGTGATCCAGATGGTGGCGGATTCGCTGCGCTACTGGGCGACCAGCTTCGGGATCGACGGGTTCCGTTTCGATCTCGGGCTGACGCTGGGGCGGACCGATACCGGCTTCGATCCGGGCGCCGGCTTCTTCGACGTGCTGCGCCAGGATCCGGTACTGGGCAGGCTGAAGCTGATCACCGAACCGTGGGACATCGGTCCGGGTGGCTATCAGCTCGGCAATTTCCCCCCGGGCTTTGCCGAATGGAACGACAAGTACCGCGATACCGTCCGCAAGTTCTGGCGCGGTGACCATGCGCAGCGCGCGGATCTGGCGGCGCGGCTGACCGGGTCGGCGGATCTGTTCGATCGCCGTGCGCGGCGCCCCTGGGCGAGCGTCAACCTGCTCGGCGCGCATGACGGCTACACGCTCGCCGACACGACGGCCTATGAGGAACGGCACAACGAGGCGAATGGCGAGGACAATCGCGACGGCCATTCGAACAATTGCTCGCGCAACTGGGGTGTCGAGGGGCCGACCGACGATCCCGCGATCGCGGAAACGCGCAAGCGGGTCGCGCGGTCGATGCTGACGACGCTGTTCGCCTCGCTCGGCACGCCGATGCTCGTCGCGGGCGACGAGTTCGGGCGGACGCAGGGCGGCAACAACAACGCCTATTGCCAGGATAACGAGATCAGCTGGCTCGACTGGACGCAGGCGAAGACCCCCGAGGGCGAAGCATTGATCGACTTCACCGCGCGGCTGGCCGCGTTGCGGCGCGACTATCCGATGCTGCGCGCGGGCAATTTCCTCTACGGCGAGGATACCCCGGCGGAGGGTCTGAAGGACATCGAATGGTGGGACGAGCGCGGTGTCCAGCTGTCGCCTGAGGACTGGGAAAACACCAATGGCCGTGCGCTGACGATGCGTCGTGCGGCGCTGTGCGAGGATGGCAGGATCCAGGTCGTGTCGTTGCTGCTGAACGCGTCGGAGGGTCCGCTGACCTTCACCATGCCACCGCCCTCCGAGGTCGAGCGTATGGTACTGATCGACAGCGCCAAGCCCGATCAGCTACCGATGCCGATCACCGACAGCTATGACCTCGCACCACAGGGTGCGGCGCTGCTGTCCTGGACGATGGATCCGGCATGAGCGCGTGGGGCGCGACGCCGGCGAACGGCGGCACGGCGTTCCGGCTCTGGGCGCCCGATGCCGACCGGGTGGCGCTGGAGATCGACGGGGCTGCGCCGACGTCGATGGACGGGCAGGCCGACGGATGGTTCACCGCGACCGCCGATGTCGGCGCAGGGGCGCGCTATCGCTTCCGGATCGGCGAAGACCTGGTCGTTCCCGATCCGGCCTCGCGCCAGCAATCGGGGGGTGTGCATGGCTGGAGCGTCACCGTCGATCCCGATGCGTATCGCTGGCAATCGACCGACTGGCGCGGGCGGCGCTGGGAGGAGCTGGTGATCATGGAGGTCCATGCCGGCACCATGGGTGGTTTCGCCGGGATCACGGCACGCCTGCCCGAGATCGCCGCGCTCGGCGTGACCGCGATCGAGCTGATGCCGGTCGCGGCGTTCGGCGGCACGCGCAATTGGGGCTATGACGGAGTCCTGCCCTATGCGGTCGCCGAGAGCTACGGCACGCCCGACGATTTGAGGGCGATGGTCGACGCGGCGCACGCGCTGGGCGTCGCGGTGCTGCTCGATGTCGTCTATAATCACTTCGGACCCGACGGAAATTTTCTCGGCGCCTATGCCGGATCGTTCTTTCACAAGGACGTCGATACGCCTTGGGGCGGGGCGGTGGCGGTCGATGTCGAGCCCGTTGCGCGCTACTTCATCGAGAACGCGTTGATGTGGCTCACCGACTACCGGATCGACGGTCTGCGCTTCGATGCCGTCCACGCGATCGACAATGACCGGTTTCTCGATGCGATGGCGGCGGAGATCCGCGCGACGGTCACCGACCGGCCGGTCCACCTCGTCCTCGAGAACGAGCGCAACGACGCCGATCGGCTGCGCCCTGGCGGCTATGATGCGCAGTGGAACGACGACTTTCACAATGTCCTTCACGTGCTGCTGACGGGCGAGACCAGCGCTTATTATGCCGACTTCGCCGACCGGCCGGCGGAGCGTCTCGCGCGGTGCCTGGGCGAAGGGTTCATCTATCAGGGGGAGGGGTCGGCCAATCATGACGGTCGGACGCGCGGCACGTCGAGCGCGCACCTTTCCCCGACCGCGTTCGTGTCGTTTCTGCAGAACCACGACCAGATCGGCAACCGGGCGCTTGGCGAGCGGCTGACGCGGCTCACCGATCACGCGCGGTTGCGTGCGGCGACAGTCCTGCTGCTGCTCTGCCCGCAGATCCCGCTGCTGTTCATGGGGGACGAGACGGGGAGCGAGACGCCGTTCCTGTTCTTCACCGACTTCCATGACGAGCTCGCCGATGCGGTGCGCGATGGCCGGCGCCGGGAATTTGCGAAGTTTGCCGCGTTCGCCGACGAATCCGCCCGCGCGGCGATACCCGATCCGAATGCACGCGCGACCTTCGAGGCGTCGGTTGCTGCACCCGGTCCCGACGCCGATGCGTGGCGTGATCTCTATCGCACGCTGATCGCAGTCCGGCAGCGCGCGATCATACCGCGCCTGTCCGGCACGCGCGCGATCGGCGCCGAGGCGATCGGGCCGGCGGCGGTCGTCGCGCGCTGGACGCTGGGCGACGGCGCGGTGCTCACGATCGCGCTCAATCTCGGCGAGGATCCGGTCGCGTTTCCGGAGACTTCTGGCGAGATGTTGTTCGCACAGGGCGATGCGGGGCAGCGCGCTAGCGTCGCCGTGTGGCTGGCGGCATGAGCCTGCTCCACGACCTTGCCGCCGCCGCTGGTCTGCAGCCCCGGTGGCAGGACGCTGGCGGACGGGCGCAGACCGTGGCCGACGAGGCGTTGCAAGCGATCCTGAACGCGCTCGGACTTCCCGCGGACAGCGAGGCGGCGATACGCGCGAGCCTCGCCACTGCGCGCGCGGCGCGTGCCGAACCTCCGACGTTCGTCTCGGCGGACGTCGGTGCGCCGGTGCCGGTCGGGGTAGGCGGCGGATCTGCGGTCCTGACGTTGGAAGACGGGTCGTCGCGTGCCGTGACGATCGTCGACGGGCAGCTGCCGGGCGTCACGGAGCCGGGATACCACATGCTCACGATCGGCGGCCGGGACATCCGGCTCGCGATCGCGCCACCGCGCTGCGTCACTATCGCGGACGTCGAGGCAGGTGGGCGTCTCTGGGGCCCGGCGGTGCAGATCCCGGCGCTGCGCGACGGCCGGGGCACCGAGTTCGGCGACTTCGGCACGCTTGCGGACACGGTGCGCGCGTTCGCGACGCGCGGTGCCGATGCGGTGGCGATCAGCCCGACGCATGCGCTGTTCCCGGCGGATGCGACCCGGTTCAGCCCCTATGCCCCGTCGAGCCGCCAGTTCCTCAACGTCATGCTCGCCGTTCCGTCCGTGATAGCGGGCGATGCGCAGGCAGACGCAGGGTCGCCGCGCGCATTGATCGACTGGGCGGGCGCGATCCCGGATCGCCTCGTCGCACTGCGTCGACGGTTCGATACGTTGCCGGACACCGTACGAGACGAGGTCGAGGCGTTCGGCGCAAGGGGCGGCAGTGACCTGCGTTTCCACGCCGCGTTCGATGCGCTTCATGCACATTTTCTTGCGCAGTCGGGCGCCCGGGGATGGCAGGACTGGCCCGCCGTCTATCAGGATCCCGATGGCGTCGCGGTCGCCGCGTTCATGACCGAGCAGCGTGATACGTGCGACTTCTATGTCTTCCTTCAGTGGCTGGCGGATGCCGGGCTCGAACGGGCGCAGCGCACGGCAATTGATGGCGGCATGGCGGTCGGTCTGGTCGCGGATCTCGCGGTCGGCATGGATCCGGGCGGCAGCCATGCGTGGCGGCGGCGGGGTGATCTGCTGAACGGCCTGTCGATCGGTGCGCCACCCGACCCGCTTGGCCCCGACGGGCAGGCCTGGGGCATCACCGGATTCGATCCGCGCGCGCTGGTGGCAAACGGCTTCGCGCCGTTCATCGCGACGATCCGCGCGGGTCTGGCGCATGCCGGCGGGCTTCGCATCGATCACGCCTTTGGCCTGCGCCGGCTATGGGTGGTGCCGGACGGCGCGTCGGCGGCGGATGGGGCGTATCTCGACATGCCGTTTGCCGACATGATGCGGATCATCGCGATCGAATCGCACCGCGCGCGCGCGATCGTCATCGGCGAGGATCTGGGGACCGTGCCCGACGGGTTTCGCGAGGCGATGGACGCACGGGCGATGCTGGGGATGCGCGTGCTCTGGTTCGAGCGCGACGGCGACGGTGATTTCATTCCCCCCGACTCCTGGTCGGTCGACGCGGTCGCGATGAGCGGGACGCATGATCTCGCGACGATCGCGGGCTGGTGGCAGGGTCGTGATATCGCCTGGAACTGGGCCCTTAGCCGGACCAGCGAGGCGGCGGATGAGGCGGCAGACCATGCCGCCCGCGCCGAAGATCGGTCCCGTTTGTGGACCGCACTCGGCGAGCCGGGGCCACAGCCTGACCCGAGCGACCCCGCGCCGGTCGTCGACGCCGCGCTGGCGCATGTCGCACGGACGCCATGCGGGCTGGCGATCTTCCCGCTCGAGGACCTCGTCGGTCTCGTCGAGCAGCCCAATCTTCCCGGCACGACCGACGAACACCCCAATTGGCGGAGACGCATGCCAGACACCACCGACGCGCTGCTCGCGCGCCCCGACACTGCCGCACGCATCGCCCTGATCGAAACGGCGCGCGCATCATGACGCCGCGTGCGACCTACCGGATGCAGTTCTACAAGGACTTCACCTTCGCGGACGCCGAGGCGCAGGTGCCTTATCTCGCCGCGCTCGGGATCAGCCATCTCTACGCATCGCCGATCGCGACGGCACGGTCCGGATCGAGGCACGGCTATGACGTTGTCGATCCGACCCGGATCAATCCCGAACTGGGTGGCGAGGCGGGGTTTCGCCGGCTCGTCGACCGGTTGAAGGCGCACGGCATGGGCATGATCGTCGACATCGTCCCCAATCACATGGGTGTGGCGGGCGGCGAGAATGGATGGTGGAACGACGTCCTCGCGAACGGCGCGTCGAGCCATTATGCAAAATTCTTCGACATCGACTGGCGCGAACCCGTCCTGCTCCCGATCCTGGGCGATCCGGTGTCGGTGGCGATCGCGCAGGGTGCGCTCAGCGTCGAACTGGTCGACGATGTGCCGATGCTCGTCGCCTATGGCGAACACCGTCTGCCGCTCCGCCCCGAGGATCACGCGACCGCGGCGAGCGACGACCTGACCGCGCTGCTCGATCGGCAGCATTACCGGCTGGCATCGTGGCGCACCGCAAACGATGATCTCAACTGGCGGCGGTTTTTCACGATCAACGATCTCGCCGGACTGCGCGCGGAAGATCCCGTGGTTTTCGAGGCGAGCCATCGCCTGTATCTCGACCTCTATGCCGAGGGGTTGATCGACGGTGTCCGGGTCGATCATGTCGACGGACTGACCGACCCCGCCGGCTATTGCCGAACGCTGCGCGCGCACTTCGACGCGATCACGCCAGCTGGCGCGGATCCGGCCTATATCGTCGTCGAGAAGATCCTCGCAGAGGGCGAACCGCTCGCCACCGACTGGGGGATCGACGGTACCAGCGGGTACGACTTCATGGCGCAGGTCACCGCTCTGTTGCATGACGAGGGCGGCGCCGCACCGCTCGCCGAGCTCTGGGCGGATATCAGCGGGCGGTCGGCCGCGTTCGAGCCCGAGGATCTGCGCGCGCGTCAGGACATGCTGTCCTGGCAGTTCGAGGGGCAGCTTGGCCGTTGCGTCGCGGCGTTCGTCGCGCTGGCACGGTCGACGCCGCAAGGCGACGGGCTGACGGCGGGGATGATCCGGCGGGCGGTCGAGCGCATGCTCTGGGTCTTTCCGGTCTATCGCACCTATGGCACCGGCGTAGCGGCACCCGCCGCCGATGCCGCGATCCGGGCGACCGTGCGCGAGCGAGTTGCGACGCATCTGGCACCCGGCGAAGGACCGGTCGTCGACCTGATCCTCGACTGGCTCGCCGGCGAAGGTCCGGGCGACCCGGACCTCGCCACGGCGGCGGTGAGGCGGTTCCAGCAACTCTCGGCACCGATCGTGGCCAAGGCCGTCGAGGACACCGCCTTCTACCGCTATGGCCGGTTGCTGTCGCGCAACGACGTCGGGTTCGACCCGGCAGCCTTCGCGCTGCCGGTCGAGGCGTTTCATGCCGCGATGGCGGAGCGCGCTGCCTGTTGGCCGCGTGCGATGCTGGCCTCGGCGACGCATGATCACAAGCGTGGCGAAGACGTCCGTGCCCGGCTCGCCGTGCTGAGCGAGATCCCGGGCCGCTGGCGTGAGACCGTGACGGGCTGGCTCGCCGCGGCGGCCGCTATCGACGACGCGGTGGATCCAGGCGACGCCTATATGCTGCTGCAGACGCTGTTCGGGGCGTGGCCCGAGGGGCTCCAGATCGATGACCGCGCAGGGCTTGCCGCCTATGCTGAGCGCATCGTCGGTTGGCAGGAAAAGTCGCTGCGCGAGGCCAAGCTGCGGTCGTCCTGGGAGGCGCCGGACGAGGCCTATGAGGACCGCTGTCACGGACTCGCCCGCGCCTTGCTCGACCCGGATCGTTCCGCGTGGTTTCTGCGCGAGCTGCAAGATCTTGTCGAAGCGACGGCAGCGGCGGCGCAGGCGAATGCGCTCGTTCAGACGGCGCTGCGCTACACCGTGCCGGGGGTCCCCGATCTGTATCAGGGCACCGAGCTGGCGGATCTCAGCTTGGTCGATCCGGATAACCGCCGGCCGGTGGATTATGCCTGCCGCGTGCGCCTCCTCAAGCACGATGCGCCTCCAAAGCTCGCGCTGATCGCCCGCCTGCTCGCGACCCGGGCGGACGCACCCGAGATCTTCGCCCAGGGCGACTATTTTCCTCTCGACGTGACCGGATCGCGCGCCGCGCATGTCCTCGCCTTCGAGCGCCGCGCCAGTGAGCAGACATTGCGGGTTGCGGTCGCGCTACGCTGCGCGGCGGAACTGCTCGATCAGTCGGGGGCGGCGGTTCCTGCGGCATGGTGGGGTGAAACGCGGCTCGCGACCGGCGAGCGCGCAGCCGACCTTTTCGTGGACGGACCGGTCTTCGTCGCGGTGAGCGATTGATCCGGGCTGCGTCCCGCGTGCGGCGGGACGCAGCTTATTTACCGGCGAGATACGCGGCGATCGGGTCGATCATGTCCTCGGGGATGCGGCGCGCGATGACCGGCATCGTCGCCTGCGACTTGCGCGCGTCTACCACCGTCTCGTCGCCCCGCCAGTTGCGCAGACGCTGCGCAATGTAGCTGGCGCTCTGCCCGGCAAGTACCGGATAGGGCTTGCCCGGTGCATGGCAGCTGGCACAGGCGGGAAGCTGCTTGGCAGGCAGGCCCTCGCGGACGATCCGCGCGGCATTCACGCTGCCCGACGCTGTGGTCGTGCCGAGACCCGGCATGGCGGCGAAATGCCGCGCAAGCCGCGTCATCTCTCCGGGCGTCAGCGTCGCGGCGGCGTTGGCCATGACCGCACTCTGGCGCTTGCCAGTCGCATAGGCCTGGAGTGCGGCACGCAGATAGACGGGGCTCTGGCCGCCGAGCACGGGCATGTCGGGCTGGCCACGGCCGCGGCCGTCCGTGCCATGACAGCCGGCGCAGACGGCGATGCGTGCCGCGTCAGGACCGGCGGTGCCGCTGCCGGGGACTTCGGTCAGTGCGCGGTAGGTCGCGGGCGACATCTCCGGCAACAGGCGGACGAACGCGACCATGCGGCGGACCTCATCGTCGCGATCCTTGGCCGCCCAGCCGGGCATGCCGGTATATTTGACGCCGTGCTTGAGGATCCAGAAGATCTGCTTGTCGGTCCATTCGCGCGCGTTGACCGCGAGGTCGGGGGCAGGGGGCGTCGCCGCCTGCATCACCGGCAACGGACGCACGCCGGGCGCGCCGTGGCACGAGGCGCAGCTTGCCCTGAACAGGCCCGCCGCGCTGACGAGGCCTTCATTCGCCTTGGGATCGTCGGGCGCGGTAAAGGCGGCGTGCGTGCGCACTGAATTGCGCATCGTCCAGTGAAGGAACCAGTCGGTGATCTTCCAATGACCCGACGAGGCGGCGATGTTGAACACGCCCGACCAGGCGAACAACAGCCCGGCAAGCGCCAGCGCGACGATCGCGGCGATCGCGCGCGCCCAGGTAATGCGGATCGTCATGCCGTCGCGCTCCGTGTCTTCAGTACCCCGCCGAGCATCGCGAGCCCGCCGAGGAAATAGCTTGCCGCGCCGACCATCAGCATGACGACGCCGCCGAGCTGCTGATCCTCGAGCGCGTCGAGGCCGTGCGCGGCCGGGTGCATCGCCATCATCGCGTAAAGCGGCCGGGGGGCGAGGCCAACGAGTGCGCCGAGGAGGGTCATGTGCATCGACGTCAGCAGCATCGCCGCGACGCCCGACACACGCCGGTCGGTCGCGCCGCCGGTGCGTGTGCCGAGCACCGCGCTCCAGAGCAGCAGGCCGGCGGCGAGGAAGCTCGCCTGTTCGAGCAGCAGCGCAACCGGCTGCATGTCGCCGCGCAGCCGGAGCGCGGGGAGGTGCCAGAGCCACACGACGACCAGCTCGACCAGCGACATGGCCAGCGGAGTGACGATCGCCGGCCAGCGCTCGGCGGGATCGAAACGGCTGCCCGCGATACCATAAGCGAGGAAGGGGGCCGCGACCGCGACCGCGATCATGTGGCCGGTCATGTGGCCGACCATGCCGAGCGGCGCGGCGGCGAACGCCCAGCCGATCGGCACCAGCGCGACGCCGAGCGCGAGGCTCGCGCGCCTCATCGGCAATCGCCGAAGACGATCACGGGCAGCGCGGTGAAGATCACCGCGACGAAGCTCAGGCCAGCGAGAAGCCGGGTCGACAGCGCAAGGAAGCGCAGCCGGTCGATCGCGGTCCCCTCGTCATGCGGCGGGGCGTCACCGGGCGTCTGCGACTGGACACGCGCGATATAGCCCGCGGCGAGGATACCAAGCAGCGCGACGATCGTCGCGATCAGGGTCGCCACGGGAAAGCCCGTCAGCGCCGTCGCCGGCGTGGGGGACTTGGCGCACGTCACCGCGACCCACAGATAGCAGAACAGGAAATGCACGGCCCAGATCGTCGGCGGGACGATCAGCGTCCAAAGCGTGACCTTCAGGTCGCGCGCCCAGTGTTTCCGATTGTCCTTGGGTGTTGTCATGCGACCCCCGGGAACAGGCCGATCGTGCAGAACGTCACGATCCCCGTCAGTGCGAGGAAATGGTGGTAGACGGTGATGTTGCGCAGGTCGGCGTCATAGACCGGCGTCATCTTGCCTGCGAGGCTGCGCGCGAGCGTATAGGCCTGCATGATCACGCCGATCGCGGCGTGCACTGCGGTCCAGATCGCGAGCGTCCAGACGATCGCCGGATAGACATGCAGTTCAGGGTCCATCCCCGAATACCACGGCCCGGCGAGCCCGGCGAACAGGCTCGACAGCGTTGCGACGATGCCGAGGACCAGCAATAGGCGGCCCACGGCGACGTTGCCGCGACGATGCACCTCGCGCGCGCCGACGGTCGCCGCCCAGCCGGTCAAGGTCAGCGCCAGCGCGACCATCGGCCAGAATACGCCCGGTCCGTCCAGCCCCGCGCCCGTGGGCGGGAAATTGCTATGGATCGTCCAGAAGAAGAAATAGCCGAAGACCAGGCCCGAAAACGCGGTCGCATCCGCCATCATCGTGATGAACATCGCCCACCAGCCCGGCGCCGATGGCCCCGACGTATAGAGCGGCACCTCGATCCCGTGGCCGATATGCTTGGTCGGCTTTTCGGGAATCTCGGCGGTACCGGTCCACAGCCACCACAGCACGCAGGCGAGCGTCGCGACGCCGCTGAGCGCTGACAGCAGATAGAGGTGATAGGTCGTCAGGATGAAGACGCCTGCCAGTGCGACCGCGGTCATCATCGGCTTCACGCTGGGCGTGCCGAGGCGGATGACCTGCAACGGCCGCGCATCGAGCACGGTGGTGATGATCGACTCGCGCCGCATCTCCTCCGCGTCGGGCAGGAAAAAGCGGCCCTCGTCGACCTTCTGGACGAAGTTCTTCTGGTCCCAGATCGGATAGCGGCTCTCGATCAGCGGGACCGAGCGGATGCCCCAGTCCTCGTCATCGGGCAGCGCCAGCCATTCGAGCGTGCCCGCATTCCACGGATTGCGCGGCGCCTTCGGGCGGCGCGGCGAGAGCGCGAGGTCGATACACACGATCAGCACGCCGAGTGCGAACATGTAGGAGCCCGCGGTCGAGGCGAGGTTGAGCCCGCCGATGCCGAGTTCCTCGGGGTAGGTAAACACGCGGCGCGGCATTCCAAGCAGGCCCGACAGATGCATCGGGAAGAAGGTCAGGTTCATGCCGACGAACATGATCCAGAACGCGGTTCGCCCGAGCCTGTCCGACAGCTTCTTGCCGGTCACCAGTGGCCAGTAATAATAGAGCCCGGCGAACAGCGGCAGCAGCGTCCCGCCGATCAGCACGTAATGGAGATGCGCGACGATGAAATAGGTGTCGTGTGCCTGCCAGTCGAAAGGCGCGACCGCGACCATCACGCCGGTCAGACCGCCGATCACGAACACCGCAAGGCTGCCGCTCGCGTAAAGCAAGGGCGTCGATTTCTTGACGTTGCCCGCCCACAGAGTCGCGATGAACACGAATATCTGGACGCCGGTCGGGATCGCAACCGCCTCGGACGCTGCCGCGAAGAAGGCGAGGCTGATCTTGGGCAGCCCGGTCGTGAACATGTGGTGGACCCACAGCCCGAAGCTGAGGAACGCGGTGCCGACCGCCGCCAGCACGATCCACGGATACCCCAGCAGATGCCGCTGCGCGAAGGTCGGGATCAGCATCGCGAACAGCGCGATCGACGGCAGGAAGACGATATAGACTTCGGGGTGGCCGAAGATCCAGAACAGGTGCTGCCACAGCAACGGATCGCCGCCCTTGTCCGCGTTGAAGAACGGCCAGTTGAGTAGCCGCTCCATCTCGAACAGCACGTCGCCCGCGATCAGCGGCGGGAACGCGAACAGGATCATCACCGCGACGACCAGGATGTACCAAGCGTAAAGCGGCATGAGGTTGAGCCGCATGCCGGGCGGGCGGCATTTGAGCACGCCGACGATCAGTTCGACGGCGGCTGCGACCGACGACACCTCGATGAAGCTGAGGCCCAGCATCCAGATGTCCGCGCCGAGCCCGCTAAGATCGGTCCGCGTCGTCAGCGGCGGATACATGAACCAGCCGCCATCGGGCGCGGCATCGAAGAAGATCGATCCGGAGACGAACACGCCGCCGATCAGGAAGCTCCAATAGCCAAAGCCCGACAGTCGCGGAAACGGCAGATCACGCGCGCCGAGCAGCTGTGGCAGCAGAATAATCGAGACCGCCTCGAACATCGGCACCGCGAACAGGAACATCATCATCGAGCCGTGCAGCGTGAACAGCTGATTGAACGTGTTCGCGGTGACGAGATCGTTGTTCGGCACCGCCAGCTGCGTGCGCATGATCAGCGCGAGCACGCCCGCGAACAGCATGAAGCCGAACGCGGTCAGCGTGTACCAGACGCCGATCCGGTTGTTGTTGACGTCGGTCCAGCGGAAGAACCAGCCCGAGGGCGGCTTCCACACCTCGCGCAGGCGATCCTCCTGGCCCTTGCGGACCGCGGGATCGTTCTGGTCGGGGGCGACATAGGCCGGACTGTCGGTCGTCATTTCAGCCCCTGAAGATAGCTGGCGATCTGATCGGCTTCGGCGGCCGACATCCGCGGGAAGGCGGGCATGCGGACGCCGGGCTTGGTCTTGCCGGGCTGACGCACGAACCGCGCGATATTGGCATGGGTCATCGGCAGGATCCCCGCCGCGAGCGTCGGGCGCGAACCGAAATGCGTCAGGTCGGGGCCGATCTTCGCCGCCGGGCCCACACCGCGAACGCTGTGGCAGCCGCTGCAGCCATAGCTGGCGAACAGCCTCGCACCGGGCGATGCGGTGACCGTAGCCGGACGCGCCTGCGCGGTGAGCCAGCGTTCGAATGCAGCGGGCTCCATCGCGATGACGTCGAATGCCATCAGCGCATGCCCCAGCCCGCAGAATTCGGCGCAGACGCCGCGATATGTTCCCGCCTTGGTCGCGCGAACGACGAGGCGATTGGTGCGGCCGGGGATCATGTCCATCTTGCCCGCGAGCCCCGGCACCCAGAAGCTGTGGATGACGTCGGGGCTGCGCAGCGACAGCTCGACGGTGCGGCCGACGGGGAGGCGGAGTTCGTTCGCCGCTTCGACGACCGCGCCGCCGGGAGGAGCATAGCGTACGCGCCACCAGAACTGCTCGCCATCGACGCCGATCCGCAGGTCGGCATCGGCGACCGGTCGGGGGCGCATCGCGGGCAACGCGTAGAGCAGCAGCGCGAGCAACAGGATCGACGGGCCGATCCCGCCAAGCCACAGGACCATCTTCATCCCGCCCTTGTGCGTCAACCGCCCCTCGGGCGCGCGGATCGCATGCCGCATCAGCAGCGCAAGACCCAGTGCAAGCACGACCGCGCCGACGACCAGCACGATGGTGATCGACAGCACCTGATCGGCCTGTTCGCCGAACGGAGCCAGCGTCGACTGGTGCCGGTTGCAGGCGCCAAGCGCCGACAGGCACGCCCAGACGGAAAGTAAACTTGCCTTCCGCATCATCGCCTTAGCTTCCCCTTTGAGCAGATCCTCTAGCTGTGGCCGAAACGGCGTTAAACCCCTTAAATGAACTTTCCGTCATGGACTGGCACAACCCAGGCAGGGGTGGCTGGCATGTGGACTAGGGCAGGCGGATGAGATCGCGGATACGACCGGCCAGCGCGTCGATCGCAAAGGGTTTCGTCATCACGTGCATGCCCGGATCGAGATGGCCGTTGCCGACCACCGCATTTTCGGCATAGCCGGTGATGAAGAGGATCTTGAGGTCCGGACGGCCTACGCGCGCGGCATCCGCCATCTGCCGCCCGTTCATCCCCCCCGGCAAGCCGACATCCGTGACCAGCAGGTCGATGCGCGTGTCGGACTGGAGGATCTTCAGGCCGGCTGGCCCGTCCGCGGCCTCGATCGCGGCATAGCCCAGTTCCTCGAGCACCTCTACGACCAGCATGCGAACGGTGGGCTCGTCGTCGACGATCAGGACGGTCTCGCCACGGATAGCGCGCGGGACCTCGGCAAAATCGGGCTGCGGTTCGTCCTCGTCCGACGGACCGAAATGCCGTGGCAGATAGATGCAGATATTGCTGCCTTCGCCGACCTCCGAATAGATCCGGACCTGTCCGCCCGACTGGCGCGCAAAGCCGTAGATCATCGACAGGCCGAGCCCCGTGCCCAGACCCAAAGGCTTGGTCGTGAAGAACGGATCAAAGGCCTTGGCGACGACCTCGGGCGGCATGCCGGTGCCGTTGTCGGACACACAGAGCGAGACATATTGACCGGGATCGAGATCGCGGTCGCGACCCATCCGCGCGTCGATCCAGCGATTGGCCGTCTCGATCGTCAGCCGTCCGCCCGTGGGCATCGCATCGCGCGCGTTTATGCACAGGTTGAGGATCGCGTTTTCGAGCTGGTTGGGATCGACGAGCGTCGACCACAGCCCGGCGGAGGCGACCACCTCGACGGCGACGTCGGGCCCGACTGTCCGGCGCACGAGCTCCTCCAGCCCGCCGATCAACCGATTGACGTCGGTCGGCCGGGGATCGAGCGTCTGCCGCCGCGAAAAGGCCAGCAGACGGTGGGTGAGCGCCGCGGCACGCTTGGCGGCACCCTGTGCGGCAAGCGAGTAGCGTTCGACATCGCCCAGCCGTCCCTGTGCGATGCGGATGCCGAGCAGCTCGAGGCTGCCCATGATTCCGGTCAGCAGATTGTTGAAGTCGTGCGCCAGCCCGCCGGTCAGCTGGCCCACGGCTTCCATCTTCTGGCTCTGGCGCAGTGCGGCCTCGACATCCATCAACTCGCGGGTGCGCGCGGCGACCTGATCCTCGAGCGTTTCGGTCCAGGCGAGCAGTTCGGCGGCATGCCGGCGGCCATCGTCGATGTCCGTATTGGTGCCGACCCAGCGCGTGATCTGGCCGACGATGGTCCGTACCGGCTCCGCGCGAGCAAGAAACCATCGGTAGCCGCCATCAGCACTACGCAACCGGAACTCGGCGGCATAGGTAGTGCCCGTATCGCGTGCGGCCTGCCACGTCGTCGCAGTGGCCTCGCGATCGTCGGCGTGAACCAGTGACAGCCAGGTGCCGGATCCAGTTAGAGCGCCGGGCGAAATACCGGCATAATCATAGACCTGCTGGTTGACCCAGTAGATCTCGCCATCGGGACGCGCCGCCCAGATCAGGCTGGGCACCGCTTGCGCGAAGACGCGGAACTGTTCTTCACTCTCGCGGAGTGCTGCTTCCGCACGCAGCCGCTCGGTCGCCGCACGAACCCGGTCCGCGACCTCGCGCATAAGCTGGAGTTCCTCGTCCGCCCAGACTCGCGGCTGATCGTGATTGGCATAGAGCAGCGCGACGAAGGCATCCTGTTCGAGCAACGGCATGTTGACGAACGACCATGCGCTGATCGCCTTCAGGCCGGCAGCACCCGCAGCGGTGCGCGGGTCGCGCTCGACATCGGCGATCACGACCGTGCGCCCTGCCTTCAGATCCTCGATATAGGACCCATAGTCGCGGAACTGCAGCATGCCCGCCAGGGTGCGTGTCCCCGGCGCATTCCAGTCCCGCTCGACGGTGATCGTCTCGGCTAGGGCGTCGATCACGCCATAGCCGACCCGGCTGACCTGCAGAGCGTGGCCGAGGATTTCGGCCGCTGCATAGGCGATTGCCGCAGGGGCCGTCAGATCGCGGATCGCGTCGCCGAGTGCCAGCAACGCGGTTTGCCGCACGTCGGCGAGCTTGCGGGCGGTGATTTCAAAGCTGATCCCGGGAAAACGTAGCGCAGTCCCGTCGGCCGCGCGCTCGCAGCGGCCCTGCGCGATTACCCAGCGGATCGTCCCGTCGCGCTCGAGCAGGCGATATTCGGCTTCGAAGGGTCCGCCCGATCGGACGGCCGCCTCGATGGCCTGCTCGGTGCGAGCGCGGTCGTCCGGATGAATGCCTTGAAAGAACGTCGTGATCGGTGCGCCCGCCGCCGCGGCTGCCGGATCCACCCCGTACAGCAGAGCGAACCGGGCATCGGCGGTGACGCGATCCCGGGCGATGTCCCAGTCCCAGGTACCGATCCCGCCCCCGGCCGAAAGCGCCAGCTGCAACCGTTCCTCGGCCTCGCGGGCGAGCGTCTCTGTCCTGTGCCGCTCGGTCACGTCGCTGAGCAGCACGGCGATCCTGACCGAGCCCGGCTCGCCAATCCGCGCGACCTGTGCATCATAGCGCCGATCGCGCTGCGCCACGCGCGTCTCGAACCGGGTTGCGTGCCCGGTCCGGGCGATCTCGCCGAACGTCCCCATCCAGTCGCCATCCAGTGCGGGCTGCAGCGCGTGCCAGGTCTGTCCGACCGGGTCGCGCAAGCCCGTCTGCCGGAGAAATTGCGCGTTCGTTTCCAGGAACCGACAATCGACCACGCGATCGCCGTCGAAGATCAGATCGACCAGCCCGAAGCCGATATCGATCGCGGTGAACACTTCGCGATAGTCGCCTTCGCCGGGATGTCCCGATACGTGCTGACAGTCGTTCCCGGGGACGTTGTTCGGACTCGAGGGCATCGAATTTTATACTCGCAGGAACACCAACTCGGGTCCGGCACACGACCGGCCATGCGGCCGGAGTCACCGGACCCGGGTCGTCAAACGCGAGACAGGCGGTGGTCGATCCCCGGGAAGTTTGGTGTCATGCGGAACGGACGCGCGCGCTGGCGGATGTCAGAGCGGACGCGACCCGTTCGGACCAAGCGGCACAGCCATCGTGCGCGCCGATCAGGTCCTGGCGGATCTCGATCTCCGCATAGAGGCGCCGTGCCGGATAGGCGTGCCGCGGGATCGTATAATCGATTAAGTCCATCCGATAGGGCTTGTTGTCACCCACCACGAGGTCGGGCTCGCCCGCCAGGACCTCGAGCATCGCGAGGGCGAAGCGCGTGTCGCCGCCATCGTGCAGGATTCCGATATGCCAGGGCCGCAATCCCGCCCCGTCCGCGCCGCGCATCGCCGGGGTGAAGCTGTGCAGCGCAACCAGGATCGTCGGTTGTCCGGCGGCATCCCGGCGTGCGATCTCGGCCGCGATCGCCGCATGATAGGGCGCATGGATCACGGCATATCGCGCGGCTCGATCCGCCTCGCTCAGGTCGCGATTGCCGGGGATCGGCGTGCCGTCGCTGGTCTCGGCGATCGCATCGGGTTGCGTCTCGCTCCGGTTGCAGTCGACGACCAGCCGAGAATAGGTCTGATGGATGAAGACTGCGTCGAGCCGGTTTGCGAGCAGGCGCCCGACCTCGCCGACGCCGATGTCCCAGCCGATGTGCCGCCCCAGCTCGGCATCGTCGAGACCGAGCGACCCGAGCGACACGGGCACTGAGTTTCCAGCATGATCGCCGATCAGGAGGAACGATGATGCGCCTTTCGGGTTGACGATAACGGTCGGAGGCCTGTCTCCTGCCGCGATCAGCGGTCCCTCGGTCCGGTTGGTCATGCGATACGGATCCTGAATGCCATTTCTCACACTTTCTCACGTGACGAGATACACTTACCGGCAACCGGTAGCATTTGGCGAGCACCGTATCATGGTCCGTCCGCGCGAAAGCTATGACCAGCAGCTGATTTCGGCCGAGCTGACCATAACCCCCGAACCGTCGGAGGTGCGGTGGCTGCACGACGTGTTCGGCAATTCGGTGGCGATCGCGACGTTCGATCGCCGTGCGCGCGAACTCGTGTTCGACAGCCGGGTGCGGCTTGATCACAGCCCCGCCGAACTCGCGACGGTCGATATCGAGCAGTACGCACGCTCCTATCCGTTCACCTATTCGTCCGAGGACATGCCCGACCTGTTGCGGTCGATCGAGCGCCAGCATCACGATCCGCACCGCGAGATCGATCGCTGGGCGCGGCGGTTCCTCGATCCCTCGGGGCGGACCGATACGCTGGCGATGCTGTCCGACATGACCGCGGCGATCCGGCGCGACTTCACCTATGTGCCGCGCCCCGAAAAGGGGACGCAGTCGCCGATCGAGACGCTTGCCCGGCGCAAGGGTACCTGCCGCGATTATGCGATGCTGATGATCGAAGCGGCGCGCGCGCTCGGCTTCGCGGCGCGGTTCGTGTCGGGCTATGTCTATAATCCATCGAGCCGCGAGCAGCGGACGGGGGGCGGCAACACGCATGCCTGGGTCCGCATCTATCTGCCGGGATCGGGTTGGGTCGAGTTCGATCCGACCAACGGCATCATCGGCAGTCGCGGGCTGATCCGCGTCGCGATCGCCCGCGATATCTATCAGGCCGTGCCGATCTCGGGAAGCTGGGCGGGGTTCCCCGGCAGTTTCCTCGACATGACCGTTTCGGTCGACATCGCGGTCGACGAGCCGAGCGCCGCCCCTACAGCCACAACCCCGCTCGCGCCGCAGCCGGTCCGGGCATGAGAAAGACGACCGCATGCTGATCCGCGCCGGCTATGATATTCGCTTTGAGGCCGATGTTCCGACGCCGCTGATGGCGATGCTGAGCCTTCACCCGTCGCGCAACCGCGATCTGGTCACCCCGCACCGGATCGTCGCGAGCCCCGACGTCCCGATCTACGATTATCTCGACGCGTTCGGGAATGTCTGCACGCGGATGACCGTCCCCGCCGGCGGCCTGACGCTGTCGTGCGACTTCACGATCGAGGATGACGGGCAGCCCGACCCGGCCGATCCGGATGCCATCCAGCATGCCGTCGAGGACCTGCCGGACGAGATCCTCGTCTTCCTGCTTGGCAGCCGCTATTGCGAGACCGACCGGCTGTCCGAAACTGCCTGGTCGCTGTTCGGGCATGTGCCCTCAGGCTGGGCACGCGTGCAGGCGATCGTGCAGTTCACGCACGACCATATCGAGTTCGGCTATCATCATGCGCGGGCGACCAAGACCGCCTGGGATGCGCATCAGGAACAGCAGGGCGTGTGCCGCGATTTCGCGCATCTCGCGATCACGCTGTGCCGCTGCATGAACATTCCGGCGCGCTATTGCACCGGCTATCTCGGCGATATCGGCATTCCCCCGGTCGACGCACCGATGGATTTCTCGGCCTGGTTCGACGTCTATCTCGGCGGGCGCTGGCATACGTTCGACGCGCGACACAACCAGCCGCGGATCGGCCGGACCCTGATGGCGCGCGGCCGCGATGCGACCGATGCCGCGCTCACGACGACGTTCGGGCCAGCGCGGCTGGTGGGCTTCGACGTCCACACCGACAGCGTCGACGCGGCGGCTTGAGCCCGCCGCAGCGTCGGTTTACGCTTGTCACCCCGCCGGCGTTCGTGCGAACGCCGCGACACCATTAAAGAATGCTGCGATGCACCATATGCCTGCTTCTTCGACACCCGGTTCCGTCCCCAGCAACGCCAACGCGCTGCTGCTGCAAGCGATCGCGCTGCGCCAGTGCGTGACCGCGGTCTACAACCGGATGCATGTCAAACTCGCGCCGCATATCCTGTTCACGCGGCATGATGACGTGTTCGTCGACGCGGTCACGCTGCAGCGCGACGGACAGCCGCCCAAGGAGATCAAGCTCGGCACGTTCAAGCTCGCCGGGCTGAAGGATATCGTCGTGATCGACGAGGGGTTCCGGCCCGACGCCGTATTCAACCCGCACGACATCAAATATGAGGGCGTGACGCTCTTCGTCGTCGAGCCGAACTGACCGCCAAACGGACTGGCGCCGTGGTTACGGCGCGGGCGGCAGCCATGCCGTCTCGATCTCGCCGTAGCGGTCGACAAAGCCCGTCCGCCGCATTTGAAGCTCCGGGTCGAGGATCCGGACCCGTCGACCGTTGCGCTCGATCACGCCGTCACGCTCCAGCGCGCGGATCGTCCGGTTGACGTGCACCTTGGTCAAGCCGAGCGCATCCCCAATATCGCTCTGCGTCAGGGGCAGGTCGAACGAATCGATCACGCCACCCGCGGTGACCCGCAGACGCGCCAGGATATCGAGCAGGAGCGTGGTCAGCCGCTCCGCCGCGCCCTTTCGGCCGATCGAGGTAAGCCGATCGCTCATCGCGACATTCTCTGCCGCGGCGATGGCATAAAGCAGCCCGGCGAGCCGCGGCTGCTGGCGAAAGATCTGGCCCAGATCGGCCTTGGGTAGTTCGGTGACGGTACAGTCCGACACCGCGGTCAGCGTCGCCGAGGCCTGCGACCAGGCGATGCTGGACGTGCCGATCAGGTCGCCGGCATAGTGGAAGCGCAGGATCTGGCGGCCGCCGGCCGCGAGCCTCGCCGCCGAATGCAGCCAGCCATAATGGACGACGAACAGTGCATGGCTCGTCCCGCCCTCCGCCATCAGGATCTCGCCGGGCTTGAGCCGGATCTCACGTTGCTCGGCGCGCGAGATCGCGGCGCGTTCCTCTTCGGTCAGCGCAAGATGGCGTTCGAGCCGCGCGATCAACCCACTTCGATGCATCGTTCCGCCCCTGCATTCGCCCTTGTCGGCGGCCCCTGTCGGCTGCCCATCTCGGCTGCCCGTTACGGCCGCTCGTGACCCCATGCTCAACCATGCGGTTCGTCCGGTCGTCAACAGGCCGATTGGTCCGTATCAGCCTTTATCGAGCTGTCCCAGAATGATCGGCGTAAATCGATCGGCGATCCGATCGATGCCGCGTGTGTTCGGATGGACATGGTCGCGCTGCATCAGCGCTGTGTCGCCGATCACGCCATCGAGGATGAACGGGTAGAGCCCCGCACCATAGGTCTTGGCAAGATCGGGCCAGATCGTGTCGAACGCCGCCTGATATTCGGGGCCGAGATTGGGGGGCGCCCGCATGCCCGTCAGCACGACCGGGATCTTGCGGCGGCGCGCCTCGTCCATCATTGCGGTCAGGTTGGCGCGGGTCTCGGCGGGCGCGATCTGACGCAGCACATCGTTGCCGCCCAGTCCGAGCAGGATGAGATCGGGTTTGCGGGGCAGGCTGTCGAGCGCGAAGGCGAACCGCTGGCGCCCGGCCGCGCTGGTGTCGCCCGAGACGCCCGCATTGACGATCGTCGCGTTGACGTCCTTGCGGCGCAGCGTCGCCTGCAACACGTCGGGCAGGCTGTGACCGCGCGCGACGCCGTACCCCGCGTACAAACTGTCGCCAAAGGCCAGGATCAGGCGCTCGCGACCGGCCGGCGCGGGCGGCATCGCGACCGCCGTACCATCGACGGCCGTGTCGTTGCCCGCGCCGCGGGTGGCCGCCACAGGGGCCGAGCTATCCGCCGCCCGATCGCACCCCGCGAGGACCAGTGCTTGGAGAACCGCGGCGACTGCCACATATGAAGGCCTGTATCGCTCCAACGTAAAGTGCTCCATGTCCCGATCAACCTCCGACGATATGGTGATATCGGCCCGCAATGTCACGCTGACGCTCGGCAGCGCGAGTGCGGCAACCGCGATCCTCAAGGGGATCGATCTCGACATTGCGCGGGGCAGCAGCGTGGCGCTGCTCGGGCCCTCAGGGTCGGGCAAGTCGTCGCTGATGGCGGTGCTGTCCGGGCTTGAACAGGCGAGCGGCGGAGAGGTCGAGGTTGCGGGACTCGATTTCGGCGCGCTCGACGAGGATGCGCTGGCGCGCGCGCGGCGTGGTCGTATCGGCATCGTGCTCCAGGCATTTCATCTGTTGCCGACGATGACGGCGCTGGAAAACGTCGCCGTCCCGATGGAGCTTGCCGGCATGGCCGATGCGTTCGCACGCGCCGCCGATGAGCTGGAGGCGGTCGGGCTTGGCCACCGGACCGGGCATTATCCGACCCAGCTGTCGGGCGGGGAACAGCAGCGTGTGGCGATCGCCCGCGCGCTGGGACCGCGGCCGGACCTCGTCTTCGCGGACGAGCCGACGGGCAACCTCGATGCCGCGACGGGTGCGGCGGTGATGGACCTGCTGTTCGACCGACGCGCGGCGACCGGCGCGACGCTGATCATCATCACGCATGACCCGGTCCTCGCGGCGCGGTGCGACCGGGTCGTCGAACTCGGTGACGGGCGTATCGTCCGCGATCAGTTGCGGTCCGTGACGGGCGCGGGGGCATGACCGACTGGCGGCTCGCCTGGCGTCTGGCCAGGCGCGAGCTCAACCTCCGGTTTCGCGGCCTGCGACTGCTGCTGGCCTGTCTGTTCCTGGGGGTCGGCGCGCTGGCGGCGATCGGCAGCCTGACCCGCGCGATCGACGGCGAACTGGCAAGTCGCGGCAGCACGATCCTGGGTGGCGACGTCGAATTCGCCACGTCGCAACGCGCTGCGACACTCGAGGAGCGCCGCGCGATGGCCGCGCTCGGCACCGTATCGGAGACGGTGCGCATGCAGGCGACGGCGGTTCGCGGTTCGGCCAGCGTCCCGATCGAACTGAAGGGCGTCGACCGCGCCTATCCGCTCTACGGCACGGTCCGGTTTGCCGATGGTGGCGTAGCGGAACCGCCGCGCGACTCGGGGATCTGGATCGCGCCCGCGCTCGCCGACCGGCTGGGCGTCGGCCGCGGCGCCCGGATCCGGCTGGGTACGGCCGAGTTCGTGGTCGACCATGTCCTCGCCGAGGAGCCTGACCGGCTGGGCGAAGGCTTTACGCTGGGGCCCGTCGCGATCGTTTCGCTGCCCGGGATTGCGCGGACCGGCCTGATCCAGCCCGGCAGCCTTTACGAGACCAAATATCGCGTCCGCCTCACGTCGGGACTCGCGCCAACGCGCGCGGTCGACCGGATCAAGGCGGCATTCCCGTCCGCGGGCTGGGAAAGCAAGACCCGCGACCGTGCAGCGCCCGGTGCCGAGCGGTTCGTCCAGCGGATGGGCCAGTTCCTGTTGCTCGTCGGACTCTCCGCGCTCGTCATCGCCGGTATCGGGGTCGGGAATGGGGTCTCGTCCTATCTCGCCGCACGGCGGCAGAGCATCGCCGCGCTCAAGGTGCTTGGCGCGACGTCCGGGATGATCGCCCGGGTCTACCTGATCCAGATCGTCGTTGTTGCCGGGATCGGCATTCTAGCCGGTTTGATCGCCGGCGCCGCGGCGGTGCCGTTGATCGTCGCGCTCGCGGGCGACGTGCTGCCGGTCGCGCCGAGCTTCGCGGTGCAGCCCGTGCCGCTGCTGCTTGCCGCCGCCTATGGGATGGTGATCGCGCTGGCCTTTACCGCGCCAGCACTGGTCGAAGCCGGAAGCGTGCCGGCGGTCGTGCTGTTGCGTGGCAATGCCGGCCAGCGGCGCGTACCGTTGCGCCGGACGCTGCCCTGGGTTTCCGGTGGCGGGCTTGCGCTCGTTGCGCTCGCGCTGCTGACCGCGGAACAGCCCGGGCTCAGCGCCGCATTCCTCGCGGCGGTTGCGGCCGTGCTGCTCCTCCTTGCCGGGTTCGGCTGGGTCATCCGGATCGCGGCTGCGCGGTTGCCGCGGGCGCGCCAGCCTTTGCTCAGGCTTGCGATTGCAGCACTGCACCGTCCCGGCGCTCGGACCGGCACGCTGGTGGTCGCCCTCGGCCTGGGGCTGACGCTGTTCGTCCTGCTGGCGGCAATCCGGACGAGCATCGATGCGAATATCGCGCAGACCGTTCCGCAGCGCGCGCCTGCGCTGTTTGCGCTCGACGTCCCGCCGCAGCGCGAAGCCGAATTCCGCCGGACGGTCGCTGAGGCCGCGCGCAAGCCGGTGGTGATCACCGTGCCCGCGATGCGCGGGACGATCACGGGCTATGCGACGACGCGTGTCGCCGATCTCAAGACCTTGCCCGAAGGCGCCTGGGCGCTGCGTGGCGAACGCGGCTTGACCTATGCCGAGACGCTGCCCGCCGGCAGCCAGATCACCGCCGGGCGCTGGTGGCCGCGCGGCTATGCCGGGCCGCCGCTGGTGTCGATCGACGAGCGGCTGGCCAAGGCGCTCAGTCTGAAGATCGGCGATCCGATCCAGTACAGCCTGCTGGGTGTCGAGCGGAGCGCGCGGATCGCGTCGTTCCGGCGGATCAGCTGGGATACGCTCGGCTTCAACTTCGTCATGGTCTTCTCGCCCAACGCGATCGCCGACGCACCGCATAATCTGGCGGCGACGATCGATCTCAACCGTGGCGAGGAGGGGGCGGTGATGCGTGCGCTGCTCCCGCGGTTTCCGTCTGTTTCGGTGATCGAGGTCCGCGACGTGCTGGGGCAGTTGCGGACGATCGTGGGGCAGATGGCGACCGCGATCACCGCGGCGGCGTCGGTTGCGATCCTCGCCGGTATCGCTGTGCTGATCGGCGCAATCGCCGCGGCGCGTGAAGCGCGGACCTATGACGGCGTGATCCTGCGCACGCTCGGCGCGACGCGTCTCCAGGTGCTCGGCGTCCAGGCGCTCGAATATGCGTTTCTGACGGTGATCCTGTCCGCGGTGGCGCTGCTGCTGGGGCTGGGGGGGGCGTGGTATGTCGTCACGCAGGTCTTCGCGTTCACGTGGCTGCCGAGCTATCCGGCGGTGTTCGCAACGCTGATCGTAGGTGCGGGGCTGACGATGGCGATCGGGCTGATCGGGGCCTGGCCGATCCTCAGCGCCAGGCCAGCCCGGGCGTTGCGCGATCTCTGACCTGTTCCGCTCGCGGCACGAAATCGCGGCCGCGGCGTTTGCAAGGGATCGGGACGGCGCGATGGGCGGCCAAGGGGATCTTTGAGTGAGCAATGCAGTGGCAAACGGCGACGCGCCCGTCGACGCGACGAGCCCGTGGTCGATGTCGATGGCCACCTGGTGGTCGGTGCTGAAGCGCAGCTGGGCGGAAGCCAGCGACGACAATATCGGGCTGATCGCCGCCGGCACCGCCTTTTACGCCTTTGCGGCGATCGTGCCGCTGCTCGCCTCGATCGTGCTGATCTACGGGCTGGTCGCGGACACGGCGACCGTCGTCGCCAATATCCGCGGTCTGTTCCAGGTGCTGCCGGCGGACGCAGCCAAGGTTATCGGCGACCAGCTTGCCACCGTTGTCGGGACGTCCGAGGGCAAGAAGGGGTTCGGGCTGATCCTCGCGCTCGCGCTTGCGCTCTATGGTGCGTCGAAGGGGGCATCGTCGATCGTCACCGCGCTTAACATCGCCTATGAGGAACGCGAGACCCGCGGGTTCTTCGCGCTGTACATCCTCGCATTCTCGATCACCGCGGGCGCGGTGGTTCTGGCGCTAACCGCCGCGCTGTCGACCGCGGCCTTCGCATTGCTCGACAGCATGATACCGGGGGCGCCAGATTTCGTCCTGACGCTGCTGCGGCTTACCAGCTATGCGGTACTGGCAATGCTCGCCGTCACAGCAGCGGCGTGCCTGTACCGGTACGGGCCGAACCGCGCGCATGCCAAATGGGCGTGGCTGACCCCGGGGTCGCTTGCAGCGACGCTGATCTGGCTCGCCGCGACGGTCGGCTTCGGTTTCTACGTCGCAAATTTCGGGAATTACGGCGCGACCTATGGCTCGCTGAGCGCGGTGGTCGTGCTGCTGACCTGGCTGTGGCTGTCCGCCTATGTCTTCCTCCTCGGGGCCGAGCTCAACGCCGAACTCGAGCATCGCACCACCCGCGATACGACCACCGGGCCCGAACGTCCGGCCGGTGCGCGCGGTGCCGCCGTCGCCGATGCGACGGTGACGGCCCCCCCTCCATCAGACACACCCGAGATAGCAGAACCGCGCCGTGGCGTGCGTACCGCGCAGACCGCGGCCGCATCGCGGGCCGCGCGTGCGCCGATGCCGTCGGTTCTGCTCGCGGTCGGCGGGCTCGGTGCGCTGCGTCGAGGGTCCGGCAAGGCAGGCATGATCCTGCTGGTCGTCGGCGGCGCGCTCGCCTGGGCGGGTCGGACGTCCCCGGATGGTGACGACGATGTCCAGCGTTCCGCTTAAGCTGTTCTTCGACGGCGGATGTCGTCCGAACCCTGGGCGCATCGAGATCGGAGTCGTCGTTCGCGGCGTGACCCATATCCTGGACGATTGCGGTCACGGCACCAACAGTGATGCGGAATGGCTGGCGGCGATCCATGCGCTGCGAGTTGCGCGCGATCTTGGCGCGGTCTCGGTCGATCTGCGCGGCGACTCCGCGCTGGTGGTGGGGCAGGCGCGCGGCACCGCGCGCTGTCGATCGGCTGAGCTTCGCGCGCACCGCGACGCCTTTCAGACGCTCGCCGCGACGTTCGAGACCGTGAAGATCCGTCATGTCGGCCGGTCCCACAACCTCGCCGGGGTTGCGCTGGCCCGCCTGCATCCGCGCTGAGCGCCAGGCTCTCTCACTAACCCCCGATTGACAGTGCTGGTCGTGGCGCGCCAGCCTGCTATAGCGCTACCATCGTTGGTCCGTTCCTGACCGCCGACGACAGAGAGATGCGCGCGCTCCCGTCACACCGACTGGAGAACTGCGTTGGCCATCGCTCCATCGTCCCCGACCCCCGCAAAGACTGCAACATCGCCCCTCGCGCTGATGATCCGGAAGCTTGAGACCCATGCGACGCTTGACCGACGTGATCGCGAGGCGATCCAGGCCCTGCCGCACCAAGTCCGCACCTTCGACGCGTCGGCCTATCTCGTCCGCGAGGGCGACAGTCTCCAGCATTGCTCGGTGCTGGTTTCGGGCTATGCGTTTCGCCAGAAGGTCACCGGCGACGGGCTGCGGCAGATCGTGTCGCTGCACATTCCCGGCGAGCCGCTCGATCTCCAGCATCTGTTTCTCGACCTCGCGGATCACAACGTCCAGACGCTGACGCGCGCCGAGGTGGCGATCATCCCGCGCGCGGCGCTGCAGAGCTTAGCCCTGTCGCATCCGGCAATCGGGCATGCGCTGTTCGTCAACACGCTGGTCGAGGGATCAATCTTCCGCGAATGGGCGCTGAACGTCGGGCGGCGCGACGCCCGGACCCGGCTGGCGCATTTCCTGTGTGAAGTCGCAGCGCGGCTCGACGCGCAGGGTCTCGACGGGGTCAGGGGCTATGAGCTGCCGATGTCACAGGAACAGATCGGTGATGCGCTCGGGCTGACCGCGGTCCATGTCAACCGGACGATGAAGCTGCTCGAAAGCGAAGGGCTGATCGTCCGCACCAGGCGATGGATCAGCATTCCCAGCTGGACCGCATTGCGCGAGGTCGCGGACTTTTCGAGCCGCTATCTCCACGTGAGGTCCAAGGCCGACTAGTCGCGCGCTGCGGTCAGGGCCGCGAGGATCGACTCGGCCAGCTCGGGACGGCAGATCAGGAGATCGGGGAGCAGCGGATCGACGCAGTTGTAGACCAGCGGGCTGCCGTCGATCCGCGACGCATGCAGTCCCGCGGCGATCGCAACCGCAGCCGGGGCGCAATTGTCCCACTCATATTGGCCGCCGTCATGCAGATAGGCGTCGGCCCGGCCATCGACGACAGCCATCGCCTTGGCACCCGCCGATCCCATCGGTACCAGCGTCGCCCCCATAGCGACACCGACGCGACGCGCGATGTCCGGCGCACGCGAGCGGCTGACGACGATCCGCAGCGGTTCGCCTGCGGGTGCCCAGGGCCGTGCCGGATCGTCGGTCGCGAAGACCGCTCCGCGCGCAGGCACGGCAACCGCTCCGACGCGCGGGACGCCATCGATCGCGAGGCCGATATGCACCGCCCAGTCATCAAGGCCCTCGGCATATTCGCGTGTGCCGTCGAGCGGGTCGACGATCCAGACGCGCCGCGCCGCACAGCGGCTGCGATCGTCGAGCGATTCTTCGGACAGGATGAAATCATCCGGACGCTCGGCGCGCAGCCGGTCGATGATCAGCATATTGGCCTCGCGGTCGCCCGCAGCCCCCATCGCCGCCCCCGCGATCGTCCCTCGCGCCCGGATCTCCTGCAGGAGCGCGCCTGCCTCTAGTGCCACCGAGCGCGCAAGTCCCGCATCGGTCAGGTCGGTCGTCACAGGTCGTAGCTCCAGACGCCGATGACATGTTCGACGATGCGCTCGGCCGCGGCCTCCGGGCTCTCGCGGGTCGTATCGATCCGGATATCGGGACGCTGCGGCGCCTCATACGGGCTCGATATACCGGTAAAGTCGGCGATCTCGCCCGCGCGTGCCTTGGCGTAGAGTCCCTTGACGTCGCGCGCCTCGGCAGAGGCGAGCGGCGTGTCGACGAAGATCTCGACGAACTCGCCCGGAGCGACCATCGAACGCACCATGTCCCGCTCCGCGCGGAACGGCGAGATAAACGCGGTCAGCACGATCAGCCCGGCATCCGCCATCAGCCGTGCGACCTCGCCGATCCGGCGGATATTCTCGATCCGGCCGGCCTCGGTAAAGTCGAGGTCGCGGTTGAGCCCGTGACGGATATTGTCGCCGTCGAGCAGGAAGCTGTGCCGGCCGAGCGCGAACAGCTTCTTCTCGACCAGGTTCGCGATCGTCGACTTGCCCGAGCCCGACAGGCCGGTGAACCAGAGAATCCTGGGCGACTGACCCTTTTGCGCGGCATGCGCCTCGCGCGTGACGTCGATCGATTGCCAGTGGACGTTCTGCGCACGGCGGAGCGCCGATCCGATCATTCCCGCCGCGACGGTCGCGTTGGTCGCGCGGTCGATCAGGATGAACCCGCCGAGATCGGCACCGTCGGCATAAGGCTCGAACACGATCGCGCGATCAGCATAGACCTCCGCGACCCCGATATCGTTGAGCGCGAGCGTCGAGGCGGACAATTCGGCCTGCGTGTTAACGTCGACGACGTGACGCGGCGGCTGGACCGTCGCCCCGACGACCTGCGTGCCGAGCTTCAGCTGATAGTTGCGGCCCGGTACCAGCGGCGTGTCGGACATCCAGACGATGGTCGCGAGGAACTGGTCGGCGGCCTCGGGCGGCGCATCGGCGGCGGCGATCACGTCGCCGCGCGAGCAATCGACCTCGTCGGCGAGCACAATCGTCACGGACTGGCCGGCGACCGCCTCGGTCAGGTCACCGCCGAGCGCGACGATCCGCGCGACGGTCGTCGTCTTTCCCGACGGGACGACGCGGACGCTGTCGCCGGGGCGCACGGTGCCACTGGCGACCATGCCGGCAAAGCCGCGGAAATCGAGATCGGGGCGATTCACCCATTGCACGGGCAGCCGGAACGGCTGCGCCTGGCGCGCGTCGACGTCGATCGGCACGGTCTCGAGATGCGCGAGCAGCGGCAGACCGGTGTACCAGGGCATCGTCGCCGCTTGGGTCGCGACATTCTCGCCGGTCAGCCCCGACAGCGGGATCGCGGTGAAGCGGTCGATACCGATCGACGCGGCAAAGGCGCGATAGTCCGCGACGATCGCGTCGAACCGCGCCTCGTCATGGCCGACCAGATCCATCTTGTTCACCGCGAGCACGATCTCGCGGATGCCGACAAGGTGCGCCAGATAGCTGTGACGGCGGGTCTGGGTCAGCACGCCCTTGCGCGCATCGATCAGGATGACGGCCAGGTCTGCAGTCGACGCGCCGGTGACCATGTTGCGCGTATATTGCTCGTGCCCCGGCGTGTCCGCGACGATGAACTTGCGCTTTTCGGTCGAGAAAAAGCGATAGGCGACGTCGATCGTGATGCCCTGTTCGCGCTCCGCGGCAAGACCGTCGACCAGCAGCGCGAAGTCGATATTCTGCCCCTGCGTGCCGACCCGGCGGCTGTCCGCCTCGAGCGCTGCGAGCTGGTCCTCGAAGATCGTCTTGGAATCATAGAGCAGCCGGCCGATCAGCGTCGACTTGCCGTCATCGACCGAGCCGCAGGTGATGAAGCGCAGCATCGACTTGTTCGCATGCGTATCGAGATAGGCGTCGATATCCGACGCGATCAGCGCCTCGGGCGTATAGGCGGACATCAGAAATACCCCTCGCGCTTCTTCTTCTCCATGCTCGCCGCCTGATCGTGATCGATCGCGCGGCCCTGACGCTCGCTGGTCGTCGTCAGCAGCATCTCTTGGATGACGTCGGGTAGCGTCGCGGCCCCGCTTTCGACCGCGCCGGTCAGCGGGTAGCAGCCGAGCGTCCGGAAGCGGATCGACCGATCGACCGCGACTTCGCCGTCGCGAAAGCGGAACCGTTCGTCATCGACCATCAGCAGCATGCCATCGCGCTCGACGGTCGGCCGCGGTGCGGCGAAGTAGAGCGGGACGATCTCGATCCCTTCGGCCAGGATATATTGCCAGATGTCGAGTTCGGTCCAGTTGGACAGCGGGAAGACGCGGATGCTCTCGCCCTTCGCGATCCGCGTATTGTACAGACGCCAGAGTTCGGGGCGCTGTGCTTTCGGATCCCATCCATGGCTTGCCGAGCGGAAGCTGAAGATGCGCTCCTTGGCGCGGCTCTTCTCCTCGTCGCGCCGCGCGCCGCCAAACGCCGCATCATAGCCGCCCGCGGTCAGCGCCTGCTTCAGTCCGTCAGTCTTCCACATGTCGGTGTGGCGGCTGCCATGGTCGAACGGATTGATCCCGAGCGCTTTCGCCTCGGGATTGGTGTGGACGATCAGTTCCATCCCGGCTTCCGCTGCAGCACGATCGCGTAGGTCGTACATCGCGCGGAATTTCCACGTCGTGTCGACATGCAGCAGCGGGAAGGGCGGGCGCGCGGGGAAGAACGCCTTCTTCGCCAGATGCAGCATCACGGCGGAATCCTTGCCGACCGAATAAAGCATCACCGGGCGCTCGGCCTCGGCGACGACTTCGCGCAGGATGTGGATGCTCTCGGCTTCGAGGCGTTGCAGATGTGTGAGCCCGGTCATTGCGTTCCCAGATAGGCCCGCCGACGCGGTGTGCGACGAACTTATACTGTTGGCCGCAATAGCGCGATCAGTCGCGCGACTGGTCGACCGAGTCGATCAGCCTCCCGCCCGCCATGAATACCGCGGTCGAACAGGCCGCCGCGAGCAGCCAGCCGCCATAACCCGGATACTGCTCCAGATAATGGCTGCCACGTTCGACCGCCCCGAGACCGAGCCCGTAGATGACGAGATACGCCTCGAACTTGGTCTTGATCACGAACAGGCGGCAGAAACGTTTCCACATTCCGGCAACCTAGCAACGCTCGTGCCAAGCGCGCAATTGCGCCGTTTGCGCAGGGTCGGAGTTGGTTAATTGTCAATTAACCCGACACGGCAGAATTCTGCGCTTCCGACGTGAGAATACCAGAAAACTACCGCTGTTTCCACCGAGAGAAAGGGTGTGAAATGGAAAACCGTCTGAGCGTCATTCCAATTATTTCGGCGGCCTGCGCAGCATGACGCGCTACACGCTCTATAGCGGCGGGCAGGGTTCGTTCCGCGCCGCAAAGGTCGATCGCGCCCAGCACCCGGACGCCGATTATCGCCTCGTCTTCACGGATACGCTTTACGAAGACGCGGACACGTACCGGTTCCTGATCGAGAGTGCAGCCAACGTCTTAGGCCGCAAGCTTGATTGGACGATCGATGCCGAGGCTGCACCGGACTACCGGGCCGCAGCGAGCACGCCGATCGAAGAGTATTGCGGCAATCCGGATTGGCGTGCCTGGCTTGCGGATATCCGCGAGCGCGCGATGGCGGATATACCCGAACTGATCTGGCTGGTTGAGGGGCGCGACCCTTGGGAGGTGTTCCGCGACCGCCGCTACCTGGGAAACAGCCGGATCGATCCCTGCTCGGAGATGCTGAAGCGAAAGTTCTTCGCGCAGTGGCGGGCAGAGAATTGCGACGCGGAGGTCGACACGTTCGCGATCTGAATCGGCGACTGGGAATCGCATCGCTTCGACGATGGCGAGGGCGGCGGCGTGGGGCCGCGGATGGCGGCCGAGGGGTGGAACTATTGCGCGCCGCTGATCGGTGACCCGACCGAGCATCCGAGCCTCTTCTATGCGCCCGTCGAGCAGCTGGGCGTCGCGCCGGCGCGCAACTACGGTCTCGGCTACCTGCACGACAATTGCGGGGGCATGTGCGTCAAGGGTGGTCAGGCCCACTGGCAGAACCGCCACACGAAGCAGCCCCTGCGGTTCGCCTACGACGCCATGATGGAGCGCAAGGTGCGGGCATATCTTGGCGCGGACGTTTCGATCCTGACGGACCGGCGGAACAAGGAAAAGAAGCCAATGACGCTCGACCAGTTCGCGCGTCGGATGCGCCGTCGCCCCGATCTGCTGTTCGACTATCTGCCCGGCGAAAGCGGCTGCGGCTGCATGACGGGGGCCGCATGACGCTCGTCATCCTCGCGCTGGTCAGCTTCGTCCAGGTCTTCGCCCTCGGGTTCCAGAGCAGGAACGTCAACCACGGCAATTATGGATGGGCCGCCGGGACGTCGTTCTTCATCGGGATCTCGCAGGCGGCGGTCTGGCGGCGGATCACCGGCCCGGACGCCGGCGCTGCCGAGTCCCTCGTCTATGCCCTCGCCGGATCGGTCGCGATCGTCAGTGCGATGGCGGTGCATCAGCGATTCATCCGGAAGGCCGCCGCATGACGAAGCTTAAGCAAGGCGCCGCCCTGTATCGGACGATCGGCGGCGCACGCTGGCAGTGGCGATCGGACTCTGCGTTCACCTTCAAAGGCACGGGCGTCCGCCACCGGCGAGCGCCCGATTACGACGGGTGCTTCATTCACCCCGATGACGAACATGCCGCCGATTACATCGTCGACCAAGAGCGCAAGCGCCGCGAAGCCGCCGCGCGGGAGCGCGCATGATCATCGACACCCTCAATCCCCGATACAGGAGCGCGAGAGCATGACCGATGAAACTATGATCGCGGCCGCCCGGCTCTTTGCCGCCGCAATCGAACACATGCAGGAGGGCTACGACTGGGACGGCTGCGACTTGCAGGCTACGTGCAAAAAGATCGGCCTGACAAAAGAGCGGCTGTACGACCCAGCCAACGACTTCGGCATCGAGGCCAGCGACGGTGACATGGTCTGGGTTCCTACCGCCGAAGGCCAAGCATTGCTCGACTTTGCCCGCGCACAGGGCAATCTAGAGAACGCCTGTGGCTGATCCGAGGCCGGGCAGTGCATGGACACTCGGATCGGTACGGGATAACTTATCCGCATGAACCTAAAAGATAAACATGATCGTTGGATCTTGCACTTTTGGGGCTTTGGACTCGCGGCCGTTGTCGTCGGCTTCTTTGCCCAGGGGGAAATGGCGCTTGCAAACCCTGTCCACCTTGCAACGATAGGCCTTGGTGCCGGGCTCGCAATAATTGCCGGGCATTCTGTCGCTTTAGCGGACGACGGCAAGGGCGAACTTGCAACGGCAATCGCGACTATACTGACCATCGCCGTTGGCGGGCTAGTAATATATGAAGGCGCCGCCGCTGATAAGGATATACAGGCAAATATTGCCCGTTGCGCAGTCATCCAGCAGGATATGCTGTCCGTAGCACCCCGCCGCACAGACGGTGCTGACCTATTCCAAGCCCTCGGATGCAAGCCTCATGGTGATGGCATCGTGCATTGGCCGGCCAAGGTGCCCAGCCAGCAGATTGCTCCACGGCATGCGATATCAAGTCCCCGCGGAGATCGGCCGCAGTCCTCGTCACGATGAGCGGCCGGAAGCGCTGGACCTACCTCGACCAGATGGTCGGCACAGGGGAGATTCAAACCGCTCGGTGCGCCTCTGGACCGATCCGGTCGCGGCACATAGTCTCTCCGAACAAGGAGAATGACAATGGTGACCGACGAGAGTCTGAAGACGACAAAGAACGCGACGGCGGTGATGGTTACGGTGCTCGTTCAGGTGCTGGAAAAGCACATGCCAGGCACTGAAGCGGACTTTCGTGAACGGCTCGGACTTGCCTATGCCGAGATAAGAAACGATTCTGACGACCTGAACGGCTTGGAACTGCTAAACTGGACGCGAACTTACCTCACAGGATTTAGTCCTGTCGCAGGTCGGGGCAGCCCGTTTTTAGAAGGGTATGAGCCCTAAGTGCCCCACTCGGGGCCTTCCTCATCAGGATAGCATCCGCGAGACTTTGCGTGTTGAACGGCGCATAGGTGCGCGAGCTGGGTAGCCGGGGATGGAGTGTTCAGTGAACCCGTTGAAGATCGTCGTTTTAATCATTTGGAGCGTCGGGTTCGTATTTGGCGGCCTTATCGTGCTATCCATCTTCACGATGGGCGACTGTCCGGAAGGCCCGAAACGTGCGGCATGCGTGATAGCGACGAAGAGAACTTTTTGGGTGATAGCGACCATCGAACTAGTGGTTTACTTCAGATTGACGTGGTCTCTGTTTCTGCCAAGCGGGCGCAAGCGGTAGGCAAGTAGCAGTCCGGTTTAGGCTCCCCATTCGGGACCATCTTCATCCGGATAGAACGCGTGGGGATCGTAGACCGGTCGCTGCGCTGGCCGCGCCTGGCGAGGAGGCGGGCGCTTCGGCACATCGGGGATCGGGTCGGGCAGGGTAGGGACACCGCCTCCGAACCGTATTCGGATGTAAGCGCCGCTTCCGTGCATCGCCTGAAAAACGGCGATCGTCTCGCCTTCCTTCATCCGCTTACCGATCAGCGGCGCCCGCTCCGCGCTGACATAGCCCAGCTGAGCGTCGCGCTCGCTGAAGATGGCGACCGCGTTATTGTCGAATGGGTTAGTCGGCTCGAGGCGCAGATCGACCGCGTCGCCAGGCGCGCAGAGCATGCACTCCATACGCCGGTTGCTCTTGCTCTTGTCCTCGTTCGGGAAGTCGATGCCGACAATGGACGTGGTTAATTCGCCCATAAGGATAATTTGCATAAATCGGTCGGCCCCGCATAGCTTTCGTGGATGATCACTGACCGAGAAGTCTGGCTCAAGGCGATGGCGATCGTCGAGACCTACGGGACGCGAGAGGCGGGCTCGGCAATCCGCGCCATCGTGAACAGTCTCGACGAGGAGCCCAAATGGAGCGAATGGCTCCAGGTCGCCGCTGCCGTCGACGAGATCACCGAGGCCACCGCGCAATGACAGATCTTACCGCCATGAACCTCGATACATGCGGTCCCTCGGTTTGAGCGTCTTGGCAAATGGTGCTGATCAATGGGCCTTTCTGTCACGCTCCACATTGAAGCTGCGTCAGCGATCTCAGCAACTGCTCGTCGGATGCACCTTGGCCCGTCACCAGCAGCGGACAGCGATCGGTGAGGCGCCTCACTCAGGCCTTTCGTCGTTGGGCTAGAACACGTGCACATCTAGCTCGCGCATAAAAAAAGGGCAGCCTAAGCCGCCCAGGGAAGAGGGGTGCCGATGCTGACAGGATGCTATCAGCAGGCCAGGAATGGGATAAAGCGACTGCCCCGGTATGGCAAACCAATTTTGTTTAATCGACGTTGCATAGCCGCTGGACCCTACGCGACCAGATGGTCGGGGCGGGAGGCATGATCTCAAGCCGCGGGGTCGATCGGCCCAGTGAGGGGCGCCCCGGCTGCGCGCATGATCCCGTCGATCCGTTCGACTTCGTCCCGAAGGTATTGGCCGAACCGGATCGTCTCTCGGAAATCGTCGAGGTGGATTGCATTGACGAGCAGCCCACCTGAACCTCGGGATGCATATTGGAGGAAGACCGCCCGGGCAGGATCCGAGCGCATTACTCCGGCGCAGTGGCAATGCGCGATCTGGTTTCTGACCCCAGCAAAGTGTTCATACTGCTTTTTCAGCTTGCCGATGCCCGCGGCCAGAGGCTTGTTCGATAGAGCAGCCTGTCGCTTTATTGCTAGCAGCTTCGCGCTCGTCGGGTGCGCGCTAATGTCGTCGGCATGCGTGATGTCGTCTAGCCCGTGGAACGATGCGAACAGTCGGGATACAGCACCGTCTACCGATGCCCACCGCATGATCACATCGATGAAAACGAGCCGCATCTCGTCTGACAGCACGGGATCTAAATCCGTAGGTTCGAACGGTCCCATCGGCTTCCTGATCACGCTGCCCATTCCGGCCCTTCCTCATCAGGATAGAACACGTGGGGATCGTAGACCGGTCTCTGTGCCGGCCGCGCCTGCCGGGGAGGCGGACGTTTCGGAACATCGGGGACCGGGTCGGGCAGGGTAGGCACCCCGCCTCCGAACCGGATCCTGATGTCGACGCCACTTACGTGCATTGCATGAAAGACTGCGATCACTTTGCCTTCCTTCATCCGCTTGCCGATCAGCGGCGCACTTTCAGCGCTGGCATAGCCCATCTGAATGCCGCGCTCGCTGAAGATGGCAACGTTGTGCTCGTTGTGCGAGTTGGTCGGCTCCAGGTGCAACCCGACCGCTGCCCTAGGCGAACACCGTTTGCACTCCACAGGCAGGTGCTCTTGCTCTCGTCCTCGTCTGAGAAGTAGATGCCGACAATGGAGGTGGTCAGGTCGTTCATAGCGGTGATGTAACGTTTTGCCCGGCGTGTCGTAAGGTCTATCCTATCCAAGTCTACCGACGACTCGACGGTAACGGAGTTAAAATGAACGATCCTAGGACATGGTTTCAGCCGAAGGTTGTTGGCATAGGATGGACGCCGCGAACGTGGGAGGGTTGGGCGCTCATTGCGGCCGTGATTGCTGTTGGAGCACTCGTCGGAAGGCTGGACCCTTAAAGAAGCTTATTGCGCTGTGCAGATAGTTTGCCCGGCTCGGCCGCTGACGCATAGCCTTGCTCGATGATGAGTGATCGAGAAGTGTGGCTGAAGGCGTGGGCGGTCATCGAGACACATGGCCCGCGAGAATCCGCGCCCGTCGTTGCTATGCTGCTCGATATAATGGGTGATGATCCAGACCACTACGATTGGGCGCGCGTCGCCGCAGCTGTCGATGCGATCAACGAAGGGCCGTTGCAGTAGTGTGGCGTAACGAACGCCTTTAATTCGTTATATGGTAGGCGGTCTGTCTAAGACTGCGTACACTGCTATGTAACAGGCAGGGGAACCCCTTGGCCTTGCTCATCGGGCTTGCACCGATAAGATGCCGGTAAAGAATATGACGTGGTCGCGAACGCAAAAAATGCCCGGCTGGGAAAGCCGGGCATTTTAACTCAGTCGTTGTAAGGTTCACCATTGTCCGAGTCACGGACTTGTTTACACCCTGCGGAATGTGTCAATGATGACAATGGTTATTCTCAAGATGATGATAATATTACCCGCGAATGGGCTTGCCGATTGGCCAGTAGCGCATTTGAACCCCCAAAGTTAAAAGTGCTCGTCTTTCGACAAGGGGATTTATGCATTAGAACTGTTTAGTAATTGCAACTTCATGCGGTTAAAGTCGATTAACTGCAAATTCTTGCTGCGGATGCTGCCCGCGCGTTGCTGGCTTCGGTATATGCGCCCGATCGACGCAGCTGCCGCATAATGTCGTTGAATAAGGCCGTCACACTTTGCCTCCGACCGATTTAGATATCCTGCTGCGTGCCCTCCCAAACACCACGACGGACCAGCGCTCGGGGCAGTGATGCCAGAGGCAGCGCAGGGCGGAGCGGACCGCTGGTGTGTCTACGCGACCGTTAGCTGTCTCACTGAGCGTGGCTCGGAGGCTTGGACCACCAGGCCTATGCATCGGATGCTGCTGAGATCCAGACAACGTCGCTATGCCCTTAAGATAAATCGCATAATCAATCTATAATATGATACGTTAGACCATTCAGGCACCTGCGGCTTGACGATAGGAGATGGATGGTCGTCGTACTGGATACTGAGTGCTTTACCGCGACGCCCTGGAAAAGCTGCGTTCGGCTTGAAGGAGCAGGAATCACGCTGACCCTTTCCCCCGCAGCGGCCATCAAACTCGCGGATTCGCTTATAGACGCGAGCGCTGTGGCCCTCGGGCAGGTGGCGATGAAGGAAGCTGGGCTGCAACTTAAGCCTGACTGATTGTAATCGCACTTGAAAAGTGCACCGTATGAACTGATTGTTTTAGGCTCGCGCTTCAGCTGTTGCACTGGTTGTATATGGTGCGAAGGTGTGCGTTGCGAGATACTAGAACGGGTCAACCACAATAGGCGTTGAGCCTCTGAAGCAGACTTTTGTAAAGCCCCGCTTTCAATTTCGCTGCGACGAAAATGCTTATTATTAGTTCATCATATTCGTGTTGATTGTCACTAGGAGGCCGTAGACTTCTTGATCGACTTTGCTTCGTACATGATCTTATCGGCAATTCGAATGGCCTGCTCAAAGTCGCTTCCTGTGGCAGCGCCCAAGCTACACGTTGCACGCCACTGTGAGGTTTCCAGCGCAGCTATCAACGCCTGATGGATGCTGCTAGACTTTCGCTCACCCGCGGCCTCGTCTCGAACTGTTAAGCAAAACGCAAATTCATCACCTCCAAGGCGTGCAGTGATATCGTAAGGCCGAACGGACGCGCTGAGCGCATGGGCGACGATACGCAGCACCTCATCGCCTGCGGCATGTCCATACTGGTCGTTCACCGCCTTAAATCCATCCAAGTCTATCACGCCACACAATAGGATCCTGCGATCTCGAGCAGCCGAAGACTCTTGTCGCTTGCCCTCACGTTGAAAGGACCTTCGGTTGCCCAGCCCCGTGAGTGGGTCCATCAACGCGTTCCTGCTCTCGTGGTCGAACGCTCGACGGAATGCACTCACGAGGAGGATTATAAAGATCACTCCAAGGACAAGCATCGAGGCATTCCAAACAGCCGCTGCGGCAGTAATAGAGGTTGCCCTAGCTGACAGTTGATCGGCGAAGCCATTTAAATGTAGCGTTGTGACAATTGCCGAGGTGCCGGCTATGAGGCCAGCGATCCGTCCGAAGCACCAAGTCGTTAGACATAGTGGAACAAGGTAAGCTGAGTTCAACGAGTAGAGCGGGCCCGTCACAGCATCGAGGACAAAAAGCCCCGCCCAAATTGGCGCGATCCATGCGAGAGCGGACATAGGGCTTAAGCGTGCAGACTTTCGCATTACGCTTTCTAACAGCGTTTTTTCCGCGCTGCGGCGAGCCTTCAATGGAAAACTATCAAATCTAGCTGCTTTCCGTCGAGCTATGCGCGCGCCCATGTCGGCGGGTATTTTCCGTTCAGCGCCGGTCGCTCGATCCGTCATTGGGAATGTCCGAGTGCAGCGGCCTTCTGATCGAGTTGGAGGTAGCGACGGTTAAAGCCTGCTACGCTTTTGAGCTGGTCCCAGGCAGGAAACGAAATTAGGTGGCGGTCTTGCTCGAGAAGGCCGTCCTTTATCAGACCCTTGATCGTTCTGTTGACGTGAACCGCTGTCAATCCGACAGCATCGCCAATCTGTTGCTGCGTCAAAGGCAACCTAAATGGCTGATCTTCTGCTAGCCGGCATGGATCAAGCCTACTCGCAAGCTCGCAGAACAGATGCGCTATCCGCGCTCGGGCATTACGGCGTCCGATATTCACGATCCACTCGCGAGAAATCGAGGCCTCGATCAGAGCGCTTGCCATTATCGCATTCAAAATGATCGGGCGCTTGCAGGTCAAGTTGCGGATTAGCGTCTCGTCTACCGCGGCTACCATACAGTACGCTGTCGCCTGCACGCTGCAATCATTATACGGAAATTGCATATGCTGAATGTTAATTATGTCACCCGGTAGTCGAAAGCCGACAATCTGGCGAAATCCATCACCCGTAACTTTATATGCAATAGCAAACCCTGAGACAAGAACCTGAAATTCCGTAGACGTGGCGTCGTTCTTTATTATATGTTTGCCCGGATTGTAGAAATGTAACGAAAGGGGAAGCGCCACTATGGCCGCACAATCATCCTCTGCCAAGGCTGTGTTTAAAGCAAACTTCTCGAGCATCGGCGAAAGTGGGGCACCAAAGGTCTGCAAAAAACTGTCCCAACAGAATGCGTGCAAGACCACGCGCACCTAAATTCGACGTCTTAATTTCGCGTCTCGTTGTACCTAGCACGTACTAACGACCTATGAATGCAGTAAATGTGCCTCAAAACGACACCATGTCCTATGGGTAATTTCAGGCCTCGATGAAGGCCTCGAAGCGTCATTCTAAAGCCCTGTCATGGAGACGCTGCTTAAATTTCGTCACGACGGCTGGACGCTCTACTGCCGCTCTGGACGTTATTCAGAAGGTGTCTTTGCGGGGCGTGATACCTTGCTCGGATTGGGCAATCGCGCATAGTTCTAGGATATGACCACACCGTCAGTGCATTCCGATGTCACTAAGTTCCGCGATGATCGTAGTTCGCTAGAGGCAGACGAGCAAACCGATAGGAATGACGGCGATCCGATAGCGGACACGCTGACGATCGAGATTAGGCGGCGTAAGCTCGGGCTATGACGAGCACTCGAGAAGTTTGGCTTAAGGCGATGACGATCGTCGAGGCACGTAGGCTATTTGTATCAGAGCCGATGGTCGATACCTTGCTGCAGATCGTGGGCCCCGAAGCCGAGATCGGCGATTGGGCGCGTGTTGCTGCCGCTGTCGACACGATTAACACGGGCGGATGCGTCAACCCGACCCGCGGAATAATCGTTCATAAAATGCTGCTGTGACAAGTGTGTCATAACGAGAACTTGCAAGGGGCGGTGGGCCTTTGCAATGCGCCACGGGACGGGGTTAAATCCAGACATAACCAGATCTTAGCGACCCTGACGGACGATAGCCCCATGAACACCTATCGCCGCTCGATGGCTAATGCCGGCAACAATCCGCTTGATCGGCGGTGCTCAAACCGAACGGCCATGAGTCATCCGGCCGTACTCATAACGTCTCTCGGAGATAAGCATTCGGCAATCATTCAAAACGTGTCTACCCTGGGCTTCAAGATTCGCTCAGAATACGGGGTCACTGTCGGACGGTTTCTCTCAATCGATATACCGGGGCTCGCTACGTACTCGGGCTGGGTAGCTTGGTCTTATCGCGATCAATTCGGGCTTGACGTGGCCAACGCCATTCCGGAGCCAGTTATCCAACACATCATCGCGATGGCCGTACAGGCAGGCGAAGGTCCAGCCCCAGGCTTTACCTGATGATCGAACGGGCGTCGCCGCAGCGATGAATGCGACCGCCTCTAATCGGTGGCGTCAGAGCCCAAGGTGTATCCGCATAAACCGGGCGAACCGAGTAGAGACACCATAGCCAACTGAGGTTGCCAGGATAATAGCGATTGGGAGGCCCCAAACGACCGCGAGTACGCCGTACAGAATCATCATGCGAGAATGATGGCAGAAATACTGATCGCGACTAGTTACAATTTCATTCTAGGGGGCGAGGGTGTCGCGAAACCAAACCAATGCCTACTACATCGTAACGTCATGCGCGGGTTAGTGTCGGGAAGCCTGCAAGCAGCACAACCGCACTAGTTCGCAACCGGCGCCTTAATCATCCAGTCGTTGAACCGACCGAAGCGCTCTACCTGCCCGCAGACAAGTCGCTGCGGCTTCGGTGAAACGCCCGGCTCTTTCGAATCGGGCGCCCTGATCACTTAATCGGCTTGTCGACGATCCAATAACGCATTTTCGGTCCCCTTCTAGGCTGATAGAAAACGCCGACCATCTCGGCGTAACCGACGTTAAAAGGTTAATAGTTCATTAATACTAATTGCTAGTAGTGTATTGACGTCAGTACGACGATCCGGTGTCCTCAAGAGGCAGGGTGAACGATCTACAGTAGAATCCTTCGTGCGTTTGCGCCCCGCAGGTGCCGACAACGTTCGGTCCGGGGAGTGCGGCAAGCGACCGAAGACCGTGAGGCCTCGGCGGCTGCATCGCGGGGCGCGGCAGGGTCGACGATGATCCGATCAATGAACCTGACCGAAGAGCGCCACCTTCCCGGGGATGAGGCACTAAGAAATTATTCGCGCAACCTGCATCACTCGTCACACATGCCAAATGTCTGTAAAGGCACGCGAAGTTTGATGGAGCGAGGGCGTCGTGCCGATCTGGCCATTACTAGTGAGGGTGTATTTTTGGCCCGCAAGGTGGCTCAGCAGAGCGATGTTGAATAGTCGAACCGCCACGCTGTCACATCAATGCCGATGCGGTAATGCCAAGAATGCGGGCGAACTGCTCTGTGATGAGTGTAAAGCTTGGTGAACTTGGCGGATGGAAAGGCCATTCCGACGATAATGCGGGGCTTCGGGTAAAACGGTGCGATTGGCGGCAGAAACAGGCGGGCCTCGGCAGCTTTACCGGAGTCCGAACGGACGGCAATTCGATCACTGAAGCCGACTGAAAAGCGCTACCCCCCAGGGGACGAGGCGTTGCGGGATTATTAGGGCCGACTAAATGCTGCGACGTTCGCGGGCAGCGCGCGCGGCTTCCAGCATAGCTGC
This sequence comes from Sphingomonas aerolata, assembly GCF_023935825.1. Classification (NCBI taxonomy): domain Bacteria; kingdom Pseudomonadati; phylum Pseudomonadota; class Alphaproteobacteria; order Sphingomonadales; family Sphingomonadaceae; genus Sphingomonas; species Sphingomonas aerolata. The sequence goes on along the minus strand of NZ_CP098762.1, from coordinate 2,318,557 downwards.
GGCATCCCCGATCCGCTTGGTCAGCAGCAGCCAGCCGGGGTCGGACGGTGCGCGGATCAGCTCGAACAGGTCAGCGCGCCACGCCGCGTCGACTAAATAATTGCGTCATCTGGCGGGCGTGATGTTTGCGCGCCGTATATGCGTATCCGCGGGTCGGCTAGGCCGAAGTCACATCACCGCGACAGGTGCGGGCATTTTGCGTGCTAGAAATTTCGTCGCGGCGCCTCGGATGATATTTTGGAGCGGCATCTCTAGGAAACGATAGGAGATCACTGCGGCCGCCAAGGCGCTCGCGAAGGCGATGACCATTTGTCCCGGCCACGATATGCCCGCAGCGTCAGCAACCCGGCGAGCAGTGTCCATAACGGGCTCATGCAGCAGGTATAGCGAAAAGCTAATCGCCCCGAGTTGTCGAACTGCCCAGTTGCCGAAAACGAAACGTGCAAATGCGGTGTCGATAGAAAACGACAAGATCGAACATCCTACTACCAGCGCAATAGGAATATGCCCGTAAACCGCGCCGTCGTGCTGCCAGCTTTCCGAAAGCATCTCACGAAAATTCACTGGCGATAGTAGCAGGAAAACCACGGCCAATGTCGACGCGATTTGAACGAAGGACACCACAGCCTGACTCACGGCCCCTTCGATCATGCGCCGCCTAATAAGTGCGACAGCAATCCCAGTCAGGAAAATATGCAAATGGCTAAAAACCGTTATGCCTGGAAACACTGGCCGGGCCAAAAATATCAGAGCGGAAACGAACAGCACGGCGGGCAGGTATTTCACTGCTTTGCCGCTCGCGACTAGCCCCCATATTCCCACGAAGACAAAGTAGAACTGAAACTCTGGCGGGATAGACCAAAAGACATGCGAGCTACCGACGAATAACAATTGCTTAAAGGTCGCCATTGCCGACATGTAGTAAATGAAATCGGGGCCCGAGACCTGGGAGATGAAAAATGCTGCTATGACGACGATATAGTAGATCGGCACAACGCGCGCGATACGGGCGATGAGGTATCGCACGATCGCAGGCCTATCCATTGGTTTCCAAAGGTAAAGATGGCCCATCAGAAAGCCACTGAGAACGAAGAATAAGAGAACCCCAGCGGGTCCTGAAAACTGTGGAGTCGTATCGGTCAAACCAACCCGTGCGAGATGGGATAGGACAACCAGGACTGCTGCGCAGCCGCGAATTCCATCAAGGGCGGGTATGTGTCTGCCAATCATGGCAGAATGCCTGCCTCAGGCATAAACCCGTGTCGAGTGAAGTATTTTTACAATTTCCTGACTTGGGACGATCTGCCGCCAAAGAGATATAGCCGTGCAGCGGCAGTCGCTAGTTTTTCAGTTTAAGGTTAACACAACCTTTTTTAGTTTAATTGCAGCATGTTGACTGTGTAACGATGAAAATCACTAGCATGATGGCCGGGAGGTGTAGGTGCTATTCTGGTTGCAGGCCCGCCACCCTTTCGGCGTAGGCGGGGACCTGAAGTCCCAGAGGGGAAACGCCCGGCCCTTTCGAACCGGGCGCCTCAGTCACATCGCGTCGTAATAGCCCGCGTGCAGCTTCGCCAGGGTGGCGTTGAACGTGCCGCTATTGGCGTCAGCATCCTTCGCACGATCGCGGCCGTACTCGGTTTTACCCTTGGGAGAGAGCTTCTTAGAGCGTGCGTTCTCGGTCTTGCTCATGGCGCTTCTTCCTACTGTGATGGTCCAAGTCGACAATGGTATAGAGGCCCGCGAAGCACTCAGCTCCGAGGATCCCTATAAGCCTCCCGATGACTTGATTATCGGGGGATGCGTGAAACGAGAGGGTCGGCTTGCCGCTGCGGCGCCATAGCTTCCGGAATTTCGACAGAAGCGGCGCGAGCAACTGGGGTTGCTCGACAGATAAGAAGTTGATGTACCAGCCGCTCTCAGCGGCATCCCACGCGATCTGCGCGACGGGAGTTGGTCCCTGCCATGCGATCAGGCAGGGGCCGGACTGGCGAAACTCGGTGCACCCGGTCATGGGCATCACCTCCTTTCATGCTGGACGGTTAGCGCCCCGTCAGCTGCTCGACATAGCTCGAGGTCGGCGCGGTGAAGCGAGCGGCCTTGGGCGGGTCGATCTTGAAGATGTAGCTCTCGGGCCAGACGCGGCCGCCACCCCACCAGGTGACGCCGAGCAGGACGTCGCTGTTCGCGCGCAGCGCCGCGAGAGCCTCGGTACCGACTGCCGCGCACGAGGGCTTTATTCCGTAGTGCGAGGCGAAGGCACTTTCGGTGATGTAGGCTTTCAGGCCGCGCCGGCGCAGCTGCTCGGCGAACTCGACGAACCCGCTGGTCTTGACGTCGCAATCCTTGCTGGTGCCGCTCGATCCCTTGTCGAAATAGCGGTGGCCATTGAGGTACGTGCGGTTGAGCGGATCGAGCGGGCCGCTGGTATCACGATCGAGCGCGCAGCCGGCGCTCTCGCATGCCTTCCACGCCCCTTCCTTCTTGTCGAAGCGGAAAGTCGCCGACCACTGCGGCCATTCGAGAGCGATCGGATGTTTGATCCCGTTGGCGCGGAGGCCGGCAATGATGATCTTTGAATCGCGAGCCCACTGCATCCAGTCGTTCGTCAATACCGGGTCGTCGAAGCCGCGCGGCTCGTTGACCAAGTCGAGGATCACCGATCCGTCGTCGGGGAAGTTGCGTGCGAAGCCGGTCCAGAATGCGATCGCCTTGGCTGGCGCATCCCATCGATAGGTGTGGTTGTCGAGAATCACCGGCACGCCCTTGCTGCGTGCATAGGCGACATTGGCCTTGAGTTCGGCGATGCGCGCCGACGTCATCCGATCATCCTTGAATGGGTAGCGGATCAGCTTGAAACCGTGCCGCTCGATATACCCCTTCCAGTCTTCGAGCGACGGCCGGATCGTGTCGCCGCCGCTGGCCTCGGCGCCCGAGAGGTTCGCGCCGAACAGCGGCTCGACGTGCGCGGTATGGTTTGCGGGTGCTGCGGGGCCCACAGCCGTCGCAGGCGCCACCGGTGCCGCGCAAGGTCGCGCGTCCACCGGGACATAGACCCAACCCTTGCCATGGAGGATGCCGACAAGACGAAGCTTCGTGGCCCCGACTGTTTCGAACCAGTTTCCGGCAGAACCCAACCGGCTCCGGTCGTTCCAACCAAGCCAGCCCGGCGCGCGCGAGCCGTCAGGTAACAGCTCGCGGCCGATCGGCTTCCTCAGGACCAGCGTGTCACCCGCGCAGACCGTGATCCGTGCGGGCGGACTTGCGCCCGTGACTATGTGTTCGGTCTGCGCCGCGACCGGAGTAGCGAGCAGAGCACAGAAGGCGAGAAGATGTCGGATCATGGTCATATGCCCCTTACTTCGTGAGGTTCGGCCAAGCACTATCGAACGACATAGAGCCGTTGAAAGTGTTGGGCCGGTATCCGACGCCAAGAACGGCTTTGTTCGCAGCGGTAGGAGAAGGTTGTACGATCGTGTACTTTGCCCACGATGTAGTCAGCGTGATGTTCTGCTTGAGGATGTTGGTATGGGGATCAGCCATCAGCGTGAGTTCAAGAAGCTCCCCGCCTACCTTACCGCGCAACCAAATGGACCCTGTCAGAGTACCAGAGCCCACGGCCGTGGGTGTCCCGCACTCGACGCTGGCATAGCCGCTAGTCGTGCCAGTGTTCGTGAACGTCTGCGTGCTTGCGTCCTGCGTTACTCCATCAGGGCCGATAACCGCATTCCGATTGCTCGATGCCGAAGTCGCTGGCGTGTACGTGTAGCTGGTGTTCGACCAGCCGCTACCTGGGAAGGCGCCCTTTGCAGTCTGCGCATTTCCACCGGTATCGTCGGAGATAAGCAACCCCGGCCCCGGCTTGACGTTCGCGCTGGCGACGGTTGGCGTGCCCGACTGCTCGACACCTTTCGGACCCTGACCAACGCCGTTCACGGCCGACGCTGTGTAATAATACGGCGTGCCGTTCGTCAGGCCCGTATCGGTGTAAGGGAATGTGACTCCGGTAACGAGTGGCGTGGTCCCCTGGCCGCCAGGCGTGGTCGACCGATACAGGTTGTAGCTGGTGATAGCCGAACCGTTGTCTGCCGGTGCAGACGATAGAACGACGACGTTCTGCGCATTGCCGGGTGTCACGGCGATGGTGGGTGCGCCAGGAACCGCAGTCGTCGCGCCAACGGTCGTGACCGAAGCCTCAGGGCTCGATGCGGAAAGACCGCCCGCGCTGAGAGCGAACACTTGATAAAAATAGGTGGTGCCCGCAACGACATCGATGTCGGCGAAGCTGGTCTCTCCAGCTGCAGCAGCACCGACAACCAGCGTGGCCGCCCCAGCAGCTGCCCCGCGTTTGATGAGGAAGCCGCCGAGTCCGCCAGCATCAGGTGCCGCTGGCGCAGTCCATGCCAAGGTGTTGGTGTTGCTGACCGACGATGCGCTCAGGCCCGTAACCGGACCAGGCGCCGACACAGTGCCGGTCGCCGGGACGCCCTTCGGCGCGGTGTAATTGACCGAGACGATATCACCGGACGCGAGCGTCAGGTACGACACTAGGCCGGACGGACCATCGATCAGGGATACCGACTTGGTGGTATCGGCGTTGTTATACAGTAGGACGCCGGTGGTGCCGTCGCGGTTTGCGAACGCCACATTTTGCACTTCGAGGCTCGCCTCGCCTACGCCGATCGTCGTGCTGTAGCAGCGCCGAGCGCCGGGCTTCATGACCTTGAGCAGATGCACCAAGGCCATGTATTCCGGCCGTTTGACCATCGTGCCGTTGCCGTCGGTCGAGATCGTCGCGCAAGGCGCGACCTGAGCATAGGACGGCGCGAAGGGCTGATAGCGCCCACCAGACAGCGGGCGAAGGAACAGGTTCCAGAACGTTACCGAATTCTGGCCTGCGCGGATCCCGCCGATGATGGCATTCGCGAGGTGCTGCTGGAGAGACACCTTGTTCGAAAGCGAGCCGACCAGGCACATTTCAGTGAAGTGGGTCTCCTTGGCGTTACGGCTCCACGTCCGAACCAGCTCGAACTCATTCTTGCCGGTGGTGCTGTATCCATGAACAGCAGCGCCATCGACCAGATCGCCAGCCATCACTTCGGCGAAAACATCACGGACCAGATGCCCCCCGTTGGCGCCCGTGTAGCCCGAGAGATTATGCCAGTTGTGATCGCCGACGAGAACCCGAACATGCCCGAACCCAGCAGCGCTCATAGCCGGCTTGAGGATGTTGACGAACGCTGCCATCTGCGCGCCGGTCCAAATACAACCAGGGTAAGTCGGTGGGGTGTACCCAGCTTCGTTCTGTGTCGTGATCGCCCAAATGGGAATGCCGAGCTCAGCGTATGCCTTGAGAAACTTGACGAAGTAATTTGCATACGCCGTGTAATTGGTGGTGTTGCCGATGAAATAACTTGTCACGCCATCCGGCCGACCGATCAGTGAATTGGTCGTCTTCATAATAGCAGGTGGCGTCCATGGAGACGCGATGAACTTGATCTTCGGGTTGATCGCCAGCGCTTCTCGAAGCGTCGGAATGATGAACTCGCGATCCTTCTGGATCGTGAACGTCGGCATGGTAACGTCGACGCCGTCCCAATCGTCGCAATAGGTGTAATAGCCGGTCTGACCGCGGTGCGTGAAGTCCGAGGCGCCGATGCAGATACGGCACGTCGAAAAGCCGTCTGTCCCGAATGCCGTCGTCAGGTTCGCCTTGCGCTGAGCCGGCGTGCAGTTCGTCTGAAGGACATAGCAGGAGCTTTCCGTGAGCGACGCGCCCGCGCCGTACATCTGCTGATAGGTCTCGGTCCCGTCAACATAGATGGTCGCGCCAGGCAGGCCGGTCAGGGGTGCGAATGCCGTCATCGTCACGTCTGCGATCGTCGGCGAAAGGTTCACCGGGGTCCGCTGCCCAACTGGAGCATCACCCATCAAACCGCGGCCTGGGAGGGTCTGGTTCAGCGTTTCGATCGCGTCAGCTGCGGCGGTCGAAGAGTCAAACTTGCGTAGAATCGTCATGTCGAATTACCTTTTACGAGCGGGCGAACATGCCGTTGGTGAAGAATGGATCGGTGAAAAAGGCGCCGGGCGTGGACGAAGCGGTTGATACGGTCAGGACACCGCTCGCGCTCGTCGCGCCCGCCGCGGCGACCGCGTAGTTGATCGTCCCCGCCGACAGCGTGGACATGCCAATGACGACCTTCCACCCTGACGCGGCATCGCCTGCGATGATCAAGCGACCGTCGTTCGGCGCTACCGTTGGCGCGACGTCGGCTGGTACGTTCGAGATATTTGAAACCAAGGTGCCTGCGGCTGCATTCGATGTGATCGAGAGGGCATTTGGCGAAAGAACGAGGGTCGATGCCGCAGCCGATACCGTGCGCGTCAAAACCGACGACGAAGCGCTGCCGCCCGTGCCGGTCGCGAACTCCTGATACGTCAGCGTGCCGCCGGAAGCGGGGGTGGCGGTCAGCCCGGTGCTGATGACCGAGCCGTTGAGCGACCACGCACGCGACGTTATTGTACCGTTGCTTACTGCGCCGGGCGTCGCGGTGTAGGTCGTCCCCGCCGTTCCAGTCGAAGGGCTGACCGTAGGCTGCGAGGTGAAGGCCGGAGCCGCCGCGGCTGCGGTTGCAACGGTCGCCGACATGCGTTGTCGTCGCCTCGAGCTCATCCAGCATCCGCGACACCAGCCCGCGTCCGCGTTCGGCGATTGCGGCAGCATCCGGAACTGGCTCGCGCTCGCGCTCGACTGGCGGCGAAGGCTGCGGAGGCGTCGAAGTACGCACTTTGCGTACCCTGCGTACCACTCGAACCCACTTTTCGGCCTTGGCGCGCTTCCGAATAGCACCTTCCGAAATTGCGTGCCGATCAGCTATTTCCCGAATGGAATCTTCGCCGGCCAAGTATTCAAACTCGATGCGCGTCCAGTCGAAGGTTGATTTTCGGGTTGCCATGACGCGGCACCTCCGGCCGAAAAGTACGCACCTCAAAACGTGAGGAGGAAAAAATCTGCGCGTGAGAGCCTATGGGGTCCAGCAGGGCGTGCCCTGCCGATAGTTCGACCCTCCCCCCCGGGGGTGGGGCGGCGTGGTCAGTGTCGTTGGGCGCGCTCAGCGCGCTGCTTGCGGCTGTTGTGGCAGGGAGCGCACAGGCACTGCAGGTTGCGCTCGTCCCAGAAGAGGACCTCATCGCCGTGATGCTGCCGCTTGTGGTCGACGACAAGCTGCGACGTGTCGGCAGTCATAAAGCCGCACCCGGGCCACTGGCAGGTGAACATGTCGCGGGTCAGAATGACCATGCGCAACGCCCGCCAGCGCGCCGTCTTGTAGAGCTTGCGCCAAGGCGCGTGCAGCATGCGGTCCTCGTCGCGGGTGCGCTCGATAGGCGGAAAAGAACCAAGCCCGGGCCGCAGGGATGTGAGGCGGCTGGGTAAAGCTTTGAGCTTGCTCATCAGTAACTACGTGCTTGGAAAACGTGCAATATATACTGAGTCAGTTTGCGACTCGGGGGCACAAGATGAAAGAAATGGAACGCTTTGCGGCTCAGGGCGATAGCGGAGGACGGTACACCGTCATACGATGGATTAACATGACTAGGTTTCACGACCTCGACAGCGGCATCATTACGCATCGAGAGAGCACTGTGTACCAGCTTCTTGACGGCACGCATGTAAACATTAAGGGACCCGGCATCTTCGAGATTTGGGATACCGAAGAGCGAATTTGGGAAGTCCTGGATAGCCCACTTCTGAAGATACAAGGATCCGCCTCGGCTAAAGATTCCGACCCCGATCTGCTCATCGTTTAATGGCAGCATCGCCCATTCCTCGCGAGGAAGTTGAACGAGCGGTGGCAGCGGATCACAAGCAGCGACATATGCACTCTCGCTCCGTAACTAATTAGCGCCCACGTACGGCGGCCCGCAGGTCGATTGCTGCCTGCTCTGCTTGGTCGATCAAGCGCTCACTGCGCCCCTGATGGCGCGACCCGCTCGACATCTCCTCGGCGATCCGCAGCACGAGTATGCTCTACATGGTCAGCGGTGGTGAAGCTGAAGGCGCCTCGCGCCGCTCCTCCCATTCCGCACCTCATCTCACGCTCAATTACTTGGCGCCGTCAAATCACCGAGATTCTGCACGCAAGCGCGCCTGTGCGCCCTGTGCCCTCGCGGCGCAGGCTTTAAAAATTCCCAGCGCGGCGGTTCCAGCGACAGCCGGCTGAGACTTGAGGGCTGCAGCAACAGTTGCGGGAACTCGTCCATCCAGCCGCCCCATATAGAACGCCGCCGTCAAATTCGCGACCTTCCGCGTTGGCTCGTTCTCGGCCTGCTCGCCGACGGCACTGGTTACAACCAGGCACCGGACATCGTCGTTAACCGTCTGCGCGTGCGCCGGAGCGGCAACTAAGATGGATGCAAGAACCAGGCTGACGACGTTCTTCATACAAAGTTCCTGAGCGTAGTGGGCCTACAAGCATAGGCCACATCATAGCACAAAGTAACGTCGCATCTGACCATACCGTAGGACAATCGCTCGGAGCATGGCTCCTACGTGAGGGGATGAGGGTGGCTAGCCAGCGCGCTCATCGCAGCTCGCTTATGCGGCGATAGGCGCATCATGTACCTCATCCGTTCCAAGTAGCCAAGACCCGATTTTCAGGTTGATGCCAGCGAATGCGACGAGCACGAACTTGCCATCGCCGTCCCTTACGACCTCACCCGAGAGACCAGCGCCGGGACCTTCTTTGACCTTGACCGGTTGCCCGACGGTGAAGGCCTGGCGCTGCCCCATCTTGGCTGCCCGTTTACCCCGTTCTTCGATACGCCGAGCCTCAGCTATCTCAGCGTCCCCGATCGTTGGGATAGCGCCAAGATAGCGAAAAACCGAGAAGCCGGGATGTTCGGAGAAGGGTAGCGCGGCGATGCGGGCGAGGTCGTGTCGGCGATCGGCACCCGCGAACACGAACGTTGGCATAATCGGTGCCGCGTATTCAACCCGCTCGCGCGCCGGGCCTCGGCGACGCGTGAGTGTCTGCACGGGGCTCCACCCCCTCGTCGCTGTGGCAGGGCACCTCGCACCCGACCTCGCGCTGGACGGTCGAGCAGATCGGCACGCTGATGAAAGAGGGGCGGGATCCGGTATCGGTCCCGACTGCGGCTGTCCTGCGCCGCCCGCGGCAGAACCCCGACGAATGGACGATGCCGCCCAAGGCTGTCGAGCTCGTCCTCCCGCGTCTTGCGATCACGCGGGACGAGCGCCGCGCCAAGATCATCACGCCCGCGGGCGCAACCCAGTGGCTGGACATTGTTCATGGTCGATAAGCACCTCATCACCGCGATCGCAGAATCGGGGATCGCTGCCGAGGATGCGCAGGACATGGCCGAACGCGTGTTCGGTGCCGTGCTGGCGTCGCTGGCCGCGGGTCGGACGGTCCAGATCCCCGGCGTGTGCCGGCTCAGGGCGCCCCGCAAGCCCGCATGGGTGCCCGGTACGCTGAAGCGCCAGGCCGTCGAGCAGCGCAAGGTCGGCATCGTGCACCCCGCCATCATCGAGCAGGGCGCGCCTTACGAGGTCGCCAAGCCGATCGATCCGCAGGTTTCCAGCCACGCATGGGGGCAGGCGATCCGCGCCGCGGCCGAAGGGCAGGGGCAGTGAGCTACCTCGACCCCGCTGGCGCAGCTCTGCGCGCACCGCTTCCCCCAATCCCCGATCTGATGGGCATCGTCTCCGCGGAGATCCTGATCGACCTGATGATCGCCGTCCTCACCCTTGGAGATCGCCCATGACCTGGAACCTGTTCATGTACGGCGCCGGCTGGGCGTGTCTCGGCGTGATCGCGATCATCGCGGCCGTGATCTTCGTCGACGACCTCTATCACCGCTGGCCCCAGATCATGACCGCCCTGCGCGGAAACGATCGGCCTGGCTTCGTGCCCCTCTCCCCGACTACCTCGGTCCGCCCCCTCCGGACGTCCGTTCCTTTGTTGCGCTCTGTCGAGGCTGGCGCGCAGCCAACTTATCTGGCGGTCCACGGTGGTTGATGTAGCCGACATGGCGAACAACGTGGCTAAGACCGCGTTTGACTGCAGCATCCGCGCCTGCGCCCGCGCCCGATCCCGATCGGCGTCGTCGGTGAGAGCCAAGAATGTGGCAATCGGGCAGCCCACACGGGTAGCGGGGGCCGGAATCACGACGAACGCACCGCGAAGTCTGTTGCAGGCGGCCGTACCCTCACGCCGTTTCGACAAAATCGCGGCATGATACTGCGGCGGAGATACTCAGCCGGGAATGCCCCAGTTGGCATCCTCGTTAGCGGCCTTAGCTGTTCGAACCAGATGCTCGACGTAGTTCTGAAAAACCGGAACAGTAAACGTGACGAGCGTCGGTTCGCCCTGTGGCTCCTTGAACGTCAGGACGACGAACCGGCTGCCTTCCTCGTCAAGTACGAGTCCGGCCTCCATCGCACCAGTGCCGCTGGGAGTGATGATCGTCGCTGCCATGGTAGTGCCTCTCTGGTCGTCCAAGGAGCGGCTCTAGCGCAGCGGAACCGCCGCGTCAGCGTGCGTCGAGCGTTACGCTGCGTCCGCGGCCGTTCGCGACGCACCGCGGTCATTGGCAGCAATAGCTGTTTTAGTCGCGGATACGACACGAGCTGCAACGCCTCGCGCCTTCGTCCTGCGATATTCCAGATACAGTGCAATCAAAGAAAACATGGCGACCTCGAGACGAGTCTTGCTGGATGGCAGGACAGGCTGGGCACATGTGACGGCTCGCTAGGCACTTCAAATGCGCTTAATCAAATCGCCGTTGCGCCAATCGAAAGCGCACATTGTCACCCCACCACGGGAATGTCGTCGATCAGGGCGGCGAGCGAACCGTCTTTGAAGGTGTGCGGTCGCACGATTCTATCAGGAAGGGAGATCTTTAGATGGCGCCGTTCAATCGGCTTCATAGCACGAACCTTTTGGGCCATTAATAGCAACGACCCCTCGTACAGAAGCTCGTTTCCTTCGTCGTCTTTTTGCGCTGCTGGCATCCGCACCAATGTTGCGGCCTCGGTCCACGGGAAGTCCATTTATTGCATTCCTAAAAACGTCCCGCGCCCGGTCATCATACCACTGCGGCGTCGCTATGCCATTGATCTTATGAAGGATCGAAGACGGCATATTTCGCCCGTGAACACTCAGCGCCGTGGCACGCTGCGCCTCGTTGCGTGCAGTTGACATGGTGCGCTTATCGCCCCGGAGGGCGGGCCTCGTTCATGCCTCCCAAAAATTCTCGCCGCTGAGTCCCGCAACCGCTGGTCTGGCCGTGAAAGCTCACTTCACAGATCAGGAAGGACAGAACCGATGAGGGCAGCACCGTATTGGCCGCGCATGCTCAAGCGGGCGAACGCCGCGAAGTATTGCGAGCTGACGCCACAGCAGTTCGACGCGGAGGTCTATGCCGGCCGGCTGCCGGGATCGGTCGCAATGTCGGGCGGCGCGCGCTGGGATCGCGCGGCGCTGGACGCGAGCCTCGACGAGATGTCGGGCGGGGTCAACGACTGGCGGAAGGATCAGCCGGGCCTTGCCGCATGACCTGCCCAAATATGTAAAGCGGGTGCGGTCGAAGGGCCGGGAGTACCTGTATTTCGACACCGGCAAGGTGGTCGACGGCAAGCGGCTGATGACTCGCCTGCCGCCGCTCCGGTCAATGGAGTTTGGAGGAAGCTATGCGGCGCTGATGGGCCACCGCAATCGGAAGACGAAGTCGACCCTCGTAACGGTCCCGGTTCTCGTCGACATGTACCAGCGCGGGCCGCCTACGGCGCCTTGGCGCAGTCGTCGCGCAAGCTGTACGACATCTATCTTCGCCGCCTGGAGCGGGCGCTGCCGACCGCCCCGGTCAACGGCATCACCCGCGGCGACATGCGGACGGTGCTGGACAAGATGGCCGCAACGCCGGGCGCGGCAAACGCATTCCTCAGGACGAGCGGCGCGCTATTCGCCTGGGCCGTCGATCGCGAGCACATCGCGAAGAACCCGTGCGACGGAATTACGATGATGGATGGCGGGGAACACGAGCCTTGGCCGCAGCATGTGCTGCGCGCGGTTCTCGCTGCCGAAGACCCCATGGTGCGCCTGCTCGCGCATCTGCTCTACTACACCGCGCAGCGCCTCGGCGACGTGCTTAGAATGACTTGGTCGGATGTTGCTACCGATCGCGTCGAGGTCCGCCAAGACAAGACGAAGAAGCGACTAAGCATCCCGGTCCATAGCGCGCTGAGCGCGGAGCTTGCGAAGCACGAGCGGGTGGAGGGCGCGATATGCCGGACGCCGCGCGGCGCGCCGCTGCGGGACGACAACGCCCGCAAGATGCTTAAGGCTTTCTCGGCCACTGCCGGCGCGCCCAGCGTACCGCACGGCCTGCGCAAGAACGCCGTGATCGCGCTGCTCGAGGCCGGGTGCTCAACCGCCGAGACCGCATCGGTCAGCGGCCAATCGCTGCAGATGGTCGAGCATTACGCCCGACAGCGCAACCAATCGACGCTCGCCGATGCCGCCCTTGCGCGGTGGGAGAGCAAACCGTGAACGTACAAACAGTGGAAAACTCTGCTCGCGACTCGCGCAATTCTGCCAACTCGGGTTATTTGTCAATTAACCCGACAAGATCGAGGGCCTCGAGCAAGGCACGATGCGCGGCCTCGATCCGGGCGACGAGCGCCGCGTCGCCGATCGCATTCGCGTCGACCGTCTCGGGCCAGTGCTCGGTGACGAGGCCGGCGATACGGTCGAGGCTGGCGTGATCGACAAGGAAACTTGGATCGACCGTCCGGGGGTCGGCGACGACCCGCAGGCGCAGGCAGGCGGGGCCGCCGCCATTGGCCATCGATTCGCGGACGTCGACGATCTCGAGTGCGCGGATCGGTCCGTTGCCCGCGACATGCTCGCTCAGCCAGCGCCAGACCGGTGCGTTGCTCCGCGCTTCCTCGGGCAGGATCAGCGTCGTGCCCGCGGCGCGCGAGACGAGCTGCGCGTTGAAGAGATAGGATCTGACTGCGTCTTCGAGGCTGACGCGGGCGCTGGGCACCTCGACGATCTCGACCGAGGGCATCAGCCGCCGCAAATCTTCATAGAAGCGGTCCGCGTTGGCAAAGGCCTGCTCGTGCGTAAACAGCACGGTCTCGTTGGCGACGGCGACCACGTCGTTGTGGAACGCGCCTGCCGCGATCGCCGCATCAGACTGGCGGACGAACAAGGTCCGCGCGGGGTCGAGCCCGTGCCGGCGCGCGATCGCCTCGCTGGCCTCACGGTGCTGGCGCGCGGGAAATGGGCCGCCGGCTTCGCCATAGACGAAGATTTCGACGCCCGGTGCGCCGTGGGCTTCGCACAGTCGCATGTGGTTGGCCGCGCCCTCGTCGCCGAACGGCAGCGGGACGGGCGGGTGCACCGCGAAGGCCGGGTCGGCGAAGGCGATACGCAGCTGCGCGAGCGTTGCTGGCCATTCGTGGCTGCGGTGCGGCATCGTGCCGAGGTTCGCGACGCTCAGGTGGCAGCGCCCGTCCGCGGTATCAGGGCCGGGCGATACGGTCGCGGCATTGGCCGCCCACATTGCCGAGGCCGAAATCGCCTGCGCCTGCAGATGCCTTGGTGCCTCTGCATACCTGGTCGCGAGCGAATCGAGCCAGCGATGGTCGGGGCGGGGGTGGGGGAGGAGGATCCCCTGCACCAACCCGAGGTCGAGGTTCGCGCGCATCTTCGCGATTCCCTGCAGCGCGGCGGCGCGGGGCCGTGCGACAGCGCCCGCATTACGGGTCGCGGCCAGATTGCCGGGGCTCAGCCCAGCGTAATTGTGGCTGGGACCGATCAGGCCGTCGAAATTGATCTCGACGAGGTTGGCGCCGCACATCAGAGGCGCGCCACGTGGAGGACGGATGCGCCTTCGCTGACGTCCAGCGCCGCTGCACAGCCTTGCGACAGGGCGATGCCATCGGCCACCGGGCGGATGGCACCGAACGCGCACCGGAAGTCTGCCAGCGTACCCGTCGCGACCAGCGCTTCGGTCGTTACGTCGCTGGCGGGCAGGGTGTCCGCAATCGTCACGACCTGGGCCGTGCGCGCATCCGCGATCGACCGCACCTTGTCCGTGCGCGCTGTCATCGTCGGTCCGCCGTCGAAGATGTCGACATAATTCTCGAACGCGAACCCCTCATTCTCGAGCATCCGCATTGCCGCCCGGCCGGAGGGGTGCGGCAAGCCGATCGCGGCACGCGCGGTCTCGGACAGCATCGCGGTGTAGATCGGATGTTTCGGCATCAGATCGGCGATGAACTGATGCCCGTTGATCGCATTGAATTGATCGGCGTCCTGGAAATTCATTCCAAAAAACCGCCCCGCCAGACCGTCCCAGAACGGCGAACCACCCGCCTCATCGATGATCCCGCGAAGCTCGGCGAGAATACGGTCGGCAAACCGCGCGCGATGCGCCTTGATGAAGAGATAGCGGCTGCGCGCAAGCAACAGGCCCAGCCCGCCGGCCCGCTCGCCCGGATGCAGGAACAGGCCGCCGACCTCGCTCGACCCCTCGAGATCGGTGGCGAGGCTCAGCATGTCGGCGCGGAAGGTTCGCGAGAGCTCGCGGCTGTGCTGCGTCAGCGTGCCGATCCGGTAGCTGTAGAAGGGCCAGCTCTGACCGACATGCGTGAACAGCTGGCATGTGCCGCGGACCTCCCCCGTCATGCGATTCTCGAGAACGAGGACGAACAGCTCGTCGCTGACCACGCCGTCCTCGGCAGGTGCGGTCCGTGCGAAGGCGGCGTGGCTGCGTTCGAGCTTGGCGCGCAGCGCGCGGCGATCGGGGGGCAGGTTGGTAAAGCCCCCGCCGGTCAGCTTGGCCATCTCGTACAAGGGCTGGAGGTCGCTATCGACCGCCGCGCGGATCCGGAAACTCACAGATGCGTCCTCATAAGCCGTTCTCGCAGATTCGCAGGATGGTGACCGCGGACAGCGCCGCCCGCTCGGTCAGACTCTCGGGGATCATGAATTCGTCCGGCGAATGGATCGCGCCGCCGCGCACCCCCATGGTGTCGACGACCGGCACGCCAGCCGCCGCGATGTTGTTGCCGTCGCACACGCCCCCGGTTGCTTTCCAGGCGATGTCCAGGCCAAGGTCCGCGCCGCTCGCCTTGACCAGCGCGAACAAGTTCGCGGCCCCCGTATCGATCGGCTTGGGCGGACGATTGAACCCGCCATGGACCGCAATCCGGACGTCATGCTCGGCCGCCACCGTCGCGACGACGGCGTCGATATGCGCGCGGGCCTGGGTGATGTCGTCGTGTGTCGCCGGGCGGAAGTTGATGCGCAGCACGGCGACGTCGGGAACGACGTTGTTGGGACCTCCGCCATCGATCCTTGCGGGATTGACGGACAGCCCGGGCCTGCGGACCTCTGACAGCCGGACCGCGATGTCGGCGGCCGCGACCAGCGCGTTGCGGCCCTCCTCGGGATTGCGGCCGGCGTGTGCGCTCCGGCCGCGGACGGTGATCGAGAAATTGCCAGTGCCACCGCGTGCGCCGGCCAGCGTGCCGTCAGCAAGCGCCGGCTCGTAGGTCAGGGCTGCAATCTTCCCTTGCGCCGCGCGTGCGAGCAAGGCGGCGGACGAGAAGGAGCCGGTTTCCTCGTCCGAGTTGATCACCACGTCATACCCGATCCGCCGACCCAGCGGGCTGGCCTCGATCGTCTTGAGCGCGGCCAGCATCACCGCAAGCCCGCCCTTCATATCGGCGACGCCGGGTCCGTTGATCGTGCCATCCGGCAGATTCCGCAATGTCTGGAACATGTGCTCGCGGGGATAGACCGTGTCCATGTGACCGGTGAACAGCATCCGCATCGCGGCATCCGGGCGAACGCGAAGATGGAGATGCCGGCCGTGGTCCAGTGGGTTGATGGTCCCGTCGGTCGCTACGCTATCGGCCGGTTCGGGCTCGACGAGTGTGATATCGCCGGGAAGACACGAAAACGCGTCGGCGAGCAGCCCCGCCATCGTCGCCAGCCCCTCAAGGTTGCGCGTGCCGCTGTTGACCGCGGCCCAGCTTTCCACCTGCTGCAGCATCGCGGCCGCATCAAGCCTGGCGACCGCGCCTGTTTCGTCGTGCGAAAGTCCTCTCATCCCCCGACCCTAGCCTCGCGCGGCGCGGGGGGGAACCGTCAGAAGCTGTAAACCAGCGCGGCACGGCTGGTCGTATCGGTCGTCATCGATCCCGCCGGCGGTTCGCTTTCATATTGAACGGCATAGGACAGCGAAGCCGAGAGCGGACCGATCAGTTTCGCGGTCAGTGAGGTGGTTCCACCGAGCGTGCTGTTGAACCGCTGGACATAGGCAGACGCAACCTGGGTAACCGACAGGCCGTTGGTGATCCTCCAGCTGAAATTCAGCGTCCCGCGCCCGGCGATCGCGCTCTGGTTCGTGTTGTCCGTGAAGTCGGTGTTCCGATATGCCGGCCCCAATTCGAGATCGAGCTTGGTCCTCGCCGATTTCAGCACGCTGTACCCGCCGCCGACCGAGACCGAATAGCGATTGTTATAGCCGAGGAACCGATCCCCTTCATACTGCGCCGCGCCATAGATATAGGCGCGGTCGTCGATCTTGTAGTTGGGTTCGTAGGAGGCGAGATAATGCTCTCGCACGGCGACATTCTGGTTTTCCTGGTAATCCGCCTGGGCGTGAAATTTCTGCCGCCACCGCAGGCCTTCGCGGGTCAGGTCGACGACCGCAGTACCGCCGGCCGTGTCCGAATTGCCGGTCGTGAGATAGCCGCCGACTTCGGCGCGGCCGCTCCAGAGGTCGAGGAAGCTCGCCTGACGGATGACCTGTGTGCGTTGGGCGGCGCGATCGGCCTTCCATTTTTCCGCGATTGCCAGAACCGCGTCGCCGCTGAGCGGGTCGGCCGCGCGGGCATATTTGACGATTGTCGAGACATCGCTCTCATTACCCGCATCGAGTGCGGCATCGAGCATCGCCCGAATATTTTCGGGAATCATCACGGTCTGGGCGATGGCGGGCGCGGGGGCCAATGCCGTCACCAGGAGGCCGGCGAGAAGCGGGAGACGGAAACAGCGCATAATCGGGTCAAAATCGCGACAGGAGGAGGGGCTGGATCGGCACACAGGGTTCCGTAGCGTCACCACGCCGCGTTGGGAACGGTTCAGCGCGGTCCGCTTGCGCCGAGATGTGGCGCGAAGGCGGCAAGTACCTCCTCGTAGAGGCGCTTCTTGAACGGGACGATCACTGCCGGAAGTTCGGCGGGGTCGATCCAGCGCCAGGCATCGAATTCCGCATGCTCGGTGTCGATCGCGATATCCCCGTCATCGCCGTGGAAGCGGTAGAGGAACCAGCGCTGCCGCTGGCCGCGCCACCGGCCCTTCCAGACCTTGCCGAGAAGTTCGGGGGGAAGATCGTAGACGAACTCGCCCGGGGCCTGCGCGATAAGCGTGACCTTGTCGGGTGAAACGCCGGTTTCCTCGCCCAGTTCGCGAAGGGCCGCGGTCTCAGGGTCCTCGCCGGGGTCGATCCCGCCCTGCGGCATCTGCCACGCGTCGAGCGTCGAGTCGCTGCGGCGGCCCACGAACACCCGGCCCGCTCCGTTGATCAGCATGATGCCCGCGCAGGGACGATAGGGCAGGGTGGTCGGATCGGACATCCCTGCCCATTCGGGTGTTTCCTGACCGTCTGCAAGCCCGAAGACGGTCGAGCCGCGCCACGCGATCATGCATCCTCCGAAAGGACCCCGCGTTGAGCGAAGGACATGGTGGTCGGGTATGATAGGAGCAGGGGGATGAGGCGGACCTTGGTGAAGTGGCAGGGTTTGTCCGCGCCGTCGACGATCGGCGCGGATCAATCGTGCGGTCGGTCGCGATGATCCATGTCGTCCACCATCCCGATTATGTGACCCCGGCGCCCGCCCGGTCGACCTATCGCTGGAACAAGAATGGGCTCATCCGCGATCTGCTGCGCGCGCATGGCAGCGCGGTGGCCTGGCACGAGCCGCGCGCGACGCCGCGCGAATGGCTCGAGGCGGTCCATGAGCCGGGCTATGTCGCCGAGGTTCTTGAAGCCCGCGTGCCGCCCTTGAAGGAACGCAGGATCGGTTTTCCGGTCAGCGCCGCCGTTGCCCGCCGCGCCGCGATCGTTCCCGACGGCACCTGGGTCGCAGCAGTCCTCGCACTGCGCCACGGCTTTGCCGCCAATACCGCCGGCGGCAGTCATCATGCGCTTGCCGATACGGGCGCGGGCTACTGCGTGTTCAACGATCTCGCCGTCGCCGCGGTCCGCCTGGTCGAGGAGGGCAGCGTCGAGCGGGTCCTGGTGGTCGATTGCGACGTCCATCAGGGCGATGGCACCGCCGCCCTGCTCGCGGGCCGGCCGGGGATCGCCACCTATTCGATTCATGCGGACAAGAACTTTCCGGTTCGAAAAGCGCAGTCGACGCTCGACGTACCGCTGCCTGACGGCGTCGACGATGCCCAGTATCTGGCGACGCTGGAAGAGACGCTGGTCCCGCTGCTCGATTCCTTTGGCGCCGACCTGATCCTGTATCAGGCGGGGGTGGATCCCTTTGCAGGAGACCGGCTCGGCCGGCTGTCGCTGACGCTCGACGGACTGGTACGACGCGAACGCCTGATCGCGCGGCTGGCGATCGAGCGCGGCATCCCGCTGGCGAGCACCGTCGGCGGCGGCTATGGCGACGACGCGCTCGCCATTGCCGAGCGCCATGTCACTGCGATCATGACACTTGGTGCGGCATTCGAGGATGCCAAGGGAACCGCAACGGCCTCCAAAGTGTAGCAGCAGGCGATGACAACACCCGTACTTCTCTGGCTTCGCCAGGACCTTCGCCTGCATGATCACCCGGCGCTTGTTGCCGCCACGCAGGAAGGGCCGGTGATCCCCGTCTATATCCTCGATGACGACGCGCCCGGCGACTGGGCGATCGGTGGTGCCCAGCGCTGGTGGCTCCATCACAGTCTCGAGGCGTTCGCCAAGTCGCTCAACAAGAAGGGCTCCCGCCTCGTTCTGCGGCGCGGCGATGCGGTCTCGACGCTGCGGTCGCTGATGACGGAAACGGGCGCGGAGCGGGTGTTCGCGACGCGCCAGTACGAGCCGTGGTGGCGCAAGGCCGAGGATGCGCTCGGCGATGCAATCTGCCTCCACGATGGCAACCAGCTGGCCCTGGTCGAGAGCGTGACGACCGGAGCAGGCGGGCAGTTTCGCGTTTATTCGTCGTTCTGGAAAGCACTGTCGCAGATGATGCCGCCACCGGAACCGGTGGCGATGCCGCGCAAGATCGATGCGCCGGAGACGTGGCCCGAATCGAACGCACTGGACAGCTGGAAGCTGTTGCCGACCAAGCCCGACTGGTCGGATGGCTTTTCCGACTGGCGCCCCGGCGAGGATGCCGCGCGGAAGGCGGTGGCGCGGTTCGCGGACGTCGCCGACGATTACGACCACGACCGCAACATCCCCTCGACCGAAGGGACGTCCCGGCTGTCGCCGCATCTTCATTTCGGCGAGATCAGTCCCCGCCAGGTCTGGCATGCCGTGTCAGGGCATGGCGACGGCGTCACGACGTTCCGCAAGGAAGTGGCGTGGCGGGATTTCACGCAAGGCGTGGTGCTGGCGCTCCCCGATTATGCCCGCCGCAACGGAAGGCCGGCGTTCGATGCGCTGCCATGGCGCACCGGCAAGGCGGCGGCGTCCGATCTGAAAGCCTGGCAGACCGGTCGGACGGGCTATCCGATCGTCGATGCAGGGATGCGGCAGCTCTGGGCGACGGGCTGGATGCACAATCGCGTCCGGATGATCACGGCGAGCTTCCTCGTCAAACATCTGCTGCTCGACTGGCGCGAGGGCGAACGCTGGTTCTGGGACTGCCTGGTCGATGCGGATTACGGCAACAACTCGGTCAACTGGCAATGGGTCGCGGGCACGGGGGTCGATTCGAACATGTTCGGCCGGATCATGGCGCCGCTGTCGCAGTCGGAAAAATTCGATGCGGGCGACTATATCCGCCAATGGGTGCCGGAACTCGCCAAGGTTACGGGCGACGCGATCCATGACCCGGACGAGTCCGGGTGCCGGCCGCGCGACTATCCCGCCAAGATCATCGGTCACCGCGAGGCACGCGAGCGCGCGCTCGAGGCCGGGCGGCACGCGCGCTGACGCCTTTTGGCACGCGCCTCTTTCCTAGGTGGCGACGCTGTTGCATGGAGCGCCGCGATGACCGCCGCTTATGCCTTTGACGACGCCGCTACAGGGCGCGCAACCAGTGCCGCACGCCTGACCGCGCCGATATTTCACCGCCTGCTCGACCGGATCGATGCAGGACTCGAGAGCGGCGGTATCGAGGCAAGCTTGCCCGACGGCACCCGCCGTTTGCTGGGAGGGCGTGCACTCGGCCCGATGCCGATCGTCACCGTCCATCGCTGGCGGGCGCTGGTGCGGTTGGCGACGGCCGGATCGGTCGGCTGGTATGAAGGCTGGACCGCGGGCGACTGGTCCAGTCCCGATCCGGTCCCGCTGTTCGACCTGTTCATGCGCAACCGTATCTCCCTGGGCCGGACGGCGCGATCGGGTGGGGTTGCGCGACTCTCGGCCCGCGCTTGGCACTGGATGCGACGCAATCACCGCACGGGATCACGGCGTAATATCGCCGCGCACTATGATCTCGGCAACGACTTCTACGAGACGTGGCTCGATCCCAGCCTGACCTATTCGAGCGCGCTGTTCGCCGAGCCGATCAGCGAGGCCGAACCGCTCGAGCACGCCCAGACGACGAAGCTCCAGGCGATTTTCGACAGGACGGGTACGCAGCCCGGTGACCGGATCCTCGAAATCGGCTGCGGCTGGGGGTCCTTCGCGACCCTTGCCGCGCAGTCCGGTGTCGACGTGCACGGCCTCACCCTGTCGACCGAGCAGAAGCGACAGGTCGACGCGCGCATGGCCGAGGCGGGGCTGACCGGAGTGACGGTCTCGCTGACCGATTACCGCGACGTCGTCGGCACTTATGACGCGGTGGCCAGTATCGAAATGGTCGAGGCGGTGGGCGAGGCCTATTGGCCGGCCTATCTCGACGCGGTCGCGCGGGCGCTGAAACCCGGCGGCCGCGCCGCGCTTCAATATATCACGATCGACGATGCAATCTTCGGAGCCTATTCGACGAGCGTCGACTTCATCCAGCGCTACGTGTTTCCCGGCGGCATGCTGCTGTCCGAGCCGCGGTTCCGCGCTCTGGCGGAGGCGCGCGGGTTGACGTGGGAGGATCAACGCAGCTTCGGGCTGCACTATGCAGAGACATGCCGGCGTTGGCGGGTCGCGTTCGACGCCGCCGTCGCGCAAGGGCGTCTGCCGGCAAGGCTTGACGCGAAGTTCGTCGCGCTATGGCGCTATTACCTGATGTATTGCGAGGGCGGGTTCCGCGGTGGCGGTATCGACGTCGCACAGGTGACGCTGGTGAAGCGACGCTGATCGTCCCCCCCGCAAGGGGAAGGATTTAGGCGACGCGCTCAAAATGGCCGGGTTCGAACCCGTCGACAGCCAGCGCGACGATACGGGCAGCGACGACCTGCGGATCCTTGACCGAGTTCGGATCCTCGCCCGGATAGGCGCGTGCGCGCATCTTGGTGCGGGTCGCGCCGGGATCGACGATAGCGGTGCGTATGCCGCTGATCTCGGCCATCTCGTCCCCGTAAGCGCCGAGCAGCGTCTCGAACGCCGCCTTGGAGGCACCGTACAGCCCCCAATAAGCGCGCGGCTTGCGGCCGACGCTCGACGTGACACCGATCACGCGCGCCGACTTCGCCTTTTTCAGCATCGGATCGAACGCAGCGATCAGCGCCGCCTGCGCGCTGACGTTAAGCGTCAGGACCTGCGCCATTTCCTTCGGATCGATCGCCGGGACCGACGACAGCGATCCCAGCATGCCCGCATTCAACACGAGGATGTCGAGCGCATCCCAGCGATCACCGATCGCGCTGGCGAGCCGGCCGATCGCCTCGCTCTCGGCGAGGTCGAGCGGCGCGATCGTCGCAGAGCCACCGGCGTCATGGATCGCTGTCTCGACCTCTTCGAGGCCGCCCGGCGTGCGCGCGGTCAGAACCACATGCGCGCCCTTTGCAGCGAGCGCGATCGCGGTGGCGGCGCCGATGCCGCGGCTTGCACCGGTGACCAGCGCAAGCCGGCCTTCGAGAGGCTTGTCGGTCATTCTAGCTCCAGGACTTGTCAGATGACGCGTTCGGCGAGCATCGCGAACTGATCGACCTCGGCGCCCTCGTCATGATCGGTCAGCGTGGTCGGGTAATCGCCGGTGAAGCAGGCATCGCAATATTTCGGTCGGATATCCGCGCGCTTGGCCTCACCGAGCGCCTTGTACAGCCCGTCGATCGAGATGAAGTTGAGGCTGTCGGCGTGGATGAAGCCCGTCATGCCGCCCAGATCGAGCTTGGCTGCGAGCAGCTTGGCCCGCTCCGGCGTGTCGACTCCGTAGAAGCAGGAGTGGCGGGTCGGCGGGCTCGCGATGCGCATATGGACTTCGGCCGCGCCCGCCTCGCGCATCATCTGCACGATCTTGAGCGAGGTCGTGCCTCGGACGATCGAATCATCGACGAGGATGACGCGCTTGCCCTTGATCAGCGCGCGGTTGGCATTGTGCTTCAGCTTCACGCCGAGATGCCGGACCTTGTCGCCCGGCGAGATGAAGGTGCGACCGACATAATGCGAGCGGATGATGCCGAGCTCGAACGGAATCCCCGACTGCTGCGCATAGCCGATCGCCGCGGGGGTGCCCGAATCGGGGACCGGGATGACGAGATCGGCATCGACCGGCGATTCGATAGCGAGCTGCGCGCCGATCGCTTTCCGCACCGAATAGACCGAATGATCGTCGACGATCGAATCGGGGCGCGAGAAATAGACCCATTCGAAGATGCACGGCCGCGCCGCCATCGGCGCGAACGGGCGGATCGAGCGGATCTCGGACCCCTGGACGATCACGAGTTCGCCCGGCTCGACCGCGCGGACGAAGGTCGCGCCGACGACGTCGAGCGCGACCGTTTCGGACGCAAAGATCACCGCGTCGCCAAGCTTGCCCATGACGAGCGGCCTGATGCCCAGTGGATCGCGGCAGGCGATCATGCCCTCGGGCGTCATCACGATGAGCGAATAGGCACCCTCGACCTGCTTTAGCGCATCGATGAAGCGGTCGAGCAGCGTGCGATAATTCGATGTTGCGACAAGGTGGATGATCGTCTCGGTATCGCTGGTCGACTGGAAGATCGAGCCGCGACGGACGAGTTCACGACGCAGCCGCATCGCGTTCGAGATATTGCCGTTATGCGCGATCGCGAAACCGCCCGTCGACAGCTCGGCGTACAGCGGCTGGACGTTGCGGAGCGCGGTCTCGCCAGTCGTCGAATAGCGGACATGCCCGCAGGCCACCGTGCCGGGCAGCGCGCGAATCACGTCGTCGCGATCGAAGTTCCCGGCGACATGCCCCATCGCGCGGTGCGTATGGAAATGCGCGCCATCGAACGTCGTTATGCCGGCGGCTTCCTGCCCGCGATGTTGCAGCGCATGGAGGCCCAGGGCGACAAGCGCCGCCGCGCCGTCGGTGGCCGAGACGCCAAACACCCCGCATTCTTCACGGAGTTTGTCGTCATCATAAGGGTTTGTGGTCAGCATGCCGGGTCTCACGTCGTGCGGAGCATGCCCTATAGTCGCGGTTCACGCGTTTGTCGCCTCCTTGTAATAACATTGCGCAATGGGTTTGATCTCTCGCGTCGCTTCGCGCCCGCTTTCTGGTATGTCCCCGGGCATGACACACAGCCGCGACACGGGCCTGACGCTCGATCCGAAGTTCGATTTCTCCGGCTTGCTGACGGCGGTCGTCACCGACCGCGTGTCGGGCGATGTCTTGATGGTGGCGCACATGAATGCCGACGCGCTGGCGCAGACCCAGGCGACCGGAGAAGCGCATTTCTGGTCGCGGAGCCGGCAGGCCTTGTGGCGAAAGGGGGAAACGTCGGGCAATGTGCTGCGCGTCGCCGAACTCCGGATCGACTGCGACCAGGACGCGATATGGGTGATCGCCGATGCTGCGGGTCCGGCCTGCCACACCGGCGAACGTACCTGTTTTTTCCGGCGTATAGAGGGTGATGGCCTGGTGACCGCCGAATGAGCCACAGGCGTGGTGGGCTCATGCTCCTGCTGTCGCTACTGGCCGGATGCGACGGTGCGTCGACGAGCATCACCAATACCGAGAGCACGCCCGGTTCGCGGCTCGAGGCGGCGGCGCGGAGCGCGGGTATCGTTGGTGATCCCGGTGCCGCGCTTCAGGGCTCCTGGGCGCGCGATACCGACCGGATCTGCATCATTGGGACCGAGCGGGTCAGCCGGATCGGCGTCAGCGTCGATTATGGCGAAGCTCAGAGCTGCGCTGCATCGGGGACAGTCGAGCGCTCCGGCGAGCGGCTGCAGATGACGTTCGGCAAATGCGCATTCGATGCGCGGTTCGACGGGGATCGCATCACCTTCCCCGCCGACATGCCCGAAGCGTGCGAAGCGCTGTGTGCGGGACGCGCCTCGC
Source organism: Sphingomonas aerolata (assembly GCF_023935825.1). Lineage (NCBI taxonomy): Bacteria > Pseudomonadati > Pseudomonadota > Alphaproteobacteria > Sphingomonadales > Sphingomonadaceae > Sphingomonas > Sphingomonas aerolata. Next base: position 2,293,938 of record NZ_CP098762.1, on the reverse strand, counting down.
TTGCCGCGGTGACGGTCGATCGGTTGAGCGAGTCGCGGTCCGAGGCGGCCACGCTGCGTTCGAAGGCGGGCAAATTTCTATGCCGAGATTGACGTTGACGTAAACGAGAGCTAAATGTTTCGGCATGGCGACCAGAGCATCCCCGGCAGAACGGGCATCTCCCGAATCCTATGCGGTGATCGAACCGCGGCATGATCGCGACCATTTCACGATATCGGATCTGTCGAGCGAGTTTGACGTGACCGCGCGCGCGCTTCGCTTCTACGAAGACGAAGGGCTGATCGCACCCGAGCGACGGGGCACCCAGCGTATCTACTCGCACCGTGACCGTGCACGGCTCGCATGGATCCTGCGCGGCAAGCGTGTGGGCTTCAGTCTGGGCGAGATCCGCGAGATGATCGACCTCTACGACGTCGGCGACGGGCGTCGTGCGCAGCGTCAGGTCGTGATCGAACGCAGCCAGTCGCGGATCGCGCTGCTGACCGCGCAGAAGCGGGATATCGACGCCGCCATCGACGAACTTACCAATTTCGTGGCCCTTCTCGAAGTCGGCCGCGCCAACGACCAGCAAGGATAGACCATGCCCCAATATACGCCCCCCGTCCGCGACACGCGCTTCGTCCTCGAACAGGTCGTCGGCCTCGACCGCTACAGCAACCTGCCGGGCTTCGACGCGGCTTCCCCCGACGTCGTCGACGCGGTGCTGGAAGAGGGCGGAAAATTCGTCGCCGAAGTCCTGTTCCCGCTCAACCTGTCGGGTGATCAGCAGGGCTGCACCCGCCACGAGGACGGATCGGTCACGACGCCCGACGGCTTCAAGGAGGCGTACAAGCAATATGTCGAGAGCGGCTGGGCGACGCTTGGCAACCAGCCCGAATATGGCGGGCAGGGGATGCCGCACGTCGTCTCGACCGCGTTCCAGGAATACATGATCTCGTCGAACATGGCGTTCGCGATGTATCCCGGTCTGACGCATGGCGCGATCGCCGCGCTGGTCGCCAAGGGATCGGACGCGCAGAAGGCGATGTACGTGCCGAAGATGGTGTCGGGCGAATGGGGCGGGACGATGAACCTGACCGAGCCGCAGTGCGGCACCGATCTGGGCCTGATCCGCACCAAGGCCGAGCCGCAGGCGGACGGCTCCTATGCGATCACCGGCACGAAGATCTTCATCTCGAGCGGTGAGCATGACCTGACCGAGAACATCATCCACCTCGTCCTCGCCAAGACGCCGGGCGCGCCCGACAGTTCGAAGGGCATCTCGCTATTCGTGGTGCCGAAGGTCCTCGTCAACGAAGACGGTTCGCTCGGCGATCGCAACGGCGTCACCTGCGGCTCGATCGAGCACAAGATGGGGATCCACGCCAACTCGACCTGCGTGATGAACTACGACTCGGCGACCGGCTGGCTGGTCGGCGAGGAGATGAAGGGCCTCGCCGCGATGTTCATCATGATGAACGCGGCGCGTCTGGGCGTCGGCCTTCAGGGGCTGGGCGTGGCCGAGGTCGCGTACCAGAATGCGGTGCAATATGCGCAGGACCGTCGCCAGGGCCGCGCGCTGACCGGGCCGAAGGAGCCGCAGGAAAAGGCGGACTCGCTGTTCGTCCATCCTGACGTTCGCCGCATGCTGATGGAAGGCAAGGCGATGACCGAGGGGTTGCGCGCGCTGATCCTTTGGACCGCGCTCCAGGGCGATCTCGAGCATAACGCCGCGACCGAGGAAGAGCGCCAGCTGGCGGGCGACATGATCAGCCTGTTGACCCCGGTCATCAAGGGCTATGGCACCGACAAGGGCTATGAGATCGCGACCAACGCGCAGCAGGTCTATGGCGGTCATGGCTACATCGCCGAATGGGGCATGGAGCAATATGTCCGCGATGCGCGGATCGCGATGATCTACGAAGGCACCAACGGCGTGCAGGCGATGGATCTGGTCGGCCGCAAGCTGGCGCAAAACGGCGGTCGCGGGATCCAGGCGTTCTTCAAGCTGGTCGCGGACGACGTTGCGGCGGCCAAGAGCGATCCGGCGACGGCGGCATTTGCCGAGGCGCTGGAAAAGGCGAACGGCCAGCTTCAGGCGGCGACAATGTGGTTCATGGCGAACGGCATGAAGAACCCTGAGAATGTCGGCGCCGGTGCGGTCAGCTACATGCATCTGATGGGGATCGTCGCGGTCGGCGCGATGTGGCTGCGGATGGCGGTTGCCGCCACCAAGCTGAAGGCGGCCGGTGAGGGCGAGGCGGCGTTCCTCGACGCCAAGCTGATCACTGCGCGTTTCTATGCCGAGCGGATCCTGCCCGACGCGGGCGCGCTGCGTCGCAAGATCGAGGGTGGCGCGGAGTCGCTGATGGCGTTGCCGCCGGAGATGTTCATGGCGGCGTGATCGCCATCCTCCAGACGTGAAGGGCGCGGGCATCGGGATATCCTCCCGCGGCCCGCGCCCTTTTTTTGTCCATGTCGCTCGGACAAAAAAGGGGAGCCGTTGCCGGCTCCCCTCCTGAGGTACGATGTGTCCGGGGATCAGAAGTTGATCCGGACACCTGCATAATAGCGGCGGCCGAGCGGATCATAAGTGCCCGCATCGGTATCCTGGCCGGCCGACGCGCCGATATCGGCGAGATAGGGCGGCTTGTTATTGAGCAGGTTCGACCCGCCGACGTAGAATTCGAAGCCGTCGTTCGTCTGGAAGCGGATCTGCGAGTCCAGGTAGAATTGCGGACGGACGCGGTACAGCGGATTGGTACCCGGGCGGGCGCCGGTCAACTGGTCGTCAAGGCTTGCCTGGCTCATCCAGGTGCCCGTCGTCGTAAAGCCGACACCATCGATGTCATAGGACAGGTTCGTCGTAAACCGGTCGCGCGACGCACCGATCTCACCCGCGAAATAGTCACGATCCGCATCGGGCAGGGGCACCGTGTAGCCCGAGATCAGATGCGTGTATGAGCCTCGCAGACCAAGTGTGCCGGCGAGACCGATATCGGCGAGATCCTGGCGATAGGTGATGACCGTATCGATGCCCTGGGTCTTGACGCCACCGCTGTTGAGGAAGCTGGTCGTCAGCTGGTCGAGCGACCCGGCGCTGTTCGGCCCGAGCGCGGCCGCACGGCGCGTGATCTGGCTGCAATAATCCGAATTGCCCTGCTGGTAGCACTGGTTGACGATGTATTGCAGCGGCGTCTGGACGATCGCATCCTTGATCCGGATGTTGAAGTAATCGACCGTGACGACGAGGTTGCGCAGCGCTCGGACCGAACGCGGGTTGATCACCATGCCCGCGGTGAAGGAATCGCCCTTCTCTTCTTGGAGGTTGCGATTGCCCGCCTCGAAGCTGGTGACGCCCTGGATATCGGCCTGGTTCGCGGCGAACGCGCCGCCGTTCGCCGCGATGTTGGCGAGCACGCCGGACGCGGCACGGCAGGTCGTGCCGAGCGTTCCGGCCGTCGCCGCGGTCACGCCGATGCAGGGATCGTTGACGCTTGGGAAATTCTGCTGCGGAGCCTGGAACAGCTCGTTGATGTTCGGCGCACGCACCGACCGCGCCTGCATCACGCGGAAGCGGATATCCTCGACCGGTGCCCATTCGCCGCCGAAATTGTAGCTGTAGGTGGTGCCGACGGTCGAATAGTCGGAGACGCGGATCGCGCCGCGGACGCTCAGCGACTGGAAGAACGGCTTGTCCTGGATGATCGGCGCGACGACTTCGCCGAACCCTTCCCAGAGATGGAAGCGTCCTGCCGTCGATGGCAGGGCGTTGTTGCCGTTCAGGCCCTGCTGGGTGAGCAGATCGAAATCGTTGCGGCTGCTCTCGCGACGATATTCGGTGCCGACGCTGAAGCCGATTGGGTCGGCGCCGAACAGCGAGAAGAGCTTGCCCGATACGTTACCGCCGGCAACCGTCTGCGTGACCTTCGTGCTGAGCGTGGTCGGCACGGCGAGATAGCCGGCCGCCGGTGCGAGCGCGCCCGCGCCATAGATGTTGGCGGGGACGCAACCGGCCGCGCGCGCAGCGGGGTCGGCGCAGACGATCTGGCCGGTCGCCGGATCGCGATAGGAATTGAGCGCCTGGAAGAAGTTCGCGGTGTTGAACTGGCCGGTCCCGACCTGGTCTTCCTTGGTCTGGCCGTAAACGCCGTACACTTCATAGTTGAAGCGGTCGTCGAGGAACTTGCCATTGGCCCCGCCCGCGATGCGGAACAGGTCGCGGCTGACACGGCTCGTGCGCGGGCCGAAATCGGCGAGGCGGCGGTCGAAATAGATGTCCTTCAGACCGTCACCCTGACCCGTGTTACCAATCGGGGTGTCAATCGCGCTATTGTAGATAGCGTCGGGGACAAACGGATTACGGTAAAGGACACCCCCGACAATTGTCTCAATCGGGATCTGGCCCGAATTGCGCGGGTTGCTGAAGGTCGAGTCAAGCGGGAACGCCTCGATGACCGTGCTCACCTTGGTCTTGGCATAGTTGCCCTCGACGAACAGGTTGAGTGCGGGCGACACTTCGAAGTTCGCGCGGCCGGCGGCAACGTAGCGCTCGACCGGTACCGCGAGGTAGCGGAAGTCGGACCGGTTGAAACCGTCTGGGCCTGCGACAGTGCCATCGGCGTTGACGCAGCCAGCGGTGCCATTGGCCGACTCGCAATTGCGCAGCGCGCCGTCCTGCCCATAGGTGAAGGTGCTGTCGCCGGCATAGTAACGACCCTGCGGTGCGAAGCCCGAGAGATATGGCCGCTCTGGGGTGAACAGATCAGCGTCGTTATCCGTCACATAGGCGCCGCGGCTGGTCGAATCGACCGCGCTCGAGCCCGCTTCGGTGTAGCGGTCGCGCTTCAGCACGGTGCCCTGCTTCGAATAACCACCGAACAGCATGATGTTGCCGCGGCCATCGGCAAAGTTCTTGCCGACCAGCGCGTTGACCTGGCGGTCGAAGCCATCGCCATATTGCGACATGCCGACTTGGCCGTCGAGCTGGATGCCGTCGAACTTCGTCTTGTAGATCATGTTGACGACACCCGCGACCGCGTCGGACCCGTAGACGGCCGACGCGCCGCCGGTCAGGACGTCAACGCGCTCGAGGAACTGCGTCGGAATCACGTTGAGATCGACCGCGCTGCTGCCCGGAAGGCCCGAGACGAAGCGGCGGCCGTTGACGAGGACCAGCGTGCGGTCCTCGCCAAGGTTGCGCAGATTGACCGTCGCTACGCCCGCGCCCTGCGTCGCGAAGCTCGAATTGGTGCGGCTGACGCCCGGCGTACCGAATGCCGGATTCTGGAGCAGGACGTCCTGTACGTTGATCGCGCCGGCCTGCTGGATCTGCGCGATGCCGACGCTCTGGAGCGGCGAGGCGGCGGTGGCCGACGGCGATGCGATGCGCGAGCCGGTCACGACGATCTCGCCTGCCGGCGCTTCTGTAGCACCCTGCGGGTTCTGATCCGTCGCGGTCTGGGTTGGGGTTGCCGGCTCCAAAGCCTCTGCCTGAGCGGCTGCCTCGGGCGTGGCCGCAGGCGTCGCCGGCGCGGTTTGTGCGGCAGCGGGGAGCGTGGAAACCGCAACGAGGAGGCTCGTGGCGAGCAGACTGCGACGATAGACTGGGGTCATTTAATACTCTCGACTGAAACATTCCGACGAAGGGGCAAAGCCGCTGACCTTCGTCGATGCGCCGCCGTTAGGCCGCGCGGCGCGGCCCGATCCACTCGATTGAGACGAATAGGATCGTTTTTTTACAATGTGTTTCATCCTTGCAACAGTCTGGAGGGATTGGGTTTCCAGCGCCTCGGGCTGACGCGCCGGAGCCGCCAAGCGTGCAGGTGAGGCACCCGATCAGCCGTATGCGATTTCCCGATCGCCGTCTTCCCCCGGGGGGCGCTGTTGGCGTAGACGGAGCCATGGCGGTTACCGTGTTTCCCGATCCCGTTGCGAAGAGTGTCTCCGGGACATGACGGTCCCCGGAACATGGGCGACCGTTCTGGCGGGCGTTGCGACGCTGCTGCTGCTCGGGCTTGGCGGGCTGCTGCTGTTCCTGGGATTGCGCGCGCGCGCCGGGGTCGCGACGACCCTTGCCGAGAATGCGACGATGCGCGCGTTGCTCGATGGGTCGCCAGCCGTCGCGACGGTCGTCCGCTCGGATGGACGAGTGGAAATGCCGCAGCGGATGGCGGACTGGCTGGGTATTTTAGCGCCACGCTATCTGATGGATCTGGCGGGTGAGGAATCCGGGCTTTCACCCGAGGATGCTGCCGCGCTGACCGCCGATGTGACCGCTGCACAGCGTTCGGGCCGGCCCTTCGTCCGTGCCGTCCGCCCCGTCGGTTCGACGCGGGCCATCACGCTGCGCGGCGCGCGCGCGCCCGGTGCGATGGGGGCAACCGGCAGCATCCTGATCTGGGCGTTCGATGCAACGGACAGCGAATCCGAGATCAAGCGCCTCGGCACCGAGACGGCGCGGCTTGGTGCCGCCTATGAGGCGCTGACCGGGCTGATCGAAGCGGCGCCGCTGCCGATGTGGTACCGGGCGCGCGATCTCAGGCTGTCGATGGTCAATTCCGCCTATGTCGCGGCCGTCGAGGGCCAGGATGCGCAGGACGTGGTCGCGCGCGGCCTCGAACTCGTCGAGGGATCGGGGCGCGGCGGGCCGCTGGCGGGTGCCGCCGCGGCGCGTGAGCAGGGGCGGCCGCACCAGCAGGTCCTGCCCGCGACGATCGATGGTGCCCGTCGGTCGCTCCAGATCTACGACGTGCCGCTGCCGACCGGCGGGGTGGCGGGCTTTGCGATCGACATCGAGGATCTCGAGCAGGCGCGCTCGGGCGCCAAGCGCTTTGCCGAGGCGCAGCGGGCGATGCTCGACCGGTTGTCGGCGGGGGTAGCGCAGTTCGGTGGCGACCGCGGCCTGGTCTTCTGCAACCAGCCGTTCCGGCGCATGTTCGCGATGCGGGCGGAGTGGCTCGCCGACCGTCCCGAATTCGACCGCGTGCTCGAACGGATGCGCGAAGCGGACCGGCTCCCCGAGGTGCGCGACTTTCCGGCATGGAAGGCCGAACGTCGCGCATGGTTCATGCAGACCGGGACCATGCCGAACGGCGGCGCGAGCGAGGAGATCTGGCATTTGCGCGGCGGTACGCATTTGCGCGTTGTCGCCCAGCCCTTGCCCGATGGCGGGCTGTTGCTGATCTTCGAGGATCGCACCGAGCATGTCCAGCTCGCCAGCGCCCGCGACACGCTGCTTCGCGTCCGTACCGCCACCTTCGACAACCTGTTCGAGGCGCTCGGCGTGTTTGCCGCCGATGGGCGGCTGCAATTGTGGAACAACCGGTTCAGGGTGCTGTGGGGCCTCGAGGAGGAATTCCTTGCCGGCCATCCGCGTGTCGACGTCTTTGCGGATGCGGCAGCGGGCAAGTTGATGACGCCCAACCGGTCGGCGCTGATCCCCGATCTCGTGCGATCGGCGACTGCCGGACGGCAGCAGCGTGGGGGCCGCGTTGCCTTTGCCGACGGCCGGCATTTCGAATTCGCGGGTGTCCCGCTGCCCGACGGCAACGCGCTGTTCACGATGCTCGACATCACCGACAGTCGGCGTGCGGAGCAGGCCTTGCGCGAACGCGCGAACGCGCTCGAGGCGGCGGACAAGGTGAAGACGGCGTTCGTCGCGAACATGAGCTATGAACTTAAGACGCCGCTGACGTCGATCAGTGGTTTCGCCGAGATGCTGCACGGTGGCTATGCCGGCCCAATGAGCGAACAGGCCGGGGGGTATCTCGAGGCCATTCTCGAATCGGTCGAGCGGCTCGGGCTGCTCGTCGACGACGTGCTCGACCTGACCCGGACCGAGAGCGAGAGCACCGAGATGGTGCGCACCGATGTCGAGCTGGCGGTGGTCGCCCGCGCCGCGGCAGGCTCGATCCAGGCTACCGCGCGGCGCCGCAAGCTCGACTTCGCGATCGAGATCGGGCGCTCGACCGGGCGTATCTGCGGCGATCCCAAGCGACTGCGCGAGATCGTCGAACATCTGCTGCGTCACGCGGTGGCCGGTACGCCCGAGGGGGGGCGGATCCTCCTGCACGCCGACGGCAACGCGACGCATGCGCGGATCGTCGTGTCGGATGACGGCGCGGGGATGAGCGCGGAAGGTGTCGCGCATGCGTTTGACCGGTTCGCCGAATCCAAGACGATCGGCGATCGTGCGCTCGGGCTCGGGCTGCCGCTCGCCAAGCAGTTCGTCGAGGCGCATAACGGCACGATCGATCTCGTATCCGAACCCGGAAACGGCACGCTGATCACGGTCGAACTGCCGCGGAGATGATCATCGCTTTGAAGAGACACGCACGCTGCGCGGGTCCCAGCGCATGACGGTGCTGCGGTTAGAGGATCCCGCCGCGACCGAGGCGTTCGGCGCGAAACTGGCAGCGCACGTCAAGGCGGGTGACGTGATTGCGCTGACGGGGACGCTTGGCGCGGGGAAGACGAGCCTGGCACGCGGCCTGCTGGCCGCGCTCGGTCTGGTCGGCGAGGCGCCATCGCCGAGTTTCGCGATCGTCCAGCCCTATGCACCACCCGAGGTGCGTCTGCCGGTGCTCCACGTCGATCTGTACCGGATCGATGATCCGGACGAGATCGTCGAGCTCGCGCTTGATGACGCGCGCTATGATTCCGTGCTGATTGTCGAATGGCCAGAGCGGGCGGGCCCAGATTATTGGCCGGACGCGCTTCGGCTCGACCTCACGATCGAACCGGACGGCACGCGCGGCTTGACAGCCGGAGTGCCGGAGGGTTGGACGCGGCGATGGCCGATATGACACCCCCGGCGGGCGCCGCCGCATTTCTCGACGCGCATGGCTGGGCGGGGGCGACGCTCCTGCCGGTTGCGGGGGATGCCTCGTTCCGTCGCTATTTCCGCGTCGTCGCCGGGCCGCACCACGCGATCCTGATGGACGCGCCGCCGCCACATGAAGATTCGCGGCCGTTCATCGCGGTCGCACAGTGGCTGGTCGAGCGGACGTTCCGGGCGCCTGCGATCCTCGCGAGCGACCTGACGCAGGGGCTCGTGCTGATCGAGGATTTCGGCGATGACCGGTTGCGCGAGGCGATCGACGCATCGTCCGATGAGGGCATGGCGCTCTATGCGCCCGCGATCGACCTGCTCGGGCGTCTTCACGCGTATCCGGCCGGACCCTTCGCACCCTATGACCGTGCCGTCCTGGCGCGCGAGGCCGCGTTGTTCGTCGACTGGTACTGCCCGGCCATCGGGATCGTCCCGGACCGGGCGGGCTGGGATGCGGCATGGGATGCGGTGTTCGATCACGGGATCGCGACCGCCCCCGTCACCGTCCTGCGCGATTATCATGCCGAGAACCTGATGCTGCTCGCACCGGACGGAGCTCTCGGCCTGCTCGACTTCCAGGATGCGCTCGCCGGGCACCCGGCCTATGACCTCGTGTCGCTGTTGCAAGACGCACGGCGGGACGTCGATCCTATGGTCGAGGCCGCGATGCTCGCGCGCTACCGCGAAGCGACGGGCGTCGGTGACGATTTCCTGAACGCCTATCACGTGCTGGGCGCGCAGCGGAACGCCAAGATCCTCGGCATCTTCTCGCGGCTGTGGAAGCGCGACGGCAAGCCGCGCTACCCGACCTTGTGTCCCCGGGTCTGGACCTATCTCGAGCGTGACCTCGCCCAGCCGGTGATGGCGCCGGTCGCGGCCTGGTTTGACGCCAATGTGCCGCCCTCACACCGCGGCGACCCGCTGGTGTTGGCGGCATGAGCGGTCAGCGCATGATCCGTCCGATCCCGCGCGGGACGGTGCCCGAGACCGCGATGGTGATGGCGGCCGGGCTCGGCAAGCGGATGCGGCCTTTGACCGCGACGCGGCCCAAGCCGCTGGTCGAAGTGGCCGGCAAGGCGCTGATCGACCATGTCTTCGATCGGCTGCAGCGTGCCGGGATCGCCCGCGCGGTGGTCAATGTCCACTATCTTGCCGATACGTTGCAGGCGCATGTCACCGATCGTTACCCCGATATCGAGGTCGTGATTTCGGACGAGCGTCGCCGGTTGATGGAGACGGGCGGCGGGCTGGTTCAGGCACGTACCCTGCTCGGCGATGCGCCGGTTCTGGTGGTCAACAGCGACAATCTCTGGATTGACGGACCGGTCGACGCGATCCGCCTGCTTGCGTCGCGCTGGGACGATGCGACGATGGATGCGCTGCTGCTGATGGTGCCGCTCGCCCGCGCTCACAATCATGGCGGTCCCGGCGACTTCCATCTCGCAGCGGACGGACGGATCACCGGACGACGCAAGCCGGGGCGGGTCGCGCCCTTCGCCTTTACGGGCATTCAGATCCTTCACCCGCGCGTCATCGCGGATTGGCCCGAGGGACCGTTTTCGACAAACCTGTTCTGGGACCGTGCGATCGCTGCGGGCCGGGCATTTGGCCAGGTCCACCAGGGCCTGTGGTTTGACGTTGGCACGCCCGGCGCAATTCCGAAGACCGAGGCGATCCTGGCCGGTGGCTGAACGGACGGGGCCAACCCTCTACACCATCCCCGCCCATCGCGCCTTTGCCGATGCGCTGGTCGCGGGTTTGCTCCGGCGGGCAGGGCAGGACCCGCTGGCGCTCGCCCGCGCGCTGATCCTGTTGCCGAACAACCGCGCGATCCGAGCCGTGACCGATGCGTTCGTGCGGGCGAGCGGCGGGGGGCTGGTTCTGCCGCGGATGATCGCGCTGGGCGACACGGGGCTGGGCGAAGCGGTCGGCGCCGCGCTCGATCCGGCGGACGACGCCGATCCGCCGCTGCCAGCGGTGCCGCCATATCAGCGGCGGATGATCCTTGCGCGGCTGGTCTCGGAAGAACGGCGGCGAGGGGGGCATCCGATCGATGCGGCCGAGGCGGTCCGACTTGCCGGCGAACTCGTCAAGACGCTCGACCAGCTGCTCGTCGAGGAGGTTGCGCCGACGCGCCTGCACGAGATCGAGCTCGGTCCCGAACTGACCGAACACTGGCAGCGCGCATTGTCGACGTTCGACGTCGTGCTGCAGCGATGGCCGGGCGAGCTGGCCCGCCTGGGGCGGATCGACGCGGCGACCCGGCGCGCCGCGCTGCTCGACCGATTGGTGACGCGATGGCGCGCGGCGCCGCCGGCCGGGCTGGTCTGCGCCGCAGGCGTCACCGACTCCGCGCCGTCGGTCGCGCGCGCCCTGCGTTGCGTCGCGGAGCTGCCAGGCGGCATGGTGGTGTTCGCGGATCTCGATCTGCACCTGCCCGACGAGGAATGGGATGCGCTGGGGCCCCACCCGCGAAACCCGGAGACCGGGCTGACGCGGCGGTCGATCGAAACGCATCCGCAATTCCATCTGAAACTCCTGCTCGAACGCATGGGCGTCGGGCGCGCCGAGGTCGCGACCTGGCGCGAGGGCGGTGGCCATGACGCCGACACGACGCGAAGCCGCGCGATCGCCAATGCACTGGCCCCCGCCGACTTCACGGGAAAGTGGACCCGGCTGGGCGCAGAGGATCGCCGCCTGAAGGGGGTGACGGTCGCCGAACTGGCAACGCCCGCCGAAGAGGCGCAGGCGATCGCGCTGGCCTTGCGCGGCGTGCTGGAGGAGCCGGGACGGACAGCCGCGCTCGTTACGCCCGATCGCGCTCTGGCGCGGCGTGTCGCGGCGCATCTCGGGCGCTGGCAGATCCTGATCGACGACAGCGCGGGCCGGCCCTTGTCGATCCTCCCGCCCGGGACCCTCATCCTCGCGCTGGTCGAGGCTGCGGCACAGCGTTTCGCGCCGCTCGCGTTGCTGGCGTTGCTGAAGCACCCGCTGGTCCGCAGTGGCGATACCCGGCTGGCGTGGCTCGACGGCGTTCGCGCGCTCGATCGCGCGTTGCGCGGACCGCGGCCCGCCGCGGGGCTCGATGCTGTCGATGCGCATCTGCGTGCCGGAACGGCGAAGCGCTGGTGGCCCGAGGCGCAAGCGCTGCTCACGCCGATCGCCGCGGTTTTCGAACGCGGCGCCCAGCCGCTCGGCCCGTTGCTGGCGATCGTCCGCGAGACGGCCGCGGCGCTGTGCGGCGATGAACTCTGGGCCGGCCCCGCAGGGCGGGCCGCGGCGCAATGCCTTGCCGATCTCGAGATCGAAGCCGATGCCGGCCCGCCGCTTGTCGATCCGGGCGAACTTGCGCAGCTCTTGCGGACCTTGCTCGACGAGGTTGCGGTGCGGCCATTGCAGGGCGCGCATCCGCGTCTGGCGATCTACGGCCTGCTCGAGGCGCGATTGCAGACCGCAGACCTGATGGTTCTGGGCGGGCTGAACGAGGGCATGTGGCCAGGCCGTCCTGCGCCGGACCCGTGGCTCGCGCCGCGGATCCGCGCTGAACTTGGGCTGCCGGGCCTCGAGCGGCAAGTGGGGACGTCGGCGCATGATTTAGCCCAGGCACTCGGCGCGCCGCGGGCGATTGTCACGCGCGCGCGGCGCGACGCCAAGTCGCCGGCATTGGCGTCGCGACTGTGGCTGCGGTTGCAGGCGCTTGCGGGGGACAGGTTCGAGCGCGCCGAGGCGCTCGAGGCGTGGACACGCGATCTCGATGATCCGCGCGCGCACCGGCCCTCCGACCGCCCGGCGCCGTCGCCGATCGCCGCGCTGCGGCCAAGGCTGATTTCGGTGACCGAGGTCGACCGGTTGAAGGCCGACCCCTATGCCTTCTATGCCCGCAGGGTGCTCGGCCTGATGCCGCTCGACCCGGTCGATGCGGATCCGAGCGCGGCGTGGCGTGGCACCGCGGTCCACGACATTCTCGAACAATGGTGGAAGCACGACGCCTGCGCGATCGATGCATTGCGGCCGCGTGCCGAGGCGATGCTGCGCGACGAGCGGACGCACCCGATGATGCGCGCGCTCTGGCAGCCGCGGCTGCTCGAGGCGATCGACTGGATCGCGGGCACGATCGCGGCGCAGGCCATCGATGGCCGGGTCGTCGCCAGCGCGGAAGGCAAGGGCGAAATCGCGATTGCGGGGGTGACGCTGCGGGGACGGTATGATCGTGTCGACCGGCTGCCGGGCGGGGAACTGGCGATCATCGACTACAAGACCGGCAAGCCACCCTCGGCGACCGCGGTGCGCGCCGGCTATAGTCTGCAGCTGGGGCTGCTCGGCCTGATCGCCGAGCGCGGCGGCTTTGCCGATGTCGCGGGCAAGGCGGGTGCGTTCGAATATTGGTCGCTTGGCAAGAAGCGCGATGCGTTTGGCTATGTCGAGAGTCCGGTCGACCCCGAAGGCAAACGCGATAAGATCCCGACCGCGGATTTCACCGCGACGGCGGCACACAACTTTACCGAGGTCGCGGGCAACTGGCTCACCGGCAGCGCCGCCTTCACCGCCAAGCTGGTACCGGAATATGCGCCTTACGCCGAATATGACCAGCTGATGCGCCGGGATGAATGGTATGGCCGTGAATAGCGGCGAGCTTCGCACATTGCCCCGTCTGAAAGGCGCGCAGGCGGCGGCAAGTGACCCCCGCGCTCATGTCTGGCTGTCAGCATCGGCGGGGACCGGCAAGACCCAGGTCCTGGCGGCGCGCGTCTTCCGGCTGCTGCTGCGCGGTGTCGATCCGGGCGCGATCCTGTGCCTGACCTTCACCAAGGCGGGTGCGGCCGAAATGGCGCAGCGGATCAACGGGCGGCTCGCCGCCTGGGTGCGGATGCCCGGCCCCGCGCTGGGCGCCGATCTGATCGCCTTGGGGGAGGTGCCCGACCAGGCGTTGCAGGATCGTGCGCGGACGCTGTTCGCCAAGGTGCTCGACGCGCCGGGGGGCGGGTTGCGGATCCAGACGATCCACGGTTTCTGTCAGGGCCTGCTGGCGGCGTTTCCGGTCGAAGCCGGGCTGACGCCGGGTTTTCGCCCTCTGGAGTCGCGCGAGGAAGCCGGGCTTGCGCGTGAAGCGCTGGCGGGGATGCTAGCGGACGCCGAGCGTGAGGGGCGGGAACGTCCCGTCGAGATCGTTGGCCGCTTGTCCCTGCGAATGGGGGAGGGCGGTGCTGAGGGGTTCCTGATGGCGTGCGCCCGCGCGCTGCCCGCGCTCGAGGCGTTGCCGTCGGGTGTCCGGCCCTGGTTGCGCCGGACGCTCGAACTGCCCGCCGGCGATATCGACGAGGCGGTCGCGGACTGGTGCGAGGCGCTGGATATCGACGCGATCACGCGGATCGGCGCGGCCAACCGCGCGTGGGGAACCGCGACAGGGCTGAAGCAGGCGGCGATGGTCGAGGCGTGGCTCGCGTCGCCGGACCGTGCGGCAATGCTCCCCGATCTCGCAGGCGTTGTGCTGACGGCCAAGGGGGAGCCGCGCAAGGCACAAAAGAAGCTGATCGATCTCGAACCTGACTATGAGATCCTGGCACAGGATGTCGGCGCGGCCTGTGCGGATATCGCGTCGATGATCCAGCGTGTGGCCTATGCCGATCTTCTCGCCGACGGGCTGGAGGTCGGGCGCGACTATGCGCGTGCCTACGCACTCGCGAAACGGCGTGTCGGCGGGGTCGATTTCGACGATCTGATCGCGACGACCGTGGCGTTGCTCGACCAGCCCGGCATTGGCGAATGGGTCCGCTACAAGCTCGATCAGGCGACCGAGCATGTCCTGATCGACGAGGCGCAGGACACCAATGCCGACCAGTGGCGGATCGTGCGGGCGCTGGCCGACGAGTTCTTTGTCGGGCGCGGCATCTATGCCCCCTCGACGCGCACGCTGTTCACGGTCGGCGACTGGAAGCAGGCGATCTTCGGCTTCCAGGGAACCGACCCGTTCAACTTCGCCGCCGCAGAGCTGCATTTCGGGCGACGCGCGCTCGAGGTCGCGGGCGACGACGAATGGCCGGAGGCGGAGCGGGGCCTGCCGCTCGAGCGGCTGTCGCTGACCCACTCCTTCCGATCGACCCGGCCGATCCTCACGTTCGTCGATGCCGCGGTCGCCGCGGCGGGCGAGCCGGGGCTTGGCGCGATCGGCGAGCTCGAGGTCCATGCGAGCGAGGTCAAGGGCCCGGGCAGCGTGACGCTGTGGCCAACGGTCATCGCAGGGGGGAGCGAGGACGACGAGGAGGGCTGGGTCGACGATGCGGTCCGCAAGCTCGCGGGCGATATCGCCAAGGCGGTCCGACGCTGGCTCGCGCCCGATGGGCTGATGCTCGAGAGCAAGGGGCGACGGCTCCGCCCCGAGGATGTGATGATCCTCGTGAAGCGGCGCGGCGATCTCGCGTCGCTGATCGTCGCGCGGCTCTATGCCGAGGGCGTGCCCGTCGCGGGTGTCGACCGGCTGCGCTTGAACGCACCGCTCGCCGTCCAGGATCTTCTCGCGACGATCCGCTTCGTGTTGCAGCCGGAAGACGATCTGAGCCTGGCATCGCTGCTCGTCTCGCCGCTGATCGGCTGGACGCAGGACGAGCTGATGGCGGCGGCGCCACGTGAGGCCGGCCCGTTGTGGCGACATCTTCAGCGGACGCAGTCCGCCGAGCGCCTTGCGCCGCTGCTCGCGATGCTCGCTCGTGCGGACATCGCAACGCCATATCAGTTTCTGGAGGAGCTTCTGTCCGGGCCGCTCGACGGACGGCGCAAGCTGATCCTGCGGCTGGGGACCGAAGCGCGCGATCCGATCGAGGAACTGCTCAATGCAGCACTGACGTTCGAGAGCAACACGACGCCGTCGCTGCAGCGCTTCCTCGACTGGTTCGATCGCGGCGATGTCGACATCGTCCGCGATCCATCGGCGCCGCTCGATGCAGTGCGCGTGATGACCGCGCACGGTGCCAAGGGCCTGCAGGCACCCTTGGTGATCCTCGCCGATGCGACCGCCGATCCCGCCGCCGCACCGCGATCGATACTGAAATGGACTCCCGAGGACATGGTCGCCCCGCTGCCGGTGTTTCGACCGCGCAGCAGCGAGCGGGGGGGCCCCCTCGATGCCGTGGTGACGGCAGCCGAGCGGCGCGAACTCGAGGAGCATTGGCGGCTCTTCTATGTCGCGGCGACCCGCGCCGAGGAACGCCTGGTGATCGCGGGTGCGCTCGGTACGCGGGCTCAGGGCGTTGCGCCGGTGACGAGCTGGTATGGCGCTGCGGATCGCGCGCTGACGGCGTTGGGCGTGGCGGACGCGGAGGGCGAGCGGGTCTTCGTCGGCGACGGGACGGAGCTTCCGGTACCGGTAAAGCCCGCGGCGAATGACGTTGCTGTGTCTTCCCAGACTATACCTGACTGGGCCCGACACGCGGCACCGAAGGAGTCGCGCCCGTCGCGCCCGTTGTCGCCATCTGCGCTCGGCGAGGATGCGGTGTCCGACCCGCCGCCGACCCCGGAGATGCGGCGTGCGGCCGAACGCGGCGCGTTGATCCACAAGCTGCTCGAGCGCCTTCCCGCTGTCGACGGCGGTTCGCGGGCGGCGGCGGCGGATCGCTGGCTCGGCCAGGCCGGCGGTGTTTCCGATCCCGCCGCGCGTGCGGAAATTGCAGCGAGCGCGATCGGCGTGATCGAGGATCCGCGCTTCGCTGACCTGTTCGGTATCGACTCGCTTGCCGAAGCGCCGATCGCGGCCACGCTGGCGGACGGCATCGTGGTGTCTGGAACGGTCGACAGGCTGCTGATCGGCGCGGAGACCATCCGGGTGATCGATTTCAAGACCGGGCGGCGTGCGCCGCGTGGGCTCGACGAGGTGCCGGACTATCATCTCAAGCAAATGGCGGCCTATGCAGCGGCGTTGCGGGTGATCTTTCCGGGGCGGACAATCGAGGCGGCGTTACTGTACACCGCGGCACCCCGATTGATCGCGATATCGACGGAGATGCTCGACAGGCACAAGCCGCGCTATGCGATGACGGAGCAAAGCTAGGCTGTCGACGGTTGAGACGCGTGCAGCCGGACCCTAGATTACGGTATAACGAAGGAGATATTTCAGTGGCGACCAAGCAGATCACCGATGCGAGCTTCAATGCCGACGTGCTGAACGCCGACGGCCCCGTGCTCGTCGATTTCTGGGCCGAGTGGTGCGGGCCGTGCAAGATGATCGGGCCGAGCCTCGAGGAGCTGTCCGAGGAGCTGGGCGAGAAGGTGACGATCGCCAAGCTCAACATCGACGAGAACCCCGATGCGCCGGGCCAGTATGGCGTGCGCGGGATTCCGACGATGATCCTGTTCAAGGGCGGCGCCCCGGCAGCAACCAAGGTTGGTGCGGCACCCAAGGGCCAGCTCAAGGCGTGGCTTGAAGGCGAGCTCGCCTAAGACGGTACGTACCGCTACCGCCACCTCAGATTTTTTGAGGTGGCGGTTAGAGGTGAGCTCAGCTTCGATAGTCGGCGTTGATCGAGATATAGCCGTGCGTTAGGTCGCAGGTCCACACCGTGGCCGCACCGTCGCCCAGCGCGAGATCGACGCCGATCTCGATGTCCTGCCCCTTGAGATGGTCCGCAACGGGCGCCTCGTCATAGCCGCTGAGCGCCAGCCCGCCCTCAGCCACTTGCGTGTTGCCGAACCGGATCGACAATGTGTCGCGGTCGGCAGGCTCTCCTGCCTTGCCAACGGCCATAACGACACGACCCCAATTGGCATCCTCGCCGGCAACCGCCGTCTTAACCAGAGGCGAGTTGGCGATGCTCATAGCAATCCGGTGTGCGCTGCGGTCGCTCTCCGCGCCGGTCACCTGGATCTCGATCAGCTTCTGTGCGCCTTCGCCGTCGCGGACGACCAGCAGGGCAAGCTGATGGCATAGATCGGCCAGTGCCGCGCGGAAAGCGTCCGCGCCGATGCTGTCGTCGTCGCTGAGCGGGGCGTTGCCGGCCTTGCCCGTCGCGAATGCGAGCACCGTGTCGCTGGTCGAGGTGTCGCTGTCGACGGTGATGCACGAGAAACTCGGTGCGTTGGCCTTGGACAGTGCAGCCTGGAGAAACGCCGGCTCGACCGCGGCATCGGTAAAGATGAAGCCGAGCATCGTCGCCATGTCCGGCGCGATCATACCCGAGCCCTTGATGATGCCGACCAGCGTCACGGTCCGATCGCCGATCACCGCGGTCGTCACCGCGCCCTTGGTGAAGGTATCGGTGGTCATGATCGTCGCGGCGGCGTCCTCCCAACCGCACGGTGCGGCCGCGAACGCGGCGTCGAGCCCCGCTTCCGCCTTGTCGATCGGCAACGGCACGCCGATCACGCCAGTCGAGGCGACGAACACGTCCGAAGGCTGACAGCCAAGATGCGCTGCCGTGCGTGCGGCGATCGCCTCGACCGCTGCACGGCCACGCGTACCAGTAAAGGCGTTCGAATTGCCCGCGTTGACGACGAGCGCGCGCGCCTGGCCGAGCGTCAGCGCCGCGCGGCACCACTCGACCTCGGGCGACGGACATCTGCTCTGCGTAAGGACGCCCGCAACGACCGTCCCCGGATCGAGCGTCACGAACGTCAGGTCGCACCGGTCCCAAGCCTTGTAGCCGGCACGCGCGACATGTGGCACGACCCCGTCGATCAAAGGGGCGGCGGGGAAGGGCAAGGCGAGCGGCGAGATCTGCATCCGACCTTCATAGTCGCTGCGGTCCGGCCCGCAAGATCGCGGGTTGCGTGCGACAGCCGCCCGTCGACCGGTGTCCCGTGCGGTTGGGGGCTATCGCATGACCTCTGCGCGCTTAGACGCTCGGCGAGCGTCCGTCAGGCTCGTCGTTCCTACGCACCACGCCGTCCCGTTACGGATCGAGCGTCCGCGCGTTCGCCGGGTGCTTCCGTCCGACGAATGGTAGATTTTACACGCAAGCTCGCATACAGCCGGTCCCGCATGAACCTGCTGCTCCTCCTTTCTGCCCTCCTGTCCGCGCTGACCGGCGCGGTGCCGGGTGTGCGTGGGCAGTCCGCACAGGCGGTGGCGCAGGGCAGCATTTGCGCGCAGACCGCGGCGGTGGCGGTGGCAAAGGTCGCGGTACGACCGGTCGCCGCGCTCGCCTCGCTCGACGACGTTGCCACCTCGGCGACGCTGCCCGTCGTCGCGATCATTACGGCCCCTATCTGGATGGACCGTCGGCGCGAATAGCGTCGCGCGCCTGATCTCTCGGCCTGCGGGCCACTCCTCCTCTTTGCGCGTGCGTGCCCCCGCGTGCCGTCGCGCCCTATATTCAGGAAATCAGCCCATGTTCGGTGGCTTTGCCAAATCGCTGTTCGGGTCGTCCAACGACCGCTACGTCAAGTCGCTCAACCCGATCCTCGCGAAGATCGCCTCGTTCGAGCCTTCGCTGGTCGCGATGTCGGACGAGGAATTGTCCGGGCAGACCGCGAAGTTCCGTGCCCGACTCGCTAACGGCGAGAAGCTCGACGACTTGCTTCCAGAGGCATTCGCCACGGTGCGCGAGGCGGCCAAGCGCGTACTTGGCCAGCGGCATTACGACGTGCAGATGGTCGGCGGCATCGTCCTTCACCGCGGCGAGATCGCCGAGATGCGCACCGGCGAGGGCAAGACGCTCGTCGCGACGCTCGCGACCTATCTGAACGCGCTGCCGGGTGACGGCGTCCACGTCGTCACGGTCAACGACTATCTCGCCGCGCGCGATGCTGAGTGGATGGGGCAGGTCTATACCTTCCTCGGCATGACGATCGGCGTGATCGTGCCGAACCTGTCGGACGAGGAGCGTCGCGCCGCCTATGCCGCCGACATCACCTACGGCACGAACAACGAGTTCGGCTTCGACTATCTGCGCGACAACATGAAGTACGAGCGCAGTTCGATGGTGCAGCGCCGCTTCAACTTCGCGGTGGTCGACGAGGTCGATTCGGTCCTGATCGACGAAGCGCGTACGCCGCTGATCATCTCGGGGCCGACCGACGACAAGTCCGAGCTGTATATCCAGGTCGATGCGGTCGTGAAGCAGCTCGTCCCCGGTGACTATGACAAGGACGAGAAGCAGAAGACGATCATCCTCACCGAGGACGGCACCGAGAAGGTCGAGCGGATGCTTGAGGCCGCGGGGCTGCTCGAAGGCGCCAACCTGTACGATTTCGAGAACACGCAGGTCGTCCACCACCTCAACCAAGCGCTGCGCGCGATCGTGATGTTCAAGTCGGACATCGACTACATCGTCAAGGACGGCAAGGTCATCATCATCGACGAGTTCACCGGTCGCATGATGGACGGCCGGCGCTGGTCGGACGGCTTGCACCAGGCGGTCGAGGCCAAGGAAGGCGTCCAGATCGAGCCCGAGAACCAGACGATGGCCTCGATCACGTTCCAGAACTATTTCCGCATGTACCCGAAGATCGGCGGCATGACCGGTACGGCTGCGACCGAGGCGGCCGAGTTCTACGACATCTACAAGATCAACGTCGTCAGCATCCCGACCAACGTCACGGTCAAGCGCGTCGACGAGGAAGACGAGTTCTACAAGGACACCAAGGACAAGTTCGCGGCGATCGCCAAGAAGATCAAGCATCACGCCGACCTCGGTCAGCCGGTGCTCGTCGGCACGGTATCGATCGAGAAGTCCGAACTGCTCAGCGAGTTCCTCGTCGGCGAGGCGGTCGAGCACAAGGTGCTGAACGCGCGCTTCCACGAGATGGAGGCGCACATCGTCGCGCAGGCCGGGCGCAAGTCCGCGGTGACGATCGCGACCAACATGGCGGGCCGTGGCACCGACATCAAACTCGGGGGCAACCTCGAATTCCGCATGCTCGACGAACACCCCGACCTCGTCGAGGGCACGCCCGAATATGCCGCCGAGGCGGCGCGGATCGAGACCGAGATCGAGGCCGAGAAGCAGGCAGTGCTCGCCGCGGGTGGCCTGTTCGTGCTCGGTACCGAGCGCCACGAGAGCCGGCGCATCGACAACCAGCTGCGCGGGCGCTCGGGTCGTCAGGGTGATCCCGGCCTGTCGCGCTTCTATCTGAGCCTCGACGACGATCTGTTGCGCATCTTCGGGCCAGACACGCTGTTCGCCAAGATGATGCGCAACAATATCGAGGACGGCGAGGCGATCGGGAGCAAGTGGCTGTCTAAGGCGATCGAGACCGCGCAGAAGAAGGTCGAGGCGCGTAACTACGACATCCGCAAGCAGGTCGTCGAATATGACGACGTGATGAACGAGCAGCGCAAGGTCATCTACGAACAGCGTGCGGACATCATGGATGCCGATACCGTCGGCGACGTGGTGACGGACATGCGTGCGGAGACGGTCAACGTCATCGTCGGCGAAGCCTGCCCGCCCAATTCCTATCCGGAACAGTGGGACATCGAAGGGATGAAGACGCGGCTTGCCGAGGTGCTCAACCTCCAGCCGCAGATCGAGGCATGGCTGCTTGAAGAGGCGATCGATCCCGAGATCGTCGAGGAACGCATCCGCGCAATGGCGGACGAGGCGATCGCGACGAAATCCGCAGACCTCGACACCGAGACGTGGACGTCGGTCGAGAAGTCGATCCTGCTGCAGAATCTCGACCATCACTGGAAGGAGCATCTGGCGACGCTCGACGCGCTGCGCCAGGTCGTTCATCTGCGCGCCTATGCGCAGAAGACGCCGATCAACGAGTATAAGCAGGAGGCGTTCTCGCTGTTCCAGCGGATGCTGGAGACGATCCGCGAGGACGTGACCAAGACGATCGCGCACGCGCAGTTCCAGATCCAGGCGCCGGTCGGCCTGCCCGAGCTACCCGATTTCATCACGACGCATTTCGACCCGTTCACCGGCGAGAATGACAGCCTCGACCAGGCACGCGGCATGTCGGGCCACATCACGTCGCAGCTTCCGCCGATGCAGATCCCGCAGCCCCAGGCCGCGGATATCGGCGAGGATCCGGCGAACTGGGAAGGCGTGGTCAGCCGCAACGCGCCATGCCCATGCGGGTCGGGGCGCAAATACAAGCAGTGCCACGGCGCGGTCTGAACGCTGCTTTGACGGGCCGGCCGTTTAGCGGCCGCGCCCGGTTGGCAGCATAGCAGGCAATAAAAAGCCGGGCCGTCCCATATGGACGGTCCGGCTTTTGCTTGTAGGCTTGGTTGCGGCAGTGCGGCCGCGACGCTGCTTACTTTGGCAGGATGACGCTCGGCCCGATATTGTCGACGACCTGCTTGGCGTTGAACGCACGGATATTGTCGCGTGGGATCGGCCCCTTGCGCATCACGATCTCGGCCGTCGCCTCGTAGCGGTCAATCGTGCGCACGTCGAAATCGTTGCCCCATGGGCCGCCGAAACCGCCGCCGCCAAAGCCACCGAAGCCGCCACCGATATAGGGATCCCAGCTCCGCCAGCCGAAGCCGCGGCCGCGATAGCGCCACGACGGGCCCCAATAGCCACCAAAGCCGCCATAACCGAACCCGCCGCCGATCCCCGGGGTCGAATAGGTGCGCGACTGAAGATTGGTATCGCGGTCCGCCATCAGGAAATAATCATAGCCCTGCTGGAGCGTGAGTTCGGCCGCGCGGAAGAAGAGATAGCGTTCGACGGTGTCGCGCGACGTGACGCTGTTGCCCGCGAAGCTGACGAGGAAGCGGTTATCCTCGATCCGGCGATCGCTATAGCCGGTACGGTTGAACCCCTGGCCAGTGGCCGGGCGGTAGGTGGTTTCGGTCGCACAACCCGCGACCAGCAACGTGCTCGTGGCGAGAGCTGCCAGCAGGACCTTGCGACCAGGCATGATGAACATGATTGTCGTCTCCGTTCGCGGCGAATGCGGCGAAACGCCTTACATTAGCCTTCAGTGGTGGAACGGTTGATGAACGGGATTGGTCCACGGGTCTATGACGGTGATTGAATAAACCACCCCGGCGCCGTCATAGGCCGTCGTCCGCGACGCAGAATCAGTCCCCGATCAGATGAAGCGCCAGCGAGCGACCATGGGGACGACGGCGATGCTCGAACAAGTAGACTCCCTGCCACGTACCGAGCGCGAGCGTGGCGTCGATCACTGGGATCGACAATTGTACCTGCGTGAGAGCGGCGCGCAGATGCGCCGGCATGTCGTCGGGCCCTTCGTCATCGTGCAGATACGAACTTGATTCCGGTGCGATGCGCTCGAAATAAGCCTCGATATCCGTTCGGACCTCGGGCGCGGCATTTTCCTGGATGAGCAGCGATGCGGAGGTATGGCGACAAAACACCGTCAATAACCCGGACTGCATCGCCTGCGCATCGACCCAGCGCCGGATCGGGGCGGTAATGTCGACCAGCCCCTGCCGGCGGGTATCGATCGTGATCTGGGTCGTGGACTGCCGCATCGCTGCGCTCCTATGTAACTGCCTAGCCGGTCAGGTCCGTGACGATGCTCAACGCCTGTCGTCACGGCCTTGGTCGCTATCGGCATCCGCCGGGACGTCGCGACCCAAATTGATCTCGTCATAGAGTTTGAGAAGATCGCTGACCTCCGCGATGACGGTTTCCTGCTCGGCGCGCCAGCGTGCCGTCGCGTCGTGCGTCGGTGTGCCGCACTTGCCATCGTGAAGCGTGAAACCCTGATCGATCAACCAGATGGTATCCGCCGCACGGGCCCGCTGCCGCCGCAGATGGAATACCCATTGTTCGATGACGCCGGAAGGAACGAGTCTGTCGATTTCACCCATGGTCGGCGCCTACCCGACCTGCGTCGTGATTGTACAGCAGACGTTGCCGATGGTCCCGAATGCCGGAGTCTCGACCCAGGAAACGGGTCTTGTGGAAGGCTGGAAAGTTCCGCCGGTTTTCGCCAAAACGCCTCGATTCAGCACGCTTTCGGGAACCGCTCACGACCAAGCGTGTTGAAAAGGTGGTAAAAAGCGTGTGTATTTTGACTGCCATCCTGTCACCGGAACCCGATCAATGCCTGTTATGTCCCACCGACCCGAGCGCGACCAGCCCGCGTTTCACCGCGTCGATCAGTCTCCGCCACGCCTGTCAGACCGCTATGGCGCAGACCGGCTTGACGCCCTTTACCGGCGTGCCGCGGCCGATCGTGACCGGTTTCGCCAGCAGCAGCTGATCGCGATGCAGCCAAGCCTGCTCGAACGACTGCTCGGCAAGTTTCGCCGCTAAAAGGGGTCGACTGATAGCTACGCCTCGATCGGGAAGGTCGTCGCATGGCGCAGTCCCTGAATTTCCGCCCAAGTGATGGGCCGGTCACGACCGACGCATTCGATGATCAATGAGTCGGCATCTTCGGCGGACAGTTCGTCCGCGGCTTTTATCATGTCTTCCAGCGAGCCTGTAGCGAGCTGCTCATCCGCGACCGGCACCGCATCCTCGCCGTCGACAGGGCTTTCGGCAGCCGCGCGTCGGAGCAGTTTTGCCGGCATTTTCCACATTGTCTTGAACACGTTTACGCTCCAGCCCCCTGGCACGACCGCGATGCCGCAGGTTGCGCCAATGGTCTAGACCATCGCCGCATGCCTGCGCCGATCGCAGCATCTCACGCGACGAATCGCACGATCCGTCCGATACGGGCGAGTTTGGCGTTGTCGTTGCGGACTGGGGTCGAACAGCACGTCTATAACGGCACCCGCGGTAGAGCCCAAGGCCGTGCGGTAATGTTGCCAATGGGCCGTCGATCGCGCGCATGGGACGCAGGGCAGGGGCGGACCCGCTCCTTACACTCAGGACGTCTCTAGCAAAGATCTGCGCCCCGTCTTCTTCGAAGCGCAGATCGAATTTCAAGGGCTGGGCCTTCGAGTGCCTCCGATCAGGCCGGCGGGTTGCTCGTCCCACCATTAAGTGAAGCGGAATGCTTGTGGGCATCGTTGGAGGAGGCTCGGGCAGGCGCCACTTCCGCGCTGCTCCCTGCGAGCATTCCGTTCAACGAACTGCCCGTCATGCCGAGTTCCGCCATCAGGCCATCGATCAGCGGCCCGCCGACGCGGTAACGCATCGCCGCCGCGACCGCGGCGTCGGCGAGATTGCCCTGGCCGCCCCCGGAGGCGCTATCGCTGCCACTGTCACCGTGCAGGCCCCGCGCATCTAGGATGCTGATCTTGTCGATGTTCTCCATCGGCTTGCTCGCCGCAGCGATGATCGCGGGCAACGCTTCGAGCATCGCGCGGCGGATCAGCAGTGCGGTCTGCGAGTCACTCAGCAGGTTGGTTGCCTCGTTCAGCGAAGCCTGACCTGCCGCGTCGACCTTGAAGGCCGCCTCGCGGCCTTCCGCGCGTGCCTTCTCTGCATCTGCTTCGGCGGTTGCTTCGGTACGCAGGGCACTGGCACGAGCTTCCGCGGCTTCCTTTTCGGCGGTCGCAGCGACGGTGATGCCGACGGCCTCTTCCTGCGCGCGCTGGGTGGCGGCGATCACGGCGACGTTCTTGTTCCGGTTGGCGATCTCGGTCGCCTTGGCAGTAGCGACGCTTTCCTCAGCGCGGACGGCCAGTGCGCGCGCCTCATTCGCAGCGGCGGTTGCGGTCGATTCCTCTTCCGACTTCTGCGCGGTCTGCACCGCAGTTGTGATACGTGCGATCTCGATCGTCCTGTCGCGCTCGATCGTTGCGGTCTGGATCGCGCCGTCACGGGCAATCGTGGCGGTCTGGATCACCTTGTCGGCTTCGGTCTGCGCGACGGTCTGCGCCTGGCCCGCGGTGATGCGGGCGATCTCGGCGAGGCGGGTCTGCTCGGCCTCGGCGGTGGCAATTGCGGTGGCTTGTTCCGCACGGCGCGCGGACAGCGTTTGCTCCTGTGTCAGGCGCGCCTGTTCGGCGGCCTGCGCGATCTCGAGCGACTGGTTGTTGGCGTCGAGGTTGCGCTGCTCGATCTCGACGCGGTTGGTCGCGACGATGTCGTTGCGGATCTTCTTGCGCTCCTCGATCGTCCGCGTGAGCACGGTCAGCCCTTCGGCATCGAACGCGTTGTTCTCGTTGAAATGCTCGAACGCGGTCTGGTCGAAATGCGTGATGCTGACCGACTCGAGCTGGAACCCGTTCATGTCCAGGTCGGTCATCAGCGCCTCCTGCACCTTCTGGATGAAGTCGGCGCGGTTGGCGTGGAGGTGCTCCATCGTCATCGTCGCGGCCACCGATCGCAGCGCGGACACGAGCTTGCCGTCGAGCAGCGACTTCACCGCGTCGGGGCTGTTGACCGAATCGCCAAGCGTCTGCGCCGCGGCGGCGATCGATTCCGCGTCGGGCTTCACCTTGATGTGGAACAGCCCGACGACGTCGACGCGCAGCTTGTCGAGCGTGATCAGCGCGTCCTTGTTAAGGCGCGAGACCTCCAGCTTCACCGTCGTCAGGCGGACCTGCATCAACTCATGAAGCACCGGGATCACCATGATGCCGCCGTTGAGCACGACTTTTTCGCCGCCGAAACCGGTGCGGATCAGCGCAACGTCCTTGGTTGCGCGCCGGTAGAGCCGAGTCAGAATGATGCCGATCACGACAAGCGCGAACAGCACGATACCGGCGTAGATAAGGACGTTCAAAAGCTGTGCGGGCATGAAACCCTCCCCGGTTATGATTGTGGTCAGATCGACTGCAGGAGCGCGTTGGCGTCGGGCAGCGCGTAGAAGAGTTTGCCGTCGCGGCGGACGATCAGGGCGGTCTCGCCGGTGGCGATCACGTCCGCGTCGTCGTGCGGCTCGACCATGATGAAGTGCGCCTGACCATGCTGATCGACGATCTTTGCACGGGCCGGCGATCCGCGGCGGGCGGTGCCTTCGAGGATGGTGCCGCGGCGGCGGAGAAAGTCGTCAGTGGAGATCACGCTGGTTTCGAAGCCGGGCATGATCCGGGCAAGCCCGTTTGCGGCGAGGGTGTTGAGCAGGCTGCCAGCGACCAGCGCACCACCCGAGGCGAGACCCCAGTGCAGTGGGCCGCCGGTCAACGCGGTCGCACCTTGCTGAATGGCTATCCCGGTGAGCGTGAAGCAGCCGAGTAACGACGTCAGCCAGATCAGGATCGGCAGTTCGTGACCGAACCCGAGCCAATCGAGCACGCCACTATCGGTTTCGGCATAAACGTCCGCGTCGAGATCAAGATGGCCGAGCCCAAGGCCGATCGCCTCGATCAGCCCGATCCCGAACATTATAACGAACGCGATCGCAAACGGCGCGTAAGCGGTCGTCAGGAAGATCGCGAACATAAGCCGTAGCAATGTTGAGGGCGCTGCTTGTACATCGGCGAACTGGTAGCGGACAGACGACAACGCTTCGTTACGAAACGCCGGCCGATCCGGATTTTAAACTCCATGTGTCGATGCTCCCCGAACGGAGGCTAGCCCTGCGCCAAGACTTTCGCAACGCGCGCTGAGGACACCGCCCGGGTTTGGATTCATCATCTGCACAGGATCTGTACGACAAGTGAACGGATCGTACGCGGACATTGCGATCTGACGCTCACGGGACCGCTGCAAAGCAGAACCTCGACAGTCGGGGAGCGCGAAGATGAGTCGTCATGGAAGACTGATGGCCAAAATCGGCGCTGCCTTTCCTGGCGGAGATACCGATCGACGACGGCAATGGCGCGGTGGTTGGTGGGTTCGCTTTGGCCTGGATTACCGCCCTGTTCCTGACGCGACGGGGGATCTGGAAAGACGGATCGGCGCGACTGGTGTTGCTTTCCGGCGCCGGATTGGCGGTGGTACTCGTCGACGATCCAAGCTTCCTCGGCTGGGTTCTGTTCTGGACGGCTGTCTCGCTTGCCGCACTCCTGCCGCGGCACGGGTTCGACGATGCGCCCGCCTGGGCGCGCAGGCTCGGCTGGCACGCGATATCCGCCGCCATTGCGCCGCTGAAGGATGCGGCGCGGGTGTCGATAGTCCGCCAGCGTCGAGGACTGTCCTCCAGCGCTTCCGCGCTATCGGGGCCGTCGCCGCGTTGCCTTTGGTAGGCGGCGCGACGTTCCTTGGGCTGTTCGCGAACGCCAACCCGCTGATCGGCTGGGCGTTTTCGCAAATCGTGCTGCCGGATCCGTGGGCGACGATCTGGCGCACGCTGTTCGGCCTCTGCGTGTTGATCACCATCTGGGCAAGCCTGCGGCCAAGTCCTTATACGACGGGTCCATCGCGTTTCGGCGATCGCTCGATCGGTACGGTGTTCGAGCCGGCGGTGGCGCAGCTGACTCTCTTACTCGTGACGTTCAATACGATCTTCGCGGTTGAGAATGGGCTCGACATTGTGTTCCTGTCGAGCGGCGCGGGAGTGCCCTCGGGCGTGACGATGGCGGACTATGCGCACCGTGGCACGTATTCGTTGATCGTAACGGCAGCGCTCGCCGGCGTATTCGTGTTGTTGGCATTCCGTCCGGGCAGTACAGCCGCGTCGCTTCCGCTGGTGCGGCGGCTGGTGACGGTCTGGCTCGTCCAGAACCTGCTGCTGGTCGCGTCGAGTGCATTGCGAACGCTCGATTATGTCGACGCCTACGGGATGACGGTGCTGCGACTGTCGGCACTTCATGGATGGGACTCGTGGCCACGGGCCTGGCGCTGATCGGCTGGCGATTGCTTGTCGATAGGTCGGCGGCGTGCCTGATCAACGCCAATGCGCTGGCGGCTGTGACTGCGTTGGTGACGGCGAGCGTTGTGGATCTTGGCGCGGTCGCGGCGGCTTGGAATGTTCGCACAGCGCTCAAAATGGGTAAGGCGGGGCCGCCGCTCGACCTTTGCTATGTGGGGCGGCTGGGGCCATCGTCGCTCGTCCAACTGGCAACGCTGGAGCAGCATGCACGCGAGCCGCGGCTGCGCGATCGTCTGACGTATCTGCGGTGGGAACGTCAGACCGAAACGGCAGATGCGCAGGCCGATTGACGTCTGTGGACCCCGCGCAACGCGCGACTGCTTGCGACCGTCCGCGGGATGTTCGGCACCAAGGCGCCGCGTTTGCGGTCTGCACCGGACGGACGGCGCTGTGACGGGCTGATTCTGCCGCCGCCCAGGATAGAGATTCTATCAGCGGCGCCGTCCGCTCCGGCACCGAACACGTTAGCGCCGGACACGCCCTCACTTGCCGCTTTATCAAAGACGGTGACAGTATTGAATAGGTTGCGCTGGTGGAGCCGAGGGGAATCGAACCCCTGACCTCTGCAGTGCGATTGCAGCGCTCTCCCATCTGAGCTACGGCCCCGCGCGGTCCGGCGACGCCGGATCTTGCGATATTAGCGATGGCGCCGCCGGCTTGCAATCCACCGCCGCGCTCTCCCCCTCATGTTTTGGACACGGGACATTCATCGCGAACGCGGCTCGCACGGGCGCACCCGGCAACGGCCGCCGGAACTTCGATCAGGGCGCGGGCGATTGACGGGTAGGCTCGCTGTAGACGGGCACGTCATGTGTGCTCTGCCGCTTGGCGGGGGATCCGTTCTGCGCCATACCCGAGTCATGAAACCTCAACGACAGGAGTCAAGAATGTCCCGTGCATGGAGCCTGAAGACGCGTCCACAAGGCATGCCAAAGCATACCGACTTTGAGATGATCGACGTTTCACAGTCCGAGCTGGCCGACGGCGAAGTGCGCATCGCCAACCGCTGGCTCTCGGTCGATCCCTATATGCGCGGTCGCATGAACGACGTGAAAAGCTACACCCCGCCGTTCGAGCTGGGCAAGCCGATGCAGGGCGGTGCGATCGGCGAAGTCGTGGAAAGCCGGGCCGAGGGTCTCAAGGCGGGTGATCTCGTCCAGCATATGGCGGGGTGGCGCGACGAAGCGACGCTGCCGGCAAACCAGGTCCAGAAGCTGCCGGATCTGGCGGTCGATCCACAGGCATTTCTGGGGCAGCTCGGCATGCCGGGCATGACCGCCTATTTCGGTTTGCTCGAGGTTGCCGCTGCCAAGTCCGGCGATACCGTCTTCGTTTCGGCCGCGGCGGGCGCGGTGGGCTCGACCGTCGTTCAGGTCGCCAAGGCCAAGGGCATGACGGTGATCGGCTCGGCAGGCGGAGCGGACAAATGTGCCTGGGTCAAGTCGCTCGGCGCTGATGCCGTGATCGACTACAAGTCCGGTACACCGGTCGTGAAGGGACTTGGCGAGGCTGTGGCCGCGGTCGGGTCAGGCGGGATTGACGTATATTTCGACAATGTCGGCGGCGAACATCTCGATGCGGCATTGGCGCACGCCAAGCTGCACGCCCGGTTCGCGATCTGTGGCATGATCGACGTCTACAACAGCGGCGCGGCGACTGAACTGCGCTATCTCGCAAGGCTGATCGGTAACCGTATCCAGATCCGCGGCTTCATCGTCAGCGATTTCATGGACCGGGCTGCGGAGTTCTACACGGACATGGGCGCCCTGCTGAAGGCGGGCACGTTGCAACGGCAGGAAACCGTGCATGATGGCCTTGACGCGATGCCCGACGCGTTTCTCGGCCTGTTTTCCGGTGGAAATACCGGCAAGATGCTCGTCAAGCTCTGAGCATTTAGCCCCCTCCCGGCCGTGCGGGAGGGGGCACTCATTCAGATCGCGCCCGAGAAGGTGTCGCACACCTTCGGGTCCCCGCTGTCGAGACCACGGCGAAGCCAGGTCTGACGCTGCGCCGAGGTGCCGTGCGTGAAGCTGTCCGGCACGACCCGGCCCTGAGCCTGCTTCTGGAGCGTGTCGTCGCCGATCGCCTGCGCGGCGGTCATGCCCTCCTCGATGTCACCGGGTTCGAGACGGTCGCGATTGGCGGCCGCCCAGACACCGGCGAAACAATCCGCTTGGAGCTCCAGACGAACGGACAGCGCATTGCCCTCGCTCGAATTAGCGCGCTGCTGCGCGCGTGAAACCTGGCTCGACGTGCCGACCAGATTCTGGATGTGGTGACCGAATTCATGCGCGATGACGTAATCCTGCGCAAAGTCGCCGCGGGCGCCGAACCGGTTGGCGAGCTCGTCGAAGAAGCTGGTGTCGAGGAAAATCCCGTTGTCGGTCGGGCAGTAGAAGGGGCCCATCGCCGCCTGTGCCGCGCCGCAGCCCGAACGGCCATTGTCGTCGAAGAAGCTGAGCTTGGGCGCCTGAAACTGTTCGCCGTTTTTCGCGAAGATCGCGGCCCAGGTCTTTTGCGCCGAACTGAAGGCGTTGCACGCGGCGCGTCGCTCGGGGTTCAGCGTGCAGATCGACTGCGCGTCGGTGCCGGAACCCTGTTCGCCGCCGCGGCCGGCCCCGCCTTGCGCTATCTGCCCGGAGGGTGCGCTGGGCGCCGAGCCGCCACCCAGCATGCCACCGATATTGCCGAGGCCGCCGAACAGCGCCATCACGATCAACACGACAACGATGCCGCCGCACCCGAAACGGCTGCCGATCAGCGGCAGAAGGCCGAACAGAAGGCCGCCGCCTCCACCGCCCGAACCGCCGCCGCGGCCCTGATCCTCGACGTTGATGTTGGGGTCGAAATCATCGAGCCGCATGGTCTTAAGACTTTCATTCTGGAGTGGTAACGAAATGTATGGGACGATGCGGAGTTGCATCCGATTGGCTTGCCGGGTCTAATCGTATTCTGCCGACCTTTGGAAGGCATGACAAAGCGTTGTACGGCGAGCGGGGCGTTCCGGCCGCGTCAAGATGGGGGACGAGACAATGTTTCTGGCGGGCAGGACGGCGGTCATCACCGGATCCACATCGGGGATCGGTCTTGCCTATGCGCGAGCCTTTGCGGGGGAGGGGGCCTGCGTCGTTCTCAACGGCTTTGGCGACGCCGCGACGATCGAGGCGGAGCGTGTGGCGCTGAGCACGATCAGCGGCGCGACCGCGCTTTACGATGCCGCTGACATGACCCGCCCCGCCGAGATTGCCGCACTGGTCGAGCGCGCGGTCGCGGAAACGGGGAATTGCGATATCGTCGTCAACAATGCGGGCATCCAGCATGTCGCGGGAATTGCGGATTTTCCCGTCGCGACCTTCGATAGGATCATCGCGATCAACATGGCGTCGGCCTGGCACATGATGCGGGCGGCGATTCCGCATATGCGGCGCCGAGGCTGGGGCCGGATCATCTCGACCGCGTCGGCGCATTCGCTGGTCGCTAGCCCGAACAAGTCGGCCTATGTCATGGCAAAGCATGCCATCGCCGGACTGACCAAGACGATCGCACTCGAAACCGCGACCGACAACATCACGGTTAACTGCATCTCGCCCGGCTATGTCTGGACGCCGCTGGTCGAGGATCAGATTCCGGATACGATGGCGGCGCGGGGGATGACACGCGAGCAGGTCGTGAACGACATTCTGCTCGCCGCGCAACCGACCAAGGCCTTCGTCACGCCGGAGCAGGTCGCAGCGCTCGCACTCTTCCTGTGCCGCGACGAGGCTAGCGCGATGACCGGCGCAAATCTGTCGATGGACGGCGGTTGGACGGCAGCATGACAGGTGTCGGCGGTGCCCGTGTCGACGCGCGACGCGCGATCGGGGCGTTGGCGACATGCGTCTTGCTCGTCGCCTGCGGGGGCGGAAAACGGATCGCCAGCGCGCCGCCCCCCGAAGTCGAGCGAACCGATCCCACCGGACGAGGGGCGGGATGGCGCACGGCAGCAACGGTTGCCGACCGCGCAAGGCTGCGCGACTGGCGCGATGCGTGGATGGATGCGCTTGCGCAGATCCCGCAGCGTGAGATTGCCGCGGATCCTCAATTGTTCGATCCGGACCGGGCACTCCCCGATCCGTTGCCACCGATCGGCACCTATCGGTGTCGCACGATCAAGCTCGGGGCGCCTGGAGCGGGCGCGTCACGCTTCATTGCCTATGGCTGGTTCTCGTGCCGCATCGAACAGCCTGCACGCACGGGGGGAGACGGGGAACTGACGTTCAAGCGGCTGGGGGGATCGCAACGTCCGTCCGGGACGCTATACCGCGAATCGCGGGCAGATTCGGCTCCGCGACCGCGTGCGATCTTCCTCGGCAGCATGGCGTTGGGTGACGAACAGCGTCCAATGCGCTACGGCACCGACGCAAATCGCGACCTGGCGGGTGTGATGGAGCGCATCGGTGACCGGCGCTGGCGGCTGATACTGCCGCATCCACGCTTCGAATCTCTACTCGACATCGTCGAGATCGTACCGATGGAATAGACCCGGCAGCTCCGGATCGCTGCGACACTGCGCAACATGGTCGGGGAGACAGGATTCGAACCTGCGACCCCCTGGTCCCAAACCAGGTGCGCTACCAGCCTGCGCCACTCCCCGACGCCGCAGCCCTTAGCGGGTGCGGTTGACGAAAGGCAAGCAGCTTCGTGTCGGCGGGCAGGGAAAGTCGTCACTGAAGGACGGGGCCGGCACCCGAACAATAGCCTTGGCGGGGAAGGGTAGCAGCGCAGCGGGCGTCCAAGCGTCGGTGCGAGCCGTGCTTGCGTCAGGGCGAGGTTCCGATGCGGGCGCCCCTATGGCAGAGCAAGCGTCATGTGGGCAAAATCTATCCTATCGAGTGCGTTGCGACGTGGCGCTTTGACCATCGCGGCGATGACCGCGGTCACCACCCCCGCATGTGCGCAGGACGAGGCGGGGTTTCAGGCCTATCTCGCCCAACTTCGCACGCAGGCGCTGGCGGCTGGAGTCACGGCGCGTACGGTGGACTCCGTCTTTCCCACGTTGACGCTGAACGAGCGTGTCATCGCGCTCGATCGTGCACAGCCGGGCGGCGGCACGAGCAGCGCCATTCCGGCCTTCGCGCCGTACAAGGCGCAGCATGTCGACGCGGCGCGGATCGGACGCGGTCGGGAAACCTATCGGGCGCAGCGGGGCAGGCTGCAGCGTATCGAGCGCGAAACAGGTGTGCCCGAATCGATCATGGTCGCGATCTGGGGGCATGAGACCAATTACGGCAGCTACACCGGAAACTTCGACATTCTGCGGTCGCTCGCGAGCCTCGCCTATGAGGGGCGTCGGCGATCGCTGTTTGCGGGCGAGTTCATTGCCGGCTTGAAGATCGTCGACCGGGGCATTTCCCGCGAACAACTCAAGGGCAGTTGGGCAGGCGCGATGGGCAATCCGCAATTTCTGCCGTCCATCTATCTTCGACTGGCCCGTGACGGGGATGGCGACGGCCGCGCGGATATCTGGAACAGTCCGGCCGATACGCTGGCGTCAATCGGCAATTATTTCACCAATGCCGGCTGGCGCAGCGGGCAACCCTGGGGCGTTGCGGTCTCCGTGCCGCAGGGATTCGATCGGTCGCAGGTACGCAATCGGCTTGTATCGCCGCGGTGCCCGCGCGTGTTCGAACGGCATAGCGGCTGGCGAACGATCGCCGAGTGGCGCGGTCTGGGGGTGATGACGCAAGGCGCCTCATGGCCGGCCGACAATGTCATGGCGACGCTGCTCGAACCCGACGGTCCCGGCGCCACGGCGTATCTGCTCACGAGTAATTACCGCGTGATCCTCGACTATAATTGCTCGAATTTTTATGCGCTGTCGGTGGGGCTGCTGGCGGATGCAGTCGAGCGCTGAACGGCGTGCCCAATAGACTCAAAGCCAGGCGTGACGCGGTTGCCAAGCCCGGCTATGACTTCGATAAGGTCCCGGCGGCGCCGCGAGCCTGCCTCCCATCGCGTTCCTCTTTGACGTAACGGATATCATGACGAAGCTGCCCATGAACACGCTGCCCTTTACTCAAATGGTCCGGCGCCGCATCGCCGTCGCGCCGCTGGCGATGATCGCGCTTGCGACGCCGTCGATCGCGGCCGCGCCACAGTTCCAGACCAGCGCGCCGATCGCCTATATGGAAGATCTGTCGTCGGGCGCGGTCCTGTTCGCACGCGATGCCGATCGCCGTATGCCGCCGGCGTCGATGGCGAAGATGATGACGGTCTATGTCGCGTTCGACATGCTCAAAAAGGGCGAGCTCAAGCTCGATCACATGGTCACCGTCCGGCCGGAGACCTGGGCAAAATGGCATGGTCCGTCAGCGGGTTCGACCATGTTCCTGTCGGCGAACGAGAGCGTCAGCGTGGCCAATCTGCTGTATGGCATCGTGACATTGTCGGGCAACGACGCCTGCGTCGTTCTTGCGGAATCGATCTCGGGCTCGGAGCCCGCCTTTACCGAGCGCATGAACCGCGTCGCGGCACAGCTCGGCCTCAAGGACAGTCATTTCGGGACGTCGAACGGGTGGCCAGACAACGGCGTGACCTATGTCACTGCGCATGATCTGGCCAAGCTGGCATCGGCGACGATCACCAATCATCCCCAGCTCTACAAGCAATTCTATGCAAAGCGCGATTTCACCTGGGGCAAGACCATGGGCGGCAGCGCGATTACCCAGGCCAATCGTGATCCGCTGCTCGGCCGCGTCGCGGGTGCCGACGGTTTAAAGACCGGACATACCGAGGAAGCCGGATACGGATTCACCGGGTCGGCCGAGCAGAATGGTCGCCGTCTGGTATTGGTCGTCGCCGGCCTGAAGAGCTCGACAGAGCGCGCGAACGAGTCGGTACGGTTCATGGACTGGGGCTTCCGCGCGTGGCAGTCCAAGCCGATCGTCGCGAAGGGTCGGAAGGTCGAGGAGGCCAGCGTGCAGATGGGCGGCTCATCGAGCGTCGGCCTTATCGCGCCCAAGGCGCTGACCGTCACCGTGCCGGCGGGGACATCGCCGAACCTGAACGCCAAGGTCGTCTATCAGGGGCCGGTCAAGGCGCCGATTAAGGCGGGCCAGCACATCGCGGATCTCGTCGTGTCGATGCCTGACGGGGTCGAGCAGCGTATGCCGCTGGTCGCGGAAAACGACGTTGCCGAAGCCGGGTTCTTCGGGCGCGCCTGGTCCGGGCTGACCGGGCTGTTCGGTTGAAGCTTGGCGTGCCGGCGCGTGTGTTTACCGTTCGGGTGAGTCCGCCGCCGGCATGACCGAGATAATCGGCAATGCCGCGGCGCAGTCCGCTTTCGCCGCGGCGATGCACAGCGGCGCGCTTCACCATGCGTGGCTGTTCACCGGCCCGCAGGGAGTTGGCAAGGCAAGCTTCGCACGGCTGGCGGCGATGCGCATGCTGGCCGATGCGCGCGGCGGGTCGACCGAGCCGCGCGGGTTTGCCGTGCCGGCCGGCGACCCCACGCGCGCGCTGATCGAGGCGGGTTCGCACCCCGATTTCCGCCTGCTGACGCGTCTGCCCAAGGATCCTGAAAAGCCCGACCAGGATCTCGCGCGCAGTATCACGATCGCGCAGGTCCGTACGCTCCAGCCGCTCTTTGCGACGACGCCATCAATGAGCCCGCGACGGGTCGTCATGATCGACGCGATCGACGATCTGGAGCGCGGCGGCAGCAATGCGTTGCTCAAGAACCTTGAGGAACCACCCGCCGGCACGATCTTCCTTCTCGTCAGCCACGCGCCGGGACGGCTATTGCCGACGATCCGGTCGCGGTGCCGGGTCTTGCGGTTCGAGGCACTGACGCCCGACGAGGTCGCGGTGACGTTGCGACTGGCGCAGCCGGACCTCGACCACGACGAGATATCTGCCCTCGTACGTGCGAGTGAGGGAGCGCCGGGCAGGGCGCTGCGCTATGCGGGTTTCGATATTGCAAGCCTCGACGAGGCGATTGCGCGGATCGCCGACGAAGGCGATCGCGATAACGGGCATCGGCTTCGGCTGGCGAAGTCACTCGCTGGGAAGGCGTCGCAACCCCGGTACGAGGCATTTCTCGATCGCGTGCCGGCGTTCATCGCGCGTGCGGCGCGGGACCGGTCGGGCGTCCGGCTGAAGACCGCGCTCGACGCGCATGCCGCGGCCCGTGACCTGTCGGCCGCCGCCATCGGCCTGTCGCTCGATGCGCAGGCGACCGTCTTCGAGCTGGCGGGAATTCTCGCGACGCTGCGTACCTGACGAAGCGGGCGGCATGGGCTTCACCTGCCCGGGGGGATGCTCTAGGAGCGCCGACATGGCCGACCCTTACTATATCACCACCGCAATCCATTATCCCAATGGCCGACCGCATATCGGTCATGCCTATGAAATGGTTGCAGCCGACGCGATCGCCCGCTTTCAGCGTCAGGCGGGACGGGACGTGCTGTTCCAGACCGGTACCGACGAACACGGCCTGAAGATGGTTCAGGCCGCACGCGACCGCGGCGTCCCCGTTCGCGAATTCGCGGACGAAATGTCATCTTATTTCAGCGGGATGGCCGATCGTCTTGATATCTCCTATGATCGGTTCATCCGGACCGTCGATACCGACCATTACGCGGCAAGCCAGGCGATCTGGCAGGCGATGGCGGATGCCGGGGACCTTTATCTCGATCGTTATGAGGGCTGGTATTCGGTCCGCGATGAAGCCTTTTACGACGAGTCCGAACTGACGGGGGAGGTCGCCGATCGCCGGTCTCCGCAAGGCACGCCGGTCGAATGGACCGCCGAGGAAACCTGGTTCTTCCGCTTGTCGAAATATCAGCAGCCCTTGCTCGATCTCTACGCCGCGAACCCCGACTTCATCCGTCCTGAGAGCCGCCGCAACGAGGTCATGCGCTTTGTCGAAGGGGGCCTGTCCGACCTCTCTGTGTCGCGGACCAGCTTCGACTGGGGTGTGCCCGTGCCGGGAAGTCCGGGCCACGTCATGTATGTCTGGGTCGACGCGCTCACAAATTACCTTACTGGGACGGGTTATCCGAACACCGGACCGGATGACGCAAATCTCGCGCGTTTCTGGCCGGCGGACCTTCACCTGATCGGCAAGGACATTGTCCGCTTCCATGCCGTCTTCTGGCCCGCCTTCCTGATGTCCGCGAACATCCCGCTGCCCAAAAGCGTCTTTGGCCACGGCTTTCTCCTCACCCGCGGCGAGAAGATGTCGAAGTCGGTTGGTAACGTCGTCGATCCGATGGTGCTGGCGGATGCGTTCGGCGTCGATGCGCTGCGCTATTTCTTTCTTCGCGACGTCAGCTTCGGGCAGGATGGCAGCTACTCGGCCGAGGCGATCGTCACGCGGGTCAACGCCGAGCTCGCGAACAGCTTCGGCAACCTGGCCCAGCGGACGTTGTCGTTCATTGCCAAGAATCTAGACGGCGCATTGCCCATCGTGACGGCGATCGAGCCGGCCGACGCGGCGCTGCTCGACGACGTCACCGCGGCCTGCGCCGCGTTCAGATCTGGCTTTGCCGACCTCGCTCTGTCGCACGCCATCGAGGCGTGGATGCGGGGCGTCTTTGCCTGCAACCAGTATATCGACGTGCAGGCGCCCTGGGCGTTGCGCAAGACCGACCCGGCACGGATGAACACGGTGCTGGCGACGTTGGTGCGCGCAATCCGGATGCTCGCCATCACGATTCTTCCGGTCGTGCCGAGCGCAGCGAGCAAGGTCCTCGACCAGATCGGTGCAGAGGGCCGGGATCATGCCGCGCTTGACGATGACGGCTGGTATGACCGGCAGTCCGCGAGCGAGTTCCGGATCGTCGCGCCGACCGGCGCGTTTCCACGGCTTGAGATGCCTGCGGAGACCGACGCCTGATGCTTGCAGACAGTCATTGCCACCTGAATTACCCCGGCTTGATCGAGGATCAGCCGGCGGTCCTCGATCGCGCGCGGGCGCGCGGTGTGACGGCGATGCTCAACATTTCGACACGGGAGAGCGAATGGGATGCGGTGATCGCGACCGCGGACCGTGAGCTCGATGTCTGGGCTACGGTCGGCATTCATCCCAATGAAGCGGATGCCCATCCTGCGATCGACGCGGCGCGTCTGGTCGAGCGCGCACGTCACCCGCGGGTCGTGGGCTTGGGTGAGACCGGGCTCGATTATTACCGCGAGACCTCCGACCGCGCGCGCCAGGCGCTGAGCTTCCGCGCGCATATCGACGCGGCGCGCGAGACCGGCTTGCCGATAGTCGTGCATACCCGCGATGCCGAAGAGGACACCGCGGCGATCCTTTCGGACGAGATGGTGAAGGGGGCCTATGGCGGCGTGATCCACTGCTTCACGGCAAGCTCAGCATTTGCCGACAAGGCACTGGAACTTGGCCTCTATATATCGCTGTCGGGGATCGTCACGTTCAAGAACGCGCGCGACCTTCAGGCGATCGCCGCGCGCTTGCCGATCGAACGGCTGCTGATCGAAACCGACGCGCCTTTTCTTGCGCCCGTGCCCAATCGGGGCAAGACGGGGGAGCCCGGCTTTGTCGCGGATACCGCGCAGTTCGTGGCCGACCTGCGTGGCGTCTCCGTCGGCGAGCTGTCCCAGCGGACGGCCGAGAATTTCCACACGCTGTTTGCCAAGACACGGCTGGTCGATACGCCGGCTGCGGCGCACCGCGCGTGAAAATCACGATCCTCGGCTCGGGTACGTCTTCCGGCGTGCCCCGGATCGGCAATGACTGGGGTGCATGCGATCCCGCCGAACCGCGCAACCGGCGCACCCGCGTCTCCGCACTCGTCGAGCATGCCGGCACCCGGATCCTGATCGATACAGGGCCAGACATGCGTGAGCAGTTGCTCGCGGCGAACGTCTCCGAGGTGGATGCGGTCATCTGGACGCATGATCACGCCGATCACTGCCACGGCATTGATGACCTCCGGCAGCTCTATCACGCGATGGGCGCGCCCGTGATCGGCTTTGCGCGGCCGGCCACGCTCGCCGCGCTTGAGGATCGCTTCACCTATGCGTTCCGGGGCCGCAGCGGTTATCCGTCGACGATCGCCGGGGCGGTCTTGCCGGACCGACTGACAATCGGCGCGATCGACATTCGTGTTACCGATCAGCCGCACGGATCGATCCACGCCGCTGGGCTGCGCTTCGAGGCAGATGGCAAGGCAATCGGTTATGCGACCGATTTCAACATCATGACTGATGATATGGCCGCGATGTATACGGGGCTGGACGTGTGGGTTGTCGATGCACTGCGCCGTCGTCCGCATCCGACGCATCCACAACTCTCAGCCGTCTTGGGTTGGGTCGATGCGTTCAAGCCGCGGCGGACCGCGCTTATCCATATGGACAACAGCATGGACTATGCAGCGTTGAGGGCGGAACTGCCTGACACAGTGGAGCCTGGCTTTGATGGGCAGATCCTCGAAGCCTGACACATACCGACCCTAGAGCATTTTACATAATGCATATTATCGGATCGGAGGTGGTTTGTTATTAAGCTTTTGATTTCGTCATAGCATCGGCGATGTCCACGTCATTCTCACTTTATGCGGAGCGCCGCCATGATTGACCGCCTCACGACCATCATGGCGCGACTGCGCGATCCGGATACGGGATGCGAATGGGACCGTGTTCAAACATCGAGGACGATTGCTCGCTACACGATCGAAGAGGCCTATGAGGTCGTCGACGCGATCGAACGCGGCGATCTTGCCGATCTGAAGGACGAACTCGGCGACCTGTTGTTGCAGGTGGTATTCCATGCCCGCATTGCAGAGGAAGCGGGTGCATTTGCCCTGCCCGACGTCATCGACGCTATCAGCGACAAGATGGAGCGCCGACACCCGCACATCTTCGGTCCTGCGGAGACGTCGCCCGGTTGGGAAACGATCAAGGCGACCGAGCGCGCGAGCAAGCCTGACCAGAGTGCCCTCGCCGGCGTCGCCACCGCGCTGCCTTCGCTGGCGCGTGCCGACAAGCTGCAAAAACGTGCTGCGCGGGTCGGGTTCGACTGGCCCGATTCAGCCGGCTCCTTGGCCAAGGTACACGAAGAACTCGACGAGATTGCGACAGCGACCGCCGACACACTGGCCGAAGAGGTCGGCGACCTTCTGTTCGCGGTGACCAATTATGCCCGCCACCTTGGTGTCGATCCCGAGGTGGCGTTACGCGCGGGCAATGCAAAGTTCGAAGCCCGGTTCCGGGCGATGGAACACATCGCCGGTGCGGGCTTCGAAGCTTTGTCGCTTGAGGAAAAGGAAGCGCTTTGGCAGGCGGTCAAGCGTCGCGGCGGCTGAACCGGTCGTAATCGGTGTCGGACAGCCGTACGTCATAGGTGGTGGCCAGCCCGTCCGCGAGACTGCTGAGCACCTCGCCATGCGCGTGCAACCATGCCGCGCCTGCGCCGTCCGTCGCATCGAGCGTGATGTGATAGCGGCGATGCGCATCCGTCAGTTTGGCAGCGACCTGCTCGACGAGATGGTCCACCCCCTCCCCACTCAGCGCCGAGATCGCCACGACATCCTCGCGATGCGCAGCCTCCCCGGCAATCTCGTCATGGTCGGCAGGATCGAGCAGATCCAGCTTGTTCCAGACTTCGAACCGCGGGGTCATATCGTCGACGCCGATGTCCGCCAGCACCGCCTCGACATCGGCACGTTGCGCCTCAGTATCGGGATGCGCGATGTCACGGACGTGGATCAGCAGATCGGCAGACACCACTTCCTCCAGCGTCGCCTTGAACGCCGCGACGAGCTGGGTCGGCAGGTCCGAGACGAACCCCACCGTGTCGGAGAGGATCGCCTTGTCGATACCGGGCAACCGGATTTGCCGAAGCGTCGGATCCAGCGTCGCGAACAGCAGGTCTTCGGCCATGACGTCGGCACCGGTCAACCGATTGAACAGCGTCGACTTTCCGGCATTGGTATAGCCCACGAGCGCGATGACGGGCCAAGGGGCTCGTTGGCGTCGCTCGCGGTGCAGGCCGCGGGTGCGGCTGACCTGTTCGAGTTCGCGCCGGAGCCGCGCCATCCGGTCCCGGATAAGCCGGCGATCCGCCTCGATCTGGGTTTCACCAGGCCCGCCGAGAAAGCCGAACCCGCCGCGCTGACGCTCGAGATGAGTCCAGCTCCGAACGAGCCGGCCGGCCTGGTAGTCGAGATGCGCGAGTTCAACCTGCAGCCGCCCTTCGGCCGTCGCCGCGCGCTCCCCGAAGATTTCGAGGATCAGCCCGGTGCGGTCGATGACCTTCGTCTCCAGCGCCTTTTCGAGATTGCGCTGCTGGATCGGGCTCAGGCTCGCATCGAACACGACGAGCCCCGCCTCCTCCATTCGCACCTGTGTCGCGAGGAGCTCGACCTGCCCGCTGCCGATCAACGTTGCGGGCTTGGCCTGGCGAACGCGATAGGCGATCCGCTCGACCACCTCCACGCCAATGGCGGCAGCGAGGCCCGCCGTCTCTTCGAGCCGTGCGTCGACATCGCGTGTCGCATCGCCCTGATCGGGCAAGACGACGATCGCTTTCGTGCCGCGGGCGAACTCGTCACGGTCACGGTCGAAACCACTACTCATGCGTATTGCCCCAGGCCGTCATGATCATGCGTCGTCCACCGCATCCGTCTCGTCGCTGTCGTCGGGATCCTCGGCAAGGTTCAGGGGCCGCGCAGGCTGGATCGTCGACACCGCGTGCTTGTAGACGAGCTGCGCCATGCCTTCGCGCTGGAGCAGCATGCAGAACAGGTCGAAGCCGGCAATCTGGCCCTGGAGCATGACGCCGTTGATCAGGAACATGGTCACGCTGTCTTCCGACTTGCGGACCGCGTTCAGGAAAATTTCCTGCAGAAGCGGCTGCTTCTTCTGCGTTTCTGCGACGGCGTTCACGATCGCGGCGACGTCCATCGGTCCCGCGGGCATGATCGTCGAAATCGCGTGCTTGTAGATGAGCTGGGACTGACCGTCGCGACGTAGCAGCACCGAGAAATTATCGAACCAGGTGACGATACCCTGGAGCTTGACGCCCTTGACGAGGAACATCGTGACGGGGGTCTTGGTGCGGCGCAGTGCGTTGAGGAACAGGTCCTGGAGCGAGCCAATTTTTTCGGCCAATGGGATAACCCTTGTTTTTGGCGGGACTTTGCCCGCGTGGCGCCGTTTCCCGGCGTCGGAGATCACCCGATTGCCGGGCGAGCGTCTAATCTATGTTCCCGGTACCGCTTCGTCCATAGGGGCGGGCGACAGATATGCGATCAATCGTCGCGCGTCTCGGTGATCCCGAGCAGCTTCAGCTTCCGGTGCAGCGCCGATCGCTCCATCCCGATAAAGCTCGCGGTGCGCGAGATGTTGCCGGAGAACCGACGGATCTGAACACGCAGATACTCCCGTTCGAAGGTTTCACGCGCCTCGCGGAGCGGCGAGCCCATGATCGCGGTCCCCCCGGCGCTGCCCATGTCGCCCTGATCGCCCAGGACTTCGGCCGGCAGCAGGTCGAGATCGATGCGTCCCAGTCGGTCGCCCGGCGCAAGGATGATCGTCCGTTCGACCACGTTGCGAAGCTGGCGCACATTTCCCGGCCAGTCGTAGGATTGCAGCGCAACCATCGCATCGGGCGCGATTTCCGGTGTCCGGACCCGGCGTTCTGCCGCATAATGCGCGATGAAATGCTGGACCAGCGCAGGAATGTCCTCGCGGCGATCCGCGAGCGGCGGGATAGCCACCGGCACGACGTTCAACCGGTAATAGAGGTCCTCGCGAAACCGACCCTCGGCAATCTCGTGGACGAGGTCGCGCGCCGTCGCGGACACCACACGCACATCGACCTTCACGACCCTGGTACCGCCGATCCGCGTAAAGCTCTGGTCGGTCAGGACCCGCAAGATCCGCGCTTGCGTCGTGATC
Organism: Sphingomonas aerolata; assembly: GCF_023935825.1. Taxonomy (NCBI): domain Bacteria; kingdom Pseudomonadati; phylum Pseudomonadota; class Alphaproteobacteria; order Sphingomonadales; family Sphingomonadaceae; genus Sphingomonas; species Sphingomonas aerolata. The sequence continues at coordinate 2,250,650 of NZ_CP098762.1, read as the reverse complement.
GGCATGTCGGCGATCTCGTCGAGGAACAGTGTTCCGCCATGCGCCTGCTCGAGCAGCCCGGGGCGGATCTTGTCCCCGCCCTCCTCCGCGCCGAATAACTCTTCGTCGACACGTTCGGGGGTCATCATCGCGGCGCTGACGATCACGAACGGCGCATCGGTGCGCAGGCTCCAGCCGTGCAGGAGGCGTGCAGCGACCTCCTTGCCGACCCCTGCCCCACCCATGATCAGCACGCGGCTGCCGGTCGCGGCGACGCGCTTGAGCGTTGCCCGGACGCCGTTGATCGCTCCCGAATTGCCGGTGAGATCGGTCTCGCGGCCGACCGTGGCCCGCAGCGAGGCGACCTCGCGGCGCAGCCGTTCGGTTTCGGTCGCGCGCGCCACCATGAGCAGCAGTCGCTCGGCTTCGAACGGTTTCTCGATGAAGTCCGACGCGCCACGCCGGATCGCCGCGACCGCGGTGTCGAGATTGCCGTGACCCGATATCACCAGCACCGGGATCGACGGATCGCGCCGTTTGATCTCGTCGAGCAGCTCGAGCCCGTCGAGGCGCGACCCCTGCAGCCAGACGTCGAGCAGCACGAGCGACGGCCGCCGCGCCGCGATCGCTTCGAGCGCGGCGTCGCTGTCGCCCGCATCGCGCGTCTGATAGCCCTCGTCCTCCAGGACGCCGGCCACCAGTTCGCGAATGTCACGTTCGTCGTCCACGACGAGAATATCGAGCGCCATCAATTCATGTCCGATTGCGAGTCATTGCGACGAGCTGGCCATCCCCTGCCGGCTCGGGTGCGGATGCCCCCTGATCAAGCGCGACCAGCGCTCTGGCGTCGAAGTTCATGGTGACGATGGTGCCACCACCGGGGCGATCCGAAAATGCGATCGTCCCGCAATGTTCCTCGATGATCTTCTTGACGATGGCAAGCCCGAGCCCCGTCCCGCGCGCGCGCGTCGTCATATAGGGTTCGATGATCCGGTCGCGTTCGACCGGCAGACCGATCCCGGTGTCGGCGACTTCGATCGCGACGCAGTGCGCCGTTCCATCGTGGCGCGTCTCGGTCAGGGTCATGGTAACCGCCCCGCCCTCGTCGTCGCCCCGCGTCTCGATTGCCTCGACCGCGTTCTTGACGATGTTCGTCAGAGCCTGCCCGATCTGCCGGCGATCGCACACGAGCATCGGACCCGGGTCGTCGTGGACGAGCAGGAACCGGATCCCCGGATGCGCCACCTCGTGCAAGAACATCGCCTGGCGGGCGGCATCTAGCAGCGATTCCTCACGGAAGACGGGTTTGGGCATGCGTGCGAACGAGGAGAATTCATCGACCATCCGGCGCAGGTCCGCGACCTGGCGGATGATCGTGTCGGTGAGCCGCGCAAATGTCCCGTCCTCCGCGGGGATCTTGCCCCCATAGCGCCGCTGCAGTCGCTCCGCGGCGAGCTGGATCGGCGTCAGCGGGTTCTTGATCTCGTGCGCGATCCGGCGGGCGACGTCGGACCAAGCGGCGCGGCGCTGGTCGAGCAGTTGCTGCGTGATATCGTCGAAGGTGAGGATCGGACCGGTCGGCGCATGCGCGATCCGGACGGCGAGTGTCCGCGCATCACCGGCCTGGCCGACCTGGACGATTGCTTCGCGCCCTCCCTCCTGCACGAGCGCGTCGAGTTCGGGCGCAACCTCGTGCAACGGCTTGCCAACCAGACCGTCCGCGCCGAGCAGCTGGATCGCAGAGCGATTTGCGATCCGGATAACGCGGTCCTTCGCGGTCGCGACGACGCCCGCCGAAACATCCGCCATCACCGCCTCGATCAGCGCACGGCGCGTCTCGAGTTGGTCGTTCGCGGTCATCAGATCGCTATTCTGCTCCTGCAGCCGACCGGTCATCTGGTTGAACGCGCGCGCCAGTGTGCCGACCTCGTCGCGGCTGCGCGGATCGGGCACGCGCGCGGTCAGATCACCCTCGGCTACCCGCCGCGCTGCATCGACCAGTTCGCCGACGGGGCGTACCAGACGATCCGCGACAGCCAGCGCGATCCAGACAGCAACGCCAACGATGAGCAGGGAAATGCCCAGCAAGGCCGCGTTGAACAGGAGCTGGAGGCTGCGTGACCGGGCAAGCAACTGCCGATAGCTTGCCAGCACGGCGTTGGCGCGCGTCGTCTGCTCCGACAGGAGCTTGGTATCCTCGACGCGGCCGGCATAGAGAAAGAGTTCGTCGGCGCCGGGCAGCATCGTGATCGTGCGGATACGATCCCCCGTCACCGATACTGCGGCGGGCTTGCCGCTCCGGAGTTCGCGGATCGCCTCGGGCGTCACCTGTCGTGTAAAGTCGATTTCATAGGGGTTCACGACGGCGAAGGTCTGGATCTCGTTTTGTGGCGTGACCTTGAACAGCGCGGCTTCGGACAGGCTGCGATAATAGACCTGTTGATAGAAATACCCGGAGAAATCCGGGCTCTGCAGCGATCGCTCCCGCAGGTAATTGGACATGTCCGCAGCCATCGTGACGCTCGCCTCTTCCCAGCGGCTGAGCTGACGCGCGTAGGACGACTGGGCGAGTTCGGTCGCGTTTTCCAGCATCCCGCGTGCTTGGTCAGAATACCAGAATTGCACGCCATATTGAAACAGCAGCGACGCGAAGATCGTCACCAGCAGCATCGGCACCGCGGCAACGATCGAGAACAGGGCGACGAGCCGGACGTGCAGGCGGCCGCCACCGCCAACCGGGGACCGCGCAGCGCGTCGCATCGCTACCCGCCGGCCGAGCAGCATCAGCAATGCGATGCCGGGGACGAGATTGGCGATCAGCAGTAGCGCGATCAGCGGTGGCGGCATCAAACGCTGGGGTGAATTGGCGCCGCTGATGAGCACATAGCTCGCGACCGCGACGGTAATCGCCAGCGCGACCACCAGCGTCTCAAGCGCAGGCGTCACTGCGAACCGGTGCGGTGGCACGTCGTCTTCGATGGCAAGCGTCGCGGGGGCGATCATCGTTGCCGTGATACAACGACAATTGTTGCCGGGAAACCACATAATGGCCGGGTCAGCGTAACCCTGCCGCGTCCATCTCGGTCATGTCGCCGCTGATATCGATCCCGAGCGTGTCGAGACGCTTGCGCAGCGTGTTGCGATTAATCCCCATCGCACGCGCGGCGCGAAGCTGGTTCTGCCCATGCCGGGCAAGCATCAATTCGATCAACGGACGCTCGACCTCACCGATGACGCGGTCGTACAGACTGCCATCGTCGAGCGCTGCCGGGTTTTCGCGCTCGATCCGCCCGATCAGCGCCTTCACCGCGCCGGCTATGTCGAGGTCGGTTGCAGTGCTGGTCGGCATTCGCGCACCCAGCATCGCGTGAATCGCGTCCGCGCCGATGATTTCGTCGCGCGCGAGCACCGCGAGTCTGCGCATCAGGTTTTCGAGTTCGCGAACATTGCCCGGCCAGTCATACGCGCCGAGCACGGTGATCGCATCGCCCGCCAGTTGACGTCGCGGCAGACCCTGGATCGCCGCATGATCGAGAAAATGTCGTGCGAGTAAGGCGACGTCCTGCCGTCGCTCGCGGAGCGGTGGCAAGGTGACCGGCACGACGTTGAGACGGTAGAACAGGTCTTCCCGGAAATGCCCGGCTGCCACCTGCGCCGCCAGATCGCGGTTGGTTGCGGCCAGGATGCGGACATCGACCCGGATCGTGCGCGCCCCACCAACGCTCGTGAACTCGCCCGACTGCAGCACGCGAAGCAGCCGGGTCTGCGCCTCCATCGGCATGTCGCCGATTTCGTCGAGGAACAGCGTGCCGCCCGTCGCCTGCTCGAAACGACCGGCATTTCGCGTTGCGGCGCCGGTAAAGGCGCCGCGCTCATGCCCGAACAGTTCGGCCTCGATCAATTCGCGCGGGATGGCGGCCATGTTGATCGCGATGAACGGCGCGGCGCTCCGCTGGCCGAGGTCGTGGATAGCCCGGGCGACCAGTTCCTTGCCGGTGCCCGATTCGCCGGATATCAGCACGGTCAGATCGTTCGAGATGACGCGTGCGATGACCCGGTAGACGTCCTGCATCGCCGCGGACCGGCCGATCAGCGGCAGTGCACGATCCTCGTCGCCGATCCGGTCATCGGACAGCACCCCGCCCCGCGCCAGCGCCCCCGTCACCGCACGCGACAAGACGTCGAGATCAAAGGGCTTGGGCAGATATTCATACGCACCGACCTCCGCCGCGCGTACGGCGGTGGTCAGCGTGTTCTGCGCCGACAGGACGATGATCGGCAGCGTCGGGTGGCGTTCGGCGACATTGCGGACATGGTCGATGCCGTCGCCGTCGGGCAGCACCACGTCCGTGATCAGCACGTCGGGGATAGCGACCGCCAAGGCACGTTCGAGCTGGCCGAGGCTGTCGGCGACGGTTACGTCGTGGCCGCTGCGCCGCAACGCCTGTGCGACGACGGTGCGGATTGCGGCGTCGTCATCGACGACCAGCACAGTGCTCATGAAGTGGCTCTTGGCAGCAGCAGGCGAAGAACGGTCATTTCAGGAATCCCCTCACGCGCATATTGCACGATCCCGCCCATATCGCGGGTCAGCTTGTCGACCAGGGCGAGGCCCAGCCCCTGCCCTTCACGGCGCCCCGATACGAAGGGATCGAACAGGTGGTCGGCGATATCGGGCGGCGCGCCGGGGCCATTGTCGAACACACAGATCTCGATCGGCAACGGGAGACGCGGTTTGCCCGGCGCGCTGCTGACGGTGATCCCGTGGCGATAGGCCGTGGTCATGATGATCAGGGGATTTGGTTGATCTGCAACGGCTTCACGTGCGTTCTTCAGAAGGTTAATGACGATCTGAAGGAGCGCGTCGCGATTGATATGCGCGGGCGGTAGCGAGGGATCGAACCGCTCCTCGATCGCGATTCCGCGCGCAAAACCGGCGAGCGCGAGGCGACGCGCGTGCGTCAACAACGGGTAGATATTCTCGCTGGCGAGCGGGAGCGGACGCGTATCGCTGAAGTCCTGCATCCGATCGATCAGCGCCGCGATCCGGTCCACCTCGGTCGTGATCAGCGTGGTCAGTTCGCCGGCATCGAGCAGCTGCGCGGCCCCGCGGATGCCGGACAAGGGATTCTTGATCTCGTGCGCGAGCATCGCCGCCGCACCGACCGCGGCGCGCGCTCCCGCGGTACGGTCCGCCGAATAGCCCAGCCGTCGCGAGATGGCAGGAACGTGCAGTGTGATCGCGCGCCAGCCGGGATGATCGGGCATGATCGTCTCGGCAAAGTCGACGCGGATCTTCACACCGCGGGCGGTCGCGATCTCGGTATCGAAGACGGCAAGGCCGCGATTGTCGTGCTTGCGGGATTCGTCAGGGGGCGGGAGTATCGCCGCGATCGGCTGCCCGACCATGAGGCGCTCCGAGAGGTTGAGCAATTGCTCAGCCAGTGCATTGGCATGGGCTATCCTGTCGTCGGGATCGACCACCACCACCGCCACCGGCAGCGCCGCGAAGACGTCGTTGAACCCCGGACGGCCGTGCCGATCCGGCTCAGGCGGCTTCAAGATGACGCCAGGGCGCGTAGAACTCCGCCAGCATCGCCTTGACCTCGTTCGGGTCCGCCACCTGGTTCACCCGGTTCCGAAACTCGGCCGAACCATGCAGGCCCTTAGTGTACCAGCCGATATGCTTGCGGGCCATGTTGACACCCGTCTCGATCCCATAGTGCTCGAGCATCGCTTCGTAATGCCCTGCGATCGCTTCATATTGTTCGTTGATCGACGGATCGGCTACGCGGCGGCCGGTCGCGAACCAGGTCATGACCTGATTGAGCAGCCACGGCCGTCCATAGGCGCCGCGTCCGATCATCACGCCGTCCGCACCCGACTGGTCGAGCGCCGCTTCGGCATCCTCGATCGAACAAATGTCGCCATTGACGATTACGGGGATCGACACCGCATCCTTCACCCGGCGCACGAAGCCCCAATCGGCGCTTCCCTTGTACATCTGGTTCCGCGTCCGGCCATGCACGGTGATCAGCTTCACACCGAGATCTTCTGCGATCCGCGACAATTCGGGTGCGTTGAGACTGTCGTGGCACCAGCCCATGCGCATCTTCAACGTGACCGGGACATCGACCGCCTTGACCGTCGCGGATATGATCGCCGTCGCCAGCTTGACGTCACGCATCAGCGCGGACCCGGCATCCCCATTGACGATCTTGCGGACCGGACATCCCATGTTGATGTCGACGATCGCGGCACCGCGATCCTGACTCAGCCGCGCGGCCTCGCCCATTTCATAGGGCGTGCACCCGACCAGTTGCATCGACACCGGCTCTTCGAGCCGATCCCACGCAGCCTTCTGGATCGACTGGCGGGTCTCGCGGATCGCAGCCTGGCTCGCAACCATCTCGGTAACGTTGAGCCCTGATCCATATCGCCGCACGAGCGTGCGGAAGGGCATATCCGTCACACCCGTCATGGGTGCGAGGACAACCGGACTTTCAATCCGCACGGTGCCGATCTGGATAGGTGAGAGATTACGCATAAGCTGCCCAAAAAAGAGGCAGAACATAGGCCGCGATGCCGGAACTGGCAAGGCTGGTCCAGCTGGTCCCGTCGTGCGCGACGTCATGAAGAACGACTGCCTGCACTGGCGATGCCGCGCTCAAGACGCTAATCGGCGCCCATGACAAAGCGCCGCACCGTCGCCCTGATCGTCGCAGCCGGGTCCGGCACCCGCGCTGGCGGCACCCTCCCCAAGCAATTCGCGACCGTCGCGGGAAGGCCGATGCTCATGCATGCGGTTACCGCAATGTCCGCGCACCCGGCGATCGACGCCGTGACGGTCGTCGTTGCCGAAGGTCAGCTGGACCATGCAAAGGCGGTACTGGCAGCAGGAGGCGTTACGGACGCGACGGTCATCGTCGGGGGCAGTACCCGCCGGGATTCGGTACTGAGGGGAATCGCTGCCCTGTCCGAATTGGATCATGTTCTAGTTCACGATGCCGCCCGGCCGTTCCTTCCTGCCGGGGTCATCAGCGCGGTGGTGGCAGCGCTGGCGAACAGCGAAGCTGCGGTGCCTGTGCTGCCGGTAGCGGACACGCTGGCGCGCGGCGCGACGACGCTGACCGGTCGCATGCTCGGCGAAGTCGTTCCGCGCGAGGCCGTGTACCGGGTCCAGACGCCGCAGGGCTTCCGGATCGCGAAGCTGCGGGCCGCGCACGCTGCCTGGCCGGCCGATGAAGATGCCAGCGACGATGCCCAGATGGTGCGACGGGTTGGCGGCAGCGTCGCGTTGGTGCAGGGCGATCCGATGCTCGACAAAGTGACTCACCCCGACGATTTTGCCGCCGCTGAAGCGCGCGCGCCCTATGAAAGCCGAACCGCGATGGGCTTCGACGTCCATCGGCTGGAAACGGGCGAGGAATTATGGCTTGGCGGCGTCCGGATCCCGCACGACAAGGGGCTTTCCGGCCATAGCGATGCCGATGTCGTGCTGCATGCGCTGACCGACGCGCTGCTCGGCACGATCGCCGCGGGTGATATCGGCACGCATTTCCCCCCGAGCGATCCTCAGTGGAAAGGTGCCGACTCCGCGCAGTTCCTGCAGCATGCCGCGCAACTGATCGCCGCCAAGGGCGGTCGGATCGATTTCGTCGACCTGACCATCCTGTGCGAGATGCCCAAGATCGGACCGCACCGCGCGGCGATGACGAACCGGATCGCCGATCTGCTCGACCTCACCACGGACCGGGTGAGCGTGAAGGCCACGACGACCGAGCGACTTGGCTTCACGGGACGGGGCGAGGGCATTGCCGCGCAGGCGGTCGCGACGATCAGCCTCCCCTCGAATCGTGGCCGTGGCGGCGCATGAAGTTCGCTGCCGCACTGACGCTCGCCGCACTCGTCGCAACGCCGGTATCGGCACAGTCCCCGTGCATCACCGGCCCCGAGGCGGAGGCGATGACGCTCGTCGCGCTGCCCGACATCATCCGTGAAACGGGCCGGGTCTGCGCGGCAAGGCTGCCAGCGACCAGCCTCGTGCGCAACCAGTCCAGTACGCTCATCTCGCGCTATCAGATCGAAGCGGACCGCGCCTGGCCGTCCGCCCGGGCCGCGATCGTCAAGCTTAGCGACCCCGCGGTCGATGCGCTTCTCCAGTCGGACTATGCCCGGCCGTTGCTTACGAGCCTGCTCGTCCCGCAGATCGTTGGGCGCATCGTCGCGCGCGACTGTGGGACGATCGATCGGCTCGTGACGCTGCTCCAGCCGCTGCCGCCGCGGAACACCGCTGGCATCGTTGTCGAGACGCTGCGCTATTTGAAGGCTGACAAGGCACGCCGCGGGGATCGATCGACGCCCGACCTTCCGCTCTGCACCGCGACGGAGAGCCGCTGATGGATACCCTTCTCCCTCCCGAGCTGATCGACGCGGCACGCAAGGTCATCGAGGCAAATCGCGCGCTCGGACGACGCGTCGCGGTTGCTGAAAGCTGTACCGGGGGCCTTGTTGCTGCGGCGCTGACGGAAATTCCTGGCAGTTCCGACGTGTTCGAAATCGGGTTCGTGACCTATTCGAACGAGGCCAAGCTGAAACTGCTCAAGATCAGCTCAGACGTGCTTGAGACCTTCGGTGCGGTGTCGATCGCCGTCGCGTGGAGCATGGCGCAGGGCGCACTCGAGCAGTCGGGCGCGGATGTTGCCGTCGCCATCACCGGCATCGCCGGGCCCGGCGGTGGATCGGCGAAGAAGCCGGTCGGGACGGTGGTCTTCGCCCGTGCCGAGAAGGGCGGCGATCGCAGCGATGTCGACGCAGATCGCAAGGATTTCGGCGATCTCGGCCGCGGCGGTATTCGCCTTCAGGCTGCGCTGTGCGCGCTCGAACTCTTGCTGCCGGTCGAGGATGTCGCACCGTAAAGCTCGGCCGCGCGAGTCTCGAACGCGCCAATCATCTTGCGCAGTGCGGCACCGAAGACCTGACCCGCGATCAGCTCGAACATCCGGTTCTTGAAGGCAAAGTCGACGGTGAAGTCGACCGCGCACCCCTGCTCCTCGGGGCGGAAACGCCATTCGTTGCGAAGATATTTGAGCGGACCATCGACATAGTCGACAAGGATCTCGGTCGGTCGAGTCTTCTGCACACGTGACGTGAACGTTTCGCGCAAGCCCTTGAAGCCGACGATCATGTCCGCGAGAGTCTCCGTCTCACTGTTCGAACGGACGCGCATCGCACTGACCCATGGCAGAAACTCGGCGTAGCGGCCGACATCGGCGACCAGATCGAACATCTGTTCGGGTGTATAGGGAAGTTGGCGTGTTTCGGAATGCTTGGGCATCAGATCCGTGCGACCCCGAGCTTTGCATCACGCGCCGCCCGAAGCTGCGCGAAATCGTCCCCCGCATGGTAGCTCGACCGCGTCAGTGGCGACGATGCGACAAGCATGAACCCCTTGGCCCGGGCGATCGACGCATAGGCATCGAAGGCCTTGGGCGTGACGAACTCGGCCACCTTGGCATGGCGTGGCGTGGGCTGAAGATACTGGCCCATCGTCAGGAAATCGATGTCGGCACAGCGCATGTCGTCCATCACCTGGTGAATCTCGAGGCGCTCTTCGCCCAGGCCAAGCATGACGCCCGACTTGGTGAAGATCGACGGGTCGTGGCGTTTCACGCTTTCAAGCAGACGCAACGAGGCATAATAGCGCGCGCCAGGCCGGATCGTCGGGTACAGGCGAGGAACTGTCTCGAGGTTGTGGTTGTAGACATCGGGGCGCGCCTCGACGATCGACTCGATCGCGGCCTGCGCCTTGTTGCGGAAATCGGGCGTCAGGATTTCGATCGTCGTAGTGGGATTCGACGCGCGGATTGCCTGGATGACCTTCACAAACTGCGAAGCGCCGCCATCGGGAAGGTCGTCGCGGTCGACCGATGTGATGACGATGTGGTTCAGCCCCATCTGCGCCGCGGCATCGGCGACATTCTGCGGCTCCATCCGGTCGACCGCGCGGGGCATACCGGTCTTCACGTTGCAGAAGGCGCAGGCGCGGGTGCAGGTATCGCCGAGGATCATGACCGTTGCATGCTTCTTCGACCAGCATTCGCCGATATTCGGGCATGCGGCCTCTTCACAGACCGTCGTCAGGCTTTTCGAGCGCATCAGTTCGCGGGTCTTGGCGAAGCCGGCGGATGTCGGGGCCTTGACGCGGATCCAGTCGGGCTTTCGAGCGCGCGGCGCGGCGAGCGGGGTCATCTCGTTCATGGCAGGCAGATAGCGATCCCGGCTATATGAAACAACACACATGCGGTTCTTCGCCCGATATCACGGGTATCCTGCGAAGCCGGCAAGAACGCCCCCGCGCCGGCGCATATGCGGAGCGGGCGCGCTTGCCACGTCGTACCGCATTGACCGGATCAGCGGAACCGTTCCAGATCCGTCGCAGTCGATACGGCGACGGCATATCGATCGGACAGATACCGTTCAAATCGTTGATGCGCATCGCACGTGAGCTGAAACGCCGCACCCCCCGCTCGCCCGTCGCCGGCAGCCTCGAACTCGATCAGCCCCTGAATCTCGAGCGCGCGAATCCAGCGGGTCAGTGTGGCGTGTCCGACCCCGAGCATCGGTTCGAGGTCGGTCGGCGTCAGGAGAACGCCTTCGGCCTCGCTGACATAGGCCGCAAGCAGGATGTCCCAGGCGCTGTCGGCAAATAGCGACGGGCAGAATATTGCCCCGCGCGCGCGCCGGGCATCCAGCGTCAGCTGGGCCGTCTTCAACAAGGCTTCGGGTTTGACCTCGCCGGACCCAGGCATGGTTTCCTCGAAGATCATCGTCACGCAAACTTTGGTCCCTGGCGGCGCGATTGATAAATGGCCCTGCACCCAGAGATGCGACGAGTCGGTCCTAACAAGCCTTTTGGTAGTGCTGATCGGGGATCCGGTATGCACCACGCGACGCATCAGTCGCCGGCAGCGCTCGCGGTCGGCAGGCGCGGTGAAATCGAGCATGTTGCTGCCAAGCAAAATGGCGGCTGTCGCATTGAGCGTGTGGCAGAACGTCGCGTCCACCTCGACAATCGCCCCTGAGGTGTCGACACCTATTCGACCGCGTTCCGTCATGACCTACGCCCACTGAATGGCCGTCCGCTACTCGGACACGCCCATTATCTTAGGGCAAGCCTAACCATCATCGGAAGCTGTTCACGCTAACATAAGTTGTTCGGAAGGCGTTAGAATTTCGACCAAAATGGATATAGCTGCAGAGGACCGCGACCAAAAGCGGGGTTGCGCTTTGCGACGATTAAAGCTTGAGGGCCTTTTTCGCGACCTTGAGGACGGCGGGATCAAGCGGCGGGGGCACCATCGCGACTCCGCCCTCCAGGCGATCCGCGACGACGGTCAGCGCAGCGATCCGCGCTGCCTTCTTGTCGTTCCCGTCGATGACGATCCACGGTGCTGCTGCGGTATCCGTGCGTGCGAACATCTCATGCATCGCGGCGAGATAGTCCTCGCGTCGCGACCGGTTGTGATAGTCGTCGAGACCGGTCTTCCAATGCTTCCAAGGGTCGCGCAGCCGCGCCTCTAGCCGCCGGTCCTGTTCCGCTTGGGTGATATGGACGAAGATCTTGATCAGCGTGGTGTCGTTCTCGATCAGCCCCGCTTCGAAAGCATTGATCGCGTCATAGCCGCGCTCCCATTCGCGGCGCGTGGCGAATTCCTCGACCCGCTCGACCAGTACCCTGCCGTACCAGCTCCGATCGAAGACGGCGATGTTCCCGTCCGCCGGCAACCGTTTCCAGAAGCGCCAGAGAAAGTGATGTGCCTTCTCGTCGGCGCTCGGGGCGGCGATCGGCCAGACGCGGTAGGTACGGGGATCCCACTCGGCCGACAACCGCTGGATGATACCGCCCTTCCCCGCCGCATCCCACCCTTCGAACATCACCACAGCGGGGCGCTTGTTGACGATATGCGCGACTTGGATGTGCTCAAGCCTCTTCTGAAGCTTAGCCAAGTCGCGCTTGTATTTGCCGTCATAGGCGTCGCCGGCTTCAAAATGGGCAAGATCGATGGGCATAAGCAAACTCCAGAAGATCAGGCGGCCACCAGGGGCGGGACGGAAATAACCAGGACGGCAGTGCCGCCCCCGCGTCAGCCCGCGGCGGGCGTCACCGTCTTGGCTGGGTCCTTCGGCCCATCGACGGTGAGCTTGATGTTGAGCTCCTTCAGCTGGCGCGGGCTGACCGGGCTCGGTGCGCCCATCATCAGGTCCTCGGCCTTCTGGTTCATCGGGAACAGCACGACCTCGCGGATGTTCGGTTCGCCCGCGAGTAGCATGACCATCCGGTCGATGCCGGGTGCCGAGCCGCCATGCGGCGGTGCGCCGACCTTGAACGCGTTGATCATGCCGGCAAAGTTCGTGTCGACATCGGCCTGGGTGTAGCCGGCGATCTCGAACGCCTTGTACATGATCTCAGGCCGGTGGTTCCGGATCGCGCCCGACGACAGCTCCACGCCGTTGCAGACGATGTCGTACTGATACGCCAGGATATCGAGCGGATCCTTGTTCTCCAGCGCGTCCATCTCGCCCTGCGGCATCGAGAACGGGTTGTGGCTGAAGTCGATTTTCTTGGCGTCCTCGTCATATTCGAACATCGGGAAGTCGACGATCCAGCAGAATTCGAAGCGGTTCTCGTCGATCAGACCGAGATCCGCCCCGATCCGCGCGCGGGCTGCGCCGGCGAGCTTGGCGGCGGGGAGTTCCTTGCCGGCGGCGAAGAAGATGCCGTCGTTCGGCCCGAGGCCCATCTCCGCGATCAGCTTGCGCGTCGCTTCCTCGCCGTGATTCTTTGCGATTGGGCCGCCGAGCTCGCCGTTCTTCTGGGTGATGTAGCCAAGCCCGGCATGGCCTTCCGCGCGCGCCCAGTCGTTCATGTCGGTGAAGAACTTGCGGCTCTTCTCGGCGGTGTTCGGCGCGGGGATCGCGCGGACAACGTCACCGCCGGCGACGATGCCCGCGAACAAGCCGAAGCCCGAGTCGACGAAGTGGTGGCCGACGTCGTGGATCAGGATCGGGTTGCGCAGATCGGGCTTGTCGCTGCCGTATTTCAGCATCGATTCGCGGTAGGGAATGCGCTTGAACGGCAGGGCGGAGACCTGGCGTCCCTTGCCCTGCCAATCGGCGAACTCCTCGAACACGCCGTGCAGCACGGGCTCGATCGCGTTGAACACGTCGTCCTGCGTAACGAAGCTCATCTCGAAATCGAGCTGGTAAAACTCGCCCGGCGAACGATCGGCGCGTGCGTCCTCGTCGCGGAAGCAGGGGGCGATCTGGAAATAGCGGTCGAAGCCCGCGACCATCAGCAGCTGCTTGAACATCTGCGGTGCCTGCGGCAGCGCGTAGAACTTGCCCGGATGCACGCGGCTCGGCACCAGATAGTCGCGCGCGCCCTCTGGCGACGACGCGGTCAGGATCGGCGTCTGGAATTCGGTGAAGCCCTGATCGTTCATGCGGTTGCGCAGCGAGGTGATGACCTTCGAGCGCAGCATGATGTTCGCGTGCAGCCGCTCGCGACGCAGGTCGAGGTAGCGATAGCGCAGGCGGATATCCTCGGGATATTCGGCCTCGCCCGCGACCGGCATCGGCAGCTCGGCTGCCATCGACTGGACGGTCGCGGCGGTCGCGCGGACCTCGATCCCGCCGGTCGGCAGGTTGGGGTTCACCGCTTCAGGCGCGCGGGCGGTCACCTTGCCGGTGATCGTGACGACGCTCTCGCTCTTCAAGCCCTCGATGACCTTGAAGACGGGGCCGGACACGTCGGTGACGATCTGTGTGATGCCGTAATGATCGCGCAGATCGATGAAGACCAGGTCACCATGATCGCGCTTCTTGTGGACCCAGCCCGAGACGCGGACCTCCTCGCCGACCTGTTCGGGGCGGAGGGCGGCGCAGTTATGGGTGCGATAGGCGTGCATGTGTCTCGTCTCTCATACGTCGTCCCTGCGTTTGCTGGGATCTCGTGCAGCAAGGGTGCGCCCTGCGACGGGAGATCCCAGCGTTTGCTGGGATGACGGGAATTGGATGGCCCGCGCTTCCCTTCCCTACCGGCCTTTGTCAAGGCGCCCCTTTGTCAACATGGGGGAGCCTCGCTATGGACGAGCGATGCATATCCACCCGCTTATCTCCGACAGTGCCACGCTCGCCAATCTGTGCGCGCGCATGGCTGACGCCGACTATGTGTGCGTCGACACCGAATTCATGCGCGAAAGCACCTATTACCCGGAGCTGTGCCTGATCCAGATCGCCGACGACAAGGAAGCTGCCGCGATCGACCCGATGGCCCCGGGCATCGACCTGAAGCCGCTGCTCGACCTTCTCGTCGAGAATCACGACGTGCTGAAAGTCGTCCATGCCGGCGGACAGGATATCGAGATCGTCTATAACCTCACGGGCAAGACGCCCTTCCCGCTGTTCGACACGCAGGTCGCGGCGATGGCGCTCGGCCAGGGCGAACAGATTGGCTATTCAAACTTAGTCGACAGCTGGCTCGGGATCGCCGTCGACAAGGGTGCGCGTTTTACTGACTGGGCGCGGCGCCCGCTGGATGCACGCCAGATCGAATATGCGATCGGCGACGTGACGCATCTGTCGAAGATCTTCCCGAAGATGCTGGAGCGGCTCCGCAAGACCGGGCGTGGCGTGTGGCTCGATCAGGAGATGGAGCGGCTCGGCGATATCGCCAATTATGCGAACGATCCCGATCTGGCGTGGAAGCGCGTGCGGATCTCGGGGCGCAAGCCCGACGTGCTCGGACGGCTTAAGGCCTTGGCGCGGTGGCGTGAACTCGAGGCGCAGGCGAAGGATCTGCCGCGCGGGCGGATCGTCAAGGATGAGACGCTCGGCGACATGGCGGGGCATCCGCCGCGGAAACAGTCCGACCTCGCCCGCGTCCGGGGGCTTTCCGCCACCTGGGCGGGCAATGATATCGGGGCGCGGCTGATGCTCGCGATCGAGCAGGCCCAGCCGCTCGGCGACGATGAGCTTCCGCCCCGCGACGATCGCAAGCCGGGCCTTGGCAAGGAGGGCTCGCTGGTCGCGGATCTGCTCAAGCTTCTTCTCAAAATTCGCTCGCGAGATATTGATGTAGCTTCGAAACTTCTTGCGAGGACCGACGAGCTCGAGGCGCTGGCCGCGGGCGTGCGGACGGGCTTGCCGATGCTCGAGGGGTGGCGGTTCGACCAGTTCGGCCGCGACGCGCTGGACCTGGTCGAGGGCCGGCTGGCCTTCGCGGTGATCAACGGAAAGCTGAAAATGACCCGTACGGAGGACGCCGCATGAAGCGGGCGCTGCTCGCGGTCGTGTTTGCTTCGGCGGGGTGCATGCCGGTCGAGATGCGCGACGGAGCACCCGATGTCGCGACGCCAGCCCCGCCCGGTGCAGCGTGCAAGATTGAAGCATTGGGCGATCTGGTCGGCAAGCGGGCAAGCGATGCGCGCGCGGATGTGATGCTGGCCCGATCGGGCGCGCGTACGCTGCGGTGGATTGCGCCGAACGACGCGGTGACAATGGACTTCCGGAACGATCGCCTGAATGTCTATGTCGACGGCGCGAGCAGGATCGAGCGTTTCACCTGCGCCTGAGCCTGACCCCGCGTTCGACGCCGGTCAGGCGATCGCGAGCACAGGCTTCCGGCCGACGGCCGCGGCAAGCGCCGCGTGTCGCCGCTCAACGGCTTCCCCGTAGAGTCCGCGATCTGCGGGTAGCAGCGTAAGCGTCAGCGATACGCCGTCATCGGTGATGCGCGAGCGCTTGAGCGGTCCTGCAAGCCCCCCGCTCATCCGCTGCCCGAGACGCATCGCAAGTCCCCAGGCCGTCGCGCTCTGGATCTCTGCGGGTGTCGCCAGGCGTTCCACGGGATCTGCGGCGGCCAGGTCACCGCCAAGGCTGGTATATAGGGCCTGGGCGAGCATGCCGCGACCCGGTGCGTCGATCGCGACCCAATTGCCGTGCAACGCGACTTCGACCCCGCGCTCGGCGCGAAATTCCGGATTGGCGCGCCAACCCACATCGGCGAGGAGGCAGGCGGTGTGGCGCAAGCGCGCCACCGCATGGGGTTCGGTAACGAACAACGGCGCGATCCAGCGATCGAGCAAATCGCCATGTTCGGGAAAGCGGCCGAGCAGTCGCCCCTCCTCGCGTGCGGCTTCGATCAGGGGGTCGAGTGCCCGCGCCGCCGGCTTAAGGTCGCCGTAGAGCAGCCCTTCGCGAAGGCCATAGGCGGAGACGATCGTCGTCTTGCTACCAAGCTGGCGCATGAGAATGCCGAGCAACGCGGCGGCATCCCCAAGCGTCGCGATCCGGCCAGACGACAGGCCCGGAATGGCTTTCAGGCGCGGCTTGGAGAGTTGCGGGATGGTGCGGCTGAGGCGCGTGACGGTCGCTGCAGTCATCGGATATTGATGGATGATCGGCAGCGGATAGTCCGACAGCTCCATGTCGAGCCGCGCCAGCGCCCGCCATGACCCGCCGACAAGATACAACGGCAGGCCCTGCCCGCGTGCGGCCCAGCCGGCATCGCGCACGAGCCGCGCCACATGGCGCTCAAGCACCTTGCCCCGCTTCGCCCGCATCGGTCCGATACGCAGGACGCCAAGGGGGAACGAGACGCTGTCCTCGATCTTGCCACGGCGGACGCGTACGAGCTCGAGGCTGCCGCCGCCGAGATCGCCGACGATGCCATCCGCCTCAGGGATCGCAGACAGCACGCCATAGCCCGCAGCGCTCGCCTCCTGTCCGCCCGACAACGTCTCGACCTTGAGCCCCAGCTCCTCTGCCGCGGCGATGAGGTCACCACCGTTCCGGGCATCGCGAACCGCTGCCGTGGCAACCGTCCGTAGCGTCGAACACTCCATCTCACGCGCAACCGCGGCAAACCGCGCAAGCGCCACCTTAGCCGTCTTGAGTGCCGACTTTTCAATCGTGCCCGTCGCCGCTAGCCCGCGGCCGAGGCCCGCCAGCACCTTCTCGTTGAACCGGATCGCCGGCAGTCTGGGCGGCCCCTGATAGACGACGAGCCGGATCGAGTTCGATCCGATGTCGATGATCCCGGTGCGCGGATGGTCGTCGACCTCAACCTTTGGCGTCGCGGTGCCGAACAGGAGGTTGGTAACGCTCATCGCTGTCGACGGAGCGAAAGCGTCGGCACGGTTGCGCTCGTGGCAAGCGATGCACCACGGCCGGAAAGAGACGGATTGGTCATGAAATACCGATGCAGGTTGAACGGACGATCGCCGGGATCGATGCGCGAATAATCGCCGTCGGGTCCTAGCTCCCAGCTTTGCTCGTTGTCGATGAGATTGGCGACCATCACCTGGTCGAGGATCTGGTCGTGCACCGTCGGGTTAAGGATCGGCAGCATATATTCGACGCGCCGATCGAAATTCCGCGGCATCCAGTCGGCGGACGAGATGAAAAGCTTCGCACCGTCGTTCGGCAAAGCCTTCCCGTTTCCGAAAGCCCAGATACGGCTATGTTCGAGGAACCGGCCGATCACCGATTTGACGCGGATCGTTTCGGACAGGCCGGGCACACCCGGTCGGAGACAGCAGATGCCGCGGATGATGAGGTCGATTTCGACCCCTGCTCCGCTTGCCTCGTACAGCTTTTCGATCACCGCAGGGTCGACCAGCGAGTTCATCTTCGCCCAGACCCCTGCCGGTCGCCCCGCGCGGGCATTGGCGATCTCGACGTCGATCAAAGTCATCAGATTCTTACGGAGATCCCGCGGGCTCAAGCTGACACGGGCCATGTCCGTCGGTTCGACATAGCCAGTGATGTAGTTGAACATCTGCGCGGCATCGCGCCCGACCGCCGCGTCGGCGGTGAAGAAGCTGAGGTCAGTGTAGATCTTGGCCGTGACGGGGTGATAATTGCCGGTACCGAAATGGCAGTAGGTCCGGAACGCCTGCCCCTCTCGGCGGACGACCAGGGAGACCTTTGCATGGGTCTTCCAGTCGATGAACCCGTAGACGACCTGCACCCCTGCGCGTTCCAGCGCGGAGGCCCAGACCATGTTCTGCTCCTCGTCGAACCGTGCCTTGAGTTCGACCACCGCGGTGACGGATTTGCCCGCCTCGGCCGCGGTTATCAGCGCGTTGATGACTGCCGGTTGCTTGCCGGCGCGGTAGAGCGTCTGCTTGATGGCGACGACATCGGGATCATTCGCCGCCTGCTTCAGGAAGGCCAGCACCACCTCGAACGTTTCATAGGGGTGGTGGACGACGATGTCCTTGGCCTTGATCGCTGCGAAGCAGTCACCGCCAAATTCACGGATTCGCTCAGGAAAGCGCGGCGTGAAGGGCGGGAATTTAAGATCGGGGCGATCCTCCTCAACTAGTCCGTCGAGATCGACGATGCCCAGCAGGTTACCGCTTTCGGTGATGATTGCCTCGGCCCCGCCGAGTTCGTCCTTCAGCACGGCTGCCAGCACGTCCGGTATGCCGGTTTCCAATTCGAGCCGGATCACCCGGCCCCGGCGGCGGCGTTTGATCGCGTTGGCAAAGTAGCGGACAAGGTCCTCCGCCTCCTCCTCGATCTCCATGTCACTGTCGCGCAGGACGCGGAAGCTCGCGGCGGCAAGAACCTCATAGCCAGGGAACAGTACGGGTGCGAACCGCTTGAGCAGCGTCTCGATCGCGACGTAGCGCGCGGGTTCGCCAGGCAACCGCACGAAGCGCGTCATGGTGTGCGGCAACATGACCAGTTCGCGGACCGGTTCGTTGTCCGACCGGCGGACGAGGTCGAAGATCACTGACAGGCCGCGGTTCGGAATGAACGGGAACGGATGGGCGGGGTCGAGCGCCTGCGGGGTCAGGATCGGAAAGATCTGCTCGCGAAAATGTGTTTCGAGCCAGTCATCGGCTTCGCCCTCGACGGCATCGCGGCGCAGGACAAACAGCCCCGCCTCGTCGAGCAGCACACGAAGATCACCCCAGACCGCCTGCTGGCTCTCCATCAGCGCGTCCGCTTCGCGGATGATCGCGGTCAGCTGCTGCCCGGCAGTCAAGCCGTCGGCCGAGCGACGATCAACGTCCTGCGTCTGCTGACCCTTCAGTCCGGCGACACGCACCATGAAGAACTCGTCGAGATTGGATCCCGAGATAGAGAGAAACCTAAGCCGTTCGAGCAACGGATGCGCCGGATTGCACGCCTCCTCGATCACGCGCCGATTGAACGCGAGCCAGGAAAGCTCACGGTTGAAAAATCGGTCGTTCGGCTGAGCGCCGATGGGATCGTCGTCGTCTTCCGCTTGGCGGACGATATGCGCTGGACGGTTCATCGGTCCTCTAGGGGCTCAAGGTGACGTGAAAAGCGGCAGATCAAGGGCAAGTTGCGGTCGTAGGATCAGGCCAGCCTTGGTCAGGGTGGTGCGTGCAAGATTAATGGACAAGCGCTTGCGGCGTTCCATCGTTTCCTGATCCAGCGCATCGACGGTTCGAGTGACGGTAATATGACTACGCTCGATTCGCGACGCGAGCCAGTCAATGAGATCGGGCCGGGCATCGATGTTGCGACGCTCGAACAAATGTGCGAGCAACACCCGCATGAGTTCGTCGTCAGGCGGGCCGATCGTCGCGATCGGACTCGCAGCAAGGCGGGAGCGCAGGTCGGGCAGCTTGACCTTCCATTCGGGCGGCGCCGCGTCGGCGACGATGAGCAAAGGCCTGTGCTCTTCCTGCGCGCGATTCCAGGCGTGGAAAAGCTGCGCCTCGGGGACGCGTTCGGCATCATCGATGATTGTCCCGCCACTCTTGGCTGCAAAGATCCGCGCGAGCAGGCTACGACCCGACTTGCGCGGACCAGTAAGAATGGCGGTCATGACCGGCCAGGTCGCCCAATGCTCGAGGGTCTGTGCGGCACGGGCATTTGAAGGAGTCACCAGGAAGGCGTCGTCAAGGGGATCCGCCGGCCAACCGAGCGGCAGCGCAATTTGAGTCATTCGGTCTGCGCTCACCCTGTCGTCGCATTGTCCGCGGGCAGGTCCGGCGGAAGAAGCTGTGCGGTCCGGCGGATCCGGATGGTCTGGCCCGAGCCGAATACCTGATAGCCGCGCGCTTCGAGCGCCGCCTTGAGCGCTGCCGGATCGCCATCATAGGCGACACGCATCAGCGACACGCCGCCGAGCGCGAGGCTGGTGGTCGCGGCCGACCGGACGCCGGGAATCGCCCGCAGCGCCGCCTCCGTCGAGGTAACGGCCGCCGCTGCGGGCGTATCGAACTGAACGGTGATCGACAGGCCGGTTCCCCCCGTCAGGACGGCCGTATTGGCATCGGCCGTTTCGTCGACCGGTACGGTTTCAGTCGCAATCGGATCGGGCGCGGGTGGCGGCGAAAGGCTGTAGTCGACCCGCAGCGTGCCGTTCCGCCGCGCCTGCTGGTACAGATCGTCGATCCGCTTGACGCCGGTGTCCATGAGCTGCGGCAGCCCGTCCGGGGTCCCGACCCGCAGCGTGAAACGGCCGATCAACGCGTTGTCGGGGCCATGACGTGCTTCGAACACCCCGATGACCGGACCACCCGGCCATTGGCGATAGAGCGTGACGACCGGAACGAGAATGTCGCTGGCGCCATATTGATCGATGATCGTCCGCCACCAGCCGCGGCCGGGCCGCTGCGTCTGACCGACGTTCAACAATAGCGCATCGGGACCGGACCCCGACGGGCGGACATAGTCGATGCTGCTGTTGCCCGTCCGGTAGCGCGCCCAAGCCTGCTGCCATTCCGTCCGCTGTTCGAAGACCTGCCCGACGCCGCCCGACCATTGGACCGGTATCACGAGCATCGGCTGCGACCGATCCGAATAGGTCGAAATGCCCAAGAGCGATCCCGCCCGGCTACGATCGAACAGGACGCCGAGTTTGGCGACGTAACGCTGCGGCCCGATCTGTTCGTTCTCGACGACGATACCCGAAACCAGCGAATCGAGCGTGCCATCGGACACCAGCGCTCCGCCCCCGCCCAGCCGATTCGACAACTGCACCCAGGCCTTGCGCTGTGCAAGTCGCCAGCCGCCATAGCGGGCAGCGTCGGCGGACGGGCCCGCGACGTCGACAATGACGCCGCTGACCTCGTACGCGCTCCCGCTATCGACGGGCGCTGCGCCACGGCTGCCGCCCTCGATCTGTGCGAGCACGGCCCCGCCGCCAAGCAGCAGCGCGGCGCCGGCAAGCGCGGTGGGAAGGGCACGGATACGCATCACGCGGGCCTTTTGGCGAAGCAGACGTGGAAATCCAAGCGCGATGTGGCTAGCAGCACCGATCATGACCGATACGCCAGACTCCGCCACGCCCTATACCTACGCTCAAGCGGGGGTCTCGATCGCCGCCGGCAACGCGCTGGTGCGCGCGATTGCACCGCTTGCCCGCTCGACGCGACGACCCGGCGCCGATGCCGATCTCGGCGGCTTTGGTGGCCTGTTCGACCTGAAGGCGGCGGGCTTCGTCGACCCTTTGCTGGTCGCGGCGAACGATGGCGTAGGCACCAAGCTGAAGCTGGCGATCGAATGGAACCGACATGACGGCGTCGGCATCGATCTCGTCGCGATGTGCGTCAACGACCTGATCGTCCAAGGCGCAGAGCCGCTGTTTTTCCTCGACTATTACGCCAGTGGCAAACTCGACGCGGCAGTCGCAGAGCGCGTCGTCGCGTCGATCGCCGAGGGTTGCAAGACGGCCGGCTGTGCGCTGATCGGCGGCGAAACCGCGGAGATGCCGGGCATGTACGCGGACGGCGACTATGATCTCGCCGGCTTTTGCGTCGGCGCGGTCGAGCGGACCAACATGCTGACCGGCCGCGATATCGCGGCGGGCGACGTGATGCTCGGACTGGCGTCGTCAGGGGTGCATTCGAACGGCTTCTCGCTCGTCCGCCGGCTCGCCAGCGACCGCGGGTGGAAACTCGACCGGCCGGCGCTGTTCGATCAGGACAAGCTGCTGATCGACCATCTGATGGCGCCGACTCGGATCTACGTCGCCGGCCTGCTGCCGCTTCTGCGTGAGCGCCGCATCAAGGGCCTCGCGCATATCACGGGCGGTGGCTTGCTCGAAAATATTCCACGGGTTCTGCCGCAAGGCGTTCATGCGATCGTCGATGCGGATGCCTGGGAGCAGTCCCGGCTCATGGCCTTCCTTCAGGCGCAGGGTGCTATCGAACCGGAGGAGATGGCACGGACCTTCAATTGCGGCGTCGGCATGGTCGCGATCGTCGACGCTAACGATGTGACGACGATCACCGCTGCACTGGAAGCCGCGGGCGAAACGGTATTCCCGATCGGGCGGATCGAGGCGGGGACACATGGCTGCACCGTGCGCGGTTCGGCGGGCACGTGGAGCGCGCGCGCCGACTGGACCGCGACTCATGGCTGACAGAACGCGCGTCGGTGTGCTCGTATCGGGGCGCGGATCGAACATGATCGCGCTGGTCGAGGCGTCGCGCGCTGCGAACTGTCCTTATGAGGTGGTGCTCGTCGCGTCCGACAAGCCGGAGGCGGCGGGCATCGCATGGGCAAAGGCCGAGGGGATAGCGACGTTTGCGCTGTCTCCCCGCGGGTTGGGCAAACCGGCTTATGAGGCGGCGATCGATGGGGCGCTCCGGGACGCCGCGGTCGAGGTCATCGCGCTGGCCGGCTATATGCGGCTGCTCTCCGACGGATTCGTCGCGGCATGGCGCGATCGGATCGTCAATATCCATCCCTCGTTGCTCCCCAAATATAAGGGGCTCGATACGCATGCGAGAGCGATCGCGGCGGGCGATGCCACGGGAGGATGCTCGGTCCATCTGGTTACCGAGGAACTCGATGGCGGCGTCGTGCTGGGTCAGGCCGAAGTCCCGATTTTGCCAGGCGACGACGCCGGTGCGCTGGCAGATCGCGTGCTGGCCGCGGAACATGCGCTATACCCCAAGACGCTTGCCGAGTTCGTGAAACGATGAACGTCCTGCCGAAAACAGACATCTGATGAGCCGCGAAACACCGACCGAACGGCGTGAAGCCGCCGAAACGCGCCGCCGCTGGGTGACGCTGGCAGAGGTCCTCGCGGTCGCCGGTGTGCTCATCGCGGCACTCACGCTGTGGAGCAACTGGTCCGAGCGCAACGCGGACAAGGCCGAGAAGGCGAGCGCGCGTGCCAGCGAACAGCGCGAAAGCCGACGCTTCGAAATCCGTGCCGTCGCGGCGGAGAATGGCGATTCGCTGATGTTGCTGCGCGACGACAAGCACGAGATCCAGACGGCGACGATCGCGTTCCCCTCGGCGCTGAGCGTCGAGCGCAAGGATGCCCTGACGGATCAGATCCAGCGTGACTGGTTCAAAAAGGCTTTGCTGAAAGCCACCGATGGGGGCGAGGGCGATCAGACCGGGCGGTTGCCGGTCCTCATTGCGGTCACCTATACCGATGGCGACGTCTCGGGCTCGGCAAGCGGGATCTACGACGTGATCTGGCGTACGGAAGCCGGTATGTTCTCGTTTGGCCGGTCGCTGAAACTGGAAGGCCTGAAGCTTAGGCAACGTGGCGGCGATCAGGCAAAGCTGGACGCGTTATGGAAACGCCAACAACGCTAGCGAGGCGCCCTGCCCCTGCGACCGTCAGATTTCACGGGCGTAAACCGGATCAGTGTACGGCGTCGTCCCGACCCTGAAGGGCCGGGTGCCGATCACGGAGAATTGCTGGCGTTCGTAGAATGCGCGGGCGCGGGCGTTCAAGCCCCACACACCCAACAACACACGGGCGTAATCGCGCTCGGCCGCGTCAGCGAGCGCCCGGTCCATCAACGCGGCACCGAGACCTGATCCCTGCGCCTGCTTCATGAGGTAGATGCGGCGCAGTTCGATATCGCGAGGGCCGGTGTCGATAGGAAATGCAGGCTTCGTAAGTACGGAATAGCCGATCGGGGCATGGCCCGGCTCATATTCGGCGAGCGTCACGATCGTTGCCGGATCATCGAGCCATGCCTCGAAGACCGCGACGCTGTTGTTCCGCGTACAATGATCGACGATGTCGACGCCCGCAAATGCTGTTGCGTAGGCGTCAAGAAACGAGGCGGCTCCGACGAGCGAGAGGGCGGGCGCATCGCCCACCGTCGCGCGTCGCAGCCGCCAGAGCATCAGCCGACGATTTCTTCGGGCTTGAAGAAATAGGCGATCTCGATCTCGGCATTCTCGTCCGAATCCGAACCGTGAACGCTATTGGCTTCGATCGACTCGGCAAGCTCCTTGCGGATCGTGCCGGGCTCGGCGTTCGCCGGGTTGGTCGCGCCCATGATGTCGCGGTTGCGCTGCATCGCGTTGTCGCCTTCGAGAACCTGGACGACGACGGGGCCCGAGATCATGAACGAGACGAGCTCACCGAAGAAGGGGCGCTCCTTGTGCACCGCGTAGAAGCCTTCGGCCTGCTCGCGGGTCATCTGGATGCGCTTCGACGCGACGACGCGCAGGCCGGCTTCCTCGAGCATCTTGGTGACCGCACCGGTCAGGTTGCGGCGGGTGGCATCGGGCTTGATGATCGAAAAGGTACGGTTCGCGGCCATGATGGTCACGGGCTCCTGTGTTGACGGAAATAGGATGCGCGGCGCTTAGGCGCGGATCGGCCCCAAAGCAACGCCTATGCCGTCCAATTTCAGGCAGCCTGCTCCCAGCGGCCGGCATCGTTCTGTCTCCAGTACCGACGCTCGACACCGTCTCGATCGCCCAGCGTCTTCCATGCCAGCCGCGCCTCGCGAATCGCCTCTTCATCGAACACATGGAATACCCGCTCGAAATCGAGCGCCGCGTCCCGCCAGCGACCATCGACGATCGCAACGTTGCGCGCGGCGTTGGCCGTCGTCACGTCGCTGGCAATCAGAACGGGCTGTGCCGCGTCGTTACCTGCGCCGATATGTGCATGCGGCAGGAAGCTCTCCGGCGCATAGGACCAGAGGAGCCGATCGAGCGCGACACGCTGCGCCTCGGGTTCGGCGACAATAAGCAGGCGGCCGCCGGTCTGCACAACGCGCTCGGCGATTCGCGGAAGGACGCGGTCGAGCGGGGTGGTCAGGTGGTAGAAATCGACCTGCATTATGCTCATCCCCCGAGTTCAGACTGCCGCCCAAGTGCCCCCCCCGTCATCCCGACCGCTGCCGGGATGACGGGATAGGTGACGTTCAGCCTTCGAAATTGTCGGCAACGAAACGGTCGAGCAGGCCCACGCCATAACCGGTCGCGCCCTTATCGTGGTGGGTTCCCGGCTTGTCCGACCAGACCATGCCCGCGATGTCGAGGTGCGCCCATTTCACGCCTTCGTCGACGAAGCGTTTGATGAACTGCGCCGCAGTGATCGACCCTGCGCCGCGCGGGCCGACATTCTTCATGTCCGCGATCGGGGAGTCGATCAGCTTGTCGTAGGCCGGCGACAGCGGGAAGCGCCACAGTGTGTCGCCACTGGCCGTCCCAGCCGCAAGCAACTGGTCCGCCAGCGCGTCGTCATTGGCGAAGATGCCGCCATTCTCGGTGCCAAGCGCGACAATCATCGCACCCGTCAGCGTCGCGAGATCGACGATCGTCGCAGGCTGATGCGTCTTCTGCACCCAGGTCACGCAGTCGCAAAGCACCAGCCGTCCTTCGGCATCGGTGTTCAGGACTTCGATCGTCTGGCCCGACATCGACGTGATGACGTCACTAGGCCGCAGCGCCGCGCCATCGGGCATGTTCTCGACCAGCCCCATGACGCCGACCACATTGGCCTTGGCCTTGCGCGCCGCCAGCGCCTTCATCGCGCCGGCAACGGCCCCTGCTCCGCCCATGTCCCACTTCATGTCTTCCATGCCCGCGCCCGGCTTGATGGAGATACCACCCGAATCGAACGTCACGCCCTTGCCGACAAGGGCAAGCGTCGGGACGTCGGCGGCGGCCCCGTTCCATTTCAGCGCCAGCAGGCGCGCCTCGCGTCGCGAGCCCTGGCTGACGCTCAGCAGCGAACCCATGCCGAGTTCCGCCATCTGCGCTTCGTCGAGGACGGTGATTTCGAGCCCCAGCCCTTCGACGTCCTTCGTCACCTTCTCGACGAAGCTCTCGGGGTAGACGATGTTTGGCGGCGATGTGACGAGCCACCGCGTCAGGTCCATGCCACCACTTACCGCGGCCTGCTCGGCCCATGCCGCGTCGGTGCCTTCGGGGGCACCGGCGATCGTGAATGTCGTCAAGCTGGGCTTCGACGTCTCGGCAAGCTTGGTGCGATACGTGTCGTAACGCCATGCGCGCTGCAGGGCCGCTGCGGCGAACCGGGCGGCAGCCGCAGCACTCGGGGGCGTCGAGGCGGCACCCAGGTCGATCGTCACCGCGGTGGCGCCTGACGTCAGCAGGCGCGCAGTGACCGCACCTCCGGCTTTCCCCCAATCCGCATCGCTGCCTGCGCCGGCGCCAACGAACAGGACCTGCCGAACCGTGCCCGCAACCGGCACGAAGACCTCGATGATCGCCCCCGCTTCGCCGGTGAAGCGGGCAGCGGCCGCTGCCTGCATTGCGACCGCCTCGACGCCGTCACCGATCGCGGTCCATCGCGTCGTGGACAATGCGTCCTTGGCAACGGGCACGGCGAGAATGGCCGCATCGGGCTTGGCGACGGGGGTGAAATCGATCTGCATGGGGACCTCGAAGAACATTGAATAGACTGGGCTAGATGCCCCTAAGCTGATGCTGCGAGGCCGGCAAAGCAAGGTCGCGGCCGATCAAGGCTGTGGATAGCCGTGATCCGACGCACGGCGATTGCAGCAACGCGCGGACGATGCGATAGGCGGCGCGGTATGGCGGCGACCGGCCGCAGTTCCAAAAGGGGTTGGTTCGGATCGTGTTGCGTATCGACCTTATGGCGGGTTGCGCCCTGTCGCTTGCCTTGCTCGCATCGGGACTGCTGCCAGCGTCCGCGCGCGCGCAGGATCTCCAGGCGCGTCCGGCAGCGCCGCCCCTTCCGGAACCGCCGACCTCATCGACCCCAACGGATCCGGATCAGGTGCAGTTCAGCGCCAGCGGTCTTGAATATGACACTGACGCCGACATCGTCACGGCAACTGGCGAGGTCCGCATGTTCCGCCAGGGCGATCGGCTGCGCGCCGACAAAGTGGTGTGGAACCGCAAGACGGGCAAGGTTCTTGCGACGGGCAATATCGCGGTCACCAACCCCCAGGGCGACATTGCCTATGGCGACTCGATCGAGCTGACCGACTCGCTGAAAGACGGCGTCGTCGACAACATGCTCGTCGTGCTCGAACAGGGCGGCAGGCTGGCCGCCAAGCAAGGGACGCGCGAGGCCGATGGCACGGTCGAACTGCGCAGTGCCGCATATACGCCCTGCGCCGTCGTGAACTCGGCCGGGTGCCCCAAGGAGCCGACCTGGAAGATCACCGCAGTCAGCGTCACCTATCGCCCCGACCGCAAGCGGATCTACTATGCCGGCGCGCGGCTGCACCTGTTCGGCCTTCCCAGCCTGCCGTTGCCCAAATTCTCCAATCCCGTCGGTGGCGGCAGCGACAGCGGGCTGCTATCCCCCAATGGCGGCTATAGCCGGGTCAACGGTTTCGAAGTCAGCATTCCCTATTATGTGAAGCTCGCGCCTAACCAAGGCCTGGTCGTCACGCCGCACCTCTACACCAGCGTCTTACCGATGCTCCAGGCTGACTATTCCGCGCTCAGCACCAGGGGCGCGTTCAGCCTGCGCGCCTATGCGACCGAAAGCCGCCGAAGCGACGATCTGACCACGGCAAATTCAGCGGACACCAGCATGGCGTTCCGCGGCTACCTCGACGGCATGGCACGCTATCAGCTGACGCCCAACTGGAGTGTCAGCGGCTCGCTCCGCCTGACGACCGACCGGACATTCCTGCGGCGCTACGACATCTCGCGCGACGACCGGTTGCGCAGCACGGCCAGCCTCGAGCGGATTGACGACAGCAGCTATTTCGCGCTGACCGGCTGGTACGTCCAGACGCTGCGCGTCAATGACAGCCAGGGTCAGCAGCCGATCGCGCTTCCCGAGATCGACTATCGCAAGCGCTTCGACGATGGACTGGTCGGGGGCCGCGTCCAGCTCCAGCTCAACACGCTCGCGCTGACACGCACCGACGGACAGGACACGCAGCGCGCGTTCGCCAGCGCGCAATGGGATCTTCGGCGCCTGACGAACTGGGGTCAGGAGGTCACCTTCACGGCATTCGCCCGCGCCGACGCCTATAACACGAACAACACCGACGCGACCTCGATCGTCAGTTATCGCGGACTCGAAGGATTTCACAAGCGGGCGATCGGCGCAGCGGCCGTGGACGTGAAATGGCCGTTCATCGGCACGTTCCTCGGCGGCACGCAGCGGTTCACGCCGCGTGTCCAGCTGGTCGCCGCACCGAGCATTGCCAACACGCGCATCCCCAACGAGGATTCGCGCGCCGTCGACCTCGACGATACCAACCTGTTCGCACTGAACCGCTTTGCCGGGTATGACCGGTTCGAGGATTCCTCACGCGCCACCTATGGCGGCGAGTGGGCGCTCGACCTTCCAGGGATCGCCTTCACGACGAATATCGGACAGAGCTATCGCCTGGGTACGCGGCCGACGATCCTGCCCGACGGTACGGGGCTCAGCGACCGGTTCTCCGATATTGTCGGTCGCAGTGAGTTACGGTTCCGCGACTTTGTTTCGGTGGTGCACCGCTACCGGCTCGACAAGGACAGCCTGGCGATCCGCCGCAACGAGATCGACGCCACGATCGGATCGCGCGCGACCTATGTGCTCGTCGGCTATCTCAAGCTGAACCGCAACATCGACGCCGCGATCGAGGATTTGCGCGACCGCGAGGAGATCCGCGTCGCCGGCCGTGTCCAGTTTGCCCGGTTCTGGTCGGCCTTCGGATCGGGGGTCGTCGATTTGACGAACAAGTCGGAAGATCCGCTGTCGGTCAGCGACGGTTTCAGCCCGATCCGCCACCGCGTCGGCGTGCAGTATGAAGACGATTGCCTGCGGCTTGGCGCGACGTGGCGGCGGACGTACAACGATACCGGTGATGCGCGGAAGGGGAACAGTTTCCTGCTGACGCTGGCCTTCACCAATCTTGGCCGCTAAGCCCGCATTCAGCTAAGCCAGGGTAGGCCGCGCGGCACGCGCGATGATACGCGATGATGGGATACCGACACCTTGAAGCATGATGTTCGACTGACGGCGCGTGGTGGCCGCGTAATCGGCGCTGTGGTCCTTGCCGCACTGACCGCAAGCGCCATTGCCCAGACCGCGCCAACGCCTGCGCCCGCGCCCGCTGGAGGATCCGGCCAGACCGTGTCCGATCAGAGCGTGCCCGACAATACCGGGCTTAACCTGCCGACGAACCTTCAGATCTTCGGCAAGGTCGATCCGAACGTCCGCAAGCCGACGGCGATCGTCAACGATTCCGTGATCACCGGCACCGACGTCGATCAGCGCGTCGCCTTGATCGCGATGGCCAATGAGGGCGCCAAGCTCTCTCCCGAAGACCGCGATCGGTTGAAGCTCCAGGTCCTGCGGCAGCTGATCGACGAGACGCTGCAGATCCAGGAGGCAAAGACCGCCGACATCACGATCACGCCCGCCGAACTGACGCAGAGCTATGACGCGGTGTCGAAGCGGTTCAACCGGACCCCTGCCACCATGGCGGCCTATCTGCGGCAGACCGGCTCGTCGGATCGCTCGCTCAAGCGTCAGATCGAAGGCGAACTGGCCTGGCAGCGCTATCTGCGGCGCCGTGTCGAGCCCTTCGTCAACGTCGGCGACGAGGAGGTCAAAGGCATCATCGACCGCCTCGAGGCGGCCAAAGGTACGGACGAGTTCAACCTGAAGGAAATCTACCTCGCCGGGAATGCGACGAACGGGCAACAGGTCTATGCCAATGCCCGCCAGCTGATCCAGGAAATCCAGAAGGGCACGCAGCCGTTCGAAACCTATGCGCGGCAATTCTCCGAGGCGTCGACCCGCGCGGTCGGCGGCGACCTTGGCTGGGTTCGCGCATCGACGCTGCCGCCGGAGCTCGCCCAGGCGACGCAGTCGATGCAGGTCGGCCAGGTGGCCGGTCCGATCGAGGTGTCGGGCGGCTATTCCATCCTGTACCTGACCGACAAGCGCCAGGTGCTGACCGCCGACCCACGCGACGCGCGGCTCAGCCTGAAGCAGCTGACGTTGCGCTTCCCGCCCAATACGTCGCAGGCGCAGGCCGCAGCCCGTGCCGAGGCGTTCGCGAGGGCGACGAAGGATCTGCGCGGGTGCGGCACCGTCGAAAAGGTCGCCGCGGGCATCGGCGCCGACGTTGTCGACAATGATACGGTCCGGATCCGCGATCTTCCGCCGCAGCTTCAGGAAGTGATGCTCAAGCTACAGGTCGGCGAATCGAGCCCGCCATTCGGGTCCGCCGAACAGGGCGTCCGCGCCCTCGTCCTGTGCGGACGCGACGATCCGCAGTCAGGCAATCTGCCAAGTTCGGAACAGATCCAGGGACAGCTCGAGCAGCAGCGCGTCAATCTGCGCGCCCAGCAGAAGCTGCGGGATCTGCGTCGTGACGCCGTCGTCGAATATCGCTGATTCTGACATGCCGCAGTCGCGCCCCCTCGCCGTCTCGATGGGCGACCCTGCGGGGATCGGACCTGAAATCATCGCCAAGGCTTGGTCCGCGCGTGTTGCGCACGATCTGCCCCCGTTCGTTGCGATCGGCGACATCCGGGCGGTCGAGCGGGTCTGGTCCGGGCCCGTGGTCCGGATCGCGGATCCTACCGAAACGGCCACGGTATTCGCCGGTGCGCTCCCGGTGCTGAGCGTCGAAGACGCGGGCGAGATCGTGCCCGGGAATCCGGATGTCGAGGGCGCCCGTTGCGCCTTGCACGCGCTCGAGCTTGCGGTGGGACTGGTCAAGACCGGAGCAGCACGCGCACTGGTCACGGGGCCGGTATCGAAGGCAAAGCTTTACGCGATTGGCTTCACCCATCCCGGGCAGACGGAGTTCGTCGCTGAACGGTTCGGCGTCGCGGGCGAGAATGCCGTGATGATGCTTGCCGGCCCGTCGCTCCGTGTCGTGCCGATCACGACGCATGTGCCGCTCGGCGACGTCGCCTCCCTGCTGTCGGTCGATCTGATCGTCGCAAAGGGGCGGGCGACGGCGCGCGGGTTGACTCGCAACTTCGGGATTGCGGCCCCGAGGCTCGCCTTTGCCGGGTTCAATCCGCATGCGGGCGAACAGGGCGCGCTCGGCCGTGAGGAGATTGATATCATCGCTCCGGCAATCGATCTGCTGCGCGCGGAGGGCATCGACGCGACCGGGCCTTTTGCGGCAGATACCTTGTTCCACCCGCGCGCGCGGGCGACCTATGACGCGGCACTCTGCTGCTACCACGACCAGGCGCTCGTGCCGCTCAAGACCATCCATTTCGACGAAGGCGTCAATATCACGCTCGGGCTGCCTATCGTGCGCACCTCGCCTGACCACGGCACGGCATTCTCGATCGCCGGTAAGGACCTTGCCGAACCGGGTGCCATGATCGCGGCGATCGCGATGGCCGGCCAGGCGTCCGATCGGCGTGCCGCGCAAAGCACCGAAAGTCGATGATCGCCCCGGCAACGGTTCTCCCCCCGCTGCGCGAGGTGATCGCGCGGCACGGCCTCAATGCCAGCAAAGCGCTGGGCCAAAATTTCCTGTTCGACGGGCAATTACTGGCGCGCATCGCCGCTGTGCCGGGTGATCTGCACGACGCTGAAGTCCTCGAGGTCGGCCCAGGTCCCGGTGGACTGACCCGCGCTTTGCTTGCGGCGGGTGCGCGCGTGACGGCGATCGAGCGGGATCATCGCTGTATCCCGGCGCTGGCCGAACTGGGCGACGCGTTCCCGGGGCAGTTGACGGTCATCGAGGGCGATGCGCTGGCGATCGACGCGCCGTCGTTGTTCACGACAAGACCTCACATCGTCTCCAACCTGCCCTATAACGTCGGTACCGC
Source organism: Sphingomonas aerolata (assembly GCF_023935825.1). Taxonomy (NCBI): domain Bacteria; kingdom Pseudomonadati; phylum Pseudomonadota; class Alphaproteobacteria; order Sphingomonadales; family Sphingomonadaceae; genus Sphingomonas; species Sphingomonas aerolata. Next base: position 2,218,655 of record NZ_CP098762.1, on the reverse strand, counting down.
CTTGCTGGTCGGCTGGCTGTCGGCGGATTGGGCACCATGGTGGCAATCGCTGACGCTGATGTTCCAGAAAGAGGTCGCCGAACGGATCGTTGCGACCACGAACAGCGATCATTACGGACGCCTTGCGGTGCTCGCGCAATGGCGAAGCGCGTCGAGGATTGCGATGCCGGTCCACCGGTCGGCCTTTACGCCGCCACCCAAAGTCATGTCCGCAGTCGTCCACATCACGCCACAGGTTGCGCCCAAGGGTGTCGACTTCGCCCTGCTCGAACGGCTGACCGGCGCCGCCTTTGGCCAGCGTCGCAAGATGCTCCGCCAGAGCCTGAAGTCGGTGCCTGGTGCTCTCGATGCACTGGAGCGGATCGGGATCGATGGGACGCGACGCGCAGAGACCTTGTCGGTGCTGGATTTCGTGGCACTGGCGCGCGCTGCGAAGACACGGCCGCTCACCGTCAGCGGCTGAGGTCGTTCCGCTCAGTCCTTGGCGGGGGTCGCAGGCTTTACGACCTGCGCAGTCGTGATCGGCGGACCCTTGGCGATGATCGCGGCAAGCTGCACGGCTTCGGGACACTGACCCTTGCAGATGGTGCGGATCTTGGCGAGGTTGTCGCGGGCCCGGACGACCGCGCCCTTCATCACCAGCGCACTGCCTTGCCCCTGCAACGCGGTGACGTCGTTGGGCTCAAGCAGCAGCGCCTCGCGGTAAAGGCGGATCGCCTTGCCCGGCAGTTCGCGCGCCTCTGCGACTCTGCCCAGTTCAACGAACGCCGCGCGATTGCGCGGATCCACCGCGACCGCGGTTTCGAGCATGTCGGTCGCACCGTCGAGATTGCCGGCCGCCTTCAGGCTGCGCCCCTGTGCGAGCAGTTGCAACGACCGCGCATCAATCTGCGTATCGGGCCGTTGGCCGCTCAGTGACGTCGATACGGACACGACCGTCAGCGCGGCGGCAACGGCAACGGTCGAAAAACGCATGATGGTCTCCAGGCGGGGCACAGCGGGTTTGGCTAGCATGGGCTGATAAGGCGCGCGACAAAAAATCCGTCGGTGCCGTCGCGGCCTGGCTCGAGGCGAACCCCGTGGCCGTGGACAGCGCCTGCGGGCAACGACAGCGGCGCGGTCGTCCAGCCGGGATGCGCGCCCAGGAACCACGTAACCTGGTCCGTGCCTTCCGCATCGAGCAGCGAACAGACGATATACACCAACGTACCGCCCGGTTTGACCAGCGTTGCCGCGACCGACAGGACCTGCTGTTGGGTCGACTGCAATCTGGACACGCGGTCGGGCGTCAGGCGCCAGCGCGCCTCGGGATTGCGTCGCCACGTGCCTGTTCCCGAACAAGGCGCATCAACGAGCACGCCGTCCGCACGGCCTGCCCATTCGCTCAACGCCTCGATCTCACGGGTCGGGTTGAGCAACTGCGTCTCGATGATCACGGCCCCCGCACGCGTCGCGCGCGGCGCCAGCCGTGACAGCCGGTTACGATCGGTATCGCAGGCAAGGACGGTACCCGTGTTCGCCATCATCGCGGCGAGCGCGAGCGTCTTGCCGCCAGCGCCTGCGCAGAGGTCGACGATCCTTTGGCCGGGCTTGGCCTGCATCGCGAGCCCGACGATCTGGCTGCCCTCGTCCTGGACTTCCAGCGCTCCCTCGTTGAACAGCGGCAATGCCTCGACGTTCGTGCCGGTCGGCAGCCGGATTCCGTCGGGAGCGTGCGGTGTCGCCTCAGCCTCGGGCAATGCGGCGAGCACGGCGGGACGATCCGCGACGAGCGTGTTGACCCGCAGGTCGAGCGTCGCGCGCCCCGCAAGATCGGTGAGCGCCGCGCCATCGAGCCTCGATGCCCGCAACGCCTTGGTCAGCCATTGCGGGGCGACGCCAGCGCGCGCGCGTGGTTCGTCCTTGCCGATCGGCGCTGGTGCATGGGTCGAGCCGTCGAAGGTCGCGGCCAGCGCGGGGTCGGCATCAGCGACCAGCAGCATCGCGGCACGACCGTCCTCAGGCCGATCCCCTGCCTTGCGGATCGCCGCATAGACGAGCTCACGCACGGCGCGACGGTCCTTCGACCCCGCATAGCGACGCGTGGCGAAGTAGCGGGCGATGAGCGTGTCGGCTGCCGCGCCGCTCTCCCGGGCAGCGGCGATGATCTGGTCAAGCAGTTCGATCGCGGCCTGGGTCCGTGCCGACGGGGTCAAGGCCGGCCTCCCGGGACTGCGCAATATCGGGTAGTGATTTGGTAGGGGATCATCATCATCCCCTGCCCCTACCCCCTCCCGGACGCAGAAGGGAATGATTTCAGGTATCCGCTTGCCGCATTCCCGGCCGGCGGGCCCTACCGATCCCGTGGCGGCATCGGGAGGCGTCGATGCTAGCGCGTCGGGTAGTTCGGGGCCTCGCGCGTGATCGTGACGTCGTGGACATGACTCTCCATCAGGCCGGCACCGGTGATCTGGACGAATTCCGCGCGTGCCTGCAGATCCGGGATCGTTGCCGATCCTGTATAGCCCATCGCCGCCTTGATCCCGCCGACGAGCTGGTGGACGACGTCACGTGCCGGGCCCTTATACGCAACCTGCCCTTCGATGCCCTCGGGAACCAACTTCAGCTGGTCCTTGATATCGCCTTGGAAGTAGCGATCCGCAGACCCGCGACCCATCGCGCCGACCGAACCCATACCACGATAGGATTTATACGCGCGCCCCTGGTAAAGGAAGGTTTCGCCCGGCGCCTCGTCCGTCCCGGCGAGCAGCGACCCGATCATCACGGTCGATGCGCCCGCGGCCAGCGCCTTGGCCATGTCGCCCGACGTGCGGATACCGCCATCCGCGATCACCGGTACGCCGGCCTTGTGACCGGCTTCGGCGCAATCCATCACGGCCGTCAACTGCGGTACGCCCACGCCAGCGACCACCCGCGTGGTGCAGATCGACCCGGGGCCGATGCCGACCTTGATGCCGTCCGCGCCCGCGTCGATCAGCGCGCGGGTCGCGTCGCCCGTCGCGACGTTGCCGGCAACGACCTGGACCGAGTTGGACAGTTTCTTCACCCGCTCGACCGCACGCCCGACGTCGCGGTTATGACCATGCGCCGTGTCTATGACGATCAGGTCGCATCCGGCGTCGACCAGCTGTTCCGTGCGATCGAAGCCCTTGTCGCCGACGGTCGTCGCCGCTGCGACACGCAGGCGGCCCGCTTCGTCCTTGGTCGCATCGGGGAACATGACGGCCTTTTCGATATCCTTAACCGTAATGAGGCCGACGCAACGATACTCGGCATCGACGACCAGCAGCTTTTCGATGCGACGCTGGTGCAGCAGCCGGCGCGCTTCCTCCTTGCCGACCTCGGTCGACACGGTTGCAAGATTCTCGTGCGTCATGAGCTCGCTGACCGGCTGCTGCGGGTTACCGGCGAAGCGAACATCGCGATTGGTTAGGATCCCGACCAGCTTGCCATCCGACTCGACGACCGGAATGCCGCTAATCCGGTGGCCAGCCATCAACGCCTGCGCCTCGCCCAGAGTGGCAGTCGGCTTGATCGTGATCGGGTTGACCACCATCCCCGATTCGAACCGCTTGACCTGACGGACCGCGACAACCTGTTCCTCGATCGTCAGGTTACGGTGCAGCACGCCGATACCGCCGAGCTGGGCCATGACGATCGCCATGTCCGCTTCGGTCACGGTGTCCATCGCGGAGGACAGGATCGGAATGTTGAGGGCTATCCCCCGCGTAACCTGGGTCCGCGTGTCCGCCTGGCTTGGCAGCACGTCCGATTCCCCCGGATACAGAAGGACGTCGTCGAAAGTGAGGCCGAGGCGGATATCCATGAAAGCTGCCGATCCTGGGTGTGGGGTGGCGCGCCATGTAACCAAATCGGGCGCGTACGGCTAGGCCCCTCTGCGAACGGCGTGCTATAGCCGGGCACTACACGCATGGGGGATATTCCGATGGGGTTGATTGTCGCCGGGCTCGCAGTAGCGCTGGTGCTGTTCTATTTGATGACCAGTATCAAGATCGTACGTCAGGGCTATCAGTACACGATCGAACACTTCGGCAGGTTCACGACGGTCGCGCGGCCCGGTTTCAATTTCTATCCCGCGTTTTTCTACAGGGTCGGGCGGAAGGTGAACATGATGGAACAGGTGATCGATATTCCCGGGCAGGAGATCATCACCAAGGACAATGCGATGATATCAACCGACGGGGTCGTCTTCTTTCAGGTCCTGGATTCGGCCAAGGCCGCCTATGAGGTGTCGGACCTGTATCAGGCGCTGCTACAGCTCACGACGACGAATCTTCGCACCGTCATGGGTTCAATGGATCTCGACGAGACATTGAGCAAGCGCGACGAGATCAATGCGCGATTGCTGAGCGTCGTCGACCACGCAACGACGCCGTGGGGCGTCAAGATCACCCGGGTGGAGATCAAGGACATCCGTCCGCCAGCAGACATCGTCAACGCCATGGGCCGCCAGATGAAAGCCGAGCGCGAGAAGCGCGCGAACATCCTCGACGCGGAAGGGGCACGCGCCTCAGAAATCCTTCGGGCAGAGGGCCAGAAGCAGGCACGGATTCTGGAGTCGGAGGGCCGCAAGGAATCGGCCTTTCGCGATGCCGAGGCCCGCGAGCGCGCGGCCGTTGCCGAAGCGTCGGCCACCCGGGCGGTGTCGCAGGCGATCGAAGAGGGCGGTGCCCAGGCGATCAACTATTTCATTGCGCAGAAATATGTCGAAGCAATCGGCAAATTCGCCACCTCGCCCAATGCGAAGACAATCCTGTTTCCCGTCGAGGCGACCCAGTTGATGGGAACGCTGGGTGGCATTGGCGAGATTGCGAAGGATGCCCTGCGCGACACGGTGCCGCCGACCACCTCGCAAGCGAAGCCCGCGCCTAAGGGACCATTTGAACTGTCGAACGCCAACGAGGTGCCGAAAAGCTGATGTATGGGATCGGACCGGCCGTCGCATGGCTGATCGCTGCGCTGGTGTTGGGGATCGCGGAACTGGCTGTTCCGGGGGTTTTCCTGGTCTTTCTGGCGATCGCCGCAGCGTTCACCGGGGTGATGGCGTTCGCGCTGCCGGACTTGCCGATCGCCGTACAGCTTGGCGCCTTCGCGGTCTGGAGTGTGGTCGCGGTCACGATCGGCAAACGATGGTATCATGACTATCCGGTCGAAGGCGGGGATCCGCTGCTGAACGACCGCGCGGCGCGATTGATCGGCCAGATCGTGATCGTCGAGACGGCGCTCGTTGGTGGCCAAGGCCGTGTTCTTGTCGGTGACGGCAGCTGGCCCGCACGCGGGCCCGCCGCGGCGGTCGGCACGCGGGTCAGGATTGTCGCGGTGATGGACGGCGCGGTGGCTGTGGAACCTCAGTAGACGATTGTCGCAACGTCTCGGATGGTCCGATCAATTTCAATGGCCGGACCAGGAATGGCTCAACGCCGAATCCCGATCCGGCACGCGCAGTTCTATCAGGCTGCGCGCGTGGTCACGCGGCTTCGGTCACCTTCGGCGCGGCCTGCATCACGCTGGCATCGACATGCTCCGAGAACTGCGCGAAATTCTCGACAAACAGATCGACCAGTTTCGCCGCTGTCGCGTCATAGGCATCGGTATCTGCCCATGTCGTCCGCGGATCGAGGATGGCGTCGTCGACGCCCTGTACGCTCACCGGAACCTGAAACCCAAAGTTAGGGTCCGTACGGAATTCGGCAGTCTTCAGACTGCCGTCCAGCGCAGCGTTCAGAAGCGCACGCGTAGCCTTGATCGGCATCCGGCTGCCGACACCATATTTGCCCCCGGTCCAACCCGTATTCACCAGCCAGCAGTCGACCCCGCCGCGGGCGATCCGTGCCTTCAGGAGATTACCATAAGCCGAGGGATGCCGCGGCATGAACGGAGCGCCGAAACACGTCGAGAACGTCGCATCGGGCTCGGTCACGCCAATTTCAGTGCCGGCGACGCGGGCCGTATAGCCTGACAGGAAATGATACATCGCCTGATCCGGCGTCAGTTTGGCAATCGGCGGGAGCACACCATAGGCATCAGCGGTCAACATTACGATGTTCCGTGGAACCGGACCCATATTGTCCGCCGAGCTGTTTGGAATGAAGTCGATCGGATAAGCACCCCTGCTGTTCTCCGCCAGCGTGTGATCGTCAAGATCAAGCAGGCGCGTCGTGGGATCCATGACGACATTCTCGAGAACCGTTCCGAACCGCTTTGTCGTTGCGAAGATCTCGGGCTCGGCATCGGCCGACAAACGGATCATCTTGGCGTAGCAGCCACCTTCGAAGTTGAAGACGGCGGTATCGGACCAGCCATGCTCATCGTCGCCGATCAGCGTTCGGCTGGCATCGGCACTCAAGGTCGTCTTGCCAGTGCCAGAAAGCCCGAAGAACACCGCGGTATCGCCGTTTGCGCCCATGTTTGCCGAACAATGCATCGGCATCACCCCGGCCGGCGGCAGGAGGTAGTTAAGCAGGCCGAAGACCGACTTTTTCATCTCCCCTGCATATTTCGTACCCCCGATCAGGATAAGCCGATCGGTGAAATTGACCGCGATGACGGTTTCGCTGCGGCAGCCATGCCGCGCGGGATCCGCCTGGAAGCTGGGCAGATCTATGATCGTATAGTCGGCTTCAAAGCCTTTCAGCGCTGACGCTTTCGGACGGACAAGCATCGTCCGGATGAAGAGATTGTGCCAGGCGAGTTCCGTGACGACGCGAACATTCACCCGATGATCGGGTTGCGATCCGCCATATAGGTCCTGCACGAACAGCGTATTCTTCTGCGCCAGCGCGGCGTAGAAATCTTCTTTCAGTGCGGCAAAGTGCGCCGGAGCCATCGGCTTGTTGCTCTTGCCCCACCAGACGGTCGCGTCGGTTTCCGCATCGCGGACGATGAACTTGTCCTGAGCCGAACGTCCGGTATGGGCGCCCGTTTCGACGACCAGGGGCCCGTCGGCGGACAGACGCCCCTCACCCCGGTCGAGCGCGGCTTCGACCAGCTGCGCGGTCACCAGATTCCAGTGCACCTCCGCACGTGTTTCAATTCCCTGCACGTCGAGCCCTGAGGCAGGCGTTCGCAAATCAGACACGGCATCTCTCCATAAGACACTTGCGCATACGTATGTATGTCGTTGAGTCTCGATCTAAGCGGGCCTGTGATCCGGGTCAAATCGACCGGAGGGCGTGCAACTCACGCCGCGGTCCGGTGTACCCCGGTTGAGTACGCTAGCACTTTGCCCTACGCAGCCCGTGATTTATCCCGGCGGGCGCCAAGAAGATGACAGCCAGACCATGACGGCAACGATCGCGCTCGTCGATGACGACCGAAACATCCTGACGTCGGTGTCGATCGCCCTTCAGACCGAGGGGTTTGTCACGCGGGTCTATTCGGATGGCGAGACCGCGCTGAAGGCCTTGACGGACAATCCCCCCGATCTGGCGATCTTTGACATCAAGATGCCCCGCATGGATGGTCTGGAACTGTTGCGGCGCCTCCGCGAAAAGAGCCAGATTCCCGTCATTTTCCTGACCAGCAAGGATGACGAGCTCGACGAGGCGCTTGGCCTTGCGATGGGGGCGGACGACTATATCGCCAAGCCGTTCTCGCAGCGGTTGCTGATTGCGCGGGTTCGGGCGATCCTGCGGCGCGCGGAGCTGACCCGCTCGCCTGGCACGGAGACGGAGGCCGAGGCGGCCGGGCCGCTTGACCGGGGGCGGCTCAGCATGGACCCGGCGCGCCACCGGACCCTATGGGCTGGCGAACCCGTGACACTGACGGTGACGGAATTCATGATCCTCGAAACGCTCGCGCAGCGGCCGGGTATCGTCAAGACGCGCAACCAGTTGATGGACGCCGCCTATCAGGACGACATCTATGTCGACGACCGGACGATCGACAGCCACATAAAGCGGCTTCGTCGCAAGTTCCGACAGGTCGATCCAGATTTCGACGCGATCGAAACGCTGTATGGGGCAGGCTATCGGTTCTCCGAAGATTAGCATGGGACGGAGCGATCCGGGCGACGACGTGGGCGATCGTACCGAGGATGACGGTCGCGACCTGACATTACGCTGGTCGGGTCAGATCTCCCTCACGCGGCGCATCCTCGCCGTCAATATCTTCGCGCTCTTGCTGCTCGCAGGCGGCTTCTTCTACCTCGATTCCTATCGCAGCCGGATCGTCGACAGCCGCGTCGCGCAGGCCGCACGCGAGGCGCGGCTGATCGGCGAGGCAATCGCCGCGGTCGATCCGGCGCTGCGTGAGCCGCTCATCGTCCGTCTCGCGCAGGACACGGGCTCGCAGATCCGGGTCTTCGACCGCGACGGGCAGATCATCAAGGACAGTCGCGCACTGGGGCTGCGCAGTTTCGTGCTGCACGACCCGGACAAGGAAGACTGGGGGCAGGATGCCGCGCGCTTTCTCGACGCGGTCATCGACGTGGTCGTGATGGCGCCCCGCGCACCGCTCTACCGCGAACGCGGCCCGCGGCAAGGCTGGCCCGACGTCGAGGACGTACGGTTGCGGCATGGCATCTCCACGACGGTCTGGCGCGCGCCCGACCGCACCCCAGTGATAACGGCTGCGGCCCGCGTGCCGGGCGGCGGCGTGGTGATGACGACGGTGAACGCGCGCGACATCACGCGCACCGTGCGTATCGAACGCTTCCGCCTGAGCATGGTGCTGTTGCTGGTCTCGATCGTGTCCGTGCTGCTGTCGCTTTTCCTTGCACGAACCATCGTCCGGCCCCTGCGCCGTCTCGCTCGGGCGGCGGTGCGGGTGCGGCTCGGGCGCGCGCGCGAAGTCGTGGTCCCTCGACTGCCGTCGCGCCGGGATGAACTGGGCATGCTCGCCCGCGCGCTGTCGGACATGAGCCTGGCGCTCAGGGCCCGCATCGACGCGACCGAAGCGTTCGCTGCCGATGTTACGCATGAAATGAAGAACCCGCTGGCGTCGTTGCGGTCCGCGGTGGAAGGTCTGTCACGCGTGCAGGATCCCGCCCTCAAGGAGCAGCTGATGGCGATCGTTCGAGACGATGTCCATCGGCTAGATCGGCTGATCTCCGACATCTCCGACGCGTCGCGACTCGACGCACAGCTTAGCCGGGCAAAGTTCGAACCAATCGATATGGTCAGCCTGATCAACGGCTTGCTATCCCAGCGCCTCGCACGCGACGTCGAGCGAGATATCCGTTTTCGCTTCGACCGCAGCGACGATGGCCCGTTTGTCGTGCTCGGCGAAGGCGCCCGGCTCGAGCGCGTGATCGAGAACCTAATCGATAACGCGGTATCCTTCTCGCCCGACCGTGCCCTGATCACGCTGTCCGCCATGCGCGGCGCGCAGGAGGTCGTCCTTCGTGTCGAGGATGAGGGCCCGGGCGTCCCTCCAGACGCACGCGATGCGATCTTTCGCCGCTTCCACTCGGTCAGACCTGACGGCGAAGCCTTCGGGCGTCACTCCGGATTGGGGCTCGCCATTGCGCGCACCATCGTCGAGGGGCATCAGGGCACGATCACCGTCGAATCGCGCGAGGATCGGCTGGGCGGCGCCCGGTTCGTGATTCATCTGCCGCTGTATACACGATGAGGGAGCTCTAGTTCTGTCTGTCCTCTCGTCCGATCGCCTGCATGCGACGACCGTCTCGATCGGCGGCCAGGGCGTCCTGCTGGAAGGACCTTCCGGCATCGGCAAGTCCGACCTCGCCCTCCGCCTGATCGACCGCGGCGCGATGCTGGTCAGTGACGACCAGACCATCGTCGTGCGGTCGGGGACCCGGCTGCTGGCGCACGCGCCCGCTTCCATCGCTGGCCAGATCGAGGTTCGGGGTCTGGGCATTATCGCCATGCCCTATGTTGTCGACATACCCATCGCCCTGCTCGTACGGCTAGGAGGGCAGGTTCCGCGGATGCCCGAGCGAGAGGCACGGCGGATCGCCGGCGTCGACATCCAGGTCCTCCTGCTCGAACCACTCCAGGCGTCCGCTCCACTGAAGGTTGAATTGGCTCTGACACACGGAATTCTCGCCGCATGACGCGCCAATCAAAGGCGATCCTGCTGATCACCGGCATGTCGGGCGCGGGCAAATCGACCGTTCTCAAGACGCTTGAGGATCTGGGCTGGGAGATCGTCGACAATCTGCCGCTCCTGCTGCTCGATCGGCTGCTGGATACGCCGCGCGCACAGGGACAAATGGATGATTCCACCCCCCTGGCGATTGGTATTGGCTCGCAAACGCGCGATTTCGATGCGGATCGCATCATCGGGCGCATCCGCGATCTGCGCGATCGGCACGGTCTGGAAATCGGGACGCTGTTCCTCGACTGTTCGGGGGTAGAACTCGAGCGACGCTATTCCGAGACGCGGCGGCGTCATCCGCTAGCCCCCGATCGCCCCGCGGGCGACGGGATCGCGCGCGAGCGTGAAATGCTGCGGCCGCTGCGCGACTGGGCGAACCGGTTGATCGACACGACCACATTGGCGGCCAACGAACTCGCGCAACAGATCCGCCACAGCTTCGCACAGGACGATCAGGGTGCTCCGACGCTGTCGATCCAGTCCTTCGGCTTCGCGCGCGGGCTACCGCGCAACGCTGACCTCGTCTTCGACATGCGGTTTTTGCGAAATCCGCATTGGGATCCGCAGCTGCGTCCTGGGACCGGACTGGATGCCGAGGTTGCGCAATATGTCATGGCCGATCCGGCCTATGAAGCCGCTGTCAGCCGCATCGAGGATCTGCTGCTCCTGTTGCTGCCGCGCTACAAGGCGGAGGGCAAGTCCTATGTCAGCGTTGCGATCGGGTGTACCGGAGGGAGACACCGATCGGTTCATGTTGCCGAACGGATCGCCGGACGGTTGCGCGCAGAGGGTTTTTCGCCCACGGTAAACCATCGCGACCTGGGGGCCGCGCCGCAGGACTCGCTTGAGGGACCACCGGTCGGCTTATGAGTATGAAGCGTCTGATATGATCGGCCTAGTTTTGGTGACCCACGGGCGGCTCGCCGACGAGTTCGTGACCGCAATGGTCCATGTCGTCGGCCCGCAGGAACGTGTCGCGGCAATCGCGATCGGCCCGGATGACGATATGGAGGAACGCCGCGCGGATATCGCGACGGCGATCGCCGAGGTCGATGCGGGGCGCGGTGTGATCGTCCTGACCGACCTGTTCGGCGGTACCCCGTCCAACCTTGCCATCTCGCTGATGGAGCGGGGCCGGGTGGAGGTGATCGCGGGAATGAACCTGCCGATGCTGATCCGTCTGGGGTCGGCGCGCAAGGCGATGACGGTCGTGGCGGCGGTCGCTGCCGCGCGTGAAGCCGGCCGGAAATATATATCCGTCGCATCCGAGGTTCTCGGCGAGGCGGCAGCGTGACTGCGGTTGCGCGCACTGTCCTGATCACCAACCGCCGGGGATTGCATGCCCGGGCGAGCGCGAAGTTCGTTACGCTCGCCTCCTCGCAGCCCTGCGATGTGCTGGTCGAAAAGGACGGCGCGGGCAGCGTGACGGGAACGTCGATCATGGGGCTGATGATGCTCGGGGCCGCGATGGGCGATTCGATCGTCATATCGGCGACGGGCGATGGCGCGGACGAAACCGTTGCCCGGCTGGTCGAACTTGTCGAAGCCAAGTTCGGCGAGGATTGAGCCCCCTTCCCCGCAGCGCTTGCCGCGCGGGGTTGCGACGGGCATGAGCGGCGCGTGTTGACCGACCTCCCCTGTTTCCGCGCGCCGAAGGGCCGATAAATGCCTCGCGAAATTACCGCCTTCTCGAACCCGTTGATCAAATATGTTCGCGATCTTCGCGACAAGCGACATCGCAAGGCTGCAAGGCAGTTTCTTGCCGAGGGACTGCGGATCCTGACCGAGGCTCGCGAGACGGGCCGGCTGCCCCGGACCTTGTTCTACGCCGCGGCGAGCGCCAACCACCCGCTGGTCCATGCGCTGTCGATGGATGTCGAGGAGGCGGGCGGCGAATCGATCCAGACGACGCCGGACATCCTGTCGAAGCTGTCGGGCAAGGACAATCCGCAGGCGGTGGTCGGCGTGTTCGATGAGTTCGACGCGGCACTCGAGGATCTGGACCGGACCAGTGCGGGGATCTGGCTGGTCGCCGAGCGGCTGCGGGATCCGGGCAATCTCGGCACGATCCTGCGGACCGGCGATGCCGTCGGGGCGGGCGGGCTGATCCTGATTGGTGAGTCGGTCGATCCGTTCTCGGTCGAGGCGGTGCGGGCGAGCATGGGGGCTTTGTTTACCATTCCGGTCGTCAAGACCGAGTGGGCGCCGTTCGAGGCCTGGCTCCGCAGCGGCCCCGGGCAGCTGGTCGGGCTGAGCCTCGACACCGAGACCGATTACCGGGCGGCGACGTACAGCGCCCCGACCTTCTTGCTGACCGGCAACGAGGCGCAGGGCATGCCAGCGGAGATGGCCGAAGGCTGCGACACGCTGGTCAAGATTCCGATGCTGGGGAAGGCCGACAGCCTCAACGCCGCAGTCGCCACCGCGGTCATGGCCTATGAAGTTCTTGCCCAACAGCGTTGAAAACGCGCCTTAAACGTCCGCGGTCTCCGGCTTTTCGATCAATGCCGGCCCCTCGCCCAGGGCGAGCGCGTCGATCGACGACACGTCCTCGAGATCACGCGCGCCGGTCTCGATATTGAGGTCGCGGAACTTGCGGCCGGTGACCATCAGGCGGCCGTTGAACGAGTTGGTGAAGCCGTTGAAGTTCTTCACCGCGCTGTTGAGCCCGACCCCGACCTTGCGCAGATCGTCCGCGACCTTGGCGAGCCGGTCGTGCATTTCCTTGCCGAGTTCGCCGATCTTGCGCGCCTCGTTGGCGAGCTTTTCCTGCCGCCAGACCGCGGCAACCGTCCGGGCGATCGCAATCAGATTGGTAGGAGTGGCGAGCAACACCCTCTTTTCAAACGCAAAATCCCAGAGCGTCGGATCATGCTCAAGCGCGGCGGAGAGGAAATGCTCGCCGGGGACGAACATGATCACATAATCGGGCGTATCCGCGAACTGGCTCCAATAGGCCTTGTTGCCGAGCCCGTTGACGTGCGCGCGCATCGACGCGGCATGTGCCGCCAGACCGACCAGCCGCTCGGCCTCGTCGACCGCACCGAACGCATCCTGATAGGCGTTGAGCGAGACCTTGGCATCGATGACGAGCGCGCGGCCGCCCGGGACGCGGATGATCGCATCGGGGCGAAGCCGAGCGCCGGCGCGCTCATCGGCATCACCGACCGCGACGCTGACCTCGGTCTGGAAATCGGTATGTTCGCTCAGGCCGCAGGTCTCGAGCACGTTCTTCAACTGCTGCTCGCCCCAGCGGCCGCGCGACTTGGGCGCGTTGCGCAGCGAGTTGACGAGCTTGGCGGCCTCGGTCGAAACCTTTTCCTGGCCGAGCCGCATCTGCTCGATCTGCCCCTTGAGATCGCCGAACGCGTCGCGGCGCTCCGCCTCGACCTTGGCGACGCCCTCTTCATAGCGTTGCAGCCGGTCGCTGACGGGCTGGAGCATCGATTTGAGGTTCTGCCCGGCGGATTCCTCGGACTGGCGGAAGCGGGCGTCGGCGCGGTCGAGGAATGTCTTCTGCGCGTCGCTCAGCAGCTTGTTGGCGACATCGCCGAACTGAGCCGCCATCACGTCCTTGGCGTCACGGAGTTCGACCAGCCGGGCCTCGAACGCTTCGCTGCGGGCATGCTCGGTGGCGAGTTCGGTGCGCGCGGCGTCGCGGTCGGCGCGGATCGTCGCGAGATCGGTACGCAGGCGGTCCGCCTCCCCGGCGCGTTCGGCATTCTGCGCGCGCAGCGTGGCGAGATCCTGAAGCGCGGCATTGCGTTCCTGCTCGACCGCGTCGCGCGCGGTGCGGATCAGATCGAAATCGGCGGCTCTGGTCCTGGCGACCGCGAGATCGCTGGCGAGCGCGCCGGCTCGACGCGAGGCTAGCAGCCAGCCGAGCAGCAACCCGGCGGCGGCCGCGAGCAGCGCGACGATCACGAGTTCGGTCATGCTCGCGTCCCAATGTTGTGAATGTTGAGACGATAAGCGTGTTTTGCGCCGAGATCCGTACAATTTCCGGCGAGGCGCCCGGCTAGGCAGGGATTGGGCGCGGGCGGCTGGGGGGGCACGGTCTGGAATGTCATCGTTGGAACATAGCACGAACGACGTGGGTGGGACAGAGGGATTTTCCTACCTGCGGGCGTTGGCCTTGGTCGCTACGGGAGCGAACGGGGCTTTGCGGGCGGTAGTGCGTTATCGCCGGGGACGTGCCAACTGGGCCCCGGCCTTCGCCGGGGTGGTGCTTTTGGGGGGGCGCCGCCCCTCGTTGCGGAGCTATCGCAGGTGGGCTCCGGTGTTTGCTGGGCAGTGTTCTTGGCGTGTGCCGCCCGCGATTACGCGGGGCTTCCCTGCCTGGGCCCCGGCCTTCGCCGGGGAATTGGTGGCTTGGCCGGTCGAGGTAACGACCGGCGCCGGATCAGCCGAGCTTGCGGGCCTTGGCGAGCTTCTTGAGGACCATGTCGCGCTTGAGGCGGCTGATGTGGTCGATGAAGAGGACGCCGTCGAGATGGTCGATCTCGTGCTGCATGCAGGTCGAGAGCAGGCCGTCGAGCTCTTCCTCATGCGCGGCGCCGGTCTCGTCGAGCCACTTCACGCGGCAGCGGGCGGGGCGGACGACCTCGGCATATTGCTCGGGGATCGAGAGGCAGCCCTCGTTATAGGTCGACATCTCTTCGCTCACCGAAAGGATCTCGGCGTTGATATAGGCCTTGGGATTCCTGATCGGCTTGTCCTCTTCGTCCTTCTCTTCCTGAAGGTCGATGACGAGGACGCGCTGCTGCACGCCGACCTGAGTCGCGGCGAGGCCGATGCCGTTGAAGTCGTACATCGTCTCGATCATGTCGGCGACGAGCGTACGGGTGGAATCGTCCACCGACGCCACCGGCTCCGCGACGAGGCGCAGGCGGGGATCGGGGACTTCGAGAACGGTCATGACGGTCATGCTGCGCAGCTAGGTTCCGCGGGTTGAGCCGTCAAGCATTTGGGTTAGGCCGCGACGATCAGGCCATCGGGCGGCGTGCGCGCAGCGCCTGGGCGAGCGTGCCCTCGTCGAGATAGTCGAGCTCGCCACCCACCGGCAGGCCGTGCGCGAGCTGCGTGACGCGGACGGGGAAGCGTTCGATCCGTTCGGCGATGTAATGCGCGGTGGTCTGGCCTTCGAGCGTCGCGTTCATCGCGAGCACGACCTCGTCGATCCCCCCCGCCTCGATCCGGCGGACGAGATTGTCGATGCTGAGATCCTCGGGACGGATCCCTTCAAGCGCGGACAGGCGACCGCCGAGCACGTGGAAGCGACCGGGGAACAGCCGCGAGCGATCGAGCGCCCAGAGATCGGCGACCTCCTCGACGACGCAGAGCGAGCGCTGGTCGCGGCGCGGGTCGGCGCAGATCGCGCACGGGTTGGTGGTGTCGACATTGCCGCAGACGCTGCAATTTTCCAGCCGCTCGTCGACCGCGGTCAGCGCTTCGCGCAGCGGCCCCAGCGCGGCGTCGCGCTTCTTGAGCAGATGCAGCACGGCGCGGCGTGCGGACCGGGGGCCGAGGCCGGGGAGCCGGGCCAGCGCCTGCGTCAGCGCCTCGATCTCGGGGGATGCCATCGCAACCAGATAGGGGGTTGCGTCGCTCCCCGCCAGCGTGTTCGAGAGGGGCATGCGGATCATCTTCATGGGAACGCCGGACTTCGCGGTGCCGGTGCTGGAGGCCCTCGTCGCGGCGGGGCATGAATTGGTGGCGGCCTATTGCCAGCCGGCACGACCGGGCGGGCGTCGCGGGCGCGAGCTGGTGCCGTCGCCAGTCCAGGTCCGGGCGGAGGCGCTGGGCATCGAGGTTCGGACGCCGGTGTCGTTCAAGGCGTCGCTGCCCGAGGGGCTCGCCGCGCGGGAAGCGTTTGCGGCGCTCGACGCTGATGTCGCGGTCGTGGCGGCGTATGGCCTGATCCTGCCGCGTGCGGTGCTCGACGCGCCGCGATTCGGGTGCCTGAACGTCCATGGCTCGCTGTTGCCGCGGTGGCGCGGGGCGGCGCCGGTGCAGCGCGCGATCCTCGCGGGCGATGCGGAGACCGGGGTCGGGATCATGCAGATGGAGGCCGGGCTCGATACCGGGCCGGTCAGGCTCGAGGGGCGGACGCCGGTCGCGGGCAAGACCGCGGGCGATCTGACCGCCGAGCTGTCGGCGATGGGCGCGCGGTTGATGGTCGAGGTGCTGGGCGATCTTGACGCCTACCCTGCCCGGCCGCAGCCCGACGAGGGCGTCACCTATGCGGCCAAGATCGACAAGGCGGAGGCGCGGATCGATTTCGAGCGGTCGGCGGTCGAGGTCGAACGGCTGGTGCGCGCGATGAACCCGGCGCCCGGCGCGTGGTTCGAGGTCGCCGGCGAGCGCGTGAAGGTGCTCGCGGCGGACGTGTTGCCGTTCAGCTTCCTGGGGTGCGAGGGGCTGACGGTGAATGCCGAGCTGACGATCGGGTGCGGCGACGGTGCGATCCGGCCGACCCTGGTGCAACGGGCCGGGCGCGGCGTGACATCGGCCGAGGAGCTGCTCCGCGGGTTTGCGATTCCCTCGGGGACTCAGCTTTGACGCGGTTCGCGCTGACGGTGGAGTTTGACGGCCGGCCGTTCATGGGCTGGCAGCGACAGAAGCATGGGCCGAGCGTGCAGGCCGCGCTCGAGGCGGCGGTGCTGAAGATGACCGGCGAGGCCGTGGCGGTGCAGGCGGCGGGGCGGACCGATGCGGGGGTGCACGGGATCGCGATGCGCGCGCATGTCGATATCGTGAAGCCGGTCGCGGCGTTCCGCTTGATGGAGGGGCTGAACGCGCTGGTCAAACCGGCGCCGGTGTCGGTTCTGGCGTGCGAGGTGGTGCCCGACGACTGGCATGCGCGGTTCTCGTGCATCGGGCGGTCCTATGAGTACCGAATCGTCAACCGGCGTGCGCCGCTGAGCTTCGAGGCGGGGCTGGCGTGGCAGGTGCCGCAGCCGCTCGATGCGGAGGCGATGGCGGAGGCGGCGCGCGCGCTGGTCGGGCGGCATGACTTCACGACGTTTCGGTCGGCGCATTGCCAGGCGGACAGTCCGTTGCGGACTTTGGACCGGCTCGACGTGGTGCGGGCGGGCGAGCGGCTGTTCGTCTACGCGGCGGCGCGGTCGTTCCTGCATCACCAGGTGCGATCGATGGTCGGGTGCCTGGCGCTGGTCGGCATGGGGCGCTGGGCGGTCGGCGATGTCGCGGACGCGCTGGCGGCGAAGGATCGGGCGATGCTGGGATTCAATGCACCGCCCGATGGGTTGTTCTTCGTAACTGCGGTTTATCCTTGAGAAATTAACACCTTAGCGGACGAACTTCGCAGCAAGTTCGACATGCGTCGACCAGCGGAACTGGCCGACCGGCTGGATCCAGTCGATCCGCCAGCCGGCGTCGCAGAGCTCCTTGGCATCGCGGGCGAAGCTCGCCGGGTTGCACGAGACGTAGACGATCACCGGGGTCCTGGACGCGGCGAGCGCGCCGGCCTGTTCGCGCGCGCCCGAGCGGGGCGGATCGATCACTACCGCGTCGAACCGGTCGAGCTCGGCCACCGTCAGCGGGCGGCGGTAGAGGTCGCGGTGCTCGGGGAAGACCGGGCGTTGCAGACGGTGCGCGGCGGCCTTCAGCGCGGTCAGCGCGTCGCGCGCGCCCTCCGCGGCATAGACCTTCGCCGGGATCGCGAGCGTGAAGGTGCCGAGCCCGGCGAACAGGTCTGCGACGGTGGCGGGCGTGCCGATCGCCTCGAGCACCGCGGCGGTGAGCGCGGCCTCGCCATCGGGCGTCGCCTGGAGGAACGAGGCGGGTGGCAGCGGCACGGGGACGCCGCCCAGCGTGATCGTCACCGCATCGGGCTCCCAGCGCGTCTCAGGCCCCAGACCGTCGTCGAACGCGACGCGGGCGATGCCGTGCTCCTCGCAGAACCGGGTGAGCGCCTCGGCGGCGGGGAGGCCTTCGGGCGCGAAGCCGGTGATGAGGATGTCGGCGCCCTGGTCCGCGAGCGTCAGGTGGATGTCCGCGCGACGGCGGAAGTTGAGGCGCTTGAGCAGGGTGCGCAAGGGGGCGACGAGCGCGAACAGCCGCGGATCGAGGATCCAGCATTCCCTGATGTCGACGATCAGATGCGCCTTCTCGGCGGTGAAGCCGAGCGTGATCCTGCCGCCCTTCGCCTCGGCATGCAGCGTCGCGCGGCGGCGGCTGCGGACCGGTGAGATATGCGGGGTGCGGATCGGCGCGGACAGGCCCTGCCCGTCGAGCGCGGAGGCGATCCGGTCGGTGACGAAGGCGCTGTAGCTCTCATCGTCGAGATGCTGGAGCTGGCAGCCACCACAGGTCGGGAAATGGACGCAGGGCGGGGTCTGGTGGTGCGGGCCGTGGGTCACGCTGCCGTCGGCCGCGAGCGTGTCGCCGGGCGCGGTGAAGGCGGCGTGGCGGCCATCGGCGGTGATGCCGTCGCCGCGCGCGGCGACGCGGACGATGGTGTCGGTCGTTGGGTCACTGGTCATACGGACGCTCTGGCCGACCGGAGCGCATCCGCCAAGTCATCGGCGATAAATGCCGGCCCGGATCGACGCGCAGCCTCGCCGTGAAGCCACACGCCCGCGCCGGCGGCGGCGAGCGGATCGAGCCCTGCGGCGAGCATCGCGCCGATCGCGCCGGCGAGGACGTCGCCGGTGCCCGCGGTGGACAGCCAGTCGCTCGCGCCGGGGGCGAGCCGGGCGCGGCCGTCGGGCGCGGCGATGACGGTGTCCGCACCCTTGAAGACGACGACCGCCCCGGTGCGGGCGGCGGCGTCGCGGGCGCGGGTGATCTTGTCGTCGTCCGATCGCCCGAAGAGCGCGTCGAACTCGCCGGCGTGCGGGGTGAGGATGACCGGGACGGTGAGCGCGCGGATCCGGTCGGGATCGAGCAGGCGGAGCGCGTCGCCGTCGAGGACGAGCGGGTGCCCGGCGGCGAGCGCGGCGTCGAGTCGGGCGCTTGCGGTGGCGTCGCGGCCGAGGCCTGGGCCGATGACGAGCGCACCGATCCGGTCGTTGGCGAGCGCGTGGTCGGAGAACGCCGCGCGGACGAGCGCGTGCGGCGGGCCCGCACTGTCGCCGAGCAGCGTCACATAGCCCGCGCCCGCGCGCATCGCGGCGAACGCGGCGAGGTCGGCCGCGCCCGCCATCGTGCCGGCGATGACCCCGACCATGCCGCGGGTGTATTTGTGCGCGTCGGGTCCGGGGGGTGCGAGGTGCGGGCTTTTGAGCACTTCGATCTGGCTGGTGACGGGGACGCCGATGTCGAGGAGGCGGACCTCGCCGCAATAGCGTGCGGCGGGCTGGAGGAGGTGCACGGGTTTGAGTGCGCCGAGGGCTAGCGTGAGGTGGAAGACGGGGGGTGTGGTGAGCGCGCGGCCGGAGTCGGTGGCGAGGCCGCTGGGGAGGTCGATGGCTATGGTGAGGGTGGCGGCGGTGGTTAAGGTGTGGAGTCTTTCCCCGATCGATACCTCCCCGGCGGAGGCCGGGGTCCAGTTGGGTGAACCGTGCGCGTCGTCGATAGCGGTGCCCAACTGGGCCCCGGCCTTCGCCGGGGGGGTGTTTGGGGTTTGGGGTGAAGGACCATCCAGCGGCCGGGTGAGGCCGGTGCCGAATAGGGCGTCTACCAGGACGGGGGCGGGCTTCGCTTCGGCGAGTGAGTCGACGGGGCCGGGCCACCCTGCCCTTGCCGCCCTGGCAGCGTCGGCGCGGGGTTCGGACAGTGCGGCGACGCGGACGGTTGCGCCCAGTTCGGCGAGCACGCGCGCGGCGACATAGCCGTCGCCGCCATTGTTGCCGGGCCCGCAGAGGATCAGGATGGCGTTCGATCCCGCGAGGCGATGGACCGCGTGCGCGATCGCGGTGCCTGCGCGGTCCATCAGCGTGTCGACCGGGATGCCGGTTGCGATCACCGCATCCTCGGCCGCGCGCATCTCGGCGGCGGTCAGGACGGGCTGGCCCTCGATCCGGATCATGAGCCGTTCGCGTCCGGCTGGACCGTCGCCGGCAGGCGGTAGCGGTCGGTGCCCAGCGCGACGTCGATGCTGCCGGGCGTGGATGCCGTGACGCGCGCCCGCTCCGCCCCGTCGGCGGCGACGACGCCGCGGCCGTCAGGGGAGACGCGCAGCCGGCGAAAGCCGCCATCGGGGTGGCGGAGGGTCAGGATCACGCCATCTGCGCCGCGCGACTGCTCGATCGTGCAGTCGGGGGCCAAAGCGGCGGCCCCCTTGGCGCAGGGGACATGCATGACGGAAGCGTCGTCGCGGCGCGACGCCGTGTCACCGGCGTCGGGCTTGCCGCTCCCGCAGGCTGCCAGCGGGAGTGAGACAAGCCCGACAAGATACTGCGATCGTTTAGATATCCGCGTAGACATGCGTTTCGGCTGCGGCTCCCGGGTGCGTGACCGCGCCCTTGTACGCCGGACCGACGGTCTTCGCATAGCGCCACAGAGCGCCCGAGCCGTAATCGGTCTTGCGTGGGACCCAGACCGCGCGGCGTGCCGCCATCACGTCCTCGGGAACATCGAGATCGATCGTCCCCGCCTCGGCGTCGATATGGATGATGTCGCCATCCTCGACGAGCGCGATCGGGCCGCCATCGGCCGCCTCGGGACCGACATGGCCGATGCAGAAGCCGCGCGTGCCGCCCGAGAAACGGCCGTCGGTGATCAGCGCGACACTCTCGCCCATGCCGAGGCCGTAGAGCGCGGCGGTGGTCGAGAGCATCTCGCGCATGCCCGGACCGCCCTTGGGACCTTCGTAGCGGATGACGATAACCTCGCCCTCGTTGATCGCGCGCGCCTCGACCGCGGCGAAGGTGTCCTCCTCGCAGTCGAACACGCGCGCCGGACCCGAGAACTGGAGCCGGTGCATGCCCGCGACCTTCACGATCGCGCCATCGGGGGCGAGGCTGCCGCGCAGGCCGACGACGCCACCCGTCGGGGTCAGCGGGGTGCTGATGTCGTAGATGACCTTCTGGTCGGGGTTCCACGTCACCTGGTCGATATTCTCGGCCAGCGTCTTGCCGGTCACGGTCATGCAGCTGCCGTCGAGGAAGCCGCCGCTGAGCATCGTCTTCATCAGCATGTAGACGCCGCCCGCCTCGTACATGTCCTTGGCGACATACTTCCCACCGGGTTTGAG
The DNA here is from genome assembly GCF_023935825.1 of Sphingomonas aerolata. NCBI lineage: Bacteria > Pseudomonadati > Pseudomonadota > Alphaproteobacteria > Sphingomonadales > Sphingomonadaceae > Sphingomonas > Sphingomonas aerolata. Next base: position 2,197,411 of record NZ_CP098762.1, on the reverse strand, counting down.
GTCGGCGATATACGGCGTCGTCTTGAAGATCTCCGCGACGTCGAACAGGTCGAACTCGATCCCCGCTTCCGACGCCATGGCGGGCAGATGCAGCGCGGCGTTGGTCGAGCCGCCGGTCGCGGCGACGACTCGCGCCGCATTGATGAAGGCCTCGCGCGTGCAGATGTCGCGCGGGCGGATGTTGTCGGCCAGACACTCCATGACCTGCGCGCCCGCAGCCACCGCGATCTGTTCACGCGTCGTGTAAGGCGCTGGCACCATGTTGCTGTTCGGAATGGACAATCCGATCGCTTCCGCGACGCAGGCCATGGTGTTGGCGGTATATTGCCCACCGCATGCGCCGTGACCCGGGCAGGCGACCTTCTCGAGCGCATGCACCTCCGACAGCGGGCAGGCACCGGCGGCATATTTGCCGACGATCTCGAACACGTCGACGACGGTGACGTCGCGTTCCTGATAGCGGCCGGGCAGGATCGACCCGCCATAGACGAACACCGACGGGATGTTGAGGCGGAGCATCGCCATCATCATGCCGGGCAGCGACTTGTCGCAGCCGGCAAAGCCGACCAGCGCGTCGTAGCAATGGCCGCGGACCGAGAGTTCGACCGAGTCGGCGATGACTTCACGGCTGACGAGGCTCGCCTTCATCCCCTGATGCCCCATCGCGATGCCGTCGGTGACGGTGATCGTGTTGAAGCGGCGCGGCATCCCGCCGCCCTGGATGACGCCGGCCTGCGCGGCATCGGCCTGCGCGTCGAGCGTGGTGTTGCAGGGGGCCGAGTTGTTGCCGGCGGACGCGAGCGCGACGAACGGACGCGCGATATCCTCTTCGGGAATACCCATCGCGTAATAATAGCTGCGGTGCGGCGCACGCTCTGGACCGACGGAGACATGCCGGCTCGGCAGGCGCGATTTATCGAATATACGGGTCATGGCGACCGCCTATGTCGCGAGACGGGGCCTTTACGCAAGAGAGTTGCGTATGGATTTGCAGTTTTATCCGCCGCGGCCGCGGCCAGACGAGGACCGCAGAGCCCGCGCGGCGGACCGTCAAAGGCTTTCGAGCGCCTTGGCGACGCCGTCCATCGTGAACGGCTTCTGCAGGCGGGGCCGGTCGCGGAAGCGCGGATCGAGGCCGTCATCACCACCGCCGGTCGCGAAGACGAAGGGAATTCCGCCCTCCGCAAGCCGTTCGGCGATCGGAGTACTCTTCTCACCGCCACGCAGGTTGACGTCGAGGATCGCGGCGTCGACACCCCCGGCCGAGATGCGGTGCAGGGCATCGGCGACGGTGTCGACGGACCCTGCGACGCCCTTGTCCAGCACCTCGAGAAAATCCTCGAGCATCATGGCGATCAACGGTTCATCCTCTACGATGAGGATCTGCTGTGGCACGTTCATATTTTGTACCTTAGGCGGCAATTTCGCCGAGCGCCAACATCTTGTTGCTTAACGTGCCGCAAGAACGTCGCGCGCGGCTTCGGCAAGCTGCTGAACCGAGAAGGGCTTGGGAAGAAACTCGACATTGTCGAGGTCGATCGACTTGCGCAGCTGTTCCTCGGCATAGCCCGACATGAAGACGATCGGCAGGTCGGGATATTTCTCGCGGGCGTGCCGGACCATCGTCGGGCCGTCCATGGTCGGCATCACCACGTCGGTGATCAGCAGGTCGGGGCGGCCGTTCTTCGCCATGATCTCGAGCGCGACCTCGCCATTCTCCGCGGTCAGCACGCTATATCCCTGGCGGGTGAGCGCGCGTTCGGCGACCGCGCGGACCATGTCCTCGTCCTCGACCAGCAGGATCGTCCCCGTGCCCCACAGGTCGGCGGGTTTCGCCGCGGGCTTGGGCGCGGTGAGCCGCGGCGCGGCGGGCGCGGCATGGACGGGGAGGAAGATGGTGAAGGTCGCCCCCTGCCCCGGCTGCGATTCCGCGAAGATATAGCCGCCCGACTGCTTGACGATGCCGTAGACGGTCGAGAGGCCGAGCCCGGTGCCCTTGCCGAATTCCTTGGTCGTGAAGAACGGCTCGAAGATCTTCGGCAGGACCTCGGGCGGGATCCCGGTGCCGGTATCCTGGACGATCAGCGCGGTATAGTCCGCGACGGGCAGGATGTCGGAGGCCATCTGCCGCACTTCGGTCGCCGAGACCGAGCGCGTGGTGATGGTCAGCGTGCCGCCGCCGAGCGGGTTGGCGGACAGGATCGCGTCGCGGGCGTTGACCGCGAGATTGACGACGACCTGTTCGAGCTGCCCCGGATCGGCGCGGACCGGCCCCAGATTGCGGCCGTGCATCATGTCGAGCCGGACTGTCTCGCCCATCAGTCGCTTGAGCAGGTTGGAGACCTCAGACACGACGTCGGGCAGCTGCAGGATCTGCGGGCGCAGCGTCTGCTGGCGGCTGAAGGCGAGCAGCTGGCGGGTCAGCCCGGCGGCGCGGTTCGAGTTGGTGCGGATCTGCTGGATGTCGTCATAATCGCTGTCGCCGGGCGAATGGCGCATCAGCATCAGGTCGCAGTGCCCGATGATCGCGGTCAGGATGTTGTTGAAATCATGCGCGACGCCGCCGGCGAGCTGGCCGACCGCCTGCATCTTGGTCGCCTGCGCCACCTCGCGTTTCAGTCGCGATTCCTCGCTATTGTCCTTGAGGCTGAGCAGGACCGCGGCGTCGCCGAGCCCGCGCGCGCCGGCGATGGTCAGCGCGACCGGCTCGTCGGGATGATCCTTCAGCCGGACCGCCATGTCGGTCGAGTGGGTCTGCCCGCCCGCGAACCGGCGGATCGCATCGGCGACCGCGGTCTTGTCCTCGCGCACGACGAGATCGCCGGGGTAGAGCGGCGGCGCGGCGCCGACGACCCCGGCGGCGCGCAGGAACGAATCGTTCATCTGGATGAAGCGGCCCTCGCGATCGACCAGCGCCATGCTGAACGGCATCAGGCTGACGAGGCTGCGGACATGCGCGGAGGCGGACGCGCCGATCGCGGGCGCATCCTCCTCGTCGTCGAGCAGGATGACGAGGACGGGGGCGTCGTCGCCCTCGACAAAGGGCACCTGCACCACGCGCAGCGGCGTCCCCGCGCCGCCCTCGCGCGCGAAGCGGACGAGGCCGCGATTGTCGGTGATCAGGAAGCGCGCAAAGTCGCGGCCTTCGATCGCCTCATGCTCGTCGCCGATCGCGCGGACGCGGAGCACGCGGTTGGTCGCGCGGACTCGGCCGTCGGCGCTGAGCAACGCCGCCATGATCCCGCTGCCGCCGAGCCGGTCGCCGGTCGGCCCGTCGATCAGCCGCTCGGCGGTCTGCGCGAGGTCATAGTCGGGCGCGGTGACGAACCGCCAGACGAGCATGTCCGCCTCGTCGCCGGCGCGGGTGATCGATGCCGAGATGCGCAGCCCGTTGGCGACCAGCCGCTCCGCCTGCGCGTGACCGTCGCGCCACGCGGTGCGTCCGGCCTCGGCGAGCAATACGACCCCACTCGCGTCGAGCGGCAGCCCCGGCGGGGTCGGAAAGCCGCTGAACACCGCGTCATAGGCATCGTTCGCGCAGACCAGCCGGCCCGCGCGATCGGTCACCGCGATCGCATCGCCGCTCGCCTGCGCGACGGCGCGCGTGAAGTCCCAGTCGATCGTGCGCAGTTCGGCGCTGCCGGCGCGCGCGAGTACGCGCCAGACGATCACCGCGCCGATGACGATGATCGCCGCGGCGAGAAAGGCCGCCGCGACGACGATGTCGCCGATCATGCCGAGCACCAGCCCCGACGCGGCGATCCCCGTCACCGCCGCGACGAGGGCGGCGCGGCGGTTCGGCCCGAGGCCGGTCTGGGGCGGAAGCGAAACCATGCGATGCCTCTTCCGCTGTTCGGGGGTTTGGGGTCAAGCATCATGTCCCCGCCCGGTTTCCCGGGCAGGGACGCGGCCGGTCACCAGATGCGCACGCGCTGTTCGGGTGCGAGATACAGACGCTGCGTCGGCTTGGGCTGATAGGCGGCGTACCAGGGGTCGAGATTGCGGACGACCGAGGCGCGCTGCTGCGATGGCGAATGCGGATCGGTCAGCAGCCGCTGCCGCAGATTCGCCTCGCGGTAGTTGCGACGCCAGACCTGCGCCCAGCCCAGATAGAAGCGCTGGTCGCCGGTGAAGCCGTCGAGCACGGGGGCCGCCTTGCCGCCGAGCGCGGTGTGATAGGCGTCATAGGCGACCGTCAGCCCGGCGAGATCGGCGATGTTCTCGCCCATCGTCAGCTGGCCCTTCACATGCATGCCGGGCAGCGGCTCATAGGCATCGTACTGCGCGCCGAGCTTGCCGGTGAGCGCGTTGAAGCCGGCGATGTCCTTGGGCGTCCACCAGTCGGTGAGCTGACCCTTGGCGTCGTATTTCGAACCCTGGTCGTCGAAATGATGGCTGAGCTCGTGCCCGATCACCGCGCCGATGCCGCCATAATTGACCGCGTCATCGGCCTTGGGATCGAAGAAGGGCGGCTGGAGGATGGCGGCGGGGAAGACGATCTCGACCATCCCGAAATTGGCATAGGCGTTGACCGTCATCGGCGTCATGCCCCATTCCCAGCGCTGCAAGGGCTTGCCGAGCTTCGCGATGTTGTCCTGATGCTGCCATTCATTGGCGCGCCATTCGTTGCCGAACGCGTCGCCGGACGTGATCGTCAGCGCGGACAGGTCCTTCCACTGGCTGGGATAGCCGATCTTGGGGGTGAAGGCGGCGAGCTTGGCGTGCGCCTTCTGCTTGGTCTCGGGCGCCATCCAGTCGAGCTTGTCGATCCGGCGGCCCATCGCGGCGAGCACGTTCTTCACGAGCACATCGGCTGCCGCCTTGGTCTCGGGCGGGAAATACTGCGCGACGTAGAGCTTGCTGACCTCGTCGCCGAGCGCGCCGCTGGTGAACTGGACACCGCGCTTCCAGCGGGCCTCCTGCTCGGGGGTGCCGCCGAGCACGGTGCCGTAGAAGGCGAACTGTTCGGCGTCGAACGCCTTTGGCAGCACGTCCGCATAGCCGTCGAGCGAGCGGAGCATCAGCTGGTCGCGAAGCACGCCGATCGGCGCGGTCGCGACGAGTTTTGCAATGCCGGTGATCGCCGAGGGCTGCGCGACGATGACGGTCGGAACGGGCGTGCCGGTCGCCTTGAAATAGCCGGCGAAGTCGAAGCCGGGCGCGCGCTTGGCGAGATCGGCGACGGTCATCTTGTTATAGGTCTTGGTCGCGTCGCGGCTGTCGACGCGGGTCCAGCTGACCCGGGCGATCTCGGTCTCGAACGCGAGCAACGCGGCGGCGCGCGCTTCGGCATCGGGTTCGCCGGCGAGCGTCAGCATCTTGGCGATGTGCGCGCGGTAGGCGGTGCGCGCCTCGACCAGCTTGGCGTCGGTGCTGAGATAATAGTCGCGGTCGGGCAGGCCGAGCCCCGACTGGCCGAGCGAGAGCGCGTACTGTTCGGGGATCTTGTCGTCCTGGCCGACGCCGCTGCCGAACGGGCCGCCGATCCCGGCGCGATCTGCCTCGGCGAGCAAGGCGGGATAACCCGACCGGTCCTTCAGCGCGGCGATCTTCGCGAGCCATGGGCGGATCGGCGCCAGCCCCTTGGCCTCGATCGTGCCGGTGTCGAGGAAGGTCGCATAGGCGCGGCCGATCTTCGAGTTCGGATCCTTGGCCGCGGTGTCGAGGATGCCGCGGGTGCGCGTCTCGGACAGGTCGGAGAGGAAGTTGAACGCGCCGTAATTGGACTTGTCCGCGGGGATCGGCGTGGTCTTCGCCCAGTTGCCATTGGCGAAGGCGTAGAAGTCGTCACCGGGCTGGACGGTCTTGTCCATGCCCTTCTCGTCGAAGCCGAAGCTGCCATATTGGGCGCCGGTCGCGGCGGGTGCGGCGGGTGCGGCCGTTGGTTCGGCGGTCTGCGAGATGGCGGCGGTGACGCCGGTGATCGCGGTGGCGGCGAGCAGGCCGGCGGCGATGTAGGTCTTCATGTTTCTCTCCAAACTACGTCATCCTGACGAAAGTCAGGATCCAGAGCCACCGGCGTCCGCGCGCGTGGCTCTGGATCCTGGGTCGAGCCCAGGATGACGGGGCTATGTGGGGCGGTAGGAGTGTAGCTTACCAGATGCGGACGCGGGCCGCCGGGGCGAGGTAGCTGGCCTCGCCGGGCTTCACGCCGAACGCCGCGTACCAGGGGTCGAGGTTGCGGACGGTGAGGACGCGCTGGTGACCCGGCGAGTGCGGATCAGACAGCAGCGTCTGGCGCAGTGCCGGTTCGCGGAACTTGCTGCGCCAGACGCCGGCCCAGCCATAATAGAAGCGCTGGTCGCCGGTGGTGCCGTCGATCACCGGCGCGGGCTTGCCGCCGAGCGAGCGGTGATAGGCGTCATAGGCGACGGTCAGCCCGGCGAGATCGGCGATGTTCTCGCCGAGCGTCAGGCCGCCCTGGACGTGCAGCCCGGGCAAGGGCTCATAGGCGTCGTACTGCTTGACCAGCGCGTCGGTGAAGACCTTGAAGCGCGCGACGTCCTGCGGCGTCCACCAGTCGGTGAGCTTGCCGTTCTGATCGTATTTACGGCCCTGATCGTCGAAATGATGGCTGATCTCGTGACCGATCACCGCGCCGATGCCGCCATAGTTGATCGCCGGGTCCGCCTTCGGATCGAAGAACGGCGGCTGGAGGATCGCGGCGGGGAAGACGACCTCGTTCATCGTCGGATTGGCATAGGCGTTGATCGTCATCGGCGTCATGAACCATTCGCCGCGATCGATCGGCTGGCCGAGCTTCTTGAGGTCGCGATCATAGTCGAAGGCGTTGGCGCGCGCGACGTTACCGACGAGATCGCCGCGCTGGACCTGAAGCGCGGAATAGTCGCGCCACGTGTCCGGATAGCCGATCTTGGGGGTGAAGGCGGCAAGCTTGGCGAGCGCCTTGGTCTTGGTCTCGGGCGCCATCCAGGCGAGGTTGCGCAACCGGTCGCCCATCGCCGCGATGACGTTCTTGACGAGCTGGTCGGCGGCGGCCTTCGATTCCGGCGGGAAATATCTGGCGACATACTGCTCGCCGATCGCCTCGCCCATCGCGCCCGACACGGTCGAGACGCCGCGCTTCCAGCGGACCTGCTGCTCGGGCGTGCCCGACAGGGTGGTGCCGTAGAAGCCGAAATTGGCCTTGTCGAAATCGCTCGAGAGATAGGGTGCATAGGCGCGCAGCACCTTGAGCATCGCATAGTCCTGGAGGACGTTCACCGGGGTGTCGGCAAAGACCTTCGCCTCGCCGGTGAGCGCACTCGGCTGTGCGACGAGGTAGAAGGGACGGCCGGTGACGCCCATCGCGGTCATGTACTGCGCCCAGGGGAAGCCGGGTGCCTTGGCCGCGAAGTCGGCGGCGGTCCATTTGTTGTAAGTCTTGTCCGCGTCGCGGCTCTCGATCCGCGTCCAGTGCGCGGTGGCGAGGCCCTTCTCCATCGCGAAGACCGCCGCGGCGCGCGCGGCCGCGTTGGGCTCGCCCGCGAGCGTCAGCATCTGCGCGAGATACGCCTGATAGGCGGTACGGACCGCGGCGAGCTTGGGATCGTCCTTCAGATAATAGTCGCGATCGGGCAGCCCGAGGCCGCTCTGGCCGAAGCCGACGACATAGGTGGTCGGGTCCTTGTCGTCCTGCTGGACGCCGACGCCGACGAGCCCGCCGACCCCCTGGCGCTGCAGCTTCGCAATCTGGGTGACGAGCGCGGTCTTGTCGGTCGTCGTCTTGAGCGCGGCGAGCATCGGCTTCACCGGGCCCGCACCCTTCGCGTTGACCGCAGCCTCGTCCATGAAGCTGGCGTAGAAGTCACCGACCTTGTCGCCGGGCTTCGCGGTCGCGGCGTCAAGGATCGTCCGGGTGCGCTCGAGCGACAGGTCCTGGAGGACGTGGAACATGCCGTAGGACGAGCGATCGGCGGGGATCGGCGTCGCCTTCGCCCAGCCGCCATTGGCATAGTCGAAAAAGTCGGTGCCGGGCTTCACCGTGGTATCGCGCCCGGCCATGTCGAAGCCGAAATCGCCGATCTGCGGCTTGTTCGCATCCTTCGGCGCGACGGGACCGCTGGCCGCACCGGCGAGCGCAGGCGATGGCGCGGCCGGTCGGGCCGGGGTCTGACTGGTCTGGGCCGAGACCGTTGCGGCGGAGGCGAGCAGAATGGCGGTGACAATCGACGTACGCATCAGGGACCCTCGGGGAAGAACTTCAGGATGCTGTGTGTTCTACGCCGATAAGACGCTCCGTCAATTCGTCGGGCGACAGATAGTGACGATTGTTACGATCCGCGATTATCGTGGCGGTGCCGCCACTTGCGGGCAATCCACAGCCGCCAGCCGAGCGCGCTGAGCGCATAGCCGCCGATCGAGGCGACGATGGTGATCGCCAGCAGGCCGAGCGCGGTGGCAGGCCCCGCCTGCATCAGCCACGGGATCCAGTCGGCCTGCGCGGCGGCTTCGGCGACCGGCTGGCCGGGGACATGCGCGTCGATCCGCAGCATCCACGACCCGATCCAGTAGGCGGCGATCCAGAGCGGCGGGGTCGTCAGCGGATTGGTGATGAAGGTGGTCAGCGCGGCGGTCGGCACATTGGCGCGGAACGGCAGCGCGAACAACGCGGCGACGGGGGTCTGCGCGACCGGCACGAGGATCCCCGCGACCATGCCGAGCGCGACGCCGCGCGGCACCGAGCGCCGGGTGAAGCGCCACAGTTCGGGCGCGAGCACGCGGTGCGCGACGGGGCGCAACAGGCGGTTGCGCTCCATCGAATCGCGGGTCGGCAGATTGCGATGCGACCACGCCGCGAGGCGCCCGAAAAGACCGACCGGCGCCCTGGTCACGGCCTATCCACGATCCCGCATGATCCGGCCCTGCTCGCGCTTCCAGTCCTGTTCCTTCACCGAATCGCGCTTGTCGTGGTTCTGCTTGCCCTTGGCGAGGGCGAGCTCGACCTTCGCGCGGCCCTTGGAATTGAAATAGATCATCAAGGGCACGAGCGTCATGCCCTGGCGCGCGACCGCGCCGAACATCTTGTTGATCTCGCGCTCGTGCAGCAGCAGCTTGCGCGGCCGCTTGGGCTCATGGTTGAAGCGGTTGCCGTGGCTGAATTCGGGGATGTTCGAATTGACGAGCTGGACCGTGCTGCCCTTCACCTCGGCATAGGCCTCCGCGATCGAGCCTTCGCCCCCGCGCAGTGCCTTCACCTCGGTGCCGGTCAGCGCGATCCCCGCCTCGAACACCTGCTCGATATAATAGTCGTACCGCGCGCGCCGGTTCTCGGCGACGATCTTGGTCTTTTCGAAGGTCGGGGGTTTGGGGCGTGCCATGGGATGCGCGATGTAGGAGGTCGGAGGGCGAAGGGGAAGCGGGCGTCGTATCGCGTTGGACGTTAATTGTCGGTCCCCCCGTCATCCTGACGTGCGTCAGGATGACGGACGGGGATCAGACCAGGCCGGCGTGCGCCAGCGCCGCGTCGACCGCGGCGCGCGAGGCGTCGCCCGCGGGGGTCATCGGCAGGCGCAGCGTCTCGGGGAAGCCGGCCCGCACCCGCGCCATCGCGTATTTGACCGGGCCCGGCGACGCGTCGGTGAACAGCGCGTCGTGCAGGGGATAGAGACGGTCCTGATAGGCGAGCGCCGTGACGAAATCGCCCGCCTGGCAGGCCGCCTGAAACTCCGCGCACAGCTTCGGCGCGACGTTGGCGGTGACCGAGATGCAGCCGGTGCCGCCCATCACGTTGAACGCAAGCGCGAGGTCGTCATTGCCCGACAGCTGGCAGAAGTCTGGCCCGCAGGCTTCGCGGTGCTGCGACACGCGCGCGAGCACGCCGCTGGCGTCCTTCACGCCGACGAACACCTGCGGAAAGGCGGTGACGACCCGCGCCAGCGTCGCGGGCTGGATGTCGGTGACGGTGCGGCCGGGCACGTTGTAGAGGATGATCGGCAGCGGCGCGTCGGCGGCGAGCGCCTCGAAATGCCGGAAGATCCCCTCCTGACTCGGACGGTTGTAATAGGGCGGGACCATCAGCGCGGCATCGGCGCCAGCTTCGCGTGCCGCACGCAGATTGGCCGAGGCGACGCGCGTGTCGTTCGACCCTGCCCCGGCGATCACGGGCACGCGACCCTTCGCCTGATCGACGCAGACGCGGACGACGTGGAAATGCTCGTCATAGGACAGGGTCGCTGCCTCGCCCGTGGTGCCGCACGCGACCAGCGCGGACGAGCCCTCGGCGATCTGCCACTCGACGAAATCGCGATAGGCCTGCTCGTCGAAAGCACCGTCCGCGGCGAACGGCGTGACGAGCGCCGGGATCGACCCGGCAAAGGAAAAACCTGCAAACATCGGTATATTGCGCTCCTGCCGCGCTGAATTCGGGCGTTTCGTTCAGGACAGATACGGGTTGAACTGCTATCCTGTCCACATGGTAGCATTGGCGTTCAAATCGAGCATCGTCCTGGCGGCTCTGGCCGGCACGGCGGTATCTTCAGGGGTCGGACAGGAAACGCTCGACCGGTACCGAACGCAGCTTTCGAATATCGGCCCGCAGGCGCAGCCGATGGCGAGCGACGGCGCGATCGCCTCGACGATCGCGCAGTGGCGCGCGCTGCAACAGACCGACGCGCTGCCGTTCGACAGCTATGCCGGGTTCCTGATGGCGCATCCCGGCTGGCCGAACGAGACCGCCAATCGCCGCGCGGCGGAGCGGCAGGCGGCGATCGGCAGCGGTGCGGCCGGCAGCGTCGTCGCGTTCTTCACGCGCTATCCGCCGCAGTCCGCGGCGGGCAATCTTGCCTATGCACGCGCATTGCAGGCGACCGGGCAGCGCGACCGCGCCTATGCCGCGGTGCGCACCGCATGGCGATCGGGCGGGCTGACGCCGATCGATCAGGTCGCGGTGACGACGGGCTTCCCCGGCGCGCTGTCGAGCGACGATCAGGATGCGCGAATGGACGCGCTGCTCTGGTCGGGGCAGACGAGTGCAGCGCAGCGCCAGATCCTGCTGGTGAGCCCCGCGAAACGCGCGCTGTTCGAGGCGCGGCTCGCCTTCCGGACCAATGCGCCGAACGCGTCCGACCTGTCGGCGGCGACGATGGAAACGTATCGCGGCGACGCCGGCTATGTCGCCGACCGCGCGGTGTGGCTGCGCAACAGCGGCGCGAGCCCGAGCGCGCGCGCCTGGCTGGCGCGGCCGCGGGCGCTGACCACGCGGCCGGGCAATGCGGGCGAATGGTACGAGATCCTGGTGACCAACGCGCGCGGCGCGGCGAATGACGGCCAGTGGCAGGTCGCCTATGACATCGCGCGGCAGATCGACGATGCCTATCCGGCGGGGGCGAACATCTCGGCCAAATCCTATGCCGAGCGCGACGAATATACCAATCTCGCCTGGCTCGGCGGGCAGGCGGCGATGAAGAAGCTCGGCCGGCCGGCGGACGCGATGATGCTGTTCGACCGCTATGCGCGCGGGTCGAATTCGCCGGTGGTGCGCGCGCGCGGCTATTATTGGGCGGGGCGCGCGGCCGAGGCGGCGGGCCGGCAGGCGGATGCGACCGCCTTCTACACGCAGGCGGCCGGCTACCGCGATCAATATTACGGGCAGCTCGCGACCGAGCGGATGGGCCGCGCGCTGACCCCGCCACCGCCGATGGCCAGCCTTGCGATCGCACCCGCGGTGCGCGCCGCGTTCGAGCAGCGCGAGACGGTGCGCGCGGTCAAGTTCCTCGGTCAGATCGCCGACTGGCAGGACCAGACCGCGTTCGTCCGCCAGATCGCCGCGGATGCGACGACCGACACCGACCACGCGCTCGCCGCCGAATTGTCCACCCGCATCAACCGCCCCGATCTGGGCGTGATGGTCGGGCGCAGCGCGCTGGCGAACGGGCTCAGCGACTATTCCGCAGCGGGCTTCCCGACCGTCAGCGTGCCCGCCGGCTATGAGGACAACTGGACGATCATCCATGCGATCTCCCGGCAGGAGAGCCAGTTCGATCGCGCCGCGATCAGCCATGCCGGTGCGCGCGGGCTGATGCAGCTGATGCCTGCAACCGCGCGCGAGCAGTCGGGCAAGATCGGGCTCGCCTACAACCAGGCGTCGCTGACGACCGATCCCAATCTGTCGATCATGCTGGGGTCGAGCTACTTCCAGCGTATCTATGCGAACTATGGCAGCTATCCGCTTGCGATTGCTGCGTATAATGCGGGCGGCGGCAATGTGAACAAGTGGCTGCGCGCGAATGGCGACCCGCGCACCGGCGCGGTCGACATCATCGACTGGATCGAGGCGATCCCGTATCAGGAGACGCGCAACTATGTGCAGCGCGTGATCGAGAATGCGGTCGTCTACGACCTGATGAACCCCGCCCGCGCCAAGAGCCGCAGCGTCGCGCGGACGTCCTGGTATCTCGGCAAGACCCGGCCCGGCTGAACCGGACGAGACGGCGCGCATGGATCGGCCCAACTACATCACCCCGGCAGGCTATACGGTGCTGCGCGAGGAATATGAGCTGTTGCTTGGCAGCGAGCGGCCCAAGCTGGTCGAGGTGATTTCCTGGGCGGCGGGCAATGGCGACCGGTCGGAGAATGGCGACTATATCTATGGGCGCAAACGGCTGCGCGAGATCGACCGGCGGCTCGGCTGGCTGTCGCGGCGGATGAAGGCGGCCAAGGTCGTCGATCCCGCCGCGCAGGAGGACCGCAGCCGCGTCTGGTTCGGCGCGTGCGTGACGGTGGCGGACGAGGAGGATGTCGAACGCGTGCTCACGCTGGTCGGCGATGACGAGACCGATGCGGGCAATGGGCGGATCGGCTGGAATTCGCCGTTCGCCCGCGCGCTGAGGGGTGCCGCGATCGGTGATGTCCGGCGCGTCGACCTGCCGGCGGGCGAGCGCGAATATGAGGTGATCGCGATCGCCTATCCCTGACCTCCCATCGCTGAACGATCCGTTTCCATCCGGCGCGTTGACGCAGACACGCGCGCATAGGACGTAGCGGGACCGCAACGACGTTCAGGATGATCCCATGCCGATACCCGCCACCTGGTCCCCCCGCCTGCTCAGCGTGATGCGCGTCGTCGTGGCGCTGGTGTTCTTCAGCCACGGTATTTCAAAATTCTTCAGGCTGCCGCCCTTCCCGATGGCGATGACCCCGTTGCTGTCCGTCGCGGGCGTCCTTGAGGTCGTGGGCGGTGCGTTGCTGATCGTCGGGCTGTTCACGCGGCCGGTGGCGTTCCTGCTGTCGGGCATGTCGGCGGCGGCCTATTTCCTCGCGCACGCGCCCCAAGGCCCCTTCCCGATCGCCAATGGCGGCGAGGCGGCGGTGCTCTATTGTTTCGTGTTCCTGTACCTCGCCGCAGCGGGTGGCGGCGCGTGGAGCGTGGACGCGGGGCGCGGGCGCGGCTAATCCCGGCGGTATGGCCGATACCACAACCCGCAACGTCGCCCTTCTCATCGACGCCGACAACGCCTCCTCGGCGACGCTCGACCCGGTGCTGACCGTCCTTGCCGAGCTCGGCACGGTCAACGTCCGGCGCGTCTATGGCAACTGGTCCAAGCCCGCGCTCAAAGGCTGGCGCGACATGTCGATCAAGCACGGCATCGAGCCGCAGCAGCAGTTCGACCTGACCAAGGGCAAGAACGCGACCGACATGAAGATGACGATCGACGCGATGGACCTGCTGTTCCGCGGCCGGATCGACGGGTTCGGGATCATGTCGTCGGACAGCGACTTCATGCCGCTGGCGATGCGGATCCGCCAGGACGGCGTGCCGGTCTATGGCTTTGGCACGAGCCGCACGCCCGAGGGGTTTCGCCAGGCGTGCACGCGTTTCATCGACGTCAGCGCGCTCGACGACGAATCCGAGCCGATGCCGCTGTCACTGCCGCCCGCGATCGGTGGCGAGAAGGCCCCTGCCCCCGCCGCGCCCGCGGCACGCCGGTCGCGCGGCGGCGAACCGATCGGATCGGACCTGATCAAGCTGCTGATCGACGCGTACAACGCGGGCAAGCGCGACGAGAAGGGCTATCAGAGCCTGACAGAACTCGGACAGCGCGCGGGCAACCGGTCGAGCTTCGACGCGCGCAACTATGGCTTCAACCATCTGTCCGAGCTGATCGAGGCGGTGCCCAATTTCCAGACCGAACGCCGTGACGGCGGTCGGATCTACGTCAAGCGGGTGCGCTGAGCGCCCACACCGGTCGCTCAGTCGAGACCGGTGCAGTCGCCGCCAAGCTTCGTCCCGCCCCGCGCGGCGAAGCTGCCCAGTTCACGCGCGTCGCGTTTCGCGATCAGCGTGGTGGCGCTGGGCTTGCCGTCCTTGAGAACCGCGACGGTCCAGGCATCGACGGGCCCGGTCGGTGTCGCGACGCTCTGGCTGCCGGTGACGGTCAGCGTGAAGCGGCCGATCCCGCCGTCATACTGATAGAAGGGCAGCGAGAAGCTCTTGCCCATCGCGAGCGGCAACGCGCCGAACGTCACGCCCCAGAGATTGCCCTCCCAGATGGGGTCAGCCACCGCGACGTCGATCGGCGTGACGACGGCCTTGTCGGTCTTCGTTCCGACGATGCGACCGGGTGTGTAGCGCAGCGCGACATGCTCGACCCCGCTCCGGCTGTTGTCGAAGGTGATCGGCGTCAGATCGTCGCGGTTCAGGACAAAGTGATCGCGCATCGCGAAATTCGCCATCGGTACGCGCTGATGGACGACGATGTCCCAGGCCGGCCGACCGCCGACGCGGATGGCGCGGATGACCTGGCGGGTTGCGCCGATGACGGCCTGGTCGGCTCCGGCGGCCGGCGTGCCTGCGGGGGAGCCCGGGCGGTAGATCGCGAAACACTGGTCGACCGGCTTGACCCTGTCGCCCTGCGGCGCGGTCACCGAAGCCGCTGCGGCCGCTAGCATCATCAACATGTCCATCATCCCCACCCCGTCGTTGTGGGAGAGGTGTGCTACGGACATCATACACGCGTCAAGCAATCAGTCCGGGAGCACGATCCTGGGGTCGGGGATGTCGAGGACCGCACAGGTGCCGCGCGCGGCATTCTCGATCGCGATCGTGCCGCGCAACTGCCGGGCGAGGCTGCCGATCATCCGCATGCCGAGGCTTTTGCGCGAGGCGGCCTTGAGGTCGAAATCGGCGGGCAGCCCGACGCCGTCGTCGGACACGGTCAGCAGAATCCGGCCATCGGCGTTGCGGATCGTCACGGCGATGACGCCGCCACCTTCGCCATACGCATATTTGATCGCGTTGGTGACAAGCTCGGTGACGAGCAGGCCGAGCGGGATCGCGGTATCGGCGCTGATCCGGATCGCGTCGATGTCGCAGTCGATCCGGTGCAGCGGCGCCTGTTCGGCCAGCCCCGTCGCGATTCCGCAGACCAGGTCGTCGAGCGCGACGATCCCGACCTGTTCGCCGCGCCAGAGCTGGTCATGCGTCTGTGCGATCGCGGTGATGCGCGCCTGCGCGTCGCCGAGCAGCCGGGTGATGCGCGGGTCGTCATCCTCCTGCATCTGGAGGTTGAGCATCGCCGAGACGAGCGCGAGGCTGTTCTTGACGCGGTGGCTCGCCTCGCGCGTGAGCAGCTCCTGATGCTCCATCGCGTCGCTCAAGCGCTGTTCGGCCTGCTGCCGCTCGATCGCGACGCCGATCAGATTGGCGAACCCCTGCATGAAGGCGAGGTCGGCGGGCTCGAACTTGCCCTCGTCGGGGCTGTCGACCTCGAGCACGCCGAAGCGCTTGCCCGACGTCTCGACCAGCACGTTGATCGCGCGGCGGATATGGTGCTCGGCCATGAAGGCGGGCGTACGGAACCGCTCCTCATTCTCGAGATGGTTGGAGATCACCGGCTGGCCGGTCTCGAGCGCGAAGCCCGCGGGCGAGGCGAGATCGGTGCGCATCTCGGCCGATCCGACCACGCCCGGCGCCCAGCCGATCCCCGCGCGCACGAACAGGCTGTCCTGTTCGGGACGATATTCGAGGAACTTGCAGTATTTCGAACGCATCCCCTCGCCGCACAATTCGGTGGCGCGCTGGAGCATCGGTTCGAGATCGCGCGCGCGCAGCGCCTCGATCCCGAAATCGGCCAGTATCGATTGCTGGCGAAGCCGGTATTGCAGCTCCCCCGCACCCGGGGGGGCATCTCCACCGGGGGAGTGTTCGATGACTGTCACGCCTGCTCCGTTCGTGGGGACCAATATGTCTCCTACCGACCCCGGTTAGGGGATCAACATGGCGCTTGCGTGGCAGGCACCAGCTCGGTCCTACACCACCCTCGTCATCCTGACGAAGGTCAGGATCCAGGATTACGGGCGGCCCGCCTCGTGGCTCTGGATCCTGACTTTCGTCAGGATGACGGGGTTGATGGGGGGGGGCGCCGCAGCCCGGGAACATGGGCCGCGGCGGGTCTCAGACGCTCAGCGTGTGAGCTTCTTGTACGCCAGACGCGTCGGGCGGTCGGCGGCGTCGCCGAGGCGGCGGCGCTTGTCTTCCTCGTAGGATGCGTAATTGCCCTCGAACCACTCGACATGGCTGTCGCCCTCGAACGCGAGGATGTGCGTGGCGAGGCGATCGAGGAAGAAGCGGTCATGGCTGATGACCACCGCGCAGCCTGCGAACGTCTCGAGCGCCTCTTCGAGCGCACGCAGCGTCTCGACGTCGAGATCGTTGGTCGGCTCGTCGAGCAGGAGGACGTTGCCCCCCTCCTTGAGCATCTTGGCCATATGGACGCGGTTGCGCTCGCCGCCCGAGAGCTGGCCGACCTTCTTCTGCTGGTCCTGCCCGCGGAAGTTGAACGCGCCGACATAGGCACGCGTGCCCATTTCCTGCTTGCCGAAGCGGAAGATCTCGAGCTCGTCGGAGATTTCCTGCCAGACGTTCTTGTTCGGATCGAGATCGTCACGGCTCTGGTCGACATAGCCGAGCTTGACGGTCGAGCCGACCTCGATCGTGCCCGTGTCCGGGGTTTCCTGACCGGTGATCAGCTTGAACAGCGTCGACTTGCCCGCGCCGTTCGGGCCGATCACGCCGACGATGCCGCCCGGCGGCAGCGTGAAGTCGAGACCGTCGAACAACAGCTTGTCGCCATAGGACTTGGTCAGGCCCTTCGCCTCGATCACCTTGCCGCCGAGACGCGACGGCAGCTGGATCAGGATCGCGGCCTTGCCGGCGACGCGATTCTCCTGCTTTTCCATCAGCTCGTCGAACGCGCGGATACGGGCCTTGGACTTGGTCTGGCGCGCCTTGGGGGTCTGGCGCATCCACGCCAGCTCGTCGGCGATCGCCTTCTGCTTGCCGGCCTCTTCGCGCTCTTCCTGGCTGAGGCGCTGGGCCTTCTTCTCCAGATAGCCCGAATAGTTGGACTCGTAGGTGTAGTAGCGGCCGCGATCGAGCTCGAGCACCCAGTTTACGACATTGTCGAGGAAGTAGCGGTCATGCGTCACGAGGATGACGTTGCCGGTATATTCCTTGAGGTAGTTCTCGAGCCACGACACGCTTTCGGCGTCGAGATGGTTGGTCGGCTCATCGAGCAGCAGGATCTGCGGCTTCTCCAGCAGCAGCTTGCAGAGCGCGACGCGGCGCTTCTCGCCGCCCGAGAGATTCTCGACCGAAGCATCGCCCGGCGGGCAGCGCAGGGCTTCCATCGCCTGTTCGAGCTGGCTGTCGAGCGCCCAGCCGTCGACCGCGTCGATCTTGGCCTGGAGATCGCCCATCTCCTCCATCAGCGCGTCGAAATCGGTGTCGTCCTGCGGATCGCCCATCTCGGCCGAGATCGCGTTGAACCGGTCGACGAGGTCGGCGACGGGGCGGACGCCGTCCTTGACGTTGCCCATCACGTCCTTGGTCGGATCGAGCTGCGGCTCCTGCGCGAGATAGCCGACATTGACGCCCTCGGCCGCCCAGGCCTCGCCGGTGAAATCAGGGTCCATGCCCGCCATGATCTTCATCAGCGTCGACTTGCCCGACCCGTTGGGGCCGATGATCGCGATCTTGGCGGACGGAATGAACTGGAGGTGGATGTTGTTGAGGACGGGCTTTGCGGCACCGGGGAAGGTCTTGGTCAGACCCTTCATGACGTAGGTATACTGGACGGCCATGTGGGTGCCGAGCTCCATGCTTGAATGAGGCGGGATTTGACGTGCGCAGATAGCGATGCGGCGGGCCGTTGGCAAACGGGGAGCGGCGACATAGGCTGTCGCGGATGATGAAGCACACGCTCGCGGTATTGGCCGCCTCCACCCTGTCCGTTCCTCTCATGGCACAGCGGACCGCACCACCCGCCCCTGCCCCGGTCGATGCGAAGGTCGCAGCCCTCCGCGATGCCGCGCTCAAGGACGACGTCGCCTATGACATCGTCGAGGGGATGACGACCGAGATCGGCCCCAGGCTGGCGGGGACCGAGGCGGAGGCGCGTGCGCGTGCCTGGTCGGTGACCAAGCTGAAGGCGCTGGGGTTCAAGAACGTGCGGATCGAGCCGTACCAGATGCCCGTCTGGGTGCGCGGCGTCGAGACGGGCTCGATCCTGTCGCCCTTCCCGCAGGCGCTGAAGCTGACCGCGCTCGGCAATTCGGGCGCGACGCCCGTAGGCGGCCTGACCGCGCAGGTGGTGGTGTTCAAGACCTATGGCGACCTGGCCGCGGCGCCTGCCGGGAGCCTCGCCGGCAAGATCGCCTATGTCGGCAATGCGATGGAGCCGACGCAGGACGGGTCGAGCTATGGCGCGTTCGGGCCTGCACGGTTCGTGGGGCCGGCGATGGCGGCGAGCAAGGGCGCGGCCGCGATCGTGATCCGCTCGATCGGTACCGATCATCACCGCAATCCGCATACCGGCACGACCAACTTCCCCGAGGGCGTCACGCCGATCCCGGCGGCGGCGCTGTCGGTGCCCGATGCCGAGCTGATCGAACGGATCGCGATGCGCGGCAAGCCGATCACGATGACGCTCGTCCTGACCCCGCGGATGACCGGCACGCACGAATCGGGGAACGTGATCGCCGAAGTGCCGGGGACCGATCCCAAGGCGGGGATCGTACTGGTCGGCGGGCATCTCGACAGCTGGGATCTCGGCACGGGCGCGATCGACGATGCGAGCGGCGTGGCGATCACCGCGGCGGCGGCCAAGCGGATCCTCGACGGCCCGCGCCCGCGGCGGACGATCCGCGTCGTCTGGTTCGGTGCCGAGGAAGTCGGCGGTTTTGGCGGCAAGGCCTATGCCGAGGCGCACAAGACCGAGCGGCACGCGACCGCGGGCGAATCCGATTTCGGCGCGGATCGCGTCTGGCGGTTCGAGACCAACCTGCCCGACAGCGCGAAGCCGGTCGCCGATCGCCTCGCCTCCGCGCTCGCCCCGCTCGGCATCGCGCGCGGCGCAGGGGTCGGCGGTGACGGCACCGATGTCGGCCCGACGATGGCGCTGGGCGTCGCGGCGATCGACCTCAACCAGTCGGGTACGCGCTATTTCGATACGCATCACACGCCTGACGACACGCTCGACCGGGTCGATCCCGAGCAGCTTCGCCAGAACGTCGCGGCGTGGACGACGATGCTGGCGATCGTGGCCAATGCGCCCGAGGAAATCGGCTCGGTCGTGCCAAGAAAGTGACCAGTTGCGGCAACCCGCCCGTCATCGGACTGTCGCAAAGCTTGCTGGGCGATGAATTTAGCGGATTGACCGCCGGTCGGGGGCCGCTATTTGACGGGGCTTCGCGACGGCAATCGGGTCGGCCGCGAGTGAAACTATGCTTGGGAGCATTCGAATGAAGAAGATCGTTCTGATCGCTGCTGCCGCCGGCCTGATGTCCGTCGCAGCCTGCAGCAAGTCGCCAGAAGCCGCCGCAGTTGAGAACAACGCGGACATGCTGGCTGACAACATGGAAATGCAGGCTGACAACATGGACGCCATGGCGGACAACACCTCGAACGCTGTCGCAACCGACGTGCTCGAGAACGCAGCCGACAACATGAACGCAGCAGCAGACAACGTCCGCGATGCTGCCGACGAGAAGACCGACAACATGAACTAAGACCTTGTCGGGCGCTTGCGCTCGACAGCGTTTTGGAGTCGGAAAGGGCGTTCCTTCGGGAGCGCCCTTTTTCTTTGGCACCCTTTTTCTTTGGAAACGCTTGCGCTAACGCAGGCGGCGGTGGGGCCTGTAGCTCAACGGTTAGAGCTGGCCGCTCATAACGGCTAGGTTGCGGGTTCGATTCCTGCCGGGCCCACCAATATCTAAAATAGTGACTACCTTACCTCGTCAGGAATGCGCAGAATTGCGTCGTTTGTGGGGGTTTTCCTTCTCACACGTTCCATACGGCGAACTGAGAGTGCGGGATATTTGGGGGTATTTTTCAAATGGTATTTTCTGCCCCCCAGATGTCATGATTCGGCCCGGATTTCTGCGGCTTGCGGAGCCGCTCCGGCTTCGGCGGAAGCACCTGGTTTGAGGGTGTCGATGATCATGCTGGGCGGCATTGCGACGATGATCTCGGCAATGCCCGCCGCAGCGCACGCCGCGGTGCAAGTCGCGGCGAACCGCGAGTGACGAACCGCTTTAGATCGGCGGCGTTACGCCCTATCATCGTAGAGAGGCTAGCGAGGCTCCTGCCTTGCTCTTTGGCGAGCTCGGCAGTCGAACTCGCGGCGTTTGCATACTCATTGGGCGCATCCAAACAACGAATCAGGGTAGCGCCCGAGCTATACTGCTCCTTTTTTGTTCTCAACCTGCCTGCCATCGCCGGGCGGAACGAGGCACGGGATAGTTCGGAAAACCTCGTAACTCGGGGGGGTTTGAATGTCGCTGGAAGAACAGTGTGCCCCTCAACAACTATTGAAGATTTAGGTCATTCTTATTGTCTTGTTAACCAATTTTGAGCAGGGCCTATTGCACGCTTCTACCGTGGAAAATGCCCCCGGATGCAAACGATCCGGCCGCGCGAATTCATGACGCTCATCGCACTCCGCTCACGATGCACGATTGTCCCGAAACCACACAATGGTTGGGTGGTGGCCGTTTTCAGGCAATTGCATAACTCTCTGGCCCCCTTTACTTTTTTTCCAAGGAACACGTAAAAAGGGACCATCATGAAGCGCTTACTTCTTTCGACAATGGCATTCGTATCTGCATTCGCGATGGCCCCAGCGGCTCACGCAGTTAACTTCACTCCGAACGACCCGGAGTTCACCGTCAGCGGCGATATAAAGAATGGTACCGTTTCGGCAGATTTCGGCCGGGCGGGCATCAAGCGTGGTGCATTCACGGATACGTTCAATTTCATCATCGATCAGGCCGGTCTGGCTAGCGGTACGCTCAGCACGAGCACGACGCGGTTCTTCAGCCCGACAGATCTTGATATCCTGTCGGTGTTCATCAATGGCTTCGCAGCGTCGAAGACTGTTGTCGGCAAGGCCGAGTTTTTCGAGATCAACAACGTGGCGATCGCAAAAGGTGCGACGAACCAGATCGTCGTGAACGGCCTCTCGCGTGGTAACGGTTCCTATGCCGGCACCGCAACCTTTGAGCCGACGGCAGCAGTTCCCGAGGCCGGTACTTGGGCAATCATGCTGTTCGGTATCGGCGGTATCGGCTCATCGATGCGCGTTCGTCGTCGCCAGGCGAAGATCGCATTCGCCTAAGGAGATTTCACAGCCGGTCCCAGTGTCCGGCCGTGTGAAGGCAGCCGCCAACCTTTCGAGGTTGGCGGCTGTTTTCATTTGAATCCAGCGCGATTGAGGCTGCGGAGGGATTGATGTGGCGCGACGACCGCCATTGACCGACACCTAAGCGTACGGTCAGGCGCGAACTGGTCGAAGTCGACTTCCTTATGTCGTCCACAGCCACGGATCACATCTATGGTCCGGATACCCGGGGACGGCATGGGTCGGGTTTAAGTGGTCAAACGTCGACGGAGTGACAATGCAGAAAATCCAATAAGAGCCGCGCTTCGCGAGACCGTCAACGGTCGCGTAGACACACCAGCGGTCCGCCTAACCCTGCGCTGTCTCTGACATCACTGCCCCGGGCGCCGGCCCCTCGTGTTTTTTTGGGAAGCCGCGCAGCAGGATAGCGAAATCGGTCGGTGCCAGAGTGTGACGGCCTCGGCAGCTGCGTCGATCCGGCGCATATACCGTAGTCGGCAATGCGCGGGCTAGCATTGGCATCAAGAATTTTCAGTTAATCCACTTTAACCGCGTGGAGTTGCAATTACTAAACAAATTCAATGCATAAATCCCCTTGTCGAAAGACAAGCACTTTCAAATTTGGGGGTTCAAATGCGCTACTGGCCAATCGGCAAGCCCATTCGGGGTTAACTTTGCCATCAGCTTGGGGATCACTATTGGCGTCATTGACGTATCCTTCAGGGTGCAAAGCAATGCGTTACTAGGCCAATGGTGACCCTTACAACGGCTGAAGCTTAAAATGCCCGGCTTTTCGAGCCGGGCATTTTTTGTGTTCACGACCGCGTCATATCCTTTGCCAGAATCTCATCGGTGCATGTGCGAAAAAGCAAGGCCAAGAGGTTTCACCGCTTTTTGCATAGCGGTGTGCGCAGTATTAAACCGTCCGCTTACCAGATAGCCAATTAAAGGCGTTCGTTACGCCGAACTACTGCGACGGCCCTTCGTTGATCGCATCAACTTTCCGAACGAGGACACGAGCAAGAGCAACCGCCGCAGGGAGTGCATGCTGTGCGCGCCTGGCGTAGCGGTCGAGCTGCGCTTCGAGCCAAGCAACCCATACGACGAGAACGCCGTTGCCATATTTAGCGAGCGCGGCACCCAACTGGGCTATGTCAGCGCAGAGCGCGCGCCGCTGATCGGCAAGCGGATAAAGGAAGGCGAGGCGATCGCCGTCTTTCAGACGATGCACGGAAGCGGGGTGCCTACCCTGCCCGACCCGGTCCCCGATGCTTTAAAGCGCCCACTTCCCCGCCAGGCTCGGCCGGAGCAGCGATCGGTCTACGATCCCCACGCCTTTTACCCGACAAGGAAGGCCCAGAATTCGGCGCTTAACATCGGGCTTGCGGCCCGGTTTGACCAATATGAAGCTTAGCAGGTTCGTCCCGTACTATGCTGGGGCTGACGAACGCGGCACGATCGCTAAGGCCCGCGAAGATAGCTTTGAAAAACGGGACGCCCTCACAGCAATGCGTGCCGCACTGCTCGAGATGGTGCCTGAATCGCACTCTGGTTACCGAACTTCCGATCCAGCTGAACTGTCCGCAGACACTGCAAACACGTTCAACCCTGGCAAGATAGCGCCAGTGGCCGCGCAAGAGCGGTAGGCGTCATTCTCGGCATGGTGAAGTGCATCGGCTAAGAAAGAGGCCACAAGCGGATTGTTAGATACGTCGGCGACGTGAAGCGCCCAAGCGATCGCGGAACGCAAGATTTCTGCGTCGTGTCCAAAGGGCGTGTTCATGGGGCGGCTTGTTACAAAGCGAATTCTTGGGAGCCAAGCTCGCGTTCGGCATACAAGGTTAAGATTAACCTAGGTTACTTCCCGTCAGGACCCAAGCTAGCCTGACTGAACCCGCTGCCAGCTATACTGGTGAGCAAGGGTCTGAATGGGGCACCTGACCGATTGCGTCACGCTGTTGCCGGCGTGCCGAGTTGCACCCAGCGAGCAACTGATCGGATAGGACTGATGCTGCTTCGATGTCGAGCGTGACAGCAACGCCTGGCCCGTCAAGCAGCACCCTCCCCTCGTTCGCTGAGACGTTCAGAATTTCCGGACGCAAGGTACGCAGCATGCCAATTCTCCCGTAGACCAATCAGCGACCAGTGGCGGCACATCGTTCCGGGTATTGATCCACGGCAGGACGTTACTCAGTCACCGAGATCGCTCGCCTCCCGTTGAGGGAGGCGGTGAGTTTGGAGCGGAGCAGCGCGCTAGCTAGGTCAGAAAACGTCAGTCCCAGTGACGCTCTTGCATACGAAGGTCGATCGTATACTTTCGGTCGAATTGCAGGAGTCGAACGATGAAATATCGCGTTGCAGTTGCGCTGATCCTCACGCCCATTGGCGTAAAGGCGCAAACGTCAGAAGCCCCTGCCAAGGCCGTAGAGTCGCCAACCAAAGAGAAGAAGATCTGCCGGTCAATGACGCCGACGGGCTCTTTCATGGCCACGCGCGTCTGCAATTCGGCTGCAGCGTGGCGCAAATTTGATGGGATTACTGCTGACGGCGCGCAGCAGACCCGGGATGTGTATCGAATGACCACGACCGGCGTGCCGCACTGAGTTAGATGCAGCGGCGATTTCCTGCAATGCCCGCCGCCTGGCAGTGGAATCGGATGCCGCAATCTGATTGAGCGCCGAAAGAAGCCGCTCATTGCGCGCGCACAACGCCGCTTTCGTCATGCTGGCACGAAGCGGCGGCTTCCCGACAGTTCGGCCGCGCACAACCATGTCAGTCATGTTTTCCTCGTGGGTTCCCGCCACCAAATGCGCAGGGTTGCAGCAGATCGCGCGGTCGCAGGTGTGACGGATGACGCGTTCGCCTGGGTCTTCGCCGTTAACTATTGCCGATGCCACCCGGTTTGATCGGCGGATCCTGCCGCCTCCCACCGTCGTCTGACCGTACAGCCCTTTACCGCCGCGGCATGCTGTCCAATCCCAGCACTCGCCTTCACCGCGGCGGGCGACGTTAGACCAGAATCGGGCAATGATAGCCGGCCCCCGGATTGGATCCGCGAGGTAAGGCCATATAGGCTTGATCCCGAACCGGGGCTTAAACGGCGCCGTCGCGGCTATCTCGACGCTCATGAAATACACCCCACTGCACGTGGGGGATTCTTGGGGGTATAATGCCCGCCGCCACGGGCTTTGTAAGGGCGTCAGTTCGATAGGTGCCGGGCCCACCAATTTCCAAAATCACAGTCTCCATATCGCCGCAATAAGCCGCAGCAATGCGCCACTTCTCTGCGGTTTTCTTGGCAGGCGTTCCGTAACTCCCCGTCGTAGATCAGGCGTTGCGGGGGCGGCTCAGGGGATATTTTCGGATTGCCCGCACCCAATACCCCCGCAAGGCCATCCGAACATGCAGCCGGCGATTTCCAAACCCCCCGGCCGCAGCCGCACATGGTGCGCGTGAACGCCTTGTCTCACGCAGTCTGACAGGATCCAGCGGCTCTTATACTCCACAGCCCGGGAACGCAGGAAGATGAGGACAATCATGCAGCTCGGGGGGCCTCGACGTCACCCGGTGGCCAGCGTAGCCCGTCGTCAAATAAATGACTGTTGGGTCACTCTTCGTGTCTTGTTAACCATAGGAAAACAGGACTTATTGCGCGCTATGACGGTGCGAAACGCGCCGCGGAGCAGAGGGTGTTTCAATGGTAATGATCTTGGTGGGCTGGGCCGGCTCTTCCGTCGCAGCTTTTCTCGTTCTCGGGTACGCCGCTCACAAGCTCAAACACGTATGAAGCGGGGAACGGGTTAGGATCCACACGCGTTCTATCCGGACGAGGACGGGCTCGACCGGGGAGCCGACCAAGGGCGGCGAGCGACTGACGACGGGCCGACCTGCACCTACCGAGCAGTTGATCGGTAGGGACGGACGCTGCCTCTATGCCGCGCGTGGCGGCCCAGCAGGGCCCGTCGATCGGCACCTTCCCCTCCTTCGCCGAAACGTTCAGAGCTTCCGACTGCAACTTCGACTGCATGGCCAAACGCGATGCGATTTCTGGTCATCGATCACGATCATGCGTGTCCGATGGCGCTTCTCATCCGTAGATCATGAGGCGCGGCGACCGCCGCCTGTTGCGACACCGCATCCGTCACGATCGGGCCGGAAAACTTCCGTCGGGAAGTGGAGCAGCTGCACCTTTCCCGATCGGTAGGGGAACCTGGACCACTTCCGCCGCTTGCTCAGGGAAATTCGCATCAAATAACCGACGAATCCAAGGATATGCGGAGGCCTTTTATAATCCAATTGTAGTAGTGCGTCTTAAGCCATTAGGATTATCGTCGATAATTCCGGAGTATGATAAAGAAAGAATGGCGACGCTGGTTGCCGACTTTCGAGGATAGTCCCATGATAAACAAGGCAATCATAGTCGGAATGCTTGGATTGACGGCAATTTGTGCGACACCCGCTGCAGCTGTATCAATCATGGATCCGACCGACGACTTCATTCCGTCATATACTGCGGGTCCACGTTTTGCAGATCTCGACGTCACAGGCTTCTCGGTCAATTACGACAGTATGTCGCAATTCTTCACGCTAGGCGCCACCTTCGCCGGGAATAGCGATCCGCAGACGGCGGGTCTGTACATTTTTGGCGTCAACACCGGTACAGGCATCGCCAGACCTTTTGCCTCGATCGGTCAACCCGATGTGATCTTCAATCAAGCCATCGTGATACAGAAGAACGGCACCGGATCGGTTGGTCCAAATGCCTTGGACCCAACTGGTATTGCCATCGCTGGAAACATGCTGACAGCGCGGGTTCCGCTCGCCTTGCTGCCGAGCACGGGCTTTGGGCCAACGCAATATGGGTTTAATCTCTGGCCCCGAAACGGTGTGGGTAACGTCAACCAGATTACGGATTTTGCACCTGAAAATGCGACCGTTTCGATCGGCGCGGTTCCAGAGCCGGCAACGTGGCTCATGATGCTTGTCGGCTTCGGGGGCGTCGGCTTCAGCCTCCGCCGGCGCATCGGTAAAGTCGTCACAGGTACTGCTTACGCCTGATCTCGATGGCAGTTCATCTCAGATAGAGCCGCCGCCCTTCATCGGTCGGCGGCTTTTCAGTCTAGCGTCATCTGCGTCAGATATCTTGTCCCAGAGTAAAGGCGTCGAGGATCAGGCAGCTTGCTGGATTACATAGTCGCCGAAGGGGTGCCTAGTGCGACAATATGCTCGACGGCGTCCTCGGTAATTTCCTGGGCACCCTCCAGCCCGAATTCGCCAAGATAGGACCAGGCGACCCACCCGACATATCTCGGCAGGCCCGGAATGGCGAGGCCGACGGATCGGCCGATCGTCACGCCATAATCCGCTTTCACCCGAAAACCACGCGTGGAGACGCCCGTCACGGTCGCGGGTATCATTTCGCCCAGAGGGGTGATCAGAAGCGCCCCCAGGTTGACGAGATGCCGGGATGCGCAACGACGTTCGATCAGCGCCGGCGAGATATCGCTCGCGATTTTGCGATACATATTCATTTCGAGGCACGTCCGGGCAGTCTACGTTGTTGCGCACACGTGGCCATCACGGTCGCTGGCTTTGCATCGAAGACTGGACTTCCTTATAGCCTTCGCGATCGACGTCGGCCTGCTTGCTTATGGAATGGACAATCGCCTCTGCTTCTTTCTTCAACGCGATGATCCGCGCCCTGTCGTCGTCCGTGATGAAGTCACGAGGTTTTTCATCGAAGACGCACAGCGCCCCGAGTACGGTGCCGTCTTCGTCGCGTAGCGGCGCACCGATATAAAATTGAATGCCTTCGATCGTGTCGACGAAGGGGTTGCCGGCGAAACGCTCGTCTGCGCCCGCGTCCGGAACGATTGTCAGTTCGTCGGGGGATAGAATGGCATGCGCACAGAAGGACGTTGACCTCTTATATACACCGGCCTCGAAACCCGCTGCCGACAACACATAGGTCGAGTCCTGATAGACGATGGTGATGGCTGCGGACTTTGCCTTCAGGGTATCGCGGACAGCATCCAATATCGGCCGGAATCTGCCGACATGCGGACTTGCGATGAGATTGCTTGTCGCAATGGCCCTTTCGCGCTCGCGTTCATTTTCCGGCTTATCCGCCATGATGTAGAACGAGATCGACATATCATATCCTAGCCCTATGTGCCCAATCGAGCAGATAGGGAGCCTAAGCGTCCGTTTGCCCGGCCTGTGACGATATAAAGCAATAGCTAACAAAGGGTTGGCATCACCGCCCGCCCTATCGAACGGCACCCTCCCCTTGTCTCCCCCGACGTTCAGCGGGCGATCCAGGCGGTGATTCCGGCGAGGCTGCGGAAGTCGTCGACTGCGCGGACGTCGAGTGTCGGATAGGCGGCGCGGACCATGTCGGCGAGCGCGGTGCCGGGGCCGAGTTCGAGCAGGCGGTCGACGCCGCGTTCGACCAGTGCCTCGAGCGTGGCGGCCCAGTCGATCGTCGTGTCGAGCTGTGCCGCAAGTCCTGCGATGCCGGCGGCGCCGCGGACGATCGTGGCATCGGTCGCGCCGATCAGCGTGCGACCCCGGATCGGCCGTGCGGGCTGGGCTTCGAGCAGCGCGGCGTGGAACGGGGCGACCGCAGCGGACAGGCGACGGGTGTGCGACGCGACGCGGACCGCGATCGGGCGGGCGGTTGCTGCACCCTCCGCCAGAGCCGCGTCGCAACAGGCCGCGACCTGCGCGCGGGTGCCGCCGATCACGAACAGCAGACCGGGATTGACGATCGCGATGCCGCAGTCGAACCGCGCGACCAGCGCCTCGACCGCCGCGCGCGGCAGGCCGCGGACGAAGCCGAGGCCATCCTCCGCACCGCCGGCCGCGTCCATCGCCGTCGCCCTCGCCGCGGTGAGCCGCAGCGTGGCGGCGGGCGACCACAGGCCGGCAATGCCCCAGGCGGTCATCTCGCCGACGCTATAGCCCGCGACCAGCGCCGGACCGATCGGTTCGAGACACGCCGCCGCCGCCAGTCCGCGCGCGACGCACAGGATCTGGCTCGTCGCATTGGCGTGGAGCCGGTCGTCAGCAGCGGTCCGGACGAGCTGATGGACATCCTGTCCGAGGATCGCGGCGGCCTCGGCGAGGATCGGTGCGGCGGCGGGCTGGTCGACGAACAGGTCGAACATCGCGCGGTCCTGCCGCCCCTGCCCCGAACAGAGCAGCGCGAGCGTCACGCGTCGTGCGCCGCGACGAAGAACGTCATCGCCAGCAGGTCCGCACACCCCCCCGGACTGAGCCGCCGGGCGACGAAGCGGCGATGGACCGCGATCGCGCGCGCGCGCCAGTCCACCGCGCCGATGCCCCCCGCTGCGAGGAAGGCGCGGGCCTCGGCTTGCGCGAAGGCGAGACCGGACGGGCCGCCGCGATAGAGGAGATTGGTGTCCGCGACGCCGACGATCAGCGCCATCAGGACCTGCACTGCCTGCGCGTTCCGGTCGTCGGGCCGCAGGCGCCGCGCGGTGGCGAGTGCGGGCAAGGCGGTGGCGTAGAGCGCGGGGAAGCCGGCGGCGGCCTCGACGCGTGCGCCGCCCGCGGCATGGCGGCGCGCGACCGTGCTGCCATGGCTGTGCAGCGCGACAGGCCCGCGCAGAATCTCGGCGCCCCAATGCTGCGCGACGATCGTCCCGAGCGGCGCGGCGAGACCATAGCGCGCGCCGAACCCCGCAGCGGCGCAGAGCAGGCCCATGCCGAAGATCGCGCCGCGGTGCGTGTTCACCCCGCCCGTCGCGACCATCATCGCCGACTCCGCCGCGATCCCGATCGCGCGCAGCCGGTCCATCCCTGCCCCCGCGGCGCCCGCCTGGGCCAGCGCGGCGAGATAGGGCGCGAGCGCGTCGGCGCTGCGGTTCATCATGGCCGCGTCCATGTCGTCATGCGCGCCCGGATCCACCGGGCTGACGAGGCCGGGTTTGGGATAGGTCGCGATCTCGCGACGGAGGCACAGAGCGGCGGCGTGGCCGATCGCGTCGGTGTCGACCGCGGGTGTCGTCGCGACGAGCGCAGTCATGCGAACACCGCCGCGCGCGGGGTCACGCCGTTCGCGTGCGCCGCCTTGACGAGCAGATCGGGTGCGTCCGACGCCCATTCGCGCCACTGCACCGCATGGCCTTGTGGGGTGAGCAATTCGCCGTCAATCCGCATCGGTGCGGTCGCGCCGATCGTCAGAAGCGCGCGGGCGCGTGCGGTCGCGGTGCGCTGATCCGCCACCGTCCAGAGCAGGTCGAGATCCGAACCCGGCGACAGATAGGCCAGCCCGGTCAGATGCGCCCAGGCGAGGCTGCCGAAACAGCGCGTGTCCGGGTCCAGCGTGACGAGCGCGGCGATGCTGTCCTGCCAGGCGGGGGGTGCCGCCGCCGCCGCATCGCGCAGCAGCGGCGGCGGGGCGTCGGTGCGGGTGGCATCGGGGGGCACGGCGAAGGCGAGCCGCTGCTTGCCGATCGAGGGCGGCAGGGGCAGCCCCAGCGGGACCAGGCACGGCAGTTCGCCGACGACCGGCCGCCGCGCGATCAGCGGGCGGTCGTCCCTGGCCCAGTCGGCGAGCAGCGCCGGGGCGTTGGCGAGCCCGTGCGCGGCGAGGATGGCGGGCCAGCGCTGCGGGTCGATCCAGACCAGCCGGTGTCGGTCGAACCGCATCAGCGCCGCGCCGCCATATCCACCTCGTCCGCGATCGCCGCGGCCTTGGGCCGGCCCTGACGCTCGGCTCCGTGCGTCGCGCGCGCATCGTGGTCGCGCGGCGTGGCGAGCAGCACCGCGAGCTGATCCGCCAGGCTGCGCTGCCGATCCCAGACCTCGGCGACCCCGCCGACGCTGACCAGATTGTCGAGGCCGGGGGCGAAGACCGGGGTCGTCTTCGCCTTGTCCTCGAGCAGATCGATCGACAGCTTGGTGACGCGCGCCATCGAGGCGAGGTCCATGACTTCGGGATGCGCGCCGGGCAGCGCAACGAGCGTGTCGCAGGCGAGCGCGGTGGCGATGAACGCGCCGGCCGCGCTGCCGCCATAGAGCAGGCCGATCGTGCGATGGCCGCGCGCCTCGGCGAGCAGCAGCGACTTGGCGAGATGCGCGAGATATTCGCTGAGGCCGAGCAGTTCGTCGCGCCGGCTCATCCGCTGGCTCGCGCTGTCGACGAGAAAGAAGATCGGCGCGTCGTCGTCGCTGCGCGCGATCGCGAGCACCGCGGCGGACAGGCGGATCGCCTGGTCGATGCCGATCGGCGCGCGCGCGGTGGCGCCAATGACATGCACGCCCCGTCCGTCGGGCGATGTGCCGCGACCGAACAGCAGGTCGCCCTCCGCGGTGACCGCATGGCCGGCCGGAAACAGCGAATCGAGGATCTCAGCGGGCGTCATCGGCGCTCTCCCGGTATTGGGCGGCAAGGGTCGCGAAGGCGGCGGAAGGCATGTCGGGGATCGCCTGCGGATCATCGATGCCGAGCGTGCGCCAGATGTCGGTCGCGTCGGCGGCGTCGCCGAACCGGGCGATGCGGCGTTCGAGGCGGTCCTGTTCTACCGTCAGCGTGGCCAGATCGAGACCGGGTCGCTCCCCTCTTCCGAACGGGAGGGGGGAGGCATTCCGGACGGAACCCGCCTTGGCGGGTCGCCCGAGCGCTGCGAGCATCGCCGCGCGGAACGCCGCGGCATCGTCGTCGACGAACAGGTCCGCGCCGCCGATCAGCGTGCGGTGCTTGCCGCCCATCGTCCGCCAGACCAGGGCGCGGTCGCGAGAGTCGAATTCCTCGACGCCCTTGTTGGTCTCGATCACCTCGGGGCCGGTGACGCTGATTCGGCCCTGTTCGGATATGATCAGCGTCGAGCAGCAGCCGGCGATCAGCCCGCCGCCGCCATAGCAGCCCGCGCGCCCGCCGATCAGCCCGACGACGCGCACGCCCGCGATCCGCGCTTCGGTGACCGCGCGCATGATCTCGGCGATCGCGATCTCGCCGGCATTGGCCTCCTGCAGCCGCACGCCACCGGTGTCGAACGCGATCACGACGTCGCGGTTGAGGGCCTTGGCGGCGCGGAGCAGGCCGGTCAGCTTGGCGCCGTGCACCTCGCCGAATGCGCCGCCCATGAAGCGGCCCTCCTGCGCGGCGATCAGGATCGGCGTGCCGTCTACCGTCGCGGCGCCGACGACGATGCCGTCGTCAAACTGCGCGGGCAGGTCGAAGATGCCGAGATGCGGGCTGGTCTCGCGCCGCTCCGGACCGACAAATTCGGTGAAGCTGCCGGTATCGACCAGCGCCGCGATCCGCTCGCGCGCGCCTGCCTCGTACCAGCTCTGATAAAGGTTGCTCATGCTTCGGGCTCCTCGATCATGCGGACGGCCTGGGCGAGGCGCAGCGACACCGTGTCGGGGCGCGCGCCGCCATCGTTGATCGCGATCCGCAGGCCGCCGGCGGCGCGCCGGCCGACGAAATCGGCGACCACCGCGTCCCACAGATCGCGAAAGCCGTGCGCCGCGGTGCTGATCTCGATCGCGCACCGATCGGCCGCGGCACCGCGCTCCACCAGCACCTCCAGATTTCCCGACGCGACCACGCCGACCAGTGCCATCGCGCGTGTGCCGCCCGCGGGCACGGGCGCGGCGATATCGAAATGCAGGATTTCCATGCTTCTATCCCCTACCAGTTCCGGAACCGGCTCGGTGGCCGGTAGAGCCCGCCCGAGGCGAGCATCAGGTCCTTGATCGAACGCGCGGCCAGCATGTTGCGGTTCGCGTCGAGCGGGTCGATGCCGAGATCCTCGGGCCGCTGGATGATCTTCCGTTCGCGCAGCCGTTCGACCATCGCCTTGTCGCGGCCGCGGCCGATCTCGGTAAAGCCCGCCACGCCGCGGATCGCCTGTTCGCGCTCATCCGCATCGCGGCAGAGCAGCAGGTTGGCGATGCCCTCTTCGGTGACGATGTGCGTGGTGTCGTCGGCATAGACCATGATCGGTGCGAGATCGAGATCGAGCTTTTCCGCGAGTTCGAGCGCGCCGAGCTTCTCGACGAACAGCGGCGCATTGCCCTCGCCGAACGTCTCGCCGATCTGCACAACGAGCTTCCGGCCGCGGCGCAAGGGTGCCGCGGTGTCGGGATCGGCCTCCGCGCCGGCCTGCAACCAGGGTGTGCTGGAATGACGCCGGCCACGCGCGTCCGATCCCATGTTGGGCGCGCCGCCAAAGCCGGCGATGCGGTTCGCGGTGATCGTCGAGCTGTGCCCGGCAAGATCGATCTGCAGCGTCGAGCCGATGAACATGTCGCAGGCATACAGCCCGGCGGTCTGGCTGAACGCGCGGTTCGAGCGGAGCGAGCCGTCGGGGCCGGTGAAGAAGATGTCGGGCCGCGCGGCGAGATAATCCTCCATCCCGACTTCCGAGCCGAAGCAATGGACCTGCTCGACCCAGCCCGCCTCGATCGCGGGGATCAGCGTCGGGTGCGGGTTGAGCGCCCAGTGCGTGCAGATCTTGCCCTTCAGCCCCAGCTTCTCGCCATAGGTCGGCAGCAATAGCTCAATCGCCGCGGTGTTGAAGCCGATGCCGTGGTTCAACCGGCGCACGCCATAGGGCTGATACAGCCCCTTGATCGCCAGCATCGCGGTGAGGATCTGTGTCTCGGTCATCGCCGCGGGATCGCGCGTAAACAGCGGCTCGACATAAAAGGGCCGCCCGGCGTCGAGCACGAAATGGACCTGGTCGCCGGGGATATCGACGCGTGGCAGCGTATCGACGATCTCGCCGACCTGCGCGATCACCAGGCCGCTGCCGAAGCTGGTCGCCTCGACCACGGTCGGCGTGTCCTCGGTATTGGGGCCGGTGTAGAGATTGCCGTGACGGTCCGCGCTGACCGCGGCGATCAGCGCGACCTGCGGCGTCAGATCGACGAAATAGCGCGCGAACAGTTCGAGATAGGTGTGGATTGCGCCAAGCTCGATCTTGCCGCCGAACAGCATCTTCGCGATCCGTGCCGATTGCGGGCCGGAATAGGAGAAATCGAGCCGCTTCGCGATCCCGCTGTCGAAGACGTCGAGATGCTCGGGCAGGACGACGCCCGACTGGACCATGTGGAGGTCGTGGATCCGTTCGGGATCCATCGCGGCGAGCCCCTTGGCCAGTACGTCCGCCTGTTTCTGGTTGTCGCCCTCGATGCAGACCCGGTCGCCGGGCCTGAGCACCGCTTCGAAGAAGTCTACGAGCGTTTCGGGATCGACCAGCTTGCCGGTGGCAAAGCCCCGGCCCGCCGCGATCCGCTCCTCGCGCATCTGCTTGCGCGTATTCCATTGCCGCACCGCATCGCCTCCTGACGCTTATTACGGCCCTCTTGTATTCGCTATTGCTCCAAACGCAACCCTGTGCATACTTGGTGACGTATAAGACGCCAGATCGAATACATTGAGAGGATATGCCATGAGCGAGTCCCTACCCGTTGCCGCCACATATGCGGGACGCGGCGCATGATCGCCGGAGTCGCGCTGCTCGCGATCTGTACGCTGATAGGGCAATTGCTGGGCGAAGGCCTTGGCGTGCTGCTCGGCGTGAAGGCCAATGTCGGCGGAGTCGGCATCGCGATGATCCTGCTGATTGCCGCGCGGATGTGGCTGAAGACGCGCGGTCGCTACAATGAGGGCGTGTCGCGCGGGATCGGCTTCTGGGGCGCGCTGTATATCCCGATCGTCGTCGCGATGGCGGCGCAGCAGGATGTCGTCGCCGCGGTCGAGGGCGGCCCGATCGTGCTGATCGCGGGCGTCGGCGCGCTGCTGCTGTGCTTCACCGCGGTCGCGATCATCAGCCGGCTCTCGGGCACGCCCGAGACGATGGACGAGATCGAGGCACGCGAGACGCGTGAAGCCGAGATGGCGATCGCCGCCGGATCCCCCGCCCCGATCACCCCGCGCTGAGGACCGAACGCATGGAAATGATCACCAAGGTCCTGACCGCCAATGCACTGCTCACCGCGTTTGCGGTCGTCGGCATCGTCATGTGGCTGTCGAACATCCTGTCCGCCAAGCTGACGATGGGCCGGGTCCACGGCTCGGCGATCGCGATCCTGATCGGCCTCGCGCTCGCCTTCTGGGGCGGGATCGCGACGGGCGGTCACAAGGGGCTCGCCGATTTGCCGATGCTCGCGGGGATCGGGCTGATGGGCGGCGCGATGCTGCGCGACTTCGCGATCGTCGCGACCGCGTGCGAGGTCGATGTCGAACAGGCCAAGAAGGCGGGTCTGATCGGCGTCGTCGCGCTGCTGCTCGGCACGATCCTGCCGTTCATCGTCGGCGCGCTGGTCGCGGCGTCGTTCGGCTATACCGATGCGGTGTCGATGACGACGATCGGCGCGGGCGCGGTGACCTATATCGTCGGGCCGGTCACGGGTGCTGCGATCGGGGCAAGCTCGCCCGTCATCGCGCTGTCGATCGCGACGGGCGTGTTCAAGGCGGTGATGGTGATGGTCGGCACGCCTTTGGTAGCCGGGCTGATCGGGCTCAACAACCCGCGCAGCGCGATGGTGTTCGGCGGGCTGATGGGAACGGTCAGCGGCGTGTCGGGCGGGCTCGCCGCGACCGACCGCCGGCTCGTCCCTTATGGCGCCTTGACCGCGACCTTCCATACCGGGCTAGGGTGCCTGGTGGCGCCGTCGATCCTCTATCTGATCGTCCGCGCGATCGTGGGGGGCTGACAGCGTGGCGGATATCGAGAGCGAAGACACGGGACTGCTGTCCGACCGGATCCGCAACGCGCTGACCGATGCGATTTCGTCGGGCGAGCTCGCGCCGGGCACGATGCTCGACGAACAGCAGCTGGCCGACCGTTATGGCGCCTCGCGCACGCCGGTCCGCGAGGCGCTGCGCCAGCTGGCGACCAGCGGGATGGTCGAGGTCCGCCCGCGCCGCGGAGTCATCGTCCGCCACGTCACCGCCGAGGAGGTGATGGACATGTTCGAGACGATGGCGGAGCTCGAGGCGGTGTGCGTCCGGCTCGCCACCTACCGGATCACGCCGCTTGAGCGCAGCCGTCTGCTGCGGGTGCATGAGGCGAGCGAGGCGGCGGTCGTGGCGGGCGATGTCGACGCCTATGACGCGCTCAACCGCGAGTTCCACGAGGCGATCTACCGCGCGGCGCATAACGACTTCCTCGCCGACCAGGCGATCGCGGTGCGCACGCGGCTCAACGCCTTCCGCCGGATGCAGCTGCGCCAGGACCGCCGCCTCGCCAGCTCGCGCGCGGAGCATGACGCGGTGATGCGCGCGATCGCGGAGGGCGATGGCGACGAGGCGGCGCGGCGGATGCGCGCGCACATGCTGAATGCCGCGAGCGCGCTCGACAGCTATATCGCGCACCAGGACGCCGCGCACGCCAAGCCGGCGGGATGATCGCCCGGCGTGGAGGGTTCCGCCACGTATGAGTCCCCCCGGAGGCATGCTGCGCCGACTGGGATATCTACCCAGTGCACTGGTCCTTTCCGATCACGCGGCGGTGGCGCTGACGGCCTAATGTCGCGTCGACGACCATTGGGAAAAGCAGGACGATGACGGATCAGGACGACGACCGGCCGCCGCAGACCGGGGGGGCCGGCGAGGCCGCCTATTTTCACGCGCGCGCCGATTGGCACGAGCGGCGCGCCAACGTGGCGACCGATGCCAGCACGATGACGCTGCATCGCCGGTTCGCGCGATTGTACCGGGCGCGGGCGGCCGATCCTCTAGTATATGAGTACGCATGATTAGCACATAAATACCAGGAACTTACGTCCTGTTTCACGCTTTATGCGTCCGATCCGGGAGCAGTTGCGCTCCTGGAATGTCGGGAGCCCGATCATGAAAAGCCTGTCTGCGACGATCGCCTCGCTTGTGCTGATGACGGCAGTCGTCGGCTGTGCGGCACCGGCAACGCGGATATCCTCGGGGTTGCAGCGCTACGGGCTCGACGCGCCGCGCGCGGATTGCGTCGGGGAGCGGCTCCAGTCGCGCCTGTCGCTCGGACAGCTCCAGCGGCTCGGCAAGGCGGCCGCGGCGTATCGGCAGAACGACACGACGCCGGGGGCGCTGACGCCGTCCGACCTGATCCGTGTCGCCTCCGAACTGCGCGATCCGGCGATCGCGCTCGAGGTCGGCAAGGCCGCGGCGGCATGCCGTGTCCTGCCCTGAGCCGAATTGACGTTTCCCCACTTTCGAGAAGGACAAGACGATGAACAAGGACGAATTCCAGGGCGGCGCACGCTATGTCGGCGGCAAGGTCGAGAAGACGATCGGCGATAGCGTCAGCAGCCGTGACTGGCAGGTCGACGGGGTCGTCGATCAGGTCGCAGGCGGCGCACAGAATCTCTATGGCCGCGCGAAGTCCGCGGTCGCCGATGCCGTCGATGGCGCCCCGGAGCTCGCCGACAAGCTCGGCAGCGACGCGCGCGAGGCCGCCGACCGCGCCGGCCAGCTGGCGCGCCATGGCGCGCGGACCGTACAGGAGTCGGCCGAGGACGCACCGTTGCTCTGGGCACTCGGCGCCGCCGCGATCGGCTATGGCCTGGCCTGGCTCGTCCACGGCCAGCGCGACTGATCCGATGACCGCCGCCCCCGCCCTCAAGTCGCTGCGCGACTCCGCCGATCTGCGCCATCTGCGCCAGATCATCGCGGGGCTCGACGAGGGCGTAATCCTGATCGATCCGGATCAGTCGATCCTGTGGGCGAACTCTGCGGCGCTCGCGATGCACGGGGTCGATGCGGTCGAGGATCTGGGGGCGACGGTCGACGCGTATCGGGCGAAGTTCCAGCTGCGCTATCGCAACAACCACCGGTTGGGCGACGATGACTATCCGATCGAGCGCGTCGTGTCGGGCGAGGCGTTTTCGCAGGTGGTGGTCGAAGTGGCGGTCGCGGGCGAGGACAGCCCGCGCTGGGTCCATCAGGTCCGCAGCCTCGTCCTGACCGACGACCAGGACGAGCCCGAATGCCTCGTGCTCGTCATTCAGGACGTCTCGGCGCAGTTCGAGGCGGAAGACCGGTTCGAGCAATCGTTCAACGCGAACCCCGCGCCCGCGCTGATCTGCCGGCTGTGCGATCTGAAGTTCGTGAAGGTCAATCAGGGTTTTCTCGACATGACCGGGCATGAGCGCGACGGGGTCCTCGCGCGCACGCTCTACGATCTCGACATCCTCGCGCATGCCGACAAGCGCGACGTGGCGAAGCAACGGCTGTGCGAGGGCCGGACGATTCCGCAGATGGAGGCCGAGCTCGACCTGCCCGAAGGCGGTACCAAGCTGGTGATCGTCGCAGGCCAGCCGATCGATCTGGCCGAGCAGGCGTGCATGCTGTTCACCTTCGCGGACCTCGAACCGCGTCGCAAGGCGGAGACCGCGCTGCGCCACAGCGAGGACCGGTTCACGCGTACCTTCTCGCTCGCGCCGGTCGCGCTGGCGATCGGCACCCGCGACGGCCACCGGCTGTGCGACGTCAACGAGGCGTTCACCGAGCTGACCGGCTATACGGCGGCGGACATCGTCGACCAGCCGCTTGGGGTCGTCGATCTGTGGGAGACCGGTGCGATCCAGCACGAGATCGAGGGCGAGATCGCCGCCGACCGGCCGATCCGCGACCGCGAACTGCGGCTCCGATTGAAATCGGGTCAGGTGATCGACGGGATCGTCTCGAGCGAACCGATCCAGCTTGGCGGCGAAGCGTGCATGCTGTGGGCGATGCGCGACATCAGCACGCGCAAGGCATCCGAGCGCGAGCTGGTCCATGCGATCGAGGCGGTGATGCAGGATACGAGCTGGCTCAGCCGGTCGATCATGGAGAAGCTCGCACGGATCCGGACGCCGCAGGCCGATCCGGTCGGCGTCGGGCTCGACGAGCTGACCCCGCGCGAGCGCGAGGTGCTGGCGCTGATCTGTCGCGGGCTCGACGACAAGTCGATCGCGCGGACGCTCGACGTCTCGGGCAACACCGTGCGCAATCACGTCGCGCGGATCTATTCGAAGATCGGGGTCAACCGCCGCAACGCCGCCGCCGCCTGGGCGCGCGCGCGCGGCTTCGACGGAGACTCGCTGCCCGCGCGTCATCCGGCCGACGCAGCAAGCAAGGAGGTCGCAGCATGACCGACGACACGACACCCGGCGGCAAGGCTGGCAGCAAGACCGGACGCGCACGCCAGGCCAAGGGCTCCGTCCAGGAGGCGATCGGCAAGATCATCGGCGACCCCGGTGTCGAACGCAGCGGCCGCCGCGAAAGCAAGGCCGGCGCGAAGCAGGCCCAGGCCGAGCCGCATGAAACGGATCATTCCATCGACCGCGACGGCGCCGACTGACGCCGTCGCCGGCACATTATTCAACAGGAGCATCTATGACGATCACCACGACACCCGGCGTTCTGCCGGCCGACGACCTGCGTCTTGCGAAGACGCCCAGCCGCATATCCTGGGGGGCGATCTTTGCGGGCGTCGTCCTCGCGATCGCGGTCCAGCTCGTGCTGGGCATTCTCGGCACGGGCATCGGCCTGACGCTGGTCGACCCGGTCGAGGGGACCACGCCGGGCGCTGCGGGCTTCGGCATTAGTGCCGGGCTGTACTGGGTCGTCACGACGATCATCGCGCTTGGCGCGGGCGGCTATGCCGCGGCCCGCGTTGCCGGCGTGCATGACCGGTTCGACGGGCTCGTTCACGGGCTTGTGGTCTGGGGCGTGACGCTGATCCTGACGCTGTACCTGCTGACCTCGGCGGTCGGCGGGATCATCGGCGGCGCCTTCCGTACCGTCGGCTCGGTCGCGACCGCGGCCGGCACCGGAATCGGGGCTGCTGCGCCTAAGGTTGCCGACGTCGCCGGCGTCGATACGGGCGACGTCCGCGAAGAGGCGGCCGCCTATCTGTCGGACGCACCGTCGGATCCTGCTCAGATGACGTCGGAACAGGCTCAGAAGGAAGTCGCCAAGCAGCTTCCCGCGCTCGCCCGCGGCGGGCCGGACGGCGCGCGTGCCGAGAGCCGCATCGTCGACATCGTCGCCGCGCAGCGCAAGATCGCGCGTCCCGAAGCCCAGGCTCAGGTAACGCGCGCCAAGGCACAGTTCGTCAAGACCAAGGACGAGACGATCGCGACCGCCAAGTCGGCGACCGACACCGCCGCCGGCGCCGCTGCGGGCACGTCGTTCATGGTGGTGATCGCGATGCTGATCGGTGCCGCCGCCGCAGGGGCCGGCGCGACCGCCGCGACGCGCCGCCGCATCTGATCGCGATCCGCCGAGCCTGACTGGGGCGCTGCCGGATCCTCCGGCGGCGCCTTTTTTTTTGGCCGGCGCCTCACCGTGCCATGACCCTGGCCGCGGAATTGATTCCGATAGCGGAATGGTTGCAGCCCCCCGACCGCGCCGGGCTTTGTCCCTCTCGAGAAGCCAGCAGTTTCGAAGGTCGTCGACGTGCCCGCTGGGGCCGTCGGCGCCGCGGCGCTGCTGACCCGCACAGGAGGATGAAGCATGGACGTACACGTCATCTCGAAGGCAACCGGGGCCGTCACGCGCGTATCGGGAGACGCCGTCAGCCTCGATGCGCCGAGCGTCGTCCGGCTCGACCTTGCCCGCTCCGAAGTTGCGGGGTTCGAGCGCGAGGGCAATGCGCTCATCGTCCGCCTGACCAACGGGGACCATGTCGAGGTCGCCAATTTTCATCCTGAGGATGCCGGGGTCGCACCGCATGATCTCGTCCTGAACGAACCCGGCGGCACCATGTGGCAGGCGCGCGTCGCGCCGGGCGCGCCGCGCTTCGTTCCGCTCGAGGATC
Source organism: Sphingomonas aerolata (assembly GCF_023935825.1). Classification (NCBI taxonomy): domain Bacteria; kingdom Pseudomonadati; phylum Pseudomonadota; class Alphaproteobacteria; order Sphingomonadales; family Sphingomonadaceae; genus Sphingomonas; species Sphingomonas aerolata. The sequence continues at coordinate 2,157,018 of NZ_CP098762.1, read as the reverse complement.
CCGAGGACCTCGTAGCGGCGGCGGGCGGCGGCGGTGGCGCCTCGCTCGCGCTGCCCGCTGCCCTGCTGGGCGGGGTGGTCACGGCAGGCGGCGCGGCGGCGGCACTGGGCGGCGGCGGCGGCTCGGATACTCCCGCGACCCAGCCCGATCCGGCCACCCCACCCGTCACGACCCCACCCGTGACGACCCCGCCCGTCATCACCCCGCCCGACACGACACCCCCCGCCGCTCCGAGTGTCACGATCGCAAGTGACGGCACGGCCGTCACCGGGCTCGGCGAGGCCGGCGCGACCGTCATCGTGCGCGATCCCGCGGGCATTGTGATCGGCAGCGTCGTCGTCGCGGCGGACGGCGGCTTCACGGCACCGCTGTCGCCAGCGCAGGCCAATGGTGGAAATCTTGCCGTCACGCAGACCGATGCTGCCGGTAATGTATCCCCCGCCGTACAGATCGCTGCTCCCGATACCACCGCACCCGGCGCACCCGGAGTGGCGATTGATGCTGGTGGCGCGACGATCACGGGTCGGGGCGAAGCGGGCGCGACCGTCACGGTGCGTGATGCTGCGGGCAATGTGATCGCCAGCGTCGTCGTGGCAGCGGACGGCAGCTTCGCTGCGCCACTGTCACCGGAGCAAGCTAATGGCGGCAGCCTTACCGTCACGCAGACCGACGCAGCGGGCAATATCTCCCCCGCCGTGCAAGTCGCTGCGCCCGATACCACTGCACCCGGCGCGCCCGAGGCAGCGATCGACGCTGGTGGCGCGACCGTCACCGGGCGCGGCGAAGCGGGCGCGACCGTCACGGTCCGCGACGCTGCGGGCATTGTGATAGGCAGCGTCGTGGTGGCAGCGGACGGCAGCTTCGCTGCGCCACTGTCACCCCCGCAAGCTAATGGCGGCAGCCTTGCCGTCACGCAGACCGACGCGGCGGGCAATGTCTCCCCCGCCGTGCAGGTCGCTGCGCTTGATACCACCGCACCCGGTGCGCCGGAGGCAACGATAGACGCTGGTGGTGCGACCGTCACCGGGCGCGGTGAAGCGGGTGCGACCGTCATGGTGCGTGATGCTGCGGGCATTGTGATCGCCAGCGTCGTCGTGGCGGCAGACGGCAGCTTCACGACGCCGCTGTCGCCCGCGCAGGCGAGTGGCGGCAGCCTCGCCGTTACGCAGACCGACGCTGCGGGTAATGTCTCCGCTGCGGTGCAGATCGCGTCGCCCGACCTCACCGCGCCGGTGACCCCCGCCGCTGCGGTGAACGGCGACGGGACGCTGCTCAGCGGCACCGGCGAGCCGGGCGCGACCGTGACGGTGACCGACGCCAATGATGTCGTTATCGGCACCGCGACCGCCGGGACGGACGGCGCCTTTGCGGTGCCGCTGTCGCCGGCGCAGACCAATGGCGAGACGCTGGGCGTCAGCCAAGCGGATGCGGCGGGCAATGCCTCGCCCGTGGTCGGGGTAATTGCGCCCGATCTCACCGCGCCGGCAGCACCGACAATCGCGCTCGACGGCACCGGCACGATCGCGACCGGCGCTGGCGAGCCCGGTGCGACCGTCACCATCACCGGCGAGGGCGGCGTTGTGCTCGGAAGCGGAAGCGTCGACGCCGGCGGACGCTATGAAATCACGCTGCGATCGGCGCAGACCGATGGTGAGCGGGTCGAGGCGGTCCAGAGCGACGCCGTGGGCAATGTGTCGGGCAATGCGAGCACGATCGCGCCCGACTTCACCGCGCCGGCGCAGCCGGTCGCCGCGATCAACGGGGACGGTACGCTGGTGACGGGGACGGGCGAACCCGGCGCGCAGATCCTGGTCCGCGACCTTGCCGGCACCACGATCGGCACCGCGCAGGTCGGGGTCGACGGGCAATATAGCGTGCTGCTCGACCCGGCACAGGCGAATGGCCAACGGCTCGCGGTGATCCAGACGGACGCCGCAGGCAATGCCGCGTCCCCACTGTCGCTGATCGCCCCCGACGTGACCGCGCCGGCGGCCCCAGCCGCCACAATCGATGCGACAGGGACAATCGTGAGCGGCAGCGGCGAGCCCGGTGCCCGGATCTCGGTCCGCGACGCCACCGATACCGAGATCGGCGCGGCGATCGTCGATGCGCGCGGCAATTACGATGTCGTGCTCGTCCCGCCGCAGATCGACAGCCAGCTTATCTCGGTTGTGCAGACGGATGCCGCGGGCAATGTCTCGACCGCCACCGCGCTGATCGCACCCGACCAGACCGCCCCGGCCGCGCCGACTGCGACGGTCACCGCCGATGGTGCGAGCCTGACCGGGACCGGAGAAGCGGGTGCGACGCTGACGGTGCGCAGCCCGGTCGGGGCGGTGATCGGCACGATCATCGTCGCGGGCGATGGCACTTATACCGTCCCGCTGACTCCGCCGCAGATCGACGGGGAGACGCTGAGCGTGCGGCAGGTCGATGGCGCGGGCAATGTCTCGCCCGAGGCGACTGCCGCGGCGCCCGATCTGGTCGCCGATCTCGGCCCCGATGCACCGACCGCGACGATCGCCATCGACGGCAGCGCCGTGACGGGGAGCGCGGTAGCGGGCGCGACGGTCACGCTGTTCGATGCCGATGGCGTGGTGATCGCGACGGGACTCGCCGCGGGCGACGGGCAGTACGCCATCGCGCTCGTCCCTGCGCTGCGTGACGGCGAGACGATCCGCGTGACGCAGACCGACGGGGACGGCAATGTCTCGCCCCCCGCGACCGCGATCGCCCCCGACCTGACCGCGCCCGACGCCCCCAGCGCGGTGCTCGACCAGACGGGCACGGCGCTGACCGGGACGGGCGACGCCGACGCGGCGATCACGGTGCGCGATGCCGACGGCACCGTGATCGGCACCGCGACAGCGAATGCCGCCGGGGCGTTTGCGGTGATCCTTGATCCTGCGCAGCGCGATGGCGGGACGCTTGCGGTGACGCAGGCGGACGCCGCGGGCAATGTCTCGGCCCCCGCGCTGGTCGCAGTGCCTGATGTCACCGCCCCTGCAGCGCCGACGGCGACCGTCGAGGGCGATGGCAGCCTCCTCGTCGGCACGGGTGAGGCCGGTACGATCGTCACCGTGCGCGATCCATCCGGCACCGCGATCGGTACCGCGACAGTCGCCGCCGATGGCGGTTTCCGTATCATGCTCGACCCCGCCCAGGCGGATGGCGAGACGCTGAGCGTGACGCTGACCGATGCGGCGGGCAATGTGTCCGCACCCGCCACCGCAATCGCCCCCGACATCACCGCGCCGGGCGTGCCGACCGCGACGATCAGCGGGGACGGTTCGGTCGTCACCGGATCAGGCCAGGTCGGCGCCACCGTGACCGTCACCGCGCCCGGCGGAGCGACGCTCGGGACCGCTATCGTCGCCGCGGACGGTGCCTATGCCGTCGCCCTCACCCCCCCGCAGCTCGACGGCGAGGCGCTGTCGGTCGTTCAAGCCGACCGCGCGGGCAATGTCTCGGCCCCGGTGGGTCTGCTCGCCCCCGATACCACCGCACCCGACGCGCCCACCGCGACGATCAGCGGCGACGGCAGTATCGCGACCGGTACCGGCGCGCCTGGTGCGACGGTCAGCGTCACCAACGCAGCGGGCATCGTGATCGGTACCGCGATCGTCGCAGAGGATCGGAGCTATACCGCGGCGCTGAGCCCGGCGCAGGCCAATGGCGAGAGGCTCGGCGTGACGCAGGCCGACGCGGCGGGCAATGTCTCCGCGTCGACCGGCGTGACGGCCCCGGACATCACCGCGCCGCCTGCGCCCGTCGCGATGCTCGACGCGAGCGGATCGGTCGTCATGGGCACCGGCGAGCCCGGCGCGACGCTGACGGTGCGCGATGCCGCCGCTACGGTGCTGGGAACCGCGATCGTCACTGCGCAGGGCGATTATAGCGTCACGCTCGCGACCCCGCAGATCGACCGTCAGGCACTGAGCGTGTCGCAGGCCGATGCCGCGGGCAATCCGTCGCCCGCGACCACGCTGACCGCCGCCGACCTGACCGCGCCGGCCGCGCCGCTGGCCACCGTCGCGCCCGATGGACTCACGCTCACCGGTACGGGCGAGGCGGGGGCGACGATCACCGTCCGCGATCCGCTGGGCCGCGTGGTGGGTCAGGCGGTCGTCGCGGGCGACGGCACCTATATAGTGCCGCTCGATCCGGCGCAGACCAACGGCGAAGTGCTGGGGGTCGACCAGCGGGACGCGGCCGGCAACGGCTCGCCCATCGTGACCGCGATCGCACCGGATCTCGTCGCGGACACCACGCCCGATGCGCCGAGCGCCGCGGTCGACGCGGATGGCGCTGCGGTAGCGGGGACGGCGAATGCCAGCGCCGCGATCATCGTCTATGACGCGGTCGGGACAATCATCGGCACCGGCGTCGCCGGTCCGGACGGAAGCTACCGTGTCGCGCTCGTCCCCGCCCGGATCGACGGCGAGACGGTCCGCGTCACGCAGACCGACGCGGACGGCGACGTCTCGCCGCCCGCCACCGCGGTCGCGCCCGACCTGACCGCCCCCGCCGCCCCCACGGCAATCCTCGATCTGACGGGAAGCGTCGTCACGGGCACGGGCGAGCCTGGCGCGACGATCACGATCCGCGCGGCCGATACGACCAGTCTGGGGACCGCGATCGTCGGCGCGAACGGCGCCTATGCGGTGACGCTGACGCCCGCGCAGATCGATGGCCAGACGCTGGCCGCGACACAGGCCGACGCCGCCGGCAACATATCGACGCCATTCGTGCTGATCGCGCCCGATTACACCGCCCCCGCCCTGCCCGTCGTCACGATCGCACCGGACGGCAGCACAGCGACCGGGATCGGCGAGCCGGGTGCGACCGTGACGATCCGTCTCGGTGCCGTCATCCTGGGTACTGCACAGGTCGCCGCGGATGGAAGCTATACCGCGCAGCTGAGCCCTGCGCCGGTCAATGGCGAGACTCTGTCGGCGAGCCAGGCCGATCCCACGGGCAACGTCTCGGCCGTCGCGACCGTCGCGGCGCCCGACATCACCGCCCCGCCGCCGCCGATCATTTCGGCGATCACCAACGACGGCACGACGCTGACCGGGACGGGCGAAGCTGGCGCACGGGTCGAGGTGCGCGGTCCCGATGCCACGCTGATCGGCGTCGCGACCGTCGATGCCGAGGGCCGCTATACGGTCACGCTGGCGCCGGCACAGGCAGCGGGCGGGACGCTCAGCGTCACCCAGGCCGATGCCACGGGGAATGTCTCGACCCCGGCCAGCATCGCCGCCCCGTTCGACATCGCCGCGTTCGGTAATGTCGACGCCGCGGGACTCGATCTCCTGCCGACCACGGCACCGGTCGATCTGGGGAACGCGCGCTATCTCGCCCTTGTCTCGCTGGGCCTCGTCAACCTCGACGCCGAGGTGCTCGCGGTTCGCAACGTCCGCTTCTCGGTGGCGGAGGGCCACAGCCTGGATGCACGGTTCACCTATGACGCAGCGGCAACGATCGGCGCCGCCAGTGACTATGCGGTGGTCGTGCAGCGGCTGGTGGGGACGCAGTGGGTCGCGGTCACAGGCAGCGGGCCGGCCTCGCTGCTCGAGATTGGTCTGCTCAACGGCAATCTCAGCGCGACCGAGACGCTGGGACCGGGCGTGTACCGGGCTTTCCTTACCTTCCAGGGAACGGCGGGCGTCGGGCTACTCGGCGATCTGTCGGTTGCCGGGATCGATTCGGACTTCACCGATATTGCCGGTGCAACGCCCATCGCGGCGAGCGGCAACGTCATCACCGACGCGGGCCCGGGTGGCGAGATCGACGTCACGGGCCCCGGAACCCGCGTCGCCAGCGTCACGGTCAATGGCGTGACGACCGACGTCGGACCGGACGGGAGCAGCGTCACCGGCACCTGGGGCAGCCTGAGGATCAACCCCGACGGCAGCTACAGCTACACCCCCGTCGCGAATGCCGGCGCGATCGGGCGGACCGAGACCTTTACCTACACGCTGGTCGACCCGACCGATGGCGAGCGTGAAACCGCGACGCTGACGATCGCGATCGGCAGCCCGGACATCACCGGCGCACCGCTTGCGGTCGCCGACCAGGCGTTTGCCGACGTGACGTTCCAGAATGTCGTCACGACGCTGCCGCCCGCCCCGGCGTTCGACTTCCCGTCGACCGGGACCATCCTGACGGGGCAGGTCACCGGCACGGGCACCGGCAGTTTCACCGTCGCCCCCGCCGCGGTGTCGGATATCACGATCGTCGCCGCGCGAACGGGTGGGCTGCTCTCCGTACTGCCGGCCTATACCGTCAGCGTGCGCAGCGCCGACGGCCTCATCGTGCGGACGGCAACCATCAATACGGTGCTGAACCCGGTGCTCGGCGGCGTCGCGACCTTCACCTTCGACGACCTGCCCAGTGGCAGCTATTCCTACCAGGTCAGCAGCAACGCGGCGCTAAGCGTCGGGAATTTCGGCACCACGGTATCGCTGGGCTCGAGCACCCTGTTCCTCAACGACTACACGCTGGCGACGCGCGAGACCGCGACGGGCAATCTGCTCGACAATGACACGACCAATACCAGCTTCGCGGCGATCCGCGTCGATCGCGGCACCGGATTTGCCGAGATCGGCGACACCCCGGTCACGCTGACCGGCCGATATGGCACGCTGCAAATCGATGAGACCGGGGGCTATGCCTATCAGCCCAGCGCGACGCTCGGCTTCTCCGCGGTCGATCTCACCGACAGCTTCACCTATCAGCTCGTCCAGCCCAATGGCGTGCTGTCCACCGCGACGCTGACCGTGACGATCGACGTGCCCGGCGACGGACCTGCCGCTGCGGCGGGCTTCGCATCGGTAGCATCGGACGCGAGCGGTTTCGCGGAAGTGACCGCCCTGGTGGAGGCCGGGGACCTCGACGTCATCCCGCTCGACGCGCTGACGGTACAGAGCATCGAATCGGGCGCGTTCGCGGCGGCCGGACCGGTGATCGGGCTCGCCACCTATGATCTGTTCGAGGGTCAAGGCGAGTTGGAGGACGTGCTGTCACAGTATCTTGCAGCAGAACCGCAAGCATCGATCGGAGAAGAGCCCGATACGGTTTCGTTCGATCCGATCGTCGTCACGGAAATCGCCACCGTCGTCGATCCGTTCGATTACCTCGCCACTATCCCGGATCAGGATCAGAACGGACTTGTCACCAGTCATGTTGTATAAGCATTCGAAACCGGTCTTTTCTAAAACCATTTCAGCAACTTAAAGACTGTTTACTCTATACGTTTCGTTAAGCACCCCTGTCCTTTGCTGGTGCCAGCAGAGGACAGGGACGCAATGATCACTTCCACTATGAGCGCGATGCGATCGCTGGCCGCGGGCGTCCTATTGGCGGCTGTGCCGTGTAACGCCGGGCAAGCGGTCGACACCCCTGGCCCCGCGACGCCGGGTCCGGTGACGCTCGAAACCGCGGCACGCGAAGCGGTTGCCTGGCATCCGTCGTTGACCGAGGCAGCGGGTGCGCTTGCGGCGCGCGGCGAGGAGGTGAAAGCGGCACGCGCGGGCTATCTCCCCACCGTCAGCGCCGGGATCGGCAGCGGGTTTGACAGTCGCGTATCGGGCACCCTGCGGCCGCGACCCCAGTTGGGCGCGTCGCAGATGCTGTTCGATTTCGGCAAGGTATCGAGCGAGATCGCGGGCGCGCGCGCCGGGACGCGGGTCGGGCGTGCCGAGATGCTGCTCGCGGTCGACACGCTGATCCGCGACACCGCCTATGCCGTGATCGAATATCAGCGCGCGTCGGCACAGCGGATCATCGCGGCCGAACAGGCGGACCGAATCCGCGAGATCAGCGAGCTTGTCGGCAGGCGCACCGCCTTTGGTGCCGCGACGCGATCGGATGCGCTGCAGGCACAGGCGCGGGTCGAGGCGGCGATGGCCAGCCTCGCGACGGTCGAGGCGGCGGAGCGCCGCTGGGCGAGCAATCTGGCCTTCCTGCTCGGTCGCGACGCCCCGCCCGCCGCGGTGTCCGCCGACGTCCCGGACTGGCTGATGCGGAGCTGTTCGGGTCCGGTGCCCGCCTGGGAGACGGTGCCGCTGGTCATGGCCGCCGAGGCGCAGGCGGACCGCGCCGCCGCCGCGCTGCGTCGCAGCCGCGCGGACCGCTATCCGACGCTGTCGATCGGCGGCGACGCCTCGACCGACGTGACCGCGCCGCTCGGCAATCGCAGCATCTACAATGTCGGCCTGCGCGTCTCGAGCAACATCTTCGCGGGCGGGGTCACGCGTGCGCGTGCGCGCGGCGCGGCGTTCGAGCTGGAGGCGGCGCAGGCGGCCACGCGCCGGGTCCGCAACGAGAGCAGCCAGCGGCTGGCCGAGGCCCGCCAGCAGATCGAAAGCCTGTCGCAGGTCGTCGCCACGTTGCAGTCGCGCCAGACCAACATGCGCGAGACCGGGCGCCTGTACCGGATCCAGTATCTCGAAATGGGCACGCGCACGCTCGTCGACCTGCTCAACGCCGAACAGGAATTCCAGCAGGTGCGGTTCGAGGCGGTGAACGTCGCGCAGACCCTGCGCAGCCTTCAGGTGGATTGCCTGTATCTGTCGGGGCGGATGCGCGACGCGTTTGCGCTGTCCGGTGCGACGGTGCGGGGGGTGACGCTGTGACCGCCGACCGGGTGCCGATCGCGGTGGCGGCGGGCGGACCGGGGGCCGGCATCGACGCGTGGCTCGACCTGCTTGGCCGCGTTGCCCGCCACTATCGCCTGCCGCTGTCCGAACAGCGTGCGCGGCTTGCCGCACACTGGGAGCTGGGGGACGACGACGAGGCGCGGGTCCGCACGCTCGCGCGCGCGACCGGGCTCGGCGTGCAGTTCGTCCCCGCCGCGGGGATGCGGCTGACGAGCTGGCGGCTGCCGCTGATCGTCCGGCTGCGCGACGGCGAGATCGCGCTGATCGAGGGGATCGACGCGGAGGGCCAGGCCCGGCTGATCGTGCCGGGCGACCGGGGCGGAGCGACGCATCTGCCGATCGACCAGCTGACCACCGGCGCGACCGGCTATGTCATTCCCCGGCCGTCGCGCTCGGCGCCCGACACGCGGATCGACGCCTATATCCGGCCATTCCAGGATCACTGGCTGCGCGACATATTGATGGCCGACGCGCCGTCCTACGGCCATGTCATGGTCGCGTCGGTGGTGACCAACTGCCTGGGGCTCGCGGGCGTGCTGTTCTCGATGCAGGTCTATGACCGCGTCGTGCCGGCGGGCTCGATCCCGACGCTGACGATCCTGTTCGTCGGAGTGCTGATCGCGATCGGCTTCGATTTCGTGCTGCGACGGCTCCGCACGAACATCGTCGATGTGCTTGGAAAACGGGCCGATCTGCGCATCTCGGACCGGGTCTTCGGGCACGCGCTGCGGGTCCGCAACCGCGCGCGCCCGACCTCGACCGGGACGTTCATCTCGCAGCTGCGCGACCTCGACCAGGTGCGCGACATGCTGACCTCGACGACCGTCGCGACGGTCGCGGACATGCCCTTCTTCCTGCTATTCCTCGGCGTGCTCTGGTATGTCGGCGGCGCGCTGGCGCTGGTGCCGCTCGCCGCGTTGGTCCTGTTGCTGCTGCCGGGGCTGCTCGCGCAACGCCGGCTGCGGATGTACGCGACCGAATCGATGCGCGAATCCTCGCTGCGCAACGCGATGCTGGTCGAATCGGTACAGGGCATCGAGGACATCAAGGCGCTGCAGGCGGAGGACCGGTTCCACCACCAGTGGAACCACTATACCGCGGTCGCGGGTGAGGCGCAGCTCAGGCTGCGCGGGCTGACCAACGGCCTGTCGGTGTGGACCCAGAGCGTCCAGAACGGCGTCTATGCCGCGATCATCTTCGTCGGCGCACCGCTCGTGATCGCGGGCGACATCACCACCGGCGTGCTGGTCGCGACCTCGATCCTCGGCTCGCGGATGATGGCGCCGATGGCCCAGGTCACGCAGCTGCTTAGCAGGTTCCAGCATGCCAAGGTGGCGATGGGCAGCCTCAACCAGATCATGGCGCTGCCCGTCGACACCGCCGACGCGGATCACCGCATCCCGCTGCCCGCAGTCCAGGGCGACTTCGCGCTGCGGTCCGCGGTCTTCACCTATGCCGACCCCAACGCCCCCCCTGCACTGACGGTCCAGACGCTCGACATCGCGGCGGGCGAGCGGATCGCGTTGCTGGGGCGCAACGGCGCGGGCAAGTCGACGCTGCTTCAGGGCCTGTCGGGGATGCTGCAGCCGGTGTCGGGCGAGGTGCTGCTCGACGGCCTCGCGCTGCATCAGGTCGATCCCGCCGATGTCCGCCGCGACATCGGCCTGCTGACCCAGACCTCGCGGCTGTTCCACGGGACGCTGCGGGAGAACCTGACGCTCGGCGCGCCGATGGCGTCGGACAGGGAGATTAGCGAGATGCTCGCGATGGTCGGCGCGGACACTATGGTCCGGCGGTTGCGCGACGGGCTCGGCCATGTCGTGCAGGAAGGTGGCAGAGGCCTGTCGGGTGGGCAGATCCAGGGACTGCTGCTTGCGCGGCTGCTGCTGCGCCAGCCAACCGTCGCGCTGCTCGACGAGCCGACCGCGGCGATGGACGAGGGCACGGAGCGCCACTTCATCGCGCGGCTCGGGGCGTGGAGCCGTACGCGTACATTGATCGTCGCGACCCACCGGATGCGGATGCTCGAGATCGTCGACCGGATCATCGTGATCGACAACGGCACCATCGTCCTTGACGGGCCCAAGGACCAGATCCTCGCGCAGATGCGCGGGACGCGGAGTGCCGCGGCATGAGCGCGCGGGCGATCGACGACGACCACCTGTTCGGCGGTGAAGGCAGCGTCCGGCTCGCGACCGCGACGCGGCTCGTCTGGATCCTGGCCGCGCTGTTCGTGGCAGCACTCGGCTGGGCGTGGTTCGCAGCGCTCGACGAGGTCGCTACCGGCGAAGCGCGCGTCGTGCCGACCAGCCGCGAACAAGTGATCCAGTCGCTCGAGGGCGGGATCCTGACCAAGCTTCCGGTGCGTCAGGACGATATCGTCACCCCGGGGCAGCTGCTCGCACAGCTCGATCCGACGCAGGCGGGGTCGACCGTCGACGAGACCGCCGCCAAATATCGCGCCGCGCTGGCGAGCGTCGCGCGGCTTCAGGCGGAGGCGAACGGCACGCCGCTGGCGTTCGCCGCCGAACTCGACCGCTATCCCGAGCTCAAGGCCGCCGAGACGCGGCTCCACGATACCCGGCGACGCAGCCTGCAATCGTCGATCCAGCTGATCGACCAGAGCCTGGCGCTGATCGGACGCGAGGTCCGGATCGGCGAGTCGCTGATCGCGGTCGGCGCGGCGAGCAATGTCGAGGTGCTGCGGCTGCAACGCCAGCGGGCCGAGCTCGAGCTCAAAAAGGCCGATCTGCGGTCGCAATATATGGTCGAGGCGCGGCAGGATCTGGCCAAGGTCACCGAACAGGTCGACTCGCTCGCACCGGTGGTTCGGGGGCGCTCGGACACGCTGTCGCGCCTCACGCTGCGCTCGCCGGTACGCGGGGTCGTGAAGAATATCGAGGTGTCGACGATCGGCGGCGTCGTGCCGCCCAATGGCAAGCTGATGGAGATCGTCCCGCTCGACGACCGGCTGCTGATCGAGGCGCGGATCCAGCCGCGCGACATCGCCTTCATCCGCCCCGGCCAGGCAGCCAGCGTCAAGGTAACCGCCTATGACTATTCGATCTATGGCGGCCTGACGGGCAGCGTGGTCAGCATCTCGCCCGACACGATCCGCGACGAGGTGAAGCCCGACATCCTCTATTACCGCGTGTTCGTGCGGACTAAGGCGGATTCGCTGACGAACAAGGCCGGCGCACGGTTCGCGATCACCCCCGGCATGGTCGCGACGGTCGATATCCATACCGGCAGCAAGACCGTGCTCCAGTATCTCGTCAAACCCCTCAACCGGGCGCGGGAGGCGCTGCGCGAACGATGACCGATGTCGCACGCCGCAACCTGCGCGCATCCGGCGCCGGCGCCACGAGACCGATCGCACCCGCGTTGCTCGCCCGCGCGCGCCAGGCCCGCCAGCTGCGCGCGACGATGAGCGCGTTCCTGCCACAGGACCTGCTGGTCGATCCGGCCTGGGACATGATGATCGACCTGTTCATTGCGGCCGCCACCGGCGAGACGCTCTGCGTGAAGGATCTGACGCTGATGTCGGGGGGCAGTGCGGCGGGGACGATGCGGCGGATCGATCGGCTGCAACAGGCCGAGCTGCTGCGACGCCATGTCGATCCCGCGGATCACCGACGCGTGCATGTCAGCCTGACCGATACCGGCCACAGGGCGATGGCGGCGATGCTCGACCATCTGTTCGATCGCGGCGCCGGGGATGCGGCCCCGGCGGCGGCGCCGAAATCCTTTGCACCGGGCAAGCTGCGCGGCTGACGGGCGCGGCGTTACCCGGCCGCGGCGGTACCGGGGAAGCGGACGACGATCGTCGTGCCGCGGTCCGCTGCGCCGAAGCCGACGGTCGCGTTCAACCGCGCGACGGCGGACCGGACGATCGCGAGCCCGAGCCCGCTGCCCTCCGGGCTGCCCGGTGCGCCGAGACGGACGAAGCGGTCGAACGCCACCTCGCGCTGGCTGTCGGCAATGCCCGGGCCGTCGTCGATCACTGCGATCGCGGTCTCCCCGCGCGACGTCTGGAGGCTGACCGTGACCGTGCCGCCACGGCGGTTATAGCGGATGCCGTTGTCGACGAGGTTCGACAGGATTTCGAAGATCAGCGTTCGGTGGCCGGGTACCTGGTAGGTTTCGACCGGGTCGGTTTCGAGCGTGAGGTCGATCCCCGCCTCGATCGCCTGGTTGATCTGGCGGGTGATGACCGCAGCGGCCACCTCGCGCAGGTCGACGGTTTCGAGCGGGGCGGACACCCCCGCCTCTTCCGCCCGTGCTAGTGCCAGCAACTGGGTGACGAGCCGTTCGAGCCGCGTCACGGCATCGCCGATTTCGTCGAGCGCCTCGTGCCGTTCGGCGCCCGAACCGCGCCGCGCGAGCGCCACCTGAACCTTCAGGACCGAGAGCGGCGTGCGCATCTGGTGCGACGCGTCGGCGGTGAAGCGGCGCACGCCGACCGTCGCGGTATCGAGCTGCGCGAGCAGCCGGTCGAACGCGCCGGCGAGCGGGCGGAGCTCGCGCGGCAGCGGCCCCGTGTCGAGCGGCGAGAAGTCGGGCCGCGCCCGCTTGTCACGCGCCTCGATCGCACCGCGCAGCCGGGCCAGCGGGCGCAGGCTCCACCCCAGCGCCGGGCGGAGCAGCAGCGCGGCACCACCGACCAGGACGCACTCGCCGATCAGCAGCGCGATCATCAGACGACGGGTCAGGGCTGACCGGTTGTCGATCGTCTCGGCGATCTGCACGATCACCGGCCGGTTGATCCGCGGCAGGTCGCGACGGACCTCGGCGATGCGGATCCGCTGACCGCGATAGCGCGCAAAGCGGTAGGCGGGCACATCGACCGCGAGCGCGGCGGGATCGGGTGCGGGCAGATCGGCATAGCCGGTGAGCAGGTCCCCGCCGACCGCGATGCGGTAATAGACGTTGTCGCGTTCGGCGTTCTCGAGCATCCCGAACGCGGCGGCGGGAAGGTCGAGCGTGACCTCGCCGCGCTCGACCTGCACGGTCTCCGCGATTGCGCCGAGCGCGCCCCCGAGCACGCGGTCGCTGGTGCGCCTGACGACGTCGGTGATCAGCGTCGCGCCCACCACGCCGATCAGGATCGCCGCCGCGAGCAGCGGGCCGAGCACCGCCACCAGCAGGCGCGTCCGCAGCGCGGGGGCACGCGCCTCAGCCGGCATCGAGCATATAACCGACGCCGCGGACGGTGCGGATACCCGGGCCGTCCGGCGCGAGCTTGGTCCGCAACCGCGTGACATGGACCTCGATCGCGTTGCCGCCGACGGGTTCGTCGAACCCGAACACCTCGCCGATCAGCAGCTCGCGCGGCACGACGCGGCCCGCGCGCATCGCCAGCGCCTCGAGCACCGCGCGTTCGCGGCGGCGCAGGTCGAGGACCCGGCCCGCGATATCCGCATCGCCCGTCGAGCGGTTCATCGTCAAACTCCCCACGCTCAGCACTGGGAGCGGATCGCCGCCGCGCCGTCGTCCCAGCGCGCGGACCCGCGCCTCGAGCTCCTCGGGGTCGAACGGTTTGCGCAGATAGTCGTCGGCGCCGAGATCAAGCCCGCGCACGCGGTCGTCCAGCGCATCACGTGCGGTCAGCATGAGCACGGGCACACGCTCGCCGCGTCGCCGCAGCGTCTCGAGCACCGCGAAACCGTCGATCCCGGGCAGCCCGACATCGAGGATGACGAGCGCATAGGGCTCGCCCGCGACGATGCCGAGCGCCTCCTCGCCGCTCGCGACATGATCGACCGCATTGCCGCCCGCCCGCAGCAATGCCGCGATGCTGCGCGCGAGGGCGGCGTCGTCCTCGATCAGCAGAATGCGCAAATCGGCTTACCTCGTTGATTCAAAAGGGCGTGAAAGGTTGGTGACAGCTTCGATTCGTATTCCACCGCTACTGCCTATCCGAACACAGAGACGGAAGGCGAGGAGAGGTGACGATGGCACGAATGGTTCTCACGATCGGATTGCTGGCAACGCTGACCGGGTTCGCGGCGACCGCGGTGTCGGCGCAGCGTCCGGCGGGCTATCCCCGCTCCTATGACACGCTGATCGAAAGCGCACGCGCCGAGCGGCAGGTCCGGATCTACGGCAATGCCGATCGCGCCGAGCTGCTGCCGGTGGTCGCCGCGTTTCGCAAACGCTATCCCGGCATCACCGTCCTCTATGCCGATCTCGGGTCGACCGAAATGTATCGCCGCTTCGTCGCCGAGACGCGCGCGCGGCGCCTGTCTGCCGATCTGGTCTGGTCGTCGGCGATGGATCTGCAGGTCAAGCTGATCAACGACGGTTTCGCGCAAAGCTATGCCAGCCCCGAAAAGCCCGCGCTGCCCGCCGTCTCGGTCTGGAAGAACATGGGCTTCGGCGTCACTGCCGAGCCGATCGGGATCGTCTACAACAAGCGGCTGCTGCCGCCGGCGCGCGTGCCGCGGACGCATGCCGAACTGGAGGCGCTGCTGCGGACGCAGCGCACCGCGCTGACCGGGCGCGTGACGACCTTCGATCCGTCACGCTCGAATGTCGGCTATCTCTATCTGTCGGAGGACATGGCGATCACGCGCGACACGCGGTCGTTGCTGGAGGCGATCGCGGCGACGAAGCCGGTCCTGTCGCGGACCAGCGAGCCGATGCTGCGCGGCGTCGCCGAGGGCCGGCAGGCGATCGCCTATAACGTCATCGGCTCCTATGCGCTCGAGCGCGCGAGCACCGATCCGCGGATCGGCGTGGCGTTCCTCAAGGACTATACGATCGTCACGTCGCGGATCGCGTTCATCGCCCGCGAAGCCGCGCACCCGGCGGCCGCCAAGCTGTTCCTCGACTTCCTGCTGTCGCGCGAAGGCCAGTCGCTGCTCGCCAAGCGCAGCCTCTGGCCGGTCCGCACCGACGTCCCCGCGCGCCGCCTTCCCGCCGCGCAGGCCCGACCGATCCGGGTCGGACCGCAGCTTCTCGTCACGCTCGATCATCTCAAGCGCCAGCGCTTCCTGCGCGACTGGACCGCCCTTCTTGCCAACGGAGCCTCTTCACGATGACCCCATTTCGTACCGGCTGCGCTCTTGTCGCGCTGATCATCGCGACACCCGCGCTCGCCCAGACCGGGGCACCGGCGCCCGGCGACGCCGACCTCGCCGCACTGGTCCGCGCGCAGGCGGCCGAGATCGCCACGCTCAAGTCCCGGCTCGACCGGCTCGAGACCAATGCGGTCGTTGCGCAGGCGGCCGCGCCCGCGGCCCCCGTCCAGCCAACCGGCGCTGCGCCGCAGCCGCAGCTCGCACAGACGGGCGAGCCCCGGCGGACCGTGCCGTTCGCGCCGCAGCTTGCGCCCCCCGGCCCGGCCGACCGCAGCGTCGCGCAGGCCGTGGCGGCACGCGACAATCCATCGGGTCTGACGACCGAATGGGGTGCGGGCCTGCCGGTCTTCCACTCGGCGGACGGCGTCTATACCTTCAAGCCGCGCGGCCGGATCCTGACCGATGTGAGCTCGAGCTTCGGGTCGAAATATGACGGCCGCAACATCACGACGACGGGGATGCGCGCGCTGCGCCTTGGTCTCGAAGGCGGCGTCGGTACGCATTTCTTCTATCAGTTCGAAAGCGACTTTTCCGAAAACGAGGTCGACGTCGTCACCGCGTTCGTCGGCTGGCGCAACCGGATCACGCCCGGACTCGATTACGACGTGCGCGCAGGCCATCTGTTCAACGACCGCAGCTTCGAAGGATCGACCGGGTCGGACTCGACCCCGTTCCTCGAGCGCACGACGGTCGCCACCGCGATCATCCCGCAGCGTGGCTTCTACGGCATCGGCGTGATGCCGCGGATCTTCTGGAAGACCGGCCACGCGTCGGTGACCGTCACCGGCGACCGGATCGACGGCACGCAGACGGTCGGCGACAGCCGCACCGTTCTCGGCCGCGCGCACTGGAACCCGATCAAGTCGGACACCGGCGTGCTTCATGTCGGGCTCTGGGGGTTCGACGAATCGCTGTCGTCCGTCGCGGGCACGCTGACCCGCAACACGGTGATCGGCGGGCGCTTCAACGGCGCGCTGCGCGTGTCGAGCGGACCGCTGACGGGCGGGACCGGGACGACGGGTTACGGCGTCGAGCTCGGCGGCTATCGCGGGCCACTGTGGGTGATGGGCGAAGCCGGCCAGCGCAATGCGCGGCTCGACGGTGGACGGCCCGATTTCGTCAGCAAGGCGTGGAGCGTGTCGGGTGGTCTCTTCCTCACCGGCGACCTGCCGCCCTATAACCCGCGGCTCGGCAGCTTCGGCCAGCCCAAGGTGCTCAAACCCACCTTCGATGGCGGCGTCGGCGCGATCGAACTGACCGCGCGGTACGAGAGCCTCGATTACAGCGACCTGCTGACCGGCGGCGACGGCTGGGCCGCGACGGTCGGGATGAACTGGTATCTCAACAGCTTCACCCGGTTCCAGGTCAACGCGATCCAGTGGAACACCGACAATCGTGCGGGCAATTATGTCGGCAACGACAGCGGCCAGACGGTCAGCGCGCGCGTCGGTGTGACGTTCTGATGCGTGGTGATGTTCGCAGAGCATTGCCCGCTCGCTCCGTCATCCTGACGAACGTCAGGACCCAGAGCCACAAGGGGCAGCGCTCGGTAACCCTGGGTCCTGACTTTCGTCAGGATGACGGGGGTTTTGCCCCCACCCCCTTTTTCACGCCCTTTCCTAGGACGATGCGATGAACCTTGCCCTGCTTGGCTTCCTGATGGTCGCCACGTTCATGACGTTGATCATGACCAAGAAGATGACACCGCTGGTCGCGCTGATCGTGATCCCCTCGATCTTCGGGGTCTTCGCCGGCGAGGCCGCGGGTCTCGGCCCGATGATGATCGACGGGATCAAAAACCTCGCGCCGACCGGCGTGATGCTGCTGTTCGCGATCCTGTTCTTCTCGACGATGACCGACACCGGCCTGTTCGATCCGCTGGTCGGACGGCTGATCCGGATGGTGCACGGCGATCCGATGCGGATCCTGATCGGCACGGTCGTGCTGTGCGCGCTCGTCAGCCTCGATGGTGACGGCTCGACGACCTACATCATCACGATCGCCGCGCTGCTGCCGCTGTACAAGCGCTATGACATGAACCGGCTGTATCTCGTCTGCCTGCTGATGACGACGAGCGGGATCATGAACCTGACGCCGTGGGGCGGGCCGACCGCGCGCGCGGCGAGCGCGCTGAAGCTCGATCCCGCGACGCTGTTCCTGCCGCTCATTCCCGGCATGATCGCAGGGCTCGCCTTCCTCGTCGGGCTGGCGGTGTATTTCGGCCGCAAGGAGCGCGCGCGCATGGGCGAAGCGGGCATCACCGCGACCGACACGTTCACCGGCATGGCGGTGTCGCAATATCCCGAAGCGCGCCGGCCCAAGCTGATCTGGTTCAACGCAGCCCTTGTCGTCACGCTGCTGACGCTGCTGGTCTGGGGCATCCTGCCGCTGTCGGTACTGATGATGCTCGCCTTCGCGATCGCGATGATCGTCAACTATCCCGGCGTCGCCGACCAGAAGGAACGCATCTCCGCGCATGCCGGCAATGTGCTGGCGGTCGTGTCGCTGATCTTCGCGGCGGGCATCTTCACCGGGATCCTCGGCGGTACCGGCATGGTCGAGGCGATGAGCAAGGCGGTGGTCGGCGTGATCCCGCCGGCGATGGGCCCCTATATGGCGCCGATCACCGCAGCGCTCAGCCTGCCCTTCACCTTCTTCATCTCGAACGACGCCTTCTACTTCGGGATGCTGCCGATCCTCGCCGAAGCGGGCGCGCATTACGGCGTCGCACCCGAGGCGATCGCGCGCGCGTCGCTGATGGGCCAGCCGGTCCATCTGCTCAGCCCGCTGGTGCCGTCGACCTATCTGCTCGTCAGCCTGGTCGGGATCGATCTGGCGGATCATCAGCGGTTCACGCTGGTGCCGGCGATCCTGGTCTGCGCGGTGATGACGGTGGTGGGCATGATCGCGCTCGCCTTCCCGTTCGTCGCCTGACCGGTCCGGCCGCCCGATGATGCCCCCCGCCCGCCCCCTGCTTCCCGCCACCGGAGACACCGCATGACCCGTTCGCCGATCCCGCTCGTGCTGCTCCCCGCCATGGGTTGTGACGGGCGACTCTGGGCACGGCAGATCATGGATCTTGCCGCGCTCGCCGAGCCCGAGTTTCATGACCTGTCGCAGGACGACACGCTGTCGGCGATGGCCGCGCGCGTGCTGGCCAAGGCACCGCCGCGCTTCGCGGTCTCGGGGGTCAGCCTGGGGGGCTATGTCGCGATGGAGATGGTGCGGCAGGCGCCCGACCGGGTCCTGCGTGTCGCGCTGTTCGGCACGCGCGCGTCGATGACGATACGTCCGCGGACGGTCGACGGCCAGGGGCTGCTCGCGACTGCCCCGCATGCCGATCCGCGACTGACCGCGATCGTGGCGGGCCCGGTGCAGGCGATGGCGGACCGGGTCGGCAAGGCGGTCTTCGAACGCCAGCAGCGCGCGCTGCTCGAACGGCCCGACATCAGCGACGCGATCGCCGCGATCCATGTGCCGACTCTCGTCGCGGTGGGCGATCGCGACCGGATCTGCACGCCCGACGATGCACGCGCACTGGCCACGCTGATCGAGGGCGCGCGGTTTCACGAATTGCGGGGCTGCGGCCATCTCGCCCCGCTCGAACGACCGGGTGAGGTCACCGCGCTGTTGCGCAACTGGTTGCGCTGACACGCGCGGCGGGCGCCCGAACAAAATGCGATCATGTTGATGCAGGTTGATAGGAATGGCGGGACATTCGCGCCGTCCGACCGCGTTGATGCTCGCCGATACCGGCTAGGAGAGAGCAGACATGGCCGTCAAATTTGCAGGAACGATGAACGCGATCAATCGCGGTCTCGACGCGACGAAGCCCGCCAAGGGCGCCGACATGGTCGAGGATTGGGAAGCCGCACTCGCCGATATCGAGACACCCGGCGCCAAGGGCATTCTTCGCGACCTGGCATCGCTGCGCAAGCAGCTTGAGAAGGACACGCCGGACGCCGACCGCGTCCATGCGCTGCTGCACCGGCTTGGTGCCGCGACGACCAAGATCGCGGAAAAGGCTGACACGTCGCAGGACAAGCTGCGCGCGCTCGGTGAGGCGCTGACCGAGGCGGGCGAGGACAGCCCGGACGAGGAAGAGGACGTCGCAGCAGCCGCAAGCCCGAAGCGCGCGCGCAAGAAGGCCTGAGGTTCAGGCGCGGGCCGGCACGTCAGCCGGCCCGCGCCTTTTTCTTATTTCGGCATCACGTCCGCAGCGGTGCCACGTAGCGGTGCCACGCGAGGTCAGCGCGTCCAGGCATAGGGGCCGACGAGCGTCCCGACGAAACCGCCCGCCACCCGCGTGCTCAGGAACCGGACGTCGACATCTGATGCGAGCGTACGAGGCGTTGCGCCGGTCGTGTAGCTGAAGCGCATCGTACCCCCGGTAGCGTCGATCATCAGCGTAACCGGGCCCGCCGGATCGACCGGCGCGCTTGCGACGAGCTGCTCCTTGCCTTCCTGCGTCGTGTAGAGGGCGACGACAGGTTTCTCCGCAATCCGCGTTAGCCCGAAGAAGAGATGCGCCTTGTCGCTCTGCATCGCGGCGAGGCCGGCACGATCGCCGGTCTTTGGCGAGAAGCGCAGCGTGGTCGAGATCGTCGCGTCGTGATGCTGCTGGCGCCGGCCGACGAAGGCGGGAACGCCCGCGAGATCGCCCATCGGCGCGCCCCGGCCGAGCACGAGCTCTCCCCCGGTCAGGCGATAAAAGGGTGCCTTGGGGGTGCGGACACCGACCCATTGCATCGCCAGCCGATCGCCGTCGAACTCGTCGACATAGGAAAAGGCCCCAGCCGTCGGCACTGGCCCCGGGCGTTGCGCAGGCAGTCCGGGCGAAGCCGCGACTTCGGGGACGCGCTGCCCCTTGGGCAGGATGATCGGCCAGCCGTCCTTCCAGGTCACGGGGAGCAGGAACGTCTCGCGACCGATATTGTAATAGTCGCCGGCATAGGGCCGGACCGCGAGGAAGGTTGCCCACCATTCGCCCGTCTGCGTCTGGACCAGTTCGGCATGCCCCGCCGAGGTGATCGGCCGCGAGCGTGCAGGGTCGAGATCGCGCTGCGTCAGGATGGGGTTGCCGGCATAGGGCTCATAGCGGCCGCGCAAGGTCCGCGACCGGAGCACGACCTGAGAATGGTTGACGCTCGTGCCGCCCTCCGCGGCGGTCAGATAATACCAGCCGTCCTTGCGGAAGATGTGCGGCCCTTCGATCCAGACCGGCTTTTTCGACAGGTCGACACCGCCATTGACGAGCTGCGTGCTCTCGCCGACCATCTGCCCCTTGCGCCAGTCATATTCCTGGATCCAGATCGCGCGGTGCCCGTCATAGCGCGGGGGTTCGGCGGGGGCGCGGTTGTTGACGATATAGGCTTTGTCTCCCTCCCAGAAGATCGAGGGGTCGATGCCCTCGAACGGCAGCCAGATCGGCGCGGACCAGGGGCCGGCCGGATTGCGCGCGGTGATGACGAAATTGCCTTTGCACTCGACGCAGGTGTTGACGATGTAGAAGACGCCGTCGTGATAGGAAATATCGGGCGCAAAGACCGCCTGCGACGTCCGCATGCCGGTAAAGTCGAGCTGATCGGGGCGGTCGATCGCGTTGCCGATCTGAGTCCAGTTCACCAGGTCGCGCGAATGGAAGACCGGCAGTCCGGGAAAATGCGCGAACGACGAATTGACGAGATAATAGTCCTCGCCGACCCGCGTGACCGACGGGTCGGGGTAATAGCCCGACAGGATCGGGTTGCGATACTGGTTGCGCTGCAACGGTGCCGCGCCGGGCGACCGCCCCTCATAGCTGAATCGGCTGAACCGGGGCGAGGCGTCGGACGGCGCAGCGGCGGTCTGCGCCGGGCTGCCCTGCGCGACGCTGGTGCCGGCGAGCGCGATGAGAGCGAGGGTGAGGATGCGCATGAGGGGGAATCCTTTGTCCGGAGCGGGCGGCGTACAGACTGGTCGTCGGGTCCTTGAGCGGCTGCCGGGACGATCGCGCGATGGCGACCGTCCCGACCGTCGGTCCTAGAAGGTGCCGCGCAGGCCGATCAGGAACTGACGTCCCGGCTTATACTGCGTGAACGTCGCATTCTCGAACTGGAAATAGGACCGCAGCGTCGCGTCGGTGAAGTTCGACACGTTGACCGTCAGCTGCGGTGCGCCCGCCAGGCCGAAGATCTTGTCGAGATCGAACGACGACGAGAAGTCGTAGGTCGTATAGTCCGTCCCGAACAGCGCCGCCGCCGGGATACCGTTCTGCGCCGCGCCGCTATTCTGTGCGCCCTGACGCGAGGTCGTCGCGACCCGGAGCATCACGCCGTTCTTCTCATAGAAGCCGGTGATGTTGTAGGTGAAGGGCGACACGCCGAACGCCGTTGCCGGGCCATCGCTGCGCTGGTCGACGATCGTCGCATTGGCATTGAAGCCGAAGCCGGTGACGCCGATCATCCGGGTCAGGAAGTCGAGCGGCTGGACCCACTGGAATTCGAGGCCGTTGATCGTCAGCTTGTTGGGGACGTTGACCTGCGACGTGACCTGGACCTGCGCGACGCCGGGGCCGCCGCGCGACTGGATCGCGAACTGCTGGTTGGCGTTGAGCGTGTCGAAGGTGATGCCATATTGCGCCAGCGCCGCGAACGGCACGGTGTTGATCGCGGTGTTGGTGAACCCCTCGATCGACTTGCGGAATGCGTTGAAGCTGACGACGCCTTCGCGGCCGGTATAATATTCGAAACCGAGGTCGAGGTTGGTCGACATGTACGGCTTGAGCGCCGGGTTGCCGATATTCGCCTGATCCGCCGACGGCGCACCGAAGTTGACGCCGGGAAGCTGCGCCGAGGGGTCCGGACGCGTCATCGTACGCGAGCCGGCGACGCGCACCACCGCCTGGTCGCCAAGGTCATAGGCGAAGGTCGCGGCGGGCAGCCATTTCGAATAGACGTTGCGCGTCGACACCTCGCTGACGATATTCACGTAGCGGCTGCCGTCGGGCAAGCTCGCGCCCGTGCTGGTCGTGTTGCGCGGATCCGGCAGCGAGACGCGACCCGTGATCGTCTGGATCGTGTTGACGTAGCGCACACCGACATTGAACCGCAGCGTGTTGTCGCCGATCTGCTGCGCGCCGTTGAGTGTGGCGAAGGCGGATTTTACGACCTCGCGGATCGCACCGCCGCTGGCGCCGGTGTTGGCCGCACCCGTCTCGGGCGCCGCGTCGTGGAAGCTGTCATAGTTGGTGGCGGCGGCGAAGGCCGGCCAGTCGACCGTGACGAACCCCGCCGGGCCGGGCTTCAGATAGCCGGGCACCGCCGCATTGGGGACGAGCGAGCCGCCATAGCTGACCGGCCCCGCCAGGCCGGTGGTCGCGCCCGTGCCATAGCCGGGATAGCTGGGATAGCCCGCCGGCGCGGCGCCGGGGGCGTCTAGGCCTGCGCAGGGCGGCTGGGTGTTGGGCGATGCGACGAACACGTTGGGATTGTTCCCGCAGACCGCATTCTGCCACGCCTGGCTGTTGTCGAACCCGCGGATCCGCCGCGACACGTCGTCGAATGCGCCGCCGATCTTGAGGTTGAGCGCCTTGCCGCCCCAGGTCAGATCGCCGCGCGCGCCCTTGCTCTTGTTGAGACGCCGCTCGTCCTGGATGCCGACCCGGCTGCCCGCGTTCCAGCCGAAATTCGCGGGATCGTTGAGGTCGAGCCCGCTCTGGATCGTCGGGATTCCGCCGGTGTTGCTGTAGGTGACCGTATTGCCGACGCCGAGCGGGGTGGTGAGGCCCACGGTCGGGCTCTCGCGGTGGAAGGTCGACCGCGCATAATTGCCCTGCAGCGAGGCCTTGAGCGTCGGCGAGATCTCCCATTCGCCGCCCGGGTTGATGCTGACCAGCTTGGTCGTCTCGGTATAGGGGCGGAATTCGTTGAAGAACTGCGCGTTTGCAAACGTCCCGCCGGTCACCACGCACCCGATCGTGCAATCGGGATTGTCGAAGGTCAGGTTGGTCGGGATGATCGCGCCGTTGCGGACGATCCAGGCCATGTTCTCACGCGTGAGCTCGTTCTTTTTGTAGCCGTACAGACCGTCGATGTAGAAATGCAGCGCATCGGTCGGCTGCCATTCGGTGCTGACGATCGCGTTGATCCGGTCGCGCGGGCCGCGGATGCTGGTCGTGCGACCGAGCCGCGGGAGCAGCGCATTGTCGATCTGCTGGATCGTCGCGCCCGGGTTGTTCGCGAGCAGAAACGCCCGGTCGATCGGCGTCCCCGCGACCAGCCCGGCACCGGCACCCGCAGGCACCACCGCCGGAATCGTCCAGTTGCCGCCGCCGGTCGTGTTGCAGCCCGACGTGGCGCCGCACTGCGCCGCGGTCAGCGCCGGATTGGTATAGCCAATCGTCTCGAACCCGCGGGTATCGGTGAACAGCCTTTGTGCCGACACGCCGGCCAGGATTCCGAACGTGTCAGTCCGCCAGCTGCCGATCAGCGCGCCGCGCGCGCCGATCCGGTCCTCGGGCGACTGGCGCGTGCCCTGGACGTTATAGTTCAGGAATCCGGTCGCGCGGTCGAGCGGACGTGCCGAGCGCAGATCGATATTGCCCGCTGCGCCGCCCTCGAGCAGGTCGGCCGTATAGCTCTTGTTGACGGTCAGCTTGGTGAACAATTCGGTCGGGAAGAAGCTCAGGTCGACCGAGCGGTCCGTGCCCTGCGCATCGGTCGCACCCGACGACGCGACCGCGATCGTCGCGCCGTTGAGCGTGACGTTGGTAAAGTTCGATCCGAGCCCGCGGATCGCGACATTGGTCCCCTCACCCGTCACGTCGCGCGTGATCGTGATGCCGGGAATGCGGTTGAAGGATTCGGCAATGTTGGTGTCGGGAAACTTGCCGATATCCTCGGCAAAGATCGAATCGGTGAAGCCGGTCGACGCGCGCTTGGCGTCGGTCGACTTGGCGAGGCTGGACCGGTAGCCGGTCACGACGATGTCCTCGCTGGGCGTGCCCTGCGTATCCTCGGTCTGCGGCGCGGGCGGCGTTGCCGGGGCGGGATCCTGACCATTTTCGGGCACCTGCTCCTGCGGCGGCGGCACCGTCTGCGCCAGCGCGATCGACGGCGCCAACACGGTTAGGGTGGTAGCGCACAACAAGGCTGCACGCGTCAGACGCGGCTGTCGAAATGCCTTCATGATCAGGGTCCTCTCTGTGGGGTCGTCGCCGTTCGTCGCGGCATACGAAGTCGGTACTGGGGCGCGGAAAGCGGGTCCCGGTTTGGCTAAAACATGGTGCTGTTTGCGTATTTGATCAGCCGGTAGGCGCGGAGGGCTACCCGAGCTGACTTAGGGGAAGCGCCGTAGCGGCACGCCTGCCTGGGGCATCCGCCGGCCGATCTGGCGGCCGCGACATTGGCCGGACACTTTCATGGTCACTCATCCTATCCCTCATGAAACCGTCTGACGCAGTCTAATGTTACCGGTATCTCGCCATGATTGGTTAGCGAGTCAAGCCGGTTTTGGTTTGGCCAATCCTTTAAGATCTCCCCAGAGACCGCGAGCACGTCGGATAGGGGCGGTCCGTGGTGCATTTTGTCCTCAAAGGTTGCCCGCTGCCGCCGGTAAGGGAAGGCCGTAGGCACGCTGCCGCTATTCCAGATTGACGCAGTGCAGCATAAAACCTACCAGCGCGCGCTCCCGAAATGCTAAGCCCGACCAGGCGCGGCCTTGCCCAGCGCCGGAGGCGCCGCTTTACCATGACCACGACCTTCGCCGACCTCGCTCTGGCGCCCTTCCTGCTCGAGGCCCTCGCCGAACAGGGCTATGCCCATCCGACCCCGATCCAGGCGCAGTCGATCCCGCAGCTGCTGCAGGGCCGCGACATGCTCGGCATGGCGCAGACCGGCACGGGCAAGACCGCCGCGTTCGCGCTGCCGCTGCTCCACCGGCTCGCTGCCGATCCCCGCCCTGCCCCCAAGGGCGGCGCGCGCATCCTCGTCCTCGCGCCGACGCGCGAGCTCGTGTCGCAGATCGCTGCCGGATTCGAGAGCTTCGGCCGCCATCTGAAGCCGAGCGTGATGACGATCTTCGGCGGCGTCAGCCAGTTTCACCAGGTCAAGGCGCTCGAGGCGGGCGTCGACATCATCGTCGCGGCGCCGGGCCGTCTGCTCGATCTGGTCGAGCAGGGGCTTTGCGACCTGTCGGCGCTTGAGGCGCTGGTGCTCGACGAGGCCGACCAGATGCTCGACATGGGCTTTGCCAAGCCGATCGAGCGGATCGTCGCGACCCTGCCCGCGGACCGGCACACATTGCTCTTCTCGGCGACGATGCCAAAGTCGATCGCGACGCTGGCTGACAGCCTGTTGCGCGATCCGGCGAAGGTCGAGATCGCCCCGCCCTCAACCACGGTCGACCGGATCGAGCAATCGGTGATGTTCCTCGATGCCGCGAACAAGAAGGATGCGCTGCTCGCGCTGCTGCGCACGCCGGACATCGGTCAGGCGGTCGTGTTCACGCTCCAGAAGAACATCGCCAACGACGTCTGTGCGTTCATCGGCGAAGCGGGGATCACCGCCGAGGCGCTGCACGGCAACAAGTCGCAGGGTCAGCGCGAGCGTGCGCTCGACGCGTTCCGTGCCGGCACCGTCCAGGTGCTCGTCGCGACCGACATTGCGGCGCGCGGGATCGATGTCGACACGGTGACGCACGTCTTCAACCACGACCTGCCGAGCCTGCCCGAAAGCTATGTCCACCGGATCGGCCGGACCGGGCGTGCGGGCCGCAGCGGCTTCGCGGTCACGCTGTGCGATGCCGAGCAGCGCGCATGGCTGCACGACGTCGAGCGCGAGATCGGGCGCACGCTGACCGTGCATGACGATCACGAATGGCATTGCGAAGTCGCGCGTCACTCGACCAAGCGTGCGCCGGTGCTGGGCGGTGGCCCGGTCAAGCAGGTGAAGGCGCCCAAGCCGCCGCGTGAGCGCAAGGTGTGGACCGAAGAAGAAAAGCTCGCCGCGCGTATGGCCGCCCAGGCCGCCTAACCGCGGGGCACCGTGTCGACCCCGTCGTGACGGCGGGGGCGACGCATGGTCATTCCTCGGTTTGCGGCTTAGGCTGCCGCGATGGCCATGATCCTTCGACACGCCCGCACGCCGATGATCCTGGTGGCGATGCTGACGACGGCGCCCAGTGCCCCACCGACCGAGCGGGCACGGTGGGAGGCCCAGGCGGGACGCGTGACGATCACCCGCGACGATTGGGGGATCCCGCATGTCCGCGGCCGGTCCGACGCGGATGCGGTGTTCGGGCTGATCTACGCACAGGCCGAGGATGACTTTGCGCGGATCGAGGCGAATTACCTGACCGCGCTCGGCCGGAGCGCGGAGGCGGACGGCGAGGACGCGGTCTGGGCCGATTTGCGGCAGCGGCTGTTCGTCGACCCAGCTGAACTCCAGCGCGACTATGCGGCGAGCCCGGCGTGGCTGCGGACGCTGATGCAGGCTTGGGCGGACGGACTGAACCATTATCTGGCGACCCATCCGCAGGTGAAGCCAAAGGTCCTGACCCGGTTCGAGCCGTGGATGGCGCTGAGCTTTACCGAGGGCAGCATCGGCGGCGATATCGAGCGGATATCGCTAAGCGACCTCAAGACCTTCTACGGTACGCCGACGCCGCCAAGCCCCGAAGAGCTGGGCATGGTGCCGCGCGAACCGTCGGGGTCGAACGGCATCGCGATCGCGCCGCGCCTGACCGCGAACGGCCATGCGCTGCTGCTGATCAACCCGCACACCAGCTTCTATTTCCGCTCGGAAGCGCAGATGACGAGCGATCAGGGGCTCAACGCCTATGGCGCGAGCACCTGGGGCCAGTTCTTCATCTATCAGGGCTTCAACCCGAGTGCGGGCTGGATGCACACGTCATCGACGGTCGACAATGTCGATGACTTTGCCGAACGCGTCGTCCGCGGCGACACGGGCTACCGCTATCGCTACGGCAAGGCGCTGCGGCCGGTCACCACGAGGGTCGTCACTTTACGCGTCCGCAACGCCGACGGGACGTCGGGCACGCGCCGTTTCACGACCTATCGCACGCATCACGGCCCGATCGTCGCGAGCAAGGCGGGACGCTGGATCGCGACCGCGCTGATGTGGAAGCCCGTGCCTGCGCTCGAGCAAAGCTATCTGCGGACCAAGGCGACCGACCTGGCAGGCTATATGGCGGTTGCGCAGCGCAAGGCGAATGCGTCAAACGACACGCTGTTCGCCGACGCCAAGGGGGAGATCGCGTTCCTGATGCCGCAGTTCATGCCGGTCAGAAGTGATCAGTTCGACTATACCCGGCCCGTCGACGGGAGCGACCCGGCGACCGACTGGCGCGGGCTGCACGGGCTCGCCACGCTGCCGAGCGTCGCGGACCCGCGCACCGGCTGGGTGCACAACACCAATGACTGGCCCTGGAGCGCGGCCGGACCTGATAGTCCGCGCGCAGCGGATTATCCCCGCTACATGGATCAGGTCGGCGGCAATGCGCGCGGCATCCATGCGGATCTGCTGCTGACCGGGAAACGCGGCTGGACCGCGGAGACGCTGCGTGCCGCCGCCTATGATTCCTACCTCCCCGCCTTCGCACGGCTTCTCCCCGGCCTGGTCGACGCCTGGCGGGCACTGCCGGCCGGCGATCCGCGGCGGGCGAAACTCGCGGCGCCGATCGCGCTGCTCGATCGCTGGGATCGCCGCTGGGGCTATGACTCGGTCGCCACCAGCCTTGCGGTGTTCTGGGGCGATCAGCTGTGGCGCGAGGTCGGCGGGTTCGCACAGGCCGAGCGGATGAACGTGCCCGATTACATCGCCACGCGCGTCACGCCGGAGGCCAAGCTCGCCGCGCTGTCGGCCGCGGTCGATCAGCTGACCTGCGACTTTGGCGACTGGCGAACGCCGTGGCAGGCGATCAACCGCTTCCAGCGGCTCGACGACGCGATCCAGCCGCATTTCGACGATGCGCGCGCGTCGACGCCCATCCCCTTCACGTCCGCGCAATGGGGCAGCCTCGCATCATTCGGCGCCAAGCGCTGGCCGGGGACGAAGCGCTATTACGGGACCAGCGGCAACAGCTTCGTCGCGGTCGTAGAATTCGGACCGCGGGTGAAGGCGACGGCGGTGATGGTCGGCGGCCAGAGCGGCGATCCCGCGTCCCCGCACTTCGCCGACCAGACCGCGCGCTACGCCGGCGGCACGCTGCGCCCGGTCTATTTCCATCCCGACGAGCTAAAGGGGCATGTCGCGCGGCGATATCGTCCCGGCGGCTAAGTCTTTCGAATGGCGACGGTGCGCGCCAGTTCGTCGCGCGCCAGCAGGATCTTGCGGCGTACGTCGATCGGCAGCGACCGCTGCTCGCCAAGGAAATCGTCGACGATGCGCAGCGCCTCCGGGCTCACCTGCCCGCCGATGAATGCGTCGATCCAGGCGGGCAGGAAGAAGATGCGGCGATTCTGCCGGATCCACAGCAGGCGATCGAGCGCCGGCCGCAGGAACCCGATCGTCAACGCCGCCTGCCCGTCCGCATTGAACGCGCCAAGGCTTTCGCTCGCCCATGCCTCGTTGAGCCCGGCATCGTCGAAATAGCGCTTGAAATAGGCGGTCTTCACCGCAGCCCGCGGGGATGCCGCCTCCGCGACGAAGGCATCCTTCGCGGCCTCGGTCGAGCTATCGCGCGCGCGCTCGGCGGTGAAGCGCGTGCCCGCGTCGGGCGCGCCGATCGTGATCAGCCGCCGGACGATCGCCCAGCGTGTCGGCTGGCGGATAAGCTCGCCGGCCAGTCGCGCGCGGCCGTCAAGCAGGGCGCGGAGGCGGTCGAGCGCGAGCGGCGTCCGCGCGGTCGCGATCAGTCGATCGAGCGCGTCTTTGCGCAGTCCATAGCCGATCGCCGCATCGTCGATCCGCGCGAGCAGCGCGGTCTCCCAGCCCGCCCGGAGCCCCGCGCCACGCGCCTCGGTGAGGTAGACGTCGAGCGCCGCCGCCCCGCGCGACAGGATCGCACGCGAGATCTGTTCGTCGCGCTCGGCAGGAAGCTCGCGCAGCAGCACCGCAAGATAGCGTTCGGGCGGCAGCCGGCGGTCGCGGACGACGTCCCAGAGCGCGCTCCACAGGATCGCGCGCAACAGGCTGTCCGTCACGCTGCCAACGTGTGCGGCGATCCACGCGACGGTCCGGTCGTCGGGCATGAACAGGCCGTAACCCTGGTCGTCGTCATTCGCCCAGACATAGTCGGGCGCGGGCAGTCCGGCGGCCTTGTCGACGGTCGCAACCGCCCCCTCGAAGCATGCGTCGAGCACGACGTCGTCGCGGTCGTGATAGCCGAGGCGGACGCGGACCTTCATCGGCCAGGCGCCGCCCGGATCACCCGGCAGCCTGCTCTCCGGTCGCTGTTTCAGCACCAGCGCATCGATCCGCCCCCGCGCGAGCGTCAGCGCGGTCTCGATCCGCGGCAGCCCCGCGCGCAGGACATAGTTGCGACCGAACGCAGCCAGATCGATGCCCGACGCCTCACCCACCGCGCCGAGCAGGTCCTGCCAGGTCGCATTCGCATAGCGATGACGGGTAAGGAACAGGTTCAGGCCGCGCCGGAACCCGTCCTCGCCGACGAAGAAGGCCAGCTGCTTGATGACCGCCGGCGCCTTGTTGTAGACGATCGGTCCGTAATTGCTCTTCGCGGCGTCGAGATTGTCGAGCGATTGCCAGAGCGGCGCCGTGCCGCTGGTCGCGTCGGCGCGATAGGCGGGCGTCTTGATCGACAGCAGGAACGTCGTCCAGGCGTTGCTGTCCGGTTGCAGGTCCGCCTGGATCCGTGCGGCCATGAAGGTCGAGAACCCCTCCTTCAGCCACAGATCGTCGAACCAGCGCATCGTGACGAGGTCACCGAACCACTGGTGGCTGATCTCGTGATAGATGGTTTGGTCGCGCGCCAGCCGCTGCGGCAGCGTCGGCGGCTCGCGGAAGACGAAGCGGTCCTCGTTGTAGAAGACCGCGCCGACATGCTCCATGCCGCCGAAGGGAAAGGCCGGCGCGAGCACGAGGTCGAGCTTGGCGAAGGGAAAGGCGATGCCGAACCAGTCGGCGAGCCAGCGTACCGCCGCGCGATTGGTCGCAAGCTGTGTCTCGGCATCGACCTCGGCGGCGCGCGAATGGCGGGCGTAGAGCGTGATCGGCTGCTCCCCGGCGGGGGCCGATGTCGTGCCCACCCAGGCCCCGGCGGCAAAGGCGGCGAGATAGGTGGAGATCGGCACGGTTTCCGCGAACCGCCAGCGGGTCGCGGCGCCTGTCGGAGTCTTCGCGGCGACCGGCCCGTTGGCGATCACCGTCCAGCCCTCGGGCGCGACCACGTCCCAGCGGATGCGGGCCTTGAGGTCGGGCTGATCGAAGCAGGGAAACAGCAGATTGGCGTCCGACGGCACCAGCAATGTGTAGAGATAGGTCCGTCCGTCGGCCGGGTCCTTGAAGCGGATGATCGCGGCGCCTGCGCTCGCGATCGGGGTCTCGAAGCGCGCCGACACGCTGTTGGCACCCGTCTTCAGCACGCGCGCGGGCAGCACGAGATGGCCATCGCGTCGCGCGGTGGCCGGGACCCCCACACCGTTCGCCTCCAGCCCGGTGACCATCGTTCCGCGGAAATCGAGGACGAGGTCGCCGCTGCCCCTGACCCGGTCGAACCGGATCACGACCGACCCGACCGCGCGGTCCGCGGCGGTGACGTCGAGCGAGATGGCGTAGTGGACCCTTGCGATCTGTGCCGCCCGCCGCTGCGCCAGTGCGAGCGATATGCCCGGCCCGGTCAGCGGATCGGCGGCGACGGCTGCCTGCGCCATGCCCGGCCAGCCGATCGCCGGGAGTGCGAGCGCGCCCTTCAACAGGGCGCGGCGGTCCGCTTCGCGCGGCGTGTCCGGATGCATCGTCGCGCCCCTTATTGCCGGTGCGCGGCGATGTAGCGACCGACCTGTTCGTCGAGCACGTCGAGCGGCAGCGCGCCCTGGTCGAGCACGGCTTCGTGGAAATCGCGAATGTCGAACCGCGACCCCAGTTCGCGTTCGGCGCGCGCGCGCAGTTCGGCGATCTTGAGCTGACCGACCATGTAGCTGGTCGCCTGCCCCGGCCAGTTGAAATACCGGTCCACCTCGCGCGCGATGTCCTTGTCGGAGACCGAGCTGTTCGCCTTGAAATAGGCGATCGCCTGGTCGCGGTTCCAGCGCTTGGCATGGATGCCCGTGTCGAGCACCAGCCGGATCGCGCGCCACACCTGGAGCGACAGCATGCCGAACCGCGCATAGGGATCCTTATAGACCCCCATCTCGTTCGCGAGCCGCTCCGAATACAGCCCCCAGCCCTCGATATAGGCGCCATAGCCGCCGAACTTGCGGAACTTGGGGATGCCGGTCAGCTCCTGCTGGCGCGCGATCTGGAAATGATGGCCCGGGGCGCCCTCATGCGCCGCGATCCCAGCGACCTGGACCTTCTGCGTCTGGTTCATGTCGACCAGGTTGACGTAATAGATGCCGGGCCGCGATCCGTCCGCCGACGGCGGGTTGTAGAAGGCGGTGGACGTCGTGCCCTCCCGCCATTTCTCGACCGCGCGCACCTCGAGCGGCGCCTTGGGCAGGGTCCGGAAATAGCGGGGGGCCGCCGCCATCACCGACGCGATCACGGCGCGCGCGTCGCCGAGATACTGTTCGCGCCCCGCACTGGTGTTGGGATATTTGAACTGGGGATCGGTGCGGATCTTGTCGAAGAACTGTTCGAGCGTGCCGGTGAACCCGACCTCGCGCTTGATCGCCTCCATCTCCTGCCGGATCGCGGCGACCTGTTTCAGGCCCGGATCGTGGATCTGGTCGGCGGTCAGCGCGGTCGTGGTCGAGGTCTTCAGCCGGTCGGCATAATAGGCCGCGCCATCGGGCAGATTCCAGGCCCCGAAATTGCCCTTCGATTGCGGCTCGATCGCGTTGAGCGTCGCGAACAGCTGGTCATAGCCGGCACGGAACGGCCCCGTCAGCGCCGCGCGCGCCTCCTCCAGCAACGTCGCCTTGGTCGCCGCGGGCACTGCCAACGCGGTCACCTTCTTGCGGAAATCGGCCATGACCGTCGAATCCGCGCCCGCGTCGAACGGGGCACCGACCAGCACGGCGCGTGCATCGGCGCGGGCGGGTGCGAAATTGACTTTGTTGGGGATGATTCCCGCCGCCGCCTGCTCGCGCATCGTCGTGCTGACCTCGCGCATGACGCGCTCGGTATCGCGCAGCCGTGCGATATAGGCCTGCGCGTCGGCGAGCGTATCGACCTTGTGGTTGTTGATCAGCAACACCGGGATGTCGCCCGCGGGACTGCCGTTGGTCGTGACGGGGAAGCGCAGCTTGCGGAACCGCAGCGATTGCCGCCCGCGGTCGACCTCATATTCGAACAGCCGGTAACTGACCCGCGCACTCTCGCCCAGATCGTCGGGACGGAACCGCGATCGCATGGCCTTCAGCTGCCGCTCCGACAGGGCCTGCGCGCGAACCGCGGCGGCGTCGGTATAATCGTCGAGCCGGTCATAATGCGTCTTCAGCCCGAGCTGGGTCAGCGATTCCGGGCTGAGATCAAGCTGTTCGTCATAGGCCTTGTCAAGAAATGCGAGCAGTGCCGCATCCTGCGCCGCGACACGCTGCGTCTCCACCGGCGCCGGGGCGGCGGCGAGGACGATCGGCACGGTGGGCAGCAGCAATAGGGCAAAGGCAAGACGCATTACATTCTCCTGTCGAATGCGTGCTTGTCGCGCGCGGATCCCGTCAGCGCAATCACGGACCGCCAATTCCGTAGCCGCTCCGTCGTCAGGCGCGAAAATGCCGATCGCGCGTTCATGCCATGATGAAAGACCTTCCTACTCTGCTGCGCGAGCGGGCCAGATCCGGCGCCAAGGCCCGGATCGTCGGGCAGGTGCGTGCGCTGTTCAACGACCAGGCGCGCGGCGAGGCGCCGGTCGAGCGCAGCGCTGCGGCGATGTTCGCGCCCGATGCGGTGATCGGCACAGTGCATGGCGACGTGGTCAGCATGATGGTCGGCGGCGTCGCGGCACTGCTGCTGCAGATGCTGCACCCGGCGGTTCTGGCGGGCGTCTGGGATCATTCGAACTTCCGCACAGACATGCTCGGCAGGTTGCGGCGCACCGCGCGGTTCATCGCGGTCACGACCTATGGCGAGCGCACCGATGCGGAGGCGGTGATCGCGCGTGTCCGCGCGGTGCACGCGCACATCGCCGGGACGCTCCCTAACGGCACGCCCTACCGCGCGGACGATCCCGCACTGCTCGCCTGGGTCCATGTCTCGGAGGCCTGGTGCTTTCTCGCCGCGTGGCAGCGTTTCGGCGACCACCGGCTCGGCATGGCCGAGCAGGACGCCTATTATGCAGCGTTCGCCGAGGTCGGCGAACTGCTTGGCGCCGCATCGCTGCCGCGGGATCGGGCGGGAACGGACCGTTATCTGCAGACCATGCGCCCGCAGCTCGTCGCGGATGCCCGGACGCGCGAGGTTGCCCGGTTCGTGCTCGAGCAGACACCCGCGAACCCGCTCGCCCTGCCCGTCCAGCGTATGGTGATGCAGGCCGCGGTCGATCTGCTACCCGCATGGGCGCGGCGAATGCATGGGCTGGCGGGGTCGCCGGCCTTGATGCGGCCCGTCGTCACGTCGGGCACACGCAACCTGGCGAAAACATTGCGCTGGGCGTTTGTCGACCAATAGCCGATCCCCGGCCGTCGCGATTAAACTACCATACGGTATGTTAATCTGGTTGACAGGTTTCCGCGGCGCTTTATATACCAGCCGGTAGACAAACAGTCCCGGCCGATGGTCGGTCAAATTGTCGTCCGTCAATCGTCTTCCGGCCAGCGAAGTTGCCGACACTGTCCTAGTCGAACGCCAAGAATTCCGCAGTTTTCAGACCGGTCACGGCGTAATGCCGGCGACCGGATATCGTCCACGCTCGTCATCTGGACTGTCGATGCCGCGCGCACCGACGATCGGTGACGCATGTCCATTACAACGGGGGGCAATCCCATGGCATATCCCAGATTCACGTGCACGTCAGCCGATCGATCACGGAGCGACGCGGCATGACCGTGTTTTCCCCGATCAAAACGGCCGACGCCGCGCCGGTGGAGGCCCCTGCCCCCCGACGCAGACCCATTTGGCAGCGCGGCGCGATGCTGCTCGTGCCGGTCGCGCTGGTGGGCGCGATCGGCGTCCGGCTGCTCGATCAGCCCGATGCGGCGATGGCGGCGCCCCCGCCCGCCTCGGTGACGGTCGCGTCGCCGCTGGTGCGACAGGTCAGCGAATGGGACGATTATGTCGGCCGGTTCGCGCCGAGCCGCAGCGTCGAGATCCGGCCGCGTGTCGCGGGCGAAGTCACCGGCGTCCACTTCCATGACGGCGATATCGTCCGCAAGGGACAGCTGCTCTTCACGATCGACTCGCGCCCGTTCGCCGCCGCGCTGGCCGAGGCGCACGCCAACGTCGCGAGCGCCAGGAGCGCCTTGTCGCTCGCGCGGACCGACCTCGGCCGCGCGCAGCGGCTGGTCGCCGACGAGGCCGTCTCGGCGGGTGAGGTCGACGCGCTGCGTGGCAAGCTCGAAGCCGCCAGCGCCGCACTCGCCGCCGCGCAGGCGCGCGAACGTGCCCGCGCACTCGACGTCGGCTTCACGCAGGTTCGCGCGCCGATCGGCGGGCGCATCTCCGATCGCCGCGTCGATGCCGGCAACCAGGTCGCGGGCGGCGAAGGCACCGGCGGCACCGTGCTGACGACGATCAACGCGCTCGATCCGATCTACTTCAATTTCGACGGGTCGGAGGCGCTCTACCTCAAGACGCAGCGCGCACGGCAGCCCGGCGCGACCCCGGCGGCGGTCGAGATCCAGTTGCAGGACGAGACGGAGCATCGCTGGAAGGGCAAGCTCGACTTCACCGACAACGGTCTCGACCAGCGCTCGGGCACGATCCGCGGCCGCGCGGTGCTCGCGAACCCGGGCTATTTCCTGACGCCGGGAATGTTCGGCAACATGCGCCTTGCGAGTGCGGGCACGCGGCAGGCTCTGCTGGTGCCGGACGATGCGGTGCAGACCGATCAGGCGCGGAAAGTGCTGCTGACGATCGATGCGAAGAACGTCGTGAGCCAGAAACCGGTCGAATTGGGGCCTGTGGTCGATGGCCTCAGGATCGTCCGCTCGGGGATCGGGCCGAACGACCGGATCATCATCCAGGGGACGCAGATGGCCATGCCTGGCGCGACCGTCGCACCGAAGCCGGGCCGGATCGCGGTCGCGACCGGGGCGGCAGCGCCGGCTTCGGTCCAGCCCATCTCGGGTGAGGCCACGCTCTCCCAATAAAGTCCGTCATCCTGACGAAAGTCAGGATCCAGAGTTCGAAACGTCACGCTGTTGGCTCTGGATCCTGATTGTCATCAGGATGACGGAGCGATCGAGCGCGCCCCTCTACCGAGGAAATTCCCATGCGCTTCTCGCGCTTCTTCATCACCCGGCCGATCTTTGCGGGCGTGATCGCGGTGATCATCACGATCGTCGGCGCGATCGCCTATATGGCGCTGCCGGTGTCGCAATATCCCGACATCGTCCCCCCGACCGTCACCGTCAGCGCGACCTATCCGGGCGCGTCGGCCGAGACGGTCGCCGAAACCGTCGCCGCGCCGATCGAGCAGGAGATCAACGGCGTCGACAACATGCTCTACCAGTCGTCGCAATCGACCGGCGACGGCAAGGTGACGATCACCGTCACCTTCAAGATCGGCACCGACCTCGATGCCGCGCAGGTGCTCGTCCAGAACCGCGTCGCGGTCGCGGTCCCGCGCCTGCCCGAGGACGTGCAAAGGCTTGGCGTCGTCACGCGGAAGACGTCGCCCGACTTTCTGATGGTCGTGAACCTCATCTCGCCCGACAACTCGCTCGATCGCGGCTACATCTCCAACTACGCGCTGACCCAGGTCCGCGATCGCCTCAGCCGCATCGACGGCGTCGGCGACGTGCAGCTGTTCGGCGCGCGCGATTATTCGATGCGCGTCTGGATCGACCCCGGACGCGCGGCCGCGCTCGACCTCACCGCAGGCGAGATCGTCGCAGCGCTCCGCGCACAGAACGTTCAGGTCGCCGCCGGCACGCTCGGCCAGCCGCCCTACGACAAGGGCAACAGCGCGTTCCAGCTCAACGTCGAGACGCAAGGACGCCTGACCGATCCCAAGCAGTTCGCCGACGTCGTCATCCGCACCGACACGCAAGGCCGCCAGGTCCGCGTCTCGGACGTCGCCCGCGTCGAGCTCGGCGCGCAGGATTACGGCGCCAACACCTATCTCAGCGGCAAGCCCACCGTCATCGCCGCGGTCTTCCAGCGTCCCGGCTCGAACGCGCTCGGCGCCGCGCAGGCCGTCACTGCCGAAATGGAAAGCATGTCGAAGCGCTTTCCCAAGGGCCTGGAATACAAAGTCATCTACAATCCGACCGAATTCATCGCGCAGTCGATCGACGCGGTGAAGCATACGTTGTTCGAGGCGATGATCCTCGTCGTGCTCGTCATCCTCGTCTTCCTGCAGAAATGGCGCGCGGCGATCATCCCGATCGTGGCGATCCCGGTCTCGCTGATCGGCACCTTCGCAGTGCTCGCCGCATTCGGCTACAGCCTCAACAACCTGTCGCTCTTCGGCCTCGTCCTCGCGATCGGGATCGTCGTCGACGACGCGATCGTCGTGGTCGAGAATGTCGAGCGCAACCTCGAACACGGGCTCTCGCCGCTGGAGGCCGCGCGCACGTCGATGGACGAGGTGTCGGGTGCGCTCGTCGCGATCGTGCTCGTGCTGTGCGCGGTGTTCATCCCGACGGTGTTCCTCACCGGGCTGTCCGGCGCGTTCTACCGCCAGTTCGCAGTGACGATCTCGACCGCGACGATCATCTCGCTGCTCATCTCGCTGACGCTGTCGCCGGCGCTCGCCGCGATGTTGCTCAAGCCCAACGCCCCTGCCGGCTCGGGCAACCGCCTGACCCGCACGGTGCGCCGCGCGGGCGACGCGTTCAACCGCGGGTTCGAACGGATGAGCGAAAGCTATGCCCGCCTCACCGCGCGCCTCGTCGCCGCGCCGAAGCGGATGATGGTCGCCTATGCCGCGCTGATCGCGGTCACGGTCGGGGTCTTCGTGGTCACCCCGTCGGGCTTCGTCCCTGCGCAGGACCAGGGCTATTTCCTGACCGTCATCCAGCTGCCCCCCGGCTCGTCGGTCGAGCGTACCGACGCGGTAATGCAGAAGGTCGCAAAACGCATCCTGCCGCTTGCCGGCGTCAAGGGCGCGGTCATGCTCGCGGGCTTTGACGGCCCATCGCAGACCCTCGCCCCGAACTCGGCCGCCGCTTATATTCCGCTCAAGAGCTTTGCCGAGCGCAAGAAACTCGGCGTCACGCTCGCCAGCATCATGGCGGAATCGCAGAAGGCGACCGGCGACATCACCGAGGCACGCCTGCTGATCGTCCCGCCGCCCTTGATCCAGGGCATCGGCTCGGCCGGCGGCTATCGCCTGATGGTTCAGGACCAGGGCGGCCACGGCTTTGGCGACCTCGGCAAGACGAGCTACGACCTGATCGGCAAGGCGAACCAGACCAAGGGCCTGGCGCAGGTCTACACCTTCTTCGATACCGCCACGCCGCGCATCTTCGCCGATGTCGACCGCGCCAAGGCCAATCTGCTCGGCGTCCCCCCAGAGCGCGTGTTCGAGGCGTTGCAGGTCTATCTCGGCTCGGCGTTCGTCAACGACTTCAACCTGCTGGGGCGCACCTACCGCGTCACCGCGCAGGCCGACGCACCGTTCCGCAACACCACCGCGGACATCGCCAACCTCAAGACCCGCTCCAATTCGGGCCAGATGGTCCCGGTCGGCTCGGTCTCGACGTTCCGCGACAAGACCGGCCCGTACCGCGTCGTCCGATACAACCTGTTCCCGGCGGTCGAGGTCGATGGCGACACTGCGAAGGGCTATTCCTCGGGCCAGTCGCTGGTGGCGATGGAAAAGCTCGCCGATGCGTCGCTGCCCGCGGGCTATGCGCATGAATGGACCGGCATCGCCTACCAGCAAAAGGCGGCCGGCAGCACCGCTGCGCTGGTCTTCGGGATGGCCGTGCTGTTCGTCTTCCTCGTCCTCGCCGCGCAATATGAGAGCCTGACGCTACCGCTCGCGATCATCCTGATCGTGCCGATGTGCCTGCTCGCGGCGATGACCGGGGTGAATTTGCGCGGGATGGACAACAACGTCCTTACGCAGATCGGGCTGGTCGTGCTGATCGCGCTCGCCGCCAAGAACGCGATCCTCGTGGTCGAGTTCGCCAAGCAGGCCGAGGAGCAGGACGGGCTGTCGCCGGTCGAGGCGGCGGTGCGCGCGGCGAAGGATCGGTTGCGACCGATCCTGATGACGAGCTTCGCGTTCATCCTCGGCGCGGTGCCGCTGGTGATCGCCGACGGGGCCGGCGCCGAACTGCGCCAGGCGCTCGGCACCGCGGTGTTCTTCGGGATGATCGGCGTGACCGGGTTCGGGCTGCTCTTCACCCCTACCTTCTATGTCGTCGCACGGGCGCTGGCGCTGCGGTTCGAACGCCGCAAGCCAGCCCCCGCCGCGACCCTTCAGCCAGCCGAATAGGACCAGCATCATGAAGTCCGTCCTCCTCGCGAGCCTCTCGGCGCTGACGCTTGCGGCCTGCGCCGCCGGCCCCGACTATGTCGCGCCGATCACCCCGCCCAAGGCCGCCGCATCGTTCGTCACCGCGAACGCCGCTACGATCACGACCGCGCCCGATAACGACTGGTGGCGGATGTACCGCGACCCCGTCCTCGACGGCCTCGTCGCCGACGCGCTGGCGGCGAACACCGACCTGCGCGTCGCCGTCGCCCGGCTCGACAGCGCCCGCGCGTCGCTGCGCGGCGCCAAGACCGATCGCGAGCCGCAGGTGAACGCCAGCGGCAGCGGCAATTACGCGCGAACCTCGCAGCTCCAGAACCTGCCCGGCTTCGACCGCGAGCGCGCCACCTACGATGTCGGGCTCGACGTCAGCTACGAGGTCGATCTGGCCGGCCGCGTCCGCCGCAACGTCGAGGCCGCGCGCGGCGACGTCGGCGCGGCGCAGGCCGATGCCGACGCGGTGCGGGTCTCGATCGTCGCCGCCACAACGCGCGCCTATGTCGACGCCGCATCATCCGCCGAACGCCTCGCGGTCGCCCGGCGGATCGTCGACCTGCTCGACAAGTCGAACACGCTGACCGGCAAGCGGGTCGATGCAGGTCGCGCCGCGCGTCTCGATCAGGTCCGGATCGCTGCCCTGCGCGACCAGCGCGCCGCGAACATCCCGCAGATCGAGGCCGAGCGTCAGGCGGCGCTCTTCCGCCTCGCCACCCTCACCGGCCGCACCCCGCAGGACCTGCCCGCCAGCGCCGGCGCGCGCACGACCACGCCGCGTCTCGACCGGCCGATCCCGATCGGCGACGGCGCGATGTTGCTCGCGCGCCGCCCCGACGTGCACGCCGCCGAACGCCGCCTCGCCGCCGCCACCGCGCGGATCGGGGTGCAGACGTCGCAGCTCTATCCGCAGATTGCGCTCGGCGGGTCGATCGGCTCGACCGCGCTCAGCGTCGGCGACGTCTTCACCGGCGGGCCGGTCCGCTGGCTGCTTGGCCCGCTGCTCAACTGGACGGTCAACCAGTCCGCGGCGCGCGCGCGCATCGCCGGCGCCGAGGCCGATACACGCGGCGCGCTCGCCAGTTTCGACGGCAGCGTGCTGACCGCGCTTGAGGAAACCGAGACCGCGCTGTCCAACTATGCGCGCGAACTCGATCGCCGCACGCAACTCCAATCCGCGCACGACAACGCCGCCACCGCCGCGCGCATCACCCGCGCGCGCCAGCGGGAAGGCCAGATCGACTTTCTTGACGTCCTCGATGCCGAGCGGACGCTGGCGGATACCGATACCGAGCTTGCCGCAGCGGACGCCCGCATCGCGGGGGCGCAAGTCGACCTCTTCCGTGCGCTCGGCGGGGGGTGGCAGGCGCCAGGCCGCCCTGCCGGCTGACACCGGCGCGGCATCGTCGCGTGTCACGGATCCGTCGCCGGCACGTCATCAAACTGAACCGGCGGGCGCATACCGCCTGGGCCGATGGGGACGTCCGAGCTCAGCATAATCGATACCGGGGCCGGTCGCCTCTGGGCGGGCTGGTCGCGTCTGCGCGCGCAGGTCGAACGGCTGACGCGGCGGGCGGATGGCGAGGATCTGCTCCACGACGCCTATGTCAGTCTGGCGACCCTGCCCGCGGCGCCGCGCAACGACGAGGCGTTCCTTGTCCATGCGGCGGTCAATCGTGGCCGCGATGCATTTCGGCGCGAGGCCGTTCGCGGCGCGAGCGAAGACGCGGGAGCGATCGAGTGGCTGCGCGACTGTTCGCCGATCCAGGACGAAGTGCTGATCGCGAAGGCGCGGCTCGACCGGGTGCGCGAGGGCCTCGATCGTCTCAGCCCGCGGACGCGCGAGATCTTCCTGATGCAGCGGCTCGACGGGTATAAATATCGCGAGATTGCTGCGCGTCTGGGAATAAGCCAGAGTGCGGTCGAAAAGCACATGGCCAAGGCGATGACCTTCCTGGTCGATTGGACGGAGGATTGGTGAGCACGCAATGCATGGCCGCAAATCCCTAGACCGGATGTTTTCGGACAAGGCGGCGCCCGAACGCACCGCGGCGCAGTGGATCGCGCGGCTCAACGCGGACGACGTCAGCGCACGGGACGCGATCGTCTTTTGGGAATGGCTGACCGCGAACCCCGAACATGCCGAACGGTTTGAGCGCGCGACCGACCTGTGGGACATGGTCCCGGGAACCGCACCGTCGCGCGCGCCGGTGGTGACGCGCCGCCGCGCGCTGGGCGGGGTTGCGGCACTCGCGGTCACGGCCGTCGCGGGAACCGGTGTGTTCCAAGCCGCCTATGCCGCGACGCCGTATCGGACGGGGATCGGCGAGCAGCGACGGATCGTGCTGCCCGACGGCTCGGCCCTGCTGCTCGACGCGGTCACCCGGCTTCATGTGGTCGCGACCGAGCGGCGGCGGCGGCTCTGGCTGGCGCAAGGTCGCATCGACCTGACGGTGGCGCCATCCGCGACCCCGTTCACGATCACCGCGGCCGACCGCGCGATGAGCGCCGGCGCGGGCCGCTTTGACCTGCGCTGCGACGCGCGCGACGGGGCGGCCTTTACCGCGATCGAGGGGCGGGCGACGATCGTCGCTACGACTTCAACTGGCGTTGCGCAGCTCCTGACCGACGGGTCGCGGCTGCGGAACGATGTGATCGATCGTCCCGACCTCGCGGCGACACGGGCCTGGACCAGCGGTCGTGCCGCGTTTCACGACGATACGCTCGCGACGGTTGCCGAGGAGGCGAACCGGTACAGCGCGACACGGCTGGTGATCGCGGATCCCGCGGCCGCCGGACTGCAGGTGAGCGGCATGTACCGGATGGGCGACAATGTCGCGCTGGGGCGTGCGCTCGCGGCGCTGCTCGGTTTGCGGTTGCGAACGATGGACGGTGCCGTCCTGCTCGGCGGATAAAAATTCGCGTCAGCGGGGTGGGGTAGATCGCGGCTCGCCCGTCGAGGAGGTGCGGCAGTATCGCCGCCTTCCTTGGGGGGATGAACACCGTGACGACCAATCGCCGGCGCCTGCGCCGTTCATTCGTGATGGGCGCAGCCTGCGCCGCGCTGTCGACCGCCTTTGCACCCGCCACGGCGATCGCGCAGGCCAAGATGGTACGCGTGCATCTGGGTGCCCAGTCGCTCGGCCGGTCGCTCGAAGCGCTCGCCCGCCAGAGCGGCATCGACATCCTGTTCACGCCCGCTGCGGTTGCCGGTCGGACCGCACCCGCGATCGACGGCACGATGGCACCGCACGCCGCGGTCGAGCGGCTGATCGCCGGCACCGGGCTGATGGTCCGCCAGCAGCCCAATGGCGCGCTGATCGTTGCCGCGACGGTCGAGACCGCAGCGCCGCAGACCGCAGCGACCACGCCGGACGACGAGACCCGCGAGATCGTCGTGACGGGCTATGCGAGCAGCCTGACCGGCGCGCTGGCGCAGAAGCGCAAGGCGACCAACGTCATCGACGTCGTCAAGGCCGAGGATATCGGCAAGTTTCCCGCGCAGAATATCGCCGAGGCGCTTCAGCGCGTCCCCGGCGTCTCGATCGTTCGCGATCGCGGCGAAGGCGTGTTCGTCCGGATCCGCGGGCTCGGCGCCAATTTCCAGGTGGTGACGCTCAACGATCGCTCGGTCGCGGTGAACGAGAATGTTCGCGACAGCGGGCAGAGCGGGCGCCAGTTCCGGTTCGACACGCTGCCGTCCGAGCTCATGTCCGCGGTCGAGGTGATCAAGAGCCCGCGCGCGAGCCTCGACGAAGGCGGCATCGGCGGCACGATCAACCTGCGCACCTTCCGCCCGCTCGACCTGAAGCAGCCGGTGCTGTCGCTATCCGCCACGGCAAGCTCGCCGCGCCTGGCGGATGCGGTCGATCCGCGACTGTCGGGCATGGCGAGCTGGGCGAGCCCGGACGGCAAGTTCGGCGCGCTGATCGCGGGCGTTTACGACGAGCGCACCACGCGGCAGGACCGGATCACCGGCGTCGGCTGGGCGGACGGAAAGATCGACACCGACGGCAATGGCTCGCTCGACAGCGACACGATCCTGATCCCGACCGCGATCCGCCCGACGCTGGAGCGCGAGAATCGCGACCGGATCGGCATCAACGGCGCGGTGCAGTGGAAGCCCGACGATCGGTTCGAGCTGAACGTCGACGGGCTGTGGAGCCGGCTGAACGTCGCCTATGACGAGCTGACCTATTCGGCGGCGGATGGCTCCAACCTGCCGCGCGGGATCGTGCCGGGCAGCGCGGTGATCGAGAACGGCGTACTGACCGGTGCGACGACGACCGCCTCTACCACGCAGATCGGTCGCGAGACGTCGGTGCTCCAGTACAAGAACTGGCTGGTCGGCACCAATGCGCGCTGGCAGGCGGGCGGCTGGACGATCGCCGCGGACGGCAGCATCGGCCAGGCCTATTCGAACACGCCCGAGCCGATCTACCGCACGCGCCTGCTCGGCACGGTCGGCGCGACGACGTTCGATTTCGGCAAGGCGGGCGACCGGCTGCCCGACGTGACGCTGCTGAGCGCCGACCTG
Organism: Sphingomonas aerolata; assembly: GCF_023935825.1. Lineage (NCBI taxonomy): Bacteria > Pseudomonadati > Pseudomonadota > Alphaproteobacteria > Sphingomonadales > Sphingomonadaceae > Sphingomonas > Sphingomonas aerolata. The sequence continues at coordinate 2,113,033 of NZ_CP098762.1, read as the reverse complement.
TCGAACCCGGCGCTGCTGCCCGGACGGCGGATCGAATATCGCGTGAACGACTCGAAAGACCGCGAACGCGCCGCGAAGCTCGACGTGACGCGCGACCTGACCGGCGTGGTCAGCGCACTGCGTGCGGGGGTGAAATACCAGAAAAGAACGCGCGCCTATGATCGCCGCGACATCAATTTCACCAGCGGCATCGCGGGCAAATATTTCGACGCGAGCTATTTCGTCCCGTTTCCGGTCGATGATTTCCTGAAGGGCGCGAACGGCACCCTGCCGACCAGCTGGGCGATGCCCGATCCCGCCAGGTTCCTCGCCGCCGCCACCGGCAAGGAGGCGCTGCTCGCCGCGCCGCTTGCGCGCGGCGATCTGCGCAACAGCTATGCGATCGGCGAGGAGATCCTCGCAGGCTACGGCATGGCCGATTTCGCGTTCCCGCTTGGCGGCCTCGCAGTGCGCGGCGATATCGGCGTGCGCTATGCCCGGACGCGCCAGACCTCGTCGGGCTATGCCGATGACGGCAAGGTCGCGCTGCCCGTCAGCTACGACAAGACCTATGACAACATCCTGCCCTCGCTCAATCTGGTCGCCGAGGTCTCGCCCGATCTGCAGATGCGGTTCGCCGCGTCGAAGGTCATCACCCGGCCGTCGCTCGCCGATCTGGCGCCGCGCCTCACGATCAATTCGAGCCCGACCGTCCTCACCGCGGTCGGCGGCAACCCCGAGCTGAAGCCGTTCGAGGCGTGGCAATATGACGGCACGGTCGAATGGTATTTCGCGCCCGGCAGCGCGCTGGTCGGCGGTGTGTTCTACAAGGACATCACCACGTTCGTGTTCCAGCAGACGCGCGACTTCGTTCTCGACGGCCAGACCTATCGCCTGACCGCGCCCAAGAACGGCGGCGACGCCTATGTCGCCGGCGTCGAGATCGCGTATCAGCAGCTGTTCAAGATGCTCCCCGCCCCGTTCGACGGGCTCGGCGCGCAGGCCAACTATACGCACACCAAGACCGGCGGTACCTATGCGCTGGCGACCGGCGGCGTTTTCCGCGATGCGCTGGTCGACGTCGCCAAGGACAGCTTCAACCTGACCGGCTTCTACGAGAAGGAGCGCGTCGGCGTGCGGGTGAGCTATAGCTGGCGCGGCAACGTGCTGCGCGACGTCGGCGGCGCAGGGCTCGCCGCCAACAACGACAGCGCGTTCGGCAGCCTCGATTTCGACATGTCGTACAAGGTGACGCCGAACGTGACCTTCGTCGTGCAGGGCATCAACGTCGCCGGCGGCGTCCAGTGGCAATATGTCCGCGACAACCAGTTTGCGGGCTATACCGATTACGGGCGGACGTTCATGGCCGGCGTCAGGGCCAAGTTCTGATGCGGATAGCCTCGCTCGCGACCGGCCTTGCGCTGGTCGCCTCGTCCCTCGCGCCGGCACAAACGCCGCCGCCGCGAGAGGACAAGCTCGAACGCGTCGTCATCGTCATGCGCCACGGCGTCCGCAGCGCGATGTTGAGCCCGGAGGAGCTCGGCCGCTACAGCCGCCGCGCCTGGCCGCGCTTCAAGGTGCCGGCGGGGCATCTGACCGCGAATGGCGCGGCGCTCGTGACAATGCTCGGCGGCTGGTACGCGGCGCGCTACCGGCAGCAGGGCCTGCTCGGCGCGAGCGACTGCGCGGTCTATTACTGGGCGAACCACACGCAGCGCACCGAGGCGACCGCGACCGCGCTCGCCGCCGGCCTGACGCCGGGGTGCGCTGCGCCGATCCACCAGTCGGCGGCGGCCCCCGATCCGCTGTTCGAGGCGCCGCAGACCCCGCTCGCGCCGCTCGATGCCCCGCGGATGCTCGCGGCGATCTCCGCGCGGGTCGGCGGCGATCTGGCGGCGTGGGACGCGCGTCAGACCCCCGGCCGCGATCGGTTCGAGGCGCTGATGCTGCAATGCCGCCGTATCCCGTGCTCCACGACCGAGCGCACCCGGGTCCAGCGCCGGCTGGGCGATACGCCGATCACGATGCGGATCGACGCGACGGGCAAGCCCGACCTCACCTCGCCCAGCCTGCAGGTCGCCGGGATCGCCGAGAGCCTCGTCATGGCCTATGCGGACGGGCTCGCCTTCCCCGGCTGGAGCGGGATCGACGCGGCGACGATCGGCAAGGCGCTCACCGTCCATGGCGCCGGCATCGACCTGCGCACACGCACCCCGGAAGTCGGCCGCCAGACCAGCAGCTATCTCGCGATGCGGCTGCTCGCGACGCTTCAGCGCGGTGCCGGCGCGACCGCGCTGGCCGACCCGATCGGCGACGCAGAGAAGATCGTCGTCGTCAGCGGCCATGACGGCACGGTGACGATGCTCGCCGGGCTGCTTGGTCTCGACTGGACGCTACGCGATTATGCTGCGGGCGAAGCGGCCCCTGGCGGCGGGCTGGTGTTCGAGCTGTGGCGTCGTGGCGCGACCGGCAAAAGCGTCGTACAGGTCCGCTATGTCGCGCAGGGGCTCGACCAGATGCGCTACCGCATCCCGCTGTCAGCGCAGACTCCGCCCGAAACCGTCGCGATCCCGGTCCCCGGCTGCGGCGACCCCTGCCCACTCCCCCGCTTCACGCGCTACGTCCTCGATCAGGTGTCGCCCCCACCGAAGGAGTAGCGCGGAGGCGCGCTTAATTGCCCTCGGCGTCGACAACGAATACGACGGGCTTGCCGCGCGACATCGGCTCCCAGCCTGCGCCCAACGCCGCCCGGATACCGCGCGAAATGGTCGGATCATCGATCTGGAGCCGCCCGCGCGGCAACCCCTTCAGCAGGCGCTTGGGGGCGGGAAATTCGAGCATCGCTTCGCGCTGGCAGTCCTTTTCGAGCAGCGAAAGGACCATCCCCTTCCACCCGTCGTCGTCCGACCATTGCGGCTCGCTCTCGAGGCGCCAGTCATAGGTGGTGCCATCGACGTCAATGGTACCGGAAGTGCTGAGATTTTTCGACATGCCGCCGCCTTAGCAGGTCTGTCACGGCATGCCATGCGTCTGATCGCACGCCATAGCGGGGCCTGAATTACCAGCCTGCGACCGGAGCCGCTATGTTCTTGGCGTGGGTGATCGTAGAAGCCGCAAAAAGCGCACCGGGGGAGCCATGACGACGAAATCGCGCTATCAGGCGCCCGCGCTCAAAAAGGGGCTCGAGATCCTCGAGCTGCTGGCCGCCGCCACCGCGCCGCTCAACATGTCGGATATCTCGACCGCGCTCGGCCGGTCGGTCAGCGAGATCTTCCGCATGCTGCAGGTGCTCGAGGAACACCGCTATATCGCGCGGGGCGATGACGGTTACCGCCTGACCAACCGGCTGTTCGCGCTCGGCATGAGCCAGCCGCCGGTCCGCAACCTTGTCGGCATCGCGCTCCCGGTGATGAGCGAAGTCGCGCGGCGGACCGGGCAAAGCTGTCACATGGCGGTGGCGTCGGGTGCCGAGATGGTCGTGATCGTCGGCGTCGAGGCCCCCAGCCTGTCGGGCTTTGCCATCCGGGTTGGCTATCGCCGACCGCTGCATCGCTCGGCGTCGGGACGCGTCCTGCTCGCGTTCCAGTCGGCGGACGTGCGCCAGGCCATGCTCGACGACGTGCGTCTGGCCGGTGCGGATTTCGACACGGCCGCGCTGGCGGCGGAGCTGGACGCGATCGCAGCGAAGGGTCTGCACACCACCCCAAGTCCGGTCCTGAATGCGATCACCGACATGTCGGTGCCGATTCTGGTGATGGGGTCCGCGCGGGCAGCGTTGACCGTGCCGTTCGTCGATGGCCCGGGCGCACGCGTGACGCTGGACGCATCGCAGGCGGTGCTGCGCCACGCCGCCGCGACGATCGCCGAGCAACTGTCCCCCGAAGTGCGCGACGGGCTGTATCAGCGGGTCGTCGACCATGGCGTGTCGGACGCTGGATCCGACGGCTGAACGCTGCAAGCGCGTCGCCTACTCCCTACTTACGATGGAACACCATATCATGTGGCATTGCCTTCTGCTCGACCTTCACGACGATGCCGCGCTGATCGCGGCGTATCGCGATCGCCACCGCGCGGTGCCGCCGGCCGTGCTCGCCTCGATCCGAGCGGCGGGGATCGAGGCGATGGACATCTATCAGCGCGATGACCGGCTGGTGATGATGATGCGGACCGGCCCCGATTTCGACCCCGAGGCAAAGGCCGCAGCCGACGCGTCCGATCCCGCCGTAGTCGCGTGGGAAGCCGCGATGTCGCGCCTCCAGCGTCCGTTGCCGAGCGCGCAGCCGGGCGAGAAATGGCTGCCCGCCGAACGCATCTTTGCGCTCGACGAGCAGGGCTGACCGGTCAGGTCAGCGTGCGGTCGAGATGCGTGTAGCCGCCATCGGGGATGATCCACTGCCCGGTCGTGTGCGACGACCGCGCCGACAGCAGGAACACCACGGTATCGGCAATCTCGCGGTCGGTCGTCAGCCGCCGGCCAAGTGGGATGTTGCCCGCGATCTCGTCGAGCTTGGCCTGCGGATCGTCGAACGTGTCGATCCACGCGCGATAGAGCGGCGTCATCACCTCGGCAGGGAGCACCGCGTTGACGCGGACGCCGTCGCCGACCAGCGCCGCCGCCCATTCGCGCGTCAGGCCGAGCTGGGCGGCCTTGGCGGCGACATAGCCGCTGGTCTGGCCCTGCCCGGTCAGCGCGGTCTTCGACGAGATGTTGACGATCGCGCCGCGGCTGGCCTTCAAGTGCGGCAGGCAATGATGCGCCATGCCGTAATAATGGCCAACATTGGCGACCAGCGAGGCGAGGAAGGCCGCTGTTCCCGCTTCCAGCCCGATCCCGTCATTGGCGCCCGCATTGTTGACCAGGCCATGGATGCCGTGCCCCGCCGCGACGATCTGCGCGACTGCCGAGGCGCAGGCGCCGTCGTCGGTCATCTCGGTGCGGATGAACATCGTTGCGGGCTGAAGCGCACGGATATTCGCCTCGAACGCAGGGTCGAGCGCGCTGCGACCGAGGATCGCGGGGATCGCGCCCTCCTCCGCAAGCAGCGTCGAGATCGCGCCGCCGATCCCGGCGCCACCGCCGGTGACGATCACCAGTTTACCGTCGAGTCCCAGCTTCATGATAGTCCATCCTCGATAGTAGATAAGCGATAGACGCGCGCCGCCGTGCCGCCAAAGATCGCATCGCGGTGCCCCGGGCAGGCGCGCGCGACGAAGGTTTCGATCAGGTCGACCACCGCCGCATGCTCGGCGGCAAGCAGGCACACCGGCCAGTCGGATCCGAAGATCAGACGGTCCGGTCCGAAGCAGGCGAGCAGATGGTCGAGATACTGCGCGATGTCGGTCGGCGACCAGGCGGCGTGATCGGCCTCGGTCACCAGCCCCGACAGCTTGCAGGTGACGTCTGGAAAGGCGGCGATGGCCGCGATCGTCCGGGCCCAGGGGCCCCATTCGCCACCCGCGATGTCGGGCTTGCCGCCATGATCGAGTACCAGCGACCCCGCCCCGGCCGCTTCGAGCAGGTCGGCAACGCAGGCGAGCTGTGCCGGCCCGCGGACGAGTATGTCATAGACGAGACCGCGCGACAGGATCGTCCGCACGCCGCGCAGGACATCCTCGCGCAGCAGATAGCGCGGATCGGGTTCGTCCTGCGCGATGTGCCGTATGCCCACAAGCGACCGCGATGCGTGACGGTCGAGCTGGGCTGCGACGTCGGGCGCGGTCAGGTCGACCCAGCCGACGACACCCATGATCCAGGGAGTCGCGTCCGCGAGCGCGAGCAGCCAGTCGGTCTCCGCCGCGCTGTGGCAGGCCTGCACCGCGATGCAGCCGTCGAACGCGGCGGCCTCCAGCGCGGGCCGGACGTCGACCGGGAGCCGGTCGCGCGCGAGCACGCTGCCGGGCTGGATCCAGTCATACTCCACCGTGCGATAGCGCCAGAAATGCTGGTGCGCATCGATCCTCTTCACCATCGGGCTTTTGCATCCCTTCACTTATTGCTCACCTGTGACATGATTTTTTATATATGCAAACCTCTCTCAAGGCCTATGATGGCGGCAATCGCACCAGAGGCGACGAAGAGAGGATGTCATGGCACACGCTGCGAAGGGCTCGAGCCACATGGCCGACATAGCTGACACCGCGTCGAGCACAGGGCGTTTCATCCGGCCGGGATTTCGGACGGGCTTCATCCTCGTCACCAGCCTGTTCTTCCTCTGGGCGCTTGCCAACAACTTCAACGACATCCTGATTCGCCAGTTCCAGAAGGCGCTCGACCTCAATCGTGCGCAGGCCGGCCTGATCCAGTTCGTCTTCTATGTCGGCTATTTCGTGATGGCGCTGCCCGCGGGTCTGGTCATGCGCCGCTTCGGATACCGCGCAGGCATATTGACCGGACTGGCGCTGTACGCGATCGGCGCTTTGCTGTTCTGGCCCGCCGCCGAAGTCCGCGAATATGCGGCCTTTCTCGGCGCGCTGTTCGTGCTGGCGTCGGGTGCTGCCTTTCTGGAAACCGCCGCCAACCCCTATATCGTCGCGTTCGGCGACCCGGCGCGTGCCTCGCAGCGACTGAACCTCGCCCAGGCGTTCAACGGCTTCGGCGCGGTGCTCGCGCCGACGATCGGCGGTCTGTTCATCTTCTCAGGCGTCGAGCATGACGCGGCGACGCTGACGACGATGCCGCAGGCGCAGTTGGTCGCGTATCGCGTCGCCGAGGCGCGCATGGTGCAGGTGCCCTATCTGCTGCTGGCGATCATCGTCGTGCTGGTCGGCGTCGCCATCGCACTGGTCCGCCTCCCCGCGCTCGACACCAAGACCGACGACAGCGCGCATGACGGGCTGTTCACGGTCCTGCGCGCGCCGGGGCTGTGGCGCGCGGTGGTCGCACAGTTCTTCTATGTCGGCGCACAGGTCGGCATCTGGAGCTTCTTCGTTGATTTCGTGAAGGACAGCCTGCCCGCCACGCCCGAGCGGTCGGCCGCCTATCTCCTGTCGCTCAGCCTCGTGCTGTTCATGGCGGGGCGGTTCATCGGCGCTGCGCTGATGCACAGGCTGCCGGCGACCCGGTTGCTGTTCGGGTGCGCGGTCGCCAACATCGCGCTCTGCGCGGTCGCGATGCTGTCGGGCGGCTGGATCGCGGTCGGTGCGCTGGGGCTGACCAGCTTCTTCATGTCGATCATGTTCCCGACGATCTTCGCGCTCGGCGTCCGCGATCTCGGACCGCGCGCGACGATCGGCTCTTCGCTGATCATCATGGCGATCATCGGTGGCGCGCTGGTGCCGCCGGTGATGGGCCTGATCGCGGGCGCAGCGGGTGGCCTGCACGTCGCGATGGCGTTGCCGCTGGTCTGTTTCGCGGTCGTCGCACTGTTCGCGCGCGGCGCGACCGACGCCCCCCTTTCCCCTACCATGAGGACGATCCATTGAGACTGAACGGTAAACGCGCGCTGGTGACCGCTGCGGCGCAGGGCATCGGCCGATCGATCGCGGAGGCGTTCGTCGCACAGGGCGCGACGGTCTACGCCGCCGACGTGAACGGCGAGCTGCTCGCGACCGTCCCGGGCGTCACGCCCATCATGCTCGACGTCACCGATGCAGCGGCGGTCGCCGCGCTGCCGGTGCAGATCGGCGACATCGACATCCTCGTCAACGGCGCAGGCTATGTCCATGCGGGCGATATCCTGGCCTGTGACGAAGACGCCTTTGCCTTTTCGATGACCCTGAACGTCACGTCGATGTACCGGCTGTGCCGCGCCTTCCTGCCGGGCATGCTCGCACAGGGCAGCGGATCGATCGTCAACCTCGCCTCGATCGCCTCGAGCGTGAAGGGCATTCCCAACCGCTTCGCCTATGGCACGACCAAGGCCGCGGTGATCGGCCTGACCAAGGCAATCGCGGCGGATTATGTCCTGCGCGGCGTCCGCTGCAACGCGATCTGCCCGGGCACGATCGACTCCCCGTCGCTGCGCCAGCGCGTCGCCGAGCAGGCGACCGCGGCCGGCATTCCGCTCGAAGAGGCGACAGCCGCCTTCGTCGCGCGCCAGCCCGTTGGCCGCCTTGGCCGCCCCGAGGAGATCGCAGCGCTCGCGCTGTACCTCGCGTCCGACGAGAGTGCATTCACCACCGGCACGACCCATGTCATCGACGGCGGCTGGGTCAACTAACCACCCCCTTCCCCACGACCTAGAACCAGAGGACGTTCGCTCCATGAAACTGTTACGCTACGGCCCGATCGGCCATGAAAAGCCCGGCATGCTCGATGCCGATGGTGCGATCCGCGATCTGTCGGGGGTCGTGGGCGACATTGCCGGCGATGCGCTGACGCCCGAGGGGATCGCGACGCTGGCGGCGATCGACCCGGCGACGTTGCCGCTGGTCGACGGCACGCCGCGCTACGGCGCCTGCGTCGGCGCGGTCGGCAAGTTCATCTGCATCGGCCTCAATTACAGCGATCACGCCGCCGAAAGCGGGATGGATGTGCCCAAGGAGCCGGTCATTTTCAACAAATGGACCAGCGCGATCTGCGGCCCCGACGACGCGGTCGAAATGCCCCGCGGCTCGACCAAGCTAGACTGGGAAGTCGAACTCGGCGTCGTGATCGGCAAGCCCGGGCGCTATATCGACGAAGCCGATGCGATGGCGCATGTCGCGGGCTATTGCGTCATCAACGACGTCAGCGAGCGCGAATACCAACTCGAGCGCGGCGGCACCTGGGACAAGGGCAAGGGCTGCGACACGTTCGGGCCGATCGGCCCGTGGCTGGTCACGGCCGACGAGGTGCCCGATCCTCAGGCGCTGCGGCTGTGGCTAGAGGTCGACGGTCACAAGTATCAGGACGGCACGACCGCGACGATGGTGTTCGGGGTGGCCGAGATCGTGTCCTATCTCAGCCGTTTCATGAGCCTCCAGTCGGGCGACGTGATCTCGACCGGCACGCCCCCCGGCGTCGGCCTCGGCCAGAAGCCGCCCAAATATCTGGCGGTGGGCAATGTCATGCGCCTCGGCATCGAAGGCCTTGGCGAGCAGACCCAGCGCGTCGTGGAATCGCGCGCATGACGACGATCACCGGGCTGCGCATTCGCGACGTCCGCTTCCCGACCAGCCTTTCGCTCGACGGCTCGGACGCGATGAATCCCGACCCCGATTACTCCGCCGCCTATGTCGTGCTGGAGACCGACACGGCAGGGCTCGAAGGGCACGGCCTGACCTTCACGATCGGGCGCGGCAACGAGATCTGCGTCGCCGCGATCGGCGCGCTGCGCGAGCGGGTGATCGGGCTCGACCTCGACTGGATCGCGGCGGATGCCGGGCGGTTCTGGCGCCACGTCACCAATGACAGCCAGCTACGCTGGATCGGCCCCGACAAGGGCGCGATCCACCTGGCGACCGGCGCCGTCGTCAACGCGGTGTGGGATCTGTGGGCGAAAAGCGTCGGCAAGCCCGTCTGGCAGCTGGTCGCGGACATGACGCCCGAGGAACTCGTCCGCACGATCGACTTCCGCTACATCACCGACTGCATCACGCCCGACGAGGCGCTCGCACTGCTGACCAAGCGCGCCGAGGGCAAGGCGGAGCGCGTCGCGACGCTCAAGGCCGAGGGCTTTCCCTGCTACACGACGTCAGCGGGCTGGCTCGGCTATTCGGACGAGAAGCTCTACCGGCTGGCACGCGAGGCGGTCGATGCCGGGTTCGATCATATCAAGCTGAAGGTCGGGCGCGATCTCGACGACGATATCCGCCGGCTGCGGATCGCGCGCGAGGCGATCGGTCCCGATGCCAAGCTGATGATCGACGCCAACCAGATCTGGGAGGTCGACCAGGCGATTGAGTGGGTCAACTCGCTCGCCTTCGCGAACCCGTGGTTCATCGAGGAGCCGACCAGCCCGGACGACGTGCTGGGCCATGCCAAGATCCGCCGCGGGATCGGATCGGTCAAGGTCGCGACCGGCGAGATGTGCCAGAACCGCATCCTGTTCAAACAGTTCATGGACGCGGGCGCGATCGACGTCGTGCAGATCGACGCGTGCCGTCTCGGCGGCGTCAACGAAGTGCTTGCGGTCCTGCTGATGGCGGCCAAGCACGACCTGCCGGTCTGTCCGCATGCCGGTGGCGTGGGGCTGTGCGAATATGTCCAGCACCTGTCGATGATCGACTATCTCTGCTTTTCGGGCACGCGCGAGGGTCGGGTGATCGAATATGTCGATCATCTGCATGAGCATTTCGTCGATCCCTGCGTCATCCGCGATGCCGCCTATATGCCGCCGACGCGGCCGGGCTATTCGATCGAGATGAAGCCCGCGTCGCTCGAACGCTATGCGGTGTCGGCGGAAGTGCGATACTGATCGCGTCATGATCATCGCCTCGACGCACGACTTCCGCGAAGCCGCCCGACGGCGGCTGCCGCGCTTCCTGTTCGATTATGCGGATGGCGGCGCCTATGCGGAGCAGACGCTGCGGCGCAATGTCGACGACCTCGCCGACATTGCGCTGCGCCAGCGCGTGCTGCGCGACGTCGCCGACATCGATCTGACGACGTCGCTGTTCGGACGGACGATGGCGCTGCCCGTTGCGCTCGGCCCGGTCGGGATCAGCGGGATGTATCATCGGCGCGGCGAAACCCAGGCAGCCCGTGCCGCGACCACCGCGGGCGTGCCCTTCTGCCTGTCGACCGTTTCGATCTGTCCCTTGTCGGAGGTGAAGCAGGCGAGCGGCACGGGCGCGTTGTGGTTCCAGCTCTACGTCATCCGTGACCGGGCGTTCATGCGCGACCTGATCGCCACGGCGAAAAAGATTGGCGCGGAAGCACTCGTCTTCACCGTCGACATGCCGGTCCCGGGCGCGCGGTACCGCGACGCGCATTCCGGCATGTCCGGCGCGGGCGCCCCCTTGAAGCGCGTCCTGCAGGCGATTGGCCGGCCCGGCTGGGCATGGGACGTCGGGCTGCGCGGGCGGCCGCACAAGCTCGGCAATCTCGAACCCGTGCTCGGCAGCAACAGCGGGCTCAACGACTATATGGGCTGGCTCGGCGCGAACTTCGATCCGTCGATCGGCTGGGCCGATCTCGAATGGATCCGCTCGGCCTGGGATGGACCGCTGATCATCAAGGGCATCCTCGACGTCGAGGATGCACGCGAGGCGGTGAAGATCGGCGCGGACGGCATCATCGTCTCGAACCATGGCGGCCGGCAACTCGACGGCGTGCTGTCGACCGCACGCGCACTGCCGGCGATCGCGGACGCGGTCCGCGGTCAGGTCACGGTACTGGCCGACTCCGGCGTACGGTCGGGGCTCGACGTGGTCCGGATGCTGGCACTGGGCGCGGAAGGCGTGTTGCTCGGTCGCGCCTGGGTCTATGCGCTCGCCGCGCGGGGAGAGGCCGGGGTCGACCTGCTGCTGACGCTAATCGAGCGTGAGATGCGCGTCGCGATGGCGCTGACGGGCGTCCGCCGGATCGCTGATATCGATCGGACCATCCTGGCCTAGGAGCGCGGACGACCGCGCTACCCAAGCCCCGCGTTACACGGACCGCGTCGCCTGCCAGGCTGCGACGAGTGCGCGGGCGCGCGTGCCGACGGTGGCGGCGGTGTCGCCGGGCTTGTAGAGCGCGCCACCGACGCCGATCCCCTCGGCCCCCGCCGCCAGCCAATCGGCCAGATTGTCCGCCCCCGTGCCGCCGACCGCCCAGACGCGGACGGTCTTCGGCAGGATCTCGCGCACTGACTTGAGATAAGCGGGTCCGAATGCGACCGCGGGAAACAGCTTCAGGCGTCGCGCTCCCGCAGCGATCGCCTGGAACGCCTCGCTCGGCGTGACGAACCCGGGCATGGGCTCGAGCCCGAGTTCGACGCCGCGGGCGATGACGGCGGGGTTCGTGTTGGGCGTCACCATGATCGTACCGCCGGTCGCAGCCAGCGCCTCGACCGCAGCGATGTCGAGCACCGTCCCCCCACCGATCGCCGCCCGATCGCCGAACGCCTGCTGCAGCATGCGAATGCTCGTCGCCGGGTCTGGCGAGTTGAACGGCACCTCGATCAGGCGGATGCCGGCGTCGACCAGCGCCTCGCCGATCGCCAGCACCGCGTCGGGTGCGACGCCGCGCAGGATGGCGACGATGGGCGCAGTGCCCGATGCGAGCAGATCATCGACGGTCATGGTGTCTCCAGCAAGGCAAGGCCGGCAAGCGCACAGGCTTCGCCGGTATGAACGGTAGCGCCAAGGCCGCGTGCCGCGAGCGCGCGGCCATAGCGGTCGGCAAGCGCCGGATCACCGATCAGCGTGATGGTGCCGGTTGCCGCGGGCAGGATCTCGGCGATCTCGGCGCCGATGACCAGCCCCGACAGGAACCCCAGTGCCCAGCGGCCGCTGGCCCCCGTGCGCAGTTGCGCTGCCCGCGTCTCGAACAGCGCGCCGAGCAAATGCCCGCCCTCGGCGATACGGTCGAGCCCAGCGTCGAAACCGATGGCGTCATCCTCGGCCGCGCCATCATCCGCCGCCGCACGCGTCAACGTCGAATGCCGCCGCAGCAGCGCGAACAGCTCGCCCGTCACGAACGTCTGGAACCCGGTCACCCGGCCGTCCTCGACGGTCGCCCATTTGCTGTGCGTTCCGGGCAGCGCGATCAGATGACGTCCGGATGCAAGCTCGGGCATAAGCGCCATCGCACCGAAGATCTGCGTCTCCTCGCCACGCATCACATCGGGTGCGCCCGACCCGCGCGTGCAGGCAAGCCCCGCGCCGATCGTGACGGGGATCCGGTCGACCATCGCGCGCGCCGATCCTGCCGCCCAGATTGCCGGATCGGCAGGACAGTCGACATAGGGAATCTCGACCCAGCCGTTGCGCGATCCGACCATGCCGCAGAGATGGATCGCGCGCGGCTCCGATGTTTCGCGCCAGCGTGCGAGCGCGCCGCGCAGCACTTGCTCGGGCGTCTGGCCGCCAAGGTCCCCGATACCGGGCCCCGCGGTGCGATCAACGACCGCACCGTCCTCGATCCGGTAGAGCCGCAGGTTGCTCGTGCCCCAGTCGCCACCGACGGTATAGCTCATCGATCGCGCCTGACATGGCTGACGGCGAATAGCGAACCCGCTGCGATCGCCCGATTGGGTGAGATCAAACGCTTATCCAGAACCGGGCTCCCGTTCGCGGCCGACGCTGACCCGCGCGACGCCTATTACTAATCCTATAATTATGTGCGACGAAGAAGCAATTGCCTCGCCGTATCCGCGATGACCGGCCCGGCCTTCGTTAATTCGGCCAGACGTACCTGATCTGCAACGAGAATGACCGACAGGGGAGGAAGACATGGGCAAGCTATTGCTGGCCGCGCTCGCGGCGACGACTATGCTGAGTGTCGGCACCGCCGATGCCCGCCCGCGCTGGACCGAGGCGCAGGCCAAGGCCTGGTACGCCAGCCAACCCTGGCTGGTGGGCGCGAACTACACCCCCGCCTCCGCGATCAACCAGCTCGAAATGTGGCAGGCGGCGACCTGGGATCCCAAGCGGATCGATCACGAGCTAGGCCTCGCCCAAGGGATCGGGATGAACACGATGCGCGTGTTCCTTCACGACCAGCTCTGGGTTCAGGATAGCGAAGGCTTCAAGCGCCGTATCGACGCGTTCCTGACGATCGCGCACGCGCACGGCATCCGCCCGCTGTTCGTGCTGTTCGACAGCTGCTGGGATCCCGATCCGAAGCTCGGGCCCCAGCATCCGCCTATTCCCGGCGTCCACAATTCGGGCTGGGTGCAGGGTCCGGGCCTGCCGGGATTGCGCGACCGGAGCCGCTACCCCGCGTACAAGGCCTATGTGCAGGGAATTGTCGGGGCGTTCGCGAAAGACGACCGCATCCTTGGCTGGGATGTCTGGAACGAACCCGACAATGGCGCCGACCAGTATAAGGGCCAGAAGGGCAAGGAACCGCTCGTCCGCGCGCTTCTGGCGCAGGCGTTCGACTGGGCACGTGACACCGACCCGTCACAGCCGCTGACGTCGGGCGTGTGGCAGCATGACGACTGGACCCCGACCGGCGGCAAGCTGTCGCCGATGGAGACGCTTCAGCTCGGCCAGTCCGACGTCATCAGCTTCCATGATTACAGCTGGCCCGAGACGTTCGAGGCGCGCGTGCGCCAGTTGCTGCCGTATGACCGGCCGATCCTGTGCACCGAATATATGGCGCGCGGCAACGGATCGACGTTCGACGGCTCGCTGCCGATCGCCAAGCGCTACAATGTCGCGATGATGAACTGGGGGTTCGTCGATGGAAAGACGCAGACGCGGCTGCCCTGGGACAGCTGGAGAAAGCCCTATGTGATGGAGGAGCCGACGATCTGGTTCCACGAGGTCTTCCGCGCCGACGGCACGCCGTATCGCGAGGCCGAAACCAACCTGATCCGCCGGCTGAGCGCGGCACCAACGACCGTGGTTCCCGGTGAACCCGGCGCACACCGGCGCTGACGCCGATCGGGTCTCAGGGCAGTGACGACGCCGCGCGACCCCAGTCGCTCGGCGTACGACCCAGATCGAGCTCGAGCGTCCCGCCCTGCAGGATCGCCGCCTGCGACACGAACGGCGTGTCGAGCGGTCGCCCGTTGAGCCGCGCCGCGCGGATATAGCGCGTCCCCGCCCCCTGCCCGCGCGCGACGATCGTGAAGGTCCGCCCGCTCTTGAGCGTGATCCGGCTCCGCGGCTGGTGCGGCGCGTGGAGGTAATAGAGGTCGCTGCCGAGCTTCGGGAACAGACCTAGGCGGTTGAACACGTAATGCGAACTCATCGCGCCGCTGTCTTCGTCGCCGGGATAGGCGCCCGCGGTAAACCGCCGGAAGACGATATCGGCATATTTGCTCGTCAGATCGGGGCGCCCGACCTCGCTGAACAGCCAGGGCGTCGAGAAGGACGGCTCGTTGGTGAAGTCGATCAGCCCCGCGTCGAACGCATGCTGCAACCGCCGAGCGAACGCCGCGCGCCCACCCATGATCGCGACCATGCCCGGAACGTCGTGGACCGCAGCATAGGAGTAGATCCAGCCCGTCCCCTCGTAGAAGCCGAAATTGTCGTGCGTCTTGCCGTCCCAGCCGCGCTTGGGGTCGTTCGGCTGGAACCGGCCATCGGCGAAGCGCGGCCCGACGAACCCGGTATAGCCGTCGCTCGCCGCGCGCGGATCCCAGACGTTGCGCCAGTTGCCCGCACGCGTCCCGAGCAGCGCGGCTTCGGCTGCATGCCCCGTGCCTGCCGCGACCTTCGCCGCGTAATAATCGTTCAGCGCCAAGCCCATCGTCGCCGATCCCGAGCGCGACCGCTGCGGCGTGCTCTCGGGGCTGCGATCGTCGACCGCAAAATAGCCGTCGACCAGATAGCGCGGCCGGCGCCGCTCGAACGCGTTGGACAGGACGACGTTCGCCGCCTTCTGCCAGTCGACGCCGGGAACACCGCGCAGGAACCCCTCGCCGATCACATTGTCGACCTCGTCGCCCGCCTGGCCGACATGGAAATTGCGCCCGGCGATGAACGCGGTATCCGCCGCGCCATAGCGTTCCCACGTCCGCACGAACGATCCGATCACACCCGCATAGGCGCTGGGCCGGATCAGCGACATCAGCGGATAGAGCGTGTGGTAGGTGTCCCACAGCGTATAGTGATCGTCGTACAGCGGCGACGCGCGCTCGCTGTCCGCCTGGTCCTGCGTCCGGTCGCGCGGCTGGATGACGCTGTGGTAGAGCGCGGTGTAGAAGCGCCGCCGATCCGCCGCGCCGACCCCGTCGATCGTGATCCGCCCCAGCGCGTCGTTCCACGCCTTGTCCGCCGCGCTGCGAACCGCGGCCATGTCCCAGCCGGGCAGATCCTGTGCGAGCAGCGCTTCGGCGCGTGCCGCGCTCGCAAACGAGACCGCGATCTTCATCGTGACGGGCCCGCGACCCGCGCCGCCGAAACTCCACCAGGCGCGTAGCGGCTGGTCGGCGAGCGCGCTTGCGCGCGTCGCGCCGGGTGCGCGGACGTTCGCACGTTCGATTCCCCAGGCGGTCGGCTTCGCGTCGACCCTGGCGACGAACCAGACATCGACCTCCGCCGGCGACCAGTAATGCCGGGTGCGGACGCGCCCGACGATCTTGCCCTGCTCGGGGAACAGCGTCACCTCGGATCCCGCAGTGCCGAGCTCGCCCATGATCTTGCGCGTCACGTCGAACAGCAGATGCGCGTCGCCGCTGGTCGGAAAGGTGAAGCGGTACAGCGCGGCATGATGCGCGGGCGCGATCTCGACATCGGTGCCATAGCGCGCGAGCGTCACGCGGTAGCTGTCCGCCCGCGCGCGTTCGTCGCGCTTGGGCGAGAGATGCTCCGCCTCGGTCGTCGCGAGCGGCCCCGTCTGCGGCGAGACGAGGAACGTGCCATAGCTCGGCACCCCGCCCGACCCCTGCGTATGCAGCTGCGCGAACCCGCTCAGCGGTGCGGCGCGGTCATAGCCTGCATTGCTGGTCGCCGCGGTGATCGTGTTCGGGCTCGGGTGGATCGAGCCTGCGGGCAGCGTCGGCCCCGGGATCGTGTCGCCCTCGTCATCGTCCCCCGTACCGATCAGCGGATCGACATACTGGCTGAGCGGCAGCGGATCGCGCCCCGCCCCCGCCCGCTTTTCGGCCGGTGTGGCCGGTGCAGCCGCGGCCAGCACCACGCCGACCCCGACGACGCGCAGCACCGTGCAGGCCGCCGCGCCGCGGCGCGCCGTCATCGCTTCGCCGGAGTCGCACGCGCCTCCGCGGTCAGCACGAGTTCGGCCGCGAGCAGCGCGCCCTCCTGATCCTGCGCCACCGACGTGCGTTCGACCAGGTCGGTCACGAACTGCGGCCCGAACGGCAGCGGCACCTTCGAACAATCGAGATAGCGCGTCCCCTTCTTGTCCGCGATCAGCAGGTGGTTGCCGCCCGGGCGTCCCGCGATGTCCACATATTTGCGCAGCTCGATATAGCCCTCGGTGCCGAGGATGAAGAGGCGGCCGTCGCCCCAGGTCGACAGGCCGTCGGGCGTGAACCAGTCGACGCGGACATAGCCCGCACCGCCATCGCCGCTCAGCATCATGTCGCCGAAATCCTCGAACTTGGGATGCGCGGGATTGCCGAAATTGCCCGTCTGCGACGCGAGCACCTGCGCGCGCTTGCTGCCCGTCAGATAGACGAACTGGTCCGCCTGGTGGCTGCCGACATCGGTCAGGATGCCGCCGTTGCGCGCCGGGTCCCAGAACCAGTCGGGACGGCTCGGTGCGGACAGGCGGTGCGGCGCGAGGTTGATCGTCTGGATCACGCGCCCGATCGCGCCGTCATGGACGAGCTGCCCCGCCATCACCGCGGCGGGCACCTCGAGCCGTTCGGAATACATGATCGCGAACTTGCGTCCCGTCTCGCGGATCGCGCGGCGGACATCGGCGAGCTGCTTGAGCGTCACGACCGCGGCCTTGTCGCTCAGATAATCCTTGCCCGCGCGCATCACGCGGATGCCCAGCGGCGCGCGCAGCACGGGGATCGCCGCGCTGCACACCAGCTTGATCGCGCGGTCGTCGAGGATCTCCTGCTCGGACCGCGCCAGCTTGATGTCGCCATAGCGCTTGCGGAACATCGCGATCTGCTTGGGATCGGTCGCGTAGAAGGCGGTCAGGACGCCGCCGCCGCGGATCACCGCGTCGGTGATGCCATAGATATGGTTGTGGTCCATCCCGATCACCGCGAACGGCACGCGGTATTTGGCTTCGGGCGCGGGTTTGGCGACCGCCCCCTCGGTCGGCGCATCGCCGCGCGTCGCGGATTGCGCGAACGCGTCGGCGGCAAAGCCCGCGGCCAGTCCGGCGGTCAGTCCGAGCCCGAGAAGTCCCCGGCGGTTGGTGTCGCTCACAGCTCTATCCCCTTTCAGATCGCGACCAGGTTCGTCGGCCAGGTCATTGCTTGGTTACGGTCCATCGCCTGCTCGCCGAGCAGCGACGCGACGCTCGCCTGATAGGCCTGGCGCAACAGGCCGGGCAGCGGCTTGCCCGCGCGCACCGCCTCGCCAAAGCCCTCGAACTGCAGCATCGTCTCGTCATATTCGCCCCAGCCGAGCGACTCGCCGGGCGTCGTCACGGGCAGCTCGGGGAACCAGGTCGCGCCGCCGATCGGCACGGTGCGCTTGTGCCCGCGCGCGACGTCCTTGTGCATCCGCTGCAACGCCAGCACCTTGGCGGGCACTTCCTGATAGATGCGTCCCAGCTCCGGCTCGATCGTCCCCTTGCTGCCCTGGATCTGCTCCTCGCAGCCATAGCGCGCATTGTTGAGGAGCGAGGTGTAGATCAGTTTCCGCCCGCCGCTATATTCGTAGATCAGCGCGACATGGTCATAGACCTCGCGGCCATCCTTCCAGAAACATATGCTGCCCGACCCGATCACCCGCGTCGGTACCGCGTCGAGAAACCAGTTGCCGACCTGAAGCTGATGCGTCGCCAGCTCGGTCATCAGCCCCGCCGACCGGTCGCGGTACAGCCGCCAGTTGATCTGCCGGTCGTTCGCATCGGCGGGCACGGCGCGGCGCCAGGCATTGTTGCGGTGCCAGCTCGCGCGGATCTGCGTCAGCGTGCCGATCTCGCCCGCGCGCGCGCGCTTCAACGCGTTCAGGTAGGTCGGGTGGAACATCCGCTGGTGCCCGATCTGCAGGATCTTGCCTGCCGCCTTGGCGCGCGTGATCATCGCGCCGCAATCCGCGATCGTCCGCGCCATCGCCTTTTCGCACCAGACGTGCAGCCCGGCGTCGAACGCGTCGAAGCAGAGCTGTGCATGCGTGTCGAGCGGTGTCGCGATGACCACCGCGTCGATCCCGCGCGCATCGAGCATCGCGCGGTGATCGGCAAAGCGCCGCGCGGTCGGCGCCCATTGCTGCGCCTTGACGAGGTTCGGCGCATAGCTGTCGCAGATCGCGACGACGGTGCAGTTGCGTGACTTGGCGATGTTCTGGATCAGCGCGCGGCCGCGGTCGCCCGTGCCGATCACGCCAAGCCGCACCGGGTTCGACTTGACCGGCTCGGCGCCTGCTGCGGCGGAGGCCGCGGACACCGCCCAGGGTGCGGCGGTCGCCATCCCCGCGCCAGCCGTCGCCGTCAGCACGCGATCGATGAACGATCGTCGTGAAAGGTCGAAATCCTTGTCGGTCATGCCGCTTGCATCCTTGCTGTGTCGTCGGTCCGCGCCGCGGCCTTGGAAAGATCGTATAGGAACCGCCGTGCCGGCGCCGCGTCGAGCAGGCGTCGCGCGCGCGGCGCATCGGCGACGAGCAGCGCGGTGCTCATCGCCTCCGCTATGCCGCCGCTGCGATCGATCGCCACGGTACAGCGCGCGGCGGTCACGATCCCGCCATTGGTGGGGCGGATCATCGCCGCGCGCTCGGGCGCCTGCGTGCCCGCGCCAACCGTCGTCGAGATCGACAGCGCCTCGTCGACCAGCTCGACCTCGACGAGCACCGCGTCGGTGCACGACGGATCGGGGATCGCGAACGGCCACCCGCCGCCCAGCGGATGCTCCCCGATCACCGCGATCGAGCTTTCACCCGCCGAAAGGCACGCGCAGACACCCCCCGCAGCGCGCAACGCGGCGCCCGCGCGGTCGAGCGCGAAGCCCTTGCCGAAGCCGCCGAAATCGAGCGCGAGCGGCCGGGTCGCAGCGATCCGCGCGGTGCTGCGGTCGAACACGAGATCGCCCCAGCCCGCCCCGGCGAACCGCCGATCGGCGGCCGGATCGAACAACCCTTCGGTCAGCACATGCGCCTCGTCGATCGCGATCAGCGCGTCGATCAATACCGGATCGTCGATCGCGACGCCGTGCCCGGCGAGCAGTTCGTCGTTGAGCGCGGTCGTCGGCGACGGCCGGTGGATCGTCAGCGCGTCGTCGACGCTCTCGATCGCACGCCGTGCCGCGACCAGCGCATCCTCAGACCCTGCACTGAAGACGTGAAGCTCGATCCGCGTCCCCATCGCGACGAAGCGCTCGACCCGCGCGGCGATACCCACGTCAGGCCTTGACCTCCCAGCCGGGTTCGTACGCGACTGACCACAGCTTCATCGCCTCGGCACTGCTCGGCCTGCCGGTCGCGGGATCGACGGTCAGCACGCTGTTGGTGCGATAGGCCATGTTGCCCAGATGGCACAGCGTGGTGCTGATATGCCCCTCGGTGATCGGCGAGTTGAGCGTGGTGGCCTTGCCGCGGATCACATCGACGAAATTGTTCGCGTGATAGACGTCGAGCACACCCTCGCCGACCGTGCCGGTCGTTTCCGACGTCGCCTTGGCCATCACCTGCCGGATCGACTTGCCCGCCAGATCATAGAGTTCGAACCCGTTGCGATCGACCACGGCCGACCCCTTGGTGCCGAGCAGCAACACGCCGCGGCCGCGGCCATAGGTCTGCATCGCGTTGCAGCTCTGCCCGTTCCAGCGGATCACCCGGTCGTTGTCGTAGTTCAGGTCGAGCGACAGCGAGTCGTACATCTCCCAGTCGTCGCCCGCATGGAAGCGCTTCGCCCCCTTCGCCTCGACCTTCGTCGGATAGGTCAGCCCCATCAGCCAGCGCGCGATATCGAGTTCGTGCATCGCGTTATTGCACAGCTCGCCCGTCCCATATTGCCAGAACCAGTGCCAGTTATACGGCACCAGGTTCGACCGATAGGCCGCGCGCGGGCGCGGGCCCTGCCACGTGTCCCAGTCGAGCGTCGCGGGTGGTGCGACCTGCTGCCCCTTACCGATCGATCCGCGATTATTGGCGTACCAGGTCTGCGCCTCGTACACGTCGCCCAGCTCGCCCGCCTGAACCAGTGCGAGCAGCTGCCGCGTCTCGGGGCTCGAACGCTGCTGGTTGCCGACCTGGAGCTGGCGCCCGGTGTTCTTCTGCGCGGCGATCATCGCCTCGCCCTCGGCCGGCGCGATGCCGATCGGCTTCTCGCAATAGACGTGATGGCCCGACTTCATCCCGTCGACCGCCAGCTTGGCGTGCCAGTGGTCGGGCGTCGCGACGGTGATGATGTCGATCGCCTTGTTGTCGAGCAGCTTTCGATAATCGCCCTCGGTCCGGGGCGCAGCATGCCCCTTGGCCGCGAACGCCGCCGCGCGCTTGGCCAGCACCGCCGAGTCGACATCGCAGAAATGCGTGACCTCGACGTTCGGGACCTTGGTGAACGCGCTCATATGCGCCTGGCCGCGGCTGTTCACGCCGACGATCGCGACGCTGAGCCGGTCGTTCGCCCCTTTGATCCGTGCATAGCTGCGCGCGGTCATCGCCATGCCCAGCGTCGCGCCCGCGCCCTTTATCATCGTCCGACGGTCCATCGCTTGATCCCCCTTAGAGTGTACGCAGCTTGATCGACCGGAACTCGACCCGGTCGCCATGATCCTGCAGCAGGATCGGGCTCTGCACGGCGTCGCCGAACCCGGCGATCCCGGCATATTTGCTTTGTGCCACCAGCGCGCGGAACGCCGGCGACCCGCGGTCATATTCGACCATCTTGAAGCCGTTCAGCCAGTGCTCGACGCGCGCGCCGCGCACCACGATCACCGCCCGGTTCCATTCGCCCGGCGGGTTGATCCGCTTGCCCGGGCTTGCCGGGTCGGACAGGTTCTTCGCCGCGATCAGGTCGTAGAGCGAGCCGAGCGTCCGGTTGCCGTCGCGGCCCATCTTCGCATCGGGGTGCCGCGCATCGTCGAGCAGCTGATATTCCAGCCCCAGCGCCTCGCCCTTGCGCTTCAGCAGGCCGGCATCGACGAAATATTTGATCCCGCTGTTCGCGCCGGGTGCCAGCTTGAAATCGACCGAAAGCTCGAAATCACGATATTCGCGGGTCGTGACGATGTCGCCGCCCCCGCCGTCCACGCGCAGCACGCCGCCGGCCATCGTCCAGCCCGTCGTCGGAAACGCGGTCCCCTTCGCGCTGCGCCAGCCGGCACCCGTCTTGCCGTCCCACAGCAGTTTCCAGCCTTCGCGCTGCTCCTCTGCGGACAGCCGATTGCTCAGCCAGCCCTGTTGCGGCAGCGCGGTCGCGGGCATCGCGTAGCGCGCCGGCGCATCGGTGATCACGCGGACGTTGCGGAACCGCACCTCGGGGTGCCGCGCGGCGTCCGCATCGGGGATCGCATGGACCTGGAACGCGATGAAGCCGCGTGCATCGACATCGTCGACTGTATCGGTCGCGGGCACGCCGTTGATCCAGCTGCGCAGTCGCGTGCCGATCGCCTCGACACGGTAGTGGTTCCAGTCGCCCGAGCGGAAGGTCTGCCGCGCGGGGGCGTTGCGGCCGAGCGTGTACAGCCATTGCCGGCGCTGTTCGTCATACATGCCCGCGCTCCAGGCGCGCGCCGACGGATCGATCTCGACCTGATAGCCGTGCACGACGCCATTGCGATAATCGGGCCGGCTCTGTCCGCGGATCATCATGCCCGAATTGAGCGCAGGGTCGGTCTTCGCATCGAACTCGACGATGAAGTCGCCATACTGCGCCTCGGACACGAGCCAGCTATTGGTCTTGCCGGGCTCGGCGCGCCCGATCAGCTCGCCATTCTCGAACGCATAGGTCGCGTTGCCGCCGGTCGCGCGCCAGCCGGCCAGCCCCGCGCGCGGGGTCACGTCGCGCCACGGCGCTTTTGCCTGATCTGTGGAGGATTGAGACGCAGGGGCCGCGTCGACCGACGGCTGCAGCAGCATCGGTGCGGCCGCCAAGCTCAGAATTGCGAGTGCTCGAACCATTCGCCTCCCCTTTTCTCTTTTCTGCGAGCACGGGCTGGGCAGCCCTATCCAAACAGGTCCGGTCGTCTCGCATCGTTTCACCGCCGACATGTCGCTGCCGTACGTCTCTCCAAAACCAACCCTAATTTGTGGTCGGGCCACATGCAAACAGATTGTAAGGCATTTTATCGATGTTTCCGCTGGTTCGGGGCTCACCGGACTTGACGATGCCGGTGTCCGCGCGATGTAGGGGACGGCGCCGCTGTTCAGGCTGCCGTCTATCGAACGAGGAATGCAATGCAGGACGCTGAAGGCGGCGGTAAACTCTACCGCAAGATCGTGCAGGCGATCATGACGGACATCGCGGACGGCGTGTTTCAGGTCGGCGGTCGCTTGCCCGCCGAACGCGATCTGACGGAGCGGTTCCAGGTCAGTCGCCCGACGATCCGCGAGGCGATGATCGCACTCGAAATGAAGGGTATGGTCGAGGCCCGCAAGGGCTCGGGCGTGTTCGTGCTGGCATCGTCATCGAACGACTCGGAGCAGGAACTCGATATCGGCGCGTTCGAGATCACCGAGGCGCGCCGCCTGCTCGAAGGGGAAGTCGCTGCGGTCGCCGCGACGGAGATCACCGAAGAGCAACTCGTCGAGCTACGTGGTCTGCTGGCGCAGATGGATCAGGACGACACGATCGCGGCAGAGGACGCGGATCGCCGGTTCCACATCGCGATCGCCGAGGCGACCGGCAATGCGGTGATCATCTCCGCGGTGGCCGACTTCTGGGACATGCGCTTCCGCTCGCCGCTCGCGCGCGAGGTCCTGGCGAAGGCGGGAAGCCTCGGCACGGAGAACCGCATGGCCGAACACGGCCGGATCCTGACCGCGCTGGAGGCCCGCTCGCCGGTCGATGCGCGCAACGCGATGCGCGATCACCTCGCGCGTGTGATCGACCACCTGCTCGACGTCACCGAGACCGAAGCGGTCGAACGCGCGCGGGCCGCGACTGTCCAGCGCCGCCGTGCCCTGGCGCGACGCTCGGTCTGACGCACCCCAAAATATTGGTCAAACTATTTGTCTGACCAAATGATTCCATATTGTCATATTTCTGTGGCCCTGATACCTGACGACCTACGTCGACCCTAGAAAACTGGGGCGGCAAAATGTCGGGCCGCGCCGACTCAGCGCGACCGGCCTATCGGGAGAGGGTCCTTGAGCCACAAGAGCTTCGATAAGCGCATGCTGCTTATCTCGACGAGCGTCATTGGTCTGTTGATCGCCGCGCCGGCCATGGCCCAGCGAACCGCGGGCAGTCAGGTGCCGCAACCAGCAGACAGCCAGACGAGTTCACCCGATCCCGTCGACCCGACCCAGGCCACGTCCGAGCCGGAAAACGCCGACATCGTCGTGACCGGGTTCCGCGCCTCGCTGAACAACGCACTCAACCAGAAGCGTAACGAGACCGCAGCGATCGACAGCATCGTCGCAGAGGATATCGGCAAGTTCCCCGATTCCAACCTCGCCGAGTCGATGCAGCGCATCCCCGGCGTCGCGCTATCGCGCGGCGACGGCGGCGAGGGCCGCAACATCTCGGTCCGCGGTCTCGGCGCGCAGTTCACGCGCGTCCGCATCAACGGCATGGAAGGTGTGTCGCAGGTCAGCGGCACCGACATTCGCGGCGGTGTCGCGACCGGCCGTTCGTTCGACTTCGTGACCTTCCCGACCGAAATCTTCTCGGCGCTGTCGGTGCGCAAGACGCTGTCAGCCGATGTCGAGGAAGGTTCGCTGGGTGCGACGGTCGATCTGCGCGCGCCCAAGCCGTTCGACCAGAAGAAGAGCTTCGTGCTCACCGGCACCGCGCGCGGTATCTACAACGACATCAGCAAGAAGGCCGATCCGCGCCTCTCCGCGCTCGTCTCCAAGCAGTTCGGCGACACGTTCGGCATCCTCGGCAGCATCGCCTATTCGAAGCGACATATCGCCGAATATGCCTATTCGGCCGCCGATGTCGTGCCGACCACGGTCTATGGCCAGGCGCAGCCTGCGGGCACCGCGAATGCCGGCGTGATCTTCCCCTTCTGCACCCCGGTCGGCTACAGCTTTCGCGGGGCCGCGACGAACAGTCCGACCGCTGGCTACACCCAGCCGAACGGCACGCCGATCGGCGCAGACGCCAATAATTGCAGCACCGGAAATCCGCGCACGAGCACGGCGGCGGCCTATGATTATGTCATGAGCCGGACCGGGGTGAATGGTCGTCCGGGCGGCGGCGTCTATCTCCCCCGTCTGCCGCGACCCGCGAAAAGCGACCAGGAACAGCAGCGTCTCGCGGGCACGCTGACGCTGCAATGGAAGCCTGGCGACAATACCGACATCTCGCTCGACGGGCTGTATTCGCGGTTCAAGGTGGATCGGCTCGACACCTATTTCGATGCACGCTCGTTCGGGCGCGCGATCTCGAACAACGGCCAGCCGCTGACGTCGGTCCGCGAGATCGAGGTCGATGACAATGGGTCGCTGATCCACGGGCTGTTCGACGGCGTCGATCTGCGGTCGGAGATGCAGCAGGAGAAGTTCACCTCGACCTATCGCCAGGTCAATCTGAACCTCGACCACCGCTTCTCCGACACCGTCCGGGTCTATGGTCTGGCCGGCATCAACCAGTCGCGGCTCGACGTCGACCGCCTGCAGGTCGCGATCGATGCCAACGACACGCGCGACTTCTCGATCGACTTCCGCGACAATCCCGACATTCCGAAGATCGGCTACGGGATCGACACGACCAATCCCGCGCTCTTCCAATATGGCCCGCCGCTCGCCAATGGCGACCAGCGCGGCCAGCTGTCGAACTTCATCCGTCGCAACACGATCACGAGCAAGACCTTCGAACTCAACGGCGAATGGGAGGCCGCACCCGACTTCACGCTCCAGATCGGCGGCCAGTATCGCACCAACAAATATACCGCGCGCGAGCGGCAGCTCGCCACCAACACGCCGCTTGCCTTGCCGTCGGGCGTGACGCTCGCCAGCCTCACCACCGTGACGACTGGCATCGGCAGCAACCTGGACGGGCTGTTGCAGGATTTCGTCTCGATCGATCCCGAGAAGTTCCGCGACGCGGTCGGACTCGACAACTATGTCTATTGCAGCCTCGAATGCGCCAAGGGCACATATGGCGGCGTCGATGAGAAATATGCCTCGGGCTATGCGATGGTGAAGTTCAACACCGCCAATTCGCTGCCCTTCGCGCTGCGAGGCGATGCGGGCGTACGATACGTCCATACCAAGCTCGACACCTATGGCCCGATCACCTCGGCCGCGCCCGCGGGGTCGCTCTATCCCTCGCGGTTCGTGATATCGGAGGTCGGCCGCAGCTATGACGACTGGCTGCCGTCGGCGAACCTCGCGCTCGACATCACGCCCGAGCTGATCGCGCGCGCCTCGGTCGCGCGCGTCATGTCGCGGCCAGCCTATGGCCAGCTGATCCCCGCAGGCTCCGCGAATCTCGTCATCCAGACCGCAACCTTCAGTAATCCCTTCCTCGAGCCGATCCGTGCCAACACGTTCGACGCGGCGCTCGAATGGTATTTCGCCAAGGGCTCGCTGATCTCGGTCGCGTATTTCTACAAGAATATCGAAAGCTATATCCAGACGACCAGCCAGGCGGTCGCGTTCCAAGATATCGGCCTGCCGCTGACGCTGCTCAACGGAACGCAGTTGCGCCCGACCGACGTGTTCACCGTCCAGCGCAGCAACAACACGGAGGGCGGGCCACTGCGCGGGTTCGAGGTCAACGTCCAGCTGCCCTTCACCTTCCTGCCCGGCGTGCTGCGCAATTTCGGCGCGCTCGGCAACTTCACGCGGGTCCGGTCGAACATCAACTACGTCATCTCGCCGACCCTGTCCCGGACCGCCCCGCTGGTCGGGCTGTCACCCGAAACGGCAAGCGGAACGCTGTATTATGAAGACGACAAGTTCAGCATCCGCTCGACGGTCAATTACCGCGCGGCCTTCCTGACCGCCGTCCCCAGCGGCTCGGTCGACGCGGATTCGACCGCCAATGCGAGTTCGATCTTCGTCGACGCCTCGGCCTCGTACAACCTCAACGACCATATCAAGTTGATCGCCGAAGTATCGAACATCACTGACGAAACCAATCGCCTGACCGTCGACACGGTGCGTCAGGACCCGCTCTACACGTCCTATTTTGGCCGCACCTACGCGCTCGCGGTCAATTTCCAGTTCTAACGACTTTACGTTTCTGGTCGGTATCGGCGCGCCCCCCCCTGCCGATGTCGACCCGATCGCCGGGTGCGCTGCTCGTCACGTGCGGCGCACCCGGTTCTTTCTTCGACGACGGTGCCGACGGCGCGCCGCATGGGTCCGGGCCTTCATCGTCACAGACGCGCTGAGCACATATTTCAGGGATCGGGCCTCATGATCGTGCCATCCATTCTTCTCGCGCTTGCAGCATTGCAAACGACAGCGGCGCCCGCGGCGACCGCCGAGCATGTTGCGATCCAGGCTGCGGACATCGACCGCAGCGCGGCCTTCTATCATGAGGCGTTCGGCCTGCGGATTATCCCGACGCCGCTCAAGAACCGCCGCTGGCTCGATCTCGGCAACGGCCTCGCACTTCACATCCTCGACGGCCGTACGACGCCGAAACCCTCGAACCGGAACGAGCATCTGGCGCTGCGCGTCGACGATCTCGCTACCGTCATTGCCTGGCTGGACCAGCACGGACGCGTCTGGACCGACCTTGCGGGCACACCGCACACGATGCAGCTCCGGTTCGACGGCGTCCGCCAGATCTATGCACAGGATCCCGATGGCTATTGGCTGGAGATCGGGGACGCACGCGGCGCTGCGCAACGATGACGTAGCAGCCGATCTCGACCAAGGTTATCGAGCGGCAACTCTCTTGGCCGCCGCCGCACCCGAGGGACGAGCACGCTGTTTGATCTTTTTAGATTTGCGCTGCACCCCGGCCCCTGAAAGACATCTGCACGACACATAAACTGGTGTACGCTGCCCCTCGGCGCGGTGCGCCACAGGAGAGATCGCCATGTCGTTCGTTGTCAACGGAAACGCCGTCCCGGAACCGGCGGATCCCCGTGTCTCGCTGCTTGATCACCTCCGGGAGACGCTTCACCTGACGGGCACCAAGAAGGGCTGCAATCAGGGCGCGTGCGGGGCCTGCACGGTGCTGGTCGATGGCGAGCGGATCCTGTCCTGCCTCGCGCTGGCGGTCCAGTATGACGGACGTGAGATCACGACGATCGAGGGCCTCGCCGAGACCACGACGCTCCACCCGTTGCAGGCGGCGTTCATCGAGCATGACGGTTTCCAGTGCGGCTATTGCACGCCCGGGCAGATCTGTTCCGCGATCGGCATGGCCGCGGAGGCCCGCCGCGGCGTGCCCAGCCATGTCAGCGCCGACCTCGCCGCCGACGTGATCCTGACCCGCGACGAGATCCAGGAACGGATGAGCGGCAATCTGTGTCGTTGCGGCGCGCATAACGGCATCATCGATGCGATCCAGGCGACGATCGCGCCAGCGCCGACCGCCAAGACGACCGCGGAGATGGCGGCATGACTCCCTTCACCTACCTGCGCGCCGATACCGTGAACGATGCCGTGCGACTGGGTGCGGGCGAGACCGCGGCCTTTCTCGGCGGCGGCACCAATATCGTCGACCTGATGCGTGAGACCGTCGCCCGCCACGAGACGTTGGTCGACGTGACCCGCCTGTCCGCCGCAGTCACCGAGACGGCAGAGGGCGGACTGCTGATCGGCGCGGCCGCCACCAACACCGCGGTCGCCGAGCATCACGGCGTGCGGACGCGCTATCCGATGCTGTCGCGCGCGATCCTGGCGGGGGCGTCCGCGCAGATCCGCAACATGGCCACGGTCGGCGGCAACCTGCTGCAGCGTACGCGCTGTACCTATTTCTATGACACCGACGGATCGCACTGCAACAAGCGCACGCCCGGCACGGGGTGCGATGCCCGCGAGGGGTTCAACCGGATCCACGCGATTCTCGGCGCATCCGATGCCTGCGTCGCGACGCATCCCTCCGACATGTGCGTTGCGCTGACCGCGCTCGACGCTGTCGTCCATGTCGAGGGACGCGACGGCGCGCGGACGCTGCCCTTTGGCGAGCTTCACCGCCTGCCCGGCGATCGGCCTGACCTCGACACCGTGCTGGCGGCGGGCGAGCTGATCACGGCGATCGAACTGCCGCCGCTCGGTGTCGCAGCGCGCTCGACCTATCGCAAGGTGCGCGACCGGGCGAGCTATGCCTTCGCGCTGATCTCGGTCGCCGCGGCGATCGAGATGGACGGCGACCGGATCGCCGACGTCCGGATCGCGTTCGGCGGCGTCGCGCACAAGCCATGGCGAGCGACCAAGGCGGAGGCCGCGCTGCGCGGCGAACTGGCCAACGAGGCCGCCTTCCGGGCGGCTGCAGCCGCGGAGTTCGCCGACGCGCGGCCACTTCGCGACAATGCGTTCAAACCCGAACTGGCGACGCGAACGCTGGCCGCGGTGCTGGCCGAGCTGGCCAAGGGAGACGTCGCATGAGCATCATCGATACCGCAAAGCAGGCGGCGCAGGGCCTGATGCAGGGCGCGATGGAGAAGCTCGTTCCGCTTGCACCCGACAGCTGGATCCCCGGCGGCCGGCCCGATCCGCTGATCGCGCACAAGCACGGGCTGATCGGCACGCCGGTATCGCGGCGCGACGGCGCGCTGAAGGTCAAGGGCGAGGCAGGCTTCGCAGCGGAATTCCGCTTCGACGACATGGCCTTTGCGGCACTCGCCTATGCGACGATCCCGCGCGGCCGGCTCACGGCGATCGACAGCGCGGCCGCGGAAGCCGCGCCGGGTGTCGTCCTGGTGATGACCCACCGCAACGCGCCACGGATTAACACACCGGGGATGTTCGGATCGTCCCCGACCGCGGTGGGCCCCGCCGACCTGCCGATCCTGCAGGACGACCGCATCCACTGGAACGGGCAGCCGATCGCCTGCGTCCTCGCCGAGACTCAGGAACAGGCCGATCATGCCGCGTCGCTGCTCGGCTTCACCTATGCCGCGGAGCCATCGACGACCAGCCTCGAGGACGCGAAAGCGAACGGTCGCGAACCGGGCCTGTTCATGGGCCAGCCGCTGCACAACCGGATCGGCGATGCCGACGCCGCGCTCGCCACCGCGCCGCATGTCGTCGATCAGATCTATCGCACCCCGCGCCACAACCACAACCCGATCGAACCGCATGCCGCGACGATCGCATGGATCGACGGCGCGCTGGTGATCCACGACGCGAGCCAGATGGTCACCGCACAGGCGCAGACGATCGGCGAAATCTTCGATCTAGAGCCCGACAAGGTCCGGTTGACCTCGCCCTATGTCGGCGGCGGTTTTGGCTGCAAGGGCTTGTGGGATCACCAGGTCATCGGTGCCGCCGCGGCGAAGCTGGCAGGCCGCCCGGTGCGGATCACGCTGTCGCGCGAGGGTGTATACCGGGTCGTCGGCGGGCGATCCCTCACCGAGCAGCGGGTTGCGATCGGCGCGACCGCGGAGGGCCGCTTCGATGCGCTGGTACATACCGGCCTGTCGATCATGACGCCACACAACAACATGCCCGAGCCGTTCATCCTCGGCACGCGTGCCGCCTATGCCTGCCCCAATATCAGCCTGCAGGTCGACATCGCGCGGATGAACATGCTGGCCAACACCTTCATGCGCGCGCCGGGCGAGGCGGTGGGCACCTTCGCGCTGGAATGCGCGGTCGACGAACTCGCGGTCGATCTGGGCATCGACCCGGTCGAGCTGCGGATCCTGAACGAGCCGGACAAGGACCCGACGTCGGGCCTCGCCTTCTCGTCGCGCCATATCGTCGAGGCGTGGCGCAACGGTGCGGATCATTTCGGCTGGGCGGATCGCAGTGTCGAACCGGCCACGCGCCGCGATGGCGAATGGCAGATCGGCATGGGCTGCGCGACCGGAACCTATCCCTATTACCGGATGCCCGGCGCACAGGCGCGCATCACCCTCACGCGGGACGGCGATGCCGTGCGCGCGTTGATCGAGGTCGCGGCGGCGGAAATGGGCATGGGGACCTCGACCACCACCGCGATCGTCGGCGCGGAGCGACTGGGTCTGTCGCTCGATCAGGTCGAGGTCGGCTATGGCGACTCTTCGATCCCGGGCGCGATCATGGCGGGGGGATCGCAGCAGACCGCGGCGATCGGCGCGGCCGTCATCGCGGCGCATAACGCACTGGTCGCCGAGCTGCTTAAGCTCGCCGGCAACGACTCGCCGCTAGCGGGGCTGTCGGCGGATACGGTCGGCAGCGAGGATGCCGGGCTGGCGAAGATCGACGACCCGTCGCAGCGGGAAAGCTACGCCTCGATCCTGACGCGTGCGCAGCGCGACAGCGTCACCGTCACCGCCGCGGCGTCGCAACCGCTCGAACTGATGCACTGGTCGATGCACTCGCACAGCGCGATCTTCTGCGAGGTGCGAGTCAATGCGGTTACCGGTGAGACACGCATCAGCCGGATCCTCGGATCGTTCGATTGCGGCCGCATCCTCAACCCCAAGACGGCAAAGAGCCAGTTCCGCGGCGGGATCATCATGGGGCTCGGCATGGCGCTGATGGAGGAAACGCAGTTCGACGAACGCAATGGCCGGATCATGAACCCCAGCCTTGCCGAATATCATATCCCCGTGCACCTCGACGTTCCGGAGATCGACGTCATCTGGACCGATATCGCCGATCCCCACACGCCGATGGGTGCGCATGGTATTGGCGAGATCGGCATCACCGGCGTCGCGGCGGCGGTCGCCAATGCGGTCTACAACGCCACCGGCAAGCGCGTCCGCGATCTGCCGATCACCCTCGACAAGCTTCTATAGGGTGGCCCTTTAGGGGAAGCGCGACACGCGCCGGTCGGGCAGTCGCCGACCGGCGCTGTGCTGTCCCCCCGCCGCGCTTCGAACCGTTTGCGGCACCGAACGCCCCCGTGCGAACAGCGGCGCACCGGCGACGGGTGCATGGATCGCCCGCGCCCGTGTCTCGCTACCGGTTTCGGAACGTCGTCATATTCTGCCGCGACAACGCCCCTCCTTACCGCCGTGCCGGGATCTAGCGGCTGCTCGCGCGTTACAGCTTGCTGCCCACCTCCTCCCCCACGCCAACGGAAGACCACATCATGTCCGACCAGACCGACAGCCCCGTCCTTCAGCCCGTCACGATCGGCGATCTGCGACTGCAGAACCGTATCGTCATGGCGCCGCTGACGCGCAGCCGCTCGAATGACGACGGTGTCCCGCCCGACTTTGCCGCCGACTATTACGCGCAGCGTGCCGATGCCGGCCTCATCATCAGCGAAGCGACCAACATCTCGCCGCAGGCGCGCGGCTATGCGATGACGCCCGGCATCTGGTCGGACGCGCAGGTTGCCGCATGGACGCCGATCGTCGAGGCCGTCCACCGGCGTGGCGGGGCGATCTTCCTTCAGCTGTGGCACACCGGCCGCATCTCGCACCCCGATCTCCACGATGGTGCGCTCCCCGTCGCGCCGTCCGCGATCAAGGCGGAGGGCCAGGCCTTCACGAATGACGGGATGAAGGATTTCGTCACCCCACGCGCGCTGGAGACGGACGAGATCCCCGCGATCGTCGAGGATTACCGCCGCGCTGCCGAACAGGCGAAGGCCGCCGGCTTTGACGGCGTCGAGGTCCATGCCGCGAACAACTATCTGCTCGAACAGTTCATCCGCGACAGCACCAACCAGCGCAGCGACGTCTATGGCGGCTCGATCGAGAACCGGCTGCGCTTCCCGCTCGACGTGGTTCGCGCCGTGGTCGATGTCTGGGGTGCAAACCGCGTCGGGATCCGCATCTCGCCCGCGACGACCGAGCCCGGCAAGACCCCGCTCGACAGCCAGGTCGGGCGGACCTTCGACACGTTCGTCGATGCCCTGTCGGAGATCGGGCTGCTGTACATCCATGATATCGAAGGCGTGACCCAGCAGACGCGCGACGTGCCGGACGGCGTCGACTTCCAGGCGCTGCGCAAGCGCTTCTCGGGTGCGTACATCGCCAACAACCAGTATACGCTGGAGCTCGCCGAGAAGACACTAGCGGAAGGCAATGCCGACCTGTTCAGCTTTGGTCGCCCCTTCCTCGCCAATCCCGATCTCGTCGACCGGCTGCGCACCGGCGCACCGCTGGCCGAGGCGCCGAAGCAATATTGGTATGGCGGCGGCGCGCTCGGCTATTCGGACTGGCCCGGCATGAACGGGAAGATCGAACTCTCGTAATCCGGCAGAGCGTCTGAGGTGGCCGAGGGGACGCTGGGCCGGCACACATCGTGCCGCCCTCGTCCCCGATCAGCCACAGCAGCGCTTGTGCTTTTTCCCCGACCCGCAAGGGCACGGATCGTTGCGACCGACTTTCGATGCCGTCGTCGCCGATGCGTCGGGTGACGACGGGCCAGCGACGCTCACTTGCGCTGCGTACAGGCGCTGAACGGCTTCGGTCAGTTCGGCCGGCGCCCGGTCCTGAAGCGCGTTGATCTCAACGCTGTCGAGGTCGCTCTCATTGCTCGCGACCGCGATCAGCGTTGCCAGCTGCGACCACGGGGCCGCCCTTGTGGGGTCGTCGGCCAGCGCATCCCAGGCCTCGGGGCGCAGCGCGACCGCATCGGTCAGGCCGTCGATCCAATATTCCCACAAAACTTCGCCATCACGCTCGTCAACGTCGAAGATCGGCTGAAGCTTGCCGCGGGCAAGGTCGCGTGCGATCTCATCACGCCGCGCCGCCACCGCATCGGCGAACCATTGCACGTCGAGCGGATTCTCGAAGGGCGGCGTGCCGTCGGACTCGCTTCCCCAGATCACCGTCATCCACTCACTCGGCGCGATCGCCGCCGGGCAGATCAGCAGCCCGGTGAGGAAGCCGTCGAGCTCGGTGAGCAACATCGGTTCCTCGACGGCGAGATCGGCGAGCGCGCCATCGAGGCGCCGGAAGCGTGAAGGGAATCGCTTCACAGGCTGAGCGCGCGGCGGCGCATCTCGGCCTGTGCCATCTCGCGCAACGGGGTCGCCTCGCCCGCAGCGAAGATGTCCGCGAGGTCGAGCAGATCCTCGTCGCCAAGAGCATTCACCGAGGCCTCGACGGCCACGAGGCGATCGAGCGCGCGCGCCGTTACCATCCCCTGGCGCTTGGTTCGTATTTTGAGCATCGCCGTCCACTAGCAGAACCGGTCAGGATTTACAGGCGCAGACCACGTCCATGATCCGGCACGCATCGACGTGCGGGTGGCAGCCACCCGGCGCACCGGATCGCAATCTCGAAAATTGTCGCGCGCTTCAAACCGTCCCTGCCCTGACCACTCTATAATCAAGCTGACCTTGATAGGCGGTCCCCCGATTCCGCGGCTGGCGGCCAGATCGGCGTGACGTGTGAGATTCAGACGACGGCAAATGGCCGCCGTGTTGTTTGAGCTATTGATTTACATGATGCAGCACAAAGGAATCCGTTAATGTTGGCAAAGATCCTCGGCGGCGTCTCGTCAGACGTCCTCACGTCCGAATTGGCGCGCCTCGAGAGCATGTTTGCCGATGGTGACTTTTCGCAACGGGCGAATACTTCGCTCGCCAATGGCCAGACCCAGACGGTGCTCTGCGCGATCAACCAGATGCTCGATCGCGCGCTGCGCCCGGTTGGCCAGTTGAGCGCCCGGATCGACGACTGGAGCGCTGCGCATGATAAGGGCGATATCGACGCCGTCCTGCCGGTCGACGAGTTTCACGGAACGTTCGCGGTCATGGCGAAGCGGCTCAACCTTCTGGTCGGCAGCCACATCGCGGTCAAAAGAACCGCGATGGCCTGCGTCAGGGAATTCAGCGAGGGCAACTTCGCCGCCCCGCTGGAGCGTTTCCCCGGCAAGAAGGCGTTCATCAACGAGACGATCGAGACGCTGCGCGCAAATCTGCAGGGCCTGATCAGCGAACTGAACCACATGTCCTCCGAGCACGACAAGGGCGACATCGACGTCATCGTCGCGGCCGACCGGTTCAAGGGCGACTTCGGCACCATGGCGCGCGGCGTCAACACCATGGTCGCCAACCATATCGCCGTGAAGAAGAAGGCGATGGCCTGCATCAAGGCGTTTGGCGAAGGCAATTTCGACGCGCCGCTCGAGACCTTTCCCGGCAAGAAGGCGTTCATCAACGACACCGTCGAGACGCTGCGTCGCAACCTGCGCGATATCATCGGCGAGGTGGAACGGCTGATCAAGGCATCGACGGCGGGCGAGCTCGGCCAGCGCGGTGACGAGACGCGCTTCGTCGGGGATTTCGCCGGACTGGTCTGCGGGATCAACGCGATGCTCGACGCGACGCTGCTGCCGATCGAGGAGGGCAATCGCGTCCTGAACCTCGCCAGCGTCGGTGACCTGCGCGAGATGGTCGAGATCCCCTGCCAGGGCGACCACCGCCGCATGAAGGATTCGATCAATGCGCTGGTCGACAATCTGCGGGTAAGCGCCAGTCTCGCCGACAAGATCGCCGACGGTGATCTGAGCTTTGCGCATCAGCCATTGTCCGACCAGGATACGCTTGGACAGGCGATCGTGCGGATGGTCGACAATCTGCGGGTGAGTGCCGATCTGGCCGACAAGATTGCCGATGGCGATCTGGCGGTGTCGCACCAGCCCATGTCCAACAAGGATGTCCTTGGCCAGGCGCTGGTGCGGATGATCGAGCAGCTGCGCAACGTCGTCGGCAAGGCCAGCGGCGCGGCCGACAATGTTTCGGCAGGAAGCCAAGAGCTGTCGGCCAGTTCCGAGCAGGTCTCGCAAGGCGCGACCGAGCAGGCGGCGGCTGCCGAAGAAGCGTCCTCGGCGATGGAAGAGATTGCCGCCAACATCAAGCAGAGCGCGGACAATGCCGCGCAGACCGAAAAGATCGCCCGCCAGTCTGCGAAGGACGCCGAACTCAGCGGGATCGCGGTCCAGCGTGCGGTCAACGCGATGCGGACAATCGCCGAGAAGATCGGCATCGTCCAGGAGATTGCCCGGCAGACCGATCTGCTCGCACTGAACGCCGCCGTCGAGGCTGCGCGCGCGGGCGAACATGGCCGCGGCTTTGCCGTCGTCGCCTCGGAGGTCCGCAAGCTCGCGGAACGCAGTCAGGTCGCGGCGGCAGAGATCGGATCGGTGTCGTCGCAGACCGTCGCCGCGGCGACCGAAGCCGGCGACATGCTGACCAAGCTGGTGCCCGACATCAGCCGCACCGCCGAACTCGTCGCCGAGATCAGCGCGGCATGCCGCGAACAGGATATCGGCGCGGCACAGATCAACGAGGCGATCCAGCAGCTTGACCTGATCAGCCAGCAGAATGCCGGCGCGTCCGAACAGATCACCGCGACGTCGGAAGAGCTGGCATCCCAGGCTGAGGAACTGCAGGCCAGCATCGCCTATTTCCGGACCGGCGGCGGGGCGGACCTTGGCCATCGGCGGCCGGCCCCAACCGTGCAGCGCAAAGTGAGCGCGCGCAGCCCGATCGCCGCACGGCCAAGCGCCAAGGCCAAGCGGCCGAAGCCCAACTCGATCGCCGACCAGCAGGCCCGCGTGAACGGCTTCGCGCTCGATCTGATCAAGGGCGGCACCGACGCCGACGACGATGCTTTCGGCGCGCAGGCGGCCTGAGCGCGGATTACTTCGACGGGCGGCCTAGCCGGCAATCAGACGCAACCGCTGACGCAACCGCTGACGCTGTGGTGAGGCGACCGCGCCGTCGGGCGCGATCGCCTTGCGGCGTTAGTGACGACCTGATCGAAAATTAGTGATGGGTCCGGAACGGACCTCTTGGCCGCCGTCTATAATGAACCAGCGGACCCGGCCGCGCGACGTTGCCGGTCGGAGAGAATGGGGGAACGCATGGCGCAAATCATCCTTGTACCGGCCACCGTCACGACCAGCTCGGTGGTGCCGTTCGCCGCGGACCTCGCGTCGCAGCTCGAGCAGCATGACGCGATCGAACTCGATCTCTCCGCTGTTGCCGAAGCCGATGTCAGCCTGTTGCAGCTCGTCTGCGCGGCGCGCCGTCAGGCCGAACGCGACGGCAAGTCCCTGCGCCTTGCAACGCCGGTGCACGACGTGCTGGCGGCGCTGCTCGAGCGCGCGGGCTTCCTCACCGATATCCCATCAGCCGATCAGAATTTCTGGTTTCACGGAGATTTGCCGCGATGAGCGCATCCATCCTTATCGTCGATGATTCCACCAGCATACGCGTCGCCATCCGCATGGCGCTGACCGGGGCTGGCTACACCGTCAGCGAGGCCGCCGACGGCGCGCAGGGCCTGAGCAAGGCCAATGGCAGCCGCTTCGACATGATCATCACCGATCTCAACATGCCCAACATGGACGGGCTGTCGATGATCCGCGCGCTGCGCAAGAACCCCGCGCAATGCGGTACCCCGATCCTGTTCCTCACCACCGAATCCGAGGATGCGATGAAGCAGCAGGCCAAGGCCGCCGGCGCGACCGGCTGGCTGGTCAAGCCGTTCGTTCCCGAACAGCTGATCCGGGTCGTGCGCAAGGTCCTCGGACGGTGAGCCAGAACGACCCCGTCGCCGCATTCCGCGTCGAGGCGGGCGAAGTGCTCGAACAGGTCGAGCAGGGCCTGCTCGATCTCGGTCACCGGCTGGACGATCACGAGCTGATCGACGCGGTGTTCCGCGGGCTGCACACGCTCAAGGGCTCGGGCGCGATGTTCGGCTTCGATGCGCTGGCCAGCTTCACGCATCACTGCGAGACCGCCTTCGACCGCGTCCGCAAGAACCTGACCCCCGCCACGCCGCAGCTGATCGCGGTCATCCTGTCCGCGCAGGACCACATGCGCGCGCTGATCGAGGGCGACGCGACCGACCGCAAGGCGGAAGGCGACGCGATCCTGGCGAAGCTGCAGGCGGCGCTCGACGGCGCGCCCGCGCCGACGCCGGAGGCACCGCCCGTCGTGCAGGGGTGGCGGCTGTCGCTCCGCCTGCCCCCCGAAGCGATGCAGAATGGCATCAACCCGCTCGCGCTGCTCGATGAATTGCGCACGCTCGGCGACTGCCGGATCGTCGCGCGGACCGACCAGGTGCCGCCGCTTGCCGAGCTGGTGCCGACCGAATGCCATATCGGCTGGGATATCGAAGTGCGCGGCGCGGTGTCGCGGGATGACCTCGAGGACGTCTTCATATTCGTACTCGACGACCTGGATCTTCAGATCGAGGCGATCGGCGACACGTCGTGCGACGACGTGGAGGATACCGCGCCGCCGCCTGGCGCGGGGACGACGCCGTCTGCGCTCCCGCCCGCACGGGTCGACACGATACCACCGGTGCAGGATCGCGACCCGGCCACCACCCCGAACGGCCGCGGCGCGCCCAAGACCGGCGAAAGCGTCCGGGTACCCGCCGAACGCCTCGACCTGCTGATGGACCGGGTGGGCGAACTCGTCATCGTCCAGAGCCGGCTGTCGCAGCTCGCGCATAGCAGCGGCAGCAACGCGACGGACGTTGCGCTTCGCTCCATATCCGAAGAGATCGAGCGGCTGGCGAGCGAATTGCGCGACACGGTGATGGTGTTGCGCATGGTACCCGTCGCCACGCTGTTCGGCCGCTTCCGCCGCCTCGTCCACGACATCGCGCGCGATACCGGCAAGACGATCGAGCTGTCGACCGACGGCGAGACGACCGAAGTCGACAAGACGGTGATCGAACGGCTCGCCGATCCGCTGATCCACCTGATCCGCAACGCCTGCGATCACGGGATCGAACCGCCCGAGCGGCGCCTTGCCGCGGGAAAGCCCGAGGTCGGGCAGGTCCGGCTGTCCGCACGTCAGGAAGGCGGCGAGGTCGTCATCACGATCCGTGACGACGGCAACGGGATCGACCGCGAGCGCGTGCGCGCCAAGGCCGAGGCACACGGACTGCTCCAGCCGGGACAGATCGTGAGCGACCAGGAGTTGCTCCAGATGATCTTCCATCCCGGCTTCTCGACCGCGCCGCAGATCACCAGCCTGTCGGGCCGCGGTGTCGGGATGGACGTCGTCAAGCGCACGATCGAGAGCCTGCGCGGCACGATCGAGGTCGCAAGCGTATCGGGTCAGGGGTCGGCGATGTCGCTGCGCATCCCGCTGACGCTCGCGATCATCGACGGGCTGCTGATCCGGGTCGGCGACGGTCGCTACGTCATTCCGCTCGCCGTGGTCGAGGAATGCATCGAACTCAGCCTCGAGGAAGACCTGCGTTCACGTGGGCGGAGCTTCATTACGCTGCGCGATCGGCTCGTTCCGTTCGTCCGGCTGCGCGAGATGTTCGCGACGGGGACGAAGCCCAGCGTCCACCAGAAGATAGTCATCATCGCGACCGGCACCGAGCGGGTCGGGCTGGTGGTCGACCAGATCATCGGCAGCCACCAGACCGTGATCAAGCCGATGTCGGCGGTGCACTGCAACGTCCCGACCTTCGCCGGCGCGACGATCCTCGGCGATGGCGGCGTCGCGCTGATCCTCGACGTCGTCCAGCTCGTCGCGCTGGGCCAGCATCAGGAGGAGCGGCTTCGCGCCGTTGCATGACCATGGAAGACACGACGGAAACCCAGTGGGACGAAGACGGCCGGCTCGAGGTGCTGACGTTCGATCTGCAAGCCGAGAAGTTCGCGGTCGAGGCAGTCCTCGTCCGCGAGATCCTCGACCTGCTGCCCGAAACGGTCGTGCCGGGTGCGGACCGACTGGTCGCGAGCGTCGCGAACTTTCGCGGCAAGATCATCCCGATCGCCGACCTGCGCCTGGCGTTCGGCCTGCCCTCGGCGGAATCGACGATGGACAGCCGGATCGTGGTGGTCGAGCTCGACGTCGACGGCGTCCCGACCCAGATCGGCATCCGCACCGACAAGGTGCACGAGGTGGCGACCTTGCACCGCGATGCCAGCGAGACCCCGCCCACGGTCGGCCTGCGCTGGCGTCGCGATTTCATCCGCGAGCTGGTGCGGACGCCGCAGGGCATCATCGTCCTCGCCAATATCGCGCGGATCTTTGACCCGCTGCTCGGTGGCCGCGCCACCCCCGCCGTGCTCGCGCCGGCACTCCTCTGACGCTGGAAGGACCGACATGTACGGGTCAATCGAACGATGCTCGGCGACGGCCACTGATCGGTCCCGCGGGTCCCGGCCGGGTGGTGCTGCACGCCCCCACTCCGCAGCCTGTGAAAGGTGCGCGGCATGAGCGTCGCCGGAGAGCTGCAGGCCGTGACCTTCGGGCTGGGTGCCGAGACCTTTGCGGTGCCCGTCACGCTGGTCCGCGAGATCCTTGACTGGACCGAGACCTTTCACATCCCGAACGGCCCCGATTATCTGCTGGGGCTGACCGATCTGCGTGGCGAGGGCGTGACGACGATCGATCTGCGACGCCGCCTCGGCCTGCCGCCGGTCGCGCCGACGCCGAGCACGCGGATCCTGGTGATCGATGTCCCCGTCGATGGGCGCAACCTGGTCCTAGGCCTCGTCGTCGACCGGGTGCTGGAGGTCAGCACCTTCGACCGCGGCCAGATCGGCGCGGCGCCCGATATCGGCGTCCGCTGGCCGTCGCGCTATATTGCGGGGGTGGTCAAGCGGACCGAGGGTTTCGTCGTGCTGGTCGATGTCGCGCAGATCTTCTCCAGCGCCGAGGTCAGCGTCCTGCACGCCAGCGCCGCATGACGGGGTCGCGTCGCGACCCCTGACACCCAATCCTCATGGTGCCGCCTCGACCGGTCCCTCGTCATTTCTGGAGCTGGCTCCCGTGTCCTTCATCTCCCCGATCGTCAAAGCTACGCCAAGCGCCTCGGACCAGATCGGCCCGCGCTAGTTCGCGCAGCTCGCGGACTATATCTTCGACTATGCCGGGATCCGGATGCCGGCGAGCAAGCGGACGATGCTCGAAGGGCGGTTGCGGCGCCGGCAACGCGCGCTGGGGTTCGATACGCTCGAGGCTTATTGTCGCCATGTCCTGACAGACAATAATCTAGATCAGGAAGGCATCCACCTGATCAATGCGGTGACGACCAACAAGACAGACTTCTTCCGCGAACCGGTCCATTTTGACTTTCTGCGCGACGTCGCCCTCCCCGGCCTGGAAGCGACCTATCTGCGGACGATCCGCGCCTGGAGCGTCGCCTGCTCGACCGGGCCAGAGCCCTACACAATCGCGATGCTGCTCGACCAATTTGCCGCCACGCGCCGCGGGATCGCGTACAGCGTATTGGCGACCGATCTGGACACCGAAGTGCTCGAGATCGCCCGGCGCGGCATCTATCCAGCCGATCTCGCAGAGCCCGTTCCGGCGGCGCTGCGGCGCAAATATCTGATGGAATCGCGTGATCCGGCGCGTCGCGAAGTCCGCGTGATACCCGAGTTGCGCCGGGCGATCGCGTTCGCTCGGCTGAACCTGATGGACGAGGTCTATCCGGTGGGAGAGCCGATGCACCTGATCTTCTGCCGCAACGTCCTCATCTATTTCGACAAGCAGACCCAGCATGAGGTCGTCACGAAGCTCGTCAGCAGGCTCGCGCCGGGTGGTTACCTGTTCCTCGGTCATTCGGAATCGATCACGGGGCACGAACTCCCGCTCGTGCCCGTCGCCCACACCGTTTTCCAGCGGAGCTGATCCATGGCCGTCTCTGGAAAAATCCGTGTGCTCATCGTCGACGATTCCGCGGTCGCGCGGCATGCCCTCGCGGCGATCCTCGAGGAGGACCCAGAGATCACCGTCATGGGCACCGCCGCCGACCCGTTCAGCGCGGCCCGCCGCATCCAGGACGAAGTGCCCGACGTGATGATGCTCGACGTCGAGATGCCGCGCATGGACGGCATCACGTTCCTGAAGAAGCTGATGGCACAATGCCCACTTCCCGTGGTGATGTGCTCATCGGTCACCGAAAAGGGCTCCGACGCGATGCTGCAGGCATTGGAGGCGGGCGCGGTCGACGTCATCGTGAAGCCCCGTGCCGGGCTCGCCGAGCACCTCGCCGATCACAATCTCCAGATCCGCGACGTGATCAAGGCGGCGGCGCGCGTGCGGGTCTCGCTGCGGTCGTCCAATGGCAGCCGGCCCAGCCGGCTCGAGCAGAAGCTCACCGCGGATGCGGTCCTGCCGCCCCCGAGCGGTCGCGTGATGAACCGCGCGACTGAGCGCGTGGTGTGCCTCGGCGCGTCGACCGGGGGAACCGAAGCCTTGCGCGAAGTCCTCATGGCGCTGCCCGCAACGACGCCCGGTGTCGTCGTGGTCCAGCACATGCCGGAAAACTTCACGCGCGCTTTTGCCAATCGGCTGAACACTCTGTGCGTCGTGACCGTCAAGGAAGCCGAGCACGGCGATCCCGTCCTGCCCGGCACGGTCCTGATCGCACCCGGCGGCAAGCACATGATGATCGAGCGGCGCGGGACCCGCTATTTCGTTGCGGTCCGCGACGGGCCGCTGGTCTCGCGTCACCGGCCGTCGGTCGATGTCCTGTTCCGCTCGGCGGCGACCGCTGCGGGGACGAACGCGATCGGCGTCATCATGACCGGCATGGGCGACGATGGCGCGCGCGGGATGCTCGAGATGAAACAGGCGGGCGGCCGCACCTTCGCGCAGGACGAGGCGACGTCGATCGTCTTCGGCATGCCCAAGGAAGCGATCGCGCTGGGCGGCGTCGATCGGGTCGTCCCGTTGCATCACATCGCCCGCGACGTCTTGCACGCAACGGCACAATAGGGGCTAGGACGATGACACGGGTCGAACACAAGGCTGTCGAGTCCGATCGGGACGGCGACGAAATGCCGGCCTGGAGCTTGCT
Source organism: Sphingomonas aerolata (assembly GCF_023935825.1). NCBI lineage: Bacteria > Pseudomonadati > Pseudomonadota > Alphaproteobacteria > Sphingomonadales > Sphingomonadaceae > Sphingomonas > Sphingomonas aerolata. The sequence goes on along the minus strand of NZ_CP098762.1, from coordinate 2,070,467 downwards.
GGAGACCGAGCTCGCAAGTGTGGCGAGCGGGCTCGACCAGCGCTTCGTCGATGCCGGGCGCTCGCTGGAACGCGCGTATGACACGGTCGGAAACCTGATTGGCAGCCTCGAAAGCGTCACCAATGCGCTCGACCGGGACGCCGCCGACCGCGCGGTCGCGACGATGCAGGCCAATGCCGACCAGCTCGCCAGCCTGCCCGCGCGACAGAAGACGCGGCAGCATTCGCTCGACATCCTTCAGCAGGCGAGCGGAACGGTGCAGACGGAAATCGGGCGGGTTGACCGGACGCTCGATCTGCTGAAGATCTGCGGGCAGTATCTGAAAGTCGCGGCCGCTGGCGCGCACGGTTTTGCCGAGTTCGCCGACGCGATGGTCGCCGAACTGGACGTCAGCGAGCGCGAGATCCACGTGATCAGCAAGGAGGTCGGGCAGCTCGCATCGACGGTTCCCTGCGTCGTCGATGTGAACCGCGTGCTGGCGTCCGAATGCGCGCGCCTGTGCCCGCATGTTCCCGACAAGCTCGCCGCGGACGCGATCGGACTCCAGCAAAACCAGATCGAGGCCGCGCGGCGTGCCGAGACGATCGCAACGATTGCCCGCGACATTCGCAGCAAGCTGTCCGCGGCGCACGGCGCGTTACAGATCGGCGACATCACCCGGCAGCGGCTCGAACATGTCGCGCAGGCCTGCAGCCTGCTCGGTACGGCGGTCGACGAGCTCAATCGTGCGGGCGATCCGGCTGCCGCCAGCGCGCTCGAAGGCCAGGTGATGGCGATGCTCGCGGCCCAGGTCGCTGACGCGGCTGCGGATCTCCAGAAGGAATCGCGTCTGTTGGGCGGCAATTTCCGCGCGATCGCAACGCAGGTCGCGACGATGGTGGCACCGCATGAATCGAGCGGCGTCGAGCGGACGAGTGATGGCGCGTTCCTGCAGCTGCTTGAGCAAAGCGTCGCCGATGTCGATGCGGTTACCGCGCAATTGCGCGACGCCGACATGCGGTCGACGGAATTGGGATCCGAAGCCTCCGCCACCGTCAGACGCCTGGGCGAAAGGCTGACGACGATCCACCGGGTCACGAGCGGCGTGCGGATCATGGCATGGAATTCCGATCTGCGCTCGTTCCGCATGGGTCGCGAGGGCGACGGGCTGGCGCGTATCGCGACCGAGATCCGCTGTGCCGTCAACACCCTGGAGGCTGTCTCGGCGTCGATCGCCAGCGCCTTCGAACAGCTGAACGACGCTGCCAACGCGATCGGGTCGCCCCCCGATGGCGACGAAGCGACGGCAGGGTCGCTGCCCGAGGCGCTCGCGGTCATTCGCGCGGGGGCGTTGCTCACGCGTCAGGGCATGTCCGGCCTCGACCGTGATGCGGGGGCGATCCACGACATCGTCGCGGAGATGACCAGCACGCTGGACTGTGAAACCGCCTTTGCCGAGCCGCTGGCGCGCATCAACGCGAAACTCGATGCACTGGCAATGCCGCTGGTCGAAGCGAGCCAGAGCATCTCGGCCACCGGCGAGCAGCTTTTTCACGCGATCAACGCACTCTACACGATGGCACGCGAACGCCAGGTGCACGCCCGCTTTTCGCCATCCCAGGACCAGCCCGAAGCCGAGGTCGCTGCGATGTCAGAGGAAGACGACGACTGCGACGGTCTGTTCTGAGGTCGCGGCGAGTCCTCGACTGGTTCGATCAGCCGAGACGATCGGCCTGAGTCCTGATCCACGCCGCGGTCTCGTCGGGCCGCGTCACCGGAATCATGTGGCCGCCATCGATCAGCGTCAGCGCGGCGTGCGGCACCATGTCGGCGAAGCGGGCGCCATGTACCTCGGGATCGAGAATCTGGTCGTCGCGGCCGTAGAGGATCGCGATCGGGAGCCAGAGGCCGTGATAGCGCGCGACCATCTCGGGCAGGTCGTCATTGGCGGCGACGAGATCGGCCGAGGCCGCCTCGAAATTTGCCGGCCGCGACACCAGCGCGCCGCCGCCGCGCGTCGCGAAATCGGCGGGCACGGGCTCGGGCGCGAACGCCGCCGCCGCGCCCTTCTCGCCCGCCAGGATGGCGGCGGGTGTGGCGAGCGTCCAGGCCACCGCCTTGCGCGCGGCGGGAGAGACGATCGCGAGAGCCGCGAACGCGCTCGGCGCGCTGTCCTGCGGCTGGGTGAGCGGCGCGATCAGCGCCAAGCCACCGACCGCTTCCGGGTGGTCGATCGCCAGCGCGAGCGCCACCGCGCCGCCAAGCGAATGGCCGACAACCAGTGGCTTCTCGAGCTCCAGCGCCGCGATGAAGCGCGCGATCTGGGCGGCTTGCGCGCGGATATTCGCCGTTTCCCCGGGCGCCGAATAGCCGGAGCCGGGCCGGTCGATCAGGATCACGCGGTAGTCGGTCGCGAGGCGGTCGAGCAGCGCATAGCTGAAGTTGCGCATCTGCCCGGCGAGGCCATGGATCATCACGACCGTCGGTCCGGTGCCGCGGTCGAGATAGTGCATCCGCCGGCCGTCAACGTCGATGAAGGCACCATCGGCGGGTATCATCCGCTCGGTCCGCCGCTGGCTCAGCTTCGCGAACAGCGCAAGACCGCCGACCGCCGCGATCGCGGCCGCGGCCGTCACCGCGCCGATCGAAACGGCAGAGCGCGATGATTCGACCGGCACCGGAGTGGCGGCACCGCGCGCCTTGCCGAACCGCATCGTTCCGTCCTCCAGTTTGCCGAATTTGAGCGCGGCGAGATCCAGCGCATAGTTCTGATGCACCTTCCACGGCGCCTTGGACCCCTGATGTGGCAGGATGGCGTTGGCGCGCTGGACATAGCCCGAGGTGAAGCCGAGCATCGGCTCGGGTGTCACCGAGGGGTCGTCGTGCGTGGGCGTGCACATATCATAGCCGTTCGCGTCCATGTGCCGCAGCAAGCGGCAGGCGTAGCGGGCCGACAGATCGCATTTCAGCGTCCAGGATGCATTGGTATAGCCGAAGGCGAGCGCCAGGTTCGGCACGTCGCTCACCATCATACCCTTGTAGATCAACCGGTCGGCGGGGTTCACGACCTGCCCGTCGACGACGAGCTCGACGCCGCCCAGCAGGCGCAGGACGAGGCCCGTGGCGGTAACGACGATATCGGCGCGCAGTTCGCGGCCCGATCGAAGCGCGATGCCGGTCGGTGTGAAGCGGGCGACGTGATCGGTCACGATCTCCGCCTTGCCGCCGCGCATCGCCTCGAACAGGTCGGCATCGGGGACGAGGCAGATGCGCTGGTCCCACGGATCGTAGCGCGGTTCGAAATCGCGCTCGACCTCGTAATTCTCGGGCAACTGCGCGCGGACGCCCTTCAGGATCAGCGCCTTCATGTGATCGGGACGTTTGCGCGCATAGGCGTAGGTGGCGATGCCGAGTCCGACGCTCTTCCATTTGGTCGCGCTGTCGGCGAGCGTCCTGGGCAGCACGCGGTGCGTCCACCGCGCAAAGCCGTCCTGCGACGGGCGAGAGACGATATAGGTCGGCGAGCGCTGCAGCATCGTGACGTGCGCGGCCTTTTCGGCGAGCGACGGCACCAGCGTCACCGCGGTCGCACCGCTGCCGATCACCACCACGCGCTTGCCCGTCCAGTCGAGGTCGGCGGGCCAGTGCTGCGGATGGACGAGCTGCCCCGCATAGTCCTCGACACCCTCGAAGGGCGGCGTGAAGCCGGCGTCATAATCATAATAGCCGCTGCCCATGTACAGGAACCGGCAGATGATCCGCTCCGACGCGGCACCGTCCCGCTCGATCTCGACCGTCCAGCGCGCATCGGCGGACGACCAGACGGCGCGAACGACACGACGGCCGAAGCGGATATGCGCATCGATCCCGAATTCGCGCGCCGTATCGGCGATATAGTCGCGGATCGCGTCGCCGCCGGCGATCGCCTGGTCGCTCGGCCAGGGGCGGAAGGGGAAGCCGAGCGTGTACATGTCCGAATCTGAACGGATGCCGGGATAGCGGAACAGGTCCCAGGTGCCGCCGATCGCATCGCGCGCCTCGAGGATCGCGTAGCTCTTGCCTGGGCATTCGGTCTGGAAGCGATAGCCCGCGTCGATCCCCGACAGACCCGCACCGACGATCACGATGTCGAGCTCTTCCGCGGTGCCCGAGCCGGAGGGGATGGACGCAGTCTCAATTGCCATGCCGGAGTGCTCCGATAGAAGGATGCGACAGCAACCGCCGTTATCTGGAAACAGGAGTTATCACTTGAAATCGAGGGCGGCAAGCCAGGGCGGACGGCGCTATGGCGGTGCATCGGCTAGCGAGCGGCGCGTCGAGCGGCGCGGCCGGCTGATCCGCGCCGCAATCGCGCTCTATGGCGAGCAGGGCTATCGTCACACGACGGTGACCGCGGTCTGCCGCGCGGCCGGGCTGACCCCGCGCTATTTCTACGAAGCCTTCGCCAATAGCGAAGCGCTGCTTCTCGCGACGTTCGGGGAGGTCACGCAGTTCGTGACGCAGCGGGTCGCCGCGGCCGCCGATGCGGCGGGAGGGACGCCGGAGGATCGGCTGATCGCGCTGCTGACCGCCTATTACGACCTGCTGCGCGACGAGCCGGCCAGCGCGCGCGTCTTCCTGTCGGAATTGTCCGGCATCGACCCGCAGGTCGACGAGCTGTTCGAACGCTCGATGGCCAGCTTCGCCGACCTGATCGCCGGCACGCTGGTGCCGGCCCATGTCCCCGGCTCGATCGAGCCGCTGTGCCGTGCCGGCGCCATGCACGGGCTGCTCGCGGTGGCGCGCGACTGGGTAGCGCGGGGGTGCGAAGAACCGGTGTCACGGGTCGTGCGCACGGTCGAGCCACTCTGCCGGATGCTGATCAGCCGCGCGGGTGATGATTAACGGCGCGATGTCACCGGAACGCGCGATCTGAGGAGGCACCTGCCCTTCTCCACCGCCCACATCAGCCACCTGATCCTCCGCCGCGGTCGTGACGACGACGCCATCGCTGCAACACGCTCGATCTGCGCGGTTTCCGAACGCCAAGCGCTTCGCTACACACCGCGGCACGGCGGACGGAGATACCCAGTGGACGACGAATTTGCCGAAGCCGTGGCCGGCGCACTGGCTGCACAGGGCTTCGTGCTGGAAAACCTGTATGCCTTGCTGCTCGCCAGCGACACTGATCCGGTCAGGGCCTGCCAGGCTACGGCGCATCGCATGCTGGAGGATTTCGGCAGCCTCCAGGCAACCGGGGTACAGGTCATGACGGACGACGAGGTCAACCGTATCAAGCGACACGCGCTCGATCGGCTCGAGCGGTTCTGGAACGGCGTGGAACGCCGCATCGCCAGCCTGCCGCAAACCTAGCGCTGGGCTCTCGATCCACCGACGACGCAGGAGGTGATGCGCGTTGGACACGCGTCCCTTGCTATTACAGGGACTTTTCAGCGCGAACGGCTGATGTCGGAGATTGGACACATGGTGGTATTTCGTCTGCTTATTACCTTCGGCCTCTGCTTCATTGCAGGTGTCGCGCGCGCCGAGTGCCGCCCTGGCAGCATCGAGGCCCTGCCTGAACGCGCGATGCTTCACCTTCCCGCGGCGGGCGTGACCGGGCCCGTACCGCTTGTGATCCTGCTCCACGGCAGCACCGGCACGGGGGCGGAGATGCTGCGCGACAGCCACCTTGCAGACACGGCTGATCGCCACGGCTTCGTCGTCGCGGCACCTGATGGCGGTATCGCCGCGGGTCGTGGCTTTGTGTGGAACATCCCCGGCGTCCCGACCGTCACGGTCAGCATGCCGGCACGCGATGCACGCGACGATGTCCGGTATCTGACGGGTCTGATCGACCGGCTCGTCGCAACCGGCTGCGTCGACGGCACGCGGGTATACGCGACGGGCTTGTCAGGTGGTGGACGGATGACGTCCTGGCTCGGCTGCGTCGCCGCACGACGTTTCGCCGCGATCGCGCCGGTGGTCGGACTGCGTGCCGGACGCCCCCTCACGTCCAATGTGTCACGCGCCGATCCTGCGACGTGTCGCTCGACAGCGCCGCTGCCCGTTCTCGCCTTCGCCGGCGATGCCGACACCACCAACCCCATCACCGGCGGCGGCGCGCCCTATTGGCAATATTCACAGGCCGCCGCGCTGCAACGCTGGGCCGTGCTGAACGGCTGCTCGGATCCCTATGCCCGCAACCTCGGCGCGACGGTCTACGAACAGGGCTATGCCCGCTGTCAGCACGGCGCGAACGTCGCGGCGCGTGTGACGCGCGGCGGGCCGCATAGCTGGTCGGTCGTAGACAATGAGGCAATGTGGGCGTTCTTCTCCCGCCACCGGCGCTAAGTCAAAGGTCGGCAGCTGCCAGAACGTTTCGGCAATTCCAGGTTCAGTTACCAGTTCAAATACTTCGCCATCCCAACCCTATTCCGATGGTTGATTGCCAGGTTAATCTGCCAGTTGTTTTGTATTAAATTACCTACTGCTTATTTTATCAGACCGAATCGATGTATTGCCCGCGATATGAAAGCAGGATACGCTGGTTGCATAAGATGATGGGGGGATGAAATGCGGGGGCTTTTGCTTGGCATGATCGCATCTGTTCTCGCATCGGCAACCGGAGCCCAGGGACAACAATTCCCTTCGGCGCAGGGAGTCGGGGCGAACGACAGCGGTACGGGGGAATTCAACCGTCAGCAAAATTTCCGGGATTTCGCAGTCAGCGTTACCGACGCCAATCGATTGACAATGCGGCCGGTCCCGGCGGGGCCGAAAGACATCATTCAGGGGCTGGACGTCCATGACGCAAAGGGACTCGTCGTCGGCAAGATCGAGACCGTCGGTAAAGGCTTTGCGGTCGTGTCGAGTGCGATAGGGAGCGTCGAGGTGGACTTTCCGTCCTTTGCAAAAAACAAGAACGGGCTCTTGATCAATATGCCCAAGAGCAAGCTCGACGTCATGATGGCGCACGGTCATCCGGCCCCATGACGTGCCGTTGGGCCTAAACGCCAATAGCGGGGCGTCTGTAGCCGCCGGTCTCGGGTCGCACAGAGCCATGTCTTCCGCCGCTACGGGACGCCGCACCATGCCGCCCGCGCCTGACGGGCCCCCCTTTGAATGCGATCGGTTCGTCCGGCGGAGCCACGGGCTCGCGGCAGGGTCAGATGATCATGCTTAAGCTGCCGGGGCCCGGATTGCCGTTGGGGTGCGCTGCCGGGAAGAATATCACCTGCGGGCATCGGGTCTGGTGGGCGACCCTACCCGCGAGACGAGCGTCACCAGCCTGGGGTTCCAGCTACCAAGAAGCACTATCCGCAACGGGGAGAGGCGAATGTTCTGGCTGGTAATGCTCGTTCTCGGGGGACAGGGCACGCTGACGCCCGTGATCGTCCGCAACGCGAGTGAGATGCTCACGTCCGACGATTACGTCTCGCGCGCAGTCGGTACGGGCAAGAGCGGCTACACGGTGGTCGAGATCCTGATCGATCCGACTGGAAAACCTCAGACGTGCGGCCTTGTCTCGACCAGCGGATCCAAGGATCTGGACCTGAAGGCGTGTGCAGCCGGGGTGCTGCGGGGTAAATATGCGCCCGCTACGGACGAGACCGGGTCGCCCATGTACGGTGTCTACCGGATGCGGGTTCGGTGGCACATGGAGCTCTTCTTCGATGCTTCTACCCCTACACCCAAGGTGCCGGCAGACATCGTTCTGGAAGTCGCGAAGCTGCCGGCGGGGCAGAGGTCCGTTGCTGTCACCCTGGCCTATCTGGTCGGGGAAGACGGCGCGATCCGACGCTGTTCGGTTATAACGTCGAGCGGCTCTGCGCCATTCGATACCGGCGCCTGTTCTTCGATGATAAAGCATTATCGCTACGCGCCGGCCAAGGACAAGGCCGACAAGGCGTGGCCAGTCATTCGCATGCAGCGGATTGAATTCACCTCGACTAAACTGGGTTAACCTGACCCGATCGGCGCACGTGATCAATGTTCGTTACCATTGACACCGCTTCGCCAGTCTTCCGGTTTCACCCGCATGACGACTCCGCCCTGGCGCCCGGGCATACCATCAGTAATCGCGTACCATGGTGATACAAGTTCGGCGTTAACCATTCATCTAAGTTGTTCGAAAGACCGACGGTCTTCGCTAGTTGACGCTCGAGCTTGGTGACGAGCGGCCTGGCGCTCGCATGAAGCCCGGGACCGAAGCGGGGACGAAGAATGGCGAACGCAACACCTGTGATCGTTGATGGCACTCTGAACGACTGGACCGCAGGCGACCGCATCGACCGCGGCCTCGGTGCCGGCTACGCGATCTATGCCCGCAGCGACGGCGCGGATTTTGCCTTTGCGATGACCGCGCCGACCGCGATCGGCGCAAACACCACCGCCTGGCTCAACACCGATCGCAACGCGGCCACCGGCTATCAGGTGTTCGGGTTCGCAGGCGGTGCCGAATTCAACGTCAATTTCGCCGCCGACGGCACGGTCTCGCTGTACAGCGGCGCGGCGGGGCAGACGCTGATCGCCAGCGGCCTGCAGGCGGCGTGGTCGGCGGATCGCACCACCATCGAATTCAAGGTCCCCAAGGCGGCGATCGGCAATCCGAACGCGATCGACACGATCTACGACGTCAACGACACCGCGTTCCTGCCCGGCAGCTATTCGAACCCCGCGTTCACCGTGTTCAACGATACCGGCGTCGTCGCCGATCCCTCCCACCGCATCGCGATCGTGTGGTCCGATGCGACCGCCAACGCCTATTTCAGCAAGACCGCTTATTCGCAGCTGTTCATGGCGGCGCAGAGCCAGGCGATGCAGGCGGGCGTGCCGTTCGACATCCTGACCGAAGGCGATCTCACCAACCTGGCGACGCTCGCGAGATACGACACGATCGTCTTCCCGTCGTTCCGCAACGTCGAGGCGGGCAAGGCCGACCAGATTGCGCAGACGCTGGAACAGGCGACCACGCAATTCGGCATCGGTCTGGTCGCGGCGGGTGAGTTCATGACCAACGGCGCGGACAATGCCGCGCTGGCCGGCGACTCCTATTCGCGGATGAAGTTGCTGTTCGACGCGACGCGCGTGACCGGCGGCTTTCCGGCCGACGTGACCGTGAAGGCGAGCGATGCATCACAGCTGGTGCTCGACGGCTATGCCGACGGGCAGGTCATCCGCCAATATACCGGCATCGGCTGGAACGCGTTCACCAGCGTCAGCGGAACCGGCACGACGATCGCGACCGAGACGGTCAACGGCCAGACCTATGCGGCGGCGATCGCGACGCAGACCGGCGGGCGCAACGTGCTGTTCTCAAGCGAAGCGGTGATGGCCGACGACAATCTGCTCCAGAAGGCGATCGATTATTCGGTTTATGGCAACGGCCTGTCGGTCGGATTGCAGATGACGCGGCAGAGCGGCCTGTTCGCGTCGCGCGTCGACATGGACCAGAGCCAGGAGCGCGACGAGGTCAATCCGGCGGGGACCGCGCCTGGTATCTACGACAAGCTGCTGCCGATCCTCACCGAATGGAAGACCGACTATAATTTCGTCGGCAGCTATTACGTCAATGTCGGCAACGATGCCGCGAACGGTCAGACAACCGACTGGGCGGTCTCGCTGCCCGTCTACAAGGCGTTGCTCGATGCCGGCAACGAGGTCGGCTCGCACAGCTACACGCATCCCGAGAACACCAATCTGCTGACCGACGCGCAGATTGCGTTCGAGTTTGGCCAGTCGCGTGCCGAGCTGGAAAAGCAGCTGAGCGCGTATCTTGGCAAGACCGTGACGGTCGGCGGTGCCGCGGTACCGGGCGCGCCTGAGCAGATCGCGACGAGCCAGGAAATCCTGAAATACGTGACCTATCTCAGCGGCGGTTATTCGGGCGTCGGTGCGGGCTATCCCAACGCGGTCGGGTATATGACGCCGCAGAACGCCGCGGACGACAAGGTGTATATCGCGCCGAACACGTCGTTCGACTTTTCGCTGATCGAATTCCAGAAGAAGACCGTCGCCGAAGCCAGCGCCATCTGGGCCAAGGAGTTCGTCGCGCTGACCGCCGGTGGCGATGCGCCGGTCGTGGTGTGGCCGTGGCATGATTACGGCCCGACCATGTGGGCGAGCGATGGCGCGACCAGCCCGTACACCAAGCAGATGTTTACCAGCTTCATCGCGCAGGCCGCCGCGGCGGGGGTGGAGTTCGTGACGCTTGCCGATCTGGCAGGCCGGGTCAGCGCGTTCCAGAATGCGACGATCACCTCGACCGTCGTCGGCAACACGATCACCGCGACGGTCGGCGCGACGACGGGCAGCTTCTCGCTCGACGTCGACGGCCAGAGCAGCGGCCAAGTGATCAAGGGTGTCGCGGGCTGGTACGCCTATGACGCGGACACGGTGTTCCTGCCCAAGGCGGGCGGGACCTATGCGATCACGATGGGCGCGGTGGCGGACGACGTGACCCACATCACCGCGCTGCCGATGCGCGCGACGCTGACGACACTGAGCGGCGACGGCCGCGATCTGGCGTTCACGGTCGAGGGCGAGGGCAAGGTCACCGTCGATCTGAAGGCGCCCGGCACCGACTGGACGACGGTGAGCGGCGGGACAATCGCCAGCCAGATCGGCGAGATCCTGACCATCGACCTCAGCGCGATCGGCGTTCACGATGTGAAGATCGGTCATCAGGCCAATGTCGATCCGGTGCTGACGTCGTTCGCGGGCGGCACGACGGGATCGCTGTCGATCGCTGAGAACGGCACGGCACTGACGACGATCACCGCGACCGACGCCAACATCGTCTGGGGCGATTCGATCAAATATTCGATCGGTGCGGGCGGCGACGGCGCGAATTTCTCGATCGACGCGACGACGGGTGTGCTCAAGTTCGTCACCGCGCCCGATTTCGAGGCGCCCACCGATGCGAACCGCGACAATATATACGGCGTGACGGTGGTCGCGACCGACGCACGCGGCGCGATCGACACGCAGACGCTGACGATCGGCGTGACGGACGTGGTCGGCATCACGAAGACCGGGACGATATTTTCTGAGACGATCAACGGCACCAGCGAGCAGGATGTGCTCGACGGCAGCTGGGGTAATGACGTGCTCAACGGGCTCGGCGGCAACGACCGGCTCACCGGCGGGCTCGGCAGCGACACGCTCAACGGCGGCGCGGGCAACGACACGCTGATCGGCGGCAATGGCAGGGATGTCCTGAGCGGCGGCGACGGCAACGACATCCTGATCGGTGGCGACGACTTGGACATGATGACCGGCGGTGCCGGCGCGGACATCTTCCGGTTCGAGGCCAAGGGCGACAGCCTCGCATCGGCGTCGCGCGACGTGATCACCGACTTCACCGTCGGGCAGGACAAGATCGACCTGTCGATGATCGACGCCAACACGTCGCTGTTCGCGCGCGGCGATCAGGCGTTCAGCTTCATCGGCACGAGCGCGCGCTTCACCGCGCCGGGGCAGTTGCGCTACAGCTACCAGATGATCGGCGGGAAGGAATTCACCGTGGTCGAGGGCAATATCGACAGCGGTGCGGGCGCCGATTTCTCGATCGCGCTGGCCGGTCAACATGTGCTGACCGCGAACGATTTCTTCATGTAAGCTGCGCCATAGGCCGGCGAAGTTATGGCGGGCATAGGCTTCCAGTTAGCGAAAACCGCGCGCGAGGGCGGTGTCGGCGGAATCGTCGGCGCCGCTGCATTCGGCGCGGTGATCAGCGCGGGACCGTGGTTGATCACCGCGGTCGCGATGGCGTTGCTCACCCACTGGTTGGGTACGCATCTCGGCGCACGCGGCGCGCGGACCGTCCAGACGATCCTCGTCTATGCGTTCAGCCTGTCCGCGCTCGCCGCGGCGCCGGTCGGCATCCTCGCGACGCGGATCGCCGCGGATCGGATCTTCGCGCGGGACGCAGGCGGCGTATCGGGCATCATGCTGGTCGCGCTCGCGGCCGGCGGCGGTATCGCGCTGGCGATCGGGGCGGTCGTGTTCGGAGTCCTTGCCGGGCTTCCGCTCGGCGAGGCCGCGCTCGCGACGCTGATCCTCGCCTGGCTGACGCAGGTCTGGATCGCGGCACCCTTGCTCACCGCATTGCGGCGGTACCGCGCGATCCCGCTCGCCTATCTGCTCGGCATCGGCGTCGCGACGCTGCTGTTGGCGCTCCTGCCAAGGCCTGGCGTCTCTGCCGTTCTCGCGGTCATTGCCGGGGGCGTCGGCCTGACGCTCGCCGCGATCATGGCGGTGATCCGCCGACATTTCTCCGCCACGCCCGTTCTGCCGACGCGGGACGCGATGGCGCCGCGCCTCGCACTTATCGTTGCCGCGGCGGGCATTGCGGGGGTCGCGGCGATCTGGGTCGACAAATGGCTCCTGTGGACGGGGCCGCAGAGCATCCACGCGATCGGGCTGCTCCGGCTGAACCCGATCAACGATCAGGGCAGTTTTCTGGGGCTGTTGACGATGGTGCCGGGCCTGACGCTGTTGCTGATCGTTGTCGAGACGCGGTTCGATCGCGCGTTCGGCGACATGATCGTCCGGTGTACCGGCACCTCGACGCTGCAGCGTATCGAGGAGGCGCGCAGTGACCTGGCGCGGACGATGTTCGACGGGCTGCGGATCATGCTGCTCGTACAGGCCCTCGTCGCGGCGCTCGCCTGGGTGTTCGCGGTGCCGCTGTTCGAGCTGATCGGCGCGGACGCACGCGCGGTCTTCGCGTTTCGCCAGACCGCGCTCGGCACCGTCTTCCACCTCGTGGTGATCGCGGCCACGGTCGTGCTGGCCTATTACGACCTGTTCGGGCGGATCCTCGTGACCTGGACGGCTTTCGCCATCGGCAGCGGACTCGCGACGCTTCTCCAATGGGACACGGGGTTCGCCGCGTTCGGCTGGGGCTATATGGCCGGCGCCGTGGTCGGTGCGTCGGTCGGCCTCGCGCTGGTCGCCGAAGCCACGGTCAACCTCACCTATCTGCTGTTCGTCGGCAACAATCCCTCCGTCGTGGGGCATGGAGGACGTCTGTTGTGACGGGATTTACGGATATGCGCCGCCGCGGGGTCGTCCAGAGGCTGCTCGCGCTCGGCGCAGCCGGCTGGGCATTGGGCGGCCGCCACCAGTCGGCCGCTGCGCCCGGACCGTCCGCGAACGCTGGATTGCGCTGGGGTGTCGATTACGGGGCTGCGACCGATCCCGTGCTGGCACGCGGCTGCGCGTTGCTGGTCCTCGAGCCGCATCACGCGCGGCCGATCGCGTCGCTTCGTGGCCCGGGCAGCACGCTGCTCGGCTATGTCAGCTTCGGGGAAGTCGAGCGCAACCGACCCTATTTCGCCGGGCTGGAAAAGGCCGGCGCGCTCAAGGCCGCCAACCCCAACTGGCCCGACGCGCGGCTCGCCGACCTGCGTCATCCGGCGTGGCGGGCAGCGGTGATCGACCGGCTCGTCCCCGCGATCCTCGCGCTCGGCTATGACGGAATCTTCATCGATACGATGGATAATGCCGAGGCGATGGAACAGCAGGATCCGGTGGCCAACAAGGGCATGGTAGCAGCAGGCGTATCGCTGATCGCCGCCGTGCGCGCGCGCTTCCCCAAGATCCGCATCATGCTCAACCGCGGCTATGCGCTGCTGCCCGACGTGGCACCGAAAATCGACTATCTGCTCGGCGAGGCGATGGCATCGCGGTGGAATTTTGCGGCCAAACACTATGAGTTGCTGAGCGATTCGGATTGGGCCTGGCAAGCGGGTCGCCTGCGCACCGCACAGGCGCGGAACCCGGCGCTGTCGCTGATGACGCTGGATTACTGGGATCCGGCGGATACGAAACAGGTCGCGGCGCTGTATGCGCGAGAGCGCGCGGCGGGGTTCAGCCCCTATGTCGCGACCCTGGCGCTCGACCGCCTCATGCCGGAACCTGCCGGGTGAGGATCGACCGCCACCGCGCACGGCTTGCGCTCCTCCTGCCCGCGCTGACCGGGATCGGTCTGCTCGCGGGCGGGCTGATGCTGTTGCCGAAGGAGCGCGAGATCCTCCCCGCCGTTCGTCGCGCGCAGCCGGTGCCTTTTTTGGCCGCGCGCAGTTCGATTCCCGCTGGGCCGGTTGCGCCGCCGATGCTGCCGCCTGCGCATCCGTCGATCACGGCGCAGATCGCGACCGCGGACGCAGCGACGCTCGCCGCGCTCACGACGCGGCTGATCGCGGAGGGCCAGCCGGTGTCCACGTTGCAGGTCGCCTATGATCTGGTCGATGCGAAGCGACAGGCGGTTGCGCTCGATTATCTTGCCGCCCGGCCCGATGGTGCGACCGCAGCAACGTGGCGCCTCCGGATCGATCTTCTTCACCGGACCGGACGCGTCGCGAACGCTGCCGCGCTGGTCGCGCGGGCGGTGGAGCAGCGCGGCCCCCTGCCCGCCGCGGACATCGTCGCGGCGGCCTATGCGATCGATCGCCCCGACTTGGTGATCGTGGCGGCGGCGAACCACGTCATCCCGCCGCCCGATACCGCGCTGGCGCTGGATCTCGCGCGGCGGGCTGACAAGGCCGGGCGGCGCGATCTGATCGCGTTGCTCGACACCACGACGACCGCGAACTGGCGCGCCGCAGACCCCTGGCTCGCCATCCGGGTTGCGGCGCGTTCCAGGGATACCGCGGCAGGCTTGCGGGCGGCAGGCTACCTCCCCGTCGAGCAACGCCAGGCGGCGCGCGAGGCCATCCTGACCGAAGCGGGCGACCGCGCCGGTCTGCGGACCGAGTTGCTCGCACATGCGGCCGCGCCCGGTGCGGCGCTCGAGCCGATTGCGGAGCGGCTGGTAGCGGCCGGGTATCGCGGGGATGCGACGGCGGTGCTGCGGCGTGCGGCGGCCAGGCTGGCGCCGACTGCGCCGGCCGCACAGCGCTTGCTCTACCTGATGGGTCCGCGCCCCGGATCCGAAGATCTTGCCTGGCTGAAACAGCGGAGCCTGCAAGGCAGCGCAACCTGGCAGCGCAGCTGGCTGGCCTGCTATGCCGAACGCGATCAACCGGGCGCGGCGCTGGTGTTCCTGTCCCGGCATCCGCTCGCGGACGAGACCGACGTGATGCTGATGCGGCTGTCGCTGGCACGCACGGCGAGCAACGACGCCGCCGGTCGGACGGTGCTGGCGGCCTTGCTCGACGGCCGCGCGCTATCCCCCGATCAGGTCCGCGCCGTGTCCGCTGCGGCGCCCGCGCGGATCGATCCGGCACAGGCGGCGACGATCACGAAACGCCGTGTCGCGGCCGGGATTGCCGCGCCGCGCGATCAGCTCGATCTCGCCTGGGTGGCGTGGAACGCGGGCGATGCGAAGGCTGCGGGACAATGGCTCGACGCGCATCTTGCGACCGCCCCGACCGATCTGCCCGCGCTGCGGTTGATGGCCGACGTTCAGGCGCGGATCGGTGGCGTGCGGGGGGCACGCCCCTGGCTTGAACGCGCGCTCGCCCAGACGCCCGCCGACAGCAGGGCGCGCGCGGAAGTGCTCGAGAAGCTCGGGCGTCGGGCGGAGGCAGTGAAATTGGTCGAGACGCTGCGATCCGAAACGCCGCAGGACCGATCGCTCGCCGCGCTGCACGCCCGGCTGCTGATCACGCAGGGCCAGCCGGGCCGGGCGCGGACGGTGCTGGCGCAGTGATCATCCTGTTTTTCTGCCTCGCGGATGCGCCGGTGCTGACCATACCCCGGACCGTCTTTGCGGATGGCCGGATCGTCACGTCCGAGTCCCGGCTCGCCTGGCCCGACGACGCCGTCGTCCGGATCGAGGATCGTGACGGCGAACTGGTCGCGCGGTTCGATCGACCGATCGCGCCCGCACGGCTCGCCGCGTTCCGCGAGTCGGCGGGCGACGCTATCGGCGATCTGCGCTGGAACGACGACAGCCTGGTCCTCCGTCCCGCGGCGGGCTGGACGATGCGCTGGCGGCAGACGGGCCCGGTCGTCGCGCTAGCCTTCTCTCCGCCCGCGGACGGCGCGCTGCTCGAGGCTACCGACGACAGCGCATCCGACGCCGCACTGGCCGCAATCGAGGCGGACGTGGCCGCCGGCTATCCGGGATCGGCCCTGCGCGCCGCGACAAGGCTGGCACAGCGCTATCCGGCCGACCGACGCGCCGCCCGCCTGCTCGCCGACACGCGTCTCGCCCAAGGCGACGTGCGCGGCGCGGCCCGCGCGTACCGCGCGCTCGCGGCGGACGACCTGACCGCACGGCGTACGATCGCCGCCGCAGCCGGAACCGCCAGCATCGGCGTCACCGCGCGCGACGGCAGCGACCTCGCGCAGACAGAGTTCGCCGCGCGGATCGACGCAGCGGTCGGCGACACGCTCGACGTGGGAGGCGGCGTTCGCCATCTCGTCAGCAGCGTGGGCACCGCCGCGCCGACCGTGCGATCCGGCGACACCGTCGTCGACGCGTCACTAGCCGCGGCGTTCGACGGCGCGGCTCGCATCCAGCTCTTCGCCTCCGCCGCGCTCGACGATGCGGTGACGGGGGGCGGTGCCAGGATCACGGCAGGGGCCGCCGACGCGCAGTTCCGCGCGACCGTAACCCGCCACATGCCCGACTATTCGACCCCGGCGCAGGTGCTGGCGGGAGGATATCTTTCGCGCGCGCTGATCGGCGTCACCTACCGCCTGACGCCGGGCGTGGTCGCGCAAGGGGATATCGGCGCCTACCGGTACGGCCTCGCAACCGGTAGTGGTGCAAGCGACACCATCGTCGCAAACGCCGGGGTGGATTATCTCATTCGCCGCCAGTTCCCGGCGCTCGGGCTGACCTACCGCTTCGACGCGGAATATGTTCAGCGTATGCAGCTTGGCGCAGACCGCCTTGCCGTCATCCCGCTGGCCACCCGCGAGAACCACACCATCCAAGGCCTCGCCAGTGGCGCGGTCGGCGCGGTGCAGATGACGGCGTTGGCGGGTTGGACCGTCGATCGGTTCGGCGGTGATGGCCCCACCGCCAGCCTGGGTCTCGCCGCCCCGATCGCAGTCGCGTGGCGGGTCGAGGGCAGCGGCGGCATCACGTCGATCGCGCGGCAGGGGTTTGCAGGTCGGCAGCTCTATGCGCGCGCGCTGCTGACACGCAGCCTCGGGGATACGCAGTGACGCACGACGGCGCTGCGCCAAAATGGCAGGGCCGGTGGCGACGCCCCTTGCGGATCGCGCTGGAGATCGCCCTCACCTTCGCCGCGCTGGCGGCGCTCGACTGGTGGCTGACGGGCGAAACCGGCTTCACGCGCGTTCAGCCCAACCCCTATTGGCTGCCGGTACTGGTGATGGCGCTCGCCTATGGCACCGGCCCCGGCGTCGTCGCCGCCGCGATCGCGTCGGGGCTATGGCTCGCGCATGTCCACGACGACACGGGCGCGCGCGACTATCTCGATCATCTGTTCCATCTGTCGCTCCAGCCATTGATGTGGTTCGTCGCCGCCGGAGTCATCGGCGAAGTGACGATCATGCGGACCGCGCGGCACGATCGGCTGGAAAAGCGCGGCGGGGTCGCGACGCGGAACCTGGCGCGGCTGACCGAGGCGTTTGCCGCGCTGTCTCGGACCAACCGACTGCTTCAGGTGCAGATCGCGACCGAGGCACATACGGTCGGCCATGCGATCGAGACGGCAGCGAGACTCTGTTCGCAGGACCTGGCTGAACGACGTGGCGCGATCGGGGAACTGATCGCGCTTGCCGCACGAACCCCCGACTTCACCTGCTACCGCATGACCGGGGACGAGGCGCGCGCATGGATCCGCGGGCCGGTCACCGCGGGACGACGCGACACTCTGCCAGGTCCCCTGATGGAGCGGATGGCACGGTCGCAGGGGATGCTGCACGTCGCGAGGCGCAGCGATAGGATCGTGCTCGATGGTATCGGCATTGCCGCGATCGCCCTCCCTGATCCGAAGACCGGCGAACCTGTCGGGTGCCTGGTCCTGCACGCGCTGCCGTTCGAGACGCTGAACGCGAGCCGTACCGCCGAACTGACCGAGATCGCCGCCTGGCTGACGCCGCTGCTCGCCGATACGCTGCACGCAACGCAGCGGCCGGTCAGGGCCGCCGGGCTGGTCGCGTGATCCGCCGCCTCACTGCGCTCGCGCTGCTGGAGATGGTCGTCCTGACGGCATGCTGGCTTTCCGAACTTGCGGCCGGCTGGGCGCTTGCAGTCCATGCCGTGGCTAGCGGAATTGGACTCACTTTGTGGCTCCGCAGCGGTGCGGCGGCCGGTTTTGCGGCGGCGATGCTCGGTGTGATGGGCCCGCTTGGCCTGCTTGTTGCCCTGCCCCTCGCGCGCTCGGTGAGACCTGCCGCACACCGGACCGACGACGAGATGTTCGGCCCTGTTGCCGGGCGTTCCGCACAGCGCGGCGCGCGTCTCGCGGTCGCACGCATGCTCGACGGGCGGGTTCATCATGCCACCCCCGATACGCTGAGCTCGCTCGTCACGATCATGCGTCACGGCGCGGTCGCCGAGCGGCGGCGGGCACTGGAGACCGTGGTGCGGTCCTTCGAGCCCGCGCTGTCGCCGCTCATCGCGTTGGCGCTGACCGATAGCGACCAGACGATCCGTGCGCTTGCGGCGGCCGCGTCGGCGCGGGTCGCGGAAAATCTGGTGCTCGCCCGTGCACGGCTGTCGGCCCGCGTTGCCGATGGCGGCGATCCGGACGCTGCGACCAATCTGGCGCGGCTGCTCGGGGATCACGCGCGTTCGGACGTGCTGCTGTCCGACTCGCAGCGCCTCCACCTGCGCGAGGACGCGGTTGCGACGATGGCCGCTGCAGTATCTGACGGGGCGGACGAACGGCATGCGGACACGCGCGATGCGTTGATGATCGAGGCGTTCTGGGCTACGGGCGATTATGACGCGATCGACTGGATGGCGACCGCGATCCAGGCCTCGGTGGACCAGACCGATGCTCCGACCGGCGCGAACGACCGCGGCGCATCGACGCTGGCGAACTGGTGGCTGACGGGTGCTGTGGCATGATCCCATTGTCCGCCCTGGCCGAAACTTCCCGACACGCGCCGCTCGACATGCCGGACGCCGACATCTGCCTGATCGTCGAGGGCGCCTATCCCTATGTGATCGGCGGCGTATCCGGCTGGCTGCAGGATCTGATCACGCATCTGCCCGACGTCCGGTTCGTGATCGCCGCGATCAAGCCGGGTGCGGGGCTGCTCGCGTTCCAGCTCGCCCCGCCGCCCAACGTCGTCGCGGTCGTCGAAATCGGTCTGGCGCCCGCGCCGGCGATGCCGCGCGCGATCCCGGATCGGATCGCGGTGCCGATCGCCGACGCGCTGGTCGCGTTCGTCGCGACCGGTGGCGCGGCGCGGCTGGCGACGCTGATCGACGTGATCGGCGGCATCGCGCGACCGCTTGCCCCCGGTGACATCCTGTCGCACCCGGCCGTCTTCGCACGGCTCAGGCGCCATTATCAGGCGATGCTGCCCAAGGCCTCGTTCCACCATTATTTCTGGGCGATGCGCGTGCTGCTCGGCGGGTTGCTCGCGGTGCTGACCGCGCCCTTGCCGCGCGCGAAAGCGTATCACACGATCTCGACCGGCTTCGCAGGCCTGCTCGCCGCCCGCGCCGCGCGCGAGACCGGGCGCCCGGCGTTCATCACCGAACACGGCATCTACCTGCTCGAACGCCAGATCGAGGTGATGATGGCGGACTGGATCGGCGATCAGGTCGACACCGGGCTCGAGCTCGAACGCAGCGTGCGTGATCTGCGCGACCTCTGGGTTCGAGCCTTCACCAGCTATGCGACCGCCTGCTATGACAGCTGCGACCCGATCGTGGCGCTGTACGGCGAGAATACGGCGGTCCAGCGCCGGCTGGGTGCCGCCGCCGACCGGGTTCGCGTCATTCCCAACGGGATCGATTCGAAGCGGTTCGCCGCACTCCCCGACCAGCGCGATCCGGCACACCCGCTGGTCGCATTGCTCGGCCGCGTGGTCCCGATCAAGGACGTGAAGACGTTCATCCGCGCCGCCGCGATCGCGCATGCCGAACGTCCCGACATCCGCTTCGTCGTGCTCGGCCCCGAAGACGAAGACCCGGAATACGCCGCAGAATGCTCGCGGCTGGTCGAGGATCTGGATCTGTCGCCGGTCTTCCACTTCGCGGGGCGCGTGCGGATCGAGGACTGGATGGCGAAGATCGACCTGCTCGTGCTCACCAGCCTGTCCGAAGCGCAACCGCTGGTAATCCTGGAAGGGGGCGCCTGCGGGATTCCCGTGGTCGCGCCCGACGTCGGCAGCTGCCGCGAGATGATCGAGGGACGCGGCGGCGCGGACTCGGGCCATGGCGGCATCATCACCCCGCTGGTCAACCCGGCAGCGACCGCGGCGGGGATCCTCGCGATCGCGGGCGATCCGGCAATGCGATTGGCAATGGGCGAAACCATGCGCGAACGCGTCCGCCGCGACTATGATCACGACACGATCATCGGGGCCTATGCAGAACTCTACAAAACCCTGATCGAGCGGTAGCCGACGCGAGTAGGCCGGATCGGATCATCTCCCGCTCGTGACCACCGCATCGCTCAGATCGGCCGCGACCGGACCCGCAAGTACCGGAACCGCCCCGATCGGCAGCGTCTTGCCGATCGGCCCTGGCAAGGCCTGGACGGCGGCCGGCCTGATCCGCGCGTCGGTGGCAGGCGCCATTACGGGTGCAGCCGGGGCGGTGCCAGCGGGCTTCTGCGCACGGTCGATCGGCGCGAGCACCGGATCGAACGGCCCGAATGTCTTGGCCCGCACCACCCGCGTGTTCTGCGCCGGATCATAGGTCGGCACCGCCTGATCGATCGCCGCCGCCTGCAGTCGCCCGAGCGTGGCCAAAAGCCGCGCCTCTGCGGCATAGGCGCCATAGGTCGCGTTGACGAATACGAGTTGCGCGGTCAGCAGGCGCTGTTCCGAATCCAGCACCTCGAAATTCGAGCGAAATCCTTCCGCGAAGCCGCGCTGAACCCCGGTGAGCGCCGACTCCGCTGCCTCGGTCGCGCGCTGCCCCGCCGCCATCTGTTCGCCACCCGCCACCGCCTGGTTCCAGGCGTTCTGGGCATTGGCGAGTGCGGCGCGCCGCGCCGTCTCGACCTCGAACCCGAGCTGCTGGCGTTCGGCGACCGCGGCCCGGACGCGCGAGCCGATCACGCCCCCGGTCAACAGCGGCATCGTCACCGTGACTCCGCCGGTCGCCTGCGCACCGGCATCGCGCAAGCGGTAGGAATAGGGGCTTCCATAGCCATAGCTGCCCGACAGCGCGACGATCGGCGCACGTTCAGCGCGTTAGGCCGCGATCCGCGCGTCCCCCGCCCTGGTGGCAAGGATCGCCTGCCACAGGCTCGGGCTCTCTTTCTCCACCACGGCGAACGCGGCATCGAGCGAGCGCGGCAGGCCGGGCAGCGTCGGCGGCAAGAGCAACGTCCCGGGATTACGCCCGACGACCGCCGCGAACCGGCCGCGGCTTGCCTGGAGATTGACCGTGGCCTGCGCCAGCTGCGCGCGGATGATCTCGCGCTGCGCCTCGGCCTGCGCAATGTCGGTGCGGGTCAGGTCGCCACCCCGTTCGCGTGCGATCGCCTGGGTCACCTGTCGCCCATAGGAGTCGAGCGAGCGTTGCTGGATCGCCACCAGCGCCTGGTCGCGCCGCACCGAAACGAACGCATCGACGACTTCGAGCAGGATCGTGTTCTCCGCCTCGCGCAGGCGCTCGCGCCCGGCAAGCACGGTCGCCTCCGCCGCCGACACCTGCGCCGCGGTCCGCCCGCCGTTCAGCAGGATCTGCGACGCGGTCAGCGACGCCCCCAGGGTCCGCCCCCGCGCCGTATCGAAATCGCCGAGCAGCCCGCGCTGGTCCTGCGACTGATATTGCAGCGTCATGTTGATGCCCGCGGTCAGCCGATACGCGGCCCCCGCCTGGACGATCTGCTCGTCGAGCGCGCGAAGCTGCGCGCGCTGTCCCTCCAGCGAGGGGTTGCTGCGATAGGCATCGGCGATCGCCTGCCCCAGCGTTTCGGGCGCTGCGGTTGCTGCCTCCTGTGCCGTCTGCGCGAGCGCGGGCATGGCCGGCACCAGCAGTATGGCGGCGGCGAGCCGAAGCTTGTCAGCGTTCATGGAGCGACCGTGAAAAGGCCTCGGTCAACGGATCGAGAAGATAGTCGAGCGCAGTCCGCGACCGCAGCTTGACGAGGACGGTAACCGGTACGCCCGCGCGGATCCCCGTATCGCGACCGCGCACCGCCTCGATCTTGGCGATCTGAGCGCGCGGCACGGTAACCTCCGCACTGAAATAGCTGCGACCGGTCTGCTCGTCGCGGAGCGAATCCGCGGAAACGGTGCGGACCGTGCCGAGCAGGATCGGCAGGTCGCGTTCGTGCAGCGACAGGAATTTCACCTCCGCCTCGCGCCCGGCAAACACCCCGTCGATGTCGCCCGGCGAGAAGTTCGCACGGACCACCAGAGGGGCGGCGTCGGGAACGATGTCGAGGATCGCCTGGCCCGGCTGGATCACGCCCCCCACGGAGAATACGCGGAGCCCCACCACGCGGCCCGCCACCGGCGCGCGGATGATCGTGCGCGCCAGCTGTTCGCGCGCCGCGGCCAGCTTGGGCAAGACCTCGTTCAGCTGGAACTGCGTGTCGCGCAGCAGCGTCGCGCTTTCCTCGACATATTTGCGGCGGGTCTGGACGCCTTCCGCACGCGTCTGGCCGATCTGTTCGCGCGCGGCCGCCGAGCGTGAGACATAGTCGGCGTCGGTCCCGTCGAGCTGCTGGATCGAGCGTTCGATTGCGCGGACCGTGTTGCGCGATACATAGCCCTGGTCGGCAAGCGCCCGCGTGCTGTCGAGCTGTTGCCGGAGCGAGGCGCGCTGCCGGGCGGTCGCCTGCGCCTGCGCATTGAAGCCGGTCGTCTGCTGCGCGACGGTCGCCTCCTGCTGGCGGAGGACCGCGCCGTTTGCTGCGAGCGCGGCCGATCGTGCCGACCGCTGCGCAAGCTGGAGCGACTTCGCACGCTCGACGAGACGAAGGTCGTCGCCCTGCGCGGACGCGAAGTCCGCAGGCCAGACGACCGCGCCGCCGCGAACGTCCGCTTCGAGCCGGGCCCGTTGCGCCTGGAGATCGATGACGCTGGCGGCCAGCGCACGCTCGGCTGCGGTGACCTCGGCGCCTTCGAGCCGGAACAGGACGTCGCCTGCACGGACGTGCTGGCCTTCGCGCACCGCCATCGCCGCGACGATCCCGCCCTCGCGGTGCTGGACGGTCTGGCGATTGCCCGCGACGACCACCTGCCCCTCGCCCGCCGCCGCCGCATCGAGCCGCGCGAACGCCGCCCAGCCCAGCCCCACGACGAAGAACAGGATCGCGACCAGCCCGCCGACCAGAATCGCATGCCGCGGGGAGTCGTCGAGGCGGAGGCGATCCGCGAGGCTTGCGCCACCGGCGGCGGGGACCGGGCTGGCCAATTCGGCGGGGATCATCGGGCGCCTCCGGTCGCGGCGACGGGCCCCGCGCTGGCCGGGCGCAACACCTTGGCGCGATCGTCGAACAGCTGGATCGTACCGTTGCGCAGCACCATGATCTTGTCGACCGCCTGCAAAAGCCCGGTCCGATGGGTCGACACGATCACCGTCGCGCCACGCGCGCGAAGGGTCGAGAGCGTCGTCACCAGCCGCGCTTCTCCATCGCTGTCGAGATGCGCGTTGGGCTCGTCGAGGAACAGGATCGTCGGCGTACCGAACAGCGCGCGCGCCAGCGCGACCGACTGGTTCTGCCCCGCCGACAGCCCCGCCCCGTCCGCCATGCTCAGCATCGTCGCATAGCCATTGGGCAGGCCGAGGATCACTTCATGCGCACCAGCCGCCTGTGCCGCCTCGACCACCGCGGCGTCGAGCTGCTCGCTCTCGCCCGCCAGCACCGACTGGAACCGCGAGATGTTGGTGTGCACCGTGGTCGGGAACAGCGACGGGGATTGCGGCATGTAGCCGACGTACCGGCCAAGCTGTTCGCGGTTCCAGTCCGCGAGACTCGCACCGTCGATCCGCACCTCGCCAGCATCCGGCGACAGCGCACCCGACAACACGCGCAGCAGCGTCGACTTGCCCGCGCCGCTCGGGCCGACCAGCGCGACAATCTCGCCCGGCGCGACCGCGAAACTTATGTCCGACAGCAAGGCGCGATCGCTGCCTTCCGCGCGCACCGTGATACCGCGGACGTCGATCCGGCCGGTCGGCACGGGCAGCGTCGTCGCGTCGATCGCGGGCCCCGGCATCCGGGAGAACGCATCGAGATCGCGATAGGCGTTGCGCGCCGCGGCGAGCGGCTTCATCGCCCCGAGGATCTGCTCGACGGGCTGAAGTGCCCGCCCCAGCAACAGCGACGCCGCGAAGATTGCACCGCCCGAAATATCCTGCCGGATCGCCAGCAGCGCGCCGAGCGCAAGCGCGAGGGACTGGAGCAGCAGGCGGAGGAACTTGGTGATCGCGAGAAACTGCCCCGACGTACCGGCGAGCGCGGCCTGACGGCGGACGAGCTCGGCGCGCTCCAGCAGATGCCGGGTGATCAGCGCATTGCGCATCCCCATCACGCGCGCGACCTCCGATCCGTGAATCGACACATCCTGTTCGCGCGTCGCGAGAACCGCGCGGGCCTGCGTGTCGCGCGCGGCATGCGCGGTCACGCGGTCGCTGAGGATCGCGACCCCCCCGAGCAGCAGCGCGCTCACAAGCGCCAGAACGCCGATCCAGACATGGAGCAGGAACGCGATGCCGATATAGATCGGCGCCCAGGGCGCATCGAACAGCGCGATGATCGTCGGCCCGGTCAGGGTCCCGCGCACCGTGTCGAAATCGCGCATCGCCTGGCTGCGCTGCCCGGTCGTCGCGCCATCGGTGCCGAGGATCCGCAGCAGGATCCCCGGTGCCGCCTGACGCTCCAGCCGCATGCTGGCGCGCAACAGCAACCGCATGCGCACCGCGTCGAGGATCGCGAACACGACCAGCGCGAGCACCAGGATCAGCGTCAGCAGCAGCAGCGTCGTCCCGCCCCGCGTGGGCACGACGCGATCATACACCTGCAGCATGAAGATCGACGGCACGAGGTACAGGGTGTTCACCAATCCGGAGAACAGACCCGCGAAGACCAGATGCCGTCGACACCCCCGGACGGCACGCGCCAGTGCATTATGCCCATGGTCGGATGGTGCCGTCAGGGGCGCTGGGGAGGACGTCGGCATCGCGTCGCTTTAGCCACGAAGTTTAAACGAACGGTTTCTCAGGCGCTCCCCAACGCCGATCTGCCGCTTGACGATCTCTGTCTTAACGCGCGTGCGGGTTCGCTCCGTGTGACGCACAGCGTCTGGCCCGGGGCCGTCGCGACCCAATCCCGACATCCGTTCCTGTGGTCATCCTGCGTGTCGCAGGTGTAGTGGTGCCGGGCGCGCCGCTACAGCGTGCAGACATCCACCGAGAGACTATACAGCGACATGGCCCGCAAACATTCGAAACATGCCCCGTACGAGGAGCCCGATCGCGAAGACGAGGAAGGCCCGGCACCGGTCGCGCCGTGCTGGCTCTGCGGACGCGTACTCGGCAAGACCATCGTCTGGCATCATCCCGTGCCGAAAAGCCGCGGCGGTCGCGATGTCGTGCCGATGCATCCGATCTGCCAGCAGACCTTGATGGCGAATTTCACCAATTCCGAGCTGCAACGCCACGGCATGAATGTCGACGCGCTGCTGGCCGATCCCACGGTCCGCAAATTCGTGGATTGGGTCGCGAAGAAAGATCCTGATTTCACCGCGACGACGACGAAGAAGCAGCGCTGACCAGCTACGCCTCGTGGAGCGGCCCAGAAAACGGTGTTCACGGCTTCTAAAACACGGCGCGCGTTCGCCTGCATCAATATAGATTTCGAATGCCGCAAGATTGACCGCGTCAAATACCGACCAGCGAGACTCATTGACGTAACAGACCCGGCTATTAGAAACCGGTCATGGCGATGGAGGGGGAGCAAGTGTCCGGCCTTGGCGAAAGGACAACGATCCTTCGCACGCTGGTCGAGACCTATACCCGGCCGCTGAGCCGGTACTTCACGCGGCGCGTGTCCGCGCCACACGACGTCCCCGATCTGGTCCAGGAGGTTTTTCTGCGACTCAGTCGGCTGGAAGACCCGAACGGCATTCGCCAGCACGACAGCTTCATCTTCGTCACTGCGGCCAATGTCCTGAAGGATCAGGCCCGGCGCAATCAGGCGCGAGGCGCGAGATTGTCGGATCCGATCGACGATCTTTCGCTTGAAGGTTCGGATTTCGCGCCCGACCGCGTCTTGGCGAGTAAGTACATCGCGGACGCGTTGCGGCGTGCGCTTGCCGAACTGCCCGAACGGACACGCGACGTGTTCGTGCTCAGGATGCTGGAGGGATTGAAGATGGCCGATGTCGCGCATGCCATGGCGATCTCGACGCGTGCCGCCGAGAAGCACCAGGCACGCGCGCTCGCACATGTCGCGGAACGCCTGAAGGACTGGCATCGGTGAGCGATCCCGTGATGATCGAAGCCGCGGAATGGGCCGAACGGCTGGACCACGACCCGAGCGCCGTAATGCGTGCGCGGTTCGAGGACTGGCATGCGCGACCGGATCACGCTGCAGCTTGGGCGGTGATAGCCCAAGCACGGGGTGCGAGTGCAGCGTTGGCGGACCATCCCGACCTGCTGGCATTGCGGCACGCGGCCGTGGCGCGCGCTGCGTTGCGCCGCGAGCCGCGACGAGTCGCGCCGTGGATACTGGCCGCGGCCGCCTGTGCCACGGTGGTCGCGCCGCTGGCGCTGTGGCGCTTCACAGATGATACGCCCGCCGTGCGGGTCGCCGAAACACCCGTGTACCGGACGGCGACGGGTCAGCGCCTCATGGTCACGCTGTCCGACGGGTCACGGCTGACACTCGATACCGACACGCGGGTCCGGATGGCCTATACCGACACCGAGCGTCGATTGGTGCTGGAACGCGGACAGGCCTTGTTCGAGGTCGCGAAGCAACAGGCCCGGCCGTTCGTCGTCACCGCGGGCGCGCAGGCGGTGACAGCGCATGGCACCGCGTTCGACGTGCGGCTCGAGACCAGCGCGGTGCACGTCGCGCTGCTCGAAGGGCTGGTCAGCGTCGCCGGCAAGGGCGTACGCGGCAAGCCCGTTGCCATGGTGCCCGACGACGTCCTCACCGCATCGGCCAGCGGCGTGTCGGTTCGCCACATGCCCGGCAGCGCGCAGCGGCTGGCAAGCTGGAGCGAAGGTCGGCTCGTGTTCGAGGACGAGGCATTAAGTCAGGCCGTCGCCGAGATAAATCGCTACAGCGTCGAGCAGATTGCGATCGCCGACGCTGCCGCGGGCCGGGTCCGGATCAGCGGCGCGTTCCGAACGGGCGAGGTCCAGCCGTTCCTCGACGCGCTCGAACTGGGCTTTCCCGTCAGCGTCGATCGGCCCGCGAACGGCAGCATCACGATCGCGTCGAAAAAAAATCGACCCGAGGGCAAAACCCGGTTCGGGTTTTCCAACGTGCCGCGTCTTTAGGGTCAGATCGACCCCGGCAGAGGGATCGCACGAACAGGGAGGGTTGCATGACATCCACAGGCAGGGCCGTGCTGATACGCGGCGTGATGATGACCGCATTGGCGCTGGGCGCGGGCGGGATCCCGATCGGCGTCACCGCGCAGGCTGCTATCGGCATCCGCATCGCGCGGCAGGACATGAGCACCGCGTTGCTCGCCTTCTCGCGCCAGAGCGGCAGGCAGATCCTGTTTTCCCCCACCCTCGTCCGCGGCAAGACCGCGCGCGCGGTGGCCGGCCGGATGGACGTCGGCGCGGCGCTGACGACGATCCTGAAAGGCTCCGGGCTCGGCCACCGGCTGACGCCGGGCGGGGCCTATCTGATCATCGACACGCACCCTCAGGCGGCGGAAGCCACGCCCGCGGCGGTTCAGGCCGCCCCGGCGCAGGTACCCGCTGATCCCGCTGCGACGCAGGTGCCCGAGGAAACCGCCCCCGATATCGTCGTGATCGGCACGGCGGGCGCAGGCACCCGGCGCCAGGATGCGGCGTTCGCGGTCACCACGATCGACAGCAGCATGGCGCAGCGGCTCGGCACTGCCAGCACTGCCGAAGTCCTTCGTGCGGTGCCGGGGGTCAGCACCGAAAGCTCGGGCGGCAAGACCGGCGCGAACATCTTCGTGCGCGGCTATCCATCAGGGGGCGATGCGGAATATGTCACCTTCCAGACCGAAGGCGTGCCCTTCTTCCCGCCGCCGACGCTGTCGTTCCTCGAAAACACGCAGCTGATCCGTATCGACGAGACGATCCAGCGCGTCGAAGCGGTGCGCGGCGGCACCGGCGCGCTGTTCTCGAACGGTCAGCCCGGCCTGACCGTCAACCTCGTCCAGCGCGAGGGCAAGCAGACGCCGGCCGGATTGCTGAAGCTCAGCGGCACAGATTTCGGCGAGTTCCGCGTCGACAGCTATGTCTCGGGGCCGATCGACGACAGCACCACCTATATGCTCGGCGGCTATTACTCGACCTCACGCGGGATCCGCGACGCGCAGTTCGAGGCGGAGCGCGGCGGCCAGATCACCGGCAATATCCGGCATGACTTCGCCAAGGGCTCGATCCTGCTCTTCGGGCGCTATCTCGACGATCGCGGCCAGTGGCTGCTGCCCATCCCGGTCGTCCAGGACGGCGACAAGATCCGCGAATATCCCGGCTTCGATGCCGGTACCGGAACGCTCGTCGGACGCGACACGCGGATCGGCGTGCGCAACGACGGCAGCCGGGTCGATCTGGCGGATGGCCGCAGCGCAAAGATCTACAATCTGGGCGGCAATTTCGATTACGAACTCGGCAGCGGGATCACGGTGCGCGATCGCGGCAGCTGGATGGAGGGCGATGCGAACACGATCGGTCTCGTCCCCGGCGGCGCCGCGCCGGTCACCGCCGCCGCCTATGCCGCCGGCCGGGGCGGGACGATCGGGTCGCTGACCTTTGCCACCGGCGGTGCGGCGGCCTCGCCCAACCAGGCGGTCGTCGAGGCCGGGTTGTGGAGCGTCGAAAAACACATCCAGGCCTTCGTCAACGATTTCGCGCTGGAATGGAAAACGGGCAGCAACACGCTGACCGGTGGCGTCTACTACACGCGGTACAAGTCGCGCGACCGGTGGAATCTCGGCAACAGCATGCTGCTCACCGCCGAACCCAATGCCCGGCGGCTGAATCTGACGCTGGCGGATGGCCGGATCGTCACGCGGGACGGCTTCTCGGGCGGATCGACGTTCAAGGTCAACGCGCGCTACACCGGCGAGGACGTCGCGGGCTATGCGGTCGACGAACTGCAGATTACCGAACAGCTGCGGATCGACGGCGGCGTCCGGTGGCAGCATCACTCGGTCGACGGCACGCTCGAAAACCTTGCAGCGACGGTCCCGGCGGCGGGTGCGGACGGCAATCCGCTGACGCTCTACGACAATGGCGATGCGCAGCTGAACGGCACCTTCCGCACGATCCGCTACCGCGGCGATGCCTGGTCGTGGACCGGCGGCGTCAATTACGACCTGACCCGGCAGGTCGGCGCGTTCGTCCGCTACAGCCGCGGCAACAGCTTTCCGTTCTTCGACAATCTGCGCGACGGGATCGACGTCGCACCGCAGGTCGACAGCTATGAGGGCGGCGTGAAGGTCTCGACCGGCATCGCCAACCTGTACGCGACGCTGTTCCACAACACGTTCGACGGCCTTGCGACGACGGTCATCACCAGCGGCGCCCCGATCGCGTCGGTCGGCGGCGCCAAGGCGACCGGCGTCGAGTTCGAGGGGCAGTTGCGGCCGTTCGGCGGCTTCACGCTCAGCGGGTCGGCGACCTATCTCGACGCGACCTATCGCGACTTCTTCACCGATGGCGGCCGGACCGATCTCACCGGCAATCGGGTTCAGCGCCAGCCGAAATGGCAATGGCGCGTGACCCCCGCCTATGATCTCGAGCTCGGCGGCGATGCGAAAGCCGGCGTCTATGCGACGATCGGCTATATCGGCGACCGCTTCTCCGACGTCCAGAATGCGCAGGTGCTGCCGAGCTTTTACAAGCTCGACGCAGGCATCACGCTCGATCTGAACCGGCAGGTGCAGTTCCAGGTGATCGGTGACAATCTGACCGACGAGATCGGGCTGACCGAAGGTAATCCGCGCACGCTCGGATCGCAGGGCAGCGGCACGATCCTCGCGAGGCCGATCGTGGGTCGCTCGATCCGCTTCGCCGCCGCGTTCAAGTTCTGACACAGCCCAGGGTGATCGATCCCGCCCCGTCGGGGGATCGATCACCCTGGCGAAATGGTTGCGATCTTCATGAAAACCCTTTGCCGTTTTGCCGCCCTGGCCTCGGTCGCCGCAATGGCGCCTGCCCAGACCACTCCGTCCCGACCGGCCGCCTCTCCCGCACTCTCTGCCGCGAAGGCCCAATCGCCCGCCGATATCTATGGCCCACTGTTCCAGGCCGTGCAGCAAGGTCACGTCTTCGCGGACGGCAAGACGTTCGTCGATGCCGTCCCCAAGCGCGCGGCCGCGGCGATCATGGCGGACTATGCGCGGACCAGACCCGCCGGCCCGGCGCTGAAGGTGTTCGTGCTCGCCAATTTCGTGGTGCCCGGCGAGAACGACCGGGGCTCGGGCGATCTCCGGTCGCATGTCCGGGCCCTGTGGCCGCAACTCGTCCGTCAGCCTATCGCCCCCGTCGCAGGCAGCTCCGCCCTGCCGCTGCCGGCGCCCTATGTCGTACCGGGCGGGCGCTTCCGCGAAATCTATTACTGGGACAGCTATTTCACGATGCTCGGGCTGAAGGTCGACGGCCAGCAGCCGCTCGTCGAATCGATGCTCGACGATTTCACCAGCCTGATCAAGCGTTACGGGCACATCCCGAACGGGACGCGGACCTATTATCTCAGCCGTTCGCAGCCGCCTTATTACGCGCTGATGCTCGATCTCTCGACCAACACCGACCCCGGTGTCGCGAAGCGTCGGCTGGCGGCGTTGCGCGCCGAGCACGCCTTCTGGATGAAGGGCGCGACCTGCCTCGACGGCAACCCGGCCTGTCTCCGCGTCGTGCGGATGCCCGACGGCAGCGTGCTCAACCGCTATTATGACGACCGCGATACGCCGCGCGACGAATCCTATGCCGAGGACGTCGAGACCGCGGCCAGGGCGGCACCCCGCGCCGCCGCCGATACGCAGCGCAACCTGCGTGCGGGCGCGGAGAGCGGATGGGATTTCAGCTCACGCTGGCTCCGCGATCCCCGGTTGCTCGCCACAATCCACACCACCGACATCGTGCCCGTCGATCTCAACAGCCTGATCTGGGCGATGGAACGCCGTATCGCCGCACGCTGCCAGACCGCGGGCGACACCCCCTGCGTGACCGAATTCACGACCCTGGCGACCAAGCGCAAGACGGCGATCGACCGCTATCTCTGGCAGGCGACGACCGCGCGCTACGCCGACTGGGACCTGTCGTCGCGCAAGCCAACGGCCAGCATCAATGCCGCGATGCTGCACCCGCTGTTCGTCGGGCTTGCATCGTCGGCGCAGGCGAAGGCCGTCGCCGCGACGGTGCGCAAATCGCTGGTCGCCGAGGGCGGCCTGCGCACGACGACGCTCAACACCGGGCAGCAATGGGACGAACCCAATGGCTGGGCACCGCTCCAATGGGTCGCGATCGCAGGGCTCGAGCGAAACGGCGAACCGGCGCTGGCCAAGGATATCGCCAGACGCTGGCTCGGGACGGTCGGCGCGGCCTATACCGACACCGGCAAGATGCTGGAGAAGTATAATATCGAACAGCGCATACCCGGCGGAGGCGGCGAATATCCGGTCCAGGACGGGTTCGGCTGGACCAATGGCGTGACCAGCGCGATCCTCGATCGCTTCCCGGACCTGGCCCAGCCGTCGGCCAGTGTTCGCAAATAGGAGCTCGGCAATAGGATCATTCTTGTCATCGGCCGCCTTTGACGCGACCTGTCGACTTTGCGGGAGATGATATTGGGTATCGAGCAATTCACCGGCGACGCAGCGATCACGGAGTCGGACACGCTCATCGTCGTCGACCCGCAGATCGACTTCTGCCCCGGCGGCCGGCTGGCGGTTGCGGGCGGAAACGAGATCATGGCCGGGATCGAACGGCTCGCTCCGCGGTTCCGGCATGTCGTCGTAACCCAGGACTGGCATCCTGCGGGACACCAGTCCTTCGCGAGCAGCCACCCCGATCGGCAGCCATTCGAAACCGTGGCGATGCCCTATGGCGAGCAGGTCTTATGGCCCGATCACTGCGTTCAGGGAAACGCTGGTGCCGAATTCCATCCCGGGGTGGAGGGCACCATCCGCCGCGCACACGTCATCGTTCGTAAGGGCTATAATGCGGAGATCGATTCCTATTCGGCCTTTTTCGAGAACGACAAGACGACGAGGACGGGGCTGGCCGGGTATCTGCGAGACAAGCAGGTCCGGCGGTGCGTGTTCGTTGGGCTGGCCTATGATTTCTGCGTTGCCTGGTCGGCGCTCGATGCGCGGCGCGAGGGCTTCGAAGCGTCTATACTGACGGAATACACGCGAGCGATCGCGATGCCGGCAGGTGATGGAACGACGGTAGACGTAGCGGAAGCGCAGTTCCGCGCAGCCGGCGTCCGGTTGATATAGACTGCCAAGATGGCGCGGAAGGACGCGCACGTGTCGACGCCGCGAACGCACCCTGCCCTTTCCGTGCCTGATATTACCGGCGTCCACCCTTTGGTAGGCCGAGCGCGACGACGATACCAGCGCCGACAACACCCAGCATCACAACCGCGGGGTGGAGCTTCTGCACCTGCAGCACGCTGCTCGATGTGCGCGCGTGGACATGCTGGGTCCCGCGCAGCGCATCGGCCCGCGGATCATAGAGATTGTCACGGCGTGCCGGATCACCGGGATCCCCGGGCTTCTGCTGCGCGAACGTGCCGACGAGGTCCATGATCCTGTCGCTCACCCGCGGCGCGGCGCGCGAGAGGAGTGATGACAGCAGCCCGCCACCGCCAGCATACAGCGTCCGCCGCGGCGTCTCGCACGCGAACAGCACCGCGTCGGCGACGACGGAGGGGGCGTAGAGCGGCGGTGGCAGGCGCGGTGGTTGATCCATGAAATTGCGCGCATGTTCGGGGAATGGCGTATCGATCGCACCGGGCTTGATCAGCGTGACCGAGATGCCGGCCCCCTCCTGCTCGAGCTCCATCCGCAACGTGTCCGTCAGCGCCTGAACCGCATGCTTGGTCGCGCCATAGGGCCCCTGCTCGACGATCGCACGGTCGCTCAGAATGGAGCCGATAGTGACGATCGCGCCGCCCCGCCCGCGCAGATGGCGGGCCGCGACCAGCGATCCGTGCAGCACGCCGAAATAGTTGACGTCGAACACGCGCCGGTGATCGGCAATCGGCACCTGATCGAGCGTGCCGTACGTGCCTGTCGCGGCATTGTTGACCCAGCTGTCGAAGCCGCCGAACGCCGCGACTGCAACGGCGGCGACACGCTCGACCGCGGCCATGTCGCTGACGTCGGCGTCGCACACCGCGATGCGTCCGCCATCGGTCGACAAACGGACGCGGAGGGCCTCGAGCGCCGCGTCGTTCCGCGCGGTCGCGACGACGGCGGCCCCGCGGCCCACGGCGGCCTCGACGGTCGCGAGCCCGTTGCCGCTGGTGGCGCCAGTGACGACGATGACCTGGTCGCGAAGGGGTTTCAGCGTGACGGCCATGGCGATCAGCGCCCCAGCGGCGATTGGGCGTAATCGGCAAGCAGTGCCGCGACATCGTCATAGATCGCGACCGCGCCCGCGGCATTCAGCCGCTCGTCGCTGAACTTGCCCGATCGGACACCAACCGCGGCGATCCCGCATTTGGCCGCTGCCTCGATGTCATAGGGCGAGTCACCGACGACGATCACCTCTGCAGGATCGATCCCCGGCAGCGCCTTCAGCGCGGTGGCGAAAATGTCCGGGGCGGGTTTCGTCCGCTCGACGTCGTCGCTGCTCGTCGTTGCGCCGATCAGATCGCGCGCCTCGAGCAGCGCGATGTAATGATCGAGCTCCGATCCCGACGCCGACGAGGCGAGCACGACCTGCTGCCCAAAGCCATGCGCGTGCGCCAGCAGATCATGTGCGCGAGCGAACGGCTTGGCAGTGGTGAGATATTTTGCCTTGAAGATCTCGCCGTGCGTATCGCCGAGTTTCTCCTGCTCCTCCGCGTCGGCACCGGGCAACAGGGTCGGCACGAGCATGTCGGTTCCCTTGCCGATCTGATCGTGGATCACCTGCCGGTCGAAGGACGCCCCGACGCCTGCAAAGGCCTCCTCCCAGGCTAGCACATGCATGTCATTGGTATCGACGAGCGTGCCGTCGATGTCGAAGAGGATGGCCTTGATCTGCATATCTAATTCCCGAATCGAAGTCGCGTTTGCCAGCCGGCATGCCAGCGTCGCGCAGGTGCGCCGGTGAGCGTCGGCGAAGGTTGCTGCCATCCCAACGGTCCGCTGTCCGAATTGGCCCCGGCGACGGCAAGCATGGCGGGGCGCGCATTCTCCGTGAAACGGTTGAAGGTGTGATTTTTCGCCGGCGAGAAGCCCAACCTGACGGCCATTTTCGGCAGTTTGCCAATGATCCCCGGCATTTAGCCACACTGATGAGGATCAATACGAAATATTCCCGACGAATATTCAAGATCGTCAGGAACGATGAGGACATCCAGATCGCTATGTCTCCATCACTATCCGGAGCCCGACGCGTGGCTTGACGGTAGGACACATGCACCGATGCCGCCACCCGGCAATCTCGTTGTTGTTTCTGCTGACTATGCTTCGTCGAGATGGCCCGATGGCTGATGAGTTCTGACGGCGACTTGTACTTTCGAAAGTACGGCACGCCAATTAAAAGACGGAGACTTTCTGATGCGCGCACTGGTTTGGCATGGAAAAGGCGATGTTCGGGTCGATACGGTCGCGGATCCCGAGATCAAGCATCCGCGTGACGCGATCATCAAGGTGTCGTCTTGCGCGATCTGCGGGTCCGATCTTCATTTGCTCGACGGGTATCAGCCGACGATGCAGGCCGGGGACATTCTCGGCCATGAGAATATGGGCGTCGTCGTCGCACTGGGCTCCGAGGTCACCAACCTGAAGATCGGCGACCGAGTCGTCGTGCCGTTCACGATCAGTTGCGGCGATTGCTTCTTCTGCCGCAAGGGGCTCTTCTCGGCGTGCGAGCGGACCAACCCGAATGCGGAAATGGCGATCAAGGCGATGGGCCATTCGCCTGCCGGCCTGTTCGGGTTCAGCCACATGCTCGGTGGGTATTGCGGTGGCCAGGCAGAGTATCTGCGCGTGCCGATGGCCGATATCGGCCCGATAAAGGTGCCCGACAACGTCACCGACGATCAGGCGCTGTTCCTCTCCGATATCTTCCCGACGGGCTATATGGCCGCCGAGAATGCGAACATCGAAGAGGGCGACACCGTGGCGATCTGGGGCTGTGGTCCGGTCGGCCAGTTTGCGATCCGATCGGCGCTGATGCTCGGCGCAGGCCGTGTGATCGCGATCGACGAGGTGCCCGAGCGCCTGGCGATGGCCGAGGCCGGCGGTGCGGAGACGATCAACTTCGCCGAGGTCGACAGCGTCTATGACGAACTCCAGTTCCGCACCAAGGGCCGCGGCCCGGACAGCTGCATCGACGCCGTCGGTGCAGAGGCTTCGGGTCATGGCGCGATGGATGCCGTGATCGACAAGGTGAAGGCGGCGACGTTCCTCGCTACCGACCGCGTGCATGTCCTGCGCGAGGCGATCATGAGCTGCCGGATGGGTGGCACGGTCTCGATCCCCGGCGTCTATGTCGGGATGGGTGACAAGATCCCGATCGGCGCGATGATGAACAAGGGGCTGACGATCAAGACCGGCCAGACGCATGTCCAGGCTTACACCAAGCCCTTGCTGGCGCGCATCGAAGCCGGCGACATCGACCCGAGCTTTGTCGTGACGCACCCGGCGAGCCTCGAGGATGCGCCCGAAATGTATCAGAAGTTCCGCGACAAGCAGGACGGCGTCATCAAGGTCGTGCTGCGGCCGTAACCCTGCCCCACCCCGGTCCGCTCGGCATGCCGATCGGGGTGGCCGCTTCCTATCCACGACCGTCACGAGGAGTTTCCATGAGCGACAAGGTTCATACCCCCGTCCCGGGCAATCCCGCGAGCAAGGGCGCGCCGGATGGCGTCTCGGAGTCGCCTCGCAGCGATACCGACGGCCGCGTTCACGGTCGCAGCGACGGCGGTGAGAGCGCGGGCGGCGCCTATCCCAACCCGCACGAAGGCAAGACCGACGCCGATACCAGCCCCGCGTCGCAGGGCGGCCAGACGGACATCGCCTATCATGGCGGCGGTCAGGCGGGTGAAGACGGGGGCAGCGCCGGCAACGCCGTCGCCGGCTCGCACGGCGGCGGCGGTACGACGATCGCAGCCGACCCCGATGCCGATCGAGCCCCGCACTCGATCGCGGCCGATCATGGCACGATCAAGGTCGTCGAGACGTCCGGTATCGCCGAGGCCGAGGCGACGGGCAAGGTCGGTACCGATGCGCGCTACGAGAACGAACAGGCGAAGCCCGGCGCCGGCTGACGCCTCGACGGCACGCCCCCTATTCAACGTTAATCACGCCACCGGGCATTTCTGGCCCGTGCACCAGCAAGGAGTATCCCATGTCTGCACCCGAGAATCTGAAAGACATTTACACCGACGAGCTGAAGGACCTGTGGTCGGCGAACGACCAGATGAAGAAGGTCCTGAAGAAGATCACGTCGAAGGCCAGCGATGCCGCGCTGAAGGACATGCTGACCAAGTCGCAGGCGGATATCGAGAAGCATACCGACCTCCTCAAGAAGTTGATCGCGTCGAACGACGAGAAGGTCTCCAAGGAGCATTGCAAGGGCATGGAAGGGCTTGTTGCCGAGGCCACCAAGCACGTCCTCGAAGAGGGTCCGGAAAAGGGTCCGTTGCTCGATGTCATGATCATCGCCCAATATCAGCGGATGACGCATTACGGCATCGCCGGCTTCGGCACAGCCGCAGCCTATGCCAAGGCGCTGGGTCTCAAGGATGATCACAAGGCGCTGAACGCGGCCACCAAGGACATTTACGGCGGCGACGAATATATGACGAAGCTCGCCGAGACGAGCGTCAACCTAGACGCCGAAGACGCCTGAAACGTTCGCCCGCCGGCTCACCCCGGCGGGCGATGTCCTGCCCCGTAGACGACGGACGCGACAGTCATTACCACCTACCCCTTGAGCGAGCCGGCCCGGATCTTCGCTGACGCATCGTCCGCCGGTGCGACACCGACGGAAGTCGGACGCGGAACGCTGGAGGCGTGCGTCGATATCGTCGCTGGTCTGTCGGAGGCGCGGCAGCGTTCCGTCGCCATCCATATGGACGATCTTGACCTCCGGTTCGATGCGCAGGAGATCAGCGAACTCCTCCACTATCTCCGCACGGAAAAACCAGGTCTTTCAAACGCGGAAATTACCGAGATCAAGGTCGCCGACCAGTAGCGACAAAGGCGCTCGTGGCGTTCCGCGATTGCCTGTGCGCCCCGCAGCACCCGGATCACACGGAGTACGCTGTAGCCCGGCGCGGGCAGCCAGGGTAACATTGACCGTCGCTGTCCTTTGCGACCATCATCACCACATGATCATCTCGCAGGCCGATGCGCGCCGCATTGCGCTTGCAGCCCAAGGGTTCGGCCGACCGCCGCCGCCTCGGGTCACGGCGGCGCATCTCCACAAGGCCGCCGATCGGACGGGGCTTCTTCAGATCGACAGCGTCAACGTGCTGGCCCGCGCGCATTACCTGCCACTGTTTTCCCGGCTTGGCGGCTACGACCGGGCGCTGCTCGAGCGCGCCGCCTGGGGTCCAAAGCCGCATCGCCGGTTCTTCGAATATTGGGCGCATGAGGCGTCGCTGCTGCCGCTCGAGCTTCATCCGCTGCTGCGATGGCGGATGGCCCGCGCTGAGCGAGGCGAGATCGGCTACGCCGCGCTTCGCCGCTTTGCGACAGAGCATCGTAGCGAAGCCGACGCCGTATTGGCCCGCATCGCGGCCGAGGGCCCCCTGACCGCCGCCGATTTCGAAAACGGGGCGAGCCGCAGCGGCTGGTGGGAATGGAGCGACGTCAAACACACGCTGGAATGGCTGTTCTGGTCGGGCCGGATCACCACGGCGACACGGCGGGGCAGTTTCGCGCGGGTCTATGACCTCCCCGAGCGTGTCCTGCCCCCTGCCGTACTGGCTCTGCCCACACCGAGCGTTACCGAGGCGCAGCGGGCGCTGATCGATCGGAGCGCCCGCGCGCTCGGCATCGCGACCGCCGCCGAGCTGCGTGATTATTTCCGGCTGAAGCCCGTCGAGGCGGATCATGCCATTGCCGATCTGGTCGAGGATCAGGCGTTGGTGCCCGTCCGCGTGGACGGCTGGAGCCAGAAGGTCTGGCTGCACCGTGACGCCGCGGTGCCCCGCCGGGTGCGCGGGGCGGCCTTGCTGGCGCCCTTCGATCCGCTGATCTGGGAACGCGGCCGCACCGAACGCCTGTTCGGCTTCCGGTACCGTATCGAGATCTATGTGCCGCAGGCGCAACGCACCCACGGCTATTATGTGCTGCCCTTCCTGATGGACGAGGCATTGGTCGCGCGGGTCGATCTCAAGGCGGACCGGCAAGCGGGCGTGCTGCTGGCGAAACGCATAACGCTCGAACCGGGGGCGCCCGACGACACGCTGCCCCGCCTGCAGGTCGAGTTGGAGCGGATGGCGCAATGGCTCGGCCTGTCGGACGTTCATGTCGGCGAGATCATCCGTCCCGCGTGATGCGCCATGCAACGATCGTCCGTCTCGCCGCCACATGTCAGTGGCTGATCGATCAGAATGTCACGACCACACTGACGGCGTCCTGGTAGCTGCCCGCCGCTGGCGTCACCTGCGCCTGATTGATCCTGGCGACATAGGGATAAGTCCTGACCGGCGTCAGGCTGCCCGTTCCGGGACTTGCGCCGGTAAGCGGGTTGGCTTCGTTCCAGACGGTGACGCCATCCGCATGATAGATCTGATACTGCAACGTCGCGCCCGCGCCGCTGGTCATCTGCCGCCACGCTGCACCGGTACCAGCACCGCCGGGTGTGAAGCCGATCCGGTAGACGGCGTCACGAGTGCAATCGATCTGGACGGCCGAGGTCACCGGGCCGAACTGCGTGACGAGCGCGGCACTGCCGAAGGACAAGTCGGGCGCGGTGATCTTGCAGTCGTTGCCGACCACCAGCGTCACTTGAAGCGTTACGACGACCTTCCCGCTATCATAGCCCGAACAGACAAGGCTCAGCACATTCACCCCGTTGCAGACGCTATAGTCCCATTGCACCGTCAGTGTGTCGCTATACGTCCCGGCAGGGATATTGGGAGCCGCCGTCAAACGCGCGAACAATGGCGTGGTGAAACTGCTTCCACCGCCCTGCACCGCCAACAGGCTGCCGCTCATATAGTTGACGGTCGATCCCTGCGTGAACGGCGTGGTGCCGTTGGCATCGGCCGACACCTGATAGGCGATCGCGTCGGCGCCTTTGACCAGGCGAAACTGGTTGAGGCTGGTGATGGTCGCGCGCGCCGAATTGCCCCCGATGAGGGTCAGCACGGACCCTGTACAGGAAAGACCGGCTGACCCGGCAACTTGCGGCACCGTGCTACCACGCACGTCGTACGACGACACCGGCGAAAAGGTGAGCGCCCCGGACGATGTCGTGCAGGCGGCGAATGCGGGACCCGTGACGA
Source organism: Sphingomonas aerolata (assembly GCF_023935825.1). Classification (NCBI taxonomy): domain Bacteria; kingdom Pseudomonadati; phylum Pseudomonadota; class Alphaproteobacteria; order Sphingomonadales; family Sphingomonadaceae; genus Sphingomonas; species Sphingomonas aerolata. Next base: position 2,030,589 of record NZ_CP098762.1, on the reverse strand, counting down.
TGCTCAGGACCACCAGTGCGAAGAACAGCCGCAGCGACACCATCACCGGCACGAGACCGGTCCTATCCGTGACAGCGCCGCGACGTCTGCGGAGACGCCGAACGTCGCCTGGCACACCGTCCCGTCCGACGTCAGCGCGGAGAGCGACACCTGTTCGCCGACATCCTCCAGATACGCGATGCCGTCCCAGCCGATGGCGACGTCGGGATGCCCCTCACGCCGGACGCGACCGCCCGGCTTGAGCGCCGCCCCGTTCCTGTCGACGAGCACCGCAAGGATGTTGCGCGTCATGCGGACGTTCAGACGCACGACGGCGCCACTGCCCTGTCGCACGGCAACCCGCTGCTCCACCGCGGATGCGACATGGTTCTCCGACAGCGACAGCGTATCGATCGCGAAGCGGACGGGAAGATAGGGCACGACATTGGGCACGAAGAGATGGCCCTTGCGGTTCGTCACGCCGACCGGCTGGTTTTCATAGCTGACGCCAACGCCCGCCACGCCAGTCTCGACGACCGCAAAGGCATCGCTCGCCTGGTTGGCGACGAACAGGCCGCCGTCCATCGCCACGATCGACCCCGATGCGCCAACCCAGGCCGAGCTGCGCGCCTGGGCCGTCGCGCCCCCGGCCTGCACTTCGATGAAGGGCGCGCGCCATGTCCCGGTCACCTGCCCCGATGCGGGCCCCCGGCTCGCCGCTGCTATCCCGGCGTCGATGCCGAGGCCGCCATCGGTCGGCGTCGCCCGGGTATAACCGACCTGATAGAGATTGCGCCCGGCCGAACGGCTGATCCCGCCGCTGGCCGCATTGCGTCCGAACGGGATGAACAGGCGCAGCTGAGCACTGGTCGCGCCTCGTTCGAAATCGCGATCCGCGGTCACGAACAGGTTCGCGCGCGATCCGACCGGACGGCCATAGGACAAGGACAGCAGGCGCGAACGTAGCGTGAGTTCGTCGACCGATCCCAAGGTTCGCCCCGAAATATACGCAGCCCCCACTGTGCCCAGCCGCGCCAGATTGACGTTGGCGATCGCGCGATAGGTTCGCCGCCGTGTCGCGGGATTTGCAAGGTCGAAGCTGGCGAGCTCGCGAAAGCCCCTGCTGCGATCGTCATATTGCGCGGCAACGCTGAAGTAACGCGCAGTATAACTGTAGCCAAGCGACCAGCGATGGCCCGCGGCCTGACCCATGCGCGACGCACTGACCGACAGCGCGACGGTGCCAAATCGCGACGGCGCCACCACGAGCCCGCCCCCGATCTGCCGAAGCCGGGCGGTCGCCTCGGCATGCGCCTCGAGCGTCAGGAACGACGTCATGCCGCGTCGGATCGAGCCATTGGCGGCGAGCGTGCCGTAATCGAAATTGCGGATGCCATAGCCTTGGCGGATGGCGCCGGCTTCGGCTGCAAAATCGGTGAGCCCGGCGCGCAGCAGCGTCGACGAGACGTAGAAGGGGATCGTGGTCGCGATCTGCCGGCCCACGGCGTCCGTCGTGACGATCACGGCCTCGCCGGCGCCGTTGATCACCGGGACATCCTGCAGCACGAACCGACCGGGCGCGACGTCTGCGCCCTGCTGCCGATAGCCGTCGACGAACAGGTCCACCGCCGACGGCACCGCCGCCTTGCCCGCAAAGCTCGGCAGCGGCATCGTCAACAGGTCCGGCCGCGTATTGAAATCGCGCGTGAGCTGCAAACCACCCAGCCGGACGGACGTGCTCCAGGGCAAGGACCGCGTGATCAGGTCACCCGCCGTGACGGTCAGCGCGCGATCCTCGTTGATGATTTTCGCATGCGTATCGTAGCGTAGATAGCCGCCGATGCGGGACCCGACCCGCAGCACGCCGGAATTGGAGAGCGTCGCGACCGGCCCGAACACCCGCTGTTCCGACCATAAGGATGCAAGGGAGCCGCCGTCGGCGCGCTGCGCGTAAAACTGGTAGTTGACCATCGCGCCCCAGCTGGCGAGCGTGGCGGCGCGGGGCCTGTCACCCGCGGCGATCCGGGTGGTCGGCAGATAGTCGGGCGCAGTTTCGAGATGGAGAGCCTGGAGCGCGGCATCATAGCGGGCGCGGGTGTGCGGAAGCAACGCGACGTCGCGCTCAGCCCCGCCGCCCTCCCCCTCGAGCGTCACGCCATTTCGGCTGAGTGCCTCGGCCGGCACGAGCATGCGTGTGCCGACGATCCGCAGCGGCACCAGATCACCGGTAGCATGGCCGTTCACGACCAGCTCGACGAACAGCTGCTGCACCGGTTCACCCGCGCGTGCCATTTGTGGCAGGCAGACCAGCATAGTCGTCAGCAGGAGCGAGCCGCGGATCATGGCGTGTCGGACGGATCAACGCGCGGCAATGAGCTGATCGGCGCCATTGACGTTTGCCATCAGCGGACTGGTGTCCGGGACGCCTTCCGGTACCGGCCAGCGCATGGTCTGACCCGCCAGGACATAACCCGCGAGCCCCGAAGCAAGACTGGTCTTCTTGTCGTCCGCCGTCCGGATATCGACGAGGCGCGCATGCAGCAGGCCAGTATTGCGGATCGCCAGCATCCGACCGCTGCCGCTCCGATCCACCGTTGCGGTCAGCTCCGGCTTGGCCGCGTTGACCGACCCCGCATAGGTGAAGAGCGGAACCGAATAGCGCATCTGCACCGCAAGCTCGGCCGCCGGCAGCCGGCTCGCATTCGGCGCATTCGCGGTGGGAATTTCGTCGATCAACAGGCGGTAGCTGCGCTCCCCCGGGTCAGCCTGGTCGTTCGCCGCGACAGCAGGCCGCTCGCGCCGCAACACACGGATCATCTGCCGTTGTCCCGCCGGGATGACCGCGATCGGCGGGCTGGCGACGACCTCCTCCTGATCGTCGTACAGATCGCCCTGCGGCCCCTGCGACCAGCGCAAAGTCCGGACCTGCATCGTGATCGGTTCGTTGCCCTTGTTCTCAATCCACAGCGCGGTCGCGCGCTCGGTGGCGGCGATTTTCGGATCGACCGGCCAGATGATGACCGCCGCGGCGCGACTTGTGCCTGGCAGCAGGAGGAGCGGCGAGACGATGGCGGTCAACATACGCAGGATCTTCATGACTTGTCCTTGCTGCATCACCAGGTGACGGTGATGCGAACCACATCGGAATATCGCCCCGCGGCCACGCCGCGCTGGACGGCGGCACGGGCCTTGACGGGAACAGACAGTCGTGACGTCCCGATCGGGAATGCCAGCGCGATCGCCTGCGACGTCCAGGGCGTCTGACTGCCATTCGCGAACAGCTGGTAGGGCATGCGATCGGCAGGCCGGGTTGCATGGACGAGCTGGCGCACACCGTTGGCCGGCTGAGTGCCGTTGTCCGCGGTGAGGGTGACGCTCATTCCCGGGGTGCAGTCGATCTGCAATCCGGCGGCAACCGCGGTGACCAGGCTGCCTTGCGCGGCTCCCCCATCGACCCCGTTCACCGACCCGAGGTCGATCGATCCCCAACTGCCCCCGGTGTCGGCGCTGATCGCGCAACCATTGGCGATGACCGCGCCGACCCTGAAGGTGCGGCTGGTCTCCGCCATGCTCCCCGACGCACAGCCCGCAGCCGTCGACACGGCAATGAGAGCCCGGACGGCGCGCACCGCCGCTACCAGCTGAGCGTCACCTGTACCGTATCGGTATAGGTGCCCGCCGGCAGCGCCAGGCCATTGCTCGACGCACGGGCATAGATCGGCAGCGTCAACGCCGAGGTGGCCGCGGTGCCGAGGCTGATCTGCCTGCCGATAGTGATTTCGTCCTGCCGCGACGCGTCCGTATACAGCCGATACGCGACGGTCTGCCCCAGATAGGCCAGCTGACGGACATTGCCCGCGTCGTTCGCGCCCGCCCCGACCGTGACCTTCGGCGCGAGGCCCGGCGTGCACAACACCGTGACCGCATTCGTACCGCCTTGCGCGACCATCGTCGCATCGGCGTTGCCGAAGACGCCCGACTGATCGGCAAAGGCGATCGTCCCGATCCGCCCCATGGTCGCGGCGCTGTTGCCGCCATTCACGGCACAGGCCGCAAGAATGTTCAGGGACACGCCGATCGTGCCGCTGGCGGTTTGCGCGTGTGCCGATGTCGCCACGCCAGACACCGCGATCATGCCGACCGCAATGCCCAGAACCCTGCTCGTCATCTTACGGTAAATCATGATAAAACAGCCCTCCATTTGGGCTGTTCTCAAGGGTCGCCAGTTAACAGGATGTTGAACAACCGATCTGGCCGACGATAGCTTTCGATCCAACGATTATGACATCGTTCCAATAAGATGACGGGTCTCGTGGCGGGTCATCGAACAGGCCCCGGCCTGACGGCCGAGGGGCGTCCTAATTCGGATTGCCGACCGGGATGACCGGATTGCCCTTGTAGCTGCCAAGCTTGACGTGGAGCACCTGCGCGCGATCGGTGAAGTTGATCCCGTAGTCGGTCTGATCACCGTTCAGCACACGGTCGAACACCCAGTGCCCCTGTGCGTCGTAATGCCCCTCCTCGACGCGATCGTAGAGCATCGAACGCCCGCTGTTCGCATCCGCCAGCGCGAACGAGACGCGCGTATCGAATCCGGTCACGAGATATTCGTCGGAGCCGATCTCGGCGACAGCAAGACCGCCGGTCGGTTGGGGGTTGCCGGTCGGCTTGTCTGTGCCGAACTGATACTGGCCGAACGTCGCGGTGGCGCGGTACTTGCCGAGGTCCATGACCTGCCTGTGCTCGGCCTTGGGGTCGGTCGGCTCGGCCACGCCCCAGGTCTTGCCGGCAAAGGCCAGCCGCGCCCATTCCCGCATCATCGGCTCGAACACGCGGTAGTTGCGCGCGAACAGCTCCATCGTCGGCGCGTCCAGCGTCTTGGCACCGAGCGGGAAGTTGTAATAGCCGCTATCGTCCATCCCGAACGGCGCGAAACCAACCCCGCCCCTGCCGACCACCGGATAGAAATACCGTGCGAACTCGGGCGCGTTCCCCGTTTCCGGAATCAGCAGGGCGTTGTCGGCACGGCCGTAGAGCTTCAGATATTCGAGAAACGCGGCATGATCGCGCGCATAGATATCGGGCGCGACCAGATCGAGCGACGGCGCCGCGGCCTTGTACACGTCGATCACGTGATGGATCGGCCCACCGCTCGAATAGGTGGTCGCCGCCTGCCGTCCGAAGGCGGAGGCGAGCGCGGCGTTGACGTACATCGGCACCGGCTTCACCGCCTTGCCCGCCGCCGCGATCTCCTCGATATAGCGGGCGATCGACCAGGCGTGGAAATACTCGTCGGCATCAGCGCCGAACACCTGCTTCCAGCTGCCCGCGGGCTTGCGGAACTTTTTCAGCAACGCCGCCGGGACCGGACCGTCGAACGATTTCTGCGCGACCGGCGAGAAATCGCGGACGCTGCCATAGGTGCCGGCCTCGTTCTCCGGCTGGACCATGATGACGGTGTTCTGCGGATCGGCGGCCTTCAGATGCTGCATCAGCTTGACGAAGGCGCGCTTGTCCGCCTCCAGCGTCGACCGATGAAGCGGCGACAGCGCATAATGCGTCTCCCCCTTGGCGTTGGTCATCCGCGGGAACCGCGCGTTGTCCAGCTTGACCCAGGCGGGCGCATAGTTGGGCGAGGTGTTCTTCCACGTCGCGAACCACAGCAGGACGAGGCGCACCTTGTTCTGCCGCGCCTCGGCAAGCAACCGGTCGAGGAAGGAAAAGTCGAATTGCCCTTCGGTTCGCTCGATCTGCTCCCACGCGATCGGCACCTCGACCGTGTTGGCGTGCATCGCGTGGATCGTCGGCCAGACCTTGGGCAGCATCGCCGGATAATTGCTCGAATTATTGACCTGCGCGCCGAGCATCAGCCACGGCGCGCCATCGACCATCAGCGCGTGATGCCCGTCGCGGGTCACCAGCCTGGGCACCTCGGTTGCGGTCTGCGCGTGCGCGGTGCCGGCGAACAGCGTGGCGGCGAGGGTCAGGCCGGCGAGTGTGCGGGAGGGGCGGAAGATCATGATGCAGTACCTCGAACGGGAAACGGGAAAGCCGGCACGGATCAGTCCTCGACGAAGACGAGGCCGCCCAGGCCCGATGCGACCGTGCCGTCGCTTTCGAGCAGGAGGGTGACGATCCGCTCGCCGGGACCTGGCGGGAAGGCGACGCGCAATGTGGCGGCGGCGAAATCGGGCTTCGTCGCGGCGCGCTTGCCATCGATCCAGATTTCGCCGCGACCGACCAGATCCTTGAACACGATCGTTCCGCCCCGTTCGCGCGTGCCGCGGTGCGGGGTGAGCCTGGCGCGCAGCACGGTCCACCGACCACTGCCCTGCGGCGGCTGGATCTCACCCGCGCGGACATACAGCCAGCTGTTCATGTCATTGTCCGCCAGCACGATGTCGGGCGACGGCCTGGCGGTGGCGGCCGGCGACTGCCGCCAGTCCTGCACCGTCAGCGTCATGCGGGCGGGCGCGACGAACGGACGGGCCGGCGTGGCGAGGCGGCGCACGTTGCTGGAGGCCGGGCGCAATCCCGCCGCGCTGGCGGAGAGCTTGACGGTACCCGCGCCGCCGCCGCCCGCGCGAACGATCACCTGCGCCAGGCCGTTGAACAGGCGCCGGCGATTGCCCTGTTCGGCTTCGTGGCTGACCGGATCGCCATTGCCGAGGCCGATGATCGCGCCGCCGCTGACCGCAAAGGTCACGTCGAGATTGGCGGTCGGCACATGCCGCCCACGCGCATCGACCGCGTCGATCGTGTACGGCTGCACGTCCTCGCCATCCGCCGCCATCGCACGCCGGTCGGGCATGATCCGCAGCGCCACCGCCGCGCCGGTCGCCTCGACCACGCTGCGCGCGACCTCGCGTCCGCCGCGATAGCCGATCGCCTCGAGCCGGCCCGGCGCATAGGGCACCTGCCAGCTCGGCATCGTGTAGCGATCGACCTTCTCCTCGCCGATCAGACGGCCATCGAGCATCAGCCGCACGACCTCGACATTGGTCAGCGCCATCACCTTGATCGCCTGCCCCTCGCGGCCAGGCCAGTTCCAGTGCGGCATCAGATCGAGCAGCGGCACGTCGTCGACCCACTGCGCGCGGTGCAGATAGAAGGCCATTTTCGGAAAGCCGCACAGGTCCATGATCCCGAAATAGCTGCCCGCGGACGGCCATTCGAACGGGGTTGGCTCACCGTGATAGTCGAACCCGGTCCATACGAACGTCCCTGCGACGAACGGCCGCTCGGCGACCGATTTCCAGCCCTCGCGGTGGGTGCTGCCCCAGTCCGCCGGTTCCTCGTCATAGGACGCCATCACGTGCGCGGCGCGGTCGGTCTCCCACGCCCCGCGCGTCATGAAACTGCTGGTGTCCTCCGAACTCGTCAGCGGCAGCATCGGGTTGGCGGCGTGGAACCGGTCATACTGGTCGCGCTGATAGTTGAAACCGACCACGTCGACCGCCTGGCTGACATTGACCGGGGCGAACATCCCGCTGTTCATCGCCGCGGTGACCGGTCGGCTGTCGTCGAGCGCCTTCACCGCGACCGACATGCGGCGGACCATCTCATACCCGGCGGGCGTCCCCTGCACCGGTTCCTCGTTGAACACCGACCACATGAACACGCTTGGCCGGTTGCGATCGCGGCGGACCAGCCATTCGAGCTGGTCCATGTAATCGGGGCTGGTGTTGAAGTTGCGGTTCTCGCTCATCACCAGGAAGCCGAGCCGGTCGCACGCGTCGAGCACCTCGGTCGCGATCGCGCTATGCGCGAAGCGGATCGCGTTGCACCCCAGGTCCTTCAGACGACGCAATCGCCAGTCCCACAGCGCATCGGGCACCGCGACGCCGACACCGGCATGATCCTGGTGGTTGCACGTGCCCTTGATCTTGAGCGGACGGTCGTTGAGATGGAAGCCCGTCGCGGCGTCGAAGCGCAGCGTGCGAAAACCGATCCGCAACGTGCGTTCGTCGACGGGCTTGTCGCCGCGCATCAGTCGCGCCCGCAGCGTGTAGAGCGTCGGCGCGTCGATCGACCATAGCCGCGGCGCGGGGACCGGGATGGTCAGCGTCGCGCTGCCCGGCTTCAGCGACGGCACACGCGCCGCTGCGGTCTGCGTCGCGATCGTGCGGCCGTCGGGATCGATCAGCGACACCTCGATGCTCGCCTCGGCCGGGTTCTTGCCGATATTGCCGAGCGTCGCGGTGACGGGCACGCTCCATGTGCCATCGGCGGCGCGGCGCGGATCGGCGTGGATGCCGTCGGTCGCGATGTAGGTCGCATCGCGTTTCGCCAGCCAGACATGGCGGTACAGCCCGGCGCCCTCGTACCACCAGCCCTCCATCGTCTGCGCATCGACCCGCACGACGATGCTGTTCAGATCGTCGCCGAACCGCGCCAGATCGGTGATGTCGACATAGACCGAGTTATAGCCGCTCCAGTTGTGCGCGACGATCGATCCGTTGAACCAGATCGTCGCATTCGTCGCGATCCCGCCGAACTGCAACTCCAGATACCGCCCCCGATCCGCGGGATCGAGCCGCAGCGCGCGCCGGTACCAGCCGAAGCCGCGCCGGCGATAGCCTTGCGAGACATTGGCGCTTTCCTCGAACGGCATCGTCGATGCCCAGTCGTGCGGCAGATCGACCTCGGACCAGTCCGAATCGTCATATTGCATCGCCGCCGCACCCTGCGCCTGCCCCGCCTTGGCGCTGTTGTAGGACCAGCCATGGCCGCGGATTTCCGGCATCGGGATATCGCCGATATGGAAGCGCCAGCTGCGATCGAGCAGCAGCCGGCTGGGATCCTCGACCGTCGCGCGCAGCGGCAGGTCGTCGCGGGTCGCCGGCATCGGCAATGCGCCGATCGCTGGCGCCCGCACCGGTGCAGCCTGCGCGACACCGTCCGCGGCCAGCGCCACGCCGATCGCGGTTCCGCTTCCCAGGAAATGCCGCCGGTTCAGCCGACCCGTCTCGTGCGCATCCGTCATCTCTGGCTTCCTATCCATCGCTGCCGGGCGAGCCCCGTTCGTTGCGCCGTCAATGCTGGCGTTCGCATTCGTCGGACACTGGTGGGCGCCCTGGCGACGGCATTGCAACCCCACGGCGCGGATCGCGGTGCTGTGCTACAGGTTCAGGTGGCGACATCGCACGGGATCGCGCCTGAAGCCCGGGAGCCTTTCGAGACCCCCGGGCTTCAGCCGGTCAGTAGTTCACGCGGAGCGTCGCGCCGAAGCGGCGATCAACGACCGAATAGTCACGCGGCCGGCTGTCCAGCCCGAAGAACGTCTCACGCCGCGTGTTGAGCAGGTTCGTGGCATCCACCGACGCGGTGATGTTGGGCGTGACGTCGTAGCTGATCGAGGCGTCGAGCTGGCCGAACGCCCGGTCGTAGATCGGCAGATTGCCCGTGCCGCTGGCGGACGTGGTGCGGACGTAATCGTCGCGCCAGTTGTATGCGACACGCGCCGACAGTCCGTATTTTTCGTAGATGCCGACCAGATTGTAGCTGTTCTTCGACAGCCCCTCGAGCGGCACCGAGATCGGCGCGCCGGGGATCGCACCGGCGCTCGGATTGGGCGCCTTGGAATCCACATAGGTGTAGTTGGCCTGCACTCCGAAGCCCGACAGCGGCCCCGGCAGGAAATCGAAGAACTGCTGATAGCCGACTTCGAACCCCTTGATCTTGCCGTTCGCGCCGTTGACCGGCCGGTTGATCTGATATTGCGTGCCGTCGATCACCACCGGATCGTCCACGCGCGCGATGAAGCCGTTGACCGCCTTGTAGAAGGCAGCGGCATAGACCGAGCTGGTCTTGTTGAAATACCATTCGAACGAGACGTCGAGCTGATCGGCTCGCAGCGGCTTCAGATCGGGATTGCCCGACGAGCCCCGCCGGCTGACGGGATCGAACGTCAGTACTGAGTTGAGCAGATTGTAATCCGGTCGCGTCAGGCCCTTCGACGCGGCCAGGCGCAGTTGCAAGGTCTCGGTGATCGGGAAGCGGATGTTCAGGCTCGGCAGGACCGAGGTGTAGCTGTTGGTCTGGTCGATCGGAATGGTCGGACCGCCCGACGGCGTCTGGAAGCCGGCGACGTTGGTCTTGGTATTCACGATGCGCACACCGAGGTTGCCGTCGAACGGCAGGATGGTCTCGGACTTGAACCGCGCGACCCAATAGCCGCCGATCGTCTGTTCCGAAACGTCGTTGCGACCGGTCGGCAGATATTCCGGAACGGCGACCTGGCCATTGGGATAATAGGAGGCGAAGGTCTGGCGCACCGCATTCAGATCGCCACGGATCACGTCGAACGGCGGGATCAGGAAGCTGCCCAGCCCGGCCGCATCGCCGCGGAAGAAGTTCTTCACCGGCACGGGGTTGTAATAGCCCGGGATCGCCGAGAGTGGCGTACGCGGCACGCGTGGCGTATCGAACAAGTCGACATAGCCGAACACCGGATTTTCGACGACCGCGTTCAGCTTGGTGTACCGCACACCCGCCTTGATCGACGTGAAGAAGCCGCCATCCGTCTCATATTCGACGTCCTGCCGTACCGACCATTGGTCGTTGTGGCTGCGGCTGCTGGAATCGAGGATGTAGAGATAGGAGAAGTTCGCCGGATCGGTGAGGAAGCTGGGCGACCCTGCCCCGGTCACGCCGATCACGGGCAGTTTGCCGGTAATGTCGACGCTGAGCGTGTTGGGCTGGTCGCTGCCGACGCCGAGCGCGAAGAATTCCGTCTTCGTGCGACTGTCGACATAGCTGACATCCGTGGTCAGCGTGAGCTGGCTCGACGGATTGAACTTGAGCCCGCCGGAATAGGATGCGGTCTTCGAACGGCGATCGCTGCGATAGGTATTGCCCTCGACGAACACGTTCTGGAACGTGCCGCTCTGGAACTCGCCATTCTCGTCGAACGAGAAGCTGCTCGCCGGCCCCGGCGTGATGGGCGCACCGCCGCGGCCGAACGGGTAGACGAGATAGCCGACCTGGTTGAACTTGTAATTGGCATAGTCGAACTGGCCGTAGACTTCGAGATTGTCGGCAGGCTTCCACTGGACGGCCGCGGAAATGCCGATGCGGCGGCGATCGCCGACATTGTTGAACTGGCCGACGCCGTTGGGCACGATCACCGCGTCGGCGGCATCAGCCGTGCTGCCATTGCCGGTCCGATCGACGATGCCGGTGCGCAGCTGATAGGGCTCGATCGACAAGGCATCGGTGCGATAGGCGCCGCGCTGGAGCGATCCGTTGAGCAGGAAGCCGATCTCGCCCAGACCGGTCTGGTAGGTGTCGGTGATCAGACCCGAGAACGAGGTCTTGGTCTTGTCCGCCAGATCGTGATGTGTGACCCGCGCGCTGCCGCTGATCGTCGGCTTCGAAAAGTCGAACGGCATCCGCGTGCGCAGGTTGACCGTGCCGCCCAGACCGCCCTCGATCACGTCGGCGGCGGGGTTCTTGTAGACGTCGATCCCGGCGAGCAGTTCAGAGGGGATATCCTCAAGGCTGATCGTGCGGCCGTCGCCCGCGGTGAAATAGTCGCGACCGTTCAGCTCGGTACGGACCTGGGTCAGGCCGCGGATCGCGATCCGGCTGCCCTCGCCCTGGTTGCGCTCGATCTGGATGCCGCTGATCCGCTGCAGCGCCTCGGACACATTGTTGTCGGGCAGCTTGCCAATATCTTCTGCAACGATCGAATCGATGATCTGGCTGGCGTTGCGCTTGCGCGCCTGTGCGCTCCGAAGGCTGGCGCGGACGCCGGTGACCACGATGTCTGCATCCGCATTCGCATTCGCAACGTCGCCGCTCGGTGCGACGGTACCCGCTTGCGCGCCCTGATCGATCGGTGACGGGGCGACCTCTTCAGCCGTGTCGGGAACGATAGCGGGCGCCTGCTGGGCGCTCGCGGCTACCGTGAATGCCGAGACAATTGCGAGGGCAGATGCCCCGCTTGCCAGAGCCTTGAGCACACAAGCCGAACGGAATTTTACGCGGTTCAAACACCATCTCCCCAGGATACCGAACGGACCACCGCTCGAAATTTGTGCCGCATTTTGAGCCATGAAGCGCTCTGCGGTCGCAGTGTGGTATCGGTATCAATGAACGAATTGTCTGACAAGTCATATTTTTGGCAGAGAATTCGGTTGATCTGTAGCGCGGACCTGCAATTATACGACAAATTTGCCGCTTAGGCGAAGTTTGCGGTACCATAACGGGCACAGACCCGCGGAGAGGATTTCAATGCATATCGCCCCAGCCCGTGTCGTCACGCAGCCGTCCGACGATTCCCGAAGCACGGTATCGCCGAGCTGGTCGCGCCTGATCGCGCGATTTGCCGTTGGGGTTTCGCTGGCGACGATTGCGACGAGCGGGTTCGCAGCGCCGATCGCGACGGTCGATCGCAACGGCAGCCTGGTTTCGATCGAGGCCTATGCCCCCAACATCGTCCGAGTGACGATCGCGACCGACCGCGGGCAGGTCGACGCCCCCCCGGGCGACGGTCCCAACGCCAAGCCCAATGCCGCAGGCTGGACGCACCGCAACGACGGAGGCGCCGATATCTTCACGTCCGCCGCGCTGTCGCTTTCGGTCGATGCCAAGCCCTGGCCCAAGGCCCCCACGCAGATGGAGCGCTATTTCGCGCCATCGCTGCCGCCGGTGTCGGTGACGATCCGCAAGCCCGACGGCACGATGCTGACGCAGATGACCGGGTGGGAGATGGGGCCGCATACCGTCAACGGCGAAAAGACGTTCCGCGTCGGTGCAAGCTTCGCCTCCCCCGCCGACGAGCATTATTACGGGCTGGGCCAGAACCAGGAAGGCAAGCTCGACCTGCGCGGCCGGACGATCGACTGCCGCCACAATTACGATGCGCCCGCGGGCGAGACGGTCTGCGTGCCGTTCATGGTCACCAACAAGGGCTATGGCATCGTCTGGGACAATCCATCCTCGACCGTCGTATCCCCCGGCCTGCACAGTGCGACGCACTGGCAGTCGGAAGTCGGCGAGCGCGTCTCTTTCTTCGTCATCACCGGCGCGACCACCGACGAGATCTACGCCGGCTACGCCACGCTGACCGGGACGACCCCGCTGCCGCCAAAGGCCGCGTTCGGGCTTATCCAAAGCAAGGCGCGGTACGAGACGGAGAAGGAACTGCTCGGCATCGCCGACGGGTATCGCAGCCGCGGCCTGCCGCTCGACATCATGGTGCTCGACTGGTTCTACTGGACGCGCATGGGTCAGCTCGACATCGACCGCACCTATTTCCCCGATCCCAAGGGCATGAACGACAAGCTCAAGGCGATGGGGATGCACTCGATCATCAGCGTCTGGCCCCGGTTCGAAAAGGAATCGCGCTACTTCAATCTGCTGTCGAGCAAGTCCTGGCTGCTGAAGGACAAGGATGGCAACGCCGTCGACGGACTGCCGATCCGGTCAGATCGCGCCGGCGCGTTGCTCGACAGCACCAACCCCGACGCGCGCAACTGGTTCTGGGACCGGATCCGCGACAATATCGCCAGCCAGGGCTTCGACTGGTTCTGGCTCGACGAGACCGAGCCCGATCTCGTGCCCGACGGCAGCTTCTATTCGATCGGTTCGGGCGACCGTTATCACAACGTCTTTCCGCTGCTCCACACGATGAGCGTCGCGGACGGGTCGGCACGGGATCGCCCCACCGTGCGCAACCTGATCCTGTCGCGCGCCGCCTATCTCGGCGCCCAGCGCAATGGCGGGCTGTTCTGGTCGTCGGACATCAAGTCGACCTGGGAGGCGCTGCACCGGCAGGTGCCCGCCGGGCTTGGCTTCACCGCGAGCGGCATGGCCTATTGGGGCAGCGACATCGGCGGCTGGCAATGGCCGAACGGGCCCAAGGCGACCCGTCCGGTGCTGCTCGATCCGGCAGGCGCGACCGCGATGGCGCCCGACTATGCGGATTATCCCGAGCTGTTCACACGCTGGTTCGCCTATAGCGTGTTCACGCCGACCTTGCGGATCCACGGCCAGCGCCCGGCCACTGCACTCTGGGAATATGGTACCGCGGCCGAACTCGTTCTCGCGAACTTCCTGAAGCTGCGCTATTCGCTGATGCCGTACATCTATTCGCTCGGGCGCCACACCTATGAGAGCAATGCGCCGATGATGCGCGCGCTGTTCATGGATTTCCCGAACGATCCCAACGTCGCCGACATGGGCGATGAGTATATGTTCGGCCCCGCCTTCCTCGTCGCCCCCGTCACCGAACAGGGCAAGACGACCCGCCAGGTCTATCTGCCGGCCGGGGCGGACTGGTATGATTACTGGACCAACCAGCGCTTTACCGGTGGGCAGACCGTCACCGCGAACGCAGCGATCGACAGGATCCCGCTGTTCGTGCGCGCCGGGTCGATCATTCCGATGGGCGTCCAGGTCCCGAGCACCGCGACGGCGCAGTCGCTGGAGGCCATTCGCGTCTATCCCGGCGCGGATGCCAGTTTCGCGCTCTACGACGACGACGGCGTGACCAACGACTATCGGACCAAGGGCGGCCGCAAGGCGACCCTCCGCTGGGACGACAAGAGCCGGCGCCTGACCGCATCGGGCAAGCTGCCGACCGGGCAGGACGCCGGGTCCCTGGTCCAGATCGTGGCACCGAAGTGATCGGTATCCGCGTCACAGCACGGCTCCTGACCGGGTTGCCGACGGCAGCGGGCGCGCGCGTTGACGGCGCGCCCGCCAGATCCGTCGCAACTCCGTGAGCATCGATCTCAGCCGTCGGTCGGTTCTCGCCGGCATCGCCGCACTCGGGCCCGCAACGCACGCACTCGCGCAGAGCCCGATGGGGCTCGTCCGCGGTCCGGTGCAGCCGACCTGGGAATCGCTGGTCGATCACTATCGCTACCCCGAGTGGTTTCGCGATGCCAAGCTCGGCCTGTGGTCGCATTGGGGCCCGCAATCGGTGCCTGAGCAAGGCGACTGGTATGGGCGCTTCATGTATATGCAGGGCCATCCAGCGTACGAACATCACCTCAAGACCTATGGCCATCCGACCCGATCGGGGATGATGGAGGTGATGAACCGCTGGACCGCGGCGCGCTGGGATCCCGACGCGCTGATCACGCGCTATGCCAAAGCGGGGGCGAAATATTTCGTCTCGCTCGCAAATCATCACGACAATCTCGACTGCTACGACAGTCGATATCACGCCTGGAATTCGCTCCGCGTCGGGCCGAAGCGCGACGTCGTTGGCATCTGGGAGAAGGCCGCGCGCAAGGCCGGGCTGAAGTTCGGCGTCTCGAACCATGCGGCACATAGCTGGCACTGGTATCAGACCGCCTATGGCTATGATCCGATCGGGCCGCGCAAGGGACAGCGCTACGACGCGTTCACGCTACGCGCCGCCGATGGCCGTGGCACATGGTGGGACGGGCTCGATCCGCAACAGCTCTATACGGGCGCGCACGCGGTCCTGCCGAACGGCATCGACACGATAGCGGCGATGAACGCCTGGCACGATGCGCATGACGGCCAGTGGATCGAGACCCCGCCGCCGAACGACCCGTCCTATGCCGCGAAATGGCTGCTGCGGCAGACCGACCTGATCGACAAGTACAAGCCGGACTTCTGCTATTTCGACGATTACGAGCTGCCGTTCGGCCCGATCGGGCTCCAGGCGGCGGCGGACTACTATAATCGGTCGATCGCCTGGCACGGCAAGATCGATGTCGTGCGGACCGCCAAGCAGTTGAAGCCCTATGCCCGGTTTGGCCTGGTGCAGGACGTCGAACGCGGCTTCACCGACCATCTGTGGGACGAGCCGTGGCAGACCGATACGTGTATCGGCGACTGGTTCTACAATGTCGCGCGCCTGAACGACAAAAGCTACAAGACCGCCGAGCAGGTCATCCAGCGGCTTGCCGACGTGGTGTCGAAGAACGGCAATCTGCTGCTCTCGATCCCGCAGCCCGGCGACGGCTCAATCGACGGCGAGGAGGAAAAGATCCTCGACGGCATGAGCCGCTGGATCGCGATCAACGACGAGGCGATCTTCGGCTCGCGACCGTGGCGGATCTACGGCGAAGGCCCGACCAAGCTGCAGACGGGCATGCAGAACGAGCAGTCGTCGGGGGTGTTCACACCGCGCGACGTGCGCTTCACCACGAACAAGGGCGCGCTCTATGCGCTGTTCCTCGGCTGGCCACGCGGCGACGTGACGATCGAGGCCCTCGCACGCCACCGCTTCGCCGACGGCGTCGTCGAGCGCGTAACGTTGCTCGGCGGCGACCGCATAGCGCACCGCCGCGACCCGCACGGCCTGCATTTCGCAATGCCCGCCGACCGCGGCGACGGCTTCGTTCCGGTCGTGAAAATCGAGGGCCGCGGCCTGGTCTAGGGCGTCGGGTTTCTCGGGGCTCGGCCATCGCTCTCCATCGAGCAGACGTTGGAAGATCGAATACGCGGTCGCCACCAGCTTCCCAGCCAGTTATATCCGGAGAAACCTGGGTAGCGCAGCGCCAAACGTCTTGGCGGGGCGGGATGAAAGGATGACGAGGGGTGAGCAATCTGGACTGGGCGCGCCCGCTTGCTGAGCGTGCGCGGGTGGACTCAGCAACGTTCGAAGCCGAGATCCTGAACCGCGGTGAGCCGGTCGTCCTGCGTGCTCAAACCTCCGCCTGGCCATCCGTCGTGGCGGCGCGCGGCGGCGCCCGGCATGCGGCGCAATACATGGAGAAGTTCGACGGTGGTGTCCCCGTTCAGGTGATGGCGGGGCGGCCGGAGATACAAGGCCGCTTCTTCTACGACGATGCCGTCCAGGGCTTCAACTTCACGCGTCAGATGGTTCCGTTGCGGTCGCTGTTGTCGGAATTGCTTCGTTTTGCGAACGATCCTGCGGCGCCCGTCCTCTATGCTGGCTCCGCACCAACCGGACAGCTCCTGCCCGGCTGGAGCGAGGCAAACCCGCTCGACCTGACGCTACCGGGCGCGAAGGCGCGGGTGTGGATTGGCAACGCGACCCGAATCTCGACGCACTACGACGGCTCAGCGAACCTCGCGTGCGTCGTGGCAGGCCGTCGCCGCTTCGTCCTGTTCCCGCCCGAACAGCTCGAAAATCTTTACGTAGGGCCGCTCGATCATACGATGGCGGGGCAGCCGGCGAGCATGGTCGACCCCGATGAACCCGACCTGGAACGCTATCCGCGCTTTGCCGAGGCGATGCGCCATGCGCTGGTCGCGGACCTTGGGCCCGGCGACGCGATCTTCATTCCGGCACTCTGGTGGCACAATGTGCGCTCGTACGAGCCGCTCAACATATTGGTGAATTATTGGGCCGAAGGGACCGAGGCGACGAGTCCGTTTACCGCGATGATCCACGCCCTGATGGCCGTACGCGACCTACCGCCGCGCGAACGCGCGGTCTGGCGGAAATGGTTCGATCATTATGCGTTCGACGACGCGGCCGACCGGGTTGCCGATCACCTGCCCGAGGCAGCACGCGGCGTGCTCGGGGCGGCGTCGCCATCGCGGACGGATCGCATCAAGCAGTATCTGCTCCACGCACTAGGCGCGCGATAAGCCCTCCCGGCGTCACCTCTGCCAGCCGGGCGTCAAACCGCAGGGCGACCGATCTGGTCAAGGAACTGCTGGTGCGAGGGCATACGGTCGACCGCCAGCCGCATCGCATTTGCGATATGCGCCATGCGCTTGTCGAGGTCACCTTCGGGCAACAGATCGGCGAGCGGATGATAGCGTCTGGGAACAAGCCCCTGCCCGTGCATGACCGCGAGCCAGCTCGTCTCGCTGAACAGTTCATTGTCGTGGCGATATAGCCGGCCATTCTCGCGAAATATCGCGATGCGCTCTTCGAGCGACGTGGGCAAAGCCATGCTCCGGCAGTACCGCCACAGCGGGGAGTCATCGCGGGTCGTGGTGGCATAATGCAGGATGATGAAGTCGCGCACCTGCTCATATTCGACGCGCGTGCGGCGATTATAATAGTCGATGTCGTGCTGGTTGAAACGACGGTCCGGAAAGTTGGTGAGCAGGCGCGCAATTGCCGACTGGATCAGGTGGATCGACGTCGATTCGAGCGGTTCGAGAAAGCCGTTCGCCAGACCGAGCGCGACGACGTTGCGGTCCCAGGCCTTGTGCCGGACGCCGGCCTTGAACTTCAGGAAGTTCGGTTCCGACAGAGGATCACCGTCAAGCGCGGCGTTAAGCCCAGCGAGCGCTTCATCATCGCTCAGGTGATCGGAGCAGTAGACATAGCCGTTGCCGGTGCGGGACTGGAGCGGGATGCGCCATTGCCAGCCCGCCGCCTTGGCGGTGGCGCGGGTGTACGGAAGCGGGTCGGTGGTCCGGCGGCAGGCGCGCGCCACCGCGCGATCGCAGGGCAGCCAATGGCTCCAGTCCTCGAAGCCGGCGCCAAGCGCTTTGCTAATCAGGAGGCCGCGAAAGCCCGAACAGTCGATGAACAGGTCGCCCGCAACGCGGCTGCCGTCCTCCAGTGTCACCGCCTGGACATGACCATTGCCGCTGTCGAGGGCGACATCGACGATGCGCCCTTCGGTGCGCCGCACGCCACCGGCCTCGGCCCGCTCGCGCAGGTAGCGGGCGTAGAGCGATGCGTCGAACTGGAACGCGTAACTGATCGTCCCGAGCGGCGAGCCGGCGCGGCTGTGATCGGGACGCTGAAAACGCTGGGCCCGCGCGGCATCGGCGCCGATGCTGAAGCGGTCCAGTTCGAGGGTCCCGCCGAGCTGGGCCTGACGAAGCCAGAAATGATGGAAGTGCAAACCCTCCATTTCCTGACCATAGGTGCCAAACGGATGAAAATAGCGGTCGCCGATGCGACCCCAATCGACGAACTCGATCCCCAGCTTGAACGTCGCGGCCGTGCGGCGGACGAAGTCGTCCTCGTCGATCCCGAGCAGCCGATTGAAATATTGCAGGTGCGGGATGGTCGCTTCGCCGACGCCGACCGTGCCGATCGCCTCCGATTCGATCAGCTCGATCTCGACCGCGTGGCCCAGGACGCGGGACAGGGCTGCAGCCGCCATCCAGCCGGCGGTGCCGCCACCGACCACCACGATCCTGCGAATGGCAAGTTCGTCCATCGCTCAGCCCTCCGTCGCGGCGCAGTAGGACGCGATGAAGCTAGCATGTGTCGGCATGCGCGATGCAGCGTCCTTCATCGCCGACGCCATGGACTGCAGGCTGTTCGCCACGTCGCGCGCGGGCAGCGCCGCGACGATCGGATCGCATCGTTTGGGCATGATTCCCTGGCCCAGCATCACCGCCACCCAGCTCGGGCGGGCAAAAAGCTCGTCATCATAGCGGAAGATGCGCCCCGTTTCGCGGAACAGCTCCATCTTGTGCTGGAGGCTGTCCGGCACGCTCATGCTCCGGCAATAACGCCAGAACGGCGTATCGTCCCTGTTCGTCGCGACATAGTGCAGCACGATAAAGTCGCGCACCTGCTCGAATTTCTTCTGCATGTAACGATTATATTCTACTCGGAGTATATCGGGCATATCCCCGTTGGGAAACAGCGAGATGAAGCGGCTGATTCCTTCCTGGATCAGATACAGCGACGTCGACTCAAGCGGCTCCAGAAAACCAGCGGCAAGCCCGATCGCGATACAATTGCCGCGCCAGAACTGCCGCCGATGCCCCGCCTTGAAACGGATCGAGCGGGGCACTGCGAGAAGCGCGCCCTCGACCCCCTTGCGCAGGACCCGCTCCGCTTCGTCATCGTCCATGAAGCTGCGGCTGTAGATATGGCCATTGCCCACGCGGCGTTGCGTCGGGATCCGCCACTGCCAACCGGCGGGGCGCGCCGTGGACCGGGTATAGGGCGGGGGCGGTCCGACATGTGCGCTCGGCACCGCCAGCGCGCTGTCGCACGGCAGCCAGGCGCTCCAGTCGACGAAATCGATGTCCAGCGTCTGCCCGATCAGCAGCGCTCTAAATCCCGTGCAGTCGAAGAAAAAGTCGCCCTTGATCTGCGCACCCGAGTCCATCGTCACGGCGGCGATGCCGTCGCCCTGCGCGGTCCGGTGAACCGCGTTCACTACACCCTCGATACGCTTGACGCCCCGCTTCTCGGCGTAACCCCGGAGGAACCGCGCATACAGCGTCGCATCGAAGTGATAGGCGTAGCGGAGGTGCGAGAATACCGATCGCGGGTTCGGGTCGGGCAGCGCGAAGCGACCCGCGCCGGCGGCGACCGCGGAGAGGCTGTAGTCCTCGATCGGTGCAGTGCCGCCATCCCTGTTCAGGCGCAGCCAATATTGGTGGAAGTCGATCCCCTCCATGTCGACACCGTGCTGGCCAAAGGGGTGAATGTAGCGGTCGCCCTTGTGTCCCCAGTCGACGAACTCGATCCCGAGTTTGAACGTCGCCTCGGTGGCACGCATGAACTCGGCTTCGCTGATGCCGAGCATCTGGTTGAAGACCAGCATGTCCGGAATGGTGGCCTCTCCGACACCAACGGTGCCGATCGCATCGGACTCGATGACCGTGATGGACACGTCCTTGCTTTCGACAAGGCTGGAAAGCGCGGCGGCGGTCATCCAGCCGGCCGAGCCGCCGCCGACGATGACGATGGATCCTAGGGGGGCCTGCGTCATTTTCGTGGATCCTGGCGGAGATAGCGTTCCAGCTGCGTCATATAGACGTGGTTCGACGGCAACGCGGCAGCGGCATTCGCGACAAGCTGTGCCGCATCGTCGAGATAGCGGCGTACCCGTTTCGCGTCGGCGCGGTCCGCCAGACGATCATGGCGTCGCGGACGTCGGCCGATACCGAAGTGCATGATCAGCCAGTCCTCGGGATGAAAGGGTTCGAGATCGTAGGAGACGAGCAACCCGCGTTCGGCGAACATCGCGAGCTTGTGCTCAAGTTCCGCGTCCGGCGTGTCGCGCGCCGCGCGCCAGAAATCGCTGTCCGGCAGGGCGGACGTTTCGAGAAGCGCGCGGGTGAAGCGCATCGCATGATCGTGATCCTCGCCATGCCTGCGGTTATATTCGCGTTCCTCGACGGTCATCGACGCAGTCGAAACGGGGATCAGCGTCATCAACCGCTCGACGTCGCGTTCGAGCAGCATCATGGGCGCCGGCGTGAGGGGCTCGACGATGCCGGCCGCGTGCCCGATACCGACACAGTTCTTCGCCCAAGCCCGTCGGCGCCGCCCGAGCGTCGCAGACGTGCTCACCTCGCCTATCGTGTTGCACGACGCAGTTGCATCGGAGACCGTGAGCGATCGCGTCCATCCGCGCAGCGGGGTCTGTGCCGCCCAGCCCTGGTCGTGAAACGAAACAGTGCGAACGGGCGGGCCGAGCCGGGCCTCGGCCACGTCGTCTGCGGAAATCTGAAGCGCCCGCCCACCCCGCCACGCGGGATCGAGCCGGGACAGGAGTTCGGCCGACGGTCCGCTGCAATCGAGATACAGGTCGGCCGTCACCAATTCGGCACCATCGAGCGCGATGCCGGTGATCGCTCCGTCGCCCACCGCGACCCGGGTCAGCGCCCCCTTCAGATGGTGGATGCGGCCAGGCGGTACGGCGGCGGCAAAACACCGGGCGTGGCTTGCAGGGTCGAAATGGTAGCCATATTCGGCACGCGCCAGTGGCTGCTGACCGGCAGCACCAGGTGATCGCGGGGGATGCGCAAACGTGCCCCAACTTCCCGCGACGGCACCGAGAAGAAACGGATCGAGCCGCGTCATGCCCTGCTGTACCAGATACTGGTGCATCAGGACGCCGTCGATCACCGGCAGCGCCAGGTTGAAGCACTGGATCCAGGATCGCCCGCCCTCGGCCCAGTGCACATATCTGCTGCCCCAGGAAAAGGCGGCGGAACTGCCAAGTACGAGAGCCGGTTCGGTGACACCGGCCGCCAGATTGAACGCATAGCTGCCTGGACCGGAGATGGTGCCGTAGAAAAGGTCGGTGCGCCGGTGATCGCTATCGATCTCAGCAAGCGTGATCCGCACGGTGTCCGGCAGCTGGCGCGCAAGCGTCGCGACCGTCATCCAGGCGGCAAGTCCTCCACCGCAGACCATGACGTGGCTGACGCCGTTGCCCGAGGTAAACGCAGCGGATGCGCCCGGTCCGTCGATCAAGTCCCGGCAACGGCCAAACGCGCCGCTCCTCCGCTTTCCCGGATAAAGACGGTATGATCGGGTGTCCGCTGTACCGCAGCATCGACCTTCGCGCGCACGTCCGATGCTTTGGCCGTCAGAGCATCGACGCTCATGTTCTCGACGCGCGGATCATGCCGGTCGGGAACGAGATTCTGACCCAGGAACACCGCGACCCAGCTCGGCGACAGGAAAAGGCCGAATTCGTATTGGATCAGGTGACCGCGGCTACGCCACGCGTCGATCCGCTCGGATAGACTGTCGGGCAAGCGGAGATTTCGGAAATGCCGCCACATCTCACTGTCGTCGCGTTGCGTCGCGACATAATGCAGCAGCAGGAAGTCGCGAATGCGCTCATAGTGGAGGCCTATGCGGCGGTTATATTCCGCGATGTCGCGCGCCGCGAATCCCTTGTCCGGGAAGACCGCGAGCAGTTCGGTGATGCCATCCTGGATCAGGTTGATCGACGTCGACTCGAGCGGCTCGAGGAAGCCGCCTGCCAGCCCGATCGCCACGACGTTCTTTTTCCAGAACTCGCGCCGCCGACCCGTCGTGAACGACAGTCGGCGCGGCTCTGCCTGCATCGGTGCGTCAAGCCCCGCAACGAGCTGATCATGTGCCTCGTCATCGGAAATGAAGCTGCTGCAATAGACATGGCCGTTGCCGACACGGTGTTGCAGTGGGATCCGCCACTGCCACCCAGCGGTGCGTGCGGTCGCCCGGGTGAACGGGCGCAGCGCGCCATTGCTCTGCGTCGGGACCGCAATCGCCCGATTGCACGGCAGCCATGCGCTCCAATCGTCATAGCCGCTCTGCAGGGCGGTCTCGATCAGCAGTCCACGAAATCCGGAGCAGTCGATGAACAGGTCGGCGGATATCGTCGTGCCGTTCGTCAGCACGACATCGCGCACAAAGCCGGTTTCACCGTCCTGTACGACCCTGACCACCCTCCCCTCGGTGCGCGACACCCCCCTTTTCTCGGCAAAGCCTCGGAGAAATCGCGCATAGAGCCCCGCGTCGAACTGATAGGCATAACCGAATGTCGACTCGACGGCGTCCAGGTCACCAGAGGGCCGTCGAAAGCGGCCCTGCTCCGCGGCGATGACCGGGTAACTATATTCGTCGATCCGGCTCCGGTCTCCCGATTGGCGCAGCTTCAGCCAGTATTGATAGAACGGTACGTCGTTGGTCGTCGGCCCGAAATCACCGAACGGGTGAATATATCGATCGCCGCGGCGGCCCCAGTCGCAAAACTCGATGCCCAGCTTGTAGGTGGCCTCCGTCGCCCGCATCATTTCCGCTTCGTCGATGCCGAGCGCGAGGTTGAATGCTCGAATATGCGGCAGCGTCGCTTCGCCAACGCCCACGGTGCCGATCTCGTCCGACTCGACCAAGGTGATCGCTATCGGGAGCCCCGCCAGCTTGGCCGCCAGGGCGGCCGCGGCCATCCATCCTGCGGTGCCGCCGCCGACAATGCAGATGCTGCTAATGTCAGACTGTTCTGCCACGAACGTCCACCACGTATCTTGCGGGTGCACCACAATATGGCATCGCCGCTGCCCCTCCTGTTCCCCGCGCCTATTGGCGCCTTACGCTTGATTAAAGCCTGAGGGCGGGAAGGCAAGCGCGGTTGTACGCGACAGCAAGTGATTAGAATGACAAGCCTTCTGTCCAATATTCAGGCCTTGATTGTCGCAGAAAGCGGACGTAGCTTTACTCTTACATTTGACGACCGGTCGTGATGAAGAGCTCAAAAGCTTAAATCACTCAGAAGCTGGCGCAGGTGAGGAGGAAGCCCGGAACAAACCGGACAAAGAGGGGATGCTGTGATGCAAAATTCGGTTTTTCCGGCGTTATCAAGCTCGACCAAGCGCTTTCTGCTTTCAACTTCGGCGCTCTCGATAGCGTTGATCGGGTCACCAGCCATGGCCCAGACGGTTTCGTCACCGGCAAACGAGCAGACCTCGCCGCCGAAATCCGGTTTGCCGGATACCGACCCGGCGACCGCGCCTCAGACGACCGAGCTCGACGAGACGACGACCGAGGACATCGTCGTAAGGGGCATCCGCGCCGCACTCGAAAGCGCGAAAGACATCAAGCGCAACGCCGACACGGTCGTCGACTCGATCACAGCCTCCGACATCGCCACCTTGCCCGATCTGTCGGTGGCAGAGGCGCTCGGGCGCGTCCCGGGCGTGACGATCTCGCGGTTCGCGACCGGCGGCGCGTCACCCGACTTCCCCTCACCCGAAGGCCAGGGCAACCTGATCCGCGGCCTGGGCTTTGTCCGCTCCGAGTTCAACGGGCGCGACGCGTTCAGCGCCAATGGCGGGCGCGTGCTCGATTTTTCGAGTATTCCGCCCGAGCTTATCGGCGCAGTCGATGTGTACAAGAACCAGACGGCCGATCTCATCGAGGGCGGCATCAGCGGCACGATCAACCTGCGCACCCTGGAACCGTTCGATCGCCAGAAGCCGTTTCTGGCGATCTCGGCGGACAATACCTACACCGACCTTCGCAAAAAGTCGTCGCCGTCGGGCAGCATCACGGGCGGCAGCAGATGGAAGACGGGGATCGGCGAATTCGGCGTGGTAGCGTCGGTTTCACGGTCAAAGCTGAGTTCGCGTATCAACGGCTGGCAGCAGAATTCGCCGTTTCCACGCGTGCTCGACGCAACCGGCAATGTTCCGCAGACAAGCCTGACCGGCGCGGCGAAGCTGTCCGAGTTCACCGGCGTCGATCCGTCACGCATCCTTGGTACGACGCCGGGATTTCAGTTGCGTACGAACGATGTCGATCGTGATCGTCGAAGCTATTACGGCGCACTGCAGTGGAAGAATGACACGCTGCAACTCACGGCCAAGTATATCCGGGTTGAGGAGGACACGGACAGCATCGAGCGGACGTTCGAGTGGTTCCCCGAGCACGATACGGGCACGACGGCGGGGATCAGCAACCTCAGCGTGAAGCCTGGTTTCGGGTCCGACGGTGTCGCGATGTGCAGCGGCGCGGGCGGCTTCCCCTCGAACCCGGGCGACTGCGAGACGCTGATCCCGATCCGCGGCGGTCTGATGGAGTCGGGTTTCGTCACGAACAGGATCGATGCCTGGACGGGCGCGGTCGGATCGCCGGTCGGATCGCTCGGCATCGGCAGGACGGAAGAAAGCAAGACCGAGGATTTCAGCCTCAATCTGCGGTGGCAGCCGACCGAACGCCTGCTGGTGACGGTCGACGGGCAATATACCAAGGCAAGCGCACGGCAGCGTCAGATCTGGGGCGGCTTCAACACCTATCTCGACTGGCAGATTGCGCCCGATCTCGATAACCCGCGGATCGCCTTTTCGGTCAACCCGGCCCATCGCTTCAATCCGGGCAATACGCGCTTCAGCGGTGACAGCGATGCCAATCCGCTCGCGTCGCCGACATCGTCCGGCGATCTGAACGGCGCGACCTGGCAATTTGCGGCCGACCAGTTCCAGGTCGGCAAGGGCGATCTCTACGCCTTCCGTGCCGATACCGCGTACGACGTGTCGGGGAGTGACGGCCTTGCCGGCTGGTTCGACAGCGTCAAATTCGGCGGTCGCTACTCCGAGCGGAGCCAGACGAACTCGGAAATGGCGCTGAACTGGGGTGCCATTTCGCCTGCATGGGATGGTCGCGGCGGTTACGGCGTGGTCGGCACCTTTCAGGAGCCCACCAAGGCTGCAGAAGCCATTAGCTTCGCCAACTTCTTCCGGGGCGGCGTGGTCGAAGGGCCGAACCAGACCTTCGTCTTTGCGAACTCCGCACTTCTCAACGACTATTCCGCATTCCGCAAATATCTGAACGCAGAGCCGCAGCTGGCCAACGGCAATTACAACTGGGTGCCCAGGGGTACGGACGACGGCAGTAAATTCGGGGTCCCCATATTCCGCCCCGAGGACACGTCCAATATCACGGAGCAGACGGCGAACGCGTACGCTCGCCTTGATCTCAAGCACGAGTTCGACAACGGCATGTCGATCGCCGCAAACTTCGGCGTCCGATACGTCCGCACCAAATTGCGATCGACCGGGTTCCAGGCGTTCCGGCCATTCGTGGCCGATGCCCAGACACCCGCGTTTGCCGACACCGATGGCGACGGGGTTCTTGAGCGGACCAGAACCGATGATGCGGAGAGCCGCGACGATCCCGCGGACTTCCTGCCCCAGTCAATCGCGTACGGGGCTCAGGCGGCTGTACCGATCAGCTTCAAGCAGACCAACGAGAACTGGCTTCCGTCCTTCAACCTGCGCTGGAATGTCGACTCGCAGCAACTCGTGCGGTTCGCGTACAGCAAGGGGCTGAGCCGGCCGAACGTACAGGACCTGCGCGCGTCGCAGGAATATGTCGTGACCACGAACCGCGTAAACTTCCCGCCGATCACCGATGAGAATGACCCGTTATTCGGCATTGATCGTGGTGCCCAGAACATCACGGCAGGCGACATCCGCGTAAATCGCGGAAATCCGCTGCTGCGACCGACCACGGCCGACAGCTTCGATCTCTCGATCGAGCGCTATTTCCGCGGGGGATATTTCTCCGTCGCCGGGTTCTACAAGAGCTTGTCGAATATCGTCACGAATGGCGATCTGGCGTTGGGAACAACGACGCTCGATGGGCAGACGGTCAATATCATCTACAACGGGCAGGTGAATCAGGCCAAGGCCAAGGTCAAAGGCATCGAGGTCAGCTACCAGCAGTTCTTCGACAAGTTGCCGGGGGTGCTGAGCCATCTCGGCTTCCAGGGGAACTATACCTATATCGACTCGTCGACGACACCGCCTGCGAACGGCGTCGACAGTGATGGCGACGGGAATGTCGATGACCAGACGACCTTCTTCCGGTTCGGCGTCGATGATCTTCTCGGACAATCCGATCACATCCTCAACGTGGTCGGAATCTATCAGGACTCCGCGCTCGAGATGCGTCTGGCGTATAACTGGCGCTCGAAATACCTCACGACCTACCGCGACTATGTGACGGGCAACCCCGTCTATAACTCAGCGGCCGGGTTCCTTGACGCTTCGGTTCGATACAGGATCGGCCCCCTGACGCTGCGCACATCGGTTGCCAACATCCTCGACACGAAGAGCAAGGCGCGCGTGCAAATCGATCAGAGCGGGCAATTGTATGATCGGTTCAGTTTCCTGAACGATCGGCGAATCGTCTTCGGCATCCTGTTGCAGTATTGAAGCTATGCGATCGGGACGGTCGAAACCGTCCCGATCTCCTTTCGTGATGGAGGGCATGATGAAATATGCAGTCCTGATAATAGCGGCGCTGATCTGCACCCCGGCTGCTGCGCAAAAGGGGTATAAGGCCGCGAAGGCGGCAAGTGACGTTGGTTATCAGTCGTCCGTTGGCACTGACGGCAGGGTGACCATCGTCTACACCGGCGCGAAGGGCGCAAAGCCCGATGATGTCGCGAAATTCGCCATGTTGCGGGCGGCGGAACTCACCCAGGATGCCGGTAAGGAGTGGTTCGCCGTCATCAAGGCCGAGACGCGCGACCTTGCTGCCGGTGGCTCCGACCTGCGCGACAAAACTGGCCCAAGCTTTTCTACAGGGACCGGCGCCAGCGCTTCGGTGGGTTCGGCCAGTCAGGCGGGCAGCCCTCCAGGGGTGGCCGATGCCGCCGTACCGAATGGCCCTACGACGGGTGGTTTTGGCGGCGGTGACGTTCCCTACCAGGTGTTGGAACGCTGGCGTCCGAGCCAGTCTGCACAGACCACGGTCGTGATCCAGATGGGATCGGGCGACCAGGCTACATTCCCAGGACTCAACGTGCAGCCGACAATCTATGCTGCTGCGGACGTGATCGAACAGATACGGGGAAAACGCAAATAACGAGCAGCGTGCCGATCGGACACCCTCGATCGACCGGTACATTGGTCGCTAACACCCCCCCTTGGGGCGGCGCACGGCCGCCCCGTTTTTTCGTGGGACGCAGGCTCGGTCGGGTCGGGCGGCTCCGACTTTCGGCGATCGACTATCCGCGATCCTGACAAACCAATGCGAGAGAAAGCCAGCGGGCGCCGGATGAGACGCGCCCCGTTTTTCCCCTCGATTTGGAACCGGGATCCGCACCCGGAATGGACGGGTGAAGCAGCATATCATCGGCATTCTGAAGACGGGCACGGTGGTGACGCAGGGGAAACTGTGACGGAAAGGCCGGGAATGCAGGCGTTTGTTCGGCCGCATCTGCAGGTCAAAGCCACCCCCTGCCGAACGACCGCTCAGACAGTCGGCTCGCCGGTGAGATACGGATCGACCGGCACCTCTGTCGGAACCGATACCCGCGGCACCGCCCTTGACGCTGCCGCGGCGAGCCATTCTTCGCCGCCGTCCCTGCGCCGGGTGGAGCCGTCGCCGCGTGTCGAGACGCGCCCGTAGATCGGTCGCTCGCGGTCCGATGGCGAACCGGCGAACATCGCGGCGATGTTACCGTAGGTCGACGGGTCGCGACCGTCGAGGCTGAGCCGGTCGTTGAGATAGCAGGCGGTAGACCATGCCGCTTCCGGGCTGGGCGTCATCGCGATGATGCGTTTGCCCCAGTACATCCGCAGGTTGTTGTGCATCCAGCCGTCGACGAGAAATTGCTTCTGGCAGGCATTCCATGTCTCGTCGCGCGTTTCGCCGTGAAGCATCGCGCTCAACGTCTCCAGTTCGGGTCGGGGATCGGCGGCATGCTCTGCAAGCGTGTCGACTGCCCAGCCGGCGACGCGGTCGTAGCGCTCCGGCGCGGCAAGATCCCGCGCCTGGTAGTGGAACCACTCGCGCCATCCGAGGAGCTCGTCAGCGAACTTTGCCTTGTGCCTGCTACCTGCATCAGCCGCGACGACCGCGGCCATCACCTCGCGCGGGCCCAGCACACCAAAGTGCAGATAGGGCGACAATCCGCTGGCGCCGTCCGCGCGCGTGGCGTCGTTGCGCGCTGCGGCATAGCCGGGCAGCACCTCGGTCAGCAGCCGCCGCAGCCGTTCCTCTGCCGCACCCCGCCCGGCCGGGTGCATGTCGCTGACCGGCACCGTATGATCGATCGCGAGACTGGTCACCAGCGCGTCGAGATCGCATGTGTTCAACCTGTCCGGCGTGAAGGGCAGAGTCCCGGCGTAAGCGGGCTGTTCCGGCACCGCCGCCTCCGTCTCGGCCCAGTTGAGGCGCTCCGGTTCGTGGCGTCGCAGAAAGCCCGACCGTCCACGGACGTCGTCGCCAAGAACGGCCGGGGGCACCAGACAAGCAGCCTCGACCGCGTAGACCGGTGCGGCGGCGCGGGCAGCGACCCTATCGGACTGCCAGCGGGCGACGAAGGTCGGCTGGTCCTCCAGCACAATCGCCGCCGCATCGGCGCCAAGCCGGTGCACGAGACCCTTTTCACGGTGCCCAGCCCGATCGACGTGGTGAACGCAGGCCAGACCACGCTTCGTGCACCCGGTACCAAGGTCGCGGCTCGCCGCCAGGATAAAGTGATGCAGCCGGTCGGAGGCATAGGGATAATCCTCCCGCACGCCGTGGTACACCAGGACCGGCAAACCGAGCGCGTTGCCGAGCAGAATGCTCGCATCAATCACCCGATTGTCGCGTGCCCGCAGCGCCTGTTGCAGCCAGCACAGGACGTATCGGCCGCTAGCGTTCACCGCGCGGTCGTTCAGCATCCGCACGCGCGGCGCTTCTCGCCAGTCGCGAAGACCGGCAGGCAGAACGGCCGTCACCATCCCATGCTGCCCGGTATGCCCTTGAACGGCCCGACAAGCTCTGACGTGATCCACCCGCCGTAAAACCCGCCGGGCTGCGGAACCACCTGCTCGCCGTCCACCGTGCATCTAGCGAGCGGACCGGCGTAGAAGGCGACATGGTCGCGCAATACGGCAAAGGCCGGCGTCGGCTCCGGATAGCTCCACGCCACGTCGCGCAGCACTTCGCCGCCGATTGCCAGGTGCCAGTAGACTGCGTGGCCCTTCCACTCGCAGAACGAGCGTCGCTCCGAACGACGAAGCAGGCCGGGGCTCAGAGCGTCGGGCGGCAGGTACCAGCTGGGCGGATGACTGGTCTCAAGTGTGCGGACAGCGCGGCGCGTATCGGCGACGAGGACGCCGCGATGCTCTATGCGGATCCATCGCTCGCTCGCTTCGGCAACGGCCGGGCGGGGAAAGCGCCACACGCTCTCCTGGCCGGGCGCGCGTGAAGGATTGCGGTCGTTGTCGCTCACCGGCGACGACCGAGCCAGATGCCGATACCCGCAAGGCCGAGCACCGCGATACCGGACGTTGCAGCCGCGACCTTGCGCCCCCGGTGCGGATCGCGTCGGCCGCCATCCGGACCGGCTGCGACGCCGGGCTCGAACAATACCCCGTCGCTGTCGTCACCGTCGGGTGCGCGCGCTGACCAGGTGTCGAGGAAGCCGCTCATGATCGCCGCCAGCAGGTTCGGCGCTGCGAACTCCCCCAGCTTGAAGGCGATCGCCGGCGCGCCGACTGCGGTGAGGTTGCGGGGTCGCGTGGCGAGCCGCACGACGGCCTTCGCCACCGTCTCGGGTGCAAGCGAACCCGGCGGCAACGCGAGCCGTGCGCCCGTATAGTTGCCGGCGTGGTCGACGCCGGGCGTGTCGACGAAGGTCGGACAGACGTCGCATATATGGATGTGCGGGCGCTTCGACACCTCGCCGCGGAGTGCCGCACTGAACCCGCGCAACCCGAACTTGCTCGCCGAATAGGCCGCCGCATACGGCGTGGCGACGAAGCCGCCAGCAGATATCATGTTGACCCAGGTGCCGCGTTCCTGCGCCAGGAAGATCGGCAGCACCGCGTGCACATCATTCATGTGAGCGACGAGGTTCACGTCGACGACGCGCGCATGGTCTGCGATCGGCACGTCCTCGTACCGGCCGAGCACGCCGACGCCCTCGCAGCTGAACCACAGGTCGATGCCACCGAGCAGGTCGCGGGCCTCGGCAGCGAATGCCGCCACTGCGGCTGCATCGGTACAGTCGACGGGCCGGACGATCGCGCTGCCGCCCGCCGCGGCACAGCGGCTAGCGACGTCGTCCAGCCCTTCCCTGCCGCGGGCACCCAGGACAACCCGTGCGCCCGCCGCCGCGAAGGCCACCGCCGTCGCCGCGCCAATACCGCTCGATGCACCGGTGATCACCACCCGGTGTCCAGCGAGTGTGTGATCCGCGCTCATTGGACCATGCTCGGGGTGCTTGGCCGCACTGCGTCGGCTAGAGGACGCTGTGGCGTCGGAGGGGCTGGACTGTAATCATGCATAGCCGCTTAACGTTCTAAAAGCGCTGCGGTGTCCTACGAGCGCCGCAGAACCCATCTCACCGTATCGGGCTCGAGCTTCGAGAGGTGCTCTCACTACGGAATGCCGGCCGATTTGAACGCGACGCAGGTGCGTGCGTTGGTGTTGCTCGAGACGGGGCGCGCGCCCTTGGAACGCAAGGACACGAGATGGCAAAGCCCTTTACGATTGCAGTACCCGACGAGCGGCTCGCCGGCATCAACGCCAAAGTCGCAGCGTTCGACTGGGGCGCGCTGCCGGACGCCGGAAGCTGGACGTCAGGGGTCGGGCTTGCGGACCTCAAGCGGCTCGTGGACCATTGGCGCATGCGGTTCGACTGGCGCGCACAGGAACGTCGGCTGAATGCTCTACCGCAGTTCACGACGGAGGTGCTGGGCGAAAAGCTTCACTTCATTCATGCGCGGGGCGATGGTTCGCGCCCTCCCCTGCTCCTGCTGCATGGATGGCCGGGCTCGTTCATGGAATTCGAGGCGCTCATCGCGCCATTGGTCGCCGACGGCCATGACGTCGTCGTGCCCTCGCTTCCGGGCTACGCCTTTTCCGGTCGCCCTGCCGCGCCGATCGGACCGCGCCGGACGGGCGAGTTGATGCACGGTCTGATGACCGAGCTTTTCGGTGATGCGCGCTATCTGGTGCAAGGTGGTGACTGGGGCGCGGCGATCGGAAGCTGGATGGCGCACGATCATCCCGAAGCCGTGGCCGCGCTGCACCTCAACATGGTTCTCCTTCAGGCGGCAGACATATCGCCGAAGACGCCCGACGAACTCGCTTGGGCGGCCCGACGTGCTACGCTGGCGAAAGAGGAAACCGGCTACGCACAGGAGCAAGGCACGCGTCCGCAGACGCTCGGCATTGCCATGTCGGACAGCCCCGTCGGCGTTGCCGCCTGGATTCTGGAAAAGTTCGGCGCTTGGGCGGACGTGCCGCGTGATGAACAGGGTCGGCCCGATCTCTGGCAGGCGTTCGACGAAGATACGCTCCTCACCAACATCATGCTGTACCTCGTCGAGGGGTCCTTCATCACGTCCACCTGGATGTATCGCGGCCGCATGCTAGAGGGTTCGGGCGAACTTCCGGCAGGCAGCCGTATCAAGGTGCCGACCGGCGTCGCAGCCTTCCCCGATCCCGTCTTCCCGCCTCCTCCGCGCTCGCAGGCACGCAAGACCTACAACATCGTCCACTGGAACGAGATGGAGGCAGGCGGCCATTTCGCGGCGCTCGAACAGCCCGGGCTTCTGCTGGCGGATATGCGACGCTTCTTTGCCGACCAGGCGTCCTCGAAAGCGCGCAGACGGCGTCGGATCGCCGGCGCGGCGGGTGTCATCGGCGTTGCCGCCGTTGGATTTTGGACGTTGGCAGACAGTCATCGACGCCCGGACGATACCCAAGCCCGGCATCGCGCGACCTACCCGCCACTGGATGTCCCGAAGGTCTTTGCCGAGGGTGTCTGGATCGTCGACAGCGGACCAATAAACGCGATGGGGATAGCGCTGCCCGTGCGCATGACGATCGTCCGCCTCGAAAATGGCGATCTGCTTCTGCATTCGCCGACCCCCTATTCGGCCGCGCTGGCCAAGGCGGTCGAAGCGCTGGGCCGGGTACGGCATCTCGTTGCCCCCAACATCGCGCACTGGACCTGCATTGCCGATTGGCAACGGGCCTACCCGGATGCGACCACCTGGGCTGCGCCAGGGCTGCGGGACCGGGCACAGGTCCGCGCATCGTCGGTGCGGTTCGATGCCGAACTCGGTGACACGGCCCCGGCCGAATGGTCGGACACACTCGATCAAGGCATGGTGCCGGCAGGGGCTGGCTTTAACGAGATTTGGTTCTTTCACCGGCAGACTAGGACGCTCGTGCTCGTCGACCTCATCGAAAACCTCGATCCTGACAAGCTGCCGCCTGTCACGCGGCTATTGATGCAGGCCTCCGCCGCCACGGACGGCACGACCGCACGATACCTTCGGCTACCAGTACGGCTAGGCGGCGCGGACGCTCGAAAGGCGGTGCGAGCGATCGTGGCGCTCGGACCTGACCGGGTGATCTTCGCTCATGGTCGGCCGTTCGACACCAGTGGTGCGGCACGATTGAAACGTGCCTTCGAATGGCTGATCTAGGCCAGCTTTAGGCCAGCTTCCGTGCCTAACTGCAGCGCTGCATCGCGCACCTGCCCAACGCGATCGAGGCAGTTCAAAAAAGTGGTGCACGCTGCGCCGAAACGGTTAGCGCGTTGCGCCCCGAAGACGTTCACAAGGAGTCACTAATGTCGTTTCCCCGTCCGTACGTCGCGTCCCCGCTCCGGTATGACAGCGGCATGCCCTATCGACGCACCGGCCGAAGCGGGCTGAGGCTGCCGGCAATCAGCCTGGGGCTGTGGCAGAACTTCGGCGGACAGGATGTGTTCGAGACGGGGCAAGCCATCCTGCGGCGGGCATTCGATCGTGGCGTGACCCACTTCGATCTCGCCAACAATTACGGCCCGCCCTATGGCTCGGCCGAAGAAAATTTCGGTCGCATCCTCGCCTCCGATTTCGCGGCCCATCGCGACGAACTCATCATCTCGACCAAGGCGGGTTGGGACATGTGGCCCGGACCGTATGGCGATGTCGGTTCATCCAAAAAATACCTGATTGCGAGCTGCGACCAGAGCCTCAAGCGAATGGGCCTCGACTATGTCGACATCTTCTATTCGCACCGGGTGGATGCCGCGACCCCGCTCGAGGAGACGATGGGCGCGCTGGTGCAACTCCATCGACAGGGCAAGGCACTATATGTCGGCATCTCCTCCTACGAGCCGGGGCTTACCCGCCGTGCGGCCGAGATTCTGGCCGCGGAAAAGGTGCCGCTGTTCATCCACCAGCCCAGCTATTCGATCCTGAACCGGTGGATCGAGCGCGATCTGCTGGCGACGCTGGAGGAGCTGGGCGTCGGCTGCATTGCCTTCTCACCCTTGGCGCAGGGCATGCTGACGAATAAATACCTCAGGGGCGTTCCACAGGATGCGCGAGCAACCCGTGACGGGTCGCTGTCGCAGGCCTTGCTCACGGATCGAAACCTTGCTGCCATCCGTACCCTGAACGATATCGCGGGTGAGCGCGGACAAACCCTGGCCCAGATGGCGATCGCGTGGGTCTTGCGCGACCCGCGCGTCACATCGGCGCTGATCGGCGCCCGCACGGTCGAACAGCTCGACGACTCGCTGGACTCGGTGAAGACGCTCGACTTCTCCGCCGACGAACTTACCGCGATCGACAACGCGGCCGACGATGGCGGCGTCAATCTCTGGTCGGGATCATCTGACATCACTGCACTGCCGGCAGCGCAAGGAGTGCCCGCCTGAACAACGGCCATCACGACACCCCTCCGGGACATTCCAAAAAACGTTTGCGCGCCCAATCTTCAGGCCCGGTTACGTTCGCCGACAGCGCCGCAAATAATTGTTAAATGACGCGAAATCGTAATCTCTTTAAGCAAACCACGTTTCTTGAGCCTTGCCCCATCGTGATCTGAGAGACTCGCTACGCTCGTAGATGCCCGCCTCGAACGAAGAACTCCGATTTCAGGCTGATAGCGGAATGCCTGCTTCCGGTCCGGACCAAGCGGGGGGCCGCCTCAACGGGACGGGACGACATAGTCGTGTGTTCCGATCTGGCGATGCAGCTTGAGCGAGCCGCCAGCCTGACGCTGCCACAACCGGATGCCCCCGCCCTTGACGGTGCCCGACTGGCCCCCCGCGGTCCACTCGACGCGGAATTTGGGATATTCAATCACCCACGCACCGTGATTTTCGAATGCCAGGGTCCAGACCCGCACGTCGCGGAAGGTCGCGCCGCTTCCCGCTGCGGTATAGGCGGTCAGATAGGGGCGGATCTCGGCCATGCCGCATTTGGGCGTTTCGGCGAAAGGCATGAAGACGGCGTCGTCGGTATAATCCACGAGCTTCGCCTCGACATCCTTGGTCCGCACGGCCTCGGCGTCGCGGTCGTTATGGGCTCGCAGGAATTCGCCCACGGACCGATCGCCTGCGGCTAGCCGGATGGGCGAGGACGACGGCACCGGGATCGCGGTGAAGAAGCCCGCGGGATCGGCCAGCGGGCGGAAATAGCCCCAGCTGTCGGCCTTGAGCCTGAGGCCGCCGTCCCGCTCGACGCCCCAGACATGCGCGTATTTTCCCCGCTCTTCGTCGGTGCGGTCGGACCAGCGGATCGTGAAGGTTCCGATCTCGACCAAAGTGTCGTCCAGCTCAAGGACTTCGCTCGCCACCGGCACATAGCTGGTCACACGCCGCCGCTCGCGCATCGCGCGGTGATAGGCCGCGATCTGGCGCGTGCCGATCAGCACCGGCTGATATTCGGGCATCGAGCGCGCATCTGCGCGGTAGAGCATGGCGCGAGCATCGGCATCATTGGCGAGCATCGCCTGACGCAGCTTCGCGTGTGCGGCGTTGACGCGTTCGGTCGGCGTCGCGGGAGGTCCGAACAACAGGTGCCGCGCGATGAAGGGCAGCACATCGGTGTAGAACCGCCCCTGCTCGCCCCAGTGCCGGTCACGAAAGCCGCCACCATGTTCCTCGGCTTCGTGCGGCACACCATATTCAGCGAGGAGATTGGAAAAGGCCTGCGCGCCATAGACATGGTCAACCAGCGTGTCCTGACGCCCCCAGTCGAACTTGAAGCCCCGCAGCGATTTGAGATTGTCGGCATAAGCGGGGAGCAAAGCCGTCAGCGCGAATCCCTGTTTGAAACGCGCCGTACGGTCGCTGTCCACTACGATGCGCCCGTCGACACGCCGCGCCGGTGGATCGAAGAACAGCGGCGGTCGGTTCGGGTTCGGCGAGAAGGCCTGATAGATCGACGTGAAGATCAGCGAGAAGCCGTCGTCCCGCAGATCGTCGAGCGATGTCGCGCGCGCCATGCGTTCCAAGTTCGGGCGGCTGTGCGTCGGCTGAATATTGGGGCCGCTCGCCACCGGCTGCATGCCATAGACCGCGCCGAACATGTCTGGATGGCGCATGCCGAAACGGATCGCGCCATACGCCCCCGGACAGTCCCCCGCGATCCCGCGCGAATCCCGGGTGGCGAGCGTGCGGTAGGTGGCATCGATGTGCGGCACCAGCTCGCGCATTATGAAGTCTTCCCAATTGCCCGTCGCCGGCGAATTCACATACCATGCGCTGCCCGCGGGGGTCGTGAAGTCGGCGGTCACGACGATGACGTCGCCGATCACACCCTGCGCGATCGCCTTATCCAGCAGCGCCTTTGCGCCGTGGCTGGCGAAGGGTTCGCGGTGATCTTCGAAGAAATAGTTGAGGAAGTAGAGGACGGGAAATCGCTTGCCCGGCTCGGCGTAGCGCGGCGGCAGGTAGACCGTGAGGTTGCGAACGGGCGAGATGCCGATCTTGCTGCCGGCGAAGCTGGTCGATTGCAGCGTGCTGACAACCAGCCGGCCCTGCGGCTGCGCCATCGCCGGAGCGACGAACAGCGCCAGCAAGCAACAGGCAACGGCGTAAAGCTTGCGTAGCCCGCTCATGACGACGCTCCATCGCTTTGCCGCGTGGGGCCTGATGTACGCCGGAAGGGAATCACGAGTGTCTCGCGTTCCCGGCCCTCCGAGCGATTGAGGAAATAGACCGTGAAGCTATCCGGCCCGGTTCGCGAGAAAGTCGCGCCGTCGAAGTAGAAGCTGGTCGAACCGCGATCGACCAGCGGACGGTCGATATAAGCCGCCTGCGCTTCCCAACCGGCGAGTTCCGGCGTGAAGTGCTTGACCCGAAGAGTCAGCGAATTTCCAATCTCGGCGAACACGCCGATCTCGTAAAAGGCCAGGTTCTGGGGAGCTAACGCGCGGACGAAGCCCGGAAGCTGCCCAAAGCGAGGACTGAGAAGCACATGCTCGACCGGCCCATCGGGCATGTCGCCGATCCAGTGGCCCTCGATCCACGCCATGTCGGCGATCGTCGCACGCGGGGCCTGGTGGCCTTCAGCGTGGAGCTTGATCATGGCCCGGGGGTTGGCGAGTTGCGCCGATGAAGGGCTTGCGTGGAACAGGATCGCCAGCGCGATTACCGCCGTCGGAAACCTGAAAGGTGCATATGCCCTGTGCCTCAACCCCATGCCCACCCCCTGTTTTGGTTGAGCGGCATACGGGCCCGGAACGGGGTTTCCCGGCAATGGATTTTCGCCGGGCGGGTCCGGCGGATCGCCAAGCGGGATCAGCGGGTAAGGTAGCCGTCGATTGGCTCGCGATATCGACGGCTGAACCGGAGCTCCGCGCCGCACGCCAGCCGCACCGAGCCGTCGCCATGGGTGCCGGGCCGGACTTCGACCAATCGGTCGAGCCGGACGATCGCGGCGCGATGGATGCGCGCGAACGCGGCATGGGGCAGCCGCGCCTCGAGCGACGTCAATGATTCGTGGATCAGCAAGCTGCGTCCGCCGGCATGGACTTCGGCATAGTCGCCCGCCGCACTGATCCAGTCGATCTCGTCGAGCCGAACCAGTTGCGCCGCGCCATTGCCGCGCGCGACTAGCCGGCCCTGCCCGCCGAGCAGCGATCGCATCCCGTCGCGCTGGCCGCCGCGCTGGCCGTCGCCCGTGTCGATGTGTCGCCGCACCCGCTCGATAACGCGGGCAAAGCGCTGGTCGTCGAACGGCTTGAGCAGGTAATCGAGCGCCTCCGCCTCAAAGGCGCGCACCGCATAGACATCGAACGCCGTCACGAAAACGGTCAGCGGCATCGCATCCACGCCGATCGCCTCGATCACGCCGAAGCCGTCCATCTCGGGCATCTGGACGTCGAGGAACACAAGGTCGGGCCGCAGCGTGCCGATTGCCGCCACTGCTTCCGCCCCGTGCCCCGCTTCGCCGACCACTTCGAAATCGCCGAACCCGGCCAGCGACTGGCGCACCGCCCGGCGTGCCAGCGGCTCGTCGTCGATGATCAGGGTCCGGATCACCGCGGCACCAGGATGATGACGCGGAAGCCCTCGCCCGGCGCCGTGTCGATCTCAAGCGACTGGCGCTCGCCATGGAGCTGGCGCAACCGCAGCCGTGCGTTGCCGAGCCCGACGCCCTCGCGGATCGCGCCCGCGCCCTTGCCGTTGTCGGCGATGCTGATCCGCAGCATGTCGCCTGCGGGCTTCGCCTCGATCGTCAGCGTGCCGCCTTCGATCAACGGCGCAATCCCGTGGCGCACCGCGTTCTCGACCAGCGGCTGCAGCAGCAGCACCGGCACTTGGACGGTCTCCAACCCGGGCGCGATGGCGCGGACGATCCGCAGTCGCTCGCCCAACCGGGCTTCCTCGATCGCCAGATAGGTGTCGGTAAAGTCGAGTTCATCGGCGAGCGCGCTGTGCTGCGACCTTCGTTGATCGATCGACAGCCGTAGCAGATCGCCCAGCCGCGCGATCAGCCGCTGGGCGACGATCGGATCGTCGGGCACCAGCGCGGAAATGGCGTTGAGCGTGTTGAACAGGAAGTGCGGCTGCAGCTGCGCGCGCAGCGCCGCGGTTTCCGCCTCTGCGAGCTGCGCCTCCAGCCGCGCCGCCGCGACCTCGCGATCGCGCATCGTCCGATAGGCGCGCGCGCCGAGAACGATCGCGACGAGCAGCGCGTAGATCATCAGATGGACATGGATGCTGGTCGCCAGCTTCGTGATTAGCAGCCCATTGCTCCACGGCGCCCAGGGCGCGCGGAAATAGAAGATCGCGTTGATCGCGCTGTAGAGCGCCGCGTGCAGCACCGCGAACACGAGCCCGAAGACCAGATGAATGGCCAGCAGCCTGCCCGGCCGCCGCTCGTCGGCAAACGCGCGCGCCACGCTCACGACCCCGGGCGTCAATGCTGCCCAGGCCGAATACCAGATCAGCCCGTTGACCAATGCCTGCCCCAGCGCGAGCTTTGGCCCACCCGCGAAACCCGCGGCATAGGTCTGGAACGCCGTCACCACCGCGACAGCCAGCCATGCGGCCCAAATGCCCAGATAGCGAACAAGGCGTTGCCGATGCGCTGCGGTCATGGCCAATCATGCACATTCGCCCGACATTAAACAGCTGCCCGGCGGGGACGAAGCCTGACGGCCGCCGACGTCTGCGTGCTTCCCAAATTCGCGACCGACGAATTCTGCCTCGCCAACGTCTATTGCGTCGGTGTCGCGATGCGCGCGAGGCTGCGCATTCTGACGCGGTGCAGGCCCTGCTAAAGGCAATCGCCGAATATCTGGTCGGCGCCGACCAGCATAGCGACTTGATACCGGCAATCGGGTCGATCGAGGTCAACTTCACCCGTCTCGATCGGCGAGAGGGCGCCGCCGTTGCCGACTAGTCCATGCTGCGCATGACCGCTATCAAGGATAGAGAGATCGTCCTCGTCGACGCCGCCTGATTGTCACCTTCACTCTGTAGCGTGCCGCGTACCCGACCAAGCCCGAGGAGACATCGAATGCCATTCGTCACCACCGTCGACAAGACCGAAATCTTCTACAAGGACTGGGGCAACACGGATGCGCCCGTCGTCATGTTCCACCACGGCTGGCCGCTCAGCTCGGATGACTGGGACGCGCAGATGATGTTCTTCGTCCAGAAGGGCTATCGTGTCATCGCGCATGACCGCCGCGGGCATGGCCGTTCGACCCAGTCGGCGGGCGGTCACGACATGGACACCTATGTCGCCGACGTCATCGCGCTGACCGACGCGCTGGATCTGCGCGATGCCGTCCATGTCGGCCACTCGACCGGCGGTGGCGAGGTCGCCCGCTATGTCGCGCGCGCCAAGCCCGGTCGGGTCAAAAAGGCCGTGCTGGTCAGTGCGGTCGCACCGATCATGGTCAAGACCGATGCCAACCCGGACGGCGTGCCGATGGACGTATTCGACATGGTGCGCGAGCAGACTGCCACGAACCGTTCGCAATTCTACTACGACTTCACGCTGCCCTTCTTCGGCTACAACCGCGACGGCGCCAAGGTGAAGGAGGCGGTGCGGCTCAACTGGTGGCGCCAGGGCATGATGGGCTCGGCGCTCGCCCATACGTTCGGCATCAAGGCCTTCTCCGAGACCGACTTCACCGACGATCTCAAGGCGATCGACGTGCCGACGCTCGTGCTGCACGGCGAGGACGACCAGGTTGTTCCGTTCGCCACCACTGGCAAGATGTCGGCCGACATCGTGAAGGACGCCAAGCTCATCTCCTACCCCGGCTTTCCCCACGGCATGCCGGTTACCCACGCCGATCAGATCAACGCCGATCTGCTCGCCTTCATCGAAGGCTGATCCACGGCAGGGCACGGAGCGATGGCGCGCTCCGTGCTTCTGCACGACACGCTCCACAAGGAATTGCCGCGATGCGCGACCGGGTTCTGATCTTCTACGGCTCCTATCGGTCCGACCGGCAGGGCATTCGCCTCGCCGAGTGGCTCGTCCGCGCCTTCGCCGAACGCGGTGCATCGGCCGAGCTCATCGACGCCAGGGCGGTCGACCTCCCCATGCTCGACCGCATGTACAAGGAACATCCCAGCGGCGAGGCGCCGCCCGCGCTGGAAGCACTCGCAGAAAAGATCAGAACGGCCGACGCCTTCGTCTTCGTGGCCGGCGAGTATAACTGGGGCGTGCAGCCCGGGCTCAAGAACCTCACCGACCACTTCCTGGAGGAATGGTACTGGCGGCCAGCGGCGATCGTCAGCTATTCGGCCGGACGTTTCGCCGGTGCGCGTGCCGGTCTCGCATGGCACGGCATCCTGTCCGAAATGGGCATGGTGGTCGTGTCCAGCACGATCGCGGTGGGTGGGATCGGCCACGCCTTCGATGCGAGCGGAGAACCGGCGGGCGACGGCGGCGCCGCCCTGACACGCGCCTTCCCACGCTTCGCCGACGATCTCGGCTGGTGGACGCAGGCCGCCCGCGCCCAGCGCGAGCGGCGTGATCCGCCCTATTGATCCGGCCGACGTCCGCGCCTCGTCATCGCGGCTCGGAGCAACTGAAATCGTTCATCCCTTCGCTGCCGCTGCGGCAAGCTCCTCGAGGTCGAGATCATGCTCGAGATCATGGAGCGTCTCGTCATCGATACGACCGGTACGGTGCAGGCGAACCAGCTCGGCGCGGCCGGCCGCGACCGCGGCGATGATGACGTCGAAATGGCTCGCGATCGCCACGTTGCGCTCCTCCACCGTACCGTCGAACGCATCCGCTGCGGTTGCACGGGTCCGGTAGCGCCTTAGGAGCTGCGGGTGGATGACCGTGCCGTCGATCGCCACCGCCTCGCGCTCGACAAGTCCCAACTGCGCCTGGAACAGCATCATCTCGGCCGCGTGCAGATCGAGCGGCGGTCGCGCGCTGCCGTCGTCGTGCGGCTTCAGGGTCCGGATGACCCAGCCAAGCGAGGTGCCCTGCACCAGGACGGTCACGAGGATCACGACAAAGGCGGTGACGAGCATCAGATCCCGCGCCGGCATCGCCTCGGGCAGCGAGAGCGCGACCGCGAGCGTCACCACGCCGCGCATCCCGGCCCAGCTCATCACTACCGCCGCCCGCGTTCCGAGCGGGTGCTGTCGCGTCCACCCGATGCGGCGACCGGTGGCGACGCCGGCATCGACCGCGAAGATCCACAGGAACCGCGCGGCAACGACCGCCAGGACGATCAGCAGCACGGGCCGCGCCATCGTGTCTATGACGATGTCGAGCCCGCCGACCCGGTCCAGCAACCCCCGCAAGGACAGGCCGATAAGCAGGAACACGGTGGCTTCGAGGAGGAACACCAGCACCTGCCAGAACGCCATCGCCCGGATGCGCACGCGGGCGGTGAAGACGACATGCTGATACCAGCCGCAGACAAGGCCCGCGGTGACGACGGCAATGACGCCGGACACGTGCAGCAATTCGCCCGCGATATAGGCGCTCCAGCAGACCAG
Organism: Sphingomonas aerolata; assembly: GCF_023935825.1. NCBI lineage: Bacteria > Pseudomonadati > Pseudomonadota > Alphaproteobacteria > Sphingomonadales > Sphingomonadaceae > Sphingomonas > Sphingomonas aerolata. The sequence continues at coordinate 1,988,272 of NZ_CP098762.1, read as the reverse complement.
CACGGTCGCTGCGATCATCAGCGTATCATCGCCGAGCCGGCGGAGCAGAACCACCCAGAGCCCGCCGATCGCCGCGCCGACCGCGATGCCGCCCGCCACGAGCACGAAAAACGTTCCGGTCGCCGCCCCCAGATGGAAGCTGCCGGTCAGCACCGCCGCCACCGCAAAACGGAACAGCACCAGCCCCGCGGCATCGTTGAGCAGGCTTTCGCCCTCGAGCAGCGTGGTCAGCCTGCGCGGGAGCGTCACCCGCTGCAACACGGCACGCGCGGATACCGCATCGGGTGGCGACAGGATCGCGCCCAGCGCGACGCAGGCGGCCCAGGGCAGTCCGGGCATCAGCAGCCTGGTCACGATCGCCACGACCGCCGTGGTGAAGAAGACGGCGCCGACCGCCAACGAAAGAATGCCGGCCATGTGCCGCCGGAATGGCGCGACCGCGGTGAACCACGCGCCGTCCATCAGCAGGGGTGGGAGAAACAGGACAAGGACCAGCTCCGGATCGATCGCGATCCCTTGCACACCCGGTACGAAGGCGACGGCGCATCCGCCGACGATCAGCGCGGCTGCTGGTGGCAGCGACAGACGCCGGGCCAGATAGTGAAGCCCCAGCACCACCAGGAACATCAGGATGATCAGCTCGAAGTTTGCCGCTGGATGCACAAAGCCGCCCCTTTTCCTGCCCGCCCGGTGGTCCTGCAATCTGTCCCGAACCGCGTCAATGCGATCGGGCAGCGTATCGGCCCGCGCCCGCATTCGGCCTGGGCCGTTCCCGGGCGATTGCCGTCGTCGCGTTCGCCGGGCTAGTGTCGAGGGGGATAGGGGACAGCGCTCATGGAAACGATCGGTCGCGACCTGCGGGAAATGCAGCGGGTTCCGCTGCAGCCTGCGCATATTGCCGCGATCCGGGCGGCAGGGACGCGCAAGCACTATCCCAAGGGAATGATGCTCGCCGAGATCGGCGCGCCGGCCGACCGCTTCGTGTATGTCGAAGAGGGGGAGATCGAGGTCATCAACCCGTTCACGGGCGATCGGCTGGTGCCGTCGACGCTGGGGCCCACCCAGTTCATGAGCGAGATCTCGCTGCTGTCCGGCGGCACCTGGTCGCTGCCGATGCGCGCCGCGAGCGACACGACCGTCGTCGAAGTCCCGCGATCCGCGATGCTTCGCCTGATGGCGGCCATACCGGAGATGTCGGACATCGTTATCACGGTGCTGGCCGCGCGCCGTCGGCGGCAGCTGGATGCCGGCGACGGCATGCTGGTGCTGGTTGGCGAAGAGGAGGACAGGGCCGTCAGAAGAGTGGCCGAGTTCGCCGCACGCAATCGCCTGCCCTACCGCTCCTACCCGCTCGGCAGCGCCGAGGCCGCGCATGTCGCCAGCAGTTGCGGAACCACGCCGCGCGAACCCGTCGTGGTGTTCGGCCGCGACGTGGTGGTGAGCGATCCGACGCCGGAAAAGGTGGCACGGCTGCTCGGACTCGATCAGGACGTTCCCGAAGACGAGGCCTTCGACGTGCTCATCGTCGGGGCCGGCCCCGCCGGCGTGTCGGCGGGCGTCTATGCGGGAGCCGAAGGATTGCGCGCGCTGGTGGTCGACGAGACCGCGATCGGCGGCCAGGCCGGCACGTCCAGCCGGATCGAGAATTATATGGGCTTTCCCACCGGCATCTCCGGTGCCGATCTCGTTTGGCGCGGCGAGGTGCAGGCGATGAAATTCGGCACACGCTTCGTCATGCCTCGCCGCATCGAGTCGCTGGACCAGCTCGACAATGGCGCCTTCTGTGCGACCTTCGCCAATGGTCGGCGCGTTCTCGCCGCCTCTGTCGTGGTTGCTACCGGGGTCCAGTACAGACGCCTGCCGATCGCACGCCTCGCCGAGTTCGAGGGCACGGGCATCTATTATGCAGCGACCGAGAATGAGGCGCGCTTCTGCCGCGATACGGAGGTGCTGGTCATCGGCGGCGGCAATTCGGCCGGGCAGGCGGCGATGTTCCTCAGTCGTACGGCGCGGCACGTTCGCCTGCTGGTGCGCGGCGACACCCTGGCCTCGTCCATGTCCAGCTATCTGTCGAGCAGGCTCGAGGCGGACCCCGCGATCACCATCGAATACGGCACCCATGCCGTCGAACTTCATGGCGGGGACAATCTGGAGGCGGTGACGATCCGCAACGGAGACGGCGACCGCACCGTGGCAAGCTGCGCCGTCTTCGTGATGGTCGGCGCCGCACCCAATACGGGCTGGCTCTCCGAACTGGTCGCTCTTGACGACAAGGGCTTCGTGCTCACCGGCGAAGCGGCTGGCGCGTTATCGCCTTTCGCCACGTCCTGCGCGGGCATCTATGCCGTCGGGGACGTGCGCGCCGGATCGGTGAAACGCGTCGCGTCTTCGGTAGGAGAAGGATCGGTCGTCATCTCCAACGTCTGGGAGCATGTGCGCGGCTTGGATCGCGCCTGAACGAAAGCCGCCTTCGCAGGTCTGACCGACGGTTGGTCAGTTGAAAAACGCTCCAAGCTGTCCAATGCTGGTCATTCATGCCATCCGGATCAACCGGCATCGCAGGAAACCCCGTCAGAGACGTGCGTCGAAGTGGCCGGAATTTCGTGATCAAAACGCGATCATCACCTTGCCCAGATGCCCTGCCGCGGCGAAATAGCGGACGGCGTCCGGTGCGTCGTCGAAGGCGAACGTCCGGTCGACAACGGTCGTCATCCGGTTCGCCACCATTGCGTCGAGCAGATCGACGAACATTGCGCGGCTGCCATTGGCGATTCCGCGGATCGTCACGTTTTTCGTGATGAGCGACAGATAGTCGGGGATCGCCGGCCCCTCGCCCGGTGAAACGCCGATGACGATGATCCGCGCATTGATCGCCGCGGCTGCGATCGAGTCCCCCAGCGTATCGACGCCGCCGGTTTCGATCACGATGTCGGCGCCCTTCCCCTCGGTCTGTGCGATCACCTCGGCCGCCCAATCCGGTGACGTCCGGTAATTGACCGTGATGTCCGCGCCGAGGCTGCGTGCCGTTTCGAGTTTCGCGTCCTGCGACGACGTGATCGCCACCCGTGCGCCACGGGTCTTGGCGATCTTAAGTGCCGCCAGCGCAACGCTACCGGTGCCGAGGCAGAGCACGGTCTCGCCCGCCTCGACCCGACAGACCTCGACCAGTGCATTCCAGGCGGTCAGGCCGGCCGAGGCGAGACCTGCGACATCCGCGTCGGCCAGCGCGTCGGGCACCCGGATCAGCGCAGCCGCGGGGAGAACGACCCTTTCGGCAAGCCAGCCGTTATGCGTGATGCCGATATCATGCGCAAAGACGTCCGCCCGGAACGGGCCGTCCAGCCAGGTCGCGAAATGACCGCAGACGACGCGATCGCCGACTGCGACCTCGGTCACGCCCGCACCGATCGCCACGACCTCGCCCACGCCTTCGGACATCGGAATGCGGGTTTCGGGCTGTCGGGCGCCGTAGGTGCCGCGCAGGAGCTGAACGTCGCGGCTGATCAGGCCGACAAGACGCGGCGCCACCAGCGCTTCGCCGGGACCAGCGACCGGCGCGGGCCGGGTCGTGGCGACAAGTCCGTCGATGCCGTTCTGGGCACCGATGTGAAAGGCTTTCATCGAAATCTTCTCCTGATGGGCACGCACGACGGGCGCCTTACTCAAAGGCCCTGGGACCGGGCTTGAAGGCATGGCGGCGCGCGCCGGCTGCAAGCGCCAGGGCAAGAAGGGTCGGCGCCAGTACGGCCCAGGCGAGCAGTCCTGCCCCCGCATGGTCGAGGATCACCCCGCCGACGATCCCGCCCGTCGCGATGGCGCCGTTCCAGACCGTCGTGAGCATCGCATTGGCGAGGTCGACGCCCTCACCCGCCGCATCGGCGAGCGCGGTCGACAGCTGTGTCGCTGCGCCGCCGAACGACAATCCCCACAGGATCGTCGCGACGATCGTCATCGCAGGGGTAGTCGCGAACAGCCCGAAGGCCAGCGAGACGACCGCAAACATCGTGAGGCTGACCAGCACGAGCGGACGCAGCGCGCGATCGATCAGCACGCCCGTCACCCAGATCCCGACCAGCGCTGCCAGCCCGAACCCGAGCAGCAACAGATCGAGCCTCTCCCCCGCGCCCGACAAGGCGGCGACCGGGGCGATGTAGGTGTACAGGATATTGTGACCCGTGATCCACGCGAACAGCGTGACCAGCACGGTGCGAACGCCCGGCGTGCGAAACACGCTCGCGATCGACAGCCGCTGCTCGGCAGGCTGGCCGGCAAAGTCCGGCACGCGCCACAACACCCAGCCGATCAGTATCAAAGTGGTGATCGCCATCAGCCCGAACGCCATGCGCCAGCCCAGCGTCGTGCCCAGCATCGCCCCCAAGGGTACGCCGATCGAGAGTGCCAGCGGTGTACCGACCATCGCGATCGCGAGCGCCTTGCCGCGCAACGGCGGGGCGACCATCCGCCTGGCATAGCCCGCGATGATTCCCCACCCCAACCCCGCCGCGACCCCGCCCATGAACCGCGCGACGAGCGTCAGCGCATAGGAGGTCGACACCGCGGTCACGCAGTTGAAGATCAGAAAACCGACGATCGCGACGAGCAGGGTCGGCTTGCGGCGCCAACCTTGCGTGTACAGCGTCAGCGGGATCGCCGCGAACAGCGATCCGACCGCATAGACCGTGATGGTCTGCCCCGCGAGCGACTCCGATACGTCGAGCCCGGCGGCCATGTGCGGCAACAGCCCGGCAGGGAGCGTTTCGGTGAGGATCGCGGTGAAGCCGGTCATTGCCAGCGCCAGCAACGCGGAGATCGGCAATGTCTCGCTCGCGCCATCGTCGGTCTGACCGGATCTTGGAATCACGCAACACTCACTTCTGGATCGACTGGTCCACTGCGTTCAACCACATGGCGTGGCTTGTCAACGAGTAATGGATTGATTAGTCCATAATCAGGAGCGGACATATATGGCACGGAGCGGACGACCGCGTGGTTTTGACAGGGCTGCAGCGCTGGACAGCGCGATGCATCTGTTCTGGGAACACGGGTATGAGGGCGCGTCGCTGCTCACGCTGCGTCAGGCGATGGGCGACATCTCGTCGGCCAGTTTCTACGCGGCCTTCGGTTCGAAGGAAGCGCTCTACCGCGAAACGCTCACGCGCTATCTCGCCGTACATGGCGGCATCGTCGGTGCGCTCGACGACGAGACGCTATCGCCACGCTCGCGGCTCGAACAGGCCTTGATCGCGTCGGTTGCGGTGCAGACCGATCCTGCCCATCCGAAGGGGTGCATGATGACGCTGTCATCGATCGTTTCGTCCGAGGCTGGTGCGTCGACCCGAGCGCTGACCCGTGCCGAGCGGGAGATCACCCGGCAGGCGTTGCAGCGGTGTATCGCCGCCGGCGTCAGCACCGGCGCTCTCGATCCCGCCACCGACGTCGCGGGGCTCACCACGTTGTACGACGGGCTGTTGCTGGGGATCTCGATCCAGGCGCGGGACGGCGTTCCGACCGAGACGCTGCGGGCCGGCATTGGACACGCGATGGCGGCGTGGGATGCTCAAGGCAGACAGGAGCGTGAGAGCAAACTCCACTAATCTCGCCGAAAAAGAGACCGACTCGCAGGCATTCCGACTGCCCTACCCGCTTTCTGACTCCGGCATTCGTCATGTCGCCCTTAGGCTGATTCCAGCGACGTACGTCAGCGTATCGGGTACCCTAAGGGCACAGAACTTCATTATCGACCGCGCGGCAATCCAGCCCTCAGACGTAAGATGGGAAATGACATGCGATTTGTTCAGATCGAAATACTGCCGCAGGGCAAGGCGCTGGTCGATATCGACAAGCTAACCCATGCAGTACCCGAAGGGAACGGGTCACGCCTGTTCATCGGGGCGCAGCACCTCGACGTGCCCCATTCATTGGCTGAACTCGAGAACGTGCTGGCCGGTCGCGAGCGGACGGACGATGGCGCAAACAGCACCGCGGGGTTCGGTCTGCGATAGGCCGGCACGACTTCGGAAGATCATATCGTCTGCCCCATCAACCCTGGGCGCGGAGCCACGACGGCGAAAACGGATCGGCAGCCCCTTGGGTCGTTCGTAACTCTGCGTAGACCACGTCATGCGCCGTCCGCATCGACACAGTTTTACCCCGAGACGGCACGGCACAACGCCGTTTGGCTTCGGCTGCTATGGCGGGTGGGGCGCGGAAGCCGTCGACGAACTCGTCAAGCGTGGAGCGGATCCCGAGACAATCGTGGTCGTCGACGATCGGATGGTCGAGCTCGACGCCACTGAAGCATGGGGCACGACCGTGATGCAGGGCGATGCGACCCGCAATGCCGCTCTGGAGGCAGTACAGCTCGCCCGTGCGCGTGCCCTGTTCGTTGCTGCGGGATGGGACGACACATCCGATCCCGATCGTCCTGAACCCAGCAAGTCTCGCCGGCGTTCTGTTGGCAGGGTCGGACCCACTGCGCGCATATCGCGTCGTATCAACGGATCTCGCCGCGGCCGGCGGACAGGTCGTCCTGCACGAACGAGCACAGACCGCGACAGAGGTGGGACTCGCACTGTCGGAAATCCGTGCTGGTCTCGGCCACCGTATCTACCGGGGCGATCGAAGCTTTGGGTTCCGGGAGCCAGACACGCAGCGGCTCGAGACGGGGGATCTCATCGTCGAGGCAGCACGGCGCGGTCAGGCCGAACCCACCACTTACCGATACTGTCTGTTACGAACGGATCTGGGTCCGATGTGCGCACTACGAAATCAGCGCATCTCCATCAGGCTTCGTCGGTCGAGATCGGCTTCCGTGCCGCCATCTGGACCGGCTTGCCTATTACGGGGCGGCCGGCTGGCCATCGGCGCGCGATACAGCGATCCTTTGCTATCCGGGCTATGGTCACCGCGTCGCCCTGATTGCCGCCAAGGACATGATAGGCCGTCGCGTCTTCGCCAACATAGAAACCGACATGCCCGCCACCAGGACGCTCGAACACCAGCACAGCTCCCGGCGCCAGACGCTCCGGCCGCAACGACAATCCCCATGTCGACCACGACGTCGCCCGCACCGCAATAGAGACTGGTTCGATGCCATCTTCCTGCAGGCAGTGGGCGACGAACACGCCGCACCACGGGACGCTGTCGGCATTGTAGACCATGCCCAGCACCCGCGTTCCAAGCCGCTTTGCCCAACCGAGGATCGTCGCGCTGTTCGCTGATCCTGCAGCTTCCTGCGTGCCGAGTTTCGTGCGCGCCACTCTCAGCCACTTCGGATCCGTCACCATGATCCACCCGCCCCTGGGGCCGAGATACGAACGAGCCTACGGTTACGCTCAAATGCGGGCATTACAGCATCCTCTCCACGATCGGCAGCATCGCTGCGACCACCGCAGCAATCGCCTTGGCATTGGGATGCACCCGGTCCGCCAGCACCATATCGGCATGTCCCAACACGCCCGGCGGAAAGAACGGCCAGACGGTCGCGCCGTGTTTGGCCGCCAACGCCGCGTGGATGCCGAGATATGCCGCAGCCCGATCACGGATGAACATCGGGGGATCGACGGTCGTCAACAACACGGGAATGCCACAATTGCCCAGGCTCAGCAGGACCTGCTCAAGATGCGCTCGGGTACGACCCACCGGCACCTGCCGCAGGACATCGTTCGGTCCCACCTGAACGATCGCAAGTGCGGGTCGCTGGTCGAGCGCGGAGAGCATTCGGGGCAAGCGTCGTAGGACATCAGCGGTGGTATCACCCGACACCCCGGCATTCACCACGACGGCAGGAGGGCATGCCCGCCGCAGCGATGCCCGGAGCTGTACGGGAAAGCTATCGGCGGCGGGCAGGCCGTAACCGGCAATCAGGCTGTCGCCGATTGCGAGAATCAAAGGTCGGTCGAGTGTCATGCGCCGCTGTGAGATAGTTCACGTTCGATGCAATGTAAGGCGTCCGGTCACCAGCGCGCCGCTCCTTTGACGCTGGTGCTCTTTCGTCTGCGATGACACAGACGGCGGATACGCATTCCGGCGACCATCGCATTATCAGAATTTCCAGACGACCTTTTGCCAACATCGTCGGCCTGAATGGGGTGATGGCCTAACGCCGGAACGCGGTCGTCGGCGCGGATGATGTGGTGTCGTACCTGCAACGTGGCACGGCGACCGATGAGTGTGCCCGAACTGCCCCGCCAGATGGCCGTCCCCAACGAAGCAGCTTTTGCATCATCAGCCGCCGCCGGAGCCCGTCTCACATTTGTCGTTATGAGCGGTTCGACGAGCCGGATGTATTTGGCTGCGTCAAGTCGAGCACTTCCAACCTTGCAGCGTCGCCTCGCCTTGCAATCAGGCTCCCCACTGGAACCTGGTACGTACCGCGTAAGGTGAACCGCTCGACACGGTACACACCCCGATCAGTGCTGCTGGTCGAAAAGCCGGTGTAGCGTCGTTCGGCAACCTGCTTGAGGAGGTACCCTGCCCATCCCGTCGAACGCGAGCCGCGCAAGATTTCGGGTTCGTCCGTCTTGCCGTCGGGTCGGATCCAGAAGCCGATGTCGACCCATTTGATCGGATCGACATCGGACGATCTCGCGGGAAGCGGATTGCGCAAGTCGAACTTGCGCGCTTCGTCTTGCGCAGCCGCCAGCGCCGTAGGTCGATAAGGCGGCGCCCATACCAGCTCAGGGCGGGTCGAGCCATCGCGGCCGATCGCACGCACCAGCTGGTCAATCTGCGCGTTGTCCTTTTGCCCCGCCGCCAAGCGCAACCGGACAACTTGCAGCAGGTTGCGCAGCTTTGGATCCGCCGCGATCGGCCGGGCTTCGGCTTCGGCCATAAGCCGGGCCGCACCGGCCGTGTCGCCTCGTGCGTTGGCCAGTCTGACGCGGCGCAACGTCGCCTGCAGAGCGAGCACCGCGTTTCCGTCCGTCAACGCCTGACGCTCCACCGCCTTATACGAAATCTCGGCACTACGCCCCTTGCGCATCGCTAGCCACATATCGCCGGTCGCAAATGCCGCGGCAACGACGGCCGGGTCATTGGCCGGCAGATTGTCGCGCAGCGTGCGAACCTGCTCACCGACCGCGCTCTTGAACGCATCCAGATCACCGTCGTGCAAAGAGACGGTCGCATATGCTTCATACAATGCGGACACCGGTTTCGGGTCGGTCGCAGCGTGACGCTTGTTGCGAGATATGGCGCGCATAAGCGTGTGACGCGCCTTGAGATACGCACCATCCCGGAATTGCTGCTCGGCAAAGGCGATCGAGGCTTGTGCATCTCGCAACGGCGGACAGCCCTGCTCGACGCAGGCTGCATACGCTTCCGAAAGCTGCCTGCCAGAAATTACGATATCAGGGGTGGCGGCCTGCAGCGACAATGCGAAGAATAAAGCAATCATTACCCGGCCTCCACTTCGAGTCGCACCTTGCAACGCTGCAAGCCTGACCTCGCATCAGTGACTGTATTGCGAAACTTTTATCTTTGCAGCAGCGAATGACTTAGCCGGAGAGGAAGGCCGACTGTCTCGATAGATGAGCGGTAAACCGGCTGGCCGTTTTCAGAGCGTGGAGTGTTAAATGCGCCGCCGCATCCGCCTCCCTATGATTATAGCGAAGCCGCCCTGACGAGGGGCATTCGCCCAACCACGTATGGGGCAGGACCTTGATCGCGGCACGCGGTGGTATTCTGCAGGCGGCTTTCTGGCGTCTTCCTACGGGGATATTACCGCCTTGTTGGGCTCGAGCATTGCGAGGATCTGGTTCTTGCAGATGTTGAGATCGAAGACGACCGTTTGCCGGCTGTGATCGTCACCTGCGGCGGCGGTTGTCAGTTGAAGCCCCGTATATTCGCAAGGCCCCGTCCAATATGTCGATTTTGAATGGGTCGTGTGGTCCCCAACGGAATTGTTGGCCCTCTGGTTGAAGTTGAGGATCTCGTAGCGCCCGGGGTCATGGCGCAATTTCGTCACGACCCGCGGGTCGTACGGAAACTCGTTCACGTGCCGTCGTGATCGACTTGGGTCCCGCAGGCTTATGATCTTTCGGTCCGAACAATTGACCAGGAGCAAGACCCCCATCTCGTTCTTTTGCTTTGGCGCCGGCAGAGCCAGAAGACCAATGGCGTCATCGGCAATCGAGGGTGCGCGCAGTTCACATATCGATTCCCGCACGCTCCCGACGACGTTGCCGGATTCGAGCGGGTTGGTGGCGACGGCCGCCGCCTCGGAAAACATAAGAGCAACGGCAAACATCTTTGTCTCCGTTATTGAGCTGCCGGTTGATATTAGCACTAGTGCTTATCGGCAGCCAAGTCGGTTCAGCAGAGATAGTGAATGTTGGGCGGCTAGCAAATCTTGGCGGTTTTCACTGAGCCGGTTTACCTATGCATGAACTTTTTGCCGGACAGCGGCCCCGCCCGTTGGCGCTGACATCCGCCGGGTTAGTCCGCTTTCACGAAGTCTTCTTTCGATAGACCTATTCGGGAGTTAACGCTGGAAACGAATGACCAGACGTCATCGGGCTGAGCACATACCCGCTCTCGCGCGTATGAATTGCGACGGGGGTGTCCGATTGGGCACCCAAGCGGGATGGCTGTGATGCGCTGCGCCCTCGCCCTTATCGAAAACGGTCGGCAGTCTCTAAAAAACCGGCATGTCGGAAGTTCGTGCTGTTGCTGCCTGACATATCCGCTATGCTGGATTTATGGATAATGATTCGGCTATCGTGGCGTTTGGAGCGCTCGCTCAAGGCACAAGGCTCGACGTGTTCCGGCTGCTGGTGCGCCACGAACCGGACGGAATGGCAGCGGGCGAAATCGCCCGCCGGCTCGACGTACCGCAGAACACCATGTCGGCGCATCTCGGCATCCTAGCGCGCGCCGGCATCGTCCGCTCCGAGCGACAGAGCCGGTCGATCATTTACCGCGCCGATCTGGACGGCCTGCGCGCGCTCACGCTCTTCCTGGTCAAGGACTGCTGCGCCGGCTCGCCCGAGCTGTGCGTGCCGCTTCTGGCCGAACTCACCCCCTGCTGCTGAAAGGACGCGTCATGGCCGTCGACATCGTGATCTACCACAACCCCGCCTGCGGCACGTCGCGCAACACGCTGGCGATGATCCGCAATGCCGGCATCGAGCCGCACGTCATCGAATATCTGAAAACCCCGCCCTCGCGTGCTTTGCTAGTCCAGCTGATTGACCGCGCCGGTATGACGCCTCGCGAACTGCTGCGCGAGAAGGGGACGCCCTATGCGGCGTTGGGGCTTGGCGATGAGACGCTGACGGACGACGCGCTGGTGGACGCGATGATGGCGCATCCGATCCTCATCGACCGGCCACTGGTCGTCTCGCCGCTCGGCGTGCAGCTGTGCCGACCATCCGATGCGGTCCTCGATCTGCTGCCCGAGCCGCAACTGGGGGCCTTTGCCAAGGAAGACGGCGAAGCGGTGGTGGACGCCTCGGGTCAGCGCATCGCTTGATGCTGCTCGCGCTCGCCATCTTCGTCGCCACGATCACGCTCGTCATCTGGCAGCCCAAGGGGCTCGGCATCGGGTGGAGCGCGCTGGGTGGTGCGGTCGTGGCGCTGCTCGTCGGGGTGGTCTCGCTCTCCGACGTCCCGGTGGTGTGGGGTATCGTCTGGAACGCGACCGCGACGTTCGTCGCCATCATCATCGTCAGCCTGCTGTTGGACGAGGCCGGTTTCTTCGAATGGGCGGCGCTGCACGTCGCTCGCTGCGCGGGAGGACATGGCCATAGGCTATTCGTCCTGATTGTCCTTCTCGGCGCGGCCGTGTCGGCGCTGTTCGCGAACGACGGCGCGGCGCTGATCCTGACCCCGATCGTCATCGCGATGCTGCGGGCGCTGGGCTACCGCGACAGGGCGACGCTGGCGTTCGTCATGGCGGCCGGTTTCGTCGCCGACACGGCCAGCCTGCCGCTGATCGTCTCCAACCTGGTCAACATCGTGTCGGCCGACTTCTTCCGCATCGGCTTCGCCGACTATGCGTCGGTGATGGTGCCGGTCGACCTCGCGTCGATCGGTGCGACGCTGATCGTGCTGCTGCTGTACTTCCGCCGTGACGTCCCAGCCGACTACAACGTGGCGCAGCTCCGCGCGCCGGCCGACGCCGTCCGCGATCGAGCGACATTCCGGGCCGGTTGGGTCGTCCTTGCGGCGCTTCTGGCGGGCTTTTTCCTTCTCGAACCTGTCGGCATACCGGTCAGTGCAGTCGCCGCTGCCGGCGCGGTGCTGCTGCTCGTCGTCGCCGGGCGCGGTCGCGTCATCGAGACGCGCAAGGTGCTGCGCGGCGCGCCGTGGCAGGTCGTAATCTTCTCGCTCGGCATGTACCTGGTCGTCTACGGCCTGCGGAACGCCGGTCTGACCAACCATCTCGCCGGTCTGCTCGACCGCACCGCCCAGGGCGGTGTGTGGGGCGCGGCGTTCGGCACCGGCATCATCGCCGCGCTGCTGTCGTCGGTCATGAACAACATGCCGACCGTGCTCGTCGGTGCGCTGTCGATCGACACGACCCACGCCACGGGCGCGATCAAGGACGCCATGGTCTACGCCAACGTGATCGGCTGTGACCTCGGCCCCAAGATCACACCGATCGGCTCGCTCGCCACATTGCTGTGGCTTCACGTCCTCGAGCAGAAGGGCATCCGCATCGGCTGGGGCTATTATTTCAGGATCGGCGCGACCTTAACGATCCCAGTGCTGCTGGTAACGCTCGCCGCGCTCGCCCTGCGGCTCGGTGCCGCCTGATGCCGTTGAATCGAACCAAAGACAGGACATACCCCTGATGCCCCTGCGCACGCTTTCCGACCCCGACCATCTGCCCGCACTCGATCGACGCTACACGCTCGACCGGCCCGCCATCGGACTGGGTGCGGGAGACCCGCCCCCGCGCATCCTGCTGCTCTACGGCTCACTGCGCGAGCGGTCATATTCCCGACTTTGCGTCGAGGAGGCCGCGCGCCTGCTACGGTTCTTCGGAGCCGAGACGCGCATATTTGATCCCTCGACCCTGCCGCTGCCCGATCAGGTGGCTGGCGACGACCATCCGGCGGTCCATGAATTGCGCGAGCTGTCGTTATGGTCCGAGGGGCATGTCTGGTGCAGCCCCGAGCGGCACGGTCAGATCACCGGCATCATGAAGCTGCAGGTCGATCACCTGCCGCTGTCGATGGGCGGGATGCGACCAACGCAGGGCCGGACGCTCGCCGTTATGCAGGTGTCAGCCGGATCGCAGTCGTTCAACAGCGTGAACACGCTGCGCCTCCTCGGCCGCTGGATGCGGATGGTGACGATTCCGAACCAGTCGAGCGTCGCCAAGGCGTTCGAGGAGTTTGACGACGCCGGCCGGATGAAGCCGTCCAGCTACTATGATCGCATCGTCGACGTGATGGAGGAGATGGTCCGCTTCACGGTCCTGCTCCGCCCTCACGCGGCCCAGCTCGTCGACCGGTATTCGGAACGGAAGGCTTCCGGCGTGCCGATCGATCCGACAACCGATCTGTCGAGCATAGCTACGGCGTCGCATCCATCACGGTGAACGAATGCCCGGTTCGGGCAGGCACGCTCCGGCGCTCCGGCTTTGACCAGCGCTGCTTCCACCATCTATCCATGGGGCGAGTTGGTCTTCGTGTTCGCACTATGCGTTGGCATAATGACGACGACAGCCCCGAAGCTTTCGCTGCGGGGCTGTCGTTGGGTTGGTTGCAGGGATAGGATTTGACCGCTGCAGAACTCGGCTTCGTCTGATTGACTCAGCAGTCATCAACAGCCAAGATGCCAAAACTGATCATCAGGGCCTAGCCTCGTTCAGGGCCAGAATGCCAAGACGGTGGAAAGTGCCACATTTAATAATAATTTGGCAGCGGACTTATTGTAACGGGTGGCGAAGCAATTAGGGCTCTTTAAACGATATAAGTTGATCTCAGTGATTTTTCGACCGAGCCAGTCGACATCAATGCTTAGCGAGCTTGGATATTTGTTGCCGATCACCGACAGCGTCTAAATTCGCTGACTTTTCAATGGCGCTTCCCAGATGAAGGCTCAGACACCGTCTAAGTTCTTTCATGGTAGGGCCAAGCCGGTCGAGCTTCCACACTACGAGAATGTCGCCGGTTCGAGCATAGGAAAGCGCGTCGACGGGAGGCTTACGGAGCGGTTTATTGCAATAGCAGACAGAGCGGGGCGCGGTCTTTTTCCAAAGACGATGGTATTTCTGGAAAGTTAAGCCTGTAAGCCGATGTCGCCTTCAGGGCTCTTCTCCCGCGTGTTCCCGATCAAACATCTCTCGTGATGCGCGAAAGCTGTCGACGTTTTCGACGATCCACGTCCACAGGGGAACCATCATGACCAGTAGCTTCAATCCGGTTTCGGATAGAGCATATTCTACATGAGGAACCACCTCCTCGAAGTCGTGACGCACCACCAATCCATCGCGCTCCAGATGGCGCAGCGTGCGCGTCAGCATCCGCTGCGTAATACCGTGCATCCGTCGGCCGATTTCCACGTGGCGAAGCTGGCCGTACACGCCGAGCGTATGGATGACACCAAGCGACCAGCGGTTACCGGCATGGGCCAACACCTCACGGCGCACCCCGTCGTCATCGTCCCGAAGGCCATCGCAAACCGTTTGCGAATATCGGAGGATGTCCTCCTCGCTTAGAGATTGAACGGCAGTATCACGCATGTACCCATCTTTCACGCTTGCCCGTGGCTTGCCAGATCACCGGCATCCACGGTGAAACGAGTTAGAACGATGAACGATACAGTCTCCAATGTGAACTCACGCAATATCCTCGTACTGGGTGCCGGCGAGCTTGGCATGCCCGTGCTCCGCAATCTGGCGCGTCGCGCCAAGGGCATCGACGGTGCCAGAATCAGCGTCCTTCTCCGCGAGAGTGCCGTCGAGTCGGGCGATCCCTCCAAGCAGCGTGATATCGCCGAGATCCGCGAAGCGGGGATCGAGATCGTGCTCGGCGACCTGGTGAACGACACCATCGATGAGCTGGCATCGCTCTTCTCGGACTACGATACGGTGATCGGCTGCGCGGGTTACGCAGCGGGGATCAACACGCCGATGAAGCTCGCCAAGGCGGCGCTGCAATCCGGCATCCCGCGTTATTTCCCCTGGCAGTTCGGCGTCGACTTCGAGGCGATCGGCCGCGGCGGGCCGCAGGACATCTTCGATGCGCAGCTCGACGTGCGCGAGCTGCTGCGCTCGCAGGACAAGACCGAGTGGGTCATCATCTCCACGGGCATGTTCATGAGCTACCTGTTCGAGCCGGACTTTGGTGTCGTCGATCTGGAGAATAGCGAAGTTCACGCGCTCGGCAGCCTTGATACCGCTGTGACGCTGACGACGCCGGATGACATCGGTGTGCTGACTGCCGAGATCGTGTTCTTCGAGCCGACGATCCGCAACGACATCGTCTTCCTGGCCGGTGACACCGTTACATATGGCGAGGTCGCCGACAAATTGGAGGTGGCACTGGGCCGGGCCTTCAAGCGGTCGGTTTGGACCGTGCCTTTCCTGATGGAAGAGCTAGCGAACGATCCGAAAAACATGATGCGCAAATACCGCGCCGCCTTCGCGCTCGGTCGCGGTGTGTCCTGGCCGAAGGCAGGCACGTTCAATGATCGGCAGGGTCTTCCGGTCACCGACGTTGCGGCCCTGATCGATGCCGATCTGCGAGGCCCGCAAAAAGAAAAATGATGTAGGCGGGGTGACTGTAGAGACCTTCCCAAAGACAAACTTAGAGTGGGACAGCCGCCCCGGCGATCACGCAGACAGCTTAGGGCAGCTTACGTCCCAAGATCCGTTCCCGATTGGCCTTTCCCAAGATGGCCAATCGGAGACGGAGAAACGGGAAATTTCGCGCTGAACGAATAGCCGTTATTTGGCGCCCGGATCGCCAGCCTAAAAGTCCGGAAGTGGGCGAAACTGTTGGGCATTGCAGGGCTGCCAAGACCAACATTCGGTCATCCCGATGCGGCTTTTGCCGTTCCAGCTTCCGACATCCGTTCATGTTCGCCGCTGACTTGAGCTTTCGATCATGCCAGCGGTACGGAGCAGCTTGCGCGGGCCAGCGACCTATAAACGGTGCAGCGATCTCCCTTGACCCGCTCCTCAGAATTCATCCGATTGGTAAGTTATCTCGTCAGATGGAGGGGGAGTGATGCGGCATGGCCGATCTTCCGAGAGTCAGATCCTAGGCATCCTGCGCGAGCGTAAGGCTGAAGCAAAGACCAAGCCCGGGGGGCGACGATATCAGCCAATCGGCTTGTAACTAAGCCAATCAAGGCGAATTACGATTGCAGGTAAGAGCATTACCGCCGACGGACTGATTTACAGATAGTTGAGGGAAAAGCGCTGACATTGGATCTCCGACCGAGCGTGTTGATCAAGGCGAATGCGGACAGCCTGCGCCAAACGGTCCGCGTGATCGTCGCGACTGCGGCGGCGTTTGCGGCGTACAAGACGCTCGGCCTGCACGAAGGCTATTGGGCGGTGTTCACCGTACTGATCGTGATGCAGGCATCGATCGGGGGAACGCTCGGCGCAGCGACCGATCGCTTGCTGGGGACCTTGCTGGGCGCGGTGCTGGGCGGCATCGGCGCGGCTCTCGGGCGAACCGATACGCTCGAACTCGGGCTGGTGCTCGTCACCGTTACCGGCATCGCGGCGCTCGTCGCGTCGATCCGACCGCGGCTGCGGATCGCGCCGGTCACTGCGGCAATCATGCTGCTCAGCGCGCCGCCGGGCTCTTCGGTGGAGATCTTCGTCCGGGATCGCATCATCGAGATCGGCCTGGGCGGCATGATCGGTGTGCTGGCGGCGATGCTGATCCTGCCGGCACGCTCGCACGGCGTGGTGATCGCGCGAACGCTTGCCGTGCTGAGCCATATCGAACGGATGCTGCGGGCGCAGGCCGACGCGTTGACCACCGGGCTGGCGCTGCCATCATCCCCCGAACACGCCGCGCTGCGTCATGCGCTCGCCGCGGTGGAGCTGGCGATGAAGGATGCCGACCGCGAACGCGCCTCGCGTCTCGCCGATCACGGTATCCCCGCCGCCGTACCGCGCACGCTCTGGCGGATCCGCAACGATTTGGTGCTGAGCGGTCGCGCACTCGACGAGCCGCTGCCCCCGGCGGCGATGGCAGCGCTCGCCAAGCCATCGGCGGCGATGCTGACCGCGCATGCCGCGCTGGCGACCCGGTGTTCGGAGGCGCTGCGCACGCGGGGCAAGGTCGATCGGGGCGACGTCGAAGCCTGTTATCGGACGTTCGGTACCGCGCTCGATCTGTTCCGACGGAGCGAGGCGGCGGCGACCCTGGATTTCGACGCATCGGGCCGCGTATTCGGGCTCGCCTTCGCCGCGGGTCGTCTTCACCGCGACCTGCTCGACCTTGCCGGTCGCGTCGACGAAATCGCCCCGATCAAGGTGCTCGCTGCCGAACAAAGCTGACCGCGCGACTTTGCCGCTGGCCGCGCGCGCGGTACGGGCGGCGATGACCGAAACCTTATCGACGCCCGACCTCGCCGCCGAACTGGTCGCGCTGCTCGACCTCGAATCGCTCGATACCGACCTGTTCCGCGGACCCCAGCGACCCGGCGCAACCGCACGCGTCTTCGGCGGGCAGGTCGTGGCGCAGGCGCTGATGGCGGCGCAGCTTTCGGTCGATGCACCCGCCGTGGCGCACAGCATGCACGCCTATTTCCTACGCGCCGGCACCGAGACGCAACCGATCATCTTCCGGGTAGAGCGCGATTTCGACGGCAAGTCGTTCGCGAACCGCCGCGTCACCGCAAGCCAGAACGGCGCGACGATCCTGACGCTGGCCGCATCGTTCCAACGGCCGGAAGCTGGCCTGGAGCATGCGACCGCGATGCCCGACCTTCCCCCGCCAGAGGAACTGCGCTCACTCGACATCCTCGCTGGCGACTATGCGGGTATCTCCGCGCAAGCCGTCGCGTTCCTCTCCCAGCCGTCCGCCTTCGATATCCGGCCCTGCGGCGTTCCCGCGTTCCTCCAGACCAAGCCTGGCACGCCCGTATCCCATGTCTGGATCCGGTTTCGGGGAAGCGTGCCAACCGATCCCGTCATGCGCCGCGGCGTGCTCGCCTATCTGTCCGATTATGCGCTGCTCAGTGCGTCGCTGATCCCGCACGGCGTCAACATGTTCGAGCACAGCATGCAGACCGCGAGCCTCGATCACGCAATGTGGTTCCACGACGACGTGCCGCTGGACGATTGGCTGCTCTATACCAGCGAAAGCGCGTGGTCGGGACATGGCCGCGGCATCGCACGCGGTGTCTTCCATAGCCGCGACGGGCGAGCGATCGCGCATGTCACGCAAGAGGGATTGATCCGGATGCGGCCCGATCTCGCGCCACGTACGACGATCCCGCATATGCCCTGATCGGTGCGCCCCGGATCGCGTCGCCGCGCAAAACCGTGTTGACAGAGCGTTTGTACGGACATTAGGATCATCTTACGCCAGTGAAGCTGGTGCCAGGATGTCGCGCCGCGCAAGACGGACGATCCCAATCGATGAGGATGTCTGTATGCGTCATTCGTACGCCGTATCGCTGTGCGCGTTGCTAGCCGTGCTGCCATCGGCAGCGCAGGCGCAGACGGCGTCTCCGCTCGATACCGATCCGTCGTACCAGACAATGCTGGCGCTGATCGACGAGATGGTCGAGAACAAGCTGGTCAGCCGCGAGCGCGCCGATACGCTGATCGCCAATGCCAAGGCGAAAGCCGGCCGTGCGCTTGCCGCGAATGCCCCACCTCCGGCCGCTGCGCCATCAACGGCCCCGCAACTGGCAGCGCCTGTGCCAGCACCCCCGTCAGCGGCCCCGACCCGCGTGCAGGTCGCCAACCAGACGGCCGATCCCGGCGCGAAGATCGCTCCCGTGCCGGTCGGCAACCCGCAGGTCGTCAACGCCGGCGGGGTCGCGCTGCCGGCCGATCTCGCGGTCGACTGGAGCCGGGGGGCCCCCGTGTTCAGCAGCCGCGACGGAAAGTTCTCGTTCAAGATGCGCGGGCGGTTGTTGGCGGATATCTCCTCGACCGGGGGGTCGGATTTCGACCGTCGCAACATCACCGTCTCGACGCTGCGCCAGTTTCGCGTCGGCGCAATTGGCACGATCGGCGATCACCTCTTCTATCAGTTCGAGACCGATTTCCGGCGTAACGCGACCGAGGTCGTGCAGGCGTTTGTCGGTTACCGCCAGAAGTTCGGCAAGACCGACGCCGATGTCCGGTTCGGCAATCTGATCACCGATCGCGGCATCGACATCGGCACCGCGTCGACCGCCAACCCCTTCATCACCACCAACATCAATACCACCGCGCTCGCGACGCAGGGCGGCAAGGTCTTCCTGATGGGCGCGGTCGGCCGTGCGGGCGGCAAGAACTGGCATGCGAGCCTTGGCGTTCACGGCGATGCGATCGACAGCGATTTCACGCGTAGCGACAACCGCATGCTGCTGGGCCGCGCGCACTGGAACCCGATCCTCACCAAGCATGGCCTGATCCACATCGGCGGCTGGGCGTATAGCGAGAACATCCCCGATACGACTCTGCCGACCACGTTCGCGCAAGGTATGGCGGGCGCGCTCAACAACAGCGTCCGTGTCGAGTCCGCAGCGCTGGCTGGCGCGGACGGATCAAAGGCGTTCGGCCTCGAACTCGGCGGCACGCTCGGGCCATTCTACGCGTTCGGCGAATATGGTCAGCGGACCGTGCATGGCGGCCCGACCTCGACCTTCCGCAGCGGCAAGATCAAGGCCTTGTCGGTCAATGGCGGCTTCTGGATCACCGGCGAGACGCCGACCTATGCCTCGCGCAGCGGCACCTATGTCGCGCCGAACGTGCTGAACTCGGTGCTCGATGGCGGATGGGGGGCGCTGGAGGCGGTGATACGCTACGAGGATCTCGACAGTTCTAGCCTCCCGCTCGGCGGCACCGGTACGGCGGGCACGCTCGGCCTGAACTGGTCGCTGACCAACAATTTCCGGTTCATGGCGGACTATACCCATTTCCGTACCGACAACCGGACCGGCAGTTTCATCGGGCGCGATAGCGGCGACACGTTCGCGGCAAGGGCCGAAGTGGCGTTCTGACCGCCGGCACCGGCTTCACCTTGCCAGCGTACCATAAGTTCGATAATGTCCGTACAAAGCGATAAGGAGGATGTATGAGCCTTTCGGCTATCAAGGTTGGCGAGCAGCGCTACCGCGCGAGCTATGGCCGGTATCTCGAGGATTTCGTCGTCGGGGACATTTACGAGCATCGCCCCGGGCGGACGATAACCGACGCGGACAATATCCAGTTCTCGTTGATGACGATGAATTCGCACCCGATGCATTGCGACGCGCAATATGCCGCCAAGAGCGAGTTCGGGCGGCTGCTGGTAAATAGCGGGCTGACCCTGGCGATCGTGCTCGGCATGACCGTCAACGACGTGAGCGGCAAGTCCCCCGCCAATCTCGGCTGGACCGAGATCAAGCTTACCCATCCGGTGTTCGGCGGCGACACGCTGACCGCGGAAACCGAAGTACTCGAAATCCGCGAGTCCAAGTCGCGCCCGACGCAGGGGATCGTCACCACCCGCACTCGGGCGTTCAACCAGGACGCCAAGCAGATCATGGAGTTCACGCGCAACTCGCTGGTCTACAAGCGCGGCGAATCTCCCGACGACAAATAGCCCGACTAATCGACTAACCGGTCGCCGTTGGTGACCGGACGCCCCCAGCGCGGCCTGCGAGAGCTTCGACAAAAGAAGACCCGGCCCGTCGTCATTACGAAGAGAGGTAGCCCCATGGCCGATACCATCGCCGTCAACGCAGGAGCCAGGCTGGACCGTCTGCCTATCTCCCGATTCCACTGGCGCATCCTGGGGCTGATCAGCGCGGGCGCATTCCTAGACGCGTTCGACGTGTATCTCGCGGGGGGTGTCATCGCCGCGCTGAAGGCCGAGGGCTTCTCGACGCTTGCGCATGCTGCGGTGTTCATGTCGATGACCTTCCTCGGCATGATGATCGGCGCAGGCATGGCCGGCTATGTCGGCGATCGCTTCGGACGTCGCGCCTCTTACCAGTTCAACCTCGCGCTGTTCGGGCTAGCCTCGATCGCGGCGATCTTCTCGCCCAACATGACGTTCCTGATCGTCTGCCGCTTCATCATGGGCATCGGCCTCGGCGCCGAGCTGGTGGTCGCGGCGGGCACGCTCGGCGAGTTTATCCCGCCGGCCTATCGTGGTCGCTGGGTGTCGATCATGGGCATGGTCGTCAATTCGGGCCTGCTGGTCGCGACCTCGGTCGGCTATATCGTCATCCCGACGCTCGGCTGGCGCTACATGTTCGCGATCGGCGGCATCCTTGCGCTGATCGTCTGGGTGATGCGCAAGAAGATGCCGGAATCGCCGCGGTGGCTGGAATCGGTCGGCCGCAACGAGGAGGCAGAGGCGACGCTTCGCGAGATCGAAGCCGACGTCGTCAAGCATAAGGGGCCCCTTGCCGCCGTCCCCGAAGTCCGCATCGTGCCAAAGGTCCACGCACCGCTCAGCGCACTCTTCGGCGCCAAACTTCGCCGCCGTCTGATCGCCGCGACGCTCGCCGCGATCGCCGTCAACGTCTCGGTCTATGGGTTCGTCGCGTGGTTGCCGACCTTCCTGGTGAGCCACGGCACGGGGATCGTCACCTCGCTCTGGTACACGACGCTGATGTCGTTCGGCAGCGTGTTCGGTGCGATCGTCGCGATCGGTATCGCCGACCGCATCTCGCGCCGCGCCTCGCTGATCGCGGCGGCTGTCGCGATCATGATCTTCGGCTTCCTGTATCCCAATGCGCACGGCGACCTGATGGTGCCGCTAACGGGCTTCCTGCTCGTGTCGAGCATCTACACGCTCGTGACGCTGGCGCTGTTTGCCTACATCCCCGAGCTGTTCCCGACCGCCTATCGGCTGCGTGGCACCGGTTTCGCGGGCATGTGCGGACGGGCCGCGTCGATGGTCACGCCCTATGCCACCGTCGCGCTGTTTGAGCGCTTCGGGCTGGAGGGCGTGCTCGGCATGGTCGGCGTGGTGCTCGCCTGCATGATCGCCGCCGTCGGTCTTTTGAACATCGAGACCACCGGTCAGTCGCTCGACGACGTCGCCGACGACTCGCTGGTCCTTGGGGGAGCCGCCAAGTGACGCTCTCGCAAACCTTCGCCGATTTCGCGACTGGCCTGACGATCGATGCCATTCCCGAGCGGGTCAAGGAGCGCGCACGCCACCTGATCCTCGACTCGGTCGGCACTGGCCTAGCGGCAGTCGGCGCAGACTGGGCCGAGGCGACGTTCGCCGCCGCGGGGGACCTCGGCAGCGGAACAGCGCCGGTGCTCGGCTATGGCCGCACGCTGGCAATGCGGGACGCGGCGCTGATGAACGGCATCGTTACGCACGGCCTCGACTATGACGACACGCATTCACGCGGGATCATCCATGCGACCGTCAGCGCCTTTCCGACTGCGCTGGTCGCGGCGGACAAAGCCGGCGCATCGGGCGCCGATCTGCTCGTCGCCTATATCGCGGCGATGGAGGTCTCGACCCGCGTCGCGGCGGTCGGCGCTGGTGGATTTCACGGCTTCGGCTTTCACCCGACGGGATTGATCGGCGCGTTCGGATCGACGCTCGCGGCCGGCAGGTTGCTCGGACTTGACGCGCAGCAGATCGCGATGGCGCAGGGGATCGTGTTGTCGATGGCCGGCGGGAGTCTGGAGTTCCTGGCCGACGGTGCGTGGACCAAGCGCTTGCATCCAGGCTGGGCGGCGAGTTCGGCACTGACCGCGGCGACGCTTGCCAAGCGCGGCTTCGTCGGACCGCCGGCTGCCTATGAAGGCCGGTTCGGTCTCTATGCGCTGTATCTGCGCGACGCCGCCCCCGCCCTGCTCGCGCAGGCAACCGAAGCGCTTGGCGATACCTGGGAGATCGAGGCGGTGTCGGTAAAGCCGCTTCCCGCGTGCCACATGACGCATGCCGCGATCGATGCGGCGATCGCGCTGCGTGCGGAATACGACCTGACCGCTGCCGACATCGCCAAGGTCATCGTGCTGGTGCCCGAGGCGGTCATCCCGATCGTCTGCGAGCCGGTCGCACCCAAGCGGACGCCACACACCGGCTATGACGCGCAATTCTCGATTCCCTACACGGTCGCGACCGCGCTGCTGACGGGCAAGTTCACGCTCGATTCGCTTGATCCGGCAGCACTGAACGATCCGGCGGTGCTCGATCTAGCCGCCCGCGTCACATACGCAGTCGACCCCGACAGCGATTATCCCAAGCACTTCACTGGCGAAGTCATGGTCGAAACCCGAGATGGCCGCATGCTGCGCCACCGCGAGGCGATCAACCGCGGTGCATCCGACCGGCCGCTCAGCAACGCCGACATCGACGCCAAATATTTCGAGAACGCCGCTCGCACGGTCGACGCGACCCGCGCAGCGCATATCCGCGCCGCCGTGCTCGATCTGCACCTGCACCCCGCTTCCGCGCTCGGCGACATCCTCGCCGGCGCCACTGCCCCTCAAGGAGTATCCGCATGACCCTGGCAAACGCGATCGCCGCCGATGGCGCGATGACCGACGAAGAGATCATGATCCTCGATTCGATCGACAAGTTCCTCGAAACCGATGTGAAGCCGTTCGTCCACCAACTCGAGCATGACGACGAATACCCGCAGAAGATCGTCGACACGATGAAGGAGATGGGCCTGTTCGGGCTCATGATCGCGCCCGAATTCGGTGGGTTCGGCATTTCGACGCTGACCTATGCGCGGATCATCGAGAAGATCTCGACCGTATGGATGTCGGTCGCAGGGATCATCAACAGCCACATGATCATGGCGATGACGGTCCAGCGCTGCGGTACCGAGGCGCAGAAGGACCATTACCTGCCGAAGTTTGCGACCGGCGAACTGCGCGGCGGTATCGGCCTGACCGAGCCCGACGCGGGCACCGACCTGCAGGCGATTCGCACCACCGCGGTCCGCGACGGCGACGACTATGTCGTCAACGGCAGCAAGATGTGGATCACCAATTCGGGCTCGGGCAACACCATCCTGTTGCTGGTCAAGACCGACACGGCCGCCGAGCCACGCCACAAGGGCATGAGCCTGCTGATCGCCGAGAAGGGAGACGGCTTCATCGTGTCGAAGAAGCTGGAGAAGCTTGGCTACAAGGGCATCGACAGCAATGCGCTGACCTTCGACGGGTACCGCGTGCCGGTCGATCGGCTGATCGGCGGGATCGAGGGCGTCGGCCTGAAGCAGGTGCTGGGCGGGCTCGAACTCGGCCGCATCAACGTCGCCGCGCGCGGCGTCGGCATCGCGCAGGCAGCACTCGACGAGGCGGTCGCCTATGCGCAGACGCGCAAGACGTTCGGCAAGCCGATCTGCGAGCATCAGGCTATCCAGCTGAAACTCGGCGAGATGACGACGCGCACCTACGCCGCGCGGCTGCTCACCGAAGCCGCCGCCAAGGCATATGACCGCGGCGAGCGCTGCGACATGGAAGCCGGCATGGCCAAATACTTCGCGACCGAAGCAGGGCTGGAAAATGCGATCGAGGCGATGCGGATCTTCGGCGGCTACGGCTATTCGAAGGAATATAATGTCGAGCGGCTTTACCGCGATGCACCGCTGCTGACGATCGGCGAAGGCACCAACGAACTGCAACGTATCATCATCGCCAAGCAGATCATCGCGCGGAACCCGGCATGAGCCAGACAGCGCATAATCAACCACTCGCCGGCCTCCGCATCGTCGCGGTCGAACAATATGGCGCCGGGCCGTTCGGTACGCAGCAGCTCGCCGATCTCGGCGCCGAGGTCATCAAGATCGAAAATCACAAGGACGGCGGGGATATCGGTCGGCATGTCGGCCCGTATTTCTTCGCGCCGGGCGACAGCCATTTCTACGAATCGCTCAACCGCAACAAGCGCAGCATCGGCCTCGACCTGAAGAGCGCGGACGGGCGCGCGGTGCTCGAGAAGCTCGTCGCGGAGTCGGACGTGGTGTTCAACAATTTGCGCGGCGACCTGCCGGCAAAGCTCGGGCTCGACTATGACGCACTGTCGCAGTTCAACCCCGCGATCGCTTGCGTCCACCTCTCCGCCTATGGTCGTACCGGCAGCCGCGCGGCATGGCCAGGCTATGATTACCTGATGCAGGCCGAGGCCGGCTATCTGTCGCTCACCGGCGAGCCGGGAACGCCGCCCGCACGCTTCGGGCTGTCGATCGTCGACTTCATGACCGGTACCACCGCTGCGCTCGCGATCCTGGCCGGCGTCGTCTCGGCGCGCGGCAGCGGGATCGGCCGCGATCTCGACGTCAGCCTGTTCGACGTCGCGCTCGGCAACCTCAATTATGTCGCCGAATGGTATCTCAACGGCGGCGTCACCGTCGAACGCACGTCGCGCTCGAGTCACCCGTCGCTCACCCCCAGCCAGCTCTACACGACCAGCGACGGCTGGATCTTCGTGATGTGCAACAAGGAGAAGTTCTTCGAGGTCCTGTGCGGGCTGATCGAGCGTCCCGAATGGGCGACCGATCCGCGCTACGCGACCTTCGCCGCCCGGCTGGAGAACCGTCCGGCGTTCAACGCGGATCTGGATGCGGTGCTGTCGACCCGCACCACCGCGGACTGGATGCAGCTGTTCGAAGGACGCGTGCCGGCCGCGCCAGTGCTCGACGTTCAGCAAGCGCTCGACAATCCGTTTCTCGCGGAATCGAAGCGGATCATCGATTTCCAGCATCCCGAACACGGCCCCCTGCCCGGCATCGCTTCCTCGATCCGCGCGGGCGGCGTCGAACATCCGGACAAGGCTGCTCCCACACTCGGTGCGGATACCAGCGCCATCCTCGCGACGCTTGGCTACACCGATGACGACGTGGCAGCCTTGCGGACCCGCGGCGCGGTCCGGTGACACCCGCGCTTGCATCAAACGCCAAGGCATTGGACGGTGCGCTATTGTCCGGATCACCCGACAAAGCGACCGATGGATATTTGATGCCCCAGCTTCGTCAGCAACCGCGTTACCTGCAACTCGCCCAGACGCTGATCAACGAGATCGAGGATGGGCGCTATCCAATTGGCACGCTGCTGCCGACCGAGTTCGAGCTGTGCGACCAGTTCGGCGCGAGCCGCTTCACCGTGCGCGAGGCGATCAAGCGGCTCGTGCAATCGGGCATGGTTTCGCGACAGGCCGGGGTCGGCACGCGCGTCCTCGGGCTGTCGCGCCCGGCGGCGTATCGCCAGGTGATGGAGGGGCTGTCCGATCTCCAGCAATACACCAACGAGACCAGCCTCACGATCATCGCGCGCGAGACGATCGCGCTGGACGGCCCGCTCTCCGAACAGGTCGGCGCGACATCGGGCCAGACCTGGCTGCATCTCATGGCGCTGCGCCGCGCCGCCGGGACCAGCCCGATCTCCTTTTCGGACATCTATCTCCACCCGGCATTCCGCAGCCTGAAGCTCGACGACGATGTCGGCGACGTGCCGATCTTCAGCCGGATCGAGGAACAGTTTGGCGAGCGCGTCGCCGAAGTCCGCCAGCATATCGAAGCGGTGGCGATCCCCGCGCCGATCGCCAAATTGCTCGAAACCAAGACCGGTACGCCGGGCCTGCGCCTGACGCGCCAGTATTTGAACGCACGTGGCGAGGTCGTCGAGATGGCGATCAACACCCATCCCGCGGACCGCTATTCCTATTCCCAGACTTTCCGCCGCGATCCCGTATCCGGCCTGTAGAGGATTTTTCATGACCAGTGCCGCCCGCAGTATCCTGTTCGTGCCCGGCGATCGTGCCGAGCGTTTCGAAAAGGCGCGCGCGAGCGGCGCGGACCTCGTTGTGATCGATCTCGAAGACGCTGTCCTCCCCGACCGCAAAGTTGCCGCGCGCGATACGATATACGATGCGCTCGCCAGTCTGCCGGAACCGCGCTTCTTCGTGCGCGTCAACAGTCTGGATACCGAGTGGCATGCGGACGACGTACGTGGACTCGCCGCACTGCCAGGCGTCGCTGGACTGATGCTGCCCAAGGCCGAGCGCGCGTCGGACTTCGCGGCGATGCACGAGGCAGCAGCCGGCAAGCCGCTCCATGCACTGGTGGAAACCGTTTCGGCGGTCTTGAACCTGGCGGACCTCGTCACCGCACCCGGTCTCTCACGGCTGTCGTTCGGCACGGTGGACTTTCAGGCGGACGCCGGCATCGACGGCGACCAGGCGGAGATCGACTATGTCCGTACCCAGCTCGTCCTTCACTCGCGAAGCGCCGGACTTGCAGCACCGGTTGATGGCGTTTCCACGGATCTCTCTAACGACGAGGCGCTGGCACGCGACACCGACCACGCACGTCGCTTCGGCTTCGGCGGAAAGCTTTGCGTCCATCCACGACAGGTGGGGATCGTCAACGCGGCATTCCTGCCCTCCGCCTCTGACGTGGACTGGGCCACCCGCGTGGTTGCCGCTATCGACGGCGCGTTCGGAGCCGTTGCCGTCGACGGCAAACTAATCGACAAACCCGTCGTCGATCGCGCTCGTCGAGTTCTTGATACATATTCGGCATTTGATTCTTTCCGCCGGTAAGCAGACAGTCCGGATGGCCTACCGGGTCGCAATATTTGCGGAGGATGACCCAGTTGCGGACGTTCAAATGCAGTCAGTTGCGTCACGGAAATGGACGCTCGTTTATCATTGACTAGAGCCGGTTTCGGCGGGGGAACGCAACGGAGGATGCTTGGAAGCGTGGTCAATTCGTTGACATGTGCATCTGATCTCAGACCTTCCAAGGCTCAGGCATTTCGCAACCTTCATTGCCCGTACCGGCTCGCAGAGCTACGTCCTTTGAGACGACATATATGCGTCCACACCCGCCAATCCTTGATGTCATTCTGTTGGTACAGCCGGTGCTCTAAACTCTTTGAATAACGATCGATGCTCGTCCAGAAAGCGCTGGCTAATTATCATTCTCACGACGGGCAAACAGATCACCGATGGACGCGACAAAATGCGTGTTCATTGCTGCGGTCGCAGCTTTCGGGTCACGATCGGCGATCGTGCGCGCTAACGCATGATGATGTGCCAGCACGGCGGCACGCTGCCGCGCGGTGGTCCGCGTTGCCCACGCTGCAGGAACTGCATGAACCATCATCGGTGCGAACGAGCGGATGATCTGCAAGAACAACATGTTGCGTCCAGCCTGCGCGATTGCTTGGTGAAACGCGATGTCGTGGCGGGTCAGCGCATCGATATCGCTACCGGCTGCTTCCATTGCCTCGGCCAGACCGATGATCGTCTGCGCCTCTTCGTCGGTGCGGTCGATCGCGGCGAGCTCGGCAGTGCGCAGTTCCAGCGTACGGCGCACGTCCCAGATCTGTACCATCGAGATTTGCGCCGTTGCCACCGCGTGGTCGAGCGACGTTGCCATCACAGATCCGTCGATCGCGGCTACACGCGCGCGCCTGCCGTTGCCCACGTCGATAAGTCGCAACGCCGCTAGCGCGCCGAACGCCTCGCGGAGTACTGGGCGGCTGACACCCAGTTCTGTCGCAAAATGCCCTTCGGACGGCAGCGTGTCGCCGACTTTCATGTCGTTCGTGCGGATGTGCGTGCGGACCGCATGGACCGCCTGATCGACCAGCGAGCCGCCCTCGATCAGTCGCACGCTCGTCGCGCTCATGCCGCGAGCCGTGGTGCGCGCAGCGACGACGGGGTCGCGCCAAACTGCCGCGAGAAGGCCCGCGTAAAACTGGCATTGTTGAGATAGCCGCACTGGTATCCGATCGACGATACCGGCAGATCGGTCGCGATCAGCATCTGGCGTGCCGCTCCGAGCCGCCTGTCCAGCAGCGCGTCGGCGACCGTGCAGGCGAACATGTCGCGGAAGCCGCGGGTCAGCTTCGCACGGTTCAGTCCACAAGCGCGCGCGATCGAATCGAGCGTCATCTTCTCACCCCAGCGCTCGTCGATCATGCGCTTGGCCGCGACGATCCGCTGGCTGTCCCTCGCAGACAACTGCCCGGCACCCGCGAGCGGCACAAGGTCGTCCTCGACGATCCGCTGAAACGTGATGGACAGGAGTTCGATGCATTTCGCGGACCGGTGTGTGCTGCGCCAGGGCTCGGAGAGCGCGCAATCGCGGATCGCGACGACGATCAGCCGCAATTCGCTCGGCAGATGACACGCGATGTTCGCGTCAGGCGCGTAATCGAAGACCCGCAGGCAGGCACCGCGTTCGACCGCGAGAATGAGGACCGCCCGCTCCTCCGAAGGAACCGCACCGGTCGTGACGGTGACCTGCGCCGGCGTGTGCTCGCCCAGCGTGAAGCAGAGGACCACGGCATCGGCAGGAAACGTCGTCGGGTCGACCATACCCTCGCCGATGAATGCCGCCATCTCGGGCGACACCGTGACGCGTTCCTTCTGCATGCTTCCCTCGCCCACCACCGCTCTCCTTCTCCCGTTTGCCGGGCTTGGGTCGATCATGCAGCTATCAGATAGCTCCTGCAAGAGCTATCTTACAGGTCAAGCCGTTGCTGATACCGGCGCGCGACGCATTGCAATCGTAAATGCGACGACGGAAATCGCGCTGGTCACGACGCCGACGATCGCGAGACCTTGCGCGAGATGCGCTTCGCCGCCCAGCATGCCGCTTGCAGCCGCGACCAGCGTGGGCGCGAGGCCGTAGCCGATCAGCCCAGCGATCGCGATGAACGCGCCGATGCACAACCCGCGCAGTTCGTTGGGGATCAGCACGGTCAATGCCACCGAAGTCACTACGCCCGTCACCGCACCGCACGTTACCAACAATCCCACGGCGACCCCGAACAGCGGGACAGAGGGCATGATCGGAAACAACGCCGCGGGTACGCCGAGCGCGGCGGCAAAAATCGCACCGATCAGCAGGCCACCGCGGCGGCCACTCTTTTGCCCACGATCGGCGGACAGACCACCGACGATCGCACCGACCACGCCGGCACCGAATAGCAGCGCGCCCATCCAGCCGGCGAACTGGTCGGGTTGGAGGTGGAACGTTCGCGACAGGACCGGCGAAACCCAGATCCCAGCCGCGGCATCGGCCATCACGACGCTGATCTGGCCGACGAACAACGGGATCAGGAACACGCGACGCGCCCAGAGTTCGCCAGCCACGACCTTGAACGGCGCATGGGTGCCGGCCGCAACCTCCTGCCGCACCGGTTCGCGCAGCAGGAATAGTGGCAGGATGGCGAGCACGCTGACGACCGCCAGGCACAGATGCACACTTCGCCACGGCATCATCCCTGCGAACCACGCTGGCGCGCGGCCATGTGCGAACAGCCCGAACAGTGCGCCAGACAGTGCCAAGGCGAGCGCGACGCCGAGCGACTTGCCGAGGTTGACGATCAGCATCGCCCTGCCCCGCTGCGTCGGAACGCAGAAGTCGGCGCACAGCGAGAGCGCCGCGGTCAGCGCGCCGGTCGTGCCGATCCCGGTCAGCATGCGTGCGACGAACAGCAACGAAACGCTGTGCGCGAGCCCGGTCAGCACCGTGCCCAGCGTCCACACGAACGCGAGTGCGATCATCATTCGCACGCGGTTGAAGCGATCGACCATGATGCCGATCGGGATCGAGAACACCGCCAGCGGCAGCGCCGCCGACAGCCCCTGGACAAGGCTCAGCGTATAGTCGCTGAAGTGGAGTTCGGCTTTCGCGCCTTCCTGCACCGTGCCGAATGCGCCCATCATCGTGAAGCCGACCGCCATGGCCAGCGCGAGCGCGAGCAACGGCAACAGCGTCTTGGCAAATGGCGGTGCGGCCGCCTCGATCGGTCGGGCGAAATCGGTCATTCTGGATCCTTATGCAAGCGCACGGCGCAGAGCCTCGTGGCTATCGCGGCGTGCCTGTTGCGAGACCGGACCGTCGGCGAAGATATCGAAGGCGTGATAACCGCCGGGATAGACGTGAAGCTCGACCGGCACTCCGGAGCGGATCAGCCGCGTCGCATAGTCGATGTCCTCTTCGACGAAGAGATCGAGCGCGCCGGTCGCGATATAGGCGGGCGGCAGGTTGCCGAGATCCGTCGCCCGCGCTGGTGCGGCATAGGGTGACACGGCGTCGCCACCGGGCGCGTGGCCGAGCAACGCGGTCCAGCCAAAACGATTGCTCTGCGCAGTCCAGACGAACTCGCCGGCATAAGGATGCGGCGGTGCGGTACAGCTACGGTCGTCGAGCATCGGGTAGATCAGGTGCTGGAATGCGAGCGCATGCTCGCCCCGGTCGCGCACCATCAAGGCCAGTGCCGCGGCATACCCGCCGCCCGCACTCTGCCCCATCACGCCGAGCCGCGCCGGATCGATCCCGAGCCGGTCGGCATGGGCGATCGTCCATACCAGTCCTGCGTAGCAATCCTCGATCGGGCCGGGAAAGTTCGTCTCCGGCGCCAGCCGGTATTCGACCGACACCACGACGCATTGCAGATCGGCGACGAGCGGACGAAGCAGCGGATCATAGTCGGACACCTTGCCCATCACATAGCCGCCGCCATGGATGTGATAGATGCACGGCAGGGCGCCGGTGACGCCCGCCGGGCGGAAGACGTGCAGGTCGATATAGGGCGCCCCGGCAGGCCCTGGAACCGTATGGATCTCCAGCGTCGCCAGGGTTTCGTCGGCAGGCGGCAGCATCGACGGTCGGTCGCGCATCGCCGGCAGGATGTCGGCGGTGAGCGAGATCTGCGGCATCATCTCGAGCAGCGGGCGCAGCGTCGGATCCACCAGGTGCAGGCTGTCCATCATTCTCTCCACGATCCTTGTTGTGACGCGCGTCCGATACCGGAACGGCGTTTAGAACGCGAAGATCTTGCCCGGATTGAACAGATTGTCGGGGTCCAGCGCGTGCTTCAGCGTCCGCATCAGTTCGACCGCGTCGCCCAGTTCGGCGACCAGCCAGTCCTGCTTGCCGATGCCGATGCCGTGTTCGCCGGTGCAGGTGCCGTCCATCGCCAGCGCGCGTTCGACCATCCGTGCGTTGATCGCCGAGACCTCGGCCAGTTCCGCCTCGGACTCCGGATCGATCGAGAAGACGACATGGAAATTGCCGTCGCCGACATGCCCGAGAATGGTCGCGGGGACCGACGACACCTGGAGGTCGGCCTTGGTCTCGCCGATGCACTGCGCCAGGCGGCTGATCGGCACGCACACGTCCGTCGCCCAGCCGACTGCGCCCGGACGCAGGTTGACCGCCGCGTAATATGCCTCGTGTCGGGCCTTCCACAACTTCGAGCGTTCCTCGGGCAGGTTCGACCAGCGGAAATCACCGCCGCCGTTTGCCGCCGCCAGCTCGCGCACGGTCTCCGCCTGTTCGTCGACATAGCTCGGTGAGCCGTGGAATTCGAAGAACAGCGTGGTCAGTTCGGGGTAATCTAGCTTCGACCAGGCGTTGACCGCCTTCATCTGCTTGTCGTCGAGAATTTCGACGCGAGCGAGCGGCACGCCGATCTGGATCGCCTGAACTACAGTATCGACCGCGCCGTTCAACGTCTCAAAGCTGCACACCGCGGACGAGATCGCCTCGGGAATGCCGTGCAGCCGCAGCGTCACCTCGGTGATGATGCCGAGCGTGCCTTCGGAGCCTACGAACAGCCGGGTCAGATCATAGCCCGCCGCCGACTTCCGCGCGCGACGGCTCGTACGGATCTCGCGGCCATCGGGCGTTACCACGCGCAGGCTCAGCACGGCCTCGCGCATCGTGCCATAGCGCACCGCATTGGTGCCGCTTGCGCGCGTCGCAGCCATTCCGCCGATCGTCGCATTCGCACCGGGATCGATCGGGAAGAACAGCCCCAGGTCGCGGATATGCTCGTTGAGCTGTTCGCGACGGACGCCGGCCTGTACCGTACAATCAAAGTCCTCGGCGTTGATCGACACGATCTGGGTCATCTCGGAAAGGTCGACCGAAACGCCGCCATGCACCGCCAGCGTGTTGCCCTCGATCGAGGTCCCCGCACCGAACGGGACGATCGGCACCTTGGCCGCGGCGCACAGCCTGACGAGATCCACCACCTCCTCGGTCGACCGCGCGAAGACAACCGCGTCGGGCAGCATCGGGGCGAAATGCGCCTCGCTGCTGCCGTGGTGGAGGCGCATCGCGTCGCTCATGTGCACCGCAGTGCCGAAACGCTGCTGGAGCGCTGTGACGAACGCCGGATCGAGCGGCGCCCTTTCGATCTGTTCGACGTGCATGGTCATCCTAGAACCGGAAGCTCGCCCGCACGCCGTATCGGCGGCGGTCGCCCTGGATGGCGAGGTTCGACGCCAGCGGCGCAAGCCCGGCCCGCACCAACGCCGACTTGTCGATATAGCTTTCGATGAATTTGGTATTGAACAGGTTGGTGCCGAACGCGGTCACCGTCAGACCACTGGAGAAGCGGAAGCCGAGCGAGGCGTTCGTGATAGCATAGGCCGATAGTCTGGGCGCGACATCGGGGTCGAGCGACGACCCGATCCGGCTGCCCTTCCCGAAGATCCCCGCGTCCAGCAACACCGCGTTATCGCCGACCGGGACGGTGTAGGTCGTATTGAAGTTGAAGTTGTAGTCGGGCGTGAAGATCACACGGTCGCTTGATACATGGACGCCGGTGGTCGCGAAATACTGGCTGTCGTCGGTGATGCGGGCATGGAGATAGGAGGCGCCGGCATCGATCCGCCAATGATCGGTAAGGCGGAGGTGCGCTTCCAGTTCGGCGCCGTAACTCTTGACGGTGCCGGTGTTCAGGTTGATCGCGACGAACCCGCCCGTGGCACTCGGCGCCAGCGAGTTCTGACCGATGAAGTCCTTGTAGTCGTTGTAGAATATGTCCGCGTTGATCGTCAGGCGGCGGTCGAATGCATCGAACTTCGTGCCCAGCTCATAGGTCCAGACATTGTCGCCCTTGTACGTTGCGTCCTGCGGCCGCGTACCCGGACCGTTCTGGCCACCGCCGCGGATTCCCTTGGCGACCGAGGCATAGCTCATCACCGCCGGCGTCCAATGCTGGGTCAGCGTGACGCGGGGTTGGAACTGGTCCTTCTTATAGACCGGCGCGGTATAGGGCGTCACGCCGTTGACCTGGCTCGCGACCAGCTTCTGGTGATCGTAGCGCCCACCGACCGCGAGATCGAGCGTGCCCACTTTCAGGAAAGCGGTCGCGAAGATCGCGCGCGTGTCGTTGCGGACATAGGTCGACGAGGGCGTGGTCGAGGCGGGCAGCGGGAAGGTCGGGCCCAGCAGCGCGCGGAAATCGATCGTCGTCAGCTGATCACTCACCTGCGTGTAACGGTTGCCATACAGCCCGATGAGCGTCGAAAACGCATCGCTCCACTGCGTATCGAAGCGCAATTCGGCCGTCTTGGTCTTCAGGGTCGAACCACCGCGGGTACGGAGCAGGTCGACCGCACCGAAATCGCCGTCATTGACCCCGGAGAGATTCTTCTGGTTGTACGCCCCGATTGCGGTGATCTTGGTCTTGAGCGATGCGACGTCGAACTCGCCCTTCAGGTTCGCGCCGTAATAATCGATCACCGCCCGGTTCAGCACGTTGGTCGCGCCATCGAGCCGGTAATCGGTCGGCCCGGCGACATGGATGTACGACGTGCTGCCGCCTGCGGCCCGGTCGTAATTGCCGTTGACGGTGAACACCGCCCAGTCGGCGGGCGTGAAGCGGAGCGTGCCACCGACGCTCTGCTGCTTCAACGGGTTCATGTCGCCGATCGTCAGCGTGTTGCGCATGAAGCCGTCCTGCTCGTGATAGGACGCGCCGATCCGGAACTGGAGCAGGTCGCGGACGATCGGCCCGCTGACCGACCCCGAGACCGAGGCGTAGTTGTCCGTACCGGCGATCGCGGCGTCGAACCGCCCCTCCCACTCGTTACCCGGCTGGCGCGTGATGACGTTGATCGCACCGCCCAGCGTGTTGTTGCCGAACAGCGTTCCCTGCGGCCCGCGCAACACCTCGATCCGCGCGACGTCGACGATCGGAGAGTTCAGATATGATGTGTTCGGCTGATAGACGCCGTCAATGAAAATGCCGACGCCGGGCTGCACCGTGTCGATCAGCGTCGTACCGATACCGCGGATCGACACGAATGCGCGGCCGACGCTGTCGGAGTTGATGTTGAGGCCCGGCGTGTACGACGCGATGTCCTTCACCGTATTGACCTGCAACTCCTTCAGTCGGTCGCCGGAGATCGCCGTCACCGCGATCGGCACATCCTTCAACGATTCCTGGCGCTGACGTGCGGTGACGATGATGTCGTCGGAGCGTGCGGGAGGTGTCGCCTTTGCCTGATCGACGGCGTCTTGCGCGGATACCGGCGTGGTGACGAGCGCGGCGACGGCGCATCCTCCGGCGAGCAATGTCTTGAAGCGCATTGGATCCTCATCCCCTCAGAGCGCCGATCCATCGCCGGCTACTTCTAGGCTCCAAGCTATCTGATAGCTGACCTGTCTGAAAGGTTGTCGACTGTGCCGCCCGGCTCGCGTACTTCGCCGATCGGTACGCTACCAGCAGCTATAGCCGCCATCGGCGAGCACGATGCTGCCGGTCATCAGACTGGCCGCGTCCGAGGCAAGAAAGGCGACGATCGCCGCCACTTCTTCAGGTTCCCCCAGGCGCCCCTGCGGCGTACCGTCGATCCAACGCTTGTACATCTCCCCCTCGCGGTCCGCGAAGCTGTTGAGGACGGTGTTGATATAGGTCGGCGCGACGGCGTTCACGCGCACACCGCGCGGCGCCCATTCGGCCGCGAGGCTCTTGGTGAGCTGATGCACCGCGGCTTTGGATGCGTTGTAATAGCTTTGCGGTTGCGGCCGGTTGACGATGAAGCCGCTCATCGAACCGACATTAACGATCGCTCCCTTCCCTGCCGCCAGCATGTGCCGTCCAAAGGCGCGTGCACACCAGAAGGTGCCGTTGAGATTGACGTCGAGCACGTTCAGCCAATGCTCGTCGGCGACGTCCTCAGCGGCGGTCTCGCTCCGCGCGATGCCGGCATTGTTGACGAGAATGTCGATCGCCCCGAGCTGATCGGCCAGGGCGGTGACCTGTGCAGCGTTCGTCACGTCCATCACATGGCCGTCGACCGCATGGCCCTTGTCCGCAAGCGCAGCTCGCCCCGCCGCGATCGCCGTCGCGTCGCGGTCGGCTAACGTCACGTGTGCGCCCATTTCGGCTAACGCCTCGGCACAGGCGAGACCGATCCCCGCCGCGCCACCCGTCACGACGGCACGACGGCCGGTAAGCTTTAGTCGTTCGAGATACATGACCGGTCCTTCACGGCAGATAGGGTGCGGCGGGCATGACGGGCTCATGCCGCGCCTCCTGCCGGACCAGCGAATAGACCTGGCGAGTCTCGGCATCGAACTCGGCCCAAGGCAGGCTGCCGTCCGTTGCGAAGCGGATCCACAGCGCGTGGATCCGGTTGGCGAGGTCTTGCGGCGGGTTGGGTCCGCACAAGCCCTGCTCGCCGGTTGCGGTCGCCAGCGTATCGAACACGAACGGCAACTCCATCCCGTGCGACGCACCGAGTTGGCCGCCGAACATCGGCGAACGCCAGTCGAACTCGTACATGTGCGTGCGCCCTTGGTGCGCCTCAGCAAACCTGCGCGCGGGCCAGCGAAAGACGAGGTCGTTCATCGCGTCGGTCAGCGCCTGGCCGGGCTTCCTGCCCTTCGTCCCGATACCATATGCCTTCAATAGCTTGCGGGCATGCGGTTGCGACTTGTGGAGGACATAGGTTGCCAGCAGCCGCCCGATCTTGTCCCGCACGCCGGTCGGGACGAGGTACAGGTTCATCTCTTCCGCGTTGGTGCCGATCAACAGGTCGACTTGCGCGCCCGCACCGTTCGCTAGCGCATCGAGCGGACGCTGCGGCAGCACGTCGTCGCCGTGGACGGGGACGAAGCGGCTGATCCCGAACACTGGTTCGTGCCCGCCCTCATCGCGCAGATCGATCCGTGCGGTCGGCGCGGATACCGCCTCTACCGCGTCGATCAGCGCATCGTACGGCACGCTGCCAAAACCACTGACGTCGGGAGTGATCTTCAGGATCTTCGCCAGCTTCTTCACCAGACGCTGCATCACCGGCACCGAGCGCGTCATCCCGCCATGCCCGCTCTGAACGATCGCGCGCCGGAACAATCCCCTTGAAAGCGGGGATGCCATCAGGTCAGCGATCGCCATCGCGCCGGCGGATTCGCCGAACACCGTGACGTTGCCCGGATCGCCGCCGAACTGGGTTATGCCGTCCCGTACCCACGTCAACGCCGCGATCATGTCGCGGAGTCCGAGGTTGGTCGGCACGCCCGGGATCGGCAGGAAGCCGTCCACCCCCATCCGATAGTTGATCGCGACGCAGATCACGCCGTCGCGCGCGAAGGTGCCGCCGTCCTGCACGGGCGCATCCTTGCTGCCGATCACGAAGCCGCCGCCGTGGATGAACACCATCACCGGCAAGCCGGTCCGGTCGTCATCGGGGCGCCAGATATTCGCCGTCAGATATTCATCGCCCGACACCCAGCCTTTGCCGATCAGCGGTACGATATCGAGGCCGGGAAATGCCTTGGTCCGCTGCGGCGCGTTGGGTCCGGCCACCGTCGCGTCGCGCACCCCGGGCCACGGCGTGACCGGTTGTGGCGGCGCGAACCGGTTCGCACCCACCGGCGCCGCGGCGTAAGGCACGCCGAGGAACCGTAGAACACCGCCCGCAGCGTTTCCCTGCACGATACCGTCGGCGGTGGAGACCATAGGTTCGCTCACGATATTCTCTCCTTCCGATCCGCAGCAGCGGTCGGAGGCAAAGGTAGCAGCCGCGGGACGCCCGTCTCGAACTCAGGCTATGCCAATCGTTGTTTTGATCGTGCCGTACGGCGGGCCAGCACCCGCCCGCGTTACCAGGCTCCAGTTCCAGTCGCCCCCTGCCGGTATTCGGCGATGCGCCGTCGGGTCGCCGGGGATGTAGTTTCAGGCAGCTCGTCCCCCGGGAACCAGTCAGCCTGTTCGATCTCTTGCAGATCAGCACAACCCAGGATTCTGCTTGCTGCCGTTCGCACGATAAAGATCACGATATGATCGTCCTTGCTCTCTCGGCGACTGTGATAGACGCCCAGCACCCGCTCGATAACCGGGTCCGCAATCGCCACCTCCTCGGCAAGCTCCCGCACAAGCGCGGCGGCGATACTTTCGCCCTTTTTCACGCCGCCGCCCGGAAGATACCATTGATCGACATAGGTATGCCGCACCAACGCGACCCTCTCGTC
This sequence comes from Sphingomonas aerolata, assembly GCF_023935825.1. Classification (NCBI taxonomy): domain Bacteria; kingdom Pseudomonadati; phylum Pseudomonadota; class Alphaproteobacteria; order Sphingomonadales; family Sphingomonadaceae; genus Sphingomonas; species Sphingomonas aerolata. Next base: position 1,949,935 of record NZ_CP098762.1, on the reverse strand, counting down.
CGGACCCAGCAACACAGCGCGGACACCGATCGTGCGCGGCCGGCTGATCCGCCATACCAGCCTTGCTACGCTGCCGACCATCCGATGATGTATCCCCACGCGCTCGTTTCCCTGCCTGTAGTCGACGCTTCGCAGTGGTATCCCAGAACAGGGCCGTGCGCTCCAAATGCCTTCGGTGCGCACAGTCGTGCAGCGGCCTTGCACAGTAATTGGTTTCGTCGCCTGCCCCGAATGCGCGCAGACTGCGACAGCTCTTCTGATATCCGGATCACGGGGACGACGCGTCGGGATCACGTCTGCTCGCCGTGCTTGCCATCCCGGACATCGGCGAGGGGCCAAGACGTGGGAGAGTGATGGTGAATCAGGGTGCGCAGCTGTTGGCGATAAAGACGCGGGCACGGCCATGAGGCAGCTTCACCGGGCGAACAATGTTGCTGACCTGCGCCTCATGGCACGCAAACGGTTACCGCGACCGATCTTCGACTATATTGACGGTGGCGCCGACGACGAAGTGTCGCTGCGCCGAAACGTCACCGCATTTTCAAACTACGAGCTGGTGCCGGACATACTGAACGACGTTTCTGCAGTCCGGACCGGCACGACGCTGTTCGGACAACCATCGCGCTGGCCACTGATGCTGGCGCCGACGGGGCTCACCCGGATGTTCCACGGCCATGCCGAACTGGCCGTCGCTCGGGCTGCTGCGCGTCACGGCATAGTGTACAGTCTGTCGACGATGGGAACGACGCGGCTGGAAGACCTTGCCCAGGCATTCGCCGGACCGAAGGTTTTCCAGATCTATATCTTCAAGGACCGCGGTCTGACCGCAGAGTTCGTCGCGCGTTGCCGGGATGCAGGCTTTCACGGGCTGGCGCTGACCGTCGACACGCCGGTCGCCGGCAACCGCGAGCGAGACAGACGTAGCGGACTGTCCCTGCCGCCCAAGCTGACGCTGAAGTCGTTACTGAGTTTCGCGCGGCATCCGTCATGGTCGCTGCCTGCGCTGACAGGGTCCAAGTTCGATCTCGCGAACGTGAGCCACAGGATCGACGCGCTCGCGTCGGGACCGATGAGCCTGTTCGATTATATCGGCGGCCAGTTCGATCGGTCGGTCGGTTGGCGCGACGTCGAATGGCTCGCACGCGAGTGGAACGGGCCGCTCGCGATCAAGGGCGTGATGACACCCGAGGACGCGCGACGTTCGATCGCGTCGGGCGCGACCGGCGTGATGGTATCGAACCACGGCGGACGCCAGCTCGATGGAGCGCCCGCCCCGATCGACCAGATCGCAGCGGTACGCGACGCGGTTGGCGGTGGGCCGGACGTCATCTGCGACGGCGGCATCCGACGCGGCTCGGACGTGGCGAAGGCGTTGGCGCTCGGGGCAACCGCCTGTTCGATCGGGCGCCCCTATCTGTACGGCCTCGCGGCCGGCGGAGAAGCAGGCGTCGATCGCGCTCTGACGTTGTTGACAGAAGAGTTCGAGCGCACGTTGATGCTCGCCGGCGTGAACGATGCAGCAGCCCTGTCACGTGGCCATGTTCGGACTCGGGAGAACCGGCGTGATATGGCGTAGCTCTCGACTTGAATGAGAGCGCCATGTTCGCTTGCGCTACTGGGCAGGCTCAATGATGCGTGTGTATCCGACGCCTGCCGCCTTGGCCGGATCTGATCTGTTTCTGCATAACTATACTCAAGAGACCACCCTAACGCCTTGATGTAACCAACCAAAGTTGAGGCTCTTTCCCCAGTTTGCTCCCAAGTCAGATTCGCCCCCAAGACCGGTCGGTCCGACAGCTTTCAGCGTCTCGCAACTCCGGACGCTCGTTCATATCCGTCACACAGTTACGCGATAATCTCGGCTTTAGGTCTTTGCCGCCGTTCCTCCTCGGCTGGCGGGAGCATTGACAAGGTGAATGTCGATCGATCCTAGGTGCCGATAGACGATCCGGGGGACCAGCCATGAAGACGATTTTCGCGACCTGCACCGCCACGCTGGCGTTGCTCGCCGGCCCCGCGATTGCACAGACCAAGGCGCCAGCGGTGACCCGGTACGAGATCGCTTTCCCCAACGCGGTCCATCATGAGGCACAGGTGACCGTCACCTGGCGCGACCTCGGACCGGCCCCCTTGCGCGTCCAGATGTCGCGCTCCTCACCCGGCCGCTACGCGATCCACGAATTCGCCAAGAACGTCTATTCGCTCGCCGCCAAGGATGGCCGCGGTCGCGCGCTCGCGATGACGCGGACCGACCCCTATGGCTGGACGATTTCCGGGCACGACGGGACGGTAAGCGTCACCTACACGCTGTTCGGCGATCACGGAGACGGCACATATGCGCAGATCGACGCGACCCACGCGCATCTTAATATGCCCGCGACCTTTTTGTGGGCGGTCGGGCAAGACGCGCGCCCGATCAGCGTCCGGTTCGTGCCCTTCGACACCAAGTGGAAGGTCGCGACCCAGCTCCAGCCGACCGGCGACCCCTACACCTTCGCCGCGCCCAACTTCCAATATTTCATGGACAGCCCAACCGAGCTGTCCAATTTCGATCTGCGCGAATGGCAGGTCGAAGAGGGACCGACGCGCGCCACTATCCGGCTCGCGGTCCATCACGACGGCTCGCCCGCCGACCTCGATCGCTTCGCCGCCAGCGCCAAAAAGGTCGTCGCGCAGCACATAGCGATGTGGGGCGAACACCCCGCCTACGACTTCGGCACCTACACCTTCATCGCCGACTATGTGCCGCAGATCAGCGGCGACGGCATGGAGCATCGCAACTCGACGATCATATCGCAGCCGCGTTCGTTCACCGCGGCGAATTTTGCGCAGATCGACACACTCAGCCATGAATTCTTCCACAGCTGGAACGTCGAGCGCATCCGCCCTGCCGAGCTCGAACCGTTCGACTTCACCCGCGCCAACCCGACCCCGTCGCTCTGGCTTGCGGAAGGGTTCACCCAATATTACGGGCCGCTGATGATCCGCCGAGCGGGCGAATCCGCGATCGACGCGTATCTGCGCGGGGTCGGCTCTACCGTCAACGCGCTAACCACTGGCACCGCCCGCCGTTACGGCGGTCCGCAGGAAATGAGCCTGCGGGCGCCGTTCGTCGATGCGGCAAAGTCGATCGACGCGACGAACCCCAACATCTTCGTGTCTTACTACACCTATGGCGCCGGCCTCGCGCTCGCCCTCGACCTGACATTGCGCCAGCGTTACCCGGGCATCACGCTCGACACGTTTATGCGCCACCTGTGGCAGACCTTCGGCAAGCCCGAGCGCCCCTATACCCGCGCCGACCTTTCTCGCGCGCTGGGCGAGGTGACGAAGGATCCCGCCTTCGCGGACGCCTTCTTCAGGACCTCGGTCGATGCCGAGGCGCTCCCCGACTATGCTCCCCTGCTCGACCAGGCGGGTCTGAAGCTCCGTCCCGCCAACCCGACCGCCGCGTGGCTCGGCAACGTCCGCCTCAAGACTACCGGCACCGACGTCCGCATCGACGGCGCGCCCGCCCCCGATACTCCGCTCTACCCCGCCGGCCTCGACAACGGCGACCAGATCGTCAGCCTAGGCGGGACGGTGATCACCAGCGATGCTGACGCGGCTGCGGCGCTTGGCCGTTACAAACCCGGCCAGACCGCCGACATCACCTACCGCCAACGCGGCCTCGACCGCCGCGCCACGCTGACGTTCCTCGCCGACCCCACCGTCGAGGTGGTCCGCTACGAAACCGCAGGGGTTAAACCAACCGCCCAACAACTCGCGTTTCGCGCCGCGTGGCTCGGGCCGGATGTAGTGGCCAACTAGGCAGGATCGACACTCAGGGTTTCAAATGCGCTGAAGGCTGATCCATGGATGTCTGTGGGAATCGGCAGCGAATGCATTTGAGCAAGAAAACTCAGATTATAGTCAGACGACGATAGAGGCGACGACGGAGGAGAAAACTGTCGGGCGGCTTAGAGACCGCGAAGACCCAGTTGCGGACGTTCGCGGGCTCTTTCGGCTTCTCAACTTCGGCCGCTCGTTCATGTCGCAAAAGCGCCGATCCGAGCGGCTTGGTTTGGGACGAAGCCGCCATTCGCGGTGATAACCCGAACGACAGCTCTAGGCAGAAGCCGACGTTCAGGCGCAGTCTTTGTTGGAAACGATGCCACTGATCAAATCATCAAGGCGGTTCAGCCGCTCGTTCCATTCCTGACGGTGATAGTCGATCCAATCCTGCAACGGCGCGAGCCCGGCAGGATCGAATTGACAGGTGCGCACCCGTCCAAGCTTGGTCGAGCGGGCGAGCTTGGCTTCCTCAAGCACGGCGAGGTGCTGGCCTATTGCCGTCTTGCTGATCGCCAGTACCGCAGCGAGTTCCGAAACGCTCGCGGGCCGCTCCGCAAGATGACTCACCATCCGACGGCGATTGGCGTCACTGAGCGCATGAAACAGAAGGTCGACCCTCGGCGAGCGGACAGACTCTTCGGCAGGCTGCATCATGCGGGCTGCAGTTCCGAAGCCATCGTGTCGAGCAGGAAGTCCCACCCCATCCGGCGCATTGCCGGGCCGTCGGCGCCTTCGAAATAGACCGCCTGGTGCGTCAGCAAGACCTCGCTCTTGTCGTCGAGCGGCGCAATTTCCACGGTGACCACGGCAGCAGATACGCGGGCCTGATCGACGTCGAGCGTTTGGAAGAACACGATCCGAGCGTTATCGACGATCTCAGCATAGGTTGAGGTCCAGCACAGCTGCTTTCCCGCGATAGGAGTGCCTGGCAGCATCCTGGCGGTGAGCTTCTCCTCACCGCCCGGACGAAAGTCGAAGCTGTAGGACAGTGGCTCGTGTCCGGGACTGGCGGCGTACCACCTGCTCTTGCGGTCCTGAAAAGCGAAAGCGCCGAAAATCGCGGGCGGAGCGGCATCGCAGGTTTTGCGGATTTCGAAGGTATCGTGTGTGATGGTCATCGACTCGCCCCTCAGTGAAGCTTTGACTTCACTAACTTTCAGGAGCCTTTTGGTCAAGTCTGTACTTCACTATTGCGCCCGCGACTGTTGGATCGGCGATGGCCACGGGAGGACCGAGGTGTCACCGGCACCGATGGTTGTCACGCACCGTTCAGGCGGGCAGGCCTTTTTCGCGATCACGATCGCTGTCGATGCGCGATTATAGCGGTCGAGCCACCCAGCGGCGCGCGATCAACTCAGGTCGTGGAGGTCCTTGCCCAACGGGGCTGTGATGCTCAGGTCCGAGAAGTGCACTTCCAGTCCGGCACGTTCCGGCGTGCAGGCCATCGGTCCAACCTGATAGGCGGGGGCGATCGGAAAGGGTGCCAGTCTGACCAAAGGCCACGTCTTGCCGTCCGCTGAGACCTGCAACCGCAGAACGCCCTTGGCGACCGTCGCGCGCATCCAGAAATCCTGCGCGTCATGCTCGTAGGGGCCGGTCGCCCAGTCGGACTTGCCATCGGTCAGCACGCTGCTCAGCATGGCGCGCCCGTCGGACAATTCGATCCCCGCCTTGACCCAGCGCCGTTCGTCGACCCGCACCATGATGCCGGCCTGATCGTAGAGTTTCTGATACTGGCCGCGAATGCGCAATTGGGCGGTGAACGCGGCAGGCGCGGTGAAGCCGAGAAAATGACCGCTGTCACGGGTGAAGCCGTAATGCGTCTCGCGCCAGAAATCGCTGCCCTTGTCGGTGACGAGCGTAAGGTCTCCGCCGGGTGCGGCCTTCCAGGCCTTGGGCGCATTCAGCCAGCGACCGTCACGGCGCCCAAGCGCCGGTGTAGCCGGGCCCTGCGCGGTCGCGACGCCGGCATTTCCCGCGATCGTCAGCGCCGCAGCACCACCGATCACCGCTCGCCTGCTCACCCGATCCTCCATCATAGCCGCTGCCTTCCAATCACCCTCAATGTTATGTACATATGTACACATGCCGAGATCGAGGTAAAGAGGCGATGACCCAACAGTCCCGGCGCAACGATCCGACACGGCGGCAGCGCATCGTCGATGCGACGCTAGGAGTTATTGCCGATCTTGGAACCGCGGCAACGACTCATCGCCGCATCGCCGAGGCGGCGCAGGTGCCGCTCGGCTCGGTCACCTATTATTTTGCGACGCTGGAGGACCTGCTCACGGCGGCCTTCCTGCAACTGGCGGCGGAATCCTCTGCGGCGTTCCGCGCGCGCCTGGCGTCCGCGACGGACCGCGCAGAGGCGTGTACGGCAGTCATCGACATCATCGCGAACCAGGTCTGGGCGGAACCGCGCACGTTGTTATTGAGCTACGAACTCTACGCCTTCGCGGCCCGGCACCCACCGGTCAGCGCGGTCATGCAACATTGGATGGACAGCAGCCGAGGCGCCTTGGGCCGCTTCTTCGACCCGCTCACGGCGCGCGCGCTCGACGCGCTGATCGAGGGTATCGGCATCCACAATTCGATCGATCGCGCCCCCCTAAAGCGCGATGCGATCAAGACCATCGTCGAGCGGATAGCCGGGTGTTAGCCGGTCCGATCCATCCGGGTACCCCAGCGCAAATGGCGCGACGGTCAGGGTCAAGCCGATGCATGAGGCATCACTGCCGCATGACCGCAATCGATGCCCCCTTTCACGCGCGCGCCGCTCCGGGCTAAGGCGCGGTGCGCAGGAGATTATTCATGACAACAGCACCGGTCGCCCTTCTCTACCAAGCGCTTGCACCACCGCTGATCGACGGACTGCGAAAGGACGCGAAGCCGGGCGGATATTCAGATGGCGGCGCCGACATTGCTTTCGCCTTGCGGACGGCTGGGGTGGATGTTGTCACACCCGCCTCCGCGCCAGACCCTTCAAAGGCACTCGACTGGGTATTCCCGGACACGGCCGAGGGCATCCGTAGCGCAGGCGCGGCCGGCGCATCGGTCCTGTGGGCGAACACGGTCTTGTTCGAAGGGCATCCGCTCGAGACGGCGATGGTCGACTTCGACATCGTCGGGCAGCTTCCTGCGGCGATGCAGGCGTTCGACGACAAGTTCGAGACCAACCACCTTCTTGCCAAAGCTGGCCTGCCGGTAGCACGATCGTTTCTGCTGTCTGGCACGGCGAAGGAGAACGTCTGCGCGCTCGCCGATGTCGAGCACGCGTGCGCGTCCCGCGGCATGTCCTTTCCGATGATCGTCAAGCCGGTGCGTGGCCGTGGTAGTCAGGGCGTAACCCTAGTAGAGAGCCTCAGTGAGCTGCGCGATGCGGCGACTGCGTTGATCGCAGCCGCCACCTTCGGCGACATGCTGATGGTGGAAGAATTTCTCGATGGTGACGAGATGACCGTCACCCTCATGCCGCCCGCGTCCCCGCGCCCGGATGGTTCGTGGGCACCAACGCACTGGGCCCTGCCGCCCGTGTACCGCTTCGATCAGCGCGCCGGCGTAGCACCTTATAATGGCGACGTTCCGGTCACCGCCAACAGCATCGCAATCGCCCCGGAGCGACTACTCGATCCGGCCATTGTGGCGATGATCGACAGCTGCGTCTCGGCAGCCGCGCTGGTCGACGCGCGCACCGCGATCCGGATCGATTGCCGGGCCGATCGTGATGGTCTGTTCAAATTGTTCGACCTGAATATGAAACCCAACATGACGGGGCCGGGCCGCGCGGGCCGCGAAGATCAGGATTGCCTCTCGGCGATCGCCGCCCGCGCCAACGGTTGGCGCTACGTCGATCTCTTGCAGGCGATGCTTGCTGCCAGATGGAGGCTCGAGCCGCTGGAGGGAGCTTAGCTAAGAACGTCGGCTACGGGGCGCGGGAGTACCGGCCCATGCTTCCCGCCAGACCCGCAAGCGGTCGTCCAAAGCGTTCGTTTCACCTCCCGACTTCCGACATTCGTTCATCTCAATCCGGCATGATCGGATCGCTTAGTCGTCGAACCAGCCCGTATCGCCACCGATCGGCATGCCTGGCGGAATCGTCGGCACCGCGCGGCGCTTGTCGAGTTCGCGCGTCAGCCGGTCCTCGTCGGTCAGGAGCAGCGCGACGTGCCGGCTCCAGGCGCCATCCTCGTCGCTGCCGGCCTTGGCCAGTCGCGTCGCGATCCCGCGCAGCCGATCGCCGAGCAGCGCCGCGACGTCGGGCGACGTCGCATCGTCGCGGGCCGTGGCGGCCAGCGTCATGATCGTCCGATAGGCCACCCGGCGACCAACCGCGTCACGCCGTGCCGTGACGGTGGCGGCGATCAGCCGGTCGAGCAGCGTGTCGACGCCGGGCATTCCCGGGTCGCGGCGATGCTGTTCGTACACCCGCGCCAGCCGCGCCGGCGCCAGCAGCGAATCCAGAGTAACCTGCGCGGCGACATCGGCTGCGACCAGCGGGTCGAACGCGGCGGCGCCCGCATTGCGGAACACCTCCTGATCGAACTGCACGTCGCTGCGTCCGTTCATCGGCGACGACAGCGGCATCACCAGCGTCGCGGGCACGGTCAGCGCATCGGTCGAAAGCGTCGAGAGCAAGGCGGCGATCGCCGCGTCCTGCGTGCCGGCGGCGACCGGCGCGGCGGCCGGATGATTGTCGCCCGCGACCGCATAGGCATAGTCGATCCCGCCGACCAGCTTGCCCACCGCGTCGATATCATAGCGATGCAGCAGCCATACCGGCACGAACTTGCGCCGCAGATCGGACAGCGCCTCGCCACTGCGCAACACGCCGGGACCGAACTGCGCGATCGCGATGCGGCGAACCGCCATCATGTGGTTGAGCGAGGCGACCGGATCGGGGCCGTCATCCCACATGCTGCCCCAGGGGCTCGGCGTATCCGACGCGCGGCCGTCGATGTCGGTGATGAAGCGGACGCCCTTCGCCTGGATCGCGAGCGCCTTGGCCCGCGCGGCCACGTCCGGATTGGTACCGGGTGCGGCATCGGCATACAGCCAGTCGACGGTGAAGTCGTCCCACACCCCCCCGCCCTTCGCATAGGCGTCCGACAGGTCGATGCGGCCATCGGTCAGCTTGATGCGCGGTCCGGGGTAATCCATCACCGTCGTCCGGTCCTGCGTGCTGCCCGCGAAATTGTGCATGAAGCCGATCGCATGGCCGACCTCATGCGCGCCGAGCTGGCGGATCCTGTCGAGCGACGCCCTGACCGGATCATTGCCGCTGCCGCTGTTGGTCTGCGCGGCGCCGACCAGCCCCTCGAAAATCGCCATGTCCTGCCGCACGCGCAGCGCGCCGATCACGACATTGCCCTTGATGATCTCGCCGGTCCGCGGATCGACGATGCCGCCGCCATAGGACCAGCCGCGCGTCAGCCGGTTCGACCAGTTGACCATGCTGTACCGCACGTCGAGCGGATCGGCGCCGGCGGGCAGGATCTCCGCCCGGAACGCGTCGATCAGCCCGGCCTTGTCGAACGCCGTCGCCCAGTAATTGACGCCCTCCAGCAACGCGGCGCGGATCGGCTCGGGCGCGGCGCGGTCGATGTAGAAGATGATCGGCTTCTTGACGCGGGAACGGGCGGCGGCCGGATCGACCTTTTCCAGCCGGAACCGGTTGGCGGACTGCTGGACGACATCCTCGCCCAGCGGCGTCCCATAGTCGTAATATTGGTTACCCCCCGCCGCCGACCGGATGTCGAACTTGCGCGAGACGAAGCCGGGCGCAGGCAGCCGGACGAAGCTGTGGTGGACGGTGAAACCGATCTGCCGCGGCTCCGCGGCGATGCGTTCCACCTCGCGGCCCGGCGTATCGGTCTGATAGGTCTGCAGCGCATCGACCTCGATATTGTCGGGGAAGACCTTGACCGACCCGGCATCCGCGACGCTGAGCGCATCGATCAGGCGGAACCCCTTGCCCGCCGCCGATCCGCCGCCCGCGCCGGCCATCGCCCAGCTCGCGTTCAATGACTGGGCGATCCCCACCGTGTCGCGCGTCAGGAACGGGGCGATGTCGACCGTCACGCCGCCATCGGCTTCGGTCGCGACGATGTCGAGCATCGCCATGATGCTTGTCGGGAAGCTGGTGCGCCCGCCTGCCGCGACGCCGTCGTCACCGCTCGCGCGGAACTGGTGGTTTTCGAACGTCACCGCGACCTTCTTGCCGATCCGCCGGAACGCGACGATGTGTTCGGGCCCCAGCATCCCGCGGTCGAGCCGCAGATTGGCCGAGCCGATACCCGTCCGGAGCGAGGTCGCGTAGAGGAACCGTCCCGACGCTCCGTCCGCATCGGCGGCGGGCAACGTGACGAGGATCCGCCCCTCGGCTGGCAACGCCCTCACCGGCAGCAGCGCCGCCTGCGTCGCCGCCCGCGCGACCTGCTGCGCCGCGACGGGTCCGCCCCCGCTCGCTGCGGCCACCAGCCCGACCGTCGTACCCCAGATGATCCTGCGCATCGCCTCGTCCCCCAATTGCTGCCATGCAGCAAACTAGCATGATCCAGGTTGCGGTATCCGGCGATATTGCGCAGTTTCGAAGCCTGGGTGACGAAATTCGGCAATAATCGGGGTGAATGATGCACGAAACCGAAAACAATCTTGTCGATCCTACCGATTACCGGCTTCTGCGCGAATTGATCCGCGATGGCCGCGCATCCGACGTGATGCTCGGCGAGCGCATTCATCTTTCGAGCACCGCGACCGCGCGGCGTCGCAAGATCCTGGAGGAAAACGGCGTCGTCGCGGGCTACACCGCGAAGCTGAACATGGCGAAGCTGGGGTTCAGCATTACCGCGATGGTCTCGATCGAGCTCAGTTCGCAGGCCGAACATGTGCTGAACGAATTCGAATCCGCGGTGATCCTGTGTCCGTCGATGTCGTTCTGCAGCTTCGTGTCGGGCGAGGTCGACTTCATCATGATCGTGCATGTCCGGTCGTTCGAGGACTACGACCGTGTCTATCGCCGCGAACTGTCGATGCTGCCGCATGTCGCCCGGATCCGCAGCAGCTTCCTGATGCGCGAGGTCGCGCAGCGCTCGGTCGCACCGGCGGCGGTCAACGATCAAAGGTAACGTTCAGCGCGCCGATATCACAACTTAATAATATCCAGCACGCCGTAAACCATCAATGGTTGCCCAGAACCTCACCGATTCCGCAAAAGTAACATAGATTTCTTCGTCAGATTGCGAGGAAGCGGCAGGCGGCATCTGATAGTCTCCGGGTCGGAACAGGACCGGGATACCCGGCCATCGAGTCCAACAGGCAGGAACCAGCGAAAACATAAACGAGGGGATATCTGGACGGCACCCGATCACCTGAAGGGGGCTCTCCATGACTGTTCTGTATGGCGCCGACGCCGGCGCCTTCTCGATTCGCGCCCGGCCGACTGCCCGCTTGAAAACCGCCAGCCTCGTCAGCGTGGGCGTGCTGGCGCTGTGCACAGACCCGACGCGACCAGACTTTGAAACGCGTATTCTCGGTCAGCTGGGCGATCCTAAGGACGAGTTCACGTTCAACGCCGATCTGACACTTGGACAGTTCACCGTAGGTTATGGCGCGCATTACATCGGACCGATGTTTACGACGGCCTATGCCAACCTTTACCCGATCAACGGCAATCCGGCGCAGAACGTCGATGTAAACGACATCCGGCGCTATCCAGACGTCGTGTACCACAATGTGCGCGCCTCGGTGCAACTCGGCTCGGATACGACAAACCGCAAGGGCATGGAGTGGTTCGTAGGTATCGACAATCTGGGGAACCGTAAGCCTCCGTTGGGCACGACTGCGACTGGGGCAGGTAGCGCCATCTACGAAGTCATTGGGCGGAGCTTCTTCACCGGCGTCCGAGCAACGTTCTGATAACTATGAGGGGCGGGAGTTTCCCCGCCCCTCACTGACTGGTGACAATATGACGCATGCCGATATATTCGCGTCGGCTCTTCGCTTTGCCAAAAACGGCCAACCTGAGCGGGCCATCGCGACGTTCGAAAAGGCCGGTCAGCTCGGCGATGCTTCTGCTATGGCCGAGCTGTCCACGTGGCTACTACGAGGCGACCTGATACCGCGTGATCTATCGCGTGCGCGCGCGGCGTTGCGCCGGACGGTAGAGATCGGGCATGTTGATGCGGCTCTTCTCGAAGCGGCTTTGACAGCCAATGGCACGGGCGGGCCGTGTGACTGGCGCCGCGCAGTCGGTTTATTGGAGACCGCAGCGAAAACAGATCCGGTTGCGAACCAGCACATCGAGATCATCCATGCGATGAAGCTGGATGCGAACGGCTATCCGCGGCACCTGCCCCCAGCAGAGGTGCTTTGTCGATCTCCATATGTGGTTCGGTTCCGCGGCGCACTGACCCAAGCTGAATGCCTCCACATCGCAGGTGCAGGGCATCCTCTTCTGGAACCCTCCGTCGTCATTGATCCCGTGACACATCGGGCGATTCCGCATCCTATCCGTACATCTGTCAGCGCGACGATAGGCCCGGCCCAGGAAACGCTGCCAGTGGCTGCATTAAACCGTCGTTTTGCTGCGCTGACGCAGACACCGTTACAGAACGGTGAACCCTTGCAGATATTGAAGTACGCGGCTGGCCAAGAATACAAATTGCATTCTGACGCGCTGCCGGGTGCAACTAATCAAAGGACTGTAACAGCGATCGCGTACTTGAATGACGGTTTCGGTGGAGGTGAGACGGAGTTTCCTTCCGCTAATCTCCGCATAACTCCCCGTGCTGGAGATATTATCGCATTCACAAGCATCGGAGCAGACGGGGCTCCAGATCCGCTAGCGCGTCATGCTGGTTTGCCAATTTCAGGCGGTGTTAAATGGATAGCAACGCGTTGGATCCGCCAAGCACCCTTTAACGCCTGGATGCCTAGTATATCCTCCCGCTCGTGAATAGTTAGCATCCCCGCAACTGCGTATGCCCCGCCTGAAGCAGCAATAGGCAATTACGCCAAGCCGCTCGCGCTCTACTATGTGCATCAAAGTGCGACAACTTGCTACAATTGGTCCGGCCGGTTGCTCTGCCTACCCGGAACGCCTTACGAGGGCAGCGGCATCGTCGATTTCACAGAGTGCGCGGAAGTTAGGGCATCCAAAAAGAGCGATCTCGTTGTTCTAAAATGATTGTTTAGCCCGAAGCTACATTGAACTGCTTGAGGATTTGGCGCGCATTTCGGCCGATAGCTCAGGCACTAAATGCTAAACTTATGCGCGACGGAAACGCACGATTGCTGGGGACCGATAACGGCGGTCGAGACGGCATCATCGTGATGAACGGATGTCCGCTTTGGGAATTGCAGATTTCCCACCGCAACGTCCGGCTGTGGGCGGAGCTGCCCGGCAGCGCGGGGCTGATATGACCCATATGCCGACATTCAAGGTGTCCTACCGCCTTCTCAACTTCAGACACTCATTCATCTTCACGCTGCGCTGAGCTTGACACATTCGACCTACACCTCGTCCAGTCGCTTACCTTAATCGGACCGTTGGCGTCACGGTGGTCGGCTAATTGGGCATGCCATTGCGCACCGGGCAGCAAACCCGCCTGCCTCAGCCTCCTAGAACTGGCGCAGCGCGCGCGCGGGTTCGGCCCGTGCGACGCGCCATGCCTGGCTGGCAACCGTCGCCGCCGCGATGACAAGCGCCAGCACGCTGGCACCGACGAAATAGTAGGGTGAAAGGTCGATACGGTCGTCGAACGCGCTCAGCCAATGCGACATCGCGAACCACGCGATCGGCCACCCGATCACGTTCGCCAGGAGGACCGGCTTGAGGAACTGGACCAGCAGCAGCCGCATCACGTCGCTGGTCGAAGCTCCCAGCACCTTGCGGATACCGATCTCCTTGACCCGCCGCATGGTATCGAACGCTGCCAGACCGTAGAGCCCGAGGCACCCGATCGCTACCGCTAGCACCGCACCGGCTGTAAACAACCGCGACCGCTGCACGTCCTGGCGGTAATAGGAGTCGTACAGTTTCTGGTCGACCGTCGTGGCTGCTGGTGGAACCGCCGGCGCGATGCGGCGCCACGTCGTTTCCAGCCGCCCCAGGACGGTTGCGGCATCGGCCGAGGTACGGATCACCACGATGGCGCGATAGCCACCGCCAGGCCGATAGCTATAGGCGAACGCCTCGACTGGCTCGCGCGGCGTCCCGAAGCGCATATCGGCGATCACACCGACGATCCTCACCGTGCCGCCGTCGAGCGAAACGATCTCGCCGATCGCTTCGCCGGCTCGTGCGAACCCCAAGCGTCGAGCAGCAGTACGATTAAGCATGATGTTCGCCACTCTTCCCGCCAGGGACCCGCTTCCGGCGCCGCCATTGCCGATGTCCAGTGCGAAACGATCCGGATCGAAGGCTCGACCTGCCAGCAGCCGGGCTCGGTAGGTGTCGAAGAAATGCTCGCCGACCGTAGCCTGGACGATCATAGGCGGCTCGCCTGTCGCGCCGGGGCGTTTCATTTTGGCGATCGCGAACGTACCGCCGCCGGGCACGACGCCGCTCGTCGTGATGCCTGCAACCCCGCGGGTCTTGCCCATCGCATCGACCAACCGGGCACGTTGCCCCGGATCGAGCGCGGGATCGCCATAACCGCTCATCATGATCAGGCCGTCGCGCCCGAAGCCGATATCCGCCTGCTGGACATGCCGGGTCTGGGCGAACAGCACCGCCGTCCCGATCATCAGCGCGACGGCGATGCCGAACTGGGTGACCACCAGTGTCTTGCGCAGTCGTGCGCCCGCGCGATCACCGCCGGGAGTCCGGGCCGCGGCAAGCACGCCCGCGGGCAGGAACCGGGATATCACGAAGGCCGGGTAGAACCCTGCGAACAGCGTCACCAGCCCGGTCATCGCCACTATCGGCGGCAGGATAGACCCCGACCCCCAATAGGCACCCTCCCAATAAACAATGGACAGATCGGTGCCGCCGATCGCGTTGACGAACGGCAGTGCAATCTCGGCAAGCGCCAGCCCGATCAACGCCGCTATCGTCACGGCGGTGAGTGCCTCGCCGAGCAATTGCCCGATCAGCATCCGCCGGGTCGCACCCACGACCTTGCGCATCGCGATTTCCCGCGCCCTGAGGCCTGCGCGCGCGGTCGCGAGATTGACGTAATTGACCACCGCCAGCAACAGCGCGACGATCCCCACCCCGCCCAGCACGGCAACGACCGTGCCGACCCCGTCGCCGGCAAGATGGCGCCCGGAGAGCGGCACGATGCCTTCCTTCAAGAATTGACGCGCTTCGGGATTGAAACCGGGATCGGGATGGCGCCGCATGAATGCACCGATCCGATCCGCCGTCGCAGCGTCAGGGAGAGCCAGAAACGTCACGACACCATTGCTGTTGGATCGGGAATCGTCGCCGAGTTCGGCCGGGATCGCCGCGAACAGGACACTGGCGTACGTCTGGTTCTTCGGCAGGTCGGCGATCACCGCTCCGACCCGGTAGGTACGCGCCTTCCCGTCAATCGCGACCGTCAGCGTCCGCCCGAGAGCGCTTGTCCTGCCGAAATACCCCTTCGCGACGCTTTGGGTGACGACAATCCCATCCGGGCGAGCGATCGTGCTCGCGGTATCGCCCTCGACGACGGGAAACGGAAAGATCCGAAAGTAATCGCGGTCGACCAAGGCCAGTTTGTGCGTGGTGCTTGCATTCCCGGTTAGCACCGTCGCGGTGTCGTAGGGCGTCATCCGCGCCGCGACGAGATCGGGGAACGCAGCCGCCAATTGACCGGAAAGTGTAGGCGAAGACGGGATCTGCACCTCGGGGTTGCCGGGAAACTGGATCGTGCGCTCGATCGTCCAGACCCGCTCCCATCCCGGCAGCACGCGGTCGTAGTTGGTCTCGAACCGGACGAACAACATCAGTACCAGGAACACCGCGATTCCGAGCGCGAGCCCGCCGATGTTGAGGATGGCGTAGAGCCGATGCCGGGTGAGCGAACGGTACAACGTTAGGAAGGCTGAGGACATCGATCGGCCCCTATTCGTGGCGCAGCGCGCGGGCGGGTTCGGCACGGGCGACACGCCACGCTTGGCCGAAGACGGTGCCGCTCGCGATCAGCACCGCGGCAAGCGAGGCGCCGACGAAGAACAGCGGCGACAGCGCGATCCGGTCGTCGAACCCGCCGAGCCAGCGCTGCATCGCTACATAGGCGAGCGGCCACGCGACGAGGTTGGCGAGGATCACGGGTCGCAGGAACTGCCCGATCAACAGCCGCAACACCTCGGCGGTCGAGGCGCCGAGCGTCTTACGGATGCCGATCTCCTTCACCCGCCGTGCGGTGTCGAACGCCGCCAAGCCGTAGAGCCCGATGCAGCCGATCAGGACCGCCAGCACCGCGCCGATCGTGAACAGTCGAGAGCGTTGCGCGTCCGCCTTGTAATAGCGCTGGTACAGATTGTCCTCGACCGAGCGCGCTTCGAAGGGAACGCCCGGCACGACGCGCTTCCACGCCGCCTCGAGTGCCGCCATCATCGTCTTCGCATCGCGGCCGGCATAGCGTACCCCCGCGAACGGCGAGAGGATATCGACGGTGTTGTAGGTGTAGGCGACCGGCGTGACGGCATCGCGCGGGCTCCTGAAGCGCAGGTCGTCGACTATGCCGATAATCGTCGAGTCCCGTTCGCCATCGTTGATCGCCTGCCCCAGTGCCGCGGCCGGCGACGCGAAGCCCAATGCGGTCACCGCCGTCCGGTTGATCATCACATTGGGCCCGGCCCGCTTGCGTTCGGCCGTCGTCAACAGGCCGCGGTCGTCGGCATGCGCGGCGTTGAACAGGCGCCCCGCGACGAGACGTGCGCCGTACACGCGGAAATAGTCGCGACCGGTGCCGACATCCATCAACGATATCTTGCTGCCCGACGCGCCTGCACGGCTGTATCCCGAGAAATTGGTCGTGCTCTGGTCGCCCGGGGCATTGTTGGCGACGGTGACGCCGGTGACGCCGGGGGCCGCCGCGAGGCTGCGCAGGATCGCCGCGCGCTGTGGGGAGTCGATCCCGCCAGTCATCAGCGAGCGGACGATTATCAAACCGTCGCGACGAAACCCGAGATCGGCGTCACGAATATGCTCGGTCTGGCTGAGCATGACGCCGGTAGCGATGGCGAATGCGATCGCGATCGCGAACTGCACGACCACCAACGCGCTTCGCAGCCGGGTCCCGCTACGCCCACCACCAGGTGCTCGCGTCGAGGCGAGCACCGCGGCGGGGCGAAACCCCGATAGTACGAACGCGGGATACAGCCCCGCGACCAGTGCTATGCCCAGGACCAGCAGGACCAGCGGCAGGACGACGCCGTCCCATCCGACGTAGCGGATCGCCAGTGTCGTTCCGCCAAGCGCATTGATGAAAGGCAGCGCGATCTCGGCAAGCGCGAGCCCGATCAGCGCCGCCACCGCGACCGTCGCCAGCGCCTCGCCCAGGAACTGACGGACGAGCGACCGCCGCGTGCCGCCCAACACCTTGCGCATCGCCACCTCGCGCGCACGCAGCCCGGCACGCGCGGTCGCCAAGTTGACGTAGTTCACGATCGCGATCAGCAGCGTCAGCAAGCCGACCGCACCCAGCGTCGTGACGATCGCACGATCGCTGGGACTATACAGATGCATCGCGGTGAGCGGCCTCAGCGACTGGAAATACTCGCCTTTCTTGAGATTGCCCCCGGCATAAGCGTGGCGATCGAGAAAGGCTGGCAATTGCGCCTCGAACGCCCGCGCTGCCACCGCATTGGGAAACCGCAGGAACGTGGTCAGCGACGCGCTGCCCCAATGCTCCCACCATTCGTTGCCGAAGCGAGTCCGTGAGATTTGCGCGAACATCTCGCTCTTGAAGGTGACGTCATCGGGCATGTCGCGCAGCACCGCCCCGACCTTGTAGGGATAGGTCGTCCCATCGATCGACAGTTGCAGCGTCCGGCCGATCGCCGACTGGCTCCCGAAATATTTCCGCGCGGTTTTCTGCGTGACCACCAGGCCGTTCGGATCGGCGAGCGTGGCCGCTGGATTCCCCTCGATCGCGGGAAAGCGCATGAGATCGAAGAAGTTCGGGTCGACCGTGCCCAAGTCCTCAGCGGTCGCCTGCCCGCCCTGCTGCACCGTCGCCGCCATGTTCATGTAGCGCGTGCCGACCAGCTGCGGGTAATCCGCCTGCAGGATCTTGAGTTCGCTGCCCATCGTGTTCGGATTGGTGTCCGCCGGATAGCCCGGCATTACATAGCGCTCCTCCATCACCCACAATTGGTCTTGCTGCGGCAATACGCGGTCGTACCCGGTCTCGAACCGGACAAAGAGGAACAAGACGAGGAACGTCGCGATCCCCAGTGCGAGACCGCCGATGTTGAGCAGGGCGAACAGTCGGTGATGCGCGAGCGAGCGATAGAGACTGGTGAGTGCGGACATGGCGGTTCCTTCAGGCGTCGCTTGCAGCATCGGGGCCGGGCTTGGGGCCGGACTTGGTCGCGGCGAGATGGCGGACGAGGACCACCACGAGCAGCATCAGCACGAGCATCTGGAGCGAGCGTCGCATCAGGCGGCACGCCGTGCCGACGACAGGATGCGGCCATCGAGCATGTGCACCGTCCGCTTGGCGATATCGGCGTGCGACGGGCTGTGCGTGACCATCACGATCGTCGCGCCCTCGGCGTTCAGTTGGCCAAGGATGTCCATCACCTGCGCGCCGTTCTCGGTATCGAGGTTGCCGGTCGGCTCGTCGGCGAGGATCAGCCGCGGCTCGCCGACGATCGCGCGGGCGATCGCCGCGCGCTGTTGCTGGCCGCCCGACAATTGATGCGGGTGATGGCGCTGACGGTGGGCGATGCCGACCCTATCCATCGCCGCCGCGACGCGGTCCTTCTTCTCGCGCGCGGGCATCGTCCGATAGGCGAGACCCAGCGCGACGTTCTCGGCGATCGTCAACTCGTCGATCAGGTTGAAGCTCTGGAAGACGAAGCCCAGCCGATCGCGCCGCAGTTTGGCGAGCTCGGCTTCGGGCGCGCGCGCGATGTCGGCCCCTTCGAACAGATACCGACCGTCCGTGGGCCGGTCGATCGTGCCGATGATGTTGAGCAGCGTCGATTTGCCGCACCCCGAGGGCCCCATGATCGCGACGAACTCGCCCGCCTCGACTGCGAGGTCGATGCCGCCGAGCGCAGTCGTTTCGATTTCGTCCGAGGCATAGGTGCGGCTGAGGTCCTGTAACTGGATCATATCGAATCCTATCGGATGAGGAGGGTCTGGAAGGGGGTGTAGGTGCCGAGCGCGGTGGTCACGATCCGGTCGCCGGGGGCGAGGCCGGAGACGATCTCGACCTGATCGGGATTGCGTCGGCCGGTGACGATCGCGCGCCTGACGGCCTTCGCGTTCCCATCGAGCACGAAAGCGGTGGTACCGCCCGCATCGAGCCAGCCGCCCGACAGTGCGACCACCGCCGGACGGTCCGCGCCAAGCACGAGCCGCACGTCGAGTGTCTGGCCACGGTTCAGCCCCGTGGGTGGGCGGCCGCGAAAGCCGAGTTCGACGCGAAACCGGCCTTCGGTGACCTGCGGTAGGATTTTTATGACCGACATCGCATAGCTCCGACCGTCGATATCGGCCGACGCGCCGAGCCCGACGCGGACGCGCCCGAGATAGAATTGGTCGACATCGGCAGTCAGCTTCCACTGTCCCTCGGAATCGATCTGCCCGACCGGGTCGCCGCTCTTGAGCGTCTGCCCGGGCTGCAACGTGAAGGCAGTAAGACGTCCCGCAACCGGCGCGCGCAGCACCAAGGCGGAGAGACTCGCCCGAACCATCGCCAGGCTTTCGCGCAACTGCCGCGCGGTCGCGGCGATGCCGGAGGACTGATCCGCCAGCGTAGCGCCGGCTTCGGCGGTCCCTCGATCAAGCGCAGCAACCCGCGCCTGCTGATACCCGACATCCTCGCGCACCGGATCGATCGCGGCGCGCGTGATGATCCCCCGGTCGAACAGCACCTGCTTCTGCGCGAGCAACGTCCGCGCCTTTGACAGCGCGTTGCGTGCCTCGGCCAGATCGCGCGCGCCGTCCTGCCGGGTGTTCTGGACCGACAGCCGCTGGCCGCTGATCGCGCTCAACTGCCCGACGATCTCCGCCGAGCGGCTGGCCACGTCGAGTTCGAGCGACGGATTGGACAAACGTGCGAGCGGTGTGCCGGCGGCGACCATCGCGCCATCGCTGGTTGCAAGGTCGGCGACCTGCCCGCCGGAGATCGCGGTCACGAACACGGTCCGCAACGGCGCCACCTCGGCGCGGAGCGGCACGAAATCGCGGAACGGCGCGCGCACCACATCGCCGGTACGGATCGCGGCGGCATCGACGGTCAGTGCATTAGCGCCGGGCATCAGCAGCCATAGCAGCACCGCCGCAGCCACCACCGCGATCGCAAGCGCACTGCGCATGATCCGCTTGCGCCGCTTGGCGTGCGGCCGCTCGATACGCCGGTCCATCGCGGCGCCCGTTCCAGGCAAGGTCGTCTCCGTCATGCAGAGAGTGTACGGGACGGAGCGACCAGATCCTAAACTACTGCCAAAGCTGCATAATTCCGTGCTCCGCAGCTGAAGCGCTCACCCTACTGTACCAACTGTCCGTTTCCGGACACTATGACGGCCATGTCAACCGAATCGCACATCCTGGTCATCGACGACGATCCCGACATCGCCAAGGCAGCGCGGCTGTTGCTCGAACGGCACGGCATGCGCGTGTCGACCGCAGCGAACCCGGAGGCGGCCTGGGTGCTGCTCGCCGGCGAACCAATCGACGTCATCCTGCTCGATCTCAACTTCGCGCGGGGACGGACAACCGGCGAGGAGGGGTTCGCGATGCTCGACCGGCTGATCGCAGCGGACGCGCGCGCCGTCGTCATCGTCGTCACCGGGCATAGCGGGATCGCGGTCGCCGTCCGGGCGATGCGCAGCGGCGCGACCGACTTCGTGATTAAGCCCTGGAACAACGAGCGCCTGCTGACCACGGTAGAGCGCGGGCTGGCGCTGCGCCGCGCGAAGCTGGAGACAGCGGCGACACCGCCCGTCCATGACGGCATCCTGCTCGGCGAAAGCGCCGAGATTACGCGCGCGCGCGACTTGGTCGCTCGCGTCGCGCCGACCGCGGCCCCGATCCTGATCCACGGCGCTGCGGGCACCGGCAAGACGCTGGTCGCCCGACTGGTTCATCAGGCCTCGTCCCACGCCGCCCTGCCGCTCATCACGTTGGACGCCGAGGCCGCGGACGCCGCCGTCATCGCCCAGCAAATGGCGGCGGCCGCTGGCGGGTTGTTGGTCATCGACCATATCAACCGCCTGCCTCGTGCGCTCAACGGCGTTCTCCTCTCAGCGCTCGACGGCATCCGCGTCATCGCGACCACGCGACTGGATCGCAACGGCGTTCGGGGGGCGATCGGCGAAGATTTGCTCGACCGGGTCGGAACGATCGAAATCGCCCTCCCGCCGCTCGTCGATCGCGCGGGCGATGCGGCGCTGCTCGCACGCCATTTCCTCGCGCTGTTCGCCTACCGCCACGGCAAGCCCCTCAGACCACTCGATGCGGACGCTGTGCAGGCGATCGCGGCGGATCGCTGGCCCGACAACGTCCGCGGTCTGCGCCAGACGATGGAACGCGCGGTTCTGCTCGGCAATGGCGAGACTTACGCGATCGGCGACCTGCTGCGTCCACCCGGTAGCGCCGAGGCGCAATCGCTCACCCCCGATCTGTCGCTCGCGCGTAACGAGGAAACGCTGATCACCGCAGCACTCGAGCGCCACGCCTTCAACGTCAGCCGCGCCGCCGCACAGCTCGGACTGACCCGCGCGGCGCTCTATCGCCGAATGGCACGCTATGGCCTCTGACCGGACGCGCGCGGTCGTACGCGCGCTGGTAATAGCTGCGGCCGGTGCCGGTGGTGCGGTTGCGGCCACACGCGGTCTGTACGCCACCGCGCTCCTCGCGGCGATGATCGCGATCTGGATCGCCGTACTCGACCTGGTCGATGCTGGTCAGCGCTCGCCGATACCGGCGCCACCAATCCCGACCCCGTCTGCTGGAGAAGAGGAACGGCGCCGTCTGAACGCCTATCTTGACTTGTCGCCTGCGCCCTTGGTCGCACTCGAAGACGGCCGGTTGCGCGCCGTCAACCGTGCCGCGCGGCGATTGCTCGGCGCAGGCGATCTGGTCGTCGATCCGCCTGAGCAGCTCGTTTCCGCGCTCGCCGACACCCGCCCCGGCCGCACCGCCACGATCGAGATCGGGTATGACACCGACATCCGGAGCTTCGCGCTGGCCACCGGCGACCTCGCGCTGGCAGGGCGAATGACGCGGATCGGCGCGCTGATCGACATCGACGCCGAACTGAAGGCCGCCGAGGCCGCGGCGTTGCGCGAGCTCGTCCAGGTCTTGAGCCACGAGATCGTCAACGCCCTCACCCCGATCGCCTCGCTAGCCGAGACCGCGGTGGCGATGCTCGACGATCCGGACCCGATGCTGCCCAAGGTACGTGACGCGGTCGAGACCGTCGCACGCCGCGCCGCCAGCCTGCACCGGTTCGGCGAAAGCTACCGTGGGTTGGCGAAGCTGCCCGCCCCTTCGATAGAGCGTATTCCTCTGGCCGGGTTCGTCAGCGATCTGGCGGCATTGTTTACGACGAGATGGCCGGGAATCGCGTTTACGACCGACCTCCTGGATGCACCGGCCCATCTGCTGGCCGACCCGGATCAACTGACCGCGGCGCTTTGGGCGGTGTTGCAGAACGCAGCCGAGGCGTTGCACGGCTCTTCCGACGCGCGGGTCACGCTCGCCATCTCTGCCCTCGTCGGCCAAACGCAGTTTACGATGACGGACACCGGCCCCGGTATTCCAACCGCAAACCAGGTTGACATCTTCCGCCCCTTCTTCACCACCAAGACCGAGGGCACGGGCGTGGGTCTGGCGCTCGCCCGGCAAATCTTCCGGGGGCACGACGGCGATCTCAGCCTCGCAGTTTCTCTCCCCGGTAAAACGCGGTTCGACGGCGTCGTCCCTTCCGGTCCGACCAGCTTAACAGGCGTCAGCAAATACTAATGCGTTGACACATCAATAAAACCGGAAGGACCTAGAAGCAGACGTCCCCGCCCCCTTCTCAGCTTCCCAACTTCGGCCGCTCGTTTATCTTCGCGTTACGACCGCTTTTGGCGCCTGCCCTGCGAACTCGAAAGTCGCGACTGGGCAATAGTTTAGGAAGCAGGCTGTCCAAGTTCGAGTTTTGTGCCCAATGAGCCGCGGATGGCTTTTGCGGGGGGCTCAGGCGCGGGATTAGCGGCGACGCTACGTCGAACCGTAGGCGCCAATCCGGATTCCTCATTCCACAGAACCAGGATTGTAGCGATCGGTGCGGCGGTGAGGATCAGCAGGAAAAGGCCCATCAGCCATTCGTTGGTCTCTAGCGGCTGCGAGAAGCTACCGCTGGGCTGCATCGACGGACTAGGTCCCATCGGGCGCCTGCCGGCTTTCCTGGGGTGAAACGGGCGGTCCGCGGTCGCTCGGTGGGCAGACAGCCTGATCTGCGACCGATCATAGGCGGCGCGTGCTTCCTTCTTTCCCAAAACGGAATACGCCTCGTTGATCTCTTTCGCACGAGCAGAAACATCCACACCATGATTGGCGTCGGGGTGATATTGACGGAGCAGCGCTTTCCACGCGCTGTGGATAGCTTCGCGACTTGCCGTCGAGGGCACCCCTAGAACAGAATAATAGTCGGGTGAGAGAGCCATCTAGCTGTTACTTGCGGCTAAAACGCGAAAAAGAAAAGTCCGCCTGGCGCGTGATCTTAACCTGGCCTTCTCGGTGATCCAAAGGGTGGGTTTAGGCGCCAATAGTCAGATGTCTACCATTCCCATCCGCAACTTCGTGCTTTCGGCGACACCACGCCGCCCCCCGGCGCTGACCCATAGTCGGTCATTCGCGGCTGTCGCGCGCTACTTGAAAACGGCCGCACGTTCATTCGAGCGATCAGCGACGGCGACCTGCACCGACCGACCGCCTACCCCAAATACTGCGCTCCCCGCGGGAACCTTCATCCGCCCAGTCCGAGCTCGAAGCCTGCGCCTGCGTCGCGCAGCCGGTTGACCAGTACCAGCGAGGCTTGATGCGCTGCCAGCGCCTGTTCGCGCGTGCAGGGCTCCTCGCCGTAGCGGATCTTCGGCGTGCACTGGATGTCGGCGATGAGCTGGGCATGGTCGAAGACGACGCCGAGCCCGGCAAGTTGATCGCACAGCGGCTTCAGTTCGTGCACGAACTTGAAGCGAGCGCCCCCTCAGCAGGATCGCAGCCTTCAGAACCTTCTCGGCTGACTGCAACGATGCCCATTTCGAGGCACCGAAGTGGTCGCTTCGGTCCATCAGGTTCGAAACCGCGACCTTTACGTCGCTGCGTGCGATGGCCATCAACTCGCTCTGCGTGCTCTCGAGCGTGTAGCAGGCAGGCAGGCCAATCTCGAACGCGGACCAAATCGCCAGCAGCGCCTCGTCGGATAGGGTCTTTGCCATCGCCGGCGTCATGTCGTCCACAAGCTGCACGACATTGCAGGTTGCAGGACCACGGCCGATCGGCACCTTGGGAAGCCATTCTCGGACAACGATGAAGTTGACGCTGCCGAAGAAGCGAGGGATCCGCAGGGTGTAGAGGTCGCCCTCCAACAGCAGGACGATCCTTCCGGCAGACATGTCGATCTTGATCCGGTCGCCGTAGGTGTCGTCGTACCACTTGCGTATCGCCGCCGCGAGCGGTCGGTGGCGTTCGAGCGCCGGCGGCATCTTGATGGCCCCATCGCCGAGCGGAATCGGGATGTCTCCGTAACGGATGCTGACCTCGCCGACGGCGGAGATGGGTCGGCTTGGAATCTCCACCCCCTCCGCCTTAAGCTTCGCATCGATCTCGCGCATCATTGCCTCGAAGGCCGGTCCTTCCGTCGGAACGTCTGTCATGAGCCGGCCTATAGCAGGCTCTTGGACGTGGGCATCGAAACATTCTAAAGCCTCGGCGAGCGCCCATGACGAGCCTGGCTGGAGCTCTGGTTCAGATGTTACCATCGTTCCCAAAGCGGACGTTGACGGCGCCGAGCAAGTGAAATCCACTTTCGGCTGCACAGAGACCGCCAGGCGCCGCCCGAAACCGACAGCTCGTTCAGCATCATCGACGGCTAATCAACCACATTTCTAAACCGGCAGTTTACTGCGCATGCGCATCCTCGATTGACCGATCTGGGCCGATGGAGATGATCGATGGGTCACTCGTCAATGGACCCCGCCTTTCACGAACTTCGGCCTTGGAACGAAGGCCGGCTGATTGGTGCGAAGCGGGCGCTGAAACAGCAACAGGTCTGGGCCATTCGCTTCTGGCTCGACCAGCAGAGGAGACTGCGCGACCGAGCGCTGTTCGACTTCGCCATCGACAGCAAGCTCCGTGGCTGTGACGTGGTCAGGGTGCGGATTGGCGATGTAGTTTCCGGCGGGCGCGTCCGGGACCGCGCCGTCGTGGTTCAGCAGAAAACCAAACGACCGGTTCAGTTCGAGATAATGGACACGGCGCGAAAGACGATGCGAGCATGGTTGGAGCGACGTGGGGGGACACTGAACGACTTCGTTTTCCCGAGCCGCAACGACTACATGGACCACATGAGCACGCGGCAATATGCCCGCCTCGTGCGCGAGTGGGTGGTCGGCATCGGCCTACCGGCGCAGGATTATGGGACGCACTCGCTACGGCGCACGAAAGCGTCGATCATCTACAAGGCGACTGGCAACCTCCGCGCCGTTCAGATCCTTCTCGGCCATGCCAAGATCGACAGCACGGTGCGCTACTTGGGCGTTGACGTGGAGGACGCTTTGGAATTGGCCGAACGCACCGAGGTCTGAGCGGACCAACAAGCGGTCGTTCAGTGCCCGAAAGCGGCATCCCAGAATCGGCCGTTCGTTCACGTAACCGGCCGAGGCCATGGTGTGATCCTCAGGCTATAGTCACGCCGCTGCACGCCAGCGGAATCTACTCACATCAGCGTGCAACGGCGCTCTGTTATCCGATCATGGGCTCGGAATGATCCATCGCGGCGAGATCGGTGAGTAGATCGGGACCTGTAGGCTCCCATCCCAGCCGCTCCTGCGTCAAGACGCTCGACGCGGTCATGTCGAGAGCGGCGAAGGGAGTCATCCAGCCGAAGAAGCGCTCGATGTCTTCGGTTGCGATCGAACGTACCGGCAATCCGGTTCCCTCGCCGATGGCCTCTGCGATCGTGCGTGCATCGACGCCCTCCTCGACCGACGCATGGTATCGCGCGCCCGGCTCGCCGCGCTCGAGAGCCAGCACGTATAGCTTGGCGACATCGCTGATATGCGCGGCAGCCCAGCGCGTCTTCCCTTCGCCGAGATACGCCACCGCCCCGGCACGGCGGGCCTCGGCGATCAGCGGCGTGATCAGACCGGCCTTGGTAGTATTGTGCACCTGCGGCAGGCGAATGGTGCGGACATCGATGCGGCGGGCGATCAGCGCTGCGGCGGCCAGCTCCGTCACGATGCGCGGATTGGCGTGGAGCGGGTTGAGCACATCCTCGGTCGCAGGACCGCCGTTGCGCGGCGTTCCAATACCGATGCCCGAGGTTATCAGGATCGGCTTGTTGGTTCCCGCCAGCGCATCGCCCATCGCGGCGATGTTGCGTTCATCCTTTCGAGTATTCTCGACGAAGTTGGCAAAGTCGTGATCGAATGCGCAGTGAATGACCGCGTCAGCCGCAGCGACACCACTCGCAAGGGTCTCCGGTCGTTCCAGGTCGCCCCGATGAACATCGGCGCCAGCCGCTTCGAGCTGCTGCGCGCCCGCGTCGGAGCGAGCGAGCCCGAGCACATTGTGACCGCGGTGGAGTAGTTCGGGAATGACATGGGAGCCGATAAAGCCGGTCGCACCGGTCAAGAACACGCGCATGGAAATCTCCTCGTTGACGAGGGATGTATCGCCTTGCGCCCGACCCTGTTAAAGTAGTGAGCTTATCGTGGTATAAGCTGCAACAGGATACATCTTGTCTACTGAAGCACCAAATTCGCTGGGCACGTACCTGCGCGACCGCCGCACTCGCCTGGACCCGGCGACTTTCGGGCTCAGCGGCAGTCGCCGCCGTACGCCCGGCTTGCGCCGTGAAGAGGTTGCGAGCCGCGCGAATATCAGTCCCACCTGGTACACCTGGCTTGAGCAGGGCCGTGGCGGCGCGCCATCTGCGGATGTCCTCGATCGCATTGCGAAGGGGCTGATGCTGACCGAGCCGGAGCGCGAGCACATCTACATGCTCGGACTGGGTCGTCTGCCAGAGGCCCGCTATCAGCCGGTCGACGGCATCACCCCTCGCCTGCAACGGGTACTCGACGGGATGGTGCTCAGCCCCGCGATCATCAAGACCGCGATGTGGGACGTTGTCGGCTGGAACCGTGCCGCTGCGGTCTTGCTGACCGACTATTCCAAGCTGCCGCGCGAGGGACGCAACATTCTGCGTCTGATGTTCGGCAGCGACCATGTCCGCGCCCGCAATGCCGATTTCGACAGCATCGCCCGCTTCGTCGTCGGCGCCTTCCGCGCCGACGTGGCGCGCGCCGGCGCTAGCACCAGCGCCGAGGTGATAAAGCTCGTCATGGAGTTGTCTCGGCTAAGCCCTGAGTTCGAAGCGCTGTGGCAGGACAACGACGTGGTCGCTCACGGCGAAGGAATAAAACGTATCCACCATCCCGACGCGGGGCTGCTGGCGATGGAGTTTTCGTCGTTCGCCGTCGAAGGAAGGCCGGAACTGGGGATGATTATCTACAACCCCGCCACGCCTGACGATGCCGAGCGGCTGCGGGTGCTGCTGGATGAGCGTGAGAGCTGATCTCGGGTGAAGACGCCGGGGCACATTTGATCCATACCCGGACATTCGCGCGCCTTTCCGCGGTCCCCAACTTAAGACATTCATTCATCCCCCGCGCTGACTGAACTTGGCGCATGATCCCCCGCCATGGACGTCTTGAATGGAGAGGAGAGCGGAACAGCTGCTTCGAGCCAGGACAGGCGCGTAGCCGATTATGGTTCATGTGTAGCGGACGGCGACTTAGCGCTGTCAAACGCCCTTTAGAGGCTAAAGACCGGCGCTCAAACGCAGCAGTTTATTAGTCGTCGAGCGGCAAAAGGGTGCGCGTTACCGCACTTGTCCCATCCCCGTGCCAGTTTTCGACCACAGTGCATCTCGAAGCCAGTCGCCAACGACTGCCACGAGGCGAGGCGATCCGAGATACGGGCCCAACCTTGACGCCTCATCCGGCTCGCCTGCAACCGCGCCTTCCTGGAACGAATGACCGAGCCCGTCCAGCATCACAATTCGAGCGCGACGGTTGCTCGCCAAAGCGGCACGCGCCGCAGGTGCGTCATCCACCAGCGTATCCTTGGTCCCGTAGATCGCTAGAACGGGAATGTGCAAGGCCCTGAGATCGGAGGCCGAGCGAAGCTTTCGTGCGCCCCAGGCCTCTGGAACGTCGATCATGGCGAGCGCTTGTTCCGCCTGAGCGCGCGGGAACCCCGCTGCCTCGAACCGGTCTACGGCGTTGGCATAAAGGCGTGCAATCATTGCCGCATCTCCGCTGTCTACACGAGCCTGGAGCAAAGCCATGGCTGCATCCGTCGCCGGCCCGACGAGGGTGTCACGGCCCCCGCCAACCATCTTCATCATCTGCTTGTAAAGCCCCTTCCTGACATAGGGCAGCCCGTCACCAATATTGCCTGCCAGCGTCACCACGGCCGCGATGTCAGGATCGGCAGCCGCCGCCGACGGCGCGATCACACCGCCCCGCTATGGCCGACCAACGCAATGCGGCTGCCGATAATATCCGAGCGATGGCGCATCGCCGCGACCGCGGCGCGGGCATCCGCGGTCAGCCGCTCGACATGCTCCTCGTAAGTGCCCGTCGACTGCCCGACACCGCGCTTGTCATATTCCAGGGCAGCGATGCCGTCGGCGGACAGTCGTTTGATTATCTCGGAAAAGCCACCGCGTTTATTGGGCCCATTCCCCTCAATCAGCACGGCCAAAGGATAGGGACCCTTGCTGTGCCCTGCCGGCAGGTACAGCGTTCCCGCCAGAACAACACCCGGCTCAGATGAGATACGAACATCGGTGGCGGTCGACCCGGGCACGGCCAAGCGCGCGCGATTCAACGAAGGGATGCCGACCTCTGCCTGTGGCTGCGCCTCTACGCGGCCGGCGATGCCTGTCGCGGGAAGTGGAAGAAGGGCCGTCAGCACCCGATAGGGGGAGCCGCGGGACGCACTAGTCATGGTTTTTATCATTGCTCCACTTCCTCACCGTGCAGCACGGCCGGTATGCCGTGCCGAAGTCTTTTCACCGTTCGCTGCTGAACAACCGCTCACAACATCCAGCAGCTATCGCTCCGCATTATAAAAACAAATGTAGATTTATGAGTAGTGCTAGGGCGGCTCTGACCAAATCATTCAAGCTGATGAACGGCCCCTTCGAAGTTATTTGCGAAGACGTGGCGTCGACCGTTTAAAAACATAGGGTGTCAAACCCTCATGCAGCGTAATTCTGGTCGGCGTAGGTAGCCGGTCAAGGCGCAGCCTGCGCACCGAGCGTGTTCCATCCACGTCGAGCCCCTGATCGGCTACAACGCCGACGTCGACGTGGGGCAGGATGTACGGCCCATCTGCATCTCTCGCGACAACGTAGGATACCGTCCGCTGATCATTGAGCAGCATCTTGCCGTCGGCCAGCTTTACCGTGCCGCAGCAGTCGTTGGCGAAAAGGCCGGCCTCACCGGCATCAACGACAGGCTTACGCGGGAAGACGAGAAGAGTGATGAGCAAGACAGTGCCGGCAGCGACGACACCGAGACTGATAACTCGCCACATCTTCGCTCCCCTTTCACCGCGTCGGACACTGTGCCCCCCGTCGGTTCTGCCCACACCTAGGCAGCGTTTTGTCGGCCGTAAGCGTCGAACCTCACCACCCTCGCTGTAGGCGCAGAGCAACATATGTAGATTTAAGAGTCAAGTGACTCCACAGAGCTCCGGTCGTTCGCCCGGATCGTAGAAAAGCACCTACAAGCTACCGGGCGAGCAGTTCGGATGAGGTGTCCGATGAAATCCGAATGTGCCACCGCGAAATGGCTACCACCGCCACAAATTCGATCACCAACTCCGCGACTTGCACCCCCAATGACGACAGATCGATCATCAATACGCCCATGAACAGCGACAACGTGATCATTGCTGCTCCAATCAGCGTGCCGCACTTCACGGTGCGCGGCCAATCCCCCTCTACGAGCGTCCACGCGAGACATAGGTGCGCCATACCGAGCAGAAGCCACGTGATAAGCAATATCGGGATTGCGCTGTTCTGAGACCAGATCAAATAAAGATTCGGTCCGTCGCCGGCGCTTGGGATACCAAAAGGCGGACCGTCTGCCGAAGACAGGAAGCCGACCGCCTGCTGGAACTGCAGAGTTGCCATCGGAATGAGTAACCCCAGAGCAAGCGTGTAACTCGCAAGGATCAGGCGTCCTTCGCTGTGCTTCCCGATCTCTCGCCACGCTACGAACAGGCAGCCGAGAGCGAACAGGAATGGACGTCGATCCTCCACCGCAGCTTCGAACTCCGCTTCCATGGCCATCGCCCACGTTCGGCGATCCGAGCCGAGAGACCGACCGGCCAATGACAGCAGAGCTCGCGACACAGCTGATTTCACGCGAAGGCGGCCTTGGTGAAAGTCATTGGGCCGGCAGGTGCGGCCATACGCGCAAATGCCACTCCAGCACTCGTTAAACGGTACGCATGCCGAGCAGGACGGCCAGGGTGTTCCGGTTCAAGCCACTCGGCCTCGACGAGCCCTTGGTCGGTCATGCGGATCAGTAGCGGGTACAGCGTTCCAGACAGGAGCCCCGTCTCTTTCATCAGATCGTAGCCGTGGCGACACTGCTGAGCGTGCGCCGACAGCGCCTCCAGCAAGAGGAGCATTTGCTTCGATGGTCGACGATTACGGGTCATGCTTTTACTCAACCTAAGTAGAATTATCTGTCAACTGTTCGCAGAAAGTATGGACCTACTATAGTACCCGATGGATGGCCGACTGTCGGCGGGACTGCCCGACAGAGTGGGGCTGATAGGACCCATCAACCGCCGTCTGCGGCGGACGGTACGCTTCCCAGCTTCGAAAACGGGCTCATGTGTTTCGCATTAATTAAGCTAGCCCCCGTGTCCTGAGGGAAGCGTTCGGATAGGATGCCTTCACCTTTTGCGTTTAATTAGAGACGTGTGAAAGCCACTGAGAGCCCAATCGTTCGCGATATTCCTGACGGAACGTACGTCGAGCTTGTTGCCAGTCTGTGCGGCACGCGCATGCCCGCAGCGATCATGACGTTGCTGTTCCTCGTGGTTGGTGTGCTCAGCGTTCACGCCTCACGGGATATCGCTCTAGCGAGCTTGGTCGCTATAGGAACGATCGCGAGCGTAGCCCGCCTTGCCGTTTTGATCCGCGGGAGACGGCTGTGCGATAACCCCGAAATGCCCTTACTCACTGCCAAGCGTTTTGAGCGCCGGTTTGCACTCACCTATTGGGCCTTCGGGACTGTCTTCGGTCTATTTGCCGCACGATCGTACATGCTGCCGCTTGCAGAATGGCAGATGCCCATCGGCATTCTCGTCGTGGGATACGCCGCAGGAGCAGCATCTACGATCGCGATGCGCCCTTACATCGTGATTACGAGTCTGATTGTCGCGGTAATCCCGCCAGCTTTAGTTCTTCTACTGCGGGGAGATCCGAATGCGATCGTTTCGGCTCTTTGCCTATTTGCGCTGCTCACAGGCGGCCTTCGTAGCGCTAGCCAACGATATCGTTCGCAGTTGGCAAAGACGACAACGCGACACGCCTTTGCTCGTCAGGTTAAAACGGATCACCTCACTGGACTTGGCAACCGGCTGGCTCTCGCCGAGGCATTTGAGACAAACGCCCGGCCAGAGCGACACGGACGTATCGCGTTTCACTATGTCGACCTCGACGACTTCAAGCCGGTCAACGACCGGCTTGGTCACCAGGTAGGCGATAGCTTGCTATGCTTGGTCGCCGATAGGTTGCGGACATCTATAAATCCTGAAGACATGGTTGTTAGGCTTGGAGGCGACGAATTTGTCGTCGTGCAAATGGACTCCGAGTCTGACTTTGACGTTGAGCAACAAGGATTACGCATCGAACAGGTCTTGAACCGCTCCTATGTGTTAGAGGGCCATTCGGTTAACTGTGCCGCCAGCGTCGGATCAAGCCGCTCTACTGGTAACAATCAGAGCATGAATTGCCTTCTGGTGGCTGCGGACGAAGTGCTGAGGCGGAGAAAGGCAGAGCGAAAAAGCCGCCTTGGAAGTCCGCCTGTCGATACCGGCGGTCCCAAACAACGTGATGCGATTGATTACGTCTCGGTCGCGGAAGGACGCACAGACAGCCATTCGGTCGCGCACGACATGCTCAGTGATGGCGAAGCGTATGAACGATTAGCCGCTACCGGCATCGCCGCAACAACTTGGGAGAGTGCGCCGGATGGTCTTATTGAGACCGACAGCCCCAGCTGGCGAGCCTATACCGGTCAAAGCTATGACGATTGGAAAGGATATGGTTGGCTAACCGCAATCCATCCCGACGACCGAATAGCTACGATGCAGAAGTGGCGTGAGACCGTACACGATCGGCAAGCGGTTGACGCGGAGTACCGGCTAAGAGGGAAGGACGGGCAGTACCGTTGGATGAGTGTGCATGCCGTCCCGTTGCGCGCCAAGGACGGACAGATCGTCAGGTGGCTGGGTATCAACATCGATATTGATAATCGAAAGCAGCAGGAGCTTTTACAACATAGCACCGATCTTTCGGTTTAAAATTAAAAAGACCCACAAGTGGACGCTCATGCCCCTTCCTTCGCTTCCCAACTTCGGACGCTGGTTCATCTTTGCGAATGACCGATTTTTAAACCCGGCTATTCACTCGCGAATGTCGTGATTGGTGGTTAGCGGACGCTCCGCTTTGGGGTTCACACCTGAAGAAACTGACCACTGAATGGGCGATTCAGATGCATCAGTCTTTTGCATTGGGGAACTGTCTGTTTTTCGCCGTTCTTTATACAATGCAAAAATTGTGGGTTTCGCATCATGCAACGCTTCCGCAAATTTCCGCCATTGGGCGATCCCGCCAACCGGTCTTCCCGTCAGGATGCTGAAACGGGAATGACGGGGTTTGATGGCAAGAAACAGGACGCCTGCGAATATGCGGCAGGCCATAGGATCGTAAGACCTGTAGGAATTCGTTCATGTCCTTTCGCGTCCTGGGCATTGACCCCGGCCAGTTCAGTCACCTTTACGGGCTTTCCGATGCCGACCTCGCTGCTGAAGGAGCAAAGCGGTACGTCGTGGATAGCAAACCAGGCTTTCCCGATCGCGTTGAAGTCCGCGACATGAACATCGGGGAGCACGCGATCTTGCTGAATTACGAGCATCAGCCGGCCGACACGCCGTACCGTTCCCGGCACGCCATCTTCGTGCGCGAAGGCGCCCATCGCGCGCTGGATGCGATCGACGTAATTCCAGATGTACTTCGCATCCGCCCTATCTCGCTTCGTGGGTTCAGCGAGAACGGTGAGATGGTGGATGCCGACCTTGTGGACGGGGATGCCCTTGCGCCGCTCATCGAGCGGTTCTTCGAGAATCCTGCTATCACCTACTTGCAGGCGCATTACGCAAAACGCGGCTGCTACGCCGCACGGATCGTCCGCGCCGATCTTCCCATTTAGGAAGGGTGGCTGAGAAGCGAGGAGCGTTCCCAAAAGGTTCGATTTGGGAAAGGCATGCGCTCGGATGCAATAGCCTCCGTTAATCTGTCGAGGTCTGATGCCGCTCGAAAGCCTTGTGTTCGACCTGGATGAAGGCCGCTATCATTGCGCGGTATGCCGCCTCTGCGACACTGGGTTCTAATCCAGCTTCGTCAGAGATAGCGCGTACCTTCGCAATCACCTGCTCGACGCGTTTCGGTGCCTCGACGTCGGCCGAAGAATTTTTTAAACTTGGCGGCTTCGTGAACATAGGTGCCGCGCTCTGCCATCAGCGTGATGATCTTTCTATCGAGCCGATCAATATTCTATCGAACATCATCTAATGAACTTATATTGATAGCTAGCTCCGGCCTGTTGCCGAATCGCGTACTCCCCCGCGCGTCCGCTTCATGCCGGGCTGGTCGAAATGCGTCCACCGGCGAACCGCCAGCCTTCCCAAAAACGAACCCGGCCCGGAAACGACGGGCAAAAGCTAAGAGTGAACCACTCCCGCTGTAAGCCGCTTTCCCGAAAACCGCTCCCAAAACGTTTTCTCGAAATGGCGTCATCTTGAAGGAGTTATGGGAATGACAGTTACGCTCTTTTAGCTGACGCAAAACACATGATTGGCGCCAATCGGGGTTGGCGACGGCGTTCTGCGACGAATGAGAGGCTGCCGTCCGAAATCACCTGTTTGTCAAACACGCGTGACGGGAACCGGGCTTCCCGTACATTCGACCGCTGAACGGCCGGAACGGGAAGAAGTAGAGACCGTCCGGTTTTGGGAATGGAACGGCGGTTAGCGGACGTTGCTTGTTGGCTGTCGCCTTCAAAAACGGTGAGACATTCGGTTATAAAACTTCTCTGCGATGGAAAGCTTACTTGACGTAAAGCTTGCTTTCCATGACAAGCTTCCTTCACAACAAATCGAAGGGGCTTTCATATGACCACCCACGTCGCCAACACCCGCTACCGAGACCCCGCAACCAAGCGCTATAATCGGCGCATGATCGGCGCGATGCTCAGCTACATCGTGTTGCTGTTCGGCGTGCAACGTGCCTTCGACCTCGACGCGATGCACGGCCCTGCCCGCTGGGTGCTGGCGGCACTGCCGGGCCTGCCGGTCGCAGCCGTTTTCTGGCTGATCGGCGACATGATCCTGGACATGCGCGACGAATATCTACGGCTCCTTGAGGTACGCAAGGCGCTGATCGCGACCGGCGTGAGCATGACGCTGGTATCCATCCTGGGTTTCCTCGAGATGCTGGGCGGCGCGCCGCACCTGCCGCTCTTCTACGTTCCCGTGCTGTGGTTCGGATCATTAGGTATCGGACAGTGCGCCAACATGCTGATCGAGCGACAGAGGTCATGATCAATCATCTGCGTGCGCTACGCGCTGCTCGCGGATGGTCGCAACAGCATCTCGCCGAGCTGCTGGAAGTGAGCCGGCAGAGTGTGAACGCGATCGAGACCGGACGCTACGATCCATCGCTTCCACTCGCATTCAAGCTCGCCGAGCTGTTCGACCTCGCCATCGAAGACGTCTTCGTCAGCCCTTCAAAGGAGCAATAACATGATCCGACACCTCGGTTTGCGTATCGCGCTATCAGCCATGACTATTGGCCCCGCTTTCCATCCTGTCGCAACCCATGCCGAGGCATCCACGCGGATCATGCAGATGTCGCATATTTCGGTGGTTTCCATAGGCAAAGGCACGCCAGTCATCCTGATCCCCGGCCTGTCGAGTCCTCGAACCGTGTGGGATGGCGTGGTACCTGGTCTTGCAAAGACTCACCGCGTCTATGTGGTTCAGGTCAACGGTTTTGCCGGCGATGCCCCGGGTGCGAACCTATCGCCTGGGATACTCGACGGCATAGTCGAGGACCTCCATGCGCTCATCGAACGCGAGAAGATCGCAGGTGCCGCGATGGTTGGTCATTCGATGGGAGGGCTCGTTGCGCTGAAGCTGGCCGAAACGCATCACGCCGATCCCGGGCGCATAATGATCGTCGACGCACTGCCTTTCATCGGCACGCTATTTTCACCCGTCGCGACCGTCGCCATGGTCGAGCCGCAGGCCAAGGCGATGCGAGACGTGCAGGTGGCCAGCTATGGCAAACCTGTCAGCGACGCGGCCGCGCAGGCGATTGCAGATCGGCTGGCATTGAAGCCGGCATCTCGCGCGCTGGTGTCGGGCTGGGTGAAAGCTGCCGATCCACGAGTGTCCGGCGCTGCGATGTACGAGGACATGACCAGCGACCTGCGCCCGGTAATGAAGATGATCGCGACGCCGATCACGCTGGTCTATCCTTGGTCGGTCGACGGGCCCACCAAGTCGCAGGCGGATGCGATGTATCATGCAGCGTACAAGGACGCGCCGCATGTCACCTTCGTCGATATTGGTGAGGCCCGGCATTTCGTGATGCTCGACCAACCTGCACTGTTCCAGGAAGCGGTTGGTGCGTTCCTGACGCACTGAGTTATCGCGTGGCGTCCTCTAAAGCTAAGCCGAAAGCTTGCCGCTCGTGGGTCAACCACTGGTTGACCCACGTCGCGCGCCACTCTTCGACCTAGCCCTTTTTCTGTGGCGAACCCGTCGCGGGGCGGTCGCTTTGGCCGCGTGTGGTAGCCGTCCCGGCATCCCCATTCTCCAATCCGTTCCCGTTTGCTCATTTTCCAAATTACCAATCGACGATGGAACGACGGGAACGATCTTACTTAACGAATGTCTGCTTTCGGTGTTGTAAATCGGCAGTCTGAGCGTCGCCAATTTGGCGCTTTCGGTCATTGGGCGCGATCGGCGTCGGAACGGCTGAATGTGGTGGATTTCGGTCCGTCTGCTTTAGAGCGGAGAAGATGCGAAATTGCCGTTGTGTCAGCCCAAACTATCGGGCGAAGGGCCTTCCAGATCGGGCCGGCGGATTGACACCCCCCCAGACCTCTCCCAAACTTGCAGGATAGCGATCCATTCCGCAATCATCGGGTTTCCGGGGCAATTGAAGCCGTCATCTCGAAGATGAAATGGCGGATCATCGTGTGCTTCGTTAATGGTCTCACCAGTCTTGCTATCGAATGGATAGCCTAAGACGGGTTCCACAACGTTCTGTAGCAAGATGGCTTGTGTGCCGATGGCAACGTCGAACGCGCGACGGCACTGTTGGCAGCATACCCGCACCAACATATTTGTGCGGGCAAAGGTCGCTTTATCTGGATCGTATTCACAATACCGCGGGATACCGTCGAGCCACCAAGTCGGCGGCTCCGAGATACGATCCGTGATGTCCATGAGGGGGTAGTGCATCTCGATCCCTGCCTTCGAAGATGAACCTATGGCAGGTTTCAGGTGAGGGATAGCCCTAGGGGAACGACCAGGTTTGGGCGGAACTGCCAAGCATCGGAGGGCAGGCAAACCCACATACGGCCGTTCGTGATCGATCGCACCGCGCCCAAAAGCGGACGGACGTTAATCCGACGATACGCACCAGTTCAAATTTGTTTTCGAACTACGAATCAGCACCTGAATCGAGTGTAGCGTTTCTGGCGGGGGCTAGGCCGATATGTGAGACGACTCGACTATCCGTCCCGATCCTGCTTCGCTAAATGGCCACATCGGAGAGGGTGACCGCGTGAAACTCGTTATCCCGCTTCTGGGACTCGCGGCAGCTTCGCTCGCTGCCGCTCCCACTTTGCATGTTCCCTCCCAACTGCCGTACAAATGGAACAACGTCGTGATTGGTGGCGGCGGGTTCTCGCCCGCCATCGTGTTCAGCGTCGCCGAAAGGGACCTTGCATATTTGCGCACCGATGTGGGTGGCGCCTATCGCTGGGATGCCCTTACGCAGCGCTGGATTGCGCTCCAGGACGGCCAAGCGCAGAACAGCTACATGGGCGTCGAAAGCATCGCGCCGGACCCGGTAGACCCAGACATCATTTACCTCGCCGCGGGCATGTACTTCGACCAACCTGCGGCGATCATGCGGAGCGCCGATCGCGGCGCTTCCTGGCAAATAACGCCGGTTCCCTTCAGCATGGGCGGCAACGAGGACGGTCGCGGTCTGGGCGAACGCCTAGCGATTGATCCGGATCGGCGGACGCACCTGTTCTTCGGATCGCGGCACGACGGTCTTTGGGACAGTGAGGACAGCGGCCGGACGTGGCACAAGGTCGAGAGCTTCCCGTGGAAGGGGCTTGGCCGTCCCGCCGCGAACCACACCCATGGCGGCGTCTCCTTCGTCGTCTTCGGCCCGCCGGGCGAAACTGCCCTTGGC
Organism: Sphingomonas aerolata; assembly: GCF_023935825.1. Taxonomy (NCBI): domain Bacteria; kingdom Pseudomonadati; phylum Pseudomonadota; class Alphaproteobacteria; order Sphingomonadales; family Sphingomonadaceae; genus Sphingomonas; species Sphingomonas aerolata. Next base: position 1,911,914 of record NZ_CP098762.1, on the reverse strand, counting down.
CGGTCGCGCGCCATGTATGCCGGCGTCGCAGACGCAACGGTGCAACACCTGTACCGCTCGACCGACGCCGGTCGAAGCTGGAGCGCCGTCACCGGAGGTCCGGCCTCGACCATGCTGCCCGTCAAGGCGGCAGTAGACCAACAGGGCATGCTCTACATCGATTACTGCTCCGACATCGGTCCGAACGGGATCGCACTAGGTGAGGTTTGGAAGCTCGACCCGAGGTCGGGCGGATGGACGAACATCACGCCTGAGCGCGGTGACGAGGCCGAGGGCGGCTACATGGGGCTCAGCCTCGATCGGCTCCATCCCGGCCGGCTGGCGGTGTCGACGGTCGATCGCTGGAACCATCGCGATACCGTTTGGCTGTCGTCCGACAGCGGCGCGCACTGGTCGAGCCTGCGGGAGCGGAGTTCACGCGATCTCTCGCCGGCCCCCTGGCTCCGGCTCGACAAGGGTGGGTTTGGCGGCTGGATCGCGGGTCTGGCGTTCGATCCGTTCGACGGTGCCACGCTTGCCTATGCCACGGGGCTGACGGTGTTCCGGACCAGGCAAGCGGACAAGGCCGATATGGTTTGGCGGCCCTGGGTCACCGGGATCGAAGAGGCGGTGCCGCTCAGCCTCGTCAGTCCGCCCGAGGGGCCCCATTTGATCTCCGGCATCGGCGACACGCACGGCTTCGTCCACGATCGGCTCGACCGCGCGCCGGAGCGGGCCTTCGCCGATCCCGACCTGCCGCAGACTAACAATGTCGATTATGCCGGCGTGGTGCCCAAGATCATCGTTCGGAGCGCATCAGGCTATTCTCCCGATCCTGAGGGGGCGTCGCTCGGCTGGTCGGAGGACGGAGGCCGCAGCTGGCATAAGATGCTGGCGTCGCCAATCGCGATCGGGCCCGCCGCGCCACGGCGGATCGACGCCGATGGCCAGGCACCGATCACTGTTTCAGCGGATGGGAGCACCTTCCTGGTGTCTGGGCTAGTGACGCTCGCCACGGCCGATAGGGGGCGGATCTGGTGGCGACCCAAGGGTTTACCGGAACGCACCTATGCGGTCGCCGACAAGGTCGCCCCCCTTGCCTGGTACGCGATCGACTATACTGGTGCGCGTATATTCGTCAGTCGTGATGGGGCGAAGACGTTCACGCAGGCACCCGCGCAGGGACTCCCGGCCGGCATTGCCAGCTCGCGCCCGGCGGCACGGGAGTTTCAACCAATGGCGGCGGCAACGCCGGGAACGGCCAGCGAGCTCTGGCTGATCCTAGGCGGCCGCTTCTTCCACACTAGCGACGGAGCCCGAACGTTCGTGGCGTCCACGCCAGCCAATCCGCTGTTGCGTGACATGTATTTCGTGAGCTTCGGTCTCGGCAAGGCGGCGCCCGGCGGGCACGTGCCGACTCTCTATGCCTTCGGGGTCACGAAGACGTTTGGCGGGCTGTGGCGCTCGACCGACGCGGGCGCGCGCTGGTTTCGGATTAACGACGACGCGCATCAATGGGGTCTTAGATACCGAGTCATCACGGGCGATCCTCGCCTCTTCGGCCGCGTCTACTTGGCGACCGATGGCCGAGGCATCTTCTACGGAGATCCTTTGCCGCAACCCGTGCGTGCCGGAGCGCATTGACCCACAAGCCGACATTCGTAGGCTCTTGTCGGCTACCCAATATCGGCCAATCATTCATCAGATCGATGCGCCGCACCTGCAGGCCAATCCGTTACACAGGCGGCTGGAAGCGCTCACCGATGGGCTGGGGATTTCCGGATCGCGCATCGCACGAGCGGGAACGAAGTTGAGCGCGAGGAAGGCGATCCCGGCGCCGGCCATGATCGCGCCTGCCCATAGGATCGGCCCGAAGATCCATCCTCGGGCAAGAAGCGCGGGCGCGACGCTTACAACCAGCGAAAGCCAGCCGCCGGTCCGCAACATTTTACACCGCGCTGCCTGCGGACATGCCCCGAACCGACGGCGATGATGCGCCTCGGTCGCCAGGCCAAGCAGGAAGAACGCGGCGCTGGCGAGCAGGAGTGACAGGATGCTCATTCGGCGGGCTCCGGAACCGTGGAGGCGGTGGCGGCTTCAGCCCTGCGAACGCGCTTTGCAGCGGGGCGATGGTGCGCGACGCGGCGGGCAAGCAGCAAAAACCCTATTCCGAAGACCGAGATCGCCGCATCGATGCCAGCGATCATCAGGTCGCCTATCGCCAGCGACGCGAACAACCCGCGATCGGTCGCGACGACGTCGTACATTGGCAACGCAACGAGCAGCACCCCGGTCACCGCGAATAGCGAAGGCCAAACGCGCGCCGGCCTGACGACGAAGGCCGTCAGCGCCGCGGCAGCCCAAGCGATGAACAGCATGTGCATCTCCCAATCGGCGCGTCCGCGAAGTGCTACCGGGAGTAGGCGGTTGGCCCAGAAAAAGCACGTGATCCCGAGCGGGAAACCGCCGATCACCGCGACGTTGAGCCGCTCGACGAGGCGGAACCCGAGATGCGGCCGGGTCGGATCGAGCAGGCGCTCGCGACGCTTGACTGTCCATAGCACGAGACCGCTCGCGACCATCAGCGTGCCCGCGATCCCGCACAGGAAGTAGAGCCAGCGGCCGCCGTCGCCTGCAAACCGTCCGGCGTGGAGCCCGATCATCGCGCCCGCGGTCTCGGCAGCGGCGCCCGGTGGCGGCGAACGCCAGACGAGGCGCCCGGTCACGCCGTCATAGGTCAGTCGCGGCGTCCGCGAGGACAGCATCGAATTGGCGCTCTGGCTGATCGTGACCCGTGCAGCGGCGTCGCCGGGATCGCTGACCTCGATGAAACTGGCGGGCGCGCCGAGTCGGCGTTCGGCGTCGGTCGCGATCCGTCGCAGATCGATCAACGGCGTGGGACGGCCGGTCCGCTCGACCACGTTGGCGGCCGGGAACAGCGCGGCGAACAGGGTATTCTGATCATTATAATTGGCGACGACCGCCCACGGCATCAGAAGCGTCATCAACGTGACCAGCCCGGTATAAGTGATCATCAGGTGGAACGGCAGCGCCAGCACCGCGGTCGCATTGTGACCGTCGAGCCAGGATCGCTGGCCCTTTGCGCGTCGCAGCGTGAAGAAGTCCTTGAAGATCTTCTTGTGCGTGACGATCCCGCTGACGACCGCCACCAGCATCATCATGGTCGCGAACCCGACCAGCCACCGCGCCCAGATCACCGGCATGTAGTGGAGATCGAAGTGGAAGCGGTAGAAGAACTCCCCGCCCCGCGTCTCGCGCGCCTGCGCGACCTGTCCGTCGGCACCGATCAGTGCCTGCGTGTCGCCGCGCCCTCGCCTGCCTCGCCTGCCACGTTCTTCGCCGGGCTTGGGTTGCGGCACCCAGAAGACTTGCGCACCGGGCGATCGTTCCGTCGCTACCGGGATAATCCAGCTCTTCGCATCGGGCGCTTTGCGAGCAAGGAACGCTTGCGACCCTGCCAGCACGCGCATCGGCTGTTCGACGCGCGCGATCTCGGGCCGCATCCAGCGGTTAAGCCCCTCGCGCCAGAACGCGATCGTGCCGGCGACAAAGACGAGGAACAGGATCCAGCCAAGCAGCAATCCGGACCAGGTGTGCAGGAACGCCTGCGACTGACGGAAGCCCTTGCTCATACCCGCCCCGTCGCGCCGATCGATATCCACGTAATTGCGGCCGCAACCGCCGCTGCGAGGCCGAGTGTCCAGATCGCGCGCCAACCGCTACGGGCCGCGAACGCCCACATCGCCGCAAGCGAGCACAAGGCGAGCGCGATCAGCGCGGCGGTGACGGTCGCCTCGGCACGATCCCCCGGCAGCAGCCGCGCAAGCGCCATCGCCCACAGGCTCGCAGTTGCATAAGCGAGCGGCACGGAGGCGACGACGCGCAGCGCGATGTCGCCGCGCCGCGCCCAGCGCGCACGGGCATGCGCATCGCCCGCCGTCATTCGAAGCTGTACCGAAGCGTCGCGAACGCGGTGCGCGGGCTGCCGTAGTAGTTGCCGCGGCCGGTGGCGGCGATGCGCGCGTAATAGGTCTTGTCGAGTACGTTCGCGACGTTGACCGAGACACCCACCCTCTCGTTGAACTTATAGCCTGCGCGCAGGTCGAGCACCGCATAGCTTGGCTGGCGGACGATGGTGGACCGGGTGCGCAGCGTACCGTCGGCGTTGAACACCGCCGCATTGCCGCCATAGTTCGAACTGAACCACGTCACGCTGCCGCCAAGGCTCGCGCCTGCCAGTGGCCCATCGACCGGGGCGTAGTTGGTGAACGCCTTAACCATGTGCTTCGGCACGATCGGCACCAGTGGCAGCCCCTCGAACGCAGTGGTCTGGTCCTCCAGATACTTAGTCTTGGTGTAGGTATAGCCGCCATTGATCCGCCAGCCAGGTAGGATCTCGCCGGTCGCCTCGGCCTCGATACCGCGCGAGCGGACCTTGCCGGTCTGAAGCACGACGGTCTGAATGTCGGGATCGTTGAACAACCTGTTGGTCTGTATGATCTGATACGCTGCCGCAGACAGCAACAGGCGATCGTTCATCAGCGAAAGCTTGGTGCCCGCCTCATATTGCGCACCGACCAGCGGCTCGATCTGCTGCCCGTCGGGACGTGCCCGGCCGACCGGTGCCGCCTGCGGTGTGAAGCTGTCGGCATAGCTCGCATAGAGGTTGAGCTGCGACGTCAAGTCCCAGACGATTCCGGCATAGGGCGTGAAGCGGTTGTCGATCCCGTAGCGGGTCGACGGTGGCAAGACACCGCTTGGTGTCAGCAACGTGGTCGTCGTGGTATCCCACCATGTCACGCGGCCGCCACCGATGAGCGTCAGGCCGGCGAGCGGGCTCATTCGCATCTGCCCATAGATGCCGTACTGCTCGACGTCGGTCGAGGAACCGCCATAGACCTGCAGCGCGCAATTGGCAGGCGTGATCGTGGTGCTGGAATTGGGACAGGTCGCCCCCGTCCCCTGCACCGGATAATACGGCGACGCGCCATACGGGTTCAGCGGCGGCTCGAAAGGCGATACAGGGTTGTACACGTCGATCCGCGCATAATTGGACAGCCGGGTGAAATAGGACGTGCCCGAACTCGCCTGATAATCTGTGCCGAGGATCAGCGTCTGGTCGCGCCCGAACAGCGGGAAAGTGCCTATGCCGTTGAAGTCGAACGATCGCGTCTGCTGCTTGCTGTCGCCGCGATAGGCGATGTGGCTGGTCGAGCCATTGGTCGCGGTGACCGGCTGGTTGCCGATATAGCTGTAGATGTCGACGCGATCGACGTCGGTGAACAGGCCGGTCGCGCGCAACGTCCAGCGATCGCTGATCTTGTGCGCGAGTTCGGCGAACCCGGTCCAGGTCTCGGCGTTGAACCGGTTCCAGTCGGCACCGAGATAGGTCGATCGCTTCACGTCGAGCAACTTGCCGTCGCTGCCGTCCGCGCTGCCGATGATGCCCGGCAGGCCCGACTGCACCGCCGGGCGGAAGCGATCGTAATAGCCGCCGACGGTCAGCGTTGTGCGCTCGCCGATCTCGAGCGAACCGACCGCGAACCCGCCAATGCGGTTGCGGTGCGCGGTTGCGAAGAACTGATCCTGGTCCTGTGCCATCGCACCGAACCGCAACCCCGCCTTGGTGCCGATTGGCGTCGAGACGTCGAGCTCGAAGCGTAGATTGTCGTAGCTGCCGGCACCGGCGCTAGCCTGCATCTTGAACGCGTCGAGCGGTCGCTTTCGCACCATGTTAATGCTGCCCGCCGGATTGCCCGAACCGCTGAACAAACCTGCCGGGCCGCGCAGTACTTCCAGCCGGTCGTAGAAGAACAAGTCCGGCACGGCGGACGGGAAGTTGAACGCAAAACTCGGGACGCCGTCGATCAGGTAATTGGTGATCGCGAACCCGCGCGAGAAGAACGACGGATCCTCGCTGCCAACGCCATTGACGGTGATGCCATTGGTCGCGGTCAGAGCGTCTTCCAGCGTGAACAGGTTCTGCGCCTCGATCTGATCGCGATCGATCACGGTAACGGTGTTCGGCGTGTCCTTGAGCGGCGTCACGGTCTTGCCGACCGCACGACCATAGCTTTTGCCGATGACCATGATTTCGTCGGACTTCTGCGCGTCGTCCGATCCGGTGGACGTTTCTACGGTCGTTGGCTCCTCAGCTGGAGCTGGCAAAGGCGCCCCGACAAACGCTGCGCTTGCCAGCAATATACTCGAAAAACTCATACTGAACCCCCGTTATCGGAAGGGCCCTATGTCATATGCTGTTGCGAGTCACTAGCAATATAACAGTTTTGTCATGATCGTTGAGACGGGCGCGCGCAGGCGCACGCTTAACCTATTGGGATTCGCAAAAAATATTATGTCGTACGAGGCTTATGGTTCGCCGGCCGCGCGTGTTGATTTCAGCGCGCGATGGAAAGCAATTCGACCCAGAACCAGACGTTCACGCCCCTTCCCTCGCTTCTCAACTTCAGACGCTGGTTCATCTTTGCGAATGACCAATTTTGAAGCCCGGCTATCCACTGCCGAATGTCGTGATGGGGAAGTAAGTCCTTCGATCCGATAGTTAAGGTAGCACCTATGCGCTCACCCGCATCGTCGCTACCCCCGTACCCACGAGCAGGAAAATTCGAGGAGCGTGTGATGCGTCATCATACTTTATTGGCGGCGATCGCAGTTACCATGTTAAGTTCTACCTCAGGCTCAGCGAGCCCGGCGCAAGCTGTGGTTTCGGGCATCTATGAACTGGACACTGCGCAGAGTGAAAACGCTTTCAAAGTGATCGATAGCGCTACCGCCACCATTTCCGACGACAAGCGCCCTCGTGTTCGGATGAGGCTCCGCAAGTCCATCGCGGTGAATAGGATTAGAATTTCCACTGCAGGAGGTCGAGTCGGCCTCGCCTATGATGCCAAAACACCTATCGTAGTTTGGATAGGCGGAGATCCGATCACGTGGAAGCTCATCCCGGAGCTTGTTTTCGATGTATCGGTAAAAGCTGATGGTGGAACCGTCGCTCTGACATTCCGCGGCGACGACAGCGAGCGAACCTCAGAATACCATAGTGTCGGCCAGGATTTAGTGGAGAATTCCACCATTATCATTCCACTGCTTTCTACGCCGATCGTTTATAAGCAGGTCTTTAAAAAGACGAGCTGACCTGATCTACGAACAGACCTATGACAAGAAGCCGTTGAACGGTCTTCATCGCATAGATGCGGATGCCGGTTGAGATGGTCTGCCTAGCCTCTACTTCTCGGCGCGCCACGACTATGATCGAACGGCAGCAAATGGATGATTACCCCTGCCCTACGGCTTCCTGCCAGACCCAGTCCCGGTCAGTCACAGGTCAATCGCCCCTTCATGAAACCGGACGTTCGTTCATCGGCGATAAGTGGGCGCCCAGAACCCGAGTTACCCAGTTTGAAATACTCGCGCTCCAGCCGCGCAGGCGAAAGGTACTTTATGGCAGCGAATTCATGCAACTTGAGGTTACGCCGCAGGTTCAGCGGTGATGACCATGTTCGACAATCAGATTGCTATCGTCACCGGCGGTGAATCCGGCATTGGCGCGGCCTGCGCCAAGGTGTTGGGCGAAGCCGGGGCCCGCGTTGTGATCACCTATTTGAGGGATGCCGCCGCGGCGCACGCGGTCTGCACCTCGATCGGTGGGTCCAACCGCGCGATCGCGGTGCAAGTTGATGTCAGTGATGAAGCCGCGGTCGAACGACTGTTCGCGGAGGCCGAAAAAACGTTCGGCATGGTCAGCCTGCTGGTCAATTCGGCCGGATTGAACATGAGCGGCGTGATGCTCGTTGACATGGAACTTACGCAGTTCGACCGGGTCATCCGTTCCGATCTCTACGGTCCGTTCCTCACCTGCCGACGAATGGTGCGCGCGCTCGAGGCAAAGAACGCGACGGGGCGGATCGTCAATATATCGTCGATTCACGAACGCGCGCCGCGACCGGGCGGCGTCGATTACGACTCAGCTAAGGGTGGCCTGTCGCAGTTGACGGCCACGCTTGCACTAGAGCTGGCGCCGAAGGGCATCGCGGTGAATGGCGTCGCGCCTGGGATGATCCTTACGCCGATGAATCAATCCGCACTGAACCATCCGGACGAGCTGGCGGCGAAGGAGGCGGCAATCCCGTGGAAGCGCGCCGGTCGGCCCGATGAGGTCGCGACGCTAGTCGCTTTCCTGCTGTCGCCGGCCGCGGACTATATCACCGGCACCACGGTAACGATCGACGGCGGGCTGTCATTGACTGTGGCGCAAGGCGCATGACGATCACCTATGCGGTCGAGCAGCTCGACACGGTGACTATCTCCGCTGCGTCTGTGATCGACGGCATGGACATGATGAGCCCGTTCGTCTGGACGGAAGGAAATCTGTACCGGATCATGGTTCGCGGCGTGCCGCATCCGCTCGGGCCCAGTGATCCGACCGGGATCATTGCGCGCGGAGTGAGTCGCGATGGGCTGGCCTTCACTATGGATCCGGGGCTCGCAATCACACCCGGGCCGGGTGCCGAGGACAGGGGCGGATGCGAGGATCCGACCGTGCTCGTGGCCGGCGACGAATATCTCGTTTATTATACTGGCGTGGACGCTGCGCGCGCGCAGGGATGCATGATTTTAGCTGCGGGGCCCGACCTGACCGCGCTGGTTAAGGAAGATCTGGTGCTGAAGGCACCACCCGGCGAAGGCAATATCAAGGAAGCGACGCTCGCACAGACTGCGGCCGGAGATTGGCGCCTGTTTTACGAATATGCGGCCAAGGGCGCGTCGCGGATCGGCGTGGCAGGCGGGCCGACCCCGAAGGGTCCTTGGACTGTCCTCCCCGACCCTTTCGGCATCCGCGAAGACAGCTGGGACAATTGGCATCTGTCGACCGGGCCTATCTGGCAGGCGGCGGGGCAAGATCCCGTGATGTTTTACAACGGCGCGACGCACGACGCGCGCTGGCGGATCGGCTGGATCAGCTTCAGTACGGATTTCGCGCGGGTGACGGGGCGTGGGCTTGAGCCGCTGCTCGTGCCGCCACCAGCGCTGACCCGCGAGGCCACCGACATCGCGTTTGCCGCGTCGAGCGTGGAGGAGGGCGACCGGATCGCGCTGTACTACTCGCTGGAAGACCGGATGCTACGGCGGGCGTTGATCAGACGATATGGCGGTTAAAAATTGAAAGCCGTAAGTGTAGATTGCGAGTCTGCGTCGTCTGCAATGACCCAGAAGCAGTCGTTGAACGCCCCCTACGCGCTTCTCGACTTCCGAACATTCATTCATGTCGATCTCCGCAGTAGCAGAAGCCAAGCCGAGCGATGAGGGCCGCTGATGGCTTGAATGAGCCGTCCGGCTTTGGGCGAGAGCGGACGTAGGTATGCCGAGACGTGAGCGTAAGTATGGACGTCTGCCCCCCGGGAAATACTGCGTCAGCGGCGGACGGCTTCTCTGCCTTCCCGCGAGCGCAGTGATCGCTAATATGTTCGTTACTTCGGTGCCAAGCGTCTGAGGCCGCATGCTAGCCGGTCTGCGAACCGCGCTTTTACGGCATTAGAATCGGCGGGCGCTTATAGATTTGCGTGCCGCCGCAACGGCTTGTTCACCCCTCTCTGCAAAGGGCGGTGTCACAGGGAGACTGTCGATGCATTTCGATCTTGTTTCGGCCGTGCTTGTCGTCGCCGCAGCCGTGCCGTCCGCAGCCCCGGTCCAGGGCGACTTCGACGGCGATGGCCGATCCGACACGGCGTCCATCGTCGGCAATGCCGAGGGCTCGTTCGATGTCGTCGTGCGGTTCGCAACCGGGCGGATCGCGGTGGCGGACAGCGGCGTAGACGATGCGGCACGACTAACGACCATTCTAGCCGCGCGCGTCAGACAGAGTTGCGCGCCGCTCGCGCGATCGGCGCCCGAATGTTCCGGCGCGCTCAGCCCGAGAGACGGGCTGTACTTCAAGCGCACGCGCGGCGACGTCGCCAGCCTGGCGATCTGGTGGCGGGGCAATTTCACCAAAATATTCGGATTGTCAGTCCGCGACCTAGCGGCGACGGGGCCGGCCGCGTCCGCGCCGCCCGGGACCGTCCGAACGCCCGCGACATTGCTGTCGCTGGCTATCAGCGACGAGGGGAAGGTCACCGCCTGCACGATCGCCGAAAGCAGCGGCAATGCCGCGCTCGATCAAAAGGCGTGCGCGATCATGCTGGCTAAGGCGAAATTCCGGCCGGCGATGGACCGACGCGGACAGCCGGTGATGACGACGAAGCGAATACGCCTGTCGTGGGCGATCGACCAAGCGGGCGTCATGCACACGCCGGTCAGCGGCGGCAGCGTAGATACCAACGCAGCTATGACCGACGGCGGTACACGCCGCGCCGGCCCGACGAACGGCATGTTAGCCGTTCCTGCCGCGATCCAGACGCAGGCGGCGTCGGCGCCCGTGGGCCGACCCGTCGCCCGCCAAGAGCCGCCCGGCCAGACGACGGCAGAGCGGTTCGAACAGGCACGCAAGGCGGTTCAGCCCGTGCGTGGCCGCGATCCGATTTACGGTGCGACGATCAGCGATTAGGCCGAACAACATCGCCGGCAGACTTCCCTTTGCTCTTCCATGCCTGATCCATAGAATCCGCATGCCGATCCGCCCCGAGAACCATTTGCTATATCCGACCCATATGTCTCTCTAATGGTTGACCTTACGCCATGATCCAGATGCGGTCACTCGAACCCCGCTTCCTTACTCCGTCTTTCTGCCCTTCGTTCAACGTCGCCAGTACCTACCTGGTCGGGCTCTCGGCCGTGAAGGATGAGCAGCACGGCTTGGTCACAGGCTGGAACTCCATCAGCTCGATCCGCGTGCCGTCGGGGTCGTAGAGGTTGGCCTGCCACTTGCCGTCCAGGCCCATTTGTGGACCGTCGTGACGCGGGCTCAGGCGATCTTCCCGATACAGCGTCGTGACGGCGGCCTGCATATTAGGAACGCCCAAGGATAGGTGGTTAAGTACGCCTAGCTGGCGGGCGTCGACCTTGGTCACCGGCACGCTCGAGCCCGGACCGATCATCATGTATTCCAGCCAGTCCCGACCGTCGGGCGTCTGCTGTGACACCCAGTCGACCTTGTCGGGCTCGAATGCGCCATACCAGTACGGCCGAAAGCCGAGCAGGCGACGGTACATCCTATCCTGCTTGGCCCGGTCGTGGACGGCGTAGCCGGCGTGGATGATGCGCCCGCTAATCGCGCTGGGAACAGCGTTGGCGTCAGCGCTCGCGGATTGCACGAACTGGATCCCGTTGCCTTCTGGATCGCGCAGGGCGAACCAACGCTCCCCTTCGGTAGAGCGCTGCATCGCGCCGAGGCCAGAGACGTCTGACGCGGCCAGCCAGGCCCGCAGCGTCGCCGCGTCCGTTGTCGAGTAGGCGACGTGCGCCAGCATGCTGGGCCCCTGTCCGGCGGGTGCGGGTAGCACCTCCACGAACTGGCGCGAGCTTAGATAGTAGCGGACGCCGGCCGGGTTCTCGGGGTCCGCACCCTTCCGGGCGCCCAGCACATGCGTGTAGAAGTGCTCGGACTTTGCCATGTCCCGAGCATAAATAGCGAGGTGCGAAATGCCGGTGATGCCTGGGCGCGGACCCGGCGCCGCCTTGGCCCCGAGCAGAGCGGCAGCTGCACAGGCAAGAACTGCGATACGACGGGCCATGGCAGCCTCTCCTCACCCGGCCGCGTTTCGGGCCGTGGCTGGCAGCGTACGCAGCGATGCCGGCACTGTCACGTGCTCACGTGTTGGTTCTCGTCGATACTGTTGCCGAGGAGTTTGATGCCGCTATCTGCTACGGTGCCGCGCAGGAACAAGAAGCGGTCTTGGTGCCGAACACTGACCCGCACCGCCGCTTTTTGGACCCAAAAGGCGACGTTCCGAACGCCCCTTCCGCTCCCCGAAACCTGTCATCCATTCATCTGCCGCAACTGGCGGGGACGGCGAGGCATTGTAGCTGCCACCAGTACACGCTTCCTGACCCTATTTAGATCTTGAAATCAGGCGTATGCGGTATCGCCCGACCTGGGAGGTCGAAGCGGGCCGGTCAGTAACGGTAACGCAAAATGGCGCGACCGCCCGGCGGCAGGGTCGGCGACCAGGTGAGGATCCCGTCGGTTCGGTTGAGCGCCTTGTCATCGGCCTCGATCGCCTGGCCCGCCGCTCCGATCGGGACGTCGAGCGTCGCCGGAAAAGGGTTGGCGTTAGTCGCCGTCAGCACGACCTCTCGCGACAATGCTTCCCCCGGAGCCGCCACCGGCACGCGCGACGCAACGATAGCCTGGGTCAACATAACCTGGCTGCTGATACCTGCCGCTAGGCGCACCGTCTCGCCAACCGTGCGGTCGGTGACCGCGCCCAATCCCAGCAGCAGGCGTCCGCCAGCCCGCTCGGCGTAGAGTGCGGTGCTGCCGGCTGGCAGCGGCACGCCCAGGCCGCCAGGTATATCGTTCTTCATCACGAGCACGATCGACGTCGGCACGCCGTCGAGCTGCTGGCCGGGATACACCGCGCGTCGGTAGCGACGATCGACCGGCACGCCCTTTTGAAAGAGCAAAGCAACTTGCTTTTGCGCGCGTGCGGCGACGGTCGTGGGCGTCGGTATGCGATAAAGCTTGAGATCGCCAAGATCTTCGGGAGGGGGCGGCGGCGGGGGTGGTGCCGGGGGCGCCATCATCGGCGGCGGGGGGGGCGCCATCGCGCGCGACGCCGTCACCACTATCTCGTCGGCAGGCTCAAACTCCGTTTCGGGCAGATCCGACGTCGTCGTGCCGAGCGGATAGCAGACCAGCCGCAGCCCGCCCGCCGCCGCCGGAACCGCGGGCAACGCCACCCGGTTGAGCCGGCCCGCGACGGCCTGCACCTCGGCCTTCGGGAACACTTCCGGGTTGCTGTTGGCGAGGGTCAGCCAGGCAAACAGGTCGACCGTTCGCCCGTTCGCGGCGAGCGCAGCGACGTAGCTCGCCCGCCAGTCGAACCCGGACGCGAGATAGGACAGACGCACCGTGACCGTGCGCGCCGCCGGGCTGATGGTCGTTACACTCAGCACCGGCTTGCTCGACAGGCCGCCTGGGACGCCGGCGAACGCCAGCCGCTCCGCGAGACCCGAACAGCGTAAAGCCTCGATCCCCGTCACCGTGCGGAGGATGACGCCCGGTGCCGGGCCGGCGACAACGGTCGCGGGCTCGCTGGTCGGTCGTCCGGTCGCCCTGTCCGTTCGGGTCAGCGTCACGTCACGACCCAGCGTACCGTCGACGAGCGAGGCCGGCGACAACAGGCGGGCGTCGCGGTTCTTCTCGATCGTGCCGCCGGGCAGGCCGTCGATAACTGCGCTGACCGGCACGATCCCTTGCGCCACGCCCTCGAACCGCAGAACCGCCGGTCCGCGCGGCAGCCGGACGCGACGCGTCTCCGTCACCAATGCAAAGCCACCGAGATACTGGAGGGTCATCGCCCCGCGGCCATAAGGTGCCCGGTACACCGTGAGCGAGACGCGGTCCGGCGCGGACGAGGTGACGGTCGTCTGCGCCTCCGCCCTGCCCGCCAGCAGCGCGACCGCCAGGAGCAGCAGATGGCGCATCAGTAGCGCGTGTCGAAGGTCGCCGTCACCGTGGTGCTGCCATTGGCCGGCACCGATACCTGCCACGCCAGCGTGCCGGCGGTGCGACGTTCACCCTTCGCGCTGTCCTCGACGACCCGGACGTCGTTCCAGTCGAGCCCGCCCTGGATGAGCTCGACCGTGACCGGACGGGCGCGGGCGTTAGTCAGCTTGTACTGCATCGCCGTGCGCCAGCGGCTGTCGCCCTGCCGCGTGCGCGACACGGTGACGGGCTGCACCTTCACGTCGAACGCGTCGCCGGTGGGAAGCGCGATGGTCGACCCTTGCGGGGTATGCTCGATCCGGTTTTCGCCGGTGAACTGCGGCTGCCCGCGGGCATCGCGGACATAGACCCGGACCACCCCCGCCGGCAGCGCGTCGCCCAAGCCTGCTGCACCCGAGTTACTGAACCGCAGCACCGACTGCGCGCTGCGTGGTTCGTTCGAACCGCCGAGCCAGCCATTCTCGAACCGATAGCCCGCGCCCGCCGCCACGCCCTTGGCATCGAGGAAGCTGACCTGCTTGGTCTGCTTGTCGGCGATCGTGGTGCGGTCGGCCAGCGGATAGAGGTAGAAGTCGCCGAGCTGCTCGCGCGCGGCGCTCTCGGTGCCGGGGCGTGTCGTCGTTCGGCGGCGCGGACGCCGCGCATAGCCGCCGCTGCCGTCATCGTCGGCGCTGCCGACCTCGCCGGCGACCAGCAGCGTTTTGGCGTTGGCGAACGTCGTCCCGCTGCTATTCTTAAGCGTTACCCAGCCCTGGATATCGACCGTGCCGCTCTTGTCGTCGAACAGCGCGACATAATCGGCGCTCCAGCCGAGCCCGCGGCTCAGGTAGGACAGCGTCGCCGGGCGGGTTCCTCCGCGCGTGCTGGTCAGTGTCACCGACAGCGTCGGGCGCGCCCGCAGCGCGTCGGGCACCCGGTCGAACACCGCGCGCACCGGCAGGCCGTCGTCGCGCAGTACCTCGACATGACCGTTCACTTCGATGACCACGCCGCCGTTCACCGCCAGAACTTTCGCGCGATCGCGGGTTTCCGCGCCGGTGGCCGGATTGGTCCGCACCAGCGTGATCGTCTCGCCGACCGCTTTCTCCATCAGGCTCGACGGGCTGAGCAGGTCATAGTCGAAATTCTGCTCGACGATCGCGGCATCGGGCACGGTCAGCGACACCGTTTCCGGTCGGATCGCTGCGCTCACGTCGGGGAAATTCTGTTGAACCCGCCCGCTCGCCAGGTTCAGCGGACGGATGTCCTGCACCAAGGCGACGTCGTTGGTGTAGATGGTGACCGACACGTCGCCTTGCGCCGTTCCGGCGGTCGAGGAATCAGCAGGGGGCGGCAATTGCTGAGCGGCTGCCGAAATCGACCCGAGCAGCATCACCAAACCACACGCTCTCGAGATGCTTTTGCGCACGCTACTCTCCCCCGGTCCTTGCTATAATGGCGAGACCGCATCAGAAGGGCAACGCGACATTGTGGGTCTGATTTTCTGACCCAAACAACGGCGCTTGTTCGCTCTGATCGGTGCGATGCGCCATTAAGGTTATGATACGTTGATCATAGCCAAACTGACGGTGTCCGCGAGACCGACGGCGGAGAGCAAGTCCGTCGGTTACTGGTCGTAGCGGGTGCCGATACGCCACCAATCCTTGGAGCGCCCGAACAAGATATCGATCCGGTCGACGCCGAGCTCGGCGACGCCTTCCCACCGAATCCGCAAAGACCCAATTCCGGTCGTTCTCGACGCATCTGTCGCTTCCCAACTTCCGACATTCGTTAATGGGCACCGACACTCCGTTTGGACTTTTGCGATCGTCGCGTCGACCAATTGCCGGATCGTCTTCGTCAGGATACACCGTCCCCGCTGACCTGCTCCGCTGGAGACGGTCGGCATGATCGCGTCGGTGCCCCGAGAGGGGCTTAATAGGGAACGCGGTAAGGGTGGTTCGCCACCCGAAGCCGAGGCTGTCCCTGCAACTGTAAGCGGCGAGCGCGATGCATATCGCTTCTTCCTTCACAGGGAGGGGCAGCCACTGGGCCGGACGTTCTGTCATAAAGGCCTGGGAAGGCCGTGCATCGTGTGATGACCTGTGAGCCAGGAGACCTGCCGGCGTCTGGTCGCTCTTGCCTGGCCCAGGGGGTGGCCGCGGCACGGTACTCCGTCGAGCGACGACGTGTGCGGTGGGGACCGCACGGGCATGCGTGCCGGTCGCGATGGCGTCCGGCTGGCGCGGATGTCGGCCGTTCGCGGGAGGTCCCTGCCGGGTTCGCTCGACGCCCCGGGGATTACCGTAATGCCATTCCTATTGTCTCGCCTCGCGGTGGCGGGGGCTTTGCTGTCACCTGTTTTCGCAGCACCGCTCAACGCTCAGTCTTTGCCTGTCTCGGACAATGAGGACATTCTGGTTGTCGGCCAGCAGGCGCGCGACACGCTCACCACGCCGAACGCGACCGGCAGCCGCCTGGGCCTCACGCCGCTCGAGACCCCCGCGACGATCTCGGTCATCGATGGCGCCACGATCCGCGCGCGCGGCGACCTGTCGGTGATCGACGCGACGAGCCGCGCACCGGGCATCAGCAACGCCGGAAACCCCGGCAATGGCGGCACCGCGCTCGCCGCGCGCGGCTTCAGCGGCCAGGGATCCGTGCTTCAGCTGATCGACGGTATAAGGCTGTTCCCGGCTGCCGGCACGATAACCTTTCCGACCGATCCGTGGATGGTCGAGCGGATCGACATCCTGAGCGGCCCAGCCTCGGTGCTCTACGGCCAGGGCGCGCTGGGCGGTGCGGTGAATGTCCTGATGCGTAAACCCGATACGCAGCGGACGCACGTGGAGGGCGAGATCGGCTACGGCTCGCAGGACAGCTTCCATGTCGCGGCGGGCGCAGGCGGGCCGATCACCGAGCGCCTCTCCTATCGCATCGACGGCAGCTATCGCCGATCGGACGGCTATGTCGATCGTGGCCAGTCGCGCAGCCATGCCGTGTCGGGCACGCTGCGCTGGGCACCGACCGACACGCTCGTCGTCACCGCACGGGACGATTACGGCGACCAGAAGCCGATGCGCTATTTCGGCACGCCGCTGATCGAGGGACGGCTCGACGACCGCATCCGGGACCGCAACTACAACACACGCGACGGCTTTATCCGCTACCGCGACAACCGCACCAGCCTGCAGGTCGACTGGACGCCAAGCGACGCGGTCACCGTCAGCAACCAGGCCTATCGCCTCACGTCGAAACGCTCGTGGCTCAACCTCGAAAGCTATTGCTGGATCGCCGCAGACGGGATCTGCTCCAACGGCAGCGCCAACACCGGTACGCCCGGCCGCATACTGAGGACGGACATGACCGGGATCGTCCACGACCAGACGCAGTGGGGCGATCAGGGCAGCGTGACGTTCAAGACGGGCATCGCCGATGGCGTCAGCAACGACCTTGTCGTGGGCTTCGACGTCAACCTCATCAAACTAACCTATTTGCACAATTTCGGGTCTGATCCCCAGGTCTCCGAGGTCGATCCCTTCGCGTTCGATCCCAGTCTGATCGTCGACACCCAGGGGATCGCACCGCGCTATCGGACGCGGACCACCGAATATGCGGTCTTTGCCGAGGACCGGCTGAAGCTCGGCACGCACGTCTCGATCGTCGGTGGCGTGCGCTACGAGCGCGACAAGATCCGCCGCTGGTCGATCAACTTTCCGGACGGCGCTGGCATCGAGACATTCGTGCTCGACAAGCGGCTGCACAACGTGACCTGGCGGATCGGGAGTGTCTATCAACCGATCCCGACGGTGTCGCTCTATGCGCAATATGCCACCGGCGTGGATCCTCTGGGGACGCTGACCACCTATTCGACCGGGCAGGTGCAGTTCAGCAACGCGGTGGGCGACCAGCTCGAGATCGGCGCCAAGGCGGTCTTCCTCGACGGTCGCGGCACCGCCACCCTCGCCGCCTACCGGATCGTCAAGAAACGCCTGCTGGCGCAACTGACCCCGACGAGCCCGGTCGAGCAGGTGGGACAGCGATCGGCCAGGGGCATCGAAGCCGCAGTGTCACTCGATCTGCCTTACGGTGTCGGGATCGATGCAAACGGCAGCGTGCTCGACGCGACGTTCGACGACTTCATCTCAGGCGGCTCGAGCTTCAACGGCAATACCCCGCCGGACGTGCCCGAGACGCTCGCCAATTTCTGGCTGCGCTGGAACGCCACGCACGCGGTTCAGGCACGCGCCGGATTGCGCTATGTTGGACGTCGCTATTCGAACAATGCCAACAGCTTCCGCGTCCCCAGCTACACCACGGTCGATGCCACGCTTTCTTATGCGGTGACGCCACGCCTCGCCGTCGATATCCACGGCTACAACCTGTTTGACCGCGCCTACGCGCTAAGCACGTACAACAATCAGCAGTGGGTCCTTGGCCGTCCCCGCTCGGTTGACGTTTCACTTCGTGCCAGCTTTTAACGCCCTCAGGCGGCCGGGGCTTGGCAGGACTGCCCGGCGCTGGCTGTACCTCATTCATCGCTGGATCGGCATCGCCAGCTGCCTGTTCTTCGCCATGTGGTTTCTGTCCGGGCTGGTGATGCTCTACGTGCCCTATCCCTCCCTCTCGCCAGCCGAGAAGCTGGTTGGGAGCGAGGCGATCGACTGGGCAGCAGTGAACGTGCCGCCCCCGCTAGACGGCGGACGGCTACCGCAGGAGCTGTTGCTCGAGATGCGCGACGGCGCGCCTGTTTGGCGCGTGACCGGGTGGGATGGAACGCACACCACTTCCGCGGCCAGTCGCGGTACTGTCCTGCGACCGGTCGATGCTCTTTACGCCGGTCGGGTCGCTGGCCGCTTTGGCAACGTACCGACGAAGCACGTAGAACGGCTGACCCGGGATCAGTGGACGGTTGCTGGCGGCTTCGATCGACACCGTCCACTTTGGAAAGTTGCGCTTGCCAACGCGTCCGGCACGGAGGCCTATGTGTCGTCGAATACGGGCGCCGTGGTTCAAGTGACCACCCGTCGCGAGCGGTTCTGGAACTGGCTCGGTTCGGTGCCGCACTGGCTCTATCCGACGGTTCTGCGACGGGATCAAACGATCTGGCGTCAGGTCGTGCTGTGGGCGTCTGGTCCCTGCATCGCCGCGGCGGTTGCGGGGATGTGGATCGGCATCCTGCGGACCCGCATTGGCGCACGGCGCTTCAAAGGCGGGCGAATGACGCCCTACGACGGCTGGATGCTGTGGCATCATGTCGCGGGGCTGGTGGGTGGTATCTTCCTGATCGCCTGGATCTTCAGCGGATGGCTGTCGGTCGATCCCGGCCATCTGTTTCGCGGGACGAAGCCAGACGATGCGGCTGTGCGGATCTATCAGGCATCTGATCCGATGCCGGACCTAGCACTCGACCGGCTCCGCATAGCAGGCGAGGGTGCGGTTGTAGCGGCGTTGACTGATTATGCGCGAACCCCGCTCATCGTGCTGTCCTATCGCAACGGGCGGCGAGTAGTGTTGAATGCGGCAACACTCGCGCCATCCCAAACTACAGAGGTGGCCATCGTGAGGGCCGCACGTCATCTGGAGGGCCCCGCGCCGCTACTCTCAGTTGATCTCCTGACGATGCCCGATGCATACTGGTATGCGGTCGGCATGCTACCGCGTCTGCCAGTGTTGCGGCTGCGTTTTGCCGATCCGGCACAGACTTGGTTCTATATCGATCCCGCTACCGGGGAAGTTCTCCGGAAGGTCGATGAACGACAGAGGGCGTACCGCTGGGTATTCGACCTCCTTCACAAATGGGATCTGAACACGCTGACATTGCACCGGCCAGCCTGGGATGGACTGATCTGGATGTTCTCGATCGCCGGTGTGGTGACATCAATAAGCGGTATCTGGCTTGGGTGGAAAAGACTTATCCGATGACTGGGCGGACCCATAAGTCGCCGTTCGGGTGCCCTTCCCCGCCTCCCAACTTCCGCCGTTCATTCATCGGGTTCCACGGCAGCGCTTGCCTTCCGTTTAAGCGGTCGTTCGAAATGACTGCCTGGAAATCGATGGCTTCCGAAAGTCATCCCGAACGATGCAATATTGGCCGCCTTGCCTACACCCGCGCCCGGTACGACAATACGCAGCCTTATATCGGTGTCCGCGCCTACCCTACATCCCATGACGAACGACAGCTTCGAACTAATCGGGGCCGCCAGGCGCGCGGCTGAGAAGGCGTGGCGGGATGGTTACGCCTACACGAAGGCCGGCATCATGCTCGACGATATGCTTCCTGAGGACGAATGGCCGCGCACGCTGTTCGAAGAGGATACGGCCAAGCGAGACCGGCTGATGGGCGCACTCGACGCAATCAATGGCAAATTCGTGACGTGGACTGCGGTGACGGCGTCGCAGGGCTTCAAGCGCGAGTGGAAGATGCGGTCGGAGATGCGATCGCCGGCGTGGACGACGGACATTGCTGAAGCGCCAATTGTCTCTGCGCGATAGAGGATCAGATGGAGACTGCCGCGTGGCGTCGCTCGGCATTGCGGCTTCTGAAAGCTCAAGCCTTCGGGGAGGCGGACACGAGCTTAAACATCGCTTCCCCAATATATGCCCTTAGCGCGCGCCGCGTTAAGCTGATCGTCTTGCCCTCACCGAGACATGACGCAATTGCCGGCTTCAATTGCTCAGTGGCACCGGTATCTTGCGAGCTCCATGGACGTGAAATTAGCAGAACGTGAGCAGCAACCGGTGACGATCGAGCGACGCAATCGCCGAGCGCACGTTCCGGGCGGTAACTGGCCGGCAGTGCTGCAACAGGACCATTAAACTCATCAGCTAACTTGAGGGGGGGAAGGTCTTTTATAAGGCCCAGATCTGGCGCCTTCCGGAATTGAAGGCGGTATAGTGCAGGATACAGGGCACCCCGAAAAACGTCCGGCTGGATTATCATCATCGTAACAGAGCCCGGTCTGCTAGCGTCAACCGAAAGGCATTTAGAATTTGACGCCTTTGACGCCAAATCAACGTATTCTGCCGTATTGGGTATTGATTTGACAAATTGGCTAGCTACCAGTCTTGTCTTTTTGTCCCGTATAATACAATCTGCATACCTCGCTACGAATATGTCAGCTTTGTCATGCCGTAAGTCGGTTCCCGACTGCGCGGCAACGGAAGAAGCTGAGAGGGTGATCGCGCATGCCGCCGAAAATCTAGCTACGCTCAACCGATTCATGACAATCCCCACCATCTATTATGTCATTCTGTGATCGGTCTATTTGACCCTACTAATAATGGCATCAACTTTGCGCGTTGGAAACACCGGCTACCTCATTGTCATGCAGTCTGCCGGGTCCGGCCAATTACACCTCCGGGTGTATTGGCGCCACCAGTTCGTTCGTGTCACAGGCGGCCAGCACGCAGTGGCTTATGGTCAACTTTTCGCCCGAAACCAGCAATTGCGAACGCAGCCTACTAGCTATTTCGTATCGCCTCCGGCTGGCGCATTGGTGACATAAGCTGTGAGTCTGAAGAGCATCAGACCCCGCTCGTTCGTCAGGTCGACGACAAAATCTCGACCGTCCCATAAGACAGCTGGTTCGCCGTGCATGATCTGGCCGGCAAAAATTATAGCATGCTTCCTCGCTGCCGCGTGATCAGCCAACTCGGTCCCCTCACTATCAGGCTCATGCCGGTTGTCAGCCGTATTGAAGAAGTATCGTGCCATCGTGATGTTCCTCTGGGCTCGCAAACGGGCACAGGAAGGTAAAGTTGCTACCTTTCACATGAGATGTGCTGCCGTGGATCAGCATGCAGCTTATCGTGCGTCGTCCCGCTCCGCGTCCGGCGGTGCGTTAATCAACGATCCCATTCTCACGTAGATATGGTCCGTGGCGTTTGGGGCTGAATTGCAGGGCACTGCGACACTATGCCCGCGACGCGGTCCGCGAATTGCTTGAGCGTCGGTACCATGTCCGCCCGCGCCAGCTTGCGCGGATGGGGATCGATCGCGCACAGCGTTCCAAAAAACGTGCCGTCCGAAAGGATGATCGGCAGCGACACATAGCTCTTGAAGCCATAGAGCGCGGGCGCCGGGTGACTGTTCCAACGCGGATCGGCGGAGACGTCGTCGATCACTACCGCATTGCCGGACTCGCGGATGTCGTTGCAGATCGTCGTCGAGATGCGCAACTCATCTCCCGGCGACATACCGAAGTCGATTTGGTCGAGCACCTGGCACGCAATCCAACGCGCCTCCGTTACGCGCGCGACCGCGACAAATCCCATTCTCGTGAGTGCCGCCACTTCCTCGAGAATGCGACGTATTTCGTCATCATCGCCAAAGCGCGCAGCATCCGCAGCCAGTTCGTCGATCATATGTGATCCCCCAACCCAGTCGTAGTCACATATGATAGGCCTGACGAATCCTACTTAGTCGCAAGCGCACTTAGCCGTTCTGCCCACAGCGAATTTTCACGTTTTGAGCTAGAAAATAGAAGATAGACCACAGTTCTAACATGCCATCATTCGCAAGAATTACTCAGATCCGCGGCACCCCCAGCGGCCTGATCGGTCACGTGATCGGCGTGAACCCTCGAATCGTATAAATCAAGATTAAGAGGGGGACGGGATGTCGATCGATAAGGGAACACTATGATCGACTGATCCCTTATCAACTTACGCAAATACAAGGCGTAGGAGAAGATTATGAAGCAGCTTATTCTCACGGCAGCGCTGATCGCTACCCCCACACTGGTAGCGGCACAAAGCGTGCCACCCCCTGCTACCTATGTCATGAAAGCTGGCGCGTCGGACCAATATGAGATCCAATCAAGCAATCTCGTGATGGCCACTACGAAGAACGCCGAGCTTAAG
The DNA here is from genome assembly GCF_023935825.1 of Sphingomonas aerolata. Taxonomy (NCBI): domain Bacteria; kingdom Pseudomonadati; phylum Pseudomonadota; class Alphaproteobacteria; order Sphingomonadales; family Sphingomonadaceae; genus Sphingomonas; species Sphingomonas aerolata. Next base: position 1,889,443 of record NZ_CP098762.1, on the reverse strand, counting down.
CAGTTCGCTACGATGATGGTAAGCGACCACAACAAAAGCACTGCCGATGTGAAGGCCGCAGCTACGCAGTCCGGCCTGACGCCAAAGCCCCCGATGCTCGACCCGATGGGCCGCAAGAATATCGCGGCGCTCAAGGCGTCCAAAGGACCAGCCCGTGATGCACTTTATGTCAAGCAGCAGAAGACTGCTCACCAGCAGGCACTTGCCCTTCACCAGGGTTTTGCCACGTCCGGTTCGGCTCCCGCGCTAAAGCAGGTCGCGTCGACCATCGCGCCAACCGTTCAGCATCACATTGAGATGCTGGCGTCCATGTAAAGACAAACCTCGACCCGTTTCGGCGGGTCGAGATCTTTGGTGATGCCTGACTGCAAAATTGCGCGACGGAGCGCTGAGCGCTGCCGTCGCTAGTCCCTAAGATACTGTCGGATAGCTATTCCTCAGGCCCGCTTCGCGACATGTCGAGGTCAATGTCCTCACCCGGATTACCGCCACCTGCGCTTGCCCCACTGCCGTGAACTTCACCCGTTTTGTTGTCGATATATGCTCGCTTACCAGCCTCGCGAGGAATATCCCTGCCGTCATCCCTTTCGACCGACTCGACACCAGGCGCACGGTCCCGGTTCTGTAGGTGACGCTCCGCGGCATGGTCCATGCTATCGTACTCGTCGCCCGAGTAACCATCACCTTTACCGAAACCGTCGTCGGCTGGGTTGGCGTCCTTGGATTTTACCCGGACATTTTCGTTAGGCTTCGGCGTGCTCTCGTCAGTCATGGCAACCTCTCAGTGTTGTTGGTGACCAACGCACAACCGGCAGAAAGCTCCGCGAATGTGATGAAGGCTTTGTTAGTTGACCGATACCGCGGTCGGCATAGCATCGCCTTGCCCATCAAGGGCTTGGGGATTGGCCACATGCGTACCCTGCTCGTCGCTGCCGCGTCTTTGTCGTTAATTGCCGGTGGGGCGCCTGCATTCGCCGCACCGTGCAAAGACGCCAAGGGACGCTTCACGAAATGCCCGCCCAAAGCACCGGCCAAGCCGGCCCGTTGCAAGAGCGCGAATGGCAAGTTTGCAAAATGCGGCACGGCTGGCGCCAAGCCTGTCTGAGGTGAGACGAGCGCGGGTGATCACACCCGCGCTCGCAAGGTCAGTTTTTCGCCGGTACTTGACAACCATTGTCCGCGTGGTGGCGACATCAACGATCGGCAGTTCTCAGGATTGAGAATGTCGGCGGCGAACGACTGAAATTGGTGTGCGTTGCAGCCCGGAAGGGTGATGTCCGCCTAACGGCGGATCTTGGCACAAGCCGATGTTCCCGCACCTCCCAACGAACGGCGTATGTTGGTCGGGAGCCGACGCCAGCAGCCCGGCGGGGCTGACCCATATTGACGACCCAATTCTGGACGTTCAGCGCGCCTTGGCTGCTTGCCGAAACCGGACTTTTGTTTAGGTTCCATCATTGCCCGGTGTGATCACCCGCCTCATTGTCGTTCGGATTAACTTCGCCGGCAGAAAAGACCGGCATCATGACCGACCTGCTGCACTGGTTCTGCACATTTTCTCCCTCAGGACTCCCGATAGCCGCGATCATCCTTCCATACCCTCCCCTTAGATCAACCGCTCCAAACGGCAGGAGCGGATCGTGCGTTTTAGTTTTCTCTGCAAGATTGCGATCGTCATCGCCCTAGTGGTGCTGTTCGATCGGCTGTTCCCTGATAGCTTCTCGGGCGCCCGCATCGGTGGGTTCGCGGGCGTCTGGCTGATGGGCCTCGTTCTGGGCAGGGGCGATGTCAGGCGGAACAAGCGCGCATGGATCGCACTTGCGGTCGCGGCGCTCTTCACGGGGTCGCTGTTCGACGATCCGGGGCCGCTTGCCTGGGCCCTCTTCTGGTGTGCGCTCTCCGTCGCCGTGCTGCTGCCAAAGGTCAGTGGCTTCGACGATGCCTGGCATTGGGGTGCGCGCCTAGTGATCCATGCAGTTGGGGGGATCGGCAAGCCGTTCGCCGATCTTCGGCGGTTCGGGCGGTCCAGGCAACGCAAGCGCGCCAATGCTGGCTCCGTCATGGCAGTGCTAGGGTTGCCGCTGGTGGGCGGCGCCTTGTTCGTCACACTGTTCGCCGCCGCTAATCCACTGATCGCGCAGACCCTTGCGGCGATTCGACTGCCGTCGGTATGGCAAATCCTGCTGTGGATTTTTGTAGCGGTTTGCGTCTGGCCGAGCCTGCGGCCGCATCGCTCCGTGATGCGTCTGGCGGCTCGACTGCCCGATCCGGAGCCGGTGCTGCCCGGAACGTCGCTGCCGTCGGTTCTGATCGCGCTTGCCTTATTCAACGCGATCTTCGCCGTTCAGAACGCGCTGGACATTGCGTTCCTGTGGAGTGGCGGAGCGTTGCCTGCCGGCATGACCCAGACCGAATACGTGCATCGCGGCGCCTATCCGCTGATCGGCACCGCACTGATCGCCGGCGTGATGGCGCTGGCGATGCTTCGCCCGGGCAGCGCGAGCGCGCACCACCCCTGGGTACGACGGCTCGTGACCTTGTGGGTGGTGCAGAATCTGGTTCTGGTCGCCTCCAGCATACTGCGGACGATCGACTATATCGAAGCCTCGATGCTGACGGCGTGGCGCATCGCCGCGTTTGCATGGATGGCGCTGGTGGCGCTTGGGCTGGTGCTGATCTGCTGGCGCATCCTGCGCGGGCGCAGCGCGCGGTGGCTGATCAACTGGAACGCGTTCGCCGCTGCGGTCGTGCTGACGGTGTGCAGCTTCGTCGACTTGGGCGCGCTCGCGGCATCGTGGAACGTTCGCCAGCAGGCACCGGCAGCGATCGACCTCTGCTATATCGGTCAGGTCGGCGATGGGGCGCTGCTGCCGCTGATCGCGCTGGAGCACCGTCGAATGGATGCGGTGACACGCGACCGCGTGCGCTACGCTCGCGATCTGATCTTCACCGACCTGTCGGCCCGGCAGGACAGCTGGACGGAGTGGACGCCCCGTGGCGCGCGTCGCCTGGCCCGGGCGACGGCGATGCTCGGGCCCAACCCTGCTCGACCGCTGGCGGTGGAGCAGCCTGCATGGCGCAACTGCGACGGCTCGATCGAACATCCGGCACCGCCGGCCCAGCCTTGACCGCGCGAGCGCCAGCCATGATCCAGTGTCCCATGCCCCGCACGATCCTGATCGCCGACGACGATCCCCACATCCGACAGCTTCTCGCCTTCGCGCTCGCCAAGGCCGGGCTTGACACGATCGAGGCTGAGGATGGCGAGGCAGCGCTGGCCGCGGTGGAGAGCCATGCGCCCGATCTCGTCGTGCTCGACATCAACATGCCGCGGATGGACGGGATCGAGACGTGCCGCCGCTTACGCGCGCGGAGCGACCTTCCGATCCTGTTCCTCTCCAGCCGCGACGACGAGCTCGACCGCGTGCTCGGCATCGAGCTCGGCGCGGATGATTATGTGACCAAGCCGTTCAGCCCACGCGAGGTCGTTGCACGGGTGATGGCGATCCTGCGCCGCACGGCGGGGCGTCCGCCGGCGGTCGCCGATGCCGCCCCGCCGCTCCGCCATGGCCGCCTGCATCTCGACCCGGATGGCTGGCAGGCGAGCTGGGCGGATCAGCCGGTGCCGCTGACCGCCACCGAATTCGGCATCCTCCGCACGCTCGTGACGATGCCATCCAAGGTGTTCAGCCGCGATGCGCTCATCGACCGGCTGCATGGCCCTGGTTTTGCCATCACCGATCGCACCATCGACAGCCACGTGCGCAATTTGCGCGCCAAGTTCGCAGCCGTAGGCGCCCAGGACGTGATCGAGACGCGCGCCGGCATTGGCTATCGTCTCGGGGTGTGCGGCGCCGGATGATCGAGCGGGTTAAAAGCGTCGTCCGCCACCACTGGCCACGGCTGCGTCTGCGGACGATCCTGCTGCTTACCTTCCTGTTCGTGGCCGCGCTGCCGGGCGTCGGCGCGCTGTTCCTGCGGGTCTACGAGAACTCACTCGTTCGCCAGACGGAAGCGGAGCTGGTCGGCCAGAGCGCGGCACTGGCGGCTGCGGCGATCGTCGAATGGCCGGGCGTTCACGCGCGCGCGCTGCCGCAGCAGATTGTCCCACAGCCGCCGTCGGTCGATCTGCGCATGACGCGCATCCTGCCGGAGCGACCCGAGCCCCGGCCCTCGGCAGGACCGGAGGGGCGCGCAACGCTCGTCTGGGGCCATCATATGCGGCCAGTCCTGCAGCTGACCTCGCGCACTACGCTGGCATCGATCCTGCTGCTCGACGCGAACGGCCGCATCCTCGTTGGTTCACAGACGGGAGCCTCCTACGCCGATCTGCCAGAGGTGCGATCGGCGCTGGACGGCCAGCGGGCGACGACGCTCCGCCGCAATGGCGCCTACCGGCAGCACTACGTGCTCGAATGGTTGAGCCGGGCGTCGGACCTGCGCATCCACCACGCCCACCCGATCGTCGCCGACGGGCGCGTCATCGGCGTGCTGTTGCTGTCACGCTCCCCGCGCGTGCTGCTTGCTGGGATCTACGAGGATCGGGGCAAGATCGCGCTCGGCATCGTGCTGATCTTCGCGACGTTGGTCGTTCTGAGCGGGCTGCTTTCGCGCGGCATCGTCCGGCCAGTCGAGGCGCTGGGCGACGCGACGCGGGCGGTCGCGAGCGGCGGGGGTTCGGTGCCGCCTGCCCCGACCACCGCCGCCGTCGAGATCCAAGCGCTCTACCAAGACTTCGGCGTAATGGCCGAGGCAATCGAACGGCGCTCCCGCTACCTGCGCGATTTCGCGCACGCGGTCAGCCATGAGTTTAAGACGCCCTTGGCCGGGATCGGCGGTGCGGTCGAGTTGCTCCAGGACCATTCCGACATGGGCGCAGCAGATCGCGAACGGTTCCTCGCCAACATCGGCGCGGATGCGGCGCGCCTGAACCAGCTCGTCAGTCGCCTGCTCGACCTCGCCCGCGCCGATATGGCCGAGGTTGTAGAGGGCGCCGCCACGGACCTGTCCGACGTCATGCGCCGTGTGGCGGATGCCTTCACTGGTGCCGACTTCAACGTCGTGCCGGAACCGGCCGCGGCGCTGCCGAGCGTCGCTGTGCCGTCGGCGGTGATCGAGACGGTGCTAACCGGCTTAATCGAGAACAGCCGACAGGCTGCCGCATCCCGGGTCTCAATCGCGGCACGGGCAGCGGGCGGTTTTGTAGAATTGGCGTTCCGGGACGACGGCCCAGGCATTCCTGCCGGCGATCGCGACCGCATCTTCGAACCCTTCTTCACCAGCCGTCGTACATCGGGCGGCACCGGGCTAGGGCTGCCAATCATCCGCTCGCTGCTCCATGCGCATCACAGCATGATATTGCTCGACCGGGACGACGGCAGAGGCGCGGGCTTCCTCGTCACGCTGCCGGCATGCGCCGCCGTGCCAACGCGGAAGGCGTAGATCGTGCGAGGAAGGCCGGTCGCATTATCGGCGCTGATGATCGTCGCCACCATCGCGACTGGTCTCACGATCAGGCTGGCGCCGCTCGGGCTCCCGCACGCCTTCGTCAAACATGGCGGATCGCTGATGTGGGCGCTCATGATCTACTGGATCGTTTCGTCCGTTCGCCCGCTTTGGCAGCTCATGCGCAGCGCTCTCGTATCGAGCGCGATCGCGTTTTGCGTCGAAGTCTTCAAGCTCTATCACACGCCGCTGCTCGACGCCTTTCGGCTGACCTTGCCCGGCAAGCTGCTCCTTGGGCGCGTGTTCTCGCTATGGGACCTGGTCGCCTACGCGGTTGCAATCATCGTCGGCGTTATGGCGGACCATATGATCTGGTCCAGTATGCAGCGCCTGCCACCTGCTGAGCGCCAGAATGAGCCGCGATTGGGAGCAATTGGGCCGGCCGGTCAACAGCCTCGCTAGACCGGAAACGTCACGGCTTTATCGGCTTCGACCCACAAGCAGACGTTCAGGCCTCTTCCCTCACTTCCCAACTTCGGACGCTGGTTCATATTTGTACGAAAGGCGGCAGCGGTCCTCAAAACAAGATTACACCGACATTCGCGCGGTCTTTCCCGCTTTCCTACGTTGGCCATTCGTTTATTTGGTTGGACGTCAACTCGCTCCGCTTTCTGTACGGTCCACATGGAAGACAAACAGCCATGGCAGTCGTGAAGTGACATATTTGGGAACGCCGATTGCCCGACCATCCGTGGGTTGTCGTCCGGTCTCGATTCCACCGATAAATAGTGTCAAGATTGCGATCGAATTCACATACTACCAAGCCTCGCGCGGTAGGAAGATCATGCCCCAACGAGATCGAGCTACTACGCGCATTGATCGAGCGCGCCTTTGGTTTGGACCCGCACGGCCACGCAACCTACCAAGATCCTCGACATGGCTGCGACACGAGCGCGGACCAAACGATCGAGGGGATGCACGTTATGACGACCATGAGCCCGACTGAGATGGCGCAGCGCCTTGGCGGCGGATTACTGTCGTTTCCCGTCACGCATTTCGATGCCGACGGCGCGTTCGTCGAGGACGGGTATCGAAAGCATTGCGCCTGGATGCTCGAGCACGAACTGTCCGGCCTGTTCGCGGCGGGCGGCACGGGCGAGTTCTTTTCGCTGACGCCAGCCGAAGTCGCGCAGGTCGTCGGCGCCGCGGTGGCCGAAGCCGGCGGACGTCTGCCGGTGATCTCGGGCTGTGGCTACGGCACCGCGATCGCCACCGGGATCGCACGCGATGCGGAGAAGGCCGGCGCGGACGGCCTGTTGCTGCTGCCCCCCTATCTGGTCGGATCGAAGCAGGAGGGGCTTGCCGCGCATGTCGAGGCGGTCTGCAAGGCGACCGGGCTAGGCGTGATCGTCTACAACCGCGACAATGCGATCCTCGACGACGATACGCTGGCCGGGCTGTGCGACCGCAATCCCAACCTCGTCGGCTTCAAGGACGGCGTCGGCGACATCGAGCTGATGACGCGCGTCTATGCGCGAATGGGCGACCGGCTGACCTATATCGGCGGCTTGCCGACCGCCGAAACGTTCGCGACGCCGTATCTAACGATGGGCGTCACGACCTATTCGTCGGCGATCTTCAACTTCCTGCCCGAATGGGCGCTGGCGTTCTACAAGGCCGTGCGCGCCGACGACCGGGTCGAGGTGCTGAACCAGCTGCGCGATTTCGTGCTGCCCTACATCACGCTGCGCAACCAGGGCCGCGGTTATGCGGTGTCAATCGTCAAGGCGGGCATGCGTGTCGTCGGCCGCGATGCCGGGCCGGTGCGCTCGCCGCTGACCGATTTGTCCGCAGCCGAGGACGAGCGGCTCCGCGTGCTGATCGAGAAGGTCGCCCCCACCGCTCTTGCCAAGGCGGCGTGACAGCGGGCGAAAACCGACGGATAGTGCGGCGATGATGTTCGAACTCAGCCAGCTTCGCTGCTTCGTCGCCGCCGCCGAGGAACTCCATTTCGGGCGCGCGGCACAGCGCCTGAACATGACGCAATCGCCGCTCAGCCGACAAATCCAGCTGCTCGAGCGGATCCTCGACGTGACGCTGCTCGAACGCACCAGCCGGCAGGTGAGCCTGACGCCCGCCGGTCGCGTGTTCCTGATCGAGGCGCGGCGGATCGTCCGGCTGTCGGAGAGTGCGGCGCTGTCGGCGCGGCGCGTGGCGAAGGGCGATGCGGGACGCGTAGCGATCGGCTTCACCGCGGTGTCGGGGTATAATCTGGTGCCGCAGATCGTCGCGCAAGCGAGAGCGAGCCTGCCCAATATCGACCTCGAACTGCGCGAGATGGTGACGACCGACCAAGTCGATGCGCTGCTGACCGGGCTGATCGACATCGGCTTCGTGCGGCCGCCGCTCGATCGTCACGAGTTCGACACCGTCTGCGTACAGGTCGAGCCGCTCGTCGTCGCGCTACCCGCGGGGGATCCGCGACAGGCGAAGGCGGTGCTCGAACTGGGTGATTTCGATGGCCTGCCGCTGATCATGTATGCGCGGCAGGGCGCGGGGTATTTCCACCAGATGCTTATCGGGCTGTTCGACGCGGCCGGCGTGTCGCCGCACTATGTCCAGCACGTGACGCAGATCCATTCGATGCTGGGGCTCGTCCATGCCGGCCTCGCCGCGGCAATCGTGCCGGAATCCGCATCGGGGCTGCACATGAACGACGTGCAGTTCCGCCGGCTTGCGACCGAGCCCGAGAAGCCGGTCGAGCTGCACATGGCGTGGCGGCGCGACAACGGTAACCCGGCGCTGGAGCCGATGCGGCGACTGTGCGCCGAAACCGCGGCGTGATCGACCGGCGCGCGGTGCTCGCCGGGCTCGTAGCGACACCGGCGCTGGTTGCTGCGCGTACACCGGCGAGCCCCGTCGCGACGACGCGATACGGGCGGGTGCGCGGGACGGTCGACCGGGACGTGCTGGTCTTTCGCGGGGTGCGCTACGGCGCGGATACGCGGGCGCGGCGGTTTGCGCATGCGGTGCCGCCGACGCCGTGGAACGACATTGCCGACGCGACGCACTACGGCGCAGCCTCGCCACAGACCAAGGCGACCGAGGCGACCAGCGAGGATTGCCTGTTCCTCAACGTCTGGACGCCTGCGCTCGACGCGTCGCGCCGGCCGGTCATGGTCTATATCCACGGCGGCGCGCATGCGCACGGGTCCGGGTCCGATCCGCTGTACGATGGCGGCAATCTTGTGCGGCGCGGCGACGTGGTGGTCGTTACCTTGAACCACCGGCTGGCGGCGCTCGGCTACGCGTATCTCGCGCAGCTTGGCGGGCCGGCGGAGTCGGGGAACGTCGGCAATCTCGACATCGTCCTCGCGCTGCAATGGGTGCGCGACAACATCACGGCGTTCGGCGGCGATCCGGGGCGAGTGATGCTGTTTGGCCAATCGGGTGGTGGCGCCAAGATCGTCACGCTGATGGCGATGGCGGAGGCGCGCCCGCTGTTTCACGCCGCCGCGACGATGAGCGGCCAGCACGTTACGGCGGCCGGGCCGAACCACGCGACGATCCGGTCGCGGGCGTTCATGGCGAAGGCGGGCGCGAGCGACTTTCCGACGCTGAAGGTGCTGCCGATCAATCGGCTGGTCGAGGCGATGGCGACGACCGATCCGATCGAAGGCAAGGGTGAGATCAGCTTTACCTCAACGCTCGATCATCATGTGCTGACGCGTCATCCGTTCTTTCCCGACGCCCCGCGCGAGGCGGCGCATATCCCGCTGATCGTCGGCAATACGCATGACGAGACCGGGTTGTGGATTGGGGAAATCCTGAAGCGCGGCGACACGAGTTGGGAGAACCTACCCGCGCGGTTGGTGCGGGAGATGACCAAGGACCTCGCCCCCGATCACGTCATCGCGCGCTACCGCGACCTCTATCCCGATCGGACGCCGGGGCAGATCCTGCTGGCGGCATCGACCGCGGGTCGGTCCTGGCCCGGGCATCTGATCCAGGCCGAGGAACGCGCGAAGATCGGTGCGCCGACCTGGATGTATCAGCTCGACTTTCCTTCGCCGGAGGCGGGCGGCGTGCTCGGCGCGTTCCATACGCTCGATATCGGCCTAGTGTTCGACAATACGCAGCAGCCGAGCGCGCGGACGGGTGATGGGCCGGAGGCGAGACGGCTGGCCGGGCGGATGGCGGATGCGTTCATCGCGATGGCGCGGACCGGCGATCCGAACTGTGCGAGCGTGCCGATCTGGCGTCACTATGATCTGGTGCGACGCTCGACGATGATCTTCGATCGGGCAGTGCGGATGGAAGACGATCCCCGGCGCGAGGAACGCCTGCTGTTCGCGGTTGCGCCGTATATCAAGCCGGGCGGCTAGCGGTCCCACGGAAAGGCGAGCGTCGGGCGGTTGGCGTAGCGGCGCATGCGCAGGCTCAAGCGCGCACCGGCGCCGGGCTCGAGCCGGATCGTGACCGCGGCGCCGGCGACGTCGGTCGTGCGGCCGTCGATCGTCACAGCGTCTATCCGGTGCTCGGCATAGGCGCCGCCTTGCACCACCACCGTCCGCGGCTGGCTGTTGCTCAGGTTTACCAGCGTCACATCGGTCGTCGTGTCGCCCAGCGTATGCACGAGCGCAGTGACGTCCTCCGGCACGCCGGCGCGTTTGCGATCCGCGTCGAAATAGCGGAGCCGGCAGTGGAGCGGGACGCCGCCTTGCGATGGCGAAGTCTTCGACCAGGACGGGCGGGCAATGTGCAGGCCGCCGGTCATCAGCTGGACTAGGCTGGTGACGTTGGCCGGGTTAATGTCGATCGGCCAGTCTGCGAGCCGGGTTTCCGGCGTCGTCGGATCGGACACGCGCGCAGCGACCCGGTCGGCGACGGCCTTCAGGTCCGCGCGCAACGCGGTTACGGCGTAGCTCGGGTTCTTGCCTTCGAGGAAGCTCACCCACGGATGATCGCCGGCAGCCGCGCGGTCGGCGGGCGCCTGCGAAATGTACCATATCTCGAAGCCGTTGGTCTTGAACGGACCAGGTTGCCAGCCATACCAGCCGTCCGCACCGTGCATCGTCGGCGTAGACAGCACACCGCCGATCGTCTTGGCCTGTGCATTGATCCGCGCGGTCTGGCGGCGCCAGACGTCGATATAGCGCTGATCGCCGGTCAGCAGCGTGCCGGTCATGAACGCGGTGATCGAACGGGGTATGCGGTTGCGGTTCTCGCGCTTGCCGGTCTGCGGCACGATCGGCGAGAAGCCCCAGCCATAGACGCCACTCCACCAGTCGCGCGGGACGATGCCATCCAGACCGACGCGGCTGGGGATGATGTCGCCGTTCGCTTTTGCCCGGCCAACCCACGCGTCGAGATAGTCGAGCGCCCAGGTCCGGTATCGATCCCCTGCCCCCAGCGCATACGCGTTGAGCCCTATCGTCGTCGCCTGAAGGTTGAGCGGATTGTCGCCGACGACGTCGCCATAGTCGGCATAATGCGCGAGCGTCTGCGCGTACGTCGTCTCGCCGTGTTCCATGTGGAAGCGTTCGCCGGCGGCGAACGGATCGCCCGCCCAGTCGAGCTCGGTCGCGCGGCGCAGCATCGGCCCCCGACTTCCGTTCATCAGGCTGCGCATGATCCGCAGCTTGGGGTCGTAGTTGCGTGTGGTCGGATCGCGGCCGGTGTAGAAGTCGGCGTAGCGACGCGTGCGCTCGATCAGCTTCAGGTCGCGCGGGCCGGACAGCCCCATCATGTTGAAGGTCGTCAGCCCTTCCGCATTGTGCTGCCAGTCCATCTGGACAGGAAACTCGCGAAAATACATCCCCTTGCGTGCGATCGGCACGTCGACCGTGCGCGCGGCGGTGAACTGCTTGAGGTGACCCTCCCACGCCCGTGCGTACAGGTCGCGGATACGATCGGGACCGCCCAGCGCGTGCAGGATCGCCCAGTCGTTCGTTGCTTCCGCCGCATCGTCGGGACCATCGTTCGCACCCCAGCGCTCGAACACGCGCAGCCAGCCGCGACTGTCGATATACTTTGCGTAGAACGCTTCGCAGGCTTCGGCATTGGCAGTGAGCAAGCGGCGTTGCAGGACGGCCCATTCCGGCGCTGCCATAGGCGTTGTAACCCGCAACGTCGCTGGCGCCGCACGAACGGCGGCAGGCAATGTGGCGAGTGCGGCCGCGGCACCCCCGAGCAGCGTACGTCGATCGACGGTCATGCGGCCAGCTCGACACGGCGGATCGGACCGACGATCACCAGGAACGAGAAGATCGTGAGCAGGCAATGCGCGCCAACGAACACCAGCGCCCAATCGAACGAGCCCGTAGCGCCGACGATAAAGCCGATGACGATCGGCGTGACGATCCCGGCGACGTTGCCGAACATGTTGAACACCCCGCTGGTCAGCCCGGCGAGCTGCTTTGGCGCGACGTCCGACATCACTGCCCAACCGAGCGACGCGACGCCCTTGCCGAAGAACGCAACCGCCATCAGCGTGACGACCAGCCATTCCCCCTCGACGAACACGCAGGCGATGATCAGCGTCGCCAGCAGCATCCCGAACACCAGCGGCACTTTGCGCGCGATGTCGATCGAGCCGGTGCGCTTGAGCAGCAGGTCGGACGTGTAGCCACCGACGAGCCCGCCGACGAAGCCGCACAGCGCTGGTGCGGCGGCGGCGAAGCCGGCTTCCATGATGTTCAGCCCGCGTTCCTTGACCAGGTAGATCGGGAACCAGGTGACGAAGAAATAGGTCAGCACGTTGATGCAATACTGGCCGAGATAGATGCCGAGCAGCATCCGGTTCGCGAGCAGCTGGCGCAGGTTCGTCCACGAGAAGGCCTGCGGGCGATTGGCAGCATCCTCCATCCGGATCAGCCCGCCGCCCGCCTCGATATGCGCGAGTTCGGCGGCGTTGATCTTCGGATGGCGGACCGGGCTGTGGATGTAGCGGACGAACAGTGCCGTCGCAGCCAGGCCGATCGCGCCCATCACCCAGAACACCGCGCGCCAGCCATAGCTGTGCACCAGCCAGCCCATCAGCGGGGCGAAGGCGACGAGCGAGAAATACTGCGCCGAATTGAAGATCGCCGACGCGGTGCCACGCTCGGCACCGGGAAACCAGGCGGCGACGAGGCGGGCGTTGCCAGGAAACGACGGCGCCTCGGCAAGGCCGACGAGAAACCGCAGCACAAACAGCATGGCAACTGCGGACACGCCCGCGATCACCCCGGTCAGCCCCTGTGTGGCCGTGAACAGCGACCAAGCGAGGATTGCACCAGCATAGACGCGCTTCGTACCGAACTTGTCGAGCAGCAGCCCGCCGGGGATCTGCGCGAGGACATAGGCCCAGGCGAAGGCGGACAGGATAAAGCCGGTCTGTACCGACGACAGCCCGAGTTCGGTCGATGCAGCAGACCCCGCGATCGAGAAGGTCGCACGGTCGGCATAGTTGATCGACGTGATCAGGAAGATGAGCGCGATCACGCGGTATCGCACCGCGGTCGGACGCCCGGTCACGCCTCCTGCGACCGCATCTTCGGCGGGGGATGATGCGGCGATCGTCATGCTTCGCTCTCCAGTCCAGCACTCGATCTGCGCGAGTGTTCGAGTTCGGTGTATCGACCAGAATGGGGTCGGTCCAAGTCCTAAAACGGGTTGATCGAGCCAACCCATGACTTGATCCGAGAACGAAGCGTTATGCGGGTCTTCGATCAGTGCATCGTTCGCATCGATCGATGTCGGAATGAGATTGGCTTAGGCGACCGCACCCGGCCTAACACAGATTGCGACAGACCGGCTCCAACGAAGCCGGCAGCGGGCACATCGTGCCGGAGTTAGGGGAGTGAGTATGACTGGGATCCGCAGCTTCAAATCCGTGTTGGCCATGTCGAGCGCGATCGTCGCCTGCTCTCTGGCGACGATGGGCCACGCCCAGAGCGTGCCGGAAACGACCGCGCAGAAGGAAGCGCGCGCCGCTGGCAACACCACCGATACCGACACTCCCCCCGCTTCCCCTGCCCTGCCGCCCGAGCAGAACGTGACCGGTGCGCCGCTCGCTGCGGATGCGCCGGATATCGTCGTGACCGGGTTCCGCGCGAGCCTGAACAGCGCGATCAACATCAAGCGCACGCAGACCGCGACCGTCGACGTCATCAAGGCGGAAGACATCGCCGAGTTTCCCGACCTCAACCTGGCGGAATCGTTGCAGCGCATCCCCGGCGTCTCGATCAGCCGCGTCAACGGCGAAGGCCGCAACATCTCAGTGCGGGGCCTCGGCCCCGACTATACGCGTGTCCGGATCAACGGCATGGAGGCGATCGGCACCACCGGCGGTACCGATAATTCGGGCGGCGTGAACCGTGGCCGCGGGTTCGATTTCAACATCTTCTCGTCCGACCTGTTCAACAGCATCGCGGTCCGCAAGACCGCCACCGCCGACGTCGAGGAGGGTTCGCTCGGCGGCACCGTCGACCTGCAGTCGTCGCGCCCGTTCGACTACAAGAAGGCCACCGCGGTCATCTCGGCGAGCGCCAGCTACAACGACCTGCGCGAGAAGGTGACGCCAAAGATTTCGGGACTGATCACCAAGACGTCGGATGACGGCCGGTTCGGCGTCCTGCTGTCGGTCGCGTATGAAGAGCGTGCGATCAAGGAGGAAGGCGCGAACATCACGCGCTGGACGTATGGCGGGTTCAACGCCGGGTTCAACGCCGCGTCGCGGTTGCCGGGCAAGACGCTCGCACAGATCAACGATCCGAACCCCGTAACCGGGCTGTACCATCCGCGTATTCCCGGCCTCGTCAGCTACGACATCTTCCAGAAGCGGCTGGGTGCGGCAGGATCGGTCCAGTTCCAGCCTACCCCCAAGACGCTGATCTCGCTCGACGCGCTCTATTCGCGGCTCGACGGCACGCGCAAGGAATCGCAGCTGCAGGCGATCAGCTTCAGCCGGTCGGGCACTGGCAAGCCACAGACGGTCATCCGCGACGGCGTGGTGGACGGCGACAACAACATCATCAGCGGCACGTTCGACAACGTCGATCTGCGCACCCAGTCGCGCTACGACAAGCTGGTCACCGATTTTTACCAGGTCACCGGTACGCTCGACCAGAAGTTCGGCGAGAATTTCAAGATCGGTGCGGTCGTCGGCTATGCGGATTCGGCGTTCAGCAACCCGATCCAGTCGACCGTGACGATCGATGCGGCCAACACGCCCAATTTCTTCTACGATTTCCGCACGCGGTTTCCGACGATCAAGCCCGGCGTGGACCTGACCAACCCGAACAGCTTCGCCTTCGTCAACGGCACGTCGGAAGTTCGCATCCGTCCGCAGACCGTCAACAACAGCTTCACCAACGCCAAGACGTTTGCCGAGTGGACGGTCAATCCTTTGCTAAAGCTGAAGGTCGGCGTCGACTGGCGCCGGTTCGACTACAGCTCGACCGAGCAGCGGCGTCTGTCGGGCGAGTCGGTCGTGCAGACGCTGACGCCCGCACAGCTCGCCGCGGCGACGACGCTCTTCTCAGGCTTCGGCAAGGGGCTCGACACACCAGCCGGTACGCCGACGGCATGGGTCGTCCCCGATCTCGCCAAGTTCGCCGAGCTCTACGGGATCTACTCGAACCCACTCTACGCGACCGGTGGGGTGAACAATGCCAGCGCACGCGGATCGTTCATCACGGTGCGTGAGGACGATATCGGCGGCTGGGGCATGGCGGAGTTCAACTTCGCCGATCGCGGGCTGCCGATCCGCGGCGATGTCGGCGTGCGCTACGCCAACACCGACCAGCGCTCGACCGGCTACGCAGGACAGGGCGTCGCGACCAACCTCGTCGTCGCGGACCGGAGCTATCATCGCTGGTTGCCGTCAGGGAACCTGGTGATGGACGTCACCGATACGTTGCTGGTGCGCCTCGCAGCGGCAAAGACGCTCGCGCGCGCCGGAATCTCGGCGATCGCACCGGGTGGCAACCTCAGCGTTTCGGGCGGCAACCGTACGTTCAGCAGCGGCAACCCCGATTTGACGCCGACGGAATCGGACAATCTCGACGTTTCGGTCGAATGGTATCCGACGCGCGGCGCGATCTATGCGGTGTCGGCGTTCCAGAAGGACATCGGCACCTTCGTACAGTCGCTGAGCACCACCGTTCCGTTCAGCAGCCTGGGCCTGCCGGACTCGCTCCTGGCCGGTACGAGCGCATCACCGACCGATCTGTTTATCGTCAGCCAGCCGGTCAACTCGAGCGGTGGCCGGCTCAAGGGCTTCGAGGTCAACGTGCAACAGCCCTTCAGCTTCCTGCCGGGCTTCCTGTCCAACTTCGGCGTGCTGGCGAACTACACGCACGTGACGTCGAACATCCAATACCTGACGTCGGCGACCGGTGGTGCATCGGTGATCGCGCCGTTGATCGGGCTTTCGAGGCATGCCGCTAACGGCACGCTGTATTTCGAAACCGCAAAATTCCAGATCCGCGGCTCGATCGCCTATCGATCGCGCTATCTGACTGCGGTGCCTGGCACCGAGGGCAACGCGTATAACGGCACGAGCGGCACGACCAACGTCGACGCGCAAATGTCGTACAACCTGACCGACAACCTCAAGTTCAGCATCGAGGCGATCAACCTCACCGATCAGGTCAACGATCAGTTCGTCGACGAGACCAACCGCCTGAATGTGCTGACGCATAGCGGCCGTCAGTTCACGGCGGGAATGCGTTTCTCGTTCTGATGGTTCGGTGCTGTCCGGCTGGATGGTGACAACCATCGACCTGGGCAGCATCATGCTGGAACGACCGGTCTCGACATTCATGTCACGACGCCAAATCAGAACAGGACGAGCGCATGACCTATAATCGCCGCGAGACGTTTGGACTGGCATTGGCGGGCGGTACGGCTGCGCTCGTTCCGACTACGCCCGCCGTTGCGGAACTGCCCAAGCAGGGCGCGTGCGTGTCGCGCTTCGACGACGGTTGGCGGCGCGGTTTCGAAGGCCAGCGCGTAGCCGACCTCGGGGATGGCCGCTTCCTCAATCCGTTGATCGCCGGCGACCATCCCGATCCCGCCATCCTGAAAGATGGCGCGGATTATTACATGACCTTCTCCAGCTTCGATTCCTATCCGGGGCTGACGATCTGGCACAGCCGCGACCTGGTGAACTGGCAACCGCGCAAGGCCGCGCTGACGAAGAACATCGGCTCGGTCTGGGCGGTCAGTCTCGAGAAGCATGACGGTCGGTATTTCCTGTATATCCCGGTCAAGGCCAAGCCGAACGCGATCCACGTCATCTGGGCCGATCATATCGACGGCCCCTGGTCCGACCCGATAGACCTCGGGCTGCCCGACCATATCGATCCCTGCCACGCGGTCGGCGAGGACGGATCGCGTTGGTTGTTCCTTTCCGGGGGCGACCGCATCCGGCTCGCCGACGACGGTCTGTCGACGGTCGGCAAGGTCGAGCATGTCTATGATCCGTGGCGGTATCCGGACACATGGGACGTCGAGGGCTTCAGTCCCGAGGGGCCGAAGATCGTCCGTCACGGCGGCTGGTTCTACATGATCACCGCGGTCGGCGGCACCGCCGGACCACCGACCGGGCACATGGTGATCGTCGCACGTTCGCGCTCGATTCACGGGCCCTGGACCAACGACCCCGCCAACCCGGTCGTGCGAACCGTCAGCACAGACGAGAAATGGTGGTCGCGCGGTCATGCCAGCCTCGTCGAGGCGCCCGACGGCAGCTGGTGGTCGATCTATCACGGTTTCGAAAACGGCTATTGGACGCTCGGCCGGCAGGCGCTGCTCGATCCGATCCGCTGGACCGCCAATGGCTGGTTCGCGATGACCGGCGGGGATCTGTCAAAGCCTCTGGCCAAGCCGAAGGGGGGCGCAGCGGTGCCCCACGGCCAACCGCTTTCGGACGATTTTCGCAGGCTGCAAGTCGGCAGTAAATGGAATTTCTTCCGGCCCGGCCCGGCCGAACGCGGTCGAGCCCGTGTCGAGGGCGGTGCGCTGATTCTCCAGGCCACCGGCACGGCGCCAGTCGATTCATCGCCTTTGATGCTGATCGCAGGAGATCAGGCGTATCGGTTCGAATGCGACGTCGAGACCGCGCCCGGTGGCACGGCGGGGCTCGTGCTGTTCTACGACGATAGGCTGTATTGCGGGCTTGGCTTCGACGAACGGCGGTTCGTCACGCATCAATATGGCAACGAGCGTGGGCGGCCAGCCAATCCGCACGGACGCCGCATGCGGATCCGCATCACGAATACTCGTCACATCGTCGCAATCCATACCAGCGGCGATGCGGGCAAGAGCTGGCACCGGTTCGATCGCGGCATGGAGGTGTCGGGTTATCACCATAATGTCCGTGGCGGGTTCCTGATGCTGCGCCCCGGGCTGTATTCGGCCGGCAGCGGCGAGGCGCGCTTTCGCGACTTCCGGTACGAGGCGCTCTGACCTCGGCGCGCTTCGCTCACCCAAGGCCTTGCGCGCACGCCCATTCCTCGAACAGCGTCGGCCATAGCGCGACTGACTTGCCGACCGCCCTGCTCAAGCCGAAGCCATGCCCCCCGGTCGCGAACAGGTGTGTTTCGACCGCCACGCCGGCCTTGATCGCAGCCGCTCGAAACGCCAACGTATTCTCGACGACGACACTCCGGTCGTCTTCGGCGTGGACTAGTAAGCAGGGCGGCGTCGCCGACGTCACGTTCGAGGCGGTCGAATGCGCGTTCTCCAGGGCCGGCGTGGGTGAGGCTCCGAGCAACAGCGCGCGCGATCCGGGATGCGCGAGCGGCAGCGTCATCGATTGCACCGCATACATGAGCGCCGCGACATCGGGCCGTGCGCTGGTTCGATCCGCAGCGTCGATGGGCGTGTAGGTTGGCTGCGCGAACCTCGTCGCCAAGTCACCGCAGACATGGCCTCCCGCCGAGAACCCCATCGCTGCGACACGATCTGATTTGATCCCGTATGTGCCGGCGCGTGCGCGGATCAGCCGCATCGCCCGTTGCGCATCGGACAAGGCAACGTCCGGCCCAGCCGCCCAGCCATCGCCGGGTAACCGATAGAACAGTACGAACACCGTCCAGCCACGATCCGCCAGCCGGCGTGCGATCTCGTATCCCTCGCGGTCGACGACGATCCGGACATAACCGCCGCCCGGCATCACCAGCACCGCCGATCCGTTCGGCTTGGCGGGCCGGAACACGACCATGCGCGGGCGGGCGATACCGTGGACGGCGCGATCGGTAGCCGCGGCACCGGTCGCCCGGTCCTCGACGATCTCGACCGGCAAGTTCCGCGGCGCACCCGGCGCTCCGGCTGGCCAGAGGTCGATCGTTTCGGTCGGGTCCGGCTGCCGCGGCCCCCGGCCACCGACTTGGGCGGGCGGCGGAGTCTGCGCATCGCCGCTGGCCGACAGACCGACGGCCAGCGAACCCAGGATTGCACTCCGACGATCGATCATACGCTTCGGCCCATTAAAAAAGGGCGCACTCCGTGAGGAATGCGCCCGAGGAGAGAAGAGACCATGCCCGGCGCGGCTTACATTTTGAAGCGTGCGCCGACGAGGAAGGTACGGCCGAAGTGATTGTTCTCGTAATTCCGGTTTGCGTCGAGATCAGTATACCGGCTGCGAAAATTGTCGGTCAGGTTGGTGCCCTCGACCGACAGCTCCAACGCCGGGGTCAGCTTGTAGCGCATCGACGCATCGACGTTCAGCGACGAATTATACCCCTCGAACAGGTTCCCAGTCGCCGATGCCCCATCGATATATGGGCTACGATAGCTGATCGATCCGCGCGCGCTGAACTTGGCATCCTCGTAATACAGCGTGCCGTTATAGGCGCGCTTGGAAAGGCCATAGAGCGTCGCGGTGCGGGTCGTATTTGGCAATGAGCCGAGCGCGCCGCCCGGCTGCGTGATCGTCGTCGCCGGACCGCCCTGGGAGTAGCTGGCACTCGAATCCACGAACGTCGCATTCGCCAGCACGCCGAAATTCTTTAGGAACCCGGGCAGGAAGCGGAACGTCGACTGAAGGGCAATCTCCATGCCCTTGAGCGATGCGCCCGTGCCGTTGACGGGCGAGTTGATCTGCCATTCCTGGAATTCGGGCTGCTGCGCGGCTGGCGAGCTTGCCGGGATCACCGAAAGCGGCAGGCCCGTCGACGCGAACGTCCCGCTCCGCGTCTGCGTGACGGGGAAGCTCTCGACATTCTTCTTGAACAACGCGACCGAGAAGATCGACTGCGGCGCGAAATACCATTCGGCCGAGATGTCGAACGCGGTCGCGCGGAACGGATCAAGCTGCGGATTGCCGAAGGTCACGCGGTAGTTGAAGCCGTCGACCGACCCACCCGGGGTCAGGCTGCCCAGGCTCGGCCGCGTCAGCACCTTCGAGATCGCCCCGCGGATGATCACGTCTTCCGTTGGGAACAGCGCCACGTTGATCGCGGGCAGCCAATCGTCATAGCTCCGCCCGACCGTCACCGGCGTGTTCACGGTGACGCCGGCGGCGGTCGCCGACGACAGCCCGGTCGAGCGCTGCTTGGTGCGGACATAGCGCACGCCCGCATTTGCGGCGTAGCGCAGGCCGAACATGTCGCCCTTCACGTTGAACTCGGTGTAGCCGCCGGTCACCTGCTCGGACACGCTGCGCGTATCGCCGACGAGCACGGTCGGAGTCCGCCCGTACAGACCAGTAAACGCCGCTGCCTTATCGATATCGGGGATCAGGAAGCTGGTCGTAGTGCCCGCGGGCTGGCCAGAATTGCCGATGTTGAACAGCTCGCCGAGATTCCCCGCCGGAAAGCCGTACACCGCGGTAGGCCCGAACTGCGTGGAGGGCGAGCAGGTCAGCGTTCCCAGCACCAGATCGCGTCCGCCGGCATTCGGGCAGACGACCGTGTCCCGCGAGAAGCCCTCCGTATCGAAGGTGAATTTGCGGTACAGCCCACCCGCCTTGATCTGGAACCCCTCGGTCACGTCCCATTCGGTCCGCAACTGCGCGGTGCGGAACTTGTTGATCGTCTGCGATGGACGATCGCGGATTTCGGCGAGCTGGAAATTGGCCGGATCGGTGACGCTGGTGCCGAAGGTGAGCGTCGGCCGCTTCATGTCGGTATAGTCGTAGCTATAGCCCTGCGCGTCGCGGTCGTCGAAGACGAACGTCGTCTCGACGGGGATCGTCGCATCCGACTTCGAAACGCCGCCCATCAGCGTGAAGCGGAAAGTGTCGCTGACATCCTGATCCCAGCTGCCGCCGATCTGGTAGAATTCTGTCTTGGAATCGCGCACATAATGCTCGGTGCGGACCCAAGCGTCGTTTAGCGTCGCCTTGATCAGGTTGTTGTTCGCATCAATCGCGTAGTTGCTGATGTCGATCGAGCGCTCGTTGGAGCGCAGCAGGACTTCGCCCCACTTCTCCTCGCGGGTTTCCTTGAACCGCGAATAGAGGCCGTCGATCGAGATCTTGGTGGCATCGGTCGGCGACCATTGCACGCTGCCGGTGATCCCCAGCCGCTCGCGCTCGTGGCGGATCGTCCCGTAGCGTGGGATGCGCGGATGGAAGGCGAGCGCGGCGCTCGTGCAGGCGGCGCTCGGAACATAGACGCCGCCGCGGTTCGGTGTGGTGAAGCAGCGCGTTCCGTCGACCGAGTCGAACACGCCCTGCGCCCAGCGCACGCTGTTGTTACCGAGCTGAAAATTGTTTGTCTTCGAATACGCTGCCGACGCCGAAACGCCGAACGTCCCGTCAGCCGACTTCCACGACAGCAACCCAGCGAGGCGCGGTCCGAAATTCTTGCTGAGATCATTGTAGCTCGCCTGCGCGGAGCCGACCGCGGTGAAGCCGATCTTGCCGCCGAGCGGGTTGCCCGTGTTCAGATCGACCACCGCGCCGAGTGAGCCTTCGTCGAGCGAGGCCTCGGCGGTCTTGTGCACCACGATCGAATTGAACAGCTCGGACGCGAAAACGTTGAAATCGAACGCACGATCGCGATTCGAACTCGCGCCGTCGGTCGAGGTGGCGACCGTCTCCATGCCGTTGACCCGAACGCGAGTGAACTGAGCGCCCAGGCCGCGAACGGTGATCGCGCGCCCCTCGCCCGCGTCACGCTGGATCGAGATGCCGGGAATGCGCTGCAGTGATTCAGCGAGGTTCTGGTCGGGAAACTTGGCAATGTCCTCGGCGACGATTGCGTCGACCGCCGAAACCGATTGGCGCTTCACGTTGAGCGCCGCGTCGAGCGATTTGCGAAAGCCCGTGACGACAATCTCGGCGGTCTGGCCTTCGGCGGGCACCGTTTCAGGTCCGGTCTGCGGTGCAGTCGTTGCTGCGGGATCGGCTACGTCGCCCTGTGGCACGACCGCGGTCTGCGCGGGCGACGGATCGACCTGTGCAGGCGTTCCTGGCGTCACGCTGTTGGGAATCTGTGCGGCCTGCGCCGATGCGATCGAAGGCAGTACGAGCGCGAGGACCAAACTGCCGGCGGACACGCCGCCAAGCCAGCCCATTCGCCGAATCGCTGCCGATGCTTGAACTTCCATTGCTTCCACTCCCCATTCGGCCGTTGCCGATGACACCGGTTGCGCGGTCGACGTGTCGTCATTGCGCCGCCGACCTGACTGTTTTGGAGAGTTGGACCCGTATCGTGCGACGGGGACACCCGATCCTCTCCCGAAAGGCCAGCTCTTGCAGGTCCTTCCCCCGTCCCTTGCGTGCCTAGGTAACCGGTGTCAGAACAATGTCGCATGAATTTTGACGTGTCAACATGCCGCGTCCCACATCGTACGAAACAGGAGATGCATGGATGTCACGGGCAGCAATCACAGCCATCGCGATCAGCGCTTTCCTCTGCGCGGCGAGTGCTGCCCAGAAACCTGCGTCCCGCGCGATGGTCATCGTCGACGAGGCGGCAACGATGCGCGAGGAGCCCACGCCACACGGTGCAATCGGATTCAGCACCGCCTACCGGATCAGCGACGGAGTGACCGGCCGGACGATGGAGTTCCGCAAACGCATCCTGCACTCAGGCAGCGCGATCGGACTGCACCGGATCGCGCACGACGAGGTCTACTATGTCGTATCTGGCGCCGGCGCGGTCTCTTCCGGCGGGGCTACGCAAGACCTGCGGACTGGCATGACGGCCTATCTGTTCGATGGCGAGACGGTCGGCATCCGCCAAACCGGCGCCGGTCCGCTCGTCCTGATCATCGCCTATCCGATCCCCCGCAAATAGCGTCAGGTCCCCGGCTGTATGTACGGCACGCGCGCAAACAGCTCGCGTTCCCAACAGCGTGGATCGGCCTCGACCCGAGACCGCGCGTCGAAGATCATCGTCGATCGCGCTGCACGATCGTAGATCGGCCATTTCGGCGCACCCGCATGGTTGGGATTCCCGGTGACCGCAAACGCGACGAAGCTGTCCTGCATTGCCTTCGATGCCGCGCGCGCATCCGCTGCCGTGCCCGTCTGCGATCCCTCTGCACCCAGCGTGCCGAACACCAGGGGGATGTCCATCGTGTGCATCGCCCCGCGTCGAGGCTCGGTCCGCGATGCGAAATCCACTTGGTAGACCCAGGCCGGCGCCTTCGCGTCGGCGCGAGCCTCGGCTTCGATGACCTGGCCGCGCCAGCTGCGGCCGGCGGTCGTCGCTCCGTAGAAGACGTCGGTCGGCGACCAATCCGGATACTGCGCGCGGTACTGAGCCACCACCCATTCGGGCAGGATGTCGATCCGTAGCTCGGGTGCCATTCGCGTCGCGACGTTGCTCCAGTCGAGCCCGCGAACCTTTGGCGAATCGATGCCGATGAACGCACGTGTCTCGTCATGCGTATTGCCGAGCAGCATAGGAATGCGGTTGCCGAGCGGGTTCGCGTCGGGCCAGAATGGGTGGCGGGTCAGCCAGGTCATGTCCAGCACCGGGCCGAAATACACCCCTCCGCCCATGATCGGATCGGTAGCGCCCAGCGCCTCCACCACCTTCTCGACCGGCAGTGTCAGCAATGGCGACAGATCGGTCTCGGCTACGCCCAGCTTCGCCAGATATGCGCGCGCACGGGCCGTCGCGTTGAGCGGACCCGATACGGTCACCTGCTGGCCGCTCATCGTTGCCGCGCGGTGGAACAGGCCGGCAGCGGCGGGCATGCCCATCATCGTCGCGATCTTCGCGCCCCCGCCCGACTGACCGAACACCATCACCCGGCTTGGATCGCCGCCGAATGCCGCGATGTTGTCGCGCACCCATTTGAGCGCGAGGATCAGATCGAGCTGCCCCGCATTGCCGCTATCAGGAAACCGGGAATCGAGCCGCGCGAGATACAGATAGCCGAGCGCGTTAAGGCGGTGGTTGACCGTCACCACGACCACGTCGCCTCGTGCCGCCAGCGCCTGCCCGTCGTTCTGCGGATCGGTGACGCTACCGTTAGAATAGGCACCGCCGTGGATATAGACCATCACCGGGTTCTTCGCGCGCGGGTCGGCGGCGGCGGTCCAGATGTTGAGGAAGAGGCAGTCCTCGGATTGCGGCCCGTACGGTCCTGACTGCGGACATACCGCACCGAACGCAAAGGCGGATACCGGCTCGCTGGCGCGCGGGATCGGTTCGGGCGCGCGGAACCGCTTGGCGCGACCGTAGCGAATGCCCTTGAACGCCGTGACGCCGTCGCTCCCCGGCCCGAGTGGCATCCCGACGAACGCGCCGGCAGCGCATCGTACCTCGACGGGCGCAAGCGGCACCGTGGCTTGCACGGCGCCCGCGATCAAAGTCGCCGCGCCCGCACCAAGCGCCGAGCGCCGCGTCCAGCCGTCAACGGCGGACATCGAGGCCACCAGCGAGATACGCATCGATATCCGCCTGCCGGAACAGGCTGGCGTCCCCAGGTAGCGAATGCTTCAGCGCCGCGAGCGCAAGGCCGATCCGCGCAACCTCGCCGATGTCCGCACCGGTGCGCAGCCCGTGCAGCACGCCCGCCGCGAACGCGTCGCCGCCACCGATCCGGTCGACGATGCCGGCCAGCACGACCTCGTCAGTCTGGACATGCTCTGCACGCGTATCGATGCGGGCAGACAACCGGTGGAGGTCGACATGCTCGACATGCCGCGCGGTCGACGCGATCGTCTGCAACCGCGGAAAGGCCTCGAATGCCGCCACCGCCGCCTCGCGTCGCCGATCCTCCGCGTCGCCCGAAAAATCGCGTCCGAGCAGCAGCGCGATGTCGCGGTGATTGCCGAACATCAGGTCGGCATGCTCGACAAGCTTGGTCAGGATCGCGCGCGGATCGGAATCCCACCGCTCCCACAATTTCCCACGCCAATTTCCGTCGAACGACACCGGAATGCCGCGTTCGGTCGCGGCCTCGACGGCAGCGAGCGCGCTTTCCGCAGGGACGGGGCCAAGCGCCGGCGTGATACCGGACAAGTGGAAGCGATCGACGCCGGCCAGCAGCGTGTTCCAGGCCCAGGCGCTCACCGGTGCTTCGGCAAATGACGACCAGGCACGGTCGTAGATCACTTCGGTCGCGCGCAACCCTGCGCCCGAGGTCACGAAATACAGCCCCATCCGTTCGCCGCCGAGCGTCACCGTCGACGTGTCGACCCCGTGTCCCCGCAACGTGGTGATCGCAGCACGCCCAAGGTCGTTGTCGGGAACCATCGTCGCCATGCCGACATCGTGGCCGAGCCGCGCTAGCTGCGTGACGATATTGGCCTCGGCGCCGGCAACCCACACGTCGAGCTTGGGCGTCTGGAGCAGCAGTTCGCGCCCCGGTGGCGACAACCGCAGCATGATCTCGCCGAACGCCAGAAACTTGCTCATATCACCCCTTCACCTAATCCTCCCAGTACCGGGGAGGATCTTCAGCGCGCCAGCCAGCCGCCATCGACCGCCAGGATATGACCCTGGACATACTTCGCCGCGGCCGATGAAAGGAACACCGCCGCCCCGCCGAGGTCGGACGCGTCGCCCCATTTGCCCGCCGGGATGCGCCCCAGGATCGACGCGTTGCGCTCCTCGTCGGCCTGCAAAGCGGCCGTGTTGTTCGTGGCGATGTAGCCCGGCGCGATCGCGTTGACGTTGATGCCCTTGCTCGCCCATTCGTTCGCCAACAGCTTGGTGAGACCGCCGATGCCCGACTTGGAGGCGGTATAGCTCGGTACGCGGATGCCGCCCTGGAACGTCAGCATCGACGCAATGTTGACGATCTTGCCCCCGCCATTCGCGACCATGTGTCGCCCCGCCGCCTGACAGAGGAAGAACACCGATTTCAGGTTGGTGTCGATCACCGCGTCCCAGTCCGCCTCGGTGAAATCGACTGCGTCAGCGCGACGGATGATCCCGGCGTTGTTGATGAGGATGTCGAGCCTGCCAAGCTTGCTCACCGTCTCGTCGACGACGCGTTGGACAGGCTCGATCGTCGAAAGGTCCGCGGACACGATCTCGGCCTTGCGCCCCAGCGCGCGGATCTGCGCGACGGTATCCTCGGCAGGCGTGCGTCCGACACACGCCACGTCGGCGCCTGCGGCTGCAAGGGCAACCGCGATGGCCTGGCCGATGCCGGTGTTCGCACCGGTGACGACGGCGACCGTGCCGGTCAGATCGAAGGGATTCGTCATGCTCTTCTCCTCCCCCCGCTTACAGGGGGGCCGGGGTGGGCTCGCGCTTTCCTTAAGCGGATCGATGGTGGTGAGTGGGCACCCACCCCCAGCCCCCTCCCGCACGCAGGAGGGGGAATTCATTACGCCAGCTGGCAGATATCCAGCACGTTCATGTCGGTATAATCCTGGTTCTCGCCCGCCATCGCCCAGATGAACGCATAGGCCTTGGTGCCCGAGCCCATGTGGATCGACCAGGGCGGGCTGATCACCGCTTCCTCGTTCGCCATCACGATGTGCCGGGTCGCCTCGCCCTCGCCCATGTAATGGAACACGCGGTCCTTCTCGAGATCGTCGAGCTCGAAGTAGAAATAGATCTCGCTGCGACGCTCGTGGATGTGCGGCGGCATCGTGTTCCAAACCGAGCCGGGCTTCAGGACCGTCAGCCCCATGACGAGCTGCGCGCTGTCGCAGATCCCGGGGATGACCATCTGATAGATCGTCCGCTCATTCGAGTCCTCGAGGCTGCCCCGCTCCAGCGTGGTGGCATCGCCAACCGAGATCACACGCGTCGTGAATGCCTTGTGCGCCGGGCACGACGCCAGATAGAAGCGCGCGCCGTCGCCCGAGAACTGGACGTCCTTCGCGCCCATCGTCACGTACAGGCAGTCCTTGTTGCCGAGCGTAAACGTCTCGCCGTCGACCGTGACGGTGCCGCCGACCTTGCCGACGTTGACGACGGCGAGTTCGCGCCGCTCGAGGAACGGGTGTCCTGCCGCAGACGCCGGCTCGGCCTGGTCGGGCAGCTTCACGCTACCGCTCGCAACGGCGACGCCGCCGATCACGAAGCGCTCGGCATGCGTGTAGTTCAGTACGCACTCGCCATCGCGGAACAGGTCCTGGATCAGGTAGCGGTCGCGCAGTTCGTCGTTGGAGACGCACTCCATCATGTCGGGATGCGTGGCGTAGTAGGTGCGGTCGTACATAAGGGACTCCGGTCAGGCCGCTTGCGCAGCGAAAAGAGGTTCGTCGAGACGGTAGGCACGACGCACGAGGCCGCTGGTCAACTCATGCGCGAGTTCTGCGGCTTCCCAGTCGGCAAGGCGGTGCTCGGCGACCAGTCGCGCTAGGAATCCGCAATCGATCCGCCGCGCGACATCGTGCCGCGCCGGGATCGAAAGGAACGCCCGCGTGTCATCGTTGAACCCGACGGTGTTGTAGAACCCGGCGGTCTCGGTCGTCATCTCGCGGAACCGACGCATCCCCTCAGGACTGTCGTGAAACCACCACGACGGCCCGAGCTTGAGGCACGGATAATGCCCGGCAAGCGGCGCCAGCTCTCGTGCATACGTACTTTCGTCGAGCGTGAAGAGGATGATCGACAGCCGCGTGCTGGTGCCGAAACGGTCTAGCAACGGCTTCAACGCATGGACGTAATCTGTCCGCGTCGGGATGTCGGCGCCCTTGTCGCGGCCATGGCTCGCGAACAGCCCGGCATTATGGTCGCGCGATGATCCGGGATGGATCTGCATCACCATGCCGTCCTCGACCGACATCGCCGCCATCTCGGTCAGCATCTGTGCGCGGAAGAGTTCAGCGTCGGCCGACGTCCAATCGCCGCGCGTCACTTTGGCGAACAGTGCCTCCGCCTCGCTGTTCGATAGGTTCGCGGTCGCGGCGGTCGGATGCCCGTGATCGGTGGCAGTGGCACCCGCTGCACGGAAGTCGGCCCGGCGCTTGCGGTGCGCAGCGAGATAGCCCTTCCAGTCGTACACGTCCTCGCCGGTCAGTTCTGCGAACCGCGCCATCGCCGGCTTGAACGCCTCATGCTCGACGTCGATCACGCCGTCGGGGCGATAGGTCGTGACCACCCGCCCGTCCCAGCCCGACTGCCGGATGCGGCGATGCGCGGCGAGATCGTCATGCGCGCCCTCGGTGGTCGCGAGGAACTCGATCCCGAACCGGTCGAACAGCTCGCGAGGACGGAAAGCGTCGGACGCAAGCTTCTCGCTGATGATGTCGAAATACCGGTCCGCGGTCGACGCTTCGAGCGCGACGTCGATCCCGAACACGTCTGCGAACACGTGATCGAGCCACAACCGCGACGGCGTGCCGCGAAACAGCGCATAATGCTGGGCGAACAGCTTCCACGCCGCACGCGGATCGGTCGCGGGCGTGCCGTTCAACCGCGGGATCGCCAGCGCATCCAGTTCGACGCCCTGACTGTAGAGCATCCGGTAGAGATAATGATCGGGCGCGAGCAGCAGCGAGGTCGCGTCGGTCCAGTTGACGTTGTCCGCGAACCACGTCGGATCGGTATGGCCGTGCGGACTGATGATCGGCAACGTCGCCACTTCGGCGTACAACGCCCGCGCAATCGCACGCATCGCAGGCTCCACCGGAAAAAGGCGGTCCGGATGCAGTTCCAGAGCCCTTGTCATCGTCCATCCTCCCTGCCGCTTCGCGCGATCCTCACCCAACTTGGTAACCGGTGTCAGCAGATTGCGCAACATTCAATCCCGTCAGTTCATCGGGTCTCGGTGCCGGCCGGCGGTGAAACCGAGGCGCGCCGGATCAGTGTCGAGAGGAACAGCGACGGCTCTTCGACCAGATCGCTGCCGTCACCGACCCCTGCGATCAACTTCAAAGCGGCCGAGCGTGCCATCGATGCTATCGGCCAACGCACGGTGGTCAGGGGCGGCCAGACGTGCGCGGCGATCGGCGTATCATCGAAGCCGATGATCGACAGGTCGCCTGGAATGTCGAGCCCACGTTGCCGCGCAGCGTGAATGATCCCCGCCGCCATCTCGTCGTTGGACGAGAAGATCGCAGTCGGTCGGGGCATCACGTCAAGCAACCGCTCCGCCGCGACCAGTCCCGACTCGAACGTGTAGTTGCCGTCCGCGATCATGCTGCGCGGCAGGGAGATCCCCGCTGCAGCCAAGGCGTCCTCGAACCCCAGGCGTCGTTCGCGCGCCGAGCGAAATCCATGCGGTCCGGCGACCAGACCAATCCGGCGATGCCCTTGTTCGATCAGATACTCGGTCGCGATGCGCACCGCCTCACGGTCGTTCGACGCGACCATGTGATCGGTATCGTCGATCACCGCAGAGCCCATCCGGACATACCGACAGCCGATTGAGTCGCAGAGCTTGGCGACGGAATCATTCTCGCTGACCGGTGGCATCAACAGCACCCCGAAAAGTCGCTGCCGTTCGAGGAAGTGGCGGAGGTCGTCGAGCATCGTCGCCGATCCGCGATCGAGCGGTCGTACAACCATCTCGAACTCGGTCCCCTGCAACGCCTCGAGCATCCCCTGCTGCACGTTCAGCACGGTCTGAGCGTTTGGGTTGTCGTGAACGAGTCCGATCAGGAAATTTCGCCGAAGCGCCAGCGCCCGTGCCTGCGGGTTGGGAATGTAGCCCAACTCGCCGATCACGTCCTCTACCCGCTTGCGCGTATCGTCGTTGAGCAGCGGCGATCGGTTGATCACCCGGCTCACCGTCTTCTTGGAAACCCCGGCGATCCGGGCAACGTCGTTGATCGTCGGCTGTCCGGTTTTCTGCATCTAGACGACATAGCGCGACCCGACCCAGCCGTCTTGCGGAAAAGCCTGGGCCGTCGCATAATGCTGACACCGGTTACCGATAGAAGAGGATGCGATGGCGACTGCTCTGAGGGTCGATCCGCGCGACGGCGTCGCGACACTGCTTGACGATGCCTTGGCGGGCGAGATCGTGACGGTCGGCGAGGGCGTCGACGCCGCTAGCCTGATCCTGACCGCCGACATCGGGCGTGGCCACAAAGTTGCGCTCGCTCCGATCGCAGTGGGCGATCCGGTGGTCAAGTACGGCTTTCCGATCGGCACCGCGACGCAGCCGATAGCCCCCGGCGCGTGCGTCCACTCGCACAATCTCAAGACCGGGCTCGAAGGCACGCTCGCCTACCGGTTCGATCCGGTCGACTCTGCATCGCCGCCGGTCGCATCTACTGCGACATTCGAAGGCTATGTCCGCGCCGACGGCGTTGTCGGCACGCGTAACGAAATCTGGATCCTGTCGACCGTCGGTTGCGTCGCGCGCACCGCGGAGCGTATCGCCGCGAAGGCCGCAGCACTGGTCGGTAATACGGTCGACGGCGTCCACGCCTTCACGCATCCGCACGGCTGCTCGCAGCTCGGTCAGGACCTGGAAGGCACGCGGACCATCATGGCAAGCCTCGCCTGTCATCCCAATGCCGGCGGCGTGCTGATCGTCGGGCTGGGCTGCGAGGAGAACCAGATCAGGGCGCTGCTCGCGACGATCCCGGAGGCCCGCCGCGGCATGATCCGAACGCTGACGACGCAGGCCAGTGGCGACGAGATCGCGGAGGGCTGCGCGCTGGTCGCCGAACTCGCTGCGCTGGCGAAGGCATCGCGCCAGACCGTGGGTGTCGACAAGCTCGTCCTCGGCGTCAAATGCGGGGGGTCGGATGGCCTGTCGGGCCTCACCGCGAACCCATTGGTCGGTCGAATGAGCGACCGTGTCACCTCGGCAGGCGGCCGCGTCCTCGTGACTGAAATCCCCGAGATCTTCGGCGCGGAACAGATGCTGATGAACCGCGCTGCCAGCGAGCCCGTGTTCGACCGGATCGTCGCAGTCGTCAACGATTTCAAACGCTACTTCCTCGATCACGGCGAGACGGTGTCGGAGAATCCCTCGCCCGGCAACGTCGTCGGCGGCATCACCACGCTCGAGGAAAAGTCCCTCGGCGCCGTCCAGAAAGCCGGGCGCGCTGCGATCTCGGACGTGATCGACTATGGCGGGCGCATCCGGGTCGATGGGCTCACGCTGCTGGAGGCGCCCGGCAATGACGCCGTCTCCTCGACCGCGCTGGCGGCGGCGGGGGCGACAGCGATCCTGTTCACGACCGGCCGAGGCACGCCGCTCGGCTTCCCCGTGCCGACGATCAAGATCGCGTCCAATACCGATCTCGCCACGCGCAAGCCGGGCTGGATAGACTTCGATGCGGGCGCCGTCCTGGAGGATGGCTTTCCGGCGACCGAAGAAGCGCTGCTCGCGCGCATCGTGGACGTCGCGTCGGGCGCCGAGACCGCCGCCGAACGCAACGGCGAACGCGAGATCGCGATCTGGAAACGAGGCGTGACGCTGTGAACCGGTTGTCGTTTGCAAACCTCTCCACCCTGCCCGCATCCATACAAAGCCCAGAGGCACGGTCAGCGGGCGGCGTCGGCATCGTCCATTTCGGCCCCGGCGCATTTCACCGCGCGCATCAGGCGGCCTATGTCGACGACCTGCTTACGCACGATCCTCGCTGGGGGATCGCGGCGGTATCGATGCGGACGCGCGGTACGATCGACGCACTCGCGGAGCAGGACGGGCTCTATACGCTTGCGATCCGCGACGCCGATCCGTCGATGCGCGTGATCGGCGCGCACCGCCGCTTCCTCGGGCCTGAGGACGCGGCGGAGACCCACTCGCTGCTTGCCGACCCGGCGGTCGCGCTGGTGACGACCACCGTGACCGAAAAGGGCTATTGTCTCGGGGGCGATGGCACGCTCGACATGGGCCATCCCGATATCGTCCACGACCTGGCCGGAACCACGGTTCCGCGCAGCGTCGTCGGCTGGATCGTCGCCGGCCTCGCCGCGCGCCGGGCCGCCGGGACCGTCCCGTTCGTGCCGATGCCGTGCGATAATCTGGCGAGCAACGGCGCCAAGCTGCACGCAGCACTTGTGGCTTTCGCGACCCGAACCGACCCCTCGCTGGCGGACTGGATCGCGGGCGAGGTGCGAATACCCTCGACGATGGTCGATTCGATCACCCCAGCGAGCGACGCCGCGCTCTACGGCGACATTGCCTCGACGCTCGGCGTCGAGGATCGCGCCGCGGTCCAGCGTGAATCGTTCACACAATGGGTCATCGAAGACATCGGGTGCCAGCTCGGCCCCGACCTCGCCAGCGTCGGCGCGGCCGTCACCACCGATGTCGGCGGCTATGAAAAGGCCAAGTTGCGAATCCTCAACGGCGCGCATTCCACGCTCGCCTATGCCGGCCTGTTGCGCGGATCGAGCAGCGTCGTCGACGCGATGCGTGACCCGGAACTCGCCGCGTTCGTCGACGCGATGATCGTCCGCGACATCATCCCGATGCTGCCCCCCGTCCACGGGCTCGACATCCAGGACTATCGCGCAGCCGTCCTGCAGCGCTTCCGCAACCCGGTAATCGTCCACCGGCTCGACCAGATCGCACAGGACGGTTTGCAGAAGCTGCCCTATCGCCTCGGCGACACGCTGATCGCCAACCGCCGCGCCGGACGCATGCCGACGCACGTCGTCGCGGCATTCGGCGCCTGGACCGCGTTCCTGATCCGCCGATCGCGCAGTGGACAGCCGATCGTCGACCCCGCCGGCAACAGGCTGGCCATACTCGCATTCGAGGGCAGCCCGGCGGAAATCGTCGCGCGCTTGACGGACGAAGGCCTTGGCATCCCTCGCGAAGTGCTTGAGGACGCTGCGCTTATGGCCGCGCTCGGCCGCGCCGCGAACGACGCTCACAACGAAGACTGGACGTCGTTGTTCGCGGGCTGAGCAAGTCGACTTGTCAATGACACCGGTTTCCCATACGCTTCGAAAAAATCGAACGACATTACAGGAGGGGTTCTTGGCGGCACAGCCGAACACGACCAACACGACACGGATCGCCCAGACCTTCGTGGACGCGCGCCGCGACGGCGGCGTCGTTTTCGAGTTTCCCGGCGACGTGCCGGTCACGCTCGATGAGGGCTATGCCGTGCAGGACGCGGCACTGCTGCTCGCGGACGGCGTCGTGGCGGGCTGGAAGGTCGGACGGATCAACCCGCCGCTCGACGGGATCGACCGCCTGACCGGCCCAATCTTCGCCGATCAAATCGTCATGGCCAGCGCCGATCCGGTCGCTATGCCGGTGTTCGCGCAAGGGTTTGCCGCGGCAGAAGCCGAATTCCTGCTCAGGATCGGCACCGCATCCTACCCTGCCAAGTCGACCTACACGATCGACGAAGCCCGCGCGATGGTCGACGCGGTGCATGTCGGGATCGAGATCGCGAGTTCGCCTTTCCCCGGCATCAACGCGCTCGGGCCGACCGTCACCGTGTCCGATTTCGGCAACAATAACGGGCTGGTCGTCGGCGCCGATGCCGAGGGGTGGCGCGAGGGCGACGTCAACGCATGGCCGGTCGAGCTGTGGATCAACGACGCCTTGATCGGTGCCGCGACGAGTGCGACGATGCTAGACGGGCCGTTCGGCGCGGTCCGCTATCTGCTCGAACACTTGGCCGCCCGCGGAATCGCATTGTCGCCGGGACAATGGGTCTCGACCGGCGCGGTCACCGGCGTCCATCCGGTCGCGATCGGCGACCGGGTCGAGGCGCGCTTCGACGGACGGTTCGCCGTCCACTGCACCATCAAGGCCCGCTAGAGGCTGTCTTTAGGAGAGAAGCCAATGGCGAGCATGAACATGCCGGAGGTGGGCGCGCCCGACGCGAACGGCGCGATCGGTGACGCAGGAGTAGGCGGCAAGATCGGCCGCTATCGCTGGCTGATCTGCAGCCTGTTGTTCGCTGCGACCGCGATCAACTATGTCGACCGACAGATGATCGGCGTGCTGAAGCCGACCATCTCCGCCGAACTCGGCTGGAACGAGACGACCTATGCCGACGTCATCTTCTGGTTCCAGGCCGCGTATGCGATCGGATATCTTAGTTTTGGACGGATCGTCGACGTGCTCGGCGCGCGGATCGGCTATTCAGTCGCCTTCGTGATCTGGACGCTCGGCCACACGCTGTGTGGATTCGCCGGCAACGCGTTCCAGTTCTCGGCCGCCCGCGTCGTGCTTGGTCTAGGGGAGGCAGGCAATTTTCCGGCAGGCATCAAGGCCGTGTCGGAGTGGTTTCCCGCCAAGGAGCGAGCCTTCGCGACCGGCGTCTTCAACGCAGGCGCGAACATCGGCGCAGTGATCACGCCGCTGATCGTGCCCATCATCACGATCGCGTTCGGCTGGCGGATGGCGTTCATCATCACCGGCGCGATCAGCCTGGTCTGGCTCGTCGCCTGGATCGCGATCTACCGCCGCCCCCGCGAAGTGGCCAAGCTGTCGCCGGCGGAACTGGCGCATATCGAGAGCGATCCGGCTGACCCGGCGAAGAAGATCGGCTGGATCAAGCTGCTCGGCTACCGTGAGACGTGGGCGTACGCACTCGGCAAGTTCCTGATCGATCCGATCTGGTGGCTGTTCCTGTTCTGGACGCCGGACTTTCTCGCCAAGACCTATAATCTCGATCTCAAGAGCTTCGGACCGCCGCTAGTCGCGATCTACCTGCTCTCCGACCTCGGCAGCGTGGCCGGCGGGTGGTCTTCGTCGAAGCTGATGAAACGCGGTTATTCCGCCAACTTCGCGCGGAAGATCACGATGCTGGCCTGCGCGTTCCTGGTGATGCCTATCTTCTTCGCCCAATATGTCGACAATCTCTGGCTCGCGGTCGGGATCGTCGGTCTGGCGACGGCGGCGCACCAGGCGTTCTCAGCCAACCTCTATACGATTCCTTCGGACATGTTCCCGCGTGGCGCAGTCGGGTCGGTGGTCGGGATCGGGGGCACGGTCGGCGCGATCGGGGGCATGATGATGGCCAAGTTCACGGGGTACGTCCTCCAGACCACAGGCAGTTACACGCTGATCTTCGCCGTCGCGGGCAGCACGTATCTGATCGCGATCACCGTCGTGCACCTGCTCTCGCCGCGCTTGGCGAGAGTGAACGCCGACTGAGGGTTGTCCCGCCCTCCTGTTCTTACGCAAGGACGGGACCGAGCATGGGTCCTCGCGTTCGCGGGGGCGCATTTGCGACGCAGTGAGATTTAGCCAGATCGCTCAATGCCGATTGGCTGCAAGGAGAGAGCAGTGAAGCGTTCCACCACGGCGTCCGTCCTCGCACTAGCTGTCGCCAGCGTCACGACTGCGGCTGCACAGGACGCAACCGGCCTCCTCTTCCGCGCGTCCGCCGACAAGAGCCTCACCGCCGACTACGCGACCGGTGATCCCGTCCCCAATTTCCGCAGCGGCGTCGACGTCACCCCGGATGGCGCGATCGGCGGCGCCGCGCGATGGGCGGACGACGGTTACGTCGCGTGGAAGGCACCCGGCAACATCCGCGCCGACCGCGGCACGCTCGCGTTCTTCTGGCGCGCCCGCACCCCCGTGGGCAAAGCCCCATTCGTGATCTTCCGCGCCGGGTTCGCGGACCATTCAAGCTGGGACATGGCGTTCTTGCGGATCGACTGGAACGGCCACGGATTCGACGCCTTCGTCACCGACGCCAACCTTTCACAAGTCCGGGTCGCTTGGACGATACCGCAAGCGCTCGCCGCCGACGCCTGGTCGCATGTCTCGTTCGCCTGGGACGAGACGGTCGGCGTGCAGCTCTTCGTCGATGGCAAGCTCGTCGCGCGGAAGGACCAGAAGGCCGACCTCGACAGCGGCCTCGACCAGTTCGGTCTCGCCGGTCGGGTAATGTCGCCGCACCAAGTGCAGAGCCGCTACAATTTCATGCGCGGTTCCGACCTCGACGAGATCCGCGTCTACGACCACATGCTCACAGCCTCCGACGTCGCCGCGCTCGCCGACAAGCGCGAACCGTCCCCCGCCCCGGCGACCGGCCCCGCCGCCAGACGCACGGCTTGGCTTCACCGCTACGGCTGGGACAAGACCACACCGCCCGTTCTCGATGCCGACGTAACGCGCGTCCGAAAGGTCGAGTTCGTCGACGCGAAGGACCTGAAGCAATGGATGTGGAAGGGCGTAGACGGCATCGCCGAGACGACCTGGCCCGGCGTCTACAACCGATCCCGCCTGCCCGGCCGCGACGATTATTTCGAGCTGCCCGACTGGAACACCTATGTCGAAGGCGGCAAGCGCTACGATCTGACGATCCCCCCTGGCGAGCGCGTCAACCGCGTCGAGATCCGCGGATCCGCGTACGGCCGACTCGACTGGGGCGACGGAACCAAGACTGCCTTGATCGGCGCCCGTGCTCCAGGCACGGTCCGCAGCGTAAACCAGTTCGCCCCCCGCACCGGCGGCACGCTCAGCTTCACCAACACGATGCAGGAGCAACCGATCCAGGAGTTCTGGGCCTACGACATCGGCGCGGGCGCAGAACCCGCAGGTAGCTTCAAGCTCTCCTACACCGTCGACGCAACCGCCTCTCCCAACCTTGCCGCCCTCGCGCCCCTCAACGCCTACATCGCGGGCCGCTTCGCTTCGGACGAGCGCAGCACCGTCGTCGCGATGCCCTCCGTCGGCCTCAAAGCCGCGGTCGGCGCAGGCACCGGCGGCGCATCCGGCGCCCCCGTACGCCGCAAGGACGCCGCGCCGATCGTCCACATCCTCATCCCGGCGAGCTTCGGCGACGCGCTTCCCGACCGCCCGCTGGCACGCGCGTTCGACTATGGCTGGCAGAACCTCAACGACGGCCTCGACGGCCTCGCGATCGACATCCCCGCGCTGAAAGCCGAGCCCAACGCCGCCGGCCTGATCGCGCTCAACGTCCGCGTGAAGGACCCGATCTGGCCGGGCCGCGACGTGATCGACCTCTCCGTCTCGGTCCGCCCGAACGAAGCACGTACGCTCTGGCTCGACCTGCGCGACCGCATCCTGCCCAACGACAGCATGTATCTGACGATAGCCAGCGCTGAGCCGGGCTTCGATGCCGCCGCGCTGAACGGCGCGAAGATCCGCCTCGTCTTCAAACCTCGCGCCGCCGCCCTTACCGAACACGTTGCCGACCGGATGACGCAAGTGAAGGACAATTGGGGTTTTCTCGTCGAGGAACACACCGCGTCGAAGCGCGCCGGCCTCTACCAGCGCCTCTTCGCCGACATCTCCGACCTGCTTCGCGTCGACCCTGATAACGCGCGCGCCCGCACCTATTGGGCGGACATCAATTATCGGCCAGAAAACCTTCCCGCCTTCGTTCAGCCAGTGGCCCCCGCAGGTGTACCCCTATGGGCCTTCCGACAGCTCGAAGACCTCAAGCGTGTCCGCGAGTTCGTCATGTGGTGGATCGACGAACGGCAAGTCCCCTACGGTGATTTCGGCGGCGGCCTCTCTGACGACACCGACCTGACGCAGCAATGGCCCGGCCTTGCGTTGATGGGTGTCGAGCCCGACAAGATCAACGCCTCGCTCCGCGCGCTGTCGGATGCGGTCTACAAGAACGGCATGATCGTTAACGGCCTCGGCTACATCACAGCCGACGAACTCCACGCGTACGAGGAGGGCCTGAACAGCAACGCCGAACGCCTCTATCTGAACTGGGGCGAACCCAAGGCGATCGAGCGGCTGATGGACACCACGCGTGCCCTCCAGACGGTGATACTCAAGAACCCCGCCGGGCACATGCACTTCGCCAGCAACTGGTATGGCGGGCGGAAGATGTACCGCGAAGGCGCATGGGAATGGCAGAAGCCCTATGCCTTCACCGTTATGCACGGCCCGATGCTGGTCGGCCTCTACAACGCCAATCCGCTCGCACGCGGGCTCGTCACCGGCGTGATCGACGGCTGGATGGCGCATGGCAAACAGGGTCCGGACAGCAGCTGGAGCTATCCCAACGAGATCAACTGGCGCACCGACGCCGAGCGCACCGGCGACGGCGGCGGCATCACCACCTCGCTCCAGGCGACCTGGGCCGCATGGCGCTACACCGGCGATGCGAAATACCTGCGTCCGATCGAAGCACGCCTCGCCAAGGCGGGTGCGGGGGCACTCGCCGAGTTCAACGAGAACGCGTTCGACGCACTTCCCGGTGGCGCCGCGGCCCGTGCCAAGTTAGCCGCCACCAAATCGCAAGACCCGTTCGCCCGCTACACTGCCTGGGCCGCGACCGGCGACACCGCCCCCCTGGAAGCACTCCACGCAGATGCGATCGCCGACAAGTCGCAGCACATGGACATGTACACCGAAGGCCATTGGTGGAGCGACCGCGTCGACCAGCCAAGCGAGATCCTCCAACGCGAGCGCCTCGGAGGCATCGCGCTGCGCCGCAACCAGAGCTGGCCAGGCAACACCGTAAGCTGGCGCTTCGCCGAGCTAGGCGCCGCAACACGCGTTGCGCTCCTGCTCCCGGACGCGACACCGACCAGGTTCCGGGTGATCGGCTACAACACCACCGATCACGCCCAGCGCGCGACGATGTCGACTTGGACCGTCACCGCCGGCCGCTGGTCGATGCAGGCGTCGACCAGCGGCGACGGCGGCAAGACGCTCACACCGATCGGCGCTGCGCAGACCATGACGCTCGAACGCAGCGCCAGCACTGACGTGACGTTCGCGCCCGGCACCACGGTGTTCGACTTCGCGCTGATCGAGCCGGGCACTCCAGTAGACGAGCGCGCGGACCTCGGCATCGGCACGGACGACGTGGTCATGAGGGGTCGGAGCGCAGCGATCACCGTCCACAGCCTTGGCGCGAAGGACACAAAAGGCGGCCATGCGGAATTGATCGACGCGACGGGCAAGGTCGTCGCCACCACGCGCATCCCCCCGCTAGCCGCACCGCTCGATCTCAAGCCCAAAACCGCGACTGTGAAACTTGCGGTCCCGTCCCGCCTCGATCCCGCGACGCTGGCCATCCGCGTCGCGCTTACCGGAGACGAGCCCGAGATCACCCAAGCCAACAACAGCGTGGCATTGACCCGATGATGCGCACTCCATGACGCTTCGCCAATTTCCCGACGCCTGCTCCGTCGGTAGCGTGACCGCTCCCACCCCGTTCGCGCTGAGCGAAGTCGAAGCACACCTCCCTTGGGTCACGCCATTCGACTTGGCTCACGGCGAACGCGAGTATGTGGGATGACGCCAAACCGCAGGAATATGCTCGCTGGGCTGGCGTCATCAGTGTTCTTCCCTTCTAACGTGCACGCCCAGACCGCCTCGTCTCTACGCCAAGCGCTCGACGCGGCCGCGGCGACCGATCCAGACGAAGCACTCCGTCTTCTCGCCCCCTTCGACCCACACGCCTTGCAGCCCGGTGGCCGCCTTGATCTGATCACAACGCGAGCCGGTTTGGCGGTCGACGCCGCCATCGCGCGGTCCACGTTCGGCCGCACCGGACGCAGCCCTTACCGCGTCACCCCTACGACCGGCGCCTGGAAGGCGGCACGTCCGGTTCAAGCCAGGATTGACGCAGACACCACCGCAATCCTCGCCGACGCCAAAGCAGGCATCGTCGCTCCCCGCCTGTCTCTCGATCGCACGGTCGACGCTCTCCGGGCGGCGCTCCCAGATCCCGCGATCGAACGACAGATCGCCGCGCTCGAAAGTCTCCGCGACATCGCACCATCCGCTCCCGGGGTCGGACGGTTCAAGGGCGGCGCGGACTGGTACGCGCTACAACTGCAACGCTCGCTCGGCACCATGACGCCAGCCTATGCGGAACGTCGACTCTTTGTCGAGCTGAACCGCCTCCACGCCCGTGCCACGTACCTGTTCGATCGGATTGGCGCGCCCAAAGGGACGGTCGCGGCGCGCTATGCCAAACTCTGGCAGAACGAGCGCTTTCTCTATCCGGACACTAACGCTGGCCGTGCCGACGCAATTGGCGACATGAACAGCATGCTCGCCACCGCGCGAGCAAAAATCCCGACGGCGTTCGGCGAGCTCCCTCCCTGGTGCCTGAACGCCAGCGCCCGCGCGTTATCCACAGAGGAGATCGCCGCTGGCCGCGGCGGCTATCGAGAGATCCCAACTCCGACTCGCGCCGGCGCATATGTCGTCGATCTAAAGGATATTTGCCGTCGCCCGCGCTGGACGTTCCCCAGCGTCGTGGCACACGAATTGCTGCCGGGCCATATGATCCAACTGGGTCTGGAAGGTATCACCCCGCCCCACCCGCTCCGCATCGAATACGCGTCATCCTTTGTCGAAGGCTGGGGCATCTACGCTGAGCAACTCGCGGAGAAAGCCGGCACATACGGCGATCCTCACGATGCGCTCGGGCACACCCACTGGCTCCTTTTCCGCGTCGCCCGCGCGCTCGTCGATCTTGGTATCCACCTTTACGGTTGGTCGATCGAGCAAGCAAGGCACCG
This sequence comes from Sphingomonas aerolata, assembly GCF_023935825.1. NCBI lineage: Bacteria > Pseudomonadati > Pseudomonadota > Alphaproteobacteria > Sphingomonadales > Sphingomonadaceae > Sphingomonas > Sphingomonas aerolata. Next base: position 1,849,286 of record NZ_CP098762.1, on the reverse strand, counting down.
CCTTACCGAATGGCAAGGTCAACCCGCCTATTTTGCACCGTTCGACATTGAGTTGGCGCGGATTCCCCTCGAGCCGGGCACTCGCGTTGCTGAGGCGATGGCTTGGCTCGCAATTGCCGACGACGGCCGCCGTAAACGGGCTACCGCCTATCATCGCAGCCTACTGCTATCGGGACGGAAGCGCGTTAACTTAACTATCGTAAGTTGAAATTTGCGATCTAGATTAGAAAATACACATCCGCTCTGCTGTAGGTCCCAACTGAGAACGTTATTCCGCTCTCTACCAGGAAGCCGCCGTTCGCGCCCCTGCCCGGCCGCCTGAACGAATGGCAGCTTACCGCAACGGGCCGCTCGAAAGCGGGCAGGCCGCTATCCACCAAGCGTTAGCGTTGCTGGCGAGGCGCCAGGCCCCATTCCCAATCATTCAGGGCCTACTTGTGCGGCCCAAAACAGACATTCGTTCAAGGTAGTGATTTGGGCGCCGCAAACTCCTGCAATCGATTCAGCGGGTTTCGTTCGCTGATTAACGGATGCGCAAAGCGTCCTCTACGCTGAGTTCGGATCGAGCGACGTCTTGGAAAATTCATCGCCAGCCTCACACGTAGGCAGTAGGCGCGCACTTACGAGCTTGCGCGCAAATTTGCCAAGTTCGGGCGCGTCGCCACAAATCACTCCGCGATTGTTTTTATTCAAAATTTCAGACCAGAGTGGCAAAACCCGCCGTCCTGATGACTATAACTCCAGCGGACAAGTGCCTCACCTATAGCAGCGTCGCGCCTACAGGATTCTCGAGAGCGGAACGCGTTGCAAACGTCGCCTTCCGCCGCTTGCCGAGCTCGATTCTGAAATTGTCGAGCACCGTAAGGTCGGCCTCCATCTCGTCCGGGGACGGCTGCGGGATGTCGCGGCCGGCTGACATGTCGTGGCCTGAACGTTCCGAGGCCCGCTTCATCGCGAAGAAGATCGTCCGGTAGTCTTCGTCAGTGACGGTCACCTCCTTAAGCCTACCCGTCATCACGTCCGGCACGAACCTTACAACCGTCTTCGCGAAGACCACCTCCTCGACCGCCCGTTCCCAAGATTCGCGCAGATCAGAGTAGAAGTCCTTCGCCTGCCGCCGGTATTCGTCCGTGTCAAAGTCGGTCAGGGATTTAAGCTTCTTCGCGCGTAGCCTCAGCGTCTCGATCCGCGCGCCGAGGTCGGCAACCCAGGGCTCGCGGTTCTCCCGGATCACGCCGAAGCCCTCGGATTGGGTCTTAGCGACGACTGACTTAACCAGCGGTGCGCCGTCTCCTGCTCTGGCGGCCTCCGATACCACCTCGTTAAAGAACACCAGGTTGTGCGTGAAGATGATCACCTGCCGTCCCTTCTTCGCTTCGGTCACGAGACGGTGCGCGACTTTGCGAATACGCAGATGGTCAAGCGAAGAGACGGGATCATCTACAAGAATTCCGTAGCGCGCGTCGTCGCCTCCGATCTCGGCTAAGAAGCACGCGAGCGCCAGCGCCCGCTGCTCGCCTTCTGACAGCACCTGGTTGTTCTTCACCGCGCCGGCGCCGTGCAGGCCAACTGAGAAGAGGCTCTTCCCACCGGAGCTGGAGTCGCTAACCTTGAACGGGAGGTGGGTCAGGCCGAGCGCGGCGATCTCCTCTGCGATCCTTCGTTCGAGCTCCTCGGTCACGAGCTGCTTGCGTAGGGCGGTGATCTGCGTCGAGATCGACCGCGTGGCTACCCGCGCCTGACAAACCGTCAGCAACTTCTGCTCCGAGACGTCACGCAGTCGCTGGAGCACCGTCTCGAGGTCATTCCCGAGCTTGGCCCGATCTTGGAGTTCGGCCAGCCGTGTCCGCATGGCGTCAAGCGCCTCGGTGTGCGAAGCGCTCCGCTGGAGCGACGCAGCCTCGGCCTCGAGGCGTGTGAGTTCCGCCGCGACTGTATCTACGAGGCCAGTAACATCCGGCGTAGGTGCCGGCGTCGCCGTCTCGTTCAGAAGTGCAGCGCGCCTTGCCTCAAATCCGGCCAGCCCCTTGAGGAGGTCGACCACGGCCGCAGCCCTGGTCGCGTCGAGCTGTCCGTATCCAGACAGGGTCTCTTCGACGACGGTTGCCTCAGGCACCTTGACCTGCTCGACCTGCGCCAAGAGCTTCTTCAGGGTATCGCGCGCGCCGTCGGCGCGCTTCGTAGCTTCGCCGCTCACGAAGTCATTGAACCGGGCGAGCCGCGCAGCGCCCGGCGGGGTTAGCGGCTCGAGACACAGGAGGCACAGGTCGCCGGTCGTCTCGGGCAGGCGCTCTGGCGGTATCTCCACGCCAGCCGCAGCGAACTCGCGGGCTGCCTCAAACAGGATGCGCCAAGACTCGCCGCCGACATTCGCGACAGGTTCGTCCCCAAAACTAACAGTCGCTGCGATCCTCTCTGCCTCCACCGCTTGGCCCAGCTCGCGCCGGGCCGACGCGAGCGTCTCGCCCACCGTCTCCGAGAGTCCGTCTTGGAGGGTCGCCAGCACCTGGCCTACGCGCGTTAGCACAGTGACGGCGCGGCGACGCGTCGCCGCCAGCGCCACCGGATCTGCGGCGAGCTCGGCTTCGAGGCGGGCAAGCTCAGCGAGGTCCGGCTGGCTCAACTCGGACAGTCTGCGGATCTCGTCCTCGGTGGGCAGCGAGGGGGCCCTGGAGTCCAGCTTGGCGAGGGTTAATGCGACTACGCTACCCGGGGTGTATCCGGCCGGCAGCCCGACGCGCAGCCGCGGCGTGAGCACCTTCTCGTCCGCCAAAAATTTCGCGGCCATCCGCTGGCACAGCTCGCCGTGGTGTTCGAGGATTGCGAGCTCGCGGGGCAGATAGGCGATCCTGTTGCCGCTATCGACGTAGAGCCGGGCGTTATGACTGTCGAACACAGAGATCTGGCGGAGTTGTGATGGAGGCGGTGTCGCGGGATCCCACTCGAGCTCGGTCACCGCATCGTCGCCGACCTGGTAGCGCACATGCACCCGCATAGGTCCGCCGCCGGCGTCGAAGACATTCCCCCTCAGCTGATCCGACGTTAGGCTCCGGCACAGCCGCTTGGCTATGCGGGTGTAGCCGCTTTTCCCGCTCCCGTTTTCCCCATACACTAGAGTGATGCCCACACCGGCCATGCGCAACTTCTGACCACCGGCTAGGCGGTCTATGTTCTGCACGGGACCTAGCTGCGCAAGCACCGTCCGCCGCGTCTCGCCCGAGGGGCCACCGAGTTGCGAGGCGTCGATTGCAGTCATGGGGTGGGGTGAAGAGCTGGCACCGGCCGCAGCACGCACGTTGTCGAGGATGCAGTCGGCATCCGTCTGCGCAATAGAATGATCTGCCGCCGCAGCGATCCGACGAAGGCTGTCATTTACCCAGTCAGGCTGCTCCGCAGCCCAACTCATCAGATCCTTGGCCATTTCTCCTCCCCTGTACGGCCAGAATGATTGCGTCCCGTGGCCGAAGCAAGTGAGGTTTCAACTAAATCGATCCGATGGACTGGCGCCTCGAGCAAAGGAGTTTGAGCAAACCACCGAGTGTGCCGGTTCGTGCTCAAAAGCAGTCGTTGCCATCTACCATTAGCGCTCGAAAATGTAACGGTGGCCCCGTCTGAACAGACGTCCGCTTAGCACGATCGCTGCCGGAAAGCGGACGCTTCAATCTCTACCACCGGGCTTCCAGTCGTCGTTTTCACCGAGCTCCGATTAGGTTTACCCTGTTTCCAAGATGTCGGAACGCGCGGTCACGGCAGGTCAGCAGAATCACCTGCATTCGCGACGCCGCGTCGGTCAGGATCTCGGTCATCAGATCGAGGCGGGCATCGTCCGAATAGACGAGCGGGTCGTCGAGGATCAGCGACACTGGTAAACCCTGCTCCAGCAGCATGTCCGCGAAGGCCAGCCGAGTGAGCACCGAAAGCTGCTCCTGGGTGCCACGGGAAAGGTCACCGCAATTTTCACCTAGCCCGCTACGCATGATTGATGTCAGGCCTAGATCATCCCCAAAGCTAGGATCGCAGCCGGGCAGGAGCCGCTCGATGTGCCGACGCGCCCGCCGGGCGACGGGCCCGACGAACGTCCGTGAGGTCTCTGCACGCGCACCTTCCAGCGTGTCGCGAAGCAGCTTCAGCGTTTCCGCCTCCTGCGTCACGCGCGCCAGGTTGGCGGCCGCAGCATCCGCTTCTTCTCGCGCAGCAGCAGCGCGGTCCGCCAGTCCCTTGCCGCCTTCCGCCTCAATCCGGGCCTCGAGCCCGGCGACCACCTTCTCCAGATCGATCCGCTGCGTCCGGGCGACCTCGATACGTTTGTCCAACACCCCGATCTGGCGTTCGATCACCGCTACATCATGCGCTGTCGCAGCACGTTCGGCATCCTGCAGACGAACCAGCGCAGCAGCTTCTCGCTGACGTGCCTCCAGCATAGCCTCATCCAGACGATCTACCTCAGGCTTGCCTTCCAAAGCAGCCAGCTGCGCTACGGCGTTGGCAGCATCACGCTCTGCGCTAGCCGCCTGAACCATCAGCGGCGCATTGCGCGCTTCCAGCTCGCGCAGTTGCGCAGACGCCGCCTCATCGACGCCCTCCGCCCTTGCGAGCGCGCAATCCGCCTCCGCCGCGATCACGCTCAACTCGTCGACGTCCGGTCCTTTCTCACTGCCCTCCCCTTCAGTGCTTTCCGGCAATCCTGCCATGAAGGTCTTCAGGGCCGAAGCACCGGCGTCGAGACCGAGCAGCGCCACGGCCGGCGTGATTCCAGATATCTGCGCTTCAAGCGTCCGCACGTTGGCGACAGCATCACGTGCGACCTCATTACGTGACCGCGCGTCAGCGACACTTGTCACCCCGTAGTCGGCCAACGCGGCGCCCAGGTCATCGCGGGCGTTGGCGAGCGCCGTTTCGGCGCTTTGCAGCCCAGCTGGCGGTCGGATGATTAACTCAGCCTCGCCAAGCTGGATGCGCGTCTCACGCGATAGCGTCTGGTCACCGCGCTCGACCGGCATTCCGTCGATCCGAACACCGCTGACATCGCCCGCGAACTCGATCCGGGTCGCGCCCGCCTCGACTGCCGCGCGCGCCTTGTCGACGGCACGTTCGCGTTCCTCCAGCGTCTTGATGACGCTGGAGGGGATCACGGTCGTACCGAGTTCGCGCGCTGCCTCCAGTTCGGCTTCGAGGGGCAGCAGCTCAGCATGCCGCTGGCGTACCTGCGTGATCTCAATTTGACGTGCTCGCGCCGCAACGCATTTGTTGCCAGCATCAAGTGCGGCATGCGCCTTGCGCCTATCGTCGCGGGCCGTCGCCAGCCTATCACGCGCCGTACCCGCTTGCTCACGCGTGCTGGTCAATTCCTCTTCCAGGCCGGATCGTTTCTCACGCGCCTTGCCAAGTGCTGCGGCCGTGTCACTGACAGCCTTCCGAGCATCAGCGAGACGCGCGGTGAGGTCCTCCAGTCCCCTAACCTGATCAGCAAGGCGGCCTCGCTCGGCCAGCCTAGTATCGCGCAACTGCGCAGCAGACCGCGCCACGTCGATCTGACCAACGAGAGCCTTTCGCCGATCTGCGTCCGTCGTATCGGCAAGATCACGGTCCAACACTTTCAGCCTAGCCCAAGCGGCCTCGAGATCGGAGAACTCTTGTTCAAGGGCGGCGAGCCGGGCGGCCGCCTCGGTCGCAACGCTCTCGGCAGCGTCATGCTCGGTACGTGCCGTCGTCTGGCGACCGCTAGGCCGGCCGGTGTTAGTCCAATAGTCTGCGAACTGGCTGTCGATCCGGGGCCGGACACGCTGGTAGGCTGCGCCGCCCATGATCGTGCCAACCTCAGCCTCTAGCGTCGCACGCACGCTATCGCGGACGATATCGCCCGGGGCCGTGACTTCGAGCGCCTGCGCCTGCCCTACCCAAAGCAGCCCCAGCGCACCGTGAGCGGCCGCGTCGCCGGCTTGGCTCGTGTCACGGCGCGCGCCGAGCAATGCCTGCAGCTGAGCTTCAGCATCTTCGCCTTGTGCACGGCCGTTTGGTCCACGCACCTCGACCGACGCACCTTTCAGGAAGCGCTTATTAACCTGCCAGTCCTCGCCTCGCGCCTCGAAGCCGACCTCGATCTGCGGGGCGACGGCCTCGCCGTGCGGCGCATAGCTCCGCGCCAGCCGGTTGGCTGTGTTGTGCCGAATGAAGAAGGCCGCGCGCATGGCTTCCAGCAGTGTCGACTTGCCGGTCTCGTTGGGCTCGATGATGACGTTCAAGCCGTCAGTGAGCCCGTCGAGGACGAACGGCTCACGGAACTTACGGAAGTTGGCCAGCGCGATGCGCCGGATCTTGAGGCTCATGCTGCGTCCTGTCCGCGCTGATATTCCACGAAGAGGCGCTCGAGCGCCCGCTTGGCCGTGACCCCGTCGGTACCGCCGGCCTCGATCATGCGCATCAGCTTTGCGGCAGCCGTTCCGATCATCCCCTCTACCTGCAGATCCGCCAGGTCCTGCTCGCTTGGCCGACCCACCAGGTCGTCTGCCGCAACCGCCAGATGCCGAAGGCGATGGCGTAGGTCATTGTCCAGCTTGCCAAGGATCGTGATCCGGTCGGACAGGCTGACGATGCCGGCAAGCGACAGCTGCAGGAGCGTTGCCGACGGTTCGATCGGGCCAAGCAGCCGATCGCACTCGGCGGCAAAGCCGTCCGCGTCAGGGATCGTCCAATTCCGCATCAGCCATTGGAACTTGCCCGTGCGGATCGGTGACACGATCGGCTCCACGCCTTGCTCCAGCGCCACGAGCAAGGCATATCCCGGTTCGTCTCGCTGGAACCGATCTTTTTCCGGTGTGCCGGAATACCAGGTTCGTGAATCGACCCGCAGCGCTCCGTGCCAGTCACCGAGCGCCAGATAGTCTAGGCTGGAGCGCTGTGCGCGATCGGGAGCGATCTGGTTTTGCGCCTCACCGCGCGACGAAAAATCACGGATCGAACCATGGGCCAAGCCAATGCGCAGTGTCGCGCCCGGCGTCTCCATCGTGTCGAACAAGGCCGTCGGGTCATCAAGATTGTGCCGGTGCGTGAGTGGTGCCGGCAAAAGCCAGTGTCCAGGTTCCAGCTCGCATGGCACGGGCTCGGTGATGACGCGGATGTTCGCCGCCCCTTTGGCGCGGACACGGTCCCAAAGACCGCTGTTGCGGGCGAAGTCGTGATTGCCGGGGAGCAGCCACCACGTGCAGGCATATCGCTGCATCCGTGACACTGCCTGCACAATGACGCGATCTTCTGGACCCTCGGTATCGAAGACGTCGCCAGCGACCAAGACATGCGCAGCGTCATGCTCGGCCGCGGCCTTGCCGATCGCATCGATCGCATCGAAGCGCGCTTCGCTAAGTGCTGCGCGGACATCACTATCAAAGCGACCGTACGGCTTACCTAGCTGCCAGTCTGCGGTGTGGATTAGGCGTAGCATAGGGCTCTTTCGGTAACTTCTGGCCTACGTGCCGAACGCTGCCGCCACTTTGCCGTTCTGCTGGCAAACATCATCGTCATTGCGTTCTTGTTCAGGACGCTACGCCCGCTGAACGAGTTGCTCGATGGTCTCTGGTTCGGCTTTGATCAGCGACAATAGGACTCGCGCCGGCGCATCTGGCTGGCTGCGGCTTTGCTCCCAGTCCCGCACTGTACCCAGCGGGAGATGGTATGCGCGGGCAAACTGATCCTGTGTCTTACCCGTACGTTTGCGGATCGCCGCCACATCGATGGGTGCCGCTACCCTTGCGTGACCCGTTTCCCCGTTGGCATGAGCGATAGCGTCACTGAGGCCGGCTGCGATCTTGTCGAAGGCACTCTTCATTTTTTCCTCCTAAGGCTGTCGGTCAGCGTCTTGGTAAAAGTGGCAAGAGCATTACGCTCGCCCTTGGTCAGGTTAGCTTTTTCGTTCTTCCCGAAGACGGTCAGCAGGAACGTCGGTACATTCATGCCCGCATAGTAGGTGATCACCCGATATCCGCCAGATTTACCGCCGCCCGGTCGCGCTACCCTTAACTTCCGAGCCCCGCCGCACCCCGGCATGATCTCACCGGCTTCCGGATTGGCAGCGATCAGATCGACCACCATCTGCTGCTCCTCGGCACTCATGCCAACGTCCTTCGCGGCCGCAAGGTAGGCACTGGTTTCGATGACGGACTGCATACGACAGCATGTACGGGATACCCGTAGTTAGTCAAGTGGGTAGCATTTGGTTGGGAGGCACCAGAACGCGGGCGGTAGCCCCCTGCCCCACAGTCTGAACGAACGTCTGTTTACCGCAATCGCCGCCCGAAAACGGCCGGGCCGCTATCCACCAGTTTTCACTAATCTCCGCGACGGGTTAGCGGCAGATTCTTCTCTAGGGGAGTAGGACGGGAAGGCCAATCTTGCTGGCGGCTATGTAGGTGATGTGCGACCGACGCCCCCACTCCGCTGCTCCAGCAGCTTGGCCATCGAGCTGTCAAAGCTGCTGGCGCGCGATCTTGCACGAACCGAGTTCCGAAGACGAGCTGCTCTGAACAGGACAGCAGAAGGCTATAATGTAGACGGGAACGTTCAGCGAAACGAGGTTGAGGAAAGCTGATGCGCGTAGTGCTGTATGCACGCTATTCAACGGATCTCCAAGATCCGCTATCGATCGACACGCAGTTGACGATGTGCCGTCGCGAACTTGCACAGCGAAAATGGACCGAGGTCGGATGCTACACAGATGGTGCAAAGTCCGGCGCAACAATCTACCGGGCCGGGCTACAGGCGTTACTTGCCGCGGTAGGAACCGGGGGCGTTGACGTAGTGTTCGCAGATGCGATGGACCGGGTGTCGCGAAGCCAGGCGGACATTGCTTCGCTGTACGAAAGACTGAAGTTCCGCGGCATCCTCCTTGTCACACGCAAGGAAGGCGAGGTCGGGGCGCTGCAAATCGGCATGATGGGAACGATCAACGCCGAACAGATTGCCGCGACCAGCTTGAAAACTCGCGATGCTCTAATCAAGCGGCACGCAATGGGAAAGAATCCCGGCGGCACTGCCTATGGCTATGAGAACCGCATCGCCTACGACCTGTACGGCGAACGTACCAGGGGTCTGCAGCAGATCGTGCCGGCGCAAGCCGCTATCGTCGTACGGATCTTCGAAGACTATGCTGCTGGCATATCGCCCGGCAGCATAGTCCGCCGCCTTAACGAGGAAGGCGTACCGCCCCCGCGCAGCGGTCGACGTGATCGGGCAACGTCGAGCAATCCACCTGCATGGACGCCCAACACGCTGACCGGCAACGCTGAGCGTGGTACTGGCATTCTCAACAACCAACTTTATGTCGGTAGACGCGCTTACGCCCGCCAGACGTACCGCAAGAATCCCGATACCGGTACGGTACCAACGGCGCGCGGATCACGATGGGCGAACGTGCGATCTCGGCGAGCATTGCCGCACGCGGCGCGGCGCTCACGCAGCTTCAGCGGGCCGACCGGCTCGGCGCCTTCAGGCCGGGCAAGCCCGAGCAGATCGTCACGCGCAAACCGCGCTACCTGCCGGGTCAGGAACGACGTCCCGGCTATGAGGCAGCGCGCGCTGCGCACGCAGGCGCAGTGACCGTCGCACGCGAACAGCTCGGCGCGCAGCGCGCGCAGGCACGTGCGACGATCATCGCGTGGCGGCGGAGCTTCGCCGCCGAGATCAACGCCGGCAACTGGCGCGGGCGCGGCGACCAGCTGAACGCGACGCGCAAGCTGTTCGGGATGCACTTCGCCGGAATCGAACGGGAGCTGATGGCGGCGACCGCACCGGCACTGGCCGCGCTCGATGCCGCGGCTCGCTTCCCCTCCTACGACGCATGGTGCGCAGGCGCGAGCGCCCCGTCTGTCCCGCAGGCACTCGGCCTTGCGGTGCCGATGGTGGTCGCGTCGTCCGGCGACCATGCCGCCGCGGGCGTTCCGGTCGCGGGCTATGAGTGGCAGCGCCGCGAAGGCGTCTGTATTTACCGCCGCGTCGGCCATCCCCGCGTGGCAGCACTCGTGCGCGATGGTGCGGAACGCGTGCGCGTCGTGCCGGACGCGGCGATGCGCCATGTGGCGGCGCTGCCGGCGCTCGGCATGCCGTGCCTGTGCCGCGCGGGCGAGGACTGCTTGCTCCAGCTGCCCGCGTTCTTCCTCCCCGATCCTGACGAAACCGAGGCCGGGCTGATCCGCGTCGCGCAGGCGACGTGGAAGCGCTGGGCCGAGCAGCATGCCGCCTGGACCGGGCACGACCACCCCGCGCGCGTCGCGCTGCAGGCGCTGGCAGACCGCGCCGCTGGCGCCGGCGATGCCTGATCTCCTCCACCATCTCCAAGGAACATCACCCATGAACGCCATCACCACGCTGCACGCCCGCCGTGCGGTCAGCATCCGTCCGATCTCCGCCAAGGGCTTCCGCCTCTTCGACACCGATCGTCGCGCCACCCACGCGACGGTCACCGCCAACTACCTGTATGTCACACGTCAGGCCGGATGCGATGCGCTCGGCCCGCTCGACTTCCGGCACCGTGACGATCTTATCGCGCACGGGCTCGAGTTGTCTGCCAACCATCCGCGCTGGGCCGAGGAGGACGGCCGCATCTGGCGTGAGGCTGACGCGGCGACTGCCGGCCTCGCCCCTGACGCGGTGCGCGCCTGGCACGTCGTCGTCTCGCTGCCGAAGACCTGCGATACCGACGACTGGATCGCGATGGTGCGTAATTACGCGCGGACCACCATTGCCGCGCATGGTCCCGCCATCGCATGGGCGATCCACGCCAAACCTGACGGCGACGGTGGCTGTTGCGTCCCGCCGCACGCGCATCTCGTCATGACCACCCGCGTGTGGCGCCACGACGCCCGCCACGGCCACACCGTGCCGAGCTGGTGTGGCCCCGCCATGCAGGCGCGGCTTCACGCCGACTGGCTGGCGCTACTGCCGGACGCGATGCGCGCTGCGGCGATCACGCCCTACCGCGCCGGCACCTACACGCCCGCGCATCCCGACTGCGCTGCGCTCGCCGAGCTGTTCGGCAACACGGCCCCCACGACCAAAAAACCCATCGCCCGGCGCATCCGGCGCCGGCCCAGCCGCAGGATCAGAGAGGAGCGGAAGTGTCCCTTCGAAGGGAAGGGAAAATGAAGAAAGGCACCATCATGCTCACCCTCCAGCACTATCTCCGCGCCGCACGCGACCTGCTCGTCGGCGATGTCACCGCGCCCATGCTCAACTTCAGCGGCGGTCCGCTGCTCGACGAACAGCAGCTTCAGCCGCTCTGCGCCTTCGTGCGCGAAAGCCAGCAGGAGCTGGTCTATCTGCACTTCGGGGCCGATCTCGACGACGGACCGCTCACCTTCCAGTCGATCGTCCCGCGCCGCAACGTCATCGTCATCTGCCCGGCGGGCGAGCTGTGGGCCCCGCTCGGCAGCGGGCGTTGCGCGCTCGTCGGTGCCGATGACCACAGTGGCTATCAAGCGTTCGCGGGCGGCGAACTCGCCTTCCACAAGGGCAGTCGCGCCGCCGACCTGCAGCCCGGCATCCAACGCGCGCGCAAGCGGCTCATCGCTCGAGCACGCACGGTCTCGGTAGACGGAACCGAGCGCAACACGCGCGCTATCCTGCGCGCCTGAAAGTCACGCCTGCCTCACCTGCGCCGGCTACACGCCGGCGCACCCTTTCAGCAGATCAGAAAGAGCGAAGTGTAAAATGGAAGGGAAAACAAGAAGGGGTTCCGCTAAAGCGGATACGATCCGGACCTTACCAAACCGTTAAGCGCCTGACCCGCCGCACATTTTCTTTTCAGACGCGGCGTTCGGGCAACATCGACCATGGATTGTCGGCCGCGCTGCCGAGCGGCGCTCATCTTCCTATTTTTCCTTTCCCTTATTTGCACAACTATGTGCCTGGCATGGAAAAGTAGGCGCATGGTTAATGCACCTTACGCATGACGCATCGGTCAATTGACGTTCGGGCTGCTATCGTATTTTTGGCAAAGTTCGCTCTTTTAATTATCTTGTCGTCCTTGAGCCGGTTCGATGAATTGCGGTTTCATCTCATATGAACTGGGCCTGTTATCATATACCCGGAGGCGCGCGGAGTTCTGGCACTATCTGCAGCGACTTGTCGATGCAGGCTACGGTTGGCGGATCATGTTCGGGTCCGCCTAGATCGTGTGGCCAGACGCCATCGCAATCGCAATAGCAATCGAATCTATTTGAACCGCGCCCTTCTGAAATCCGCAACAAAAGCGCGATATTACACAAAACAACACCGCCCGTTTTCTGAGATTGCCTAACTATGACTGCCCAAGCTGAAGTAGCGGGCGACTGACCGTTCACGACGCAGCGGAACCGACCCACATGCAGACATTCGCGACGTCTGTTCGTTCACCCAACTGCGGTCATTCATTCATGTGAGAAATACGGGTCATGCCGCATGCCTGCGCCCCGACTATCCGTATACCAAAGCGACGGATCCACCCCGCCCAAAGACCTAAATGCCTTTCAATGTGGCGCGCTGCGAAACAAGGAAACTCGCAAGTGATGTCGCAGGTCTACCGGTTAACTCATAAACGTTCCTGGTCGTGCGATCCTCCGCACCCCCTGCGATCAGTTCGTCCATGCCGGCAAGTGCCGCCGCATAATCTTGAGGAAGGCCGGAAGCGATATAGCGAGCCGTCAATTTCTGCATGGAAAGGCGGTAATGCCGCACCGGCCGACCGATTACCTGACTTATTGCGCGTGCCACCTCGTCATAGGTAAGCGCCTCGGGTCCGGTCAGCACATGATCGCCGGACACCAGCGTCGGATCGCACAGCGCTGCGACCGCGACGGCAGCGATGTCTGCGGCGTCGATAAACGGTATGCGCCCATCCGCTGTCGCAGAATAGATACATCCGCTGTCCAGGATCGATGGCAGATGCTGGGTCGTAAGGTTCTGCATGAACCAACTTGGACGCAGAACCGTCCAGCGCGGAGCATGGGCATGAAGCCAGGCGTGTACCTCACCCATCATGGGAGCACCTTCGGCAAGCGAAGACGCGCTCAGCAGCAGCAATCGCCCTGATACCCGGGCAACTGCCTGTTCAAGAAAGGGCAGCATGACGGAGAGGTGGTCGGCACGATCTGTCGGTGCAACCAGATACACGGACGTCACGCCATCCAGCGCTGCGCCATAGGTCGTCGTGTCCGTCCATTCGAACCGGACCTGATTGGATGACGAGGGTCGCCGGGTTGCGATCCGCGCCTCAATGCCACGATCGGTGAGCTTATCCGCGACTAACCGTCCGGTCTTGCCGGTGCCGCCAGTCACCAAGACCCGATCATGCATGCCCGCCCTCCCCGGTCGTGAGCGCATCCACTAGCGCAGCACCTTTGGTTGCGCGCAACACGACGAGCGGGTTCCAGTAATCCCGGTAATGAACGATACGCCCACCGGCCGTGCGGATCACAGAGACATAACGTTGGTCGTACGGCTCACCCGTCGCCACGCCGCGTCCGAAACCCTCAAACTCGATAATGACGACATTGGGATCGGTTGATGGATGAACGACTGCCGCTCCCATGCGATCAAAGGCGATTATCTCGCTCAATCCCATCAAGTGCGTGGCAATGGCGGCCCGCCCTTCCAGGCGTGTCGGAAGCCCAGCTGGCGAGTACGGGAATTCCATTACCCCGTCCTCGGCCATCATTTCGACGAAGCTGCTGGCGTCAGCGTCGATCCTGTCGCCCAGTGTCTGACGGAGCAGTGACGAGAAGCTTTCAATATTTTCGGTCATGAACTATGCCTCGATCGACGGAACGCTACCGTTCCATCCATAGATAAAGGCCTCGCGATGGAACGCAACCGTTCCGACGATAAAATCGATCGTGCCCGTTCACCGAGCGGTGCGGCTGTCATGCGCACCGACGTGACTGAGGCTCTGACCCGAGCCTTCTTTAACGACTGGGCAAGCGCCGGCTATTCAGGTCTCAGCCTGGAGCGTGTCGCGCGATCGGCAGGGGTGGGGAAAGCCGCGCTTTACAGACGATGGCCTGACAAGGCTGCAATGGCCAGCGACCTTCTATCACGCGTGGGCCTGACGATCACAGATGTCGAGGAACAGGGGTCTCTGGAAGGCGACCTGAAAGCAGCACTGTTCGCCATTCGCCGAGTGCTTCGCCATCGTCAGGTGAGGCGCATCGTCATGGATCTTCACGCAGAGATGGAACGGACCCCAGCGCTAGGACAGACGATACGGCCGTTCCAGCGTGCCCGGCGTGAGCGGATCAATGCATTGATCGATCGCGCTATCGAGCGGGGTGAGGTAGCGCCCTCTATCGATCGCGAGACGGCAGCAGACCTTGTCGCAGCCCCGCTTTATTGGCGTTTGGCGGTTTTGGGCAGACGATCGGATCGAACTCATGTTGAGCAGTTGGCCCGAATGATTGCATCCGCTCTTCGAGCCTAAAAACAAACTGCGACCTTATGAAAGAAGGTTGCACGAATAACAGGATAAGGCCGGTCTCGGTGAATCGTACGGCTGACCCAGAAACCGTAATTCAAGCGGTGCCGAGCGCCAACCTAAAGCGGACGCTTGTTCACGACACGAACAAGCGTCCGCGTGCGCGGTGGCTACCAGGCTACCACGCCTGCATCATCGTAGAACCCGCCGGTTGGGCCGTCGTCCGCCAGCGTGGCAAGGCGGACAGCGATGGCGGCACCCTGCTCCGGGGTGCGAGGCCCGGTGTGTTGATTGAGATCGGTCGCCGTGTAGCCGGGACAGGCGGCATTCACTTTGAAGCCGAGTGGCGCCAGTTCCTTGGCGAACGCCACCGTCACGGCGTTCAGAGCAGACTTCGAGCTGTTGTAACCGAGCAGGTTCGCCTCGTGCGCCATCGGTGCGTCGAAGTCCGACGCCCACGCCAGTGAGCCCAGGCTGCTGGACATCATGACGATCCTCGGGGCGTCGGAGGCTTTCAGCAAGGGCAAGAAGGCCTGTGTTGCCCGAATCGCGCCAAACACATTCACCTCGTAGATCGTCCGCACATCCAAGATCCGGTCGTTGCTCGGCGCAACCCAACCCGTGGATATGCCGGCATTGTTGACGAGCACGTCGAGCTTGTCCGTCGCGCCCGCCAGCGCTTCGGTAGCCGCTTCGACGCTGACGTCGTCGGCGACATCGATCGTCAGCGAGCGGATGTCGAGACCTTCGTTCCGCAGCACGTCTGCCGCGGCTTCGCCCCGCCGTTGGTCGCGGCTGCCCAGCCAGACGGTGTAGCCGAGCTTGCCGAGCCCCCGCGCGATTTCCAGTCCGATACCCTTGTTCGCTCCCGTCACCAGAGCCGTTCGATTGTCCGTCATAGTCGTTCCTCCAGAAGGTGACCTCCAGATGGGATGTCGCTGGCGTGCGGCATGCGCGATCCGCGCGAGAACTTGCCTGATCCGATCAGTCACCTTGTCCTGAGCGGCGGATCGACACACGTTGGCTGGATGAAAGAGATGTTGGATAGCCTCTGTACCATCGTCGATCGGCATGCCGCCGGTCGCTATCAGCCCAGTGCACTACCACGCGTGGCGCTCTACAAGGACGGCGCCGCGCCGCAGCCGGTCGCGGGCGTCTACCAGCCGATGATGGCGCTGATCGTCAGCGGCGCCAAGGAGATCGCGATCGGCGACCGCCACCTCCGCTATGACCCAGCCAGCTACTTTATCGCTACGGTCGAACTGCCAGCCTCGGGCTGCGTCAAGCTGGATCTCCCGGATCAACGCTATCTGGCGGTCAGCCTCGACCTGGACAGCGAGCTACTTGCGTCGGTGCTGGCGGACGTCGAAACGGAAATTCGCTCAGCCGAGCCAGCCTTCGCGGTCAATCCGGTCACAGCCGATCTGCTCGACGCGTGGCTACGGCTCCTTCGCCTATTGGACACGCCGCAGGATATCGCCGCGCTCGGGCCGCTTTACGAACGCGAGATCCTGTACCGACTGGTGCAGGGCCCCCAGGGATCGATCGTCCGCCAGATCGCACGGGCGGACAGCCGCCTCTCGCAGGTGCGCCGCGCGATCGCGATGATCCGCAATCGGTTCGATCAGCCGATCCGCAGCGAGTCCTTGGCGGAGGCGGCGGGCATGAGCCCTGCCTCGTTCCATCGCCACTTTCGTACCGCCACTGCGATGAGCCCGTTGCAATATCAGAAAAGCTTGCGACTTCAGGAAGCCCGCCGGCTGATCGTCGCAGGGCGAGACGTCGCCGCTGCAGGCTATGCCGTCGGCTACGAGAGCGCATCGCAATTCAGCCGTGAATATGCCCGGCTGTTTGGCTTGGCGCCCTCGCGTGACGTCAAGGCACAGAAGCCGCATTTCTCTGGCTACGGCATAGGAGCGGCCTAGAGTACTGACCCATAGCCGGTCATTCGCGGTTCGTTTTCGGCTTCCCAACTTCAGACATTTGTTCATCGAAATATTTGTGGTCGGCTTCCGGGCTGCCGACGCGGGAGCGAACTTATAAGACGCGATCGCTCGCCATCGACCGCGTGCCAAGCCTCAGTTTAGGATGGCGCCGCTGTTCGCCCGCGTGAAGGCTTCGTCCGGATCAGGCGTCGCGCCTCTGTCCTGAGGGCGATCGCCGTATCCCGGTCGCTTGGCGAGATCGTTCCATCGACCCAAAATATCGACCTTGTAGACCGGTTCGCTCCAGTCGTTCGCACGACCTCGTCAAACGCGATCGATATTGCGTCATCGCCATAGCCGAGGATGCTGGTCACCCTCTCCGTGATCGCGTCAGCAAGCCGGCTTCTGATCGTCCGACTTGCCCGGCCATAGCTTGACGATGACGTGCGGTACCACTCAGCCCTTCGCCAACGGCGCGAGATATTGCTCGTCGCTCACCTTTTCCATCCAGGTTACGGGTGTGCCATTCACAGATTCCTGGATGGCGATGTGAGTCATGGCGTCATGCGCGGTCGCGCCATGCCAGTGCTTGTGTTCAGGGGGGCACCAGAGCTGGTCGCCCGCATGGAATTCGAGCTTCGGTCCGCCCTCGACCTGCGTCCAGCCGACACCTTCGGTGACGATGAGCGTCTGCCCGGCCGGGTGGGTATGCCAGGCGGTGCGTGCGCCCGGCTCGAAATGGACCACGGCACCGCCGACGCGCGACGGCTCGGGCCGCTGGAATTGTCCGGTGATCGTGACCTTGCCGGTGAAATACGCGTCGGGGCCGGGGACCGTCTTCAGGTCTGCCTTGCGGGATATATCCATCTTGCTCTTTCCTTGCTGTGCGTGTGCGACGCCATTGGACGCCAGGAGAATTGCCGAAATTGTCAGAACTCTGATCATCATCGTCCTCGATAAACAGTGCGCAACGCTGCGGTGGCCCTCTGCTGTGAAGCCAAAAATCATAATTGCTGCGCGGTCGGGCGGAAGATGATCTCGTTGATGTCGACATCATCGGGCTGACTGATCGCAAACGCCGCCATCCTGGCAAAGCTGTCGGCTGAGATACAGACCTTGCCGACATAATCGCTGTTTGCGGAGCGGACGCCCTCGTCCGAGATCTGCTCGAGCGACTCGGTCTTCACCGCGCCGGGGCACAGGATAGTGGTCCGGATGTTGTAGTCCTTCACTTCCTGACGGAAGCCTTCGCAGATGGCGCGGACCGCGAACTTCGTGCCGGAATAGACCGCCGATGCTGGGAAGACGACGTGGCCGGCAACGGAAGAGGTCGTGATCACCTGGCCCGATTTCTGCGCCTTCATATGCGGCAGCGCGGCCGCGATTCCGTACAGCACGCCCTTGATGTTGACGTCGACCATGCGGTCCCATTCATCCACCTTGAGGCTTTCCAAAGCCGACAGGGGCATAATCCCGGCATTGTTGATGAGGACGTCGATCCCGCCAAAGCGCTGTACGGCGGTGTCGACGAGGTTGGCGACCGCTGCACGGTCGGTAACGTCGGTCTGCACAGCCAGAGCCTGTCCGCCCGCCGCCACGATCTCTGCGACGAGCGTTTCGAGGCGACCTGTACGGCGCGCGCCGAGCACGACCGTCGCGCCGCACGCCGCCAGATGCCGTGCCGCCGCCTCGCCGAGGCCGCTCGAGGCGCCGGTAATCACGACGACCTTATCTTTGATACGGTCAGTCATTTCACTGCCCTCCATTTCAGCAATTGATCGGGGCGGCGATACGCCGACCTCGATGTGCTTACGTTGCAGACGGAATATGGGACACGCGGCAGGCTAGATTACCCGCTATCTGGTTGATGCTTCGATGAACAGATTTCATCAATCCGAACCATCAGCATCCAACGCGACTCCGCGATCGATTGGTCGACAAATCCGGAAGATTGTCTGGATGACACGCTGGTCATTCGCGTTAAATACGGCGAATACCGTTTCAAAGCACACCCGTCCAAACTGCAACGGACCCAGTAATGCCTTTGATCGATCGACGAATGCTGTTGGCGGGACTCGCCGTTGGCGCTGCCACTTCGAGGACTGCGTGGGCAGCCAATCCCGTTCTGCCGGGCTGGTACGCCGATCCGGAGATCCGCATTTTCGGCGATCGATACTGGATCTATCCGACCTATTCCGCCGACGGGCCCGTCCCCGCCCCGCCCAGCCGGTTCACCCGTTGGCAAACCCATGAACGCGCCTCGCCGACGATATGGAGCCCGTTTCTGCGACAGACGTTTCTCGACGCGTTCTCCTCGCCAGACCTGGTATCCTGGACCCGCCATCCGCGCGTCCTCGACGTCAAGGACGTCGACTGGGCGGCCTATGCGGTGTGGGCCCCTTCGGCGATCGAGCAGGATGGCCGCTATTTCCTGTTCTTCGGCGCGAACGACATCAAGACCGACCGACAGCGCGGCGGAATCGGCGTGGCGGTCAGCGACCGCCCGGAAGGCCCGTTCCGCGACGCGATCGGCAAACCCCTGATCGGCAGCATCGTCAACGGCGCGCAGCCGATCGACCAGATGGTGTTCCGCGACGACGATGGAACCTGCTACCTGTATTATGGCGGCTGGAAACACTGCAACGTTGTGAAGCTGTCGCGAGACCTCACCAGCCTCACCCCGTTCGCGGACGGCGAGACGTACAAGGCGATCACCCCCTCCGCCGACTATGTCGAGGGACCGTTCATGCTGAAGCGGCGCGGAATCTATTACCTGATGTGGTCGGAAGGCGAGTGGACGGGACCGCTGTACAGCGTCGCCTACGCTACGGCTTCCAACCCTCTCGGACCGTTCACACCGCGCGGCAAGATTCTCGAGCAGGACGCGCGCGTCGCTCGCGGCGCGGGGCATCATTCCGCTGTATGCATCCCTGGAACGGATGATTGGTATATCGTCTATCACCGACGTCCCCTGGGTGAGACGAACGGCAATCATCGTCAGGTCGCGATCGAGCGGATGCATTTCCGTAAAGACGGCAGCATAGCGCCGGTCGTTCTGACCCAGGGCGGCGTGACGGCCCGACGCCTGCCGGTGGCGACTAAAGCGAGGCCAGGCTCTTAGGAGGCGCCATCAGCCGGATTTGCTACCGCTTTTCGTGGTCGAAGTTCGAAGACGAGCAGCGTCGACGTCGCCGTCGCGCAGAGCTGCCCCTTCTCGTTGACCAGGGTCGCCTCCGAAAATGCGGCGCGACCGCCCATCGACACAAGGCGTCCGACCGCCCGGATCTTCCCGCTGGAATCGTTCAGCGGGCGTAGAAACGACACCTTCAACTCCAGCGTCGTATAGCCGAAGCCCGGTTTCAACCCGGTGTGCGCAGCGATGCCGCAGGCACTGTCGAGGATTGCCGAGATATACCCGCCGTGCACCGTTCCCATCGGATTGTAGGACGTGCCGTCCGGCGTGGCTTCGAAGACGGCATGCCCGTATTCGACCTCGACCAGCGAGATGCCGAGCTTTTCCCCGAGCGGAGGCTGCCGCCCGGTCGCCAGCATCGCGCGAACCTGGGCAAGCCCGTCAGGAGTGATCGGAAGGTCAGTCGTCATGGGTCGATCCCACATAGCGGTTCTTGGTAAAGCAGAGGCAACGACTGGATCTCAACGATTTCCAGGCGCTCGGAACGAGGCAGCGGCGCCACGACTGGCCGCTGCGCGCGCTGCCAGTACCTGATCAACCGCCAAGACCGACCGTCTGTCCACCATCCACGACCATCGCATGACCGACCATGAACGCAGCCGAGTCGGAGCAAATGTAGAGCACCGCGGCGGCGATCTCCTCGGGCTTGCCCATGCGGCCGATCGGCTCCTGCGCGATCATCTTCTTCTGGCCTTCCTCGGTACCGCCAGACACCCGGTCGGTGATCATCGGCGTTTCGATGATGCCGGGGCAGATGACGTTCACGCGGACATTGTCGCCGATATATTCGAGCGCAGCCGACTTGCTCATTCCGATCACGCCGTGCTTGACGGCAACGTACCCGGCCTGCCCTGCAATTCCGACGACGCCTGCGCCCGACGAGGTGTTGACGATCGCGCCGCCGCCCCGCTTCTGCATCAGCGGAATCTGGTATTTCATGCAGAGGAACACGCCGCGCAGATCGATCGCGGTCATGCGGTCGAAATCCTCCTCGCTGAGGTCCGCCAGCGGGATCTGCTGCTGCTCGATACCGGCGTTGTTGAACGCGATGTCGATGCCGCCAAAGGCCTCGACCGTCTTGTCGAGCGCGGTACGAACGTCCTCGCTCTTCGAGACGTCGCAGGTGATCCCGACCGCGCTGCCCCCCGCTGCCTCGATCGCCGCGACGACCTCGGCAACGCCGTCTCCGTTCAGATCAACGACGGCGACATGTGCACCAGCCTCGGCGAAGGCGATGGCAGTGGTGCGCCCAATTCCATTGGCGGCGCCGGTGACGAAGGCAATCTTGCCTGCGTAATTCTGGTTCTGGTCGGCCATCTCGATTTCCTTCGCGCTGAAGCGGCTCGATCGCCGCGGATATGGTTCAGAACGAAGTCGGTCGATGCCGCTTCCATGAAATCCCCTCACCGATCCGGTGCAGTAGCCTCATTGGGCCGACAGGCCGCTGCGGTCGTTCCTCGTGACTAGATTTAAAGACAAGCCCGGGATTCCCGTACATGAAGCCGCATATCATCTGTCACATGGCCAGCAGCATCGACGGCAGGATCCTGCCTGAACGCTGGACGCCAAGCGGCGCGCATTCGCATGATATTTACGAGGACCTGCATGACAGGCTCGGAGGCGGGTCATGGCTCGTCGGCCGTGTCACCGGCCAAGAGTTCGCCAAGCGCGACGCGTATCCGGACCAGCCGGAGGCGAGCTTTCTCCGTACCGCCTGGCTCCCGAACCACGCGGCGGAAGCGTATGGCATCGTGTTGGACGCTCATGGCAAGATCGCGTGGGGGCGTAGCGATGTAAGCGGCGATCCTATCGTGGTCGTGCTAACCAAGGCGGTATCGGACGCGCATCTCGCGGGACTGCGCGAGGACGGCGTCGGCTATGTCTTTGCCGGCGAGACCGACCTCGACCCGCACGAGGTCGTAGAAATTCTGAATACCGAACTGGGGATCGACCGCCTGCTCCTCGAAGGCGGCGGTCACCTCAACGGCGGCTTTCTCCGTGCCGGCCTCATCGACGAGATCAGCCTGATGCTCGTGCCTGCGATCGACGGGGCATCGGGCGCTCCGGCCGTTTTCGAAGGCTCCGGCACGGCGGCTTCGGAACGGTTGCCGATCGATACTCTGGCGTTGATGAGTCATGACGTCATGGACGGCGGGACCGTCTGGCTTCGGTACCGGGTCACTCCAGCCTGACGGTTCGCGGTTTTACGGGCGTGTGCATGAGCAGCGCTCACCAAGGCATCAACGTCTGGCTGAATTGTCGGTCGGATCGTCCTTCCCTAAATTAGCATTCTTCGCAGCCAACCGTTCGTCCCCGAACCGGCACGGCACGAGCGCCCGGATCCGTCGCGATCCCCCTCCACGACGGGTCCGGGCGCATTTGGCACAATCAGGAGAGCCATCATGGCAAGTCCCATCGCCGCGGTTGCGGACACGGATGCCGCGCGCATCGACGATCGGCCCGCCCGCTGGGGCGCGGTATATGCAATGGCGCTGTGCAGCTTCGTGCTGATCGCGTCCGAGTTCATGCCGGTCAGCCTGCTGAGCCCGATCGCACACACGCTGAATCTGACCGAGGGCAAGGCCGGACAGGCGATTTCCATATCCGGGCTGTTCGCGGTCATCACTAGCCTGTCGCTGTCCTCCGTACTGGGGAAAACGGACCGTCGGATCGTGCTGCTCGTCCTGACCAGCCTGCTGGTGGTCTCCGGTGCCATCGTCGCGTTTGCGCCGACCTATCTGGTCTTCATGGCCGGCCGCGCGCTGCTCGGTATCGCCATCGGCGGGTTCTGGTCGATGTCGGCTGCGATCGCCATGCGACTGGTGCCGAGCCACGCGGTCCCCAAAGCGCTCGCGGTCATCAGTGGCGGCAATGCACTGGCCACCGTGCTCGCGGCGCCGCTGGGCAGTTTCGTCGGCAGCCTGATCGGGTGGCGCGGCGCATTCTTCTGCGTGGTACCGGTCGCCGTCGCGGCAGTGATCTGGCAGGCGCTGACGCTGCCACCGCTTCCGGTTGCAGAACGACAGAGCGCCCGCGGCATGTTCGCCCTGCTGCGCCGGCCGCCCGTGGTATTCGGCCTGCTGACCGTCGCGATGCTGTTCGTCGGGCAGTTCGCGCTGTTCACCTATCTCCGCCCGTTCCTCGAGCAGGTGACGCATGTCTCGCCGGCCATGCTGTCGATCATGCTGCTCATTCTCGGCGTATCCGGATTCATCGGCACCGTCCTGATCGGGCGGGTGCTGAACGGGGGCCTGTTCCTCACCCTTGCCGTGCTGCCAGCGTTAATGGCGGCAACGGCGGCGGCACTGACGGTGCTTGGTACGTCCGTCGTGGCGGTCGGAATATTGCTTGCGGTTTGGGGTTTCGCAGGCACGTCCGCGCCGGTGGCGTGGTGGACATGGCTGGCGCGCACGGTGCCCGACGAGGCCGAGGCTGGCGGCGGGCTGATGGTGGCGATCGTGCAGCTCGCGATTACGCTGGGCGCGACGATGGGCGGCATCGTCTTCGATGCAGCGGGTCCGCGCGCCGAGTTTCTCGCCAGCGCCGGCCTTCTTGCGATTGCAGCACTCGCCGCGGTCGCGATCGGCCGAGCCGATCGTCGCCCCGCCGCCCCTGCCCAAGCCGTAGCGGCATGAAGCAGGCGCTGGCGATCCTGCGCTTCCTGCGCGACTGTGACGAACGGGGAGAGCGGGCCGCGCTGGTGACGCTGACCGACGTCACCGGCAGCGCGGCCCGCGCGCCGGGCGAGCATATGGCGGTGGCCGAAAGCGGACGGTCGCTGGGCTCGTTTTCCGGTGGGTGCGTGGAAGCCGCCGTGATCGCAGAGGCGCAGGAGGCCCTTGCCGAAGGGCGCGCACGTCACGTGCGCTATGGCGACGGTTCGCGCTACATCGACATTCGGCTGCCCTGCGGCGGGGGCATCGACCTGCTGTTCACGCCGACACCGGATCGTCGGCAGATCGATCGCGCCATCGCCATTCTGGAACGGCGCGAGCCGGTCGTGCTCCACCTCTCGCTCGACGGGACTATCATTGCCGCTTGGTCTCGCGACGGTGATCGCACGCGGTGGCTCGATACGATTTTCAGCGTACGTCACGATCCGGTCCTTCGGCTGGTCGTCATGGGACATGGCGCAGAGCCCGCCGCGATGCTCGACATCGCCCACGCCTATGGCGCCGACGCGACGCTGTTGAGCCCCCAGGCCTCGCTCGTCGAGGACACACGGCGGCAGGGACGATCCGCGGATCTTCTCCGGTTCGTCGGCCGCGTGGACGGATTGGCGATCGATCCCTGGACCGCGGTCGTGACGCTGTTCCACGATCACGACTGGGAGACGCCACTCCTGCTCCAGGTCCTGGAGCAACGCCCGTTCTTCATCGGCGCGATGGGCAGCATGAAAACGCATATCGAGCGTCAGCGGCGCCTTCTGGAAGCATGGGCGGAGCGCGATGATATCGCGCGGGTTGTCGGCCCCGTCGGTCTGATCAAGGCGACACGCGATCCCCAGACGCTAGCGCTCTCGATCATGGCGCAATTGGTCCAGGCCTATGAAGCGACAACGGCGCTCGAAAAGCCTCGCCCGGAGAGTTGGGCCATGAGCCATCCTCATGGTTTCATTGAACATCATGCACGCTCCAAACGGCACGGCGACGCGTTACAGTCCGAGACAATCGTTGATGTAGATCAGACAGTTACCGCGGACGCGCGGTACGGCAGCAAGAGAGATGAAGCCCATGCCCAGCATATCTGAAGTAGAGCTTTCGCGCCGTGGGCTCCTCGCGGGCAGCGCGGCGACAGCCGTGATCGCCGCATCGCCGGCCGGCGCCGTCGCGACGACGCCGCCCCAGGCTAGCGCCACGCCGACCATGCCGGTGCGGTTCAAGGTCAATGGTGAGAAGCGCGAGCTCAGCCTCGATCCGCGGACGACCCTGCTCGACGCGCTGCGCGAACACCTGCACCTGACGGGCACCAAGAAGGGCTGCGATCATGGCCAGTGCGGCGCCTGCACCGTGATGGTCGATGGGGTCCGCATCAATTCCTGCCTGAGCCTCGCGGTGATGCACGAAGGCGACGAGATCACGACGATCGAGGGCCTCGGCACGCCGGACAAGCTGCACCCGATGCAGGCGGCCTTCATCAAGCATGACGGCTATCAATGCGGCTATTGCACGCCGGGTCAGATCTGCTCGGCCGTCGCGGTCCTCGACGAGATCAAGCGTGGCGTGCCCAGCCATGCGCAGGGCGACCTGATGACCAAGCCGACCGCGACGAACGTCGAGATGCGCGAGCGCATGAGCGGCAACATCTGCCGCTGCGGTGCCTATTCCAACATCGCCGAGGCCATGGCCGAAGTCGCGGGAGCAAAAGCATGAGAGCTTTCACCTATGAGCGCGCGAAGGATGCGAGCGCCGCGGCGCGCGCGGTCGCCGGCAACCCGGCGGCCAAGTTCATCGCCGGCGGGACCAACCTGCTCGACCTGATGAAGATCGAGGTCGAGACGCCGACGCATCTCGTCGACGTGCAGGATCTCGGTTTCGACAAGATCGAGGCGACGCGTGAAGGCGGGCTGCGCATCGGCGCACTGGTGACCAACACTAACCTCGCCGCCGACGAGCGGGTTATGCGCGATTACGGCGTGCTGACGCGCGCGATCGTCGCGGGGGCATCGGGCCAGTTGCGTAACAAGGCGTCGACCGCCGGCAATCTGCTCCAGCGCACGCGCTGCCCGTATTTCTACGACACCAACATGGCGTGCAACAAGCGCAAGCCGGGTTCGGGCTGCGCCGCGATCGGCGGATACTCGCGCCAGTTGGGCGTCATCGGCGTCAGCGACAGCTGCATCGCGACGTTCCCGGGTGACATGGCCGTGGCGATGCGCGTGCTGGATGCGGTGGTCGAGACGGTCGATGCGACCGGCCAGCGCCGGTCGATCGCGATCGCCGACTTCCACCGGCTATGGGGTGACACGCCCCAGCAGGATACCGTGCTGAAGCGGGGCGAATTGATCACCGCGGTGACGTTGCCCAAGCCGCTAGGTGGCAAGCATTTCTACGAGAAGGTGCGCGATCGTGCGTCCTACGCCTACGCGCTGGTGTCAGTGGCGGCGGTGATCCAGCCAGACGGTACCGGGCGCGTCGCGTTCGGCGGCGTGGCCCCCCGCCCCTGGCGTGTCGAGGCAGCGGACGCGCTGCTGCCACGCGGTGCCGCCGCGGTGACCGCGCGTGCGTTCCAGGGCGCGACGCCGACCAAGGACAACGCGTTCAAGCTCCCGCTTGCCACCCGCGCACTGGCCTCGGTCATCGCCGAAGCGAAGGCATAATCGCATGAAGTTCGATACACCCGCCGTCGCCAACCCGATCGACCGGATGAAGGTTGTCGGGCGCGCGCATACCCGCATCGACGGCCCGCTCAAGACGACCGGGCTGGCGCCCTATGCCTATGAGCATCATCGCGAGATCGAGAACGCCGCTTATGGCTATGCCGTAGGCACAGCCGTCGCCAAGGGCCGCATCAACGCGATCGACACGGTCGCGGCGAAGGCTGCACCGGGCGTAATCGCGATCGTCACCGCCGCGGATGTGGACAAGCTTGGCAAGGGTAAGTTCAACACCGTCAAGCTACTCGCCGGGCCGGACGTCGATCATTATCACCAGGCAGTGGCGGTCGTCGTCGCCGAAACGTTCGAGCAGGCCCGCGCCGCGGCCGACTTGGTCCGCGTCGATTATGCGCGCGGCAAGGGCAGGTTCGATCTGGATGCGGCGTTGAAGACGGCGCCGCTGACCGACGCGGACAAGCCCGGCAAGGGCGAAGACCGGGTCGGCACGTTCGAAACCGCCTTCGCATCCGCGCCGGTCAAGCTCGATGCGCACTATACCACGCCGGATCACAGCCATGCGATGATGGAGCCGTTCGCCTCGATCGCCGCCTGGAACGGCGACGCGCTGACGGTGTGGACGTCGAACCAGATGATCGACTGGGGTCGCACCGATCTCGCCACCACGCTGAATATGCCGAAGGAGAAGGTCACCTTCCTTTCGCCCTATGTCGGCGGCGGTTTTGGCGGGAAGCTGTTCCTGCGCAGCGATGCGGTCCTCGCGGCGCTCGGCGCGAAGGCGGCAGGGCGTCCGGTCAAGCTGGCGATGAGCCGGCCGTTCATGGCCAACAACACGACGCATCGGCCGGCGACGCGCCAGCGCATCCGCATCGGCGCAGCGAAGGACGGCACGATCACCGCGATCGCGCATGAGAGCGGCTCGGGCGACCAGCCGAACGGCAGTCCGGAAGCGGCAGTCCTGCAGACGAACCTGCTCTATGCTGGAGCGAACCGCCTGACGTCGATGCGCCTCGCGGTGCTCGACCTGCCCGAGGGCAACGCGATGCGCGCGCCGGGCGAAGCGCCGGGCCTGATGGCGCTTGAGATCGCGATGGACGAGATGGCGGAAAAGCTCCGCATGGATCCGATCGCCTTCCGCGTGAAGAACGACACGCAGGTCGATCCGAAGGATCCCAAGCGACGCTTCTCGCAGCGTGAGCTGGTCCGCTGCCTGACCGAGGGTGCACAGCAGTTCGGCTGGTCGCGTCGCAACGCGCAGCCCGGCCAGGTTCGCGACGGGCGCTGGCTGGTCGGGATGGGCGTGGCATCCGCGTTCCGTAATCACATGAACATGACGTCGGGTGCTCGCGTCCGGCTCGGCAATGACGGCATCGTCACCGTCGAGACCGACATGACCGACATCGGCACCGGCAGCTACACGATCATCGCGCAGACCGCGGCGGAGATGATGGGCGTCCCCCTCGACGCGGTCGTCGTCAAGCTCGGCAGCTCGGCATTCCCGGTCTCCGCCGGGTCGGGCGGCCAGTTCGGCGCCGCCAACGCGACGGCGGGGGTGTATGCGGCGTGCGTCAAGCTGCGCGAGGCCGTCGCCCAGCGTCTCGGCTATAATTCGGCCGATGCGGTGTTCGACGGCGGCAAGGTCACGAGCGGCAATCGCTCGGCCGACCTTCGCCAAGCCGCCTCCTCAGGCGAGTTGGTTGCCGAGGACAAGATCGAATATGGCGATCTCGACAAGAGCTGGCAGCTGTCAACCTTCGGCGCACACTTCGTCGAGGTCGGCGTCGATAGCTATACGGGCGCGACCCGCCTGCGTCGCATGCTGGCGGTCTGCGCATCCGGGCGGATCATCAATCCGACCTCGGCGCGTAGCCAGGTGATCGGCGCGATGACGATGGGTGTCGGCTCAGCGTTGATGGAGGAACTGGCGGTCGACAAGCGCTTCGGCTTCTTCGTCAACCACGACCTGGCCAGCTACGAGGTGCCGGTCCGCGCCGACATCCCGCACCAGGACGTGATCTTCCTCGACGAGGCCGACGACAAGGCCAATCCGATGAAGGCTAAGGGCATCGGCGAGCTCGGCCTGTGCGGCGTCGGCGCGGCGGTAGCGAACGCCATGTACAACGCGACGGGCGTCCGCCTTCGCGATTATCCACTGACCCTCGACAAGCATTTCGATCGGCTGCCGGCGGTGGCGTGAGCCACGCCGCACTGGTCGAATGTGCTCTAGGGCGAATGGGAGACAAGATGATGATACCCGAAAAGACCGCCCTGTTGCTGATCGAGTACCAGAACGACTTCGTCAGCGAAGGCGGCGCCCAGCATGATGCGGTGAAGGCGGTGATGGCCGACACCGACATGCTGGCGCACAGCCGGGCCGTCGTCGAACGAGCGCGCGCGCAGGGCGTGACGGTGATGCACGCGCCAATCACCTTCGCGGAGGGTTATCCGGAGATCCCGTCCGATCCTTACGGTATCCTCGCCGGCATCAAGCAGGCTAACGCGTTCCGGAAAGACAGCTGGGGCGCGGCGATTGCCGATGCGATGGCACCGGTCGACGGCGACATCGTGATCGAGGGCAAGCGGGGCCTCGATTGCTTCGCGAGCACCAATATCGACTTCATCCTGCGTCAGCGTGGCATCACCGATCTGGCGATCGCCGGGTTCCTGACAAATTGCTGCGTCGAATCGACCATGCGCTCGGCGTACGAACGCGGCTTCCGCGTCGTCACGCTGACCGACTGCACGGCGACGCTGAGCCCCGAAGAGCAGCACGCTGCGGTCACGAAGAACTTCCCGATGTTCTCCAAGCCGATGACGCACGACCAGTTCCTGGCCGATCTGGAGACGAGTGCATGAAGTTCGACACGCCTGCGGGCACGACTCCAATCGACCGCCTGACCGTGGTCGGACGCGCACACACGCGCGTCGAAGGTCCCCTGAAGACGACCGGCACGGCACGCTACGCCGCCGAGCATCACGATTTCGTGCCAGATGCGGCCCATGGCTACATCCTGGGTGCAGCGATCGGCAAGGGACGCATCGACCGCATCGATACCGCGGCGGCACATGCCGCGCCCGGCGTCCGTGCGATCGTCACCTATGAAAATTCGGGCCCGATCGGCAAGGGCGAGTTCTACACCCAGCGCATTCTGGCCGGCCCGATGGTCGATCATTATCATCAGGCGGTCGCGGTCGTCGTCGCCGACACCTTCGAACAGGCGCGCGCGGCGGCGTCGCTGATCCGCGTCACGTATGCGCGCGGGAAGGGGCGCTTCGATCTGGCCGCGCAAAAATCATCGGCCCCGATCGCGCCGGAGGAACCGTTCGGTGGCTCGACGAACGCGTCGGTCGGCAACTTCGCAAGCGCGTTTGCCAGCGCGCCGGTCAAGGTCGACGAATCTTATACGGTCCCCGATCAGGCGCATGCGATGATGGAACCCCATGCGAGTATTGCGCGGTGGGATGGTGACAAGCTCACCTGCTGGACGTCGGTTCAGGCGATGAACTGGGGCTGTCGCGACCTGGGCCTCATCATCGGCACGCCAAAAGAAAATATCCGCCTGCATTCCCCCTTCATCGGCGGCGGCTTTGGCGGCAAGGGCACGACGCAGAGCGATCTGGCACTCGCGGCGATCGCCGCGCGGGTATCGGGCCGTCCGGTCAAGGTCGTGCTGCAACGCCCGCTGATGTTCAACAATACCATTCACCGCCCCAAGACGATCCAGCGCGTTCGACTGGGCGCCGGCAAGGACGGCCGTCTCGTTGCCATCGGTCACGATAGCTGGTCGGGCAACCTGGCGGGTGGCCGCACCGAGCCCACCAACCTGCCGACGCAGTTGATGTATGCCGGCGAGAACCGCCAGTTGCGGCGCTATCTCAGCCCTCTCGATCTCGCCGAGGGCAACGCCATGCGCGCGCCGGGCGAGGCCCCGGGGATGATGGCGCTGGAAGTCGCGATGGACGAGCTTGCGGAAAAGCTCGAAATGGATCCGGTCGCTCTGCGGATCGCTAACGACACGCAGGTCGACCCTTCGAAGCCCGAGCGCAAATTCTCCACCCGGCCGTTCGTGCAGTGCCTGAAAGAGGGCGCGGACCGGTTCGGCTGGAATGCGCGGGTCGCCAAACCCGGCAGCCGTCGCGAAGGCAAGTGGCTGATCGGCATGGGCGTCGCCAGCGCGATCCGTGGAGCACCGATCATGAAGGCCGGCGCCCGCGTGCGACTGGGCAAGGACGGACACGTCACGGTCGAGACCGACATGACCGACATCGGCCAGGGCAGCTACACGATTGTCGCGCAGACCGCCGCCGAGATGATGGGCGTTCCGCTCGAACGGGTGACCGCCAAGCTCGGCGATTCCACCTTCCCCGAAACACCCGGCTCGGGCGGCCAGGCGGGTGCCGCGTCGGCTACGGCTGGCGTATATGCCGCGTGCGCGAAGCTGCGCGAATTGGTGGCGCAGCGGATGGGCTTCAACACGACCGACGTGACGTTCGCGGACGGGCGCGTCAGTTCGGCGGGCCGTTCGGTCCCGCTGGCCGATGCCGCCAGGGACGGCGAGATCGTCGCCGAGGATGTCATGGAATTTGGCGACCTGAACAAGGAGTATGCGCAGCAGACCGTCGGCGCGCATTTTGCCGAGGTTGGAGTGGATGCCTATACCGGCGCGGTCCGCGTCCGACGGATGCTGGCGGTCTGCGCCGCCGGGCGTATCCTCAACCCGATCACGGCGCGCAGCCAAGTGATCGGGGGGATGACGATGGGGATCGGCGCCGCACTGATGGAGGAAATGGCCGTCGACACCCGCGTCGGCTTCTTCGTCAATCACGACCTTGCCGGCTACGAGGTGCCCGTCCACGCCGACGTCCCGCATCTCGAGGCGCATTTCATCGACGAGGTCGATGCGACGATGTCGCCGTTGAAGGCAAAGGGGGTCGGCGAGCTGGGTTTGGTCGGCGTCGCGCCGGCGATCGCCAACGCGGTGTACAACGCGACCGGCGTTCGGGTGCGCGAATATCCGGTGACGCTCGACAAGCACTTCGCAGGCCTGCCGGAAATCGCGTGACGCGACAGATCTGCAGCTGCGTTGCGAGGGGCGCGGCTGCGGTCGTCCACGCCGGTACGCTATAGCGTGCACGCAGCCGCCATCGCGTCAATGTTCGGTTCGAGCACCCGGCGTGAAGCCGTTGGCTGAAGCGGCGTAGGCAATGGCGAAGGCGACGCCCAGCAAGGCCAGCATCGCGGGGAAAAACGCAACGACGCCTGCGCTGCGATAGATCAGCGCGCCGACCGCGCCGCCGCACGCGATGCTCACGTTCCAGACCGTCGTCAGCATGGCGCCGACGATATCGACGCCCTCGCCCGCCGCGTCGGAGGCCGCCGTCTGGATCGAGGTCGCAGCCCCGCCGAACGTCAGGCCCCACAGGACGACGCCGACAAGGATGACGCTGTTGCTGTGCGGCAGAAAGCCGAGCACCGCAGTCGCAGCGGCGAACACCGCGAGGCTGGCGAGGACGTGGAGGCGCAGGTGGCGGTCCACAGCGGCACCCGCGATCCAGATCCCTGCGAGCGCGGCGCATCCGAACACCAGCAGGAGCAAGCTCACCCGGCTACCGTCGCCGGCCCATTCCGCGTACGGCGCGACATAGGTGTAGAGGATGTAATGCGCCGTCACCCAAGCGAACGCGGTGGCAAGGATCGGCGCCACGCCCGGCATCCGCAGCACGGCCAGGTTCGACAGCTTGCGCTCGGGCGGCTGGCCGGCGCTGTCCGGCATCTTCCACGCGACCGCCCCGGCCAGGCATAGCGCGAGCGCGGCTAGCACCAGGAACGCGATCCGCCAGCCGATCGCCCCGCCCGCGAACGTGCCCAGCGGCACGCCGACTGACAGCGCCAGCGGGGTGCCGATCATCGCCAGTGCGAGCGCGCGGCCCTTCAACCGATCCACTACCAACCGGCGCGCATAGCCTCCGAGGATGCCCCAGCCGAGCCCGGCGGAAACGCCCGCCGCAAACCGCGCGACGAGCGTTACCGCATAGCTGTGGGAGAGCGCGGTCACGACATCGAACACCAGCAGGCCGAAGATTGCCGCGAGCAGGAGTGGCTTGCGCGCATAGCTCTGCGTGACACTGACGAGCGGAATGGCCGCCATCACCGATCCGACGGCATAGACCGTCACCATCTGGCCGGCGAGCGCGCGCGAAATGTTCAGATCATCGGCGACCTGGGGCAACAGACCTGCGGGGAGCGTCTCGGTCACGATCGCGGTGAACCCGGTCAGCGCGAGCAGGATGAGCGCGCCAACGGGGAGCGTATCGCGCTCGGCGCGCGCCTGTGGTTCGATATCCAAGACTTCACCTTTGTGCGATCGCCGGACGAGCGACGTGCCCGATCGATGGGAGAAGACTGTCCTACGATCCGCCCGCGCAATCGCGGCATGGCGGCTGCTCAACGCCCGGATGAGCAGGCGTCATGACGGCCGTTACGTGGCGCGGACACCGTCGCACGCTGAGCGCCGCTCATCATGGCATCAACGCAAGACCGTGTTGTTCGGGTCGGGGGCGGCGGTTAGATCAAGATAGACACACGTGCCGGCCGAGGATCGCCGCGCTTGAAGCCGCCCTTGCCGATACGCTGGCGACCAAACCGCGACGCCACGGCTTGCTGCTTCAGCTTGGCGATGATCCGGCGGTCGCGTGCCATGCGGGCGTAAGGGGAAGGTGACGATGCGCGCTATCGAGGCAGGACGCCCCCTTCTCTGTCTGTTGGCTCTGCTGACGGCATGCGGCCAACCAGCAGCGACCGCGAAGGCAAGCAACGCCTTGATATCGTATGCAAACAGCGCGCGAGAGACACGAACAATGACGACTATCGAAATCGATGCCGGGACGCGTCAGTGGACTGCGCAGATTGCGGACTCCCCCTCGGCACGCGATTTCCTCGCGCAGCTGCCGCTCGACCTGACGCTGACCGATTATGCAGCGACGGAAAAGGTCGCCACTTTGCCCCGACCGCTGACCCGCGACGGCGCCCCGGCCGCGGTCACGCCGCGCGCCGGAGAGATCGGCTATTACGCGCCGTGGGGGAACATCGCGCTTTACCACAAGGACGGCCCGCACTCTCCCGGCCTCGTGATCCTCGGTCGGATCGACGGCCCTTACGCCGATCTCGCGAGCCCCGGTGCCGTGAAGGTTACAATTCGACAGCGCGTCGCTCCTCCGACCGAACGCTGATCCTTCGAGGGAGGACGCCCCTGCCGATCCCGCAGTCGCCCGTCGATCGCTTGCGAGGCTAAACCATAGAGCCCAGGATACACTATGCCGACCAGCCGATCCGATCTCGCCGACCTGACCTACTTCCTGGCAATCTCCCGACATCGAAGTTTCAGGCTCGCCGGGCTCGAACTCGGGGTCAGCGCATCGGCGCTCAGCCATGCCTTGAAGGGGCTCGAGGCACGGCTCGGCGTCCGCCTCCTCCACCGCACGAACCGGAGCGTCACCCTGACTGCCGCTGGCGAGGAGTTGCGAGACAAGGTGGCTGAGCCGTTCGGCACGATCGATCAGGCTGTCGAGAGCCTCAACCGCTATCGCGACGCGCCAACCGGGCGGGTTCGTCTGAACGTCGCCGCCGAAGCGGCGCCCTTATTGCTCGCGCCGGTCATGCCGATCTTCATCGAGCGGTATCCCGATATCGAGATCGACATCGCCGCGCGGGACCAGATGACCGACGTCATCGAAGATGGCTTCGACGCCGGGATCCGTTACGCCGGAACGGTGCCCGAGGACATGGTGGCGCAACGTCTTTCGGGCGAGCTTCGCTGGATAGTCGTCGCATCCCCCGCCTATCTCGAGAAGTTCGGCGTTCCGCAGCACCCGTCGGATTTGGAACACCACCATTGTCTCGGCGTCCGCCTCGGAAATGCGCATATCTACCGCTGGGAATTCGAAGGCCCCGAGGGCGAATTCTCGGTCCCCGTCGCGAGCAAGGTCCTCGTCAACGGGGGGCGCGCGATGCTGGCCATGGCTCTCGCGGGGACCGGACTTATGTACGGCATGGAGGCAACCTTCGCCCCCTATCTCGCGCGCGGAGAACTACGCCCGGTGCTAGAGGAATGGTCAACGATGGGCCCGGCATACCACATCTATTATTCCAGCCGTCGCCAAGTGCCGACTGGCCTGAAACTTTTGATCGAACTCATTCGCGAGTTGCGTCCGCTAGGCCTTTAGACACGCGAATTGGAAATGCGCACGCAACGTCGGCGCTCATCGCGAACTGCTCGTACCATCGGTTGTCGTAGACATGCGCCATACGCTCCTTGGCATCGAAGACCCATAAGTCGCCGTTCAGAGCCCTCCCCGGCTTTCCCAACTTCAGACGCTCGTTAATCTTAGCCAGACGGTCTCGACCGGCCACCAAAGCCGGCCTCGGAGAGCAAAAAGTGAGACAAAACCGTCGTCCGGGTAATCTGGCTTGAAAGTCGGGTTTCGGATATCTGGCCATCTTCAGACGTCGTGCGCCGCCTTGAGGGGATGCCCCCTCTTCCATCCGTTAGGCAGCCTGGCTCGTTCTATTCTCGAGCAGCCCGGCGATACGGCAACTCGCAACTGGTCGGCTGAATAGATACCCCTGGATATTACCGCAGCCCTCGCCGCGCAGCAGGTCGAGCTGCCCGATATCCTCGACGCCCTCGGCGGTCGTTTCCATGTGCAGCGCGGTCGCCAGGTCTACGATCGCGCGGACGATCGCCGCGGCGCTCGGATCGCTGGCGATGCTCGTGATGAACGAGCGGTCGATCTTGATCTTGTCGAACGGGAAGCTGCGGAGGTAGCTGAGCGACGAATAGCCGGTGCCGAAATCGTCAAGCGCAACCCGGATGCCCATCGCGCGCAGCTTGTGCAGCAACGCGATCACCGGCCCCTCGCCGTCAAGGAAGACCGATTCCGTGATCTCGATCTCGAGCCGATCGGGTGCCAGCCCGCTACGCGAGAGCGCCTGTAGAATGATCGCCTGGAACCCGGTGTTGCGAAACTGCAGCGGCGACACGTTTACCGCGACGCGGACATGCTCGGGCCAGTGTATCGCCTGACGGCAGGCCTCCTGCATCACCCATTCGCCGATCGCGATGATCAGCCCGGTATCCTCGGCGATCGGAATAAATTCGGCCGGGGGAATGATGCCGCGCTCCGGATGATGCCAGCGCACCAGCGCTTCAAACCCGCCGATCCGGTCCGCCTTCAGGTCGAACACCGGCTGGTAGTTGAGGACAAAATGGCCCGCCTGAATCGCCTCGCGAAGGTCGAGCTCGACCTGCCGACGCCAGCGCGCCGCGGCGTCGAGCGCGGGTTCGAAGAACCGGAAGACGCCGCGACCGTCTTCTTTCGCGAGATACAGCGCGAGATCGGCATTCTTGAGGAGCTCGTCGGCGTCCTCGCCGTCGACCGGGCCGATCGCGATGCCGATGCTGACCGCCGTCGCGATCCGGTGGCCATCGGCCTCGACCGGCTGGCGCATCATGTCGAGGATGCTCTGGGCGAGGACGCGCGGGCGATCGGCATCGAACTGGCCCGACAGGATCACCGCATATTCGTCACCGCCGAGCCGCGAGACCAGCCCGTCGGGCGCGACCTCGCTCAACATCGCGCCGATCGCTTTCAGCAACGCATCGCCGACCGGATGGCCGAGCGTGTCGTTCACGCCCTTGAAGCGATCAAGATCAAGACACAGCACCGCGATCGCCCCGCCGGTCCGCCCGACCTGAAGGATCGCCTGGTCAAGCGACTGACGAAAATACGTCCGGTTGGGCAGGCCGGTGAGGACGTCGTGGAACGCGAGATGCGTGATCCGGTTCTCGCGTTCGACGATACCGACCGACATCCGATTAAAGCTGGCGGCGAGCCTGCCGATCTCGTCGCGCCCCTTCACGACGATATGGGCACGCCCGCCCTCCTCCAGCGCTCGCGCGGCGGCGTCCAGCGCGGCGATCGGTCCGGCGATCCCCCTCGCCAGCCGCCTGCTGCCGAGCACGACGAGGATCAGCCCGGCCAATCCGGCGAGCGCGATGCCCGCCTGCAACGGCAGGTACGGGGTCAGTGCGGCGTTGAGCGGATAGCGGATCAGGATTGCCGCCTGCGGTCGACGTGTCAGACCGGCAAGCGGCTTTGCGATCGCGAAAGCGCGGCCGATTGACAGGTTGAGCGTTGCCAGAGTCCGGGTTGATTGCGATGCGTCGACCAGATCGTCGATCGCGGAGTCGGATCCGATCGACCTGTCCGCCGCGTGCCAGCGCCCTGCGCCATCGCTTCGCAGGATCGTTGCGATCAGCGGGATCGCGGACAAGCGTTCGAGCGCGCGCATCTCGGTGCCGTCGAGCCGCACTGCGAAGACCACCCAGCCTACCTGCGTCGGTGCCATAACCGGTGACAGGATCAATCGGTACACCTGCCCCGCCACGACCACGACCGCGTCGCGCCGGCCGTCCGGCATCGCGAAGGGGAACCGGGCAGCCGTCGCGGCAAGTGCGCCCGAGGGGCCGGTAACCTGCCCGTCCTGATCAACCACGAACGCGGCGGTGGCCTCGGCCCGGTGGCTGATATTGGCGAGCGCGGACGCGATCGTCGGCCGATCGCCGCTGGCGACCGCGGCCCGGAATCCAAAATCTCGCGACAACAGGTTCGCGGACGCAATCAAGGATTGCGACCTGAGCGACCAGATTCGATCGTAGACGCTGCCGCTGGCAATGAGTTCTTGGCGCACGGAGTCGCGCGCATGCATCCAGATCATGGCCTGCGCGACGAACGCGAGTATCACCAGCGTCACCGCGAACAGGCTCGCATACAGCACCGACAGCTTGGTCCGGAGATGGCGAAACCGCGGCGGGCGCAAAGGCATCACCGGTGCAGCACGAAGGTCGTGGCAAAGCCGGTGGCGGCAACATCGATCGGCTGGGACGCAGTGCTGCCGGGCGCCCGGATCGAGGGGTGCCAGACGCGGACCGTCGCTGTGCCTGGGGGCACGCCGGTAATGCTGACATGCCCAGCCTGGTCGGTCAGTTCGGCAAACGGGGTGGCGGTCACGAACACGAACCCGCTCATCGAGTCATGAATGTTGCAGCCGAGCGGGACCACGCCCGGACGGTCGAACAGGACGGTCCGCGACTCCTCCTGCCCGTAGAGTTTAAGGTCGAACTTCCTGGCCTTCGAAAACGAATAGACGTGGTGACGCACCCGATCGCGGTTGGGGAAGCCGACCGTCGCGCCGACGGGGACGATCAGCACATGCGGTTGAAACGCGATGTCCCGCTGCTCGATCATGTATGGCCCGCGCACCGTCACCCCCGGCGCCTTGGGCGTCTCGATCGTGACCACCGCGCCCGGCAGCGGCTTGCCGTCGAAACCACGGACATCGATCACCACCGGGGCGGCATGCGCAGCGACAGGCAGCGCAGACGCCGCGAACAGCAAACTCAGGCGGAGGACGGATACGTGCATGCATCGGCTTCTAACAGTCGGAGAATTGCAAACCGGTAAACGTCATCGGCTTGTCATGCCTTTTCGACCGGGCGACGCGGCGATGGCCTGGCGAGGGAGACCGAGTATTAACCAATGGTCTCCAAGAGATGCCGGATGATTCGTATTCCGCTTTCGACTGTTGCCGGATGTATCGCGAAGGTCGCGGTGGCGACCGCCGTCATGACGACGACCCCCGCCGCGGCACGCGAGGGTCGCGCCGGCGGCAAGCTGATGCTGACCAACGGCGTCACCACGATCGAAGGCAGTTCGGGTGGCGGCATCTCCACCTGGGCTCTGATCGCCGGCAACGAAACCGTCGACGGGATCGGCGGGTCCGCGCATGTCTCGGTCATCCTGCTGCCGGACTATCGCTGGGAAAGCCACGGCGCAGCCATCGGCGTCCACGACCGGTTGGAACTGAGCTACGCCCGACAGAATCTCGACACACGCGACGTCGGTGCAACGCTCGGTATCGGCCGCGGCTACACGCTCAACCAGGACGTGTTCGGTGCCAAGCTGCGCGTCGCCGGCGATGCCGTCTATGGCAGCCCCTACCTGCCCCAGATCGCGATCGGCATGCAGTACAAGCGCAGTTCCGATCCGCAGATCGTCGCCGCGGTTGGCGGGCGCCACACCAGCGGAACCGACCTCTACGTCGCTGCCACCAAGCTCCTGCTGCGGCAGAGCATCCTGCTCGGCACCACGATCCGCTACACCAAGGCCAACCAGAACGGCCTGCTCGGGTTCGGTGGCGATCGCGGTGCAAATCGCCGCGTCCAGATCGAGAGCACGCTCGGGTATCAAATTTCGCGCCAGCTCGTCGTCGGCGGCGAATACCGGTCGAAACCCGACAATCTCGGGTTCGCCACGGAAAATGACTGGAAGACCGTCTATGCCGCTTATGCGATCAGTAAAAACCTGACTGCGACCGCGGCCCTTGTCGATCTCGGATCGATCGCGACGGCCGAGCGCCAACGCGGCGGCTTCCTGTCGCTCCAGACGGCCTTCTAGGGAGCGTTTTCGATGATCTTGCTTGCCCTGCTCGTCCTCCTCCAGACCGCACCCACGCCACCGGGCGAGGACCCGGTCGCGCCCTATGCGATGAGCGACGCCAATGTCGGCGGTGGTCCGTTCAAGGGCGTTGCCATGCTTGAGGCGTTTCACGGGGTGGCTGGCATCGACCGGATCGTCGACGATCTGGTGAAGACGAGCCAGGCCGATCCGCGGATCGGAGACATCTTCAAGGGGCAGGACATGGTCCGCCTCCGCCGCACGCTGAAGGAGCAGTTCTGCGTGCTGTTGAACGGCGGCTGTAGCTATACCGGTCGCGACATGGCGACCGCGCACAAGGATCTCGGGATCCAGGCGAAGGACATGAATGCGCTGGTTGAAAACCTCCAGGGCGCCATGCGTCACGAGGGTGTGACGTTTCCAGCCCAAAACGCCTTCCTCGCCAAGCTTGCGGTAATGAAGTCGAACGTCGTCACCCATTAAAAAATGACCCAGAAGGCGACGCTCAGGGCATCCTATCACCTCGCTGGAACCGGTCATTTGTTCAGGTTTCAGGATCGGAAGGTATCGGCCGAGCATCCCGAAGGACGCGCATGTTGTCTAGAATGTGCCATCGCCTGAACGCAAGCTCCTGCAGCTTCTTGCTTAGCGTCAACGCGCGGCTGCGGCCGTCCAGCACCTCGACACCAGAGACACGGCGCACCACATTCGGCCGATCATGACCAACTATCCCAAGACTAGCGAGGCCGTCGCCGCCCTCACACCCGAGCAGTTCCGTGTTACTCAACAGAATGGAACCGAGAGTCCCGGCACCGGCCTGCTGCTAAAGAACAAGCAGGCGGGCATCTATGTCGACATCGTCTCGGGCGAGCCGCTGTTCGCCAGCACCGATAAGTATGAGTCCGGCTGCGGATGGCCGAGCTTTACCAAACCAATCGATGCCGCCAGCGTAAAGGCAACACGCGACTGGTCGATGCTCATCCCGCGCACGGAAGTGCGCTCCGCGCGGGGCGATAGCCATCTCGGCCACGTCTTCAAGGATGGACCGCGAGACTGCGGTGGCTTGCGCTACTGCATCAACTCGGCCGCACTTCGCTTCGTGGCACGTGCCGACATGGCTGCGGAGGGCTATGGCGGCTATCTCGACCAGATTGAGGAACCACCCGTGACCACACAGCGTGCAGTGCTGGCCGGCGGCTGCTTCTGGGGCATGCAGGACCTGATCCGCAAGCTTCCGGGCGTCGTCTCGACGCGCGTTGGCTATTCGGGCGGCGAGTTGCCAAACGCGACGTACCGCAACCACGGCAACCATGCTGAGGCGATCGAGATCGTCTTCGACCCCGCCCGCATGGACTTCCGCGCGCTGCTCGAATTCTTCTTCCAGATCCACGACCCGACAACGGTGAACCGGCAGGGCAACGACCGCGGCGCGAGCTACCGCTCGGCAATCTTCTACACCGACGACGTCCAGAAGGCCGTCGCTGAGGATACTATTGCGGACGTCGAGGCGTCGGGGCTCTGGCCGGGCAAGGTCGTAATGGAGCTGTCCCCAGCAGGCGACTTCTGGGAGGCCGAGCCGGAACATCAGGATTATCTCGAGCGCAGACCCAAGGGATACACGTGTCACTACGTCCGGCCAAAGTGGAAACTGCCACGGCGTACAGCTGCTGCCGGAAGCGAGACCGCCGCGACTTGACTACAGGCCGACCCGGGCGAACCATGGCGCGGCGGTGGGGGACCCAGCTTTGGACGTTCAGCGCGCCTTGGCTGCTTGCCGAAACCAGACTTCTGTTCAGGTCCCATGATTGCCCGGTATGGTCGCCAGCCTCACTGTCGTTCGGAGTAACTTCGTCGGCAGAAGAGATCGGCATCATGACCGACTTGCTGCACTGGTTCTGCACATTTTCTCCCTCAGGACTCCCGATAGCCGCGATCATCCTTCCATACCGTCCGCTTAGATCACCCGCTTCAAACGGCAGGAGCGGATCGTGCGTTTTAGTTTTCTCTGCAAGATTGCGATCGTCATCGCCCTAGTGGTGCTGTTCGATCGGCTGTTTCCTGATAGCTTCTCGGGCGCCCGCATCGGTGGGTTCGCGGGCGTCTGGCTGATGGGCCTCGTTCTGGGCAGGGGCGATGTCAGGCGGAACAAGCGCGCATGCATCGCACTTGCGGTCGCGGCGCTCTTCACGGGGTCGCTATTCGACGATCCGGGGCCGCTTGCCTGGGCCCTCTTCTGGTGTGCGCTCTCCGTCGCCGTGCTGCTGCCAAAGGTCAGTGGCTTCGACGATGCCTGGCATTGGGGTGCGCGCCTAATGATCCATGCAGTTGGGGGGATCGGCAAGCCCTTCGCCGATCTTCGGCGGTTCGGGCGGTCCAGGCAACGCAAGCGCGCCAATGCCGGCTCCGTCATGGCAATGCTAGGGTTACCGCTGGTGGGCGGCGCCTTGTTCGTCACATTGTTCGCCGCCGCTAATCCACTGATCGCGCAGACCCTTGCGGCGATTCGACTGCCGTCGGTGTGGCAAATCCTGCTGTGGACTTTTGTAGCGGTTTGCGTCTGGCCGAGCCTGCGGCCGCAGGCGGCGGTGATGCGCCTGGCGGGTCGTCTGCCCGATCCCGAGCCGGTGCTGCCCGGCACGTCGCTGCCGTCGGTTCTGATCGCGCTTGCCTTATTCAACGCGATCTTCGCCGTTCAGAACGGGCTGGACATTGCGTTCCTGTGGAATGGCGGAGCGCTGCCTGCCGGCATGACCCAGACCGAATACGTGCATCGCGGCGCCTATCCGCTGATCGGCACCGCACTGATCGCCGGCGTGATGGCGCTGGCGATGCTTCGCCCGGGCAGCGCGAGCGCGCACCACCCCTGGGCACGGCGACTCGTGACCTTGTGGGTGGTGCAGAACCTGGTTCTGGTCGCCTCCAGCATACTCCGGACGATCGACTATGTCGAAGCCTCGATGCTGACGGCGTGGCGCATCGCCGCGCTTGCATGGATGGCGCTGGTGGCGCTTGGGCTGGTGCTGATCTGCTGGCGCATCCTGCGCGGGCGCAGCGCGCGGTGGCTGATCAACTGGAACGCGTTCGTCGCTGCGGTCGTGCTGACGGTGTGCAGCTTCGTCGACTTGGGCGCACTCGCGGCATCGTGGAACGTTCGCCAGCAGGCACCGGCAGCGATCGACCTCTGCTATATCGGTCAGGTCGGCGATGGGGCGCTGCTGCCGCTGATCGCGCTGGAGCACCGTCGAATGGATGCGGTGACACGCGACCGCGTGCGCTACGCTCGTGATCTGATCTTCACCAACCTGTTGGCACGGCAGGACAGCTGGACGGAGTGGACGCCCCGTGGCGCGCGTCGCCTGGCCCGGGCGACGACGATGCTCGGGCCCAACCCTGCTCGACCGCTGGCGGTG
This sequence comes from Sphingomonas aerolata, assembly GCF_023935825.1. Lineage (NCBI taxonomy): Bacteria > Pseudomonadati > Pseudomonadota > Alphaproteobacteria > Sphingomonadales > Sphingomonadaceae > Sphingomonas > Sphingomonas aerolata. The sequence goes on along the minus strand of NZ_CP098762.1, from coordinate 1,807,474 downwards.
GACCAGCCTGCATGGCGCAACTGCGACGGCTCGATCGAACATCCGGCACCGCCGGCCCAGCCTTGACCGCGCGAGCGCCAGCCATGATCCAGTGTCCCATGCCCCGCACGATCCTGATCGCCGACGACGATCCCCACATCCGACAGCTTCTCGCCTTCGCGCTCGCCAAGGCCGGGCTTGACACGATCGAGGCTGAGGATGGCGAGGCGGCGCTGGCCGCGGTGGAGAGCCATGCGCCCGATCTCGTCGTGCTCGACATCAACATGCCGCGGATGGACGGGATCGAGACGTGCCGCCGCTTACGCGCGCGGAGCGACCTTCCAATCCTGTTCCTCTCCAGCCGCGACGACGAGCTCGACCGCGTGCTCGGCATCGAGCTCGGCGCGGATGATTATGTGACCAAGCCGTTCAGCCCACGCGAGGTCGTTGCACGGGTGATGGCGATCCTGCGCCGCACGGCGGGGCGTCCGCCGGCGGTCGCCGATGCCGCCCCGCCGCTCCGCCATGGCCGCCTGCATCTCGACCCGGATGGCTGGCAGGCGAGCTGGGCGGATCAGCCGGTGCCGCTGACCGCCACCGAATTTGGCATCCTTCGCACGCTCGTTACGATGCCATCCAAGGTGTTCAGCCGCGATGCGCTCATCGACCGGCTGCATGGCCCTGGTTTTGCCATCACCGATCGCACCATCGACAGCCACGTGCGCAATTTGCGCGCCAAGTTCGCAGCCGTCGGTGCCCAGGACGTGATCGAGACGCGCGCCGGCATTGGCTATCGTCTCGGGGTGTGCGGCGCCAGATGATCGAGCGGGTTAAAAGCGTCGTCCGCCACCACTGGCCACGGCTGCGTCTGCGGACGATCCTGCTGCTTACCTTCCTGTTCGTGGCCGCGCTGCCGGGCGTCGGCGCGCTGTTCCTCCGGGTCTACGAGAACTCACTCGTTCGCCAGACGGAAGCGGAGCTGGTCGGCCAGAGCGCGGCACTGGCGGCCGCGGCAATCGTCGAATGGCCGGGCGTTCATGCGCGCGCGCTGCCGCAGCAGATTGTCCCACAGCCGCCGTCGGTCGATCTGCGCATGACGCGCATCCTGCCGGAGCGACCCGAGCCCCGGCCTTCGGCAGGACCGCAGGGGCGCGCACCGATCGTCTGGGGCCATCATATGCGGCCAGTCCTGCAGCTGACCTCGCGCACTACGCTGGCATCGATCCTGCTGCTCGACGCGAACGGCCGCATCCTGGTTGGTTCACAGACGGGAGCCTCCTACGCCGATCTGCCCGAGGTGCGATCGGCGCTGGACGGCCAGCGGGCGACGACGCTCCGCCGCAATAGCGCCTACCGGCAGCACTACCTCCTCGAATGGTTGAGCCGGGCGTCGGACCTGCGCATCCATCACGCCCACCCGATCGTCGCCGACGGGCGCGTCATCGGCGTGCTCTTGCTGTCACGCTCCCCGCGCGTGCTGTTTGCCGGGATCTACGAAGATCGGGGCAAGATCGCGCTCGGCATCGTGCTGATCTTCGCGACGTTAGTTGTTCTGAGCGGGCTGCTTTCGCGCGGCATCGTCCGGCCAGTCGAGGCGCTGGGCGACGCGACGCGGGCGGTCGCGAGCGGCGGGGGTTCGGTGCCGCCTGCCCCGACCACCGCCGCCGTCGAGATCCAGGCGCTCTACCGAGACTTCGGCGTAATGGCCGAGGCGATCGAACGGCGCTCCCGCTACCTGCGCGATTTCGCGCACGCGGTCAGCCATGAGTTCAAGACCCCCCTGGCCGGGATCGGCGGTGCGGTCGAGTTGCTCCAGGACCATCCCGACATGGGCGCAGCGGATCGCGAACGCTTTCTCGCCAACATCGGCGCGGACGCGGCGCGCCTGAACCGGCTCGTCAGTCGCCTGCTCGACCTCGCCCGCGCCGACATGGCCGAGATGGTTGAGGGTGCCGCCACCGACCTGTCCGACGTCATGCGCCGTGTGGCGGATGCCTTCACGGGTGCCAACTTCGACGTCGTGCCGGAACCGGCCGCGGGGCTGCCGAGCGTCGCTGTGCCGCCAGCGGTGATCGAAACGGTGATGACCGGCCTCATCGAGAACAGCCGACAGGCCGCAGCATTCCGCGTCTCGATCGCAGCGCGGGCGTCAGGTGAGTTTGTAGAACTGGCGTTCCGAGATGACGGTCCAGGCATCCCCCTGGGTGATCGCGACCGCATCTTCGAGCCCTTCTTCACCAGCCGCCGCACATCGGGCGGCACCGGACTTGGGCTGCCAATCATCCGCTCGCTTCTCCAGGCGCACCACGGCACGATATCCCTAGACCGGGACAACGGTAGGGGCGCGGTCTTCCTCGTCACGCTGCCTTCATGCGCCGTCGCACCGACGCGGAAGGCATAGATGGTGCGGGGAAGGCCACTCGCATTGTCGGCGCTACTGATCGTCGCCACCATCGCGACTGGTCTTACGATCAGACTAGCGCCGCTCGGGCTGCCGAACGCCTTCGTCAAATATGGCGGATCGCTGATGTGGGCGCTAATGATCTACTGGATCGTTTCGTCCGTTCGCCCACTTTGGCAGCTCATGCGCGGCGCTCTCGTATCGAGCGCGATCGCGTTCTGCGTCGAACTGTTCAAACTCTATCACACGCCCCTGCTCGACGCCTTTCGGCTGACCTTGCCCGGCAAGCTTCTCCTTGGGCGCGTGTTCTCGCTATGGGACCTGGTCGCCTACGCGGTTGCGATCATCGTCGGCGTTATGGCGGACCATATGATCTGGTCCAGTATGCAGCGCCTGCCTTCTGCTGAGCGTCAGGATGAGCCGCGATTGGGAGCAATCGGGCCGGCCGACCAACAGCCTCGCTAGATCGGAAACACCACGGCTCTGTCGGCCTCGACCCATCAACCGCCGTCTACGGCGGACGGTACGCTTCCCAGCTTCGAACACCGGCTCATGTGTTTCGCGTCAATTAAGCCAGCCCCCGTGTCTTGAGGGAAGCGTTCAGATAGAATGCCTTCACCTTTTGCGTTTAATTAGAGACGTGTGAAAGCCACTGAGAGCCCATTCGTTCGCGACATTCCTGACGGAACGTACGTCGAGCTTGTTGCCAGTCTGTGCGGCACGCGCATGCCCGCAGCGATCATGACGTTGCTGTTCCTCGTGGTTGGTGTGCTCAGCGTTCACGCCTCACGGGATATCGCTCTAGCGAGCTTGGTCGCTATAGGAACGATCGCGAGCGTAGCCCGCCTTGCCGTTTTGATCCGCGGGAGACGGCTGTGCGATAACCCCGAAATGCCCTTACTCACTGCCAAGCGCTTTGAGCGCCGGTTTGCACTCACCTATTGGGCCTTTGCGACTGTCTTCGGTCTATTTGCCGCACGATCGTACATGCTGCCGCTTGCAGAATGGCAGATGCCCATCGGCATTCTCGTCGTGGGATACGCCGCAGGAGCAGCATCTACGATCGCGATGCGCCCTTACATCGTTATTACGAGCCTGATTGTCGCTGTAATCCCGCCAGCTTTAGTTCTTCTACTGCGGGGAGATCCGAACGCGATCGTTTCGGCTCTTTGCCTATTTGCGCTGCTCACAGGCGGCCTTCGTAGCGCTAGCCAACGATATCGTTCGCAGTTGGCAAAGACGACAACGCGACACGCCTTTGCTCGTCAGGTCAAAACGGATCACCTCACTGGGCTTGGCAACCGGCTGGCTCTCGCCGAGGCATTTGAGACAAACGCCCGGCCAGAGCGACACGGACGTATCGCGTTTCACTATGTCGACCTCGACGACTTCAAGCCGGTCAACGACCGGCTTGGTCACCAGGTAGGCGATAGCTTGCTGTGCTTGGTCGCCGATAGGTTGCGGACATCTATAAATCCTGACGACATGGTTGTTCGGCTTGGAGGCGACGAATTTGTCGTCGTGCAAATGGACTCCGAGTCTGACTTTGACGTTGAGCAACAAGGATTACGCATCGAACAGGTCTTGAACCGCTCCTATGTGTTAGAGGGCCATTCGGTTAACTGTGCCGCCAGCGTCGGATCAAGCCGCTCTACTGGTAACAATCAGAGCATGAATTGCCTTCTGGTGGCTGCGGACGAAGTGCTGAGGCGGAGAAAGGCAGAGCGAAAAAGCCGCCATGGAAGTCCGCCTGTCAATACCGGCAGTCCCAAACAACGTGATGCGATTGATTACGTCTCGGTCGCGGAAGGACGCACAGACAGCCATTCGGTCGCGCACGACATGCTCAGTGATGGCGAAGCGTATGGACGATTAGCCGCTACCGGCATCGCCGCAACAACTTGGGAGAGTGCGCCGGATGGTCTTATTGAGACCGACAGCCCCAGCTGGCGGGCCTATACCGGTCAAAGCTATGACGATTGGAAAGGATATGGTTGGCTAACCGCCATCCATCCCGACGACCGAATAGCTACGATGCAGAAGTGGCGTGAGACCGTACACGATCGGCAAGCGGTTGACGCGGAGTACCGGCTAAGAGGGAAGGACGGGCAGTACCGTTGGATGAGTGTGCATGCCGTCCCGTTGCGCACCAAGGACGGACAGATCGTCAGGTGGCTGGGTATCAACATCGATATTGATGATCGAAAGCAGCAGCAGCTTTTACAACATAGCACCGATCTTTCGGTTTAAATTAAAAAGACCCACTTGCGGTCATTCGCGGCCTCTTTCTGGCTCCCCAACTTCTGCCATCCATTCAGTATTGCAGCAGAGAAGGTGCTGAGCCTCGGCCCTGCACGCTGACTCGCCAGCTTTCAAAGGATGATGAGGCGGCAAAGCTTTTGCCGGCCCATTAACGGGCTGTCGGCTGCATAAGCTCTATCGTGATATGATCGGGGCCTGAAACGTAGGCCACCAACGTTCCCTTCCGTGGACCACCTGGGATCGGCAGCGGATTACCTTTCGCCTTCCATCCTGCTGCCTCGACACGGGCAATGGCGACATGAATGTCCTTTACGGTCAGAGCCAGGTGGGCCGCTCCGATCGATCCCGCGCCGCTGGGCACCGTCCCGTTCTGGAGCCCGTTTGAATATTCCAACAGTTCGACCACGTAGCCGTCTTGTGCCTTGACGATTGCCGTTCTCACTTTCGGATCATCGACACCTGTCACCTGATGCAGGAAGTCGCCCCCCATCTCCGATTGCCGCTCAAGTGTGAAACCGAGCGCTCCCGTCCAGAACCGAACGGCTTCGTCCAAAGAAGATACAGCGAAGCCTGTGTGGTCCACGGCAATTACGTTTGTGGCGTCCGTCATTACTGCCCTCTCACTGGTATGCCGCCCGTGCTTACCACGCGACCGTTCACCATCGTAAACCGCTTTCCCTAAACCCTTTCCCGCATACACTTTCCCAACATGGGCTGGTGGACACGGAGAAACGGAAAGGCTTTGAGCCTTTTAAAGCAGCGAGTTCCAGGATGCGAAAGACCTTGGGAGCAGACGAGCGTGATCATGCAGCGATCAGGCGACCAGCGGCCGCGGAGACCAACAAAAGGACGCCCGCGCCCCTTACCTTGCTTCTTAACTTCGGGCGCTGGTTCATCATGATTTGAGGCTTTCAGTACGCTGAAAGGTCTGCTTATACGGCTTCTAGTGGGGAAACGGCCAGTCCGATCAAGGAACGTCGCAACGCTCAACCGAGCCTCTAATCCGTCGCAATTCAAATTCCTCTCGCAGCACCCTGACCAAGGCTGCTGCCGGCATGGCACGAGAAAGCGGCGCACCTTGCCCCGCCCATTGCGCTCCGAAACCGTGCTCGCCTTGCGCCTTGGCAGCCGCGTGCAAGGCCTTTCCCGCATCATAGGCGATAGGATAATCAGGCGGTCGGCGTTCATCAACCGACTGACTCAGAGCCGTGAACCGGTTGGCCAGCGCACGCGCGGGTCGACCAGAAATTAGCGAAGTGAGGACGGTGTGGTAAGCGCCCTCACCGGTGAGGGCCGCCCGGTATGCATCGTCTGCGGCCGACTCCGGGCACGCGACAAAGGCAGTTCCCAGTTGCGCTGCCGATGCGCCCAGGTCGAGCGCCGCGGCGATGCCGGCGCCGTCCATTATCCCGCCAGCAGCGATGATTGGTAGGTTGTTCTTGCGCACCAGGAGCCGGGTCAGCGCGAATACGCCGAGCGCGTCGTCAGGCGCGATGGGGTCGAAGACACCCCGATGCCCGCCAGCCTCGATCCCTTGCGCGACCACCGCATCGATCCCGGCGGCCTCGATCGCGTGTGCTTCGTTGAGGCTGGTTGCGGTCGCCATGAGATAGATACCACGCGCTCGCAACGCCGAGAGCACGTCGGCGGACGGCAACCCGAAGTGGAAGCTAACCACTGGCGGCGCGAGGTCGAGCAGTACCGCCACCATGTCGGGATCATCTGCGAAGCTCTTGTAGATGGTCATGAGTGCCGTCGGGGGTTGTGCGCCGTACTCGGCGAACAGCGGGGCAAGCCAATCCAGCCATTGCGCTTCCCGCGACAGATCGGCCTTTGGGCCAGCGTGGACGAAGACGTTGACGTTGAACGCGCGGGTCGTGCTGCTGCGCACCTCCTCGATCATCGCCCGTGCGCCGGCGGCGTCGGTCGCGCCTACTCCGATCGATCCCAAGGCTCCCGCCTCGGATACCGCTGCCGCCAGCGAAGGTGTGGCGACGCCTGCCATCGGCGCCTGGATCAAGGGCACCGAGAGTTCAAACCGATCGATGAGAGACATACCTACGCCGGATCCGGTTATGAACAATTGTCCGCTTATGACTACGCCAGCGCATTAAGTGAATGGCGCCAGGTGGGCTAGGTGCGGATCGTCTGCCCTTCAACCGCTCCGACCCAGAAAGCGACATTGCCGAACCGCTCTCGCCCATCCACACATTTGCAGTTCGTTCAGGCGCCGGCGACGCCGCGATCAATGGGCGAACGCCGCCGGAACGCCGCCGGCCTGCGTTTGAGCCTTTACCGGGAGGAATGCTGAAATGGAAATCTGCCGAGCCTTCGCCGCGAAATAGCTTGTCCGGCGGTCCCGGTCAGGACCACACGCCCCGCCGCCCTTGTTCCCGCATCGCATCGATGAACACCCTGACCGCGGGCATAGCGGCTCGACCGGGATCATAGAGCAGGCTTACCGGCATGGCGGACGGAGCATGATCGGCCAAAACCTCAATGAGTCGCCCGCTCGCGATATGCGCGGCCGACTGGTAACTCAGTACATTGGCAAGGCCGACGCCTGCTTCCGCAGCAGCGAGGATCGCATCGATGCCGTTGACGGTCAGGCGGGGGACGATTTCCAACAGCCTCTCGCCGCGCGCGCCAAACGACCATCGGGTGCCGGCGCGCACACCGCTACCCATGATACACCGATGCTGGGCCAGGTCGCCATGATCGATGGGCAAGCCATGTTCGGCAAGATAGCCCGGGCTTGCCACGATGGTCTGACGGACCGAACCGATCGTCACGGTGCGCAGCGTGCTGTCCGCCAGCGTCCCGATCCGCACCGCCACATCGACACCCTCCTCGACGATGCGGACATTACGATCGAGCAGCATCATGCGCGCGTTGAGGCCGGTGTGGCTGGCCAGCAGCGCGCTGATGACCGACAACACATGCAGCCGCCCGAATATGACCGGCGCAGTTACGTAGAGCTGCCCCCGGGGAACCGAGCGACCGCCCATGGCGATCTGCTCCGCCTCGCGAATGTCCGCGAGTATGCGCCGCGCCCGATCGAGCAGGCTTGCCCCGTCGTCCGTCAGGGACACCGCTCGCGTCGAGCGGTGGAACAGCGTCACGCCCAGATGCCGCTCCAGCGCCGCGACCGCACGGGTCACGGCAGGAGGCGACAGATTGAGGACGCGCGCCGCAGCCGCGAAGCCGCGCTGCTCTGCCACCGCGACAAAGACGGAAAGGCTCTCGAAGCGGTCCATTATTCCCCGTATCGCAATAGTCCGTATCAGTAATTGCGAATTATCACATCGCGGGCAACTCGCCATCCTCGTGGCCATGGCGCAGGCATATCTCCACACCCTTTTCGGACCACGCGCTCGCGCGCTGCAAGAAGCAGCGGGGTCGCGAGCGTCCTACGCACGCATGGAAGCCGGCGCGGAGACGGTCGACCGGATTACGGCCAAAGAACTTGCGTTCATCGCCGCCCGCGACAGCTTTTACCTGGCGAGCACGTCCGAAAATGGCTGGCCCTATGTCCAGCATCGCGGCGGGGCAACCGGCTTCGTCCGACACCTCGGGGGCAATTGTTTCGGGTTCGCCGACTTTCGCGGCAACCGACAATATCTCTCCGTCGCGCATATTGCGGCCGACGACCGGGTTGCGCTGTTCTTAATGGACTATCCGAACCGCCGGCGCCTCAAGATCATCGGCCATGCCCACGTGAGCAAAGACCCCGCCGTCATCGCAGCGCTCATGCCGTCCGGCTACGCGGCCGAGCCGGAGCGTGGCTTTCTGATCGATGTCGTCGGGTTCGACTGGAACTGCCCGCAGCATATCACGCCGCGTTTCACCGAGGCGGAAGTGCGCCGCACTTCCCAGCCGCTCATTGACGAGATTGCGGTGCTTCGAGCCCACATCGCTCAACTTGAACGGGCAGCATCATGACCAGCAAACTCACACGCGGCGTCCACCATGTCGGGCTAACCGTGCCCAACCTCGATCAGGCACGCGCCTTCTTCTGCGACACGCTCGGATTCGATGAAGTAGGCGGCGTGCCCGACTATCCTGCTATCTTCGTATCGGACGGCACAATCCTGCTGACCTTGTGGCGCGCGGCCGACCCCGTGACGGCCCGCGCCTTTGACCGGCGCGCCAATATCGGTCTCCATCATCTCTCGCTCTCGGTCGCCGACGATGCTGCACTGGCAGCGGCGTGGGCCGCCGTGACGGCGCATCCAGAAGTCGTGGTCGACGCAGCGCCGGGCGCCATCCGTCCCGGATCAACGGCGCGCCACTTCCTGATCCTCATTCCGGGCGGGATCCGTCTGGAGTTTGCCACGCCCTTTGACTGAAAGGATCCGTTCGATGCCACGACTGCCCCTCCCTCCCTTCACCCATGAGACTGCGTCGCTAAAGGTCCGCGCCGCCGAGGACGGCTGGAACAGCCGCGATCCAGCGCGGATCGCGCTCGCCTATACCGAGGACAGCCAGTGGCGAAACCGGTCTGATTTCCTTCGGGGACGGGATTCTATCGTCACCTTCCTAACCGCAAAGTGGCGTCGCGAGCACGAGTATCGGCTTATCAAGGGCCTGTGGGCGCATGACGGCGATCGAATTGCCGTGCGCTTCGCCTATGAGTGGCATGACGATGCCGGCGCGTGGCATCGCTCCTACGGCAATGAGAATTGGAAATTCACGCTCGATGGCTTGATGGCGCGCCGGATGGCGAGCATTAACGACGTTCCGATTTCCGAAAAGGGGCGACTGTTCCACTGGCCGCTCGGGCCACGGCCCGAGGATCATCCGGGGCTGGAGGAACTTGGGCTGTAGCTTCAAGCCGTTGTTTTCCTACCGGTCTTGGTTGATGCGCCGTCGGCCAGAGTGTGGGTGGGTTCCCGACGCTGAGAGGCCGACAGAAAACTGGAAGGCGGCGCCTGTCAGGAAGCCGCTGACGCTGAATAATGCTGTCATCGACCGCTCAGTTGCTGGGAGGACCCACAAACGGACGTTCAAGCTCCCTTCCCTGCCTCCCAATTGCAGCCATTCGTTAATCTGATTGAACGGCAGCTAAGTAGGCCCCAAATCAGGCACCGGCGCAGCGAGTCAGGATAGCAGACAGTGCGCTTTCAAAGAGGGAGGTGCCGGTAGGCGACGCTCCGCACGGCCTATGTTCTGCCGGCAGCTAAGCCGCCGCTTCTAGCTCACGTAAGCTGCGGCCGCGCGTCTCTCTACCTGAGCGTCCGATCAGTACCGCTGACAGCGTCATTGGTATGATCAGCGCAACTGCCGCGCCCCCCATCGTCGGGATCAGCCCAGCGAAGGCTCCTAGCTGGACAGCAACGCCACCAAATTTGCTACTGCCCGCGATAAGCCCGGTGGCACGTCCACGGACACGCAATGCGTAGTTTTCGGCTGCGTAGGGAAGCAACACGGCGATCAATCCGTTTGTGCCAACCACCAGCAGCGCGATCACAGCGATCAGCAGTGGTGGCCAAGCCAGCGTAGGCGCCGGCAGTAGGGCTCCAACAAGCCCGGCAAGTGTGAGAAGCACAGTGCCGATCAGGGTGCGCTTGCTGCTCCACCGGCTGTAAAGGAAGGCCGCGATCATGATCGTGGGCAGGGCAACGAGTGCTGAGCTGGCGATGATGCCGCTCGCAATCTCAGCACTGAAGCCTCGATCCTGGAGATCGGAAGGCAGCCATAGCAGCAAGCCGAAGTTGACGAAGCTCCAAGACAGGGCCGTGATCACCAGGGCGATGGTCAACTCGCGGTGGTGAGCCGCTGCGCTGCCAGCGTCCGCTGGCGCTGCTTGTGGAGCACGCCTGACGATGCCGAACCTACGAGCCATGTCGGCCAGCTCCGCGTCCATGCCACGTTCCATCAGAAAGCGCGGGGATTCCGGAATCCACCTTGCCATTGCAAGCAGCAGCAAACCGGTTGGAAAGCCTTGCAACCACAAGCTGCGCCAGCCGAACAATGGCTCGAACAGATGCGCGGCACCGCTGGCCGCGAGGTAGCCCCCGACCAGTCCCGTACCGCCAACCAGCACAAGGACCCAGCTTCTGTGCCGCGGGGGCATGATTTCAGCCAGCAGCGTGTAGACGACGGGCAGCATGCCGCCAGCCGAGCACCCCATTAGAAAACACATGACCAGGTTCCAGCTGTAGGAAGGCATGGCTCCGCAGATGGAGGTCGAGACGAACAGAATCGTAGACAACAGGATCGACACACGCCGACCGTAGATGTCCGCAAGCCACCCCCACAGGAACGAGCCGACTGTGGTTCCCGTAAGGGCAACGAACGGCAGCAGGGCAACGGTCGACTTTGCAAGACCATACTCCCCACGCATCCCGGGGAGCACAAAGCCAAGCGTTGCTGGCTTCATTGTGTCGATGATTAGGCCAAGGGTGAGCACCAGCAGAACGGCCGCATGCGAGCGCGTCAGAGGGGTATCATCGGGCGCTTCAAATGCGGCGCCAGCGCCTGCCCTGTGATCAGGCCGTTTCTTGGGTAAAGCGCCAAATATAGCAGCCGGCACGCCGATGCCGATCAGCGCCATGCCCATGTACATCCATCCGTCCATAGGCATACCCGACAGGTGATTGCCCATCGTATGGGCCATCGCGAGCATCGGTAAGTGAAGGGCAACCCCAACGCTGATTGCCGTACAGCCTGTCCAGAAGAGCGGCCAGCGCTCTCCGACAACCGAGTTTCCGCGGCTTCTTCTGCCGTTCGCCATCCATTCACCCCCACCAGTGGCGATGGCATACGCCGCACGGTTCGCCTGCTGCAAGCCGAGCACCCGCTGCCGGGGCACTGATCCGGCTGATGGCCTGCCGAATGGCGGCTTTCGAGCGCACGGATCGTCAAACCTGAGCGTCCGGCTCACGATATAATTACGAGACCCTTCGACTTACGAGACCCATAACCGGACGTTCAGCCCGCCCTTACCGCTTCCGAAGTTCGGACATTCGTTCAGGTCAGAAGCTCAACGTTGTCTAAGGGTCAGCAAGACTGATCGCACCGGAACGCCGGCACATATGCAAACAGGCCGCGCAAGCTGCCGGTCATGACGAACAACACCGGTTCCTCATTGCATCACGAATCGTTTCGGATGGCGGCGATGAGACCTGCAAAAGCCTTTTCGCTGTAGACCGGATCGAGCACGCAGCCCTTCCGACCGGGCGACCAGCTGTACTACATATAACACTGCGTTGGACGCTGCGGTCTGCGCAACGCCGATTACAGGCGTCGGTACCAGCGCCGCCAAGCAAGCGCTCTTTTCGACAATTCCGCGCCGTAACTCTCTCCTATCGGCACCCTTCTTATAAACGCCGATCCCGATCCCTGCGGCTCGGGGCCAACATCTAAAGGGAGCGGGCGTTCTTGAAGCCGAATTGCGTCGCGGATGACCAACCTTCCGGAACGGCGAGGCGTGCAGAAGCAGACGCACGGCCCTGCACTTAGGTAATAATAATCTTCCGTTGCTTTACTTGGTAATATGATCTATCCATAACTCACAATCGAAAGGTGCTCAGAGCATCACGGGGAGAGGAAAATTGGACACCAAGGCTCGTCTGACGTCTTTTGCGATCGGCGTCAGCGCCATCGCACTGTGTCAACCGGTGGATGTGCAAGCTCAGGTTGACGCACCTGCACCCACACAAACCCAAACCGAAGTAAATCCGCCCGCTGTCGCTACCTTGCCTGTTGACGGGACGGAGAGGACGCCGGTCGAAGACATCATCGTCACTGGCAGCCGCATTCCACGCTCAACATTCCAGACGCCGACCCCAATCACGACCTTCACTGAGAAGCAACTCGAGCAGAAAGCAGCGACCAACGTGGTCGATCTCCTGCGCGACGTGCCGGCTCTACGTCCCAACCGTAACAACGGCAGCGGTCGCAACCTCGGTCTCGCGACCTTCAACATGCGTGCGCTTGGCTCCACCCGCACCCTGTTGCTAATCGACGGGCAACGCGTGCTCGACAGCAGCCCGATCGCCAACGGGTTCGACATCAACATCATCCCCGCGCCGCTCGTGTCGCAGCTGGATATCGTCACGTCGGGCGCCTCGTCGGTTTATGGATCCGACGCGATCACCGGCGTCGTCAACGTCGTCCTCAACGACAAGATCGTCGGCGGAAAGATCGACGGCCAGTTTAACATATCCACGTATGGCGACATTCCCCAGTATTCGCTGAGCGGGATCTATGGCGGCAAGTTCGATGATGGCCGGGGACATTTCGTGGTCGCCGCCTCCTACTTCGAGCAGCCCGACATCGTCTATCAGGGTGCCCGCCCCTGGGGTCGCCGCGGCGTGACGTTCATACCCAACGCCGCCTACACCCCGACAAACGGCGAATTCCGCCAGCTGATCGTGCCGGACGTCCGCTATTCGCAGATGACAGCCGGCGGCGTCATCACTACGCCCGGCGCGCTGCGCAACATCCAGTTCGGCGAGAACGGTGCGCAGAGCCTGTTCCGGCAGGGCACCAATGTCGGCACGGTCTGGATGCAGGGCGGCGACGGGCTGATGCCGCAGCCCGACTTCGCCCCGCTGCAGGTCGCCTCGCGGCAGTTCAGCGGTTTCAGCCGGCTGACCTATGACTTCTCCAACGACATGACCGCGCGCGTCGACGTGCTCGCCGCCAACACGCGCGCGCAGAGTACCGGCAACTACAACACAAACAACGCCGACATCACGATCCGGCGCGACAATGCGTTCCTGCCGACCAACATCCGCGACGCGATGATCGCGAACAATCTGACGACGATCCGGATCGGGCGCTACAATCCCGAACAGGGCCGGAACGAGAACTCGACCAGCAACACCTATATCAGAATCGGCGCCGGACTGAGCGGATCGTTCTCGAATACCTGGAAATGGGAGCTGGGCAACAGCTACACCTATGCGCGATCGTTGACGCTCGGCCGCAACAACCGCAACCAGGCAAAATGGGCCTTGGCGCTGGACTCGGTCATCGGACCCAATGGCCAGCCGGTATGCCGGTCCACGCTGACCAACCCGGGCAATGGCTGCGTCCCGGCCAACGTCTTCGGGATCGGCGCGGTGACCTCGGCGGTGAACGAGTATGTGCTCGGCACGTCGCGCCAGGATTCGCGTTCCGACAGCATCATCTTCAACGCCAACACCTCTGGGCAGCTCTTCAACACCTGGGCGGGGCCGGTGAAGGTGGCGGTCGGTGCGGAATATCGGCGCGATACGGTCGACAACAAATCCGACCCGATATCCGACATCAACGGATGGCGGCAGGGCACGTTCGGCTCCTATTACGGCAGCCTCGAGGTCAAGGAGGGTTACGGCGAAATCTCGATACCGCTGGCCCGCGACACCAGCTTCGCGCGCAGCCTCGACGTCGATTTCGCCGGTCGGTACGTCGACTACAGCACGGTCGGATCCGCCACGGTGTGGAAGGCCGGGGTGAACTACGCGATCAACGACAGCATCCGCCTCCGCAGCACCTATTCCCGCGATTTCCGCGCACCGAAGATCAACGATCTGTTCGCGCAGGCCAATATCCGCATCGGCACGGTGACCGATTATCTGAACAATCGCACCGCCAACGTGAATTTTCTGATCGGCGGCAACCCCAATCTGCGGCCGGAGACGGCATATACCTTCACGGGTGGCATCGTCCTCCAACCGTCGTTCATTCCCAATCTGCAGCTGTCGGCCGACTTCTACGATATCAATCTGCGCGATGCGATCGTCACGCCCGGCCAGCAGGAAGTTGTCGACCGGTGCGGCCGCGGCGAGAGCATCTTCTGCACGGGCGTGATCCGCGATGCATCGGGCGAAATCACCCAGGTCAACGCAAACTCGTTCAATGCGCAGCGGCTCAAGACCCGCGGGATCGATTTCGAGGCAAGCTACCGGTTCGAGCTGTTCCAGGGACGGCTCACGACGCGTGCGCTGGCCACCTATGTCGATCGCCTGATCTCGACGACCGCGGGCGGCCAGGTTGATACGGCCGGCCAGCTGCAGGGCGGTTTCGCAGTGCCGAAATGGCGCGGCTCGACCACATTGTCCTACGACCAGGGACCGCTCAACCTGCGCGTCCTGTTCAACTATATTGGCCCGGGCACCTTCGACAATAATTTCGGTCCGCTCGACCTGAACCGCAACCACTACCCGGCCTATGTCTACACCGACATCTCCGCGCAGTACGACATCACTAAGACCTTGCAGATTTTCGCCAAGGTCGAGAACCTGACCAACACCGCGCCGCCCCTGCTGGCAGAGGCGAGCATCACCGTCGCACTGGCCACCCTGTCGCAATATCACGACCTCCGCGGACGGGTATTCGGCCTGGGCGGACGCCTGCGGTTCTGAAACCGCGCAGCATCGATGAGGACAATAGCATGAAGATCGGATTTGCAGGCACGGGCATCATGGGCCGGCCGATGGCGGGACACCTGCAGGCCGCAGGCCACGAACTGCTGCTGGTCCAGCATCGTTCGCCCCTGCCCGCCGAACTGCTGGCGGCGGGCGCGACCGTCTGCCAGTCCGCCGCCGAACTCGCCGCCGGGGCGGACATCGTCATCCTGATGCTGCCCGATACCGGCGACGTCGAGGCTGCGCTGTTCGAGGCCGACGGCATCGCCGCCGGGCTTCGGCCGGGCGGGTGCGTGATTGACATGAGCTCGATCGACCCGATCGCGACGCGCGGGTTCGCCGCGCGGATCGAGGCGCTGGGTTGCGACTATGTCGACGCCCCCGTCTCGGGCGGCGAGGTGGGCGCCAAGGCGGCCAGCCTGACGATCATGTGCGGCGCCTCCGACACGGCGTTCGCGCGCGCCGAACCGCTCTTCCAATTGATGGGGAAGAACATTACCCATGTCGGCCCGGTCGGCGCGGGCCAGGTGACCAAGGTCGCCAACCAGATCATCGTCGCGCTCAACATCGAGGCGGTGGCCGAGGCGCTGCTGTTCGCGGCGAAGGCCGGCGTCGATCCGGACAAGGTCCGCAGCGCGCTGATGGGCGGGTTTGCGGCATCGCGCGTGCTGGAGGTGCATGGCCAGCGGATGATCGACCGGACGTTCGCGCCGGGCTTTCGCATCGCGCTCCACCAGAAGGACCTCAATCTCGCGCTGAACACGGCGCGGTCGCTCGGAATGGCCTTGCCCAACACGGCCTCGGCACAGCAATTGTTCAGCGCCTGCGTCGCGCGCGGCGGCGCCGACTGGGATCATTCGGCGATGGTGCGCGCGCTGGAGGTCCTGGCGGATCACGAGATCGCGAAGGTTTGAGCGCGACGCGCGACGGGAGACGGTGATGGACGGGTTCGACCTCAAGGCAGCATCGCGGCGCGGGGTATTGCAGACGCTGTCGCTGGCAGGGCTAGGCATCGCGGCGGGGACCGGCCCGCTACTCGCGCAGGGGCGGCCCGGTATCGATATCCGGTTCGATCCGAAGACCTGGTGGACGCAGGATTACCGTATCGTCCAGACGAACCTGCGCGAGATCGACATCCGCGAGGATCCGCGCACGATCGCGCGCGCGATCCGTCAGTTCGGCGGCAACGTCATCGTCTCCAACATCGGCGGGATCGTCGCCTTCTATCCCACCGCCCTGCCCTATCAGCGTCGCAACCCGTATATGAAGGGCGATTTCGTCGAGGCGATGATCGCCGAGGCGCGCGAGGAGGGACTGGCCTATATCGGCCGCTTCGATCTCTCCAAGGCGATGAAGCCGGTCTATGACGCGCATCCCGACTGGTTCATGCGCAACCGCGACGGCACGCCGCGCGAATTCGCGGGCACGTACCAGGCTTGCCCGAACGGCGCCTGGGCGCTCGATTACGGCCTGCGCATCCTGACCGAGGGGCTGACGCGGTACAAACCGGACGGCATCTTCTTCAACATGACCGGCTATCCGCGGACGGATTACGCCAATGTCGATCACGGCATCTGCGTCTGCGACAATTGCCGGCGCGGCTTTCGCGCGATGTACGGCAAGGAATTGCCCGCGCGCGAAGGGTTCGCGGACCCGAACTGGCGCGATTACCTGGCGTTTCAGGCGCGCACGTCGGAGGCGCTGCGCCAGCGGATTTCGGCGCACATCAATCAGCTCGCGCCCGGCGTGCCGATTACCCAGCACGACAGCGTCGAGCAGGTCGGCCGCGGCGAGGTGCAGCGGCGGGTCGACCGTGCCGCGCCGGAATGGGCGTATCAGTCGGGCGAGCAGTGCCGGTCCGCGCTCGCGCGCAGCCCCGGCAAGCCCTGGTCCTCGACCTCCACCGCGCACATCGACTATCCGTGGCGCCAGGTGACCGAGAGTGGCGCCTGTCACGAGAATCGGATGGCGCAACAGATGGGGGTCGGCGCGAAGCTCGATTTGTACCTGATGGGTACGCTCGCCGGTCAGGACGATCCCTCGTATCTTCCCCCGGTGTCCCGCCTCTTCAGATGGCGCGCCGCGAACGCCGACAGCTATGCCGGCATGGCGGAGTCGGCGCGCGTCGGGATCTATCAGTCGGGCGCGACCGGTCGGCTGGCCGGCATGACGCCGTACGCAAAATACCAGAGCGACGAGTTTCGCGGGCTCTATACGGCGCTGGTTGACGCACGCATCCCGTTCCGGTTCGTCCGCCAGCCCCGAAATGCGGCCGATGCCGCCAAGCTGCACCGGGAGTTCGACGTCATCGTCGCGCCCAACGTCATGGTCGTGTCGGATGGCGAAGCGGCGGCACTCGATCGGTTCGTGCAGGATGGTGGCGTGCTGGTCACCACCGGCCTGTTCGCCGGGTTCGACGACCGCGGCGACGCACGCACAGAGATGCCCCTCGCCTCGTTCCCGCTGGCGCGCTACGCGGCGGCACGGACGATCGCGGGCTGGACGCTCGACCCCGCCAAGAGCATCCTGAAAATCGCCGGTCGAGTGCCGCTCGATGGCCTCTATTTCGGTGGCGCGGCGCGGCGTGACGCGGAGACGCTAATGCGCTTTGCTCCCGACCAGCGCTTTGGCCCGCCCGAATTCAGCTATGCCATTCCGGGCGTCGCCGCGCGCACCGATCCGGGCGTGTCGGTGCGCGCGCATGGCAAGGGGCAGACGGTCCACATCCCGTGGTTCATGGGCTGGCACTATCACCGCGACGGCCTGGCCGCGCACCGCGAACTGATCGCCGCCATCATCGCCCGTTACGCGCCCCCGCAGCGCTTCGCCCTGACCGGCGCCGGTCCCGCCGAACTGATGGTCATGCGCCGCGACGACGGCACCTCGCTCGTCACCGTCGTCAACTATGCGGGGCAGCGCAACGGCACGTACGTCTCGCCGCCACCGCTGCACGGCCTGAGTATCGGCGTGCTCGGGTCGCGGGCGGGCGAGGCGCGTGCGCTGGTCGGCGGCCAGACGATCCGCGCGCGTCCCGGCGATGCCGGTCGAAGCTGGTTCGATCTCCCGCCGGTGGGTGCATTCGAAGCGGTGCTGATTCCGGTATGACCGGTGCGGCCCGTACTTCCGGGCGGACACGGGGCACGCTATATGATGGCATGATGTCGGATCCCCTTTCATGAATGCACCATCGATCAGGCCGGCAAAGCTCGCGGACGCGATCGCCGAGCACGTCCAGCAGATGATCCTCGAGGGGTCGCTTCGCCCCGGCGAGCGTCTGCTGTCGGAGCGCGAACTGTCCGCCAAGCTCGACGTGTCGCGGCCGTCGCTGCGCGAGGCGCTCGACAAGCTGATCGCGGCGGGCCTGCTGACCACCAATGCCCAGGGCGTGGCGCATGTCAGCGAGGATATCGGCCGCAGCCTGCGCGATCCGCTCGCGCAGTTGATGGACACGCCCGAGGCGCGGATCGACTGCCTAGAACTCCGGTCCGAGATCGAGGCCGCCGCCGCGGCGTTTGCGGCCGAGCGTGCGTCGGATGTCGATCGCGACGCCATCCGCTCCTGTTTCGAGGCGATGGTGGTCGCACACGAGGCGCAGGACGTCGACGAGATCGCCCGAACCGATGCGGAATTCCACTTCGCGATCTACGAAGCCAGCCACAACCTGATGATGCTGCACTTCATGCGCAGCATCGAAGGCATCCTGCGCTCGAACGTCTATCTGAACCGCAAGAACCTGTACGAGCATCGCCGGCAGAAGGATTCGCAGCTGCACGAGCATCAGGCGATCTACGACGCGATCATGGCGCGCGACGTCGCCGGCGCGCGCGAGGCATCCCGGCTGCACATGACGACGGCGATGCGCACCCAGCGCGAGATCTACGATGCCGAACGTCGCCTCGAGGCCAGCATCCGCCGGCTGGCGCGCAGCGACATCGTCGCCCCCCCACGGTCCCGCGGCCGCGACGCCTGAAGCGACAGGCGAACGATCCTCCCCGCCAGGGGGAGGTGGCAGGCCCCAGCCTGACGGAGGGGGCGGAAAGCGAAACCTCTGTTCCGTGTCCTCCCCCTCCGACGCCTTCGGCGCCACCTCCCCCTTGCGGGGGAGGATCAGGGGCTGCCGCCTATCCGCGGACGACGCACGCAACGACGGTGAAGCGGACCGTACCAAGCGGGCCGTAATCCGCTGCATACCGTCCCGGCAGCAGCCAGCCGCGATCGCCGATCTTGCCCGTCACGATCAGGTCCCTCGCACGTGCAGCGCGTCCGGTCCTTCGCGCCAGCGTCACCACCGTGTCGAGGCTCTGCCGCTGGCCGCCGAGCGACTGGTCGCTGAGCCCGGACGCGATCGGCTGCCCATCGCGCGTCAGCGATACGCGGACGCCGTCGAGATCGACGCCATCGGCATCGCGCATCGCCCCGCGCACGTAGCGCGCCGCCGACACGTTCGCGGCCACCATGTCGATTGCGCTGTATTGATCGGGATCGCGGTAGGCGATGTCTGGCAGGTCGATCACCGGCAAGACCGTGACGCCCCGGCTGTGGTCCGCCGAGGACGAAGGCAGCAGATAGCCCAGCTTCAGCTCGAACGACGCCTTGCGGTATCCGCACAGCGAAATGGTCGCGCCGTCGTCGGCCCGGCCCGAGGCGAACAAGACGCCCACCAGCGGCTCGGCGACGTTCCGCGCCTTCAGCGATGCGTGCGACATCAGGCCGCCCTTATAGCCTGCCACGGTATCGCCAGCCCGGAGTCGGTGGCGGACATAGCGGTGCTGGACGCGGTAAGCGCTGGCGAAATCCGTCGTCGGCCGGCGCGCGGTTATCGGATCGAACGGCGTGGCGGCGCGCTCGGCGGCCATGAAGGGCCCGAGATACGTGCGATCGGCCCCGTCAGTCGTGCACCCGGCAAGCGTGGCCACGGTCACCGCCGACACAAGCACATGCCATCTGCGCCTCATGACGGGATGATGCCGGGGAAGACATATTGCTGCAGCATGACGATCACCCCGAGCACCAGCGTCAGGAACACGCTGTGCTTGAACGTCCGCGCCAGGATCGCGCCTTCCTGTCCGCGACAGTCGGTGGTGCTGGTGCCGGTCGAGATGTTCTGCGGCGAGATCATCTTGCCGAGCACGCCGCCCGACGCGTTGGTCGCCGCCATCAGCACCGGGTTCAGATCGAGCTGGCGCGCAGCGACAACCTGAAGGTTGCCGAACAGGGCATTGCCCGACGTGTCGCTGCCCGACAGGAACACCGCTAGCCAGCCGAGGAACGCGGACAGGAACGGAAACAGCGGTCCGACTGACGCGACCCCGACGCCGAGCGTATAGGCCATACCCGAATAGTTCATCAGATAGGCAAGGCCGACGATCGTCATCGTTGTCGCGAGCGGCAGCCGGATCTGGCGGAGCGTCTGCCGGATCGCCGTCACCAGCTGGGCAGGCGTCAACCGGAGCAGCAGCGCGGTGATGATCGTGGCGACCAGGATCGCGGTGCCGGTGGCGAGCGGCTGGAACGCCCAGATCGCGGCATAGGGCTTGCCATAGGTCGTGATGAAGATTGCCTCGTGCAGCCCCGGCCACGCCACCTTGATCTCGCCGATCAGGTTCACCTTCAGGTGCACCCACAGGATGACGGTGACCGACAGCACCAGCCATGGCAGCCAGCCCTTCAGGCTGTTGCCGGGAACGGCGGGCGCGGCCGTCGCGCTCGATGCCATTTCTGACGATGTCGCGCCTAAGGATGCCGTGGCTGGGCCGCGCAGCGCGAACGCGGGATCGGGCTTGATCCGCCAGACCTTCACGAAAATCAGCGTGCAGACCAGCGACGAGAGCGACGACAGGACGTCGGTCAGCGCATAGCCAAGGAAGTTCGCCGACAGGAACTGCATCGTCGCAAACGATCCGCCCGCGACCAGCAGGACGGGCCACACGCCGCGCACGGCCCGCACGCCGCCATAGACCGCGATCACGTAGAACGGCAGGAACAGGGCGATCAACGGCAGCTGCCGGCCCACCATCGCACCGAGCGCGACGTCGTTCAGCTGCGTCACGGCCCCCAGCGTGATGATCGGCGAGCCCAGCGCGCCGAACGCGACCGGTGCGGTGTTGAACATGAGGGTAAAGACGATCGCCTCGATCGCCGGAAAGCCGAGCGCGACCAGGAGCGCGCTGGTAATCGCGATCGGCGTGCCGAAGCCCGCGACCCCTTCCAGCAGGCACCCGAACGAGAAGCCGACCACGACCAGCGCCACCCGTCGGTCGTTGGGCAGATGCTGGACCATCCAGGCACGGAACGCCTCGAAACTGCCGGTGACCACCGCGATGTTGTAGAGGAGAAGCGCGTTGAGCACGATCCACATCACCGGCCATGCCGCGAACGTCGCGCCGGCGACAATACTGTTCAGCGCCATTCCGGCGGGCAGCCGCCACACCGTCACCGCCAGCACGAGCGCGACCAGGACACCGGCGATGGACGCCTGCCAGGCAGGACGCCGTACGATCCCGAGGAGTACGAGCACGACCACGATGGGCAGAGCGGCGGCCAGGAACGATAGCGCCAGATTATCGGCGACCGGGGTGACTAACTGGCGGAACATTCGTCCTCCTCTCCTGCTGCGCCTTCTGGCGTCGATCGCGCGATCCTAGGGCGCGATGACCATTAGTTCAATTGGAAAGTATATATAGCCAAAAATGCATTACCTCGATTTGAGCAATGGATTGAGACCGTTGTAATTGCATATTCTAATTACCCTCCTGATCGTCTGCTAAATCAGCTTGAAGAGCCGCCGCATGTCGTGGTAATAAAGATTATCCAATAGAAGAATACGCCATGGGAGGAGATGCAATGGTCGGCAATCAGCCGGAGCGCCTGGACGGTATCGACCGCCGTACCGTGATCGGCGCGGCAGCGCTCGGCGTCGCGGCGGTCCTCCCTGGCGTCGCGTTCGGACAGGCGACCAAGACTGCGACGGGCGAAGGATGGGAATGGGGCCCGATGCGCTGGGTCCAGATCTGCGCGACCGAGGACGATCCCGGTCGCTACGACATCGGTTTCTGGCTCGATTTCCTTAAACGCACCAGCACGCAGGGCGTGTGCCTGAGCGCGGGCGGGGTCACCGCCTTCTACCCGACCAAGGTGCCCTATCATTATCGCAGCCCGTATCTAAGCACCGGCGACATGTTCGGCGATCTGGTCCACGCCTGCAAGGCGATGGGCATCCGCGTGCTCGGCCGCGTCGATCCGCATGCGATGCGCGCCGACGCGCTGGCCGCGCATCCCGAATGGGTGGCGCGCGATGCCGCCGGCCAGCCCAAGCGCCATCCGACCGACCGCGATCTGTATCTCACCTGCCCCAATGGCCCGGTCACGTTCGACTGGATGCCGCAGGTGCTGCACGAGATCGTCACCACCTATCCGGTCGACGGACTGTTCGGCAATCGCTGGGCGGGCGGCGCCGGGCTGTGCCACTGCGCCGTCTGCAAGACCAAATTCAAGTCGGCGAGCGGCTTTGCGCTTCCCACCGCGCTCCGCGACGTTAGCGACCCGGTGGTGCGCGCCTATCTCGTCTGGGACGACGAGGTCCGGTACGAGCAGCTGGCGCTGTGGGGACGGACCGTTACCGCGGTCAATCCGCAGGCGTTCTTCACCCCCGGAACCTGGGGACGGCTCGATCCGCGTCGCCTGCGCCGCACCGCGCGCGCGTTGTTCGCGGATCGCCAGGCGCGCAGCGGCAACGCGCCGGCGTGGTTGAACGGCCGCAGCGCCAAGGAAACCGCCTGCCTAATGCCCGACCGGCCGATGAGCGGCATCTTCGCGGTGGGCGAGACGGCGACCCCCTATCGCTTCATGGATTCGGTGCAGGCGCCGACCGAGATCCGCGCCTACCTTCACGACGGTCTGGCGCACGGCTTCCGGCCGTGGATGACCAAATTCAAGGCGGAGGTGTTCGACAAGCGCTGGGTGCCGGCGGTGGCCGAATCCTATGCCTGGCATGCCCGCCACGAGGCGTATTTCCGCAACACCGACAATCTCGCGCAGGTCGCGATGCTGCATTCGTCGCAGACCAACACCTATTATGTCGAGGAGGTGCAGCGTGCCGACGGCGGCTCGGGCGGGCCGCAGGACGCACAGTCGCTGCGCGGCAGTTCCGACGATGCCACCAACGGCTTTTACCAGGCGCTGGTGGAAGCGCGCGTGCCCTTCGCGTTCGTCGACGAACGGCTGCTCGAGCCCGAGGCGATCGATCGGTACAAGGTGATCGTGCTGCCCAACATCGCGGCGCTTTCGACCGCACAATGCGAGGCGCTACGCGGCTATGTCGCGCGCGGCGGCGCGATCGTCGCGACCCACGAAACCGCGCTGTACGACGAATGGGGCAAGCGCCGCGCGAACTTCGGCCTCGCCGACCTGTTCGGCTGCGACTTCGACGGCACGATCGATCGCCGCGTCCAGAACAGTTATCTGACTGTGCGCGGACCGGGTCCGCTGACCGTCGGACTGGACGATACGCCGCGCATCATCGCCGGCACCAAGCGCGTGCACGTCCGGCCCCGCGGCGCCAGCCTGCCCGCCGCGTTCACGCTGGTCCCGAGCTATCCCGACCTGCCGATGGAGAAGGTCTATACCGCGACACGGACGACCGACGAGCCGATGGTGTATGCGCGCCGGTTCGGCAAAGGCCGGGTCGTCTATTTTCCGTTCGATCTCGATCGGACGTTCTGGGAAAACTCGACCGGTGACCATCTCGCGCTGTTGCGCAACGCGGTCGTCTGGGCGGCGGATGGGCCGCAGCCGATGGCGGTGACGGGCCCCGGACTGCTCGACATCAGCTATTGGCGACAACGGGGTTCGCTGGCGGCACATCTCGTCAACCTGACCAACCCGATGGCGATGCGTGGCTATATGCGCGAAGTGCTGCCGGCCGGCCCCTATCAGGTGACCTTGCAACTGCCGCGCGGCACCACCCCGCGCCGCGTGCGCCTGCTCGAAGCCGAACGCGACGCGACGTTCCGGCGGGAGGGCGATCGCCTGATCGTCGAGGTGCCGCAGATCAAGATACACGAAGTCGTCGCGGTGGATTTGGCGTGATGGCGGAACCGATCGCCAAGCTGAGCCCGTGGACCGACCAGACCGCTCGCGACGCGCTGCGCCATCTCTTCGACGTGGCGGTGGCGAGTGCGGACCCCGCCCGCGTGCTGGCGCAACATCTGCCACCAAAACCGCAGGGACGTTGCATCGTCGTCGGGGCAGGCAAGGCAGCCGCGTCGATGGCGGCGGCGGTCGATGCGGCCTGGCCCGACGTCAACCTGTCGGGCATCGTTGTCGTGCCGTACGGCTACGGCATGCCCGCCGGACGCATCATGGTACGCGAGGCGGCGCACCCGGTACCCGATGCCGCCAGCGAGGCCGCCGCGCGCGAAATTTTAGCAGCGGTCGTCGGGCTGCTGCCCGAGGATCTGGTGCTCGTTCTGATATCGGGCGGTGGATCGTCGGTCATGGCGCTGCCGGCACCGGGCATCACGCTGGCGGACAAGCAGAAGGTCAGCCGCCTGCTGCTCGCCTCCGGGCTCGACATCCGCACCATGAACGTCGTTCGCCGCCGCCTGTCCGCGATCAAGGGCGGCAAGCTGCTGGCCGCGGCACATCCGGCCCGCGTCGTGACACTCGGGATCAGCGATATCCCCGGAGACGACATGGCGGCGATCGCATCGGGTCCGTCGATCCCCGATCCCACCGCCGACATGGACCTGCGCCATGTCGTGGCATTGCTCGGCGACCAGCTTCCGGCGGCGGTGTCCGCCCGGCTGCTCACTGTGGAGCCAACCATACTCTTCAGTGGCGACCATGATGCCCGCCTGATCGGAACGCCGGCTGCCGCCCTCGACGCAGCCGCGGACGCTGCCCGAGCGCTGGGTCTTCATCCCATCCTGCTCGGCGATGACCTGGAGGGTGAAAGCCAGGCGCTGGGCCAGGAGATGGCCGCGCTCGTACGCCGCGGGGTACCCACGCCGACCGTCCTGTTGTCCGGCGGCGAGACCACCGTGACGCTGGCGGGAAAGACCCCTGGGCGAGGCGGACGCAATACCGAATTCGCGCTTGCACTGGCGTGTTCGATCGAGGGACGGCCCGACGTCTGGGCGCTGGCAGGCGACACCGACGGCGAGGATGGCGCCAGCAAGGCCGCCGGCGCGCTGATCGCCCCCGATACGATAGACCGGTGCGCAGCGATCGGTCTCGATGCCCACACGTATCTGGCCGCGCATGACAGCGGCACGCTGTTCGCAACGATCGGCGATCTGCTCGTCACCGGCCCCACCCGCACCAACGTCAATGATTTCAGGGCGGTGCTCGTGCTGCCATCGGAGGACCACGCATGACCCGCCTCGCCGCCAACCTGACCATGTTGTTCACCGACCTGCCGTTCCTCGACCGGTTCGCCGCCGCCGCCAAGGCCGGTTTCAAGGCGATCGAATGCGTGTCGCCCTATGGCGAGCCCGCCGAGGCGGTGGCGGCAGCTGCTCTGCGACACGGCCTGACGGTAGCATTGTTCAACCTTCCGCCGGGTGACTGGGCAGCTGGCGAGCGCGGCATCGCGGCCGACCCGACATGCGTCGAGGAGTTCCGCCAGAGCATCGATACGGCGCTGGCCTATGCGCGCGCGACCGGATGCCGGACACTCCACGTCATGGCGGGCAAGATCGCCCCCGGCGCGGACCGGGAGGTCTGGACCCGCACCCTGATCGACAACGTCCGGATCGCGGCCGACATGGTCGCGGGCGACGGTATCACGCTCGTGCTCGAGCCGATCAACACGCGGATCGATATCTCGAACTATTTCTACGACACCACGGCCGCCGTTCTGGACGTGATGGACGCAGTAGGTCGCGACCACGTCAAATTACTCTACGACGTGTATCACATGCAGATCATGGAGGGCGACGTGGCCCGCGCGATCGAGCGCCTGCTGCCGCGCATCGGCCATATCCAGATCGCCGACAATCCGGGGCGGCACGAGCCAGGAACCGGCGAACTGAACTTTCCGTGGCTCCTCGAACAGATCGACACGCTTGGCTACACGGGATGGATCGGGTGCGAATATGCGCCCGCGACGGAGACTGTCGCCGGCTTGGGCTGGGCCGGACGGTATCTCGGCTGAGTTGATTTACGGCACATCGGGCCCGACAAGCGCCCGACGACGATCGCGCGGGATAGAGGATGGCCATTGACGACACCGACATCGCGGACTCCTGGCACCCCTGGAACGGGGGACGATGTCCGGTAGCCGATGATGCGGCAGTCGCGGTCCGCTGCCGTTATGGTCCCCGGAAGTTCGCGCGCGCCGGCGACCTGCGATGGTCGCACGACCAGTATCTGGCTTACGGCGCCGAAGATATCGTCGCGTACGCGCTCGTCGACGAGAGCCCCGCCCCCGCTGCCGTAGGACCGCGACGGTCGCCTGAGCCAGCAGAAGACCCCTTTGCCCGTGCAGGAGACACGCCATGACCATCCTCGCGGTGGCGCTTGTCGTCGGCCTGCTCGTGCTGCTCATCTCGGTGGTAAAGCTGCACCCGTTCGTCGCGTTCCTGATCGCGGCACTGGCGGCGGCGATGCTGCTCGGCCTGCCGCTCGACCACGTTGCAGGATCGCTGACCCGCGGAGTCGCCGACATGCTGGGGCCGCTGACCGCAATCCTGTGCCTCGGCGCGATGTTCGGCAGGATCGTCGCGGACAGCGGCGCGGCGCAGCGCATCGCCGATACGTTGATCCATGCTGTCGGGCGCGGGCCGATCACGCTGGCGCTCGCGCTGGCGGGGTTCATCGTCGGCATACCCCTATTCTACAATGTCGGCTTCGTCCTGATGGTGCCGCTGATCCTGTCGGTCGCACGCCGTTCGGGCATGCCGACCGTGTATCTCGCCGTGCCGATGCTGTCCGGACTGTCGATCGCGCACGGCTTCCTGCCGCCGCATCCCTCGCCGACCGCACTGGTGGGGATGTTCGGCGCGGATATCGGGTTGACGCTGATTTATGGCCTCGCGGTCGGGATACCGACGCTGCTGATCGCCGGACCGCTGTTCGCCCGCAGCCTGCGCGGCATGACGGCGCATCCCCGCCCCGCCGCCGATACGCCGGAGGCCGTCGTGGAACTGCCGAGCGCGAGCGCCAGCTTCGCGATCGCGCTGTTGCCGGTCATGCTGCTCGCAGTCGCAACCGTCCTGATGACGCTGCCCGCGCTCCCGCCGGTTACAAAGGGCTGGGTCGCGTTCGGCGGCAACCCAGTCGTGACGATGCTAATCTCCGTGCTAGCCGCGATGCTGATCCTCGGCGTCGTGCGGGGCACGTCGCTGGCGCGGCTGTCGACGGGCAGTGGAGAGGCGGTGAAGGACATCGCCGGCATCCTGCTGATCGTCGCCGGCGCGGGCGCGCTGAAGCAGGTGTTCGTCGATGCTGGCGCGGACGTTGCACTGGCCGCCTGGTTGAGCGGACTGAGCCTTGCGCCGCTGGTACTGGGCTGGGGCCTCGCGATGGTGATCCGGGTGGCGCTGGGGTCCGCCACGGTCGCCGGCCTGACGGCGGCCGGCATCGTCCAGCCGCTGATTGCCGCGCACGGCGTCGATCCCAACCTGATGGTGCTCGCGATCGGCGCGGGCAGCCTGATGTTCAGCCACGTCAATGACTCGGGGTTCTGGATGTTCAAGGAATATTTCGGCCTGAGCCTGGCCGAGACGTTCCGATCCTGGTCGGCGATGGAAACGCTGGTCGGAGTTTTCGGGCTTTTGTTCACGTTGCTGCTCAGCTTGGTGGTATGATAATCTTGAGATGAGCTCCTAGGTGATTTGTCTGGCCCTTTAGTTTCGGGCGCATTGCTCACATTGCGCTTCTGACCCACTTGTGGACATTCAAGTGCCCTTTCCCGCCTCCTACTTTCGGACATTCGTTCATCCGGATGAACTGCAGTTTTTGAGCGTCTAGATCAGCCACCTGTGCGACTTAAACTGGTGGTGAGCGGTCCGACCGCTTTTTGGACTTCACCTTGGGAAACTCGACGTCGGATGCCCACGGGAAACGCATTAGGTTTTTGAATCGGCAGGTTGCGTCGTTTCTGCCGCTCTTTGGTCGATGGACAAGCTCAGGCTCACGTTGCAGCTTGTCGCCAAGTTCTCACCTATTCTGGCCTTGGCTGTCAAAAACGTTGGTTGAGGAGAAGCGACAAATGAGGCTGATCGGCCAACGCTGGGAGTTTCAGATCGGCAACACCGTAATCCAGGTAGATAACGCCTTCAGCTGGACGTTGTGGGGCCAGGAACGGATGCTGGTGAACGGTGAGCAAGTCCACGCCAGCAGCGGCAGGATGCGATTCTCGCAAAATACCAAGAGCCGTGGCTCACGTCATTCGGCGACGGTGAACTGAAAGTGTGGCTGAGAAGCACCAGCACCAAACTTCGATGCAGCGCGTCTCTAGACGGCGAGCCAATACCTACGACCGTCATGTATGCTAAAAACTGGCAGGGACTGGCAGGCAGCTGGCCGAAAGAAGAAGAATGGCAGAAACAGCTGCCAGAAGGCGGATGGGCCGCTGGCTAAAACGATCCGCACGGCATCCCATATCATAGATATTTTATGCAAAACTCTGCGGGTTTGCATTATGGGCTCAAACTGAGGCCGCTTCTCGAACCATCATCGAGAAGCGGCCTATAAAAATTACTCCGCAGGTACCGATCGCTTAAAGTAGTGAAATGGCATCCAGCTAGATACGTATATCCATCCTGCCCTCTTCATCTCCGCAGTTATCGACGCTTTGCCAATTTTACGTCGATATTCCCACAGGTGGGTAGTTGGCCGAAATACCAGTGCGAGAGCGCCAGTACGGACCAGTTCATTACCCTTCCCACCTTCCTCGCGCAGGATGCTCATCTCGTTAAAGGCGGTTGCCCCAAGACGAACAATTTCCTCACCTTCTCCGCTCGCTAGTTCGTCCCCCATTTCGGCGGACTTGAACCGCTGCTGGGCAGCCTGTTTTGAGATGCCAAGGGCGTTTCCGATATCCGTCCAACTCAGCCCAGTTCGCCGTGCTGCATCGATCCAGCGATGAAGGCTGATCCTTCCCTCGTCTGCAACCAGGTGCGCTACCGTGATAGCTTTCGCAAACCCCTCTGCGGTCTCACCGGTAAAAGGAGGCTGACGGCCCGCTGCCCAGTTCAGTACGATAGCGGCCGTTTGCTCTCTGACGGCCTGCTGCTCATTAATCTGAATGATACCCTCCGTCAATTTCCTGTTGACGATCCGTCAATCTTACATTGACGATACAAGGTCAACACATAGTTGACGGATATGGCAAAGTGCTAGAGCAAAACATTTGATTTTTGCATGAGCGGAGTGGCAGGGTTTGGGATTGAAAGATCGGTCTGGAATGACCGACTTTGGGCGCTTCGGGTCCATACAGCTTTGGGGTCTACTTTGCCGGTCGCCAACGTCGCGAAGGGGGAGGTGAGCAGCCGTTCGGTAGACGTTATCGGGTAGTGCGGCGACGCCGGTAGAACATCAATGCTGACAGGGCACCCAACCCTACAACTGAACCAAGCGCGCGGAGTTGGAGAACGTTCTCGGGCTCCGCAGCCGCATTTCCTCCGAAACTCCCAAGGGCGAAACCGAGAGCGAGAAAGAGTCCGGCTATACGAGCATGGCCTCGGTGGCCCAACCAGCGCACGATGGCCCAGCCCAGAAGTCCGTAGATCAGGATGTTTGCACAAACGGTAAAGACGGTGAGCATGCGCAACGCTTCCTCAGATCAGGTTTGGCGAAGCTAACCAACCGAGACCGCGACCGCAATCGTTCGTCCGCCTTTGGGCGGAAGCGGAATGGCCGGCATTGGTGGGGATGTAGACCGTCCGCTATCGAGGAGGCAGATGGCGTAAGCGGACGTTCGTGCGGTAGGTAGGGCAAGGGCCGGTCGGCCGAGTTTTTCGATTTGCGCCAATCCGCCTTAAAGCTAAGCTAGTGCTTTGATGCCGAGGTAAATTATTATGAGCCTCACTGTCGCATTACTGGCTGGTGCCGCTCACATTATGGTGATGTCGAACGTCGAGACGCCAGCCGTAGTTGTTCAACGTCTATTGGAAGCAAGTGCGAAGGAGGATTGGCCCACCGCACTCGCTATGCTGACAGCTGATGCTCAGCTTGGAATGGGTGATGTCGGCGGTCCGCTAAATAAAGATACGGTATCGATCTTGGGCGTACTGGAAAAGTATGGTTGCCACATAACCAGCACGCAAGAAACGGCTCAACGAGATCCAGTTCGATCGGACATTCGCTTTGTCGACGTTAAGCGTATGTGTCCGTATGGCTCTGCGTCAAACCGAACCGGCAAGCACGAACTAATTATTACATATTTTGTAAAAGCGCAAAAAATAGCCGGTTTCTATCTCTACCTTATAGCAGCACCAACACACCCATAATAGACTTAAAAATGGGACCGCAGTTTGTATTTCCCGATCGCAAAAGAAATGTTCGAAATCAGTAGTAGCTGCCGTTCCGTGGCCTGCGCAGCGGCGCATACTTTTCGGGATCGGCTTGTGACTGGTAACGCCCGCCCGGCCGATAAGGTGGAAGACGGCCAACCAGCGAGAACAAGGCCCAAATTATCAAACGATAGAATAGCAAATCGGCGACCAGCATCGCGATGATAGCAGGTGCACCGATCGCGATTAAGAACGTCATGCTCAAGACTGCTCTCTCAGGTAGCCCCTTGATACCGTTAGATCGCGCCGACCGCTATCGGCGGAAGCCGAATAGCCGAAATTGCTGGACAGCGGTCGGTCCACTTTAGGAGGCAGATGGGAAAGTGACGCGGTCTTAACTGCCTTCCTTCCGGCAACCAACAAGATCAAAAAATTGTCTGTCGAGGAAAGCGGTGTCTTTGGAACCCGCCGCGTCCCGGAAAAGCATATGAGCCGGAGCAGGTTCTCCCTGCTTCGGAACGTGATTGATCAAATTATACATGATATCGGTTCCGGTATATTGCCTGTCTCCGTATGGACGAGGCCCCCCATCCGGACTTGGCGGCTGCCAACCTTTGGCGGTAACATCTTCAGTAGACGCAACATTTTGGAGCCCGTTCGAGCCGCCGTTCCACGGCAGCCACCAAAAGGTCTTCCCGAATTCCTTATGCCGGACTGCTATCGCAACATGGCTTGGCCAATCTGGACCGCTGTCGACGGGGCGAAAGTAGGCAGTTACGCTTGGATCGTGGCGCAAAACATAATGCGCCTGCTCAACCGGACAGGAAGCTATCATAGCTGCCGTAAGTGCCAACAAGCCAATCATTGCGACAGTCTCCGCCCCCCTAGTCCAATCTCCTTGTAGCCGATGAATGAGTGTCGGCAATCGTGACCGTTATGACGACGAATACGACCGGGTGTGGGCGCAAGCGGACGCGACCACGGACCGCGGCCTCTAGTCGCCGCTAACCGGCGGGCTGAGGCAGGACTAAAAGTATCGATCAACAACTTTAAGGCACCTTACGACTTGGCACCGGCGAGGGGCTCGACGCCCTAACTTTCGGGCCGGCCTCGGAAGCGAGTGCGTCGATCGCGCCGCTGATCCGCGCCGCAGTCAAAGACAGGCTGTGCGCGTCGGCAACTACTAGCACCGCCTCCAGACAGCCCTTCAAAGCCTCGTGCTCCTCATGCGTAATAGACATAGTTAATGCTTCACAAGAGGTATCATTCCGATTGCGCTGCCAATCAGCGCCCCAACGACCTTAAGGTCCAGCCGAATAGCAAGCAAACGAAGCTCCGCCAGGCGCTCGACCAGATCGTGCACAGTCTCTTGTTCGCCGTCTCCCTTAGTGGAGCCGTCGAAATTGTGGGGATCGTCTAGTCTCACCCCGTGACGCTACATGCTGCCAGAACAGGAAGCGACACACCTTAATCGTCGGCACGAAACCGTACGCTCACAGGTAACGCTTTGTCTTTTTTATGCCCCCCCCAGAGTCGCTTTTCTGCCGTTCCTTTGCCGATGCGAAACCCGTGAGTTCTGCATCAACCAAGCTGCCGGCATGCTGGCTAGCTATTTGCCATCACGGTCGTACGCTGCCCTGATCAGAGAGTCGCAAATGAAGAACAGCAAAGCATCAGCATATGCCCGCGTGAGCCCGGGGATCGCGATAGCAGTCGCAGCAATCAGCGCTCATGCGCAGTTCGTCCCGCCCGCCGGATACGGTGGCGGCGGATCAAGACCAGGTGTCGCGGTGCCCTCAGATCCTAGTGCGCCGCGACTAACCCGCATCTCTGATACGGCTGTATCAAGCCTGATCCACGTCGATCCGGCGTATAAGCGCGGCGCGGCGGTGGGCCATGCCAAAGTTGTTGGTGCATTTGCGATAGCTGAAACGAGCAAAACACACGTCGTTGCTGCGTGGTCTCCCGGTTTTCTGCCCGTCACGCTCTCATTGAACGATGGCCGCTGCTACTCGCTACAAGCCAATTATGAGGGAGGCACACTCTCTAACGGCCGGTTGAGCAAGGTAGGATGCGAGGGACGGCTGAAGTTCGATGAGCCGCCCCTTCCAGCACCACCTTCCGGACGCTCATTACGATTGATCGGGACGGCTTGGGGCTATGGGGCTTGGGTCGATGATCGGGCAAAAACCACCATTGTTACCGCGCCGGGGGCAACAACTTTTCAACCGCTT
The DNA here is from genome assembly GCF_023935825.1 of Sphingomonas aerolata. Taxonomy (NCBI): domain Bacteria; kingdom Pseudomonadati; phylum Pseudomonadota; class Alphaproteobacteria; order Sphingomonadales; family Sphingomonadaceae; genus Sphingomonas; species Sphingomonas aerolata. Next base: position 1,774,782 of record NZ_CP098762.1, on the reverse strand, counting down.
ATTACTGCTCAAATGACGTCCAGCGCCATCATGGCGATGAACGGCCCTGATTGGCCGGGTGGCAACGTGACGTTGGTTGGTAAGGTCAAAGGCCGGCTGACTGTCGTGACGCTAGAAGTCGGTTACTGACGGCGACGCAAAACTTCTGATTTTTGAATCATGAATGAGCGAGTTGGCATCATCGAGATGAACGGATGTCCGCTTTCGAGACTGCGAGTTACCCACTGGAACGTCCGGGTGTGGGCGCTAGCCGCCGGTCCGCTTTGCGGCTGCCAAGACCCATAACCGGACCTCTAATGGGCATTACAAGTTTTCCCACATATGGCCATTCGTTCATGTTCAAGTTTCGTATTGGGTCAGCGCGTTCTTTCGAACTGAGATAGCAAAGTTAACACTTCACACCCCTGTCACCCCATCATTCGCCCACGCAGGTTGAAAAGGATCACCAGCGTCCCCGATACCATCAGCGCGATAATCAGCGTGGAGAAGAGGATCAGTTGCAGGTCGTGCCGCGAGGAACGCTTGAGGCTGATGTGGAGGAAGCAGCGGAACTGCACCGCCATCTGCACCAGCCCCAGCGCCAGCACGCCGCCGAAGATCTCGCGCGCACCGAACGACGGCCAGCGGACCATCGCGAAGGCCGCTACGGTCAGCACGAGCGACAGGCCGTAACCGATCGCATAGGTTCTGAGTTCGCGTGTCCGGTCGCTCATCCGATGTTCCCTTGCAGATAGACGACCGAGAAGATCGCGATCCAGACGATGTCGAGCAGGTGCCAGAACAGCCCCAGCCGCAACAGGTTGATCCGCACCCGCGCGTCGAGGCCGTAGGCGCAGACCTGGGCGACCATCACGACCAGCCAGAAGCACGCGACCGCGACGTGCAGCCCGTGCAACCCGACCAGCGCGAAGAACGACGACAGGAAGCCGCTGCGCATCGGGTAGGCCCCGTGCGCGAACATCGTCGCGAAGTCGTTCGCTTCCAGCGCGAGGAAGACGAGGCCTAGGCCCAGCGTCGCGCCGAGCCAGCCGAACAGCACGCGGCGCGGTTCGTCGTACTTCATGGCGATCGTCGCGCGGCCGAACGTCGCGCTGCTCGTCAGCAGCAACAGGGTCTCGGCGAACGCCGGCAGCAGCTTGAATTCGGAGGCAGGCGTCGGGCCGCCGACGGTGCTGGCGATCATCGTGCCATAGGTCGCGAACAGCAGCGCGAAGATCACTGCGTCGCTCATGAGAAAGATCCAGAAGCCGAAGATCGCGTTCTCCGCCTGGTCCTGCGTCAGCGCGCCGGTGTCGCCGAGGTTGAGGCCGGCATGCGCCAGTTCGGGTTCGCTCACGCCACGATCTCCGCAAGGCCACGATTGACCGCGGCGGTCTCCAACTGGCGCGGGATCCCGGGCGTCGCCCGGACGCGCAAGAGCCAGGCCTCATGCTCGCGCGCGACCTCCGCAGCGGGAATGGTCCGGTGCTGGTTGCGACCGAAGCTGCGCAGCACGACCGCCGCAACGATCACCTGGAGAGCGACGATGGTCAGCCCCCAGATCTCCCAGATCAGGCCGAACGCGGCGACCGCGGCGGTAAGCCCGATCACGACGCTGGTCGCACTGCCGCGCGGCACGACGATGTCCTCGTACGACGGCGGCGAGGCGTAAGGGTCAGGCTGGCCCTCGTCATGCTTGTGATCGTAGAACGGGTTGCGCCCGTCGATCAGCGGCAGCACCGCAAAGTTGTATTCGGGCGGCGGTGCGCTGACCGACCATTCGAGCCCGCGGCCATCCCACGGATCGCCTGCTTCCACGCGCAGCGAAACGCGGTCGCGGATGCTCACCCACAATTGGATGCCGAGCGATGTCAGTGCCGCCAGCAGGACGAACGCGCCGACGCCCGCGACATACAGCCACGGCCGGAACGACGGTTCGAAGATCGCCTGCGTCCGCCGCGCCATCCCGCTCGCGCCGAGCACGTACAGCGGGAAGAAGGCGAGGTAGAACCCGACTACCCAGCAGGTGAACGCGATCCGCCCCCAGCGCTCGTCGAGGCGGAACCCGAACGCCTTGGGGAACCAGTAATGATAGCCCGCGAGCATCCCGTAGAGCAGCCCCGGGATCAGCATGTTGTGGAAATGCGCGACCAGGAACAGCGTATTGTGAACGAGGTAGTCGAGCGGCGGCATCGCCAGGATGATGCCGGTGAAGCCGCCCAGCACGAATGTCATCATGAACGCGAGCGCGTAGAGCATCGGCACGGTGAAGCGAACCTCGCCGCGAAACATCGTCCAGATCCAGTCATAGATCTTCACCCCCGTCGGCACGCCGATCGTCATCGTCGCAATCCCGAACGCCGCGTTGACGTTGGCCGACTGCCCCATCGTGAAGAAATGGTGGACCCACACGGTGAAGCTCAGCACCGCGATCGCCATCGTCGCGATCACCAGCGAGGTGTAGCCGTACAGGTCCTTGGTCGAGAAGGTCGACACGACCTCCGAATACACGCCGAACGCGGGCAGGATCAGGATGTAGACCTCGGGATGGCCGAACAGCCAGAACATGTTGGCGTAGTTCATCATGTTGCCGCCGAGGTCGTTGGTGAAGAAATGGAATCCCAGATAGCGGTCGAGCGCGAGCAGCAGCGTGGCGACGGTCAGCGGCGGCATCGCGAAGATCATCAGGATCGACGTGCATAGGCTGGTCCACGAAAACATCTGCATCCGCATGAACCGCATGCCGGGCGCGCGCAGCTTGTAGACGGTGCAGGCGATGTTGATCCCCGCCATCGTCGAGCCGATCGACCCCAATGTCACCGCCCAGATCCAGTAGTCGACACCGACGCCGGGGCTGAACGCGCGCTCGGTATAGGGTGGGTAGCCGCTCCATCCGCCGGTCGAGAACTCGCCGACGACGAGGCTCGCCATCATCAGGCCGGCAGCGCCGATCGTCAGCCACAGCGCGATCGAATTGGCCCAGGGAAACGCCATGTCGCGCGCGCCTATCTGGAGCGGCAGGACGTAATTGATCATCCCCGTCAGGAACGGCATCGCCATGAAGAAGATCATGATCGAGCCATGCGTCGAGAATAGCTGGCCGAAATGGTCGGGCGTCAGGAAGCCGGGATTTTCGATCGCCACCGCCTGCTGCATCCGCATCAGCACCGCCTCGACCAGCGCGCGCGACAGCATCACGAATGCGACGACGATATACATGATGCCGATCTTCTTATGGTCGAGGCTGGTGAGCCACTCGGTCCACAGATACCGCCACCTGCCATAGCGCGTCAGCAGCACAGCGACGACGACCGCACCGACCACCACCAGCGCGCCCGCGAACGCACCGATGATCTCGCTGATCGTCGGGTTCTCCCACGCGCGCACGAACGGCAGGTCCTGCCAGCCGAACCGGCCGAACACCGCTGGCCAGAGGGGAACGGAAACGGTCATCGAACGGCCTTCGGAGGAGAATGGGTCATGCCGCCGATCGCGACGACAACGTGGTCGAACAGATTCGGCGTGACGTGCGCGAACTCGACGGGATGCGTGATGATCGACCGCGCGGACAGCCGCCGCCACGTCTGCGCATCGAGCGTACGTTTGCCGCGGCGTGCTGCGGCGGCCCAGCGATCGTATTCCGCCGGCGACACCGCAACGACCTCGAACTTCTGCTGCTGGAAGCCAGCCCCGTTATACTGCGTGTTCTCGCCGCGGAACCGCCCCGCCCGGTGCGCCTGGATATTCAGCTCGGTCGTCATCCCGCCCATTGCATAGATCTGCCCGGCAAGCTGCGGGATCAGCATCGACTGCATCACCGTGCCGCTGGTCAGCTTGATATGCACCGGGCGCCCGGCGGGAATGGTCAGCCGATCGACCGATGCGACGCCGAGGTCGGGATAGACGAACACCCATTTCCAATCGAGCGCGATCACCTGCACTTCGACCGGCGCCGCGCCCGGCAACCGCCGATACGGATCGTCGATCTGCGTCCAGTGCCACAGCAGTACCGCAAGCCCGATGACGATCCCGGCGGGCGGAATCCAGATCAGCCCTTCCACCCACCAGGAGAAATTCCACTTCGGCCGGTACGCGTCGCCGCGGTTGGACAGCCGGTAATGCCACGCGAACAGCGGCGTCAGCAGCAGTACCGGCCCCGCGACGAACAGCAACACGATCGACACGGTGACGAACAGGTCGCGCTCATGCCCGGCGACCGGCCCCTGCGGGTTGAAGAACCCGAGCGACAACGCCGTGCAACCGCCCAGACCAACAAGCGTCGCGACCAGCGATAGACGCGATATAACTCGCTTGACCCGTCCGACCACGTATCCCCCTAATCATCCCGTCCGCCATCATAAGCGGCGAGCGCGCTGACGTCCTGAATTTACAGACCGTCCGCCACTGCCGGTCGAAAATGGCGGACGGTCTTTGACGCTGACCGAATGAGCAGCGCGAGCGACCGGCCTCAACACCCATCACGTTCGGGGCAAGGCATAAGCCAGCGTATAATCCCCATACCGCGTCCCGAGCGCACCATGCCCGCCCGCGGTAATCACGACATACTGCCGCCCGTCGGCACCTCGGTACGTCATCGGTGTGGCCTGCGCCCCGGCCGGAAGCCGAGCCTTCCAAACGACCTTACCGGTCTTCAGGTCGAACGCGCGCAGATACTGATCGGTAGTCGCAGCGATGAACGCCAGCCCGCCTGCGGTGACGATCGATCCACCGAGGTTCGGCACGCCGGTCTTGATCGGCACACCCAGATGCGACCCGAACAAGCCGGTATCGCGCGCCGTGCCGAGCACCTCGCGCCACAGGATCTTCTTCGTCTTCAGGTCGACCGCGGTCAGATGCCCCCAGGGTGGTGCGTTGCACGGCGCGCCGAAGATACCGATCCACGCCTGCACCACCGCGACGTACGGCGTGTTGTACTGCGTCTGCAACTGCGCCTGCCGCGCATTCTCGCCGCCCTGCTTCTGCGCCATCAACGGCCCGACGCGCGGGTCGTCGCGTCGCATCAGCCACAGCTTGAACGGCATCTCCATCGTGTTGACAGTCATGATGCCGCGCACCGGATCGACCGCCGCGCCGCCCCAGTCGGTCACGCCGTCGAACGCGGGGTGGCCGATGATCGGCGTCAGCCCGATCGGCTGGTAGATCCCAGCCCCCTGCGCGCGGCGGATGTCGATCCGGCACAGCAACTGGTCGATCGGCGTCGCGCCCCAGGTCGCCTTTTCGCTCGGCGCGGGCGGGGTGAACGACGGCATGCCGACCGAGAAAGGCTGCGTCGGCGATACCGTGACTCCAGGCGTCGCACCGTCGGTCCGCACGCGTCGCTCGGCAATCGCGGCGATCGGCGCGCCCGTCAGCCGGTTGAGAAAATAGACCTGGCCCATCTTGGTCGTCTGGAGCAGCGCGGGGATCGTCCGCCCATCGGGCGCACGGTAATCGAACAGCGACGGCCCGATCGGCAAGTCCATGTCCCACATGTCGTGGTGGACCAGCTGCCGGCTCCAGCGCAGCTTGCCGGTCGCGACGTCGAGCGCGACGATCGACGTGCCAAACCGGTCGTCGAACGGCCGGCGATAACCGATCCAGTAATCCGGCGAGGCATTGCCCGTGCCCAGATAGACGAGACCGTTCGCGGCATCAGCAGTGATCGCGCCCCAGACGTTGGGTGTACCACGCGTGTAGACCTGACCTGCGGGCAGCGGCGTGATCGCGTCCTGCGACCGGCCGACGTCCCACGCCCATACTGGCTTTCCCGATACCGGGTCATACGCCCGCACCACGCCGCTCGGTATGTTGCGGTTAACGTTGTCGGTGATCCGCTCGCCGATGATCAATCGCCCGTTGACCACCATCGGCGGCGACGTCCCTATCTGATCGGATACGTTTGACAAGCCCATGTTAGCTCGAAGGTCGATGCTGCCGTTCTGGCCGAAACCCGGGCATACCCGCCCGGTGTCCGCATCAAGAGCCACAAGTCGCGCGTTAAAGGTGGGCGCGAAGATGCGGTGCGGACACGGCGTTCCGGCCGGCGCCTCGAAATACGCCACCCCGCGGCAGACGAGGTAGTTGTTGTCCTGCACATTAGCCGCCTCGTGCCAGCTCCACTTGGTCCGCCCAGTGGTCGCATCGATCGCCTGCACGAACGAATGCGGCGTGCAGGTGTAAAGGCTATCGCCGACGTGGATCGGCGTGGCCTCGGAATGATATTCCCGCTTATGCTCGGTCGTCTCTGCCGCGGCTGGCAGATCGCCAGTCCGCTGCGTCCAGGCGAGCGCCAAACGCTCGACATTGGCGGGTGTGATGTCAGCGAGCGAGGAATACCGCCGGCCTGATGCGGTACCGCCATACTCGTTCCAGTCGTTATCGGCCTCGCCTGTCGCTACCTGCGTGAGGGCGCTTGGAGTGGATGCTACCAGCCCCTGTGCATCGACATCGCGCCCACGCACCGCGAACAGGCCTAAGCATAAAACCGCAACGCTCGCTGCGAGGACGGGCGCGGCGCGTGACAAACCGGAACGGCCGAACGCTGTCCCATCCCGCCAGCCCACCAAAAATATTAAGACCAAGAGGACGGTCGGCGCGACAACGCGCGGCATGAGCTGCAGACCGTCGAAGCCGACTTCCCAGACAGCCCAAACCAGGGTGGCGATCCAGATCACTGTGAACAGCCAGCTGCCACGCCGATCGTCCCGACCTACAAGCGCACCGCTGACGATCATCGCGAGGCCGACGATCAGATAATAAGGCGACCCGTGAAGAGACAGCAGGACGGCACCGGCGGAGACGAAAAAACCGCCCAGCAGCGCAATGATCCAGCCAAGGGCGCGCGCTAGGTTACGTCTCATTTCTGCTGCTCCATACACGTCTCTGGAACCAACGCGGGATAGCCAAGCAGGCTGCTCCATGACGATTATTTCATCGATCGAATCACGAAGGCTGAGATGATGCCTTTGGCTTGCTGATTTAGGAACGCGTGTGGCGCCAGCACATCAAGCTGTTTAGAGCTACCTTTTTCAGATCCCGATGGTTGACGTGTCGACCCACATTCGGACGTTCAGGGCCCCATGGCCTCGCCCCAACTCCGGCCGTCCGTTCATTTGGCGATACGCCATTTTTTCGGCGCTTCGTACGAGAGCTTCGGGCAGATGGAACGTAGATAGTTGGTCTTGACGACGCGATCGTGATCAGCCGTCACTTGAAATCAAGATCTTTGATACGCACGGCATATGAGGGACAGTAAAGTCCATGTGCTTCGGTAGATTTTGCGATCACCGATCCTGCATTAATGACGCACCCCTCTCGCACGGTGACGCCCGGATAAATGGTGACGTTGGCGCCTACCCAGCAACCGCGCTCGATCAGGACAGGCCGAAGTCGATCCCCGTCCACGCCCCGTCGCCAGACCGAGCGTGTGATGTGGTGGGTCAGCGAGATGATCGTGCACCGGTAGCTGATCCGCACCGCTTCGCCGATCTCGACGCCACCGCCGGCGTCGATCAGTCCCTCGGGGCCGACGAACGCGCCTTTGCGCAGTGTCAGGCGGTGCGGATCGACGACTGTGCAACTGGGATCGATGAAGGCCCCTTCCTCCATCGTGATAAGGCTCAGCATGTCTTTGGTTAGCACGGCGTCTTTTTTCTCGTTTTGGCGATCAGGCGTCCGTCGTCGAGGCATCGTCCAACGTCAACGCCCGAGCGGCTCAATACCGAACCTTCGCGCCGGCATAGAAGTACCGGCCGACTGGCGAGATCGGCACGTTGGTCTCGAAACCGATATCGGGCTTCTGGTCGGCGAGGTTGTTGACCCCGCCATAGAACGAGAATCTCTCGTCGACCGCGACCTCGGTCTGCACGTCGTGCTGCCACAGCTCCTTGTACCGGAGATAGCGCGGATCGACGAGGCTTGGGTTCGCATCAGTATCAACCTTGGCGAACCGGCGGACGCCGTCCTGCCAGCGCAGGTTGTAGCTCAGCGTCAGCGCCCCCGCGGTCCAGCTCGGCGAGAAGGTGAGGGTATATTTCGGACGGAACGGCTGATCGACATTGTCCTCGGTGATGGCGCCCGGCGTGGTGACCTGTTCGAGCTTGTCGAGATAGCCGCCGACCAGCCGGATATCGAACGCGCCTGCTCGCGCCGTCCGGAAGCGATAGGCAATGTTGAGTTCGGCACCGGCAGTGCGGAACGCCGCGACGTTCTGCGGCTGGACGACATAGCCGTTGATGAACCCGGTGCCGCGCTCGCGGCTGATCGCGTTGCAATAGGCGTTGTCGAGCGTCGGCTGGTCGACGCACAGCGACGCGATCGTGTTCGCATCGGGCGTGTTGATCGCGTCGCGCAACCGGATATCGTACCAGTCGAGCCCGATCGACAACCCTGCAATCGGCCGTACCACGACGCCTGCGGTCCAGGTACGGGCGACTTCGGCGCGCAGGTCCGGATTGCCCTGCTGCGTGCCGGGGATGAAGATCGTCGCATTCGGGTTGTTCTGCGCGGTGAAGGTGGCGGGATTGCCCCCTGCGCCGGTGATCAGCGTCTGGCAGTTCGCGGTGCGGAACTGAGTCCCGAGCGTGCGGTTGCCGAGGTAGCAGGGATCGGAGAAAAAGTTGCTGCTGCCGGTCTGCGGACGGAATATCTCACCGATGTTGGGCGCGCGTACCGAGCGGCCGTAGGAGCCGCGGAAGCTGATCTCGCGGATCGGCGCGTAGATGCCGTTAAACTGGTACGCACGGGTCGAGCCGACCGTCGAATAATCCGAATAGCGTCCCGCGGCACCGACCGAGAGCAGGCTGGCGAACGGTACGTCCTTCAAGATCGGCGCGTTCAATTCGCCGAACGCTTCCCAGACATCGAAATGGCCGCTCGACGGGGTCGGCAGGATGTATTCGTCATACTGGTAGAACAGATTGTCGGTGATCGCCTGCGCCGGACGGAAGCTGCTTGATTCGCGACGATATTCGCCACCGACCGCGAACGCGACCGGGCCGCCGGGCAGCGCAAAGAACTGCCCGAAGTCACCGTTCAGCGAGGCGTTGGCGACATGCTGCGTGAGCCGTGCATCACTCGCCGGGTTGCTCAGGAAATACCCGAACGAGGCCGGATCCACAGTGTTGCCGCCGAATGTGTTGACGGGCATGCAGCCGGCCGCGCGGGCGTCGGCGGAGCGGCACACGATCGTTCCGCCCGGCCCGCGCACCGCATCGAGCGCGTTCAGGAAGCGAACGTTGAGGCGGTCGTTGAGCTTGGTCGCGCGGACGTCGGTCTGGCCATAGGTATAGGACACGTCGTAGCTGGCATGCTCCGAGATCCGGCCGGTGACGTCGACGACGCCGCGATAGGTGCGCCGGCGGTCTTCCTCGCCACGCCGCGGGATGTCGAAGTTGTTGCGGTTGACGTCGACCGAGCCGAGCCCGGCTGCGGTCGCCGCTGCGAGGATGCTTGCCGGGATGTACGGATTGTCGAGCGCGGCTGTCGCGGGATAATTGCCGCCATAACCGCCAAAGCTGGTCACGGTCGACTGGACGAACTTGCCCTCCAGGCTGACCTTGAACGCGTCCGACGCGCCGTAATGCGTCAGCGCGTTGATCGCGTGGCGGCGGGTACGCGGGAAGATATCGCCGATATAGCCCGCGACCGGCGTGTCGTCACCGCCGACCGTGTACCCGTCGTTCTGCAGGAACCGGCCGGGCGTGTAGAGCGCGCCGTCGCCGCGGAAAACCTGGTCGCCGATATACACGATGCCCTGGTTCGAACTGTACGGATAGCGCAGGTCGCCGACCGGTCCGACCTTGTAGCTGCCAGGGCGCGTCGGGTCGTAATTGTCGAGGTTGACGAAATACTGGCGTTCGCCCTGTGCGAGATACCGACGATCGTCGTTCGCGAGCGGCTGGTCGGCGTTATACTCGTAGGCGAGCGTTAGATTGCCACGGCCGTCGGCGAAGTTGCGGCCCGCGATCAGCGAGGCGAAGCGGTTGGCGGCGTCGCCCCGCTCAGAGATGCCAAACTGGCTGCGGGCCGCGACGCCATCGAAATCGCGCTTCAGCACGAAGTTGACGACGCCCGAGACGCCGTCCGCGCCGTACACAGCCGACGCCGCGCCTGTGAGCACATCGACGCGCTCGATCAAATCAGTGGGGATCGCATTGATGTCCACAGCAGCGGTGTCGGGCTGGCCGGCGACATGGCGGCGGCCGTTGACGAGCACCAGCGTCCGGTTGGGGCCAAGCCCGCGCAAATCGAGCAGGTTGAGCCCGATCTGCCCGAAGCTGCCGTCGGCCTGCGCGTTGCCCGCCGTCCGCGTGCTGTCGCGCGAATTAGTGAGCGCCGGCACGCGCTGGAGAAAGGTCGTGACGTTGGTGTTGCCCGACTGCTGGAGGTCGGCCGCGCTGAACGAGACGATCGGGTTGGGCGGCGCGTAATCGGGGCGGGCGATGCGCGAACCGGTCACGACGATCTCACCTGCTGCTTCGGGGGCCGGGTCCGCGGGCGCATCAGTGGCCGGTGAAGCGACCTGTGCCTGTACCGACGTTGCGGCAAGCAGCGCGACGCCAGACAGCAGATGACGGCGGCAAAGGATACGCATAACTTCTCTCCCTGTTCGCCGGCATTGGCCCCCGCCAGCGTTGCCTCCGGCTTAAGCGCATCGGCCGCCACGGGGCAAGCATGTCGGCCGTGCAATCCCCGCCAAGGCATTAACCTAACGCAGTATTTCGCTGGGTATCGCCTCCCGCAGGGGGTGGCGTGGAAGGCCGCGATGCGCCACGATCCGGCGATGGGGGCACAGCCGCACGACTGGACTCGACGAAGCGCGCTCGGGCTTCTGCCGACGCTCGGCCTCGCGGCTTGTGCCCGATCGCGCGCACCCGAACCGCTGAAATTCTGGGCGATGAGTTACGAGGGCGATTATTCGCCGATGCTGATGCCCGCCTTCACCGCCGCGACCGGGATCCCGGTCGACATACAATCGCTGCCTGCGACCGCAGCACACGAAAAGCTGCTGACCGCGCAGGCTGGCGGCGCCATGCCCGACGTGCTGATGCTGTATACCGGCTGGGTCCAGGAATTCGCCACGATCGGTGCAATCGCCCCCGTCCCGTCGCCGGCCATGGTCGCCGATCTGTTCCCCGGGGTGCTCGACGCGACCCGTGTCGGCGGGCGCGACTTCGCCGTGCCGTGGTCGGTCGCGCCTCAGGTCCAGTTCTACCGACGAGATATCCTCGCCAAGGCTGGCTATGCCGCGCCTGCCGAAGACTGGGACGGCTGGCTCCGCATGGGTCATGCCATCAAGCGACAGCGGCCGGACGACTTCGTGTTCATGCTTCTGCTCAACTGGCCCGACATGCTCATCACGATGCTCGGCCAGACCGGCGCGACGCTGCTGCGCGACCATGATACGCGCGGCAATTTCCAGACGCCGGAGGCTCGTGCCGCGTTCGCCTATTACGCGCGTATATTTGCCGAAGGGCTCGCGCCAAAAGCGCTCTCGACCGAGATTCAGGATCCGGTCGCGGCGTTCGCGCAAGGCTATTTCGCGATCTGGCCGACCGGGCCGACGACGATGCTCGACCTCCATCGACGTGCCACGGAGATCCCCGCCGAGCGCTGGGCGACGGCGCGGCTCGCGGGTCCGCACGGCGTCGGCGCAGTGTCGGGGCTGAGCACCAGCCTGTGCGTGTCCGCGTCGACACCGCGCCCGGCCGAAGCTTGGGCCCTGGTCCGCCACCTCAGTTCACCGGCGAGCGAACTCCGCTACCAGACCATGATCGGCAATCTCCCGGCCCGGCTTAGTGCGTGGACGTCGCCGCAACTCCGCGCGCCGATACTCGCGCCGTTCAAGGCACAGATGCGCTTCCCTGCCACCGCACCGAAGGTGATCGAATGGGAGCGGATCAAACTCGAAATCCAGTTCGCCGCCGAACGCGTCGTTCGAAACGTCCAGACGATTCCGCAGGCGCTCGCCGGGCTCGACACGCGCGTCGACCAGTTGCTCGCCAAGCGCCGCGCGCTGGTCGAGGCGGGCACGCTGGCATGACCCGCCAGGAACGGGCCGCCTGGCTCTTCTCCGCACCGGTCCTCGTGATCATCGCATTGGTCTTCGTCCTGCCGACCGCACTGGCGATGGCGTTGTCGGTCACCGATTACTCGATCTACGCGCTCGCCGACTGGGCGAACCTGCGCTTCGTCGGGCTCGGCAATTTCATCGACCTGTTCTCGACGCCGCTGTTCTGGCGCGCGATCGGCAATACCGCGCTGTTCGCCCTGCTCGGCGTGCCGATGGCGATCGGTGCGTCGCTCGCCGTCGCGCTGCTGCTCAACGACGCGACGGTGCGGTGGAAGCCGCTGTGGCGCGTGCTGCTGTTCGCGCCCTACGTCACCAGCATCGTCGCGACCGCGGTGGTATGGCGCTTCCTGTTCAACGAACGCTCGGGGCTGATCAACCGCGCACTCGCGACAATTGGGGCAGCGCCGGTCGACTGGCTGGGCAACCCGCACACCTCGATTCCCGCGATCCTCATCTTCGTCACGTGGAAGATCTTTGGCTACAACATGATCGTCTTCACCGCCGCGCTGTCTGCAGTGCCGCAGGACCTGATGGAAGCCGCGCGGCTTGACGGCGCCGGTCGCTGGGGCCGCTTCCGCCACGTCACCCTCCCTGCGATCGGCCCGACGTTGCTGCTCGCCGCGGTGATGAGCGTCGCGGGCTTTCTCCAGATCTTCGCCGAGCCCTATGTCATGACGCTCGGCGGCCCTGCGCAAAGCACCACGACGATCCTGTATTTCATGTTCGACGAAGGCTTCAAATGGTGGAATCTCGGCCAGGCCAGCGCAGTCGCGTTCGTCCTGTTCCTGATGATCCTCGCGCTGACGATGGTGCAGACGCGGATCGGGAGGCGCTACGAATGGCTCTGATAAAACCGCGTGCGTTCCTCGCCAATGCGGCGGTGGTGCTGCTGACCGCGCTGACGATCGCGCCACTGCTCTACATGGTGATCGTCTCGTTCATGCCGCGCGGCGAGTCGAGCAACCTCCCCACGCCGCTCTGGCCATCGCGCTGGTCGCTGGAGAATTACCACGAGCTGCTCGTCCGGCGGCTGATCGATGACGCGTGGTTCGACTACCGGATCGTCCCCGCACTGTTCAACAGCGTCGCCATCGCCACGATCTCGACGCTGCTCGGCCTGCTGCTCACGGTCCCCGCGGGCTATGCGTTCGCTAAACTCCGCTTCCGCGGACGAGAACGGCTACTGAAGATCCTGATCGCATCGCTGGTCGTACCGGGCCAGGTTGCGATGCTGCCGCTGTTCCTAATCTTCAAGCGGCTCGGGCTCGTCAACAGCTATGCCGGCGTGATCCTGCCAAGCCTCGCAGGCATCTTCGCGATCCTGTTCGTGCGGCAGGCGACGCTGGCGATCCCCGACGAGATGATCGACGCGGCGCGGATCGACGGCGCGAGCGAGGCGCGGATCTTCGTCACGATCGTCCTTCCGCTGCTCACCCCGATCGTCGTCACGCTGGCGCTATTCATGTTCCTAGGCTCGTGGAACGACTTCCTCTGGCCGCTGATCGTGCTGGCCGACCAGCATCTCTACACGCTGCCGGTCGCGGTCGCAGCGATCGCGCGCGAGCATTCCGCGGACGGCGAACTGATGATGGCCGCGGCGGTCGTCACGACGATACCCGTGTTGCTGCTATTCCTCGCGATGCAGCGTTATTACCTGACCGGACTGCTCGGCGGCAGCGTAAAGGGATAGGCGTGGCCATCGGCGGCGAACACATGCGCGTCCTCAGGCGCGACGCCGACCCGCAGGACTTCCCCGAGCGTGACCGACCGATCCCCCGGCAACTGCGCGACGATCGTATCCGCCGCGCCGCGTGCGCCGAGATGCGCGAACGACAACGGCCCGAGCCGTTCGAACAGCTCGACAGCGCCGACGAACGGCCCTGCGTCATCGAGATGCACGTGTTCGGGCCGAACCCCAAGCGTGACTGCCGCGCCGACCGAGTCCGGAGGCATGATCGCGCCGGTCCTCACTATCTCGCCCCCAGCCAACCGCACCGTGCCGCCAGACTCGTCGACCGACGCGATCGTTGCCGCGAGCAGGTTCATCCCCGGCGATCCGATCGCCGCCGCAACGGCAAGGCTCGCCGGCCGCCGATACACCTCGATCGGCGGCCCGACCTGTTCGACGCGCCCCTCGCTCATCACGACGATGCGGTTGGCGAGCGTCATCGCCTCGAGCTGGTCGTGCGTGACGTAGATCATCGTCGCACCGAGCTGTTGATGCAGTCGCGCGAACTCGTGCCGCATCCGCGCACGCAGGTTGGCATCGAGGTTCGACAACGGCTCGTCGAGCAACAATACCTTCGGTCGACGCACGACTGCGCGCGCGATCGATACCCGCTGACGCTGCCCACCCGACAAGGCCCGCGGCCGCCGGTCGAGCAGATCCGACAGATCGAGCATCGCCGCGACCTCCGCGACGCGCTCGGTAATCTCGCGCTTGGCGACTTTTGCGACCTTCAACGGAAACGCGATGTTCTCCGCGACTGTGAGATGCGGGTACAGCGCGTAGGACTGGAACACCATCGCCAGCCCGCGATCCGACGGCGCCGCATCGGTCACGTCGCGTCCATCGATCGCCACCCTTCCGGTGCTTCGCACCTCAAGCCCGGCGATCATCCGCAACAGTGTCGACTTGCCGCAACCCGACGGTCCGACGAGGACGATGAACTCGCCTTCCTCGATCGTCAGGTCGGTCGGCAGGAGCACTGTGGTGTCGCCGAAGCTCTTGGAAAGTCCGCTGATTTTGACGCTCGCCACCGCATGTCCTTTACTTATCACACGTTGGGTAGCGGCTGACACGACAGCGGGCAAAGCCATGGTGCCTTGCAACCAAGCTGCTCCGCGCTGACGAGGACCCACAAGCGGACACTCATGAGCCGTTTTCGCTTTCCCTACTTCTGCCATTCGTTCAGCTTCCAGCCTGCAAGACGGGGCGCCGATTCTCGATCTCAAGAGGCTTTGTACGCGCAAGCCATGCCGCGCAATAGCCATGCCTTAGTGAGACGAACTCGATCTCTCAGCGGAACGGAAAACGATCAAAACGATTTAGTCCCGACACGGGGTTCGGCTGATCGGCACGCTCCACGGAGGCGTGATGAAGCAGCGGGACGATTGGCATCTGACGGAAGCGCTCGATTACGAGCACGGACGAGCGGACCCTTTTGCCGCGGCAGTTCGGGCTACACGAATGCCTATGGTCATTACGGACCCCGCGCAGACCGATAACCCGATCGTCTTCTGCAACGAAGCCTTTCAAACGCTGTCGGGCTATGACCGAAGTGAAATCATCGGCCGTAACTGCCGCTTCCTGCAGGGTCCCGACACTGACCGAGAGCAGGTGGCTAAGGTGCGTCAGGCAATCGACGCCCAGACCGACATTGCCGTGGACCTTCTAAACTATCGGAAGGATGGATCTGCGTTCTGGAACGCGTTGTATCTGAGCCCTGTACGCAATGACGCCGGTAAGGTTGTATTCTTCTTCGCCTCCCAGCTTGATGTTACTGACCGCGTCAAAGCGCAGACTATCATTTCAAAGCAGAAGTTATTGGTCGAACAGGAAGTCGAGGCGCGCACGTCAGACCTCGAGGCCGCGTTAGATGCGAAAACTCTGCTGCTTCACGAAGTCGACCATCGCGTAAAGAACAATCTTACGATGATCGGTTCACTTCTGCGTTTGCAGGCGCGTAGCATATCAGACCCGGCCGTTTCATCAAAACTTGAAACTATGCTTGAACGGGTTGATGCGCTGGCGACAGTGCATCGCCGCCTTTATCAGTCGGACGACGTCACCCGCTTCGACGTCGGGGCGTTTACCGAAAATCTAATCGGCGACGTCGTTGGTGCCAGCCGACGCGACGACATCAAGCTGGTTTCGAACATTTCGCAAATAGAGGTGCCGTCCAGTAAGGCGGCATCGCTTGGGTTGATCCTCAACGAGATAGCGACCAACGCCATCAAGCATGCATTTGCCGACGGGCGAGCCGGTACGATTTCTGTTCGCACAGCCCTAGAAGGCAATAATGCCCTGATCGAAATCACCGATGATGGGCATGGGCTAGCCAGCAATGACGTTCAGCCGGACGGCATTGGCAAAATGCTTATCTCCCGCCTCGCCAAGCAAGCCAGGGCCGACGTCATGTGGTCCGACGCCGCCCCCGGGGTCCGTGTATCTCTCTCATTCCCGGTGGACGATTAATGAGTGTACGTGCGCAACCGCCGTTGAACGTGCTGATCGTCGAGGACGAAGCTCTTTTGGCCATGGATATCGAAGCGATGATCGAAGACGCCGGTCACCGTGTCGTCGGCGAGGCCGCGTCTCTCTACGAAGTTGAAGACCTGGCAGGCGATCTCCATCCGGACTTGGCTTTTGTCGACATACAGCTTGCGAAAGGCACCAATGGCCTGGATGTCTGTGCACTAATCCGGAAGCGATGGGCGGACGCGATAGTCGTCTTCGTCACTGCAAACCCACTTAAGATCCCAGCCGACTTTGCCGGTGGCCATGGCGTCATACCCAAGCCCTTCTCCCGGAATGGTCTGATGTCCGCAATGCGCTACATTGAAGAGGGTGTCTGCGATCCGCCGCCCGTATCCCCGCAGCCGGCGAGCTTTATTGCAGCACCCGCGTTCGCCGCAGAGTGGTCCCAGACTAGCCGCTGATTTAAGATCATAACCGACAACCGCATGGCCTCACGAGGTGGGACGACAGATGACAGATGTTCTACATAAATTCGATTACATTGATCCATCAACGGCTTACCGCTAGGACGTTCCCGCTTTGGACCGTCAGCCACTCCCACCTTCGCCTATTCGACCGCACGATACCTCAGGTGTCGTACGTGAGGCTGTCGACGCCTTTGCGTCCCGCCTCAACGAGCATGACCCATTCGTTGCGGCGTTCGATCACTGCATTACGCCGATGGTCGTCAGCGATCCAACGCTACCGGATAACCCGCTGGTTTACGTCAATCGCGCGTTCGAGGCTCTGACGGGGTTCTCGGCGGTCGAGGTTGTTGGCCGGAACTGCCGTTTCATGCAGGGACCGTTGACCGATCAGGCCGACGTCCAACGCATGAAGGACGCGATTGCTCTCCGTGAGCCGATCGATATCGACCTCCTGAATCACCGTCGTGATGGCACGCCGTTCTGGAACCGCCTCATGGTCGCGCCCGTGCATGACGCGACCGGCAGCCTACGCTACTTCGTGGCATCCCAGCTCGATGTCACACTTGAGCGGCACGGGCTGTTGCAGTTGGAACGCGACCGAGACACGCTGAGTGCCGAGCTTGCGAAGCGCGAAGTTGCGCTAGCCGAACGAGAAGCGCGCCTGGCGCTTGCGCTCGATGCTGGCGGACTGGGCACTTGGACCATCGACCTGCCAGAATGGCGGCTTAGCTATTCGCCAAGCTGTCTTGCAAACTTTGGAAGGCCGGCCGGAGAGATATTATCGGCGAAAGGCTTGTTGGCTTGCGTACACCCAGAAGATCGCGAACTCGTCAGATCTTCGCTGAACAGCGCTATCGAGCATGGCACGCGTTATAATGTCGAATACCGCATATTGACGCCTGAAGGCGAGCAACGCTGGATCCATTCCCAAGGCTCGCTGCAGCGCCGTGCGGATGGCACGCCGTTGGCGGTTTCGGGCTTTTCGAGCAATGTTTCAGCGCGCAAATTCGCCGAGGAGCAACGTTCGGTTCTGGCCCATGAACTGACACACCGCGTGAAGAACACACTTGCGACGGTCAGTGCCGTTGTCAGTCAGACGCTACGCGATGCTGGATCCCTTGCTGAGGCTCGGGATGCGGTGTCGGGCCGCATCGCTAGCCTCGCGTCTGCGCACGAACTGCTGCTCAAGGACGAGATCGAAGGCGCGGCAATCGGTGAGATTGTCGAGCGGGTGCTGGCGCCGTTCATGGACAGCAACGGTCGACGGTTTTCCGCTGTCGGCCCGACGATACGGCTGACCCCGGAAGTGACACTTGCGTTGTCTATGGCACTGCACGAGCTGGCGACCAATGCGATCAAATATGGAGCGCTCTCGGTACCGGAGGGTCAGGTGAGCATACGCTGGGACCTGAACGGCAATGCAACCGAACGCCGACTTACCTTCTCCTGGGCGGAGCAGGATGGACCTATCGTTGCTATGCCAACACGTGTTGGATTTGGTACGAGAATGATTGAGCGCGTCCTATCACGCCACATCCGCGGCAAGGCGGAAATCCAATATTTGCCGGAAGGTGTTCGCTTCGCAATCGAAGCGCCGATCTGAGCTCTCGACCTTGTCTGACATTTATTAACGCCGTGGCGGGCCCGTTGCGTGACCACATTGGTTAAGAGCTCAGCTTATCGGGATCCGTCATATGTGCCATGTGCTCGTCATCGAGGATGATTTCCTCATCGCCGACCACATCATCCAGCTGATCGCGAGGGCTGGCGGCACATCCTTTGATCAGGCTGCCTCGCAAGATGAGGCAATCGATGCTGCGAGATTGAGGCCTCCCTCCATCATCATGTCCGACGTCAATCTCTCAGCCGGTACCGGCCCTGCCGCGGTGGAAGCCATCATCTTGGAGCATGGGCCGACGCCCGTGATCTTCGTGACCGGCACGCGCGAAGCATGCCATGTAAGTCGGCCATCGATGATCGTTCTCGACAAACCGATCAACGAACAGGCTCTTATCGCGGCGTTCCAAAGTCTGGCGCCCGCCTGAGTCAGCAATCGCCGACGGTCAGTGAAGCAGTCGCCCCATCGGCCTTACCGGTAAGACCGGGTACTTCATCAAGTTGTCTCAGGTCACTGAACCCGCCACGTTCCTCACGATAGCGGACGATCTCGAACCCGTGCCCCGCTAGCGCCGGGATGGTGTCCAACTCCGCCGCACTCGCCGCGTTGACGTTGATCGGCATCTCGTTCCTCATAGCTCTTCCTCTTTCGTACCCTTGGTGACGGAATGTTGGAAAGGGCTTTGCTATCGATGAGCGCCCTAGCCAGCTAGGCGGAAGGTTTGATCCATGTCCACCTTCGGCGGATAACTGCTTGTTTGATAAAGAAGATCAACCATCGTGGAGGGGCTTTCCAGTATCCATGCGTTTCACCCATTCGATCAGGAGAGTGTTCGGCATGGATCAGAAGAGTGCGCCGTTGGCCGATGCGTTGGCGGCGATCGAGAAGAGGCCGGTCATCGGATTTGGAGCGCCGGGCCACAACCAGGGTGCAGTCATTCCTGGCGGGATGAAGGCACTGCTCGGCAAGCGCGTTTTTCACGCCGACGTGCTGACGCCGAAGGGGCTCGACGACCGTACCGAAGGCAAGCTGGCCCTTCAACGTGCGCACGAGATCGCGGCGGAGGCCTGGAATGCCGACTTCTGCCGGTTTGTAACCGGCGGATCCACCCAGAGTCTACACACGGTTATGGCCTCGGTCGCCGGACCAGGTGACACCATTCTGGTCGCGGCGAATGCCCACAAGGCTGAGCGTGCCTACGCGCTCGCGACGGGGCTCAATGCCGCCATCGTGCCGGTCCAGATCGACGGGGAATGGGACATTGAGCATGGTGTTGAGCCGCAGGCGCTGAACGCCGCCTTGGCGGCCAATCCAACCGCCAAGGCGTTCATCGTCGTCAGCCCAACCTATTACGGCGTGACGAGCGATATCGCGGCACTCGCCACTGTCTGTCACGATCACGGTATTCCCATGATCGTCGATGCCGCTTGGGGTGGTGCGTTCGCATTTTGTGAAGGACTGCCCGACGATCCGCTGACCAAGGGGGCGGATGCCGCCGTCTACAGCGCCCATAAGACGATGGGGGCTCTCGCGCAGGGATCGGTGATCGTCGCCAAGGGCGACCTGATCGATCGCCAGCGATTGTGGATGGCCTATGAGCTGTTCGAGACCACCAGCCCATCGGTACCGATCCTAGCAACGCTTGACGCGACCCGGCGAGATCACGCGTTGAACGGGGAGCAGATGTGGAACGGCGTCATTGCGCTGGCGGAGAAGGTCCGCAGAAAGATTGCCGGTATTGCCCCGTTGCGAGTGTTAGGTTGCGATCATCTGCCGCCCGATGCCGATCTGGACGTCACCAAGGTGCTGATCGACGTCTCGGTGCTGGGCGTATCGGGGTATGCTATCGATGACTGGCTCTACAAGCATCACCGGATCAGTATGGGGCTATCCGACGCCCGGCATATCCTGGCCGTTCTGTCGCTGGGCACAACCAGGTCCGATCTCCGCAAGCTCGTCCGCGGCTTGCAGGATCTCGTGAATCAGCTCGGTTCCGATCCCTCCATCCTGCCGGCAATTTCGCCTATGCCCGGGATCGGTACCCTGTCCGTCGACATGGCGATGCCCGGGCCTGCGGCACTCTACGGCCCAGCCGAAATGGTGGCCTACGAGGCGGCTGAGGGAAGGATCGCAGCAGAGATGATCGCGCCCGCACCGCCGGGCGTCCCTCGACTGGTGCCGGGCCAGCGCATCTCTGCCGCGCACGTCGCATGGCTTGTCGCGAACCGTGATGCGGGGGTTTTCGTGATGGATCCGGTCGATCCCACGGAAGCGACCGTCAGGGTGGTTCAAAGCTGACGCCGCAACCGCATCGACACGCCAAATCTTACAGCAACTGCAATTAGATGGATACGCAATGCAGACCGATACCGACGAACATTGGATGCAAATGGCGATAGACGTCGCACGCTCCAAAGGGTCCGATCCCTCAACCTCCCCGCTTGGATGCGTCATCGTGCTAGACGGGAAGGTGATTGCAGCCGAACGTAATCAGACCAAGGAGTTGCCTGACGCAACGGCCCATGCCGAGATGATGGCTATCCGTTGGGCTTGTGAGCAAACCGGAGAACTGGAGCTGCGCGGGGTGACGTTATACTCGACACTCCAGCCCTGCGGCATGTGCACGATGGCATCGATCTGGTCGAAAGTCGGCCGCGTCGTTTACGGTGCTGGTCGCAACGATGTGCATCCGATGTATTTCGAGGCAAAGCACGTCGACACTCTCGGCTTCATCGGGGACGCCTATCGGGACGATATCGAGATCGAGGGTGGCTGCCTGCGCGACGCGTGCGCTGAACTCTATTATGGTCCCGATGCTGACTTAAACAAAGAGGAACAGGCCAACCTATAAGCACCCAGCATGTCATAGGCGACGACGGTTTGCGGCTGTGAGCGCGAGGGTAACGCAAAGCCTCCTCGAGCAGCCCCGACGACCCAGAATCGGCCATACACGTGCTCCTTCTCTCCTCCCAACATCGGACACCTGTTCATGTTCAACACGGCTAGTTTCAAAAGCTGGCTTCCACCTCAGAAAGTCGCGTTTTGGAATAAGCGGCTCAGCTGCCGTGACCGCTAGATATTGCGAACAGGCCGCCCACGCCGAGGGCATAAAGGGTAAGCACCGCGAAGGAATCGATGCCCATGCGCCAAATTCGACGTTTGGGTCGGAAAATCAGGCCTGCGGCGTAAACGCAGGTCAGCAACACTCCAAGGCCCGCAAGATAGATGTCGCTTGCCTGAGCATCAGGCAGCACCGCCTTGCCTGAGACGACGACGGCTAGGAGGAAGAGCACTGGCAGAAAGGCGTTTCCACCAAAGATGTCGCTGACGGCCAGCTGATAGTCCTTCATGCGTACCGAGGTGATACCGGTCGAAAGCTCGGGCAGCGACGTGGCGGCCGCAAGCACCGTTGCCCCGAAGATGACCCCGCTGAGGCCGATGTGTTCCGCTATGGCATCGCCGCTTCGCTCTAAGAGTACACCGGCTGCCAATGTCGCAAGCGCCGCAGCGCCGAAGACCAATGCGACGTGAATCGTACTCTCGCCGCGCTGTCCAGAGGCGTCATCCTTCTTCGCCTGCGAGTGGCCCTTGGGTTCTTTTTGCGCGTCGGGAGCCGTGCCGCTCGTATCTTGCCAAGGCAGCCCCTTGCTGGCTTTGCTGGAAAGCCACACGCCAATGATCCACAAGACGCCGATCAACACCGCCCCGGGAGTCAGGCGAGCCGCAATCAGCGTGCCCGGCAACTGCGTCGCCATGATCGACACGATCAAGACCACCACGACCAGCACCGCCTCCACGACCAGCGTGAGGCTGGCGGCGCGGTAGGTCAGAGGCACCTGCTCCTTCATGGCGATGTCCATCGCCACGAGCACAACCGTCTGGATGGCGATGCCGCCTAGTATATTGCCGACCGCCACCCCCAGATTGCCTGCCAGCGCCGCACTGACGGTGATCGCGACCTCGGGCAGGTTGGTGGCTATTGCGAGTACGATGATACCGCCGAGCGCCTTGCCTAGGTGAAGGCGCGAGGACAGAATGTCCGTCGTATCAGCTAGCTTCACGCCCGCTACCCAGATTACGCCTGCGCAGGCGGCAAAGATGGCGAGCAAAACCGGCAGGCCGAGTCCGTTGAACATGCGGAACTTTCAGTTTGTGGGTGAGCGATAGGCGGTCCATCTTAGCGATCCAGGCGACCGCGCGTTCCACAATCAGCCAAGCTTCAGTATCGTGATACCAAAGCCGCGCAATCCAGTTCGCCGGGGCTGCAGAGGACAACGGCTAGTCGATACGATGCTCATGAAGGCATCCGGTACCAGTGATTACTTACGCAGCGTCGCGCAGGGTAGTCCGCCGGCTTAATTCACTGACGAAGTGTCCGTTCGTCTCCTATCGACCGCGCTTCGTGACAAGCCGATGAACTTTGCTCCGGCGTGGACACAAAACGATACAATCCATGTTATGCGATTTGGGTTGGCATCGGGTCGCCCCCTTGTGCTGGGGATCCCGCATGGATCAGACTGCCTTCCTACTTGGGTTCACAATCATGTCGCTGGGTTCGCTGGCGATCTATGCGACGGGGAAGAAAAGTCACCCGTCCGGCCACCATACGCTGCTGCATGCCAGCGTGCCGTTCATTGCAGCTACGGCGTATCTAGCAATGGCCTTCGGCATCGGTACGCTGTTCAAGCTCGACGGCTCGGTCACCTATCTCGCAAGATACCTCGATTGGTCGGTGACAACGCCGATCCTGCTATCGAGCCTCGTTCTTCTGGCCTTCCATGAGCATGGTAGAACCGGCGAGGTTGGCGGCCACCTCACCGCCATCATCGTCCTTGACGTGCTAATGATAGCTACGGGACTGGTGTCGTCGCTAACCGGCCCATCGTTCGCAAAATGGGTCTGGTATGCGTGGTCATGCGTCGCCTTTCTCGGCGTTCTGTACCTCTTGTGGGGGCCGCTACGCATGCTGGCGAAAAGCCGGGGCATGGCCTTGGGCACGGCATATAATAAGAACGTCGCCTTCCTGACGGTTATCTGGTTCCTCTATCCAATCGTCTTCCTGATCGGTCCTGAAGGAATGAAGATCATCACGGATCCGACATCAGTCTGGGCAATTCTGATCATGGATGTCGTCGCCAAGGTTGTTTACGCCTTCTATGCGGCAAGCAATCTGGACAAGGCGCTGGAGCAGCATAGCACCGAACGCGGTCATCAGTCATGATCGCCCGCGCTCCAGCCTGGGGCTGGAGCCTGCTTCTAGGGGCGGCAGCCGCCGCCTCCATTAGCGCGTTGACCGTACAATTAGCTTTTGCGGTTGTGGCGATAGGTTTCATCGGCATGGCACATGGCGCCAGCGACTTGGCAATCGTCGAGCCGCGGCAACGCCCTTTGTTCGTCGCCTTATACGTCTTTGTTGGTGCAGTTTGCCTCTGTTGGTGGGTCATTGATCCAGCGGTCGCACTTCCGGCTTTTCTCGTCGCGTCGGCAGTTCATTTCGGCGTGGAAGATGCACCAGCGGATCGGCCGTTGGAGAGGGTGGCGAGAGGAACGAGCCTTGTCGCCACCCCCGCCACTCTCCATGCCACGAACCTGACCGATATTCTTCGTCTTGGGGGCACCTCGACAAACGTGCTGCCCGCAATGGTGTCGACAATGGCGTTGATCGGCGCAATAGCCGCAGCGTATTTGGTCGTAAAAGCATGTCAGCGCAAAGACCTGCGCCTCCTGGTCGGGACGGTGGCCCTTGTCGTTCTGCCGCCACTCGTGGGGTTTTCGGTGGGCTTTCTCGTTCTGCATGCCGCACCCCAAACGTTCGAACGTCGTACGCAGATCGGTTGTGCAACGATGGGCAGCTACCTCCGAGCAACTGCTCCGATACTGGTCGCCGCGATACTGCTCGCTACCATAACAGGCGTTCTCTTGTTACACTCTGACCCTTCCGGCGTTCGCCCCCTATTCGCGGGCATTGCGGCTCTCGCTGTACCGCATCTAATCGTGACGCCATTATTCGGGCATATGCAGTGGCGCCCGTTTCAACGAGCAGTCCGCTCCGACGCTTAGACCGACTGCCGGGTGGCTTCCTTCAACGAATGGCCTGTTGGCGTTACGACCCACAAGCGGTCGTTCAGTGCCCGAAAGCGGCATCCCAGAATCGGCCGTTCATTCACGTAACCGGCCGAGGCCATGGTGTGATCCTCAGGCTATAGTCACGCCGCTGCACGCCAGCGGAACTACTCTCATCAGCGTGCAACGGCGATCTGTTATCCGATCATGGGCTCGTAATGATTCATCGCGGCGAGATCGGTGAGTAGATCGGGACCTGTAGGCTCCCATCCCAGCCGCTCCTGCGTCAAGACGCTCGACGCGGTCATGTCGAGAGCGGCGAAGGGAGCCATCCAGCCGAAGAAGCGCTCGGTGTCTTCGGTTGCGATCGAACGTACCGGCAATCCGGTTCCCTCGCCGATGGCCTCTGCGATCGTGCGTGCATCGACGCCCTCCTCGACCGACGCATGGTATCGCGCGCCCGGCTCGCCGCGCTCGAGAGCCAGCACGTATAGCTTGGCGACATCGCTGATATGCGCGGCAGCCCAGCGCGTCTTCCCTTCGCCGAGATACGCCACCGCCCCGGCACGGCGGGCCTCGGCGATCAGCGGCGTGATCAGACCGGCCTTGGTAGTATTGTGCACCTGCGGCAGGCGAATGGTGCGGACATCGATGCGGCGGGCGATCAGCGCTGCGGCGGCCAGCTCCGTCACGATGCGCGGATTGGCGTGGAGCGGGTTGAGCACATCCTCGGTCGCAGGACCGCCGTTGCGCGGCGTTCCAATACCGATGCCCGAGGTTATCAGGATCGGCTTGTTGGTTCCCGCCAGCGCATCGCCCATCGCGGCGATGTTGCGTTCATCCTTTCGAGTATTCTCGACGAAGTTGGCAAAGTCGTGATCGAATGCGCAGTGAATGACCGCGTCAGCCGCAGCGACACCACTCGCAAGGGTCTCCGGTCGTTCCAGGTCGCCCCGATGAACATCGGCGCCAGCCGCTTCGAGCTGCTGCGCGCCCGCGTCGGAGCGAGTGAGCCCGAGCACATTGTGACCGCGGCGGAGTAGTTCGGGAATGACATGGGAGCCGATAAAGCCGGTCGCACCGGTCAAGAACACGCGCATGGAAATCTCCTCGTTGACGAGGGATGTATCGCCTTGCGCCCGACCCTGTTAAAGTAGTGAGCTTATCGTGGTATAAGCTGCAACAGGATACATCTTGTCTACTGAAGCACCAAATTCGCTGGGCACGTACCTGCGCGACCGCCGCACTCGCTTGGACCCGGCGACATTCGGGCTCAGCGGCAGTCGCCGCCGGACGCCCGGTTTGCGCCGTGAAGAGGTTGCGAGCCGCGCGAATATCAGTCCCACCTGGTACACCTGGCTCGAGCAGGGCCGTGGCGGCGCGCCATCTGCGGATGTCCTCGATCGCATCGCGAAGGGGCTGATGCTGACCGAGCCGGAGCGCGAGCACATCTACATGCTCGGACTGGGTCGTCTGCCAGAGGCCCGATATCAGCCGGTCGACGGCATCACCCCTCGCCTGCAACGGGTACTAGATGGGATGGTGCTCAGCCCAGCGATCATCAAGACCGCAATGTGGGACGTTGTCGGCTGGAACCGTGCCGCTGCGGTCTTACTGACCGACTATTCCAAGCTGCCGCGCGAGGGACGCAACATTCTGCGCCTGATGTTCGGCAGCGATCATGTACGCGCCCGCAATGCCGATTTCGACAGCATCGCCCGCTTCGTCGTCGGCGCCTTCCGCGCCGACGTGGCGCGCGCCGGCGCTAGCACCAGCGCCGAGGTGATAAAGCTCGTCATGGAGTTGTCTCGGCTCAGCCCTGAGTTCGAAGCGCTGTGGCAGGATAACGACGTGGTCGCTCACGGCGAAGGAGTAAAGCGTATCCACCATCCCGACGCGGGGCTGCTGGCGATGGAGTTTTCGTCGTTCGCCGTCGAAGGAAGGCCGGAACTGGGGATGATTATCTACAACCCCGCCACGCCTGACGATGCCGAGCGGCTGCAAATGCTTCTGGATGAGTGCAGGAGCTGATCTCGGGTGAAGACGCCGAGGTACATTTACCCAATCTCGGTCATTCACAGCCAGGTTCTGGCTCACCAGCTTCGGACATTCATTAAGCTTTAGAAAAGTGGGGCGAGTAACATTGGCAACGGCAGATGCGGTTCAGTTTGGATTGCGGTCGAACACGGGATTTTCCCGCGACCAGAAATATCAGAAACGCCATTTCAATGCCACGGCCGCTGCCGGGGTCGTAGCAATGGGGCTCTTTTGCTGAATGACGTGAATGGTCGTCTCGGCGTTCAGCGGCCCTTTGAATTCGGCATTCAGTTGCTTGGCGGCAAATCCGCTTACGTCACCCAGCCAGATGTCCATTCCCTTTGGAGCGCACACGATGATCTCGTCCGACTGCCCTCGATCCAAGCACGTCGGTTTTCTGGGGCGCACCTTGGCAAGGTCGAAATCCACGACCTTTGGAACGACCGTCATAGGTCCGGTCTGCGATGCGACCGCTGCGACGATTAGGACGATTCCCATCCGTGTCTCCCTGTTCCGGCCTCGCTATTGTCGTAGTTAGTGGCAGCTCGCTCGCGACGATGCTGCATCCAGTGCGGTCCGTATCGCCTGACGGGGGTCCACCACCCGGGCAAGCTCAGGCGCTTCGACCCGGACATGTTCGTGGCCGCTCTGCCATTGCTGACGCCACCAAGCATTCCCAGTGCTTGCATCGATCGTCGGCAACCAGATCCGAGCACGTCGCAGCAAAGCGCTCGGAGCGATCAGCTCCCTGTCTGCGGCGATGGCGTGAGATAGATCCTTTGCCAGTTCGACGTTCTTGGCGTGGCCCATGTCTCCAGTAATCTGCTCGAGCTCCTGGATCAGGTCACGCCTCGCCCTGTCCCATTCGTCTGCAGAGAGGCCCGCCGTACCTAGTCGGCATGTGGTACGTTTAAGGTCGACCAGTGCAGGCTGCCATGCGTCGCCCGTAAAGTTGTCCCACAGCATGATAAGCCGGTGGCCTTGCTCGCCATTCTCGATGAACATTCCGACCTTTCCGGACGGACTGCCTGGCTGAGCTCTTGCCAGTCGATTGTTGACCGCGCGGATCGCCAGCCTGTCCATGAGCTCTGCGTCCATCTGCGATCTTTTGGAGCCGGGTGACGAAAGTGTCGGCATTGCCACGGTGATCAGCGCTGTCCTGCGCCCCTGCGGCAGAGCTGAGAAACTGATCGGCGCGATGCGATCGTAGCGCAAGCGCGGAACAGGGACATGGCCGACCGGCGACCCGATGCTTTTCCAACTCCCGAAACGCTGGGTGATAAGAGCCTTCGCGGTGGTCGGATCGACGTTTCCGACGATCACGACCATCATGTTCTCGGGTCGGTATAGGCGGTGGTATAGAGCACGGATCGTTTCTACGCTCGCTGTCGGTACGTCGTCGGAATTTTGCCCGTCGATGACGTCCGTCGGAGAGCCTGGTGCTATGCCCGCGATATAGTCGGCGTAGATCACGTTGCCGGGCTTCCTGCCGGCCATCTCGCGCATCACGTCCGCACGCTGATCGTCGACTGCATCGGATCTGAACGTGAGGTCGGTCGCGACCTCGCGGAATAGACGCAGCAGTGTGTCGAGGTCTGCCGTCCGCGTCGTTCTGGTCGACACGAAGTAATTGGTCTCTCGCCAGCTTGTGGTACCGGCGGAAGGGGCGGCGAAAGTTAGCGGCAAACCGATCTTCACAAGATGATGCAAATCGTTCGGCGCGTTTATCGTCGGACTGACGAATACGAGATGCTCGATAAGGTGTGTCAACCCGCGCTCGCCCGGCCGTTGCTCCTCGATGAAGCCACCTTCGTTTCGCATGAGCAGACTTATGCCAGGCTCGTCTGACTGCCTTGCGAGGATCGCATAGCGCACACCGTTCGGAAGACGCCCATTAACTACAGGCCTCCAATCGACTTTCTGTGCCGGGTTCGATTTTTCAGCAATTATCGCGGTACGGTGAACGTCGCCCGCATGTATGGCGGACCCGCTGGAGAATAAGGCGACGACGCCTATTCGGAGAAGCCAGCTCGCGAATACTCTGAAGCGCAACTTCCAGCCTCCTATCGACGTCCAGCCTGCCTTCCTTCGCCGGTCCGGAACGAAACTTGGCAGATCATGCGAGGTCTTTAAGGCGATAAGGTGGCAGATCGCGTGAGGCTTCCGGTCAGGACCTTGCGTCAGCGGAGACCCAGAAGCGGACGTTTGCGGCAGTATTTGCGAACTCCAGATTCAGCCGTTCGTTCATTTTCCGTTCGCGACGCCGCTCCATTTAAGAGCAAATGGCGCAAGACAGGAATTGATAGCGGCTGTCGCGCTCACCGTCTTGAGTCTGCCTCTACTTGGGCAGTTAAAGTGACCAGCCGCCATCCACGGAAATTGCGGCACCGGTGACGAATCCGCCAAGATCCGCGCTCATCCACAGCACGGCGTCGGCGATCTCCTCGGGCTTTCCCAGACGACCGACCGGCTCGAGATCGATGGCTTTCTGGATGTCACCGTTGGTGAAGCGATCCATCATCGGCGTCTCGATGTTGCCCGGCAGGATCGCATTCACGCGGATATTCTGCTTCGCATAGTCGAGCGCGGCTGATTTCGTCAGGCCGATGATCGCGTGCTTGGAAGCGGCATAGGACGATCCGCCCGCCACCCCCCGGACACCAGCCCCCGACGACGTGTTGACGATCACGCCGCTACCCTGACGCACCATCTGCGCAAGCTCGTGCTTCATGCAGACGAACGTGCCACGCAGGTTGATGTCGAGAATCCGGTCCCATTCGGCGAGGTCGATCTCCGCGACCGGCGCCGCCTTGTTCTCGACTCCGGCATTGTTGAAGGCGATGTCGAGACTGCCGAAGGTCTCGATCACCCGCCCGATCGCCGCCTCGACCTGGTCCGGCTTCGACACGTCGCAGGCAAGGACCAAGACCTGTGCGCCGGCGTTCCTGACGGCGTCCGCGGTTTCGGACAGGGCATTTTCGGTCAGATCGAGGATCGCGACCTGCGCGCCCTCGGTTGCGAAGGCGACGGCGGTCGCGCGGCCGATGCCGCTGGCGGCGCCGGTGACGAAGGCGACCTTGCCGGAAAAGCGATGGGGATTGGTCATGGAAGATACTCGCGTTTGATGGGGGGGTGCGACTGTTCACTCGGTTCCGAGCGGCGCGAGATACTCGGCGTCCGTCACCTTGTTCATCCAGGTCACGGCCGAGCCGTCGACCGACTCCTGGATGGCGACATGCGTCATGCCCTGATGCGCCGTCGCGCCGTGCCAGTGCTTCCGGTCTGCCGGGCACCACAGGATGTCGCCCGCGGTGAACTCCAGCTTCGGGCCATCCGCGATTTGCGTCCAGCCTATGCCCTCGGTCACGATCAGCGTCTGGCCGGCGGGGTGCGTGTGCCAGGCACTCCGGGCGCCGGGCTCGAAATGGACGATCGCGCCAGAGACGCGCGACGGGTCGTCGCGTTGGAATCGCCCGGAGATCGTAACCTTGCCGGTAAAATTCGCCTCCGGCCCGTCGACGGTCTTCATCTCGGATTTGCGGGCGATGGTCATGTCGGGAGGTCCTCTTTGGGCTTGAGCGAAGCTGACGGGCAGCAGCAAGGCGACGATCGTGCCGAATTTCAGCAAGCGCATCACGTCAGCACCGGCAGCGCGTCGAGGTGCTTCTCGAGCGTGATCGGATACTCGCGCACGCGGACGCCTGTTGCGTTGTAGATCGCATTGGCGACCGCTGGCGCGACCCCGGTCAGACCCAGCTCGCCCACGCCCTTGGCCTTTACCGGCGAGATCGTTGGATCGACCTCGTCGATGAAAAAGGCGTCGAGATGCGGGATATCGGCATGCACGGGCACCTCGTAGCCAGCGAGATCGTGGTTCACGAAGAAACCGAAGCGCTTGTCGATCGCCATGTCCTCCATCAGCGCCGCACCGACGCCCATCACCATCCCACCGATCACCTGACTTCGTGCGGTCTTTGCGTTGAGGATTCGCCCCGCCGCGCACACCGCGAGCATACGCCGTACCCGGACCTCGCCAGTGTATGCGTCGACCGCGACCTCAGCGAAATGCGCCCCGAAGGTCTGCTGCTGGAACTGATCGGCGAGCTTGGCGAACTCCATCAGGTCCTCGACCACAATATCGCCGTCCTTCGCCGCGTCAGCGAGCTTTACCGACCGGTTACCGCTGCGGACTTGCCCCTCGGCAAAGTCGACGTTGGCGGTGTTGAAGCCGAGCCGCTGCGCGACCGTCTTGCGCAGCTTCATGCACGCCGCATAGACACCTGCTGTCACAGAAGGCGCGCCCTGCTGCCCGCCCGACCCTGGCGTTTCAGGGAAGGTGGAGTCTCCGAGTTTGACGACGATCCGGTCGGGCATGACGCCCATCATCTCGGCCGCGGTCTGCTGGACGACCGTGTAGCTGCCGGTGCCGATGTCCGTCATGTCGGTCTCGATCGTGACCACGCCGTGCCGGTCGAGCCGGGCCCGTGCGCCGGCCTTGGCGATCTTGCCGCCACGAATTGCGCCCGCCATGCCCATGCCGATCAGCCATTGTCCCTCGCGGACCTTGCCAGGCTTGCTTTGGCGCTTGTCCCAGCCGAAGCGCTCCGCACCCTCGCGCAGGCAGCGGACAAAGGCTCGGGTCGAGAAAGGCTTGTTTGGGTTCTCCGGATCGACCTGCGTATCGTTCACGACGCGAAGCTCGATCGGATCCATCTTCAGCTTTTCCGCCAGCTCGTCCATCGCGACCTCGAGCGCCATCAGCCCAGGCGCTTCGCCCGGCGCACGCATCGCATTGCCTTCGGCAAGATCAAGCGTCGCCAGCCGCATCCGCGTCAGCCGGTTCGCGCCGGCGTAGAGCGTCCGCGTGGAGGTAACGGTCGGCTCCGTGCGCCCACCGATGAGGTTGCCCGACAGGCTATCGTGACCGATCGCCGTCAGCCGCCCGTCACGGCCCGCCCCCAGTTGCACACGCTGGATCGTCTTGGGCCGGTGGATCGTCGTGTTGAACATGATCGGACGTTGCAGCGCGATCTTTACCGGGCGCTTGACCACGCGCGCGGCGATCGCTGCCAGCGCGAGATCGATCTGCACGGTTCCCTTACCGCCGAAGCCACCACCAATGTAGGGCGAGATCAAGTGAACGTTCTGCTTGGGGATACCGAGGATCAACCCGAGGTCGCGCGTTCCCCAGTTCATCTGCTGGATCGACGTCCAGCACGTCACACGGTCGCCGTCCCACCTGGCGATCGAGGCATGCGGCTCCATCATCGCGTGCGCCTGGTCGGGCACGGTGTAGGTCTCGTCGACCTTAACCGGTGCCGCGGCGAACGCCTTGGCGAAGTTGCCAACCTGCTTCTCGTTGGGGCCGCCAAACTCGCCTTCCGGCGGGACGGGCGCGCTCCCGTTCTGCGCTGCCAGATCAAACCGTCCGGCCGCCCGCTGATAGGCGACACGGACGAGCGCCGCGGCAGCCCGAGCCTGTTCGAAAGTCTCGGCGACGACGACGGCGACCGGTTGATGGTAATGGTCCACCTCGGGCGCAGCGAGCATCTTCTGGACGTAGAACTTGCCGACCCCGGGCTTGCCGGCATTCAGATAGGTGACGACCCCGACTACCCCGGGCGCGCGTTCAGCATCGCGCGTGTCGATTGTCGTGATCCTGCCCTTGGCAATCGCGGCGCCGAGGATGTAGCCGTACGCAAACCCGGGTGCGACGTCCTGCCATTCATAGGCATAGGTCGCCGTACCGCTTGTCTTAAGATGGGCCTCGTAGCGATCGAGTGGCTTGCCGAGCACCTTCATCCGATCGGTCGGATTGGCGCCTGCGGGTTTGTCGAAGATCATGGCTTCACCTCTGCAAGAACTGCTGCGAGCGTGCGCGTAGCGAGCGGAATCTTGAACGCGTTGTCGGTGGTCGGCCGCGCATCGGCAAACACCGCCTTGGCCATTTCGACCGCGCCATGCGGCATCGCCGCGTCTGCGGCCTCCACTCGCCACGGCCGATGGGCGACACCGCCAAAGGCAGCGCGCCCGCTGCCGTCACGCTGGACGATGGCGGCTACCGACACGAGCGCAAACGCGTAGGACGCGCGGTCGCGCACCTTGCGGTAAACGTGCGTACCGCCGACCGGACGCGGCAATGTTACCGCAGTGATCAGTTCGCCATGGTCGAGCACATTGTCGCGCTCGGGCGTGGTACCCGGCAACCTATGGAAGCTGCCGATCGGGATGGATCGTGTCTTCCCGTTGGCTTGCACCGTCTCGACGGTGGCATCGAGCACGCGCATCGCAACCGCCATGTCGCCTGGATAGGTAGCGATACACGCCTCGCTCGATCCGATGACAGCGAGCTGGCGCGAATAACCACCGATCGCGGCACAGCCCGACCCGGGCTTGCGCTTGTTGCAGGGTTGGTTGGTGTCGTAAAAATACGGGCACCGCGTCCGCTGAAGCAAATTGCCGGCGGTCGTCGCCTTGTTCCGCAGCTGGCCTGACGCACCGGCAACAATCGCACGGCTGAGTACGCCGTAGTCGCGTCGCACCCGCTCCTCGCTCGCCAACGCCGTGTTGCTGACAAGCGCACCGATCCGCAGCCCACCGTCGTCTGTCGGTTCGATCTGGTCTAGCTTCAGGTCCTGAACGTCGACCAAATGAGTGGGCGTCTCGATCTCCAGCTTCATCAGATCGAGCAGGTTTGTACCCCCCGCCAGGAACCGCGCATCGGAATTGCTCGCGACCAATTTAGCCGCCTCGGCAGGCGTCGTGGCGCGCTCGTAAGTGAAGCTTCTCACGTGCGCACTCCTGAAATTTCGGCCATTGCGTCGGCAATGTTGGAATAGGCGCCGCAGCGACAGATGTTGCCACTCATCCGTTCGCGCAGCTCGACGCCGGTCGGCTGCGGCGCTGCCATCAGATCGGCCTGTGCATGGCTTGGAATGCCACGCTTGATTTCCTCCAGCACAGAGACCGCAGAACAGATCTGCCCCGGCGTGCAGTAGCCGCATTGGTACCCGTCGTGCTTCACGAAGGCGGCCTGCATCGGATGCATACGCTCCGGGGTGCCAAGGCCCTCGATCGTGGTCACAACATCGCCTTCATGCTGGACGGCGAGACTGAGGCAGGCGTTGATCCGCTCCCCATTGACGATGACCGTGCAGGCACCGCACTGCCCGTGATCGCAGCCCTTCTTGGTGCCTGTCAGGTGCAGATGTTCGCGCAGGGCATCGAGCAGGGTCGTACGCGGATCGAGCGTCAGTCGGTGAGGCTTGCCGTTCACCGTCATGGCGACCTTGTACGTCGGCACAGCTTTCATAGGCGGCGCGGCGTCGGCCGTTTCGCTCACGATGGTGGATACTGCAGCAGTCGTGGCGCTGCTCATCAGCATCTCCCTTCGTGACAATTGGAAAGTCTTACTAGCCATCGGCGATCCTCCTTGGGCGCGCCAACGAGCGCCGCTCAGGATCATTAAACGCTTTCAAACGTGGCAAGTTACCCATGCGCTACTTGATGCAACGATGAATCAAGTTCAGCATGGCATATGCTTGTTACCCGTACCAACCTGACGGACCTTGCCTATTTTTTGGCGATCGCGCGTCACCGAAATTTCCGACTGGCCGGTTTGGAGCTTGGCGTATCAGCCTCCGCGGTCAGCCACGCCCTTAAAGGTTTTGAAGAGCGCGCGGGCGTCCGTCTGATCAACCGGACCAACCGCTCCGTTACCCTGACGTCGGCTGGTAAGGCGCTTGAGCAGTCGGTCTCCGGCTCATTTGCTGACATCGGGTCCGCACTCGAAAGCCTCGATCAGCTTCGTGCCACTCCTGGCGGCAAGATCCGCATCAACGCCGTCGTCGATGCGGTAACGCTAGTTCTCGGTCCCGTGCTTGCCGAGCTGTCTCGCCGCCACCCCGATATCGAGGTCGACCTTGTCTCTAGCAACCGTATCGTTGATGTCGTCGGTGAAGGGTTCGACGCAGGCGTGCGCTATGGTGGCACCGTTCCTGAAGACATGATCGCGCAGCGTCTTTCCGCCGACCTTAGATGGGTCGTCGCGGCATCCCCGTGCTATCTGGACGAACATGGCACGCCAACCCATCCGGAGGAGTTGAAGCACCACCGTTGCCTCGGGGTTCGGCTCGGTGACGACAGTATCTACCGTTGGGAGTTCGAGGGGCCGGAGGGTGACTTTGACGTGCCCATCAAAAGCGCGATGACAGCCGATGACAGCCGATCGACGCTAGCGATGGCGTTGAACGGTGCAGGTCTGACGTTCGGGCTTGAGCAACTGTTTGCCAAGCATGTCACCGATGGAACTTTGCGTCTGCTGCTAACCGATTGGGCAACGACGGGGCCCGGCTTCTACCTCTACTATTCCGGACGACGGCAGCTACCCGCAGGGTTGCGCGCTTTGCTGGCCATAGCGGGTGAACTAAAGCCGCTTGGCTGACGCATACGCATGGGTTCCAGCTATTCAGCTCCGCCCCGTCCTAAATATCACCCTTGGTCAGGTGACAGGCAAGACCCATAAGGCGACGCTCAGACCGTCCTACCTTCGCCCGAAGAGGCGACGTTCGTTCAGCTTCGTATTTTAGCCGACTCGCCCGCCGCGACAGGCTAGCCGAGCAGGCGTTCCAATGGGGTCCTCGTCGACCATGCCGGCTGCATCCGATGGGCTAGAACCTCGTCCCGAAAGTGATGCTCGGCCCAAAGTATAGGCGAGAGTGTTCCGTGTCGGCCCCGTCCGACCAGTTCCGCTGGAACCGGCCGATCACTTCCGCCGAGATGTCCTTTTTGACGGCGAACAATCGCCGGACTGGCGCCGAGACGTCTAACCCAGCCTGCACCCCTAGGCGGAGATCTTGGCGAAGCTCGCTCCGGGATCCCACCCGCTCGTTGCGATAGAAGCTCCACTCACCCATCGCTGCCGCTACCGCGCGGAGGTCGTCCCAGAACGGATCCGAGATCACATCGGCGCTCGCAGTCGGGAATATCCGGTTCTTCGTCGAATCCGTCGACCAGAGGTATTTCAGCTTGCCGCAAGCTTCCCACGCCCATCCTGCCACGTTCCGCACGGATAAGCTGCCCGAGGAAGGCGCCGAATGCCAATAGCACCTTGACCAGCCGGAGTGCGCGGTCGACGCAGTCTGAATGACGGATCCGAAGGCAGCCACACTTTCCCTGCTCGAGCGCCGCGCACCGGGGGCGACGATATGCCCAAGCGAAGTGGCCCGTTCAATTGCACAGGATTGGCGTAGCGCAATGCCTGCAGTCCATGAAGCGATAGACGAGCTAGTGAGCAACGGGCTGGTACAGCTCAGCTGGAAGGGACAGCCGCTTGCAAAGCGCTCAGGACCGTACAGGATCCGCAATCTTGGCGGCGATTGAAGCTAGGGCTTAATTCGCATATTTTGCCCATTCCAGTATCGGAAGTCAGCTCAACAACGTCATATTCAGCAGCTGCGGCTGCGGCGACCCACGGGCAGACTTTCAAGCCGCTCCTTCTGCGGCCCGCAAACAGACATCGGTTTAGGTTGGCACGCTGTGCTCATTGGTCGCTTGCGGCACGAACACGGAGAGCGCGAGCGTGACGCCTACGATTATCAGGACGCCTTAGAACGTCAGGTGCAGGCCGCGCGCTAGCCCTGCCCACTTCGCCACTGTGCTTGCCGCCGACCCCTGCCCTACGAGTATCTACTGAATCTGTTGCAGCGGCCCAGCGGGTCAGCGTGCTAGGCTGTCATTGAGCTCAATGACCAGCACCGCCGCCCCAAGCGTGCTGCCAGATTGCAGGCAACAAGTTGGAGACCGTCGTGGCCCCACGCTCTGCGAAACCCACGCTGCCCTGGATCAGTGTGAGGATAAGGCACCACAACCCATAGTTGGCCGGTCGCACAAAATTTAGCTTTGCCGTCTCATTATGCGATAGCGCTGCGAGAGTTCCGGAGCGCAATATGAAAACGATCTTACTCAGCTTGTCTCTGGCAGCAGTGGCCGCACCGACAATCGCGAAGACGGATGATGTGAAGGCCAGCGCCGCGCGCCAAGCGGAGGAGCGGTTGCATACCGATTGGGCATGGCTCAGCCGCTACACGGAGGCCAATGCGGAGTTGCCGGCCGGCATGGCGGGCCCACGCGTCGTCTTCATCGGCGATTCAATCACACAGGGCTGGTTCGACATGGCCCCTACCTTCTTTACCGACAACAACCGCATCGGACGCGGGATCGGTGGGCAGACCACGCCGCAGATGGTGTTGCGCTTTCGCCAGGACGTGATCGATCTGAAACCCGCAGTCGTACAGATCATGGCCGGCACCAACGACATTGCCGGTAATACCGGGCCGATGACGCCCGACCAGTCGAAGGCCAATATCATGACGATGGCGGAACTTGCGCGCGCGCACGGGATCCGCGTGATCCTCGCCTCGATCCCGCCCGCCGCGAATTTTCCGTGGCGGCCCGGCCTCGAAACCGCCGACAAGATCGTGGCGATGAATAGCTGGTTGAAGGGGTACGCTGCGCAGACCGGCGCTACCTATGCCGATTACTGGACGGCGCTACACGACGGCAAGGGGTTCCGCGCGAGCCTGACCTATGACGGCGTCCATCCGAACAAGGCGGGATATGCCGTCATGGGACCGGTTGCCGAAGCGGCGATCCGCGCGTCGCTCGCCAAGCCGGCGCCAAAGGCGCTCGCCCAGTGATCGTCCTCGCGCTGGCGCTCGCAGCCGTCACCGCCGGCCCGGTGGTGCGCGCCGACGATGGTCCGGTCCGCGGCGAGGCGCTTGCGAACGGCGGTGCAGTGTTCCGCGGCATCCGCTTCGCCAAACCGCCGACCGGACCGCTGCGGTGGCGCGCGCCCGAACGGCCGACGCGTTGGACTGAACCTGTCGAGGCAATTGCGACCCATGCGGCCTGTCCGCAACCCGTCTATGGCGACTGGAACCGGGACGCGGCGATCAATAGCTCGGAGGATTGCCTGTTCCTCGACGTACGCACGCCGACGTCGAGCGCGACCGCGGCGCTGCCGGTGCTGGTATGGATCCACGGCGGTGGCAATCGCGCGGGCGCCGGCGGCGGCACCGTCGCATCGCGGATCACCGAAGCGGGCGTCGTGCTGGTGAGTGTCCAGTACCGCCTCGGCGCGCTCGGCTTCCTGTCGCATCCCGCCCTCAGCCGTGAACAGGGGGGGCATTCGGGCAATTACGCGTTGATGGACCAGCAGGCGGCGCTCGCCTGGGTCCAGCGCAACATCGCGCGCTTCGGGGGCGATCCAAAGCGCGTCACGATTGCGGGGGAATCTGCCGGCGCGCAGGACGTCGCGCTTCACCAGCTGACCCCGGCTTCGCGCGGGTTGTTCGCGCAGGCGATCCAGGAAAGCGGAACGCCCGGTTTCGGTGTCGCGCCGCGCACGCTAGTGCAGAACGAACGCCTGGGTGAACGTCTCATAAGGGCCGCCGGACTGCCGGATACGGCCCCGACCGCCCAGCTCCGCAACCTGTCCGTCGACAAAATCCTGGAGGCGCAAGACGCAGTCGATGTTCCCGATCTGGACGATGACAGCTTCATCTGGTTGCAGGCGGTAATCGACGGTCGCGTCCTGACCGACACGCCCGCCAAGCTGCTGGCGAGCGGCCGGTTCGCGCGGACGCCGCTCGTCATCGGCGTCAACGCGAAGGAACTGCCCCTACATGGCGGTCGCGCGGCGGCGGAGGCGACGGTCCGACGCGAATTCGGTGCCGGCGCCGACCGGGCGCTCGATCTCTACGGGCTCCAGCGCGGCGGCATACCTGTCGACGACCCGCGCCTGGGTGACGTCACCACGCAGATCGCCGATGACGTGACCTTTCGCTGTCCGACGATCGCTGTCTCGAGGGCATTCGCACGCGCAGGCGTACCGGTGTGGCAGTATCAGTTCGACTACGCGCCGACTGGCGGCACGGTCAGCCATGCAAGCGAGATCGGCTATGTGTTCAACCCGCCGCAACCCGGCCAGCCGCCACTGCAACGCTATTGGGTCAACTTCGTCAGAACCGGCAATCCCAACAGCGCCGGGCTGCCCCTATGGGCGCGCTATTCGGTCGACACGCGCGCTTACATGGCGTTCGAACAGACCGGCCCGGCTGCGCGGCGAGACCTGCGCGGGCCAATCTGCACGCTGCGCGACACTCCTTAACGCGCCGGCATCATCAGGCGATCAGGAGGGCCGCCCGGCTCGGCAGGCTGCGCGAGCCCCGGACTGCGCGCAGCCAGGCCGAGGAACGCGTCGTGCGGCTGCGCGAGCGCAACTGCCTGTGCAATCGACTCCTTCATCCGGGCAAATGCCGACTCAAGGTCCGGAATCGAGAAATGGTCGGCACCGGGATCATGCGCGGCGGCGTCGATCCCGAAGCCTGCATACATCGACAGCCAGCTCGGATCCTGGAACGATTCCCACTCATACCGGACTAGATGGCCGCGCGCCTTGAACAACCGGAGCTTGTGCGCCAGCGCCTCGGGAAGCGCCGTGTCGCGGCAGCGATCCCACATCGGCTCTCCACGCCTGACATTGGCAAAATAATGTAGCAGCAGGAAATCGCGAATCCGCTCATATTCCAGTCTGGTCGTGCGATTATATTCCTCCGCCAGCGCGGGATCAAACCCGCGATCGGGCAGCAGGGCGAGAAGCTTTTCGATACCCGTCTGTATCAGCGTGATGCTGGTCGATTCGAGCGGTTCCATGAAGCCCGCGGCGAGACCAAGTGCGACACAGTTCCCCTGCCAGAAGGCCGTACGCCGCCCAGTGCGAAAGCGGATCATGTTTGGCTCGCCTAGCGCTTCGCCCTCGAGCCTCCCCTTCAGCGTAGCGACCGCCTCGTCGTCAGAGATGTGACGGCTCGAATAGACATAGCCGTTGCCGACGCGGTGCTGGAGCGGGATCCGCCACTGCCAACCGGCTTCGAGCGCGGTGCTGCGTGTATACGGGGTCAGCGGCCCCGATCGCGTGCATGGCATCGCCACTGCCCGGTCGCACGGCAGCAGGTTCGTCCAGTCCTCATACGCCACGCCCAATGCGTCGCCGAGCAGCAGCGACCGGAACCCCGAGCAGTCGATGAACAGATCGCCGTCGATCGCCTTGCCACAACTGGTGTCCACCCCGCTGATGAACCCCGTGCGACCGTCGACGCGCACATCGGTGATAGTGGCATCGATGTGTTCGACGCCCCATGCGATCGCCTTCTGCGCCAGGAACCGTGCGAATAGCCCGGCATCGAAGTGCACCGCCCAGTCGAAAAACAGCAGATCGTGAACCGGCCGGTCGGTCGGCGGCATGAACAGGTTGCGCTTCGCCAGCGCGGTCGCGAGACAGAAATCGGCCAGCGGCGAAGCGTGACCGGCAGCGTTCATCTTGCGCCAGTAATGATGGAACGCCACGCCGCGCGATCGCATGCCGTACAGGCCGAACGGGTGGAAGAAGCGCTCGCCTTCGCGCTTCCAGTCGACGAACTCGATGCCGAGTTTGACCGTGCCCTGCGTCGCCGCCATCACCTCCTGCTCGGTGACGCCGATTTCGCGGAAGAAATCGCGGATGCCCGGCACGGTCGCCTCGCCGACGCCGACCGTGCCGATCGCGCTGGAGTCGATGACCGTGATCTTGACCGGCTGGCGGTCGAGCCGCCGGGCGAGCAACGTTGCCGCCATCCACCCCGCCGTGCCGCCCCCGACGATGACGATCGAGCGCAGCGGCCCGCGGGCGGATGCCGGACCCGGTGTTCTGCCCGTCATGACCAACTCCCCGTCAACGCAGTCCGGCGTACAGGTGCCCGCCACCCCGATG
The DNA here is from genome assembly GCF_023935825.1 of Sphingomonas aerolata. Taxonomy (NCBI): domain Bacteria; kingdom Pseudomonadati; phylum Pseudomonadota; class Alphaproteobacteria; order Sphingomonadales; family Sphingomonadaceae; genus Sphingomonas; species Sphingomonas aerolata. The sequence continues at coordinate 1,734,534 of NZ_CP098762.1, read as the reverse complement.
AAAGCCGGCGAGCATCTGCTTCACACATTACGCCTTAGAACTTGAAGCGTGCACCCGCCATGAACCGGCGCTCGTAAATGTTGTTGTAGGCCTTCTCGTCCGGGAAGGTCAGATAGTATTTCTCGTATTCTCCGGTCAGGTTCGACCCTTGCGCATACAGCGTCAGGTTCGGCGTGAAGTCGTAGCTGATCGACGCGTCAACATAGTTGGTTGGTTGCTGATAGAGTTCGAGACCCTGGATACCGCCGAAATTCTGCTGCACCGCGCGTTTGGAGCGATAATTCCACGCGACACGCGCCTGGAAATGATCGTCCTGGTAGAAGCCTGCCAGATTGGTCTGGATCTTCGAATTATCCTGGAACGGGATCGCATCGCCCTTCAGATCGACCGCGCCGGAGTCGGACGGCGAATAGGTGATGTTCGCGTCGATACCGAAGTTGGTCAGGATCGACGGCATGAAGCCTAGGTCGCTGAACGACTGTTTCCAGCCGGCCTCGACGCCCTTCAGCGTCCCGCCATCGCCCTGCACCGGCGTACTGATCGAGACCGTTCGGTTGCGAACGACGCCGTCATTGTCGGGCAGGTCGGTGCGGACGATGTTGCCCGACTGGATGAAGCTCGCAACGTCGATGTAGAAGGCACCGACGCTGATCAGGCTGCTCGCGCCGATATAATATTCGAGCGATCCCTCGACGTTGGTGGCGCGCCACGGATCGAGCTGCGGGTTGCCGTTGGAACTGCCGCCGGTGACGCGGAACACGGGCGAACCGGGGTTGCTCGTGTCGATCGCATAGGTCGGGTTAAGGCCACCGCCCCATTGATTGAGGTCGAGCAACGTCATCGTCTTCGAATAGGCAAGCCGCAGCTTCACATTCTCGGCGAGGTTGAACGCGAGATTGAAGGCGGGCAGGAAGTCGGTGAAGCTGCGCTTGGTCTCGACGGTGCCGTTGCTCAGATTGGCCAGGCCATAGGGCTGTGGCGAACCGGTGACAAACTGCGTGATGTCAAGCTTGGTGTTGATGACCTTGAGGCCCGCATTGCCCGACACCGGGATGCCGAACACGTCGCCCTTGACGTTGAGCTGCGCGTAGCCCGAAATCTGCTTCACGCCGACGTTGAACGACGCGCCGGGGTTCTGCACTTCCACGTTGCCGGGATAAAAGCTGTTCTGGAACGCCAGCGCGTTGTCCATCACCTTGGGATCCAGCACGTAGATCGGCGGCAGGCCAGCGCCCGGCAGGTTGTACTGCTTGACCTGCCCGTTGAAGATCGGATCGCTCGCCTTGCGGACCTGCCCTGCGGTGTAGGGAGCGAAGCTGGCGGTCCCGAACGTGCCCGTACCGGCACGGCACGAGGCATCGTTCAGGGGGACGTCGAATGCCTTCCATTTGACCAGGCAGCCACCCGCCTGCGACGCCTGCCCGGCATAGAGCGGTGCCGCGCGATCGAATTCGAAATCGTCGACCGTGCGCTCGCTATACCGGCCACCCAGGGCCAGGCTGACATTGTCGTTCGCCTCGTAGGAGACGTCACCGCGGATCAGCTTGAGGTCGCCCTTGCGCCGGTAATTGCCCTCCGAAGAGGTCGTCTTCATCGTGTAGCTGTCGATATTGCCGAGCGCGTTCGTCAGCTGCGATGGCAGCGTAAATACGGGCTGGTTGCCGGTGAAATCGACCGTCGCTGGTAGCGACGCCGCGCCCGCCAAGGTGTTGACGACATAGCCGCCGGGATTGAACGCGACGTCTCCCGTCGGATAATGACCGATCCCGCCCGGCTGCCACTGCGCGCCGTTGGACGGGCTGAACTGCAGATAGCTCTGGTCGTAATTCGAATAGGCCTTGCCGTAGATACCGCGCAGGCTAGCCTTGAAGCGACCGCCATTGTCGTACTTGAGTTCGACATTGTAGTTCTGCGACTGCGACTTGAAGCGATCATTCTGCGCGTACGAGTCGAAGTTGCCGAGATCGTAATTATAGACTTGTGTGGTGTTCAGGTCATAGTCGCGAGTCACGCCGCCGTTGCTGAGCGAAACAACCGAACCCGTGTTACGCGACTGCCCCGGGACGAATTCGGCCGCCTGCCAGTTGACGTTCTGCATCTGAATGCCGGCAGTCCGGTCGTTCTCGTTCTGGCGGGTGAAGAACGCGTCGGCGTTCAAGGTCAGCGCATCGCTGATCTCCCACTGCGCCGAGGCATTGATACCGATCCGCTCGCGCTGGTTCACCTTGTCCCAGGCGGTGAAACCCTGTGGGACGATGAACGCGTCGTTCGAGTCACCATCGCCGTTCACGTCGCGGCCGGTACCGACGATCGTGCCCTTGGGACGATTGGCGGGCGAAAAGCCGCTGCTCAGGTTGACGTCGCCAGTCGGGTTGGCGGCGGTGTTGAACTGCTCGTTGTGGAGCGCTGCGCCATAGCCTTCTTGGATGCCGTTGTGCGAGTTCGACAAATGCAGGTTCGAATAGGCCCCGGACACGAGGAAGCCGACCTTCTCACCACGGAAGCCGAACAAGCCGTTCAGGTTTGGATCGAATTCCTTGGTCTTGTCGCCGTACGCGCCCTCGGCGGCAGCCGCGAAGGTGAAGCCCTTCTTCAGGTCGAACGGACGGCGCGTACGCAGGTTGACGGTGCCGGTGATGCCCGCGTTGAGCAGGTCCGCCGTGCTCGACTTGATGACGTCGGCGCCGGCGAACAGCTGCGACGGGATGTCGTTGAAATTCGGTTGGATCGTCGTGATCGATTGCGCGCCGAGATAGGCCTCGCCGTTGAGCAGCGTCGTCACCTGTGGCAGGCCGCGAATGTTGATTGCGGCCCCCTCACCCGCGTCGCGGCGGATCTGCACGCCAGGGATACGCTGGAGCGAATCCGAGATGGTCACGTCGGGCAGCTTGCCGATGTCTTCGGCGGAGATCGAATCGGTGACCGACGCGGCATCGCGCTTCAGGTTGACCGCACGCCGCTGCGCGCCGCGAATGCCGGTAACGACGATGTCCTCGCTTTCTGCGGCGGCATCACTCGTCGGGGTGGTCGGGGTTTGCGTTTCGCTCGCCTGATCGGCCGCAGCCGCGGACGGCGATGCAGCCTGATCTGTGGGCGCGCTTTGCAACACCCCCTGCGTCGTCGATGTTTGCTGCGCGAGCGCAGTACTGCTGCTGACCAACGCCGTCACCGACGCGGCGACCATCAACATGTTCTTGGATTTTGCGCGCAACATTCCGACCCTCTCCCTCACAATCAACACCGCCAGCGATTGGCGAACGCTTTAGCCTGCGAGAATGAAGTTGATCGGCGCCGCGGCGCCCTACCCCTCTCCCACGTGCCAGCCGCAACTTACCGTTGTCTTGGCACCCGTGTTCTACCGCGCCGCAAAGCGCCGTCAATTGGATAATCAATTTGCGTTTATTTTTCGAACTGGCATTGTCGATCAGGATGGCCGTGCAGTGGTCACGAGCATGGGGGGAGGATATCGTGGGGGAGAGTGGTACCATTGCCAACATCGGCGGGCTGGTATGCGAAGACGCAGCGCCGGCGCTGGGTATCGATTTCGGCGGTACGAAGATCGAAGCCGTGTTGCTCTCGAAAAACGGCGCGGCTGCGTGGCGGCAACGCATTCCCAATCCCGGCAGCTACGACAGCGCGCTGACCGCGATATCGAACCTGGTCGCCGCGGCGGACGACGCCGGGGGCGCGCGCTGCACGGTCGGGATCGGTGCACCGGGCTCGCCGTCACCGCGAACCGGGATCATGCGCAACAGCAACTCTACCTATCTCAATGGCCGCCCCTTTCGCGAGGACCTCGCCCGGGCGCTCGGTCGCCCCGTACGGCTGGTCAACGATGCCAATTGCCTGGCCCTGTCGGAGGCGATCGATGGTGCCGCTGCGGGTGCGCAGAGCGTCTTTGCGCTGGTGATCGGTACCGGAGTCGGTGGTGGCGTCGTGCTTTCCGGCGCCGCGATTGATGGTGCGCACGGGATCGCTGGCGAGATCGGCCATCTGCCCCTGCCCTGGCCCGGCGGACGCGAGGCCGATCCTCCGCCATGCTGGTGCGGGCTGTCGGGCTGCATCGAGAGCTGGGTTTCGGGTACCGGCTTTGCGCGGGCCGCGGCCACCGAACACGGGCTGGCGCTCAGCGCGCCCGACATCGTTGCCGCGGCGCGCTCCGGCGACCCCGCGGCCCGCGCCGCGCTGGATGCCTATGTCGATCGCCTCGGGCGTGTGCTCGCGCTCGTCGTCAACCTGCTCGACCCCGAGGTGATCGTCCTTGGCGGCGGCATGTCGAACGTCACCGAAATCTACGCCGGCCTGCCCGATGTCGTGCGCCGCCACACATTTTCCGACCTGTGGGACGGCCGTATCGTGCCCGCACGCTGGGGCGACTCCTCCGGCGTTCGCGGTGCCGCAAGATTATGGACAAAGGATCCGCAGGTCGGTCACTGACCCGGCATACCGCGGCACAAAACTGACCGGCAGCATTGCCAAGCCGGCACCTCAGGAGGGACTATTCATGCGACTGGCGACACTTACCACCCTGTTACTGCTAGGAACGGCCCTGTCGGGCGCGGTTGCAGCGCAAACCGCGCCAGCCGACGCGCCAGCAGCGATCGGCAACGCCGGCCCCTATAACGTCGACATCCTCGCCGGCGGGATCGGCGTCGAGCGCGACCTGACCGGCGCGCAGGCAGGGGTCGCCGCCGATGCGCCCTGGACTTTGTCGACCTGGGTCCGGCCCGGTGCAACGCGCATGACCGGCACCCTGCTGGCCGTCGGCGATCCGCTGGGGGGCTGCCGCTGTCTCTCGCTCGTCGATGGCCGCGTCACCAGCGCCGACGGCAGCGTTCGCGTCACCGGCGGAAGCATGCTCGCCGCCGGTCGCTGGACGCATGTCGCCGCCGTGTCTGACGGTCGCACGCTGACGCTCTATGTCGACGGCCGGCCGGTCGCGTCGCGCGCCGGCCGCTCGGTCGCCGTCACGCCCCGTCTGGCACTGGCACCCGTCACCGGCACCGGCCGCGCGAAGCAGCATTTCGGCGGATCGCTGGCCAACGCGACGTTCGACGCGCGCGCGCGGAGCGCCGCGGCACTGGCCGACGCGGCCCGCGCCCAGCCAGACTTCGCGCTCGTCCAGTTCTGGCAGGTCGGCGTCGGCTGGCCGCTTCAGAAACAAGCCAATATCGGTTTGACGCAGCAACAGGATCCGTGGACGCTGCCAAAGGCACGCGGCGACGCCACCACGCCGCCGGTCGTAAACATGCCCTTGCCGCCGACGGGGTTGGCGCCGGCACGCGACGGCCGCTGGCTGGTAAACGGCTGGCAGCTCGCCGCCGCGCCGGACGTGCGCGACGATGGCGCGACGCTGTCACGTCCGGGGGTGCCCAGCGGCACATGGCGTGCCGCAACCGTGCCGGGCACCGTGCTGACCACGCTGGTCGATCGCGGAGTCTATCCCGACCCCTATTACGGGTTGAACAACCTCAAGATCCCCGAAAGCCTCGCCCGGCAGGATTACTGGTACCGCACCAGCTTCGCGGTCCCGTCCGAGGCCGCCGGGAGGCGGCTCACGCTCGTCTTCGGCGGCATCAACTATGCCGCGGACGTCTGGGCAAACGGCCGCAAGCTCGGCAGCACGCGCGGCGCGTTCATCCGCGGCCAGTTCGATCTCGTCCCCGTCGCCGGTGAGAACGTCGTCGCGGTGCGCGTGTCGCCGCCGCCCCATCCCGGCATTCCGCACGAACAGTCGATCAGCGCCGGCGTCGGCGAGAATGGCGGGCAGCTTGCGATCGACGGCCCGACCTTCGTCGCCACCGAAGGGTGGGACTGGATTCCCGGCATCCGCGACCGCAACACCGGGCTGTGGCGTCCGGTCGAACTGCTGGCGCATGGCGACGTCAGCCTGCTCGACCCGCAGGTCGTCACCGATCTGCCGCTGCCGCGTACCGACCGTGCCGATGTCCACATCACCGTCCCCGTTCACAACGACGGCACCACGCCGCGCAGCGTCACCGTTCGCGCGGCGTTTGGCGACGTGCATGTCGAGAAGACGGTGACCGTATCGCCCGGCGAGACGAAGGTCGCCTTCTCACCCAAGGACTTCGCCCAGCTGCGCGTCGCAAATCCGAAACTCTGGTGGCCGAACGGCTATGGCGAGCAGGCGCTGTACCAATTGTCGCTCGAGGCGCTGGCCGATGGCCGGCTGTCGGACACGCGTACCGACCGGTTCGGCATCCGTGAGGTGAGCTACGACCTGTCGCTGTTCGATACCGCGGGCGCGCTCCGGCGGGTCAATCTGCAGTTCACCGATGGCAGCCTGCGCGGCGAACGTCTTATCGACGTCCGTCACGAAGCGATCAAGCAGTCGCCAAACGGCTGGACCGAATCGATGACCGCGGCTGGCGAGCGCTCCCCTGCGGTGACACCCGTCGCGGAGACGATGCCCGAGCCGCATTTGACCATCCGCGTGAACGGCGTGCAGATCGCGGCGCGCGGCGGCAACTGGGGCATGGACGATGCGATGAAACGCGTCGGCCGGGACCGGCTGGCGCCCTATTTCCGTCTCCAGAAGGAGGCGCACATGAACGTCATTCGCAACTGGATGGGCAATAACACCGAAGCCGAGTTTTTCGACCTCGCCGACGAGACCGGCATGATGGTGCTCAACGATTTCTGGCAATCAACGCAGAATTTCCAGGTCGAGCCGCAGGACCCGGAGCTCTTCCTGAAGAATGCGGACGACGTCGTGCGGCGCTACCGCAATCACCCGTCGATCATCCTGTGGTTCGGCCGCAACGAAGGCGTGCCCTATCCCGCGCTCAACGAAGGGCTCGACGATCTCATCGCGCGCGAGGATGGCACGCGCTGGTTCACGGGCAGCTCGAACGTCGTCAATCTGCAGGGATCGGGGCCGTACAACTACCGGCCACCGGTGGGCTATTTCACCGATCTGGCCAGCGGCTTCTCAGTCGAAACGGGAACGCCGTCGCTCTCGACGCTTGAATCCGTCCGCGCCACCATGCCCGATAGCGAGACCTGGCCGCTCAGCGACACGCTGGCCTATCACGACTGGCACTTTGCCGGGAACGGCGACACCAAAACGTTCATGACGACGCTGGCGACGATGTTCGGGCCTGCGACGAGTTTCGCCGATTTCGAGCGGAAAGCGCAGATGATGAATCTCGAGACGCACAAGGCGATGTATGAAGGGTTTCTGGGCCATCTCTGGACCAAGAACTCCGGCCGGCTCTTGTGGATGACCCACCCGGCCTGGCCGTCGAACGCATGGCAGATTTACAGCTGGGACTATGATACCCATGCGGCATATTACGGGGCGAAAAAGGCCGCGGAGCCGCTCCACGTTCAGCTGAACCTGCCGGGCAACGAACTGGTCGTGCTCAATACCACCCGCGAGCCAAGCCCCGGCCTTCGCGTTCGCACGCGGGTGGTCGGGCTCGACAATGCCGAACTGTTCAGTCGCGAGGATCGTCTCGATGCAAAGGCGAATGCGGCAACCCCGCTTGCCGCCGTGCCACTCAACCGCCTGTTCGCATCGCATCCGATGGTTTTGGTCAAGCTCGACATGACCGATCAGTCCGGCAAGACGGTTGCGGAGAATTTCTACTGGCGCGGCAAGGACGAGGCTGCCTATCAGATGCTCAACAGCCTGCAGAGCGTTACCCTGAGCACTTCGGTCGCCGCCCCGATATCCGTCGGTGACGACATGATGGTCGCCGTGACGCTCACCAATGCCACCAAGGTGCCCGCGCTCAATGCGAAGCTGACGCTGGTCGATACGGCGGGAAAGCGCATCCTGCCGGCATTCTACAACGACAATTATATCGCGCTCCTGCCCGGTGAGACTCGGCGCATTGAAATCCGCTATCCAAAGACGGTCGGCGCGGCACCGGCGGCGGTGACGTTACGAGGCTGGAACCTCCCGGAAATGACGCGTCCGATCGGACGATAGCGCGTTTGATCATACGCAGGTCATTATGGGGCGCGACCGCGTCGCCGCCCCTGATGATCGGAACTACGTCCGGAACGGGACGCCTTGAAGGGCGACGGGGCACACCTGAACATACGGCGCTTTACGCTAAAAGTGCCACCTAATGCGGACTGCCGGCTTTCCACCAAGGAGCAACACTCGCCCCGCCCGCCCCTTCTTCTGAACGAACGTCCGTTTATGCCGATCGCCTGCCGAAAGCAGACAGGCTGCTTTCCACCAAAGAATGCAAAGCCGACCGGCTGCTCTGCGTGGCCACCGACCGCATCGCGGCCGGGGCTGCGCAGCGTTTAATCTCCTTCCTCGTCGCCGCCGTCACAAAGCCGCGCGATCCACGGATTGCAGATCACCAGTACCGGCGGGTCGCGTAGGTCAGTTCCGGGAATAAACTTGAACACGTTGGACCGCCGAAGCTGCCCCCGCTCGAGGCGTGAGAGCAGCGCGGCAGAAATCCCGGCGGCCTGGGCCGCTCCCACCAGCGTCATCTCCTTTTGCCGTCGCGCGAATCTGATCCGCTCGCCGAGCGCGATGATCTGGTTTCCTTTGACGCCTTCAAGGAAGGTGCGGTGCCGTCGCGGCGCCTCCTCCGCCGGCACGCTGGCGAGCCGCCCCCCTCCCGACATGTCGTTGACGAAGTTGCGGGGGTCGGCGTCCGTCTCGACGGCATGGGCGACATGCTCCCAACCAAGCTCGAGGATGTCAAGCAAGGCGTCGAGCGTGGCAGGCCCCGGCCACGCGGCACCACGCTCGATGTCGGACAGCGCCCCTCGCGTGATACCGGCACGTGCAGCGACCTGGGCCTGAGTCCCGAATGCCGCACCCTCCAGCTTGCCCTGGCGATGACGCTTCAGGAACCCACCAAAATCGGCCCGCAGCCGGACAGCGCCTCGCGGCAGCAACATGCGGCTGGGACGATCCGGCTGGGACACCGCGCCACACCTATACGCGGCTTAAATAGTTGAACAGCCGAATGTCGAGTTTTTGCACACAGCCTTGAAGCCTCTCCCAAAACGCCGTCATGGCCGTTCCCGCCACCTCCTCGAACAACAGCACCGCCGAGCCGCGGCTATGTTTGTCTGCGGTCGACGAGGCGCTGCTGCTCCTGCTGGCGAGGCGGCTTGCACGTGCGCTGTTGCTGGAAGCGGAAGCCGATATGGCGACGGAGATCACACAACCACGGCTTGATTCCGCGCAGTCGGATTCGCACTCTTGATCCTCCGTCCGCTGCAAGGTGCCGACCGATGACCCACGCCGCCGTCGCTTATGGCCGTAAGAGCTTCGACGACCCCGACGAGCGGACGTCGTCGGTCGACGACCAGCAGCTGTTCGCGCAAGGCTATGCCGAGCGCTGCGGGCTGGAGGTCATCGCCTTCCACGGCGACGACGGCATCACCGGCGCGACGATGGAGCGCCCGGGGCTACAGGAGGTCCTGAAGCTCATCACCAAAGGCCAGGTCCGCAACCTCATCATCGAGGATGTCGACCGGCTGAGCCGCGACGCCGAGCATCTCCATTACATGGTCAAGCTGTTCCGGCTGCACCAGGTGGCGGTGCACACGGTGGTGGCGGGCAAGGTCGACGACCTCGTGCTCGCGTTCAAGGGTATCATCGGCGAGCAGCAGCGGATGCGCATCGCCTATACGACCAGGCGCGGCCTGCGCGGCAAGGCGACGCGCGGCGGCGCCACGGGCGGTCGCGTGCTCGGCTATCGCCGCGCGGTGACCGGAGAGGACGCGCAAGGTCGCGAGCTCGACCAGCTCGAGATCGACGACGAACAGGCCGAACTCGTCCGCCGCATCTTCCGCCTGTACGCGGAGGGCTGGAGCCTCAAGCGGATCTGCAACGCCCTCAACGCCGACGGCATCCCCTCTCCGCGCGCCCGCGAGCGCGGCAAGTACAATGCCGGGGTCTGGAACCCCTCGACGCTGTCGGGCGACGTGACGCTCGGCGAAGGCATCCTCAACAACGAGCTCTACATCGGCCGCCGCATCTTCAACCGCCGGACGTGGGTCGAGGTGCCCAACGAGCGGCGCGGCTTCTCGCGCCGCCCGCGCCTCAACCCCGAGGCGGAGTGGATCATCCGCGACGAGCCGCAGCTCCGCATCATCGACCAGCTGCTGTGGGAGCAGGTGAAGGGGCGGCAAGCCGAAGCACGCCGCGCGCGTGACGCGAAGTTCAAACTGACCGGCAACCCGCTGGCGGGTGCCAAGCGTCCCACCCACCTCCTCTCCGGGCTGGTGACCTGCGGCGCGTGCGGCGCCGCGTTCCTGGCCACCGGCGCCGGGCGGTGGCGGTGCAAGGGGCACCGCACGGGAACATGCGACAACGGCTCGATCACCACCATCGAGCTGGAAGCCCGCGCACTGGCGGGCATCCGGGAGCGGCTGCTGACGCCAGCAGTCATCAAGCGCTTCGCCGTTCTGCTCCAGCAGGAACTCGCCGCTGCGGCGCAGGCCGGAAACGCTGAGCGTGCCACGGCCGAGCACAAACTGGTGGAGATCCGCACGCGCATCGCCAATCTCGTCACCCAGATTGAGGAAGATGAGGACGCCCCCCGCGCACTGACGACACGGGTAAAGGATTTGGAAGCCGAGGAACGGCGACTGGAGGAGATCATCGCTGCAACGCCAGCGTCGCCGGTCGTGCGCCTGCCGGCGAACTACGAGAGCCTGTACACGCGCGCGATTGCCGAGCTCGACACGCACCTCGCCTCCACCGACGGTGCGAGCGCCCGGCAGACCATCCGCCCGCTCATCGAGAAGATCGTGGTGCAGCCAGGCAGCGCGCGTGGTGGCAAGCGCCGCCCCATCCAGCTGTACGGTGACCTGTACCGGATGCTGGCGTTCGCGGAGGAAGCGTGCGCGCCAAACGCACAACAGGCCCGTCTCTTACGAGACGGGCCTGTTGTGATACCGTTGGTTGCGGGGACAGGATTTGAACCTGTGACCTTCAGGTTATGAGCCTGACGAGCTACCGGGCTGCTCCACCCCGCGACGGTCCGGTTAGGGACGTAAGGGTAGATGAGATTGTGAATGGGTTTAGATATCGTGTGATGCATGTCGCACGGGCTTCAATGCCTGGCGACGACCTACTCTTCCATCGCTTGAGCGATAGTACCATTGGCGCAGGCGGGTTTCACGGCCGAGTTCGGAATGGGATCGGGTGGGACACCGACGCTATAGCCACCAGGCAATGGAGCCGGTGCGACATGCGTCACTGTGATATCTGGGTCCCTCGAGGCCTGCCTTGCGACGGGTCTTGAGGGTTTTAAAATCGATACCGTGCAAGGTTAGTGGTATTTATGACCAATCCCTCGACGGCGAGGGGATTGGCAATCTGGCGTCGTCTTAATCATCCGCACGCATCTTTGACGCTGGGCGAACCCAGTGTTGTCATTGATGGTGTGAGACTCTCAAGCGCGAATAGAGCAATTAGTATCGGTTAGCTCCATGCGTTACCGCACTTCTACATCCGATCTATCAACGTCGTGGTCTCCGACGGCTCTATGAAATCTTATCTCGAGGGAGGCTTCCCGCTTAGATGCTTTCAGCGGTTATCCCGTCCATACATAGCTACCCAGCTGCGCTCTTGGCAGAACGACTGGTACACCAGAGGTATGTTCAACCCGGTCCTCTCGTACTAGGGTCAACTCCTCTCAAATTTCGACGCCCACGGCAGATAGGGACCAAACTGTCTCGCGACGTTCTGAACCCAGCTCACGTACCACTTTAATTGGCGAACAGCCAAACCCTTGGGACCTGCTCCAGCCCCAGGATGTGATGAGCCGACATCGAGGTGCCAAACAACCCCGTCGATATGAGCTCTTGGGGGTTATCAGCCTGTTATCCCCGGCGTACCTTTTATCCGTTGAGCGATGGCCCTTCCACGAGGGACCACCGGATCACTATGACCGACTTTCGTCTCTGCTCGACTTGTCAGTCTCGCAGTCAGGCGGGCTTATGCCATTGCACTCTAACAGACGGTTTCCGACCGTCCTGAGCCCACCATTGCGCGCCTCCGTTACTCTTTAGGAGGCGACCGCCCCAGTCAAACTACCCGCCACAGAGGGTCCCTGTTCCGGCTTACGGAACGAGGTTAGACATCAGAAACAAACAGGGTGGTATTTCACCTATGGCTCCACATCAGCTGGCGCCGATGCTTCAAAGCCTCCCACCTATGCTACACAGTTTCTTCCTAATGCCACTCTGAAGCTGCAGTAAAGGTGCACGGGGTCTTTCCGTCTAACCGCGGGTACTCCGCATCTTCACGGAGAATTCAATTTCGCTGAGCATGTCCTGGAGACAGTGGGGAAGTCGTTACGCCATTCGTGCAGGTCGGAACTTACCCGACAAGGAATTTCGCTACCTTAGGACCGTTATAGTTACGGCCGCCGTTTACCTGGGCTTCATTTCAGAGCTTGCACCCCTCCACTTAACCTTCAGGCACCGGGCAGGCGTCAGGCCCTATACGTCGTCTTGAAGCCGACTTAGCAGAGCCCTGTGTTTTTGCTAAACAGTCGCTACCCCCTGGCCTGTGCCCCCTCAAAGTGCTTGCGCATAGTGAGGGCCTCCTTCTTCCGAAGGTACGGAGGCAATTTGCCGAGTTCCTTCAGGACACTTCTCTCAAGCGCCTTGGTATACTCTACCTGACCACCTGTGTCGGTTTCGGGTACGGTCTATACGGTGGGGCTATTTCCTGGAACCATTTCGAAGCCATCCCAATCCGATAAGGGATGACAACACACATGATCCGTCACACACCACCAGGCCCACGAATATTAACGTGGTTCCCATCGACTACCCCCTTCGGGCTCGTCTTAGGGGCCGGCTCACCCTGCGCGGATTAGCCTTGCGCAGGAACCCTTGGTCTTTCGGCGAGAGGGCATCTCACCCTCTTTATCGCTACTCATGTCTGCATTCGCACTTCCGATACCTCCACGACCCATTACCAGATCGCTTCACAGGCTTACGGAACGCTCCGCTACCGCGTACCACATAAGTGGCACACCCTAAGCTTCGGCACGTATCTTGAGCCCCGTTACATCTTCGCCGCAGGACCTCTTGTTTAGACCAGTGAGCTGTTACGCTTTCTTTAAAGGATGGCTGCTTCTAAGCCAACCTCCTGGTTGTTTTGGAAGTCCCACATGCTTTCCCACTTAGATACGATTTGGGGGCCTTAGCTGTAGGTCAGGGCTGTTTCCCTTTTGACGACGGACCTTAGCACCCGCCGTCTGTCTCCCGCATATCACTCTTAGGTATTCGGAGTTTGGTTAGGTTTGGTAGATCTCGCGACCCCCTAGCCCATCCAGTGCTCTACCCCCTAAGGTGTTCGTGCGAGGCACTACCTCAATAGTTTTCGCGGAGAACCAGCTATTTCCCGGCTTGATTGGCCTTTCACCCCTAAACACAACTCATCCGGTAACTTTTCAACGTTAATCGGTTCGGACCTCCAGTGCATGTTACTGCACCTTCATCCTGGTCATGCCTAGATCGCCGGGTTTCGGGTCTAATACATCAAACTCTGGCGCCCTATTCAGACTCGCTTTCGCTGCGCCTACACCTATCGGCTTAAGCTTGCTTGATACATTAAGTCACAGACCCATTATGCAAGAGGTACGCTGTCAGGCCATAAAAGCCCTCCAACTGCTTGTAGGCAATCCGTTTCAGGTACTGTTTCACTCCCCTCATCGGGGTGCTTTTCACCTTTCCCTCACGGTACTAGTTCGCTATCGGTCATGTACGAGTATTTAGGCTTGGAGGGTGGTCCCCCCATGTTCAGACAGAATTTCACGTGTTCCGCCCTACTCGAGTCCTGAATTCTCACTTTCGTATACGGGGCTGTCACCCGCTATGGCGTCACTTTCCAGAGACTTCTACTAGTTGAAATTCAGGCACTGGCCTGGTCCGCGTTCGCTCGCCACTACTAACGGAATCTCGGTTGATGTCTTTTCCTCCAGCTACTGAGATGTTTCAGTTCGCCGGGTTCGCTTCACGAAGCCTATTTTATTCAGCTAAGTGATACCTAACCTAATTAACCCAACCTGTGCGTTGCCACACAGTTCGGATTAATCGGGATAGGTGGGTTTCCCCATTCGGAAATCGCGGGGTCAAAGCTTGCTCACAGCTCACCCGCGCTTATCGCAGCGTGCCACGTCCTTCATCGCCTGTACATGCCAAGGCATCCACGAATTGCCCTTACCTCACGCTTGAGAGTCCACACCACCAACGACATCACTGGGTGCCTCCAGAGGAGGTCACCAACTCGGCAGAGCAGTGCGTCGTGGTCTTTGTCAGGTGCGGATGATTATAATCTCAGCCAGATTATATATTATGATGATGTCGATATCTGGAGCCTCGAACCGCTCGTCCAGATCGCGTTACGCCGAAGCGCTTCACGAACTGCCTAAGCAATCCTCGTCCCCAAAATCGAGCACCTCACGGCATCGATTTTAAAAAACCCATTCACAATGTCAAATACGGGTCGTCTCGACCCAATCACCGTGCTCTCGCACGGCGAACCGTTTCTCTTCATCATCTGGATA